>NZ_CAHS01000015.1 GCF_001050515.1 Erwinia piriflorinigrans CFBP 5888
CGTGGGTGGCAGTAGTAAAAGCTCGGGGCTGTTTATCAGCCTGATTAAACACCTTAAAGCGACCTACCGCCGGGCACGAAGCATCACGCTCATCGTGGATAGCTACATCATCCACAAGAGCCGGGAAAGGCTGTGCTGGCTGAAATAGAATCCAAAGTTCAGAGTCATTTATCAGCCGGTTTACTCGCCGTGGGTCAATCACGTTGAACGGTTGTGGCAGGCATTACACGACACAATCACCCGCAATCATCAGTACCGTTCAATGTGGCAATGACTTCAGAAGGTGAGGCACTTTATCGAAACGATCAGCCCCTTCCCGGGCGGGCTGCATGGTCTGGCCAAAGTGTAGCGATATTAGGATCAGCTATTTAGGGTTTAAACTGCGGCCACGATCAGTGATGTTCAAACCAGTATGGAAACATGGTTGCTGCTGATTGGGAGACTGAAAGGGAAGAGATCAGAGTCGCCACTGCCAGCTCGAAAACTGATGAAATAGTGCGTCGGGCATCAGTGGCAACTGTCGGTGCGCCTCGTTTAGCGGTTTCCTGAAGAATTTTAAGAATGTTGTGCGGGGTGGCTTCCTGATAGGGAGTTTGCCAATGGAGGGGAAAACCACACGCCCCAGCATATCCAGCCGACGCGTTTTGGTGATTTCTACCAGTCTTTCATTCGCACCCACTCTTTAGCGATAAACTCAAAAGTGTTGAATGCTTCGTTAAGCTGGTGGATCTTATCTAATTCTGGCCTGTGTCGGGTTTATTTGCGGTCTTGCCCGTATTTCTCCCGTGCCTAAGCGAGTTTACCGCGCAGCATTGCGTCTCAGTAAACATAATGATGACTGATGTATTTCTTATACCGTTATTGTGCTTACCTGAAGTTAAGATGGAAGTATCTGCTACTCATATTTGGCTGCGTTACAGGAAAAAAAATCCACGCAACCGCGTGGATTTTATGGGGTTTTTGTGGTCGCCATGAGATTCAATGAACCTCATTAGACAACAAAAGCGAATTAGACGTTAAACAAGAAGTTCATTACATCGCCATCTTTCACAATATACTCTTTACCTTCTGAACGCATCTTACCGGCTTCCTTGGCCCCTTGCTCACCCTTGAAGGCAATAAAGTCATCAAAAGCGATAGTCTGTGCGCGGATAAAGCCTTTCTCGAAATCGGTGTGGATTTTACCGGCAGCCTGCGGTGCTGTTGCACCAACCGGGATGGTCCAGGCGCGCACTTCTTTTACGCCAGCGGTAAAGTAAGTTTGCAGGTTTAACAGGCTGTAACCGGCGCGGATCACGCGGTTCAGACCGGGTTCTTCAATACCCAGCTCGGCCATAAACTCTTCGCGATCGCCATCTTCAAGTTCAGCAATGTCCGATTCCACAGCGGCACAAACCGGCACCACTACGGAGCCCTCGCTAGCTGCAATCTCACGCACCTTATCCAGATAAGGATTGTTTTCGAAACCGTCTTCGTTGACGTTAGCGATATACATGGTTGGCTTCAGGGTCAGGAAGCTCAGATAGCGAATGGCTGCTTTATCTTCGTCGCTCAGATCCAGCGCGCGCAGCATGCCGGCTTTTTCCAAATGTGGCAGGCATTTCTCCAGCGCAATCTGCTCGGCTTTGGCATCTTTATCGCCACCCTTCGCTTTTTTCTGCACGCGCTGCAAGGCGCGCTCACAGGTATCCAAATCGGACAGGGCGAGTTCGGTGTTAATCGTTTCGATATCATCAGCCGGATCGACTTTATTGTTCACGTGAATGATATTGTCGTTCTCAAAACAGCGTACTACGTGACCAATCGCTTCCGTTTCCCTGATGTTAGTCAGGAACTGATTACCCAAGCCTTCGCCCTTAGAAGCCCCTTTGACCAGTCCGGCAATGTCAACGAATTCCATCGTGGTTGGCAGAATGCGCTGCGGCTTAACGATCTCCGCCAACTGGTCCAGACGTGAATCAGGCATTGGCACGACGCCGGTATTAGGCTCAATGGTGCAAAACGGGAAGTTAGCAGCTTCGATACCCGCTTTAGTTAACGCATTGAACAGGGTGGATTTCCCGACGTTTGGCAGGCCCACAATACCGCATTTGAATCCCATGTTTGAATCACCTTAATAGCTTGATAATCAAGAGGTAAATAAAGACCTCTGGATATTGTCACAGACGGTTGTCTTATAAGTTTACGCGCATTATACACGTAATTTTAGCCTTAATGGCGTTGATTTCTCATGCCCCAGCTAACTTAGTTCTTGAGATCCTGCTCACATTTTCCCATACTGACACGACTTTACAAAGATCCGGGGGATCCTGCAGATGCATTGCTCGCGGCTTACGCCACCTTAAAATGCCTCCCCTCTGCGCAACGCCTGTTGCCGCCACTCGTCATTCTGACGAGCCAGCTGTGCCCGATAAATGCGGCACTGACTATCAATCACGCTAAATGAAGACTGGAAAGAGTATGTTTAACCTGAAAAATTTCAGGGCGAGAGACGTGAAAAATGACGTCCTGGCCGGGGCAGTGGTCTCTGTCGCACTGATCCCTGAAGCCACCGCCTTTTCGCTGCTGGCCGGTCTTTCACCGACCATTGGGCTGCACACCGCCTTTATCCTGGGGTTGATAACCGCCTTTTTCGGCGGCAAACCGGGAATGATTTCTGGCGCAGCAGGTTCCATCATTGTTGTATTGATTGGCCTGATAACCCAGCATGGCTACGAGTATGTGCTGTTGGCGACGATCCTTGCGGGGCTAATCCAGCTGTCGATTGGCGTGCTGCGGCTGGGTAAATTTATCCGCCTGGTGCCGCAACCCGCGATTTACGGTTTTGTTAACGGGCTGGCCATTGTCATTATGCTGGCCCAGTTCCCAATGATTAAAGGGCAGGGGCCGGTGATGTATGGCCTTGTGGCACTCGCTATGCTGATAGTCTGGCTGTTTCCTAAACTGACCAAAGCTATTCCCGGTTCACTGGCCGCGCTGATTGCCATCAGCGCCATTGCGGTTGGTTTTGGCCTTGATACCAAGCGTGTCGGCGATCTGGCGGATATCTCCGGCACGTTGCCGCAGTTCCACCTGCCGACTGCTCCCTTGAGTTGGGAAACGTTGAAAATCGTGCTGCCGTATGCGGTGGTGATTGCGCTGGTGGGGCTGATTGAGTCGTTATTAACACTCTCTGTGCTCGACGAAATGGGCAGTAAAAAGGGTGCTGGTAATCAGGAGTGCGTCGCGCAAGGGATCGGAAATACCCTTTGTGGCTTTTTTGGTAGCTTCGCGGGTTGCGCGATGATTGGCCAATCGATTATCAACTTCACCTCCGGTGGGCGTGGGCGTATCTCTAACCTCGTTGGCGCGCTACTACTGATCCTGTTTGTTGTCAGTCTGTCGCAGTATATCGCACTGCTTCCTGTGGCGGCGCTGGCGGGCATTATGTTTGTGGTCTGTATCAATACCTTCGAGTGGAGCTCTCTGCGTCGTCTGAAGCGTATGCCGAAAGCGGATGCTGTGATTATGGTAGCGGTGACGCTGGTCACCATTTTCACCGACCTGGCACTGGCGGTGATCTGTGGTGTGATTATTTCTGCACTGGTCTTTGCCTGGCAGCATGCGCGTATCCGTGTTATTGAGCGCTCTGAGACGCAGGAGCATAAGACCTATCAACTGGAAGGACCGTTATTTTTTGGTTCCACCACGGCTTTTCAGGAGTTATTTAATCCGCTGCAAGACCCGGATAATGTGGTGATTGACTTTGCTCGCACCCGCGTAATGGATTCCAGTGGGGTAGAGGCTATTGATAAACTTACAACCCGCTATCTGGAGGCCGGAAAAAATCTGCGTCTGCGTCATCTCAGTGAGGACTGTATCAGTCTGCTGCAACAGGCCGGACCTTTTTGCACTCATGAGTTAGACGACCCGGATTACAAAGTTGCCAGTAACGATGTTTGAAGCGTAAAGCCGATGGCGATCCTGCCGATAATCTGAAAACCGTCATGCATCACGGTGCAGACGGTTTTATTCATTATAGTTGATAAGAATACAGGTTATTTCATTGGCAGGACGCCTGTTAATCGGTTGGCAGCATGAAAAACGAATTTCTTTGTATTCCTCTGCATACGCTTTGCGGAGAGCTGATTGCCATCGACTTATGTTACCGCCCACAGAATAAACCCGGTCATGGCAACCCTTTGGCTCCACAGCCATTTATGCCGGCGCAGGTTCGATTGTTAAATCAGTTGCTGATTGTTGAACATCACGCGGATATTTTCCTTCAGCATGGGCTGTTATGCAGTCTGGCAATCGATTTTCAGCAGGCGCAGGCGGTCATTGAGTCCTCTCTGATACAGCAAATGCTCAGTCATCTGCCATTTGTTCGGCTCAGGCTGTCGGAACAGTTTCCTAATTTGCATGATGGTATGAATAACCCGTTGCTGCGCACGCTGGTGGAACGGCTTAATGTGTTATGGCTGAACGATCTCGGCGCGGGACATGCCAATCTGCATGCACTACAGTCAAATATGTTTGAAGCGATTAAGTTGGATCGTCAGTTTTACCAGATAAACGTGCGTAAACCTTGGTTCAACATCTTGATCGATCGTATTCGCCAGTACAGCAGCCGTATAATTATTGAAGGCATGATTGATAATGCGCAGCTACAGGTGCTGCGCGATAGCCATATTTGGGCGGTTCAGGGCTATTTTATGCCGATGCTGACCCTGGACAATCTGCTACGGCATCTTGTCACACGGGGCAAAGTGAATTAGCCACCGCCCGGAGAGAGCTTTACTGGAACAGGGAGTTCGATCAGCCCGCTTTAAAACTATGCAGGCGGTTCATCGCTTTCAAACGATCTTCTTTCAGCCAGAGTTCGGTACAGCGTGCTGCTTCATCTACCGCGTCATCGATCAGCTGTTGTTCTACTGCCTGAGGTTTACCCAGTACGAATCCAACCACTTTCTGTCGATCCCCCGGATGGCCAATACCGATGCGCAAACGATGAAAATTCAGGTTGTTACCTAGCCTGCTAATGATATCTTTAAGGCCATTGTGACCGCCGTGGCCGCCCCCCTGTTTAAACTTCGCCACGCCCGGCGGCAGGTCCAGTTCATCGTGAGCCACCAGAATTTCTTCAACAGGAATACGATAAAAGGTCGCCATTGCGGCAACTGCCTTGCCGCTAAGATTCATAAACGTGGTGGGAACCAGCAGGCGCACATCTTCACCCCCTATATTCAGGCGCGCGGTGTAGCCGAAAAATTTGCTCTCTTCTTTCAATGACTGATTATGGCGCTCTGCCAGCAGGTCAACGTACCAGGCACCAGCATTATGGCGCGTGGCGGCATATTCGGCGCCGGGGTTTGCCAGTCCAACGATCAGTTTAATTCGGCTCACTTATCATGTTTCCTGCAAAATACGGATGAAAGCGGCCAGTTTACTCAAGCAGAACGGATAACTCAAAGATCTGCGTAAAAACCCGATTTATAACAGCAGGCAAGCGCGTATAAGACAGTAAAGTACAAAGTTCTCCTTACGTAAAAATTTGTCAAATAATCACCGCTAAATGTGATCGCTGACTCATCAAAATCTCTTAATGTTTCCTAAACTGGCTTTGTGTGGAAGCGGAGTCTGCTATTGAAAAGGTCTGGGGGTCACGATGAAACGTCAACATACACATCTTTTAGGTAACGGACTGATGATATTGGGATTGGTGGTAATGATTGCCGGCATTGGTTACTCCGTGGTGAATCAGTTCCCACAGCTCAGCCTGCCGCAATTTATGGTAAATGGTGCGATATTCAGTATTTTTATCGGTGCTCTGATGTGGTTAGCTGGGGCCAGAATCAGTGGTCGGGAAAAAATCGCCGACCGATATTACTGGGTGCGCCATTGCGGCGACCAGCGCTGCCGTCATGGCGGTGGTCAGCACCATCACAATCACCATCGTCATCAGTGATGGTAAGGTTTGCGCCTGTTAAGACGGGCGCACAGTTTTGTTCACTATGGGCTGCCGAGTGGATACTGTCCCATTCATTTCCTGCCAGATAACTGCATTTACCCTTTGCCCACACCCTGTCTTAATCAATAAAACTCAGCTCAAATAAAAAGGGACAGGCGCTTACCTGTCCCTAAGTGCTGACATAAAAAATAGGTGCTCAGCACTGAAAGGCTGAATCTGCATCAAGCCCTGGCATCAGATAATGCCGGAGCAAATACGGTATTCAGCCAGCTTAATGCCTCTTAATGCTCAAACATCGCTGAAATGGACTCTTCATTACTGATACGACGAATCGCTTCAGCCAGCATGCCTGACAGAGTGAGGGTACGCACGTTAGGCAATGCTTTGATCTCTTCCGGCAGAGGAATAGTATCGCAAACCACCACTTCATCAATCACCGAGTTACGCAGGTTTTCGACCGCATTACCGGAGAAAATAGGGTGAGTGGCATAAGCAAATACACGTTTAGCCCCGCGCTCTTTCAGCGCTTCGGCTGCTTTGCAAAGGGTTCCACCGGTATCGATCATATCATCAACCAGCACACAGTCGCGGCCAGCCACGTCGCCGATGATATGCATCACCTGTGACACGTTGGCACGCGGACGGCGCTTATCGATAATCGCCATATCCGTGTCGTTCAGCAGCTTAGCAATGGCACGGGCGCGTACCACGCCGCCGATGTCCGGGGAGACCACAATCGGGTTTTCCAGACCCAGTTGCAGCATATCTTCGAGCAGGATGGGGCTACCAAACACGTTATCTACCGGGACGTCAAAGAAGCCCTGAATCTGTTCAGCGTGCAGATCCACTGTCAGAACGCGGTCAACACCAACGCTGGAAAGGAAGTCGGCAACCACTTTGGCAGTGATAGGAACACGGGCCGAGCGCACGCGGCGATCCTGTCGTGCATAGCCAAAGTAGGGGATGACCGCAGTAATACGACCAGCGGAAGCGCGACGCAGGGCATCAACCATCACAACCAGTTCCATCAGGTTGTCATTGGTAGGAGCACAGGTGGACTGGATGATGAAAATATCACCACCGCGTACATTTTCGTTGATTTGTACGCTCACTTCACCATCACTGAAACGACCGACGGCGGCGTCGCCCAGGCTGGTGTAAAGGCGGTTGGCAATACGTTGTGCTAGTTCCGGGGTGGCGTTACCAGCAAAAAGCTTCATATCAGGCACGAGAAGAACCTCAGGCTTTGCGTCCAGAGAATGAAATATCGAAAACAGCACTGGGCGGAATACTGTTTACGTTTTCATACGGGTGTCTTACCCGACATCCTTAACGCTGAAGCAGCGCCAGGGATGTCGGGTTATCTGAGAGCGGTTGTGCAGTGTCTGGAACAGGGTGACACTGTCACATTAGGCTCGGTTGCTCCGACAGGGTGCGGTGTAGCGGAGAAATGTTAACGCCTCGCGCAACAAACCCCTGCAATCCAGCCGGAGCCAGCTCAAACACCTGACGGGCGGCGGACTCGGTGTCGAATTCAGCAAACACACAAGCACCCGTTCCGGTCAGGCGTGACGGCGCATATTCTAGCAGCCAGGAAACGAGCTGTTCAACCTCGCAAAAACGATTTCTTACTACTGTCTCACAATCATTGCGGAATTCGCTCGATAATAAGGCTGCGATTTCACGATGTGGTGTGTTTCTGGTCAATGCCGGGTCACTGAAGACTAAAGGTGTGGCAATACTGACCCCAGGATGCATCACAAGGTACCATTTCTCAGCGGGTGAAACCGGCGTAAGCCGCTCACCAACCCCTTCGGCGAAAGCGGCGAAGCCATGCACAAACACCGGCACGTCGGCACCTAGCTGCAACCCAAAGACTGCCAGCTGTTCAAAACTGAAGCCAGTTTGCCAAAGATGATTCAGCGCCACCAGCACCGTGGCGGCGTTGGAAGAGCCGCCGCCCAGGCCACCGCCCATCGGCAGCCGTTTGGTTACCGCGAAGTTTGCACCGGCATTAGCGGGCAGGGTGCCATGCTTTTGCGCCTGTTCGCGCAGCAGTTTTGCCGCACGAATAATCAGATTTTCATCGTCGGCCACGCCGTCCAGTGGACTTAACAGTTGCAAAGCTCCACTCTGATTGGTTTCAATCGTCAGAGTATCGCCATAATCGAGGAACTGAAAAAGCGTTTGCAGATTGTGATAGCCATCCGGACGGCGGCCGGTGATGTAGAGAAAAAGATTGAGCTTTGCCGGTGCGGGCCATGTGGTTGTCATTTTACCGTCCAGCTATCCATCTTCAGCTTAATTCGCTGGTCGCCCTGTTGCAGTTCAATATTCGCAGGCAGCTGTGGGTTTTGCTCGTCGTGGTAGCTCAGGTAGGTAACGTGCCACTGTTTACCCTCTTCACTGAAATTGACCTCACGCAGGCGGTAGCGATCGTCCAGCTGATAATCCGTAGCTTCGCCCGGCAGGCCCATCATCCATTGGCGCAGGTTACTCAATGGAATGGTCATGCCGGTCAATTGAGAAATCATCTGCGCAGCATCGTTACTGACATACCGTTTGCCTTTGTTGTCGACGATCTGTGCTACCTGGCCCTGCTGATCCAGCTGCAATTCGGTACTGCCCAGCGGGTTGGTCAGCAGCAGACGGTAGCGGTCTGGCGCGCTTTGCTGCCAGTTAAAACGGGCATAGACTTTTTGCCGATCGGAGAGCCAGGCAAAAGCCCCTCTGGTTTGATACTGGGTTATTTTTTCAACCGCCTGCTGGTGCTGATGCCACTGCGCAGACGTCGGGCTTTGACCGGGTTTTTGCGGCTGCGTGTGCAGGCCGCAGGCCGTCAACAGCAGGCTGGCAAGGGGAAGAAGCCGCCACAGGCGGCGATTCGACAATAACATAATCAGGTCAGCTCCTCAGACTCGGTTCGGGCATACTTGCCGCATTAACCGCTCACGCTAACCAGCTAAATTGATGCCGTCAATGAACAAATTATCTGATTCGAACGAAGTAAGGGATATCTTGTTGCAGGGATAGACGAAGCATGGCTTTTATTGATCCCGCGCATCTTGTAGAATGCGCCTCACAAAACCCTATCAACAGTGGGATCTCCCCGACCTGTCACCATGACGTTACTGGCTCTCGGAATTAATCATAAAACGGCACCTGTGGCCCTGCGTGAGCGTGTAACGTTCACGCCAGATACCCTCGAACAGGCGCTCAACAGCCTGATGGCCCAGCCGCTAATACAGGGTGGCGTGGTGCTGTCTACCTGTAACCGTACCGAGTTGTACCTTAGTGTTGAACAGCAAGAGAACCTGCAGGATCAGCTGATAGCCTGGCTATGCGATTATCATCAACTGAGCCCCGACGAGGTGCTGAAAAGCCTTTATTGGCATCATGATAATGAGGCGGTTAGCCATTTGATGCGCGTGGCCAGCGGGCTTGATTCACTGGTGCTGGGGGAACCGCAAATTCTTGGACAGGTGAAAAAAGCCTTTGCTGACTCTCAGCGCGGGCATTCGCTGTCCAGTGAACTGGAGCGCATGTTCCAGAAATCTTTCTCCGTGGCAAAACGTGTGCGCACCGAAACGGAGATTGGTGCCAGTGCGGTTTCGGTGGCTTTTGCCGCCTGTACCTTGGCGCGTCAAATTTTCGAATCGCTCACCACGGTCAATGTACTTCTGGTTGGGGCGGGTGAAACCATTGAGCTTGCCGCGCGCCATCTGCATCAGCACAAGGTGAAAAAATTGATGATTGCCAACCGCACGCGCGAACGCGCGCAGGTGCTGGCTGCGGAAGTTGACGCTGAAGTTATCAGCCTTGCAGATATCGATGAGCGTCTCGCCGAAGCCGATATTATTATCAGCTCTACCGCCAGCCCGCTGCCAATTATTGGTAAAGGAATGGTGGAGCGTGCGTTAAAAAAACGGCGTAATCAACCCATGCTGTTGGTGGATATTGCCGTGCCGCGCGATGTTGAACCGGAAGTGGGCAAACTGGCGAACGCCTATCTTTACAGCGTTGATGACCTGCAGGCGATTATTGAAAGCAACATGGCACAGCGGCAGGCCGCAGCGGTAGAGGCTGAAACCATCGTTGTGCAAGAAAGCAGCGAGTTTATGTCCTGGCTGCGTGCGCAGAACGCGGTTGAAACCATTCGCGACTACCGCTCTTCGGCGGATCGGGTGCGCGCTGAACTCGAGGCGCGCGCCATCCAGTCTTTGCAGCAGGGAGCTGATGCCGAACAGGTACTGCGTGATATGGCTCATAAATTAACCAATCGTTTGATCCACGCCCCAACCAAATCTCTTCAGCAGGCCGCCCGCGATGGCGATGGCGAACGCCTGCAAATTTTACGCGACAGCCTCGGGCTGGAGTAGCGTTTCAGGTCTCACTTTTTAAAAGGTAAAATAATACGAATGAAGCCTTCTATTGTTGCCAAACTGGAAGCCTTGCAGGAGCGTCACGAAGAGGTCGAGGCGATGCTGGGCGATGCTGGCGTCATTGCCGATCAGGAGCGTTTTCGCGCTTTGTCGCGGGAATATGCCCAGTTGACCGACGTCAGTCAGTGTTTCCGTCAGTGGCAGCAGAGCCAGGAAGACATTGAAACCGCTGAAATGATGCTCAGCGATGTCGAAATGCGCGATATGGCACAGGAAGAGCTACAGGCAGCGCGCGCCACCAGCGAAGAGCTTGAACAGCAGCTACAGGTACTGCTGCTGCCAAAAGATCCTGATGATGAACGCAACTGCTATCTGGAAGTCCGCGCCGGAACGGGCGGGGATGAAGCGGCCATTTTTGCCGGCGATCTGTTCCGCATGTACAGCCGCTACGCCGAATCCAGGCGCTGGAAAGTGGAAGTAATGAGCGCCAACGAAGGTGAGCACGGTGGATACAAAGAGGTTATCGCTAAGGTCATCGGCGAAGGGGCCTACGGACGCCTCAAGTTTGAATCCGGCGGACATCGTGTTCAGCGTGTGCCGGAAACGGAATCGCAGGGCCGCATTCATACTTCGGCCTGTACCGTAGCGGTGATGCCCGAATTGCCGGAAGCCGAACTGCCGGATATCAATCCATCCGACCTGAAAATAGACACCTTCCGTTCCTCCGGGGCGGGTGGACAGCATGTTAACACCACCGACTCCGCCATTCGTATTACCCACCTGCCAACCGGGATCGTGGTGGAGTGTCAGGACGAACGTTCCCAGCATAAAAACAAAGCCAAAGCGCTCGGCGTGCTGGGTTCACGCATTCGTGCTGCTGAAATGGCACGACGTCAACAGGAAGAGTCTTCTACTCGTCGCAACCTGCTTGGCAGCGGCGATCGCTCCGACCGTAACCGCACTTATAACTTCCCTCAGGGCCGTGTGACCGACCACCGCATCAATCTGACGATTTACCGCCTGGATGAAGCAATGGAAGGTAAGCTGGATACGCTGATTGAGCCTATCGTGCAGGAATACCAGGCCGATCAGCTGGCGGCGCTCTCCGGACAGGATTAATGCAGATACGTGACTGGCTGCGTGCCGCAACCGCTCAACTTAGCGAAAGTGACAGTCCTAAGCGTGACGCGGAGATCCTGCTGGGGTTGGTGACCGGCAAATCTCGTGCCTGGCTGATCGGGTTTGATGATAACGTGCTGGACGCAGCAGCGCTGAAACGACTTGATGCGTTACTGGCGCGACGCGCGGCCGGTGAGCCGATAGCTTATCTGACGGGAGAACGTGAGTTCTGGTCACTGTCGCTGTGCGTCACACCGGATACGCTGATCCCGCGTCCAGACAGCGAAGTGTTAGTTGAGCAGGCGCTGGCTCGTCTGCCTGGCGAGCCCTGCTCCATACTGGATCTGGGCACCGGCAGCGGGGCAATCGCGCTGGCGCTGGCCAGTGAACGGCCAGACTGTCAGGTGGTGGGGATCGATCGCATTCCTGCCGCAGTGGCGTTGGCACAGCATAATGCCGCCAGGCTTGGCCTGACTAACGCCACCTTTATGCCGGGGAACTGGTTTTCCGCACTCGATCGGCGGAGATTTGCCGTGATTGTCAGCAACCCCCCGTATATTGACGCGGCTGATGAGCACCTGTCGCAGGGGGACGTGCGCTTTGAACCCGCCAGCGCACTGGTGGCTGGCGATAACGGTTTAGCGGATATCAAAATTATTGCCGCTAAGGCAGGACACTATCTAGCTGACGGGGGATGGCTCCTTTTAGAGCACGGTTGGCAGCAGGGCGAAAGGATACGACAAATTTTAGCGGACAATCGATTCTGTCAGATCGCAACCTGTCAGGATTACGGCGGCAACGATCGCGTGACCTTCGGGCAAAAAAACACTAGCAAGGGACGCTAAATGGTTGCCTGGTACACGCCTCTAAAAAATCTTCACTTGCCGAGCATTGCCATCACAACGTTGATGTTACGGACGCATTCCTCCATGCTGCTGACTTCAGGCGTGGTGACGATGACTCATTTCTACCTGTTCAGCGCGCAGGGTAACTGGCTGACGGAAAAGCCGTTTGGCGTTATCATCTGCCTTGCGCTGAGTTTTATTGCTTTAGGACGCCGCCCGCGCACACAAAAAAGCGCGTTGGATGGCGTTTGCTGTGGCGTTGATCGCCTGGCTGACTATCATCAGGTCAGCCACCACTAAAATGCCACTGCTGGGGTTTGTATGACGTCGATAGTTGATTTTGATTTTAGCAGTACGTCGCTGAGTGAAGCGATGATAACTGCATCGCGGTATATCCGCAGCGATTTTCCTGACGATGAGGCCAGAAAGCAGCTGGCACAGCTGGTTGATGAAGCGCGTGCTGAAATCCCCTCGGAGCTGGGCGCTGATTTGCAGTTACAGCAACTGATTGAACTTTTCTGGGGCCGCTGGGGATTTGGCGGTGCCAGCGGGGTTTACCGCCTGTCGGATACCCTGTGGCTGGATAAAGTATTAGGCACTCGCCAGGGGACAGCCGTGTCACTCGGGGTTATTTTCCTGCATATTGCCGGGAAGCTTGATCTGCCTCTGCTTCCGGTGATCTTCCCAACGCAACTGGTTCTGCGTGCCGAATGGATTGACCAAAATTTATGGTTAATCAACCCATTCAATGGCGAAACGCTGGATGAGCACACGCTGGAAGTGTGGCTGAAGGGCAATATCGGGCCGGGAGCGGAGCTCTATGAAGACGATCTCCAGGAAGCAGAGCCGGCCATGGTGCTGCGTAAAATGCTCGATACGCTGAAGTCTGCGCTGATGGACGAAAAACAGATGGAGCTGGCGCTGCACGCCAGCGAGGTGCTGTTGCAGATGGACCCCGAAGATCCGTATGAAATTCGCGATCGCGGACTGATTTTTGCCCAGCTTGAGTGCGAACATATCGCACTCAGCGATCTGACCTACTTTGTTGAGCAATGTCCTGAAGATCCGGTCAGCGAGATGATTAAAGTTCAGATCCACTCCATTGAACAGAAACAGATTGTCCTTCACTAAATTAAGTGAACCTGAGATATAAGGCGAAGAGATGAAACAAAAAGTGGTTAGTATTGGCGACATTAAGGTGGCAAACGATCTGCCTTTTGTGCTGTTTGGCGGCATGAACGTGCTGGAATCACGCGATCTGGCCATGCGTATCTGTGAACATTACGTCACCGTTACCGAGAAACTGGGCATTCCTTATGTGTTCAAAGCCTCATTTGATAAAGCCAACCGGTCTTCTATTCACTCTTACCGTGGGCCGGGCCTGGAAGAGGGGATGAAAATCTTCCAGGAGATCAAACAGGCTTTTGGCGTGAAAATTATCACCGATGTCCATGAGGCGAGTCAGGCCCAGGCGGTTGCCGACGTGGTGGACGTTATCCAACTGCCAGCGTTCCTCGCGCGTCAAACCGATCTGGTCGAGGCGATGGCAAAAACCGGCGCGGTGATCAATGTCAAAAAACCACAGTTTGTCAGCCCGGGCCAAATGGGCAACATTGTCGACAAGTTTGCCGAGGGGGGTAATGAAAACGTTATCCTTTGCGATCGTGGTGCTAACTTCGGCTATGACAATCTGGTGGTCGACATGCTGGGCTTCAACGTGATGAAGCAGGTATCAAACAACAGCCCGGTGATTTTTGACGTTACGCATGCACTACAGTGTCGCGACCCGATGGGCGCCGCTTCCAGCGGTCGTCGCGGCCAGGTCACGGAATTGGCGCGCGCAGGGATGGCGGTCGGCATTGCCGGGCTGTTTATTGAAGCGCATCCAGACCCGGCGAATGCTAAGTGTGACGGCCCGTCGGCTCTGCCGCTTGACAAGCTGGAACCGTTCCTGTTGCAGATGAAAGCCATCGACGATCTGGTGAAAAGTTTCCCAGAGCTGGATACCAGCAACTGATCGATCGCTTCAATTCACGGGCCTTACCGGGGCCCGTTCTCTGACCGCATAATGCGCGTTGACCCGTCTGAGATCTCATCTTCTTAAACCAAAATGGAAAGTATCTAAAGGAGTTATCATGAAGAAAAGCCTGCTATTACTACTGGGCGCTATCGCCGTAAGCGGCTGTAGCAGCATTGCCGCGCAGTCCGATAGCCCACAGTTGGCAAACCGGATGTTTGTGCTTAGCGCCGTGGATGGTAAAGCGGTGACGTTGCGCGAGGGGATCAAGCCTGGGATCAACTTTGATGCAGGGCTGAAGGTGAGCGGCGTGATGTGTAACCGCTTCTTCGGTCAGGGCAAACTGGAGCAGGGCCTGCTGAAGGTGCCGCAAATGGCATCAACACGGATGATGTGCAGCGATCCGCAGCTCAACCAGTGGGAGCAGATTTTGAGCTCGGTACTGATGAATGGGGCGGCGGTCAAAGTGACCGAACAAACCCTGCTACTGACGGGAAGCGGACATTCGCTGGAGTATCAGGCGCAGACCCAACAATAATCCCCGTCATCTGACAGGCTAAAGTGGCCTTGCAGCGGGGGACGCGATAAGCCGTCCCCCGCAGTAGATCACAGCATAACCGTCATCAAATAGGCAATAAACAACGCCAGATGTGCCGCGCCGTTCAGCACATTGGTACGCCCGGTTGAGAAGGAAATCTGGCACAGCAGCAGAGCGGATATCATGACCACCATCTGCGGTGCTTCCAGGCCGAAAATCAGATGCTGTCCGGTCAGAGTAGCGATAATGGTTACCGCTGGGACAGTCAGTGAAATGGTGGCCAGCACTGAACCAAAGAACAGGTTCATCGCACGCTGAACTTGGTTTGCCAGCACCGCTTTAATCGCCCCTAATCCTTCAGGTGAAAGGATCAACAGCGCCACCAGGAAACCGGTAAATTGCTCCGGTGCATTCAGCTCGGTCAACAGCGATCCCAGCGTGTTGGCATTCATTTTTGTGACCGCAATAACCGCAATCAGATGCACGATTAACCACAGGGTGTGCCAGGTACTGGAGTGAGAAGAAGGCTTACCGTGCTGCGGATCTTCCCCGTCATCTTCATGCTCATAGACGAAAAGACTCTGGTGAGTTTTGGTCTGAATAAGCAGGAAAACACCGTACATAGCCGCCGAAATAGCCGAAACCAGCAAAGCCTGAGCGACGGTAAAATTACCGCCGGGCAGTGCATTTGGCAACACCAGTACGATCATTCCTAATGGGAAGATGGCAATCAGGTACTGCTTAACGCCGGCCAGATTAACATACTGGGTGGCAAACTTACGGCCGCCAAGCAGCAAGGCAAAACCCACCAGCCCGCAGGTGACTATCATAATGATGGAGTAGAGCGTATCACGCATAAGCGCCGGAGCGGCATCACCGGTGGCCATCAGGGCCGAAATCAGACTGACTTCCAAAATAACCACGGACAGGCTGAGGATCAGCGAACCGTAGGGTTCACCCAGGCGATGTGCCAGCACGTCAGCATGGCGTACCACGCTAAAGGCACTGCTCAGGATAGCCACCAGCGCTATCAGGTTGATGGTTGTCACTAATGCAATTGAAGAGGTGTTGCCCCATAACCATAAAATAATCAGTGCGGCGATGGGTAAAAGCAGGGAAGACTCTTTATGACGGGTTTTAATGCTGTCATGCGCACTCATAGGCAAACGCTCCTTATCTAAAGCCTGTTGACCTGCACCCGTGCGCAGGCTCGTTAGACACAGTCTGACAAATTGAAAGACAAGTGGTGAAAGTATAACCCTTTTTTCTTAATCTATTGGTTTTGTTTACGCTGGTTTACGGTTTTTTTGCAAGTATCAATTTGAGTGGCGCTATTTATGCAGATTACCCTTCTATCTTGATGAAAAATAGTGGGGTTTATTCTGAATGGAAAAGTTAACTCGTCAATTTTAAGGCGAATGTGTTGCAACTATGTGATGAAAACAGAGGTTTGGCCCAATAAACAGGCTATGTAAGACTAATCAACATGGTATTAACGGGGTTGTCCGGCACCAGACTTATCAGCCTTTAAGGCGTTAGCGTATTTACATCCGATCGTTCAATCACTACCCTTTATGCCAGCAGGCGGCCGGGGCTAAATCTCATCGCCAAATGGCGTAGCACGCCGCCATTTTAACCGTGCCGGTAGCCAGCGTTGAGAAGTTTGTGGTATCTGCTCGTCTATCAGCTGCGTGATGAGCTCGAAGCAATTCCATGCCAGTAACCGTTCATCCTGTTCGACCGTATCAATACGTATCGATAACGCATCATACAGGTAGTGATCGTCAAAGCTGCTCAGATGCATCGGCGTATCCAGCAGCTGATGCTGGGTGAGATAGCGCAGCACGCCTTCCTGTAGCCCACAGGCAGCGCAGAACAGCGCCTGCGGCACGCGGCCAAGACGCGTATAAAGTTCAGCGAACAGTTCATAGCCTGAACTGGCGTGATAATGTCCGTGCATGATCCACTCTGGTTTGGCTATTACGCCAGAACGCTCCAGCCCAAGATGGAATCCAGCGAGGCGATCGCGCGTTGGGGAAATACGTGGCTGACCACCGAAAAAATAGATCTCGTCGTAGCCCTCTTTCATGACGGCGTGCACCAGCCTGGCGGTCGGCTCGATGGCGTCAGTGATCACCAGTGGCAGCGTCGATTCGCCGAGGTGGCGGTCAAACAGTACCACCGGCAACTGTTGGTTAATTTTTTGGTACTGTGCATCGTTCAACATGCTGGAGGCGACGATAAGCCCGTCGACCTGGCGTTGAATAAGATTATTAACCGCCAGCGTTTCCTGACTGGCATTTTCGGCAGTACAGGCGATCAGTAGCTGTAAACCGGCATCGCGGCACAGCATCTCAAGTTCGTGGGAAAAACGTGCAAAACCGTGGTTAGTCATTTCCGGCACTATCAGCCCGAGAGTATGACTGCGGACGGAGTTAAGGGCGCGGGCGTGAATACTGGGCTGATAGTGCTGTTGGCGGGCGATCTCCAGCACGCGATCGCGGGTTCCCTGTGCAACGCGCAGTTCTTTGCCCCGGCCATTCAGCACCAGGCTGGCGGTGGATTTGGACACCCCCGCCAGCCGGGCAATATCGTTAATGGTAATACGTTTGTTTTTTGTCACAGCGGTTCAGGTGAGAGGGATCGTAGCCTCATTCTATCACGCATTGTTTTAACCTCCAGTAACGCAGCGCTATCCCCGCGCTGCCGCTGAAGCGAAGTTGGGGCTGTGGATCGGGGAAATAGCGCGATGACATCACCGCTTCGCCATCATTAATAAAGATCTCAATGCTTGAACGATCGCAGAGAATACGCAGGGTGCGCACCTCACCCAGCCAGTAACGCTCCTCCGGCTCACCGCTACGCAGATTGTTACGGCGCAGCGTGATGCCTTTTGGCTCAACGTCCAGCGTTAGCGTGTCGGCAAAGCTGGCGTGGCAGATGCCGTCGATCGACAGCTCCAGCTCGGCACTGGCAATATCCAGTTGCGGTAAACTGTCAGCGCTGCCGTTGTGCCGAATCTCCTGCTGGCGCAGCTGTTGCAGTTCGCGCGCCGGATGCTGAAGAACCCGGCCAGCGGCCAACGTCAGCTCACGCGGACAGGTCATGGTGTGCATCCAGCCATGCGCTTTGGTCGGCTGAAAGAACTCGTCGCCATCAGGTATGCCCATCCAGCCAATCAGTAGCCGCCTGCCGTCAGCGCTCTGGCAGGTTTGCGGCGCATAAAATTCAAACCCGTGATCCAGTTCATGAAACTCGCCGTGGCGGAAGTGAGCGCGGTCATAGTCCAGCTCGCCGCAAAAATAACCACTCTGGAAGGTATTGCGATAACGCCATTGCTCGGCTGGCAAGCCCTGTGGGCAAACTATCAATACCTGGCTGCCATCCAACTCGATCAGATCCGGGCATTCCCACATATAGCCGAAGTCGCCCAGTCCGTTAAGCTGGCTGCCGGCAATTTCGCCGAGCAGCGTCCACTGGTGCAGATCGGGTGAACGCAGCAGCAGCACCTTGCCTTGTAGCGTCAGATCCTGTGCGCCGAGCACCATATACCACTGGTCGTTGTGCTGCCAAACTTTAGGGTCGCGTACATGTCCGGTATACCCTTCGGGCAGCGCCAGCACCGGCCCGAGCTTACGGTATTCACCCTGTTCATCTCGCGTGGCGAGGCACTGCCACGCGGTGCGGCTGCCATCGTCGAATTTAACATTACCGGTATAGATCAGTGTCAGTACGCCAGCGTTATCCACCGCGCTGCCTGAATAACAGCCGTGGCTCTCATAGCTTTCCGACGGGGCCAGCGCCAGCGGTTCATGCTGCCAGTGAACCAAATCGGAGGAGCTCCACTGGCCCCAGAACTTGGCTCCGTGCTGGCAGGCCAGCGGGTTCCACTGGTAGCACAGCACATAACGCTGATTAAACTGGATAAAACCGTTGGGATCGTTCAGCAGCCCCACAGGAGGGGCAAGATGCCAGGCCGGACGGTGATGATCAAGCGATGCACGCTGCTGACCGCTCACCACGGCGCGCAGAGCCTGCTTCAGCAGATGGGCTTCGCTCATGCTTTTACCTCAAACTTGATTTTCAGCAGAAGGGACAGTACAAAGGCGATGCTGAAAGCGAGCACCATACCGACAAGGTAATTCACCAGTGAACTGGCTTGTACAATCGCCATGCCCGGCAGTGCTGTCAGGCCGACTGCGGTCATATTAACGTGCATAGTCACGACCCAGGCACCGCCGACCGCACCGCCGACCAATCCGGCAATAAACGGTTTGATATAGCGCAGGTTCACCCCAAAGATGGCGGCTTCAGTAATCCCCAGCAGGGCAGAGAAGCCGGAAGGCACGACAATGCTGCGCACTTTACTATCACGAGTCTTAAACCATACCGCCAGGCAGGCTCCGCCCTGTGCCACGTTAGCCATTGACCAGATCGGCAACAGGAAATTCACGCCTATCGACGGATTACCCAGCAGCCCGGCCTCTACCGCATGGAAACTGTGATGGACTCCGGTGATGACAATAACCGAATATAGGCCACCGAAAAGCAGTCCAGCCAGCCAGCCGGCATGGCCGATCAGCGTACTCAGTACCATTGAGAGACCGTCACCAAATGCACGTCCTGCCGGGCCAATAATCAGCAGAGCGACAAATCCGGAGATAATCACCGTCAGGAACGGCGTCAGGATGATATCCAGCGAGTCGGGGATCACTCGGCGCAGGCGCTTCTCGCAGTGGCTCATAAACCACACTGCCAGCAGGACGGGGAACACCGTGCCCTGATAGCCGATCATCGCAATCTCCAGACCGAAGAAGTTCATGGTGTGGAAACCGCTGGCCACGCCCCAGGCGTTGGTCAGCGCGGGGTGAGTAAGAATTCCGCCCAGCGTCGCGCCAAGAAAAGGATTGCCGCCGAATTCACGCGCGGCGGTAAAACCAATCAGAACTGGCAGGATAATAAACGCCGCAGAGCTGCACATATCCAGCATGATAAACAGCGCGCTGTCGGCACTGGCCCAGCCATATGTTTTCACCATCCCCAGCAGGCCCATCAGTAGGCCAGAAGCCACAATTGCCGGGATGATCGGCACGAAAATATTGGACAGCACGCGCGCGATACGCTGTAGCGGGTTAAGTTTCTTCGCGGCAATATCTGCCGCTTCGCTTTTACTCGACTCGCCGATCCCGGCCTCGCGCACAAATGCCGCATGCACTTTATTGACGATGCCACTGCCGAAGATGATTTGCATCTGACCGGCATTACGGAAGCAGCCTTTGACGCCTTCCAGCGCTTCTATCGCCTCTTTTTGAACCTTTGCGTCATCGACCATCACCAGACGCAGACGCGTGGCACAGTGCGCGGCGCTGGCAATATTTTCCCGCCCTCCTAGCAGGGGTAACAGTTCCTGGGCTGTTCTTTCAATATTCACTTTATGTACCTTGTTTTTATGTTGTCAGGCGCGTATCAAAACCAGGTTTCCATCTGTACGCCAAAGTTCCATTGACCACCGGCACCAAAGCCGCTGCTGCCGAAGGCATCATCGCTGGCATAGCGATCGAGAGAGCTGTTCCAGTCCATCCAGCTGGCAAAGAGACGAATTTCCGGACGGGTAAATAAATCGCCGATATCTGCAACTTTGAAGGTCGGGGCGAAGGTGAGTTTCCAGAAACTGCCGGACACCGCCTGACGCTGTTTGTAACCCTGCGGGTCGAGGTCCATATACTGGTAGCTTCCCTCGTATGCCAGCGCGAAGTTCTGATTGATTGCCTGAATAAAGCGCGCATTGACGGTCGCCCAGCGATAGTGGTCACCGGCGGCGTAGCGGTCGCTGCTGTTCTGAGCCAGAACCGCCGGAGCAAAGCTCCACGTCTTGTTGATCGGCGTGACACCGTAACTTGCAACACGCCATGTCTCTGCCTGCTGCGTCAGATTACCGTCGGAGCCAACGCCCTTGACCTCGGCACCAAGACCGTGACCATACAGCAGGGCCGTTTTTGCCGTGCCCTCACGCAGTCCCCAGAAACTGTCGTTATGTAACGCCAGCATGGCATGAATACCGCTGTCACCGGCGTTATGGTTTTCACGGCTGGTATTCACGCGCTGGTCGTTATCTTTCGCGCGCAGGCCGCTGACCATCAGCTGGAACGGCCCGGCAAAGTTGTTACTGGTGACGATATAGTTCTGAATGGTGTTATCAATGGCTTCGATATCACCGAAGTTACGTCCGTAAAGCGAGAAGTTGCTTTTCAGCCCATCTTGCCACTGCACGTCATAGATGCCGCCACCCGTACCGGCAAGGAACACCACGTCTGAATCGAGCCAGTGAATATCGAAATTGTCACGGTCGAAACGTTTACCGGCCCACAGGGTGCTGTCTGCAAACACGCCGCTGAAAGTCGGCAGGCTGCCCAACTCGACGAACGCCTGTCGAATGTTCAGTTCGCTGGTACTGCCGGTCCAGTCGTTATAGTCACGCTGTCCATCAGCAATCATCGTTTTGAAACGGGTGGTGGCTCCGTTGGCAAGGCGTTGCTTGTGCTCAAGGTTGAGCTCAACGTAGGTATTATTCTCGTTGCCCAGACGCCCGACGGAACCGCCGCTTTCCCCGGCTGGCGTCAGGTACGGGCCGCTCTGTGTGCCTGCCGCTGAATCATTCATAATCAGCCCGGAACGCGCATAGGCATGAAACTCAAAACCTTCGCCGGCCTGCGTGCCAGGCGCGGGAGCGGCCGCAACGGGCGCAGCGGAAGCAGCGCTGACGGGGGCCGTGACAGCGGTCGCTGGCTCTGTCTTTGGCTGCCGAGTCTGCGTTTCCAGACGCGCTATCTGCTGTTCGGCCTCACTGGCGCGAGTTTCAGCCTGTGCGGCGCGTTTTTCTGCCTGTTGCAGTCGTTGCTCCATCGCCACCAGGCGGGCTTCCAGGCTGTCGAGAGTGGGTGCAGCATAGCCAATAGCCGGGGTGCCAAGAGCAAGGGCAATGGCCAGTGTAATCAGATGAGGCTTATTCATTTAACGCTTTCCCAGAGTGATGATCTTATTTTTTTGCTAAACCGGTTCGGCAGGAGATTAAGCGAAATGGATCAAGCTATTCAATCAGATTTATGATCATCGGTGACGAAGTGTGACCGGGTTAGCAATTATCCCGTGTGACATCGAGCTGCGGGTGCGCCTGGCGCCTTCCAACAGCCCGATGATTTTAGCCGCTACGGGCGGAAGCGGGCGAGGTCGGCGGCGTAAGGCAGGGCGGTCATTGCTCCTTTCGCCGTGGTGGCGGCAGCACCACTGCTCTGCGCCTGCTGTACGGCGAACGCCAGGCGTTGTGGCTGCAACGGATCGTTCTCCTGCACCAGCGCGGCCAGCAGTCCGGCGACAAAAGCATCACCGGCACCGGTGGTATCAACCACTTCCACCTTCGGGGCAGCAAAGTGCTGCAGGTGGCCCGATTGCCAAACGCTGACGCCCTGGCTGCCGCGTGTCACCAACAGCAGCGCGGGCTGATAGCGACGGGTGAAATGATCGATTCCCTGTTCCAGCGTCGGGCGGTCGGTCAGGGAATGCAGTTCATCTTCAGACAGTTTGATGATGTCCGCCAGGCTGAATGCCTCAGCCACAATTCGTGCCATTTCATCCGCATCCTGCCACAGGTCGCTGCGCAGATTGGGGTCGAAACTGACCCAGCCACCGACTTGCTTAATTGCACGCATGGCATGTAGCGCTGCGCTGCGGGAGGGTTCTGCGCTCAAGGCAATCGAACACAGGTGCAGACCTTCACCGCTGGCAAACTCTGGCAGACGGTCCGTGCTCAAAAAGAGATCGGCAGAGGGGCGCACCATAAAGGTAAAATGACGTTCGCCTTCTGTATCCAGCGACACCAGAACCGTCGAGGTACGTTGACCTGCGGCACGATACATCGACGCGATATCGACGCCCTCACGCAGCAGGGTTTGCTGCAAAAATTCGCCGAACGGATCGTCACCTACGCAGCCGATAAAGGCACTGTTACCACCAAGCCGGGCGATACCGACCGCCACGTTAGCCGGAGCGCCGCCGGGGCATTTCAGCAGATGGCTTTCCTGTTCCGGTAACAGATCGACCACCGCATCGCCCAGTACCCAAATTTTTTGTTGCATCGTCATTATCCTGAAATGTGGTTTTGCCAGCACGCTAAACTGGTTTAGCAAAAAAATCAAAGCTCTTTTGTGCCAGGAAATTCTGCCCCAGGCGGGTACAGACAGGCATTCCGTGATGACAGTAGAACGTATCGGGTGAATTTTTTTCTGCTTTTGTGATCGGAATCAAACTTGATCGCACGGCAGGAAATGCATAAGGTCTTTAATAACGTGCATTTTTTGCCGAAGATAACGTAATGCAGGGACAGTGAATTCAAAGGATGTATGCAGCGACGTAAGAGGTGGCAATGCTAACAAGAGATTTTTTATTAAAAGCAGACTGCAAAACCGCTTTTGGCGATGTTGAAGAATCCCTGCTGTGGAGCGTGGAGCAGCGTGCCGCTTCACTTGCGGCAACGCTGGCTGCTCGTCCAGATAGTCGTTCTGTATGGATATTTGGCTATGGTTCCCTGATGTGGAACCCGGTGTTTGTCGCGGATGAAGTGGCTGCGGGAACGCTGGAGGGCTGGCATCGTGCATTCTGTCTGCGGTTGACCGTCGGCCGAGGCACCGCCACACTTCCCGGGAGGATGCTGGCGCTGAAAGAAGGGGGGCAGACCAGCGGACTGGCATTTCGTTTGCCGGAGGACAAGCTGCATGAAGAGCTACAGCTGCTGTGGAAGCGCGAAATGATCATGGGATGCTATTTGCCGACCTGGTGCCACCTCACTTTGGATGACGGCCGCACGGTGTGTGCACTGGCATTTGTTATGGATCCACGTCATGTCCTCTATGAAGCGGACTCCTGTGTGCAAACCATCGCCCCGCTGATCGCCCAGGCTCAAGGGCCGCTGGGAACTAATGCACAATATCTGTTTTCGTTAGAGCAGGAGCTGAAGCAGCGCGGGATGTTAGATGACGGCCTGACCGACCTGGTGCAGCGAGTGCGTGAGCTACAGCAGGACCATCATGGGTTGGTCGGGTAAGCACGACGATGCTGCTTTCTTTGTGACTGACCGGATGATGCTTGCCCCTGTTATCCGTATCCCCGCTCACTTCGCTCCTGCGACCGATCGTATCGTTTCCCTGGTGCAAAAAAGCTAGTCAAACATGGGAGGATAAAACCCGTGATGACCGGGCCGTAAACCTGCCGTTGGGTGGAATAATTGTGCAAACAGCCGTGCAGTCAAAATACCACTGTGCATATGGGTACTCAGCGGATAGTTATCACTCTGGTTTGTCCACCAGTAGCTGGTGTACTGCGCCGGGTCAAAACGACTGGCGACGTCGGCCCACGCCAGAGTACAGGGCCGATGGTCATAGCCGAGCACATCGAGAATATCAGAGCGTTCGGTATCTGGCAGGGGCAATGCTGCGATGCCACGCATCGCCTGATCCAGCCAGTCAACGCTATGCCGTTCACGTACCGCCTGATACAGAATAGTGCCCAGCTCTTGAAACCAGTCACCGGCAATGTTCAGCTGGGCAGGATGCCACTCTTTCAGCGGGACGCCCTTAACGGCCAGAAGCGGCCATGCGCGTCCCACGCGGTCGCGCGAAGGCATCAGGCAGCCAATTTGCACACGCTGCACGCCGAGCGTGGCGGGCAGGACGAAATTCCATACCGGGGCCTGACAAAAAGGGTCATGGTGATTGTCGTGCACGAGATCCCAGCTCAGCAGCCCCGTCTTAAACCAGGTTGACCAGCTTTGGATTGCATCCTCCTGTATCCCTTCCTGTAAAAAATCACCCGCAGTTGGCAGTTTGCCGTACCACCCCAGGTCATATTTCGTTGCCATAATGATGACCTTTTAGGGGTGCGCGGCGTCAGCCTGCAACGTTAAATGAGTGACAACGGCGGCGGCGGATGTGCCTGAAACCGGTGGCATCCCGGCATTATCCAGATTTTGAGCGAGTTTTTTCATCATAAGGGCATTATCAGGTCTGTAAGGTGAGCCGAGGATCTGGCGATCGAGTAACTGGATCAGATGCCAGTTCAGCTGTTGCAACTGGCGGGTACTGACGTTGGAGTGCGGATTGTGCCGCAGGTTCTGCATCACCCAGCCGCGCAGAAATTCACCATCATAGCTGCGAGGCTGATACAGCATCTGATAGGCGCGTAGCGCATTGCGACTGAACAGGGGATCGGCCCCCTGGTCATCATGCAGGATCTTGGTGATGGTCTGCGCCACGCGCGGCAGCAGTAATGATTGCAGCGCAGCCTGGTACAACCCCCAGCTTGCCCGGCTAATCTGATCGCCACGATAGAGACCGCCGCGCAGACTCAGTGGCGGTGCATCGAAGGCAAACTGGTTGCTTTGCGGCAATCTGACCAGAGCATTTAAGAACGGCAGCAGGGCGATCATGTCATCGCTTTTTTCATCCATCAGTCTGCTTGCCTGTTGGGTAACGGCGGGAAGACGTTCAGCGACCTGGTGCATATAGCGCTGATTTTTATCATAGCTGACCAGCCACAGCGCGGATGCCCCCAACAACGACAGGCCCAGCACACTATAGCCAATCCAGTGCAGGATGCGGTTGCGATGTTCCCACAAGCGATCGCTTCCCGCCAGCCGACTTTCCGGAAAGACCACATCGTTGAGCATACCGTGGATAAAGAAACTCTTGCCTTTATTTGCCGGGATAGGCGCGCTGCGGTTGACGCTGTCCCAGCTGGAAATGGGCTGTCGCTGCACATGCGGGAGTTGCAGTTTACGCGACAGCTCGCCCATCACCCGGTCAAAAGGTAAACCTTCCTGGGTGGCACTGGTAAAGAACAAACCGCGCGCCGTCCATGAGACCTCGCCCTGTCGCGTGGAGAATACGATATCAAGAAATTCCGCCAGAAGAGGGCGCAGGGCGCTGAACTCTTGCGGAAACTGAAAACACTCGGCGCGCAAAGTCAGGTCCGCTTCCTGGGCCATCTTTTCGCCGAGATTGGGCATCAGCCCTGCTGAAAGCAGGCGAAATTCGCGTTCGAATACGGCATCAAGACAGTTCTCGCCCTGACTTTCGGCGGGCCAGGGGAAGACAAAGCCCCACAACCGCTGACGCTGGCTTTTTTCCAGTGCGCTGAAATAGCGCATAAAACCTTTGAGTAAATCTGTTTTGGTCACCATCACGTAGACCGGGAAATGGATCCCTGTGAGTTGGTGTAGTTCAGCCATGCGGCTGCGCAGCGCGCTGGCCTGTGCGTGGCGCACCTCGGCCGGATTGCTCAACAGGTCGGCAACGCTAATGGTCATAATGACGCCATTGATCGGCTGACGCGGACGATAACGCTTCAATAGCGTGATAAATGTCTGCCATTCGCTGGCGTCGCGTGCGCGCTGGCTTTCTTGCAGGGTGTAACGCCCGGCGGTATCCAGCAGAACACCCTGCCGGGTGAACCACCAGTCACAGTGGCGGGTTCCACCTACGCCGCGTAGCGCCGTTTTGCCAAACTGGTCGCCGAGTGGAAACTCTAATCCGGAGTTAATGAGCGCCGTGGTCTTTCCCGCACCCGGGGCTCCTACAATCAGATACCAGGGAAGCTGGTAAAGATATTGGGTTCCGAAACGCGGTAAGAAGCCTTTCCGCCGGGCGAACTGGGTTTTCTTCAGAACCTGCGTCGCTTCATTAAAGCGATTGTTGAGGATCTCGCCCGTCGCCTGTCGCTGTGCGTTAAGGTGGTTTTCGGACTGCATCCGCGTAAGCAGCCGGCTATTAAACCAGGCGCGACAGAGCCCCGGAATAACCAGCAACAGAAGCCACAGCCCCCAAATTATGCCGATCAGCAGCCTGCGGTTTGAGGCACTGCTCAGGATATAAGAGTCGGCGGATGAGAGCAGCGGCCCGACCATCCAGATCAGCGCCGACAGGGCCGTCAACCCCATCGCTGCCCACAACATTCGGCTGGTGAAGAGTGTGACAAGGGTAACCGGCATCAGTTGTTCCCCGCAGCGCGGCTGCAATTATCTTTTTCAGGTGTGGTAAACAGGGTTATCTCGACACGACGATTATGTGCGCGATTCTCCGCACTGTTATTTGGCATCAGCCCCCGGCTATCGCCGCGCCCCTCTGCGCGCACGGTAATACAGGGTTGGGCCACTAACTGCACCATCATGGTACTGATGGCCTCTGCCTGGGCGGCAGAATATTCATAGGTTGATGCAAAAGGACTGGAAGGAGGCAGCCGATTGTCAGTGTAAACCCCAATAAGCAGGGTTCCTTTGAGGGATTCCATCGCGCTGGCGACACGGGCAACCAGCGCGCGTCCTTCCGGGGTAAGCGTCACTCCCTGGTAAGTAAACAGCGAATCGGCTGGCAGGATAACTTTATTGCCGTAGTCGCCGTCGGTGACATCAAGCCGGTGTGAGGCGATAAGGTCGCTAAGACGCTGCCGCAAATCGAACAGATCCTGCGGTGCGGCTGTGCGCTGACCGCCAGGCATCTGCGGCAGCGGTGTTTGCCAGATTTGACGCAGCAATGGCTCGGCAGAGCGCCCCAGCTGCCAGTTGAGTGTGGTGAAGATGGCACAGCCGATAAAAGCCGTCACGCAGATGCAGGCCCAAAGCGGGACAGGTGGGCGCGACGGCGCGCAGTGGAGAGCAACCTCGCAAGCCTGCGGTAAATCGGCAGCCGGTTCGGTACGCACACTCTGGATAAGCCTGGCCAGGCGGCCACGTACCGCATCACGTTGTAAGCGCCCATTGTCCATAGTGCGATAGCGCCCTTCGTAGCCCAGCAGCAAACAATAGTGAATCACTTCCAGCAAACACAGGTGCTTTGAGGGGGTTTGCGAAATGCGCGCCAGTAGCTGGAAGACCTTCTCCCCACCCCAGCTTTCTTTATGAAAGGTGACGAGCAGGCCATTGCCAGACCAGACGCTGCGGCTGCCCCACGGGGTTTGCGCGGCGGCTTCATCCAGCACCGCGCACAGACAATAACGTGCGCCAACTATCATTTCAAAAGGCAGTGTCATCCGCTTACAACGGGCTTCAAATTGACCCATTTCACCGATCAGCTGGTGGCGTAAACCCGCCGGGTCGTCATGAGTTGCCGCCAGGCGGATCTGCACAATGGCATTCAACAACGGTAAAGCGGCAGCGAGCAGGGGATTACCTGGGCTGACCGGCGAAACCGGATTTGCGTGAAATTCCAACGTCATCAGGGTCTAATTTTCTCAACGGTGTGCCTGTTGGCAAAAAGTCATTCATAATTGAATGTGACTTGCATCACTCACCGCCGTCCCTGGCAACCTGCATAACGAGGGGCGTTATTGAGATCCCTCGTGAAAATCACCTATCCAGTTGATGACTGGCGTAATACAGCCGCTTTCAACCTTCCACCGCGCATAACCCGAGTGAAAAGGTCAGGCGAAAAATGGATTAAAACTGTTCAGTTTACATAAAGATAAATCCGTAAGTTAGTCTACCTGACGCTTTTGGGAATGCAAACCATTGCGGTAGCATGATGGACCTGTTAGCCGGCACGCAAATCCCGCCCGCGCCTCCTATGGCGATAAACTGACAATCAGTTGGCATGCAGATTCCGTTATTCTGAATTTGCGTCCGTTCGCTCACAATTGTGTAGTTTGTGTTACTGTTATCTCTCTTGTTTTGTGATGAAACTCTCTCTTACGCCGTTTAAAAAGTGTTGCCAGCTAAGTTATGAGCCCATTCGACCGTTATCCGTTCTTTCCTTACTCGCTGTTGGCCACACTGGCGCTGAGCAGCTTTTCATCCGGTGACGCCCGGGCTTTCACTCAACAAATGCGTGTACCCGATGCACCCTTCGCCGATCCTGCGCGTTTTGAACAGATGCAGCAGCAACTACCCGCACTGGGCAAGATGAACGATGACGGTGAGCTGGAGAAAAAAATTGCTGAAGCCGCCAAAAGTATTGGCGAAGCCAGCATGAACAGCGACAGCGACAGATCTCTACGTGAAGAGGCCGGGATCTGGGCCTTCAATCATTTTCGCGATGTGGCGAAACAGCGGGCGGCCAGTGAAGGCGAGCAGTTGCTGTCTCCCTATGGCCGAGCCAGCGTCTCCCTGGCGTTGTCCGATGACGGCAGCTTTAACGGCACGTCTGCGCAGTTACTGACTCCCTGGCAGGATAACTATCAGTATCTGACCTTCAGCCAGCTGGGCGTTGAGCAAAGCGAATATGGCACCGTGGGCAATGCGGGGCTTGGGCAACGCTGGATCGCCGGAAGCTGGCGCATGGGTTATAACGCTTTTGTAGACAGTCTGCTGGGATCGGACAGGCAACGCGGATCGCTGGGGGCGGAGGCGTGGGGAAGATATCTGCGCTTCTCTGCCAACTACTATCACCCGCTGTCGGGCTGGCATAACCGGAGCGACAATTCGCAGATGCGCATGGCACGAGGTTATGACATCACCACGCGTGGCTATCTGCCATTTTACCATCAGCTGGGTGTCACGCTGAGCTATGAGCAGTATCTGGGAGATCATATCGATCTGTTTAACAGTGGCAATGCAATGACGAATCCCTCAGCGGTTTCACTCGGCATAAATTATACGCCGGTGCCATTGTTTACTCTGGCCGCCAGCCGTAAAGAAGGAGAGAGTGGCGAGTCGCAGAACCAATTCGCGCTGAAGATGAATTACCGTATCGGCGTACCGCTGCGCCAGCAGCTTTCGTCAGATAATGTGGCTGAAGCACAGTCCCTGAGTGGCAGCCGCTATGATAGCGTGGATCGCGATAATTCACCGGTTATGGCATTTCGCCAGCTGAAGACCTTATCGGTATTCCTTGCCACTCCGCCGTGGCAGCTTCAGCCCGGAGAAACGTTGCAGTTAAAATTACAAATTGCTCACAAAAATAAGATCAAGGCCGTCAGCTGGCAAGGTGATACCCAGGCGCTGAGCCTGACACCGCCGCCTGACAATAGCGATCCGCGGGGCTGGAGTATCATTATTCCCGCTTGGGACGGTCAGCAAGGAGCCAGCAATACCTGGCATCTGTCGGTCACCCTTGAAGACAGTCAACAACAGCGGGTGACCTCCAACTGGATTACGCTGAAGCTGTCACCGCCGGTGACTTTACAGGGCCCGGACACGGGGAATTTGAATTTTACCGATCCCTAAAATGGCAGGAACAGACCCTGCTGAATCGATGAATTTTGTCAATATTCCCAGCGCAAATATATGTGAGTAAACTCGCAAAAAACCACTTAGCGTCTGTTTTGGTCGCTATTACCCCTTGATACGCTGGCTGAAGAGCTGGAGATGCCATTTGGCTTTGCCAAAAATCATCTTCCGCTGGATGCGTTATGTACCACCATTGAAATTAATCTACGCGAAATGAATCTGGAGCAGGATCTGTCTGATACGCCGCAGCCGGATTCATGTTATCGGCTGACCTGACAGAACAGCGGCGGCAAGATAAGTTGGGTAGGATCGCGTCTTGCCTGCTGCCAGTAGCAGCACAGGCTGGCCAGTAGCAGCACAGGCTGGCCAGAAGCCAGCCTGTTTACCGCAGCCCGGCAATCAGAACTGATAGTTTACGCCGAGGCCGGTGACATCATCATTTGCCAACCCGAGGGGGTTAGTGTCTTTCAGCAGATTGAATTTGTATTCTGCGTATACCATGAAATTTTTGTTGAAGTAGTAGTAGGTGCCCGCAGAAATATATTTGAAAATATCCGCTTCGCCTTTGTTTTCAATATCTTTGCCGCGCGAGCTGACATAGGCGAGAGAAGGGCGTAAGCCATTCAGGAACTGGTATTGTGCGACTGCTTCAAAATTAACCGCTTTATTGGCAAAACCGCCGGAGATTGGCGTGGCGTTATGGGTGTTGCCATACATAGCCGCCAGATAGATCTGGTTGGCGTCATATTTGACGGCCGTCGCCCAATGCTCAGCGCGTTCGCCTTTACCGTAGCTGGCAAGGTTTTGTGCCTGAGTGCGGCGGAGATTCGCATAGGTACCCGACACGCCGAATCCTGAGTCGCCTGTCCAGCTGACGGAGGTCGCATAGCCATCGCCATTGGAACGGCGTACGGCAATATCACCGGTACGCTCATTTTTACCCTCATACTGCAAAGCGATATTTAGCCCTTCCACCAACCCAAAGAAATCACTGTTGCGCCAGGTGGCGACCCCGGTAGAGCGTCCTGAAAGGAATACGTCAGAGTTACCCGAGTCACCGCCGAACTTGGGCAGCATGTCGGTCCATGCCAGCACGTCATAGACCAAGCCGTAATTGCGGCCATAGTCAATCGATCCCCATTTACCATACTTCAAACCGGCAAAACCGAGACGGGTTTTATCACCACTGACCGCATCGCTGCCTTCGGATTTGTTTAGCTGGAACTGGTACTGCCACTGACCGTAGCCGGTGAACGATTCGCCGAGCACCGTTTCACCTTTGAAGCCCAGACGCGCGTAAGAGGCATCGACATTGTTGCTGTCATCGTCAGAGAGCACACGCCCAGCGTTAACCCTGCCGTTTAAATCGAGTTTGTTACCGTCTTTGTTGTAAATTTCTGCCGCCACTACGTGGGTTGACGCCAGTAAAACCGTTAAGGCTAATGCTATGGAACAGCGCTTCATCATTAAATAACCCTTGTTTTTAACTTATTATGTCTTTAGCTAAATGTGCGCTATCGAAAATGACATAAATAAGTGTTTCTTAAAAACCCATTACTTGTAACAATTTATTTCAGTTATTTGTTTTGCCAATAAATTGTCCCTTTTTTGCCCGTGACAGGGTGGTGGTAGCCAGGGGTTTAGCGCGATTTATCCAATATCTAACATGGGTAGAATTTAATTTAATGATTAAAATCAGATAAATAGATAAAATTAGTGCCATTTCCTTCTTATCTGAATATAACCTGAGCTTATATATCTTTTATCTTTAGTCTTTTTTGTACAAAAGTCCTGATAATCGATTTAAAGCAAATTAAATTAAATTTTTGTTAATACACAGTGTCCATATGTAATAAGTGGAATTCGATTCCAGAAAAATAACTTTGCTGATCAATAATCAGCATCGGGATCATAAGCAGTGAAACAATATTTTCGGGCTGATTGCATCACGATGGCGGGCCATTCTGGTGCATGTGACGCATTATGGCGCATCAGGTAACCGCTTTTTTTCACGCATTTCCACCAGCGATCACAGATTCAGGATTTATTTTCTAAATGCATAATTGTGCTTCTTGCGGGGCTTATCAGCCCAGCGAATTGGATGATTATTCACTTAATATGCATTAAATTTGAATAAAAAGATTACCTAACTCATTGATATTTAGTCTTGATGGTCGATTTATGCATTTTTTTCTCTGGATGGCATGCGGTGTGCAATCTACAGTACAGCAATGAGGAATCATCCTATTAACATTTATTAAACCTTCCGTTTACTTCGCCGTTGGCGGGGATGCGAAAACCGAGGCCACTATGCAACTATCAGTTACCCGTCAAGACTTCGACCAATGGATTGTGCCTACCTATGCCCCGGCGAATTTCGTACCGGTAAAAGCTGAAGGCTCAACCTTATGGGATCAGGAAGGAAGGTCTTACATCGATTTTGCTGGTGGCATTGCCGTGAACGCGCTCGGACACGCCCACCCGGAACTGCAACTGGCACTACAGCAGCAGGCGGCGAAGCTGTGGCACACCGGCAATGGCTACACCAATGAACCCGTGCTGCGTCTGGCTAAGCAGCTGATTGATGCCACTTTTGCCGATCGTGTGTTCTTCTGTAATTCCGGTGCCGAAGCCAATGAGGCAGCCCTGAAGCTGGCACGTAAAGTGGCGGTAGATAAAGGTTTCGAGCAAAAGAATGGCATTGTGGCATTTAATAATGCGTTTCACGGACGCACCCTGTTTACCGTTTCGGCCGGGGGACAGCCCGCCTATTCAAAAGATTTTGCCCCGCTACCGGGGGGCATCGCTCATGCCCCCTATAACGATCTTACGGCGGCGGCGGCGCTGATCACTGCGCAAACCTGTGCGGTCATCGTCGAACCTGTTCAGGGAGAGGGAGGCGTGCATCCCGCCAGCCTGGCCTTTCTGCAAGGACTACGCGAACTTTGCGATCGACAGGGTGCATTACTGATCTTTGATGAAGTTCAAAGCGGCGTGGGCCGCACCGGATCGCTGTACGCCTATATGCACTACGGCGTCACGCCTGACGTGTTAACCACGGCAAAAGCGCTTGGTGGCGGCTTCCCGATGGGCGCGATGCTAACCACTGAATCCCTGGCTGCGCATCTTAATGTGGGCAGCCACGGCACAACCTATGGCGGGAACCCATTGGCTGGCGCGGTGGGTGGTAAAGTGCTGGAACTGGTCAACCGCCCTGAAATAATGACGGGTGTGACGGAGCGCCATCAGTGGTTCGTTGAGGCCCTGCAAGCGATAAATCAGCGCCTGCAAATGTTTCAAGAAATCAGGGGGCTGGGATTACTGATCGGTTGTGAACTGAATGAGAATTACAGCGGCAAGGCAAAAGTGATTAATCAGATTGCCGCGCGTGAAGGGCTAATGATATTGATTGCCGGAGCTAACGTTATTCGCTTTGCGCCATCTTTAATCATCACAAAACATGAGGTGCAGGAAGGGCTGCTGCGCTTTGAAAGAGCCTGCCGCGCCGTTGCCGGAGGAGCCAGCATATGATGTTTATCCGCCCCGTGGAACGAGAAGACCTGGCCCAACTGCTTTTTCTTGCGGGGAAAACCGGCGGAGGGTTAACCTCGTTGCCTGCCGATCGCGACACGTTGGCAGCGCGAATCGAGCGTTCATTATTAACCTGGCGGGGTGAGTTGCCGCTTGCAGAGCAGGGATACGTGTTTGTGCTGGTAAACAGTGAAACGAATCTGGCCTCAGGAATCTGCGCGATTGAGGTGGCCGTAGGATTACAGGACCCCTGGTACAATTTTCGCGTGGGTTCTCAGGTGCATGCTTCCAGGGAACTGAATGTCTATAACATGCTACCTACTCTGACGTTAAGTAACGATCACACCGGCAGCAGTGAGCTGTGTACGCTGTTTCTCGATCCTGATTATCGGAACGGTAAAAACGGGTATCTGCTGTCAAAATCACGCTTCCTGTTTATGGCGGGTTTTCCTCAGCATTTTACGCAGAAGGTGGTGGCAGAAATGCGTGGAGTGAGTGACGAGCAGGGGCGCTCCCCTTTTTGGGATAGCGTAGGTCACCGCTTCTTTTCTATGTCATTTACCGACGCGGACCATCTTTGCGGCACCGGGCAGAAAGCCTTTATTGCCGAGCTGATGCCAAAGCATCCGCTCTATATCGATTACCTTGCGCCAGACGCGCAGGCCGTCATTGGTCAGGTGCACCCGCAAACCGCGCCAGCGCGTGCTGTTCTGGAAGCAGAAGGTTTCCAGTTCCAAAATTATATCGATATCTTCGACGGCGGTCCGACTCTGGAATGCGATATTTCGCGCATTCGCGCCATTCGCAAAAGTCGTCTGTTGAGGATGAAAATCGACGGTGCGCGGCAAGAGTCGCTGCCGCTGTGTCTGGTGGCAAATGAAAACTATCAGCATTTCCGCGTGATGCTCCTACCCGCCGACCCTGGCGCTGACAGCATCATCGTGACGGCAGCAGAGGCGGAAATCTTAGGCTGCCAGCCGGGCGATAACCTGCGGGTGGTGACGCTATGTCAAGAGGAGAAAAAATCATGACGCACTGTATTAATGGTCAGTGGTTACCCGGTGGTGGCGAGACATTGATTAAAAACGATCCGGTCACCGGTGACGTGCTTTGGCAAGGCCGAGGTGCAGACACCGTGCAGGTTGCGGCGGCCTGTGACGCGGCACGGGCCGCTTTCCCGGCTTGGGCCAGACGACCTTTTGCTGAGCGTCAGACCATTGTGGAAAAGTTTGCCGTGCAGCTGGAAAACAACAAGGTGGCATTGAGCGAGGCGATCGCCCGCGAGACCGGTAAACCACGCTGGGAAACGCAAACCGAGGTTCAGGCGATGATCAATAAGGTGGCGATTTCACTGCGCGCATGGCATGTGCGCTGCCCTGAACAGGCAGAGGGGGAAAGTTCATTACGCCATCGGCCTCATGGGGTCATGGCGGTATTTGGGCCTTATAACTTCCCCGGCCATCTGCCGAATGGTCATATCGTGCCTGCGCTGCTGGCGGGTAACTGTGTGGTATTCAAACCGAGTGAACTGACGCCGTTAACCGCAGAGATCACGATGCGGCTATGGATTAATGCCGGGCTGCCGCGCGGAGTGCTTCATCTGTTGCAGGGCGGGCGAGAGACCGGGCAGGCTCTGGCTCAGGAACCACAGGTAGACGGCATACTGTTTACCGGCAGCGCCGCCACGGGTTACCAGCTGCATCGTCAGCTGGCGGGGCAGCCGGAAAAAATGCTGGCGCTGGAAATGGGGGGGAATAATGCGCTGATCGTTGAAGACCCGGACGATATTGATGCTGCGGTGCATATTGCCATTCAGTCTGCCTTTATCAGCGCCGGACAACGCTGTACCTGTGCGCGCCGTCTGCTGGTAAAACGCGGATCGGCAGGTGACGCTTTCCTTGCACGCCTGGCGGCGGTGGCGGCGAATATTCGCGTAGGTCGTTGGAACGATGAACCGCAGCCATTTATGGGCAGCGTGATTTCACCGCAGGCTGCTGAAAAAATCTACGCTGAGTGGCAGGCCCGCATCGATGCGGGCGGCAAAGTGCTCCTGCCGATGCGCTGGCCGGATCGCAGCAGCGCTATTTTGACGCCGGGAATGATTGACGTGACGGATGTGCGTGACATACCGGATGAAGAAATTTTTGGTCCGTTGTTGCAGGTGATCCGTTATGACGATTTTACCCACGCTATCCGGCTTGCCAATCATACCCGTTACGGGCTGGCTTGCGGCCTTATTTCACCTCAGCGGGAAAAGTTCGATCGGTTGCTGATCGAGGCTCGTGCCGGGATCGTGAACTGGAACAAGCCGTTGACCGGCGCGGCCAGTACTGCCCCGTTCGGCGGCGTTGGTGCTTCCGGCAACCACCGGCCCAGCGCCTGGTATGCCGCAGACTATTGTGCATGGCCGATGGCATCGCTGGCTTCGGCAGATCTAAGCCTGCCGGCCAGCCTGTCTCCGGGATTGGATTTTAGCGCAACGAAGGAGGCTGAATGAGCGCGCGCGAAGTGAATTTCGATGGTTTACCCGGGCTGACTCACCATTACGCCGGACTGTCTTTTGGCAATGAGGCCTCGGCGCGCCACCAGCACCAGGTGTCCAATCCTAAGCTGGCGGCATTGCAGGGGTTGAAAAAGATGAAGACCCTGGCCGATCTCGGTTACGCTCAAGGGGTTATTCCGCCCCACGAGCGCCCGAATATCGAGGCGCTGCGCCAGCTTGGCTTTAGCGGTGGCGATGCGCAGGTACTGGCTCAGGCCGCGAAGCACGCCCCCCAATTGCTCAGCGCCGTCAGTTCTGCTTCGCCGATGTGGGTAGCCAACGCGGCAACGGTTTCACCCTCTTCTGACAGCAGGGATGGTCGGGTACATTTGACCGTCGCCAACCTGAACAATAAATATCATCGGTCAATAGAAGCGCCAACCACCGCAGCGCTGCTGCGCGCCATTTTCCGCGATGGTAGCCATTTCAGCGTGCATGATGCGTTGCCGCAGGTCGCTCTGTTTGGGGACGAGGGGGCGGCAAACCATAATCGTTTTAGCAACGGATATGGTCAGCCGGGCGTACAGCTGTTTGTCTATGGCTGTGCCGGGGCTGGCGGCATCGGCCCGGTGCATTACCCGGCACGTCAAACGCGTGAGGCCAGCGAGGCGGTCGCCAGGCTGCACCAGCTTGACGCCGCGCAAACGCTGTATGCACAGCAGAATCCGGCCGTTATCGATAGCGGGGTATTCCATAACGATGTGATTGCGGTCAGTAACCAGCAAACTTTTTTCTGCCATCAGCGGGCGTTTTTGAATCAGCCCCAGCTGATGGATCGGCTGACGCAAAAAGTGCCTGGCTTTAACCTCATCGAAGTGCCCGACGAGCGCGTCAGCGTGGCGGATGCCGTTGCTACCTATCTGTTTAACAGCCAGCTGCTCAGCAAAGATAACGGCAAGATGCTGCTGGTGCTGCCGGAAGAGGCACGCCGCCATGCTGGTGTCTGGAGCTGGTTGAAGGAAATGGTCGCCAGTGATGCAATGATTGATGAACTCAAGGTGTTAGATCTGCGCGAGAGCATGTGCAACGGGGGGGGGCCGGCCTGCTTGCGGCTGCGCGTGGTGCTTAACGAGCCGCAGCAGGCGGCAGTTAACCCGGCGGTAATGATGAATGATGCCCTGTATGCCACTTTGTGCGGCTGGGTCGACCGCCACTACCGCGATCGCCTGTCGCAGGCAGACCTGGCTGACCCACAATTATTGTCAGAAGGGCGAGAAGCACTGGACGAACTCACCAAGCTGCTAGACTTAGGTCATGTTTACCGTTTTCAGCAATAGCGCGTAGTTTGTCGCACCGGGCTGAACGGCGATTTAATCTAAGAGGAATATATGCAGGACTTTCTACAACTTACCCTGTCCGGCGCTCAGCCAGAACAAAAGGAAGGGCATAACGACAAGCTCCGCTGGCGCTGGCTTAACGTCGGTATACTTGAGTTGACGCCGCACCACAGCGTACCCAAGGCGTTGGTGGTATCAAGTGGCATTCACGGCAATGAGACCGCTCCGGTAGAAATTGTCGAACAGCTGGTTAACGCCTTGCTGTGCGGTGAACTGGAGCTGCAAACCCGCCTGCTGGTGATTTACGGTAATCCGGCCGCTCTCAGGCTGAATAAACGCTACGTGCATGGAGATATGAACCGCATGTTTGGCGGGCGTTGGCAGCAGTATGAAGATTGCCCGGAAGCCCGGCGTGCCTGGATACTGGAACAGGCGATGGAGAACTTCTGGCAGGCTGGCGACTATGAAGAAGTACGCTGGCACCTCGATATGCATACTGCTATCCGTGGCTCTTACCATACGCAGTTTGGCGTCTTGCCCCAGCGCACGACGCCGTGGCCAGAAGATTTTATGCACTGGCTGGCGGCGGCAGGGTTGGAAGCGCTGGTTTTTCACCGCGCCACGGGAGGGACCTTCACCAATTACAGCAGTCGACATTTCCAGGCCGCCAGCTGTACGTTGGAGTTAGGAAAAGCACTGCCTTTCGGTCACAACGATCTTAACCAGTTTGCAGCAGTGCGGCTGGCGTTGCAGCAGTTGATCATCGGCGGGGAAAACATCCCTGCTTCAACCGTACCGCGCCGCTATCGGGTGTCGCAGCAAATTACCCGGCGTTCTGACAGTTTCGTGCTGCACATGAGTGAAGACGTGCTGAATTTTACCGCTTTTCCCCAGGGAACGCTGCTGGCAGAGGACGGTGAAGAGCGCGTCTATGTTCAGCAGGCACGGGAATATGTGTTATTCCCCAATCCGAATGTCGCGACCGGGTTACGCGCCGGGCTGATGTTGGTAGAAGATAACGCGCACAATAAAGCGCTGTGAACGGTGCACGGCGTAGTTACGCCATGAGGATGGCATGTGGTCGTGGCGGGCGACATGTCTCCCTGATGCCGCTGCCGGTGAAGAAGTCAGATGATGTGTAAAGCTGGCGACTTTTTCCTTTCTCGATCCTTGCAAATCGATTACATTTCTACGCAAAATCGGCTTAACTCCCTGTCCGAACATACTTTTTTGCAATTCCTCACCGAAATCTTCGCATTCTCTTCATCATTGGCTGCACATTGTCTTTTATGCTTTCAAGGCTTTACCCACGCTCTGCGTAGTTGACATTCTGCGTCGTAAACTTGTTTTCGGATCCACGATAAATCAACCGCCATAGCACTGAATAAATAAGGACAATATAATGCGTAAATTAACTTCTTTCGTTGTTGCCGCTACTCTGGCCCTCGGCGCTGCAAATATCGTTCATGCCGCAGCGGATAATTTGACGCCATCGCCATCGGGCGCTGAAAAGACCATGATGCATAAGCCGCCACGTCACGGAGGCCCCCATGAAATGTTTAAAGGGCTGGATCTGACCGATGCGCAGAAGCTGCAAATGCGCAGCATCATGAAAGCCGCGCACAAGGATATGCAGCGTCCTTCTCCGGAAGAGCGCCGTACCCTGCAAAGTATCATTGCTTCCGACACGTTCGACCGGACTAAAGCCGAAGCTGAGGCGACGAAAATATCCGCCAATGGAAAGCAGCGCGCGCTAGCGATGATGGAAACGCAAAATAAAATGTATAACGTGTTGACCGTTGAGCAGAAAAAACAGTTCAACCAGAACTTCGAGAAACGTCTGGCTGAAAAACCGCAGCATCATGATGGAATGCCGCCAGCAGACGACTAACGAGTATTGCATTAAGCGGAAATCGCCGATGTTGTTCACTTGCCTGACTGGCGGTGGGCAGCCTCGGCGTTTTTTTATCTCTCTGCTTTGGCTGCGATAACCCCTCTGCTAAGCCTTGGGCACCAGCATAACCGGCAGTTTGCCTGTCAGCATCGGCTTACAGAGTATTTTGTAGCCATCGCTGTCAAATCCCGGCGTTGTGCTGCACAGCGACTTGGCCTCTTCCAGTTGACTGACCGATCCCAGATATAGCCAGTTGTTGATAATGTGATACTGGGTTTGTCCTGCTCTTTGCTCCAGAACCGCCACCGCATCAGGCCACGGCCAGCATTGTAAACGCACCGCTTCTAACGCCGATACCAGACGCTGCTGGTGCTCATCCTCTGTTTCTTTTCCGCAGCAGGCTCCGGCACAGCGCTTCAGTGCAAAACGAAAGCATGCGCTGCCCGAACGTAGCTTTTCTAAGCCCAGCAGGTGGTAACAAAGTCGTTGTTCATCGGCAATTTTTTGCAAGGTTTCAAGCGCCGCACGGCGATTGGCGTATAAGCCATAAAGACCAGCGGTTGAGGAGAAATCGACGTCTTTGGCATACACCACCTGGGGAGTGCCGGCGGTAATTTGCAGGGAGCAAAGCTGGCGATTTTTACGCAGCCGTTTATTAAACAGTGGCTGCTGTAGCTTGATCATCTGCGCTTCCAGCAGTAGCGCACCCAGTTCTCCCGCAGTAGGAATAAAGCTGATACGGGTTGCCTGGCGCAGCATACGTGCCTCATCGGCGGTACGCAAATGTGACAATACCCGGCTGCGGATGTTGACGCTTTTCCCGATATACAGCGGCATCGTTTCACTCTCACCGTGAAAGACGTATACCCCTGGCAACTTAGGGAGAGCTTCAAGGCAGGGACGCAGCTGCTCGGGATATTGATAAATGGCGGCGGCGTCAAATTCGATGCGCGGACTGACAGGTTTTCTGACCACTACTGACTCCGGTTACTGTTTATCCAAACAGTATAGCAGCAGGCGGCTGACAGGCGGAGCTTTTGTTGTTCGCTCCGCCGTGGGGGAGGTTATTTTTTCCAGAAGTCGTCGAACACGGTGATCGGCGGGCGGCGTTTGTGCTCGGTTTTCAGATACCAGCCTTCAATGGTTTTTGCTGCCGCTGGATCTATACGTTCACCTTGTAAATAGCGGTCAATCATCTCATAGGTTACGCCAAGAGCCACCTCATCCTGTAGGCCGGGGCGGTCGTCTTCCAGGTCAGCGGTGGGGTGTTTTAGCCAGAGATGTTCCGGGCAGCCCAGCGCTTTTAACAGCTGTTTGCCCTGGCCTTTATTCAGCCGGAAAATGGGATTGATATCGCTGCCGCCATCGCCGTACTTGGTGAAAAATCCGGTCACCGCTTCGGCCGCATGGTCGGTTCCTACCACCACACCCGCATTCATTCCGGCAATGCTGTATTGCACTTTCATGCGCTCACGCGCTTTCTCATTGCCGCGAATAAAATCAGACAGCGTAATGCCCGCCTCGCGCAATGCCTGTTCGCTGGCCTGTATTGCCGCTTTGATATTGACCGTCAGAACCCTGTCTGGTTGGATAAAGCCGATCGCATCCTGGCAGTCTTGTTCATCGGCCTGTATGCCGTGCGGCAGACGCACGGCAATAAACTGATAACTGTTGTCCCCGGATTCAACGCGCAGTTCATTCATCGCCATCTGGCAGAGTTTACCTGTCAGCGTAGAGTCCTGCCCGCCGCTGATCCCCAGTACTAACGATTTCAAAAACGGATAGCGCTTCAGGTATGATTTCAGGAAATCCACGCTGAGACGAATTTCTTCATCGGCATTAATAGTGGGTTTGACGCCCAGCGCCTCAATAATGTCCTGTTGCAGAGCCATTTTCCTCTCCTCCGATTCAGCGCCGTCAGGCGGCAGCCGTTTGCGTTTTGTTCATGCAAAGCTAACGCGCATGGCGCGCAACCACAACAATCAATCCATCAATCATGAAAACGAATGCCGATCATTCAACCGTTTTTCACTTTTTAGCCAGCAGTGTGAACATCATAATCGCCATCATATAGCATCCGAACAGTGTGGCGCTCATCGTCAGTACAGATGTTCCGCCAATCCCGGTCAGCGGAACGCTGATGCTGCCCAGGGTAAACATGGTGACGCCAATCACTGCTGAGGCGCTGCCCGCACGATGCCCCTGGCTCTGCATCGCCAGTGAGGAGGCGGTCACTGATATGACCCCGTTACTGGCCACGCTGAAAAACAGAGCGATCAGCACCAGCGGTAACGCTGCCGCCGTCAGCCCCGCCAGCAACAGACTGCCGGAAGAGATAAAGGCCAGTATCAACCCGCCTTTTAAAATGCGATATTCACCCCATAGCGGGCACAGGCGTGCGCTAACCTGAGAAGCAATAATCAGGCCAATGCCGTTAGCGGCAAAGCAGAGGCTGAAGGCCTGCGGCGAAAGCTGATAAATTTGTTGCAGAACAAACGGCGAAGCGCCGATATAAGCAAACATACCGGACATCATAAATCCCTGTGTCAGGCAGAAGCCCATAAATGGACGATGAGTGATAACCTGACCCAGCGTTGCCCACGCGGAGAAAATGCTACCCTTGCTGCGTCGATCTTCGGGCAGGGACTCCTGAAGTTTAACGCGTGCGAGGATCAACAGCAGCAGCGCGAACAGGGCAATGACCATAAACAGCCCACGCCAGTTGAGAAATGCCATCAGCGCACCGCCTACCACCGGCGCTGCGATCGGGGCCAGCCCATTGACCAGCATCAGCAGGGCGAAGAAGCGGGTTAGCTCATGGCCGCTGTACATATCCCGGGCGATAGCCCGCGATAACACCGCGCCACCGGCAGCGGATAATCCCTCAAACAGGCGTGCCAGCAGCAGCTGATGGATATCCTGTGCCAGCGCACAGCCAACAGAGGCCAATAGCAGCAACAGCAGCGACAGTAGCAGGGGACGTATGCGGCCATATTTGTCGCTAAGTGGGCCGAAAAACAGCTGGCCGAACCCCAGTCCGAGCAGCCCGGCGGTGAGGCTAAGTTGTGCTGTTGCCGTCGTCGTTTTCAGGTCGCTTGCCAGCTCTGGCAGCGCGGGAAGATACAGGTCGATGCAAAGCGGGCCTAAAGCCGCCAGTAAACCCAGTGTAACGGCATAGCCCAGGCGTTTGCTGTGTGCAGGTGTCATGGTTCCTCATTGATAAAAGGTGGCAGATCTGGTCAGTCAGCGGGCAGCGTAAAAAATCCCGCTGATGTATGCAGCGGCGATACGTATTAGCGATTCCATTTCTGGACTGGCGACGACAGCGCATTTTACCCGCTGTATTATAGGTAAGACGCCAATAAACTGATAATATTTTGCTGCCATAAAGTTGATTAATCTGACTTTATATTCCAGGCTTACTACCACACTGATCATGACAGAGGTTGAACAAATGCGTAAGTTAACGGGATTAATGGGTGCTGCGGTAACGCTTGCCATGTTGTCTGGCTGTACAGTTTACGATCGTGCGCAAAGCTATGCCACGAAACCGGTGGTACAGGACGTGAAGAAAGGAATGACTCGTCAGCAGGTTCGTGAAATCGCCGGGCCAGCTTCTACCGAAATCACCATGGTCCATGCGCGTGGTACTTGTCAGACTTACGTATTGGGTGAACGTGATGGCAAGCTGCAGACCTATTTCGTCAGCTACTCTGACACAGGCCGCGTGATGAATTACGGTTTCCAGAGTTGCAAAGAGTACGATACAGATCCGCAAGTGAATCAGTAATCACGAGTTAATAAGAAAAATGGTCACGACGGTGACCATTTTTTTTGTCTTGATTCTGACTATCACAATCCGGCAGGTCGTGGTACTTCATAATACTGGCCGTGAATATCTCGGCGATAGAAGTGCCCGCCCTGGACATAAAACCGCTCACCATTGTAATCCAGTCGTCGCATAGTACCCACGCGATCCACCGGTGGGTCAACCACAAGGTAAGTGTTGTCGTATTGCCGCTGATAATAGCTACCGTCAAGGATATAATAAGTTAGCCCGCCTATGATTACGGCGGCTGCGGCGGCAGGCAGAATAAACAGGCGACGCGGGCCGTCGGGTCTCCAGCCATCACCGTGGCGCCAGCCGGGCGGCGGCCTTTCGTCATCACCGTGGTGCCAGCCGTGGGGCGGCTTCCAATCATCGTGGCGTGCCGATGACAGGGCCGGGGCCAATAGCGTTAAGGCAAGAAAGCTAATCATTACCTTTTTCATAGGATTTCTCCTCTCATTTCCCTCTTCAGCATCTGCCTGAGTTCGCGGAAAAACAAGCGGTAACCAACAGCTATTTGCTATCTCTTACTGCACTTAATGTTTCCTGTACGTTATCAATAACGTGGCTTTTTTATCAGAGCAATGGGCAACAACGGAGTAGGGAGAAGTCGTGTTCATGGCGGTTTTAATAAGCGGGTCAGCAGGGCGCTGACCCGCATAGCAGGATTAACGCTGGGCCAGTGTAGCCTCGTTATCGGCGTCGGTATCCATAATTTGTGTATCAGTCTGCTTTAACCATTGGCTGGTCAGGGTTCCCGCAGTGATGGAACCGTTTACGTTAAGTGCGGTACGGCCCATATCAATCAGCGGCTCAATGGAGATCAGTAAGGCCACCAGCGTCACCGGCAGACCCATCGTCGGCAGTACAATCAGTGCGGCAAAGGTTGCGCCGCCGCCAACGCCAGCAACACCTGCTGAACTCAACGTGACGATGGCCACTAATGTTGCGATCCACATTGGGTCAAACGGGTTGATCCCCACTGTGGGCGCGACCATTACTGCCAGCATGGTCGGATAGAGACCGGCACAGCCGTTCTGTCCTATTGTGGCTCCGAATGAGGCGGCAAAGCTGGCGATGGATTCGGGAATTCCCAGACGACGCGTTTGCGCTTCGACACTCAGTGGGATAGTGGCGGCGCTGGAGCGACTGGTGAAGGCAAATGTGATCACCGGCCAAACTTTACGGAAGAAGCGCAGCGGGTTTACACCATTGGCTGAAAGCAGCAGGGCATGTACGGCAAACATGATGGCCATGCCCAGGTAGGATGCCAACACAAAGCTGCCAAGCTTAATGATATCGCTAACATTAGAGGTGGCGACCACTTTAGTCATTAGTGCCAGCACGCCATACGGCGTCAGCTTCATAATTAAACGCACCAGCTTCATCACCCAGGATTGCAGCGTATCGATCGCTTTCAGGACGCGCTGGCCTTTTTCCGCATCATCTTTCAGCAGTTGCAGTGCGGCAACGCCGAGGAACGCGGCAAAAATAACCACGCTAATGATCGACGTTGGGTTAGCGCCGGTCAAGTCGGCAAACGGATTCTTAGGCACAAATGAGAGCAGTAGCTGTGGCGCACTGAGGTCGGCGACTTTGCCTGCGTAGGAACTCTGGATCGCTGCCAGGCGCGCGCTTTCCTGTGCGCCCTGGATCAGGCCTCCGGCATTCAGACCGAACAGCCAGGTGACAAAAACCCCCACCACGGCGGCAATGGCGGTGGTAAAGAGCAGCACACCAATCGTCAGGAAACTGATTTTTCCCAGTGAAGAGGCATTATGCAGACGAGCAACGGCGCTGAGGATTGAGGCAAATACCAGCGGCATCACAATCATCTGCAAAAGTTGAACATAACCGTTACCGACCAGGTTAAACCAGCTGACGGACTGTTTAATGACCGGGTTGTTTTCGCCGTAAATAGTGTGCAGGGCCAGACCAAACAGCACGCCGATCGTTAGACCGAAGAGGACTTTCTTAGAAAGGCTCCAGCCTGATCCTGTCTTCGCCACCAGTAGCAGCAGCGCAACAAATGCGACAAGATTGATGATTAGCGGAAAATTCATTTCCATTTTCTCCCAATGAAACAGGCCCCGCAGGGCCTTTAGAAGACAGTTAATTTCTGTCTCACGGTAAGTCGATCAGTTGCGAAATGGTAGCAGCTGCTGCTATTACCACATTATATCCAAACAGAATGACTTATAACTTTTGGTGCTTAACGCTTTCAGCGGGCTTATTGACGGTGGATCAGCTCAGTAAAGCCGTTTTGTATATGACCAATAGCTTGGGTGGTCCATCCTGATGCACCAAACGGCGGCATAGCGGTTGGAAACCAGATGGCATAACCGACCAGCGCCAGACACAGGGCGCGTTCAAGCTGGTTGCCTTTTTGGCTTCTTAACAGCGGCAGACCAAATCGCCAGCGGCAGGGCCACAACAAAGGGACCCCGGCAGGGGTGAGCATATCTGCGGCAATATGGCTAAGATAGCCCAGCACCATGCCCTGGAAGACGTCGGCGGGCAAAAGCCAGTCAGAAGGTAATTTCATCTGTAGCAGGGCAACACCACCACCTACGGCCAACAGGCTGTGGGTAAAGCCCCTGTGGCCGAAAACCCGCGCAATAGGGTAAGAAAGCCATTTGAGCCGCTGGCCGAGAAATGATCTTGGGTGATCAATATCCGGCAGCAGGCAGGTGAGGAGCGTGGCTGGAACAATATGCCACCAGTCAGCACTGGCCAGTATCGGGGTCAGTTCAGCACGTTTGGCAAAAATTGCGCTGGCTATGGCAAAAATGAGGTGGCCTTCTGCCGTCATGGGAATACCTGGTTACATAACTGTCAATGTATCCAGTATAGGGAATATATACAGTAGAATAAATATGTGACGCTGTAACCAAAGATAAATAGCGGTTAAAAGCGTGGCGTTACTCGGGGAAATGGTCGTTAAGTCAAATCTACGGGCGGCTTCCTCCCCCCGCAGTTGACAGGGTTTTACTCACTATTTTCTGCGTCAAACGTCACGCTGCTGATGTTTTGGATAAGATGTATCAAGTGAACGGGCTGCTACTGATCCACTTAGCGGTTGAGCAGATGTTGAGGCGTGATGTGTTCAAGGGTAGCCAGTTTGACGTCAGCCAACGACCAGCGGGCATCGCTAGCGTGTGCGCTATCCGGCACGACAATAGAGCGCATTCTGGCGGACTTAGTGGCAATCATACCATTAAATGAGTCCTCAAGCGTGACGCAGTTAAGTGGATCAACGCCCAGGCCCATTGCTGCATTATGGTAAACCTGCGGATGCGGCTTGCTGTAAGGAAGAGACTCAGCGGAAACCAACACGTCGAAATTATTGCGCAGGTTGAACATTTCCATCACGCGCTCCAGCATATGAAGTGGCGAAGCCGAAGCGAGACCTATCTTCAACCCTTCATCCTTACACGTCTGCAACGCGTGCTCTACGCCGGGCAACAGCGGGCGGGTTTCCTCAATCAGTTGGAGAACGCGATTGATGATACGCTGCGTGACTTCGGCCTGCGAAGGGCCGTCCCAGGGGAAAGTTTCAAACCACATACGTACGACCTGATCGATGCGTAAGCCTAATGTGTCGGGCATTGCTCCACGCTGACTGAGATCAACATCAAGAGTGGTAAACACCTCAAGTTCGGCCTGGCACCACAGGGGCTCGGAATCAATTAACAGGCCATCCATATCAAATATGGCGGCGGTTACGGGACGGTGATAAGACATTCAGCGACTCCATTTGACAGTTTATGCCACCTTAACATGAAGTTACGATGAAAAAATATTGTTTCGGCACTGTCTGCGACTAATACTGCCAGCTGATGCCATTTTTCGGGCGCATTTGTGAAACTCACTGTAAACTGAAACATCTATCTGATGGACAGGAGAATGCATGACTTATCAACAGGCTGGCAGGATGGCAATAGTGAAACGTATCATGGGATGGATTATTTTCATTCCGGCCCTGATATCTACGCTGGTTTCGCTGATGGGTTTTCTGGAAAAAAGTCGTGAACAGCGCAGCGGGATCAATGCCGTCATGCAGGATTTTGCTCATGTGATGATTGACATGATCCGCTTCAATACCGGTTTTCTTTCCGGGTTCTGGCATCATTCGCCAGTACCTGACTTTAACAACGAAAGTAATCTTCTGTTCTGGGGGATCTACATCCTGATATTTATCGGGCTCGCTATGCAAGCCTCAGGTGCGAGGATGTCGCGTCAGGCGCGTTATCTGCGCGAAGGGATTGAGAACCAAATGATTCTGGAAAATGCACGAGGTGCGGAAGGCCAAAGCCGTGCGCAGCTGGAAGAAAAGATTGTTGTGCCGCGTCACACACTGTTTCTGCAAATCTTCCCGTTATACATCCTTCCGGTGATAGTGGCGGCAGCCGGATACTTCATCCTTAAACTGGCCGGATTTATCGGCTAAAAAAAGGCGACGCGCCCTCATGCCGGGCGCGTGGAGCCTGTTATCTCATCCTCATTGTCCAGTAATACACCCACCGCACGCTGTGCTTCAGCCAGCCACGTACCGCCAAAGACATTGGCTCGATTCAACAAGTAGTAAAGTTGATAAACCGGCTGGCGTTGGTGGAAATCGTCAGGCAAGGGCCATACTGACTGGTAGCCATGGTATACCTGTTCAGATAAGTGCGGTAACCAGGACAGCATCGCCAGATCGCATTCACGATCTCCCCAGTAACAGGCTGGATCGAAAACCCACGGGCCGCTGTCACTCCCGCCGCAGTTAGCGGGCCACAAATCGCCGTGCAGCAAAGAAGGCTGAGGATGGTGCGAACTCAATGCGGTCTGGGAACAATGGACGATTAGCTCCATATCGCCGTACTGAATGCCTTTTTCAGCGGCAAGCTGCAACTGCCAGCCGATGCGCTGTTCAGCAAAAAAGGCTGACCAACGCCGCAGCCAGCTGTTGGGCTGTAGGGATGTGGTAATATTGTTGTCAAAATCGAGGCCGAATTGCGGTTGTTCGCTCCACTGGTGTAGGCTTGCCAGCTGCTGCCCCAGTTGGAAAGCACCGTGCTCATTCAGCGGCCGTAACGGAATATACTCCAGCAGTAAAAAGCTGTTATGACGTGTGCTGCCAACGCCATATACCGTGGGCACACGTACCGTACGGCTACGGGCGAGCAGCTTGAGCTGATCGGCCTCCCAGGCGAACATATCCAGCATGTCGCGTCGATCGGACTTCACAAACACGTCATGCTCGCCATAACGCACATACCACGTAGGATGAACCTCACCGTTCTCCAGCTTGTGGCATTCGGTGATGACGCCCATACCTAACTGCTCACTCAACAGACGACCGACGGCTGACCACATAGGACACTCCTTTTTGCGCTGTGATTAACTATGGTATCGATTAAAGCATAATCAAAATCAGCGACAGCGCACATATGGGGGTTACTTCAGTCAACATTTAACGGTATTAATCGTGAGATAGCTGCCAGATTTCCACATCTACTTCGGGCAAACTTCCCAGTGCCTTATCTCCTAATCCCTGTGCCAGCTGGCGAACTTGTTCTGCAGGCAACGCACTGACAAAACCAAAACGGTTGCTTCCCAACTCGTGCGGCTGGCCCTCTGCGTCATTCAGGGTGGTCGAGAAGCCACCGTTTGTCAGGGTGCTGGCGAGTTCCAGCAGGTCTGATAACCCTTTTTCCACATAATGAAATGTGACCATGTACTTTTTGATGTCATCATTGCTCATAACGAAACTCCTCATAGGAACATGGTGATAAGCGTAGTTGAGAAGGACGGCAAGGGGATAAAGAGGCTGCTGGCTGGCGTAAAAATTTCGTAAGGTCGTACTGCTCACGCCATTCATACTGCGGTTAAGCCCGTGACACCGTTACATTTTGTCACTGGATGTTGGGCGTGGATAATATTTAATCAACCCGAAAGGGATAATTCTTACTCCTGTCCTGGTGTTTTCTTGCTTTATAACCCTTATAATGCGCGCCGTTAATGAAAGAGTCCTTACAAAACGGGCTGTCAGGTTAAATGCTAAGGTATCAGAGCGAAATAACAATTTGTTGCGATTCTTAGCATAAAGGGCATTGATCGTCCTTCAAAACGCTTCACACTCACTTCTTCTAAATTTGTCGTACAGGTCACATTCAAATGAAAGCGCTTAATAAACTCTCTGTAGTATTGCTGCTCTCCGGTGGAGCATTGTGTCAACAAGCTTTGGCAGATACCAATGTCTTCACGGTTATGGATGATCCCTCCACAGCAAAAAAAGATTTCGAAGGCAACGCAGCAGCGGGCTATATGGCTCAGTCTGGTAATACCACCAGTTCTTCAGCCACGGCAAATACCAATCTGACCTGGTATACTCCGAGCTTTGCCTACAGCCTGTGGGGTAACGCCAGCAACACTTCATCAAACGATGAGCGTTCATCAGAAACGTATCAGGTGGGTGGGCGTACTCGTTATAACATGAACAGCGCTGATTACCTGTTCGGTCAGGCGAGCTGGCTGAGTGATCGTTTTAATGGATATGATGGACGTTCTATCCTTGCTGCCGGTTACGGTCGCCAGATATTGAATGGCCCGGTGCATTCACTGCGACTGGAAGCTGGTCCCGGCGTCCGTTATGACGAATACCATCAAGGCGGTCATGAGACACAGGCTCTTGCCTATGGCGCATTGAGCTATCAGTGGCAGCTGACGGACAATACTAAGTTCATTCAGGGCATCTCCGTATTGGGAAGTGACGATACTACGCTGAACTCTGAAACCGGGCTACAGGTAGGCATTAACGACCACTTTGCGTTGAAAATGGCTTACAACGTGACCTGGAACCAAAATCCTCCGGCGTCAGCACCCGACCGTACCGACACAAAAACCACTATTACGCTCTCTTACGCGCTGTAATTTAATCACGGGCCGTTTGCTCCGGCCCGTTTTTTATCTATCTCATCTCATCCGGCTACGGTCACTTTTAAGCTGGCTTAGTCGCTTTCATTTGCTGTCGACATCTCCGTTACGTATGTGCAATCCCACTAAGTGAGAATGAATGCGGCTGCCGTGCGCCGCAGCCCCGGGAATATCCTTTTTTTCAATAGGGGGGATTTCTCTTTATCTGGCGTGGTGCCAATGCTTAGGCATGATGGCTGCATATTTGCGCTTTAAAGACCCGCCCGTGCAATTGATGTCTATGAAGTGTAAGATGAATGTCCTGCGAAAGTGTTAAGCGCACGCTCACTTTCGGACTATGTGTACCAAACAGATTACCAAACGGGCAAATGTGGGCCAGTTTCAAGTAAAACTGTTTGATGTATAAACAAAAACTAATTTTTGTATGTAGCCTTACGTGTGGGTTACCACTGCAACTAAGGATGTTTCATGCCTGTAATTACTCTTCCTGATGGAAGCCAGCGCTCATTTGACCATGCCGTCAGTGTGATGGATATCGCTATGGACATCGGTCCGGGACTGGCAAAAGCCTGTATCGCCGGGCGCGTCAATGGTGAACTGGTTGATGCGGTTGATCCGATCACGGCCGATGCCAGTGTGGAAATCATCACCGCTAAAAATGAAGCCGGACTGGAAATTATCCGTCACTCCTGTGCCCACCTGCTGGGGCACGCGATCAAGCAGCTGTGGCCAGATACGAAAATGGCCATTGGCCCGGTGATTGACAACGGTTTCTACTATGATGTTGATCTCGATCGCACGCTGACCCAGGAAGATATCGAACTGCTGGAAAAACGGATGCACCAGCTGGCAGAGACAAATTATGACGTGATTAAGAAAAATGTCAGCTGGCAGGAAGCACGCGATGCTTTTGCCGCTCGTGGTGAAAACTACAAAATGACGATTCTTGATGAAAACATCAGTCATGACGATCGTCCGGGCCTGTATCATCATCAGGAATATGTCGATATGTGCCGTGGTCCGCACGTACCGAACATGCGCTTCTGTCATCATTTCAAACTGCAAAAAATTTCTGGTGCATATTGGCGTGGCGACAGCAATAACAAGATGCTGCAACGTATCTATGGCACTGCATGGGCCGACAAAAAGCAGCTGGCTGCGTATCTGTTGCGTTTAGAAGAAGCGGCGAAGCGCGATCACCGTAAAATTGGCAAGCAGCTTGACCTGTATCATATGCAGGAAGAGGCGCCGGGCATGGTGTTCTGGCACAATGATGGTTGGACCATTTTCCGTGAACTGGAAGTCTTTGTACGCACCAAGCTGAAAGAGTACGAGTACCAGGAAGTGAAAGGGCCATTTATGATGGACCGCGTGCTGTGGGAAAAAACCGGCCACTGGGAAAACTACAAAGAGGCGATGTTTACTACCTCCTCTGAGAACCGCGAATATTGCATCAAACCGATGAACTGCCCGGGACACGTGCAGATTTTTAATCAGGGTTTAAAATCATACCGCGACCTGCCGTTACGTATGGCTGAATTTGGTAGCTGTCATCGTAACGAACCATCAGGTGCGCTACATGGCCTGATGCGTGTACGTGGCTTCACCCAAGATGATGCTCATATCTTCTGTACTGAAGAGCAGGTGCGCGATGAGGTCAACAGCTGCATTAAGATGGTGTACGACATGTACAGCACCTTTGGCTTTGAAAAGATCGTGGTGAAACTTTCAACACGCCCTGAAAAGCGCATTGGTAGTGATGACCTGTGGGATCGTTCAGAAGCCGACTTGGCCGCTGCGCTAAAAGAGAATGACATTCCATTCGAATATCAGCCTGGTGAAGGCGCGTTTTACGGCCCGAAAATTGAGTTTACCTTACACGACTGTCTCGATCGTGCGTGGCAGTGTGGTACTGTACAGCTGGACTTTTCACTACCGGGCCGCCTGAGCGCGTCCTACATAGGTGAAAGTAATGAGCGCCAGGTGCCGGTGATGATTCACCGAGCCATTCTGGGGTCCATGGAGCGCTTTATCGGAATATTAACCGAAGAGTATGCGGGTTTCTTCCCAACCTGGCTGGCTCCGGTACAAGTTGTGGTGATGAATATCACCGATGGTCAGTCCGAATATGTTGCAGAATTGACCCGAAAACTGCAAAATGCGGGCATTCGCGCAAAAGCGGACTTGAGAAACGAGAAGATTGGCTTTAAAATCCGTGAGCATACCTTACGTCGTGTGCCTTATATGTTGGTCTGTGGTGACAAAGAGGTGGAAGCTGGCAAAGTGGCCGTTCGCACCCGCCGCGGTAAAGACCTGGGCAGCATTGACGTAAATGAAGTGATCGCGAAGCTGCAGGATGAAATCCGCAGTCGCAATCTTCACCAATTGGAGGAATAAAGTATTAAAGGCGGAAAACGAGTTCAACCGGCGCGTCCTAATCGCATAAATAGAGAAATTCGCGCTACTGAGGTTCGTCTGACTGGCGTCGATGGCGAACAGATTGGTATTGTCAGTCTGAATGAAGCTTTGGAAAAAGCTGAAGAAGCAGGTGTTGATCTTGTGGAGATCAGCCCTAACGCCGAACCGCCCGTTTGTCGTATTATGGACTACGGCAAGTTCCTTTACGAAAAAAGCAAATCTTCTAAAGAACAGAAGAAAAAGCAAAAAGTTATCCAGGTTAAGGAAATTAAATTCCGCCCTGGTACCGATGATGGCGACTATCAGGTAAAACTACGCAACCTGATTCGCTTTCTGGAAGAAGGCGATAAAGCCAAAATCACGCTGCGTTTCCGTGGTCGTGAGATGGCGCACCAGCAGATCGGTATGGAAGTGCTTAACCGCGTCCGTAAAGATCTGTGTGAAGATATCGATCTGGCAGTTGTCGAATCCTTCCCTACGAGGATCGAAGGCCGTCAGATGATTATGGTGCTCGCTCCCAAGAAGAGGCAGTAGGCCCTAAAGTCATCGCTCCGCGCACTTCGGTGCGCGGTGCAATGCGCCTTTCTGGTTCATTTTATTAACAATGCGAAGTGGATATTTTTTAAATGCCAAAGATTAAAACTGTACGTGGCGCGGCCAAGCGCTTCAAGAAGACCGCTTCTGGCGGCTTCAAGCGTAAGCACGCTAACCTGCGTCATATTCTGACTAAAAAATCTACTAAGCGTAAACGCCACCTGCGTCCTAAAGGTATGGTGTCTAAAGGCGATCTGGGTCTGGTCATTGCCTGCCTGCCGTACGCATAAGTAACCCTTTTTTAGTCCCGACAAAATTCGTTATGAATGATGAAGGGCAAACAGAATATTAAACAGGAGAGCTAAATGGCTCGTGTAAAACGTGGTGTAGTTGCTCGCGCACGTCACAAGAAAATCTTAAAACAAGCTAAAGGCTATTACGGTGCGCGTTCACGCGTTTACCGCGTTGCCTTCCAGGCTGTTATCAAAGCTGGTCAGTATGCTTACCGTGACCGTCGTCAACGTAAGCGTCAGTTCCGTCAGCTGTGGATTGCGCGTATTAACGCTGCAGCCCGCACTAATGGTATCTCTTACAGCCGTTTCATCAATGGTCTGAAAAAGGCTTCGATCGAAATCGACCGTAAGATTCTGGCTGACATCGCGGTATTCGACAAAGCAGTATTTGCTGCTCTGGTAGAAAAAGCGAAATCAGCACTGGCGTAAGTCAGATTGAAGAGGGGGCCTGGCTCCCTCTTTTTTATATTTTTTGCTTTTATTCATGCAACTTGAGCAAATAATTGACATTTTTATCCGCTGGCTTTCCAATAGGCCGTGCCGATAACGAAACTCCTACCAGGTAATGTAAGCATGAACGCTGTTCTTTTTCGTTTCTTTTTTTACTTTAGCACCTGATTTTCCGGGGGCTTTGCGCATAGAAAAGAAACGAAAAATCGCGCAGAAAGCCTCCCTCGTGGAGGCTTTTTTCGTTTTAGCGCCAATAAAACACAGTGATTACCGGGCGACTATACGTCCTGACATAAAACAGATCGGCCGTATGGCTGGAAGAAGAGGAAAGCATGTCACATCTCGCAGACCTGGTGGCGAGCGCGCTAGCCGCCATCAACGATGCTCAGGATGTCGCCGCGTTAGATAACGTTCGCGTCGAATATCTGGGCAAAAAAGGACATCTTACGCTCCAGATGACCACCTTGCGTGAACTGCCTGCGGAAGAACGTCCAGCAGCTGGTGCGGTGATCAACGAAGCTAAGCAGCAGGTACAGGAAGCGCTCAATGCGCAGAAAAATGCGCTGGAGTCTGCGGTAATGAATGCGCGTCTGGCGCAGGAGACCATCGATGTTTCGCTGCCGGGACGTCGTATTGAAAATGGTGGGCTGCATCCGGTTACCCGCACCATCGATCGCATCGAAACCTTTTTCGGCGAGCTTGGATTTTCGGTAGAAACCGGCCCCGAAATTGAAGATGATTATCACAATTTCGATGCGCTCAATATTCCAGCGCATCACCCGGCTCGAGCCGATCACGATACCTTCTGGTTTGATGCCACCCGTCTGCTGCGTACTCAGACCTCTGGCGTACAGATCCGCACAATGAAAAATCAGCAACCGCCGATTCGAGTCATCGCACCCGGCCGCGTTTACCGTAACGATTACGATCAAACTCACACGCCGATGTTCCATCAGATGGAAGGCCTGATTGTTGATAAAGACATCAGCTTTACCAACCTTAAAGGAACGCTGCATGATTTCCTGAACAACTTCTTTGAAGAAGATTTGCAGGTGCGCTTCCGTCCATCCTATTTCCCGTTTACCGAACCCTCTGCCGAAGTGGATGTGATGGGTAAAAATGGCAAATGGCTGGAAGTACTTGGCTGCGGAATGGTTCATCCGAACGTACTTCGTAACGCGGGCATTGACCCGGAAGTTTACTCTGGTTTTGCGTTCGGTATGGGAATGGAGCGTCTGACCATGCTGCGCTATGGCGTCACCGATCTGCGTGCTTTCTTCGAAAACGATTTACGTTTCCTCAAACAGTTTAAATAAGGGCGGGTAAAACCAATGAAATTCAGTGAACTCTGGTTACGTGAATGGGTCAACCCGTCCATTGACAGTACCGCTCTTTCCAATCAGATCACCATGGCCGGTCTTGAAGTGGATGGCGTGGATGCCGTTGCCGGTGCTTTTCATGGTGTGGTAGTGGGTGAAGTGGTCGAATGCACTCAACATCCTAATGCCGACAAGCTTCGCGTGACTAAGATTAATGTGGGTGGCGATCGCCTGCTGGATATCGTCTGTGGTGCGCCAAACTGCCGTCAGGGGCTGAAGGTGGCCGTGGCAACAGTCGGGGCAGTTCTGCCAGGCGATTTCAAAATTAAAGCCGCTAAATTACGCGGTGAGCCGTCAGAAGGCATGCTGTGCTCATTCTCCGAGCTGGGTATTTCCGTCGAACAGGACGGGATTATTGAACTGCCGCAGGATGCTTCAGTAGGAACAGATATTCGTGACTATCTTCAGCTGAATGACCACACCATTGAAATCAGCGTCACACCAAACCGTGCGGATTGCCTGGGCATTATCGGCGTGGCTCGTGATGTCGCGGTACTAAACAGGTTGCCGTTGAATGAGGTGGATATCCAGCCAGTTTCCGCAACGTTGCCGGACACTTTCCCGATCCGTGTTGATGCACCTGAAGCCTGCCCGCGTTACCTGGGGCGGGTGGTGAAAGGTGTCAACGTGAAGGCCGCTACGCCGTTATGGATGCAGGAAAAATTGCGCCGTTGCGGAATACGTTCCATCGATCCGGTCGTTGACGTGACAAACTACGTTTTACTTGAACTTGGTCAGCCGATGCATGCATTTGACCTCGACCGCATTGATGGCGGTATCGTGGTTCGTCAGGCGGAAGAGGGTGAGATGCTGAAACTGCTCGATGGCAACGAAGCCAAAATGAGCAGCGATATGTTGGTGATTGCCGATGACAAGAAAGCGCTGGCAATGGCGGGTATTTTTGGCGGCGAACATTCCGGCGTAAACTCGCAGACGCAGAACGTGTTGTTAGAATGTGCTTTCTTCAGTCCGCTATCGATTACCGGACGTGCACGTCGTTATGGCCTGCATACTGATGCCTCTCATCGCTATGAACGTGGTGTTGATTCGGCACTGCAATATAGAGCCATTGAACGCGCAACGCGCCTGTTATTGGATATCTGCGGTGGCGCAGCCGGCCCGGTGATTGATGTGACGGATGAAGCCGCATTACCTCAGCGCGGCACCATCATTCTGCGTCGTGAAAAACTGGATCGTCTTATCGGTCATGTCATTGCTGATGCAGAGGTGAGTGATATTCTGCGTCGTCTGGGCTGTGAAGTCACAGAAGAACAGGGCAAATGGCATGCAATCGCCCCGAGCTGGCGCTTCGATCTTTCTATTGAGGAAGATTTGGTGGAAGAGGTCGCTCGCATCTATGGTTACGACAATATTCCTGACGTGCCGGTGCAGGCCGGTCTGGTGATGACCAAACACCGCGAGGCCGATCTGTCGCTGAAACGTGTTAAAGCGTTACTGGTGGACAAAGGTTACCAGGAAGCGATTACTTACAGCTTCGTTGATCCTAAAATTCAGGCGCTGCTGCATCCGGGAGAAGATAATCTGGTTCTTCCAAGCCCCATCTCAGTTGAGATGTCAGCGATGCGATTATCGCTGTGGAGTGGTCTGCTGGGCGCAGTGGCTTATAATCAGAATCGTCAACAGTCACGCGTACGCCTGTTCGAAAGCGGCCTGCGCTTTGTACCGGATACGCAGGCAAACCTCGGCATCCGCCAGGAAGTGATGTTGGCAGGTGTGATTTCTGGTCACCGTAATGAGGAACATTGGGATCTGGCACGCGATGCGGTAGATTTCTATGATCTGAAAGGTGATGTAGAATCTGTTCTGGAGCTAACCAATAAGCTGGACGATATCCGGTTTGTCGCCGCAGCCAATCCTGCACTTCATCCTGGCCAAAGCGCTGGCGTATATTTGCGTGATGAACACATTGGATTTATTGGAGTTGTTCACCCCGAACTGGAACGCAAGCTTGATCTTAATGGGCGTACGGTTGTTTTCGAATTGCAGTGGGACAAGCTCGCAGACCGCGTCCTGCCTGATGCCAGCACGGTTTCTCGCTTCCCGGCAAACCGTCGTGATATTGCTGTAGTTGTGGCTGAAAACGTACCCGCAGGCGATGTCATCACAGAGTGTAAGAAAGTTGGCGCAAATCAGTTAGTTGGCGTAAACTTGTTTGACGTGTACCGTGGTAAGGGCGTAAATGAAGGTTTTAAGAGCCTCGCTATCAGCCTGACTTTACAAGATACCAGCCGGACACTCGAAGAAGAGGAGATTGCCGCTACCGTTGCAAGATGCGTAGAGGCACTGAAAGAGCGATTCCAAGCATCCTTGAGGGATTGAACCTATGGCGCTTACAAAAGCTGAAATGTCTGAATACCTGTTTGAAAAGCTTGGGCTTAGCAAACGTGATGCCAAAGAGCTGGTAGAACTGTTTTTTGAAGAGGTGCGTCGTGCTTTGGAAAACGGTGAACAGGTCAAACTGTCAGGATTTGGCAACTTCGACCTTCGCGACAAAAATCAACGTCCGGGAAGAAATCCTAAAACGGGTGAAGATATTCCCATTACGGCTCGCCGGGTTGTCACGTTTCGACCTGGTCAGAAATTAAAAAGCCGGGTTGAGAACGCCTCGCCGAAAGAAGATTAATTACCGTTGTTCAAAAGGCCGCGCAAGCGGCCTTTTTCATTGCGTTCGATAATGGCCTGAAGCGTAAAGGTGCTTTAAAACCAGCAGTCAGGGTGTCCCACATGGGGCCCGGCGGCTGTTATTTTCCACAGCTAAACAGGAAAAACGATGAGCTTATTTGATACCGAGCTGGTTACACTGGACGGCGAAAAAACAACTCTGGCCCAGTGGCAAGGAGATGTTCTGCTGGTGGTCAATGTGGCATCAAAATGTGGCCTGACGCCGCAATATGAAGCCCTGAAGATTTACAGAAAACGTGGCATAAGCAGCGGCTGACGGTACTGGGATTTCCTTGCAATGCCTTTCTGGAGCAGGAGCCAGGTAGTGAAGCCGAAATCAAAACGTTTTGCAGCACCACCTACGGCGTGAGTTTCCCTATGTTCAGCAAAATTGAGGTTAACGGTCCGCAGCGTCATCCGCTCTATGCACAGCTTATTGCAGCTCGGCCGGAAACCATCGCCCCTGAAAACAGCGTTTTTGCTGAAAGAATGGCCAGCAAAGGCCGTGCTGCAAAAGAGTATGGTGATGTCCTGTGGAACTTCGAGAAGTTTATTATCGATCGTGATGGTCAGGTTGTGGGGCGTTTCTCACCTGACATGGAGCCCAACGATCCGTGTCTGTTGGCGTGTATCGGCAAGGCGCTGGGTAAATAGACCTCGATGGACATGACGTGCGATGCGATCCCTATAGCACAAGTTAAAACCGGGTTGTTCATCTCTTCTCCTGCCCTCAACTGAGCCAAGTAAAGTTCAGGGCGGGACGCAGCCAACGATGGGCAGCACGCGCTGTTAATTCCCGGTTTAACAAATGGCGGATGTTGCCAGTTCACGGGTTGACCGCTAAATTAGATCCATGAGTGATAAAGGGACGTACATAATGCGTTTTTTCCTGGTGTTGACTGTGATGATTCTGGCTGGTTGTAGCAGCCGTGCACCCGCACCCAATTCAAGGCTTGCAGATTCAATTAGCGTTATTGCGCAACTCAACGACCAGCTTGGACAATGGCGTGGTGCGCCGTATCACTATGGCGGCATGGATCGCGGCGGCGTTGACTGTTCTGGATTTGTTTATCTAACTTTCCGCGAACGATTTAATTTGCAATTACCCCGTACCACATCAGCGCAGACCGGTATCGGGACACGTATTGATAAGTCACAGCTATTGCCGGGCGATCTGGTTTTCTTTAAAACGGGCAGTGGTGAAAACGGACTGCATGTTGGCATTTACGACACGGATAATTATTTTATTCATGCCTCAACCAGTCGGGGAGTGACGCGCTCGTCATTGGATAATGTTTACTGGCGTAAAGTTTTTTGGCAGGCACGGCGAATTTAATCTTTCCTCCACACATCTTAATGCCGCTTTTAACACCATTTGATTTATATCCACAGTGTTAGCGTTAGCGAAGTTAACCATTACGATATGAGATTAATTCCCCTTAAGTGTTATTTTTTGCTACACCAGTCTCTTTTTTAGTTAAGAAGTGATGAACTAAACAAGCGTAACGAACTCTCCCTTTTCATTAAGATGACACAGGTAAAGACTGTTTGTGTCATTTTTGTGGTAGTTTAGCGTCCCGGAATGCAAGTATGAGAAAAAAATAGTAGAATGACGACGGGATGACGACGCACTTGTCCTGTTGTTGAATACAGGTTGGCGGAGATCACCGCTTAAAATGGCGAATGAAATGAAAATCCATCTGCAAGCGGATTATAAAACTCATAACGGTTTCTGTCCGATTTATGCCCCAGACGGGCAGTTAACGGCTGTTGAAATGTTGACTCACTTTACTCATGCGGCGGCCAACGTGTCGATACCGCAGGAAATTCTTACCCCTCAGCTTAATGACCAGCAGCGCCTCCGGTTGATGCAGGATAAAATTAATATCATCTCAAGACATCATGGCTTCTTTATTCAACATAATGTCAATGTTGCCATTAATATTGATATGGCCCTGGCGAAGACCATCCTCGAAAGCGACCTGTTACTCAAGAAGATGCGCCTGCTTGACTGTGTTGAATTGGAGATAAGTGAAAGTTTTCCGGGTCTGAAAGACGGCGATGATTATGATCATCTGATGAGTTTGGGTGAAAGTTTTAGTTTAAGCCTGAATAATTACGGCGCGGGACAGGCAACGTCGAAAGCCATTTTCGACAATCTTTTTTATCGTATTAAGCTGGATAAGGGATTTATTCATCGCAGCATCAAGCGCTTGTCCTTCCAGCCATTTATTGGCGCTATTCTCGATCACATTAAACCGCATTGTCAGGAAGTGGTGGTACAGGGGATCGATAACTTTGCCGACCTGCAAACCGTCCGTCAGTTTGATTTCGACGGTATTCAGGGGGCGCTGTTTGTCACCGAGTATGAAGAAACGTTGATGCGCCTGCTGGAAACGCCCTATCTTTTACCCGATTCTGCCATGTAATACCCCGTAATACCCCTGTTATTAATCGGTGTTTAGCCGCCGCCGGGCGCTTTACACTAACCCGAATAGATCGCCGCCGGGGCGGTTCCCGGTGGCGCAGGGAGAGGCGTGATGCAATTTAATAATACCTGGCATAATGAGCTGGATGGTTTTTACACTGCGCTGCAACCCACACCGCTGAAAAATGCGCGTCTGCTGTATCACAGTGCCGAGCTGGCGCAGGATCTGGGGCTGGATGAACGCTTGTTTGATGCGCAAAACGTAGGGCTGTGGAGTGGCGAGCATTTAGCCGAAGGTATGCAGCCGTTGGCACAGGTTTACAGCGGTCACCAGTTTGGCGTCTGGGCAGGGCAGCTGGGTGACGGACGTGGACTGCTGCTCGGTGAGCAGCAGTTGCCTGATGGGCGAAAATTTGACTGGCATTTGAAAGGAGCCGGACTTACGCCGTATTCCCGCATGGGCGATGGTCGGGCGGTATTGCGTTCGACCCTGCGCGAATTTCTTGCCGGTGAAGCGATGCATCATCTTGGCATCGCAACCTCGCGGGCGTTGACGGTGGTGACCAGCGATGAACCGGTCTATCGGGAAACCACCGAGGCTGGCGCCATGTTGCTGCGCGTGGCGGAAAGCCACGTCCGTTTTGGTCACTTTGAGCACTTTTATTATCTGGGACAGACGGAGAAAGTGACTCAACTTGCTGACTATGTGATCCGTCACCACTGGCCGGAGCTAGTGCAGGAGAGCGACAGATATTTGCTGTGGTTTAGTGATGTGGTGCAACGCACCGCGCGGACGATCGCCGGTTGGCAAAGCATCGGTTTTGCGCACGGCGTGATGAATACGGACAATATGTCGATTCTCGGACTGACGCTGGATTATGGCCCCTACGGTTTCCTCGACGACTACCAGCCAGATTTCATCTGTAATCACTCTGACCATCAGGGCCGCTATAGTTTCGAAAATCAACCTATGATCGGCCTGTGGAATTTGAATCGCCTCGCGCATGCGCTTTCAGGGCTAATGAGCCCGCAGCAGCTTAAACAGGCGCTGGCAGGCTATGAACCCGAACTGATGCGCTGCTGGGGAGAGAAGATGCGTGCCAAACTTGGGCTGCTTACCCCAGGTAAAGACGACAATAATATTCTTACCGGATTGCTGTCGCTAATGACCAGAGAAGGCAGTGATTACACGCGCACATTCCGTCAGCTCAGCCAGAGTGAGCAGCGACAGTTGCGTTCGCCAATGCGTGATGAGTTCATTGACCGTGACGCCTTTGACAGCTGGTATAACGTCTGGCGTCAACGGGTGTTGCAGGAGGAACGCAGCGACGAGGAGCGCCAGCGAACGATGAAACAGGCCAATCCGGCGTTGGTATTGCGTAATTATCTGGCACAGCAGGCAATAGAGCGGGCTGAGCAGGATGATATCAGCGTGTTCGCGCGTCTTCATCAGGCTCTGTCGCGACCGTTTGACGATGCGCCAGAGTTTGCTGACCTGGCGCGTCGCCCACCTGACTGGGGAAAAAAACTGGAAGTCAGCTGCTCAAGCTAACGCCGTAACGTCACCTGGGGCACCCCTTCGCAGCGATGCGGGTGTACCATCACATCGGCGTGATACCAACGGGTCAGCATAGGTTCGTTTACCACTTCTTCTGGCACTCCCTGCGCGACCAGCCGCCCGTCAGCCAAGAGCATGACGCGATCTGACCATAAGGCGGCAAGGTTCAGGTCGTGCAGCACGCAGCAGACGCTGAGCGGGTGTTGGCGCGTCAGCCGGAAGAGTAAGCGCAGTAGATGCTGCTGATGGTAGAGATCCAGTGCGGAAGTCGGTTCGTCAAGGAACAACCAGCCGCGTGGCCCATCGTGCCGCCACAGCTGCGCCAGCGCTCTGGCAAGCTGTACCCGCTGTTGTTCCCCACCGGAAAGCTGCAAATAATCGCGGTTGGCCAATTCGTCACAGCCCGTCAGGGCCATCACCTGTTCCACCACCGGTTTAATTGCCAGCTGCGGCCAGGGCGCACGCCCCATCGCGACCACATCGGCAACGCGTAGGGGGAAAGCCATGCTGCTCTGCTGGCGCATCACCGCACGCTGCTGTGCCAGTTGTCCGGCGGACCAGTGTGCCATCGGTTGGTTATTCAGCAGACATTGGCCGTGCTGAGGGGTGATAAATCCGCTTAACAGGCGTAGCAGCGTCGACTTACCCGCTCCATTCGGGCCGATCAGCGATACCATTTCTCCCAAACGCAGGTTCAGCGAAATATCCTCTATCAACCAGCGCTGGCCCCGGCGATAACTCAATCCATTTGCTGTCAGTAAATCATCCACGCAGGCCTCCCTGTCGACGCATGATCAGCCACAGGAACCAGGGACCACCGATGAGGCTGGTCAGCAATCCCACCGGCATCTCTGCCGGTGCGACCAGCGTGCGCGCAAGGGTATCGGCCAGCAGTAGCAGGATTGCGCCACTGAGCAGTGAAGAGGGCAACAGCCAGCGATGGTCGCCACCGAGGCAGAAGCGCATCAGATGTGGTACGACCAGGCCAATAAAGCCAATCACTCCGCTTACCGCCACGGCAGCCGCCACCAGCAATGCGCTGAACACCAGCAGATAACGCTGTGTGCGCGGGACGTCAACGCCGAGGTAATGAGCCTCCTCGTCTCCCAGTTGCAGGATATTCAGACGTTTTGCCAGGCGTTGTACCAGCACCATACAGGGCAGCACCACTGAGGCACATAGCAGCACCGTTGGCCATTGCGCCTGGCCGAGACTGCCCATTCCCCAGAGCGAAAGCTGGCGAAGCTGCTGATCATTACTTAACCATGACAGCACGCCGACTGCCGCCCCGCAAAGGGCATTTATCGCGATACCTACCAGCAGTAATCGGCTAAGTCCACTGGTCCCCTTACGGCTGAGCAGGAAGATGACCAGCGTCACGGCCAGACTGCCGAAGAACGCAGCCAGTAGCGGCAGATACAACATCAATACGCCTGGAAGAGCGAGTGAGAGCACAATCGAAATGGCTACTGCCAGCGCGGCACCGCTGCTGATGCCCAACAGGCCAGGGTCGGCCAGAGGGTTACGGAACAAACCCTGCATGACGCAGCCGGATAAGGCCAGTGCACCGCCGACCAACATCGCCAATAGCACGCGCGGCAGGCGGATGGTAAACCAGATTTGCCAAAGAGTGCTGTTGCTCCCCGCCTGCCATAACATCGGCAGTGACAGCTTCATCGCCCCGATGTTGGCGGCGCTGATGGCCAGCGTAAGCAACAAAAGGAATAACAGGCACAGCCAGCGTCGGGGATGTGTTGATTTCACAGCACAGCTTCCGCAGCCCGGCGTAATGCACGGATAGCCGCCGGGGTATCGATACCAAAACCGGTCAACGCCATATCATCGACTATCAACAGCCGTTGTGCTTTGCCTGCGGGTGTCAGTGCAATGCCGGGCAGTTTCCACAGGTTCTCTGAACCGCCCAAAGTGCGTATGCCGTCAGTGGTGGCGACAATCAACTGCGGTGCGCTGGCTATTACGCCTTCCTGAGATAATGGCTGATAGCGCGCTATCCCAGCCATGGCGTTCTGCAATCCGGCTGCATGGATTGCCGCATCGGCAGCGGTGCCACTGCCGGCACCCATCGTGCCCATTCCCTGATGTGCCAGAATAAACAGCACTTTTACCGGCAAAGGCTGGGTCGATATGCTGCTGAGCTGCTTTTTGACTTTTTCCTGTAACGCCTGCCCGTTCTCTTCTCGATGCAGGGCAGCGGCGACAGTGTGGATTTTCTCTCCAATCACGGCGATACCGGGTTGTCCGGTGATGGTGATCACCTTGACTCCGTTGCGCTCAACCTGCTCAAGGGCCAGCGTTGGCTTCGCCAGTTCGCTGGCAATCACCAGGGTGGGCTTCAAGGCAAGGATACCTTCTGCATTCAGCTGGCGCATATAGCCCACGTCAGGCAGCTTTTGCACTACCGCAGGATGCAGGCTGGTGCTGTCGCGTGCCACCAGCTCCTGTTGTGCGTTGAGAGCGTAGATAATTTGGGTGACATCGCCACCAATACTGACGATACGTTCTGCTGCGCTAACGCAGAATGTCAGAAATAAAGTGAACAGCGCGGCTAAACCCAATTTCATGCCGTGGCACCGTCAGTCGTCAGAGTCAGGTTGCTAAGCTGTTGACGCCATGCGGATTGCTCCGGCTGGCCTTCACTACGCTGACCAAATAGCTGGGCGATTTGTGTTCCGTCGGCGGCAAACAGCTCAAGGCTGGTGACGATGCCATCAACGGTAGGTTTACGCGTTATCCAGCTTTCAGCGATTTGCTGCTCCTGTAGGTGCAGCGTAAAGGCCGGATTGAAAATGTTAAGCCAATTATCCATTGGCATCAGCTTTTCTATTTTTCCGGTAAAGATCTGCGTGCAGGCACGATTACCGACAAAGATCATGATTTCATTTTCCTGCTGCTGCACGGTTGTCAGCAGGGCAGACAGGGAGCCATTATCGACACGTTGTGCCAGATCGTTGCCGACCACATGAAATGCCTGTTGACGTGAAACGCCGTGCTTTTTAAGCAGGCGGAAGAATTGATGTACGTCAGTCATCGCACGCCACTCTTTTTCCAGCAGGGCGGCATCAAATTCTTCAGCATAACGGGTCGCAGCCGCCGGGGTAACGCTGAAAGCCGTCGGGGCTTCTGCACGGTAGTGGGCAATCAGCTGTTGCCAGGCCTCAGTGTTGGTGTTCTCTGTGGCGTAGACTTTCAGCACTGCATCGCCATGCTGGTCAAAAAACTGGATGCTCTGGCGCTCACCGTGAGCGGTCACTTCTTGTAAATGGAATACGCTGGCCCACTGATTAACAAACACACGCAGATCGAGCGCGCGCGGGTTAAGGACGAGACCGGCATGCGCATTGATATGAACATGACTGAAGACGCCGAGATGTTCATGCACCGCATACTCATTGCGGGTAATACATTTCGTTTCACCCACGGCCTCCAGGGCGTGTAGCAGTTCACCCATATCAGGACGTAATGGCTGTGCTTCGTGTCCTGCGCGGATCGCCGTCAACTCCGCCTCGCTGATGCCCATCAATGCCGCCAGATCACGGGCGTATTTCTTCGGGTTTTGCGTTTTGAGTTCATTATAACGCTGATAACGTGTTGTCATTTGTGTGATCCTTACAGGGGGATGGCGGACTTATCCGTATTCATAATGATAATCATTATCAATAAAATAGTGCGGCGTGCAAGTAGAAATAGCGGGTGCGGAGAGGGATACGGAGATAAAGAAAACAGGCTGGCCCGTCAGGAGCCAGCCAGATCGGTTAAAAGCGGCTGTCAACAGCGTCGGCGAGCAGCTGCAAGACCTCGGCGCTGTCTTGCCAACCCAGGCAGGGATCGGTGATTGACTGACCGTAAACCAGCGGGACACCGGGCTGAACCTTCTGTGTACCTTCCTGTAGGAAGCTTTCGATCATCACGCCAGCAATCGCCCGGGAGCCATCACGGATTTGCTGTGCCACATCGGCTGCGACCTCTTTCTGTCGACGATGTTGTTTCAGGCAGTTGCCGTGACTGAAGTCGATAACCAGCTGGGGAGGCAAATGAAATTCACACAGGCTGGCTGCAGCTGCGGCAATATCTGCCGCGTGATAATTTGGCGTCTTGCCACCGCGCATGATGATATGACCAGCAGGATTACCGCTGGTTTGATAAATGGTCATCTGGCCGCGTTTATCCGGTGACAGAAATATATGACTGACACGAGCGGCGCGAATAGCATCCACCGCAATGCGAATATTCCCATCGGTGCCATTTTTAAAGCCCACCGGGCAGGACAATGCCGAGGCCATTTCGCGATGGATCTGGCTTTCCGTGGTGCGGGCACCAATTGCCCCCCAGCTGATCAGGTCAGCGATGAACTGCCCGGTCACCATATCGAGAAACTCAGTGGCCGTTGGCATACCGAGCGCATTGATGTCCAGCAGGAGTTTACGCGCTACGGCCAGACCATGATTCAGGCGGAAGCTGCCGTTAAGATCCGGGTCTGAAATCATTCCCTTCCAGCCAATGACCGTGCGCGGTTTTTCAAAATAGGTACGCATGACGATTTCCAGGCGAGAATGGTACTTTTCGCGCAGTGCGCAGAGCCGCTCAGCGTATTCCAGGGCTGCCGCAGGGTCGTGCAAAGAGCAGGGGCCAATGACGACCAGTAGGCGCGGATCTTCGCCATTAAGAATACGGGTAATCGATTTTCGTGACGTTGTCACGTTATTGGCAATGGCTTCGCTGATCGGAAACCTCTTCTGCAATTCTGCTGGCGCTACCAGACTCTCAATGCGCGCAGTCCGCAGTTCATCGGTTTTGTTCATCGCTTTCTCTAAAATTTTGTCTTCACAACGGCAGGAATGCCGGGAAGTAATGATGTTTACCTTAAAGCAAAGCGTGATGATTTCAACCGTAAATCAGCGGGCGCAGCGCCGCTGCATTTTTGGTGACGTTACAGGGCATGAATTGACGTTCAGTACATGCGTCGTGTCAGACTCATGATATCAAGAATTTTAGTGGCAATTTCTTCCACAGAGTAGTTGGTACTGTTGAGATAGCGAATCTGATGGGTGCGGAACAGGGCTTCAACTTCACCGACTTCCAGCCGACACTGACGCAGAGAAGCGTAGCGGGTGTTCTCCGCGCGTTCCTGGCGAATGGCAGCCAGGCGTTCCGGCTCAATCGTCAGGCCAAAAAGTTTATGCTGGAACGGCTTTAGCGCCACGGGCAGTTTTAGGTTATCCATATCATCGGCAATGAACGGGTAATTGGCCGCACGTATACCAAACTGCATCGCCAGATAAAGGCTGGTAGGGGTTTTGCCACAGCGTGACACGCCTAACAGAATAACCTGAGCATCCTCCAGACCACGTAATGAAATACCGTCATCGTGCGCGAGGGTATAATCAATAGCAGCGATACGCGCATCATATTTGCCGAGATTACCTGCGGTCAGGCCATGCGTGCGGTTAGCCACCGGTGCCGGAAGCAAACCCAGTTCTTCTTGTAAAGGGCCCACCAGAGACTGCACGATATCCTGACAGAAGCCGTCGCTTTGCAAAATAATATCGCGTATCACCGGCGTCACGATGGAGATAAACACCAGCGGGCGCAGGCCACTTTGCTGATAAAGCGCATTAATTTGTGCTTTTACCGCCTGAGCGCGCTGTACCGTTTCGACAAATGGCAAGGTAACGCTTTGAGTGGCGACAGGAAATTGCGACATCACCGCATGGCCCAGCACTTCGGCGGTGATGGCCGTGCCGTCAGAAATATAAAAAACACTGCGTTCGGCGTTCATGTCCATCTTATCTCCGACTGTCGTTGTCTGTGCAGATTAAGTGAATTGAGCTGTCTGAGGCAAATCCAGATTAGCCTGTTATGAAAAATGGAAAATTCATTGTCATTAATTATGAAATTTATGTTTTGAAAATGTCTATGCCAATAAATATTAATTGGCTTCACAAAGAAGTTTCCGGTGATTATGCCTTTTTATCGCGGTTATTTTAAAAGCCATTCTGATAAGGAATCATTATCCAGCGTAAAGGCATGGTATTTTCATTAAACCAGGAAATTCATAATTAACTGTTTATAAAGGTTTTTTTATTAATGGTTGTCCGGCGCGCCTGATACTTGTGGTGCGGAGGATTCTTAAAGTGATTAATTTCCCCAGCTTGAACGATTCAACACTTTATCTCTCCCTTTCATCTGTGCCAGTCTCATAAAGTCACACCGTACCGTTACATTCATCATTACTTCTTACAAGGATTGAATCAATGTCCAATAAAGGCGAAGTGCCGCTCGTGCTCTGGTATAACCAGTTAGGCATGCACGATGTCGATCGGGTGGGAGGTAAAAATGCCTCTCTGGGTGAAATGATTACTAACTTGTCATCATTGGGCGTTTCCGTACCCAATGGATTTGCGACAACATCAGCAGCGTTCAACCTGTTTCTCGATCAAAGCGGCGTCAATCAGCGCATTTATGACCTGCTGGATAAAACCAATATTGATGATGTTGATGAACTGGCAAAGGCGGGTAAAAAGATACGTCAATGGGTGATTGAAACGCCGTTTCAGCCCGAACTGGAGCAGGCTATTCATTCTGCCTACAGCCAGCTGTCTGCCGATGATGCTGAAGCGTCATTTGCCGTGCGCTCATCGGCCACCGCAGAAGATATGCCGGATGCGTCATTTGCGGGCCAGCAGGAAACCTTTCTTAATGTGCAGGGCTACGATGCGGTGCTGGTGGCAGTAAAGCATGTTTTTGCTTCGCTGTTTAACGATCGGGCAATTTCTTACCGCGTGCATCAGGGCTACGATCACCGGGGCGTGGCGCTTTCTGCGGGCATCCAGCGCATGGTTCGTTCTGACCTCGCTGCCTCTGGCGTCATGTTTACCATTGATACCGAATCGGGATTTGATCAGGTGGTGTTTATCACCGCCGCGCACGGACTTGGAGAAATGGTGGTGCAGGGGGCGGTTAACCCGGATGAATTCTATGTGCACAAACCCACGCTGGCTGCCGGTCGACCGTCGATCGTGCGCCGTACGATGGGCTCGAAAAAGATCCGTATGGTCTACGCCGATTCGCAAGAGCATGGCGAGCAGGTAAGAATTGAGGATGTCCCGCAGGCCGACCGTGACCGCTTTTGCCTGAGTGATAAAGAGGTTGAGGCGCTCGCTTTGCAAGCGGTATTGATTGAAAAGCATTATCAGCGACCGATGGATATTGAATGGGCAAAAGATGGCCATACCGGCAAACTGTTTATTGTTCAGGCGCGCCCGGAAACGGTTCGCTCCAATGGCCAGGTGATGGAACGCTATACGCTACAGTCTAAAGGCCAGGTAGTGGTGGAAGGACGTGCTATTGGACACCGTATTGGTGCCGGTGAGGTGAAGGTCATCCACGATATTAGTGAAATGAACCGCATTGAAAAAGGAGATGTGCTGGTCACCGATATGACCGACCCCGACTGGGAGCCGATCATGAAAAAGGCCTCGGCGATTGTCACTAATCGCGGAGGGCGTACCTGTCATGCTGCGATCATTGCTCGTGAGCTGGGTATCCCCGCCGTTGTGGGCTGTGGTCATGCGACGGACATTCTGCGCGACGGGCATAACGTCACCGTCTCCTGTGCGGAGGGCGACACCGGCTACGTTTATCACGATCTGCTCAATTTTGAGGTTAAAAGTTCGCAGGTGGATGAAATGCCGGCTTTGCCACTCAAAATCATGATGAATGTGGGAAACCCGGACCGTGCTTTTGATTTTGCCTGCCTGCCGAATGAAGGTGTCGGGTTGGCACGTCTGGAGTTCATTATTAACCGCATGATCGGCGTCCACCCAAGAGCGCTGCTGGAGTTTGACAAGCAAACTCCCGAGTTACAGCAGCAGATCCGCGGCATGATGAAAGGCTTTGACGATCCGCTGGAATTTTACATAGGTCGCCTGACCGAAGGGATCGCCACACTCGGCGCCGCATTTGCGCCCAAACGGGTCATTGTTCGTTTGTCGGACTTCAAAACTAACGAGTATGCCAACCTGGTAGGTGGCGAACGCTATGAACCGGAAGAAGAGAACCCGATGTTGGGCTTCCGTGGTGCAGGGCGTTATGTTGCCGACAGCTTCCGTGAGTGCTTTGCTCTGGAATGCGCGGCGGTGAAACGTGTGCGTAATGAGATGGGGCTGACCAACGTCGAAATCATGGTGCCGTTTGTACGTACCGTGGCCCAGGCTCAGGCAGTGGTCGAAGAACTGGAACGCCAGGGGCTGAAGCGTGGTGAAAACGGGCTGAAAATTATTATGATGTGTGAGATCCCCTCAAACGCGCTGCTGGCGGATGAGTTCCTGCAATTCTTTGATGGATTCTCTATCGGCTCCAATGATATGACGCAGCTGACGTTGGGGCTGGACCGCGATTCCGGCGTGGTCTCGGAACTGTTTGACGAGCGCAATGATGCGGTTAAGGCGCTGCTGTCAATGGCCATTCGCGCCGCTAAAAAGCAGGGTAAATATGTGGGTATTTGCGGACAAGGGCCATCGGATCATCAGGATTTCGCCGCGTGGCTGATGGAAGAGGGGATTGATAGCCTGTCGCTGAATCCGGACACCGTGGTACAAACCTGGCTTGGCCTCGCTGAACTGAAATAATTTGCTGCCATGGCGGCTGCCCGGTTATGGGTAGCTCCAGATCCAGAGGGCAATGGATTAACCCATTGTCCTTTTTCATTGCAAAAAAAAGCCCATCACAGGGGATGGGCAAAGACTACACACAGCAATTCTTTAGTTCACTCAGGAGAAATACGTTTATTCAAAAACAGTTAGGTGAATTCAAATCTTGTGGTAATAGTAGGGAAGAGGTTTTCTGGCGTCTTTAAGAATCATCTTATTAGTTATTAACGATAATGTTTTATCGCCTGATAACTTATTTCGATCGGTTTTTATGAGTAAAAAAGAACCAAATATACGGGCGGGGAGAGGTAATAGATGAAATCAGGCAATGCATGGAGCCGTTTAGGCTGTCGGGCATCACGATTTTAGTTAAGTAAACATGCTGAACTCTAATGATTCCGGCCAGGCAAGCTGGCCGGAAAAGGCGATATTTTATACTTTCAACTGGTGCGATTCGGCATCGACTTCTGCCAGCTCCTCAACCACATCCAGCGGGTCTTCATGGGGAGCTGGGGCTTCATGCACCCACACGGAAACCAGTCGATAAGATATGGCCAGCACCACCGGGCCGATAAACAGGCCAATCATGCCAAAGGCGATCAGCCCACCGATAACCCCGGAAAGGATCAAAATCATTGGCAGGTCTGCGCCCATGCGGATCAGCATTGGACGCAGCACGTTATCCAACGTGCCGACCACGCAGCTCCACACCAGCAGAACCGTACCCCAGGTGGTATCACCGCTCCAGTAAAGCCAGATAATTGCCGGAACCAGTACAACCAGCGGCCCTAGCTGAACCAGGCATGACAGGATCATCAGAACGGTGAGGATGGTGGCAAAGGGTATGCCGGAAATGGCCAGCCCAATGCCGCCGAGCACCGCTTGCACCAATGCGGTGACGACAACCCCGAGCGCAACGGCCCGAATGGCTTGCGCCGCCAGCAATACCGCAGCATCGCCACGGCGGGACGCCAGGCGGAACGCGAAATGGCGAATCCCCAGGCCTACCTGCTCACCACGCCAGTATAGCAGCACGCTGAACAGCAGCATCAGGCCTAAATGCATCATAAAACGACCAAAGTGCCCGGCTTGGGCAAAGAAGAAGCCGGTGGTACGACCTATATAGGGCTGTACCTGGGCGAGCAGGGCCGAACCGCCGCCAGCGACCAGATTATGGTAAGCCGAGTAGAGTTTTCTGCCCACCAGTGGAATGCTTCTGAGCCAGTGCAGTTCGGGCATTTGCAGATGCCCGGAGCCAAGCCAGGCGATCAGCGGCCCACTGTTTTCGATCAGACTGTTGACCAGCAGAGCAACAGGAATGATGAAAACTAAAATCAGCAGCAGCGTCATGGTTATCACTGCCAGCGCACGCTTTCCCCATAGCAGGCGCTGAATTTTGATCATCAGCGGCCAGGTGGCAATAACAACCATGCTGGCCCAGGCAAATCCCAGTATAAATGGCTGAACTATCCAGAAACACGCGACGATCGTGAGGCTGATAAACAGCAGTGAAAACACGATTTGTGCTAAGTCCCAACCCTTTTGCGCGTTCTTCATCAATTAACAATGACCTCAAGTAAGATGCGATTTATCTATAAAATCAGCGACGGAGCATCGGATACGCTGAACCTGACCTTTAAATCTTTATGCGAGATACAAATTTGCGTCAGAAGCGACAGATTATGCTTTTAGTTCATTTTTTGAAATAACGACAGGTGATAAAAAAATGTGATAAAACGAATCACTGCGCAATGTGAGCAACGCAAACGATTCACTCAACTTTGGTCTTTCAATAATGATCCCACAGATTTCCCAGGCACCGGGCCTCGTACCTCTGGTACTGAATTTTTTGGATGCGTTAAAACAGCAAGGTTTCAGCGGCGACACAGCCACCCATTACGCCGACCGTCTGCTGATGTCCACGGACAACAGTATTTACCAGTTGTTGCCCGATGCGGTTATTTTTCCACGCTCAACTGATGATGTGGCGATCCTGTCCCGTTTGGCGGCTGAAAGCCGTTTCTCTACGCTGGTGTTTACACCGCGTGGCGGCGGCACGGGCACCAACGGCCAGTCCCTTAACCAGGGCATTGTGGTAGATATGTCACGTTATATGACGCGCATTCTGGAAATCAATGTTGCTGAAGGCTGGGTGAAAGTTGAAGCGGGGGTGATCAAAGATCAGCTTAACGCCTGGCTTAAACCGTATGGCTACTTCTTCTCTCCCGAACTGTCGACCAGTAATCGCGCAACGCTGGGGGGCATGATCAATACCGATGCTTCCGGGCAAGGATCGCTGGTTTACGGTAAGACCTCCGACCATGTGCTGGGGCTAAAGGCGGTACTGCTGGGAGGCGATATTCTGGACACCCAGGCGATGCCGGTCAGCCAGGCTGAAGAAAAGGCGCAAACAGCGGGTAAGGAAGGTGAGATCTATCGTGTGGTGCTGGAGCGTTGCCGTCAGAAACGCCAGCCGATCCTGGAAAAATTTCCACAACTGAACCGCTTCCTGACGGGCTATGACCTGCGTCATGTGCTCAGTGACGATCTCTCCTCTGTCGATCTGACGCGCATCCTTTGCGGTGCCGAAGGAACGCTGGCATTTATTACCGAAGCCAAGCTGGATATCACCGCGATCCCGAAAGCGCGGCGGCTGGTTAATATTAAGTATGATTCGTTTGACTCGGCGCTGCGCAACGCGCCCTTTATGGTCGAGGCCCAGGCACTGTCAGTAGAAACCGTTGATTCAAAGGTGCTCAATCTGGCACGTGAGGATATCGTCTGGCATTCAGTGAGTGAACTGATTACCGACGTGCCGGATAAAGAGATGCTGGGCCTGAATATGGTTGAATTTGCCGGCAACGATCGGTCGTTGATCGACAGCCAGGTGGACGCACTGTGCCTGCGTCTGGACGCACTGATGGCGCAACGACAGGGTGGAGTGATTGGCTACCAGCTGTGTGATGATGTCGCCGGAATCGAGCGTATCTACGGCATGCGCAAGAAGGCCGTTGGGCTGCTGGGCAACACCAAAGGCAGCGCCAAGCCGATCCCCTTTGTGGAAGATACCTGCGTCCCGCCACAGCATCTTGCCGATTATATTGTTGAGTTTCGCGCCCTGCTTGATGGCCACAATCTGAGTTACGGAATGTTTGGTCATGTTGATGCCGGGGTACTGCACGTCCGTCCGGCGCTGGATATGTGCGACCCACAGCAGGAGATGCTGATGAAGCAGATCTCCGATGAGGTGGTCGCGCTGACTTCGCGCTACGGTGGCCTGCTGTGGGGAGAACATGGTAAAGGTTTTCGCGCCGAATACAGCCCCTCCTTTTTTGGCGAGGAGCTGTACACCGAGCTGCGGCGCATTAAAACGGCTTTCGATCCGCAAAATCGGCTGAATCCGGGAAAAATCTGTGCGCCGCTCGGCGTTGACGATCCGATGCTAAAAGTCGACGCGATCAAACGCGGTACTTTCGATCGCCAGATACCGGTTAATGTGCGTAGCGACTGGCGCGGTGCGATGGAGTGTAACGGCAACGGATTGTGTTTTAATTTTGATGTGAAAAGCCCGATGTGTCCCTCGATGAAAATAACCCGCAACCGTATTCATTCGCCTAAAGGACGCGCCACGTTGACGCGTGAATGGCTACGTTTGCTGGCGGAGCAGGGTGTCGATCCACTGATGCTGGAAAAACAGCTGCCCGCCAAAGGCGTCAGCCTGCGCGGTATGATTTTGCGCACCCGCAATAGCTGGCAGGCAAAGCGCGGGCAGTATGATTTTTCGCATGAAGTGAAAGAGGCGATGTCCGGCTGCCTGGCCTGTAAAGCCTGCTCCACGCAGTGCCCGATTAAAATTGACGTGCCGGGCTTTCGTTCGCGCTTTTTACAGCTTTACCACACGCGCTATCTGCGGCCCGTTAGCGATTATCTGGTCGCTACGGTAGAAAGCTATGCGCCACAGATGGCAAGGGCTCCTAAGCTATTTAACTTTTTCCTGCGCCAGCCGTGGGTTAAATCGCTCAGTCAGCGTCATATCGGCATGGTCGATTTGCCACTGCTCTCATCGCCGACGCTGAAGCAGCAGCTGGCCGGTCATCGGTCAGCGAATATCACGCTCGAAGATCTTGAACGAATGAGCAGCGAACAGCGCGTAAACTGCGTGTTGGTGGTACAGGACCCGTTTACCAGCTATTACGAAGCGCGGTTGGTGGGCGATTTTGTGCGCCTGATAGACAAACTCGGCTATACCGCCGTCGTGCTGCCGTTTTCCCCTAACGGTAAAGCCGAACATATCAAAGGGTTTTTGCAGAAGTTCGCGCGTACCGCGCAAAAAACCGCCGATTTTCTGAATCGTGTGGCGCAACTGGGGATGCCGCTGGTGGGCGTCGATCCTGCACTGGTACTGTGTTACCGCGATGAATATAAGCAAATTTTGGGCAAAAAGCGCGGTGATTTCCACGTTCAGCTAGTTCATGAATGGCTGCCAAATGCACTGAAGGCAAAGGAGACTTTGCCGCAGCGTGGAGAAGCATGGTATCTGTTTGGTCACTGCACGGAATCCACCGCGCTGCCGGGCGCAGTGCAGCAGTGGGAAACAATCTTTGCCTGCTTTGGGGCTAAGCTGGAGAATGTCAGCGTTGGCTGCTGTGGAATGGCGGGGACCTACGGACATGAAACCAGCAACCTGGAAAACTCGCTGGGAATTTACGCACTTTCCTGGCAACAGGTTCTACAAAAATTACCGCTTGAGCGCTGTCTGGCGACGGGGTACTCCTGCCGCAGCCAGGTCAAACGCGTTGAAGGCAGCGCTATACGTCATCCCCTCCAGGCATTACTGGAATTAATCTGACGTTTTATCGGGTAGATTGCGACAACCGTGCTTCAGATAGAGTCATTGCGCAAAAGCCAATCATAACCCCGTTTATTTCGGGGTTTTTCCCGGCAAGGCCACAAGGTATAATGGATTATGATCACATAATCCGTGATGCGTGCTTAACAAATTCGTTTTGCAGCTCGGTGGCTTTATTCCACTCGCCGCTCAGCATCAACTGATGACATACACGGCTTAATGAGTGGCGTGCCAGCTGCCATGCCTGCACACGGAACAGGCGCTCTCGTGATGTGTTGCTTAGCTCATTGACCAGCCGTTGATGAAGTTTAGCCATCGCGTGCAGATAGCTCCGATCGTCACCGTTTAACTGGCAAAGTTCGGCCATATCCAGGCAGGTATCATTGAACTTGCGTAGTTGTTCAATGGTGCACTCGGGGCGGTTTAATTTCGCCTGCGCCATGTAAAAATCGACGGTGAGATCCCGAACGGAACTGGTGTATTCGTCAATCTTATGTTGCAGCCACGCGCTCATCGACACATTCATTGCGGGTCTCGGGTATGTTAATGATAATCATTATCATATTACAAATGTGACATTATTCAATCACCGACACGATAATATTTATCGATTCATGTCACCTGTTGTAAAAATCGGTGAGAATGATAATCAGGGTGACAGAAAAGAGTAGAATATTTATTAAACACGACAGAATTCAGAGTAACAAAATAGAAACATCTTGTTTTCAACCGCTTATCTTTTAAGAAGGCTGTCCCAGCAGGCAAAGCGCAATCTGTTTTATCCGGTCAGAGCTTAAAAAAAAGCCTGACAAAAGCAGCTTTGTTGTTAACCCCTGCAAAACAAGAGGTTGAAGTGATACAGGTTATCACTAACATAGGGGCACTAGCCCGAAGGGCTATCGATAGTGAGGTCAACGATGCAATCAGCAAATCCTGCCACTTTTTCTCCAGACGATTATATCTGGAAAGGACTGACGCTAACCGACAGCGCAGCCAAACAAATCATCAACCTTGCCGCCGGAGATCTTGACATCAAGGGCCTGAAGCTGGGCGTGAAGACTTCAGGCTGCGCCGGCTTCGGCTACACCATGGATATGGTGAAAGAGTCAGCGGCAGATGATTTGGTGTTCAGCCATAACGGAGCGAACTTATTCGTGCCCCTGCAGGCGATGCCCTATATCGACGGCACGGAAGTGGATTACGTGCGCGAAGGCCTGAACCAGATTTTCAAATTTAATAATCCTAAAGCTCAACACGCCTGTGGCTGTGGTGAGAGCTTTGGCGTTGAGTGAAACCTATGTCTCGTAATACTGACGCATCTGAAGATGTACAGGTTTGGGAAGGCGGCCATCAGAAGTACAAAGAGGGCTTCTTTACCCAACTGCAAACCGAAGAATTCGAACACGGCATCAACGAAGATGTGGTGCGCGCAATCTCGGCTAAACGTAATGAACCTGAGTGGATGCTGGAGTTTCGCTTAAAAGCGTTTGCCGCCTGGTTGGAAATGGAAGAGCCACACTGGCTAAAAGCCAACTATAAAAAGTTGGATTATCAGGATTACAGCTATTACTCAGCGCCATCCTGCGGGAGTTGTGATGACAGCTGCGCATCTGAGCCTGGCGCGAAGCAGACCTCGGGCGGCAATGCGCCTGATTATCTGACTTCGGAAGTGGAAGAAGCGTTCAAACAGCTGGGCGTGCCGGTACGCGAAGGGCAGGAGGTGGCGGTTGACGCCATTTTTGACTCTGTATCCGTGTCGACCACCTACCGCGATAAGTTGGCAAAAGAGGGGATCATCTTCTGCTCCTTCGGCGAAGCCATTCACGATCACCCAGAGCTGGTCCAACAGTATCTTGGCAGCGTAGTACCCGCCAATGACAACTTCTTTGCTGCGCTAAACTCGGCCGTGGCCTCTGACGGCACTTTTGTTTATATCCCGAAAGGCGTCCGTTGCCCGATGGAGCTGTCCACCTATTTCCGCATCAATGCGGCAAAAACGGGTCAGTTCGAGCGCACCATCCTGATTGCCGATGAAGGCAGTTACGTCAGCTACATTGAAGGCTGCTCCGCCCCGGTGCGTGATACCTACCAGCTCCATGCCGCGGTAGTCGAAGTCATCATCCACAAAGATGCCGAAGTGAAATATTCTACGGTGCAAAACTGGTTCTCCGGCGGTGACTCTGAAGGCGGCATTCTCAACTTCGTGACTAAACGTGCGCTGTGTGAAGGTGAAAACAGCAAAATGTCCTGGACGCAGTCAGAAACGGGTTCAGCCATTACCTGGAAGTATCCAAGCGTCATTCTGCGCGGTGATAACTCCATCGGCGAGTTCTTCTCCGTGGCGTTGACCAGTGGTCGCCAGCAGGCCGATACCGGCACCAAGATGATCCATATTGGTAAAAATACCAAATCAACCATTATCTCGAAGGGCATTTCAGCGGGTAAAAGCCAGAATACCTATCGTGGATTGGTTAAGATGATGCCAACCGCGACTAATGCGCGTAACTTCACCCAGTGTGACTCGATGCTGATTGGTACTGAATGCGGCGCGCACACTTTCCCCTATGTTGAAGTGCGCAATAACACCGCCCAGCTGGAACACGAGGCGACGACATCGCGTATCGGTGAGGATCAGCTGTTTTACTGCCTGCAACGCGGGATCAGTGAAGACGATGCTATTTCGATGATCGTCAACGGTTTCTGTAAGGATGTTTTCTCGGAACTGCCGCTGGAATTCGCCGTTGAAGCGCAGAAACTTCTGGCAATCAGTCTGGAACATAGCGTGGGCTAAGCCCGCGCGCACAAGAACAGTTTACAGTGCCGTAAGGCACTGCGAAGGATAATCTATGTTAAGCATCAAGGATTTACAGGTCAGCGTTGAAGATAAAGCTATCCTGCGTGGTTTGGATCTTGAAATCAAACCGGGTGAAGTACACGCCATTATGGGCCCGAACGGCTCGGGAAAAAGTACGCTTTCCGCCACGCTGGCAGGGCGCGAGGACTATGAAGTCACCGGCGGATCTGTCGAATTCAAAGGCAAAAATCTGCTTGAACTGGACCCGGAAGAGCGCGCAGGGGAAGGCATCTTTATGGCTTTCCAGTATCCGGTAGAGATCCCCGGCGTCAGTAATCAGTTTTTCCTGCAAACGTCGGTGAACGCCGTGCGTAAATACCGTGAGCTGGAAGCGCTGGATCGCTTTGACTTCCAGGATTTCATTGAAGAGAAAATTCATCTGCTCAAGATGCCTGAAGATTTACTGACACGTTCAGTCAATGTCGGCTTCTCCGGCGGTGAAAAAAAGCGCAATGATATTTTGCAGATGGCCGCCCTGGAGCCGGATCTGTGCATTCTGGATGAGACCGACTCCGGGCTGGATATCGATGCGCTGAAGATTGTATCTAACGGTGTCAACAGCCTGCGCGACGGCAAACGGTCATTTATTATTGTGACTCACTATCAGCGTATTCTTGACTACATCAAACCGGATTTTGTCCACGTCCTTTATCAGGGGAAAATCGTGAAATCGGGTGATTTCTCACTGGTGAAACAGTTGGAGGAGCAAGGCTATGGCTGGCTTACCGACCAGGAGTGATAATGCCCTGCAACAGTGGCATCACCTGTTTGAAACACACGGTGAAAGCCGCTCTATGCAGGCACAACAGCACTGGCAGCAACTGCTGCGCTTAGGCTTGCCGACGCGTAAACAGGAAAACTGGAAGTATACTCCGCTGGATCAGCTGCTGGATAACCAGTTCGTTCAGCCAGAGCCAGCAAAACTTGATGGTGACGCAATACATTCACTGGCTTTGCCCATCGATGCGGTACGTCTGGTCTTTGTCGATGGACGTTTCTCGCCTGAACTTAGCGACAGTGAGCACGACCTGTTTACCATTCAGGTAGCCCAGGCTGCGGAGCGGCGTGAACTGAGCGCACCCGTGCAGCCGGAGGTGTTCCTGCATTTGACCGAGAGTCTGGCAGAACAGGTTACCTTAATCCAGCTGGCTCGCGGTAAAGCGGCAGCCCGTCCTTTGTATCTGTTGCATATCAGTAGCAGCAGCAGCACCGGCGAGCTGAACACCTCTCATTACCGCCACCATTTGCAGCTGGATGAAGCGGCTGAAGCCACGGTGATTGAGCATTATATCAGCCTGAATGCGGCTCCCCACTTCACCGGCGCGCGTTTTACTGCCGAAGTAGGCAATAACGCTTCACTGACTCATTACAATCTGGCTTTTGAAGATCGCAGCAGCTATCACTTCTCTCATAACGATCTGACGCTGGGGCGTGATACACGCGTACAGAGCCACAGCTTCCTGCTGGGTGCCGGTTTGACTCGTCACCATACCAGTACTCAGTTGAACGGCGAAGGTTCTAATCTGGCGATTAACAGCCTGATGCTGCCAATCGACAAAGAAGTATGCGACAGCCGTACCTGGCTGGAACATAACAAAGGTTATTGCCAGAGTCGCCAGCTGCATAAAACTATCGTGCGAGATCGAGCTCGTGCGGTGTTTAACGGCATCATCAAGGTGGCCAAACACGCTCTCAAAACCGACGGACAGATGAGCAATAACAACCTGTTGTTGGGGCGTTTAGCCGAGGTCGATACCAAACCTCAGCTTGAAATTTATGCGGATGACGTGAAGTGTGGTCACGGTGCGACTATCGGACGTATCGACGAAGAGCAGATGTTTTATTTGCGTTCGCGTGGTATTAACGAAGTCGCTGCACAACGCATGATTATTTATGCGTTTGCCGCTGAACTCACCGAAGCTATCACCGATGAAACGCTAAAAGAAGCCGTGATGCAGCGCATTGCGCAGCGTTTTCCCGGAGGCCTGCAATGAGTTTTGACTTGGCCCGCGTTCGGGCGCAGTTTCCGCTGCTGACGCGCGAGGTCAACGGACAACCGCTGGCCTATCTTGACAGCGCTGCCAGTGCGCAAAAGCCGCAGGTAGTGATTGATGCCGAAAGCCAATTCTACCAGCACGGCTATGCGGCCGTGCATCGCGGCATCCATACCCTGAGCGCTGAAGCGACCAGCGCGATGGAAAACGTTCGTGTTCAGGCTGCCGCTTTTCTGAATGCAGCCAGCGCTGAAGAGATCGTGTTTGTCAAAGGGACAACGGAAGCGATCAACCTGGTCGCCAACAGCTGGGGCGGCAGTCAGTTGCAGCCCGGTGACAACATCATCATTACGGAGATGGAGCACCACGCCAATATTGTTCCCTGGCAAATGGTCGCGCAGCGTACCGGCGCTGAGGTGCGTTTTATTCCTCTCACCGCAGAAGGTGAGCTAGATATCGCACAGCTGCCCGTATTAATGGATAGCCGCACCCGCCTGCTGGCAGTTACCCAAGTTTCTAATGTATTAGGCACGGAAAATCCTGTCAAAACGCTGATTGCTCAGGCGAAAGCCGCCGGAGTGGTGACGCTTATTGACGGCGCCCAGGCGGTGATGCATTACTCCGTGGACGTCCAGGATCTGGACTGTGATTTTTATGTTTTTTCCGGGCATAAAATTTATGGCCCGACCGGTATCGGTATCCTGTATGGCCGCAAGGCGCTTCTTGACCAGATGCCGCCGTGGGAAGGTGGGGGGGCTATGATCGCCACCGTTAGCCTGACCAACGGAACCACTTATGCTGCCGCACCGTGGCGTTTTGAGGCGGGTTCGCCGAATACCGCTGCCATTATGGGTTTAGGCGCTGCGCTGAAATGGATTAGTGAACTGGGGCTGGATGTTATTTGTCAGCGTGAACAGCAGCTGATGCGTTATGCGCTGGATAAGCTGGCGGCAGTACCTGACATAATCATCTATGGCCCTGCGCAGCGTAGCGGCGTCATCGCTTTTAACCTCGGTAAGCATCATGCATTTGATGTCGGCAGCTTCCTTGACCAGTACGGTATCGCTATCCGCACCGGACATCATTGCGCGATGCCGCTGATGCAGTATTATCAGGTTCCGGCAATGTGCCGGGCCTCTTTTGTGCTGTACAACAGTGAAGAAGAAGTTGATCGGCTGGTCGCTGGTTTAACCCGTATTCACCGTTTGCTGGGCTAAGTGCTTGCCGGGTACTCACCATTTCAGCCTTGAGGGCGAGGCATGCCTCGCCCTTATGACAAGTTAAGCCAAAAAATTTCAGAATCAGATCCAAAGTGAGGAAGCAATGGCAACTTTGCCAGATAAAGAAAAGCTGGTGCGCAATTTTAAACGCTGCGCTAACCAGGAAGAGAAGTATCTTTACATCATTGAGTTGGGAGCGAGACTGCCCGCAAGCCCCGATTCGCTGCAGCAGCCTGAAAATATTATTCCGGGTTGCCAGAGCCAGGTTTGGATTGTAGTGGATGTTGACCAAAACGGTCGTGTCGTACTCCAGGGAGAGAGTGACGCTGCGCTGGTTAAAGGACTGATTGCTGTCGTCTTTACCCTCTATCAATCAATGACACCGCAAGAAATCGTCGAGTTTGACGTACGTCCGTGGTTTGCTGACCTTTCTCTGACCCAGCAGCTGACCCCATCGCGTTCACAGGGGCTTGAGGCCATGATCCGCGCCATCCGTCAGAAATCACTGCTTTTAAGTCAACGCTAACACGCGTCTGCACTTCCCGGTAAATACCCAAAAAGTGATTGGCTGGGTATTTATCTCTTCAGTAAGTGGTAGAGCGCGCCCGAATTACACGGTAATACCTTAACAGCGTCCAGCAGCGCTCTTCAGGGAGCTTAAACTTCATTATGCTACATTCCGGGAGCTTAAAGTTCTTAAAGCCCTATGGAAGCGTCAGTGTTGTTTTTGAAGGGGGGCCAGTGGGAAACGGCGGATTTCGGCTAAAAAAAATGGCGCACGATGTGCGCCATTTTTAAAACCAGAACTCTTACTTACGGTAAGAGTGAGCCTGGTTGTCCAGACGCTGGTTAGCGCGTGCTGCGTCATCTTTAGCAGCCTGAACGTCAGAACGGATTGCAGTCACGTCGTTGCTCAGCTGGTCAACTTTCGCGTTCAGAGTCTGAACGTCGGTAGACAGCTGGTCGATTTTAGCGTTGCTTGAGCAACCAGCCAGCAGAGTTGAACCAAGGATTACCGCGCCCAGCACCAGTTTAGTACGATTCATTATTAATACCCTCTAGATTAAGTTAATCTCCATGTAGCGTTACAAGTATTACACAAAGTTTTTTCTAAAGAGAATAAATTTTTGCTGGGAAGGTGTTAAATTTGCTCGTTCGCTCAAAGAAGCATCTTCTTTCCGGCTTTTTACCTAAAGCGAAGAGAAAACAGGCGATTTTAATCAGAGCGCTCTGATATTTGGCGACGAATTTAGAGGCTGTTACATCGCCAGAGAGTTGGGGGAATACGTTTCACGACAGAAAAAAAGCGCCACTCAGGGCGCTTTTAACATCAAACCAGGCTTTCAATCAGAGCACATGTACCGATGCAGTATTGGTGGTGCCGCTAGGGACTAAAGCACCTGAAACCATCACAACCACCTCGCCTTTATGAGCATATCCGCTCGCTTCTGCGGCGGCTTTACCAAGACGGTAAAAATCATCGGTGGAAGCGATTTTTTCCACGACAGAGGTGATGATCCCCTTGCTCAGCAGCAGCTGGCGGGAAGTTTGTTCATTGGTCGTTAGCGCAAGAATTGTGGCATGTGGGAAGTACTTACGAATTGATTTCGCCGACTTGCCGCCTTCTGTCGCCACGACAATCAGTGGTGCTTCCAGCTTCTCGGCCGTATCAACGGCGCCACGACATACGGCTTCAGTAATACGCATTTTACGATTGTCATGCTGCACATCAATGCGGCTCTTCATCACGCGGTCGGTACGTTCACAAATGGTCGCCATGATGGTGACGGATTCCAGCGGATATTTACCTTTCGCACTCTCACCTGACAGCATGACTGCATCCGTACCGTCGAGAATGGCATTGGCAACGTCTCCCGCTTCTGCACGGGTAGGGCGCGGGTTCTTGATCATTGAATCAAGCATCTGGGTGGCGGTGATCACCACTTTACGTGCATGGTTACACTTTTTGATCATCATCTTCTGCGCGAAGATCACTTCTTCAACCGGGATTTCAACGCCGAGATCGCCACGAGCGACCATGATACCGTCAGAAGCATCAAGGATTTCATCGAAGTTGTTCAGGCCTTCCTGGTTTTCGATCTTAGAGATAATCTGAATGCGTTCACCACCGTGTGCTTTCAGATGCTCACGGATCTCAATTACGTCAGAACGCTTGCGAATGAAGGAAGCGGCTACAAAATCAACACCCTGTTCGCAGCCGAAGATAAGGTCGTGCTTGTCTTTCTCTGCTAAGGCGGGAAGCTGGATCGACACACCCGGCAAGTTAACGCCTTTGTTCTCGCCCAGGTCACCATTGTTCAGTACTTTACAGACAACGGTGTTTGCCGTCACTTCGATCACTTCCATGCCGATCAGGCCATCGTCAACCAGCACGGTATTACCGATTTGCAGATCCGCCGCGAAGCCAGGATAGGTCACGGCAACGGTTTGTGCATTTCCAACGACGCTCTGGTCTGTGGTGAAGGTAAAGGTTTGGCCTGCTTTTAGCGCCGCATCCTGTCCACCTTCCAGTTTCATGGTGCGGATTTCCGGACCTTTGGTGTCCAGAAGGATCGCAGCCTGATGGCCGCTTTTGCTCATAACATTACGCAGATTGGTAATGCGCTGGCCGTGTTCCTGGTAATCCCCGTGGGAAAAGTTCAAACGCATAACGTTCATGCCGGCATCCAGCAGGTTGGTCAGCATCTCTTCAGATTCGGTTTTTGGACCGATAGTACAAACGATCTTAGTTTTTTTCATGACGATTTATCTACTAAGTTGTGATGGATGAGAAAGCTGTATCCCGGCGGTGAAACCACCGGAAGAGAATTTTGCGCCACCAGGGAGGTTGAACTTAAAGACAGGTGACTGAATTAAAGCCTGTAGGGTAACTTGAAACGCGATTTCATCGTCGTTGTGGCAAGACATTGCGCGACTGGGAGTTATTATAGATTGAGGGGCAACCATACGCTGAAACCATTCAAGTGAAACAACGTTCAATATTATAGTCGCTAAGTGTTCGAAAACCAATTAAAAGCGTGGGGTACCAGGCCAATGAATAAAAAAATCAGCTGATGGGGCAACGGAACGTTGATGTCATGCCAGAGGAAGCTGGTGCGTTCTAGAGGACTCGAACCTCCGACCCCCACCATGTCAAGGTGGTGCTCTAACCAACTGAGCTAAGAACGCAAATCGCACCGCAGACGTATTACCTTGCTGAAGGTCCAATAACAGGCTTTAAAGCGCCATGAAAGGGGCAAGAGTACTGCGATTTAAAGGGGATATGATGCTTTAAAGCATTTAAAAACAATTTGGTGCGTCCGAGTGGACTCGAACCACCGACCCCCACCATGTCAAGGTGGTGCTCTAACCAACTGAGCTACGGACGCATAAACTGTTTCAGCTTTCACTTAACAGCCTATCAGCTGCTATCTGAAAGTGGTGCGTCCGAGTGGACTCGAACCACCGACCCCCACCATGTCAAGGTGGTGCTCTAACCAACTGAGCTACGGACGCACATAGCTGTCATGGCGACAGCGGGGACGAATATTAACGATAGCCGGCACGCCTGGCAAGGAGAAAAATTCTTTTCCAGCCTGATTGCTGCGCAACTGTGCGAAGCGCAGCATTTTTAACCATATCGTGACGAAATTATCCGCCAAATTAACGTGCAGAGCGCGCCAGGATCATTGTTTCCGGTTCACGTTGCAGTCGGCGTATTCGCCAAATCATCATAATCGCAGCAGATGTCAGACCGATAATAAAGCCGATCCAAAATCCTGCAGGCCCCATAGCGGGCAGCACCAGGTCGGTCATCCCCAGCAGATAGCCGAACGGTAATCCGAGTAGCCAGTAGGCGATGAAGGTGATAAAGAAGATTGAACGAGTGTCTTTATAACCCCTTAAAATGCCGCTACCGATGACCTGAATAGAGTCTGAGAATTGATATATCGCCGCCAGTAGCATCAGCTGAGCGGCCATGGTGACAACTTCCGGATCGTCAGTGTACAGCTGGGCGATCTGCTCACGAAAGCTGATGGTAAACAGCGCGGTCACGCAGGCCATACCTATTCCTACGCCCTGAGCCGTCCAGGCCGCCACTTTTGCCTGCTCTGCTGAACCCTGACCCAGACGAAAGCCTACACGAATGGTGGTTGCAACGCCGATCGATAACGGCACGACAAACATCAGCGAGCTGAAGTTTAAGGCAATTTGGTGCCCGGCTACTTTGATGATCCCCAATGGAGACACCAATAAAGCCACCACGGCGAACAGGGTAACTTCAAAAAACAGAGCCAGTGCGACAGGGAGGCCAAGGCCGATTAGACGGCGTATTGCTTTCCAGTCCGGACCGCTAAATCGCTGTGGCAGGCGAATATCACGCATCGATTTTGCCCGGCTCACCCAGACCTTCATGGCAATAAACATCACCCAGTATACCGAAGCGGTGGCGACTCCACAGCCAACGCCACCAAGAGCAGGCATACCCAAATGACCATGGATAAAGACATAATTAACCGGAATGTTCACCAGCAGCCCAATAAAACCCATCACCATACCCGGTTTGGTTTTTGACAAGCCTTCGCACTGATCGCGTGCTACCTGGAAGAACAGATAACCCGGGGCTCCCCAGAGCAGGGCATGCAGATAGCCGATGGCTTTTTGCGACAGTAATGGATCGACGTTATGCATCGCAGAGAGCAAATGGCCAGCGTTATACAGCACAACCATAACCAGTACGGCAACAATCCCTGCCAGCCAGTATGCCTGGCGTACCTGGTGGGCAATAAGAGCGCGGCGACCAGAGCCGTTAAGCTGTGCGACCACCGGTGTTAAGGCCAGCAGCAAACCGTGGCCAAAAAGAATAACAGGCAACCAGATTGAGGTGCCTACGGCAACGGCGGCCATATCCGTGGCGCTGACGGCACCGGCCATTACAGTATCAACAAATCCCATCGATGTTTGCGCAACCTGCGCAAGGATAACTGGGATAGCCAGGGCTAATAACTGACGCGCCTCTGAGAGGTACTTCTGCACACAAACACCTTAATTGTTTACCCCTTATTAAGAAATATTGGGGTTATGATAGACAAGTATGACGCTGGTAAGAGAAAGGCATTTTTCATGCCAGTTCCGTGGGGACTTCATTCTAATGCTCGTGGGTTAAATAGCCAATGAACTGATGCGGGAATCGCACGTTGTGTCACGGAATGTTGCCGTGCTCCATTTGGCTTTACCTCGTTGCCAGGGCAAACTACGTAACAGGAAAATGTTATTTTGAGGCAAAACATGTTTACAGGTATTGTGCAGGGCATCGCAGAGGTGCTGGCGATTGAAGAGAAAGCTAATTTTCGTACTCACATAGTTAAGATGCCGCCGGAGTTGCTGCATGGTTTGGAGTTGGGCGCATCGGTTTCTCATAATGGTTGCTGTCTGACGGTAACCAGCGTGGAAGGCGATCGCGTTAGCTTTGATCTGGTCAAAGAGACGCTGCGTATCACCAACCTCGGTTCGCTTAACGTTGGGGATACGGTTAACGTTGAGCGTGCAGCGAAGTTCAGCGATGAAATCGGTGGGCATTTGATGTCCGGTCATATTATGACCACCGCCGAAATCACCAGGATCCTGACGGCGGAAAATAACCGTGAAATCTGGTTTAAGCCACAGGATGTCAGCCAGATGAAATACATATTGCATAAAGGTTTTGTTGGCATTGACGGTATTAGCCTGACCGTTGGAGAAGTGACCCGGTCGAAATTCTGTGTACACCTGATCCCGGAAACGCTGGCGCGTACCACTCTGGGCAGCAAACGTCTTGGACAGCGGGTGAACATTGAAATCGATCCGCATACTCAGGCTATAGTCGAAACGGTTGAGCGGGTACTGGCACGCCGTGAAGCGGAACTTTTAGCTGCCGCCGTGGCAGAAGAGCAGGATAATGCTTCTTAAATCGGATTAATAAAGAACGGGCGTCCCTTCAGCGTCGCCCGTTTTTTTAAGCATTCTTAACGCGCCACGCTGATCCCGCCTTCTGTCCCACGAGTGAATACCACTTGCCAGAGTTGAATATCCCTGGCGCGAAAAGCACCCGCACAGGCATTCAGATAGTAAGAAAACATACGTTTGAAACGCACGCCATATTTCTCTGACAGCAGCGGCCAGGCTGCCAAAAAGCGCTGATACCAGTTCATCAGCGTGACGTCATAATCAGCACCAAAATTATGCCAATCCTCCATCACAAAATGCGGCTCGCTGGCTTCAGCGATATGGCGCACGGAAGGGAGGCAGCCATTGGGGAAGATGTATTTGTTTATCCAGGGATCAACGTGGTCGTTGGTATTGCTGGCACCAATCGTGTGCAGCAGGAAAACGCCATCGGGTTTTAAATTACGATCCACTACGTCAAAATAGGTGGCGTAATTTTTCGGGCCGACGTGTTCAAACATGCCAACGGATACGATGCGGTCAAACTGCTGCTGAAGATCACGATAGTCCTGCAGAAGGATTGTCACGCTGAGTCCGTTGCAGCGTTGCTGGGCCAGCTTTTGCTGTTCGGCGGATATCGTCACTCCAACCACACTGACTCCATAATGACGGGCTGCATATTCAGCCAGTCCTCCCCAGCCGCAGCCAATATCAAGCAGCGTCATGCCTGGTTTAAGCTGAAGTTTTGCGCAGATCAGCTCCAGTTTGGCTTCCTGTGCCAGCTCTAGCGTTGCTGCTTGTTTCCAGTAACCACAGGAATATTGCATGTAGGGATCGAGCATTTCAGTAAAGAGGTCATTACCCAAGTCATAATGTTCTTTACCCACTATCCAGGCCCGTTTACGAGACTGCAAATTCGTTAAACGAGAAGCGGCGATACGCAGGGTATCTTTGAAATGATGGGGAAGCTGTTGCTCAAGGTGCGCGTTGAGCACACGCTGAAAAAAAATATCCAAACGTTCACATTCCCACCAGCCGTCCATATAACTTTCACCCAGACCTAAAGAGCCTTCCTGGAGTACTCGCTTAAAAAAGTTGGTATTAGTCACCTGGATATCCCAGGGACGAGTTCCGTTTATTTCAATATCAGCCTTACTCAATATTTCCTGAACGATTCGGTACCACTGGTTATCGGTCAGGCTTTCTTCTTCTAAACACGATGAACTCATAGCTTCTCCATCACCCTGTGTGATTGATACCTGAGAAAAGAGTAGTCAATTCTCAGAGAACGGTAAGAGAATATGCGGCAAAAACCGCAGCCTGATGACAACGTAAAAGAGGACTGATTGATGCGTAAAAAGGCTGAAATGGATGCGTTCAGTTAGAAAATCTAGGCAATCAGACCTAAAGCCGATCGCAGAAAGCCTGCACAGCATCTATTCCGGCCAGAAGAATAATATGAGCTTATTATTTTACATGACATTAGGAAGTATATGCCTGCAGGCAGTATTGTTCAATGGCTTATCGTTAGCTTGCTAACCAGTTGACCAGGTTGATTTATAGGTGCTGCGCCTCTGTTTGCAACATGAGATTTTTCTCGCCCTTGCGCTGAACGAAATAACCTAATGTTGCTAATAAAATGGTTATCAGCATCACGAACACCGTGGTTTGCAGCGCCGCGCCAATCCATGTCGATACTGCCATGCTGGCGAGAAAGCACAGGCTGAGCTGTAGCATGTTTTGCAGGGCAGCCGCTTTACCGGTGGCCTGAGGGAACGGCAGCAGGGCATTAGACACAACAACAGGATAGATAGCCCCATTCGCCATTGCCATACCACAGAAGGGGAGTAATAGCGTCCATAACGTGGGTTGAGGGAGTTGCGCAATTAAGTAGAGCGAAACAATACTCAGACTATAGAACGCCAGTAGCCAGGGGAGGATCTTGCGTCCGGCAAATCGATTTAACAACGCACGACAGCTAAAGCCGCCGATAAGAAAAGCCGCAGTTTGTGGTACGTAGCTCAGGCCAATATCACCAGGCGTCAATCCTAAATTTCCCAGGATAAACGGTGAGCCGGTAAGCCAGGCAAAGAAGCTGGCTGAGCAGGCGGCATAGATAGCCACATTGCCACAGTAAACGGGTGATTTAAGCAGGGTGATAAAGCCCGGAGCAGCTATATCAGATGCCGATGTGCTTTTATCCGACCCCGGCTGTGATGGCAGAAGAAAAGTCGGAACCAGCAGGAGCAGAGTAATAAGTAAAAGTGCGACGAATATCGCCTGCCATGAAAAATGACCTAACAGCCATGCACCCAGCAGCGGGGCCAGCGCTGGTGAAAGTGCGACCAGCGGCATGATGGTGGCGAAGACCCTGTTAGCCTGCGCGCCACTGTAGCGGTCAACGACCAGTGCCTGCCAGCTTACCGCTGCAGCGCATACCCCGACAGCCTGCACAAAACGCCATGCCAGCAGCGACGTCGCTGAATCCACCCAAAGCATGGCGGCACAGCCGATAGCAAACAGACTTAATCCCATTAACAGTACTGGCTTGCGGCCGATGCGATCGGAAAGGGGGCCCCAGACCAGCTGGGCACAGGCAAAGCCAGCCAGGAAAATACTTAGGCTGGCGCTGATAGCTCCGGCCTGTGTATTAAGATCCTGCTGCATCATGCCAAATGCTGGCAGGTACATATCCGTGGCGAGGAAGCCCAGCATGCTCAGCAGCGCCAGGTAAATCATAAAACCTTTCGAATTCATAAAAATTTACTCTTGTTATGCGTTTTTTTTGCTTGCGCAGTGTAATCGCGTGCGGGACAGTCTGTGAAACGCTAATATTCGTTAAGTGATGTGAAAATTTTTGAAGGCTGAATATGTGGTCCGAACATTCACTTGAAGTCATTGATGCCGTAGCTCGAACCGGGAGTTTCACCGCCGCCGCCGCCGAGTTGCACCGCGTGCCCTCTGCGGTAAGCTATACGGTGCGTCAGCTGGAAGAGTGGCTGGCCGTTAGTCTGTTCGAAAGGCGTCATCGTGACGTCGTACTGACCGATGCCGGTCGAGTATTTAGCGAAGAAGCCCGTTCTGTTATCAAAAAAATGCTTACCACGCGCCGCCGTTGTCAACAGGTGGCAAACGGCTGGCGAGGGCAGCTCAATATCGCCGTTGATTGCATAGTACGTCCTTCACGGACTCGACAGCTGGTAGTGGATTTTTACCGCCATTTCCCGGACATGGAGCTGCATATCATGCCAGAAGTCTTTAACGGCGTTTGGGATGCACTGGCGGATGGTCGGGTGGATGTCGCGATAGGTGCCACGCAGGCGATTCCCGTAGGGGGGCGTTTTGCATTTCGGGATATGGGCAGTCTGAACTGGCGCTGCGTGGTTAATGCACAACATCTGCTAGCCGGGCGGCCCGGACTGCTGACAGATGAGTTAGTGCGCGAGTGGCCTTCGCTGGTACTGGAAGATACCTCGCGCGCGCTACCCAAGCGCACAACCTGGACGCTTGATAATCAGCGTCGCCTGGTGGTACCTGACTGGGAAAGTGCCTTTGACTGCCTGCACGCGGGATTGTGCGTTGGCATGGTTCCGGGGCATTTTGCGCAACCGTTATTACAGCAAAACACATTATGTGAACTGACTCTTAGCTCACCCTTCCCTGACAGCCCATGCTGTCTGAGCTGGTCAGAGCAAAGCGCCTCACCGGCGCTGAGCTGGCTGCTGGAGTATCTTGGTAGTACAGAAACGCTTAATGCCGAATGGCTGAGTGAGTAATCCGATGCGGCGGTGAGACAAGATTAACGGCGGTAGTCGCGGTAAGGGCCGTCCGCCACTGAGCGTCGTTCAATCAAAGTGGGATAGACTTCAATAGTTTGCGATTCTTCACGCTTACTGGTGATACGATCAAGTAACATATTGAACGCTGTTTCGCCAAGACGCTCTTTCGGTTGGTGTACAGTAGTCAATGCTGGAGTGAAATAGCGGGCGTTGCGCACGTTGTCATAGCCAATCACAGAGATATCCTGTGGGACTCGCAGGCCCATTTCATCTGCTGCGCAGATTGCACCCATCGCCATAATATCCCCACCGCAGAAAACGGCGGTTGGGCGTTGTTTTTGCGCCAAAATTTGTTGCATAGCGCGGTAACCGGATTCTGGTTCAAAATCTCCCTGCACCAGCCATTCATCACGAAGTGCGATACCCGCTTCGGTCAAAGCCTTCAAAAATCCCGCATGGCGTCCGCCCCCGGTGTTGCGCTCCAGCTGGCCTGGGATGGCGGCAATATCGCGGTGTCCGCGTTCAATTAAATAACGTCCCGCAAGATAGCCACCCTCAAACGCGTTATCCAGTACCGTATCGGTAAAATCACCACGCGACTTGCCCCAGTCCATGACGACCATTGGAATATTACGGTGATCCTCAAGCATCGAAATCAGCGCATCCGGGTATTCAGAGCACATTACCAGCAGCCCATCTACACGTTTTTGCGCCATCATTGACAGATAAGCCTGCTGCTTTTCTATGTTGTTATGGGCATTACCCAGAATCAGGGTGTAGCCTTTGGCAAAGCAGCTATTCTCTACCGCCTCAATGATTTCAGCAAAGTAGGGTGCTTCGCTTGAGGTTGCCAGCAGGCCAATCGTCTTGGTGTGGTTGACCTTGAGGCTGCGAGCTACGGCGCTGGGCGAGTAATGCAATTCTTTGATTGCTACCCACACCGCTTCGCGTGTCTGGTCGGCGACAAAGCGTGTTTTATTGATGACGTGAGACACGGTGGTGGTGGAAACACCGGCGCGCTTTGCCACATCCTTAATTGTTGCCATGAAAATCGTACTCCTGGTGTTATCAGTAACCTACTGATAACTGGTTTGTTAAACGTTTGCCTTAGCCCAGGCTTTTCCCGACGAGCCAGAATTATTAAGGGAAGTTTAAAGCGGTCGGGAAGGGATAAATCTGTACGCAGAAGGACGCACGGAACCGATCACGTCTGGTTTAGGGGCTGTTGCGCAAATTAAGGGGGGAATTCTAACAAGGCTGCGCAAAGAAAACGAGAATTTTACCATCAAGGATAGGAAAATTTGCGGGCATAAACCTTAACAAACGGCTCATCAGGATGAAAACTGAAAGCCGTATGCAGATTGAGGATTTGAGCTGTTGCAGAGTGAGATGATAATCAAGTCACAGGCCAGGAGATTATTCTCGCGGCCCGTCGGGGGAATATTCCATTAACGAACCGTTTTCGGCGTCATGACTCGACGTGCGCCAACATAATGTTCTTGCCAGTAATCGTTACTTAGCGCACTGACCTGGATATCTTTGCCTGTCCTCGGCGACTGGATAAACTTATCTCCGCCGAGATAAACACCCACATGATCGGCGGTGCCTCTTCCGTTGATACGGAAAAACACCAAATCGCCTTTCTCAAGGCGGTCGCGTTTGATCGGAGCCGCGTCGCGCAGGTGATACATTTCATTCGCGGTGCGAGGAATTTTGAATTTGACGAGGTCTTTATAGGCATACCAGACAAGGCCGCTGCAGTCGAAGCCGGTTTTAGGCGAGCTGCCGCCCCACAGATAGGGCTTACCCAGTTGCCCCATCAATTTAGTGACTGCGGTCTCACGGGCTTTCTGATAACGGATGCGATGCGCCGTACTGAGTGTCAGTGGGCCTGCCGCCTCTTTCCTGCCAACCGTTGCTAAACTACGATCCGCACGCTGCCTGCCGTAATGTTTTCTCGTTGTCTTTTTAGCGCTAGCCGTGCGGCTTAACGGATGGCGAAGTTTGCTGGTTTTCTGCGCTGGCTGTCTGGTAGCCGCTGTCTTGGCTAACTTCTGTTTATGCGCCGGGGCGAGGTGTGCTACTTTTGCGGGTTGCTTAGTTTTTTTAATCGGCGACGCTTTGACTTTTTTGGTCGAGGAAGATTTGACCGCGCGTCGCTTGCGCCGTTCATCTTCTCGCGCGCTATTACGATCGGCTTTGAGCTGATTTGCATTGACAGGCGTGTGGGGCGATGCGTGCGCCATATTAAAAAATAGCTGAGCAAAGGCCAACAAGAAAAGCGTAATGAATAAACGCATCGTTTCCATCAACAGTCAGTGCGCTGCGAAAAGAGCAACGCAATCATAAAAAGTGATTTCTGCGCACTGGCAGAAGGTTGTCAAGATTCTAAACTAACTGAATAGCAAAAGGTAAGGTCTTTTTTGTTACAATAATACAGAGCGGTTATAGGGTTTAATATTAAACACAATCAGTTGTTTAACCTGGCATGTTCTGGCGTTAAAATGTCAACTGATGCAGCACAGGCCATAAGAAAATGTTATTTTGTTATCATCATCCGATCACCTGACGGATTATGGCCTGCCAACAACTGAAAGTGTCAATTTCATCGCCAGGCCAGAATAGCGACAATCATGGCTGGCTACAGCCTATACACGAAATACCGTATTGAGGAAGGCATTTATGAGTACTGTTGAAAAAATTCAGCGCCAGATCGCAGAAAATCCAATTCTGCTGTACATGAAAGGTTCACCGAAGCTGCCAAGCTGCGGCTTTTCCGCTCAGGCGGTACAGGCACTTTCTGCCTGTGGCGAACGTTTCGCTTATGTGGATATCCTGCAAAACCCTGACATTCGTGCTGAAATGCCAAAATTTGCCAACTGGCCAACGTTTCCGCAGCTGTGGGTAGACGGTGAACTGGTAGGGGGTTGCGATATCATTATTGAAATGTATCAGCGTGGTGAACTGCAACAGTTGATTAAAGAGACAGCCCAAAAATACCCCGATAACACCGCAGAATAACAGCGATGACCGGCGTGATAAATTCGGCATTGTAGCTTTTAAGCCAGTCAGTGAATCAGCTGACTGGCATGACCACATCAAATTTCCGCAACGCCCGGGCTAATCTGGTGAGTGGCCTGCATCGCTTTTCGCGGCGAAAGGCAGGGGCCACCCGCCCAGCCGCTTCCAGCGGTTAACCAGTTCACAGAAGAGATCGGCCGTTTGCAGGGTGTCGTAGAGTGCTGAATGAGCCTGCGCACTGTCAAAAGGCATGCCGGCTGCATGACACGCTTTTGCCAGCACGGTCTGCCCTAGTACCAGTCCGCTAAGGGCTGCGGTGTCAAAAGTGACGAAGGGATGGAATGGGTTGCGTTTTAGAGTGGCACGTTCCGCGGCAGCGTTCATAAAGTTGAGATCGAAAGTGGCATTGTGTGCCACCATCACCGCCCGATTGCAGCCACTATCTTTAATCCCCTTACGCACCAGTTTGAAAATGGCATGCAAAGATTCATATTCACTGACCGCACCGCGTAAGGGATTTGATGGATCAATTCCGTTGAATGCCAGCGCTTCAGGAAGGAGAACCGAACCGGGGAAGGGCTCGACGTGGAAATGAAGCGTTTCGTCTTTTACCAGCCAGCCATCGTTATCCATTTTCAGCGTTACCGCCGCGATCTCCAGCAAGGCATTGGTTTTAGCATCGAAACCTGCGGTTTCGACGTCGATCACCACTGGATAAAACCCGCGAAAACGGCTGCTTAAAGTATTAAGTTCATTAGATTCAGACATCGGCATCTCATTGGCAAAAAAAGGCAGCGCGCATTATGGCAAATTTTGCTGATTGATGCAGCAGGGAGGGGGATTGGGGTGCCTGAAAAGCACCCCCAAACTTAGTTGCCGATACCGTGACCGGCATGTTTATTTTCAATAAGTTCGATCTTATAGCCGTCTGGATCTTCTACGAACGCAATAATCGTGGTGCCGCCTTTAACCGGGCCGGCTTCGCGGGTCACATTGCCACCATCATTCCGAATACGATCGCAGGTCGCAGCAACATCGTCCACGCCCAGAGCAACATGGCCATATGCGTCACCGAGGTTATAGGTATCCACGCCCCAATTGTAGGTGAGTTCGATAACTGCACCTTCGCTTTCTTCGCTATAGCCAACAAAGGCGAGCGTGTATTTGTACTCGCTATTTTCACTGGTGCGCAGCAGGCGCATGCCCAATACTTTCGTGTAAAAATCGACGGAGCGTTGCAGATCGCCAACGCGCAGCATGGTATGAAGTAAACGCATAACATCCTCTTTTATTAGCGTCACCATTCCGATGACGTATAACTCATTATAGTGATAATACCATCAGGCGCGAACCTTAGAGCTGTTCGCCGAGCCTTGGATAATCGGTGTAGCCCTTAGCGTTACCGCCGTAGAAAGTTTCTGGCTGGGGTTTGTTAAGACCTGCATGACTGTTCAGACGATCGACCAGGTCGGGATTGGCAATATAACTCCGGCCGAAAGCAGCGGCATCAATCAGGCCCTCTGTGATAAGTGTTTCAGCTTTCTCTGCATCGTAACCTCCGGCAGCAACGATCACCCCAGGGTATTTGGCACGAATTGCCTGCCGGAATTCGGAGGTAAACGGTTTACCCCCAGCCCAGTCAGGTTCAGAAATATGCAGATAGGCCAGGTTACGCTTGGCCAGTTCGCCAATGAAATACAGGGCGGCGGCTTCCTGATCCTCACCATTATCCAGGCCATTAAATGGGCCAAGCGGAGAGATACGAATGCCAATGCGGTCGGCACACCAACCGTCTATTGCCGCATCCACCACTTCCAGAGCGAAACGGGTACGATTCTCGATGGTGCCGCCATACTTGTCCTCACGCTGATTTGAAGCCGGTGACAGGAACTGATGGATAAGATATCCGTGTGCCGCATGCAGCTCTGCCAGGTCAAAATCGGCTTCACGAGCGTTGATCACCGCCTGGCGGAAGTCATCGACAATACCAGACACTTCATCAGTGCTCAGTGCGCGTGGGGTTGAGGTCGCTTCACGTATCGCATGGCCCCCGGCATCACGAAGCGTGGTTCGGGTGTCGGCGTTAATTGCTGAGGCTGATACCGGCGCAGTGCCACCCGGTTGCAGGCTGGTGTGTGAAATGCGTCCGGTATGCCACAGTTGTACCGAACTATGGCCGCCTTCCTGATGGATGCCTTCGTTGATGGTTTTCCAGGCGGCAATCTGCTGGGAAGAGTGCAGCCCAGGCGCGCCTGCATAGCCCTTAGCCTGAGCGCTGATTTGCGTGGCCTCGGTGATAACCAGCCCGGCGCTGGCGCGCTGCCGATAATATTCACCCATCAGAGGTGTCGGAATATCGCCTGGCTCAATGCTGCGTAGGCGCGTTAAAGGAGCCATAAAAATACGATTTGGTACGGTGATAGCACCCAGTGTTAATGGTGTAAAGAGTTTGTTCAGCTTCATTACTCGCTCCTGATAGACCGGTCGACTAGTAAGATTTTTTTTATTTAACGCGCAGGATGAGATTCATCTCATGTAAGGCATTAAGCAGGGGAGCCTTATCGCGGCAAATTTTGCTTTGCAGGCTGGCTCCCAGCCAAAATGTATAAAGTGTTTGTGCGCACGAAGCACAGTTTAGCTCATCAGAAAGTGTGCCTTGCAGCTGCGCCTTTGTCAGCGCGGCGGCCAGTGTGTTGATCAATGCTGTTGAACCCGCTTCCAGCGCACTGCGCATTGCTTCAGAAAGATCGCAAACTTCAGCGGAAAGCTTCACGGAGAGACATCCCGCAAAGCTGTTTTTCTGAGAGTTCTGGACAGACTGACGATAGTACTCAAGCACCCGCTGTCGATAGCTGCCTTGGTGATGGTTGAGAAAGTCACTCAGCCGTAGGTGGTAACCGGCAAAATAACGCTTAAGCATTGCCACGCCAAATGCTTCCTTTGAAGGAAAATAATGGTAAAAAGACCCTTTAGGCACTTCTGCTTGTTTAAGTAGCTCAATCAGGCCCATGCCATTGAAACCGCGTTGCAGACAAAGCTGCTCGCCGGTATTCAGCAAATGCTCACGAGTATCAAACAGGGTCGTTTTATTCATCATGACAGCCTAACTGCACTGACGGCGTCTTTCAACATTCAGCCTGCCTTACGGCACGTTCGGATCATATCGAGTGCTGGCTGATACTGCTGGGTTTGTATATTCATCATTCCCAACAGAGTATGGAACACATTATCCTGAGAGACCTCTTCAAATTTAGCCCGCTGTTGCAGACACTGACTGTCGATACCAAATGTTGTGGCGTAATCAGGAGACATCCAAAGTAACATAGGAATATGTGTCTGTTGAGTCGGTGCAAACAGATAAGGTGTGCCGTGAAGATACATTCCATGTTCTCCCAATGATTCACCATGATCGGAGAGGTAGATCATCGCCACATTAAACCGGTCGTTATAAGATTTCAGTAGGTTAATGGTGTTGTCCAGCATCGTATCGGTGTACAAAATCGTGTTGTCATACGTATTCATCAGTGCCTGGCGATCGCAGTCCTGAATCTGGTTGCTGTCACAGGTTGGCGTAAACTGACGCGCTTCCCGCGGATAGCGCAGAAAATAAGCCGGGCCATGACTTCCCATTTGATGAAGTACGATCACAGAATCATCTTTGATACTGTCGATGTAATTGTTCAACCGGTGTAGTAGTACATCATCCAGGCAATAATCGCTCCTGCACAACTCACTCACCTTCCATTGGGTCATATCGCTATGCGGCACCCGGTTGCAGACGCCTTTACAGCCGCCGTCATTTTCACGCCACAAGATATTGATACCGGCGTGAGCCATCACATCAAGTAAACCTTCCTCATGGACTGCCAGGCTGGCGTCATAGCCCTTACGTGGCATATTGGAAAACATGCAAGGAACAGAAATGGCGGTTTCCGTACCGCAAGAGGTCGCATGTTGATAGTAAATGACATTATCGCGCTGTAATTTCGGATTAGTATCCCTCGTGTAGCCACCCAGAGAGAAATTCTCCGCTCGTGCCGTTTCGCCCAAAACGAACACCACTAGCGTCTTCTTTTTGCTGCCTGTAATCAGTTCGCCTTTTTTTGCGTCCTGACCAATCGCGGTTAACGCCTTATTACCGGAGAACCATCGATCGTGAGCATAATGACCGATGCCGCTTACCACATTAACTGGGGTGATCACTTTCACCAGCCCTTTATTATTGCGGACCATTGATGCGTAATCTTTATAAAAAAGAGCCGCAACAAGCACGATCAACAGCAGGGCAGCCACGGAAGTCAGCGCACGCCATGCTATCGACATCCACCATGGACGGCTATTTTCAATTCGGCACAGGCAAAGAATGACCGCCGGGAGTGCACCTAGCAGGAGTAACCATATCAGGTAGCGCAGGCTGAAAAGCGCGGAGGCTTCCTGCAAATCGGTCTCGAATACATTCTGGATCATATTAGTATCGATAACCGTGCCGAAGTTGAACATAAAATAATTAGCGGCAGCACTGGCGACCACTAAAGCAGAGAGTAGGGGCTTTCTTAACCACGGGAGAGCAATGAGGTTGAAGATGACAAGGAACGCACAGAAAAGCACGAGCGGAATTGTGGCAGCGAACAGATAATCGCGCAGACCATAAACGGGTATCGTTTGCCAGGCGCGCAGCAAAAAAAGGCCATTCAGGAAAAATGTGAAAAATGCCGCAGCACTACAATTAAAAATGATTTCGTTACAACGTAACCTGTTTAGCAAGGCTTTCATGGTCGTCCAGATAAAAGAAAATATCTGCTCAGATTAACCATAAAATCTTAGGGAAACCTTAATTATTTCAAAAGGAAGCAACGGCCCACCCGATGCGGGCCGAAAGATTAGTAACCAACGGTAAATTGCTGGTGAATATGTTGCGAATTTTCAATTTCGTCGAGTATGGCCACTGCAAGGTCGGCAACGCTGATTGATGCAGGTTTATCACCATTCATCAGTAAGGTCGTTTTCCCTATTCTGAATTGGGCGGTACGTGGCCCGGGTTCGAGAGAGGCTGCTGGAGAAAGATAGGTCCAGTCGAGAGCTTGTTCATTGGCCTGGAGATGATTTCTTAGCGCACGGACGGCCAGCGAAGCGGGTTTTATATCGGCGGGAAAGGCTTCGGTATCCACCAGTTCAACACCGGGTGCAACTTCCAGGCTGCCAGCTCCGCCGACCACCAGCAGGCGTTTGACTTCGCTCTCACGAACAGCTTTGAGGATTTGCTCGCTGCCTTTGGTATATTTCTCAAACAGATCGGTCTCAGACCATCCCGGATTGTAAGCGCTAATGACCGCATCCTGGCCTTTCAGCACGCCGCTTAGCCAGCTGCTATTGTGAATATCACCCTGAGCCAGGCTCAAATTGTCTGCCACAGGCAGATTCTTGGCTGAACGTGAAACGGCAGTGACCTGATGTCCGCGCGCCAGTGCTTCTTTCACCACATCCGGTCCGACAAAGCCTGTAGCACCAATAACGGTAATTTTCATTATTTTGTTCCTCTTTAAAGTGTGTATTGAAGCTTACTGCTTAACAGCGGCCACGATAAGTGGCATATTTCACTTTTATAATGAAGCAGAGCTTACGAATCATGGAAAAACTCAACCGTATGGCGATTTTTGCTATTGTCGTGACTGAAGGATCGTTAGCTGGTGCGGCCCGTCGGCTGGGAATGTCACCTTCGGCGGTGAGCCAGCATCTGAGATCGCTTGAACAGTCGGTGGGTGTGCCGTTGTTGCACCGTTCCACGCGTAAGCTGGCACTTTCCGAAGCGGGGGCGGCATTTTTTCCGGGTTGCAAGGCGATGTTGGATCAGGCTCACGAGGCCGAGAGGCAGCTGGCTGAAATGCGCGATACGCTGAGCGGTGAGTTACGCATCAGTTCGACTCCGGGCATTGGCGGTCAGCCATTGTGCAGCGCCTTATCACCCCTTTTACAACAACATCCTGGACTCAAATTACGCATTTTAGCCACTGATAATGTGCTGGACATGATTGAACACCGTATTGATATTGCTTTGCGATTCAGTCGGCAGTTGAGTGACGCTAATATCATCGCACATCCGCTGGCAGAGTGGCCGATGGTAGTCTGCGCAGCCCCGGTTTACCTCACGCGATACGGCGTGCCGGAAACTGCCCAGGCGCTTATTTCTCATCGTTGGGTTCACGGACATCGCTCTCATCAGCACGTTACTCTCCATCATCCACGTGAAGGCGCGATCACACTGCGTATGGCAGAAGGTCAGGTGGTGAGTGACAGTATGCATGTCATACGGGCATTTACCGTGGCGGGGATGGGGATTTCCTTGCAGCCGCTACATGAGGTGCAGGAAGAGTTGAATTCCGGGCAACTGATGTTGTTATTACCCGAGTGGCGTGCTACTCCGCTCAAGCTGACGGCGTTAACGCTGGAACGGGTGCTGCCGGAGAAAAGCCGCCAGGCCATACGTGCGCTGCGTGAATATTTCAGTCACAATCATCAGCCAAAGCTTGCAGACAAACGCTGAGCCGACTTCAATTAAAGCTGGCGGATTGATCAGGAGTCATCGTGGCTGAACAGCTTGAGTTATTTCCGGTACCCAACCCCTGTAAGGGAGTTTGTCAGGTAAACGATCGCGGCTATTGTCGCGGTTGTTGGCGTAGCCGTGAAGAGCGTTTTAGCTGGGTGACCTTCAGTGATTCACAGAAAAGAGATATCCTGCGTCTTTGTCGTCAGCGTTTGTTGCGCCACCAGCGCACGTCAGTTTATGCTGCGCCGGATGAACCGCAACAGCCAACCTTATTTTAGCCAGTGCCCAAGTTGGGTAGCAAAATCCCCTTGTGTGTCTCCAGAGTTGAAGCCACCACAACCGCTACGGTTTACCGCCCGTTTTTGATGGCGGTTTGAGTGCAGTCAGAAGATATCAAAGCCGTTGACGAAGTTTACCACTGGATTCGGCAGGTATTCCCGTACCTCGAAGGCCTGCAAAACGTATTCAAATCCAGTGAAATGCTTTTGCCACAAGGCCCGACATACCCATTGCGATAGAAATTAGCGCGCCGAATAGCAGTCTGAAGTCGGCTCTGGCATTCTGCTGAAGCCTGTGCAAATCATGGCGTAAATGACTCATATCATTAGTAATGTACTGATGCAGAGTGCTGATGCCCTGTTTAACTTCCTGGCGTATAGCACTAGATTCCTGCTTAATTTCCTGGCGTAAAGTAGCGGATTCCTGCTTAATTTCCTGGTGTAAAGTAGCGGATTCCTGCTTAATTTCCTGACGTAAAGTAGCGGATTCCTGCTTGATTTCCTGACGTAAAGCAGCGGAGTCCTGCTTGATTTCCTGACGCAGAGTGTCAATGTCCTGCTTCACCTCTTGGCGCAAGGTATCAATGTCCAGTTTAATCTCCTGGCGTAGAGCACAAGAGTCATGTTTAACCTCCTGACGGAGTTCTCTAATATCCCGTTGCATCTCCCGTTGTGATAATTTAATTGCTGTCATATCGTCACACGCGGGTGTAATCCTTACTCCTTGCATATTTTCCTCCCTAAAGTCCTTACCGACGTTACGTTTATGTCAATTTATGAGGTTGTACGATAAATCACCACAGTGAAAATGAAAATAGTCAGTTTTACAGGTCTGGGGCGCTCTTCCATTATTTGATGTATGTTGTCTAGGGAAACATCAAATAGTGTTAACGCAATCACACTTATACCGATTTCAACGGTGTCAGCGAACATGCCAGGCGCCAAATAATACCTGTCAACTCAGCTGCGTTTTCCTCCTTGCTGGCAGTAAGCAGATCTATTCGCTGTTGAAGCCGTTCCAGTGTTTGAACCAGTGGAACGTGTCTGACTCCGTGGTCGCCAACAATACTCTGCAAGTCGCACAGAACAGCATCGCGTATTTGAGTAAGTTCAGATGAGCAGTGCTGCCATGCTCGTAGCTGCCAAGCGATATGCGAACAGTTGAGTAATACCACTCCCCAGCGCGCAAGCCACAGACGCGCCCGATCGTCACCACTGGAATTAAGCTGGTTAATACGGTAATAAATCAGCGATTCAAAGCTTTCCTGGCTAAAGTGGGGGCGTCTTAGCAACCTGTCGGCAAATTCCCGTTTTATCGCACGTGTATGGCGTTGGCTACGGCGTTGATCGGAGCTTGGACGCAGCAGGTGAAAGGCAAGCCATACCAGAATGACACCACAAATCTTTGCCAGATTGTCATTAATAAAGCTCAGATAATCATACGTAGGCGGGTTAGTGACGGCGAGGAATGAACCCATAAATACAATAAGTTGACCCCATAGCGACGCGCGTTTCCTCTGCTGCAATTTAAACAATTGTAGTGTTAGCAAGAGCGGGAACAGTATGACAATAAATTGCCATAACGCTGTCACCTGCACCATGAAACCAAATTTCATCACAAAACTAAATATTGCCAGCAGACCAAGAGTTTTAAGCAATAGTGAGGCGCTGCCAGTGGGTGATGGTGCCGAGGAATAAAGAACGCAGCTTATGGCAGCCAGAGTAAGGGCTGATGCACCGGAGCTCCACTGGGTTGTGATCCAGAAGCCGCACCCCAGTAAGATAACACTGAACGTTCGCAGCGCATTCCAGCCCGCTTCTACGCCATCTGCTTTGCGGGCTAACGCTGGTACACGCGGAGGAGAGAGATGAGTTTTTCCATCTGAGCGCTCAAACTGCCGTAGCCAGCGTGAAGTATCAAGATAAAGCCAGCAGAGATAGCGCAGACGATCCCAAAATGCTTTGTGACGGTAATCTGACTTTTCCCGAGGTGCTGCGCTCAGCAGGATTTGGGCGAGGCGATATTTGTTCGTATCAGGATTGGCCAACTCTGCCAGCAGAAGGTGAATGGCGGTAAGCAAAGAGTCGGGAGCATTATCCCAGTTCAGCAACATACGGCGTAAGCTGGAAATCACGCTGGTCAAGCGCAACTGTTGATGTAGCACATAGTTCAACACGTTGTTTTGACGGCGAAAACGGTAATGGCTCCAGAAAGCCTGAATCCGTAGTAGGTTCATCGTCAGTATTTGATCAATCATGCTTTCATGGGCGTGACGCATATCGTCATGACTGCCTATCTGTAACAGCAGATGGGTGTGATCAAGCAACTTTACGTGCATCTCTTTGAGCGATTTAATCAGCGCATCGCCATCAGAGGTGCTGGGTAGCACCATCATCATCAGCGCACTGCAGAGAATACCGGAAATAACCTCGCAAACCCGAGCTTGGGTAATGGTCCAGATACTCTCAATCTCAACGACATTTACACTGTTGAAAGCAATAATGGCAGCCGTATATCCGGCAAGTGAGAAAGCGTAGGCAACATTGTTTTGATAATGATTAGATACCCATGTGCAAACCCCCAGCCAGCTGGAAATGGATAAAGCAAATAGCCAAGGGTCATTGAGGGTATGACCGGCAATGATCAGGGCGGCTGCCGCGCCCAACATACTGCCGGCAATGCGCCCGAGGCTTTTGCTGATAACGCCACCGACAGTCGGAAAGCTGACAACGGCAGCCGAGGTCATTGCCCAATACGGCTCATCCAGCTGAAGTCCATAAGCAACACTCAGCGCCAGACACATCGCTATCGCATTACGCAGCGCATAGCGCCACTGACCGGCGGTTGCTTTAATCCACGGAAGTTGTTGCCATTCCAACCCGCTCAGATTCATGATCTCCTCAGTGCTGGATGGAGATCGTGCAGGTGGTCCCAGCGACGAGGGTTAAACCAGCAGGAACCGCATTAAGACGTATACGCACGGGGATGCGTTGTGCCAACCTCACCCAAGGGACATTAGGTTTTATATCAGGGGTCAGACCACTGTTGTTTTCCACACTTTGGTCATAAATAGCGCGGCCAATACTGTCAACCACGCCAGTCAAAGGCTGGTTGTCACTGTAGAGTCTGACTTCGGCCCGGGCACCCGCGTGAATATGGCGTAGCTTGGTTTCTTCAAAATACCCCATCACGTAAAAAGAATGGCTATCCACCAGCGCAAACAGCGGGGTGCCGCTGGTGGCGTAATTTCCCTCACGGGTGACCAGATTACTGACCCATCCATCTGTCGGTGCGTAGAGCACCGTTTGTGACAAATTCCATTTGGCCTGGTCGAGAGTTGCCTGCGCCGCCCGAACAACGGCAGCCGCGGCTTTAACCGCCAGAGTGGCAAAATCGAGATCTTCCGCAGAGATCATGTTACGCGACAGGCTCTGACGGCGATGTGCCTCATGTTGAGCTTTCACTAAGTCTGACTGCGCTTTGGCAAGCTGAGCTTCACTATTTAACACCGCGATGCGGAAAGGTTCATTATCAATCGTGAGTAATGCGGTGCCTCTATGAACAAACTGATTATCTCGTGCTTCCAGTTTAACAATTCGACCGGAGACCTGCGGCGTAATATTGACCAGTTCTGCGCGTACTTTTCCATCACGCGTCCAGGGTGACTGCATATAAAAGTTCCACAGCAACCAACCGGCACAGAGTGCAGCAGCAAAAAAGAACAGGGTGGAAAGATATTTAAATGAACTCAGTTTCATGAAGTTATCCGATGATTAAAAGCCACTGTGAAGCCGTTACGCAAAGGATAAACAGCGAAAGATCCAGCAGAGTGGGATGCCAGATATCGCCAGAATAGATCCAGTCACGTACCAGGGCATGAAGTAAAAGCCAGAAGAAAAAACCCAGCAGCAAGGCTTTAAAAAACGGTGGAAAATAGAGCGAAGCGCCTAAAACCAGTTCTGCCATCGGGATTTCCATAGGTAAAAAGAGGTTATCACCAGATAAATCCTTATCGTCAGTATGCGCCATGCATCTCAACACGGAATACGCCATTCAAATAATGATGGATTTGTATTTTGTCCTGTAAAATCGCAAAATAGTCTAAAATGTGGCTTGATAGTTAGCAAGCTAATTATAAGGAGTGAGAATTGGATACACCATTGGGAACTGATATGGCCAGGTTAGTACGCATCTGGCGAGCACTCATTGACCAGAGGCTAAAACCGCTGGAGTTGACACAAACTCACTGGGTAACACTGCATAACATCCATCAGTTACCTCCTGAGCAATCTCAGATTCAGCTGGCAAAGGCGATTGGCATTGAGCAGCCGTCACTGGTGCGCACTCTGGACCAACTGGAAGAAAAAGGTTTGATTTCGCGAAGTACCTGTGCGAACGATCGCCGGGCAAAACGGATCAGCCTGACCTGCCAGGCGGAGCCGATTATCACGCAGGTCGAGCAGGTTATCTCTGGCACTCGTGATGATATTTTAATCGGTATTTCGCCGACTGAGATCGATAAAATGGTTACGCTGATCGCGAAATTAGAAAGGAATATTCTCGATTTACAGGGAAGGGATGAATAAAAAAACCGGCATGTGAGCCGGTTTTTTTCAGGCGCTAAATTTAACGCGGAGAAACGGTTACTTCGCTGCCATTAGAGGTCATTGCTACGCGTTGACCCACAGCGTAACGGCTTGCAGCCTGTTTCTGAACGACGGCAATGGTGCTGCCGTCATCACGACGAATTTCAAGTTCAACGCCCTGGCTCTTATTCATAGAGCCTTGAACGCCCTGACCAGCTACACCACCCGCCACAGCACCTGCTGCCGTAGCCAGGCTACGGCCTGTACCGCCGCCAATAGTATTACCAAGGAAGCCGCCTAATACAGCACCGCCAATCGCTCCAATAACGTTAGTATTATCATCGCCCTGAATCTGCACCGGACGAACTGATACCAGCGTACCGTAAGTTACGCTGTGAATCTGTTTCGCTTCGGAAGCCGAGTAAACATCACCAGATAGTGAATTATCATTAACACACCCAGCCAGCGTAACCCCTGTAAGTGCCACGATTAACAAACGCATCATCATGTTAAAACTCCTATTTGTTGCAGGTGCTGCGAGCATTTGGCGGGCAGCGTATAATCGCTCTATTATAAGGCAATTATCGCGATTTTTCTCACTTAAGTGTGTCGCGACTCCAGCAATAAGCTATCCCGCGCTACCTGAACGCCGAATCAATCACTATAAAATTCCTATTGGGATAGTAAAAAAATTAAAAAACCAACGAGCGATAGAAATCATCAGCTAATTTTGCCAAGCTGGCGCAATGAATCTCATACCCGGCTTACGGGCAAAGGCGGAAGATAGGATGAAATCAGGACGATATATCGGTGTGATGTCCGGAACCAGCCTCGACGGGGTCGACGTTGTCTTGGCGGTGATTGATGAAAATATGGTCGCGCAGCAGGCCAGCTACCATCATCCGATGCCGCAGGCGCTACGCCAGCAAATTCTTGCTGTGTGTCAGGGGCAATCGCTTACATTGTCGCAGTTGGGGCAGCTGGATACTCGTCTGGGCAAACTTTTTGCCGAAGCGATTCTGGCTTTGCTCAGACAGCAGGGACTGTCAGGCGAAGAGATAACGGCTATCGGTTGCCACGGTCAAACCGTGTGGCACGAGCCGCAGGGTGAGGCACCTAACACTTTACAAATCGGCGATAACAATCAGATAGCGGCCATGACCGGTATCACCGTCGTGGGTGATTTTCGGCGGCGCGACATGGCGCTGGGTGGGCAGGGCGCGCCCTTGGTTCCTGCATTTCATCATGCGGTGTTAATGCACCCGGCGGAACGTCGCATGGTACTAAATATAGGCGGTATTGCTAATCTTTCGCTGCTGCTGCCAGGACGAGGGCTGCGCGGATTCGATACGGGCCCAGGTAACATGTTGCTTGATGCCTGGATTTGGCGTCAGCAGGGGAAAGCCTATGATAAAGAGGGTGCTTGGGGAGCCGGGGGAAATATCGTCTGGCCACTGCTCAAACAAATGTTGGCTGATCCTTACTTTGCCCTCAGCGCGCCAAAAAGTACCGGTCGGGAATATTTCAACCTGAGCTGGCTTGAACAACAACTTTGCTCTTTTCCCGCCTTGCCGGCGCAGGATGTACAAGCGACCTTAACCGAACTGACAGCAACCACGATTGCGCAACAGGTCATGCTAAGCGGAGGGTGCGATCGTCTGTTGGTTTGCGGAGGTGGTGCGAATAATCAGCTGCTAATGGCGCGTCTTGCCGCCCAGTTAGCCGGAACTGAAGTCATGAGCACCGATAAAGCCGGTATCAGTGGCGATGACATGGAGGCGTTGGCCTTCGCATGGCTAGCCTGGCGTACGCTAAGTGGCCTGTCGGGCAATTTACCTTCCGTTACCGGAGCGCGCGAGGCCAGCGTTATCGGGGCAATATATCCGGCCAACCGTCCGGTATCCTTGTAGGATTGGCAAGGCGAGACGCCTGCATAAAGGCGTACTGAAGGAGATCCTGCACGACCTGTAACACATTGAAAAATTCCGAGGTGCGGAGCACAATAACCTTCACTTTCCCTTAGTCAGAGCCTGAACGATGACCGACAGCGATCACCTGCAACAAATCGCCCATCTGCGGCGCGAATATACCCGTGGTGGCTTGCGCCGCAAGGATCTTCCTGAAGACCCGCTAAATCTGTTTGAGCAGTGGCTGGATCAGGCCGTAGCGGCCCGGTTGCCTGATCCTACGGCAATGAGTGTCGCGACGGTTGATCAGCACGGACAGCCCTATCAGCGTATCGTATTGCTCAAGCACTTCGATCGGCGCGGCATGGTGTTTTATACCAATCTCGGCAGCCGTAAGGCGCAGCAGCTGGAGAAAAATCCGCGTATCAGCCTGCTGTTTCCCTGGCATATGCTTGACCGTCAGGTGATGGTGCTGGGCAGCGTTGAGCGTTTGTCGACGCTGGAAGTGCTCAAGTACTTCCACTCCCGACCACGTGACAGCCAGCTGGGTGCCTGGGTATCAAAGCAGTCGAGTCGTATTTCTGCGCGTGGCGTGCTGGAAAGCAAGTTTCTTGAGCTGAAGCAAAAATTCAGTCAGGGCGAGATCCCGCTGCCCAGCTTCTGGGGCGGCTATCGTGTCAACATTGAATCAATGGAGTTCTGGCAGGGCGGTGCTCACCGTCTGCACGACCGTTTTTTCTACCAGCGTGAAGGCGATGCGTGGAAAATTGACCGTTTAGCACCCTGAAACATGAAATAATGCCGCTAAGCGCTGGATCGGAGCCGTTCAGCGCCTTATCCTGTATTCCTTATTTTTTCCGCGCTTCAGCGGTAAGCTGTGTACCAGTGTAGGTGCAGACTTTTTTACATGGAGTCTTAGATGGCCAGCAGTAACCTGATTAAACAATTGCAAGAGCGGGGCCTTGTCGCCCAAGTAACGGATGAAAACGCGTTAGCAGAACGTTTGGCGCAGGGACCAATCGCTCTCTATTGTGGTTTCGATCCGACTGCCGACAGCTTGCATTTAGGTCATCTGGTGCCATTACTCTGCCTGAAGCGTTTTCAGGACGCTGGCCATAAGCCAGTCGCGCTAGTGGGTGGTGCGACGGGGCTGATCGGCGACCCGAGTTTTAAAGCGGCAGAACGTAAGCTGAACACCAGCGACACGGTTAACCAGTGGGTTGAAAAGATTCGCCAGCAGGTTGCGCCATTCCTTAACTTCAACTGTGGCGATAACAGCGCCATCGCGGCCAATAACTATGACTGGTTCGGCAGCATGAACGTGCTGACCTTCCTGCGTGACATTGGTAAACACTTCTCTGTTAACCAGATGATTAATAAAGAAGCGGTTAAGCAGCGTTTAAATCGTGACGATCAGGGCATCTCTTTTACCGAATTCTCTTATAACCTGCTACAGGGTTATGACTTCGCCTGTTTGAACGAGCGTCACGGCGTGGCGTTGCAAATTGGTGGTTCGGATCAGTGGGGTAACATTACCTCGGGTATCGATCTGACCCGCCGTCTGCATCAGAACCAGGTGTTTGGCCTGACGGTTCCTCTTATTACCAAATCTGACGGCACTAAATTCGGCAAAACCGAAGGTGGGGCAGTCTGGCTGGATGCGACCAAAACCAGCCCGTATAAGTTTTACCAGTTCTGGATTAATACCGCCGATGCGGACGTTTATCGCTTCCTGAAATTCTTCACCTTTATGAGTCTTGAAGAGATTAACCAGCTGGAAGAGGAAGACAAAAGCAGCGGCAAAGCGCCGCGCGCTCAGGGAATACTGGCAGAGCTGGTGACCAGACTGGTACACGGTGAAGACGGTCTTATTGCTGCTCAGCGAATTACCCGTAGCCTTTTTGCTGGCAGCGTCACTGAACTGACTGACCATGACCTGTCGCAGCTGGCGCAGGATGGTATGCCGGGTATTGAACTGGAAATCGGGCAGGACCTTCAGCAGGCTTTGGTGAGCAGTGAACTTGCGCCATCTCGTGGCCAGGCACGTAAACTGATCGATGCAAAATCCGTCAGTATAAACGGTAGCCTGCAAACCGATGCCGAGTATGCTTTTGTCGAAGACGACCGCCTGTTTGGGAAGTACACTCTGCTACGCCGGGGCAAAAAGAACTATAGCTTAATCAGCTGGAAATCATAAGCGCCCTGGGTTGAGCCCACTCTGAAGCCGGTTATGCCGGCTTTTTTATTGGCAAGAAAGGTCAGTACCATGAAAAATATTCTCTCAATTCAGTCCCATACAGTGTTTGGCCATGCTGGCAATGGTGCGGCAGAATTTCCCATGCGCCGCCTCGGCGCAAACGTTTGGCCACTTAATACCGTCCAGTTCTCGAACCATACCCAGTATGGGCACTGGACCGGAACGGTGATGCCCGCGACGCATTTGACCGATATTGCCCGTGGTATTGGTGGTATCGATCGTCTGAAAACCTGTGATGCGGTGCTGAGCGGATATCTCGGCTCCGCTGAACAGGGAGAAGCGATACTTGAAATTGTCACTATGGTTAAAGCAGCCAACCCGGACGCCTGGTATTTTTGTGATCCGGTGATGGGCCACCCTGAAAAGGGCTGTATTGTTGCGCCTGGCGTCGCAGAGTTTCACGCTAATGCTTCGCTTCCGGCCAGTGACCTCATCGCTCCTAATTTGCTGGAGCTGGAAATGCTCAGCGGGCAGCCGGTGACCAGCATCGATGATGCGGTGGCTGCGGCGCGAGCATTGATTGTTAAGGGGCCGAAAATCGTGCTGGTTAAACATCTGGCGCGCGCCGGATACCGTAGCGACCGCTTTGAGATGTTGTTGGTCACCGCAGACGAGGCCTGGCATATTGCCCGGCCGCTGATCGATTTTGGCGTACGCCAGCCGGTAGGTGTGGGCGACCTCACCAGCGGGCTGTTGCTGGTCGATCTGCTACACGGCTTATCGCTCAAGCAGGCGCTGGAGCATATCACGGCGGCGGTCTATGAGGTAATGCTCAAAACCCATCAAATGGGGGAGTATGAACTGCAGTTGGTCGCCGCACAGCAGGCAATCGCTCATCCCCGTCAAGACTTCGCTGCGGTAAAACTTTAATCACATACCGTGGGCTGTCTAAAGAGACCTGCCCACGGTCACTCTTGTCAGTTCAACCCTTCTGCCTTCAGGGCTGCTATCACCGCAGGCCGGGCAGCAACGCGTTCAAACCAGCCGTTCAGCGCGTCAAGACCGTTCAGATTTAACTTGAGCGCATGTGCCCAGCGCGTCACGGTAAACAGGTAGGCGTCGGCAACGGTGAAGCGCGATCCCATCAGCCACTGATTCTCCTTCAGTTCGCTATCAACATAGCTGAATTTTTGCTCCAGCTGCTGGCGAACCAGGGGCTTGTACTCCTCCGGGGTATTCGGGCGAAAAAGCGGGCTGAACCCTTTATGTAGCTCGGTGGCAATAAAATTTAGCCACTCCAGCGTGTGATAGCGGGCCAGGGTGCCAGTCGGTGCCAGTAACTGGCGATCCGCCTTCAGATCGGCCAGGTACTGCACTATTGCCACACCTTCGGTAAGTACCGTACCGCCGTTCAGTTGCAATGCTGGCACCTGTCCTTTGGGGTTGATGCTCAGGTAATCTTCTCCCTGTTCGGTTAGCTTTGTGTGTGTATCAACGGTGACGAGCGTAAAATCAAGGCCGGTTTCTCGCAGCACGATATGAGGTGACAGCGAACAGGCACCGGCTTTATAGAACAGCTTCATGGCATTCTCCTTAGGGGCAACGGGAAGTTAATCTTACTGCGGCAGACAAAAATTGTCAGTGGTCATGATCACGTGTTAAGGAGGGCTGGCCAGATAAGTGGGGAGAGGGGCGTTTTTCAATGCAGAGAGGTGCGCTGTAGGGGGACGTTCTTCGACTGAAGCCGGGGAGAAATACCCCGGCAAAATGATTGTCAGAGGCTATGCACCGGGTTGTTCATCCTGGGTCATACGGTTCAGCATCGGGGCGGCCAGTACCATCAGTATGGCGATGATGCCAGTAGTGATACCAATCTTCAGGAACACGTCACCGTAAACATTCAGCGATTGTAGCGGGTTGGTGATATTTTCCGGTACTGCCATCAGGTTGGCGACTTTGCCTGCCACCATGGCGGCTCCGGCAGTTGTCAGGAACCACGAGCCCATAATAAAGCCCATCAGACGCTGAGGCACCAGTTGAGCAACCATCGCCAGGCCCAGGCCTGAAATCATTAGCTCTCCCACGCTTTGTAGCGCATAGCTAAGCACCAGCCAGCCAACAGAAACGATCCCCATTTGGTTAGCGAGTGACGCGCCCAGCGGCAACACCAGAAATGCGGCAGAGCACAGCAACATACCCAGTGCGAACTTGTGTGGCATAGGCATCCGGTCGCCGAGCTTGTTATACAGGGCAGCCAGCAGTGGGCTGAAGACCATGATCCAGAAGGGATTGAGCGCCTGGAACTGCTCCGGCTCAAAAGCAATACCTAAGATACTGTGTTCGACGTTGCGAATAGCGAAGAAATTCAGTGAGGTAGGCATCTGCATATAGAGTACGAAGAAAACAATGGCTTCAACCATCAGCAGGAAAGCCACAACCATTTTACGACGTGCTGCCCCTTTCAGTATCAGTGTTTCTTTAGCGAAGATCACCACTATAGCGGCAGCAACTACCGCCAGCACCATCCGCGCAATTCCTTGATTGTGGAGCAGCCATGATGCCACAGCAATCATCACGACCACGCCCACGAGGGTTGCCGCCAGCTTGCGCAAATTCAACGGCGCGAAATCGGCTTTAGATCCGTGATTTTTCACCCATTTGCGGAAGAACATAAAGTTGACAAGGGTGATCAGCATGCCGACGAAAGAGAGACCGAAAGCGATGCTCCAGCCGAACTTAGCCGCCAGCCACGGAGTAGCAAGCATGGAGAAAAATGATCCGATATTGATCGACATGTAATACATGGTGAACGCGCCGTCGAGACGCGGATCGTCTTTCTCATAACAGGTAGAAAGGAGTGCTGACGGGTTCGCTTTAAACAGACCATTACCCACGGCAATGGTGGCCATACCCATATATACCATCGAAACATCATGTCCGGACCATGCCACTATCGCATAGCCGACTGCCAGCACCAGTGTACCCAGCACGATAACGCGCTTAGTGCCGAGAACTTTATCCCCCAGCCAGCCACCTACGGCAATCAGACCATAAACCAGTGCGCTGAAGGAAGCAAACAGCGTAATAGATTGTGCTTCGGACATACCCAGCATTTTGACCAGGTAAACCGCCATGATGCCCTGCAGGCCGTAATAGCCGAAGCGCTCCCATAATTCGATAGAAAAGATTAGATAAAACGATCGCGGTTGCTTAAAAGCATTAAGGCTGGCTGCCTCGGTGTGTTTGTTTGCAGTAGACACTCATACCTCTCGGTTAAGATCCTGATTTTGGCAGGAATTGAGTCAGCGTAACGTGGGGAATACGCCCGCTGTATCGTTATAAGATAGGAAAAACGCCAACAATCTCGCCGATCGTCTACAATGAGGCAAGCATTTTTTTCAATGTTAAAAACAGCGTTGAACAGGGGGATGTGATTGCGTTAATCGCTTGATTTGAAATTTTATTCTAATTTTATCGATTATAAAGCATTATATTCCATTTTTAGTGTGTTAATGCTTGCGTTAGTGGAATCAATCGCTGCTTATGCTGTTTGCGATTAATTATTCTTATCATTTTGTGATTTGTGATATTTACTGCTGCAGGGTTTATTTTATGTGCAGGGTATTGATCATATTTTTTTGTGTTGAAGTCATCTCCGCTGGAATGAATGGAGGGGGGGATGACCAGAACGCTCTTCGCTGCTGATGGGCGTTAATAACAAATCGTGTTGACGATGTTTTTATATTGATTGAACGTTCAATATAAAAAGACTACAATTACTATCATTCAATAGTCAAAACCGATTAAGTGATGCCAAAGATTGGAATGAAGGTGATTCGACAGGCGCAGCTTATCAACGCTACGCTAACGGTCATTGACCGTGTGGGGCTGGCTAATGCCAGTCTGGCACTGATTGCGAAAGAGGCTGGGGTATCAACCGGCATTGTCAGTCATTATTTTGGCGACAAAAACAGGCTGCTCGAAGCATGTATGATGCAGATCCTGTCTGATCTCTACAGCGCATTGCGGCACCAGCGTCTGAAGGCTGGACAGGATGCTGAAGCCCAAGTCAGAGCCATCATCGACGGTAACTTTGATGTCAGCCAGGTTGCCGCACCCGTGCTGAAAACATGGTTGGTGTTCTGGGCCGAGAGCCTGTATCAACCCAATCTCAATCGCCTTCAGCGGATCAACGATCGCCGGTTGTATTCAAACCTGGCGGCACAATTCCGCCGTGTTTTACCGGTTCGCCATGCGCGTGAAGCCGCTTCCAGCATGGCAGCATTACTTGACGGGCTGTGGCTGCGTTTGACGCTGGCACCGCAACCGATGGAGCAGGGGCTGGAGCAGGCCCGCATGCTTTGTTATAAAAATTTGGCGCTGTGGTTAAACAGCGCTCCCACCCCCTGACAGGAGGAGAAGGTATTATGCAACGTCGTGGTCTATATATTAACGGGCGCGAAGTATCCGGGAATGGAGACATATTCACCACTATCAATCCTGCCAATGGCGAAGTACTGGCTGAAATCACCGCCGCCAGCCAGCAGGATATCGATGCCGCCGTCGCTTCGGCACATGCTGGTCAGCGTATCTGGCGCGGCTATACGCCGGTAGAGCGTAGCCGCGTATTGCTTAAAGCCGTTGCGCTACTGCGTGAACGTAATCAGCCGCTGGCAGAGCTGGAAACAGCCGATACCGGGAAGCCCATTGCGGAAACCTCGGTGGTGGATATCGTTACCGGTGCCGATGTGCTTGAGTATTATGCTGGCCTGGCGGTAGCGGTAGAAGGCGAATCGATCCCACTGCGTGACAGCGCGCTGGTTTATACCCGTCGTGAACCGCTGGGCGTCTGTGCCGGTATTGGTGCCTGGAACTACCCCATTCAGATTGCACTGTGGAAAAGCGCTCCGGCGCTGGCCACTGGTAATGCGATGATCTTTAAGCCGAGTGAAGTCACTCCGCTTAGTGCGCTGGAACTGGCAAAAATCTTTAGCGAAGCCGGACTGCCGGATGGCGTGTTCAACGTTGTTCAGGGCGCAGGCAGCGTAGGTCAGGGCCTGAGTCAGCATCCCGACATCGCTAAAGTCTCCTTTACCGGGGAAGTGAACACCGGTAAGCGCGTGACCGCCGATGCGGCGCTGGCTAATCTGAAGTCAGTGACGATGGAACTGGGCGGTAAGTCGCCGCTGGTGGTGTTTGACGATGCCGATCTCGAACGCGCCGTAGATGGCGCAATGGCAGCAAACTTCTTTAGCAGCGGCCAGGTGTGTACTAATGGCACCCGGGTATTTGTGCAACGCTCACTGCTTCCGGCGTTTGAAAAGCGTTTGCAGGAGAAGATGGCTAATATTCACTGTGGCGATCCTACCGATCCGGCCGTCAATTTTGGTCCGCTGGTGAGTGAAGGTCACTGTAAGAAAGTGGTCTCTTACCTGGAACTGGGTCAGCAGGAAGGCGCTCGTCTGTTAACCGGTGGTTCTCGTATGACCCACGGGGCGCTGGCGAAAGGCTGCTACGTAGAGCCAACGGTCTTCACCGACTGCCGTGATGATATGCGTATCGTGCAGGAAGAGATCTTCGGTCCGGTAATGAGCATCCTGGTATTCGATGACGAAGAAGAAGTGATCAAGCGCGCTAATGATACGCACTTTGGGCTAGCGGCCGGGGTGTTTACCAACTCCCTGAACCGAGCGCACCGCGTTATCCATCAGCTGGAAGCGGGAATTTGCTGGGTTAACACCTGGGGCGAGTCACCTGCTCCGATGCCGGTTGGCGGCTATAAGCAGTCGGGCCTGGGCCGTGAAAATGGCCTGGAAACGCTGCACCACTATACGCGTACTAAATCAATTCTGATTGAGATGGGCGAGTTCCCGTCCGCATTCTGATTGCTTGCCGCAGCGGTTTCGCTGCGGCATTTTCCGGAGGTTACATGCAGAAATTTGACTATATTATTATCGGTGCGGGTTCAGCAGGCAATGTACTGGCGACTCGATTGACTGAGGATGCTGACGTATCGGTACTGTTACTGGAAGCAGGCGGTAAAGATCACCGCTGGGACTTCCGTACCCAAATGCCAGCCGCTTTGGCTTATCCTCTGCAAGGTAAACGCTACAACTGGGCATTTGAAACCGATCCAGAGCCGCATATGGACAACCGCCGCATGGAGTGTGGCCGTGGTAAAGGTCTGGGCGGATCTTCACTGATCAACGGCATGTGCTACATCCGTGGTAACGCGATGGACTACGATAACTGGGCAAGCAAGCCAGGTCTGGAAAACTGGTCTTATCTTAACTGTCTGCCCTATTTCAGACGTGCCGAGAAGCGTGATATCGGTGAAAACGACTGGCACGGCGGTGAAGGCTATCTCAGCGTGACCACGCCGAAACCGGGCAATAATCCGCTGTACCGCGCCTTTATCGATGCGGCGAAGCAGGCCGGGCACCATGAAACTGATGACCTGAACGGTTATCGCCAGGATGGCTTTGGCCCGATGGATCGTACGGTGACCGCCGAAGGCCGTCGCTCCAGCACCGCCCGAGGCTACCTCGATGTGGCTAAACAGCGCCCTAATCTGACCATTATTACCCAGGCACAGACCGACCGTATTCTGTTTGACGGCAAAACGGCCACCGGAGTGACCTGGCTGCGCAACGGTAAGCAGGAACAGGCTGAAGCGAAGCGGGAAGTGCTGCTGTGCGCGGGCGCTATCAATTCACCCCAGATTCTGCAACGTTCGGGAGTGGGGCCGGAAGAGTGGCTGCGCGAGCTGGATATTGACGTGGTTCACCCATTACCGGGCGTGGGTCGCAACCTACAAGATCACCTCGAAGTTTACATGCAGTACGGCTGTAAAAAGCCGGTCAGCCTCTATCCGGCGTTGCAGTGGTGGAACCAGCCTGCGATCGGTGCCGAGTGGTTGTTCAAAGGCACCGGTATCGGGGCCAGCAATCAGTTTGAAGCCGGTGGATTTATTCGCAGTGATGACCAGCCGGACTGGCCAGATTTGCAGTATCACTTCCTGCCGGTAGCGATTAACTACAACGGTACCAGCCCGGTGAAACAGCACGGTTTCCAGGCTCACGTTGGTCCAATGCGTTCTATGAGTCGTGGACGCATCAAACTGACCTCGAAACATCCGTATGCTGCACCGTCGATCTTCTTCAACTACATGTCTGAAGAGCGTGACTGGGTGGAGTTCCGCAGCGCGGTGCGTCTGACGCGTGAGATCATGCATCAGTCAGCACTGGCGGAATACTGCGGCGAAGAGTTGCAGCCGGGCAGCCATGTGCAGAGCGATGAAGAGATTGATGCGTTCATTCGCGAACATGCAGAGACCGCCTATCATCCGTGCGGAAGTTGCGCGATGGGTAACGACGAGATGGCGGTGGTTGATGCAGAAGGGCGGGTACATGGTATGCAGGGACTGCGTGTGGTCGATGCCTCAATCATGCCGCAGATCACCACGGGTAACCTGAATGCGCCAACGGTGATGATCGCCGAGAAAATCTCCGATGCCATCCGTGGTAAAGCACCGCTGCCGCTGTCAACGGCCGAATATTATAAAATCTAGTTCTGTTCCCGGCGTCGACCTTTTGTTGGTCGACGCACCGTCATGGGGGCAATCATAACCGGGGGCAAGCAACTTGCTCCCGGTTTTTTTATTAGATTTCAACCTTCTCTTTGAACTCGCACAGATCCTCGACCAGGCAGGAGCCGCAGCGCGGCTTACGCGCCACGCAGGTGTAACGGCCATGCAGAATAAACCAGTGGTGGCAATCGACCTTAAACTCCTTTGGCACAACCTTCAGCAGCCGTTCTTCCACTTCCTCTACATTTTTACCTGGCGCAAAGCGGGTACGATTACAGACGCGGAAAATATGCGTGTCAACGGCAATTGTCGGCCAGCCAAAGGCGGTATTCAGCACCACATTAGCCGTTTTACGCCCAACGCCAGGCAAGGCTTCCAGCGCTTCACGGCTCTGCGGGACTTCGCCACCGTGTAACTCCAGCAGCATGCGGCAGGTTTTAATGACGTTTTCAGCCTTGCTGTTAAACAGGCCAATGGTTTTGATGTGCTCTTTCACGCCGTCCACGCCCAGCGCCAGGATGGCGGCAGGCGTATTGGCGATCGGGTACAGTTTGGCGGTGGCCTTATTGACGCTGACGTCGGTGGCTTGCGCAGACAGCAGCACGGAAATCAGCAGTTCGAAAGGCGAGGTAAAATTGAGTTCCGTTGTGGGATGCGGGTTATCATCACGCAGCCGTACCAGAATTTCGTGACGCTTTTCCTTGTTCACAGCACTCCTGTTTTCCCTTCCGGCAGTGCCTGCGCCTGTGACTCAGCTTTCAGGGCGGCACGTTGCTTCATCTTGTTGTCGATCAGATATTTGGCGGCCAGTAGCATTCCCAGGCCAATAAACGCGCCCGGCGGCAGCATCGCCAGCAGCATCGGCGAGTCAAAATGCACAACCTGAATATGCATCGCCTTGGCCCAAGGCCCCAGCAGCTGATCGGCACCGTTAAATATAGTGCCATTGCCGATAATCTCGCGTATTGAGCCCAATACTACCATCACGCTGGTGGCACCCAAGCCGATGGCCATGCCGTCCAGCGCCGACAGCGGCACGCTGCTTTTTGAGGCGACCGCTTCTGCCCGCCCGACCACAATACAGTTGGTGACGATCAGCGGGATAAAAATACCCAGAGACTGATAAAGCCCGTAGGCGTAAGCGTTGATCAGCATCTGCACGCAGCTTACTACCGCCGCGATAATCATGACGTAAATCGGAATACGGATCTCCGCAGGCACCCAGCGGCGCGACAACGAAATGGCGCTGTTGGTGCAGGTGAGCACAAGCGTGGTAGCCAGCCCGAGGCCGAGTGCGTTAGTGGCGGTTGAGGTCACGGCCAGCAACGGGCAGAGGCCCAGCAGCTGAACCAGCGCAGAGTTATTCTTCCACAGCCCGCCGACCAGCAGGGTTTTCGCTTCACTCATTGGCATCTCCACAGGTTGGCAGCGAAGAGAGCTGCCCTGGTAAGGTTTCAATATACAGCGTTGTGCGTTTAACCGCATTCACCACCGCACGAGGGGTAATAGTGGCACCGGTGAACTGTTCGAAATCGCCACCGTCTTTTTTCACCGCAAAATGACCGTCATTGGGGCCGTTGACCTGCTTACCGTTAAAGCTGTTAATCCAGTCGGAAATGCGCAGCTCGATTTTATCCCCCAGGCCAGGGGTTTCATGATGTTCCACCACGCGCGTACCGTAGACAATACCGTTAAAGCTGGCACCGACGAGCATCTGTATATTACCGGAGTAACCATCGGGAGCGGTGGTTTCCAGCGCGACGGCAACGGGCTTGTCATCCTTACGCGCCAGATAAAGGTGGTGAGGGTTGTTGTTGCCCAGCGCCGGGTCAGTGACAGAGTAGCACTCATCCTGGATCCGATTATTGTACAGTTCAGGAGGAACAACCTGATCCAGCAGAATTTTTTGTTGTACTGCGGTCTGATGCTCAATAGTCGGTTTTGTCACCGCGTTGATCACCGCCGTCAGGCCAGTGGTAATGGCGGCGAATACTGCCAGCGTTACGCCATTTTTACGAATAGCATCCAGCATCACTTCCCCTTACGGTGTCCGTATACGCGCGGCTGCGTGTAGTAATCAATCAATGGCACGCAGATATTTGCCAGCAGAACCGCGAAGGCCAGACCATCGGGGTAGCCGCCGTAACTACGAATTAACCACGTCAGCAGGCCAATAAGCACGCCATAAGCCAGGCGACCTTTATTGGTTGTGGAGGCAGTAACCGGGTCGGTGGCAATAAAAAAGGCCCCCAGCATTGTCGCGCCAGAAAACAGGTGGATCATCGGGGGAACCAGGCTCTGCGGGGATAACAGCCAGCCCAGGGTGGCACAGAACGCCAGTGAGGCAATAAAACTCACCGGGATGTGCCAGCGGATGCAGCGGGTACACAGTAGGAAGATGCCCCCCAGCAGAAAACCTATATTGACCCACTGCCAGCCAAGCCCAGCGACCACGCCACTGTAAATTGGCTGTGCCAGCAGCTGCTCTGCGCTGTGACCGGCACGGAGTCCGGTTTTGAAGTTATCCAGCGGGGTGGCCTGGCTGATGCCATCAATCCCCACCTGCAACTGTTGCATGGTGTGGCCATCAAGCGTGTGAAGGTGGAAGATCATACTCAATGTGTCAAAGAAGCCTGGTGTAATGCCCTGTAACCCGGCAGGTGGCAACCAGCTGGTCATTTGTACCGGGAAAGAGATCACCAGCACCACATAACCGACCATGGCCGGATTAAACGGGTTCTGCCCGAGGCCGCCATACAGTTGTTTCGAGATAATGATGGCGAACACCATACCAATGGTCACCATCCACCAAGGGGCCAGCGAGGGAATACTCACGCCCAGCAGCAGAGCGCTCAGCAGCGCGGAGTTGTCCTTCAGCGTCTCCGCAATCGGTTGTTTCCGCAGGTGCAGAATAGCGGCTTCCGCAACGAGGGCAGCGACCGATGCAATCAAAACCTGTATCAGATTTCCCCAGCCAAAGTAGTACCACTGCGCGGCAACGCCGGGTATGGCGGCGAGCAGCACCAGCAGCATAATACGGTTGGTGCTGCGGCGGTTGTGGGTGTAAGGCGAACTTGCAATACGAAAAGCCATTTAATCCTCTTGCATCGAAGGCTGCTGCGCTTTACGCGCTTTGGCACGGGCAATCGCCGCTGCGACAGCGGCCTTGCGTGCATCATTTTCTGGCGCGGGCTGTTGCTGCGGCGGCTGTTCGGCCTGAGTCGTCGACGCTTCAGCGGCCTGGGCAGCTTTTTTGGCTTTGGCACGGGCCACCGCTGCGGCGACGGCGGCCTTACGCGGGTCGTTTTCTGACTCGGGCAGCGGCGGCTGTTCGGCTTGAGTCGTCGACGCTTCAGCGGCCTGGGCAGCTTTTTTGGCTTTGGCACGGGCTACCGCCGCTTCCACGGCGGCTTTGCGCGGATCTATGGTCTGGCGGGTAACGGGTTCATTGGCTGCCTGAAGCTCTGCCTGATGAACGCGCACTTGCGCCTGCTGCTGCGCCTGAAGTGCGGCCTGGAGCGGATTGTCGGTGCGGCTATCCAGCGGTGTACTTGCAGCCTGCTGCGCTTCGACCCGCTCCCGCGCCGCGCTTATCGCCCCGGCCTCGCTGCTGGCTACGCTACGTTTGGCCTGCTGATGTTTAGCACTACGCGCCGCCTTCTCGCGTTCCAGCCGCTGCTGGCGTGCTTCGAAGCGGTTTTTTGCCAGAGCAGCGCGCTCAGCTTCCAGATCGATGGCCTGAATTTCGGCCTTCTCCTGACGGTAATATTGTACCAGCGGAATATTGCTCGGACAGACGTAAGCACAGGCACCGCACTCAATACAATCGGCGATGTTGTGCGCGCGTGCCTTATCATGATCGCCACCACGGCTATACCAGTAAAGCTGCTGCGGCAGCAGGGCGGCAGGGCAAGCATCGGCACAGGCACTACAACGAATGCAGCCTTGTTCAGCCTCATTCTGACCCATCTCGCTGGCGGCTGGAGCCAGAATGCAGTTGGTGATTTTGACCACCGGAACATCCAGCGTCGGCAGCGTAAAGCCCATCAGCGGCCCACCCATGACCACCATCTGTTCCGCTGCGGGAGTAAATCCAGCGTGTTGCAGTAAATGGCTAATCGGAGTACCCAGCCGCGCCCAGACGTTGCCGGGTTGGGTCACCGACTCACCGGTCAGCGTAACCACGCGTTCGGTGAGCGATTCGCCATCAATAATGGCGCGTTTCACGGCATAAGCGGTGCCGACGTTCTGCATCAGCACGCCGATATCGGTAGAACGTCCGCCGTGGGGTACTTCCTTGCCGGTAAGGATTTTAGTCAGCTGCTTCGCGCCGCCAGACGGATATTTAGTAGGGATAACGCGAATGTGCAGATCGGTGGCGCTTCCCAGCGCCTTTTTTAGTGCGGCAATGGCCGCTGGCTTGTTGTCTTCGATGCCGATCAGTACCCGTTCGGCCTGTAAAATCCACGCCAGAATGCGGCTACCTTCCAGCACCTCTGTCGCACAATCCTGCATCAGCCTGTCGTCTGCGGTGATATAAGGCTCACATTCTGCGGCATTGATAATCAGCGTATTGACCCCGCTCATCCCGCCGTTAAGTTTCGTGGCGGTCGGGAATCCGGCACCACCGAGTCCTGCCACTCCGGCCTGATGCACGCGCGCCACCAGTTCACTGCGCTCCACGCTGCGGTAGTCGTCCAGCGGTCGTTTTTCGCACCAGCGGTCTTCCCCGTCTGGGGTGATAAACAGGCACATTTCAGCCAGCGCAGATGGGTGAGCCGTCATATGCGGCGCAATCTTGCTTACGGTGCCGGAAGTCGGCGCATGGATCGGCAGCATGCGGCCAGTACCGAAGGTGAGCGGCTGGCCGCGCAGCACCTTATCGCCGGGACGCACGCCAATCTCACCCTCATGACCGATATGCTGCTTCAGCGGCAGCACAAACTGTGAGGGCAACGGTAAGTGACGCAGCGGCGTGCCGTTAGACTGGGTTTTCATCTCCGGGGGATGGATACCGCCGTCAAAATCCCAAAGCCGATCTTTTTTGAATAAATTAAGCAGGTTAAGCATGACTTTCTACAGTAATGACCCGAACCGGGATAGTTTGCAGATCCCACTTCCAGTTAGCAGTGGTGGTAGCGACCGGACGCATCTCGATACAGTCGGTCGGGCAGGGGGCAACGCAAAGATCGCAGCCGGTACAGACATCGCTCAGCACGGTGTGCATGGCGCGCGTCGCGCCAACGATGGCATCCACCGGGCAGGCCTGGATACATTTGGTACAGCCGATGCAGTTGGCTTCGTCGATCCAGGCGACTTTACGCTCGGGTTCACGCGCTTCCTGGGCACCCAGTGGCTGCGGTTCAACGTTAAGCAGCTCAGCCAGTTTAAGCATTGTCTGCTCGCCGCCGGGGGCGCATTTGTTGATCATCTCACCGTTATTACCCACGGCGTCCGCATAGGGACGGCAGCCGGGATAGCCGCACTGCCCGCACTGGCTTTGCGGCAAAATAGCATCAATTTGCTCAACAATCGGGTCTTCTTCCACCGCAAAGCGGCGCGAAGCGTAGCCCAGCAGCCCACCAAAAACCAGACTCAGCGCACTCAGTACCGCAATAGCAATCCAGATAGCACTCATCAGAACTTAACCAACCCGGCAAAGCCCATAAACGCCAGCGCCATCAGGCCAGCGGTGACCAGGGCAATCGACGAACCTTTAAAGGGCGCAGGCACATCGGCCAGCACCAGACGTTCGCGCACTCCGGCGAACAGTACCATCACCAGCGAGAACCCGATGGAGGCGCTGAAGCCGTAGATGGCGGCCTGCATAAAGGTATGATTGAGATTAACGCTCAACAGCGGCACGCCCAGTACGGCGCAGTTTGTGGTGATAAGCGGTAGGAAAATACCCAGCAGGCGATAGAGATCGGGGCTGGTTTTGCGAACCACCATTTCAGTGAACTGCACGACGACGGCAATCACCAGAATGTAGGCCATCGTTCGCAGGTAAACGAGATCTAACGGCAGCAGGATCAGGTGATTCACCAGCCATGCACAGATCGAGGCCAGAGTAATAACAAATGTGGTGGCGAGTCCCATGCCAATAGCCGTCTCCAGTTTTTTGGAAACGCCCATAAAAGGACAGAGGCCGAGAAACTTCACTAAAACGAAGTTATTCACCAGCACTGTGCCAATAAAAAGTAGCAGGTATTCGGTCATTGTTACGCCTGAAATAGAGATAAAACCGGGTTATTATCGGATATTGCTCACCCGACCACAACCGCTGCACGCAATGCGCCGTTTGCCAGCGCACTCAGGATTAAATTTTTGTCGCTTTATTGACCATCAGGATTCAATGAAAGTCGATTTTACACGCCGGGAACGTTTGAAATACGGCACCAGCACGCTGGCTGCCAGCAGGGCAATCAAGAGCGTGCGTATTGCTGTGCCGTCAGTCACCGGAGAGAAGGCAAAGGTTTTTAACGCCAGAACCACGCTTAACAGCAGCCAGATAATGTAGTGACGAGGCAGACGTCGTGAACGCTTGCAGAATATCCATGTCACCCACGCACTGTAGGCCCATACCACTATTGAGGTTATCAGCGAAGCTGCCCACTGCAACAACGCGCCATGGGGAGGATTGAACAGTGCCTGACGCATGGCCGGATCGAACAGGGCGCTTAAGTACATTGCCATCACCAGCGCGCTGGTAAGCAGCGTCATTATCAGCCAGGCCAGTGGCACCAGCAGCCAACCGCCGAGGCGGGTTTGAGGATCTACAGCCACATCTTGTCCTTATCCGACTGACAGGGTCAGCCATTGACAGCAAAAAGCAGGTTACCGTGCGGCAACCTGCGGGAAAGGCGCGATTATACGTAATATCGCTGTGCAGGTCATTACCGGGGTTTTACTGGAAGCATCTGAAATATTTTGCCAGATGCGCCGTATTTATAAAGCTTAAAAGCTGGCCAGTATAGGGTGATGATAAGCAAAGGCCAGCGGGTTTGGCTGAAAAAAACCACCGGATAAGGCAGGTTAAGCCGAAGTAAGCGCTGGGAAGGGGGGGCACCGTGCGGCTGGTGGGGGCAAGTGAAACGTTTGAAGAACCGAAGCGTGGCCCGGTTCTTCAAAAAACAGATCGTTAACGTGGATTCAGACGGTAATAAGCCTCATTCCAGCGCAGCGCATCGCGCAGGCCGTGCAGAGTGGTCTGCTCGTCTATGACCAGCACCTCAATCCCCTGCATCTCGCCGTACAGCCGCAGATCGTCAACCGTCAGCGCCTGACTGAATACCGTATGATGTGCGCCGCCGCCGAGTATCCATGCCTCTGACGCGGTGGCCAGCGACGGTTTTGCACGCCATAGCGCACGCGCTACCGGCAGCCTCGGCAGCGCCTGTGGTGGCTTAACGGCATCCACCACATTGACCAGCAGACGGTAACGATCGCCCAGATCAATCATGCTGGCATTGACTGCCTGCCCCGCTGGAGCCGAAAAGATCAGCCGCGCCGGATCGGCCTTGCCGCCGATACCAAGCGGCTGAACATCCAGTAGCGGCCTGTCTTCACTGGCGATGCTCGGACACACCTCCAGCATATGCGAACCAAGCACCAGATCGTTACCCGGTGCAAAGTGATAGGTGTAATCCTCCATAAACGAGGTGCCGCCCGCAAGGTCCCCGGCCATCACTTTACAGATATGCAGCAGGGCGGCGGTCTTCCAGTCGCCTTCACCGGCAAAGCCATAACCCTGCTGCATCAGGCGCTGTACCGCCAGGCCGGGCAGCTGCGTCATGCCGTGCAGCGTCTGAAAGTTAGTGGTAAACGCCTTGCAGTCTTCATCATCAAGAAAACGCTTTATGCCCAGCTCAATACGCGCAGCGTCCAGCACGTTCTGGCGCTTAGCACCGTTGATTGCCGTGACGGCGGTGAACTCATAGCGGCTTTCGTACTCGTCAACCAGCGCATTCACATCGCCATCTTTGACCTGGTTGATGATCTCCACTAAATCACCGACGCCCCAGCCATTCACCGAGTAACCAAACTGGATCTGCGCAGCCACCTTATCGCCCTCGGTAACCGCCACTTCGCGCATATTATCGCCGAAGCGCGCGACCTTGAGCTGTCGGCTGGCCTGCAAGGCTGCCGCCGTACGCATCCACTGGCCGATACGCAGCTGGGCGCGTTCATCCTGCCAGTGTCCTGTAACCACCTGATGCGGCAGGCGCATACGTGCGCCGATAAAACCGAATTCACGCCCGCCGTGGGCGGTCTGATTCAGGTTCATAAAGTCCATATCCATGCTGTCCCACGGAATTTCGGCGTTGAACTGGGTATGAAACTGCAACAGCGGTTTATGCAGGATCGACAGACCGCCGATCCACATTTTGGCCGGTGAAAAGGTGTGCAGCCACGTAATGATGCCAAAACAATCGCTGTCATAATTGGCCTCACGACACAGGGCCAGGGCTTCGTCAGGGGTTTTGACCAGCGGTCGGATTTGCAGCCTGAAGGGCAGTTTACCAGAGCGGTTTAAGCCATCCACCACCTGCTGTCCATGTAGCTCTACCTGGCGCAGGGTTTCGGCACCGTACAGGTGTTGAGTACCAATGACAAACCAGACGCTGCGGTTATTTATCTGTGTCATACATCATTCCTTACTGACGGATAGTGGGGCGGGTGCAAATAGCGGTTCGGCCATGTCGCACCAGTCAAGGTAACGTTGATAAAGCGGCTGGAAACGAAGAACGCGTTCCGGATCGGGTTGCAGGGTTTGCGCCAGTGGACTGGCCATGCGCGTCTGCGCTTCGGGGATGCCCGGATAAACTCCGGCGGCTACGGCGGCAAAAATCGCCGCACCCAGCGCGCAGCACTCATCGGAAGCGACAATATTGAGTGGGCGATTCATCACATCGCAGCACACCTGCATAATGGCCGGCGATTTACGCGCGATGCCGCCAAGTGCCAGGATCTGCTGCACCGGGAGATCCTGCTGCTCGAAGCACTCCATAATGGTGCGTGCGCCAAAGGCGGTGGCGGCAATAAAGCCGCCGAACAGCGCCGGGGCATCCGTGCCGAGATTCAGATCGGCGATCACGCCTTTCAGCCGCTGGTTAGCAAAAGGGGTGCGGCGGCCGTTAAACCAGTCAAGCACCACCGGCAGATGATCGAGCTGCGGGTCGGCAGCCCAGGCGGCGGTCAGATCTTCCAGCAGCGTCTTACGAACGTGTTCAAACTGCTGGCGCAACGCGGGCTGCTGCCGTGCAGCCTGTACCAGCGGCCAGCTCAACAGTCGGCTGAACCACGCGTACATATCGCCAAAAGCCGATTGCCCAGCTTCCAGCCCAATCATTCCCGGCACGACGCTGCCGTCTACCTGTCCACAAATGCCGTTAATTGCCCGGTCAGCCACCCGTTGCGTATCGGCAATCATAATGTCGCAGGTCGACGTGCCGATCACCTTCACCAGCGTATAGGGCCGCGCACCCGCCCCGACCGCGCCCATATGGCAGTCGAACGCGCCGCCGGAGATAACCACATCCTCCGACAAACCGAAGCGGGCGGCCCATTGGCGACTAAGCCGGCCCACCGGGCGATCGGCGGTCCAGGTCTCGTTGAAAAGCGGGTTATCAAGATTGCACGTCAGCAGGGGATCGAGGGCATTGAGGAAGCGTGCTTCCGGCAGGCCCTGCCACAAAGGGTGCCAGAGCGACTTGTGTCCGGCGGCACAGCGACCACGTTTCAGAGCCTCAGGTGCGGTCGTGCCGCTTAATAATGCCGGCACCCAGTCACATAACTCGACCCAGGAGACCGCCGCGTCACGTACGGCGGCGTCAACGCGGCTGATATGCAGAATTTTGGCCCAGAACCACTCCGAGGAATATACGCCGCCGATAAAGCGTGAATAGTCCTGAAACTCACCGCTGTGACAGAGTCGGGTGATCGCTTCGGCCTCCTCAATCGCAGTATGGTCTTTCCACAGCACAAACATTGCATTGGGGTTGTCGGTGAACTCTGGGCGCAGGGCCAGAACCCGGCCTTGGCGATCGATGGGAGCAGGGGTGGAACCGGTCGAATCCACGCCAATCCCCACCACATCACGCCGCTGTTGCGGTGACATTTTGGTGACAACGTCACGCACTGCCTGCTCCATTGCATCCATATAATCTTGGGGATGGTGGCGAAACTGATTGTGTGCGGCAAGGCAGTAGCGCCCTGCCTGCCAGCGCGGATACGCCACGACCTGCTTAAACAGTTCGCGCCCGGTCGCGCACTCCACCGCCAGCGCCCGCACGGAGTCGCTGCCGAAATCCAGTCCGAGGGTAATGGCACCCTTATGCATAGTGATCCTCCCGCTTGCCGTAACAGTGACTTCTATCCTGGGAAGTCGGGAAAATAACGGTTAGCCTGGCCGGGCTATAAATATGTATTTTCCTGCTGTTCGCGGCACTTATGTGATGATGTTCAAATGTTGCATTAAGGTTAAATTGACTGAATTTATGGATAAATCAGCTGTAATCTCAGCGTGTGATAACGCTCTACCTATTTTTGCCTGCTTGCGGGTAGAACTAGGTGGATACCGCCACTGTCAGGTTGCCAGTGTTCAGGTAATGACTTGTTAAAAAGCGTTTATTTTTACTTTCGTTATTTTGTTATCGGTTACACAAACCGCCTGATATGGGCATTTATGCGGAGAGCATCATGCACAAACTGACTCAATCACTGGCTGCGATTGGCCTCGCTGCCGTTATGTCACAATTCGCTATGGCGGAAACGATCAAGCTCGGTTTTCTGGTCAAGCAGCCGGAAGAACCGTGGTTTCAGACCGAATGGAAATTTGCCGACAAGGCGGGCAAGGATCTGAATTTTGAAGTGATAAAAATCGCCGTGCCGGATGGGGAGAAAACCCTCAACGCCATCGACAGTCTGGCGGCCAGCGGTGCCAAAGGTTTTGTCATCTGTACCCCTGACCCGAAACTCGGCGCGGCGATCGTGGCAAAAGCGCGCAGCTATGACCTGAAGGTTATCGCCGTCGACGATCGGTTTGTTACGGCAAAAGGCAAGCCGATGGATAGCGTGCCGCTGGTTATGATGGCAGCGACCAAAATTGGCGAACGTCAGGGCAACGAGTTGTATCAGCAGATGCAAAAACGCGGCTGGAACCTGAATGAGACGGCGGTGATGGCGATCACCGCCAACGAGCTGGATACCGCACGTCGTCGCACCGGCGGGTCCGTGGCGGCGCTAAAAGCTGCCGGCTTCCCGGAAAAACAGATCTACCAGGTACCGACCAAATCTAACGATATTCCCGGCGCATTCGATGCCGGTAACTCGTTGCTGGTGCAACATCCCGAAGTGAAACACTGGCTGATCGTCGGCATGAATGATAACACCGTGCTGGGCGGCGTGCGCGCCAGCGAAGGGCAAGGGTTTAAAGCCGCAGACGTGATTGGTATCGGCATTAACGGGGTGGATGCCGTCAGCGAACTATCGAAAAGTCAGGCGACCGGATTCTACGGGTCACTGCTGCCAAGCCCGGATGTGCACGGCTATCGCAGTATCAAAATGCTGCATGACTGGGTGGTAAATGGCATTGAACCGGCAGGATTTACTGAAGTGACCGACGTGGTGCTGATAACCAGAGATAACTTCAAAACCGAGCTGGCGAAAAAAGGGCTGATGTAACCTGCACGCACTCAGCCAACAACTTTACTGGGGGGAACTATGACTACGCAAGCCGCCTTGCTGCGCTTTCACGGCATCGGTAAAAGCTTTCCCGGCGTCAGAGCATTACAGGATATCAGCTTTGAGTGCCACGCCGGGGAAGTCCACGCCCTGATGGGGGAAAACGGCGCGGGCAAATCGACACTGTTAAAAATCCTTAGCGGTAGCTATCAGCCGGGCGCGGGTGAGATCCGCCTTGAGGGTCAGCCGGTAAAATTTATGCAGACCACCGATGCGCTCAACGCCGGGGTGGCGATTATCTATCAGGAGCTGCACCTGGTGCCAGAAATGTCGGTGGCGGAGAATATTTTCCTCGGCCAGCTACCGCAGCGCAGCGGGCTGGTTAAACGTGGCAGGCTCAGGTCAGAAGCGGCACGACTGTTGAAAACTCTCGGTATGGATATCGATCCTGATTTGCCACTGAAATATCTCTCACTGGGTCAGTGGCAAATGGTGGAGATCGCGAAGGCGTTGGCGCGTAATGCCCGCATCATCGCCTTTGATGAGCCGACCAGTTCGCTGTCGGCACGGGAAATCGATCGGCTGTTCCGCGTTATCCGTCAGCTGCGTGCCGACGGTAAGGTGGTGCTGTACGTTTCGCACCGTATGGAGGAGATCTTTGCGTTGAGTGATGCGATTACCGTATTTAAAGACGGGCGCTTTGTGCGTACTTTCAGCGATGTGGCGAGTACCAGCCAGGAGCAACTGGTAGCGGCGATGGTGGGGCGTAAAATCGGCGATATTTATGGCTACCATCCGCGCCAGCAGGGCGAAGTGCGTCTGGAGCTGAATAACGTGCAGGCGCAAGGGGTGCGCAGCCCGATATCGCTTAGCGTCCGCGCCGGGGAGATTGTTGGTCTGTTCGGCCTGGTGGGCGCAGGGCGCAGCGAACTGCTGAAGGGTATATTCGCGGCTACGCGCCTCGGCGGCGGCGAGCTGTGTCTTGATGGTAAAAGGCTCAGCCTCAAAGCGCCGGGCGATGCGATTCGTGCCGGGATCATGCTCTGCCCGGAGGATCGTAAGGCTGACGGCATTATTGCGGTGCACTCGGTGCGCGACAATATCAACATCAGCGCCAGGCGTCATCACCTGAAGGCGGGCTGTCTGATCGACCGGGGTTGGGAAACGAAAAACGCCGAGGCGCATATTCGCTCATTGAATATCAAAACGCCGTCAGCCAACCAGCTGATGGTGAATCTGTCCGGTGGCAATCAGCAGAAGGCGATACTTGGCCGCTGGTTGTCGGAGGAGATGAAGGTGCTGCTGCTGGATGAACCGACGCGCGGCATTGACGTTGGGGCGAAAAATGAAATCTACCAGCTGATTTATGCCCTGGCGCAGCAGGGGATTGCCGTGCTGTTTGCTTCCAGCGATTTGCCGGAGGTGCTGGGGCTGGCAGATCGTATTCTGGTGATGCGTGAAGGGGAGATAGCCGGAGAGCTTGACCATAACGACGCAACGGAAGCCCTGACCCTGAGTCTGGCGATGCCTAAATCTGCCCAGTCCGTCACCCGGCTGGCCTGAAACGACAGGAGAAAATCATGTCTGACACATCATCTGCAACACCCGTTACGGTGTCACCTTTTAGCCCCGCTCGCATCTGGGAAAATTTCGGCATGCTGGTGGTGTTTGCCGTCCTGTTTATCGCCTGTATCCTGTTTATTCCTAACTTTGGTTCCCTGATCAATATGAAAGGCCTCGGCCTGGCGATGTCAATGTCCGGCATGGTGGCCTGTGGCATGCTGTTCTGTCTCGCTTCCGGTGATTTTGACCTGTCAGTCGCCTCGGTAATTGCCTGCGCCGGAGTTGTCTGTGCGGTGGTGATCAATCTGACTGAGAGCCTGTGGTTTGGCGTGACGGCAGGACTGCTGCTTGGCGTGGCCTGCGGGTTTATCAACGGATTTGTGATTGCCAGGCTGAAGATCAATGCGCTGATTACCACCTTGGCCACCATGCAGATTGTGCGTGGACTGGCTTATATCTTCTCCGACGGTAAGGCGGTGGGTATCGAAGATGAACGTTTTTTTGCACTCGGCTATGCCAGCTGGCTTGGCATCCCGGCCCCGGTATGGCTGACACTTATTACCCTGCTGGTATTTGCTTTCCTGCTGAATAAAACCACTTTCGGCCGTAATACGCTGGCGATTGGTGGAAATGAAGAGGCGGCGCGTCTGGCCGGCGTGCCGGTAGTGCGCACGCGCATCATTATCTTTATCCTGTCCGGTCTGGTATCGGCGGCGGCGGGCATCATCCTCGCTTCGCGCATGACCAGCGGTCAGCCGATGACATCCCTCGGCTACGAGCTGATTGTCATCTCCGCCTGCGTATTGGGCGGCGTATCGCTGAAGGGCGGTATCGGAAAAATTTCCTACGTGGTAGCCGGAGTGCTGATCCTCGGTACGGTTGAGAATGCGATGAATCTCCTTAATATCTCGCCTTTCTCACAGTACGTGGTGCGAGGGCTGATATTGTTAGCTGCGGTCATTTTCGACCGCTATAAACAGAAAGCAAAAGCAGTCTGACAGGAGGCGGTATGTATCATCGTCTGGCGCCGGTGGCGCAATCTAATCCGCTGTTACCGGGCTATTTGTTCAGCGCCTGGCTGGTGGCGGGGTTGACGCCGATCGATGCGGCAGGCCCGCTCGATTTCTTTATCGACAGGCCACAGGGCATGCAGGGTTTTATTCTTAATCTGACCATCAAAGGACGTGGGCGCGTGGAACAGAGGGAGAATGCGTTTGACTGCGAACCCGGCGACCTGCTGCTGTTTCAGCCGAAAACCCCGCACTATTATGGCCGCTCGGCGGACAGCGACTGCTGGCACCACCGCTGGATCTATTTTCGTCCTCGTGCCTACTGGAGTGACTGGCTGACGTGGCAGGAGCAGATTGAGGGGATTGGCCGTCTGCGTCTGTCGAACGGGCTGTGCGACGAATTTGAGCGCCTGTTTGCCAGCATTGAAGAGACGCATAATGCGGGGCGGCGTTATGCCGAAGAGCTGGCGATGAACCTGCTGGAACGCCTGCTGCTACGCGCCATTCAGGAAGATCCGCGCAGCCATCAGCAGGTACGCGACGCGCGGGTGGTAGAGGCCTGTCAGTACGTTATGCAGCATCTGGCGGCAGAGGTAAAAATAGAGGAAGTCGCGAGGCATGTCTGTCTGTCTCCTTCGCGGCTGGCACACCTTTTTCGCGAGCAGATGGGCGTCAATCTAATGCGATGGCGCGAAGATCAGCGCGTGATCCGTGCCAGGCTGCTGCTGCAAAACACCATGCAGCCGATTGCCAGTGTGGGTAGGGAAGTCGGCTATGATGACCAACTCTATTTCTCCCGCGTGTTTCGTAAACGGGCGGGTGTCAGCCCCAGTGATTTCCGCCGCCGCAGTCTGGCTGCGTCGGATACAAACGGTGCAAGCTGGCACTTAGCCGACCGTGCTAACGGATAGGTTTTCAGCCAAATCCGCCTTGTCCTGTTGTGGTTGATGGTTTTAAATCAACGGATAACTACGTGAGGGACAAAAATGAGTGACAAGATCCGTGTTGGCCTGGTGGGCTTCGGCTTCGCCAGTAAAACCTTCCACGCGCCGCTGATCGCCGGGACGTCCGGCATGGAGTTGGCCGCCATTTCCAGTAGTGATTCGGGCAAAGTCCATGCCGAATATCCATCGGTGCAGGTGGTATCCGACCCGCAGCAGCTGTTTGACGATCCGTCACTGCAACTGGTCGTCATCCCGACGCCTAATGATACCCACTTCCCGTTGGCGAAAGCCGCCCTGAACGCAGGTAAACATGTGGTCGTGGACAAGCCTTTCACCGTCACCCTGTCGCAGGCACACGAGTTGGAGGCGCTGGCGAATGCCAAAGGGCTGCTGTTATCCGTATTCCATAACCGGCGTTGGGACAGTGATTTTCTGACCTTGAAAACCCTGCTGAAGGAAGGTTCACTGGGTGAAGTTCGCTATTTTGAGTCGAACTTTGTCCGCTTCCGCCCAGAAGTCCGCCAGCGCTGGCGTGAGCAGAAAGGGGCAGGCAGCGGCATCTGGTTCGACCTTGGCCCACATCTGATCGACCAGGCCCTGCAACTGTTTGGTTCACCGGTGGCTGTCCACCTTGACATTGCCAACCTGCGTCCTGGGGCGGTGACGACCGATTACTTCCATGCCACGCTAATCTACCCGCAGCGCCGCGTGATCCTGCACGGCAGCATGCTGGTGGCTGCCGATTCAGCGCGTTATCAGGTGCACGGTACTCACGGCAGCTTTGTTAAATATGGTCTCGATCCCCAGGAGGAGAACCTGAGAACAGGAGCACGACCTCCCCTTGAAGAGTGGGGTTACGATATGCGCGACGGCACTCTGACGCTGTTGAAGGGGGAAGAGCAGGTTGAAGAGAGGCTGCTGACCGTTCCGGGCAATTATCCGGCCTATTACGCAGGCATTCGTGACGCGGTCAACGGCGTGGGTGAAAACCCGGTGAAAGTGGCGGAGGCGATTCAGGTCATGGAGATTATCGAGCTGGGGTTGCAGTCAGCCGAGAAGCGTCAGACCGTTTCGCTGAAATAACCCTCGAGATAGACCTATTCGCACTGGCTGCTGCGCGCGTCGACAACAGACGCGCGCAGGGGATATTATGCCGCCACGCGGGCGCGAACGGCGTTTTTTTCTTCCTCGCTCAGGAAAGCAATGTTAAGACCATTCTCCTGTGCCACGCGCATCTGTTGCACGCTGAGGCCGGCAGCCGGGGCCGCCACACGATATTCGTGATCGATTTCAATACCCTGTACCGCCGGGTCGTCAGTATTGATCGTTGCCAGAATGCCGTGATCGAGGAAAGTTTTCAGCGGATGCCGCGCCAGTGTAGCGACGGTACTGGTCTGAATGTTCGACGTCAGGCAGGACTCTATGCCAATCCCTTCCTGTGCCAGGAAATCCATCAGCGCCGGATCTTCCACCGCTTTTACCCCGTGGCCGATGCGCTCGGCACCCAGTTCGCGGATCGCCTGCCAGATACTTTCCGGGCCTGCCGCTTCACCGGCATGCACGGTAATCCGCAGGCCGGCATCTCGCGCGCGGTTAAAGTGGTTCAGGAAGCGCTGGCCGGGGTAGCCCAGTTCATCGCCAGCGAGATCAAGTGCGGTAATGCCATCACGATGAGCAAGCAGCCCGTTCAGCTCTTGCAGGCAGGCCTCTTCACCAAAGGTGCGGCTCATAATGCCAATCAACCGTACGTCAATATTGTGTACAGCACAGCCGGACTTGATGCCATCGATCACCGCTTCAACCACGCCCGCTACCGGCAAACCGTGCGTCATTGCCATGTAGCCCGGCGAGAAACGCAGTTCGGCATAGTGGATCCCGGCTCGTGCAGCATCTTCGACATTCTCCAACGCCACGCGGCGGCAGGCATCCAGAGATCCCAGCACTTTTACCCCCCAGTCCAGCTTGTTGAGGAAACTGACCAGATCGGGTTCAGCGTCGATCACCTGCACATGCGGCCGCAGGGTAGCAAGCGTAGTGGCAGGCAGGGTGAGGTTGAACTCACGACCCAGGTCAAGAATGGTTTGCGCGCGAATATTGCCGTCAAGATGGCGATGAATATCGGTAAGGGGAAGCTGAGAATCGATCATTTCGGCACTCTCTGTGTTTATCATTCAAAGTGCGACGCATTATAAAAACAGTTTGCGCAACAGCGCCAGCGAATTGCGCAAAGGGCTCGTCGGTTGCTGAAATATCAGTCTGCCATGCTAAAAAAAGAGCGCCTGGTGGCGCTCTGAAAGGAAATTACTCTGAAGTGCCCGGGACGGCGGTGCCCAGCATATAACGCATCAGGAACTGATCGAGCGGCATTTTTTCGCCGTTCATCGTCACCTGACCGGCGCCATATTGCAGGCTGGTCACAATATTGTTGTCCTGCTGGGTGGTTATCTTAAACATCTGACCCATAGCAGCCAGACCTTTAATCTGCTGCTCGGCCAGCTTAGCGGCTTCTTCCTTCGAATAACCTTCAGCCAGCGCCACGTGAGTCATGGTATCCGTAGCCATATCCATTGAGATGGTCAGTTTGGTGTCCAGCGATTTCAGCACGTTATCAAGCTGCTGCGTCGGCGTTTGAGCCGTTTTAGGGGCGTTAGCCGGATCTTTGAACTGGGCCGACAGGGTGAAACTGCTTTCGCCCTTCTCATTTTTCCAGCTCAGTGGCGCAATAGTGATAGAAGGATCGCCTTTCAACAGCAGGGGGAGATTGGCGGTAAGGATTTCGCCAGCGCGCTGCTGATACAGCTCAGGATTGGCTTGCAGTGCGCTATCCGCACTCAGTGCCTGCAACTGGCGGTTATAATTTTCAGAAAACGCCTTCATCGCTTTGCCGTCGAAGTCCGCCAGCTTCATTGACAGTTTGCCCTGTCCGAAATTCTGACCTTCTATTTTCACACCGTCGAGGGTGTAATCAATCTGCCCACTGACGCGGTTTTCTTTTGAATCAAAGCTCGATTTACCGTTCAGGCCTTCGGCAATCAGTGCCTCTTTGCCGTCCACTGAAGCAACCAGTTTTTGCAATTCAATGGTCTGATCGCCGATACGCATCCCTTCGGGGCTGAGGTGAGAATTAGCATCCAGACGCAGGCCGCTAAGGTTAACCGTTACTGCGGCATCCAGCTGATTTTTTCCGGTCAGCTGCAGGTTACCAACGTCACCACTGATGGTGACTTTGTCGCCTTTATCGTCGGCGGATATTTTCAGCAAACCGCCATCAAACGCGAAACGTTCCCCGCTCTGCGCGTTACTGTAGTCGGTTGGCAGCAGGTGGATATCGGAATGCGTGCTTCCGCCATAGCCGATTCGGGTTTCACCCTGCACAATCGACTTGCCTTTGGTGATTTCAAACAGCTTTTTCACCGCGTCGGTGTTGAGCAGCTCGGTGTGAACCGAAGCCATGCCGGGGATCAGGTTGAATTTTTTCAGCTGGGCAAGCGGGAATGGGCCATGATCGATGGTTTCTTTGAATTCCACCGTCTGACCCGGCTTCAGCACGGAATTATCTTCAGTTTGAGAGCTACTTTGTAAGATAAATCGTGTAGTGCTGCTGAATACGCCGCGCTGGAAATCCTGGTAGCTAACCTTGAGACGGCTCTCTGGGTAGAGTTCCTGAATTTGCTCATTGGCCTGCTGCACCATCTGATCCATCTTCTTTTCCAGCTGTTTACCGGTAAACCAGGCTCCAGCAGTCCAGACTACGCCAAGAGCGACAATCACCCCCACGGCAATCTTTGTTTTATTCATCTGTATTGTCGTCCTTATTTCAGTTCACGAACGCCGTTTTATTTGATTCATTCAGCAGGCAATCTTCTGACGACGAAAACGCCTGCGCGGCGTATTGGTTAGTATTTTACTGATATTAGCAATTCTGCCTGCTGTCGTCAGCGCAATTCGCCAAATCCTTATAAACCTTAGTAAAGAAATCATCTCAACTGATGCGGGCTGCCCATGAAAATAACCGATTTAGCGGCGGTTTTGACGCTCTGCGCTGACGTCATTGTGTAGTTACAGGACAATGAAGGTGCAAGAAACGCGAATGAGTCGCATAATCTTGAACAAGTCTATGTCAGACTATCGCCGCACATCTGACCGTGAAGTGCTTAAAAATCTCATTTAATCATCAGTTTATATAACAGGAGAGGGGAATGGCCGCGCATCGCGTTGAAAAAGACTCAATGGGACCGATTGAGGTACCCGCCGATAAACTCTGGGGCGCGCAGACACAGCGCTCGCTGGAACACTTCCGCATCTCCTCGGAAAAAATGCCGGTCGAGCTGGTATACGCGCTGGCGCAGACTAAGCGTGCCGCCGCCAGGGTTAATTGTGACCTCGGACTGTTGCCTGCCGAGCGAGCCGTGGCGATTGTTCAGGCCGCTGACGAAGTGTTGACCAACAAACATCAAGGCGAGTTTCCGCTGGCGATCTGGCAGACCGGTTCCGGCACGCAAACCAATATGAATATGAACGAAGTGCTGGCCAACCGTGCCAGTGAGATCCTCGGCGGCGAACGCGGGATGTCACGACTGGTGCATCCTAATGATGATGTGAATAAAAGCCAAAGCTCTAACGACGTTTTTCCCACCGCGATGCACGTAGCGGCGGTGGCGGCGCTACGTGAGCATCTTATCCCCGAATTGCAGGTGCTGCGGAAAACGCTGCATGAAAAGGCTGAATCTTTCAAAGATATCGTCAAAATAGGGCGTACACATTTGCAGGATGCCACGCCCTTGACGCTTGGTCAGGAGATATCAGGCTGGGTGGCGATGCTAGGTCATAATCTGAACCATATTGAGCACAGCATTCCCCATCTGGCAGAGCTGGCTTTGGGGGGAACGGCGGTAGGCACCGGGCTGAATACCCATCCAGAATATGCGGTGCGTGTTGCCAGCGAGCTGGCCTCCCTGACCGGGCTGCCGTTTGTCACTGCACCTAATAAATTTGAAGCGCTGGCGACCTGTGATGCGCTGGTACATGCGCACGGTGCGCTGAAGGGGCTGGCGGCTTCGCTAATGAAAATCGCCAATGATGTGCGCTGGCTTTCCTCTGGCCCACGCTGCGGCATTGGCGAACTCGCTATCCCGGAAAATGAGCCAGGCAGTTCCATCATGCCGGGTAAGGTTAATCCAACCCAGTGTGAAGCGCTGACGATGCTATGTTGCCAGGTGATGGGCAATGATGTGGCGGTGAATATGGGGGGCGCGTCGGGTAACTTTGAATTGAACGTGTATCGGCCGATGATTATTCACAATTTCCTGCAATCCGTTCGTATGCTGGCTGACGGCATGGACAGTTTCAATCACCACTGTGCGCTGGGCATTGAACCTGTCCGTGACCGCATTTCACAACTGCTCAATGAGTCGCTGATGCTGGTCACCGCGCTGAATACGCATATCGGCTACGACAAGGCGGCGGAAATTGCGAAAAAGGCTCATAAAGAAGGGCTAACATTGAAGGGAGCCGCCTTGAAGCTGGGCTACCTGACGGAAGAACAGTTTGATGCCTGGGTGCGGCCGGAAGAGATGGTCGGCAGCATGAAGGTATAAGACGGGTCGCCGCTCAATAAAGAGGGGGATTGTGTCCGCGCCGTGCCTACGCCAGCCGATCGGCATAGAGATGCAGGCGTGGAATAAGCAGGTGCAAGGGTTGTGCATCAGGTTTGTAGCGGTGCACAACCTTATCCGCATCATAATTCAGCAACTCTCCCAGCTTGGGCACGCTATTGGCATCCGGGCACAACACCAGCAGTGGCGAAGGGCAGGCCAGCTGGATCTGTTTCTGCTGCTCTACATGCCAGACGCGGGCTATCGGCTGCACCTTCACCGGACGTTTTATTTTCAACACCGCATCAGCAGGCAGTGACTTGAGGAGCTTTATCTCGTCTTCCACCCGTTCAGCCCACTGTTCGCGTGTCCAGGGGGCGACAGCACGTCCCGCTTTTATGCTTTTCTGAAGCTTCTCCAGCATCTCGTTGATGCTAACGTTCTTGATAATGTGCTTATTTGCCCAGCCAAAACGCACCGAGTCAGGGGACTCGATCAAAGCTATGGTGCGATAAGCATTCAAAGTGATTAATCCGCGCAGGTGCGTATGTACGAACTCAAAGCGCTCTTCACTGGGCAACCCGGATTCTACAGTGATGAGCTGTTCCAGGCGCTGCTTCAGCTGATTAATCGTCTGAATTTGTTGACGCAGCAGGGCAGATTGCGGGTTATTGGTTTCGATGCAGATCGCTCCGGGGAGGCGTACTGCGGCTTTGGTGCTGAGCTTTTCCGACTGATGTTGCATAAACAGGCGGCTGAAGTGGGTCAACGCGCGTTGCAGTGCCTGCTGACCGGTGAGTTGTCTTACTGAAATTTGCGTCAAAGGTTCATGTTCTTGACCTTTTGCAACCTCGGGTAACTCAAAAACGCGCGCCGCCAGCAGGCGTAAGGTCATTATCTGCTGCTGTAACTCACGCAGCTCATGCTCCAGTTGAGCTACAACGCGATGAAGCTGTTCAATAACATCATAACGGTTCATTGTTACCTCGAATATTAGTTACAACATACTAAATTATCATAATGACAAAGGAGATGAACTTCAACACTGAAGATAGCTGTTTTTCAAACAGGAAAGGGTAGCGCTGGTTTTACGTGATGCAGCTCCCTTAAACAGGGTTATCAACCCTAGTTAATCAACGCAGTATAAACAAACGGCTTTTATCGCTCGCATGCATAAAAAAATGTTATTAAATATGCGCCGGGAATATCTATTAGGGAAAATACACATGAAAAAGACGGCTCTATTTTTATTACTTTCGGCCTGCCTCGCCTCGTGTACTAAAAGCAACGGCAATCAATATCAGACGAAAATGGATCGGTTTACTTCCGATAAAGTGAATGAGGTCATTCGCGAAAAAGTTATTACGTCAGGGGAGGCTGAACGCGGTAATCTTATCAGTGCTGTGTCATCGGCTTTTCTGAATACTCCCTACAAGGGCAATACGCTGATTGGATCAGCAGATAATAAAGAAATATTGGTAGCAGATTTCAACGGAGTCGATTGTTTTACCCTGCTTGATTACGTGGAAGCCTTGACGCGATCTAAAGATCATACATCATTTATTAACAATTTGGTTGATACAAGATATGCGCATGGAAATGTTGGATATTTCAGCAGAAAGCATTTTTTCACTGACTGGTTCGCTGTTGCTCCCTACAATGCCACCGATGTCACACGCCAGATCAGCCCTGATTACGTGAGTGTGCAAAAGAACCTTAACGCGAAAGCAGACGGTAGCCAATATATACCCGACCTTGGCATTATACCCAGGGAAATAAACTATATACCAGGCCACGCAATCAATGAAGCGATGCTTGATAAACTTAAATCCGGTGATTATGTCGGCGTTTATTCTAAACTTCCGGGACTGGATGTTTCACATACCGGGATAGTCATCAAAACCGATGGTAAGGTTTGGTTCAGGAATGCCTCCTCATTGGCAAGTAACCGTAAGGTGGTTGATTCGCCATTTATTGAGTATATGGCTGCGAAACCCGGATTTATTGTTCTGCGTACAGAGTAGATCCAGCATCGAAATGCTATAAGCCTGAATAAGGGGATTAATGACTCGCTCGGGCTTAAAAGAGCAGTAGCGCCGGATGGTCCCGGCGCGAGTGAAAAACAGTGCTGATTAAAGCTTTCTGGCGTGCAATCGTGAACCTACCAATAACGCCAGTAGCAGCAGAGCAGCGATAAACCCGGCAATACCGTGCCAGCCGAAACTGTGCCAGAAAACGCCTCCCAAAGTACCTGCCACGCTCGAACCCAGATAGTAGAAGAAAAGATAAAGCGACGAGGCCTGGCCGCGTGCGTGTCTTGCGCGAACGCTAATCCAGCCGCTGGCGACCGAGTGCGCGGCAAAAAAGCCTGCGGTAAAGAGCATCATTCCCAGCAGGATAAACCAGACATAACCTGACAAGGTAACCACAAGTCCGGTCAACATAATGGCGGTGGAAAAGAGCAGTACCGGTGCGCGCCCGTATTTTGCCGTCATCACTCCCGCTTTAGGGGAACTCCAGGAGCCGGTCAGGTAGACCACGGAAAGCAGTCCAACCACGGCTTGATTGAGGGAGAAGGGAGCAGACAGCAAACGGTAGCCAATGTAGTTAAACAGGGTAACAAATGACCCCATTAACAAAAATCCTTCAGCAAACAGTAACGGAAGCCCCTGATCGCGCCAGTGCAGGCGGAAGTTTAGCATCAGGTTGCGTGGCTTGAGTGAAGTTGGACGGAAGTGACGTGATGCTGGCAAAATTTTCCAAAACATCAGTGCAGCAGCAAGAGATAAACAGCCGATCACCATGAGCGCAACCCGCCAGTTGCTGAAATCTGAGATAACGCCGCTGAGCAAGCGGCCGCTCATACCGCCGATTGAATTACCGCTGATATACAGGCCCATTGAAAAGGCCACCACGCCGGGGTGGATCTCTTCGCTGAGATAAGTCATCCCCACTGCCGCCACACCGCTTAAAGCCAGCCCGGTCAGCGCCCGCATCACCAAAATACCGTGCCAGCTGGTCATGGTGGCGGAGAGTAGAGTGCAGATAGCCGCAAGCAGCAGTGCTGTAACCATGACCGACTTACGTCCAACCGCATCGGAAAGTGGGCCTGTTACCAGCAGTCCAAGCGCCATTAGCCCGGTAGCAACCGACAACGATATGCTGCTTGCCGCAGGTGATATGCCAAACTCTTGCGACAGAAGCGGTAGCATGGGCTGAACACAATAAAGCAAGGCAAAGGTCGCAAGCCCTGCGGAAAACAGCGCCAGAGTCACGCGCATAAACTGGGGCGTACCGCGTTTGATATACACATTTTTGGCTACGGCAGGAGTAGAAACAGGGGCGGACGTTGACCGTTCATCGCTTATGGGCTGCGTGACGGCTGGGGAAAAGCGGTTCACTTCGGATCCTTAGGTGTAATAAAAATTATCAACCTGTGAAGAGTAGGAAAGATGGTTTATGATGTCTAATATATTAATAATCTCAAATGATATGCTGTAAATATGAATATCGAATTGCGTCACCTGCGATATTTTATCGCCGTTGCTGAAGAGCTGCATTTTGGTCGAGCTGCAATGCGGCTAAATATCTCGCAGCCGCCGCTGAGTCAGCAGATTCAAATCCTTGAGCAGGAGATCGGCGCACGGCTGTTTGCCCGTACTAACCGTAGCGTCCGACTGACAGCTGCCGGGCAGCAGTTTTACCAGGATGCGTGCCTTGTTATGCAGCAGGTTGAACAGGCTGCCGACAAAGCAGCAAGATTGCATCGAGGAGACGAAGGGGAGTTACGCATTGGTTTTACCTCATCCGCTCCGCTAATCAGTGCCGTATCGCATGCACTTTTTACTTTTCGGCAACGTTATCCGGCTGTTCATGTCGAAATGCAGGAGATCAATACGCGCCAACAGCTGGCACCGCTTAGCGATGGGCGACTTGATTTGGGGGTTATGCGTAATACCGTGCTCCCAGAAACGTTTCATCACCAGCTGCTGCTACGAGAGCCGATGTATGCCCTGGTGCACCGAGCACACCGACTGGCACACCGTCAACAGATTGCGCTCAGTGAACTGGCGCTTGAGCCTTTTGTTTTCTTCGCCCCTGGAGTAGGCACTGCACTGTATGGCGAAATTATCCAATTACTGCAACGATATGATATTCAACCCAATATTGCTCAAGAAGTGGGAGAAGCTATGACCATTATTGGCCTGGTCTCTGGCGGCCTGGGCGTGTCGATTTTACCGGCTTCATTTCACCGGGTGCGGTTGAATGATGTGGTCTGGATACCCCTGCAAGAACAGGATGCGCGATCTGAGGTCTGGTTGGTGTGGTCAAAACAGCGGGAAATGCCAGCGGTAGCCGCTGCGATGAAGACATTATTGTTGCCCGGTTAGAGTCGATATCGTAAAACATCATCTTGTTTAACTGAGGTTTTGTGTTGTAAATCACATTTCAAAACACATAGTTGACCTCATCTGATTAGTGTTTCACCATGAGTAGATGGCTTTATTTCAGCGTAAATAATAACAGCCCATGTCAGCAGGTATCAGCGACATTAAGCGAATGATAATAACCCGGAGAGAATGTGATTACGGATAGCCTGCCTGGTCATATTGACCATATCAAGCAAATGAATGCCGGGATGGTGTACCGCCTGATCGATCGCTATGGTCCCGTGTCGCGCATTGAGCTCTCCAAAAAAGCACACCTCGCTCCAGCCAGTATTACCAAAATTGTACGTGAACTACTGCAAGCCCATTTGGTGCAGGAAACCGAATTTTTAGATGCAGGATGCCGTGGACGTCCCGCAGTTGGATTGGTGCTTGACAGCCGTGGATGGCATTATCTCTCCGTGCGCATCGGTAATGGGGATATCACCCTCGCGCTGCGCGATCTGAGCAGTAAGATGATAGCTGAACAGCAGTTTCCTTTGCCCGTTGTGGCTGAAAAATCACTGCTAACGCGTATTCTGCACCATGTCGATCGCTTCTTTATCCAGCATCAACATCAACTTGAACGACTGACCGCTATTGCCATTACGCTGACCGGAACGATAAACGGTCAAACTGGCATCGTTCACAGCATGCCATTTTATCAGGTCGAGAACATGCCGCTTGGGGCTGAACTGGAGAAACGCACCGGGCTGCCCGTTTTCATTCAGCACGATATTTGCGCCTGGACTAAGGCCGAAGCGTTATTTGGTGCTTCGCGTGAAGACAGCGACATTATTCAGGTGATCATTCATCACAACGTCGGGGCAGGGATTATCACTGACGGTCAGCTGCTGCATGGAGGTAGAGCCACGCGGGCCGAGATCGGTCACTCCCAGGTCGATCCCTGTGGCAAATTGTGTTATTGCGGTAATCACGGCTGCCTGGAAACGGTCGCAGGTATCGACGCGATATTGGCGCTGGCAGCGCAACGTCTGTCGGCATCTAAGGCATCTGCCCTATATAATCAGCCACTGACCATCGACACGTTATGTGATGCCGCACTGTCCGGGGATCCGCTGGCCTGCGATATCATTTCCGGGGTTGGCACTAGCGTGGGGCAAATATTGGCCGTCATGGTCAATGTTTTTCATCCACAGAAAATACTGATTGGTTCACCGCTTAATCGGGCACGGTCGATCCTGTTTCCCGCTATTGCTACCCGCATTCGTCAGCAGGCTTTGCCAGCCTACACCGCAGAACTCCGCATAGAATCCACTCAATTAGTTCAGCCCGGCACGTTGTCCTCAGCCGCACTGGTGAAGGAGGCGTTATATAACGGATCGCTGTTAATCAAATTGCTACAAGGCTGATAAACCCACCAAACATTGCGCTAACGCAATCCCCAGGGACAGGCATTGTCCTAAACTTTTTGTTCAACTTGAGCACCTAAACTTTAAACAGCCCGAGCCGGGCATGCCGGAGTTATCCTATGTCAACACGGTTATTTGTCACTGGAACGGATACGGAAGTTGGGAAAACGGTGGTTTCGCGCGCGTTATTGCAGAAGCTGACAGCAGAGGGGAAGCGCAGCGTGGGTTATAAACCCGTGGCAAAAAGCAGTAATCAAACTCCAGAAGGGGCACGCAATCAAGATGCGTTGGTGTTACAGGCGTCTTCTTCCGTCGCTTTGCCCTATCAGGCAATAAACCCGGTAACTTTGCTGGATAACGAGATCAGTACCAGCCCAACGCCGATTAGCTATGATGTGTTGAGCACTGGGCTGAAAGCGCTGGATGACCATGCTGACTATATCATTGTCGAGGGCACGGGGGGATGGCGTAGCCTAATGAGCGATCTGCAACCGTTATCTGATTGGGCTGTACGGGAGCAACTGCCGGTGGTGTTGGTCGTGGGGATTAAATTGGGCTGCATCAGCCATGCACTGCTTACCGCACAGGCGGTGATCAATGATGGATTACCACTGTGTGGTTGGGTCGCTAATCGCATAAATCCAGGGCTGTCGCACTATGCAGAAATCATTGCCGTACTGCGAAATAAAATTCCGGCACCGTTGCTGGGAGAAATACCTTATTTGTCCCGACCAGAGACGCGTGAGTTGGCGCATTACCTCGATCTGTCACCTTTATTTTAATGGTCTGATTACCTGCTGTTTGCGGGCAATTTCTGACGTTGGCGTGACGCTGTCACATTTGACGGCTTTGTCACGGCTTCAGGCGGGCAGGCCGTTTGCAACCTGCGTCCATCAGGGGGGGGGGGGGGGGCATCAGACTCTGGTGTATAAAATCAATGAAAGCTCTTGTTCTGGCGGGCAAATAACGACCATTTGAATAAAGTGCAAACAATTGCAATGGTGCCGCCTGCTGTTCAAACTCAACCTCGATTAACCGTCCATCGCTAATGTAGGGTTGGCAGGCTTGTTTCGATAGAATGGCGAAACCGACACCTGATACCGCAGCTCGTCCCGCCATCTCTCCGCTGTTTACCCGATAATGCCCTTTAACCTTAATTGTCTCGAATCCCCCCTTTGTATTAACAAACTGCCAGGGAGCACCTTTCAGCGCACTTACCGTTGTAATACAGGGTAATTCTTCAAATTGCTGGATATGAGAAGGGGTGCCATAACGCTGAATGACGGCAGGGGCTGCAACAATAGTGCAAGGGATGGTCACCAGATGACGGGCTATGTAGTCACTGTCATCCATCTGACCACGAGTAACAACGATCGCTAAATCCAGATCCTCTCGCAGAGATTCTAAGCCCGACAAGTTTGTGACGCAGCTGATCTCGACATCCGGATACTGACAGGCAAAATCGGCAATAGCAGAACTCAGAAGCGCAGGCCCCATTTCACTGGGAATACAGATACGCAATGGTCCTTTAAGCTGAATTTGCCGCAATGTTAATTCAGTTTCAGTTTGTTCCAGCATCTCCAGTAATGGCTTTGCCCGGGTATAGAGTAGCTGGCCTGACGGGGTCAGTTTCATGTGCCGAGTGCTGCGTTCAATAAGCTGAAGATTCAGTTTTTTTTCTAACTGAGAAATACAACGGCTCACGTTTGATGTCGGCATCTCAAGGGCTTTGGATGCGCCGACAAAACTTTCTCTTTCAACCACGGCGACGAAGATTTTCAGGGTCGTAAAATCAAGAGCCGGTCGCATTTATTATCCCATATTTGATAAATATGAATGCCGTTTTACCATCTTTTTCTCAACAGTGACAGCCGTTAAGCTGAAAGATACCTTACATCTACAGGCTGCTTCCAATGTCACGAATCCCGCACAGGTTTAATCACAACGTCCTTATACGGATAGCCGTTGTCACCTCCTTTATTCAGTTTGCGAATGCGCTGGAATACATGGCGTTCAACCCCATTTTTGCCTTTATGGCAGCAGATTTTGCCGTTCCTGTGTCCTTTTCTGGTTATGTATCAGGGCTGTATACGTCAGGCGCGGTCCTTTCGGGAATCGCTGTTTTTTACTGGATCAAACGGTTCGATCAGAAGCGTTTTTTGCTCATCAATATGGCACTGTTAGGCATGCTTACATTATTGACCACGCTCACCACCCGTTTTGATGTTCTGCTGGCGTTACGACTCTGTGCCGGGTTGCTTGGTGGCACGACAATGGGAGTGGGTACCAGTATATTGATAAATTACGCGCCAGTTAACCTGCGGGGGAAAATGCTGGCCACGGTGATTGCTGCATTTTCGCTGGTCAGCATTGTCGGTATGCCTGCTGTATTATTTTTGTGTACACATTATGGCTGGCATGTCGCTCTTTGGTTAATCAGCGCACTTTGTTTGCTGGCATTACCCATGATTATCATCACGGTCCCCAAAAATTCGCGCCCTTCAGATAGGCAGTTTGCCCCGCGTAAACCCTCTCTTGATAGGGAGACGTTGCTGTTTGCTTCCAGTAATGCGCTGGTGCAGTTCAGCCCAATGCTGGTCATTCCCATTCTGGTGCCACTGATGACCCAACGGTTGGGTGCATCACAAAGCCTGTTGCCGTGGCTTTTTTTCACAGGAGGTATTGCTGGTTATCTGTCCACTAAAATAACAGGCATATTAACCTCCCGTATTTCCGCTGCCACTATGGCGACAGGTTCAACTCTCATTTTTCTACTGAGTTTGCTGATAGCGGCCCTGGGCTATCAGAATTCGGCATTATTTATTATTTTATTTCTCGGGGCGTCTTACAGTCGTCTGGTTTTATCATCGGCGGTGACGGTTCAATTCCCTGACGATCGGCAGCGGGCTGGATTCACTTCATTGCAGACATCAATCATGTATCTGATTACAACCCTTGCCTTTTTTATGTCCGCTTTGCTCTTACCCAATCAGGGTATCACGCCGCAAAATCTGAACACGCTGCTGGCGGTAAGTGCAGTGACTGCATCAGGGTTCCCGCTGATTGTTATCATCCTGCAAAAGAAACTGGCTGAAAATATGAAACATCAGGGGTTGTCGTATCGAAGCTGATGGTTTAATGAGCCTGGCCGTTTCGCGTCTCATCCCAGCACGCCGGCCCGATTAAAGGGTGGGAGGCGGCCCATCAACGGGCCACCTTATTCACTACGCTATTGTGAGCTATCCTGCGACGTTCCGGTGCTGGCAGACGTATTGCTTTCACCTGCGTCGTTGGTTTTTTTATAAACGATTTTATGCGTATCACTTTCGCAGTGCCCGACGACCTGGCCTCCGGTCTGCTCGAGCTGATCGTTAGGCACAATTTCCAGGCTAAACCCTGAAGCAGACAGGCCATTGTTGATAATCTTCTGACTAATATCAGCTTTCACTGACTCGCAGGATGCCGTGGCTGCCAGGGGCGCGGCGACGGTAAGTGCTAATAAAGCCAATTTAAAACGTTTCATCATCATATCCTTTTGCACCAAATCTGAGCGCAGCAAGTCAATTATGGCGTCACCTGACGGCCGGTACGGCGATCGAGACAACGCAGGGTGTTTGGTTCCCAATAGGCATTCACGTTCAGGCTCTTTTCGCAGCTGTCCTGATTGTCGTAGGCGCGGTCGGCTTTATCGAACTCCTTTTCGACACGATTATTCACTTTACCACGCAGACGGTGGGTAGCATCCCACTGCTCTTTTTGCTCGCGTGCCTGCTCTTTGGTCAGCGCGCTATCACCATTTTCAATAATCAGGCGATTGGTTTGCGCATGCGCACCGTGTGTAGCGGTAAATAGTGCGGCCAGCACGACCAGCGGAAGCGCGGCCTGAGCCAGACGTTGTTGCATTGTCTTCATTGTGGGTTCCTTTCTTTAGGCTGCCAGTCATTACGACTGCACGTATCACATCAACCAGTATATCACCAGCTGCAAAGTGCTCACCAGTGAGCCGACCCTGTCGTTTATGTTAAAGCGAGATTAGCATCTGACTGAGTGACCTGACAGACAGAAAACGCCAGATATAAACGGCTTTGGCTATGCTTTATGGACACGAAGCCCCGCCTGACTCTGCCCAACTGGCATCATCTCCAGCGAGGTAATATTGACGTGCTTAGGCAGGTTTGCTACCCACCAGACGGATTCGGTCACATCTTCCGCCGTGAGTGGCTCGGCGCCGTGATAGACATTATCAGCGCGCGCATCGTCGCCTTTAAAACGTACATTGGAGAACTCGGTGCCGCCCACCAGGCCCGGCTCAATGTCGGTAACGCGCAGCGCAGTGCCATGCAGGTCGGTGCGCAGGTTAAAGCTGAATTGCCGCACAAACGCCTTTGTTGCACCGTAGACATTGCCGCCCGGGTAGGGCCAGCTACCGGCGATGGAACCCATGTTGATAATATGCCCGTTATTACGTTCTACCATTCCCGGTAAAATAGCGCGCGTCATATAAACCAGGCCCTTATTATTGGTATCGATCATATCCTCCCAATCCTGCACGCTGGCGTTTTGCGCAGGTTCGATCCCCAGAGCCAGTCCGGCGTTATTGACCAGTATATCGATACTACGCCATTCTTGCGGCAGGCTGGCTAAGGCCGCATCGATCCCACTGCGGTCACGCACATCCAGAACCAGAGGATAAACACGGTCTCCCAGCTCTTCTTTTAAGGCATTAAGCCTCTCCTGACGGCGGCCGGTGGCAATAACCTGATGGCCCTGAGAGACAAAACGGCGGGTAATACTCTCACCAAATCCGGCGGTAGCACCGGTAACAAATACGATCATTTCACTCTTCCTTTTCACATTTTGGGTCGTTGTCACTTTAACACCTGAATGTTGTGCGGTAACGAGTGAATTATCGTCATCGTAAGACAAAAAAACTGCACCAATAACGTGCGATTGTTTTCTTGATTGTATGATCGTAGTGCATGGACGAACGAAACTGGCGTTTTAAACGCGCTGCTAATGCACTCTTTTTGCCGAAAATCACCGCTTTCTTTGCTGGCAATCGGTTGCGCATCCGATGTGATGACACAAAAACCTAACTAACTGTAATATAAGTATTAATTTGTAAAATTTACTGGCATAACAATTGCAGAAACTTTATCAATAACTCAATGCGTCCTTATGCCGCAGTATTAAAGGAAAAGCTATGTCAGTGAACGATACGCGCGCCATTCGTGCCAGTTTCTTTGATATCACCCGTACCGTTGACAGCCCACAGCAGTTACCGGAAGCCGCGCGCTATCTGGAAGATGGGCTGTTGCTGTTGGATAAAGGCCACATTGTCTCATTAACAGAATGGCAGCAGGGGCAACATCTGCTAGAGCCGGGCGAGAGCGTGTTGGACTATCGCGGTCGATTAATCGTGCCGGGCTTTGTTGATAGTCATATTCATTATCCGCAAACTGAAATGATCGGTGCCTTTGGCGAACAGCTGCTCGAATGGCTTAATCGCTACACCTTTCCGGTTGAAAGCCAGTATCACTGCTCACAGCACGCGGCGAAAATGTCGGCATTTTTCCTTGAGCAGTTGCTCAGTAACGGCACCACCAGCGCACTGGTTTTTGGCACCGTTCATCCGCAGTCGGTTGATGCGCTGTTTGAGGCGGCTGCAAAACTGGAGATGCGGCTGATTGCCGGTAAAGTGATGATGGATCGCCATGCGCCGGATGAACTGATAGAAACCCCCGAAGAGAGTTACCAGCAGACGCGGGAACTGATAGCGCGTTGGCATAATAAAGGGCGTTTAAGCTATGCCCTGACGCCGCGCTTTGCGCCGACTTCTTCACCGCAGCTGCTGGAAAAAGTGCAGCTTCTGCGCAGTGAGTTTCCCGATATCTGGCTACATACCCATTTGAGTGAGAACACTCAAGAGGTGACCTGGGTGAAGGAACTGTTCCCACAGCACGATAGCTATCTGGCGGTCTACGATCATTATCAGCTCACGGGGAAACGCAGCGTGTTTGCCCACTGCCTGCATCTGGAAGATCGGGAATGGCAATGCCTGCATGATACCGATTCGTCGATTGCCTTTTGCCCAACGTCAAATCTGTTTCTTGGCAGCGGCCTGTTTGACCTCCAGCGCTGCTGGCAGCAGGACGTGAAGCGGGGGATGGGGACAGATGTGGGGGCAGGCACCAGCTTCAGCATGTTGCAAACGATGGGTGAAGCTTACAAAGTTGGGCAGCTGCGCGGGTATAAGCTGTCTGCCTGCGAAGCTTTCTATCACGCCACTCTCGGTGGGGCGCAGGCGCTGGATCTCGATCGCTATATTGGTAATTTTGCCAGCGGTAAAGAGGCTGATTTCGTGGTGCTGGACCCGGCAGTATCCGCTTTACAGCAGCTGCGCCACGCCAACAGCCGCGATATATGGGAAAAACTCTTTCTACTGATGACGCTGGGCGACGATCGTAACATCGCGGCAACCTGGGTACATGGCCGCTGCGTTTGGCAGCGTGGGCAACCAGATGCTAAAAAACAGCCCATTGGGAATGATTTTGCTGTGTAGAGCACCTATGCTGAAATTCCAGTCGTTAATCATATGGAGAGCAGGGAATGAGGATGAGACCTTTGGTCTGGGCCATCAGTATTGCACTTACCGCCAGCGCACAGGGCGCACAGACGGCAGAATCACAGCAGGAGAGTCGCCAGATGCAGTCGCAACAGAGTAATCCTTTCAGCCATATAAGTTCATTGCCGTTTCAGGCTCCGCCATTCGATCAGATTAAAAATGCCGATTATCGACCAGCACTTGTCGCCGCGATAGCTGAAAAGCGCGCTGAAATTGAACGTATTGCGAACAATCCTGCGCCGCCCGACTTCGCCAACACCTATCAAGCGCTTGAACAGAGCGGGCGGACGCTACAGCGCGTTTACAACGTATTCAGCGCGATGACCGCCAGTAATACCAATGATGAGCTACAGGCGCTGGATGAGGAAATGTCCCCGGTGATGGCGGCGCTGAATGATGACATCATGTTGAATACTAAACTCTTTGCCCGACTGGACAAGGTTTACCAGCAACGTCTTAGTTTGCCACTGGATGCGGAATCGCTGCGTCTGGTGGAGGTCACCTGGCAGTCCTTCGAGCTGGCCGGAGCGCGCCTTAATGACGAAGAGAAGACGCAGCTCAAAGCCCTCAACCAGGAATCAGCCACCCTGAGCACCCGCTTCAGCACCCGCCTTCTGGCGGCAACGAAAGCGGGGAGTGCGCGATTCAACGACCCGCAGCAGCTGGCCGGCCTGAATAAGGATGAACTGGCTGCCGCCGCCGATGCCGCAGAGACCCGTGGTCAGAAAAACCAGTGGTTGCTGATGTTACAGAACACCACTCAACAGCCCGATTTGCAAAAATTAAGCGATCGTAGCGCACGCAAGACGCTGTTTGACGCCAGCTGGACGCGGGCAGAAAAGTCAGACGCCAATGACACGCGTGAAGTGGTTATGCGCCTGGCTCAGGTGCGTGCGCAGCAGGCAAAGCTGTTGGGGTTTGACAGCTATGCGGCGTGGAAACTTCAGGACCAGATGGCGAAAAACCCGCAGGCCGCGCTGGCTTTTATGCGGCAAATCGCCCCGGCGGCTACGGCGCGCGCGCGGCGTGAAACGGCAGATATTCAGGCGATCATCGATCGGCAGCAGGGCGGTTTTACCGTTGCACCGTGGGACTGGCAATATTATGCCGAACAGGTGCGGCGTGCTCAGTACGATCTCGACGAGTCCGAGATCAGGCCTTACTTTGAGCTGCACAATGTGCTGGAGAATGGCGTATTTTATGCCGCCACGCAGCTATACGGAATCACTTTTAAACCGCGGCCCGATCTGCCGGTTTATCAGCCGGACGTTAAGGTCTATGAGGTGTTTGATAAAGATGGAACGCCGCTGGCGCTGTTCTACGCAGACTGGTTTAAGCGCGATAATAAAGGCGGCGGGGCATGGATGGGGAACTTCGTTGATCAGTCAACGCTGCTGGGCAGCAAGCCGGTTATCTATAACGTAGCCAACTTCAGCAAACCGGCTCCAGGGCAGCCAGCTCTGCTGTCGTGGGATGATGTCATCACCTTGTTCCACGAGTTCGGCCATGCGCTGCACGGGATGTTCGCCAATCAGCGCTATCCGAGCTTATCCGGTACGGCCACCCCTCGCGACTTTGTTGAATTCCCGTCTCAGTTTAACGAGCACTGGGCCAGCAACCCGCAGGTGTTCAGCCACTTCGCCCGCCACTTCCAGAGCGGCGAACCGATGCCAGCCACATTGCGTGATAAGATGCTGCGCGTCAGCAAATTCAACAAAGGCTATGAAATGAGCGAACTGCTGGCAGCGGCATTGCTCGATCAGCACTGGCACGCCCTTGATGCCGGACAACCATTGCAGCAGGTCGACAGCTTCGAACAGAATGCATTAACCCAGGAGCAGATTAATTTGCCAGCGGTTCCACCGCGCTATCGCTCCAGTTACTTCCAGCATATTTGGGGCAACGGCTATGCCGCTGGCTATTACGCCTATCTCTGGAGACAAATGCTGGCGGATGATGGTTTTGCCTGGTTTGATGAGCATGGTGGCCTGACGCGGGAAAACGGTCAGCGTTTCCGTGACAACGTGCTGTCACGTGGTAACAGCGAAGATCTTAAACAGCTCTACCGCAACTGGCGCGGCCGCGATGCGGAAATTGACGCGATGCTGTCTGACCGTGGACTTAAATAACAACCCCGTTTAAGGGGCTGTAAATGATGAGCGGCGCGCTTCACGCCAGCGGGCCGCCTTGGATCGTTTCACACATCCCGCCGATAATGCGTTCGCCGTTTTCTTGCTTCAGTCCGGCGTACCATTCGGCGGTCGTTGCTGCATCTTTCGCGTGGGTGACATCGCAGCGTTTACGTGCTTTCAGCACCAGATCCTTTACCCGCCCGGCACGTTTATTTTGATAACGTAGCAGGGCATCCTCAATGCCCAGCGAGTTGCTTTGTAACGTCATAGCCAGCACGACCGCATCCTCCATCGCCGCGCAGCCGCCCTGACCAATATCCGGGGTGGTACTGTGTGCAGCATCGCCTAGCAGCGCCACGCGGCCTTTCACCAGTGGTGAAAACGGCTCAATGTCGTGGATTTCGACACGGTTGGTAGTCTCTGGATCCAGCCGGGCAATCAGCTGCTGCACCGGGGAAGCCCAGCCAGCAAAGTAACGGGTTAAATCGTCGCGTAGGGAACTGCGGTCTTCTGGCAGCCCTTTCGGCAGCGGTACGTCAAAGAAGAAATAGAAGCGATTTCCGGCAACCGGCATGAGCGACACGCGTTTCCCTTCGCCGACGAAAGTGGTCCACTGATTAGCCGGAGCCAGCGACGGATCGATCTCTACCAGCCCGTTCCAGTTGACGTAACCTGCATAGCGGCGCTCGGTGCAATAACCCAGCACCGACTGGCGTACTACCGAATGCGTGCCGTCGCAGGCGATAAGCAAATCGCCGTGAGCCTCGCTGCCATCGTCAAAGAAGGCCGTGACACCGTCACTATTTTGATTCACGCGACTCACCCGTTTGCCAAACTGCACCCGTTCGCGACCAAAGTTATCCAGCAACATGGCCTGTAATTCGGCCCGTACCACCGGATAGGGACGTTCACCTGAGTGTTGTACCAGCGGATCGAGGCTAAACTGCGTCAGGGTATCCGCGCTGCGAAAATCCTTGTAAGCCATGAAGTCCATTGGGCCGCCAATGGCACGCAGCTCCTCTTTCATGCCCAAATAGTTAAGGCACTTGACTCCGTTTGGCCAAACGGAGATGGCGGCACCGACCGGTTTCATCTCCTTAACCGCCTCGAACACATCGCTCTCAATTCCGCAACGACGCAGGGCAATCGCCGTGCACATTCCGCCAATACCGGCTCCGATAATAATCGCTTTCATTTGTTTCTCCTCGACCGTCTTAACCTAATAATAAGCAATTTTTATACCATGAAAGAATTAAGCAAAAAGTGCCGCTGGCTGAGGTTTGAGGTGAGTGATGAAACAAAAGTTACGATTTAATCTGCGCCACAATGATGCCATGCGCTTTTTTAGTGCAATAAGGTTGGAACGTTTGTTCTTTCCAGGATAAAAAAATGACTGGCATTTATGGCGCTTTTTGCCACAGTTAAACTTTCTTCCTCAGGAGATGCTGTTATGACCGTTATTGCCTGCCTGCACGCAGCCCAAAGCAATATTGAGGTTTTCGAGCAGGCGTTAAACGTACTTGATGAAGATGATATTCAGCTGTTGCATCGGGTTGAAGGCGAGCTATTCGCGCAGACGCAAGTAGAACAGGCGGTGACTGCGCCAGTTATCTCCGCCACGCGCAAGGTGATAGAGGAGCTGTGCCAGCAGGCGGATGCCGTTATCGTCACCTGTAGCACATTAGGTATCGCGGTGTGGGATGCTCAATTCAGTAAGCCGGTGCTGCGCATAGATGCCACCCTGGCAAAATTCGCCTCACGTTATCACGGCACCATTCTTGTACTTTGCACTGCCCAGTCAACGCTTGAATCCACTACCCGGTTATTTAACGCCTTTATTCCCGGCGATCGGCTGTATGTAGAGCTGATCCCACGGGCATGGGCGTGGTTCAACCAGGGGGATATAGAGGGTTATCACCGTGAAATAGCACACTATATTCAACAGCGGCCAGACAGTGCGCTGGGTTGCATTGTGCTGGCGCAGGCCTCGATGAGCGGCGCGGAAAAATGGATTAACAGCACGCTGGCCGTTTTGAGTGGCCCGCAGGTCAGCCTACAGGCTGCCATTGACGCACTGCGTTAAACGGTCAATGAAGTAACCTGCAGATAAAAAACAGATTTGCTGGTGAAAGTGATTATGCTGATATAACACGATGTCCTTAATCTGTTATATCAGGAAGTGAAAATGTTTGATCTGACGCTAGCCATCATGCTGTTCCTTGCCGCTTTGAGTTATTTTAGCCACAACATCACGGTGACTATTGCACTTTTGGTATTGATTGTTATCCGTATGACGCCGTTGCAACAAACCTTTCCGTGGATTGAAAAGCAGGGCGTTACGGTGGGGATCATTATTCTGACTATTGGTGTGATGGCACCGATTGCCAGCGGCACGTTACCCTCTTCTTCGCTGATGCACTCTTTTTTACACTGGAAATCACTGCTGGCAATGGCGATAGGCATTTTTGTCTCATGGCTGGGCGGACGCGGGGTATCGCTGATGGGCACCCAGCCGACGGTGGTAGGTGGGTTGTTAATCGGCACAATTATCGGAGTCTCTCTGTTCAGGGGCGTTCCTGTCGGGCCGCTGATCGCTGCCGGCCTGCTGTCGCTGATGATCGGGAAAGGGTAGCGATTTATGTTATCCTGCCAGCCGAATTTTCAACTGACAGAGAAACAGTGTGAGCAGCAAACAGGATAAACGCCTTAAACGCGCGAAGGCGAAGGCGAAACAGGTTAATAAGTCCCGCGCCCACGGGCGGCAGCTTGATGCAATCGGTCGTCAGAACTATGTCGCCACCCCTGAGATGCAGGCGCTGTTTGCTACCCTGCCGGAGCTGGACGAGAGCGGGGATATGCCGTTTGTTGCGGCAATTTATCACTGGTCAGCGGCAGAGTATCAGTTTGATGGTATTCAGCAGGAAGGCGAACAGCTTCAGGTCGCCGCGCTTTGCGTGATGTATGTCCACTGGAAGACGAGTGGCGGAGAAACCACCCTGATTCAAAACGAGCTGATTGAAGCTGCCCTCGGCCTGGTGGAAAAAAACGCCGCTTTCAAACAGCACTATCAGCAGGCGCAAGCCGAAGCATTGCACGACAAAGAGTAACGCGCCGGATCGCTAGAAAGAGCCGTACAGAATGGGACGGGATAGCCCGCCCCATTCAATATTAACCGGGGTAGATACCCCTGTCTTTACGGGCCATCAGAATACGTTCGCAGGCCACAATATAGGCTGCGGTGCGCAGGCTACAGTTTTTATCATGTGCTTTGTCCCAGACGTGAACCATCGCTTCAGTCATGATTTTATCCATGCGCTCATTAATCTCAACTTCGCTCCAGAAGAAGCTGGCCATATCCTGCACCCACTCAAAGTAACTTACGGTAACACCGCCAGCGTTACAGATGACGTCGGGTACGACCGTAACGCCGCGTGAAGTAAGGACATCGTCGGCTTGGGGGAAGGTGGGGCCGTTAGCCCCCTCAAGCACCAGGCGGCAGTGAAGTTTTTCTGCACGCTGGGGGGTAATCTGACCTTCCAGTGCCGCCGGGATCAGAATATCGATTTTTACATCCCAGAACGCTTCGTCATCAATTTCCTCAGCGCCGCTGAAACCGGCAATCTTCTTATTGGCGGTCTGCCATTCGCCTAATGCCACCAGATCGATACCGTTCGGGTTAAACAGCGTGGCGCTGTGGTCCTGAATGGCAATCACCCGCGCTCCGGCAGCACAAAACAGGCGAGCCGCCTCGCTGCCCACGTTACCGAAACCTTGTACAGCGACTTTCGCGCCTTCGATTTCAATACCGCTGCGTTGTGCCACTTCACGGCCGGTAATGAAGACGCCGCGCCCGGTGGCTTTTTCACGGCCTAAAGAACCGCCGAGATGGATCGGCTTGCCGGTCACCACGCCGGTAATGGTCGTCCCCTGGTTCATGGAATAGGTATCCATCATCCAGGCCATCACTTTGGCGTTGGTGCCCACATCCGGTGCGGGAATATCTTTTTGCGGGCCAATGATCAGGCCAATTTCGCTGGTATAACGACGCGTCAAGCGTTCAAGTTCCCCTTCGGACAGGCTAAAAGGATCGACACGGATGCCCCCTTTAGCGCCACCGTAAGGTAGATTAACCGCCGCACATTTAATCGTCATCCAGGCGGAAAGCGCCATCACCTCGTTAAGATCAACATTTGGGTGGTAGCGCACGCCGCCTTTTCCCGGGCCCCGAGAAAGATTGTGCTGAACGCGGTAGCCTTCAAAATGACGGATGGTGCCGTCATCCATCTGTAGCGGAATATCGACAATGAGCGCGCGTTTGGGATGACGCAAGGTATCCACCCAACGCGACAGTTCTCCAAGATAAGGGGCAACGCGATCGATCTGTTGCAGATAGGTTGACCAGGCCGTTTTACTGCCATCAGAAACGTAAGAAAGCTTTTCCATTACAAACCTTTTCTGTTAGCGCCTCTCCGTTGGCGAATGCTGGCCTGACGGGTAGCGCTTTGTGATAAATACCGTATTACCGTGGATGTCTCAGTGCATCTCACTGAGTGGCCGGTAATTTAACATTAAAAAAAGGTTTCCAGATTTTTAAATTATTGTGAATATTTATTGTTTTTAGGGTTTTACCGCACTGCAAATTGCATATTTATTTGTTTTTAGGATGACTTACTCCCAAAATTACCGACTTTGAGCGGTAGTTATGTATTAAAAATGAATGGATTTTTGGCCTTGGTAATTTCCTGAAGTTTGAATCCGATCATACTTTTGTCACGGTGCGGAGCAGGATGTAAAATCCCGATTGCCATCTTACGAAGAAGTTTAAAATTGAACCTTGGCAGGTAAGTCCTGTCGTGCAATCGTCACGCAGCACCTTGACCAGACTGACACCGCGCTCAAACACCCGTCATTGAATGACGAAAAAACAGACTGGAAAGCGATTAGCGCGTTTCCGTACTTTGCCTGAACCGGCATAAGCGGTATTCTAGCGGCCGTATTTAATCAATAAGTTCATGAAAAAAGTTTCATAATTGAGGTCGACATGATTATTAAACCACGCATCCGTGGCTTCATCTGTGTTACTGCCCATCCGGCGGGTTGTAAAGCTAACGTAGAAAAACAGATCGAGTACGTCACCGCTCAGGGCGCGATAACCTCCGGCCCGAAAAAAGTGCTGGTGATTGGCGCCTCTACGGGTTATGGACTCGCTGCTCGCATCTCCGCCGCATTTGGTTGCCATGCGGATACGCTGGGCGTGTTCTTCGAACGCCCAGGCGAAGAGAACAAACCGGCGACCGCTGGCTGGTATAATTCTGCTGCATTTGAAGAGTTGGCTACGGCGAAAGGGCTGTATGCGAACAGCATTAACGGTGACGCTTATTCAGATGCCGTTAAGCAGAAAACGATTGAAATGATCAAGCAGGACCTGGGTCAGGTTGATCTGGTTGTGTACAGCCTGGCCGCGCCGCGCCGCACCCATCCAAAAACCGGTGAAGTGTTCAACTCAACGCTGAAACCAATTGGCAAGCCGCTGACCACGCGCGGTCTGAATACCGATAAAGAAACCATTACCGATGTCTCGCTGGAACCTGCCTCTCAGGAAGAGATCGACGGCACCGTAGCGGTAATGGGCGGTGAAGACTGGCAGATGTGGATCGATGCACTGCTGGAAGCCGGCGTGCTGGCGGAAGGGGCTAAAACCACCGCCTTCACCTATCTGGGTGAGAAGATCACCCACGATATCTACTGGAATGGTTCAATTGGTGAAGCGAAGAAGGATCTGGATAAGCGCGTGCTGACCATCCGTGATACCCTGGCGGCCCACGGCAACGGTGACGCTCGAGTTTCCGTGCTGAAAGCGGTAGTGACTCAGGCAAGCTCGGCCATTCCGGTGATGCCACTTTATCTTTCCCTGTTATTTAAGGTGATGAAAGAGAAAGGCACTCATGAAGGCTGCATCGAGCAGGTATATGGTCTGTTTAAAGACAGCCTGTATAACGCCGCGCCGATTGTCGATGAAACCGGTCGCCTGCGTGCAGACTATAAAGAGCTACAGCCAGACGTCCAGGATGAAGTTTCTGCATTGTGGCCAACCGTGACCAATGAGAACCTGAATCAGCTGACTGACTTTGTCGGATACAAAAACGAGTTTATGCACCTGTTTGGCTTCGGGCTGGAAGGTGTGGACTATGAAGCAGATGTGAATCCGGACGTAAAAATCAAAAATCTGGTGCAGATGTAATCTTCAGCCGGATGGATCAAGGGGCAGCCAGCGGCTGCCCTTTTTTTTCTTCAACCAAGCGTCCTGTTTTCGCGGGTTGAACATCCTCTGATGTCGCGCAAAGCTATACCAAATTAAATCGGGCATCCGGCTTTGGCATGGCGGGCAACGGCAGGCGATCGTCCATTTCTTTAAGAAGCCGCTCCGTTGCCGTACAGAGTGCGTTTAGCGGCAGGTCATTTGCCGCAATGCCAAACGGCTCCTCCAGCTCCTCCGCCAGTGACTCCAGCGACAGAAAAGTATAAGAAATGAATACCGATACCAGCGGCGTCATAGCGTGCAGGTCGGCCACCAGCGCAAAAGGCAGCAGCGTGCAGAACAAATAGACGGTGCGATGCAGAATCAGCGAGTAGGCAAACGGGATCGGCGTGGAGCTGATACGTTCGCAGCCGCCGAGAATGTGCGCCATCTCATTCAGATTACTGTCCATCGCGTTATACAGCAGGTCGCTGATGGCTCCCTCTTCACGACGATCCGCCAGCCAGCAGCCCAGGCACAGCAGCAAGCGGTTAGCGCGAAAAGGACTGGCGAGCACCTGCGCGCGATACGGCTCCGGCACCAGGCGCTGAATATCCTCACTGTCATCGGTAGCACGCAGCTGATGTTTTAAACTCCAGCTGAACGCCATCAGCAGAGTGCAAAACCGGCTTACCTCCAGCGGATCGTTGCGCAGCGCGCCTTTAGCCTGGCGCAATAGTGAACGCTGGGCAATCAGCAGCGATCCCCACAGAGTACGGGCCTCAACGAAGCGCGCATAGCTGGCGCTATTGCGGAATCCGAGAAAGATAGCAATCGCCACGCCCAGCAGGCTGAATGGGGCCGTGGTCAGCCTGATCCCCAGGGTTTCATACCACTGAAAGCAAATCACGGCGAAAATCGACATCATCAGGTTAAGGCTAAGGCGAAACATAATTTTCGACAGCACGGCACCGTGCCATGAAAACAGGCGTGGGAACCAGTGCTGTAGTGGGCGAACGATCATAGTGGCAGATCCGGAAAATAAACGTGGGTATCAACAAATGTTCTATCATACGCCGCAGGCGCAGGGTGCAAAACTCTTTCGTCGGACAACTATTGCGCAGGGTGACCAACTCCTTTGTTAGCGATAAAACGGCATTATAAAGGGGATTTTAATATTTAATTCCGCGCTGATTTTATGGAAGTCTGTCGTTCTGTTCTCTCAGCACGGAGTCATACACCATGAGTCAAACCCCACGCCGGATTAAACTTGGCCTGATGTTACAGGGCGCAGGTGGCTATATGAATGCCTGGCGTCATCACCGCGTGCCTGCCGATGCCAGCGTGAATATTAGCTGGTATCAGCAGTTAGCACGTCAGGCAGAAGATGCCGGACTCGATTTTCTGTTTGTTGCTGACGGGCTGCACATTAATGAAAAATCACTGCCGCATTTTCTCAATCGTTTTGAACCGCTGGCACTGCTCTCTTCCCTGACGGCGGTCACGCAGCGCATTGGCCTGGCCGGAACGATTTCAACCTCCTACAGCGATCCGTTTACCGTGGCACGTCAGCTTGCCTCTCTTGACCTGTTGAGTCATGGCCGTGCCGGTTGGAACGTGGTCACTTCACCACTTGAAGGCTCAGCGCGTAATTTCGGCAAACAACACCCCGAGCATGGGCAGCGCTATCAGATTGCTGGCGAATATATAGAAGTGGTGCAGGGATTGTGGGATTCCTGGGAGGATGACGCCTTTATTCGTGACCAGCAGAGCGGCGAATTTTTTGCGGCGGAAAAACTGCACAAGCTCAATCATCACGGAGAGCATTTCACTGTAGAAGGCCCGCTTAATATTCAGCGTTCAGCCCAGGGACAGCCGGTGATCTTCCAGGCGGGCGCTTCCGAGGCCGGCATACGACTGGCAGCACTCTCTGCGGATGCGGTATTCACGAATGCGCGCACGCTGGAAGAAGCGCAGCGCTACGCCGCGCGGCTTCAGCATCAGGTGCAGCTGGCGGGACGCGTGCTGCCGGGTATTTACCCCGGCATTAACCCGATTGTTGGCGCAACGCTGGCTGAAGCCGAAGAGAAATATCAGTACCTGCTGTCGTTATTGTCGCTTGAGCAGGCGCTTAACTATCTGGGCCGCTTTTTTGATCACCACGACTTCAGTCAGTATGACCCGGATGGCCCATTCCCCGAACTGGGGCGACTTGGCGAGAACAGCTTCCGTTCAACTACTGACCAGATTAAACGCCAGGCCGCAGAGGAAAATCTGACGCTGCGTGAAGTGGCCTTTCGTAGCGCACTGCCAAAAGGCGAGTTTTTTGGCACGCCGCAACAGGTGGCGGAGACTTTTATCCGCTGGGTTGAGCAGGGGGGAGCCAGCGGTTTTATTATCTGTGGCCCGGTGCTGAACGAAGCGCTTGAGGATATTGTCCATCTGGTATTACCCATCCTGGAAGCGCGTGGCTACTGGCATCAGGACGACAGCCGCACGCTACGTGAGCGGCTGGAGATCCCGGCGCGGCCTAACCGTTATACACAGGCACGCGAGTTCCTGCGTCAGGCGGGTTGATCCACTGTTGCCGGGGTTGCACAGTAAGTCACTCAAGGCAATGTACTTCTTTCAACAGTCATTAACGGTTATGCTGGCGGCCAACAACAGCAAGTAACAGGGAATATTTATGACTATCGTTATTCGGCGTGCCGTGCGCGAAGACGCAAAAGCGATCCTCGCTATGATCGCTGAACTGGCCGAGTATGAGAAGGCATTGCATGAAGTGGTTGCCAGCCAGCAGGATATAGAAAACTCGCTGTTTGCTGAAAATTCTGCGACAGAAGCACTTATCTGTGAGGTGGATGGCGAGACGGCAGGCTATGCAGTGTTTTTTACCAGCTATTCGACCTGGCTGGGAAAAAAGGGGATTTACCTGGAAGATCTCTACGTTTCACCACGTTTTCGCGGCCAAAAAGCCGGAAAGCAGCTGCTGCGCCATATTGCTCAACTGGCGGTAGCGCGCCACTGTGGCCGCCTGGAGTGGAGCGTGCTGGACTGGAATAAGCCGGCGATCGACTTCTATCAAAGCCTCGGTGCCAGTCCGCAGGATGAATGGGTACGCTACCGAATGGAAGGGCAGGTGTTGAGCGATTTTGCAAGTTCCTGATATCCTGCTCAGCAGAAAACCGTCGTGTCCCTAAAGGGACGGCGGTTTTTTATTGTAAAAATCGTTTTATCTCCAGCACTTCCCGTTCACCCAGCCATAGCGGGGAACGTTAATCATTCATTCCCCATATAAACGCCAGCCTCGTGAAACCACTCATGTGCAAATGTAAATTTCTGCACACTTTTATTGATAATGATTATCATTTGTATATGATGGTCTGCGTCATCCTTATTTTTGTCCTGCGATATTTCGTTTAGGACCGTCTACACCCGCTATGGAAGCTATGCCTGAGCCGATACCCATAATTTATTCAGGTATTTATTATGTTTAATTTTTCAATCCGTCAGGGTTTTTTGCACAGCTCATTAATGATGGGGACGTTGTTTAGCGCCGCCGCAACGTCTTCTGTCGCCGCCGCACAGCAGGGCGACAGATTGCCTGACACCGGCACCAGCCAGCAACAAAAGCCAGCGACGACATCTGACGAAGCACTGATGACCGTGCTCTCGCCACAGGTTAAAAAGGTGGCCGGAAGCTCAGTCAGCATTAACGCCGCTGAAATGCAGCAGCGGGGTGCTAACGACTTTGGTTCGATCATGCGCTACCAGCCGCTGATCGGCGCGGTGGGTAGCAGCAGTGGTTCGGGTAGCGGAAAAAGTGGTTTCGATCGTGCTGGCTATGCGGGCTATAACATTCGCGGTCTGGAAGGCAACCGTGTTGCGCTAGATGTTGATGGCATCCCGCAACCGGATGCCGCCGGGCGCAGTTACGCCGGTCGCGCAGGGGTGAATACCTTTGGCATTGGTCGCGATTACATTGACCCGTACCTGTATGGACGGGTGGATATTGAAGCCGGAGCCACCGCGACATCACGCGCTAACACAGCGCTGGGCGGCTCGGTCTCTTTCCTGCCAAAATCGGCGGATGATTATCTGCTGCCCGGCAAACAGAGTTATTTTGGCTATCAAAGTGACTATGACTCTTCCAGCCGCAGCTGGCATAACGGCATCACCGCCGCCGCAGGTGACGAGACGCTGCGCGGTCTGATCGCCTACAGCCGTCGCGATGGTCAGCAAACACGCAATAACAGCGGCGTGCTGGATGCCTATCCCGCTAACTGGCACTCTGATGCGGTACTGACCTCGGGGATTTGGCAACCCAACGATCGGCATAAGCTGACCGGGACGGTCGATTTCTACAGCAAGGTGAATCATACCCGCTATGACAGTTGGAACAGCAGGTCAACGGCGATCCTGGGGGATGCTAATCAGCAAAGCAACACGCGCCGCTGGGGAGTCAGCCTGAAGGACGAATGGACGCCGGATAATGACTGGGTCGACAGCCTGAGCAATAAAATCTATTTCCAGCAAACCGAAGCGCATGACAACACGCTGTCGCCACAGGAGCCGCCTTTAAACGGGTATCTGCGCACGTATTCCGATTACAATGTCAAAACTTGGGGTTATGAAGCCCAGCTGGCGAAAACTCTCGGTCGTCATGCTATTTTGAGCGGTGTTAACGCCAGAATCGCTGATACCGAAAGGCCGTTCAGCCAGACACCCACGCAGTCGGTAACGAAACCGCAGGCTGACAGCCGCACCCTGGCGTTGGGGGCCTTTGTACAGGACAGCATGCAGTTTGATGTTGCCGGCCACGGGTTTGCCGTGGTTCCTGGGCTGCGCGTGGCTCATCAGGAAACCAGGCCGCAAAATCTGGCGAATTTGGCTGACGGAACCGCCGTACTGACATCCGATGGCGCACAGGCACTCTACGGCAAAACGAACAGTGACACCCAACTGCTGCCATCTGTCAGCCTCAACTACGATATGACTCCCGGCATGATGACCTACCTCCAGTATAAGCGCGGGGCGCAGTTCCCCAATGCCAACCAGCTTTATGGTTCCTGGAATCTGGGCAGTAACTATATCCCCGGCGCGCAATATGCGTTGGTCGGTAGTACTGACCTTGATACTGAAACCAGCAATAATTTTGAATGGGGGGTTAAGGGGCAGGTAAGCGAAGGAGTGACGTTAAACGGTTCGCTGTTTTACAACACTTATAAAAACTTTATTGCTTACACCCGCTACAGCCGTGCCAGCAATCCTGAAAAGTTCGTCAATGTTCCCTCAAACCTGGCGACGATTTACCAGGCGGAAAACCGCGACAAGGCCTATATCTGGGGCGGCGAAATCAGTACTAAAATCAATTACGGTAGCTGGTTCGAAGAGGTGAATGGACTGAACACGACGTTTGCGCTTGGCTACAGTCAAGGTAAATCTAAGTCCAGCTACAGCGGCGATAAATATGTCGACCTTGACAGCGTGGCACCCATGAAAGCCATCGTTGGTGTCGGCTGGGACGACCCGGCGCAACGTTTTGGGGCTACAGCCACCGCCACCTTTGTGAAAGGGAAACAGGCAGAAACCACTAACCGTGAGTCTTACACCAATAGTGGCAGCTCTCTGACCGACTCCAGCAGCGAATATACGCGCGTACCGGGTTACGGTGTGGTGGATATCAGCGCATGGGTGAAAGTGAGCAAAAACGTGAAGGTCAGCGGCGGTATCTATAATCTGACCGATCGTAAGTACTGGGACTACCTGAGCAGTCGTGATCTGACCGGGCAGACCGCTCGCGATTTGAATGACCGCGCATTAGCCGCGATGCCGGGCCGTAACTTCCAGCTGGGCGTTAATGTCGATTTTTGATACGGGTTACGGCTCTTTCACAGGCCGCGCAATGCGCGGCTTTTTTTATGGCGTTTTATCGTTATGGCTGTCGATGTGTCCCAGGTCGCGTTGCGGGAAACAGACGGCCCGCAAGCGGCGCTTGATCTCGGCGGCATCCGGGAAACCCATATCCACTTTACGATCCCAGATCGGTTGCTGATTAACGCGTATTTCATAAATGCCCCCCGTGCCGGGGATCAGCGTTACCCCGCCGAGATCGGTGTTAAAGGTGTGCAGCAGCTCCTGTGCCATCCAGCTGGCGCGCAGCATCCAGTTACACTGGGAGCAATAGTGAATGGTAACGGTGGGCAGAGCAGTCATGATTTTTTTCCTCATTGAATGCCGATCAGTTTAGCAGACCTGCACCGACGTTTATCGACAGGCCGAGGATCGCCAGGTTAAAGATAAACGACAGGACAGCCTGTAAGATCGTCAAGCGCCTGATAGTGGTATTTCCGGTTGCCACATCGGCCGTTTGTGACGCGACCGCAATGGTGAACGAGTAATAAATAAAGTCCCAGTAGCCAGGTTTCGACTGTCCATCAGGAAAAAGCAAAGCTTTATGTGACGCTGAGTCGTTCAGATAAAACATATGGGCATAATGCATGGCGAATGCCGTGGGAAGTAATGACCAGGATACAACCAGCGTGGCGACAGTCAGAACAATATGACGGACCTGGGCCGCATCTTTGAGATGCTTCACTTCTCCAAGCTCAAACAGAATCGCCAGAATACTCACCAGACAGGCAATACAGACTAATGCCAGTACGGTTGCGGCGCTTTCATCTTGGACACGGGCAATACGGGCGATATTGTTTGCTGGCGTGCGCAGCATTAGCCACCATAGCGACAGCAGGTATAACCAGGCCAGCACATTCCAGCTAATCAGCAGGCGCTGTGCCAATGACTGACCGGCAGATATAAAGAAAAAACTGACGACGGCGAGTAAAAAAGCAATTAGCAGGCGCGGACGTGCCTGGTAGAGATGTTTGAATGGAGGAAGAAGAGCCATCTAGACGTTTACCTCACGACAGGAGACGGGGTAGCCGCTCCGGCCATAAACATTCTTACCGCGCAGGCGGTCATTTCTTGCACACGTTTCAGGCTCAACGGCTGCGCGGTACGCTGATAAATACGCTCTTCAATTTCGGCCGTCAATAAAGCAAGGAATTGCAGTGCGCGAATGCGGGGATCGCCGATACGCAGTACGCCGTTATCCATCGCGGAGGAGAGCAGCCGCGCCAGCTTTTCAACGCTCTCACGCGGCCCTGATTCATAAAACAGCATACCCATTTCCGAACGTCCGGCTTCTGCCACCACCATGCGATAGACTGACAAGGCGGTGTTATCGGTGGTCATCACGTTAAGCATCTGCTCCCCGAAATGCTGCAACTTTTCTTCCAGCGTCACATTTTTCTTTAACGGCATATCCAGCGCGTTGGCGGCATCGGTCAGATGGCGAGTGGCATAGGTACGGATCACCGCGCTGAATAGCTCTTCCTTTGACGGGAAATAGTTGTATAACGTGCCCTTAGACCCGCCGAGCCGTTTCGCCAGCTCGTTCATGGAGGCGCGTTCGTAACCCATTTGCTGGAATAGCTGCGCGGCCGCTTCAACTATCGCCTCGCGGCGCTCTTCAGTACGGACTTTCATCGGTTTTCTCGTGAAAATAAATCCGAGTGTACATTCTATTGACAGAAAAATCCTGCCAGGGCATAAATAAACCGTACAGTACGGTACATTTATGAGGTTTTACTATGTTGACCCAAATTCGGCCCTTTCGATTTAGCGTTATCCTGCTCTCACTGGCTTTAGCCGGTTGCGCAGGGACTCAACTGCCCCGCTATGCAGGATTATCAACTGCAGAACAGCTGCGGCCAAATGATGGTGAGGAGTCTTACCGTCAGCCGTGGCGTACCGGTAGTGCCATTGACTGGCGTAAGTACAGCGAAGTGACGCTCGATCCGGTCGTCATTTATAGCGGTGCGGATAATCAGTTTGGCGATCTCAGCCAGTCAGACCGCAAAGAACTGGCTGACTACCTGTATCAACGTCATGCTGAAATGCTCAAAACGCGCTTCACCTTTGGGCAGCCACCGTCCAATCGCGGATTACGCATTAGGTTGACATTAACAGGGGCTGAAACCACCACGCCGGTGATGGGAACCTTCACAAAATTCGACCTGGCAGGTGGCCCCTATAACATCGTGCAGGCGGTGCGGGGAAAGGAAGGGTTGATGAATGGTTGGGTCAGCTATGCGGTTGAAATTTATCAGGCTGACAATAACCGATTGTTAGAGGCATATATTACCAAACAGTACCCTAACGCGATGAACGTCAGCGCAAGCATCGGCTCGCTCGCCGCTGCCAGGGTAGGCATTGATAAGGGGGCCGACCAGTTGTCATCCATGCTCAAGTAAGCCACCGGGCGGCCATCGTGCCGCCTGTTTTCTCCGGGAAAAGCCAGAACGGGGATAACGTAAGGCCTCAATCAGACGGGCAAATGAGACGGGTAAATGCTGCGCCCGCTGGCTTTTATTGCTGATACTGTTCGTCGGACACTTGCTCCATCCAGTCAACAACCTGACCATCCTGTGCTCCGGTAATCTTGCGTTGAAATAAAGTTAACTGATTGACAACTTATAGCGAGTTCTCATAACGTGAATTCCCGCCCGATATCATTGTAGAGAATACGGAATATGACCATACGTTATGCTGACAGAATGGAGGGCGTGAAGCCTTCGGCTATCAGACAGCTGCTGCAGTACGGAGCCGACCCGAGCATTATCTCATTCGGTGGAGGTTATCCTGACTCCAGCCTGTTTCCGGCCAGAGAGCTTCAGGACATTTTTGCCGAACTGCTGTGCGGGCCGGGTGAGAAATCCCTGCAATATACCCATTCTACCGGTATGCCGAAGCTCAGAGAGCAGATCGCGGCCAGAATGACGACGGATGGCGTCGCCACGGAACAAGATAACGTATTAATATTGCAGGGGAGCCAACAGGGGCTGGATCTGGCTGCCAGACTGCTGATCAACCCCGGTGATCTGGTGGCTACCGAAGCGCCCACTTTCCTCGGTGCGCTGATAGCTTTTAATCCCTGTCAGCCTGAATATCTGGCTATCCCGATGGATAAGGATGGCATGATGACGGAGGTGCTTGAGCAGCAGCTCCAGGCCGGCAGGCAGATCAAACTTCTTTATACCGTACCGGATTTCCATAACCCCACGGGGATCACTCTGTCGCTGGAACGCCGCCGCCATCTTATCCAGCTGGCGAATCAGTATGACTTTATTATTCTTGAGGACTCGCCTTACCGTGAGGTGCGCTATCAGGGGGAAAAGGTCGCCACGCTGAAGAGTATGGATAGTGAAGGGCGGGTGATCTATTTTGGCAGCTTCTCAAAAATTCTGGCCCCCGGCCTACGTCTCGGCTGGTCAGTTGCCTCGCAAGAAATTACCGAAAAGCTCGGCTTGCTGAAACTGGCGGCAGATACCCAGTGCAGCACGCTAAACATGGCAGCGGTGTCGCTTTATCTTGAACGGCACGATATTGATGCGCATATCCAGGTTATTAAGGCCCGTTATCTGGCCAAAAAGGAAACGATGATGTCGGTGCTGGAAAGCGAGTTTCCAGCGGGCATCCGCTACACCAATCCGCACGGTGGCCTGTTTACCTGGCTGGAATTCCCTGAAAGCTTTGATAGCGAGAAATTTATGCTGGAGTATGCGGTGCCGCAGGCCAGGGTCGCCTGGGTGCCGGGGGCGACGTTCTTCCCAACGCAACAGCGCAAAAATTTTGCCCGCTTTAGCTACTCCACGCATAGTGAAGAAAAAATTATTCAGGGAATGTCGGCGCTGGCCGGACTGTTGAAGAAACATCTGTAATTTTTCTCGCGCACAGCACGGAGATGGAAAACGATTCCCGCTCAGTCAGCTAAACTGGTTGCTGAATCGCAATCCGGAGGAAGTGATGAGCAAGGTATTTATCATTGGTGCGGCAGGTAACGTTGGACGTCGTCTGGTGAAACAGCTGATACAGCGTGGACATCAGCCCGTAGCGCTGCATCGACAGGCAGAGCAGGGTGAAGAACTGAAACAGCTGGGTGCCGTTCCGGCGAGTGGTAGTCTGACCAGCCTCGGCGTGAATGATTTTGCCGCGCTGATGACGGGATGCGACAGCGTGGTCTTCACCGCAGGAGCAGGGGGAAAAGGTGGCGAGGAAAACACCAACGCCATTGATGGCCGAGGGTTGGAGCTGGCGGTGGCGGCCGCGCAACAGGCGGGCATCTCTAATTTCCTGCTGGTTTCTGCTTTTCCTGAGGCCGGGCGCGGACGGCAGCTGTCAGCAGGTTTCGAGCACTATATGGCGGTGAAGAAACAGGCCGATGTCTATTTGGCCGCGAGCAATCTTGACTGGGTTATTCTGCGCCCGGGCACGTTGGTGGATGAGGCCGGTAACGGTAAAGTGAGCGCCGGACTGGCCGTTCCTTACGGCAATATTTCCCGCGACAACGTGGCAGGCGCGCTGGTCGCGCTGGTCGAACACCCCCAGGTAAAGCGCACCATCATTGAGCTGACTGATGGTAATACGCCTGTGGATGAGGCGATAAAAACGCTAGCATAAGTTTTTGCCAGTTCGCGGCTGGATAATACCTGATGTGATCACAATCTTGTCACGTCGATAGTCTTGGAGTCAGGGGTAAAATCGCTCATTCTCGGAATATTTACCTGTGAAGTCTTCTCACTAAGCATTATATTCCGCACAGAGCACGGCAGGCATTAAGCCGTGCTAAAAAAATGAGAGTGAATGGCTGACTCTTATATTTCATAACGACTATGTGGCGAGATAAACATGCTGTTAAAACGCAGTGGTACTATTGCAGTTGTTCTGTTAATAACGTTTGCCGTATCGGCTTGTGGCATGTCTCATCGCGGCAGGAACACTGCTATTGGCACAGGCGTTGGCGCAGTCGGCGGTGCCGTTCTGACAGGCGGCAGCACATGGGGAACCTTAGGCGGGGCTGCAATAGGCGGCATTGTCGGTCATCAGGTTAGCCGTTAATTCTTGAGGTGCCGGGGCGCATAATCTGCTCTCCGGCACCCGTCTTTGCCGGTTGCGCTAGCAATAGTCTCATTGGTTTAAGCTTTTCACCATTCAACTAGCATTTATATGATGATGATTATCAGAAGATACTTGCCTGAAGTAGACGCCACGCACGATTTCTTGTCACCGCATCCGTTATTACATTTAAGCTACTGTCACCCTTCCTTCATAAAAAAAGTGTAGATGTTATTATCTCAGCAAGGCGGAGCAGGAAGATTGCACGTCTTGCATCTGAATTTTATTGTTAGAGAGGGATAATATGCACGTTTTACCAAAGTCGATACTTCTGACACTGTCGTTCGTCAGCGCTTCAGTCTTTGCGGCACAGACTTCATCGCTCTGTCCTGCGCAAAGTTATGAAATGGCGCTGCGTTACCAGCAAAAATCTGCTGAAGTCATGGCCCTACAGCTTCAGACCTATCGTCTTGCTCAGGAACGTTTCGACCAGAAAGTCAGTCAGTTAAGCGCGCCGGAAAAATCCGCAGTGGTACTGGACTTGGATGAAACGGTTATTGATAACAGCGCCCTGCTGGTGAGAGATGTTGAGAAATGCCATGACTATACCCAGTGGGATACCTGGGACAGTTGGGAACAGCACGGTAATCCCAAGCTGATCCCAGGGGCAAAAGCCTTCCTCGACAATGCAGACAGCAAAAAAGTCCGTATTTTTTATGTCTCCGATCGCTTTGAGAAAAATAAAGCCCAGACTATCGCAACATTAAAAAAATTAGGGCTGCCACAGGTCTCTGAACAGAATATCCTGCTGGATACTGAACCTAAAGAGCAGCGCAGGCAGAAAATAATGCACGATTATCAGATAATCATGCTATTCGGTGACAGCCTGCCTGACTTCGCGGCACAGTTTAAACCGAAGAAAAGCGCTGATGCTCAACGCCAGTTAGTCACAGAGAGCGCTAAACACTTCGGCGACGACTGGTTCGTGCTGCCAAATGCTGCCTATGGCGCCTGGTCAAAATACGATACCGATGCGTGGAAAGAGAAAGAATAACGAGTCTATCGTAGTGAAAAGCTGACATAAAAAAAGCGCCCCAACGGGCGCTTTACTCGCAAGACATTAACCGCGTTTCGCTCTTTCCTGTAATACGTTAGCCGCAATACGATCGCCTGTGACCTTATCGATATTACGCCAGTACTCGAAAGCGCGTGAAAGGACCGGTTCTTCCACACCGTTCAGCAGGTGCCCGGTGACATTATTCACCAGGCGGTCGCGCGCAGCATCATCCATTACTTTGTTAACCAAATCATTGGCCTGGCCGTAATCATCATCATCCGCGCGCAGGGTGTAAGCAGAGCGCACCATATCCCCTTGGGAAGACCAGGTGGAATCCGTTGGATAACGTTCGCCATCTGCCGCAGGCCCACCTTTTGAATTAGGGGCATACACCGGATCGGAAGCAGGGGTGATGCGCATCGCGCCGTCTTTGCTGTAGCTGTTTACCGGGGACTGAGGCGCATTGACCGGGATCTGCTTGTAGTTCACCCCCAGTCGCGCGCGGTGTGCATCCGCATAGGCGAAAATACGCCCCATCAGCATTTTATCCGGGCTTAGACCGATGCCGGGCACCAGATTATTCGGTTCAAAAGCAACCTGCTCAATTTGCGCGAAGTTATCCGTAGGATTGCGATCCAGCACCAGTTTACCGACTTTAATCAGCGGATAGTCACTGTGTGGCCAGACTTTAGTGAGGTCGAACGGGTTGTAGCGATACGTTTCAGCATCGGCAAACGGCATGATCTGCATGTGCAGCGTCCAGCTTGGTGCATTACCACCCTTGATCGCGTTAAACAAATCGCGCGTATGATAATCGCCATCCTGACCGGCCAGCGTATCGGCATCTTCCTGAGCCAGGAAATCAACACCCTGATCGGTTTTGAAGTGATATTTCACCCAAAACTTTTCGCCCTGGGCGTTGACCCACATATAGGTATGGCTGGAATAACCGTTCATATGACGCCAGGTCTTGGGTATACCGCGATCCCCCATCAACCAGGTAACCTGATGTGCAGACTCAGGAGATAACGTCCAGAAATCCCATTGCATATCATTGTCGCGCAAATTGTTATCCGCTCGACGTTTCTGGGAGCGGATAAAGTGCTGGAATTTCATCGGGTCGCGGATAAAGAACACCGGAGTGTTATTCCCGACCATGTCGTAATTCCCTTCGCTGGTATAAAACTTGATGGAAAAACCGCGCGGGTCACGCCAGGTATCCGGACTACCGCGTTCACCCGCTACGGTAGAAAAACGCATAACCACATCGGTTTTTACGCCGGGCTGGAAGAGGGCGGCCTTAGTATATTGGCTGACATCTTCAGTCACCTCAAAGTGACCAAAAGCACCGCTGCCTTTGGCGTGTGGCTGGCGCTCCGGGATACGTTCACGGTTGAAGTTTGCCATCTGCTCGATCAGGTAATGATCGTGCAATACGATAGGGCCATCGGGACCGACGGTTAAGGAGTGTTCATCACTGGCTACAGGAATACCCGCGTCAGTTGTTGTTGGCTTACGCACATCATTGCTCATTGCTTATACTCTCCATGTTTCAATGGTTATTGCTGCTGTAAGCGTAGTACACAAAATGCAAAAAAGAGATGAGTTTTGCCTGTTTTGCCATCAACCGGTGGCATGGTTCTTGCTATTTAATCTATATGGATTTTTATCGACAGGTTCGACTATGGCCCTCTCAGCTCTGGATTTTCTCCTCGCTTCAAAGAAAAGTGAAATCACTGGCCTACAGCAGCTATTGCAGATGGGAAAGTTGGTAGGGGCGATAAGCCAACTGGTTCACGTCCTGCAAAGAGAGCGAGGTACTGCCAATATCTATCTTTGTTCACGGGGTAAAACGTGGGGCGATCGGCTGAATGACAAAGCTTCAGAGGTCCAGCTGGCAGAGCAGATAGTGCATCAGCAGCTGGTCGAATTAGATCCGACAAACTCTGTTTTATCGAACGCCTCACGACTTTTTAGCCGCATAGCCGCTTTTTTACATAGCCTGAGCACGCTGCCATTGTTGAGAAAACAGGTTAAGGAGCTAACGATAAGTCAGCCAGAAGCCATGCTGCAATACTGTGAGGTGATCCGCACCCATCTGGCGCTGATATTTGAAGCCGCTGACTCATCGAGTGACCCATTTATTTCACGTTCGTTGCTGGCTATGTTCAGCTTTATGCAGGGAAAAGAGCTTGCTGGTCAGGAGCGCGCGCTCGGAGCAGCCGGTTTTGCTGCCACTCATTTTGCCGATCGTGCGCATCAGCAAATTCTTGATCTTATTGACGGTCAGGAGCGCTGCTTTCAAACTTTCTTCGAATTTGCCGATGCCCGCTGTGTGGCACATTGGCAGCAGCAGTTAGCCAACGACAGCAGCGAGTTTGAGCGTTTGCGGCGTATCGCCTGCACGCTGGTAACGCCTGTTGGACAGCCACAGGAGCTGGCGCTTCGCTGGTTTGAACTGGCCACTACGCGCATTGACGGCATGAAACAGGTTGAAGAACTGCTGGAAACCATTCTTATGGAATGCTGTAGCCAGCGCATCCTTGATGCCGAGACGTCACGGCTGCGCCAGGAAAAAGAGATGGTACTTATCCCGGCCCATGACAATCATTACTCGGCGCTTATCCCCCCGCAGCTAAGCCGCTCAATTCTGGAGCTAGTTCAGCAGCAGTCTCGCCAGTTACAGGCGCAGGATGCAGAGCTGGCCAAGCTGCGTTCGATACTTGCCGACCGCAAGCTTGTTGAACGCGCAAAGGGGCTATTAATGCAACATCACGGAATGACAGAACAAGAGGCACATAAAGCGCTGCGCGATATGGCCATGAAGCAGAACAAAAAGCTGGTGGAAATTGCCGAAGCGATAATCTCGGTAGCGGCCGTGCTGGGTAAGACTTCTCTATGATAGTAGCGGATTTCCTGCACTGTTATTGTGCCATCAGGCGGTGCATGATTAACCGCATTAGTGCAATAGCCAGATTTTAACAAGCCTGATTTTCGGTAACTTATTGATCTAAGAAGAGCAATAAAATATTGGCATGTAAGCTGCATCTTAAAATGACATAACGTACTAAGCCAATGGCGGTTTAGTCATCATTTCGGATAAAGGCGTCCGTTAGCGTTCAGAAAACTGAATGCTAACCGGACGCTTTTTTTTTGCTCATTTTTAACGTTACAGGAAGCTGCAATGGCGCAAAACGATAGAACACCTGAAAGGCACCTGACTCGCCGCCGATTTATAGCAGGAAGCGCAGCACTGGGTGGCAGCATGATGATGCCGGGCTTTATGAACAGCGTTTGGGCGGCCGGATCGGATGCACCAGAGAAGAAAGAGATTCGGGTCGGTTTTATTCCTCTTACCGACTGCTCCTCGGTGGTGATGGCGGCGGTGAAAAAGTTTGATGAGAAATACGGTATCAAAATCACGCTATGCAAGGAGTCGAGCTGGGCATCCGTGCGAGACAAACTGGTGTCGGGCGAGCTGGATGCCGCACACGTCCTGTACGGGCTGGTCTATGGACTACAGCTCGGCGTTGCCGGGCCGCAGCACGATATGGCGATGCTGATGACGCTTAATCACAACGGGCAGGCGATCACCCTGTCAAATCAGTTAAAGGCGATCGGGGTGACGGACGCCGCCTCGTTGAAAAAGGTCGTCGATGCCAGTGCTAAGGGCACCTATACCTTTGCGCAGACGTTCCCAACCGGTACGCACGCCATGTGGCTTTATTACTGGCTGGCAAACGCGGGTATTCATCCGTTTAACGATGTGCGTAATGTTGTCGTACCGCCGCCGCAAATGGTGGTGAATATGAAGACGGGCAATATGAACGGCTACTGCGTGGGTGAACCCTGGAACCAGCGAGCCATCCTTGATGATATTGGTTATACCGTGGTAACTAGCCAGGAAATCTGGCCGGACCATCCCGAAAAAATTCTTGGCACAACCTCCTCATGGGTTGCAGAAAATCCCCATTCTGCGCGCGCGCTGACTGCTGCGGTGCTTGACGCCTCGCGTTGGATAGACACCTCCGATGCTAACCGGATCGAAACGGCGCAGGTTGTCGCGGCGCGGGCCTATATCAACACCTCGGTCGAAACCATTCAGGGACGGATGTTGGGCGACTATGAAAATGGTTTGGGAAAAAAATGGAAAGACGCCCACGGTATGCGTTTCTTCAACGATGGGGCGGTCAACTATCCCTATTATTCTGACGGCATGTGGTTTCTGACTCAGCACAAACGCTGGGGGTTACTCGACAAAGACCCTGACTATCTGGCCATTGCAAAAAAAATCAACCGTATCGAAATCTACAAACAGGCGGCTACGGCAGCGGGCGGTATCAACTTGCCCACAAACAATATGCGCAGCAGCACGCTGATTGATGGAAAAGTCTGGGATGGCAGTAACCCCGCTGAGTATGCCAACAGTTTTGCCATGAAACGCTAAGTGAGGCCAGAGATGTCTATAAACTCAAAAAGCAATGTCGTTGAATTGAACGAGCCTGTGAACGCTGAGGTCGTGGTGCTCAAAACTACGCCAGCTAAGCCAGCAAAAAACGCTAACCGTTTCCTGCACCGTCAACTTTTACGCCGCATTGGGCAGAGAATCATTCCGGCAATACTTGGCATCGCGGTGCTCTTAGCCATTTGGCAGATTGCGGCGCTAAGCAGTAAGGGCTTTCCCACCCCGCTGAAAAGCCTGGCGGCAGCGAAGGTGATTTTTGCCGATCCGTTCTATATCGCCGGGCCTAATGATATGGGAATTGGCTGGAACCTGTTGGCGTCATTGAGGCGCGTAGCCATTGGCTTCGGATTAGCGGCAATTGTGGGTATCCCCGCTGGCTTTCTCATTGGTCGCTTTCGTTTTATCGCCAATATGTTTAATCCGATCATTTCGCTGCTGCGCCCAGTGAGTCCGTTAGCGTGGCTGCCTATCGGTCTTCTGCTGTTCCAGCGCGCAGAACCCGCGTCGGCGTGGACCATTTTCATCTGCTCAATCTGGCCGATGATCCTTAACACTGCTGAAGGCGTTAAACGTATCCCGCAAGATTATCTCAACGTTGCACGGGTGCTGAACCTTAACGAGTTCACCGTGATGCGCAAAATACTTTTCCCTGCGGTATTACCTTACATCCTCACCGGTGTGCGCCTGTCCATCGGTATTGCATGGTTAGTTATCGTCGCGGCAGAGATGCTGACCGGCGGCGTAGGAATAGGTTTCTGGATCTGGAACGAATGGAACAACCTCAATGTGGAAAACATCATCATCGCGATTGTACTCATTGGCGTGGTGGGAATGGTGCTTGAGCAGGGGCTTATGGCTATTGCCCGTCGTTTCAGTTACGACAATCGTTAGGAAAAACCGGATATGACAAACAAAAAAACCATTATTCGCGTTGAAAACGTCAGTCAGAGTTTCAGCACGGCAAAAGGGCCATTTCTGGCACTCGACAATGTAAGTTTTACTATCGCTGAAGGCGAGACCGTCAGCCTTATCGGTCATTCTGGCTGTGGGAAATCCACCTTACTGAACCTGATTGCCGGGCTAAGTCGTCCGAGCGCGGGGGTGCTGCTTTGCGACAATCGGGAAATCACCGATCCCGGCCCGGAACGCGGCGTGGTCTTTCAGAATCACTCGCTGCTGCCCTGGTTATCGACATACGACAACGTTGCGCTGGCCGTCAATCAGGTCTTTAAAGGCTTGATGAACAAAAGTGAAATTCATGACTGGATAGTGCACAACCTGGAACTGGTGCATATGGGCCACGCGCTGGACAAGCGCCCCGGCGAGATTTCGGGCGGCATGAAGCAGCGGGTAGGTATAGCCCGCGCGTTAGCGATGAAACCGAAAGTGCTGCTGATGGATGAACCCTTTGGCGCATTAGACGCGTTGACCCGCGCACATTTGCAGGATGCGGTGATGAATATCCAGACACGCCTCAAGACAACCATTTTGCTTATCACCCATGACGTCGACGAAGCCGTGCTGCTTTCAGATCGGGTGATGATGATGACCAACGGCCCTGCGGCGAAGGTTGGCGAGATTTTACAGGTTGACTTGGTGCGCCCACGCTCCAGATTGGCGCTGGCGAGCGACCCGCTGTTTCATCAATATCGCCAGCAGGTGCTGCAATTCCTGTATGAAAAACATCAGGCGGTCGCCTGATATACCCAGCGGGAAGTATGCGATGGATAAACCTGTTTTGATTGTGATTGGCAATGGGATGGCGGGAATAAGGCTGGTTGAAAAACTGTGCGAACTGGCCCCCGAACGCTACCGCATTCATATTATCGGTGATGAGCCGCAGGGGGCCTATAACCGTATCCTGTTAACGCCGGTGCTCTCGGGGGAGAAATCTTTTGCCGACATCGTCACGCACGAGGCTTCATGGTATCAGCAGCATAAGGTGACGTTTATCGCTGATACGTCGGTGACAGAAATTTGCCGTGAGGCGCGCACCGTCAAGGCGGGAGATAAAACGCTAGCGTACGATCATCTGGTGATTGCTACGGGTTCACTCCCTTTTATGCCACCGCTGCCGGGTGACAGCTTAGCCGGTATTTATGGTTTTCGTACTCAGCAGGACGTCGAACAGATCCTTCTCCCGCATTATCGTGAGCAGACAGCTGTGGTGATCGGCGGCGGGGTGCTGGGGATTGAAGCAGCGGCAGCGCTGGCGCTGCGCGGTATGGCGGTGACGTTACTGCATCAAGGAACGCATTTAATGGATCGGCAGCTCGACCGCCAGGCCGCAGAACTGTTGCTTAACAGCCTGTCGGCACGCGGTATTAAAACCTTGTTGCAGGCAAAAACGAGCGGATATATCGGCGATGCGGCAGGCAACGTGCAGGCGGTGATGTTAGATGATGGCCGTGAAATTCGTGCCCAACGAGTGGTGGTTGCTGCCGGCGTGCGGCCGAATACCGCGCTGGGCAAATCCGCCGGATTGCTGTGCGATCGCGGGATTAGGGTGAATGGAGAGATGCAGACTTCCGACCCGCATATCTCGGCCATCGGTGAATGTTGTCAGCTGGGGGAAATGACCTTTGGCCTGCTGGCGCCGTGCTGGCAGCAGGCCGGGATACTCGCCGCACGCCTTGCGGGTGTCATAACCGTTCCTCACGACGGTGGCATTGTGCCGCTGCGGCTTAAAGTTACCGGCCTCAATTTATTCTGCGCCGGAGAGCTGAATAGCGATGAGGCCGCCCAGATCCACAGCACGTTTGATCCTGTTAACAGCGATTATCGTCGTCTGCTGTTTCGTAAAAACCAGCTGGCGGGCGTGCTGCTGTGGGGCGATATACGCGATGGTCCGCGCTATTTATCGTCTTTAGGCCGTAGCCAGACCGATCCCGCTCGGCTCAGCGTGTTTAGCCCCGTTGCAGAGTCTGTACCTTCACAGCGTCAGCCTGTTACCCCAGAACAGTCACCCATCAAGGTGACGAGGAGCTTCGCAATGTCAAAACCCGTATTAGTTATGGCCGGACACGGTATGGTCGGTCATCATTTTCTACAGCAGCTGGTCACTCACGAGCTGCATTTGCAGTATCAGGTGATCGTGTTTGCAGAAGAAACGTCACCGGCCTACGACCGCGTTCATCTCTCAGAACTGTTCTCGGGACGCAGTGCCAAATCGCTGTCGATGGTTGAAGACGGCTTCTTCGAGTCGAACGGTATTGAATTGCGGCTGGGGTGTGGCGTCGATCGCGTGGATACCCGACACCGTTTTGTGGTCGACAGATTCGGCCATCAAACCGCCTATGACCTGTTGGTGCTGGCTACTGGCTCTTATCCGTTTGTTCCTGCCATTCCGGGTAACGATGCGCCGGGCTGCATGGTATACCGCACGCTCGACGATTTAGTCTCTATTGAAGCCTGCGCACAACAAGGCAAGGTAGGGGTGGTGGTCGGCGGTGGGCTGCTGGGGCTGGAGGCCGCCAACGCGCTAAAGCATCTTGGATTGCAAACCCACGTTGTCGAATTTGCGCCCCGGCTAATGGGCGTACAGCTTGATGAGGATGGGGCAGGCATGCTGCGGCGAAAAATTGAGGCGCTGGGCGTGCAGGTGCATACCGGGAAGGAAACGCGGTGCATCGTGGCGGGTGAAGAGTCCTGTTACCGGATGGAATTTGCCGATGGCGGCCATCTTGAAACTGACCTGGTGCTGTTCTCGGCGGGGATCCGCCCCAACGACCGGTTGGCTAAAGAGAGCGGGCTGGAGGTTGGGCCTCGTGGCGGTATTGTGATTAACGATCGCTGTCAGACATCCGATTCTGCCGTGTTTGCCATCGGCGAATGCGCGCTGTGGAACGGTCAGATTTTCGGGTTAGTCGCACCAGGATACCAGATGGCACGCACGTTGGCAGACACGTTATCGGGCAGTGAGGCCGCTTTCAAAGGTGCTGATATGAGCACAAAACTGAAGCTGCTTGGCGTAGAGGTCGCCTCGATCGGCGATGCGCACGGCCGTGCTCCCGGCAGCCAAAGCTACAGCTGGATCAATGGCCCGGAAGAAGTCTATAAAAAAATCGTGGTCTCCCAAGACCGCAAACGCTTGCTCGGTGCGGTGCTGGTTGGTGATAGCCGTGAATACAGTACGCTGCTACAGATGATGCTCAACGACATGCCGCTCCCTGCCAATCCCGAAGGGTTGATTCTACCTGCGGCGGCGGGTGCGGCATCACAAAGTCTGGGGGTTGCCGCGCTGCCGGACGGAGCGCAAATATGCTCTTGTCATCATGTCAGCAAGGCCGATATCTGTAACGCGGTGAAGGAAGGCAATGCGGATATAGCGGCGATCAAGGCCTGCACCAAGGCGGCGACCGGCTGTGGCGGTTGCGCGGCACTGACGAAACAGGTGATGGAGTTCGCGCTCGCCGGTATGGGCGTCGAAGTGAAGAAAGATATCTGCGAGCATTACGCTTATTCACGGCAAGAACTTTATCATCTGGTGCGCATCGGCAACATTCGTAGCTGGGATGAGCTGCTGGGCAAACACGGACGGGGGAAGGGCTGCGAGATTTGTAAGCCGCTGGTTGGGTCAATTCTGGCCTCGTGCTGGAATGATTATCTGCTTAAACCGCAGCACCTGCCGCTACAGGATACTAACGACCGCTATTTCGCCAACATTCAGAAAGACGGAACTTACTCCGTCGTGCCGCGCGTTCCCGCCGGAGAAATTACGCCGGATGGCTTAATAGCTATCGGCCGGGTCGCCAAACGCTACAACCTTTACAGCAAAATTACCGGCGGGCAGCGCGTGGATCTGTTCGGCGCCCGTCTGGAACAGCTGCCGGAAATCTGGCAGCAGCTGGTCGATGCGGGGTTTGAAACTGGCCACGCCTACGGCAAATCACTGCGGACGGTGAAATCCTGCGTAGGTTCCAGCTGGTGTCGCTACGGCGTGCAGGACTCGACTTCGCTGGCACTCATACTGGAGAACCGTTACAAGGGGCTGCGCGCACCACACAAAATAAAGATGGCGGTCTCTGGATGCACTCGCGAATGCGCCGAGGCACAAAGTAAAGATGTCGGCGTGATTGCGACCGATAAAGGCTGGAATCTGTATGTCTGCGGCAACGGGGGAATGAAACCACGTCACGCCGATCTTCTGGCACAGAGCATGAGCACCGGAGAGGTCATTCGCACGGTCGATCGTTTCCTGATGTTCTACATCCGCACCGCCGATCGACTGCAACGCACCAGCACGTGGATGGATAATCTGCAAGGCGGCATGGACTATTTGCGTCAGGTCGTGCTGGAAGACAGCCTTCAAATCGCCGCCGAACTGGAAAGCGAGATGAACCTGGTCGTCGACACCTACCAGTGTGAGTGGCAAACGACCCTCGCCGACCCCGATCGCCTGGCGTTATTTAAACCTTTCGTCAACAGCGAACAGCCGGATGAATCGGTGGTGATGGTGCCAGAGCGTCAACAGATCCGCCCGGCGACTTATGAGGAGCGTCAGGCATTCTCTCTGACAGATCAGGTGCAGCCACAGGAGATCGGTGAAGGTTGGGTAGACGTCTGTGACATTAGCCGTATCCCTGCCAACGCAGGCGTGGCGGCGCGCCTGGAGGGCCAGCAGATTGCACTGTTTCACCTGCCTGACCATCCTCAACGGGTATTTGCCCTGAGTAATCATGAACCAGGCAGCGACGCTAACGTATTAGCGCGCGGATTAGTGGGCGATGTAAAAGGCGAGCCGGTGATCATTTCGCCGCTGTACAAACGGCGCTTTCGCCTACAGGACGGTTGCAGTATCGATGATGCCGACACTGCATTGCGCGTTTGGCCAGTCAAAATCGACAATGGCCGCGTTTGGGTGCGAAAACAGCCAGCAGCGAAGGCCGATAATACCGCGACCGCCATTCAGACGGTTAGCTTATGACATGTTTTCCAACTGCGGTTTCAACCACCTGCGCCTACTGCGGCGTGGGGTGCGGCGTCCGGATGCAGCCGCAGGCTGAAGGCTTCACGGCCAGCGGCGAATTGTCGCACCCGGCCAATCTGGGAAAGCTGTGCGTCAAAGGCGCTGCCCTGGGTGAAACCCTGAACTTAACCGGGCGCTTATTGCAGCCAGAAATCAGGCGCGTGCCGGTTAGCTGGTCACAGGCGCTGGATGCCGTGGCGCAGGGACTACAGGATACCATTCGCGAACACGGCCCACAGTCCGTTGCATTCTATGGTTCCGGCCAACTGCTGACTGAAGATTATTATGTCGCTAATAAACTGATGAAAGGATTTATCGGTAGCGGAAACATGGATACCAATTCGCGGCTGTGTATGGCTTCTGCGGTTGTCGGGTATAAGCGTGCCTTTGGTGCCGATGCGGTTCCTTGCAGCTATCAGGATTTGGATAAGGCCGATTGCGTGATTATCACCGGCTCCAATACCGCCTGGGCGCACCCGGTGGTGTATCAGCGCATCGCTCAGGCTAAAAAAGAGCGGCCGGACATGCACATTATCGTTATCGATCCCCGGCACACCGCCAGCTGTGATATTGCCGATCTCCATCTGCCGTTGCGCCCCGGTAGCGATGCGGCACTGTTTTGCAGCGCGCTGAATGCCATGAAAGAACATAACAAAATCGATAGCGATTTTTTGCAGCAGCATACCCAGGGGGCAGAAGAAACGTTAACAGCGGCACAACAATGGACTGTGGAGAAGACCGCAGAATTTTGCGGGCTGTCGGTGAAACGATTACAGGCTTTTTATCAGATGATTTTGGCCAGTGACCGCTTGATCACGCTATTTTCGATGGGCATTAACCAGTCCAGCTCAGGTGTGGATAAGTGCAATGCAATCATCAATCTCCATCTGGCCAGCGGCAAGATAGGACGCGAAGGCTGTGGTCCGTTTTCGATAACCGGTCAGCCAAACGCGATGGGGGGAAGGGAAGTTGGCGGGCTTGCCAATCAGCTAGCGGCACATATGGCTTTCTTGCCAGAGGATGTTGACCGAGTGGGCCGTTTTTGGGGAAGCACCAACGTTGCCTCCGCACCGGGGCTCAATGCCGTGGACATGTTCCGCGCTATCGAAGAAGGGCAAATAAAAGCGGTATGGATTATGGGGACGAATCCGGTTGTGTCGCTTCCCGATGCCGACCGCGTGCGGGCGGCGTTAACTCGCTGCCCGCTGGTGATTGTCTCCGACATCATGCGCGATACCGACACCACGCAGGTTGCGCATATTTGCCTGCCCGCGCTTGGATGGGGTGAGAAGAGCGGTACGGTGACGAATTCAGAGCGCTGCATTTCGCGCCAGCGGGCTTTTTTGCCAGCGCCCGGTGAAGCAAAACCGGACTGGTGGATAGTCAGTCAGGTCGCCCAGCGTCTTGGATTCGTAGAGGCGTTTTCCTATCAGCATCCCGCTGAAATTTTTCGCGAACACGCGCGGCTGTCAGGATATGAAAATGAAGGGACGCGCGCTTTTAATATCAGTGGGCTGGCACAGCTATCCAACGAGCAATGGCACGAGATGAACCCGATCCAGTGGCCGGTGAATGCCAACGCGCCGCTGGGAACGTTGCGCCTGTTCACCGATGGTCAATTCTATTTTCCTGACGGCAAGGCTCAGCTGATCCCCATTACGCCACGGCTGCCGGTAAACCTGCCGACGATTTTCTACCCGCTGGTGATGAACACCGGCAGGGTGCGCGATCAGTGGCATACCATGACCCGGACGGGTAAATCTGCACGCCTGATGCAACATATCAGCGAACCGTTTTGCCAGTATCATCCTGACGACTGTCCTTCCGCACAGGAGGGCGATTTGCTGCGCGTTTCCTCTGCATATGGCTGGCTACTGCTGCGCGCCCAGCCGGACAGCCTGCAACCGCGCGGGAGTGTCTTTGTGCCGATGCACTGGAATAACCAGTTCAGCCAGCAGGCCCGCGTAGATTCTCTTATCGCCGCATGCACCGATCCGCTTTCAGGCCAGCCGGAAAGTAAGCAGATGCCCGTGCGTATTCAGCGTTGGCATGCGGCGTGGCAGGGCGAAATTTTTTTGCGTGACCAGCATGCCATGCCACCCGCAACGGCCTTTTGGAGCAGGATCACGCAGCAGGGCGTAACGCACTTCACATTGGCTGATTCATCAAAACCCACGGACTGGTTTGACTGGCTTAGCCAACGGTTTGGCATCGAAAAATGGCAAAATCAGACGGCGCGTCTGGGTGAACACGGCTTTAATCTGTTGGCATGGGAAAACGGTGAATTGCAATTGGCCTTTTATGCTCACCGTCACCGGCCCGCACCAGACCGCCAGGCGGTTATCTCGGCATTTTCCATGCCCCCAGACGGCCCGCAACAGCGGCTGGCTTTGCTGGGCGGTCGTGCAGGGGACGGGAAAGCGGCCTGTGGCGCAATCATTTGTAGCTGTTTTGCGATAGATGAAATAGCTATCGGCGATGCCATACGGCAGGGGTGCCATAGCGTGCAACAGCTGGGGGGTAAACTGAAGTGTGGAACTCACTGCGGTTCATGCGTTCCTGAACTTAAAAAACTCATTACCCGACAGCTTAAGACGCTGGCGGTGGGAGATAACCGATGAACAGGCTCAAGCAACCTTTGGCGATACCGCAGTGGACCCGCACTTTTGCGCAAATAATAACGATGGCGAACCAGAAACATCCGGTTTGCGGTGGTGAAGTCTGGCTGGTTGGTGCCGGGCCAGGAGATGTCGAGCTTTTGACCTTAAAAGCGTTTCGAGTGATTCAACAGGCCGATGTTGTCGTATTTGACCGGCTGGTATCAGACCCGATTATGGCGCTGGTTCCTGAGAATGCGCTGCGCATTGATGTGGGTAAATCGATGCGAAATCATACGGTTGGGCAGGAGGAAATCAATCAGCTGCTGGTCAGTCTGGCGCAGAACGGCCATCGCGTGGTGCGGCTTAAAGGGGGCGATCCGTTTATTTTTGGTCGCGGTGGTGAGGAGATGATCCATTGCCAGCAGCACAACGTTGCATGCCATATCGTGCCGGGCATCACCGCAGCAATGGGTTGTGCCGCCGCCAGCGGTATTTCCTTAACACATCGTGGATTAGCGCAGTCCGTAAGATTTATTACCGGTCATAATGCTCAGGGTGAATCAGAGCCTGACTGGTCGAAACTGGTGGCAAGCCGTCAAACGCTGGTGTTTTACATGGGTATTTCCAATATTAGTCAAATTAGCCAGCAATTAATCGCTCATGGATTGAGTAAAGCAACGCCAGCCGCTGTTATTGAGCGAGGAACTCAGCCTGAACAGCGGACGATCGCCGGGCGGCTTGATGAGTTAGCGCAGCTGGTGACAAGTCATAAAGTGGAAGCCCCGGCATTACTGATTATCGGAGAGGTGGTCAGTATGTACCGGGGAAAGGATGCTGGGGAAAATGCTCACCGGGATAGGCCAACTGTTACGGAGCTATGCTCACTGAGTGAGTAGGGGCAATAGGGTGCAACAGCAGAATAGCAAGCTGTTCACTGATAGCCGTGTACAGAGTAAAGACAACGTCGAGCAGCGAAATGATATGGGGGAGGTCAGTAGTTTGAGCTTCGTCTGTAAGAGATATATGGACTTAGCACTCATAAAATGCAATTTAACATAATATACATTATGCGCACCATAATAGCGGTACGTAAAATCTGATACCCAATCGTTATCAGATACCTCCGAGTGTTGCTCTGGTTGTCGCTGCCCGCAATAAAATGCAGAATGTCACCTTTGTTATACAATCACCATAAAAAGAGATAATTGCTATGCAACACATTGTCGAAGGCTTCCTGAACTTCCAGAAAGATATTTTCCCGGAACAGAAAGAGTTGTTCCGTAGTCTCGCCTCAAGTCAGAATCCCAAAGCGCTGTTTATCTCCTGTTCAGATAGCCGGCTGGTGCCAGAACTGGTCACCCAGCAGGATCCTGGCCAGCTGTTTGTTATCCGTAATGCCGGAAATATCGTACCTTCCTTTGGCCCGGAGCCAGGCGGCGTATCTGCCACTATCGAATATGCCGTCGTTGCGCTGGGTATCAGCGATATTGTGATTTGTGGTCACTCAAATTGCGGTGCAATGAAGGCGATTGCTACCTGTCAGTGCCTGGCACCGATGCCCGCCGTAGAACACTGGCTGCGTTATGCGGACGCCGCCAAAGCGGTGATCGAGAAGAAAACCTATGACACTGAAGAAGACAAAGTGAACGCGATGGTGCAGGAAAATGTTATTGCCCAGCTGAACAATATCAAAACGCACCCCTCTGTTGCCGTTGGCCTGCGTAACAACGCACTGCGCCTGCACGGCTGGGTGTATGATATTGAAAGCGGCGCAATCCGTGCACTGGATAAGGACAGCAAAAAGTTTGTTCTGCTATCTGATAATCCGCAGGTTTATTTCGAGTAATTTCTCGCGGCAAGGATGCCCTTTCTCACCAGTTCGGCACACAGCCATCCTAAACATGCAGCCAGGTTAGCCTAACCGAACTGCTGCTGGTGTTTTTTCTTGCGTGCCAGATAGTCTTTATCCGCACGTATTTGATCCCAGTGGGTTTTGAAAATAGCGGCGGCAGCAGCTTTCTCTTCGTCAAGTTGATAAGGCAAGATCTTACGCTGCGCATCATACTTTCGGCCACCAGGATGATTCGCATATCGACGTGCTCTGGTATACCCCATCTGGATGAATTTTCGCGCCATATCCATGCCGACAAAGTCATCGTCATCACGGTAGGATTCAAAAAGCTGCATGATTTTTTTTGCGGAAATATCTGCCACCTCAGGCGTTTTGAATCGCCAATGGGGAAGGATTTCACTTTTATAGGGTTCGACCATCAAAACACCCTGCTCTCCTCGGCCAACCTGATACTTTTCAGGATGCTGGCGAAAATCTGTGCTCTCAAAATCCTGCTGGTAATCAAACTCCTTCATGACGGCCTTATTCCTTAAGCTAGTTATCTCATTTAAGCCTGGCACATCAAAAGAGAAAATGTTGCCAGAGAGATATATCACCCTGGCCGCCCAGTAATTAAGTGCCATAAGCGCTATCTGCGGTGAATTTATTGCCCATGTAAGTGGCATTCTGTGCGTTGTTAAAGGGTGATTTTGCGAAATGCAATAAATAACCATTTAAACAGTAATGGTAAACAGGCACATTAACCATAATCTCATTATGGAATAGTTGATTTTAATAGAAAAAAACGTATTTTACCGTGCTGCTTAATAATTCCTCTATCATTTTTTAAATTAAATAAACCTCGAAAGTAATTAAAGTAATCAACGATTAACTAAAGATTATTGAGTTTTATCCAGAGATGTGAAAATAGTTCTTAACTTAGGGTTAAATTGCGTTAAAATATTATCTCATTTCTTTAACTCATATTGATATTTCTTATGTCTAACACCAGAAAAACGATCCCCCTTCTCTCTTTGTCCGCGTTGCTGGTTTGCACCAGCACTTGGGCTGAAACTCCCGCCTCGCAAAAAACGGATGTACTGCTGATTGGCGGCGGCATTATGAGTGCTTCCCTGGGGACCTGGCTTCAGGAATTGCAGCCAGGCTGGAAGCAACTGATGGTGGAAAAACTCGACGGCGTGGCGCTGGAGTCTTCTAACGGTTGGAATAATGCCGGTACAGGTCACTCGGCAAACATGGAACTGAATTACACGCCTCAGCGTGCAGACGGTTCTATCGATTTCAGCAAAGCACTGGAAATCAACGAGCAGTTTATGATTTCTCGTCAGTTCTGGACTGCTCAGGTGAAGCGCGGCATTCTCAACAACCCGCATTCATTCATTAACTCCACGCCACATATGAGTTTTGTCTGGGGTGATGACAACGTCAACTACCTGACCAAACGCTATGAAGCATTGCAGACGACGACTCTGTTCCAGGGGATGAAATTCTCTACCGACCAGAACCAGATCAAGCAATGGTCACCGTTGATCATTGAAGGCCGCGACCCGCAGCAGAAAGTTGCCGCAACCTGGACGCCGGTCGGCACCGATGTGAATTACGGGGAGATCACCCGTCAGCTAATCGGCAGTCTGAAGAAAGACCAAAACTTCACGCTGGAAACCTCTGCCGAAGCAACTGAATTTAAACGTAATGCTGATAATTCATGGCATGTCACCATCTCCGATGTGAAAAGCGGTAAAGAACACAGCGTTGATGCAAAATACGTCTTTATCGGTGCTGGCGGCGGTGCGTTGAAACTGCTGCAAAAAACCGGTATCCCTGAAGCCGATAACTATGCAGGCTTCCCGGTGGGAGGTTCATTCCTGGTGAGTGAAAACCCTGAAGTGACCAAAGAGCACACGGAAAAGGTGTATGGTCAGGCTTCGGTTGGCGCACCGCCAATGTCCGTTCCGCATCTGGATGCTCGCTTTATTGACGGTAAGCGTGTCGTGCTGTTTGGACCTTTTGCCACCTTCTCTACCAAGTTCCTGAAAAATGGTTCACTGTTTGATCTGCTGAGCACCACGACGGGCAGCAACTTTATGCCGATGACCCACGTTGGTCTGGATAACTTTGATCTGGTGAAATATCTGGTTGGTCAGGTCATGCTGAGTGATGATGACCGTTTTGCTGCGCTGAAAGAGTACTATCCAAATGCGCGTAAAGAGGACTGGAAACTGATTCAGGCCGGCCAGCGTGTACAGATCATTAAGAAAGATGCCGACAAAGGCGGCGTGCTGAAGCTGGGCACCGAAATTGTCACCGATGAGCAGAAAACCATCGCGGCCCTGCTGGGTGCATCGCCAGGCGCATCAACTGCGGCGCCTATCGCGCTGAATGTCATTAAGAAACTGTTCCCGCAGGAGTTCAACTCCCCAGAGTGGCAAAGCAAGATCCGCGCTATCGTGCCAAGCTATGGCCAGCAGCTGAACGGTAATGTGCCACTGACCCAGCAAGTTTGGGATGATACTGCTGCCACGCTGCAACTGACCAAACCACCGGTTATTGATAGCAAAACCGGTAAGGCAACCGATGCTGCACCTCAACAAGAGAAGCATGCAGAAAGCCCGCAACACGATATGGCGCTGTAATCTCGCACATATATAACGAAAAAAGCCTGGTGAATATCACCAGGCTTTTTGACTGGCGATGCTAAAAGTGGGTTTATTTCTGGTGACCGAATAGGCAACGTTGACGGGGTTATTTTCTTGTGTTGTCACGTCAACTGACTGAATACTCACACGCCCAAAGCCAAACAGCGTCTGCACATAGCCGCCAACCTTATGTTTACCGGCTGGAACAAACAGCGCTTTGCTGTTGCCGCGACCGAGTATACCCGCCTCTTTATCATCAATAGTCAGGATCACCGAAGACCCATCATCGGCGCGGGTAATAACGTGTGAGACGTTAATTTGCGTTGCTCCAGCGGCAAATTCAGAGACGGCAGGCGTCGCTTCGGCCGCGGAAATCTCTACGGCAGCGGGAGGCTCGGCCGTTTTATGACTACATCCAGTCAGTACCAGGGCGGCCGCAATAGTGGCGAGAGTCGAACGATAGAACATGATACAGGGATTTCCTCAGCATAGTTTGAGCCTGGTATCATAACGCTCACCACGGCTAAAAACAGCACTTCATACTTAGGGTAGTTCCTAATTTACCTCATTGACACCGCTATGCCCTGCCTATGAGCCAAGTACCCCACTAATTTATGGCTTGTTTGCCCATTTGGTTTAAGTCAAACGGCACTAAAGTAGGCTGCTATTACCCGCCTGTAACATTCAAACCTGACTATAAGGCCTTTTGCGTGGCAAAAATCTTCTTACGCAGTGGAAATCTGGATGCACTTCTTGCTCTTGGTGAGAACGGGCAACCGGTTTACCTCTCCGCTTTGCAACTGCGCGAAACCCTGCGCCTGAGAAAACAGTCACAGATTGCTGACTGCCTGGCGATCCCCCAGCTGAATGAAGTTGGTGACCGAATAGACTGGTACTCGTCGCTGGCTGGTAAGGTGACCACCTGGGCCGCAGCCAGTAACAGCGCACGCCGCGCCGCGCTGGATCAGCTGTTGGCGTGCCAGAGTGCTTTCTCAGAGATTGGAAAACGCGCTCTGAACTCTGATAAGCCAAGCCAGAAGCTATTTGGTGCCCTGCTGACTAAAGCGCTACAGTTTCCTGACCAAAATTATGTTTATCTGGTTGATGGCAAGCCGGTTATCACCTTTTGGGGCTTTGTCAGCCTGGATAAGAAGTCTCGCCAGGATGCTTTCGATTGTTTGACTATTGATGAAGTCGATCCGCCGCTTGCCCTGTCGCGACTGGCTCCGACTGATACACCAGCCGCGAATAGTGCTTCAGCGCCTGCAAAACCAGAGTTGATCGCTGACCCGGCGATCGCGCCCATGCCAGAGCTGGAAATAGTCGACAAACCTGAAGCCACCAAAGACGCCGTTCCGCTGGTCGCGCCTGTAAAACCACCCGCCGCTGCCTGGCTCCGCTACGGGTGGCTGATCCCGGCTGCCGTTTTGATGTTTGCGGCTGGCGTGCAGCTGAAAGGCTGTAGCGAAAAGAATATGGTGAAAGCGCCGCCCTCTGCAGCCACGCAACCCACGCTACCATCAGCGTCAGATCCCATCCCGGCGGCGGTGAGTATCGCGGAGATAACCCTGCCCCTGGCGGCTGCCACGGTCTCCCCCCCTTCGCAGCCTGTTCCCGCTGCTGAACCCGCGCCAGCTCCAGCCACGATGGTGGAGGTTCGTGCGATACAGAAGGACGAGCTGGTGATGCCGCAAGATTCGATTAAAAACGGCTCGGTCAAGTTCCTCAACGGTAGCTGGCGAGTCAAGGTACAGATGAAAAATCCGCTCACCGGTACGCCGCCAATGCTTAGATATCAGCTGCAAAATGGCAAGGGCAGCGCGCGCATAACTCAGGGCGATGGCGTCAGCTGTCGGGTTGAGGTGTTCGCCGGGCTGATGAAGTCAGGCAATCTGGTGATTAACAGCCGCAGCAAAGCACGTTGTAGCGATGGTTCGCGTTATCAGATGCCGGAACTGGTCTGCAAGCAGGATCTGACCGGAGCCGCCGAGTGTAGCGGCCGTTATAACGATGACACGGTACTGCCAATGACGATGAAGCGTGAGAGTAAATAATGATACTGGCGACAATGACTGACTTTAAGCCCAACATGACGCTGATACAGGATAGTGGCATCCAGTTCCTCGACTTTGCTTTGACGCCAGACCTGGCCGCCGACTGGCCGGGAAAATTTGTGCGCCAGACGGCGAACGGCCCGCTGCTGCGGCTTAACTATCATCAACAGAGCGGCAAGTACCTGCTGCCCCAAGCTGCGGGTACGCCCGACGAAGTGGTAAAGCCGGAGTTTAGCTTCCCGCTGGAGCAGTCGCTGACGCTGCTTGATGGTCAGTGGCTGCCACTGCCATTTTTCCGGTTTAATTCTCCTCACACTTTTATTGGCGGCCCGGATAACTGGGCGCGCGTGCAGATCATCGCGTTGGATCAGGCGGATGCCAGCGGCAACACGCATCACGTTGTACTGGCGTTTGATACCAAAGTCTGGCCCGATGGCGAAGACGAATCGCTGGCGCTCAATGAAAATGATGTGAAGAATGGCGTCAGCTTTTCACTGGCCCATCACAGCAACGATCTGGGCGAATTTCTCGACCACACCTGGGTGGACGGATGGCTGCGTGAAGCCTTTAGCGAAAGTGCCTCTTTGCTGGAACAGCGTCCGCAGGTCAATATCAAAACGGCTCTGCGCGAATTTGAGTATCAGGCCCACTATCTCAACATACTGCATTTCCTCGCCCACCAGTTGTCACTGCCGGAACTGAAAATCAGCACCGCCACGTTGCAAGAACCGGCGATATCCGTCGATTTGATCCTCGATGTGGGGAACTCGCATACGTGTGGCATCATGGTCGAAGATCATACGGACGATCATCAGGGGCTCAAACATACTTACGAATTGCAGATGCGAAACCTCAGTCAACCGCATCAACGTTATAACGAACTGTTTGAAAGCCGCGTTGAGTTCGCCCAGGCCAGCTTCGGCAAGCAAAATTTCTCGCTGGAAAGCGGGCGCGATGATGCGTTTATCTGGCCGTCAATCACCCGTGTAGGCCGTGAAGCCGCCCAGCTGGCGTTACAGCGCCTCGGCACCGAAGGCGCAACCGGCCTTTCCAGTCCACGCCGCTATTTGTGGGATGAAGAGAGCTATGCGCCGGGCTGGCGATTCAGCCGTATTCCAGGCAAGCTGATGCAGGAGTCGCTCGCCATCGCCGCCCCGCTTACTAATTTGATTAACGATGAAGGGCAGCCGCTGTACCGCATCGCGCTGGAGGAACGTCTTCCGGTATTTGCGCCGCATTATAGCCGCAGTTCACTGATGAGCCTGATGCTATCCGAATTGTTGGCGCAGGCGCTGCTGCAAATGAACAGTCCGTTACAACGTCACAAAATGCTGCACAGCAGCGCGCCACGTCAACTGCGCAATATTATCCTCACCCTGCCTTCGGCGATGCCAAAACCTGAACGCGAAATATTCCGCCGCCGTATGCAGGAAGCGATTGCGCTGGTATGGAAAGCGATGGGCTGGCATCCACAGGATGATGATTTTACCCACATGCATGACCAGGCGAAAAGTCGCGTTCCTGTCCCTCAGGTGCAGATGGAGTGGGATGAAGCGACCTGCGGACAAATGGTTTATCTTTATAACGAAACGCAGGTCAACTTTGGTGGACGTGCGGAGGCATTCTTCGCCAGCATGGCGCGCCCCGACCGCGCCCGATCTGCCGACGAACCAGCAGGTAAAACGCTGCGCATTGCTTCCATTGATATTGGCGGCGGCACCACCGATCTTGCTATCACGCAGTACCGTCTGGACGATGGTGTGGGTAATAACGTCAAGATTTTGCCACGTCTGCTGTTCCGCGAAGGCTTTAAGCTGGCAGGAGACGATATCCTGCTGGATGTGATCCAACTGTACGTGCTGCCCGCGCTACAGGTGGCGTTTAAACAGGCCGGAATGGTTAACCCTGAAGCGGTGATGACGCGTCTTTTTGGACACGAAGGTCATATGGACGGCCATTCGACTCTGCGCCAGCAGGTCACGCTACAGCTGTTTATTCCGCTTGGTCAGGCTATCCTTGCCGCTTACGAAAGTTTCGACCCGCTCGACCTCAACGCAGAAATTGATGCACGCTTTGGCGAATTGCTGGCGCAGGCGCCGACTGACAAACTGCGCGATTACATCAATCGCGAGATCCAGCGCGAGCTGCCTGGCGATGCCCTGACCTTTGATATTCTCGACGTTGCGCTGATCGTCCGACTCAGTAAGCTGCATGCTGAATTCCTGTCGCCGCGCATGAACATTACCCACAGCCTGCGTTCGATGTCTGAAGTGGTGGCGGTTTATGACTGTGACGTGCTGCTGCTAACCGGGCGTCCTTCACGTTTCCCCGGCGTGCAGGCGTTGTTCCGCCATTTGCAGCCGCTGCCGGTTAGTCGTATTTTGTCCCTGGATGGCTATCACACTAACGACTGGTATCCGTTCAACAAACAGGGAAAAATTGAAAACCCGAAATCGACGGCAGCCGTTGGGGCGATGTTGTGCCTGCTCTCTTTGGATCTGCGTCTTGGCAACTTTTGGTTTAAAGCCGGTGACTTCCAACCCTATTCCACCATCCGGTATCTCGGTATGCTTGACGGAACGGGCGCGCTGACCGCAGATAACGTCTGGTACAGCGATATTGATCTCGACCAACAGCATTTTAATCTGGATGTGCGCAGCCGCTTTCAGATACGCGGTGCATTAACCCTCGGCTTCCGCCAGCTGGATAATGACCGCTGGCCCGCATCACCGCTGTATACCCTGACGATTATCGACTCCCAGCTGGCCCGCAGCGTGGCCGGAGATAAGGTATTGCGTATCAAGCTGGCGGTAAGCCGCCCGTTTGGCGAGTTCGGCCCGGAGCGTTTTGCTATTGCCGATGCCACTCTGGATGACGGTAGCCAGGTGCCATTGGAACACCTGCATCTGAAGCTCAATACGCTGGCCAGCAGTGGATCGGGCATGACGCATTACTGGATTGACAGCGGGAGCGTCTATAAAAAATGAAATCTCTTCAAAATATCCTGTCTGCACAGGCTAATAACCGACGTGACGCCCTTACCCGGGGCATAGGAAAGGCGCTCGAATGGCTGGAGGTGAATCGTCAACAGTCACCACGCCTGGAACGGGAGGCTGACCGTCTGGCAATCAAGCTGCTGCGCCAGCACAACCGCGCCAGCGTACTGACTCGCCAGGCAGAGCAGCCTTGCGCCATTGGTCTGTTTGGCCTGGCGCAGGCCGGCAAGTCCTATCTCATTGGCGCTCTGGCCGCCAGTGATAAGGGGCGTGTGGAATGCGCCCTCGGCAACAGCGTACTGGATTATGCCGGTCAGCTTAACCCTCAACAGCACACGGCCAACCTGGTGCTGCGTTTCAGTGGGCAGCAACACAGTAGCGACAGCGGCTGGCCGGTTCAGCTGGAGCTGCTCACTGAATGTGAACTGGTGGCGATTCTGGCGCTGCAATACCATCAGGGCTGCGAAGAAAAAGCGGCGTTTGATGAGCATCAGCTGACGGATAAACTTAAAAACGTGGCGATGTACCGCCAGACAGAAGGGGTTGACGGCATCGATCGTCACCAGATGGTCGCGCTATGGGATACCCTTCAGCAGAGCTTGCCAACCAACTCTGCGCTGGAGAGCCATTTCTGGCCGCAGGCGGTCGAGCTGGCTCCGCAACTGGGCGTGGACGACCGCGCCCGTCTTTTTTCCCTGTTGTGGGGCGAAGATCGCCAACTTACCGCGCTTTACCGCCAGCTGGCGCACGTATTACATCACCTTTCCTGCGTCAGTCAGGTACGTGCTCCGCTTAGCGTAGTGGATGAGCCTTGCTACAGCCTGCTCTATCGTTCCGGCGTCAGCCAGTTTAATGCCGCAACAGACCTGACATTATTGGTGCAGCCGCGCCATAACGGGCGCGCTCTGGCGTCTGTCAGTGTGGCGCTGGCAGAACTCACGTTGTTAAGCCGGGAAGTCCTGCTGCCCCTATACAGCGCACCGCGTGAAGATCTGTTCAGCGAGGTCGATCTTCTTGATTATCCCGGATTTGATGCCCCTGCGGTGCTGCCGGACGATGAACAGCATGCTCTGGCGGTGGGTTTTTTACAGGCGCGTCGCCCGCTCCTGCTCCAGCGTGCGGCACAGCAACAGGATGTGACTCATCTGCTGGTGTGCCGTGCCGCGGCACATCGTAACGAAATTCGCCATGTGGGCCGCCTGCTGGACTTTTGGGTGAAACAAACCCAGGGAGAAACCAGCGCTACACGTAACGGGAGCAAACCGGGGCTGATTTGGGCAATGACCCCGTTCGATCAGCGCATCACTCATGGCCATCATTGCGATGCGGCGGTGCAGCGTTTTGTTGGCCATCCGGGCGATGCCTGGGGCGCGATGCTGGCGATGGATGCGAAAGGCGTGCAGCGTATGGCTGGCTACCTGGTGAATGAAGTACGCCGTGAAGGCAAGCTGCAACGCATTGCCAGCCAGCGTAGTGAGATCCAGCGTGAGCTGAGTGAAAACCTGCTTGGCCGCTGGTATCAGGCGGCAGAGGGAGAAGACCCGGCGCAGCGGATGCGTATTGCTGAAACGCTGCTGAAAGCGCTACAGACGCGCACGGGCGTTCACGGTGAACTGCTGGAGCGTCTGGTTCCGGTGCGCGATACTCTGCGTCATCTTTTCCTGCAACGTCAGTATCTTCAACGTCGTACCGCCGCCGATGAATACAGCCTGAGTGAAAGCGATCCGTTTGGCATTGGCATGACCATCGATCTCTTCAGCGAGCAGCCGCTGACGGCGGTGCAAACCAGTTACCCAAGCGCACCTTCGGCAGATCATGAAGCGGAATATGCACAAACCGTCTATCGTCACTGGATTAACCAGCTGCGCCTGTTGCCGGATAATGGCGCGCTGCTGGAGTTGCTGGGCGTGAGTAAACCGACGTTGGAGATACTGACCGAAGAGCTGATCACCGCCAGCGTTCGTCTCGAGTTGGAAAAGGCGCTGGTGAACGTGTTGGCTGACGGTGACACGCTGGGATTGCCTGCCGAGCAGATCGCCGATCGTCAGGTCTCACGCGCGCTAAGCGTACTGGGCGATTTCGTTGCCTGGCTTGGTTTTCAGCTTCTGCCAGAGGCGCAACGGCCTGACAGCCGGATCAATCGTGGGCAGAAAATTTTTGCCAAACCTGAAGCACAGACCGTTGATCTCGGGCCCGGACAGCGTTTGAGCCGGCTGGCGCTGAAGCCGAATAATCATGCAGCCTTCTATATCTACGACTGGCTGGTCGGCTTAAACGAAACGATCGTGCAAAACGCCGGATATGCAGCCTCTGGCGAAATTAGCGGAGAACAGCGTCAAAAGCTGGCACAGATATTAAACCTGATACGCCAGTAATCAGCTCGGCCCCGAGGCTTTGGGGCCGGCAAAACATTCAGCTGATGCGAACGCTGAATGCCCCGCCCGTTTCCTCTTCCGCTTCTTTCATCACCCGCACAATCCGCTCAAAATCATCCTGATGCGGATGCCCGTGCAGATGGCGTAATGTAATGCGCAGCGGCAACGGCACGCCAGCGGTGAGCATATCCCAGAGTGCATCCAGATTGTCGCCAAAAGGATCCAGATCGAATTTAAGTGCAAACTTACGGTAGAAGTCGGTGCTGTCTTCCACCTGCCGTAAATCAAAACTTACCAGCAGCATCTTATTTCACCTGTTCGAAATGACGATAATGGTCTTTTGTAACAAAGATCAGCCCATCGTTTGAGTACAACATACGGTCTGTACCGCGTCGACCGCACTGGTAGTTGACATCAGCTTCAAACCAGCGTCGCCCGGATTTGTCGGGTAATCCTCCTTCACGATTGCTAAAGCGGTCGCCGCCAATCGCTCTGCCGGGCAATACGCTGCACAGATTGCCCTTTGCCGGATCCCAACCTTGACGGCGTGCCTCACCCTTATGGATATAGTAATCCGGCAGCTGCTGATGCTGTTGAAGGTAGTCCGCCACTCTCCGCTGCTGCGTCAGTACGCTAATATCCCGGCTTTCAGCACGCACTGCGCCAGTCTGCGTTTGCTGGCTGTTGGCAGGCGCGGTATGCGGCCCCTGTTTATGTAGCCCGGCATAGCTGGCGATAATCACCAGAATAGCCGCAATAATGAGTTTTTTATTCATGTCGTCTGGCAGATCCTGAATTCTGACGAATGGAAAAGCACATAAATGGCTTTGGTTAAATTAAATCAGCGGCGCGCAGTTCAGCCTTGAGATAAGCGTAGTAGACCGGAGCGGCTATCACGCCCGCAAGACCAAAGGCAGACTCAAACACCAGCATCGCCAACAGAATTTCCCACGTCTTTGCACTGATGCGGCTACCAAAAATACGCGCATTGATAAAGTATTCCAGCTTGTGGATCAGCATCAGATAAATCAGCGCGATCAGCGCGGCTTTAAGTGAAATGGAAAGCCCGATCAGCACAATGACCGTATTGGAGATCAGGTTGCCGATAATTGGCAGCAATCCGGCGATGAAAGTCAGGACCACAACGGTTTTCGCGAAGGGGAAGTGCAGCCCGAAGAGCGGCAGTATGCCAAACAGAAAAGCCCCGGTCAGAACGGTATTGACCAGTGATACCTTGATCTGGGCGAAGACCACATTGTGAAAGGCAGCGGCCAGGATAGTGAGGCGGTTGAGCATCGCTTCTTTTAATGGCGCATCCGGGCGTTTACCGCCGCCGATCCGCAGAGAGATAATCGCCCCCAGCAGCATGCCGATAAGCATAGTGGCAAAGGTATGCGCCGTGTTACGGCCAAAGGTTTGCACCACGACCAGGTGTTCGCGCAGCCAGCCCATCACCTGATTTTGTAATTCATCAATGTCTGACGGCAGATAGCGGGTAATAACCGGGGAAAGCGTATGCTGAGCATCCTCCAGCAGTTTGCTGGCCGTGGCATGAAAAGCGGCAGGGTTTTGGAAGTCGTGTAGCAGAAAGCTAATCAGTTTAGTAATACCCGTAACCAGCGCAAGGATCAGCACCACGCTGAGGAACATAATGCTGATCCAGCGGGCTATTGGCCCCTTCACCAGACGTTCCACCAACGGGGTCAGTGCCAGGATGGTTTCATAAACGATAAAACCAGCCAGAAAACAGGGCAGCAAACGAAGCGGGAAAATGGCAAACAGTGCAGAAAAAACCAGCAGGTAGCTGGCGATCTGGCAAAGCATTACACGATCATAATTCCTTATGTGCATGAGGGATCCTGTCTGTTGGGTATAAATGGAGCTTATTCAGACAGTATACTCTTTTTTATCAATTTTTTGCGTCAGGTCATCGCAACAGGTCAGCATCGCGAGGCGTTGCCAGATGGGTGTGTGGGGATCATCGTGCAGAAAAAACCGGGACGACCGTTAATTGCCCGCCGTCCCCCGGTTTTTCAAGCGTGCGCAGAGACTTGCACCTGACGCCGCCATGCTCCAGGTGATTGCCCGAACTGGCGTTTAAAACTGCGGTTAAAGGACTGCTGCGAATCGAAGCCAAAGCTTATTGCCACATCCAGAATCGGCTCACCACCCCGTGCGAGGCGTTCAGCGGATTTTTTCAGACGGCGCTCACGGATATATTCCCCCAGCGCATAGCCGGTATGCTGTTTGAACATGCGCTGCAGGTGCCATTTAGAGTACCCCGCACGATCTGCCACCGTGTCTAAGTCCATCTTCCCTTCAATGTGGTTATCGATCCACTTAACAAGATCGCTAATAAAATCATCGTGACTCATCGCTGTACTCCTCTTTTTGTGTGGGCATACTGGCTTTTGGTACTGGATTTGCCTGCCCCGCCGCATGTTGAATCCACTTAAAAGCAACTTTAACGGGTGCATTTAGTAACGTTATGTCAGTCGCTCTTATAATGCAAGTATTATTGTTGCACTAAGTCAGTTTGCTACAGCGCTGTTATTGATGGCTTGATGCAGGATAAGCAATGGCAGGCGGCCTCCCTTACGCGTGGGGAGACCGTATTCAGGATATGCAGCTCTGCTGGCGCTCGGATTCGCCAATGCCGCGCTGCAAAATATCGTGCAACGCATCGGCAACGGTACGTTTTGCCAGAACATCAAGTGAAGCCTGTTCGGCTTCTTTTGCCAGCTCTTTGAAGTACCAGCAGGCGTTGGCGCTTACCACACAGCACGGTTCGACTTCGGGACGGCCTGCCATTAATGGCTTATCTTCAATGACTGACAGATAGATGTCGCACAGCGTAATCAGCTGTGCGGGACGTCCCAGCCGTATAGAACCGCTGCGGCCCAGCGTTGAAACGATAATGCCGTCACGCGTGAGCGGCACCATCATTTTGCGTACAAAACTCGGGTTAGCTTTCAGACCATCGGCAAGAATTTTGCTGGTGCAGCGCAGACCTTCGCTATTCGCTCTGGCTATACACAAAACCATTTGCATGGCGGTGGGAAAACGAATATCAAGCATGTTGAGATCCTTGCTTTTAACTGTTCATTTCAGGATGAACCATTGGTATACAAAAGCATTGAAAATCAGTGAACTATAAAAATAGACGGTAGATAATATAACAAATATTGTTGCAGTTTAGAAGCCATGCACTAAGCGATACGGGCTATTGTTCATATCATCACAGGTGACTGCCGCTCACCGGCTGTTTTCGAGCGGGCAGTTCATTAGGGTATTTAATCAAAAGATGGAGCGTCCGATACGCTCTGCCAGCAGTTCCAGAGCCGCCGTGCCTGCCAACGAATTACCTGAGCCATCCAGTTCAGGAGACCACACGGCAATGCTCATCTCACCCGGCACGACGGCAATAATGCCGCCGCCCACGCCCGATTTCCCCGGCATGCCCACTCGCCAGGCGAACTCACCTGCCCCATCATACATCCCGCTGGTCACCATTAAGGCATTAATCTGTCGAGTCTGTTTCGGGGTTAACACTGCAGCTTCCTGTCCACGACTGCGGCCATGATTGGCAAGATAAAGAAAACAGCGCGCCAGCTCAACGCAGCTCATCGTCATCGAGCAGTAGTGAAAATAGGTTTGCAGTACTTTGGGCACGTCGTTAGCAAAGTTACCAAATGATTTCATCAGCCAGGCTATAGCCGCATTCCGTGCGGAGTGGTCATATTCAGAACGCGCCACATGACGGTCATAACTGATTTCCGGCTGCTGCGTCAGGCTACGCACCACTTCCAGCATACGCTGGCGCGGTGCGGTAAGACGCGTTTCCAGCATATCGCAAACGACCAGCGCACCCGCGTTAATAAACGGATTGCGCGGTTTTCCCTGCTCTAGTTCAAGCTGCAACAATGAGTTAAACGGCTGGCCGGATGGCTCTTTTCCTACCCGCTGCCACAGTTCGCTTTCCTGGTAACGCGTCATTGCCAACGTCAGGGAGAGCACCTTAGAGATAGACTGGATGGAAAAACGTTCTTGCGCATCTCCTGCCTGATAAATAGTGCCATCCAGAGTACAGACGGCTATTCCCAGGCGTTCAGCCGGAACCTCTGCCAACGCCGGAATATAGCTGGCGACCTTGCCCTGTCCGATTAATGTGCTTGCCTGCTGGAGAATATCCTCCAACAATGTATTACTCAGAACGTTCACCATGCCCCTTCCTGTTTAAACGGGTGTAACTCTCTCATTTTCGGCGTAATTCTTCCGCCTCAGTGCCATGACGTCAAATGCTGCCGTAGTCGATAAAAAGGCATTTGTCACGGTGAAATATAGCAGTAATCACTTATATTCCGATTTACAAAATTATTTATTTTTTTATTTCATCTCACCAATAAATAAAAGACAATATCCAGGAATTATTCTCAAATCCTGCTTTCGGGTTAACATTATCTCAACACAGCGCTAACTTTTCATGCAAACAATTCCTGTTTCTCGTAAAACCGCATGGCTACGCGTGCTGATGCTCGCTATTGCCGCTTTTATATTTAACACCACTGAATTTGTACCGGTGGGCCTGTTGTCGGACATTGGCAGCAGTTTTTCTATGCAGACGGCACAGGTGGGGCTGATGCTGACCATTTACGCTTGGGTCGTGGCGCTGATGTCACTACCGATGATGCTGCTGACGCGCAATGTCGAGCGGCGTCTGCTACTGATGATAATATTTGTGATGTTTGTTGCCAGCCACGCGCTCTCGTCCGTGGCGTGGGACTTCACCACCCTGCTGGTCTCGCGTATTGGTATTGCACTCTCTCATGCGATTTTCTGGTCGATTACCGCTTCGCTGGCGATCCGCGTTGCGCCCCAGGGTAAAAAGACCCAGGCGCTAAGTATGATGGCGACAGGCACCGCGCTGGCAATGGTGCTCGGGCTGCCTATCGGCCGCATGATCGGACAGTTACTCGGCTGGCGCATGACCTTTGCGGTCATTGGGGTGGTCGCGTTTGTCACCATGCTGCTGCTGCTGAAACTGCTGCCTAAGTTGCCGAGCGAACACACCGGCTCATTGAAAAGTGTGCCGATGCTCTTTCGCCGTCCGGCGCTGATAGCATTGTATCTGCTGATTGCGATCACTGTTACCGCACATTATACCGCTTACAGCTATATCGAGCCGTTTATTCAAAGTGTTGCCGGGCTTAGCGGCGGTTTCACCACTTTCCTGCTGTTGATTTTCGGTGCGGCGGGGATTGTCGGCAGCGTGCTGTTCAGCATTTACGGGAACAAATTCCCGGCAACGTTTTTACTTGGGGCAATCGGCTTAATCACCCTGTCGATGATGTGTCTCTATGTCTCGGCAACCCATACGCTGGCGGTTTCTTCACTCTGCATTGTCTGGGGAATGGCGGTGATGGTGATGGGCCTGGCAGTGCAGGTGCGTGTGCTGGCGCTGGCTCCGGATGCCACTGACGTGGCGATGTCGTTGCTGTCTGGTATCTACAATATCGGTATCGGTGCCGGAGCGCTGCTCGGTGGTCAGGTAAGCCTGCACCTGAATATGGCCAGCGTGGGCTATGTCGGTGGCGCTATCGGCATACTCTCTCTGTTGTGGTGTGTGTGGAGTATGAAACGTCATCCGCAGCTACGCCTGAACGGATAGGTTTTCATTGGGTAAGGTCCCCGGCTCTTGATCGGATCAGGAGCCGGGGGAACGGCTTTGTTTCTACATAGCGTGGGAGTCTATTACTACTTTAACTGTCTGAATTTTCGCCATCGACGTAACACACCTCGCACGACTCAAGCCTCCTTCGAATAAATACTATCTACTAAGTCTGCTAATGATTTGTCCGTATTTTTTCAGTCTAACCGCCACGGTTTACCGCACATTAATACGCAGTCAGGCATTGTATAAGGTAGATGAATTACAGAAATGAGCCTTATTTTACAGCCTTGCAGTCGTGCGAAAGTTAATAAGGAATAAAATCATGCCCCAAGCAGTAGCACAATACAGCACAGCGATAGGAAATGACGTAAACATTTCAGTCAGCCAGCCAGTAGCCCGTATATCGCTACCATTAGTTTCTCTACATAACACGTGTGTCAGTCCTGCTATAAACACCGGAAGAGCAGATAATCTGTCAGATGAAAAAAGAATGCCTCCCAATGACAATTCACTTCCGAGAGAAATAGTAGACTGGACAAGTAATCGGGAAGCAGGCTTGGGTGGAAGAAAAAGGAAAGCTGCCGTCAGCGTACTTGAAGAACAGGATGGCTTTACGAAAGAGAGTGCAAGACAGTTACTTGCTGACTACAAATTTCCTGATAATAGTTTTTACAGCGACTATATGTTCGCACTGGATGTTGAGCAAACTGGAAAAATTCCGCCGTGGGCTGGCAGATTCAAAAAATGGCCTCGCTTAGATGACGGTTCGGAAGAAATTTTGCAAACAGTTAGAGTTGCAAAACCCGATTTCCCACAGCATAAATTGAAATTAAATTTGGGTGGTGTCTTATCTAAGGGAGGCTATGGAGAGGTTTATTTAGATGCGGATGATAAAGATTATTTAATAAAAAAAATCCCCATTGAAAATTTCACCGTTCCTGTCGGTAAGTATTTTATTGAAACAACTCCTATTGAAAGCGCCCTGCACGAAGCTGAAATGTTTAATCGTTATTATGGTGAAAGAGCCGCAATGGTATTCGTGGATAAAAACAATAACGCTTATATCCGCATGTACAGAGTGCCCGGAAAAACGCTTGGATCGCTATCGCCTGGCTCATTACCTGATGATGCCAAACAACGATATGTCGACATGATTGAAAAGTTGAATAATATCGGCATCATTCATGACGATCTACATTCTGAAAATATATTATGGGATGTGAGCTCACGGCTTTTTTATCCCATTGATATTAGTGATGGGCGTGACAGGTATTTTAGCTCTGATACAGAACGTAAAGATGAAATAAATGAATTAGATGAAAATGATTGGTATAGGATACTCGCTCAGATAGAGGGTAGAAAACAGTAAATCCGCCCGATAAAAATCGGTATAGTGACATGTTGGCGGATCCCGGCTTACCACTACTTTTGCATTTTGCGGCCCGTAGCCGGGCCGCGAAGGTACGGTTATTTCATATCTACCTGGTAAAACGCGTGTTTGCCAAAGGGATCAACCTGGTATCCAATGACCTCTTTACGTACCGGTTCGAAGATGGTCGAATGCGCAATCATCACCGCCGGAGCCTGATCGTGCATGATCTGCTGCGCTTCACGGTAAAGAGTGACGCGCTGTTGCCGATCCTGCGCGCTGCGCGCTTGGCTAATCAGGCGCTCAAACGGCGGGTAGCACCACCTGGCCGCATTGGAGCCACCGTTAGCCGCCGTGCAGCTGAATAGCGGGCTGAAGAAGTTATCCGGATCGCCGGTGGCGGTAGTCCAGCCCACCAGCGCCGCCTGGTGTTCACCGTTCTTGATGCGCGAAAGATATTCGCCCCACTCAAAGCTGACAATATTGGCTTTTATCCCAATCTTCGCCCAGTCCTCCTGAATCATCTCGGCCATGCGGCGAGCGTTCGGATTGTACGGGCGCTGAACAGGCATTGCCCACAGCTCTACTGTGGTTCCCGGCGCGATACCAGCCTCTTTCAACAGCGCTTTCGCCTGCTCCGGCGCATAGTCATAATCCTTCAGATCTTTATCCGCGCTCCACACGCCAGGGGGAAGCAGATTTTTCGCGGCAATTCCGGTCCCCTGAAATACCGCCTCAATGATTGCCGGTTTATTGATCGCCATACTCAAGGCCTGACGCACCTTGATATTATCCAGCGGCGCTTTTTGGGTATTGAAAGCCAGATAGCCGGTATTAAGTCCTGCCTTCTCCATCACGGTGATATTGGGGTTCGCACGGAGCCGTGGCAGATCGGCCGGGTTTGGGAACGGTATAACCTGACATTCATTCTTCTCCAGCCTGGCGGCACGGACTGATGCATCCGGCGTGATGCTGTAAATCAATCGATCCAGTTTTGCTTTACCCTGCCAGTACTGCGGGAATGCGCGGAACAGGATCCGTGAGTCTTTCTGATACTGCACCAGTTCAAAAGGCCCTGTGCCAATCGGCTCACGATCAAGCTTTTCCGGCGTACCGGCTTTCAACATGGCATCGGCATATTCCGCTGACAGGATCGAGGCGAAATACCAGCTGAGGTCGGCAAGAAACGGTGCCTCCGCGTGCGCCAGGGTAAAACGCACGGTATGCTCATCCACCTTTTCTATATTTTGTAGCAACTGGCCAAATTCGAGACTGTTGAAGTTAGCGTAGGTGCCGTTCGAAACCTTATGGTACGGATTTGCCGGGTCTTTCTGGCGCATAAACGAGAAGATGACATCATCGGCGTTAACATCACGCGAGGGCTGAAAAGAGTTGTTGCTATGAAATTTAACACCGCTGCGCAGATGGAAAGTATAAATCTTACCATCCGGGCTGACATCCCAGCGCTCTGCCAGGCTTGGGATTAGCTGGGTCGTGCCTGGCGTAAAGTCGACCAGACGGTTATAAATAGGCACCGCGCTGGCATCCACGCTGGTGCCGGAAGTATACAGCTGCGGGTTAAAGTTTTCGGGAGAACCTTCCGAACAGTACACCAGCGTTTTCGCCAACGCGCCGCTGGTTATACTCAGCGTCAGTGCCGCCAGTAGCGTATGCAACAGGGTTTTCTTCATCTCCATCCTCGCTTTTATTTGACATTATCCGGGGCCTGCGTAAAACCATTAAAGGATTGTTCCCTGTCGCCAGCAGCAGATCACAAGGTAAGTCCGCTCGAAAAACGAAAGGGATTAATAAATAACCCAATTTGCCACATTACAGTACTGTTTTACTCTGCGACAAATAAGGAACCGTTATGACCGATCTCCTGAGACGTCAGTTGACTCAACGTTTTTACCGCTACCTTGCCGTTAGCAGCCAAAGTAATGCCGCGTCAAAAACATTGCCCAGTACGACGGGTCAATATGAAATGGCGCAGCTGCTGGCAGAAGAGTTGCAGCAGCTTGGCATGGAGGATGTGGTGATCGATGAGTACGCCACCGTCACTGCGGTGAAGCTTGGCCGTCACCCCAGCGCGCCGCGTATCGGGTTTATTACCCATATCGATACGGTTGATGTCGGACTTTCACCGCATATTCTCCCGCAGATCCTGCGCTACGAGGGGGAGGACCTGTGCCTGAACGCCCGAGAAAATATCTGGCTGCGTCAGACGGATCATCCGGAAATTACCGCCTATCATGGCCAGGATATTATTTTTAGCGATGGCACCAGCGTACTGGGCGCGGATAACAAGGCGGCGGTTTCGGTGGTCATGACGCTGATGGAAAATTTGTCCGATCGGCATGCGCACGGCGATATCGTGGTGGCGTTCGTACCCGATGAGGAGATCGGATTGCGCGGCGCTAAGGCACTGGATATTAAGACACGCTTTAATGTTGATTTTGCCTACACCATCGACTGCTGCGAGCTGGGAGAGGTCGTGTTTGAAAATTTCAATGCGGCAACGGCAGAAATTATCCTGACCGGAGTCCCTGCTCACCCGATGTCGGGAAAAGGCGTGCTGGTCAATCCGCTGCTGATGGCCTGCGACTTTATCAGTCACTTTGACCGCCGTCAGACACCGGAGCATACCGCCGGGCGTGAGGGATACATCTGGTTCAATGATATTCAGGCTAATGCCAGCACGGCCCATCTTAAAGCCAGCATTCGTGATTTCGATCTGGCGCACTTTGGGCATCGCAAACAGCAGATTGATGAGGTAGCAAATAAAATAAGGCTGGCTTATCCAACCGGTAAAGTAGAAGTGAAAATCAGCGATATATATAGCAATATCAGCAACGCTATTGGCGCGGATCGACGCCCCATTGAGCTGATATTTGACGCCATGTCGCAACTGAACATTGAGCCGAAGGTGATACCGATGCGAGGCGGCACCGACGGGGCCGCGCTGTCCGCGAAAGGATTGCTAACGCCGAACTTTTTTACCGGGGCACATAACTTCCATTCAAAATTTGAATTTTTGCCGATTCCTTCCTTTATCAAATCGTATCAGCTGGCAGAGAGAATTTGTCTTTTAGCCGCAAATTTAACCGCAAAAGTAGGTTGAAACCCGTCCTCATAGCCTGCTTTTAAGCAGGCTATGATCACCTGTTCACCCCTTCGCCAGTAAAGATGTCAGTCGGGTAATCAGAACCGCTTTACGCCTCCCGTTCTGTCAGAATGCCACCCAGTCGTCACCTGACTTAGTCTCTCTCGCCGCCAGTGGCGTAATTACCGCTGGCGTTGTCCGCGATATAGGCTCCGGCTGTTCGGGCAGGCGGAATCTGGCGACGGACAGAGTCAGTTCGACGGTTTGACGTTCTAATGCGCTGGCAGCCGAGGAGACCTGCTCAACCAGTGAGGCATTTTGCTGAGTTACGCTGTCCATTTCTGACACCGCCGTTGCCACCTGATCGATGCCTTTGCTTTGTTCCTCTGAAGCACAGGAGATTTGCTTCATAATCTCAGTCACCTCATTCACCGATTGCAGAATATCCTGCATGGTGCTGCCCGCCTGCCCCACCAGCTTCGAGCCGTTATTCACGCGCGATACTGAATCGGCGATCAGGGTCTCAATCTCCTTCGCCGCTCCTGCACTGCGCTGGGCCAGACTGCGTACTTCACTGGCTACCACGGCGAAACCACGCCCCTGCTCTCCTGCACGCGCGGCTTCTACCGCCGCATTGAGTGCCAGGATATTAGTCTGGAACGCAATGCTGTTAATGACAGAGGTGATATCAGCAATTTTCTTCGAACTGTCAGAAATTCCTTCCATCGTTGTGACCACTTCTGTCACCAGACTGCCGCCCTTACCTGCCGTCAGGGATGCATTATCCGCCAGTGTACTGGCCTGACGGGCGTGATCGGCGTTGAGTTTTACCGTTGCCGTAAGCTGTTCCATGCTGGCTGCGGTCTGTTCCAGCGCGGATGCCTGCTGTTCGGTGCGCGAGGAGAGATCGTTGTTACCTGATGAGATTTCCGCTGCACCGCGATGAATATTGTCCGTTCCACTGCGAATGGCACTGACGGCTTCGCGCAGACTGTCCTGCATTTCGCGTACGAGTGGCACCAGACGGCCAACGCAATTGCGGTTTAGATCTGGTAATGGATGGGTCAGATCGCCCTGGGTAATCAGGCGGAAATGATCGCGCAGGTTATTTAGAGGACGAACCAACATCGCGACTAAATAACGGTCGGTAAACAGCAAAAGCGCAATACCCACTACCAGTGCCAGTACCAGCACGCTTTTGGTTATGCTGATAAGACGATCGCCGTTTATCCGCGTTTGCTCGAGTTTGGCCGCGGCAGCAGTATTAAATTTCTCCACGCTGGCGCCAAAATCACGGCTTAATGCCGGGGTGACAGTGCTGGCATGACGGCGATAGTCATCAAGCGTGGCCTGCTGCGCCAGGCGCATCTGAGGAATGACGCCGTCGTTCAGCAGCTTCTGCCAGCGTACCGTCGCGGCTGTGGCATACTGCGCATCCAGCGGTCCCGGCGTATGAGCTTTAAACTCTTCCAGCAGGGCGGCCATATTGTCCAGAGATTGCTGTGCAGCCGCCATATCTTGCGGCTTTTTGGAATCTGTTGCGCGAGACAGGCGAGTAATAACACGGAAATATTGATCGTTACCTTTACTTAGAATCGTCATCTGATCGACCAGTTGACGCCCCACCGCGTCACCTTTGCTCAACTGATCCAACGAGCTAAGGCTGTATATCCCTACCGCCCCCCACATCAGACAGAACAGCCCCAAAATCCACAGAAGGGTTGCGCGGATCGTATAGTTTTTTAGGTAATTCATAAAGACTCCTGGCCTGGTGAAACCGTATGTAATAATTTGTTATTTTTGCTCTATCAAGAGATGTTATCGGCAGGCCGGGGGGGAATAGTGAATTATTTAACAAATCCAATGTAAAGGGGTATCACCGGTTAGAATCGGTTATTTAAAATAATCTTTATTTTTAGTGCCTTAAATGAACAAATGTCTTCATCAGCAGGCGAAATATCTGCACTCTACGGCGCATAAAGCGCTCCTCAATGGCGATATCCGCACTACCGTCACGACCAAATCGCAGCGTGACGTCGCAGTCATCCCGCCAGACGGGCCAGTTAACTTGACCGCTGATGTAGCGAGATTCCGGCGTGACGTCGCGCGCAAAGTTAAACCAGTATTCACTGATACTTCTGGCGAAAGCCTGGTCACCAGAGGTAAACGGCTGCTCATTATTTGCCGCCGTTAATTGCCCGAGAGTATCGAGCACATAGGGGATTTCATTACCGTGTCGGGTGCCGTGAAGGTAAATATCACGGGCATTCTCAGAGACATAATCAAAGTAGTAGCGCCAGCCCGGTGCGCCAATGCGCTGCTGGGCGCGAGTCACAATATAGCCCAACGTCGTAAAGGCCATATCGCGGGCTACCTGCCGCCCCAGCTCCGCATCGTCCTTGATACCGCGATACAACCATTTGATCAACTGTAGCCCTAACGGATGTTTTTTGCGCATTGCCGCGATCGTCTGTGCCGCATTGACGCCAAAATAATCCAACACGCTGGCTTCGTCACTGTTGCTGCCTGTCATTAGCGGCAAAGGGTGCTGTCTTGCTGACGCGAATACGCTCAGCATCGGCTGCGGTAATACCCTATCGCCGGAGATAGCCACCGGGCCACAACCCAGGCTGCTATTGAGCGACCAGAATGCCTCTGCGGGGAGTTGACGCAACTGCTCTGCTGTGGCATCTGGCAGATTGAAATAGCGTGCCAAATTTTGCCCTTTATCCAGTGCGACGGCGCGAGGAACGTCAGGGAGTGTGTAGGCACTCTGTACGATACCTTTATGAAATAACCCGACTGCCAGCGGTGAGGCATACAATGAAAGCACGCTACGTGCCCCTGAAGATTCACCCATCAAAGTGACATTCTTGGCATCCCCACCAAAAGCATGGATATTTCTCTGCACCCATTGCAGGGCAGCAATCTGATCGAGCAAAGCAAAATTATTGATCGGTTGCCCGGTGGGATATTCGCTATCAAGCGCCGGATGGGCAAAAAAGCCAAGTGGACCAAGACGATAATTGAGAGTGACCACCACCGCGCCGCGTTGCGCCATTGGCGTGCCGCTATAAGGGGTTAAGCCACCCGATCCGATGGCGTAACCTCCACCGTGGATCCACACCATGACCGGGAGCGGCTCTTGCGGGGCAACGTCCGGCGTCCAGACATTGAGATACAGGCAATCTTCACTTAATTTACCAGGATCACCACCGCCCATTGCCAGACAGTCATCACGGTTCTGCCAGCAGGCTGCTCCCCATTCACTCGCGTCCTTTTCCTCATTCCAGGGTTCGACCGGATGCGGGGCTTTCCAGCGCAGAGAACCCACCGGGGGCGCCGCATAGGGGATCCCTTTAAAAACAAAGATCTCTTTTTCCATCTTGCCGCGCAGGATGCCCTCGGCAGTCATAACACGTAATAATCGATCGTTTCTCATTGGCTTATCTGTGCGGATGTGAATGAGTGATAACCCTGATTTTATCGCCAACCGCTATGCAACAGCGCCAGGGGACTTCGGGCCGAACCATTGCGTTAAACCCGGTCGCGTTGAAAGCCGTAGAGATATTTGGCAACCAGCATCAGTGTGGTCAGTACCGCTGGAATGGCAAGGAATGAGAACACATCGGTTATGTTCCAGCCCAATGACAGCATCTGTGCGCCGGCAAAAGCACTTAATATGGCCCCTACGCGGCCCACGCCGTGCATCCAGCTGGAGCCGGTAGCACGTGCGTGCGTGGGATAATAACTGGCTGAAAGCGCATTCATTCCGGTGTTAGCGCCATTCAGGCAGAAACCACTGCAAAAGGCGATGGTACTCAGCATCACCGCGTCCGCTGGCACATAGCCAATGCACACGGTGGCTATCGCACCGCTGAAATAGATAGCCGCCAGCGCAAGATTGGCGTTGAAACGATCCATCATCCAACCGGCGAACAGGGAGCCTACTGTGCCACCCGCCTGATAGATAGCGGTGACCAGCGCCGCCTGGCTGACGGTCATACCGACGTCTCTTACCAGTGACGGCAACCAGGAGCCAATCAGGTAAACCAGAAACAGCCCCATAAAGTAGCTGCCCCAAAGCATGATACTGCCAAATAAATAGCGCCGGGAGAGCACGACTTTCATTGCCCCCTCTCCTACTGCCAATTCATTGCGGGTGAACACCGTTGACTCACCGATGATGCCAGGATGCATCTTTTCAACAATCTGGCGGATCTGCGCGGCTGGTGCATTACGCGCAATCATAAAACGCACGGATTCCGGCAGATAGCCCAGCAGCAACGGCACCAGAAGCAATGGCAAAATACCGCCCACCACCAGTACCGCATGCCAGCCCATATTGGGAATTAGCCATGATGCCGCAAAGCCCCCGCTGGCGGCACCAAAGGTGAAACCACAGAAGACCACGGTAATAATAAAAGCGCGTTTACGCTCCGGTGAGTATTCGGCAACCAGGGTGCCGACATTAGGCATGGCCGCACCCAGCCCCAGCCCGGTCAGGAAACGTAGTAACATCATCTGATCAAGGTTCTGAGAGAATGCGGTTGCCAGCGTACACAGGCCGAAAAAGAACACGCTAAAGATAATGATGACTCTGCGGCCAAATCGGTCCGCCAGCGGGCCGGCAAACATGGCTCCTAAAGCAAGGCCGATAAGCGCGGCGCTGATCACCGCACCCAGTTGATGATTGGTCACTCCCCATGCATTTTTTAGTGCAGGGGCAATAAACCCCATCAGAGCAATATCCATCCCGTCCATAGCAACGACGGCAAAGCTCAAGGCAATGATTCGTTTCTGATAGCGACTCAGCGCCTCTTGGTTAATTAATGTACGGATATCAATGGTTGCGGTACTGTCCACTACGCACTCCATAACAGGCCAGTGTTGCCCCGCTCTCACTGGCCGATGAGCGAGACTGAAAAGAAAAGTGGCCGCTATCATAACGGATTGTTATCGATTTCTCTTGCGAAAATAGCTTTGTCGGGTTGGGTTGAGTGGCTTGACATTCCTCTAAAACAGATCCTGTTCTGTCATCTCGTGCCCCCGGTTATGACACGCATGCTGCCTGGTCAAGTGTCTGGCTTAACACTGAGGTTACATAGTGAGTTACAGCAGGTAACAACCCTAATTTCTATGTGCTTATCGGCGGAGAAATGTTCCTTTTCGTAACTAAAAAATGTAAATTGATGTGAGTCAATTATCATCGAGCGTATATTATGATTCCGCAAAAGCGAATTCTCACCAAACGCATACAATCGGGTGGTTGCGCCATTCACTGCCAGGACTGTAGCATCAGCCAGCTTTGTATCCCCTTTACGCTGAACGAACATGAGCTGGATCAGCTCGACAATATCATTGAGCGCAAAAAGCCAATACAAAAGGGCCAGACGCTGTTTAAAGCGGGTGACAAACTGAAGTCGTTATATGCCATCCGTTCCGGAACAATCAAAAGTTTCACCATCACTGAACAGGGTGACGAGCAGATCACCGGGTTCCACCTTGCGGGCGATCTGGTGGGTTTTGATGCCATCAGCATCAGCCAACACCCCGGTTTTGCGCAGGCTCTGGAAACCGCTATGGTCTGCGAAATCCCTTTTGAAATTCTGGATGACCTTTCAGGAAAAATGCCCAGCCTGCGTCAGCAGATGATGCGCCTGATGAGCGGCGAGATTAAGGACGATCAGGAGATGATTCTGCTGCTGTCGAAAAAGAATGCGGAAGAACGACTGGCCGCATTTATCTACGGTCTTTCTCAGCGCTTTGGTCAGCGCGGTTTCTCACCGCGTGAGTTTCGCCTCACGATGACCCGTAGCGACATCGGCAATTATCTCGGCCTTACGGTGGAAACCATTAGCCGCCTGCTGGGCCGTTTTCAAAAAAGCGGTATGCTGGCAGTAAAAGGCAAATACATCACCGTCGAAAATCATGAAACCCTGGCTGAACTGGCAGGCCATTGTCGCGCCATTGCCTGAACATTGCCGGATCGGTATTTGTTAGTCTATCGATCCGGCTGCAACTCTTTCCCTTCGCCCTTTATCGTCATTAGGCTATCTTTAAGCTAATACGATCTGCTTGAGGAGAAACGTTATGGCCCTGTATCAACATATTTTGGTGGTAATCGATCCCGAGCAGGATGATCAGCCGGCACTACGACGCGCGGTTTATCTTAATCAACGTCTTGGCGGCAAGATCACCTGCTTCTTGCCCATTTATGACTTCTCCTATGAGATCACTACTTTGCTTTCGCCTGATGAACGCATCACCATGCGTAAAGGCGTAGTGAGTCAACGTACTGAATGGATACGCGAGCAGGCAAGAGCCTATCTGGCAGCCGGCGTGCAGATAGATATTAAGGTTATTTGGCACAATCGCCCCTTTGAAGCGATCATTCAGGAAGTGCTGAACGGTGATCATGACCTGGTGATAAAAATGACCCATCAGCATGATCGCCTACAGGCGGTGGTATTTACCCCAACCGATTGGCATTTGTTACGCAAATGCCCCTGCCCGGTATGGATGGTTAAAGACCAGCAATGGCCAGAAGGAGGTAAAGCGCTGGTGGCGGTCAATCTTGCCAGTGAAGAGCCGCATCACGATCCGCTGAATACCAAACTGGTTAAAGAAACGCTGGCGCTTGCGGAGCGTATTAATCACACCGAAGTACACCTTGTCGGCGCGTACCCGGCCACCCCTATTAATATTGCCATTGAGCTACCGGACTTTGATCCCAATATTTATAACGATGCCATCCGTGGTCAGCACCTGCTGGCGATGAAGGCGTTGCGTCAACCCTTCGGTATTGATGCTCACCTCACCCATGTCGAGAAAGGCCTGCCGGAAGAAGTGATTCCAGATCTGGCTGAACATCTTGATGCTGGCGTCGTGGTTCTGGGGACGATTGGTCGTACCGGGCTTTCTGCGGCTTTTCTGGGCAACACCGCAGAGCAGGTCATTGATCATTTACGTTGTGACCTGCTGGCTATCAAACCAGATGGTTTTGTCTCGCCTGTTGCCGTGGATGACGACGAGATCGATTAATATTTCGTTGTTTTCCTGGACGGCGGTATTTTTTAATCGACCGCCGTACTCATTGCGTTATGACGGTGAAATTGCGCCACTAATGGGATTTAATGCATTATTCCATTAACAAAGAGAATAAAAGTCGCTAGAATTATCCCTCTTTTTTATTCTGTTATGGATTACAGAGTGTTTTCGTTTTCCCGACTGTCGCAGCGCCGTATGCCCGCATTAATCGCCATTATGGCGATTCTGATGCTATTTATTGCGCCCGATGTGTCGACTATTCTTGAGCAGCGGCGCGGTGCAGAACATCACCATCAGACGACTGCAGAAAATCCCAGGAGTGGCTTAAACGAAATGGCTCAGCACGGCATGATGAATGATATGCCGATGGTTGGCGGTCACAACCACTGCAATCCGACACTGTCCCAAACGCCTGATGACGGGCTGCATCACCAGCGCAGCAGCGGCAATATGCTGGAGCATTTCGCCTGTGGCTATTGTCAGCTTCTGGTGCATTTACCGCTGCTGCTGGCGATATTTATCGTTATTATCCGCATGCTGTTGTTATCGACCAGGACGCCAGCGCCGCTCAAGTTTTCGCCTTATCATTTTACCTTCTTCCCCGGACTTTCTCAGCCCCGCGCACCACCTGTCAATTAATTTACGCATCAGAACAAAAAGATATTTTGAGTTATTTCATTAAGAAAATAACTCAATTCTGATTATGCGCAATGCGCAGGATGAGTTGCGGACAAAATAAATCAATGGTTGCATTACGGCGAATATAAACCTCGCCCACACGACCCGATCTTTTTGTTTCACTCATGGTCATCTGCGCACAGCAATATTGACAGATAAAGTACGTAAGGATTTAACCATGCCATACCGCCACTTCCGCTTATCGGTTTTAAGCGTTGCGCTAATAACTGCCTGCCATGTATCGGCGACAGAATTATCCTCCGACAATCAAGAACCGCTCATTGTCGTTTCCGCCCCACTTACCTCGCCACTGACGTCAGTGACGTCAACCAAAACACCAGAACTGTCTGCCAGCGATGCTTCCGAACATTTAAAGAGCATGCCTGGATTCTCCCAAATCCGTAATGGCGGCACTAACGGCGACCCGGTACTGCGCGGCATGTTCGGCTCTCGCCTGCGGATCCTCACTGATGGAGGTGAAATATTAGGGGCCTGTCCTGGCCGGATGGATGCGCCAAGCTCATACATTTCGCCGGAAAGTTTCGATCTCCTTAGCATCGTTAAAGGCCCACAAACCGTCCTGTGGGGGCCGGGGAATTCAGCGGGGACCGTTCGTTTCGATCGCGCCACTACCCATTTCGATCAAGCAGCCCTCAAAGGCGATGTCAGTCTGCTGACAGCTTCTAACCGCCGCTGGGATGAAAACGCCAATTTCAGTACTGGCAATGAAGATGGCTATATGCGACTGATGGGCAATACCTCGCGCGCCAGCGACTATAAAGACGGTAATGGCACCCGCATCCCGTCGCGTTGGGATAAATGGAACGCCGATATGGCGCTGGGATGGACGCCGGATAAAGATACGCTGCTGGAACTGACGGCGGGCACGGGGGATGGTAAAGCGAGCTACGCAGGTCGAGCGATGGACGGAGCGCAGTTCAAGCGTCAGAGTCTGGGAGCCAGCTTCGAAAAATCAAATATCGGTGAGGTGTTTGATAAGTTTGAAGCTAAAATTCATTACAATTATGCCAACCATGTGATGGATAATCACAGCCTGCGCGACTCGGGGGGCAGCATTGTGCCAGAAAAAACCTCACAGCGTGATACGCGTTCGGTCAACGGCCGGATGATGGGAACCTGGCTTTGGTCCGATTTTGAACTTCAAAGCGGTATGGATATGCAAACCAGCAGCTACCGTAAGTATGCCGTTAGCCAGTGGGTGCAAGATGCCCGCTTTCATAATATCGGCGTGTTTAGCGAACTGAGCTGGACAGCAGACGATCAAAACAAGCTGGTCACCGGAGCGCGCCTTGACAGGACCTGGGTGGATAATTTCACCTCCACCGGTCAGGCAGCCAGAAACGACATCATGCCTGCCGGATTTATACGGCTGGAACATACGCTGGAAGACCTGCCGGTGATGCTGTATGCCGGTTTGGGATACACCGAACGTTTTCCTGACTTCTGGGAGCTGTTTTCCAAAAGCACGGCTGCTGATGGGCACTCCAGCACGTTCGATTCGATAGCCCCTGAAAAAACCACTCAGCTGGATATTGGGGCAAAATACAGCGGTGAAAAGCTGGACGGTTGGGTTTCCGCTTATGCGGGTCGTGTCAGCGATTTTATTCTGTTTAATTACGACGAAGCCAATGGTGGCACGAAACGAGTTGGCAATGTTGATGCTGCCATTATGGGTGGCGAGGCAGGGTTGAACTATAAATTGACTGACAGTCTGAAAGCCGATGCCAGCCTGGCTTACTCCTGGGGTCAGAACCGTTCCGATAAACGCCCGTTGCCACAAATGCCCCCGCTGGAAAGCCGTCTTGGCCTGACGTGGCAGAAAGGTGACTGGAGTACCACCGGCTTACTGCGTTTAGTCAGCCCTCAGCATCGGGTGGCGATGAACGAAGGTAACGTCGTGGGCAAAGATTTTGACCGCAGCAATGGATTTGCTATCTTCTCTGCCAATGCTGCCTACGCAATTGTCGAGGACATCAAAGTCAGTGCCGGTGTAGATAACATCTTTAACCGCACTTACAGCGAACATTTAAACCTGGCGGGCAATAGCGCCTTCGGCTATTCCGGGAGCAGCCCGGTCAATGAGCCTGGCCGCACCTGGTGGGCGAAAGTAAGCGCTAAATTCTGATAAAAGGTACAGGAGTACAAATTATGGCAATGTTTCCCCCTGGCAAGAAGCGCCGGAATTTCTTTATCGCCCAGCTCTGTGTGCTGGTTTGCACTGCATTAGTGATGACGAAAGCGATCATTGGAGGAGCGATAAACGAATACAATATGCCCTTCTCTACTTGGCCAGTTGAGTTGTATGTGTCTGAGTTCTTTATGATCCTGATCTACAGTTCGGTATTTACCCTGCTGCTGTCAATTCCGCTTTGGTATTTCTTTATCGGCGAACAGTCGTCGGAAAGTCAGTCTTGAACGGCCAGTAAAAGGCGCTAAAACCCAGCATTACGAGCGGTTTAGCGATACCCGACCCGGTTTATGACCGGGTCGTATTATTTTACCCATGCTGCGCAGAGTCAATTTCCCCGCAGAAAGCGTTTTAGCCAGAAGTCTTCCCCCTGGTACGACTCTTCCCTTCCCGCCGGCACGCCTGTAAGCCCCTCAACCACAGGCATTTCTGCCTGCCCTGGTGCGGTAACAGAGGTCACGCCAGTCACATGAAAAATCGCTGAGACAGGGAACATTATTACATGTAATAATCGATGGCTAATATGTTACACATCAAGATGTCCAGCAGGTTTATGTACTCATTTTCTGCGTAAGGCGAAGGATTAATTTTATGAAGCTGAAATACACCATTCTGGCATCAGCGCTGCTATCAATCACAGCATTGTCCGCCCAGGCAGCACAGGAACTGACTCCGGAAAAAGCAGCATCGTTGAAACCGTTCGACAGGATCACCCTTAGTGGGCGTTTCAGCGCCATCTACGAAGCGAGTGATGCAGTATCAAAGCGTGCGGATGCCTTAGGTGCTGACTCCTATTATATACAGGGCATCAATGATACCAACGGGAACGGCGGCAACTGGAATGTCACCGCTGACCTGTACCATGCTGACGCTCCTGCGGCACCAAAGAACAAAGATCGCATTATCAATGGCGTGCGTGAGTTGACTAAAGCAGAAGCCTATACGCTTGAACCCTACGACACCGTCAGCGCCAGCGGATTTTTCCGCAGCCAGCCTGATGTCAATGATGCCATTACCCGTTCCGCGAAAGACAAAGGGGCGGCGTCTTTCTTTATTATTCGTCAGATTGACACAAATAGCGGTGGCAACCAGATTATCACCGCTTATATCTATAAAGCCAACGCGCCTGAGCGCAAGGTTCAGTCACCCAACCTTGTCCCTGCCGACTCGGAAGCCGGTAAAGCGGCCCTTGCTGCCGGCGGAGCGGCGGCGAAAAAGGTTGAAATACCCGGAGTGGCTTCTGCTGAAACGCCAAGCAATAAAGTGGGACGTTTCTTCGAAACCCAGAGTTCAACCGGCAAGCGTTACACCGTCACCACTCCGAATGGTAAAAGCGTACAGGAAGTGAATGTAGTTACTGCGGCCCAGATGCAGCCGTTTGACAGCATTACTTTTACCGGCCACTTCAGTACGCCGACAGAAGTATCAGAAGAGGTAGGCCGCCGGGCCATTTCCAAAGGTGCCAAGTACTACCACGTTACCCGGCAGTGGTCTAATCAGAGCGGCGGCAATCTGACCGTCTCTGCCGACCTGTTTAAGTAATCCAGGTTTGTGGGGGGAGGTACTCTGCCTCCCCCTTTTGAATAATCCTCGTCCGTTTTTGCATAGTAAGTCATTGCATACTGACTCCTCTCTCCGTAAAATCGCCCGCCAATTTAGCGCTTTCTTTGTTTTTTATTGCTCACTGACTAAGTTAAACCTGAATCAATCACATCAACTGGCATTTTATTCTGAATCTGGGGTATTTTTTGGACAAAAAATTAGGCCTGGGCACACTGACGGCGCTGGTACTGAGTTCGATGCTGGGTGCCGGGGTGTTCAGTTTGCCGCAAAATATGGCGGCTGTCGCCAGTCCGGCCGCACTGCTTATTGGTTGGGCGATTACCGGCGTGGGGATCGTGCTGCTGGCGCTGGCCATGCTGCTGCTGAGCAGGCTCAAACCCGATCTGGACGGCGGGATTTTCAGTTATGCCCAGGCGGGTTTTGGTGAATTAGTTGGATTCTGTTCTGCCTGGGGATACTGGCTGTGTGCGGTGATCGCCAACGTTTCCTATCTGGTGATCGTTTTTTCCGCCATGAGTTTTTTTACCGATTCTCCTGGTAATGTGATATTGGGCAATGGTAATACCTGGCAGTCGATGCTCGGTGCTTCCCTGTTATTATGGCTGGTCCACGCACTGGTGCTGCGCGGCGTGCAGACGGCGGCCAGTATTAATTTGGTGGCCACACTGGGTAAACTGTTGCCACTTGGACTGTTTATCTTGCTGGCGATTGCCGCTTTTCACTATGAACGTTTCCGTTTCGATTTTACCGGCCTTTCGCTAAGTAAACCGGTGTGGCAGCAGGTGAAAGACACGATGCTGATCACGCTGTGGGTGTTTATTGGTGTTGAAGGTGCGGTGGTGGTGTCATCACGGGCGCGCGATAAACGCGATATTGGCCGCGCCACGCTGATGGCCGTTATCGCCGCGCTGGGCATCTATCTGCTGGTCACTCTGTTGTCGCTGGGCATCGTCCCGAGGACCGAGCTGGCAGAAATGCGCAACCCCTCAATGGCAGGCCTGATGACAACACTCATTGGCTCGTGGGGAAATCTGGTGATCGTTGCCGGGCTGATTATTTCCGTATGCGGCGCGTATCTCAGCTGGACAATTATGGCCGCCGAGGTGCCACTGATCGCCGCACAGCACGGCGCTTTCCCGCGCAGCCTGAGCCGCCAAAACGATCGCGGAGCACCGGCAGCCTCACTGTGGTTGACTAACGGCTGCGTTCAGGTCAGTTTGATCCTGATTTGGCTGACCGGCTCCGACTACAGTACGTTGTTGACCATCGCCTCAGAAATGATCCTCGTACCCTATTTATTGGTGGGTGCCTATCTTCTCAAGATAGCGCGCGGATTGAAAAAACCGGCGGTAACGCTGGTGGCGTTCGGCGCCAGCGCTTATGGTCTGTGGCTACTCTATGCGTCGGGGCCGTTGCATCTGCTGCTTTCGGTCGTACTCTATGCGCCGGGGATACTGTTGTTTCTTTATGCACGTCGGGGAGGAAGAGCAAGCCAGCCACTCCATGTAGTAGAAAAGGCATTGATGGCTATGCTTATGCTGGCAGCCATGCCAGCAATGTGGATGCTGGTTAGCTAGTGATTAATGGGCCAGCGGCAGGATACTGACGCTAAGACGGTCGTCATGCTGCTCAATATCGAGCGGCCTGGCGTATTCTTGACGAATACCGTCCAGCTGCTGTTCTGAAAGAAAATAAGGCAGCAAAATATCAAATTGCTCTATCTGCTGTTGTCGGGCGAGGGTGATGAGACGCGCAATATTAATTTCATCACTGACCTGGGTAGAGATGATTTGCAGCGCCAGCGCTTTCAGTTGTTCTGCAGATGGCTGTGGCATGTCGGCAGGCTTTCTGGTGATCATACCGAAAAAAGGAATAACGCCGTAGATTGCATCAACAAAACGCCATTGTTTTTTGCATGAGGCGGAAAGGAAATCGATATAGTTCAGGCAGATGGGCGAACTACAGTCAACTGAAGCCTGTTTCTTTTCCAACGCTGTTCTCTCCGTTCAAATTTGCCTTAACAACCCTGCTGATTATGATGACATAGTCGACCTGGATTATACCAGATATACTCTAAATAATTAGGCTTGGGTCACGTTGTAAGCGAAGACAGTGCCAGCATGACCGACTTTATGTGGGTGAATGCAGGGACATAATTTATGCCAACTCATAGTCGTGGCGTGCCGGACAGGATAAGCTAGCCTATATTCCCAACCCAGATATCTGCCTCTATGAACAAAATTGTATTTGTCGAAGACGACAAAGATGTTGGCGAACTGATTGCTGCCTATCTCGGTCGGCACGATATTGACGTCATTGTTGAAAGTCGGGGCGATCGTGCTGAAGCCACTATCGCTGCCACCAATCCCGATCTGGTGATGCTGGATATTATGCTACCAGGTAAAGATGGCATGACCCTCTGCCGTGACCTGAGCAGCAGCGACGTGTGGCAAGGCCCGATCGTGCTGCTGACCTCACTTGACAGTGATATGAATCATATTTTGTCGCTGGAAATGGGGGCTAATGACTACATCCTCAAAACCACGCCCCCTGCTGTTCTTCTGGCGCGTCTGCGTCTGCATCTGCGACAGGCACGAGGTGGCAACCAGCATGAGGAGATTTCACCAAGCATTGCCGGGCAGAAAGCACTGCGTTTTGGCACTTTGAGCATCGATCCGGTCAACCGCCAGGTGACACTTTCAGACGAAACGGTCGCGCTTTCCACGGCGGATTTTGACCTTTTGTGGGAGTTAGCCACCCATGCAGGCTCGATCCTCAATCGCGATGCCCTTCTGAAGACCCTGCGCGGAGTCAGCTACGATGGCATGGATCGCAGCATTGATGTTGCTATTTCACGCCTGCGTAAAAAGCTGCTGGACAGCGCCACCGAACCCTACCGGATTAAAACGATCAGAAACAAGGGTTATCTGTTTGCCCCGCATGCCTGGGATGCTTCATGAAAAAGCTGTTTATTCAGTTTTACCTGCTGCTGTTCGTCTGCTTTTTGGTGATGGCGATGCTGGTCGGTTTGGTTTACAAATTTACCGCCGAGCGTGCCGGCCGTGAGTCCATGAACGACCTGATGAAAAGCTCACTCTACCTGATGCGCAGTGAGCTGCGCGAAATCCCGCCGCGTGACTGGAACAAAACCATTGATAATCTTGATTTGAACCTGTCATTTAAAATGCATATTGAGCCAATGAGCAAATATCAGCTCGATCCCAATACTATGCGTCGTCTGCGTTCAGGGGAGATTGTCGCGCTGGATGAAGAATACACTTTCCTGCAACATATCCCGCGTAGCCATTATGTGCTGGCAGTTGGCCCTATTCCCTACTTATTCTTCCTGCATGAGATGCGCATTCTTGATATTGGCCTCCTGGCATTTATCGGTATTTCACTCGCCTTTCCGGTGTTTATCTGGATGCGCCCACACTGGCAAGACATGCTCAAGCTGGAAAATGCCGCACAGCGGCTGGGCCAGGGTCATCTGGATGAGCGAATACATTTTGACAGCGCTTCCAGCCTGTTGCGTCTGGGCGTGGCGTTCAATCAGATGGCAGATAATATTAATACGCTGGTTGCCAGTAAAAAACAGCTGATTGACGGCATAGCCCATGAGCTGCGTACTCCTTTAGTGCGCCTGCGTTATCGGCTGGAAATGAGTGATAATCTGACAGAAGCGGAGTTAGCGGCGCTCAATCGCGACGTTGGCCAACTGGAGTCGCTGATTGAAGAATTGCTTACCTATGCACGTCTCGATCGTCCAGAAGTGAATCTGAACCTGCAAAACCTCGATCTCGCCCTGTGGTTGAACGAACGTTTGCATGACATCCGCACGCTGCAACCGGAATATGAAATTGAGCTGGACACGCCGCAGCGGGAAAATTTAGCTGTTGCTGACACCCGGCTCATGGAGCGCGTGCTGGATAATCTGGTCAACAATGCTCTGCGCTACGCCGATAAACGTTTGCGGGTGGGATTATGGTTTGACGGTGACACGGTTTGTCTTCAGGTGGAAGACGATGGGCCGGGTATCCCGCCTGATGAGCGTGAACGGGTGTTTGAACCCTTTGTGCGCCTCGACCCCAGCCGTGACCGCGCCACCGGCGGCTGTGGCCTCGGGCTGGCCATTGTCCACTCTATTGCCCAGGCTTTTGGCGGCTATGTGACGATTGACAGCAGCCCGCTGGGCGGTGCCAGCATACGTTTCTGCTGGCCACGCGCTTGACCTCCATTGATTAAGGAATGCTATGACTTCTGCCTACACTAATCTGACACGTACTTTCCAACGCCTGTCCCGTTTCGGCCACCTGTCGGCCATCGCCGGATGGGACATGCAAACCATGATGCCCCCCGGAGGCAGCCGCGCACGCGGTGAAGCGCTTGCGGAATTGAGCGTACTGCGCCATGAAATTTTGACCGCGAAACAGGTGGGAGAATGGTTGCAGCAGGCGCAGCAAGAAAGTCTGGACGATGTGGCGCAGGCCAACCTTTATGAGATGCAGCGCGCCTGGCAGCAAGCGTCACTGTTACCTGCCTCGCTGGTCGAAGCGAAATCCATTGCCGGATCGCGTTGCGAACATGCCTGGCGTCAGCAGCGACCGGCTAATGACTGGCAGGGGTTTGCCGCTAATCTAAAAGAGGTGGTTAAACTCAGCCGTGAGGAGGCAGAAATTCGCTCTCAGGCGAATGGCTGCTCGCGTTACGATGCCCTGCTGGATCTGTTTGAGCCTGGCATGACCAGCGCACAACTGGATAAAACCTTTGGCGATCTGAAACAGTGGCTACCCAACCTGCTGCAACAGATTGTTGAACAGCAGTCCCACGAGAACATCGTTCGCCCTTCCGGCCCGTTCCCACAGGCCAGCCAACAGCAGCTGGGGTTGGCGATTATGCAGCAACTGGGTTTCGACTTTAACGCAGGTCGATTGGATATCAGCGCCCATCCGTTTTGCGGCGGCGTCCCGCAAGATGTGCGCATAACTACTCGTTACAACGAGGCGGAATTTATCAGCGCAATGATGGGGGTGATCCATGAGACCGGCCATGCGCGTTACGAGCAAAACCTGCCCCAGCAGTGGGCCAATCAGCCGGTGGCCCTGGCTCGCTCTACCGCAATCCACGAGTCGCAAAGCCTGTTTTTCGAAAAACAGCTTGGCCGTAGTCCGCAATTCCTTAGCCTGATCCATCCGCTGGTCATTAAACATCTCGGAGAACAACCTGGGATGGATGTAGATCATTTTATTGCGCTTAATCAGTGTGTTAAACCGGGTCTTATTCGCGTCGACGCCGATGAAGTCAGTTATCCAGCCCATGTGATCCTGCGCTATGAAATCGAACGGGCGCTAATTGCCGGCGAGATCGAGGTCGACGATATTCCGCTATTGTGGAATGAGAAAATGAAGGCATGGCTTGGCCTTGACGTCGGTGACAACTATCGCGACGGGTGTATGCAGGATATTCACTGGACCGACGGCGCTTTCGGCTATTTCCCAACCTACACGCTGGGCGCGATGTATGCCGCACAGCTGTTCCATGCGTTGCAACGCGCTATCCCCCAGGTCGGTGAAAATATTCTTCAGGGCGATTTGCAGCCGGTGTTTGACTGGCTACAGCAGAACATCTGGCAGCACGGCAGCCGTTTCACTACTCGTCAGCTGATTGAGAATGCCACCGGAGAAGATTTAAATAGCGGTTATTTCCGCCAGCATCTGGAACGCCGCTATCTCAAGTAATGCCTTATTGGCCGGATATGCCGTTTGATTCGTACAATCGGTTACACGCCGATACCAAACACTCACGGAAAGCTCTCTGTCATTCACATATAGTCTTTTCACCGGCCCCGCAGTGGGCTGACAGATGAACTAAAACACTTGAGGGTTTTGCAATGAAAAAATTATTAGCTCTGGTCATCGCCGCGACAATGGGTCTGTCTTCAGTTGCCTTCGCTGCTGAAACCGCCGCCGCGCCAGCAGCAGCACCTGCTGCTACCACTGCCGCTCCTGCCGCTGCTGCACCGGCTAAAGCGCCTGCTAAGCATGTGAAGAAGCACAAGAAGGCCGCTGCACAAAAAGCTCAGGCCGCTAAAAAGCATCATAAAGCGACTAAACCAGCCGCACAGAAAGCCCAAGCTGCTAAAAAGCACCATAAAGCGACTAAACCAGCCGCGCAGAAAGCCCAGGCTGCTAAAAAGCATCATAAAGCGACTAAACCAGCCGCGCAGAAAGCTCAGGCTGCTAAAAAACACCACAAAGTAGCTAAGCCAGTAGCCCAGAAAGCTCAGGCTGCTAAAAAACACCACAAAGCTGTAAAGAAAGCCGCTCCTAAAGCGTAATTTCTATAGCAGGGGTGGCCGACACCTCGCGCAAAACAGTCAACACAACACCCGGTTATGCCGGGTGTTTTTTTAAGGAGTTTCGGATGATGGTACGTCGCTATTTATTCGAAATCATTCTGGTTGTCATGATTGTCTGTGGGATTATTGCCGCCAGCTTTTATTGGTGACAACATGACTAGTGCGCTGAAATCTCAAATTAATCTCTCACTTTTAGTGCCGGACGACTATAGTTACTGCACTAACGAAATCACTGATACCAACGCGCTTTAAGCCTGAGAAAAATATGCGCCTGACAGCTGTGTTATTAATGGGTTGCTTTGCCTGTTCCTTTTATACTCATGCCGATGATGATGCCCGCGATGAGGCAGATACCACCACGCTGTTCTTTGGCAAAGACAATCGTCAACCGGTCAACAATACGGCTCGCGCACCCTGGGAAGCTATTGGTCAACTGGAGACTGCCAGCGGCAATCTGTGCAGTGCCACGCTGATCGCCCCCAACTTGGCTCTGACCGCAGGACACTGCTTGCTCTCCCCGCCAGGCAAACTGGATAAAGCCGTGGCTTTGCGTTTTATCGCCAATGATAAAGGTGGCTGGCGTTATGAGATCCACGATATCGAGGCGCGGGTTGATCCGGCGTTAGGACGAAAATTAAAAGCAGATGGAGACGGTTGGATAGTCCCATCTTCAGCGGCACCTTATGACTTTGGTCTGATTGTTCTGCGCAATCCCCCTTCTGGGATCGTTCCACTGCCTCTTTTTGCCGGTTCGCGCCAGGCGTTAACTTCCGCCCTGAAGGCAACCGGGCGTCGGATTACCCAGGCAGGCTACCCGGAAGATCACCTCGATACACTTTATTCGCACAGCGACTGCCTGGTAACCGGATGGGCGCAGAAAGCGGTACTGTCTCACCAGTGCGACACGCTACCAGGCGATAGCGGTTCCCCGCTGCTGCTTAACGTTGATGGCGAGTGGCAATTGATCGGCGTACAGAGCTCGGCACCTGCCGCTAAAGACCGCTATCTCGCCGATAACCGGGCGATAGCCGTTACCGCTTTTCGTGACAGCCTGGATGCGCTGGCACAGTAAAGAGGGATTTATCGTAATTAAACGGATTTCCGCTACCCGGCGATTGAACGATAATGTCGCCGCACCAGACAGTCATCAAGGAAGAAGTCATGAAAAAAACCACCCTGGCAACTATTACTCTTTTATTAGCGGGCTGTGCCGACCCGTTTCCTAATTCGACCCTGTCGACTAATTATCGGCTTAATACGCAATATTCCTCCCAAAGCCAGAACGAACGCGTGCGCTTTCTGGTTCTACACTATACCGCCACCGATGATGCCACATCGCTACGCCTGCTGACCGAGGGTGGCGTGAGCGCCCATTATCTTGTTCCATCGGCGGCCGATCCTTTGATCAAGCAAAATACGGTCTATCAACTGGTACCGGAAGATAAACGCGCATGGCACGCGGGAGCCAGCAACTGGAACGGGCGCAGCAACCTTAACGACAGCTCAATTGGCATCGAGATTGTTCATCCCGGCTTCACCGATTCAAGCAGTGGAAGACACTGGTATCCTTGGGATGACCAACAGATCAGGCTGGTTGCCAGCCTGGCGAAAGATATTATTCAGCGCTATGCCATCACCCCGGATAACGTGGTTGCACATAGCGATATTGCGCCAGGACGTAAGTTTGACCCAGGCCCACTCTTCCCGTGGCAGCAGCTGGCAGAACAGGGTATTGGTGCCTGGCCGGATAGCGATATGGTTCAGCATTATCTTGCCGGTCGCTCTCGTTACGCTACCGGTTCCGTCAGCAAAATTCAGGCCGATCTCGCCAGCTACGGATTTACTATCCCACAGACCGGCATTGAAGACAGCCAGACCCAAAAAGTTATCAGTGCGTTTCAGATGCATTTTCGACCCACCAACATTACTGGCACAGCCGATGCGGAAACAGAAGCGATTGCTGCTGCGCTGGTTGCGAAATATCGTTCGGCGCAAAAAATGTTGCGCGAAGAAAACAACACGGGGCTTTGAGCCGTTAATGAAAGCCAGCCCTGGCGGGCTGGCAAAGGCGCTACGCCACGATCTGTTCCATCGCCTGTAGAATACGTTTTTCAGAAATGGGGTACGGCGTCCCGAGTTGTTGAGCAAACAGGCTGACGCGCAGCTCCTCTATCATCCAGCGGATTGCCTGTACGTCATCATCATCCTTACGCTGCGGCGGCAGCTTGTTCAACCAGGTGCTCCAGGCCTGCTGCACAGATTCAACTTTCAGCATGCGGGCGCGATCGCTGTGAGGGTCGACCGCAACCTTTTCCAGTCGACGTTCGATGGCCTGCAAATAACGCAGCGTATCACCCAGTCGTTTCCAGCCATTGCCGGTAACGAAACCGCGATACACCAGCCCACCCATCTGCGCTTTTATATCCGACAGTGCCAGCGCCATTGTCATGTCGACGCGCCCTTTCAGCCGTTTGTTGATATTGAATACGGCAGTGAGGATCTGTTCGACCCTTTGTGCAATATCTACCACCGCTTCATTCAGATCTGACCGTACCTTGTCGTGTAGCTGCTCAAAGCCCTGCTGCTGCCAGCTCGGGCCACCGAATTCGGCTATCAGTCTGTCAACGCCACAGGCAATGCAGTCATCTATCAGATCAAGTACCTTACCATATGGATTAAAATAGAGCCCCAGTTTGGCCTTGTTCGGCAGCTTTTCATGCAGATATTTGATCGGTGAAGGAATATTAAGCAGCAGCAGACGTCGCTGACCGTGCCACATGGCCTTCTGTTGTTCGTGCTGTGAATCAAACAGACGGATCGCCACGCTGTCCTTCTCATCAACCAGCGCGGGCCAGGCTTCCACACGGTAATTGCCACGCTTTTGTTCAAAATGGTCAGGTAAGTCGCCAAAGCTCCAGATATGCAGGCCGCGCTGTTCCAGCCCATCATCTGCCACCTGCGACAGCGTTTCCTGTACTTTTCCCTTTAACTGCGCTTTTAACGCGGTCAGATCTTTGCCTTCCGCCAGCTTGTGGTTTTGCTCATCGACAATACGGAAAGTGATTTTGAGATGATCGGGAACCAGATCCCACTGCCAGGAATCACGCTCCAGCGTGACACCCGACATACGGCGAAATTCTCGTTCCAGTGAATCCAGCAGTGGTATTTCAGTCGTAGTAACCCGTGCGAGGAAAGCATCAGCATAATTCGGCGCAGGGACAAAGTTACGGCGTAACGGCTTAGGTAGCGATTTGATTAAGGCAATCACCAGCTCGCGGCGCACGCCGGGGATTTGCCACTCAAAACCACTGTCATCCACCTGATTCAACAATGGCAGTGGGATAAATACCGTAACGCCATCGGCATCAGCGCCTGGTTCAAACTGATAGCTTAAACGCAGCTTCAGATTGCCCAGGTGCCAGAAGTTCGGGTAGTCGAGCTGGCTGACTTTATCTGCGCCCTGCTTGATCAGCATCTCTTTGGCAAAGTTCAGACGTTCAGGTTCATCCCGGCTCAGGGTTTTCCACCAGCGGTCAAAATGACGGGCCGAAACCACCTCATGGCCAATGCGCTGGTCATAAAATGCAAACAGCGTTTCATCATCCACCAGAATGTCGCGGCGGCGAGATTTGTGCTCCAGCTCTTCCACTTCTGCACGCAGCTTCAGATTGGCTTTAAAGAAGGCGTGGCGCGTCTGCCAGTCGCCCTCAACCAAAGCATGACGGATAAACAGCTCGCGCGACAGCAGCGGATCGATCGGGGCATAGTTCACTTTACGTGCGGCAACAATGGGTAAACCGTACAGCGTGACTTTTTCGCTGGCGATCACCGCACCCTGCGCTTTTTCCCAGTGCGGTTCACTGTAGCTGCGTTTTATCAGGTGCTGTGCGACAGGCTCGATCCATTCCGGTTCAATGCGTGCGGCAATGCGCCCCCATAAACGGCTGGTTTCAACCAGTTCGGCCACCATCGTCCACTTTGGCGGCTTCTTAAACAGCCCAGAACCGGGGAAAATGGCGAAACGGGCGTTGCGTGCCCCGGTGAATTCCTGCTTGTCACTGTCCTTCTGGCCGATATGCGATAACAGCCCGGTCAGCAGTGCGGTATGGATCTCGCGCAACTCTGCCGGTTCGGTGTTGACCGGCAGTCCCAGCTCACGCACTACCTGCCGGAGCTGGGTATAGATATCCTGCCACTCACGCACGCGCAGATAGTTAAGGTAGTCCGTTTTACACTGACGACGGAATTGGCTGGATGACAGCGCCTTTTGCTGCTCTTGCAGCCAGTTCCAAAGATTAACAAAAGCGATAAAGTCAGATTCTTTATCGGCAAACCGCTGATGTTTTTCATCCGATGCCTGCTTTTTGTCGGCTGGACGCTCACGCGGATCTTGAATCGACAGTGCGGCGGTAATGATCATCACTTCACGCACGCAGCCATACTTCTGCGCTTCCAGCACCATTTTTGCCAGCCGGGGATCGACGGGCAGTTGGGCCAGCGCACGTCCGGAAGGTGTCAAACGATAATGCTGATTATCAGCAAGAGTAATCGCGCCCAGTTCTTCCAGCAGGCGAACACCGTCCTGAACGTTGCGTCGATCCGGCGCTTCTACGAACGGAAATGCGGAGATATCGCCCAGACCCAGCGCGGTCATTTGCAGGATAACTGACGCCAAATTGGTACGCAGAATTTCCGGATCGGTAAAGGCTGGACGGCTTAGGAAATCATCCTCCGCATACAGACGGATGCAAATGCCCTCGGAGACGCGGCCGCAACGCCCTTTACGCTGGTTCGCTGAAGCTTGGGAAATGGCTTCGATCGGCAGACGCTGTACCTTAGTGCGGAAGCTGTAACGGCTGATACGAGCCGTTCCGGGATCGATAACATATTTGATCCCTGGCACCGTCAAAGACGTTTCTGCAACGTTGGTAGCCAACACGATGCGCCGTCCGGCATGGGACTGGAATACGCGATTCTGTTCGGCATTTGACAGGCGAGCATATAACGGCAGTATTTCCGTGTGCGGCAGATCGCGTTTGTTCAACGCATCGGCGGTGTCGCGGATTTCGCGTTCACCGCTCATAAAGATCAGAATATCACCACGGCTTTCTCGCCCCAATTCATCTACCGCATCGAATATTGCCTGTAGCTGATCGCGTTCGCTGTCATCAGCCTCTTCCACCACCGGGCGGTAGCGCACCTCAACCGGATAGGTACGCCCGGAAACTTCAATTACCGGCGCATGGTTGAAATGGCGCGAGAAACGCTGCGGATCGATGGTGGCCGAAGTGATAATGACCTTGAGATCAGGGCGTTTAGGCAGCAGCTCACGCAGATAACCGAGAATAAAATCAATGTTCAGACTGCGCTCATGCGCTTCATCAATAATAATGGTGTCATACTGCATCAGCAGGCGGTCCTGCTGGATTTCCGCCAGCAAAATGCCGTCGGTCATCAATTTCACCTGCGTGGTATCACTTACCCGGTCGTTAAATCGCACCTTATAGCCGACACAACCGCCAAGGGAGATTTCCAGTTCAGAGGCGATGCGTTCCGCCACGGTACGAGCGGCAAGCCGACGTGGCTGCGTATGGCCGATTAACCCGCGAATACCACGCCCCAGCTCCAGGCAGATCTTCGGTAGCTGGGTGGTTTTACCCGAACCGGTTTCACCCGCCACGATCACCACCTGATTGGCGCTAATGGCATCGGCGATCTCCTGCTTCTTTTGACTGACCGGTAAATTTTCTGGATAGCGTATCGTTGGGGTCGCCGCCCGCCGTGCCGTTATCCGCTGTTCGGCTAGGGTGATTTCGGCGCTCAGCTCTTCAACCAACGCCTCTGGTAGCGTTGAATTTTTGATTTTTTTGGCACCCTGCAGGCGGCGCAACAGACGCTGGCGGTCACGTAGCATCAGCGTATCCAGACGGGAGTACAGCGCTGTGAGGATAGATTGTGAGGTGTCAGACATGGTAATAGTCTCGCTTTGTTGCGCCTGCATGGGCAACAGGGATTAATCAGGGGCAGAATGACGCGTAGTGTAACACAGACAGGGACTTAGCGATTCAAATGCGCAGCGGGAACTTATTCAAACTTTTCGAACATAGTTATCGAAAACTCGCACTTACACTGGCGCGCATTTATCCGTAAAGTATCAATCAACGAGCGGAATATCTCCGTATGACAGCACAGGAAAAAACCATGAGCAAAGTATTAGTCCTGAAATCAAGTATTCTTGCCGGTTACTCTCAGTCTGGCCAGCTCGCCGACTATCTGGTGTCTGAGTGGAAAGCCGCCCATCCTGATGATGAAGTCACCGAACGCGACCTGGCAGCCAACCCCGTCCCGGTTCTTGATGGCGAGCTGGTTGGCGCATTGCGTCCTTCAGATGCCGCGTTAACCCCGCGCCAGCAGGAAGCACTGGATCTGTCCGATGAACTGATTGCTGAACTCCAGGCACACGACACCATCGTGATCGCCGCCCCCATGTATAACTTCAACATTCCTACCCAGTTGAAAAACTATTTTGACCTGGTTGCTCGTGCAGGCGTGACGTTCCGCTACACCGAAAAGGGTCCTGAAGGCCTTATCCAAGATAAAAAAGTGGTGGTTCTTTCCAGCCGTGGCGGTATTCACAAAGATACCCCAAGCGATTTGCTGACCCCCTACCTGACCCTCTTCCTCGGCTTCCTGGGTATGAGCGATGTGCAGTTTGTTTTCGCTGAAGGTATTGCTTACGGTCCGGAAGTGGCAGCGAAAGCCACCAGCGAGGCAAAAGATGTCATTTCGCAGATTGTGACGGCCTGACAGGTGTTCCACGGGCAGGGGGATGACGTACCAGGTTAACTCCTGTGACGAAATCGGATACAGCCATGCTGCCGCTGTCGGCAGCAGGGTTATTTCTTCATCCACTGCCCATTAATCCCACGAACAAACTCACCGGGCTTTGCCCGCTCAACCAGTTTTTGTCCGGCGATGTTGGCGACTTCTCGCGCAGAGAGATTATTTTGCTGCGCCAGTAGTTGGTATTGCTCAGTACGGCCTGCGTTGATCTGCCTGACCAGCTCCAGGGTCACACTATCCTGCTGGATGGGCGCGATAAAACCGCTCAGCGTTTCGCCCACCCGCCCCTGCTGACGCGCTTCGTCAAGCGTCAAAGCCATCGCGGCAGGTGACAGCAGCAAACAGCACAGCAGTAATCTCCGGTACAGTTGTTTCATAGGTATTCCTTCAAAACAGGCTGCTGTTGTTTTTGAGCAAGGTTTCCACATCTTTGTCCACCTTGATATGGATCTCATGTTCAATTTTGACATTCATATTGATGGTAATCGGCTCTTTCGGCGCGGCGACTTCAATACGCGGAACACAACCACTTAACAGCAATATGGAGCTGGCTATTGCTAAGCTAATCAGGGCTTTCATCACTCTTTTCCTTATGCAGCGGCAGGGCAGCATTCTCTTCTACCCAAGTTTGCAGATTGTCGCCAAAGCGCAGGCTGCGCCAAAGTTGAAACAGGTTTTCGCGCTGGGTGTAATTCAGCGATACCTGCTGGTTGCGGTTACTGAAACGACTGGAACCATTCACCTTCGCCGTCATCGTCATCCAACCGAGATTATCAAGATCGACAGTTGCCCAGCTGCGGGATATCTCCATATAGCGTAGCCAATCTATGGCAGCACCAGCGGCAAAATTATTACCGCTGATGGCATCCGCCATATCCTTATCCATACGCAGCGTCAACGGCCCGCCGTTGGCGATCCATCCGCCTTTGATCAGCCACCGTGAATTATTCAGCCAGAGCGGTAACGCGCCGTTAATTTTGCCGGAAATGGCGAGCTGCTTTAACTTCATCGCGCTCACCAGTCTGGACATATCAACGTGCTTTACCTGCACGTTGGCGGCGCGTGTTTGCGGCATTTGCAAACTCTCCATGCTCAATTGCCCCCCAAGAACATCAATATTGACGTTGGAGAGCCGGAGCGGATTAGCACTGCTCCACGGATACCACCCCTGCAAATCTGCGGTAATATTTTGTAGAGCAAACTGGTTGGAGATCTCTCTAATGCGCAGTGCCACCGGGCCATGAGCGCCAAAATACCAGCGCTGCGCCTCCAGACGGAAAGGCAAAGAGAAATCGACCCCCTCGAATGCATTATCGGGCATCGACACGTTGCCGTTGGTGACCAGCCAGTGCCCACCGGCTTTCAGCCCCTGATCGGCAGCGGCGGAGAAGGCAACCTGGGCTTTTAACTGTCCGCCTTGGATTGATATTTTCAGATCAGGGGCGATTAGCGGTTGGAAAACGCGCAGCGACTGTTGTGGCCACCACATCTGGCCGCGCAGCCGATCGCCATCCCAGCGTCCACGCACCTGTACAGGACCAATCTCACCGGCTTTCAGGCTGCCGTTATACAGGAACCAGGCCGGATCGCGCCCTTTCACCCCAAGGGTTAAAATCGATGGCGGCAAATACCCCCCGCTACCGAGGCGTGTTTCTTTGGCCTTCAGGTTTAGCTGACCGTCGAACGAAGGCCGTGCCGGATCACGCTGCCAAAGAAGGGGTTTAGCCAACGTCAGGCGCGGGGCATCCATTGTGGTGCCTGCATAGCGCAGACGGTTAAAGCCAGTCGACAAGGTATCCAGTTCAATCAGCGTGTCCTGCCAACGACCACGGCCGTTCACGTCCCACTTTGCTGCCAGCGGCGCAAGATAGCCTTTGCCCCAGTAGCGCCACATCCACAGCCCTTTGTCCGGCCAGAAGTTGCTGGCCCGGCCATCAAGATGCAAACGGAAGCGCCCCATATCCCCATTATGGGCGCTAAGAATGGCCTGTAAACGACCGGTAATTCCAGCGGAAGAAACGACTACGCCAGCCAGAGGCCAGCGCGCTTCATCGACCTCCAGCGTCGAGAGCAATTGTCCTTTCATGCGCAGTAGTGCGCCGGGCAACAGTTCCAGCTGCGGATCGATTAGTGAGCCTCGTAACATGCCGGGGAGTCCGGCATAAAACTGTAGTTTCATCATCTTCGCATCGCCGGTAAGCCGTAACGGTAACTCACTATCTTGCAAATCAAGCCGCCCCGGCCCGAGGCTAAGCACCACGTTACCCTTTCCGCCGCGTCCCTGGGTCAGAAGATTGAGACGACCGGCTATTTCCGTTGCCGCTAACCCCTGCTGCCAGTTTTTTGCACTTAGCGTGACGGAGCCTGCAAGAGGCTGGGTGGACCATGGCCAGTTCCACTGCCCTTGCCTGATGTCAATCAACTGTGGCGTTATTTGCCACGGCAATGTCAGTAACGGGGTGGGATGATTTTCACTGCGGACAAGCAGCTTTCCGCTGTTCTGTTGCCATTTGAGTTCCACGGCGATCGGGTCGGGTATGCCATCAAGCCTGAGATTACTGTGTAACGCGCCGGATTCAGGCAGACTGTCGGGGATTGCAGGCAAATTGAGCGTACCGTTAAGCATAACGGGCTGCGACATGCCGGGAGCCATTAGCTTAAAGGTCTTTATTGCCAGATCCCGGCCATCAATTTCAGCCTGCAACGTCAGGTTCTTTCCCCGGTACTCCAGATGCTGGTGCTGGGCGTCGGTGTGTAACGCCAGCCCCCCGCTCCAGTTCTGCCAGGGCGCAACGGCCAACTGACCAATGCTCACATCGGCAGGCGGTAGCATATTCTGCCATTCAGCCAGAGATCGTGGCGCTTGCTGACGGTTGTCAGATGCCGGGATCTTCGCTGCACAGGCGCTGTCAATTGATACCGCATCGGCAGACAGCTGCCAGCGTGACTGACGGTAAGAGAGTGCCACGGCGCTAACTGTCGCCAGCTCACAGTCGCCAACGCGATAATGCACACCGGCCAGCCGTAATGCCCCTTGCTGCCAGCGGGGATTGCCATCAAGAGCGATGGTAGTATTTTGCGGCAGCCACAAACCGGCCAGTGTCGGCAGCCATTGTGTCACGGTAAGAAGTAGCCCACTCAGTAGCAAGATAACTGCCATCAGTGCAGCTAACGCTCTCATCCAGCCCTGTTTCATGGCGGCAAATCCTGTTCAGTCCGTGATTATTGATTAAATGATGGCATGGAATGGCACAAGGGTGAAGTATTTCACGGCAATAGGGCCGATGTGCTGCCTTTTCCTTTGGGCCAGTCCCCCAACCGAGCATTAATTGTTACACTGAAAGATAACGAATCATGTGCAGATAAAGGAGTAAAACCATGAAAATTGCGGTGTACAGCAATAAGCAGTATGACAGGAAATACCTTCAGCAGGTCAATGCGGACTATGGCTTTGAATTTGAGTTTTTCGATTTTCTGCTTAGTGAAACGACGGCAAAAAATGCCGAGGGCTGTGTAGGGGTTTGCATCTTTGTCAATGACGATGGCAGCCGGGTGGTGTTGCAAGAGCTGGCCGGGCTGGGGGTCAAATTTATCGCCCTGCGCTGTGCGGGGTTCAATAATGTTGATCTGGGTGCAGCCGCTGAATTGGGTATAAAAGTCGTCCGTGTCCCAGCCTACTCGCCGGAAGCGGTAGCTGAGCATGCGGTGGGCATGATGATGACGCTTAACCGCCGTATCCATCGCGCATACCAACGCACGCGCGACGCCAATTTTTCGCTTGAAGGTTTAATTGGCTTTAATATGCACGGCCGTACCGCCGGAGTGGTAGGCACGGGTAAAATAGGACTTGCCGTACTGCGCATTTTGAAAGGTTTCGGTATGCGCCTGCTGGCTTTCGATCCCTGGCCGAATCCTCTGGCTGTGGAACTGGGCGCAGAATATGTCGATATTGAAACCTTGTTCAGCCAGTCTGACGTCATTACTCTGCACTGCCCGCTCTCGGAGGAAAACCACCATCTGCTTAACGAGAGTGCCTTTGCCGAGATGAAACAAGGGGTTATGGTGATAAATACCAGTCGGGGCGGATTAATCGATTCACAGGCAGCAATAGAAGCACTTAAACAGCAAAAAATTGGTGCGTTAGGGATGGATGTCTATGAAAACGAGCGCGATTTGTTCTTCGAGGATAAATCCAACGACGTCATCCAGGACGATATTTTCCGTCGTCTGTCCGCCTGTCATAACGTGCTGTTCACCGGGCACCAGGCATTCCTCACTGCCGAAGCGTTAACCAACATTTCACACACTACGCTGGAGAATCTGCGGCTGTTAGAAAAAGGTGAACCCTGCGATAACCTGCTGACCCCGTGATCGGATAAGAAGAGAGTTTCAATCCCGGAAGCTAAGGCCAGTGGGTGACCGGGATGAACATCCGTAGCGCTAAATGATGAAAATCATCGTGCGCAGCTTCCATTGAGTAAAGCATTCTCCGAACAGCGGCGACCGTTTCTCAGTTGGCACATTCCTACCGAACTTCCATCCAACTGACGAGAGAGCGCCAGTGTTCCTCCTGCGTTAAGGCAGTTATTTGCCGCCAGGTCTGCCATCTCAACTCTGGCAGGAACATGAGCTGCTGTGGCCTGCTGCGGAGGTTCATCATCACTGCCGCTACTACAGGCAGACAGTAATAAAGAAGCTGCCACCAACAACAACGTTGCTGCTTTCATCAAATTGGCTCCGGATTGGTCTGTGCTGAGATGGAGCGATCAGCATAAGCCACGTTTCACATTAGGTCGATAGATGTCACGCTTTTTTACAAAACAACTTTCAGTAAATTTCAAGAGATGTGCTCTGAATTATTAGCGACCAAACAGTCCTGATAATGCTCAAGAGCCAGAAAAGATCATGGCAAATGCGTTAAGCCGTGCCAAGCTAATTAACACATTAACGTTCCGCTACTGCGCAGCGCTTAACGTGATTGATTATTCTTTAAGGAGAGACAGATGTCTGATAAGCCGATTTTGATTATCGCCAATATCATCGCCAAAGCGGGTAAAGGTGATGAACTTTATGAAATTTTGCATCGTTGCGTGCTACCAAGCCGACTTGAACAGGGTAACGTGCATTATGATTTATACCGCAGCGTTGAAAACAGTGACAGGTTCCTGTTCCATGAAACCTGGAAAAACACGGCAGCCGTAGACCTGCATGAAGCGCAGCCCCACTTCTTAACCTTGCTTGAAGAAGCTGGCCCGCTGCTGGCCGAAGCCCCGGCAATAAATAAAATCTGACTTAGGGGACGTCCGTTCTCAATAGATATAAGGCAGCCGGACTGAATTAACCCCGGCTGCCCAAGCCCGCTATTTCAGCAATCGCGCCCGACAGGTTTTACCCTTGATCTTTACCTGCTGTAACTGCTGCATGACCTTGCGCGCCAACTCACGGCGGATAGCGACATAAGCCAGGGTTGGACCAATATCAATCTTACCAACCTGATCGCCACTAAGGCCGCCCTCACCCGTCAATGCCCCCAGGATATCCCCCGGGCGGATTTTGGCTTTGCGCCCGCCGTCCAGGCTCACCGTCACCATCTCTGCCAGCAGCGGCCTGGAAGCCACTGATTTCAAAGTGGAAACAGAACTCCAAACCAGCTTTTGCTGTAAATAGTCCTCAAGTGTATGCGCACGTATCATTTCGTCAGGCGCAACAAAGCTGACAGCGCAACCCTCCTGCCCTGCACGGGCCGTTCGGCCAATACGGTGTACATGCACTTCAGGGTCAAATGAGAGCTGATAATTAACCACCATCGCCAGAGCTTTAATATCCAGCCCGCGTGCCGCCACATCGGTGGCAACCAGTACCCGACAGCTGCCGTTGGCAAAACGTATCAGCATTTGATCGCGCTCACGCTGCTCAAGATCGCCATGCAGCGGCTGCGCGCTGATCTGCGCATTTTCCAACGCATAGGCGATATCATCACATTCGCGTTTGGTATTACAGAACACCACGCAGGAAGAAGGCTGACGTTCGCTGAGCAATCCGATCAATGCCGTCAGTTTTTCGCGCGGCCCTGCTTCATAGAAGGTTTGCTCGATCGCTGGCAGGTCAGAAACATCGCCAGTTTCAACCGTCAGAGGGTCACGCTGGATTTTCTGACTGATCTGAGCAATCGCCTGCGGCCAGGTGGCGGAAAACAGCAGTGTCTGTCGATTCTGCGGGCTGTGGCTGATAATGGTATCGATATCTTCGCGGAAGCCCATTTCCAGCATGCGGTCGGCTTCATCCAACACCAGAGTGGTGATCGCATCCAGTTTCAGCGTCTCTCGTTTCAGATGATCAAGAATACGCCCTGGTGTTCCAACCACAATATGTGGAGCATGCAGCAGGGAGTCACGCTGTGCGCCAACAGGCTGCCCGCCGCACAGGGTGAGGATCTTAATATTGGCGGTGAAGCGCGCCAGGCGACGTAACTCTTTCGTCACCTGATCGGCCAATTCACGCGTAGGACAGAGCACCAACGCCTGTGTGACATACTGGCTGGCATCAACGCGGTGCATCACACCCAGACCAAATGCGGCAGTTTTTCCACTGCCGGTTTTTGCCTGGGCGCGAACATCACGACCGTCTAAAATTGCGGGCAGCGATTCTGCCTGTACTGGCGTCATGGCAAGATAGCCCAGTTCGTTAAGGTTATCGATCTGGCTGGCTGGCAGTTGTGTCAGGGTAGAAAAAGCAGTCACGAAGTAGTTCTCTGAAAAACGGAGGGGTTATTGAAGGCGATTGTAACAGATTACCGGGGCTCAACGGGGTCGGTAGGGATCTTTTTTATCATCTTCACTGCTGTCTGGCGCGCGCGGGACTTCGCCGTGTTCTTTCGGCTCATCTTTAGCGGGGTGCGGTTCATGGTGACGTTCAGCTTGGGACATGACTCTCTCCTTTCGATCTGTTTCATTAAGCTTAGTCGATATTTGCGTGTTGAAGTGTAAATGCTCCGGGCATTAGTTCACCTGTAAAACCTCGCGACCGCCCTTTTCGCTAATCTCTTCAGCTATTTTTTTAGCTTATCTTCACTGCGTGCAGCCAGAATGATACGGGTAGTTGACTGGGCCAGTCTGTTGGCGGCTGAGGCACTAATGCTTGAAGCTGCGCCGGTAATAACTGTTACCGTGTCTTTATTCAGTGACATAAATAATTACTCCTGGCGTTAAATAGTTTAAATCAACAAGTAATTTATAAAGAAATATTTTGCATATCGGTGCACTTAGATTAAAAAAGATTAAAAGTAAAATCTTAGCGGATATTACCAGAAAATCCTCTCACCTTAATCAATACTGCATTGAATCCCCCTCAACATGATTAACATAATGATTTTTATATAAAAATTACACGCCTCACCTGATAAATTTATTTACCCGATGATTTTCGGAAGCATTATTTTAATTTTGATGCCATGCTTGCTTATAATTCATGAAATAAGGGGGCTGTTATAATGAGTAAGAAACTGGCTTTTATTACCGGGGCATCCAATGGCATTGGATTCGAACTGGCGAAAATTTTCGCTAAAAATGAATACGACATTATTGCCGTGGCCAGGAACGAAGAGAAACTGAATAAAGCCTGTGACGAGCTTCGTCAATTCGGCGGCAGCGTACATGCTTTTTCTGCCGATCTGAGCTGTTATCAAGAGATTGAATTGCTTAAGACGAAAGTCGATGATGCCGGGTATGGCATTGACGCCCTTGTTATTAATGCCGGCCAGGGGTTGGGCGGCAGCTTTATTGGCGGTACCGAGCTTGAAAAAGAACGGCAACTTATCCGTCTTAATGTGGACTCTTACGTCCATATGTCCAAGATTTTCCTGCCGGACATGATCAAACGTGGTGGCGGGCATGTTCTGATGACCTCATCACTCTCAGGTACGGCTCCCATTCCCTTTGAGGCTGTATATGGTGCTTCCAAGGCCTTCATAAATTCCTTCTTCTGGGCAATCCGCAACGAGCTAAAAGGTAACGGTCTGAATATGACCCTGTTAATGCCGGGTGCCACGGAAACTAATTTCTTCAAAAATGCCGGTCAGTCCAATACCCGCGTTGGTGCTTCGCAGACCACCAAGCCAAACGAAGTAGCTGAACGTGCCTGGTATGCACTGATGAGCGGTCATGAATATGTTTACGGAAATGATGAAGCCGAGCATGAAGGTGATGTGCTCAATCGTCTTCAGAGTGAATCTCAAAAAGCACAGCGGCACCGCATTATTTCTGAACCAGGCTCCGCCAACAACAAATAACCTCTTTTTCTGAAGAAATCAGTACATAAGGGATTCTTTATCGTCCGGTCTGAGGATCGGACGAATCTTGATATTTTCAGGTCGTCACTGAAAGATTCTACTACGTCACCAGTGAGGACGTTTCATGGACATCATGTTCTTCCTGTGCTGCCTGTTGTCTGCGTTAGTCTCTTCATTTGTGTATTCCTCTCCTCAGCCACCGAGCCCACTTAAATTTGGGGAAGCACCACCCACCGATATCCCAATTTTATCGGCAGAAGCAAACCATGAGCGCTTCGGACAGCCTGATGATTAACGCATAAAACCCACGGCTCCGAGTCTTAATATATCCGTCAGAGGATTGGCGGTAAGGGCCTGGTGCGTCAAGTTCATCCTGTTCCGCTCTTCAGGTGTATCCTTGAGGGTCAGCCTGTTCAGCAGAGTCAGGCAGGCAGCCATACAAGCCCCCTTTTTTGCCCCCCTGACAGCCTGCTCAATATTCGACTCCGTAATACCCATCTGTTGGGCGCAAGAATTATCGTGCAGCCAAACATCCATTCCAGAAGGATCATGACAGGCAGAGGTAGTTCGGGGGAAAACATGGTGCCGAAGATAAGACGGCTGATTAGGTGGAATTCGCACCCGGCCACTACAATCAGTCCAATCAGGAACTTAAGTTTTTTGCTGTAGCCCAGCGGCCATATAAAGCGCAGGCATACATACACGGCAGGCAGCAGCGTCCTTACATGAAATATTTTTCTTCTCCGCAATGATCAACACACCAGTACGGCTGGATGAAATACTGTGTACCGCTTGCACAGTATTTATGAATTTTACTAAACTTAACATCACATTCCTTGCTTGATATTGCGTGTTTTTCAATACGCCATTAAATTCAGCTCATCTATGGAAATTGCCTCATGCCAGCCAGACCCACATCACGCTTGTCACGCAGCGACCTTGCAGATTTAAACGCGTTTCGTATTGTTGAGCGATTGCGCAGCTTTACTAAGGCCGCTGTTGAACTTGGTATAACCACATCAGCACTCAGCCATGCTGTCCGCAATCTTGAGTCTCGCCTTGGCGTCCGACTTCTTAATCGTACCAGCCGTACTGTTGCAGCAACGGAAGCTGGTGCGAGCCTGGCCCTTCGCCTTGATGTAGGATTCCGTGAAATAGGTGATGCACTGGATGAAATTAATCGGATGCGCGACCGCCCGTTAGGCCGCCTGAGACTCAACGTTCTGTGTGATGGTGCCCGGCTGATTATGGCCAGGCATCTGCCCAAATTTTTGAGTCAGTATCCTGAAGTTGAAGTTGAAATCAGCGTAGATGACAGAATGGTGGATATTGTCTCTGAAGGATTCGATGCCGGGATACGCTTTGGAGGGACGGTACCGGAGGACCTTGTGGCCGTGCGTCTTGGATCGGATCTTAGATGGGTTGCGGTGGCATCACCGCGCTATCTTTACCGGCGTCCGCAGCCGGTTATACCTGATGATCTTCGCCGCCATTCCTGTATTCAGATCAGAACTGGTCAGGGAATTATTTATAACTGGGAATTTAAAAAAGACGAAGAATATTTTGCAATTGATGTAAAAGGACAGGTTTGTGTTAATGAAACCACTATGGGGGTCGAGCTGGCTCTTGCAGGTGTCGGCATTACCTATTGCCTTGAAGATAGAGTTAAGGATTATCTGCGAGACGGAAGCTTGCGTATTGTGCTTCCTGACTGGTCACCCATAGAGCCAGCAATGTATCTCTATTACCCGGGCCACCGACGTGTACCTCAGGGCCTGAGAGAACTTATTAATGTCCTGCGCGAAGAAATTGCGGCTGAAAGCCGGACGAATGAAGAACCGCTAAAAGTCTTCTGAAAGTGGTCAAACTTGGCCAGTTGAAACGCCGCTACTATAAAAGTTACCTCTTAGTCATTGAGATGACCTGAAGTGCTATCCAGGAATTTCCAGTCTAATCGAATGACTGGCATAGAACGCAGCCGCAAAACATGCTGGCATTCGCCGTCGGAATCCGTACCATACGCGGCATACTTTTGCCTGTCGGTGCAAACCCTTCGTTTATCGCAAATCAGATGGGGCATGAAAACGCGCGGAGGCTTTATGAAGTCTACGGAGAGTGGGTTAGCTGAACGGCAACCGGGTGCTAACGTTTAACAATAAGCTGGCACTTTAGACACTTTTGCCCCTTACATGCCCTTTTTGATTTCAGAGATAGTAAAATGCAATCAAATCAAGAAAATAGTAAAAAAGAACAGTACAACCTGAATAAACTTCAAAAGCGTCTGCGCCGTAACGTGGGTGAAGCGATTGCTGATTTCAATATGATCGAAGAAGGCGACCGCATTATGGTCTGCCTCTCAGGCGGTAAAGACAGCTACACCATGCTGGAGATTTTACGCAATCTGCAACAAAGTGCCCCGATCTCTTTCTCACTGGTGGCAGTAAACCTGGACCAGAAACAGCCAGGATTTCCGGCGCATATCCTGCCTGAATATCTTGAGCAGCAGGGTGTGGAATATAAGATTGTCGACGAAGACACTTACAGCATTGTCAAAGAGAAGATCCCTGAAGGGAAAACCACCTGCTCTCTCTGCTCACGCCTGCGCCGTGGCATTCTTTACCGCACTGCCAGCGAGCTGGGTTGTACTAAAATCGCTCTCGGACACCATCGTGATGACATTTTGCAGACGCTGTTCCTGAATATGTTTTACGGTGGGAAAATGAAGGGAATGCCGCCGAAACTGATGAGCGACGATGGTCAGCATATCGTTATTCGCCCGCTAGCCTACTGCCGCGAAAAAGACATAGAGCGTTTTGCTATTGCTCGTCAGTACCCGATTATTCCATGTAACCTGTGTGGTTCGCAGCCTAACCTACAGCGTCAGGTGATTGGCGATATGCTACGCGACTGGGATAAGCGCTACCCGGGGCGTATTGAAACGATGTTCACCGCCATGCAGAACGTGGTTCCCTCTCATCTTGCCGATGCAAATCTTTTCAACTTTAAACAGATCCGCCACGGTAGCGAGGTAATAGACGGGGGCGATTTGGCATTTGACCGAGAAACGCTACCTCTTCAGCCGTCCGCCTGGCAGCCGGAGGAAGATGAAGCCGCGCCTGCCCGTCTGGACGTGGTACAAATACGTTAGTCAAATAGCGGCCAGAAAACGCAAATTCAACGTTTTCTGGCCCTGACCTTTTTCAATTGAGCCTGTAAATGCCCGATTGCCACGGCTGTAACTCAAGCGCAGTCGCATTCATGGACACGACTTCTTTAGCGTTACTCTCTGTGACGACTTTTGAGATGGTCATATTCTCCGGCAAATGGAAGTTAACTCTCTTTTCTTTAAAGTTAATCACCACTAAATAGCGTTCATCTCCGTGAGTGCGCGTATAGGCATAAACCGTATCATTGCTGGGGTCCAGATCCCTATATTCGCCGTATGTCAGTGCCGGGATAGCATGCCGCAGGCCGATCAGCTTGCGATAATAATTGAAGACCGAATCAGGATCGTCGATCTGATTCGCGGCATTTATCTGTTTAAAGTTGGGATTGACCTTGAACCACGGTGTACCGGAGGTGAACCCGGCATTTTTAGTCGCGTCCCACTGAAACGGTGTGCGGCTGTTATCACGGCTGGTCATGCGTACGTTGTGCAAAAATTCATTGGCATTAACCTTGCCGCTCGCAACATGATCCTGCCAAAAACCTTTAACTTCAATATCATCGAAGTCGTTGATATTCATGAATGGATAATTTGTCATGCCAAGTTCAGAGCCTTGATAAATAAAAGGCGTCGCACGCTGGGTGATAATTAAGGTTGCCAGCGCTTTTGCGGATATAGCTCTCCATTGTGGTCGATCGTCACCGAAATGCGATACGGCACGCGGGTTATCGTGATTATCAAGGAAGAAGGCATTCCAGCCATATTTTCCCGTTGAGCGGTCAACGCTGCCAATCGTCTGGCGGAAATCAGTCAAGCTCCATGCTTTCTGCCTCCACCGCTCTTCTACCCCTCGATCCATACGGATCAGGTCAAAGGTAAATGCAATATTCAGCTCTTCACGCTGGCTGCTGAAATAATCAATTGATTTCTCTAAAGGAACACCAAATATTTCTCCGGCAGTGGCCACATCATACTGAGAAAATACCTTCTGATTCATCTCTTTAATATAGTGATGAATGTCTGGCCCCTCCGTGTAGGCTTGGGCAAAATTCTTAAGCTGTTGAGGGGAAAGGTTCGGGAAGCCCGCAATCTTCGAATAGGTAGCGACCGTATCAAACCGCAGGCCAGCGACGCCTTTATCTAACCAAAAGCGCAACATGTCGTAGAGGTCTTCACGCACTTTGGGGTTATCCCAGTTCAGGTCTGGTTGCTGTTTTGCAAAATAATGTAGGTAATACTGGCCAGATTTATCATCTTTCTCCCACGCTGAACCGCCGAAGAATGAGGGATAGTTATTAGGCGGCTTATCCTGTTTTCCATCACGCCAGAAATAATAATCCCGATACGGATTATCTTTGCCGCTTTTACTTTGCAAAAACCAGCTATGTTGATCGCTGGTATGATTAATCACGATATCAATCATTAATCGCATATCACGTTTATTCATTTCCGCGATAAGACGATCGAAGTCTTCCATCGTACCGTATTCTTTCATGATTTTGCGGTAGTCGCGGATATCGTAGCCGTTATCGGTGTTGGGTGAGTCGTAATGTGGATTGATCCAAATAGCATCAACACCCAGCTTCTTCAGATAGTCGAGTTTTTCAATAATTCCTTTCAGGTCACCGATACCATCATCATTTGTATCCTTAAAAGATCGTGGATAAACCTGATAAAATACCGCCTGCTTCCACCAGGAGGGTAGATCATCAGATTTCTGCATCTCTGTGGTCATTGCAACATCTGCTTTAGCGGCCATCACCTGACCTGAAGAAACAGACAGCAAAAGTGTAAGTAATAACGCCGTAGCGATATTGAGTAGACAACGTGACATCAAACTTTTCTCCGTAAGAAATCCATTATTAAACGGCTAGAATTTTCCCTGGTTTGATTGTCATTTTTACCCTTCTCGCACACTGGCCTATGAGTCTGAGCGCATTACGTACGGCCTTATTTCGAGTGAACAGGAGTAAAAAAAACCGGCTCAAGGCCGGTGTCGTAGGAATCGAACTTGCTATGCATCAATTCAAAAAGGAAGAAGGACAAATTGGAGCGCAACGTCCATCGCTTGACGTTGCATTCACCTGCAAGAAAGAGTTTGCCCTGAAGCGAGGCGTCCTTTATTGATATCGATCAGTATTAAGTCGTTCTTTTAACGATTAGCAATACTTATCATTACTGGTCAAAGCCATTTGCGCTTTCTCAACCACCAGGCAACCGCCAAAACCAGAGAAACCAACAGCAAACAGAACGCGGCAAACCCATAGCGCCATCCGCCACCGGGTATTCCTCCCAGGTTAACGCCAAACAGTCCCGTCAGGAATGTAGTGGGCAGAAAGACAACCGCCATTAATGACATGGTATAGGTGCGGCGGTTCATCGCTTCTGCCATCACGGTACTGATCTCGTCAGAGAGGACACCGGTACGTGCAACGCTGGCATCGAGATCGTCCAGCCCTCGTCCCAAACGATCGGAGATATCCTGCATACGACGGCGATCATCATCGGTCATCCAGGGCAGACGTTCGCTGGCGATACGTGAATAAACATCGCGTTGCGGTGCCATATAGCGGCGCATAATAATCAACTGTTTGCGGATCAGTGCCAGCTCGCCGCGCGGCGGCACCTGCTGATCGACCACGGCATCTTCCAGCTCTATGATTTTGTCGTGCAGCTGTTCAATAAACTCACTGGCATGGTCGGTTAACGCATCACACACGTCCACCAGCCAGCCGCCGCTGCTCACCGGGCCATTGCCATTTTTGAGGTCGTTAAGGACTTCATCAACGGCATAAACCTTGCGCCGCCGTGTGGAAATAATAAGCTTTTCGTTGATAAACACCCGTATCACCACCAGCTGTTCCGGGCGCGATTCGGTGTTCAGATTGACGCTGCGTAAGGTGAGCATGGTGCCATCACCAAGTCGACTTACGCGCGGGCGCATGCTGTCGCCGCCGAGTGCATCACGCACCGCATCAGGCAACAGCGGCGTCAGCCTCAGCCAGTCAGCGCTCTCGTGATGGGCGTAATTGAGATGCAACCAGCACGGCCGATCGCAGTCAAATATCTCACGGTCATTAATCGGGTTCATTCCCCCCTTACCATCTAACTGGCATGAGATAATTGCGTCTGATACCTGTAGTGATTTTCCTGCAATAGCATCCACGTTGGTTCCACCTTGATAATATTTATTGTAAGACAGTCTAACCCGTGACGGCTTTGTTGCAAATTTTGCTTATGTATCAAGGAGTGACATGTCGTATTTTCATTCTACGGGGTATGCGTGTCGCAGATTTCGATTATCGTTTCCATGCCATTCTAAAGAAAGAGGGGCATAGCTATTGAATAAGTCAGTGAACAAAACGCCGATTGGAATAACAAAAAATCCCATCAACGCCCGCTGATATTAAATATTGACCATGCGTCTGGTCTTTTTGTTTTTAATAAAAACAGTCGAGCCAGCATTACCCTGATGATTTTTACTTGATAAAATTGATATTCGATCTTTATGGTCGCTATAAAGATAACTGGCGACATATGCGTCTATTTTTTATTCACTCTTAATTAAGGGCTAACCCTCTTTGATTAAAAACATATAAGGTATCCCTAATGCCGTTTTTCTGGCATAAACCATTACCCAAAAGGCTTACCAATAAGAAGAGTGCTTAAATGATGAAATCATTAATAAATACCTGTGCAGTTGCCGCATTGGCAATATTTTCCGGCACGGCAATATCTGAAAGCGTTGGAGTGCAAGTCGTTGGCACGATAAAGCCATCGGCATGCACCCCTGTTATTTCCAATGATGGGAATATTGACTACGGCATTATTTCGACTGCCACATTAAGTACGGATTCCTTAACCCAGCTGGATAATAAACAGCTGACGTTTTCAATCACCTGCGATGCTCCCACTAAGTTGGGCCTGAAAGCGGTTAACGGGCGTCCGGGCACCGCTGCCGCTGCAAGGGGGGATGAGGATGGCCACTATGGCGGCTTTACTCCCGTTGGAATTTCCGCTGAAAATGGTAATGTAGTTGTCGGACTGGGCAAGAGTGGTGATAAAAAAATTGGCGGATACAATATTATGATGGACCGTATAACCGCCGACGGTGATCCCGTTAATAATCTCTACAGATTTACATCTTCCGGTTCGTCCTCGTGGGATAAAATGCTATTCCTTCCTTTTTATCTTAAAGAAGAAATTTTAACCTCATGGTCCAAGCCCAGCGGCAATACCCCGCTTACCTTTACCAATATGAGCGGCACGATCAATGTCCGTGCTTATATAAATAAAACCTCTGAACTTGATATCAGCCAGCCGATTGCGCTTGACGGTCAGACCACCATTGAATTGGTCTACCTGTAATCGGTTGTTAGGCCGGGCCTGTGCGCCCGGTTAATTTTGAAAACTTATCCCAGCCTTATATACCCTTCAAACATGGACGATTGATAATATGAAGTTTACCGCCATCTATTGGGTTATAGCCCCGGCGTTGTGGTTTATTGCAGCCTTTGCAAATGCAACGGGAATTTTACCCGAAACATCAGTCGTGATCGTTGAAGAAGAAGATGGTGAAGGCGTTATTAATCTTAAGAATTCCGACGCCTCTCCCGTATTACTACTGACTAACCTGCAGGATGTTGAATCGGAAACAGGCAGGCTGTTAACCGTTACACCACCCGCAGCCCGAGTAGAGCCGGGCAAGACGCAGCGGGTGCGTTTCATTCTGACCTCAAAAGTACCTTTGAAAACCGAACATCTGATGCGGGTAGCTTTTGACGGTGTGCCGCCACAGGAAAAGGGTAAGAACGTGGTGCGCATGACAGTGCGGCAGAATTTGCCGGTAATTATTCGCCCCGCCGGCCTTAAACGTGACAAAACGCCCTGGAAACGGCTGGTATGGACGCATAAAGCAGGCAAACTCAGCGTCAGTAATCCCTCACCCTACGTCGTCAGACTTGGACAGAGCGTTACCATCCTTCCGCAAGGTTCTAACTGGTCACTCCCCCACGCCTGGATTTTGCCCGGTCAACGGTTGACGCTGTCAGGTAAAGATAATATTTCAAATGCTGAAAAAGGCAAAGTACGTATCTCTCCGGCCACCGCCTGGGGCTTCAGCGTAGACAACTATGATGCGCCGTTGCAGTCAGGAGAATGATTATGCATGCGAATTTTAGTGCATTGCAGCAGCGTATATTGCGGCTAACGTTCACCTTGGTGGCGGTGATCGGCCATGTATCACCTGCCGATGCGGAACCTAGTCATTCTGAGCACGACAATATCACCTTCGATACCGACGTGCTGAAAGAACGTGGAATAGACCCCAAAATAGCGGAACTTTTCCGTCATCGGCCACGTTTTCTCCCCGGCGAGTCTTCGGCGATCTTAACGGTAAATGGCACAAATCGGGGGCGCGTAAAGGTGAAATTTGATGATACCGGCACGCTCTGCGCAGACCGCATCTTTCAGCAGCAGTCTGGCCTGATTTCACCAGCCAATTATTCTGACGATATTCCTTGTTTTGACCTTAGGCTTGCATGGCCCCAGGCTGAAGTGCAAACAAACCAGAGTGAAGGTAAAGTCAACCTGATCGTTCCGCCTCAGGCTGTCACTAAGCCAGGCGTTGAGAACGGTAGATGGCAGCACGGCGGAAATGCCGGCATGCTAAATTATGACGCCAGTTATATGAACTCGTCGGGCGGTGTGAGCTTCGGTCAAATCGGTAGCGAGGTCGGGCTAAACTACAGCAACTGGATATTACGCAGTCGCCAGACCTTTAGCCGTTTTAATCGGCAGAACCGTATTAACCATCAGGCCACCTATGCACAGCGCAGTTTTGCCGACATCAAAAAAGTGTTGCAGCTCGGCCAGGTCAGTTTAGCCAACTCCCTGTTTGGTACGGGACAGGTACAGGGATTCCAGATGTTCCCCGAATCTGCCCTTGACGAACAGGAAGGAGCCGGGCTGGTAGATGGGGTGGCTGACTCGCCGTCAGTCGTTGAAGTCAGGCAGTCCGGCGTTCTGGTCTATAACACCATCGTTCCCGCTGGTCCTTTTCGACTACAGGGGTTTTCCCTGCTTAACACACGCTCGGATCTGGAAGTCACCCTGACCGGCAGTAACGGGGAGGCACGCCAATTTACCGTCCCTGCCTCCACGCTGCTGGTACACGCACCCGTGGTATCGCCGGGTATCTCTTTCGGTGCAGGGCGTATCGAACAGCATGATGGGATCAAACCGCTGGTGGGAACCATCGCCACAGGCTGGCAACTGACGCCCTATAGCGGACTGTACGCGGGACTGATCGTATCGTCCCCCTGGAGAGCCGGAGCACTCAGCCTGGATACCCAACTGTTTGCTCCGACACGGCTTAACCTCCAGACGACAATTGCTCAGGATGCAAAACATGCAGCTGCCGGAACGTCAACATCCGCCCTCCTCAGCCACAGCCTTACCGAGCGCCTGAGCTTTAGTGCAAATGGACGTCAGCAAACATCAGGCTACCGTGAACTGAGTGATGCACTGGTCAGCATGCGGCACGATAACCCCAACGGCATGAGCCGTAGTCGCTATCAGTGGGGAAGCGGTCTCAGTTGGTCAACAGACGCGGTGGGAAGCCTGTCACTGTCATGGGGCCGCACAACCACATTTGCTGGCGCACAAAACGATTATCTTCGCGCAGGCTGGAACCAACAGTTGGGTTGCGCATGGCTGGGACTCAGCCTTGAACATGACTCCGGCACCTTGAGTGGTCAAAATGACGATCGTCTGTATGCCTCTCTCAGCATACCTGTAGGTGATAAACGCGAGATCAACAGCTTCCTGAATGCGACAAAACGCAGCGCACGGAGCGGTATCCGCTACAGCGATCGCGCCAGTCGGGATCTCAACTGGAGCATTGCCAGCGAACGCGACTTGCGTAACGACCGGACCTCGGCAAGCGGTAGTCTGAGTACGATAACGCGCGTTAGCCAACTTGGTGCCAGCATCAATCATAACAGCAATAATTATACCAGTTGGTCGACGCAAGCCAGTGGCACAGCGGTACTGCATGCTGATGGATTGACCTTTTCACCTCATCGCGTTTCCGATACTTTCGGCGTTGCACAAGTGGGTGATGAGTCGGGCGTACGCATCGACACGCCAGCAGGGCCGGTCTGGACTGACTGGCGCGGCTATGCCGTTCTGCCTGTGTTAAACGGTTACCGCAGCTCCAACATTCAGGTCGATACCCGGAGCTTGAAGAAAAATGTCGATATCGCCAACGCGTGGAAAGAAACTGACCTGGCTCACGGTGCTGTCGGTAAGGTGAATTTTGAGGTGGTACAAACCCGCCGGGTGTTGGTCAATGCGCAAATGGCGGATGGGAGCAAACTCCCTCGTGGTGCAAGCCTGTTTGATGAAGATGGCCGTCTGGTGACGATTGTGGCTGATGATGGAACGGTTTTCGTCCCGGATGCGGCAGTTGATATGACTCTGGAAGTGCAAAGTGCGGGTGCATCGCTTTGCACGATGAATCTCACGCTGCCAAAGAAGGCGGGATCTTCGCAGCTGTACGAAAACGCAACGGCAACCTGCCAGTAAGGATACGGAATGAGAGTATTTTACAGAACGTGGATATTGCCCTTGTTAATGGCAATCAGCCACCCCAGCACTGCCGAACCCAACCACGGTATTGATAACCTTTTCACACCACAGCGGATGCCTGATGCTCACTGCACAATCTCTGTCAGTAACCCGTTTGTCGACTACGGTGTGATGTCACGTTGGCAGATGCAGGATTTGCCAAACAGACAGGTTACTCCCGGCATCCGCTCGACGATGGTGAACGTGGTCTGCCCACATTCACGGCCAATAAAGCTATTGGTCCAGGGAGAGGTCAACGAAACAGGTCATCTGCGCTATGGTGACCGTGGTTATACCCGGTTCCGCTTGTTGGATGTTGAGCTGGACGGCAATGCGGCAGAGTTACGTCCACTTTCGCCAGATGGTGCACTGGCAGAGGCTGCCAGTGAAGCATTAGCGTTGGCATCGGGCCAACGGCTGATCGCCGTTTCCTCCGGGCGAGTGATTGAGGGAAAAATGCTAACGGCACGTCTGGAGATACAACCCACTTTAGGTGAAGAAAATGCACGAGTCAGCAGCATGCACCGCAGTGAATCACAGTTAACGCTGACGCTAATTGATTAGAAGTGCAGTTCAAACTCGCAGTAAGCCAGCAGGTCTGACTTACTGCGGGAGGCCTAGTGCTTCAGGATATACATCGTGCGGCTGTAGGCAATATCTTCCGGGTTGGTAATGGGATACCCCTTAACGTACGGTTTTATCAGCCTGGCGTTGGTGAATTGATAGACCGGAGCAATCGGTGCCCAATCGGCGATAATCTGCTCCGCCCGGTTATAGTCATCATTACGCCGTTTAGCGTCGGTCTCACGGCTGGCCTTCGCCAACAGACCGTCATACTCGCTGTTGCTAAAGCGGGACATATTACCGCTATGTGTGGACGTCAGCAGACTGAGGAAGCTAGACGGTTCGTTATAATCGCCTACCCAGGATGCGCGGATGACGTCAAAATTTCCGCTGTTACGGCTATCGATATAAGTCTTCCACTCCTGATTCTGTAGCCTGACATTCACACCGAGATTTTTCTTCCACATTGAGGCAACCGCGATAGCCAGCTTCTTATTGTTTTCGGAAGTGTTATACAGCAGCGTTAAATCAAGCGGACGATCGGGACCATAACCCGCCGCTGCCAGCAGCGTTTTAGCCTGGGTATTTAATGCATCCTGCCTGTGCTGCTGGATGAAACTCTGCTGCGGGTGAAAACCGGCGGTCACATCCGGCGTAAAATGCCAGGCCGGTTTTTCGCCGGTTCCCAGCACCTTACCCGCTATCACCTGGCGGTCAATCGTCCAGGACAGCGCCTTGCGTACCCGCACGTCAGCAGTCGGCCCCTTCTGCGTATTGAACGCATAGTAGTAAGTTCCTAGCTGATCCGGGGTATAGATCTCGCCCGGCAGCTGTTTTTTCAACAGGCCGTACAGCTCTTTCGGGAATGACTCGGTGATATCAATATCCCCTGCCCGGTAACGCTTGGTGGCGCTGGACTCCTCACTGATCGGCACAAAGGTCACTTTGGTCAGAACGGTGTGGGCGTTATCCCAATAATTCTCATTCTTCACCAGTTCCAGCTTTTCATTCACCACCCGACTATGTAACTCATAGGCACCGTTGCCCACCAGGTTGCCGGGGCGCGTCCATAGCTCACCGTATTGCGCAATAGCTTTTTGTGGTACCGGAAACAGGCTGAAGTTGGAAGTCAGACTCACAAACCAGGGGAGTGGTTTATCAAGCGTGACTTTCAAATGGGTGGCATCAATGGCACTGACACCCAGCTTATCCGCAGGCATCTGGCCTTTAACAATCGCGTCTGCATTGGCAATCCCAGCCAATCCTGCGAACCAGGCAAAGGTAGAGCTGGTTTTTGGGTCCACCAGTCGCCGCCAGCTGTAAACAAAATCTTCGGCTGTGACAGGGTCACCGTTAGACCAGCGTGCATCTTTCCTTAGCGTAAATACCCAGGTGATATTGTCTTGAGTTTGCCAACTGCTTGCGACACCGGGAACGATGTTGCCGCTGGCATCTTGGTTGGTCAACCCTTCGAACAGATCGCGGATCACCGGGATTTCCGGCAGGCCCACCGCTTTCGCCGGGTCGATCGAAGCGGGTTCGTCTTTGATGTGCCGCACAATTTCCTGCCGCTGCGCCAGCTGGGCCCCCGGCGGGACGTCCGCAGCGTGCGCTACCGAGGTAATAATCAGGGCCAATACGGCCAGCGGAATGGGTGATGGCTCGCTCATATACGATATCCTTACCTGTCAGAGTCGTTTGATATAAGGTGTATTATGGCTAGCAGCGGCACATTAACGCAAATTATCCGCCGGGAAACAGCGTTTTAATTGTCAGCGCCTGTGGTTGACCTCGTCGACCGAAGCACTCATTCTGCCCCCCGAGTTTATTGCCCAAATACACTGAATAAAGGTGGAACGGCGCGGCTGACCGCTATGTGAGCGCAATATGCCCACGGTGGAATGCCAGCGCCGGTTCAGCATCTATCGCCAGCCAGCTTGGGCCATCAAAATCGATGAAGCGCGCGGCCGGCACCAGCGGCAGCGCCGCCCGGATAGCGCGGGAAGTGCACAGCATACAGCCCAGCATAATAGCCAATCCCTGCTGTTGAGCAACATGTGCCAGCTCCAGCGCTGCGGTCAGTCCACCGGTTTTATCCAGTTTGATATTGACCATTTCATAGCGTCCGCGCAGTGCAGACAGGCTGTCAGCAGTATGACAGCTTTCGTCAGCACAGATTGGCAGTGGATGGACGAAGTTTTCCAACGCTGCGTCATCGCCGGCCGGCAACGGTTGCTCCAGCATGGCGACGTGCAGATCCGCCAGCAGCTGACATCGCGATGCCAGCCCTTCACTGTGCCAGGACTCATTGGCATCAACGATCAGCATCGCCTGTGGAACCGCGCTGCGGATCGCGACCAGGCGCTCAGCAATCAAATGGTCATCCAGCTTAATTTTTATCAGCGTGGCACCATTTTCCCAAAGCGCCAGTGCGCTACTGGCCATCATTTCCGGCACATCGATGCAAACGGTCTGCGCTGTTTCAATCTGCACGGGGGGCGTTGTATGGGTTAATTGCCAGAGACTCTGCGCAGCAGAACGTGCTTCCAGATCCCACAGCGCGCTGTCGATAGCGTTACGCGCCGCACCGGCCGGTAAGCGCTGTTGCAGCGCGGCGCGCGTTAATCCCTGCTCAATCTCTGGGATCAGCGGCGCGATTTGCGCCAGCACCGATGCATCCGTTTCGCCGTAACGCGCATAAGGGGTGCATTCGCCAATCCCCTTCACGCCGTTCTCCTCCAGTTCCACCACCACAATCCCCGCTTCCAGGCGCGCACCACGCGCGATAACAAATGCACTGTGCAATGGCCAGCTTTCTGGATAGACCCTCACTGCTCTCATACTGAGTTCCTTAACAGGTTCGCTTTAAGCTGCTCTAATGGTACTTTACGGGTTCATGCTTTTAGTGTGACTGACACTGAAGACGATAAAACATCATAAACAATAAAAGGATAGATTATGTCTCAGACCGTACATCTTCAGGGCAATCCGGTTACCGTTGATGGCCAGTTGCCAACACCTGGCCAGACGGCGCAACCTTTCACTCTGGTCGCTAAAGACCTTTCAGATGTTTCACTTTCACATTACGCGGGAAAACGTAAGGTACTGAATATCTTCCCCAGTGTTGATACCGGCGTGTGTGCCACTTCAGTACGTAAGTTCAACCAACTGGCCAGCGAGCTCACCCATACCGTGGTGTTGTGCATCTCGGCCGATCTGCCGTTTGCGCAGTCACGTTTCTGTGGTTCAGATGGCTTAAGCAACGTCGTGACCCTTTCTACCCTGCGCGGCACCGCTTTCCTTAAAGATTACGGCGTTGCTATTATCGATGGCCCGTTAAATGGCCTTGCCGCACGCGCCGTCGTGGTGCTTGACGAGAATGACCAGGTGATTTACAGCCAGTTGGTTGATGAAATTTCCTCAGAGCCGGATTACGACGCGGCTTTGGCAAGTCTAAAGTAATTCTCACAACGTGGCGCCCCCGATTAGGGGCGCCCTTTGCCTGCCGCAATACGCTTAGCTGCCCGTGTCTTGGTGGCTTTTCTTTTGGCTGATGCCATACTCACGCAATTTATTGGCAATTGCCGTATGGGAAACCCCCAGTCGTTTTGCCAACTTGCGCGTGCTGGGATAGGCAAGATAAAGCCGGGTCAATATTGAAGACTCAAAGCGGCTGGTAATTTCATCCAGCGTCCCCTCAATCGCCTCTTCTCCTAATGGCAGCGCCATGACATGCTCCGGCAACATAATATCCTGCGGGCGCACTTCATTGCCTTCCAGCTGGGTTAATGCCCGATACAGCGAGTTTTTCAGCTGCCGCACGTTGCCAGGCCAGGCGTAGCGAGTCAGAAAGGCATTAAGCTGTGAAGACAGTTTAGGCCGTGCCACACCCAACTCATCAGCAAACCGCGCAACGAGCATTTCCGTCAGTGGCAGAATATCCTGTGGGCGGTCGCGCAGCGGCGGCAGATTCAGCGTCAGCACATTAAGTCGATAGTACAGGTCTTCACGGAAGTCACCGCGTTGTACCAGCTCCAACAGATTCTTCTGCGTAGCGCAGATCACACGAACATCAACGTGAACCTCGTGTTCTTCCCCTACGCGTCGGAAAGTGCCGTCATTAAGAAAGCGCAGCAGTTTGGTCTGCATGCGTGGTGACATTTCGCCAATTTCATCCAGCAGCACCGAGCCGCCGCTGGCCTGCTCGAAAAAGCCTTTCTTGCCCTCAAGGGCATTGGGATAGGCCCCCGGCGCGTGACCAAATAGCTCACTTTCCGCAACATCATCAGGCAGTGAGGCGCAGTTGAGAGCAAGGAACGGCTTTTTCCCGCGCGCGCTGCGCAGGTGGCATGCCGCTGCCAGCATATCTTTTCCTGTGCCGGTATCCCCGACGATCAGCAGCGGAGCATCCAGCATCGCCAGCTTACGGGCCTGATCGACAACCTGGCGCATCCTGGGGCTAACCGCAACAATGTGCTGAAAATCAGAGTCGTCATTGACCGCCAGCTTTTGCAACTGCTGGCCCATGCGCGCCGTTGACTTTAGCAGCACCACGCCGCCCACCGGATTAGGTGCCGTCTGCCCTTCATCCTGAGCATATACCGGCGTCACCTCCATGAGAAAATCTCTCCCCTGAAGCACCACATGATGTGCTTCAGGCTCAATGCGTTCACTTTCCAGCCAGCGCTGAAAGTTGAAGCCGGAAATAAGCGAACCGGCATTATAGTTGCGCATTTTTTCTTCGTTAAGGGCAAACAGTGTCTGTGCGGCAGGGTTAGCCAGCTCAACTTTGCTTTTCAAGTCGATAGAAAAAACCGGCTCCGGCAGGGCGATCAATAGCGCACTTAGCGCACGATGTTCGCGTTCCGAAGGGAGATAGGAGACGGTACGAACATCGGTAACGCCGGAAATGCGGCGGATCTCCGCCATCAGCTGGCTGAACGCGTCGAAACCAAGATTAGAAAAGTTGAGATAGATGCGGCCGATGGCGGCAATTTCAATGCCACGGAGATCGATACTGCGTTCAACCAACAGGTCCAGCAGTTCGCGGGTCAGGCCGATTCTATCCTGGCAAAAAACTTCAAGACGCATGCGTTTCCCTTGTTATTACAGTGCAAACCCTATCCGCAGATAATACGCTATCCCTCGCCGGGCCAGAAGTACTCTGTCATGAAAAGTTGACACTTAGGCAGACTACTGTGCTTTTTTATCACTTCCTTGCAGGCTTTCTTTCAGTTGCGCCATCAGCTCACGTCGGAAGTCGCCAAGTCGCGGTTTATCTTCTTCCAGCCACGGCAGCGGGCGGCAAAGCTCCATTGCCTTAATGCCAAGCCGGGCGGTTAACAGACCCGCACCGATCCCCTGTGCTGCCCGGGTGGAGAGTCGGGCGGCAATATCTTGTGACACCCAATCCATTCCGACTTCGCTGACCAGCTCTGACGCCCCGGCAAATGCCATGTTCAGTAGTACCATACGGAAAAGCCTGATACGGCTGAAATAGCCAAGTTCGATGCCATACAGTGCGGCGATACGATTGACCAGACGCAGGTTGCGCCAGGCAATAAATGCCATATCCACCAGCGCTAGCGGACTGACGGCAATCATCAGCGCTGACTCAGCGGCTGAACGACTGATTTCACGCCGTGCTTTGCGATCCAACACCGGCTGCACCAACTGTGCATACAGCACGACCACTTCACGATCGTTATGGGTTTCATGCAGTGATGCCTGCCATCGTTGCAGCGCCGGATGCCCCGCTTCCAGCTCCGCCTGCTGTGCCAGCTTTTCGCAGAAGGAACGACCTTTGCCAATACTGTGACTGGCCAGCAGCTCACGCGCCACATCACGCTCTTCTGCGCGTTCGCGCAAACGATACAGGCGACGCCACTCGCTAATCAACGATCCGGCTCCGGCGGCCACGATCAATGTGCCAGCCGCGCCAGCCCCCAAAGCAATCCAGTCTGCCGCGATCCAGGCGTGGTACAACGACTGCACGCCCTGGGCGATAACACTGACGGCAAACAGGCCCAACCCGGCGGTGACCATTTTACGCCACAGGCTGCGTTTCGGCCGCAGCGCTGCCTCCACAGCCTGTTCGCCTGCACCTTCAGGTGCTGTCTCTGTTGCAGGATCTGCGGCAATAAAGCGATCCTGCCGGTCGACAAAAGCCTGCGGCTGGCGCACAGCCGTCACCCGCTCTTCCTTTAGCGGCTGGGCAAAATCGATACGTGGTTTAATCGGTGCGTTCATCGCAGCTTATCTCCCAGTAAAAATTCCAGCGCCGCATCCATACGGATATGCGGCAAAGGACGATCGATATCTACATCCTGCGGGCGGAACTGTTCAAAATGGAAGCCCTGCTCTTGCCAGAATACGCTGCCGGGCAGACGGGCAGGAACCTCACCTGGGTAAACGGTCAGCTCATGATTATCCGCCAGCCGGTGACCCCGCAGCGCCGGGATGCTCTCTCCCTGATGATCGACCCGACCGCTCTGTGTGGCCTGCACTGAAGCCAGCCCCGCACAATCCATTGTGATCCCTTCAAAAGCGGCATTCTGCCAGGCATCTTGTACCAACTGCTGTAACAAAGAGACCAGATTGGCATGCTGGTCAGCCGTGACATGGTCACTTTTTGTCGCGGCAAACATCAGCTTGTCAATCACCGGTGAGAACAGGCGTCGAAACAGGGTACGCTGACCGTAAGAGAAACTTTGCATCAGCTGCGTCAGCGCCAGACGCATATCGTTAAATGCCTGCGGCCCGCTGTTGAGAGGTTGCAGGCAGTCGACGAGTACGATTTGTCGGTCAAAACGCAGGAAGTGATTTTTGTAGAAACCCTTCACGACGTGTTGGCAATAATATTGATAGCGCGCGCGGAGCGTACCGATATTGCTGGAGGCCTCAGCCTGCATCAAACGCGTTTCCGCCCCTTCCTCTATCGTTGGCCACGGGAAAAACTGGAGAGCCGGTGCACCAGCCATCTCTCCGGGCAGCACAAAGCGTCCGGGCTGGATAAAATGTAAGCCTTCCTGCTTACAGAGCTGTAAATATTCTGTCCAGGCAGCGGCAATCTCCGCCAGCCGATTTTCGTCAGCGGGAGCGAACGGATCCAGCCCGGAGCACAGCTCCCGCCAGCGCTGCGCCCAGATGGCACGATCGCCCTGCAAAAGCCCGGTCATCTGGCGTGACCAGCTCAGATAGTCCTGCGCCAGCATGGGCAAATCAAGCAGCCATTCTCCTGGATAGTCGACGATTTCAAGATAGAGGGTTGAGGTATCTTTGAAGTGACGCAGCAGCGAATCACGAGAACGGTAACGCAGCGCAAGGCGCATTTCACTGACGCCGCGCGTTGGCGTAGGCCAGCTTGGTGGCGTGCCGTACAGCTGTGCCAGCCCTTCATCATAGGTAAAACGAGTCAGACCAAGATCGCGCTGCGCGACGCGTTTCACGCCGAGCAGGCGCTGTTCGCGCGCTGCGGAAAACAGCGGCAGACGCGCGCCAGCATTGACATTAAGCAGTTGATTAACCAGGGAGGTTATAAACGCGGTTTTGCCGCTACGGCTCAGTCCGGTAACAGCCAAACGCAGATGGCGATCCACGCCGCGATTGACCAGAGACAGCAATTCATTTTGTAGTCTTTTCATCGGTGGCGATAATGCCTTATCGGGTTATGTCGTCAATCGATCAGGGTTTAACCCAGCGTGAGCTGGCCCCTTTGATTACGCGGCGGATAAGCGGTTCCAGCGCCCAGGCCAGGAAAATTTTCAGCGGCTTGCGCGCCACTGATTTCACCGCCCAGCCGCTTAGCCCCGCCGGGCCGTAGGTGATCGCGTTGATCAAAATAAATTTACCGGCTTTTTTGAGCGCCGGAGCATGTCGTTTTATATGACGCATCTTATTACCCCTTGAGGTTAAAGCTGACTGAAGCGACTGCGTACGCTAAACGTTTCAGAAGTCACGTAACGCTCCACCTGTCGCAGCTGCTGCTCACCGCCGTTAAGTTCATGACTCAACTGGTCAAGCAACTGATGGGCGCTGAGCGGTTTATCGGCGCCCTGCTCACTCAGCGGCATCTCATCCAGTACCATTGCCAGTGCGAAGTAAGCCACCAGCGTAAAGATAAACAGGCCGAACACCATCGACAGCACCACGATAATCCGCACCAGCCGCACCGGAATATTCAGGTAATCGGCAATCCCAGCGCAAACTCCTTTTACCTTACCCTGTTGCGGAATACGGTAAAGCTTCTTCTGAATCATGGCTGCCTCCAACTCGGATGCTCGGCATCAAGTATAGCTTCCAACGCCTGAATGCGTTCACGCATTTTACGTGCATCCACCGTCAGTTGTTGCAGGCGTTGCAGTTCATTTTGCGACAGCTCAGCACTGCCATTATTTCGGTTAGTGTAGTGCAACCATAACCAAATCGGCGCAACAAACAGCACAAAGATGGTTAAGGGTATAGCAAGAAATAACACGCTCATTCACTCTCCTTGAATTAACCTGACTTGAGTTCACGGGCATCGCCACGGATGCCCTGCCCAATGATTACTTATCGTCGCTACGATTGAGTTTCGCTTTCAGTGCGGCAAGTTGTTGACTGATTTCATCATCTGCCTGCAATTCAGCAAACTGCTGATCAAGATTTTTTTGTTTGCCAAAGCTGTGGCTCTCGGCTTCAGCTTCCATATGATCAATACGACGTTCGAATGATTCGAAGCGTGCCATTGCTTCATCCAGTTTGCCACTGTCAAGCTGACGACGCACATCCCGTGATGTGGAAGCGGCCTGGTGGCGCAGCGTCAGCGCCTGCTGGCGCGCCCGGGTTTCAGCCAGCTTATTTTCCAGCTCACCGATTTCACCTTTAAGGCGTGTCAGGCTCTCTTCTACCTGGCTGGCTTCCTGTTGCAAAGCGGCAATCAGGTCAGTCAGTTTCTGTTTTTCCATCAGGGCTGCACGCGCCAGATCTTCTTTCTCTTTATACAGCGCCAGTTCGGCTTTATGCTGCCATTCGGCCTGCTGGCTTTCTCCCTGCCCAATTCGGCGCAGCAGCTGCTTTTTCTCAGCCAGCGCTCGTGCAGAGGTGGAACGCAACTCTACCAGCGTGTCTTCCATTTCCTGAATCATCAGTCTGACCAGCTTCTGCGGATCTTCCGCTTTCTCCAGCAGAGAGTTGATGTTGGCGTTAACGATGTCGGCAAAACGGGAAAAAATACCCATAATTAAAATCCTCTTTGAGTCTGGTGTCAGGCACTGTGCCTGTTGGCTAAAGACTTAATACAAATAGCGTGCCAATTTGTATCTCATTGATTTTCAATGAACGATTAACTTTACAGCCAGTGTGAAAGTTAATAACATGGTGATTATCACTAAAAATTGGTGAATTTAATGACAAGTGAAAACCCTGATAATCTGATTGGTGAATCAAACAATTTTATTGAGGTTCTGGAGCAGGTCTCAAGGCTGGCCCCCCTTAATAAACCGGTGTTGGTGATTGGTGAGCGCGGTACAGGTAAAGAGTTAATCGCCAGCCGATTGCACTACCTCTCGGAGCGTTGGCAGGGGCCGTTTATCTCCTTAAATTGCGCCGCCCTGAATGAAAACCTGCTGGATTCTGAGCTGTTTGGCCATGAGGCCGGGGCGTTTACCGGCGCACAGAAACGTCATTTGGGGCGATTTGAACGCGCCGATGGCGGCACGCTGTTTCTTGACGAGTTGGCAACCGCACCGATGCTGGTACAGGAAAAACTGCTGCGGGTTATTGAATATGGTCAGCTTGAGCGGGTTGGTGGCAGCCAGCCGTTGCAGGTAAGCGTCCGACTGGTTTGTGCCACTCATGCCGATTTACCCCAGTTGGCACGCGAGGGTCGATTCCGCGCCGATCTGTTAGACAGGCTGGCTTTTGATGTTGTCCAGCTACCGCCTTTACGCGAACGTCGTAGCGATATCCTGGTGATGGCGCAGCATTTTGCCATTCAGATGTGCAGAGAACTGGGACTGCCGCTGTTTACCGGTTTTTCCCGCGCCGCAGAGAGACAGCTACTGGAATACGGTTGGCCGGGAAATGTCCGCGAACTGAAAAATGTGGTGGAACGCTCGGTTTACCGCCATGCAAATAGCGAAGAGACGCTGGATACCATCATTATCGATCCTTTCCAACGCAGCAGAGTGGAGTCTCCGCCGCCGCACAATGCAGACAGTTTGCCGGCTCTGCCGCTCGATCTGCGTCACTGGCAGTATCAGCAGGAAAAAATGTTGGTTGAACAAGCTCTGACACAAGCGCGATTTAATCAACGCCGGGCCGCTGAACTGTTGAGCGTGACCTATCATCAGCTAAGGGCCATGCTTAAGAAGCATCAAATTCAGTTTGATGAGGAGTAGCCAAGTGAGGCAATCCGCAGTGATAGTGACTGAATTCACCATCAGGTTCCTCCTTCGCCGTCATGCATGCAGGGCCGTGTACCGCGTTTCGATTTTATAGAATATCACTTGGTGGAATCTCAATGAGTGAACACAGAGGATTGATTTGAACGATAATATGAGACTTTAGATATGTGATGATTAATAACCTGAAAATTGTTAGCCTTTTTTCAAAGGCTAACAATGGTTGGACAATTGGCAATGCGATCATCCAACCTTTTAATACAAATTATCAATCACAGAACTGATATCCGGCATGGATTCGACACTGTCGACCACCGCCGCCAATATGTGAACCAACGGCAGTTAATATGCCGGCAGTAACGCCGCCAATAATCATACCAACAGGGCCCACAGGGGAACCTGTGGCAGCACCTAAGGCGATTGTACTCATAGCGCCAATGATTACGGCTTCTCCAACGGCGTTGGCGGGAGTTGCTGGAGCCCCACCATCCCCACCGTAAACAGAGACTATTTCAACTTGTGTTAATGCTTTCATTTAAAATTCCTTTTAGAGTTAGATATTAACTGCTCTTTCCATTGAACCAGCATGTCAGACTTATTATTATTTTAAATAAACCCGTAAAACCAAGGAAAATGATGACTGATAAAAAAACGTCAACAAGGGAGTTATGCTCGCCAATTATGCGCATCGATGAAAAAGAGATAGATAATATTGTTAGCGGTAAACTTAATATGGCAGATGATTTTTTTAAAAAAACAGAGATCATTTCCTTTTATCCATAGTGAGACTTTAATTTTGCGGTGGGCAAGGGAAATATTAAAATTAGTCACGTAACGAAACTACTGATATCATTGTGTCCCGGCCAGGGTCAAGATTTTTTTATCTGGATATCGGCCGATGATCCCAACGAATAGAATCGGCATATCGAAAAAAAAGCCCGCGCCAGGCGGGCTAAAAATACTGGAAGTAATGTGAGCAATGTCGTGCTACTTAGCGGCAGAGCCACCGACAAGCAGCGCGATAATAATAATCATTCTCAATAACACTTGTAAAGAGGTTTATTGAGAATTTTTCTCATTCCCGCAGAAGCGGTGAGTATATGTATCCTGATTGCTGCGCTTGTCTCCCCTGGATGAAAAAAAAGCATTTACCACCGCAAACTTTGGGTACAGGCAGAGTGTGGGTTACACTAAGTTTACTGCCTGAAATATCAGAAGAGTTATGCGCAAATTATTCCCTCTATTGCTTCTCGCCCTGAGCGTGCTGAGTACACCGGCCTGGTCCTCCTCGCCCGGCGATATTCGCCAGAGCGGCTTCGTGTATTGTGTAAATGGCGTCATCAATACGTTTAACCCACAGTTGGCCAGCGGTGGGCTGGTGGTAGACACGCTGGCGGCGCAGCTCTACGACCGACTGCTCGACGTCGATCCTTATACCTACCGCCTGATCCCGGAGCTGGCGGAGAGCTGGGAAGTACTGGATAGCGGCGCGACCTACCGTTTTCACCTGCGTCAAGATGTCCCTTTTCAGCATACCCCGTGGTTTACCCCGACGCGGCCGATGAATGCTGATGATGTGGTGTTCAGCTTTGGGCGCGTATTTGACCGTCATCATCCCTGGCATAATGTTAATGGGGGCAACTACCCGTACTTTGACAGCCTGCAATTTGTCGATGCGGTACAGAGCGTGAAAAAGCTGAATAATCGCACGGTGGAGATCCGCCTTAACAGCCCCGATGCCTCCTTCCTGTGGCATCTCGCCACGCACTACGCTCCGGTGCTGTCAAACGAATACGCCGAACGGTTAACCAAAGTTGACCACCCGGAACTGCTGGACCGCCAGCCGGTCGGTACGGGGCCGTTCATGCTTAATGACTACCGCAGTGGGCAATATATTCGCCTGCAACGTCACGATGGCTATTGGAAAGGCCAGCCACGTATGTCACAGGTCGTGGTGGACATCAGCGCGGGCGGTACCGGGCGCTTATCAAAACTGTTAACCGGGGAGTGCGACGTACTGGCTTACCCGGCGGCAAGCCAGCTCTCAATCCTGCGTGATGACCCGCGCCTGCGCCTGACGTTGCGCCCGGGAATGAATATCGCCTATCTGGCATTTAATACCCGCAAGGCGCCACTCGACAATCCAAAGGTACGCCAGGCACTGGCGCTGGCCATCAATAACGAACGTTTGATGGCTTCAATCTATTACGGCACGGCCGAAACGGCCGCTTCAATTTTGCCGCGTGCCTCATGGGCTTATGATACGGAGGCGCACGTCACTCCTTACAATCCGGCACAGGCGCGTCAAGAGCTTCAGGCGCTGGGAATTGACAACCTGCATCTGACGCTGTGGGTTCCCTCCGCTTCGCAAGCCTGGAACCCCAGCCCGCTGAAAACGGCAGAGCTTATTCAGGCAGACTTGGCACAAGTCGGCGTCACGGTCACCATCGTGCAGGTGGAAGGTCGTTTTCAGGAAGCAAGATTAATGGAGATGAACCACGATCTGACGCTAACCGGTTGGGCCACCGACAGTAATGACCCGGACAGCTTTTTCCGCCCTCTGCTCAGTTGCGCAGCCATCGCCTCACAAACTAACTATGCGCACTGGTGCAATGTCAGTTTTGATGGCCTGCTGCACAAAGCGCTACTGTCGCAGCAACTGGCAAAACGTATCGACTATTATGACCAGGCGCAGATGATGCTGGCACAGGAGTTACCGGTACTGCCACTCGCCTACTCTCTGCGCCTACAGGCTTACCGCTATGATATAAAAGGACTGGTGCTCAGCCCGTTTGGAAATGCTTCATTTGCCGGTGTTTACCGCGATGATGGCGAGGAGAAATCACGGTGATTATCTATAGTCTACGCCGCTTAGCGCTGTTTGTTATCACGTTATTTATGTTAACACTGCTGGGCTTTAGCCTGAGTTACTTTACCCCGCAAGCACCGCTACAGGGGGCCTCCCTGCCGGATGCCTGGATGTTTTGGTTTAAGGGGATTTTGCATCTCGATTTTGGCGTGTCCAGTATTAACGGTCAGTCTATTAACCAACAGCTTCGTGAAGTGTTTCCGGCCACGCTGGAGCTTTGTCTGATGGCCTTTACGCTGGCCCTGACAATCGGCATCCCGCTAGGTATTGTTGCCGGAGTCATGCGTAACAAATGGCAGGATAAGGCCATTAGTACGCTGGCGTTATTAGGCTTTTCGTTACCGGTTTTTTGGCTGGCACTGCTGTTGACGCTGTTTTTCTCGCTAAATCTAGGCTGGCTACCGGTTTCAGGACGTTTTGACCTGTTATATCCGGTGAAGCATGTTACCGGGTTCGCGCTAATCGACGCGTGGCTCTCTGATTCGCCGTGGCGTCGTGAAATGGTCATCAGCGCATTGCAACATATGGTACTGCCGGTTATCGCACTGGCGGTCGCTCCAACCACCGAGGTGATCCGACTGCTGCGTCTCAGCACGCGGGATGTAATGCAACAAAATTATGTCAAAGCAGCATCAACGCGCGGGCTGTCGTTAATGACCATTATTCGTCGTCACGTTTTGCATAACGCATTGCCCCCGGTGATCCCCCGCCTGGGCTTACAGTTTTCCACCATGCTGACGTTGGCGATGATCACTGAAATGGTGTTTAGCTGGCCAGGATTGGGACGCTGGCTGATTAATGCTATCCGACAACAGGATTATGCAGCGATATCTGCCGGGGTGATGGTGGTTGGTGGGCTGGTCATCGCCGTCAACGTGCTATCCGATATTTTGGGTGCCATGACGAACCCGCTGAAACATAAGGAACTGTATGCCATCCGATAATATCTATTCCGAGAGGCGACCACCCAGTCCACTCCGCCATACCTGGGGACTGTTTTATCGCGATACCACCTCGATGATTGCCTTTTACGCCTTTGCGGCCCTGCTGCTTTTGGCTGTTTTTGGGACTTTGCTGGCACCTTACGATATCGATCAACAGTTCCTCGGTTATCAGCTGCTGCCGCCGTCATGGTCACGTTATGGCGACGTCTCTTTTTTTCTCGGCACTGATGATCTGGGCCGTGACCTGCTTAGCAGGCTGTTATGTGGGGCGACACCGACGGTAGGTTCGGCGATTATCGTGACGCTGATTTCCGCCTGCTGCGCCATGCTGATCGGAGTGATGGCCGGGCTAACGCACGGGCTGCGTTCGGCGGTACTTAACCATGTTTTGGACACCCTGCTGTCGATACCTTCGCTGCTGCTGGCGATCATTGTTGTGGCGTTTATGGGGCCAAAGCTGGAGCATGCCATGCTGGCAGTCTTCCTCGGCCTGCTGCCTCGTTTGGTTCGCGCTATTTACACTGCGGTACACGATGAGCAGGAAAAAGAGTACGTGGTGGCCGCTCGTCTTGACGGTGCCAGCAGCTTTCAGATCCTGCTTTATGCCATTTTACCGAATATCCTTGCGCTGCTGGTCACCGAGTTCACCCGCGCCCTGTCGATAGCCATCCTGGATATAGCCGCTCTCGGTTTTCTTGATCTCGGCGCACAGCTGCCTTCTCCCGAATGGGGGGCGATGCTCGGTGACTCTCTTGAACTGATTTATGTCGCTCCCTGGACCGTCATGTTACCTGGCGCCGCCATTATGCTCAGTGTACTCATTGTCAATCTGCTGGGTGACGGGGTGCGGCGCGCTATCGTTGCTGGAGTTGAATAATGCCGCTACTTGATATTCGCAATCTGACGATTGAAATTATGACGGCCGAAGGTCCGGTCAAGGTGGTGGATCGCGTCAGTATCACGCTGACAGAAGGGGAAGTGAGAGGTCTGGTTGGTGAGTCGGGTTCGGGGAAGAGTCTGATCGCTAAGGCTATCTGCGGCGTGACTAAAGATAACTGGCGCATTACCGCCGATCGGATGCGCTTCAACGATATTGACCTGCTGCATCTCTCGGCACGCGAACGCCGCAAAATCGTCGGTCATAATGTGTCGATGATTTTCCAGGAGCCGCAGTCGTGCCTCGATCCTTCAGAAAGTATCGGCACCCAGCTGAAACAGGCCATTCCAGGCTGGACATGGAAAGGCCGCTGGTATCAACGCATTCACTGGCGTCACCGGCGCGCGATTGAACTTCTGCACCGCGTGGGGATTAAAGATCACAAAGATATCATGAGCAGTTTCCCCTACGAGTTAACCGACGGGGAGTGTCAAAAGGTGATGATTGCCATTGCGCTGGCAAACCAGCCCCGGCTGCTGATCGCGGATGAGCCGACCAACGCGATGGAGCCAACCACCCAGGCGCAGATTTTCCGCCTGCTGGCGCGCCTGAATCAGAACAATAACACCACCATTCTGTTAATCAGCCACGACCTGCAAATGCTTAGTCAATGGGCAGACAGAATCAACGTGATGTATTGCGGGCAAACGGTGGAAACCGCATTCAGCGACGAGCTGATTAGTGCGCCTCATCATCCTTATACTCAGGCGTTGATACGTGCGATGCCGGACTTCGGTCGTTCGCTGGCGCACAAAAGTCGTCTGAATACTTTACCGGGCGCTATTCCTTCTCTTGAGCATTTACCGATTGGATGTCGTCTTGGCCCGCGTTGCCCCTACGCGCAGAAAACCTGTATCGAAACACCGCGTTTGGCTGGGTCCAAAAATCATCTTTTTGCCTGTCACTTTCCGCTGAATATGGAGAGCCAATAATGGGTGAAACACTGCTGGAAGTGCAGAATCTGAGTAAAACCTTTCGCTACCGTACCGGACTGTTTCGACGCCAGCATGTCGAAGCGGTAAAAGATGTTAGTTTCAGCCTGAGTGCGCGTCAGACGTTGGCGATTATCGGAGAAAATGGCTCAGGCAAGTCGACGCTGGCAAAAATGCTCAGCGGCATGATCGCCCCGTCTGATGGCGACATATCCATTGACGGTCGGAAGCTGGAGTTTGGTGATTATGCCTGGCGTAGCCAGCGTATCCGCATGATTTTTCAGGACCCCTCGACATCGCTTAATCCTCGTCAGCGTATCAGCCAAATTCTCGATTTTCCGCTACGTCTTAATACCAAGTTGGAGAGCGCAGAGCGTGAAAAACGCATTATTGCCACGTTACGCCAGGTCGGTCTGCTGCCCGATCACGCTTCCTATTATCCGCATATGTTGGCACCGGGTCAGAAACAGCGTATCGGCCTTGCGCGTGCGCTGATATTACAACCCCAGGTGATTGTTGCCGATGAAGCGCTAGCCGCACTGGATATGTCCATGCGCTCACAGCTGATCAATTTGATGCTGGAGTTGCAAGAGAAGCACGGCATAGCCTATGTCTATGTTACCCAGCATCTGGGCATGATGAAGCATATCAGCGACCAGGTGCTGGTGATGCATCATGGTGAAGTGGTAGAGCGCGGAGCCACAGCCGAGGTGCTTGCCTCGCCTCAACACGAACTGACTAAACGCCTGGTTTCAAGCCATTTTGGCGAGACGTTGCATCCTGCACCAGGACACTAAAACAGGCAAATACATAAATAAAACTCACGCCCGGTCATTTTCTGCCGCGATACCCTCTGTTGCCAGCCGGATAAATCTGGAGGGTTGCCGCCACTGATGGCAACCCTCCCCCCTTCCGGCGCCAGCCTATTCTGCTGGCAAAGTTGTCAGCAATCAGCGCTGTATTTCTCGCCGCTTATACCTTCCAGCTATTTGATAGTACCGATGATTATTTCTTTCGGCCAACGGCTTGCGTCAGGATAATTCAGCCATTCAGGCCCGCTTGTCAGATGCGCGTCGCAAAGTGCCTGCGCTGCGTGCACGTTAACCCGAAAAGGAAAGCTTATGGAACAGCGCCGCTTTACCGGTAATAGCTGCTGGTATCACGAAACGCAGACCAGCCTGCCCGCACAGCGTGCACCGCTGGTTCCCGAAGCTGCAACAATTGAAGACCGTTTTCTGCTTGGTCTGGCCGAAAGAGTAGAGGGGGAAATCAAATCCATTTTGCAACAAAACCGCCCCGTTCTTCGGGCTTCCCAACATCTTTATCAGCTTCTCTTCCCTGCTCTGTTGCCCACAACGCTTAGCCACACGCTTACACTATACGATCGTCTTAGCAGCGCATTGACGGTAGCACAGGTCGCGGGCGTACAGCGCTTATGCAATCATTATGCCGCCAGACTTCATCCGTTGCCGGGGCCAGACTCCTCGCGAGAAAGCAATCATCGTCTGACGCAGATCACGGAATTTGCCCGTCAGCTTGCTACCCAGCCAACGTTAATTAATGCCGTCACGGTGCAGCGTTTGGATGATGTTGGCCTGAGCGCACCCGATATTATCAGCATGAGTCAGGTTATCGGTTTTGTCAGTTATCAGGCGCGAGTGGTGGCGGGTATTCACGCCCTGCTGGCGCTACCGGTACGCTGGATGCCTGGCGTGAATGTGCCTCCCGATGCCGACAGCACTCTTTTCACCTCCATAGTCGACTGGCAACCCCTGATCACCCCGCTGGAAATGCGCTATGCCGCTCCCGATCAGCTGGATGCACTGGCTCACTGTCAGCCGCTCAACGAATTGCAGGTCGCTGCGCGACTGTTTGCACATGATGCAAGAACACTGTCAGGATGGAGCCATCTGCTGGACAGCCTGGCCGACGAGCGCCATCACCCGCAGTTCGCCCTTGCCGCAGCAGTCACGGCACGTATTAACGGCAGTAGCATCTGCTTCAATCGTTATCCGGCAGGAACATTGCGTGAAGCATTAAAGGAGAGCGTCCAATGCGCATTAGGCGCTGCCGATAAGCAACAGCAGGCGGTCATTCAGTTCGCCGCCCATCTGACGCGGACACCGGAGCGCGTCGGCCAAGCGCATATTCAGCCGTTGAGGGAAGTGGGCCTGAACCTGACAGAAGTATTCGGCATTATCCTGAGCGTGGCCGTGAGCAGCTGGTGCAACCGCCTGATGCAGGGGCTGGGAACCAGCAGTAACCATTAGCTAACTCATTAGACAACGGCGTACCTCATCAAAGAAATGCTGTGCCAGCGGTGTGGCACGCCCGGGTTCAGCAATCACTACGGCTCCCTGCCTTGACATCGGTGGTATCACCACGCGACAGCGTTGCACATCGCTGGGCATCGGCTCTGACAGATGACCGACCGGTGAAATCAGGCAGCCAAGCCCAACCTGCACGCCTTGCAATAGCTGAAATACAGAGGTTGTTTCCAGCACCACGCGCAGAATGAGGCCCGCATCACGGAAATGGTTGTCAATGTAGCGACGAAAATAGCGCGTCGGTTCAGCGAGACACAGCGGCAGTCTGGCAATATCCACCAGTTCCAGTGAGGTCACACCCACTAACTGCGGAAAATAGTGTGGATGGTACAGCAGTTCCACCCCTCGATCCGCCAGCATCTCTGCCTGAAAATGCAGCTCGCGCAACGTTGCCGGTTCAAAAAAGCCGATTCCAGCATCGACAGTATGGCTGTTAAGTGCTTCGAGCAGCTGGTCGGCGCTAAGCACCGCGACACGATAGTCAAGCTGTGGATAGCGCTCAGTGACCGCTTTAAGAATGACCGGTAGAGAAATACTGCACTGCGGGACCACGCCGATACGCAGTGTACCACCGGCCCCATGTTTCAGTGATTCTACCTCCAGTTTAAGTCCCTGATAAACAGAAACTATCTCACGCGCCCATGACAAGACCCGCTCACCTTCCGGGGTGAAACCGTCAAAGTTGTTGCTACGGTTGATCAGCGACAGCCCTAATTCACGTTCAAGGTTTTTCAGACGCATTGAAAGCGTAGGCTGACTGACAAAACTGGCCTCGGCGGCACGGCCAAAATGGCGTTCACGTTCCAGATTACAAAGGTAGATCAGTTGCTTAATATCCATAGGAATTCTATTTCAGTCAGTCAAGTAAGCTTCCCGGTGACGCCATCAGGTGACAATTCGCGCCGTCTTTACCAGGGAGGAACACAAATTATGCGCACGTCATCCAGTATACCCAACGCGGTTGAAGCGAAGAGCTAATTTGCTGATGATGAATCCGTACAACTTGCTGTTTTTCCCAATTGCGTGATAAACGCGACTTATCGCACCATCTTCGCAATCAATTAGACAATGTCCCTCTTTCGCCGCAGACTTGCAAAAAAGAGCGCTATAATTTTTAACAAAAAATCAATATAAGCCTGCGAGATTATGAAATTTAAACAAGCCATTAAGCCATACCAGGCCGCTGCGGGCGGCTGGGGTTCGCTGGAAGCTACCACCCGTTTCGTCTTCGACAGCAAAGAAGTGTTAAAAAACATGCGCAATCTAATGCGCATGAATAAGGCAAAAGGCTTTGACTGCCCCGGTTGTGCATGGGGTGATGATAATAAAAGTACTTTCAGCTTCTGCGAAAACGGCGCGAAAGCGGTGACATGGGAAGCCACTCGTCGCCACATCGGTGCTGAATTTTTTGCGCAGCACAGCGTATCGGCTCTCTATCAACAAAGCGACTATTTCCTCGAGTATCAGGGTCGCCTTACCGAACCCCTGCGTTATAACCGCGCGACCGATCGCTATGAGCCGATTGACTGGGAAGAGGCATTCGCACTCATCGCGTCTCATATTAACGCGATGGACAATCCTGACCAGATGGAGCTTTACACCTCCGGCCGTGCCAGTAATGAAGCATCATGGCTGTATCAGCTGTTTGGCCGCATGAACGGCAGCAATAACTTCCCTGACTGTTCCAATATGTGTCACGAGGCCAGCGGCACGGGCCTGAAACGCAGTATCGGCGTGGGCAAAGGGACGATTCGTCTTGATGATTTCGACCATGCCAATGCCATTTTTGTCTTCGGTCAGAACCCCGGAACAAACCACCCTCGTATGCTGCACAGCCTGCGCCATGCCGCCGATCATGGCGCAAAAATCGTCGCCTTTAACACCCTGCGCGAACGTGGGCTTGAGCGTTTCGCCGATCCACAAAAGCCGCTTGAAGTGGTAACGAGCAAATCGGGTACCATCAGTTCGAGTTATTACCAGCCGAATTTGGGTGGGGATATGGCGGCAGTGCGCGGCATGGTTAAAGTGTTGGCTGAAAACCATCGTGCACGTATCGCGAAGGGTGAACAGGGTCTTTTTGATGAAGCCTTTATCCAGGCCAATACGGAAGGAGTCAGTGCCTATCTTGCGATGGTCGATGCCACCGGCTGGCCGCAAATTGTTAAACAGTCCGGTCTGAGTGAACAGCAGATCCGTGAAGCGGCGGCAATTTATCAGAGCGCGGATCGGGTCATTTGTACCTGGGCAATGGGCATTACCCAGCATAAGCATTCCGTAGATACCGTGCGCGAAATCGTTAACCTACAGCTACTGTTTGGCCAATTGGGCAAAAAAGGGGCCGGCCTGTGTCCCGTTCGAGGTCACAGTAATGTGCAGGGTAATCGCACGATGGGGATTGACGAAAAGCCCTCTAAGGCGTTTCTTGACAGTCTGGCAGAACACTTTGCTTTCACCCCACCGCGTGAAATCGGTCACAACACCGTCCAGGCGCTGGAGGCCATGCTACGTGATGAGATCAAAGTTCTGATCGCGCTTGGCGGCAATCTTGCGGCAGCCGCACCTGACAGCCCGCGCACTGAAGAAGCGCTAAAGCGCTGTGGCCTTACGGTACAAATCAGTACCAAGCTGAATCGCAGCCACCTTTGCCCCGGTAGTCTGGATGCCCTTATCCTGCCGACGCTCGGACGTACAGAACAGGATATTCAGGCCAGCGGACCGCAGTTTATCACCGTTGAAGACTCTTTCAGCATGGTACATGCATCAGAAGGCGTCGGTAAGCCCATCGCCACGACCCAGCGTTCTGAAACCTGGATTGTGGCCGGAATTGCTCATGCGGTTCTGGGCAGCGAGAAAGTGGATTGGCTCGGACTGGCGGATGATTACAATAAAATCCGCGATCATATTGCCGCGACCATCCCAGGCTTTAACGATTTTAATGCCCGCTGCGATATTAAAGGCGGTTTCTATCTGGGCAATGCCGCCGCCGAGCTGCGTTTTAATACCCTTAATGAAAAAGCGCAGTTTAGCGCGGCGGCCCTGCCCGAGACGCTTTTCCCACAGCTGGATGTTGAAGTCCCCTTCACTCTGCAAACCCTGCGTTCACACGATCAATACAACACCACCATCTACGGGCTGGACGATCGCTATCGCGGTGTCTATGGCCAGCGAGAAGTGCTGTTTATCAATCCCGAAGATTTAGCGAAACTGGGTTATGCCGCTGGCGATGATGTCGACATTGAAACCCTGTGGAATGATGGGATTACCCGCAAGGTAAGCGGCTTTAAGTTGGTTCCTTATGCTATTCCGCGCGGAAATCTTGCCGCCTATTATCCGGAGACGAACCCGCTGGTTCCTCTTTCCAGCTTTGGCGATGACAGCGGTACGCCGACGTCAAAATCGATTCCGGTTAAAATCACCCTGTCGCCTGCAATAAACGGGCTACGCATCGCCTGATCATGCAGGGCTTTTTACTTGCCGTGGAGCGGTTAATCGCGTAAAACTGTCTGCCGCTCTTAGGCCACGAAAATTGTTGAAATTATGTTCCAGGATAACCCGCTGCTCGCGCAGCTCAAAGAGAAGCTCCATTCCCAAACGCCGCGCGTTGAGGGTGTGGTAAAAGGTACTGAAAAAGGTTTCGGCTTCCTGGAAGTCGATGCGCAGAAAAGTTACTTTATTCCCCCTCCGTTCATGAAAAAAGTCATGCACGGTGACCGTGTAAGTGCGGTTATTCAAAGTGATAAGGATCGTGAAGTTGCCGATCCGGAAACGCTGATTGAACCGTTCCTGACGCGGTTTGTCGGCCGTGTGCAGAAGAAAGACGACCGCCTGTCGATTATTCCCGATCATCCTTTGCTGAAAGATGCCATTCAATGCCGCTCCGAGCGTAATGTGAAGCATGACTTTCAGGCTGGCGACTGGGCGGTTGCTGAAATGCGCCGTCATCCGCTGAAAGGCGATCGCACCTTTTATGCCGAGTTGACCGAATTTATTACCACAGCGGAAGACCACCTGGCTCCGTGGTGGGTTACGTTGTCGCGCCATAATCTGGAGCGCGAAGCGCCGGATGTGGCGACGCCACAAGAGATGCTGGATGAGCAGCTGGAGCGTGAAGACCTCACTTCTCTGCCGTTTGTCACTATCGACAGCGCCAGTACCGAAGATATGGACGATGCGCTGTTTGTGGAAGATGCTGGCAACGGCATGCTGAAACTGATCGTCGCCATCGCTGACCCTACCGCCTATGTGCCGGTAGGCAGCAAGCTGGATGCCGCTGCGGCTGAGCGTTCTTTCACCAATTACCTGCCCGGCTTCAATATCCCGATGCTGCCACGCCAGCTGTCGGATGATATCTGTTCACTGCGCCCGCATGAACGCCGTCCGGTACTGGCTTGCCGCATCACCATTACCGCAGATGGTACACCAGACGATGTCCAGTTCTTCGCCGCATGGATCCAATCACATTGCAAACTGGCGTATGACAACGTTTCCGACTGGCTGGAAAACGATGAAGCAAGTGCCTGGCAGCCTGAAGATGAGGCAATTGCCCATCAGATCCGCCTGCTGAATCGCCTTTGCCTCGCGCGCAGCGAGTGGCGGCAGTCGCACGCCCTGGTGTTCAAAGATCGTCCTGACTTCCGCTTCCTGCTGGGTGAGAAAGGCGAAGTGCTGGATATCATTGCCGAACATCGCCGTATTGCTAACCGCATCGTTGAAGAAGCTATGATCCTCGCCAACATTTGTGCTGCCAGCGTGCTGCGCGACAAGCTGGGCTTTGGTATCTATAACGTCCACCTCGGTTTCGACGAAGTGAATGCCGAGCAGGCTGCCGCCGTGCTGGCTAATCACGGCGTCACCGCTGACCCGCTGGCGATTGCCACGCTGGAGGGTTTCCGCCATCTGCGTCGTGAGCTTGATGCCCAGCCGACTCAGTTCCTTGACAGCCGTATTCGCCGCTTCCAGTCCTTTGCCGAAGTCAGCACCACGCCAGGCCCGCATTTTGGTCTCGGCCTTGAGGCATATGCGACATGGACTTCTCCGATCCGTAAGTATGGCGACATGGTTAACCACCGCCTGCTGAAAGCCATTATCAAAGGCGAACAGTGTGCGCGTCCTGCCGATGAACTGACGCTGAAGATGGCTGAACGCCGTCGTCAGAACCGTATGGCGGAGCGCGATGTCGGCGACTGGCTATATTCACGTTTCCTGCAGCAAGCGGCCGGTAGCGAACAGCGTTTCAGTGCTGAAGTGATCGACGTTTCCCGTGGCGGTATGCGTGTCCGCCTTCAGGAAAACGGCGCCGTGGCCTTTATTCCAGCCCCATTTATTCATGCCGTGCGTGATGAGATGGTGTGCAGTAATGAAAATGGCAGCGTTCAAATCAAAGGTGAGGTGGCGTATCGCGTGACTGACCTGATTGAGGTGACCATTGCTGAAGTACGCATGGAAACCCGCAGTATCGTGGCACGTCCTGTAGCCTGATAGCCTCAGGCGGGATAGTTTTTACTGTCCCGCCTGAATATTTCCGACCGGTTCGCCACGGCGGTTAATTTTGACCGTACCACGCATTCTTTCCGTGTTTACGCTGATGATGTTTATCCAGCAGCGCCTGATTAATCGCCGGAAGACCGGGCGTCAAATGCTGACTGAATATCCCCATGTAGGCCACCTCTTCCAAAACCACCGCACTCTGCACCGCTTCCTCTGCACTACGTCCCCAGGTAAATGGCCCGTGAGCGTTAACCAGAATTGCCGGGACTGATAACGGATCAATGCCGCGCTGCCGCAGTGTTTCAATGATGACCTGTCCGGTTTGCCATTCGTAGCCATCGACTATCTCATCATCACGCATTCGGCGTGTACAGGGGATGCCGCCGTAAAAGTCATCGGCATGGGTGGTGCCCCATGCCGGAAGATCTTTTCCAGCCTGCGCCCAGATAGTGGCGTGCCGCGAATGGGTATGCACAACCCCGCCAATCTCAGGCCAGGCAAGATAGAGTGCGCGATGGGTTGCCGTGTCGGAAGACGGCCGCTTACTGCCTTCTATCACCTCCCCGCTCCCCAACGCCACCACCACCATATCGTCACGCTGCATCGTCTCATAACTCATCCCGGAAGGTTTAATCACCATTAACCCTTGCTGCCTATCTATCGCACTCACATTGCCCCAGGTAAAGGTGACAAGACCGTGGCGCGGCAAGGCCAGATTCGCTTCCAGTACCTGCTGTTTTAGTTGTTCCAGCATGATGTTCTCTCCGTTATGACATCCGGTCATTGTCGATGGCGTAAGGCCGATCGGGTATGGAGAGATTGGCTGGATCGCGGCAATTTCCCGCTGACAACGGCTGTAGGAGCATTCCCATACCGATCCCTAAAGGATAAGAATACGCGGCAGGGTTTAAGCGCTGTCCAGAAGTTTGCTGGCAATCGCATCATCAAAGCAATTCGGTTCGATTGCAGGTAAGCCGGTCAAAAAAAATCTTCATTCAGTAAGCTATGCTTTAAGCATCTATTATCGGCAGTCTGGCAACCTTGCTATGGCTGCACGTTCTGTCGCAAAAAAATATCAAAATCACCTGGGGATACTATTTCCGGGTGGGCATTGTCATGACAATCCCCGTGCTGTTTGTCACGCTGGTAGCACTGGCGTTTCGTCTGTCTTTCAGTTTGTGATGAGGTACTGATATGAGCAACATTACGATTTACCACAACCCGGCCTGCGGCACGTCACGTAATACCCTTGAAATGATCCGCAACAGCGGCGCTGAGCCAGCCATAATCTATTACCTTGATATCCCTCCGTCGCGCGATGAACTGGTAAAACTTATTGCGGATATGGGTATTTCGGTACGTGCGCTGTTGCGTAAAAATGTTGAACCCTATGAAAACCTGGGGCTTGCGGAAGACCGGTTTACTGACGAGGAGTTAATCGACTTTATGTTGCAGCATCCTGTTCTGATCAATCGTCCCATTGTGGTGACGCCGCTGGGTACCCGGCTATGCCGACCTTCTGAAGTGGTGCTGGATATCCTTCCCGATGCACAGAAAAACCCGTTCACGAAAGAGGACGGTGAGAAGGTGGTTGATGAAAAAGGTAACAGGATGAGATAAACGACGAGGGGAGAGGTCACTCGCCGTTTTTACTGATGAAATACAGTGCTAACGCAAAATCAAAAGCAGTTGTCGCGTATTTCAGCATTCCAGAGGTATGGCTACCGATAAAAAATTGCCGCACCCTGTAATGGCCGTAGGCCCCCTCTCTATCGGCCCCCTACAAGATCCCACTGCATGATTAGCGCTGAATTTTACGTTTCAGTGACGGAGATCACCAAAGGATGGCGGCGCAGAAAGCCTGCTAAACAGTGCGTATTCTATACTGAAAGATAGATTCACCGTTGATCAGAGGAATACTTTATGTTAATTAGCGCAAAACGTCTTACCGCCGCCATGTTAGCAGCAACCTTAATACTCTCCCTGGGGGCATGCTCAAACTGGTCCAAGCGGGATCGTAACACGGCGATTGGAGCCGGTGCAGGGGCCATCGGAGGCTCCATTTTGACAAATGGAAGCGGCCTGGGAACCATTGGCGGAGCGGCTGTTGGTGGCATTATCGGCCATCAAATTCATTAGCAACATAAATGAAATGAATGCGAGAAAATACTTATGCAACTTTGAAAAGATTAGAAAATATGAAGTTAAATACTGTCAAGAAGGGGCATTTTGCAATGCCCCATTCGTGAGTTTAAGGGTGAACCCCTACATCCCCAACATCAATGCACGTACCACCCTCAAAACAGATGATTACAGCGCTTGCCGTCATTGAATAACTGCCAGCGAAAGACAGTATGGCCAAGAGCATTAGCATTTTTTTCATAAGTAATTATCTCTTTTATATTTTAGTATTACAGCAGGTGTAATACACTATATTTAATTACTCACGTTAATCAATAAATAATATTAACCACCTGCCAGTTTAACCCTCATGCCCTTCGCTTCCAGCAACGTCTTCAGCAAGTCGCGTTTGTCGCCCTGAATCTCAATGACGCCCTCTTTTACTGCGCCCCCACAGCCACACTTCTTCTTCAGCTCAGCCGCCAGCTTGTTCAGCTCTGCATCATCAAGATCGATGCCGCTGACCAGGCAGACGCCTTTCCCTTTACGACCGCTAGTCTGGCGCTGAATGCGCACAATCCCGTCACCCTTAGGACGCGAAATAACCGCTTCAGGTTCATTAATACGCCCAGTATCGGTGGAATAGACCAGGCGACTGTTTTCGTCAGCCATTATGCCTCCTGTAATGAACAAAGGATGGCGCGCAACGTCGCAGCCGGATCGGCAGATTGGGTAATCGGGCGTCCGATCACCATATAATCCACGCCTGCTTGCTGCGCCTGTTGTGGCGTCATGATGCGACGCTGATCGCCTGCATCACTGCCCACCGGGCGAATACCGGGTGTTACCAGGCGGAAGTCTGGCCCCAGAACCTGTTTGAAACGGCTGGCTTCGTGCGCCGAGCAGACGACACCATCCAGGCCACACTGCTGAGTCAGACGCGCCAGGCGTTCCGCCTGTTCTGCGGGCGTCAGCTCAATACCAAGCCCTTTTAAATCGCTGGCATCCATGCTGGTCAGCACCGTTACGGCTATCAGTAGCGGCGCATCTTTGCCAAAAGGCGTCAGCGCATCGCGCGCCGCGTTCATCATGCGCGCCCCGCCGCTGGCATGGACGTTGACCATCCACACGCCAAGATCGGCAGCCGCTGCAACCGCATGAGCCGTCGTATTAGGAATATCGTGAAACTTCAGGTCGAGAAATATCTCAAAACCACGTTGCTGGAGGTCGCGTATCAGCTGTGGGCCAAACAGGGTAAACATCTCTTTGCCGACCTTGAGACGGCAACTGTCGGGTTCAATCCGATCGACAAAGGCCATAGCGCGATTGAGATCGGCATAATCGAGCGCTACCACGATTGGCGAACCGGTAACCTGAGGTGAATGCATAAAAAGACCCTCTTTAGATGAAGCACCACAAGGCGCAAACGATAAACGGCATGCATTCTACCCGTGCGGGTGCAAAATTCACAGAATAATCCCCTCGGCGGGCTGCATGTAATCTGATTGAAACTCCCTACTTGCCTGAAAAGCGAAACACGGCGGCTGCTGGAAAATGTCTGTACATAAATTATTAGTATGTTGTAACTAAATCGGTTCGCTCAACCTGAATCTAAACTTCAGGCTACTGCCCGTCGAGCCCACGTATTGGTTTCACAGAAGACCATGACCGACATGATGGACAGTGCCAGTAAAGCGCATGGGCGGTAAACCCGCATTTATGACAACGATAGCGTGGCTTGGTGCGGATCTGCTCTCCCACCATATCGCGCAGTACCAACAGGCTGTCTTTCGCACGACCCTCTTCCGCTTCTTGCAGGTTGAAATCCATCAGGCGGTGGAAAACACGCATGGTTGGATGCCCCTGAAGCTGACGCGTAATGTAATTCTGCGCCGCCTCCGCTCCCTGCTGCCTATCGATGATGTCAGCAAGGTAAAGCTCGGCCGCAGCACCGGTATCTTCTTCAACACAACGCTCAAGGTAGCTAACCCATGCTGGCTGTTCTTCCAAATGCTGATAGCAGCTTTCCAGCATCTCCAGCGTTTCACTGACCAGTTGTTTATCCTGGTTTATCACTCGCTGTAGATGCTGTACCGCTTTGGCGTATTCGGCCTTAGCCATATGAATTCGTCCCATCATAATTGAGACACGGGCGCTATTTCTGTCCGCCGACTCCCCTTTTTTCAGCAGGCTCATCGCCCTTTCCAGGTCGTCACTGCTCATCGCCTGTAGAGCCAACTCACAGTAAAAGTGCGCGATTTCCATCTTCAGGCGATCTTTTCCAAGCTTCACCAGACGCTCGGCCGTCTCTATTGCATTCAGCCAGTCACTGGTCGCCTGATGGATGATTAACAACTGTTGCAAAGCGCTGACGCGAAAATCAGTTTCATCCACCAGTTGACCAAACATCTGTTCTGCGCGGTCGTAAAATCCCGCAGCCATATAATCGCGGCCGAGTTGCTGGATCGCCAGAAGACGCTGGTCGTAGGTGAGAGAAGCGCTTTCCATCAGCGCCTGATGTATGCGGATTGCCCGGTCGACTTCACCACGGGAACGGAACAGATTGCCAAGAGTCAGATGGGCTTCCACGGTGCCACTGTCCTCTTTCAACATATCCAGGAACAGGTCGACGGCTTTGTCCTGCTGATTAGAAAGCAGGAAGTTCACGCCCGCCACGTAATCACGCGACAGGCGATTCGCTTCCTGTTGCTTATTCTGTTGTGCACTCCTGTGGCCCATGTACCAGCCATAGGCGGCAGCGACGGGAAGTAACAGAAACAGCAGTTCCAACATAGACGATTATTCCTTTGTGACAACTTTCTGTGACGTTGTCACAGCAGTGTCTGTCTGCCCCAGTTGATGCTGTAAGCGTTTCACTTTACGTTGCGCATGGGCCAGCGAAACGCGTACTCGTAGCCAAAACAGTCCGCAAATAGCCCAACCCAGCAAAAAACCAACGGCAAATAATGACGCCAGCAATGTCGAAATGCTGAACTCTCCCTGCGCCAAAAGATAATTAAATGTCACTATCCGATCGTTATGCGCGCCCAGGGTGACGGAAATAACAAAAATGACCAGAACGACTAAAAAAATAAGCAAATATTTCACTGTTCATCCCTCAAGCTGGAGTTAACCAGATGAATTATGCCAAAAAAAACGCGTTGATGCTTGCCTGATGTCGATCGGTTGCAGTCTGGAGGCTAATTCCACGATATGCGGCGACTGTAGCCGTTTAGCGTCCTGGCAAACATCAAATATGGGGCCGAAAAAAGGTTTTACAATCAGTTATCTTTACTGGCAGCGCGGATCTGATTCCGATCTTTCCCGCCTGACAGAGAGAGTGGGCCACAAAAATGCCCCGCCACCAGCGTTGCCAGCGTCACCAACAGCCCGCTGATTAGTGTGGAAACAATCAGATCACGCGGCCAGTGCATACCTAACAGCAAACGGCTCCCCATCACCACAATTGCCCAGCTCATGAGTAGTACAACGCTGGTATAACAGCGACGAGGCCAAAGCAACGCCATGCCCAGTAATGCCCAGGTAGCGGCAAACATAGTGTGTCCCGAAGGGAAAGCGTATCCGGTTTCAAATGCCCAATGCTGCTTTAGCCAAGTTGGGATCTGGTTATCATCGCGTACGGCTTCGCGTACTATTTCACTGCGCTGCGCACGTTTTTCGGCGTAAAAAGCCTGTTGATCAATACCTTGCTTCTCGCCCAGCCACATCACATATGGGCGGGGTTCCTGCACATAATCCTTAACCATACTTTTAGTATATTGTCCGATAAGCAGCGTCAAAGTGATGATCACCAGCAAAATCAAAGTAGGTTTCAGGCGTAAGCGCATACACCAAATAAACCACCCACAAAGAATGACGCTTGTCAGTGTTCCCCAGGGACTGGTAACGGTTTCGGTAAACCAGAACATGACTTTATGGCCCCAACCCATTTCTACAGGCTGCCAGCGCCAGCCTGAAAGCATCACGGCCAGCGGCATCAGCAGTAATAACAGCGTGCCAGAGATTGTGCGTTTAAGGATTCCGGTCATTTTTATTCCTTGACGAGGCTTGTTATAAGAATATCTTTAAAAATAATAACATAACCTTTGTAGTGTTGATAATTGTGCTGTATTACAACAATCGCTCTAAGGTATTACCCAACGCTGTAAATGTTGTGGCAAAATAGTAGCATCGTTTACGCCGGATCATTGACAGAACATTCTTTTTCGCTGGCGCAACACCGGAATTTTATGGAGATTGAGATGCAACTTAAACGGGTGGCTGAAGCCAATCTGCCCACGCCCAGGGGAGATTTCCTTATGGTGGGCTTTGAAGAAATTGCCACCGGGCAAGACCATGTCGCGCTTGTCTATGGCGATATTTCTGGCAGTGAGCCTGTGCTGGCGCGTGTTCATTCAGAGTGTCTTACAGGTGATGCGTTATTCAGCCTGCGCTGCGATTGCGGATTTCAGCTGGAAGCGGCGCTAACGCAGATTGCTAAAGAGGGCCGTGGTATTCTGCTTTACCACCGTCAGGAAGGGCGTAATATCGGCCTGCTGAACAAGATTAGAGCCTATGCGCTACAGGACAAAGGGTATGATACGGTGGAAGCCAATCATCAATTGGGCTTTGCCGCCGATGAACGCGACTTCACCATCTGTGCGGATATGTTTAAACTGCTTGGCGTGAAAGAAGTTCGGTTGCTGACCAACAATCCACGCAAAGTGGAGATCCTGACCGAAGCCGGAATAAATATCGTGGAACGTGTGCCGCTGATTGTTGGACGCAATCCAAGTAACACACATTACCTTGACACTAAGGCGGCAAAGCTGGGCCACCTATTATCTAAATAGCTTGCTTAACCGCCTTTGTAAAATGTCACGCTGCAGGCTTCCGGAAATGCCACCACCTGCAGCGTGCCAGTAAAACTAATTTTATTGCAGCATATTCCTGATGACGTAATGCAGGATGCCATCATTCTTGTAATACTTCAGCTCGTTGCCCGTATCAATACGGCAACGCGCAGATAGCAACTCTTGTGTGCCATCCTCTCTTGTCACAGTTACGGATACCGTCCCGCCAGGTTTTAGCTGGTTAACATCCTTCACATCTATCTGTTCATCTCCGGTAAGACCTAACGTTTTGCGCGTTACGCCCTGCGGGAACTCCAGGGGTAAAATCCCCATACCGATCAGGTTGGAGCGGTGAATGCGCTCAAATGATTCAGCGATGACCGCACGCACCCCTTGCAAACGCGGGCCTTTCGCCGCCCAGTCACGGCTTGAGCCAGAGCCATACTCTTTACCTGCAATGACTACCAGAGGTATACCGGCCTGCTGATAGCGCATCGCCGCATCGTAAATCGCCATTTGTTCGTTACCTGGGATATAACGCGTGATGCCTCCCTCTACGCCGGGAACCATCTCATTGCGGATCCTGATATTGGCGAAGGTTCCGCGCATCATCACTTCATGGTTGCCGCGCCTTGAACCATAAGAGTTGAAATCAGCCCGCTCAACGCCACGCTCCAGCAGATAGCGCCCGGCAGGACTGTCCGCTTTGATGCTACCGGCTGGCGAAATATGGTCGGTTGTGACAGAGTCTCCGAGTATGGCCAGAATGCGCGCACTGCGGATGTCCTGCACAGGCTTCGGCTCTTTGTCCATGCCATCAAAAAAGGGTGAAAGGCGGATATACGTCGAGCGACTATCCCAGTCGTAGGTTGCCGCCTCACTGACCTCAATCTGCCGCCACTCCGGCGTGCCTTCAAATACTTCAGCATACTCTTTGTGGAACATGGCGGTGGAGACCAGCTGCACCGCCTCGGCAATTTCTGCCGGGGTTGGCCAAATGTCTTTCAGATACACAGCGTTGCCGTTGATATCATCACCAAGCGGGTCACTGTCAAGATTAAGCGTCATATTACCTGCCAGCGCGTAAGCCACCACCAACGGAGGCGAGGCCAGCCAGTTTGTCTTCACAAATGGATGGATTCGTCCCTCGAAATTACGGTTACCGGAAAGCACGGCTCCCACCGTCAGATCGCCCTGCCTGATGGCTTTTTCGATTTCGTCAGGCAGCGGGCCTGAATTACCAATACAGGTGGTGCAGCCATAGCCCACCAGATTAAAGCCAAGCTTGTCGAGGTAGGGCGTGAGACGGGCGCTGGCCAGATAGTCGGAAACAACCTTAGATCCCGGCGCGAGTGAGGCTTTAACCCAGGGCTTGGGCTTCAACCCCAGCGTAACGGCTTTTTTCGCCAACAACCCGGCGGCCATCAGCACGCTGGGATTTGAGGTATTCGTACAGGAGGTAATCGCGGCAATGACCACGGCACCCTCTTCAAGCTGGTACTGTTGGCCGGTACGACTGTCCTGGTAGCTGACCGCTTTATGCTGCTTTCGAACGTGATTAATCTCCAGTTCGTTACTGGCAAGGAAAGCAGCGGGGACATCTCTCAATGATACCCGATCCTGTGGACGCTTCGGCCCGGCAACGCTCGACTCTACCCTGCTCATATCAAGAGCCAGCGTACTGGTAAATACAGGTTCATCTCCGCTGCAACGCCATAAGCCCTGTGCTTTGGCATAGGCTTCGACCAGCGCTACCTGCTCATGACTTCGCCCGGTGAGCTCCATATAACCTAGCGTAATATCATCGACAGGGAAGAATCCGCAGGTTGCACCGTATTCAGGCGCCATATTGGCGATGGTCGCACGATCGGCCAGCGGCAAGTCATCCAGGCCATCACCATAGAACTCAACAAATTTGCCCACTACGCCGTGCTGACGCAACATCTGGGTCACCGTAAGTACAAGGTCAGTGGCGGTTATCCCGGCCTGCAGTTTACCACTCAATTTGAAACCCACCACGTCCGGGATAAGCATGGATACCGGCTGCCCCAACATGGCCGCTTCCGCTTCGATTCCCCCCACGCCCCAGCCCAGCACGCCGAGCGCATTGATCATCGTGGTGTGCGAATCCGTGCCGACCAGCGTATCAGGGTAGGCAATCTCTTTATCATCACGGGTTTCATGCCAGACTGCCTGGCCGAGGTATTCCAGATTGACCTGATGGCAGATCCCGGTGCCCGGTGGAACAACGCTGAAACGGTTGAAGGCTTTTTGCCCCCAGCGCAGAAAAACGTAACGTTCGTGGTTACGTTCCATTTCGAGGCGCACGTTTTCTTCAAATGCCTCATCGTTACCAAAATGATCAACCGTCACCGAGTGGTCAATCACCAGGTCAACGGGCGATAAGGGGTTCACTTTTGCTACATCCCCCCCCAGACGCTGCACGGCTTCACGCATGGCGGCCAGATCGACTACCGCTGGAACGCCGGTAAAGTCTTGCATCAGCACCCGCGCTGGGCGGTAGGCAATCTCACGATCGGCATGGCCATGTTTCAACCATGCCGCCAGAGCGCGAATATCTTCTGCGGTGACGGAATCTTCGTCCTGCCAGCGCAGTAGATTCTCCAGAAGCACTTTCATTGATTTAGGCAAACGCGTTGTGTCACCCAGCTCAGCGGCAACTTTGGTAAGACTAAAATAGTGATATTGCTGTTGTTTGACGTTGAGTATGTCCTGACTGAGTTGGCGTAGGGTTAACGGCATGGCTCCTCCTTTCTTGTTATATATCTGACATAACCATAGAAAATACAGGGTTAGTTATAAACATAGCACAAGCTGGAGGTCGCATTTTGCGGGCATTACTATTAGATAACGGCTGAAACAAAAAGAGATAAAAAAAACAAAAACGCCTCGCTATTGGAATTAGCGAGGCGTTAATATTAAGTCACTTGAGCAATCATTATAACTGTGTTTTTGAACTTTTCTTCCAATGCATCTACACAGATCGCTGACAGAACTGAAGCCTTCAGGCAACCGTCCTGTTTATTTGTGTTAAGTAAAAATTTACTTTCTTCGCGCCTGGTGCATCTGAAAAAAATCAGATATGTCATACAGCTTAATCATTGCCAGAATGGTGACTTAACCCAAACAAGGGATATATTTTAACAATTTGTAAATTCTATTTACCTGGTTACTAAAAAAATGGTCACGTACTGAGTTATTTTATTTTTTATCTTCAAACATTGACTCAATGAAACCACGCTGCAATTTACTGATATCCCATGAAGAAGGGATTTTCACCAGAGAATCGATGTGACCCTCTTCAACAGTTTTACAGAAGCCAACATGTGACATGCTGACTTCACGTGCCGAGCGTTTAGTCAAAGCGGCGACATACATAGTTACCCCCAGATACACCAAACAGATAGCACTACCACGGCCCAAAACAGCGCGCTGGCAGCAAACACGGTTATCCAGGTTCGACGTTTCACATCACCTGAACGTTTAGCAGTGATAACCTTTCCCCCGAATCCGGGTTGGTCAGAGACTCTTGTAGCCATAATATTGACAACCACCTCGTTAAAGAATGCATGAGAATTTCAGGATTAATCCTAAACATTTAGTGCTGCAAAATCCAGAGATATTTAATTTTAAAATGCCAGCTAATTTTTTTATTTAAGCTAAATAAGAATCAATTCAAAGCGAACCTTATGTGAATGAAAGTGGTTCTCATTTGGACTGCAACCATGCTTAAAAAGGCGTGTATTGTTAATCTAAGAAATAAAAATGAAGCATGGTGTGATCCAGGATTCATTTACGGCAATTTATTCGGGGATATTACCTGTTAGATTAACAGGTAAGTTCAGTGGAAAAAAAAGGGCCTTAGGCAGGCCCATTAAAAAACATTAGTTTTTATAAGGATTACTATTTAACAGGTAGCTTGATATCTTTAAACATCGCTTCAATATCTTCATTTGAACGTAAAGCGACGGCGGTATCGACAACATCGCGCGTCAGGTGAGGCGCGAAACGTTGGATAAAATCATACATATAGCTGCGCAGGAAGGTGCTGCGGCGAAAACCAATTTTAGTGGTGCTGTAGGTGAACACGTCAGTGGCTTCAATCCTGACTAAATCAGGATCGGAGAGAGGATCAACCGCCATACTTGCAATGACGCCAACCCCCAGTCCCAGCCTGACGTAGGTCTTGATGACATCTGCATCAGTGGCAGTAAAAACAATATGCGGCGTCAGGCCGGCCCGGTTAAATGCCGTATCAAGTTCGGAACGGCCGGTGAACCCGAAGGTATAAGTCACTAGCGGATATTCTGCAAGTTCTTCAATCGACACTCTGCTTTTACCTGCTAATGGATGATCGGGAGTCACCACGATGGCCCGGTTCCAGTGATAGCAAGGGAGCATAATCAAATCATCATACAAATGCAGCGCTTCGGTAGCGATGGCAAAGTCAGCGTTTCCTTTCGAAACGGCCTCTGCTATCTGTGTCGGCGACCCCTGATGCATGTGCAAAGAAACGCGTGGATAGCGTTCAATAAAGCCTTTAATGACATTTGGCAAAGCATAACGTGCCTGGGTATGAGTCGTTGCGACATAAAGCGAACCTTTGTCAGGCCAGGTATGCTCACCTGCGACTGATTTAATCGCGTCAACTTTCGACAGCACTTCACGTGCAATGCGGATGATCTCCTGCCCTGCTGGAGTGACCTGAGTCAGATGCTTACCGCTTCGGGCAAAAATCTGAATACCCAACTCATCTTCCAGCATGCGCACCTGCTTACTGATGCCGGGTTGAGAAGTATAAAGGCCTTCGGCTGTCGAAGAGACATTGAGATTATGATTCACCACTTCAACGATGTAACGCAGCTGCTGCAATTTCATTTAGTATTCCATCCAGGGTGGGGCAAGGCGAAGAGTAACCGGAGGGGGAGTCAGTACCGGCTTAATGCAATTAAATAATAAGAAAAGACATATCTATAACAACTATATCAAATGTAGCGGATATGTATAGCATCACTCGGGGAGAGTTGAAGGGGATGATAAGTGGGGACAGCACTTTGACAGGCTGCCCCCGACGAAAACCGGCGAAATTATTTCTTCGCCACTTCCCATTTACCGTCAACAAAGAAGGCGGACCAGCCGGTGGCTTTGCCGTCTTTCTCTGTACTCACGTACTGCTGTTTGGTTTTACGACTAAAACGCACGACTGCCTTATTGCCATCAGCATCTTCAGCAGGCGCATCCGCCAGATAGCGCAACTTTTCTGCCAGGCGATCGCGGAAACGCTGCAACTCTTCTACCTGTGGCGCGCGTGTCTCACGCGACTTAGGGAACGTATTGGCCGCGAGGAACACGCCAGCCGCACCGTCACGCAGTACGAAGTATGCATCTGATTTTTCGCAGGGCAGCTCTGGTAACGGCACCGGATCTTCTTTTGGCGGCGCTACGTCCCCGTTACGCAGAATTTTTCGCGTGTTTTTGCAGTCTTCATTGGTGCAGGCCATATATTTGCCAAAACGCCCCATCTTGAGATGCATTTCTGAACCACACTTCTCGCATTCTACTACCGGTCCGTCATAGCCTTTGATACGGAACTCGCCCTGCTCAATCTCATAACCATCGCACTCAGGGTTATTACCACAGACATGCAGTTTGCGCTGATTATCGATCAGGTAGCTGTCCATTGCGGTGCCACATTTCTGACAGCGACGACGCGCACGCAGGGCGTTAGTTTCCGCATCATCACCTTCAAGAATGTTAAGCACTTCATTCTCGGGGATCAGGTTGATGGTCTGCTTACAGCGCTCTTTAGGCGGCAAGGCATAACCGGAACAGCCGAGGAATACCCCGGTGCTGGCGGTACGAATGCCCATCTGACGGCTACAGGTCGGGCATTCGATAGAGGTGAGCACCATCTGGTTCGGCTGCATGCCGCCCTCTTCCGGATCCTTCTCAGCCTGCTCCAGCTGCTCGCTGAACTCCCCAAAGAACTTATCAAGCACCGCTTTCCACTGCGCTTCGTTATTCGCCACCTTATCGAGATTGTCTTCCATATGCGCGGTGAAGTCATAATTCATCAACTCACGGAAGTTCTCTTCCAGGCGATCGGTCACGATCTCACCCATTTTTTCCGCATAGAAACGACGGCTTTCGACCTTCACGTAGCCACGATCCTGGATGGTCGAAATAATAGAAGCATAGGTGGATGGACGACCAATACCGCGTTTTTCCAGCTCTCGCACCAGTGAGGCTTCACTGAATCGAGCAGGCGGCTTGGTAAAGTGCTGGCTTGGCAACAGCTGTTGCAGACTCAGCTCGCTACCCACGTCTACCGCCGGCAAAGTACGCTCATCGTCACCCTTACGCAACGCGGGCATGACGCGCGTCCAGCCGTCAAAGCGCAGCGTACGCCCTTTCGCCTTGAGTTTGAAATCAGCGGCCTCGACTGTCAGGGTAGTCGAGTCGTACTGTGCAGGCATCATCTGGCAGGCGACGAACTGACGCCAAATAAGCTGGTAAAGCTTCTGTGCGTCCGCTTCCATATCTTTCAGCAGCTCAGACTGAATTTTCACATCTGAAGGACGGATGGCTTCGTGCGCTTCCTGTGAGTTTTCTTTATTACTGTAAATAATGGCGGTTTTCGGCAGATATTTCGCACCAAATTCATCTTCAACGTAACCGCGCACCATGCTTACCGCATCCTGACTCAGGTTGGTGGAATCAGTACGCATATAGGTAATATGACCAGCTTCATACAGACGCTGGGCCATCATCATGGTTTTTTTGACCCCGAAACCGAGGCGGGTACTGGCAGCCTGTTGCAATGTGGAGGTGATAAAAGGCGCGCCGGGCTTGCTGCTGGTCGGTTTATCTTCGCGATCGACCACCGTAAAGCGCGCTTTTTCCAGCAGGCTGACAGCCGCATAGGTTTGCTCACGATTGACCGGGCGGAAAGGTTTATCGTGCTGGTGCGTCACCTGCATCGGCAGATCGACACCTTTAGGTGTGGTCAAATCGGCATTCAGTTCCCAATACTCTTCGGGCACGAAAGCCTTAATTTCGCGTTCGCGCTCAACAACCAGACGCACCGCTACCGACTGTACTCGCCCGGCGGAGAGTCCACGCGCCACTTTTTTCCACAGGAGTGGAGAGACCATATAACCAACGACACGGTCCATAAAGCGCCGTGCCTGCTGCGCATTAACACGGTCGATATTCAGTTCACCAGGCTTGTCAAACGCCTGGTGAATGGCATTTTTGGTGATTTCGTTAAACACCACGCGACTGTAGCGCGATTCATCACCGCCGATCACTTCCCGCAGGTGCCATGCAATGGCTTCCCCTTCGCGGTCAAGGTCGGTAGCGAGATAGATATGGTCGGCTTTTTCCGCCAACGCTTTAAGCTCAGCGACAACTTTTTCTTTGCCGGGGAGGATCTGGTAATTTGCTTCCCAGTCGTGAAAAGGGTCAACGCCCATGCGGCTGACTAGCGCCGTTTTGGCGTCCTTTTTGACCTTTTTAGTGGTTTTACTGGTTGTAGAGTCAGCGCTCTTTTTAACTGTTGACCCGCTTGTCGGCAAATCACGGATATGACCAACGCTGGACTTCACCACGTAGTCATTACCGAGATATTTATTGATCGTTTTGGCTTTTGCCGGGGACTCAACTATTACGAGAGCTTTTCCCATAGTTACCTTTACCTGTTTAAAACATCCGAGAGTAATTTTTACCGTCTTTCTGAAGTCTCGCCGCGCACTAAAGGCATAAGGTTACTGGGGGAAACGAATTCAACCCGCTCAACCTTTCATCAAAGTCAGTGCGCAAAGTTTCGATACAACATATTGATTAACGGCATTTTTTACCACCTGTTAAGCGAATATCTAACAAAGCGTAAAGTCTGTTTTACGCCCGGAACCCGAAACGCCCACACTCTACCTGATAAAATCTGTTACGCAACTTAATTAGCATTAAGGCGCAATTTACGCCAGAAAAGGAAGTCTGAAAGAGACACAATTTGCCACAGAGCGCTAAGTTTTCACTTTTATCCTGGAGGAAAGGCTATTTCACCGCGTAGAAGTGATAAATGAGAAAGGCGGAGCGCTGTCACTCTCTTAGTGGTTTCTGCTTTACACAAGCCGGGGGGGCTGTAGCCGACAAGCCTTTCATTTATCCATTGCTAATTATGAGGCCCGCCGCAACGGGCCTCATACGCCCTATAGCAGCGGTTTATCGCCACGCTGCCAGATACGCAGCAGCAGGCGCTCCAGGCTGGAAGTTGCGCTCTGGGTAAAGCGATCTATCATACCTTTACGACGGGCGTAACGGACCCCTATAACCTGGTGCTTTGCAATCTTATCGATAATCAGATCGTCACTGGTACTGATGGCATCCACCAGGCCTTTCTCCAGCGCCTGAGTGCCGTACCAGTGTTCACCCGTGGCGACGCTGTCAATATCCAATGTTGGGCGCATTTGATGAACAAACTGCTTGAACAACAGATGTGTTTCATTCAGGTTTTCGCGGAATTTCTCACGCCCCTCTTCGGTGTTCTCACCAAACAGCGTCAAGGTGCGCTTGTATTCTCCGGCCGTATGCAGTTCAACGTCGATTTCATTACGTTTCAGCAGGCGGTTGAAGTTGGGGATCTGCGCCACAACCCCGATGGAACCAATGATTGAGAATGGCGCGGCAACGATACGATCGGCCACGCAGGCCATCATATACCCCCCGCTGGCAGCGACTTTGTCTACGGCCACCGTGAGCGGGATGCCTCTATCACGCAGACGCTGCAATTGCGATGCCGCCAGGCCATAACCATGCACCACGCCACCGGGGCTTTCGAGACGCAGCAGAACTTCATCACCTTTTTCTGCCGCCGCCATTACCGCAGACACTTCCTCACGTAATGAAGAGACTTCACCGGCGTCCATGCTACCTTTGAAATCAATCACATACAGTGTGGATTTTTCATCTGTCAACACCACCCCGGACTTCGCCTGCTGCTTGGCAACTTTTGCCTCCTGCTTGTCCTTTTTTTTCTGCTCTTTGTTCCACGACTTCTGCTGTATGGGTTTCATTTTTGCCAGGCGCATCCTGTCCTGCATTACCTTATAATTCTCATCCAATCGGGTAAGATTGAGCTGCCCGGCGCCGCCGCGCTTACGTTGCGCAAGGTTAGTCATGATCAACGCGATAGCCGCAATCGCCACCACCACGGTGACGACTTTCGCGAGGAAAAGTCCGTAATAAGAGAGTAGTTCCACTCAATCCGCCTTAAATTACATTATGTTAGAGATAGGCTTAGTGTAGCTGAGTCATAGCCTGGCGTCTCCTGCAACCCGTTAACCAAAGATGAACGGGTATTCAAAATCATTGAACGAATCGCTAATTTCAGGCATAACTCACTTTCTCCAATCCCTGCAAGGGGTTACCGCAAATAAAGCAATCAGACAGCCACGTACAGGCCCGTTGCTAAGGAATTTTTCGTGCATTATCAACCTAAAAACGATCTGCTTAATAACCGCATCATACTGGTAACAGGAGCCAGCGATGGTATCGGGCGCGAAGCGGCTCTGACCTATGCCCGCTATGGCGCACAGGTGGTACTTTTGGCGCGCAATGAAGAAAAACTGCTGCGGGTCAGTAAAGAGGTGGCTGCCTGCAGCCCATCGAAACAACCTGCGATCTGGTTTTCACTTGATTTGGAAAAGGCGACGGCGGAAGACTGTCAGCAGCTGGCGTCTACCCTGGCAGAGAAAATCCCTCGCCTGGACGGGGTGCTGCACAATGCCGGATTGTTGGGTGAAGTCGTTCCTATGGAGCAACAAGACCCCGCCATCTGGCAGCAGGTGATGCGTGTTAATATTGATGCGACATTCTTTTTGACCCAGGCTCTGCTGCCGCTGCTGCTGAAATCGCAAGCCGCCTCTCTGGTCTTTACTTCATCCAGCGTGGGCCGTCATGGGCGTGCCGGCTGGGGCGCTTATTCCGTGTCCAAATTCGCTACCGAGGGCATGATGCAGGTTCTGGCGCAGGAGTATGATCCGCTTCAGCTGCGCGTTAACTGTATCAACCCCGGCGGTACGCGCACCAAGATGCGCGCCAGTGCCTTCCCTGAGGAAGATGCCATTAAACTGAAAACTCCTGCTGACATCATGCCACTCTATCTTTGGCTAATGGGCGACGACAGCAAAAATAAGAGCGGGATCAGCTTTGATGCTCAGCCCGGGCGTAAACCTGGAGCAGCAGAATAAACGCTGACTTTTTGTTGCGATGGGAATAAGCCTGTTCCGCGCAAAAAACGGGCTAAAAAAAACAAGGGGCCGGAAGGCCCCTGGGATGTGTGCTGGTAGTTAACCCTGCTGACGCTTCGACGGGCGGCGACCGCTGCCTGGCTTACTCACCTTGGTGGTGGTATGGCGTTTCACCGCACGGCGGATTTGATTCGCTTTGGTGCGTCGGCGATCTTTTTCCACCGGAACTTTACTCACGGTCTCAGGTGCAAGGCCAACCAGTTCGCGCAGATAGTTAGTCGGTGCCAGATCCAGCTCGGTCCATCCACCGCGCGGTAAGCCTTTCGGCAAATCAATATCGCCGTAGCGAACACGGATCAGGCGGCTGACCTGCACGCCAACCGCTTCCCACAGACGACGAACCTCACGGTTACGTCCTTCTGTCAGGGTGACGTTGTACCACTGGTTAATGCCTTCACCCCCGGTAAACTTCAGCGTTTTAAACGCCGCCGGGCCATCTTCCAGCTGTACGCCACGACTCAGCTGTTTAATTTTTTCATCATCTACCGCGCCAAATACGCGTACGGCGTATTCACGCTCAACTTCACGGCTGGGATGCATCAGGCGGTTCGCTAACTCACCGTCTGTGGTGAACAGCAACAGACCACAGGTATTCACATCCAGGCGCCCTACTGCAATCCAGCGTGCGCCGCGCAGTTTAGGCAGGCGGTCAAACACCGTCGGGCGACCTTCCGGGTCATTACGGGTGCAAAGCTCACCTTCCGGCTTGTAATAAGCCAGTATGCGGCACACTTCGCTGATGGACTCACTGACCGGCACAACGTGGCCGTCAACACGGATTTTCAAGGATGCGCTTGGCTCAACGCGGTCGCCCAGCGTGGCCAGCTTGCCGTCGACGCTGACGCGTCCGGCGGAGATCATGGTTTCGATTTCACGACGGGAACCGTGTCCGGCGCGTGCTAATACTTTTTGTAACTTTTCGCTCATGGAGCTACCTCTGTGTCGCCTTCCCAGGCGTCAATATATACTTGCAAACAATAAGTTAAAGATGAATCACAATAACTATTTGTTATGTATGTGAATTTTTACTCTAAGGGTGTCATAAATCACGTTACAACACCTGTACAAAATCAGACACGCCTATTTACGTGGGCGACAATGGTACACCAATTTCAATACCAATGCTTCTGCTCGTTTTATAGGTCAATCTTCAGGGACCAACGGTACTGAACAAGCTGATTTGGTTATAAGTCAGAACCGTCCTTTTGGCTCTCTTGTACAGAACGAAACTCATGTTAGGGTTCCTGAAGGCAAAGGTTTAATGGCATACGGGCGTGTAGATGTAACAGGAAGGGCTGATTATGCGTCATGTAATGTTAAGAACTGATATTCTGGTTGGCTTGTTGTGCTTAGTGGCTTCATTTTTCATTGTTATGTTGCCATTAGGCGGGTGGGTAGATTACCTTTCCCAAATCAGTAATGACTTCTTAAACAAGACCTGACGTGGATTTGCAGACGGTGAGGCTGACCCGTCATTCCTTTGGGTGGTTGGTATCTTTATGCTGATCGTGTCATTCATAATGATGACAATCATCTCAAAGATACGCCATAGCTATCAGTCCAACAAAACGTAGAAATGGAGCCAAAAGGCTCCCTTTTCTTTAATAAACGTCCACCTCTTTAGGTTGGGCGGTCCTACTTGCATCTGTTGTACAAAATCAGGCTTACTGGATTTATCTATGACGTTTCCCAAGGCGAACTTTTTTTGTCATCAACGAAATGGCTGAATATCGCCCACGCCTTCACGCACCACTTCCGGGGCATCTTCCGTTAAATCGATCACCGTGGTTGGCTGCTGCCCGAGATAACCGCCGTGAATAATCAAGTCCACCAGCTTGCCAATCTCATCCTGAATCGCTTCCGGGTCAGATTCAGTAAAGTCGTTGCCCGGCAACATCAGCGACGTTGACATCATCGGCTCGTTCAGCGCTTCCAGCAGAGCCAGGGCGATCGGATTAGAAGGGACACGCAGGCCAATCGTTTTGCGTTTTTCGCTCATCAGGCGGCGCGGCACTTCTTTCGTTGCTTTGAGAATAAAGGTGTAATTACCCGGCGTATTGTTTTTAATCAGACGAAACGCGGTGTTGTCGACGTAAGCGTAGGTAGACAGCTCGGAGAGATCGCGACACATCAGGGTAAAGTTGTGGTTACCATCAAGTTGACGAATGCGGCAAATACGCTCCATGGCGTTTTTATCTTCCAACTTACAGCCCAGGGCATAACCCGAATCTGTCGGATAGACGATCACACTGCCCTTATTCAACATTTCCACCGCCTGCTTAATCAGACGCGGCTGGGGGTTATCGGGATGGATATAAAAAAACTGACTCATTACTCACCTCTTATCTGAGATTCCTGGCTATAAGCCGATCCTGTAATATCAGGGAACCGCTGCCAGACGGCCTCTACGCCGCCGGGAAGCCATAATTTTTTGCCCAGTTCAATCCACGGGCATGCCTGATGGAAGTCAGATCCCTGCGAGGCTGCCAGCTGATAATCCTGGGCATAACGTGCCAGCTGCTGACGCTCGTTGGGTGCCTGCTGACACTGGGCAACTTCCATCGCCTCTCCACCCTGCTCGCTGAAATGCGCCAACAGGCGTTTCAACCATTTGGCAGAAAGGCCGTAACGCCCCGGATGAGCCACCACCGCCCGACCACCGGATTGATGAATGGCATCAATGGCTTGCTCAATTGTACACCACTGTGGCGGGGCGTAGCCGGTTTTGCCGCGAGCGAGATAATTTTTGAATACCTGCTGCATGTTGTCGGCTTTACCTGCGGCAATAAGGAAACGGGCAAAATGCCCGCGCGTCACGGCCCCTCCTTCTGCCAGCGCCAGCGCCCCGGCCAGTGCGCCGGGAATATGCGCTTTCTCTAACCGTTCGGCGATAAGCTTTGCCCGTGCCAGCCGCCGTTCGCCCTGCCCGGCCAGGAAAGCCATCATCACCGGGTGAGCAATATCAATGCCCAGCCCAACGATATGAATTTCATGGTTTTCCCACAGGGTGGATATCTCCACCCCGCTTATCAATTGCAGCGGCAGCTGATGGTGCGCAATGGCTTCCCGTGCCGGGATGATGCCATCTGTCGTATCATGGTCAGTAATGGCCAGCACACCCACCCGATGCTCAACCGCGCGCAATACCAGCTGCTCCGGCGTCAGTAATCCATCGGAGGCACGCGTGTGGCTATGGAGATCGTAGATAGGAAAAGCACTGACTGGGGTAGTAACAGCTGTCAAAACAACTCCGGGCATACAGAAACGTAGTGCATTATGATAGCGTGAATCCCGCTAAGTAAAAAAGAGTATTGACTTTTTTACTGCGAACTAGTTAACTAGTACGAAAGTTCACAAACAGGGTATCTGTCTTATGGCAAACTTATTCACTTCAATCACTGGCTGGTGGCGCACTTCTCCCTGACGGGCGAAGTTGTCATGCACGGTTATAACGATGTGCAGATACTCAGGCCCGCATAACGCGGGCTTTTTTTTGAGCAAAATACAGAGAACATCATTTATGCAAAATGCCAAACCAACAGTGAAGTTGATTACCGCCAGCGCGCCTTACCGCGAAGATCCGGCTGCGGTTTTCCATCAGCTCTGCGCGGCGCGTTCCGAGACGCTGCTGCTGGAGTCTGCCGATGTCGACAGTAAATGCAATCTGAAAAGCCTGCTGATTGTTGACAGCGCCCTGCGCATTAGCGCACTGGATAATCGCGTGCAGATCGAGGCATTGTCGGCCAATGGGCGTGCACTGTTGCCGCTGCTGGATGCCGCATTGCCTTCATCGGTGACCAACCGTGTGCATCCCGATCGCCGTGAGTTGGTGTTTCCGCACAATGATCGGATCCAGGATGAAGATGCTAACCTGCGCGCCCTGTCAGTTTTTGATGCGCTGCGCCTTATCCCTGCTCTGGTTCAGTCGCCGCAGGAAGAGCGCGAAGCCATGCTGCTTGGCGGGCTGTTTGCTTACGACCTGGTGGCCGGTTTTGAAAAGTTGCCTGAACTCAACAACCAGCAACGCTGCCCGGATTATTGCTTCTATCTGGCGGAAACGCTGCTGGTTATCGACCATCAGACGCAGACTGCCCGCCTACAGGCCAGCCTGTTTACCCCGGAAGCGTCTGAGTTTATGCGTCTGCAAAGCCGTATAAAACAGCTTCATGATCAGATGACACAGCCCGCCAGCGCCTTACCAGTGCAGAAGGTGGACAGCATGCAGCTTAGCGTCAGCCAGAGCGATGAGGAGTACTGCGCCGTGGTGCGCCAGATGCAGGAGGCGATCCGCATTGGTGAAATTTTCCAGGTCGTGCCCTCACGCCGCTTTTCTTTGCCGTGCCCTTCACCGCTGGCCGCTTACGACACGCTGAAAAACAGTAACCCCAGTCCGTATATGTTTTTTATGCAGGATCGTGACTTCAGCCTGTTTGGTGCCTCGCCGGAAAGTTCGCTGAAATACGAAGCTGTCAGCAACCAAATCGAAATCTACCCGATTGCCGGAACGCGTCCGCGTGGCCGGCACGCGGATGGCTCACTCGACCGCGATCTTGACAGCCGCATAGAGCTGGAAATGCGCACAGACCATAAAGAGATGGCCGAACATCTGATGCTGGTGGATCTGGCGCGTAACGATCTGGCACGCATTTGTCAGCCCGGCACGCGTTATGTTGCCGATCTGACCAAAGTCGATCGCTACACGTTCGTGATGCACCTGGTCTCACGGGTTGTCGGACAGCTGCGCAACGATATTGATGTGCTGCACGCCTATCGCGCCTGCATGAACATGGGCACGCTGAGCGGCGCACCGAAAGTACGCGCCATGCAGCTGATTGCTAAAGCTGAAGGCACACGGCGCGGCAGCTATGGCGGCGCGGTCGGATACTTCACCGCCAGCGGCGATCTCGACACCTGTATCGTTATCCGCTCGGCTTACGTGGAAGATGGCGTGGCAACGGTTCAGGCCGGAGCCGGTGTAGTACTGGACTCCAATCCGCAGGCGGAAGCGGACGAAAGCCGCAATAAAGCGCGTGCGGTTCTGCGCGCCATCGCCACCGCTCATCACTGCCAGGAGATTTTCTGATGGCCGATATTCTGCTGCTCGATAACTTTGACTCATTCACCTACAACCTCGTTGACCAGCTACGCACCTTCGGCCATCAGGTGACGATTTACCGTAATAACGTCCCGGCAGATACCCTGATTGCTCGCCTGCAACAGATGGAAAATCCGGTACTGATGCTGTCACCCGGCCCCGGAGCCCCATCGGATGCGGGCTGTATGCCAGAACTGCTCCAGCAGCTGCGCGGTCGTTTGCCGATCGTTGGTATCTGCCTGGGACATCAGGCGATCGTTGAGGCTTACGGTGGTCACGTCGGTCAGGCCGGGGAGATCCTGCACGGCAAGGCCTCCGCCATCCTTCATGACGATCTGGGCATGTTTGCCGGCCTGAGCAACCCGCTGCCGGTGGCACGCTATCACTCGCTGGTCGGCAGCAATATTCCCGCCGAACTGACCGTCAATGCCACCTTTAACGATATGGTGATGGCGGTGCGCGATGATGCTAACCGCGTATGCGGCTTCCAGTTCCACCCGGAATCCATTCTGACCAGCCAGGGGGCACGACTGCTGGAACAAACCCTCGCCTGGGCGCTGGCGTAATCAAGGAGCCATTGATGAATACCATACTGGAAAAGTTATACCAGTCAGAGATCCTGACGCAGGCGGAAAGCCAGCAGCTGTTCACCGCCATTATTACCGGACAGCTGGCACCCACCCAGCTGGCTGCCGCGCTGATAGCGATGAAAGTGCGCGGAGAAACGCCGCAGGAGATTGCCGGGGCGGCGACCGCCCTGCTGGCGGATGCAAAACCCTTCCCGCGTCCGGATTATCCTTTTGCCGATATCGTTGGCACCGGCGGTGATGGCAGTAACAGCATCAATATCTCTACCACCAGCGCCTTTGTCGCGGCGGCCTGCGGCTTGAAAGTGGCGAAGCACGGGAACCGCAGCGTCTCCAGCCAGTCCGGCTCGTCAGATTTACTCGCGGCCTTTGGTATCAGCCTCGATTTACCGGCTGAACAGGCGCGTCGGGCGCTGGATGATTTGAACGTCTGTTTTCTGTTTGCCCCGCAGTATCACAGCGGTTTCCGCCATGCGATGCCGGTGCGTAAGGAGCTGAAAACCCGCACTATCTTCAATGTGCTCGGCCCGCTGATTAACCCGGCTCGTCCACCGCTGGCGGTGATCGGCGTTTACAGCCCCGAGCTGGTTCTGCCGATTGCCGAGACGCTGAAGATGCTGGGCTACCAGCGTGCGGCGGTGGTACACGGCGGCGGCATGGATGAAGTGGCGCTGCACAGTGCCACACAGGTGGCAGAACTGCGCGACGGCGAGATAACCCGTTATCAGCTGACACCAGATGACTTTGGTTTGAGCAGTCACCCGCAGGATGCGCTGGCCGGGGGTTCGCCGGAAGAAAACCGTGACATTCTGACGCGTTTACTCCAGGGTAAAGGCCAGCTGGCTCACGAAGAAGCCGTGGCGGCAAACGTCGCCCTGCTGCTGAAAATGTTTGGCCATGAGGATCTACGGCGCAATGCTCAACAGGCGCTTGAAACCATTCGCAGCGGCAAAGCCTGGCAGCATGTGGTCGCACTGGCAGAAAGAGGATAATCATGCAGGAAACCGTACTTGACCAAATCGTACGCGATAAAGCCGTCTGGCTGGCGACACGCCAGCAGCAGCAGCCGCTGGCTTCATTTCAGAATGAGATAGTGCCGGCAACGCGCAGTTTCTACGACGCCCTGAAAGGCGCGCGTACTGCCTTTATTCTGGAGTGCAAAAAAGCCTCCCCGTCTAAAGGCGTGATCCGTGAGGACTTTGACCCGGCGGTGATTGCTGGCGTTTACCGGCATTACGCCTCCGCTATTTCAGTATTGACCGACGAGAAGTACTTTCAGGGAAGCTTTGACTTTCTCCCCATCGTCAGTGCAGCAGTCAGTCAGCCGGTATTGTGCAAAGACTTTATTATCGACCCGTATCAGATCTATCTGGCGCGCTATTATCAGGCTGACGCCATTCTGCTGATGCTCTCGGTAGTAAACGATGAGCAGTATCGCCAGCTGGCGGCCGTGGCACACAGCCTGAATATGGGCGTACTGACGGAAGCCATCAGCGATGAAGAGCTGGAGCGCGCCACCGCGCTGGGCGCTAAAGTGGTCGGCATTAATAATCGCGATCTGCGCGATCTGTCGATCGACCTGGACCGCACCCGCCGCCTGGCCCCGAAAGTGGCACATGGCGTCACGGTAATCAGTGAATCCGGTATTAACAGCTATGCCCAGGTGCGTGAGCTAAGTCATTTCGCCAACGGCTTCCTGATCGGTTCGGCGCTGATGTCTGAAGACAATCTCGCCGCCGCCGTCAGGCGGGTGATGCTCGGTGAGAACAAGGTATGCGGACTCACCCGCCCACAGGATGCGCGCAAAGCGCTGGAGTGCGGAGCTATTTACGGTGGGCTGATCTTTGCCGTCGGCTCGCCGCGTCAGATTAATGCAGCGCAAGCACAGGAAGTTATCGCCGCCGCCGCACTGAAGTATGTTGGCGTATTCCGCAACGACAGCATGAGTGACGTTGTCACTGTCGCGCAGCAACTCAACCTGCATGCGGTACAGCTGCATGGCGATGAAGATCGTGAATATATTAGTCAGCTGCGGGCCGACCTGCCTGAAAAGGTGCAGATCTGGAAAGCCTTTAGCATCAGCACCAGCCTGCCCGCACGCGACTGGCCGCACGTCGATCGCTATGTATTCGACCAGGGAAATGGCGGCAGCGGTAAAGCGTTTGACTGGTCGCTGTTAAAGGGTGAAAAGCTGGATAACGTCCTGCTGGCTGGTGGCCTGGGTGCGGACAACTGCGTTCTGGCCGCACAGCAGGGCTGCGCCGGTCTCGATTTTAATTCCGGTTTGGAGAGCGCCCCCGGAATAAAAGATGCGGCAAAAATGGCTTCTGTGTTTCAGACGCTGAAAGCCTACTGATCAAGAGAGATAACATGACACGTTTAAATCCTTATTTTGGTGAGTTTGGCGGCATGTATGTGCCGCAGATCCTGATGCCTGCTTTGTTACAGCTGGAAGAGGCGTTTATCAGCGCACAAAGCGATCCGGCATTCCAGGCCGAATTTACCGACCTGTTGAAAAATTATGCCGGGCGTCCCACCGCGCTGACGCGATGTAAGAATCTGACCGAAGGCAGCAAAACGCGCCTTTATCTCAAGCGTGAAGATCTGCTGCACGGCGGCGCACACAAGACTAACCAGGTCCTTGGCCAGGCGCTGCTGGCAAAGCGCATGGGCAAAAAAGAAATTATTGCCGAGACGGGAGCCGGTCAGCATGGCGTTGCCTCGGCACTCGCCTGCGCGCTGCTCGGCCTGAAATGCCGGATCTATATGGGCGCAAAGGATATTGAACGCCAGTCTCCTAATGTGTTCCGTATGCGCCTGATGGGTGCGGAAGTGATCCCGGTGCACAGCGGTTCCGCCACGCTGAAAGATGCCTGCAATGAAGCGCTGCGTGACTGGTCGGGCAGCTATGAAACCGCACACTATATGCTGGGTACGGCGGCAGGCCCGCATCCGTTCCCAACCATCGTGCGCGAATTCCAGCGCATGATCGGTGAAGAGACCAAAGCCCAGATCCTGCAACAGGAAGGCCGCCTGCCGGATGCCGTGATAGCCTGCGTCGGCGGTGGATCCAACGCCATCGGCATGTTTGCCGACTTTATCGATGAGCCGGGCGTAGAACTGATTGGCGTGGAGCCAGGCGGTCACGGTATTGACAGCGGCGAACACGGCGCTCCGCTCAAGCACGGCCGCGTCGGCATTTATTTCGGTATGAAATCGCCGATGATGCAGACCACAGACGGGCAAATTGAAGAATCTTATTCGATTTCTGCCGGTCTCGACTTCCCTTCCGTCGGCCCGCAGCATGCGCATCTCAACAGTATCGGACGTGCAAACTATGTGTCGATTACCGATGAAGAGGCGCTGGACGCCTTTAAAGCGCTGTGCCGCAGTGAAGGGATTATTCCGGCGCTGGAATCCTCACATGCGCTGGCCCATGCGCTGAAGATGATACGCGAGGAGCCGGAGAAAGAGCAGCTGTTGGTGGTCAATCTTTCCGGACGGGGTGACAAAGATATTTTCACCGTGCACGACATCCTTACCGCTAAGGGAGAAATCTGATGGAGCGCTACGATCTCTGTTTCAAACGCCTGGCCACAAAAAAGGAGGGCGCGTTTGTGCCCTTCGTCACCCTTGGCGACCCGACGCCCGAACTCTCTTTGCAGATTATTGATGCGCTGGTCGCAGGCGGTGCCGATGCCCTCGAGCTGGGTATTCCCTTCTCCGACCCGCTGGCAGACGGCCCCACCATTCAAAATGCTAACCTGCGCGCCTTCGCTGCCGGGGTGACGCCAGAGCAATGTTTCGACATGTTGGCGGTTATTCGTCACAAATACCCAGAGATGCCGATTGGCCTGCTGATGTATGCTAACCTGGTGTTCTCCAACGGCATCGATAACTTCTATGCCCGTTGCCAGCAGGTTGGCGTCGATTCGGTGCTGGTGGCCGATGTGCCAGTTGAAGAGTCTGCTCCTTTCCGCCAGGCGGCCATGCGCCATAACATCGCGCCGATTTTCATCTGCCCACCCAACGCCAGTGACGATTTGCTGCGTGAAATTGCCTCTCACGGCCGGGGTTACACCTACCTGCTGTCGCGTGCCGGGGTGACGGGTTCAGAAACCCGCGCCAGCCTACCGCTCAAACATCTGGTGGATAAATTGCGCGAGTATCATGCTGCTCCGGCACTGCAAGGCTTTGGTATTTCAGAAGCCTCACAGGTCAGGCAGGCGATTGAGGCCGGGGCGGCAGGCGCAATTTCAGGTTCAGCCGTGGTCAAAATCATTGAGAAAAATCTGGACGAGCCTGCGCTGATGCTGTCAGAACTGACTGCCTTTGCCACGAGCCTTAAAGCCGGAACGCGAAGCTGATCCCTGCGATGCCTTATCTTGACCATAAGGCATTATTTTCTTTCTGTTTGTTGTGTCTGGAATTTGCATTTATTGCATTCATCGACAAAACTTACTGCACACCGCCATTTGTCGGTAACACGCAATGTTATTAATAACAGGGAGTCAGCAATGAAATTGATTAAAGTCTTGTCAGGTGCCGTGATTGCAGCCGTCGTCGCATTATCAGTCAGTGCCTGTGCACCGACCGCGACCAAAGAAGGAACGGGTGGTTATATTGACGATACGGTGGTGACCACCAAAGTCAAAACGGCGTTAGTGGGCGATAAATCACTGAAGTCGACTGAAATTAATGTCGAAACGTTTAAAGGTCGCGTGCAGCTTAGCGGCTTTGTTAGCTCACCTCAGTCGGCAAATCGCGCGGTGGAAGTCACCCGTGGCGTAGCCGGGGTGAAATCTGTGGTTAACAACATGCAGATTAAGTAATCAGCAATAACCTTCAAAAAGGCGCGTTGAACGCGCCTTTTTTGCATCATATCAAAAGCGGTAGCCGGCACCGATAAAGAACACCCACGGATTGATTCGGGTATCAATGCTCTGCCGGTTTTCTCCCGCGTTAAATCTCACCTTAGTGTTGATGTCCATATACCACAGCGAGGCGTTCAGCATCCATTCAGGCGTCAGTTGATAGTCCAACCCCACCTGTCCGGCGATCCCCCAGCTGTTTTTGACACTCAGATCGCTCAACCCGGCATCACGCCCGGTCTGGTTAAAGTCTGTGTCATAGAACATGGTGTAGTTGACCCCAACCCCCGCATAAGGCTGCCATTTGCTGACATCGTCCATAAAGTACCACTGTGCCATCAGCGTCGGCGGCAACTGACGCACCGTCGCCAGCGTGCCGGTTGGGCCGAGTCCCACTTTGTGGCGAAACGGTGTGGCTCCCAGTAATTCAATACCAATATGGTCGGTTGCCATCCAAGTAAAGGTCAGACCAAGCTGGGTATTGTTATCAACGCTGAATTCGCCCAGGCCCAGCACATCATCAGACCCGCCGGTTGGACGCACGGTTGCCGAACCGGCACGCATAAAGAAATCTCCGGCCTGATGGGCCGACGCGACGACCGGAAGCATGGCGATGACCGCCAGTGCTAATGCTCTTAACTTCATCACCACTCCTCTGCTTTAAATATTATCGTATTGCTCTGACATGACCTGCATGGAGGCCGTAAGCCAAATTAGACGACACATATTTACCCGGATTTATGCCAAAAATCATGCGAATTGATAGCCATAAAGTCGATATAAAACATAGCGTTGATTTAGATCAATTTCGACAATGCCGTAGAAAACAAAAACCTGTCTGAAGGCGCATATATTGGCGTTCTTTTCGCCAGTTGATCATTGGCAATATACGATGACATTGCGCGCCGTTCTGGCACCCGTCGGCGCAAATCCCTCTTTAAACGAAAGTTATGTCAATCAGAGTGCCAGTACCCCTTCGGAGCATGTACAATCGCCGGGTCTTTAAACCGGCTTTTTCAAGGAGAGTACATGTCTATCACGGCGGGTTCGCTATACCGTGACACGGGGAATTTTTTCCGTCATCAGCTGGTCACCATTGTTCTGATGGCGTTGCTGACTTCATTTATCACCATGCTTATCGGCAAGGCACTGACGCCGGGCATCGACGAGATGCAGATCCTCGGTGATGGGGCGGCGGGTTCCGCCAGCAGCCTGATGGAGATGGTGCGCAGCATGTCGCCAGAGCAGCAGCAGGTACTGCTGCACGCTTCGGCCGCTGGTACTTTTGCCTCTCTGGTGGGGAATGTGCTGCTGCTGGGCGGTATGCTAAGCCTGATCCCGATGGTTTCGTCCGGGCAGCGGGTCAGTGCACTCCGCGCTATTGGCGCATCCGCCCCTTATCTGGCGCGCCTGCTGCTGCTGACCTTCCTGATGACGCTGATTATCCAGCTCGGCTTTATGGTTCTGGTGGTTCCGGGCGTACTGCTGGCGGTCACTCTGGCATTGTCCCCGATGATTATAACCACAGAGAAGGTCGGCGTATTCGCGGCAATGCGTACCAGCGTTCGCCTCGGTTGGAGCCAGATGAAACTGGTCGCCCCGGCGGTCATTTTGTGGATAGTGGCAAAACTGATACTGCTGCTGCTGGCCTCTGCGCTGCTGGTGCTGCCACCGGACGTTGCATCGGTGGTGCTTAACGCGCTGAGCAACCTGCTCTCAGCCATAATAATTATCTATTTGTCTCGTCTGTATATGCTGTTACGTTAATGAATCGTGAATGCCTCGACAGAGGCATTTCATGGGATAATGATATTTCGCATTCGCCTGTTACCTGGAAGCCGCTATGAAGCAGTTACTCGACTTTCTCCCCCTCGTGGTGTTTTTTATTTTCTACAAGCTTTACGACATCTTCGTCGCTTCCGGCGCGCTGATCGTTGCTTCGGCTATCGCCCTCGCCGTCAGCTGGCTGCTTTATCGCAAAGTAGAAAAGATGGCGCTATTCACCTTTGCCCTGGTTGCCATCTTCGGCACCCTGACGATAGCCCTGCACAATCCTGATTTTATTAAATGGAAAGTGACCATTATTTACGGTCTTTTCACTATCGCCCTGCTTTTCAGCCAATGGTTTATGCAACAGCCGCTGATCCAGAAGATGTTGGGTAAAGAGATCAATCTGCCGGCATCGGCCTGGCGACGCCTGAATTTGGCCTGGGCTTTCTTTTTCCTTGCCTGCGGCTTAGCCAACATTTACGTGGCGTTCTGGCTTTCCCAGGATACATGGATGAACTTCAAAGTCTTTGGCCTAAGCGGCCTGACGCTGCTGTTTACCCTGTTGAGCGGTATCTATATTTATCGCCTGATGCCACAAGACGAAAAATAATCGACAACCACCCGGCAAGCCGCTCGCCGGGTGAATAATAAGACAACACCTGCAAATCATTTAAAGAGCATATCATGAGCGAATCACAGAGAACCCCGCAGGGCGAAATGGTGCTGCGCACGCTAGCCATGCCGGCCGATACCAATGCTAACGGTGATATTTTTGGCGGCTGGCTGATGTCACAAATGGACATGGGCGGTGCGATTTTGGCTAAGGAAATTGCCGGAGGACGTGTGGTTACCGTGCGGGCTGACGGCATGACCTTTCTGAAGCCGGTGGCGGTAGGTGATGTGGTGACCTGCCACGCACGCTGTATTCGCACGGGCACAAGTTCTATCACGATTAATATTGAAGTGTGGATCAAAAAAGTGTCATCGGAACCGATTGGTCAACGCTACTGCACCACCGAAGCGGTATTTATCTACGTTGCGGTCGATAAAGAAGGGAAACCCCGCCCGTTGCCGCAGGGGAAAAGCCATCAGGCCCCGGATACAGCAAAATAACTCCCCCTCTTACCGCTGCGGGCGCTGACACAATCTGCGCCCGCAGTCTGCTGGCTTACTCGATGCTCGACCCACCATTTATCTTAAACTGGATGTTCATGGTGAGGTCTTTCCCAGGTTTGCCCACTTCATAACGCCACTTGCGCATCGCCTGCTTCACTTCACGTTCAAACATATTGCGCGGCTCTGCCGACAATATCCGGATATTGTCCACCTGCCCCGCACTGTCAACATCAAACTGCACGCGCACCTTTCCTTCAATGCGTAAGGCAAACGCACGGGCAGGATAAGACGGCTTACCAACATTCAGCGCACGCGGTCCGTTGGATACCGCACTGGACGGAGATGGCGAATTTTTCGGCGCGGTTGCGGGTTTAGTCTGTTCGGCTGGCCGGGTCTCGAGCGGCGCGGATGGGTGCGGCTTAACCTGCGGCTTCGGCTTCACCACCTCTTTCTTCACCGGCTTAGGCTTAGGTTTTGGTTTTGGCTCCGGCTTGGGCTCAGGTTTCGGGATAGCGACCGGCTCCGGAACAGGAGGTTCAGGCACGGGTTCGGGTTCGGCTTGCGCTTCAGGTTCTGGCGCAATATCAGGCGGCGCTGTCTGTGGCTCCGGCTGAATTTCAGGTGCCACCATCGATACGCTAATGGGCTGAGACGCTTTGGGCATTTCTACGACCTGATGGAAGGAGGCATACAGCATGGCTCCGATGACCGCTCCATGCAATACGATCGAGCCAAGCAGCGGCAGCGGTGAGCGGCGGGGTAAATCGTTTATCAGCGTCGTCATAATTTTTCTGGTCAACATGTGAAGCGAGGATTTTAAATGCAAATAGCAATCAATTTCAATAAGGCCGCTACGATAATCGATGGTTCGCACCTTAAAGTTTATCAAACCGCCCTTAATAACCGCTGGATAATCTTTAGTTTGCACAAATGTTATCGATCGCTTAACGTGAACCCGAATTTCACCCCCGACAGGAGTTCTCAACGTGCTGTACGTCATTTACGCAGAAGATAATACCGACTCTCTGGAAAAACGCGGTGCCGTGCGCCCTGCTCATGTTGCCCGCCTACAGGTATTGCGAGACGAAGGACGCCTGATCATCGCCGGGCCGATGCCAGCGGTTGACAGTAACGAACCGGGTGTCGCGGGATTCAGTGGATCAACTATCATTGCTGAATTCACTTCGCTGGAAGCGGCACAGGCGTGGGCACAGGACGATCCGTACATTGCGGCGGGTGTCTACAAGCAGGTCACGGTGAAACCTTTCAAACGCACTTTCTGACCGATCGCAGCCCCGACGGTGAAACCGGGCCGGGTCAGGCGATCAAGGGATCTGGGTGATAAACAGAATCGAGCGGCGCTGCTGCTGACTGAGCTGATGTCGGAACGAATGCATGCGCCCATAACGACGTGATTGTCCCTCTAACCAGCGCGCCCGGCGGCGCTGAACCTGGCGTATCATGCGCCAACGCGCTACTTCTGTTTTACTTCGTCTCATAGCAGCCTCTGTCTGAATATCTGTATAAGGAAACTCGCGGCGCATTATAGACCTTAACGGCACGTTGTCAGGTCCGATCTCTTTCCGCAGTTTGGCGCTTTAAGGTTTGCAGCGCGGTGATCTGCACGTAAACTCACAACACTTATGTGTGAACGGGACTATTCACTTAATGACCACTTTTTACACCGTGATGAGCTGGCTGCTGGTATTCGGTTACTGGTTATTGATTGCCGGCGTCACCTTGCGCATTCTGATGAAGCGGCGCGCGGTGCCCTCAGCCATGGCATGGCTGCTGATTATCTATATCCTGCCGCTGGTGGGTATTATCGCTTACCTTTCTCTTGGGGAGCTGCATCTGGGCAAGCGTCGGGCCGAGAGGGCTCGCACCATGTGGCCTTCTACCGCTCGCTGGCTGAACGATTTGAAATCCAGTCATCATATCTTTGCCAAAGATAACAGTGACGTTGCCCAAGCGCTTTTCCAGCTGTGTGAAAAACGCCAGGGCATTGCCGGCGTCAAGGGCAATCAGCTACAACTGCTAACCAGCACCGATGAAACGCTGTTTACGCTGGTGCGAGATATTCAACTGGCGCGTCACAACATTGAGATGGTGTTTTATATCTGGCAACCCGGCGGGCACGCTGATGAGGTGGCGGAAGCGCTGATGGCCGCAGCACGCCGTGGCGTGCACTGCCGTCTGCTGCTCGACTCCGCAGGCAGCGTCAATTTCTTCCGCAGTCCGTGGCCTGCGATGATGCGTAATGCTGGCGTTGATGTGGTGGAAGCGCTAAGAGTCAGCCTTCTGCGCGTGTTTCTGCGCCGCATGGATTTGCGCCAGCACCGCAAAGTGGTGCTGATCGATAATTATATTGCCTATACCGGCAGCATGAATCTGGTCGACCCGCGCTTCTTTAAACAGAATGCCGGGGTCGGTCAGTGGGTCGATCTGATGGCGCGCATGGAAGGCCCGGTGGCAACGACTATGGGGATTATCTACTCCTGCGACTGGGAAATTGAAACCGGCAAACGTATTCTGCCGCCCCCACCCGATGATAACGTGATGCCGTTTGAACAGGAGAGTGGCCACACTATTCAGGTCATCGCTTCAGGTCCAGGTTTCCCGGAAGATATGATCCATCAGGCGTTGCTCACGGCAGTCTACTCGGCACGCGAGCAGCTGATTATGACCACTCCCTACCTTGTGCCCAGCGACGATCTGCTGCATGCCATCTGCACGGCGGCTTATCGCGGCGTTGAGGTGAGCATTATCGTGCCGCGCCATATTGACTCGCTGCTGGTACGCTGGGCCAGTAGAGCATTCTTTGGTGAGCTGTTGGCTGCGGGCGTGAAAATCTATCAGTTTGAAGGCGGCCTGCTACATAGCAAAAGTATTTTAGTCGACGGGCAGCTCAGTCTTGTCGGCACCGTCAACCTTGATATGCGCAGTCTGTGGCTCAACTTTGAGATCACGCTGGTGATTGATGACGACGGATTCGGCAGCGACCTGGCACGGGTTCAGGAGGATTATATGGCCCGCTCCCGTCTGGTCGATGCTAAACGTTGGGCGCACCGCGCCTACTGGCAACGTATTGTTGAACGACTGTTTTACTTCTTCAGTCCATTGCTGTAAAACGAGCCGAAATGCACAGCGCCTCCGGGCACCACAGGAACGATTATGGATTTGAACAACCGCCTTAGCGAAGATGAAACGCTGGAACAGGCTTACGATATTTTCCTTGAGCTGGCCGTCGATAATCTCGATCCTGCCGATGTGATCCTGTTTAATCTTCAGTTTGAGGAGCGTGGCGGTGCTGAGCTGCACGATCCCGCCGAAGATTGGGCAGAACATGTCGACTTCGATCTTAACCCGGATTTTTTTGCCGAGGTGCTGATTGGTCTTGGCGAAGCTGACGGAGAGCCGATTAACGACGTCTTTGCCCGCGTGCTGATCTGCCGTGAGAAAGACCACAAGCTGTGCCACATTCTGTGGAAAGAGTGAGTCATCCGGCGAGTTGAGCGTGGCTGCGATGCAGCCACGTTTCATGCCAGTAAGCGCCCTGTCAGAGCGGATCGACCCTCAGACAGGAAACCGCATGGCGGAAGCTGCCTTCGAGCAGTGGGCGAGTTATCGCGCATTCAGGCCCGGCAATCGGGCAGCGGGTGCGGAAAACGCAGCCTGAAGGAGGATCTATCGGTGACGGCAGCTCCCCTTCCAGTAACTCGATAGTCTTATTTTTCTCCAGATCGGGATCGGGGATCGGAACAGCTGACATCAGCGCACGGGTATAGGGGTGCTGCGGGTTTTGGTAGACCTCGTCGTAGGTGCCCAACTCCACCGGGTGACCGAGATACATCACCAGCACGCGGTCAGAGATATGCTTCACTACCGCCAGATCGTGCGCAATAAAAATCAAGGACAGTCCCATCTCACGCTGTAGATTTTGCAGCAGGTTGACCACCTGTGCCTGAATCGACACGTCCAGCGCCGAAACCGGCTCGTCGCAGATAATCAGTTTAGGTTCAAGGATCAGGGCGCGCGCGATGCCGATACGCTGGCACTGCCCCCCGGAGAACTCGTGTGGGTAGCGGTTAATCAAATTGGGCAGTAACCCCACCTTCATCATCATCCCTTTCACGCGCTCTTTCACTTCCTCGCGATCCATCTTCGGATAATAGGTACGCAAGGGTTCTGCGATAATATCGCCGATGGTCATACGCGGATTAAGTGAAGCCAGCGGGTCCTGGAATATCATCTGAATATCACTGCGCGCAGCGCGCCACTGTTCAGCACTCTGCCCCAGCAAATCGCGCCCCAGCCACGCCACACGCCCGTCGGTGGCTTTCACCAGCCCGATAATCGCGCGTGCCAGCGTGGACTTACCGCAGCCGGACTCGCCGACGATGCCGAGAGTCTCGCCCTCGTATAACCGCAGGCTGATACCGTCAACCGCTTTCAACGTTTTGGGTGCCTGCCAGAACCACTGCCGACCGTCTTTGATATCGAAATGAACCTTCAGGTCGGCAATTTCCAGCAGGACTTTTTTTTCTGCCACGCTATTCATACCAACTCCTCCACGGGTTTGAAGCAGGCGCGCATGCGGCCCGGCGCAAAGACCTCGAGCGGCGGAGCCGTGGCGCAAATATCCATCGCATGTGGGCAGCGCGGCTGGAACGGGCAGCCTTCAGGCAAACGCAGCAGGTTCGGCGGATTACCGGGGATAGTCAACAGCGATTCCCCATCCTGTGCATCGAGACGCGGCACCGCATTCAGCAGGCCAATCGAGTAAGGATGAGTAGGCTGGTAAAAGACATGGCGCGCATCACCGTATTCCATCGTGCGTCCGGCATACATCACCAGCACGCGGTCGCAGATGCCCGCCACCACGCCGAGGTCATGGGTAATCATAATAATTGCGGTATTAAACTCGCGCTTCAGTTCATTCAGCAGGGTCATGATTTGCGCCTGAACGGTCACGTCGAGCGCGGTGGTTGGCTCATCGGCAATCAGCAGTTTCGGCCTGCACAGCAGCGCCATAGCGATCATCACGCGCTGACGCATGCCGCCGGAAAATTCGTGCGGGTACATCCTCATCCGTTTACGCGCTTCCGGCATTTTCACCGCATCAAGCATACGCACCGACTCTTCAAACGCCTGGGCACCTTTTAGCCCTTTATGCAGCTGCAACACCTCCATCAGCTGCTCACCCACACGCATGTAGGGATTAAGCGAAGTCATCGGGTCCTGGAAAATCATGGCGATTTGCTCTGCGCGCAGTTTATTCAGATGCTTTTCCGGCAGATTAAGGATCTCTGATCCGTTGAAACGCGCTGAGCCACCAATGCGGCCGTTGCTGGCCAGCAGGCCCATCAGGGCGAAAGCGGTCTGCGACTTGCCTGAACCGGACTCGCCGACGATACCGAGCGTTTCTCCGGCACGCAGGCTGAAATTCAGGTCGTTGACCGCCGTCACATCACCGTCCGGGGTGCTGAAGGTGACGCGCAGATCTTTCACGTCCAACAGAGGTTCGCTTCCCTGGGGCTTCGCCATCGCTGGCTTTAATTTAATTACGCTCATTGGGAAACTCCTTAACGATCTTTCGGGTCGAGGGCATCACGTAAACCATCGCCGATAAAGTTGAAACAGAACAGGGTAACCACCAGAAATGATGCTGGCCAAAGCAAGAGCCACGGCGAGACCTCCATCGAATTAGCCCCATCACTCAATAGCGCGCCCCAGCTGCTTAACGGCTCCTGGGTGCCCAGGCCGAGAAAGCTAAGGAACGATTCAAACAGGATCATACTCGGCACCAGCAGCGAGGCGTACACCACCACGACCCCAAGTACGTTTGGCACGATATGGCGCATCACGATATTGAGGGTGGAAACGCCCCCCACCTCGGCGGCTTCAATAAACTCTTTGCGCTTCAGGCTCAGAGTCTGGCCGCGCACGATACGCGCCATATCCAGCCAAGAAACCATGCCGATGGCGACAAATATCAGCAGGATGTTTTGGCCGAAGAGCGTCACCAGCAGGATTACGAAGAACATAAACGGGAAAGAGTTGAGGATCTCCAGCAGGCGCATCATTATCGAATCGCTTTTGCCCCCAAGATAGCCCGCCAGGGTGCCATACAGCGTACCGACGACCACCGCCACCAGCGCGGCGGCAACACCAACCATCAGCGAGATACGCCCGCCAATCGCCACCCGCACCAGCAGATCGCGCCCGGAGGAGTCGGTGCCCATATAATGACCGGAAGCCATGTCCGGCGCGGCTGACATCATCGCCCAGTCGGTGTCGTCATAGGCAAACGGCGACAGCATTGGTGCCAGCACCACGAACAGCGTCACCAGCAGCAGTACAAACAGGCTGGCCAACGCCGCGCGGTTATGGATAAAGCGGCGACGCGCATCCTGCCACAGGCTGCGCCCTTCTATTTCAAGCTTTTCGCTGAAGTTATCCAGGGCTTCGCTGTTTTTATTTCTTAACATCATTGCCAGCTCCAGAATCAGTAGCGAATTTTTGGATCGATTACGGCGTACAGCACGTCAACAATCGCGTTAAACAAAATGGTTAATGTGCCGACCAGAATGGTCAGGCTCAACACCAGTGAATAGTCGCGGTTAAGCGCCCCATTAACAAACAGCTGGCCAATGCCGGGCAGGCCATAAATCGTTTCAATCACCATCGAGCCGGTAATAATGCCGACAAAAGCGGGGCCGAGGTAGGAAAGCACCGGCAGCAGCGCGGGTTTCAGCGCATGACGCAGCACGATGCGGTGCATCGGCAGGCCTTTGGCGCGGGCGGTACGGATAAAGTTGGAGTGCAGGACTTCAATCATTGAGCCACGGGTGATACGCGCGATACTGGCAATATATGCCAGCGACAGCGCCACCATTGGCAGGATCATATATTTCAACGCCCCCCCGTTCCAGCCTCCGCCGGGCAGCCATTTGAGGGTAATGGAGAACAGCAGCACCAGCAGCGGAGCCACCACAAAGCTCGGAATAACAATGCCGGTCATCGCCACCCCCATCACCGCGTAATCCCATTTGCTGTTTTGCTTGAGGGCGGCGATAACTCCGGCGCTCACGCCAAAGACCAGCGCGAACAGAAAGGCCGCCGCCCCCAGCTTAGCGGATACCGGGAAGGAACCCGCTACCAGGTCGTTAACCGAGTAATCTTTATATTTGAACGAGGGGCCAAAGTCCCCGTGCGCCAGCTGCTGAAGATAGTTGAGATACTGCTTCCACATCGGATCATTAAGATGATATTTGGCTTCAATATTAGCCATCACTTCCGGCGTCAGCGCACGTTCGCTGGTAAACGGACTGCCGGGTGCCAGCCGCATCATAAAGAAAGAGATGGTAATCAGAATAAAGAGCGTCGGGATCGCTTCGAGAAAACGACGCAGAATAAATTTTATCATTGCCCGTACCTGCTGGCTTTAAGCCGCAGCGGCACAACCGCTGCGGTGACATTGCGTTAAGCGGGCAGCACGCTGCCCGACCTGCTTAGTGTTTAATAATATACAGATCTTTATCGTGGATATTATCCAACGGATCTTTCCCGTTATAGCCGCCAACCCAGGGCTTCACGAGTCGCAGGTTTTTGTAGTAATAAACCGGAACAATCCCTGAATCACTGTCCAGGACTTTTTCAGCTGCGGCATAGTCACTGGCACGTTTGCCATCATCGCTTGCCTGTAGCGTTGCCTTCACGGCCTGATCAAAAGCTGGGCTCTTATAGTGAGAGGTATTATTGCTGCTGTCCGACAACAGCATATTCACGAAACTGCTGGGTTCATTATAGTCCGCACACCAGGCGGCACGCGCTACGTCATAGTTGCCCTGATGGCGGGTATCGATGTAGGTCTTCCACTCCTGGTTTTGCAGTTTAACATTCACCCCGAGGTTCTTTTTCCAGATGGAGGCTGCGGCAATCGCCAGCTTTTTGTGCAAATCGGAGGTGTTGTACAGCAGGTCAAAGGTCAGCGGCTTGTCGGCGGTATAGCCCGCTGCGGCCAGCAGTTTTTTCGCTTCTTCATTACGCTTGTCCTGGGACCAGGTGAACCACTCTGGCGGAGTCAGCTTAATGCCATCGGTATAAGGCGGCGTAAAGCTGTAAGCGGGATCTTCCCCCTGCGCCTTCACTTTATTCACCAGGATATCGCGATCCAGGCCCAGTTTTAACGCGGTGCGCACGCGCGGGTCGTTAAAAGGCGGCTTTTGATTGTTGATCTCGTAATAGTAGGTGCAGAGATAGGGTTCGGCGTGAATTTCAGCCGGGATCTCTTTTTTCAGCTTCTGATACAGTTCAATCGGTAAATAGTTAAAGGTCATATCGCTGCTGCCGCTGCGATAGCGGTTCGTGTCGGTCACTTCCGATGAAATAGGCAGGAAAGTGACCTTGTTCAGCACGGTGTGCGCATTATCCCAGTACAGCGGATTACGCTGCAACACGATACGTTCGTTGACCACCCACTCTGCGGGCTTATACGCGCCGTTGCCGACAAAATTCGCCGGCTGGGTCCATTTTTCGCCGAACTTCTCTACCGCTGGCTTATAAACCGGTGACATCGATGGGTGGATCAGCAGCTTATAGAAATAGGGTACGGCGTCACTGAGCGTCACCTGTAACGTGTGGGGGTCGACTGCCTTGACGCCGAGAGTATCCGGCGACTTTTTGCCGGCAATAATGTCATCGACGTTCAGCAGGTGACCATATTGCAGATAGCTGGCATAAGGCGAGGCGGTTTTTGGCTCGGCCAGTCGCTGCCAGCTGTAAACGAAGTCCTGCGCGGTGACCGGCTCACCGTTTGACCATTTCGCCGTGTCACGCAGATGGAAAATCCAGACTTTGCCGCCCTCTTTGCTTTCCCAGCTTTCCGCCACGCCTGGGATCACTTTGCCGTTAGCATCGGTGATAGCCAGGCCTTCCAGAATGTCGCGGTTGATATTTGATTCCGTTACGCCTTCAATCTTGTGCGGATCGAGCGACTGCGGCTCCGCGCCATTACCCCTGACCAGCTCCTGCTTATCCGCCAGCTGCACGCCGGTCGGAACCTCAGCAGCCCATGCCAGGTTGCCGGTCAGCGCGACCATCACGCCAGCGGCGATCAGCGTTTTCTTGGTGATATGTTTCATTGTTGAGAGACTCCTGTTTTATTTTTACCAACGAGTGCGGGCACCGTGGTTGTCCACTGTCGGGAAAACTTTGCCGGGCAACGGAACGAGTCTGCCCGGTTAGTTTTTTTATATGCGCTATATATGCGCTTTTGCTTGCTATCACCATAAAGCGTCTGGCAACCGCCAGACGCTTTAGTGTTTTGTTATATAGAAATATTTCACGTCCATATGATCCTGCGGGTCCTTGCCGCTGTAGCCGCCCACCCAAGGTTTTATCAGGCGGGCGCTGACGCGGTAGTAGACCGGAACCAGCGCCGAATCCTTATCCAGCAGCCCTTCGGCCTGCTGATAAATCTGCGCACGCTGCGCATCATCGGCAACGGTGAGTGACTGTTTCATCAGGCGGTCAAAGAGCGCGCTACGATAAAATGCGGTATTAGTTGAAGCATTACCGATCATTATATTGAGGAAAGTGGACGGTTCGTTATAGTCCGAACACCAGGTGGCACGCGCCACGTCATAGTTACCCTGGTGCCGCGTGTCTAGCATGGTTTTCCACTCCTGGTTCTGTAACGTCACCTGTGCGCCGAGGTTTTTGCTCCACATTGATGCAGCAGCAATCGCCTGCTGTTTATTCACATCAGAGGTGTTATACAGCAGCGAGAAGCGCAGCGGGTTAGCCGCACTGTAACCCGCCGCTGCCAGCAAATCTTTGGCCTGCTGATTACGCTGCGGTTGGCTCAGCGTGAACCACGTTGGAGGCGTTAACTCGACCCCATCGGTATAGGGTGGCGTCAGGCTGTAAGCCGGGATCTGCCCCTGTCCCATAATTTTTTCGGCGATAATGGTGCGATCCAGCGTCATTTTCACCGCTGCGCGAACTCGCGCATCGTTGAACGGCGGGCGGCGGTTATTCAACTCATAATAGAAGGTACATAGATAGGGGCTGACGTGAACCTGTGCGCCCAGCTGCTGTTTAAGCTGTCGGAAGCGATTCGGTGGCAGTGCGCTATTGGTGATATCAATCTCGCCACTACGGTAGCGATTAACGTCGCTGGTTTCCGAAGAAATGGGCAAAAATGTCGCCTGTTCGATGACCGTTTTGTCATTGTTCCAGTACTGCGGATTGCGCTTCAGCACGATCTTTTCGTTAATCACCCAGTCACTTAGCGTGTAGGCTCCGTTGCCTACATAGTGCGCGGGCTGTGTCCACTTCTCGCCCCAGGTTTCAACAGCGCGACGATTCAAAGGATTAAAGGCGGTATGAGCGACCATCGAGAGGAAATAAGGCACGGGTTCACTGAGCGTGACTTCAAGATGATGTGTATCCAGCGCCCTGAAGCCCAGCGCGCTTGCCGGGAGTTGATGCGTCAGGATCTTATCGGCGTTAAGCAAATGCGCCGCCTGGGCAAAGCTGGCATAAGGTGACGCGGTTTCAGCACTGACCAGTCGCTGCCAGCTGTAAACAAAATCGGCTGCGCTGACCGGCTCACCGTTGCTCCAGCGCGCGTCAGGGCGCAGGGTAAAGACCCACACCTTGCCCTGCTGGTTTTCCCAGCTTTGCGCCATGCCGGGTACCAGCTTGCCATGATTATCCGTGGTGACCAGCCCTTCCAGCAGGTTCTGGATTATATCGCTTTCTGGCACCCCTTCACTTTTTTGCGGGTCCAGCGAAGAAGGTTCCGTGCCGTTATTGATCGCCAGTTGCTGGCTGTCGTTTAGTTTAACCCCAGCAGGAATATCGGCGGCAAAGGCTGGCATAGTCAGTACACTCAGCAGCATTCCCGTACCCGAAGCTGTCCGGCCCCATGATTTAACATCTCTCATCAGTGATTAACCCCTTATAGTGAAAGCCAGCCGAACAGAGTGGCAGTGTACGATCCTAAGGCACTCATATAACTTGCACATCTGATGCCAATCTTTGCCAATTTATCAAAAATTATCAGAATGTTCCGGGTTAACCTAATAGCATGTTGCAAAAATGTTAACCACTTCTCTTTTAACATGATAAAAGCCAGGGGCATATCGTTATTTATTTTCGAGAAATAATGCTTAACACCATGAAATTGAACAGTTTAAAAGTAATTCACTGCGCAATTCGCACAAATAACCGACAAAGGGCGTGTTATTTGAACAAAAAACTGTTCAATTCATCAAATTTGCTCATCTCCACTAAAAAAAACCTCTCATAAAGTGATAAAAACTGCCTTTTTGTCAATTAAAGCTGCAATGTATGATGTCATTCAAATAACATTTTCTTCCGAAGTTAATAACAAACAGGCTTTTGCAGTAATTACATTAATAATTTACTACTTAAATTAAGATTAATGAATAAATGCACTTTTAAGGTGCTTCAAAAAGGTGCTTTGCACTGTTATGGTTCATAAGTGTTACTCCAGGCAAAAAAAAAGCGCATAATATGCGCTTAAAATTCGTTCAGCTAGAATTAAAAACTAGCTAACTGACTAACCCTGGAAACAAAGCACGAATACCGGTCACCATAAACTCAATCCCCAACGCCATCAGCAACAGGCCCATGATACGCGTCACCACGTTGATACCGGTCTGCCCCAGCGCCCTGACTAACAAAGGCGCAACACGGAACAGCAACCAGCAGCAGCCGGCGAACAGGGCAATGGCCAGGCTGAAACCCAGCAGATTCTGCCAGCTGTTATAGCGTGTGCTCCAGACAATGGTAGAACTGATCGCCCCTGGCCCCGCCATCAACGGAAGCGCCAAAGGAACAACGCCGATACTTTCGCGAATAGCCGTCTCTGACTTTTCCTGCTTGTTCTGTTTATCCTCGCCCAGTTTGCCGCTGATCATCGACATAGCAATGGTCACCACCAGTATGCCGCCAGCGATGCGAAATGAATCTATTGAGATACCGAAGATATGCAGGATGCCATCCCCGAGAAACAGTGCGGTCCACAAAATGATCGCCACCGACAAATTGGCCGTCAGGTTGGTTTTGTGGCGGGCTACCGGGATCTGATCGCGCGTCATACTGATGAATACCGGAATAATGCCAATCGGATTCACCAGGGCAAACAGGCCAACAAAGAATTTAATATAAACAGAAAGATCTAACAGTGCAGTGTTCACAGCACGCTCCGTGGGCGAGGACAGCTTGATGGCGGCTAATGTAATGGAAATTCACGTTGCTGACCATCCCTGCGGCAATGACGTTATCGCTGCCCCATCGTTCTGTCAGGATGCCCGTATGGGAACTAATTATCTAAGTTGGAGAAACTTCATGTCAAATATAAAAACACTTTAGTTTTATCATCGGTGTGGTTGGCGTTTTTCGCGTATTTTTATGACCTGTTGCTATTTACGCTTTCGCTAATACATTATCGACCATTTCAAATATTCATTAAAATATTACCAGCGCTAGCGCCTCCGAAAGCGATTGGCAGGCAAGCGCCCACCGTCACATTAAAATTACGATCTCATACAGAGCAGTCAATAAGAAAAAATAAGGTATAAACAAACTTTCTCTCACGATCAGGCAAAGGGAGTAAACCACACAGAGATATAATTACTAATGAATACAATGAGAAAAGAAAGATCTTAAGCAGATCGCGATGGGTTTCCGCCGGGAGAAAATCGCCGTATCCAGCCCCATGCTGTGCGATGGTATTGAGATGCTGCTGAAATTTTTGGGTAATATCTATCCGTTCTGAGCCAAACAATTCGCCTACGGGTTCAATGCCCATGAACTTTTACCCATTGATATGAAATGGTGACTTTATTTTAAAAAGAGCATACCCAAAAGTAAGCTGTGCTTAGCGCGGCATGTACTGAATAACTAACAGACAGAAGTCAATTTAAAAAGTCATATCTCTATGCAACTCGCGCCCTTTATCCTGTCTGTTTATCAGCTGAATAAAGTCGAGATTATTGGCGTATTTTACAAGCGGCTTAAATATTTATCACAGGGGAGATAATTAAAAATTACTGTTTTTAATTTTTCACCGCCGGATGGGTAAAAGCTTCACTGGTTCAGACATTGGAAAGCGATCCGCTCGCTGGATATCAGAATAAGGGAAAAACCAATCGCGAGGCTGAATGGTGCCAGCTTATAACATTGATGATCTGGGTCATCTTCCCACCTTTAAGCAAACGCTATGCTCAGACACGTACCCGCATGAAGGCACGCTAAGCCCCTCGGCTGTCTCTGATGCGCAGACTCTTTGAGTAAAGCTGTAGGGACCGTTCAGACCCGCCGCCCGTACATCCAGACCGCAGCAGGCCTTAAACGATGAATTTTGCAGTTTTACTCATTAAGTTTAATTTGCAGGAGAGCATGATGACCGTAACGAATGTTGCTGAACTCAACGCGCTGGTTGAACGGGTTAAAAAAGCCCAGCGCACTTACGCCAGCTTTACCCAAGAGCAGGTCGACAAAATTTTTCGCTCGGCGGCACTGGCAGCAGCCGATGCCCGTATTCCGCTGGCTAAAATGGCGGTTGCTGAATCAGGCATGGGTATCGTTGAGGATAAAGTGATTAAAAACCATTTCGCCTCGGAATATATCTATAATGCGTACAAAGATGAAAAAACCTGCGGCATCCTGGAAAGTGATGACACCTTCGGTACTATCACCATTGCGGAACCGGTTGGCCTTATCTGCGCTATCGTCCCCACCACTAACCCCACCTCAACGGCTATTTTTAAAGCGCTGATCGCCCTGAAAACTCGTAACGCGGTTATCTTCTCGCCTCACCCACGCGCGAAAGATGCCACTAATCAGGCGGCGAGCATTGTGCTACAGGCAGCCATTGCCGCCGGGGCACCCGCAGATATTATTAGCTGGATTGACCAGCCTTCCGTTGAGCTGTCGAACCAACTGATGCACCATCCGGATATTAATCTGATCCTTGCCACCGGCGGGCCAGGCATGGTCAAAGCGGCATACAGTTCAGGGAAGCCTGCCATCGGCGTTGGGGCAGGTAACACGCCGGTGGTCATTGATGAGTACGCGGATATTAAGCGCGCCGTGGCCTCTATCCTGATGTCGAAAACCTTTGATAACGGCGTGATCTGTGCTTCAGAGCAGTCGGTGATTATTGTGGAAAGCATCTATGACGCGGTACGTGAACGTTTCGCCACTCACGGTGGCTATGTGCTGCAAGGCAGAGAATTGCAGTCGGTACAGGAGATCATCCTGAAAAATGGTGCATTAAATGCCGCTATTGTCGGCCAACCAGCGGTAAAAATTGCCGAACTGGCCGGGATTGACGTCCCCGCGAGCACAAAAATTCTGATTGGTGAAGTGCAACAGACTGATGAGTCAGAGCCTTTTGCTCACGAAAAACTGTCACCCATGCTGGCGATGTATCGGGCAAAAGATTTCTCCGACGCGCTGGTTAAAGCGGAAAAGCTGGTGGCAATGGGCGGTATTGGCCATACATCCTGCCTTTATACCGACCAGGATAATCAGCCGGATCGTGTGCATGCCTTCGGTGGCAGAATGAAAACCGCACGTATTCTGATCAACACGCCGGCATCCCAAGGCGGGATTGGCGATCTGTATAACTTTAAACTCGCGCCCTCGCTAACTCTCGGCTGCGGCTCCTGGGGGGGGAATTCAATTTCAGAGAATGTCGGTCCCAAACACCTTATCAACAAGAAAACCGTCGCCAAACGAGCAGAAAATATGTTGTGGCATAAACTTCCTAAGTCAATCTACTTCCGTCGAGGCTCATTGCCCATTGCACTGGAAGAGGTCGCCGATGACGGTGCAAAACGTGCGTTTATCGTCACTGACCGTTTCTTATTTAATCAGGGCTATGCTGAACAGATTATTAAGGTGCTCAAAGCCCGTGGGGTGGAAACAGCAGTGTTTTCCGAGGTGGCCGCCGACCCGACACTGAGCATCGTGCGTAAGGGCGCAGAACAGATGCACTCTTTTAAGCCCGACGTTATTATCGCGCTGGGCGGTGGTTCACCGATGGATGCGGCAAAAATCATGTGGGTGCTATACGAACATCCCGAAACCCACTTCGCCGACCTGGCGCTGCGTTTTATGGATATCCGCAAACGCATCTACCGCTTCCCGAAGATGGGCGTAAAAGCGAAGCTGATTGCCGTCACCACCACCTCGGGTACCGGTTCTGAAGTCACGCCGTTCGCCGTCGTCACCGATGACGCGACCGGGCAGAAATATCCGCTGGCAGACTATGCTCTGACGCCTGATATGGCCATTGTTGATGCCAATCTGGTGATGGATATGCCAAAATCCCTCTGCGCCTTCGGGGGACTGGACGCCGTTACCCATGCGCTGGAGGCTTATGTTTCCGTACTGGCTAATGAATATTCGGACGGCCAGGCGCTACAGGCGTTGAAGCTGCTACAGGAGAACCTCCCGGCCAGCTATCACCAGGGGGCCAAAAACCCGCTGGCGCGTGAGCGGGTGCATAATGCCGCCACCATTGCCGGCATCGCCTTTGCCAATGCTTTCCTCGGCGTATGTCACTCAATGGCGCATAAACTCGGATCGGAGTTTCATCTGCCGCACGGTCTGGCCAACGCGCTGCTAATATGTAACGTGATCCGCTATAACGCCAATGATAATCCCACTAAGCAGACCGCTTTCAGCCAGTATGATCGCCCACAGGCGCGCCGCCGCTATGCAGAAATTGCTGACCATCTGCATCTGAGTGCACCATCGGATCGAACCGCGCAGAAAATTGAAAAACTGCTGGCGTGGCTGGATAACCTAAAAACCGAGCTCGGCATTCCGGCATCCATTCGTGAAGCGGGCGTACAGGAAGCTGATTTCCTGGCAAAAGTCGACAAGCTGACCGAAGATGCTCTTGATGATCAGTGCACCGGAGCGAATCCCCGTTTCCCATTGATTGCCGAGCTGAAGCAGGTCTTACTGGACAGTTTCTATGGTCGCAAATTTTGCGAAAATCGGGATAATCCAACCGGGGGCGTCACGCCGCAGATTGCTGTAAAAAAAGTGGATAAAAAGCTGAAAGGATTGAGTCAGGCATGACCCGATAAAACTCGCAGCCAACTGCGCTGCGGGTGATTTCAATCGGACTAATAAACAAAGTGCCGTTTCAGCTTAACCAATACTTCCCCCTCCCGCACTTTATTGGCTTGCCAACAGGCCCAACCCACCGGGCCTGCATCTCTTTAAACCTCGGAAATACTCAGCTGGCCTCGCCACTTCGTTATACTCGAGGTAACAAACCTTAAATGAGTGACACATCAGGATGACATAGCTGTTATGCCCCTTACAGGCTAAAGTCATTGGCGGAGATTTAATAATGCCGTGAAGGTAACAAGCTGCGAAAACCGTTTTTTTAAGGGTAATCTGAATGCCGAAAAGATAACAATGCTCCCTCTCATCATGGCAGGGAGCATTATTCAAATGGCAAGGAAGGCTAACAGAACAACCGTCACGTACAGCGTCAAATCAGATAATTTTCGCCATAGGAGGTATTTCTTCAAAAAAAAAAGTAAGTAATACTTATGGACACTTTAGCTTTGAAAGCCAGTTAACTGGCGCAAATAAAAAGATACGTTTCAATTTTATCCAGGGTGCTGATTGCCATAAATAGCCTGTAGAGAACCTGTTGCCATCGCTTCTGTGTAATGTTTGCGGCAAACGGAAACATAACGCTCATTACCGCCAATTTGCACCTGCTCACCCTCTTTGAACGGCTTACCATGTTGATCAACACGTAGAACCATACTCGCCTTTCTGCCGCAATGGCAGATCGTTTTTAATTCAACGAGCTTATCAGACCATGCTAATAAATACTGACTCCCGGTAAATAACTCGCCGCGAAAATCTGTACGCAACCCATAGCAAAGTACAGGTATATCCAATATATCAACAACTTCGGATAATGATTTAACCTGTTCACGCGTCAGAAACTGACTCTCATCCACCAGTACGCAGTGGACCGATGCCCGTTGATGTTCCATGTTAATCTCATCAAATAGTGACGTACTGCTATTATATAACGTCGCAGGGGATGAAAGGCCTATACGCGAGCTCACTTTAGCTGCGCCGAAACGATTGTCGATTTCGGCGGTATACACTAACGTTCTCATCCCACGTTCATGGTAATTATAGGAAGATTGTAACAAAGCTGTCGATTTCCCGGCATTCATTGCCGAGTAATAGAAATAAAGCTGAGCCATCGGCCCTTACTCCCAGTTCACTAAAGATGGCAGAAGTATATCATAATCCATCTAATGGAACGGCCCCGCGCAGGCCAAAGAAGGGAGAGAGATGTAGAGCTGCAAGCACATCGGTGAAACTTTTTACGATTAATAAATGCTATATCTGCCTCATGCCGGGGATAGCAAGTCCACCCCACTCCGCATTATTAATCACACCGACCTATTTTGACCGACACTTTTACCATTCTGTTAACCCATTATTAGCTTCAACGGACTTATGACAAAATTAACTATTGCAGTTCCCAACCACCAACACTATTATTAGGCAGAATCATCCCTATCAATATAATTTAGAGAATCGGACTATGAGCGAAGCACTTAAAATTCTGAACAACATCCGTACACTGCGTGCGCAGGCAAGAGAATGTACGTTGGAAACTCTTGAAGAGATGCTGGAAAAACTGGAAGTGGTAGTCAATGAACGCCGCGAAGAAGAAAGCCAGGTACAGGCAGAAGTTGAAGAGCGTACACGTAAACTTCAGCAGTACCGTGATATGCTGATTGCAGATGGCATTGATCCTAACGAATTACTTTCTACTCTTGCTGCGGCAAAAGCACCGGGTAAAGCTAAACGTGCCGCTCGTCCGGCTAAGTATTCTTATATCGATGAGAATGGCGAAAACAAAACCTGGACTGGTCAGGGCCGTACTCCAGCCGTGATTAAAGCTGCTATCGAAGAGAAAGGTAAAAAGCTGGAAGACTTCCTGCTGTAATTTTACTCAAAGTCCCTTTCTGGCAGTTTAGATATTAACCTTTTGCTGCGATAACTTTAGTCGCTGCCACCAGGTATAAAAAAGGAAGCCCGCAGGGCTTCCTTTTTTTGAAATGAATTTTTTGATTTACCTCTGATAAAACTCTTTATACCAGGCCACAAAACGCGCAACGCCCTCTTCGACGGAAGTTTGCGGTTTAAAACCGATGACCTCATACAAAGAGCGTGTATCTGCGCTGGTTTCGGCCACGTCACCGGATTGCATCGGTAGCATATTCTTGTCCGCTACTATCCCCAATGCCCCTTCTAACGCTTCAATATAAGCCATTAGCGTGACAGGCTGACTGTTACCGATATTATAAACCCGATAAGGCGCGGAGCTGGCAGCCGGGCTACCTTTTTCAACCGTCCACTCTTTATCAGGCTGCGGTATCACATCTTGCAAACGAATAATGGATTCAACAATATCGTCGATATAGGTAAAGTCGCGCCGCATCTGACCGTGGTTATATACGTCTATTTTTTCACCGGCAATCATCGCACGGGTGAATTTAAATAACGCCATATCCGGACGCCCCCACGGACCATAAACGGTGAAGAAACGCAAACCGGTAGTCGGGATCCCATACAGGTGAGAATAGCTATGAGACATGAGTTCATTGGCTTTCTTCGTTGCCGCATACAGAGAGACCGGATGATCGACGGAGTCATCCGTGGAGAATGGCATTTTGCGATTGAGACCATATACGGAGCTGGATGAGGCATATAGCAGGTGCTCTACCTGATTGTGGCGGCAACCTTCAAGGATATTAAGATGGCCCACCAAGTTAGCGTCAGCATAAGCCAAAGGGTTTTCCAACGAATAACGCACGCCGGCCTGTCCACCAAGATGTATGACGCGTTGAAAGCGGTGGCAGCGAAATATCTCTGCCATACCTTCCCTGTCGGCAAGATCACCTTTGATAAAAGTAAAACCGGAGTGTTCAGCGATAAGCGCCAGGCGGGACGTTTTAAGATTAACATCATAATAGTCATTCAGGTTGTCGAGCCCGACAACCTGGTGACCGGCGTTTAGCAGGCTTTGGGTGACATGGAAGCCAATAAAGCCCGCTGCGCCGGTGACCAGATATTTCATACTACCCTCATTAATTATGCAATGTTCAAAGATGCTCCGCGGCCAATTGCATAATAAACAAAACCGCGCTTGCTGATCCTTTCTGGATCATACAGGTTACGACCATCAAAAATCACGGGTTCTTTGAGTGCGTTTTTAATTATGTCAAAATCAGGTGCGCGGAAGTTCTGCCACTCGGTGCAGATCACCAGTCCATCAGCCCCCTGTAACGCTGCTTCTTTGGTTCCCATCAGCTTCAGATCGCTACGGTGACCATAGACACGCTGCGCTTCGTCCATCGCTTCCGGATCGAAAGCCTGCACGGTGGCACCAGCTTGCCACAAGGCTTCCATCAATACCCGACTGGAAGCTTCACGCATATCATCGGTATTCGGCTTAAATGAAAGCCCCCATAAGGCAAACGTTTTGCCCCGCAGGTTTTCACCATAGTGACGTTTGATAAAGGTCGGCAGCTTGTGTTTTTGTGAATCGTTGACGTCTTCCACAGCCTGTAACAAGCGCGGCTGGTAGCCGATCTGTTCGGCGGTACGGATTAAGGCCTGCACATCTTTCGGGAAACAGGAGCCGCCGTAACCGCAGCCAGGATAGATAAATGAGTAACCGATGCGTGAATCAGAACCAATCCCCTGACGCACTTTTTCAACGTCGGCACCAAGACGCTCAGCCAGATTGGAGATTTCGTTCATAAAGCTGATTTTGGTCGCCAGCATACAGTTTGCTGCATACTTGGTGAGCTCGGCACTGCGGATATCCATCAGGATCATTCGATCATGATTACGGTTAAACGGCTCGTACAATTCACGCAGCAGTTCGACCACATCATCATTATCTGTACCGATCACAATACGCTCTGGACGCATGCAGTCGCTGACTGCCGCACCCTCTTTCAGAAACTCCGGGTTGGAGACGACATCAAAACTTAACTTAACGCCGCGCCCTTGCAATGTCTCTTCCATCACCTGCCGTACACGATCGGCTGTTCCCACCGGAACGGTGGATTTATCAAGCACCACTTTATGGTCTTGCATATGTTGAGCGATGGTACGCGCCACGGCTGTTACATATTTCAAATCCGCAGAACCATCTTCATCCGGCGGTGTACCAACAGCAATAAACTGCATGACGCCGTGATTAACGCCCTCTTCAGCGTTGGTAGAGAACTTCAGACGACCGGCTTCATAGTTCTGCATAACCAGCGGCGTTAGCCCCGGTTCAAAAATTGGAATGATCCCTTTCTTCAGATTTTCGACTTTATTTTCGTCGATATCGATGCAAAGCACGTCATGCCCAACTTCAGCCAGAACAGCAGCCTGAACCAGACCCACATAGCCGATACCAAATACGGTGACTTTCATTGAATTGTCCCGGTTAGAAATGAAACTTACTTTTTAATACCCACGGTGCTTTCCAGCCAGGCTTTGAAATCGCTGCCCAGCGTCTCGTGACGCACACCATATTCAACGAAAGCCTGCATATAGCCCAGCTTGTTACCACAGTCATGGCTTACGCCCTTCAGGTGATAAGCTTCCACTGTCTCTTTCTCCATCAGCATGGCGATAGAGTCGGTCAACTGAATTTCGTCACCCGCTCCCGGAGGCGTTTTCGCCAGCAGTGGCCAGATATCGGCAGACAGCACGTAGCGGCCGACAACGGCAAGGTTAGAAGGCGCTTTATCCGCTTTAGGTTTTTCCACCACGCCCACCATAGGCGCACTGTCACCCGGGTTCAGCGTAGCGCCCTGGCAGTCAACAACGCCGTAAGCGGTGACGTCGGCAACCGGTTCAACCATGATCTGGCTGTGACCTGTTTCATCGAAGCGTTTGATCATCTCTGCCAGGTTATCTTTCGACAGATCGGATTCATATTCATCAAGGATCACGTCGGGCAGGATCACAGCGACCGGCTCATCACCAATCACTGGCCATGCACACATGACCGCATGGCCCAGACCTTTAGCCAGCCCCTGACGAACCTGCATAATGGTCACGTGTGGCGGGCAGATAGACTGGATCTCTTCCAGCAGCTGACGCTTAACGCGTTTTTCCAGCATGGCTTCCAGTTCGAAGCTGGTATCAAAGTGGTTTTCAATTGAGTTTTTAGAAGAGTGCGTAACCAGCACAATTTCGTGGATCCCCGCAGCAATACACTCGTTAACGACATACTGAATTAACGGCTTATCAACCAGCGGTAACATCTCTTTTGGAATTGCTTTTGTCGCAGGCAACATACGCGTTCCCAAACCAGCGACCGGGATAACCGCTTTTTTTACTTTTGAGTTATAGGCAGACATCAAAATACCTCTCTTTATAGGCCGTTCAAGTGCTTACTTGATATGTCGATTTAAAAAACGAAGTGAGTATACCAGTTGAACCCACGCGGATTTATCCTGGTTAGGACAATTAATAGTAATTTAAGACTATTGCCCAATTTTAAAGGTAATTACTGGCCCTGTCTGCGCAGGCCAGTAAAAAAAAAAAGAGAGGAGTGATTACTTCGTAGACAACATCAGGCGCAAGCGCCCACCAGCGCCCCATACCTGACATTGCCAGGCATCGCCGCGCTGACTGATTTGATTAAAATGCGTGCTGCCAAGCGTCCCAAGTGGCACGCCGTTGCTAAGTTTGATCTGGTGGCTATGTATATTGAGCGTGGCATTTAAGCCTGCGGAAACCAGGATCAGGTTTTTTAGTCCCTGATGATAATAGCCAACCAGCAACGGAAACTGTCCGTGGAGGTTAGCCTGACGCAGCAGCAGATTGACCTGATTTAACAAGCCCCCCAACTCGGGTAAACGCTGCCCCTGCCCCGATAATTGTTCCTGAAGCAGGCCATTAAACAGCGCGCGCAGCAACAGTGCAGCGAGCACGCCATTATCACCTGCTCGAGTGACATCCAGACAATAGAAAGCCAGATCTTTATCAGAAAGCGCCGCAATATCCAGCACCAGTCCAGGCTGCTCGGCCATTGTCAGTTGGCGATAATTAATGCGGCAGTTGGCAATAGTTTGCTGAACCGGAGGCTGAAGCTGTTTGAGTAATTTGGCGGCAGCCTGCGGATCGTTAACCAGTGCGCCCCAGTCTTGAAAAAGCTGTTCATCCTCTTCCACTTTCGACGTGAACATGGAGGGATAAAGGCATTCAAATATCGCTTCCCGCAGCCGGGCAAGGTCTTTCACCGGCTTCAGGAGCACATCCTGCACGCCCAGGCGCAATACGTGAGCAATATCGGCCATGTTATCCGTTGCAGAAATCACCAGGATCGGTACTGCGTTACCGGTACTGCGGATATGCTCAACCAGCTTAATGCCGTTCATACGCGGCATCGCCAGATCGCAGATCATCAGATCGGGAGCCTGACGTGACATGCACTGAATCGCATCTACACCATCGTCAGCGTGAGTCACCTGCGCACCCAGCTCAATGACAAAATTTTCCAGCAGGGAACGGAAAACGATCTCGTCCTCAACGATGAGAATATGTTTTCCTGTTAGTGGTTTTTCCATTCCTTCCCCCTGCATAAAAGATACCTCAATAGTGGCCTATAAACGGACTTTACGCCTCTCAGCATGACGTTAAATTGCATGCTTTATCGACCCAATTTTATTGTGTGTTATCCACCACCAGCGCCTGAGTCCAGACTCATCGTGGCTTGAAGGCGGGCCTGACCACCTGCGCAGAACCATCTTTTTACTGGCTGAGTTCTGGAACAATGAGGGGAAACAACACATTTTGAAGGAAGCGGAACGGGATAGACGTGGTATCTGATAGGTTTCCTGCTGCCGCAGGTCAACATGAACACTATTTGATCTCAGCACCCGCACTGGGGAAGCTGACGGTAGAACCCCAGCCACGGCAACCTCCAGGAAACCGCCTTTGACGGCCACTTTCCTCTGCCTCCGCCCGATCTTAACCTGTATCATTGCATTCCGGTTCTGAGTTTAACGAACAAAATGGCATCACCAGACGTGCTCGGGTACCATGAAAACTGAATATAAAGCATTTTGTAAAACTTCCGGAGTCAATGTGTCTGAATCTTGTCCGTGCGGTAGCGGATTGCAGTATAGCCTATGTTGCGAACCGTATCTAAGGGGAGACGCGTATCCTGATACGCCAGAAGCCTTAATGCGCTCACGTTACAGCGCCTACGTCCAACAGAATTCACGATATCTGATTGCCAGCTGGCACCCTTCCTGCAATGCGCAAAATTTTGCCGATAGTCTGGAAGAAAGCTTTGCCAACACACGCTGGCACGGCCTCAGAGTCATATCCACTGAAATTATTCCTCAAGAAAATACAGGATACGTGACATTTTTCGCCCGTTTCTCTGAAAATCAGCAGGAAAGTTTTCTTCATGAACGTTCGCGCTTTCTTCATGAGGAGCAACGCTGGTATTATATTGACGGAACCTTTCCGCCAACGGGACGCAACGATCGGTGTCCTTGCGGCTCCGGAAAAAAATATAAGAAATGCTGTGGTCAGAATTGACCCTGATTTCCCTTTGTATCGACAGGATCACCATCGCAATGCAAGCGCAAATACTGCAACGAAAAGTTCTACGCACCATCTGCCCGGATGCCAAAGGGTTGATCGCTAAAATCACCAACATCTGTTACAAACACGAACTCAACATCGTGCAAAACAATGAATTTGTCGATCATCGCACCGGTCGTTTTTTTATGCGCACCGAGCTGGAAGGCATTTTCAACGACAGTACCTTGTTGACCGATCTCGACGGTGCCTTGCCCGCCGGATCAGTGCGTGAACTGCATCCCGCCGGTCGCCGCCGTATCGTTATTTTGGTGACTAAAGAGGCACATTGCTTGGGCGATCTGCTGATGAAAAGCGCCTATGGCGGCCTGGACGTGGAAATTGCCGCCGTCATTGGCAATCACGAAACGCTGCGCACGCTGGTTGAGCGTTTTGACGTTCCCTTCATTCTTTCCAGCCATGAAGGACTGACGCGTGAAGAACATGACAATAATATGGCTGCTGAAATTGACCGGTATCAGCCTGATTATGTAGTGTTAGCGAAATATATGCGTGTATTAACGCCGGCATTTGTTCAGCGCTACCCGAATCAGATCATCAATATTCACCACTCGTTCCTGCCCGCATTTATCGGCGCACGCCCTTATCATCAGGCCTACGAGCGCGGAGTGAAGATTATCGGCGCTACCGCGCACTACGTGAATGACAATCTTGATGAAGGTCCGATCATTATGCAGGACGTTATTCATGTTGATCACACCTATTCAGCGGAGGATATGATGCGCGCCGGTCGTGACGTTGAGAAGAATGCTCTGAGCCGTGCTCTGTATGAAGTTCTGGCCCAGCGGGTGTTTGTCTACGGCAACCGCACTATCATTCTTTGATGATGATGATGCTGTTTTGTTTGACAAAACAGCATCATGGATAAAAAAACGGCAAACACACTTCATTACCTTATACGGCGCTTTACAGGGTGAATTCATTTGATATGATGCACCCCGCTTAACAAGCACAGCAAGCAAGGCCAGTGGTGGGGTTCCCGAGCGGCCAAAGGGAGCAGACTGTAAATCTGCCGTCATCGACTTCGAAGGTTCGAATCCTTCCCCCACCACCATTTCAGATGCCCTCTCATTTCCTAATTCACTGCATACTTTTATGTTCCCACGGGGAAGGATGAGAAGCTTCGACCCGAAGGTTTGAGTCGAACGCAGTGAGACAACGCCATGCAATGGCGGCCCGCAGGGCGAGGAACGCAGTGACGAGTTATCCTTCCCCCACCACCATTTCAGATGCCCTCTCATTTCCTAATTCACTGCATACTTTTATGTTCCCACGGGGAAGGATGAGAAGCTTCGACCCGAAGGTTTGAGTCGAACGCAGTGAGACAACGCCATGCAATGGCGGCCCGCAGGGCGAGGAACGCAGTGACGAGTTATCCTTCCCCCACCACCAGTTCAGATGTCCTCTCATTTTCAAATTCACTGCATATTTTATATTCCCCACGGGGAAGGACGAGAGGCTTCGACCCGAAGGTTTGAGTCGAACGCCATGCGTGCAGGTGGAACGGATTCAAATGAAGGGATTCAGGCCATCATAAATAATATTAATCTGTTTAAAATTAATGTCTTGTGGGCAGATTACCTCATGAGAATAGCTACCGTGGCTGACGGGTCTGGCGGGGAGGTAGGGGTCCTGATTGAAATAAAAAACAAAGCAATAAGTCGCGCTGGCCAGATACTTTTCTTCCCCGAGAAACAGGATGCTGTGCGCATCTTCATTACTCATCGCATCTTTAGCAAGAGCCAGGTAGACGCCTTTTTTTGCCGCTGAACCACGCCGTTCCTTGTTAGGATTTGCTGAGATACACCCAGCAGCTTTGATGGCCCGATACCCCTGCAAAGTCGTGTAGTGAATGTATAGTGGATAAAGGTTAAACGCCCCGTTATTGAGATGCATGTTTAATCTTGGATCTCTGGAAAACATTAAAAAACTCCGTTACCTGGTAGCCTGTTGATATCAGGATAATTGCCATTTAAATATAATAGACACTATTTTCCTGTTAGAGCTGAAAAACTGACGGACGGCCTGCATATGCAGCTTATCCACAAGCCCCCCCCCTCTCTGTTCCCCACAGGAAAGGACGGAAAGCAACGATCCACAGGTAGGGCGGCATTTCTTTATTCGCCAAAATTCTGCTACCATCTGGCCATCCTTTACCCGGCAAAATGGCCCGCGCGATGAAATTTGTTTCTTTTAATATCAATGGGCTGCGTGCCCGCCCCCATCAACTGCAAGCGATTGTTGAACAGCATCAGCCCGATGTCATTGGACTACAGGAAACCAAAGTCCACGACGACATGTTCCCCCTCGAAGATGTCGCCAGCCTTGGCTACCACGTGTTTTACCACGGTCAAAAAGGCCATTACGGCGTGGCGCTGTTATGCAAACAGCAACCGATTTCCGTACGGCGGGGTTTTGACGGCGATGATGAAGACGCACAGCGCCGCATTATCATGGCGGATATCCAGACTTCTGACGGGCTTCTCACGGTGATTAACGGCTACTTCCCACAGGGAGAAAGCCGTGACCATCCGACTAAATTCCCGGCAAAAGAGAAATTCTATCGCGATTTGCAAAGCTATCTTGAGCAGCAGCAGAAAGCCGATAATCAGGTGCTGATTATGGGAGATATGAATATCAGCAGCAGCGATCTGGATATCGGCATCGGCGATGAAAACCGTAAACGCTGGCTGCGAACCGGGAAATGTTCATTCCTGCCCGAAGAGCGCGAGTGGATGGATCGTCTAATGAACTGGGGATTAGTCGATACCTGGCGCGCACAGAATGCGGAAGTTAACGATCGTTTTTCCTGGTTCGACTACCGCTCAAAGGGCTTTGATGACAATCGTGGGCTGCGTATTGACCTGGTGCTGGCGAGCAGGCCACTGGCTGAACGCTGTATCGCGACCGGTATTGATTACGACATTCGCGCGATGGAGAAACCATCAGATCATGCCCCTATCTGGGCACAGTTCAGCCTGTAATTCGCCGGAAGCGGTTAAAGATGCCGAATGCAGGTAGATAGCCGATCCACCTGCATCCGGCTGCGCACTGTGATTATTTCACCATGCGCCAGATAAGGTTGTTGGTGCCCAGCGTATTTTCATCGCGCACACACTGTAGCAATACGCCCTCGCTTTTCAGCACTGCCCCTTCGCTGTAGTTACGGTTATCATAGATGCAGCAGCGCTGGCATGGCGGCGGTGTCGTCCCGACTTCTCGCGGCATATCCACCACCACATCGGTATTTCCGCCGCCGTTACTGATATAACGCCCGGCCAGCGCCGGAGCGCTTATTGCCAGCAGCAATACCAGCGTCAGGTGAAGTTTCATGCTTCGCTTTCCTTCTTTTTAGCCGTTTTACGGCGGGTCTTTTTCACTTTGTCCGCTGCCGGAGCCGGCAAGCCACGAAACGCATGCGCAGCAGGCTGCTGCCGGGCCTGATGAATCAAACTGTGCAGGGTTTCCACCAGCGGAGACATAAAGTCCTGATAGCGACACTGCTTCTCACTGATTTTTGTCAGCGTGGATTCCCAGTGGGCGGTCATATCCGGGCGAGCCGCCATCTCTGGCAATGAATGGATCAGTGCCCGCCCGGCAGGGCTGGAATGAATGTAACGCCCCTTCTTAAATAAAAACGTTCTTTTAAATAACAGCTCAATGATACCGGCGCGCGTGGCTTCCGTTCCTAAACCATCGGTCGCACGCAACACTTTCTTGAGATCTTTATCCTGTACAAATCGTGCTATACCGGTCATTGCCGACAGCAGAGTCGCATCGGTGAAGGGGCGCGGCGGCTGAGTCTGTTTCTCCAGCACCTCTCCGCGTTCACACAACAACTCATCCCCCTTTGCCACCACTGGCAGCGGCGTACCGTCATTTTCTTCGTCACGCTCCTTGCTGCCAAGCAGCGAACGCCAACCGGCCTCTGCCAGAAAGCGCGCTTTGGCGAGGAATTTACCCCCGGCGATATCCATCTCAATAACACATTTGCGATAGACCGCATCGGGGCAGAACTGCATCAGATACTGGGTAGCTATCAGGCGATAGATCTGCTGTTCGTTATCCGTCAGTCTGACCTGACTGCTGCGTGCGGTCGGGACAATCGCATGGTGAGCATCCACCTTTTTATCATCCCAACAGCGGTTTTTCTTATCGCTGTTAAAATCACCCGGCGTTGACAGCTCCGGTTGATGCACATTGATGGCATTCAGCACCGCATGACGCCCGGCAAAGTGTTCATCGGGCAGGTAACGACTGTCTGAACGTGGGTAAGTGATCAGTTTATGCGTTTCGTAAAGTCGCTGGCAGGTATCCAGCACCGTCTGCGCACTAAGTCCAAAACGTTTTCCCGCCTCAATCTGTAGGGCAGAGAGCGAAAACGGCAACGGTGGCGTATCATTTTCGCGCTTATCGTTGTAGCTGGTGACATGGGCTGGCTGTCCGTTAATCCGTGCCACCACATGCTCCGCCAGTGGACGATGTAAGAGACGCCCTTCTTCATCCTGATAAGGCTCACAAGAGTCGCTCGGCTGCCACAGGGCAACAAAGCGTTCATCTGCGGGTGTGACGATATGCGCCCTCACTTCGAAGAAGTCTTTCGCCACGAAGTTTTCGATATCTTCATCACGGCGCACCACCAGCCCCAGCACCGGAGTCTGAACACGCCCGACGGAGAGCACGCCATCATAACCGGCGTTTCTCCCCAACAACGTGTAGGCACGCGTCATATTGATGCCGTACAGCCAGTCGGCGCGCGCACGTGCCAGAGCAGAAACACACAATGGAATAAACTCGCGGTTTGCACGCAGCCGCCCGATTGCCCTCTCTACCGCCTGGGGGTTGAGGTCGTTGATCAGGCAGCGCTGAACCTGTGCGCGCTTTTCAGCGGGTAGCGTCAGGTAGTCAAGCACTTCATCGACCAGCAGCTGACCTTCGCGATCCGGGTCCCCCGCATGAACCACCACGCTGGCCTGCTGCAGCAACCCTTTGATGACATTGAGCTGTTTCGCCACAGATGGGCGAGGCTGCAACCGCCATTTTTCCGGCACAATCGGCAAATCAGCGAGTGACCAGCGCGCAAAACGGCTGTTGTAACTGTCAGGTTGCGCCTGCTCCAGCAGATGGCCGACGCACCAGGTGACGACCTGATCGCCGCCGCAGGCAATATACCCATCACCACGGCGGTGGGGTTTAGGCAGGACATCCGCAATGGCGCGGGCGAGACTGGGTTTTTCGGCAATAAACAAACGCATCCGGGGGGAACTTCCTGCTCAAGGTTTGGTATCAATAATGGCTTTTCCGGCCAGCCTTTTCAGACTTCCGCACCAGCGCATTAGCAAAACAGGCTGAGCGCTGGTCATGCCCACACACGTTTCAGGTGGCAGGCACATCTATTATTATCTGTGACTATCATTCAAAAGTAGCTAATCAGGGAGGCGCTGTCAGGCGGTACGATGCTGGCTGAAGATTTGAGCTGCGGCGTTCCCAGATAGAGAAATCCGACGATCGCATCTTGGTGCCGACAGTTGAACGCCTCACGAACCGGCTCTGCTTCAGTCCATGCGCCGCTGCGCCAGATACCGTTGAATCCCTGCGCGGCGGCAGCCATTTGCATTGCCATCACCGCACATCCGGCGGAAACCAGCTGTTCCCAGCGCGGCACCTTAGGGTGCTCTTCACAATGTGCCACCACGGTAATGATCATCGGTGCCCGATAGGGCGCACGCTGTGCTTTTTCAATGGCTTTATCATCCTGCTGCTCGTCACGCGCCAGTTTTTCCAGTAACGCGCTAAAACGATCGCGCCCCTCATTTTCAATAATGATAAAACGCCAGGGCTTGAGCGTGCCGTGGTCAGGAGCGCGCAGACCGGCGCGTAAAATGTTCTCCAAGGCCTCGCCTGACGGGGCTGGCTCAGCCAGACGGGATGCGGAGCGGCGGTTCATCAGTAGTTCCAGAGCATCCATTGAGTCCTCCTGTTAATCATTTGTGCAGGGCAGAAACTAGCACAGGATGATGTTTTGTTACAGCATTGCGCTTTTTCCTGCTGACAATTCCGCCCCTGCTAATTAGGATGTGAAGCATTATGGCCCGGTTTTGCGAATGCCCTGCGACACAGCATTCCCCTGGCGGGCATTTGATTGCCAATATGGAGAGACTATGCACGTATTATGGCGAATTATCGCTACTATCTTTAAGTGGTCATGGCGGGTACTGAATTTTGTTCGTGAATTTATTCTTAACCTGTTCCTGGTCCTGCTGATTGTTGTTGCCCTGGGGATCTGGTTCCAGTTTAAGAGCGCCAGCACGCCAGCCGAAACGCAAAAAGGCGCACTGGTTGTCAACCTGAGTGGTGTGGTGGTGGATAAACCCACCGTCAGTCACAAACTGAGTAAAATTGGTCGCCAGCTGCTAGGGGCCAGCAGCGACCGCCTGAAGGAAAACTCGCTGTTTGATATCGTGGATGCCATCCGCCAGGCAAAAGATGATGCCAATATCACCGGCATGGTGCTTGACCTGCGTAATTTTGCCGGGGCCGACCAGCCATCGTTGCAGTACATTGGCAAGACGCTTCGCGAATTCCGTGATAGCGGCAAGCCGATCTTCGCCACCGGAGAAAGCTACAGCCAGGCACAGTACTACCTTGCAAGCTACGCCAACAAGATTTACCTCTCCCCGCAAGGTAATGTTGACCTTCATGGTTTTGCCACGAACAGCCTGTACTATAAGACGCTGATTGACAAACTAAAAGTCAGCTCACACGTATTCCGCGTAGGCACTTATAAGTCGGCGGTAGAACCTTTCCTGCGAGACAATATGTCTCCGGCGGCACGCGATGCCGACGGCCGCTGGGTGGGTGAGCTGTGGGAGAATTACCTGAATACACTGGCCGCAAACCGCCAAATCACTCCAAATCAGGTATTCCCAGGCGCGCAGGGCGTACTGGACTCGCTGAAAAAACTTGGAGGGGATACTGCTCAGTATGCCAGGGATAACAAACTGGTAGACGAGCTGGCTTCTCCATCGCTGGTCGAACGTGACCTGGTTAAAACCTTCGGCTGGGATAAAGAGGCTAAGAACTATCGCGGCACCAGTATCTATGACTATGAGGTAAAAGATACCAGCACGGGCGACGCGAATGTGGCGGTGATCTTGGCCAGTGGCGCGATCATGGATGGTGAAGAAACGCCTGGCAGCGTTGGCGGCGATACTACCGCCCTGGAAATTCGCGCGGCACGCCTTGATCCAAAAATTAAAGCCATTGTCTTCCGTGTGAACAGCCCTGGCGGTAGCGTCACCGCGTCTGAAACGATTCGCGAAGAGCTGGCTGCGGCGAAAGACGCTGGCAAGCCTGTGGTGGTCTCTATGGGCGGTATGGCAGCATCCGGCGGCTATTGGGTATCAACCCCAGCCAATTATGTGATTGCCAGCCCGGCGACGCTGACAGGCTCCATCGGCATCTTCGGCGTGATTAACACCGTAGAGAATTCACTGGATGCGATTGGCGTTCATACTGACGGCGTGGCAACGTCCCCGCTGGCTGATATCGCCAGCACTAAGGCCCTGCCGCCGGAAGTCCAGCAGATGATGCAGTTGAGCATTGATAAGGGTTATCAGAACTTTATTGGCCTGGTCGCGAAATCACGCAACAAAACCACCGAGGAAATTGACCAGATAGCTCAGGGACACGTGTGGACCGGCAATGATGCTAAAGCGAATGGTCTGGTCGATGCGCTAGGTGATTTTGATGATGCGGTAGCTAAAGCAGCGCAGCTGGCAAAACTGAGCAAGCCCCAGTTGAGCTGGTATCAGGATGAGCCAGGTCTGCTGGATCTGCTGTTCAACCAAGTACAGGCCTCTGCTCATGCGGCGCTACCCGCCACCCTGAAAGCCTACTTCCCTGCTCCGGTGATGGATATTATGTCGGCAATGCAAAAACAGCCCGGCCTGATGGATAACCTGAACGATCCGCAAAATCGCTATGCGCTCTGCCTGAGTTGCGGTGATGTGAAATAAGCAGTCGCGTTACACAAGAGTCATTTGTGTGACGTCACTTCAGCCCGATCGTTACCGATCGGGCTGCTTTCCTTATGCTTTCCCCTTATACTGCGCTCTTTGAGTCATTCCTGAGTTTACCAATGCAAAAGAAATCCATTTACGTCGCCTACACGGGCGGCACTATCGGCATGCAGCGCTCCGAGCATGGTTTTGTTCCGGTTTCCGGCCATCTTCAGCACCAGCTGGCCAACATGCCAGAGTTTCACCGGCCAGAAATGCCTGATTTCACCATCCATGAATATCAGCCTTTGATTGACTCTTCAGATATGACGCCGCAGGACTGGCAAATCATCGCCGACGATATCCGTCAAAAGTATGATCACTATGATGGATTTGTCATTCTGCATGGCACCGACACGATGGCATTCACCGCCTCGGCGCTTTCGTTTATGCTGGAAAACTTAGCCAAACCGGTGATTGTGACAGGGTCACAAATCCCCCTTGAGCAGCTGCGCTCCGACGGGCAACAGAATTTGTTGAATTCTCTGTTTGTCGCCGCTAACTATCCGGTTAACGAAGTGACGCTGTTCTTCAATAACACCTTGTACCGTGGTAATCGTACCACCAAGGCACACGCCGACGGCTTTAATGCTTTCGCCTCGCCAAACCTTGCCCCGCTGCTGGAAGCTGGCATTCATATTCGTCGTTTGAACACCGCTCCCGCCCCAACTGGCGTGGGTGATCTGGTGGTGCATCCCATCACGCCGCAGCCGATCGGGGTGGTCACCCTCTACCCGGGAATTTCGGCCGAAGTGGTGCGCAATTTCCTACAGCAGCCGGTAAAAGCGCTGATCCTGCGCTCTTATGGCGTCGGCAATGCCCCGCAGAATAAAGAGTTCCTTCAAGAGCTGAAGGCCGCTACCGAACGCGGCATTGTGGTAGTCAATCTCACCCAGTGTATGTCCGGTAAGGTCAATATGGGAGGCTATGCCACAGGAAATGCGCTGGCACATGCTGGCGTGGTGAGCGGAGCCGATTTGACCGTCGAAGCCACGCTGACCAAACTGCATTACCTGCTGAGCCAGGATTTGACCAGCGATGAAATCCGCCAGCTGATGAAACAAAATCTGCGCGGCGAATTGACCCCTGACTGAGAGAATGAAATGACGATGAGTGGACGCCAGGCACTGTTATTGATCGACCTGCAAAATGACTTTTGTCCCGGCGGTGCACTAGCCGTGAAAGAAGGAGAACAGACCATTGCCGTCGCTAACCGCCTTGCTGCAGAATTTCAGCAGCGCGGCGAAGCGGTGATAGCCACTCTCGACTGGCATCCCGCAGGACACGGTAGCTTCGCCTCCAGCGCCGGGACCATACCGGGCACGCTCGGCCAGTTACACGGTTTGCCACAGATATGGTGGCCGGATCACTGTGTGCAACAGAGCCACGGCGCGCAGCTGCATCCTGAACTGGCGCACACGGCAATCAACCTGCTGGTTCACAAAGGCGAGAATGCCGAAATCGATAGCTACAGTGCGTTTTACGATAACGGCCAGCGCCAGCACACTATCCTGCACGCCTGGTTGCAGGAACACGACGTGACGGCTCTCACCGTCATGGGGCTGGCTACCGATTACTGCGTTAAGTTTAGCGTGCTGGACGCGCTGACGCTGGGTTATCAGGTCACGGTGGTGAGCGCGGGCTGTCGCGGGGTCAATCTACATCCTGATGACAGTAAAAATGCCTTGCTCGATATGGCTCAAGCGGGTGCCCGCTTGATTTAAACGCCCACGCGGGGTCGCGTACGGTCGGCCCCGCCTGGGTTAGCGCAAATTATTCCTGGAGGAATAATCTACTGTAGCTTGATACGCGTGACGGCATCATCGCGGATGCCAAACTCGTCTTTCAGCTGTTTTTTACTTTTCATCACCATCTCCCCGCCCTTTGCCACGCTCATATGCTGCGGATTATCGTTGTTTCTCGCCTGCCACAGCAGCACCAGCTGTAGGCTGTGCTCTTTCTGCTCAGGAGTCAGCGCGACACCATCGGCCCACTTACCGGTTTCTACGGCGGTGACCAAACGCTGATAAACCTCCGGCGTCATGCTGGCGATCATTTCATCCAGTTGCATCATGTCTCCTTAGCCCAACGTGTTATTGCCATTATCATCGGTGAAACTCAGCGAGGCCGAGTTGACACAAAAGCGTTCGCCGGTTGGCTGCGGGCCATCAGGAAATACGTGACCGAGGTGCGCATCACAGCTGCCGCAGCGGATTTCGATACGCTGCATACCGTGGCTGTCATCCTCAATATAGCGAATAGCCTCCGGGCTGAAAGGCTGATAAAAACTGGGCCAACCGCAACCGGAATCATATTTGGATTCGGACAAAAACAGCGGTACACGGCAAATCAGGCAGTGGTAAATGCCATCGTTTTTGTTATGAAGGAGCTTGCCCGAATAGGGAGGTTCAGTGCCGTGTTCTTGAGTCACGTAGCGCTGCATTTCAGTCAGGGTGCTTTCGGATGATGAGGTATTATCTTGTTTAGCCATATCTGGACTCTCTGGCGCGATTGAACTGTTAATCTCTGCAGCTATTCTAACAAACACTTAACAACATCTGGCAAAATTTTACCGATCGCCAGATAACCGTCTCCAGTCGCGGTTAAAATTGTGATGCAGATCACCATTTGGAGCATCCCCCCCTTTAGATTAGGCTAAAGTGCCCCAAAATGTACTTTACCACGCGTCATGTAGCCGGATTTAGATTGAATAATTCCTGTTCGAGGATTGATTTGTCGCAATGATTGACACGATTCCGCTTGACGCCTGGTAAGGTTTTTGTAATTTTACAACCAACCTTTTATTCACTATCAACAAGCTGGTGGAATATATGACTATCAAAGTAGGTATCAACGGTTTTGGCCGTATCGGCCGCATCGTTTTCCGTGCTGCTCAGGAACGTTCTGATGTAGAAATCGTTGCTATCAACGATCTGCTCGACGCAGAGTACATGGCTTACATGCTGAAGTATGACTCAACTCATGGCCGTTTTAACGGCACTGTAGAAGTCAAAGACGGCCATCTGGTTGTTAACGGTAAAACCATTCGTGTTACCGCTGAGCGCGATCCGGCAAACCTGAAGTGGAATGAAGTTGGTGTTGATGTGGTTGCCGAAGCAACAGGTATCTTCCTGACCGACGAAACAGCACGTAAACACATCGAAGCAGGCGCGAAGAAGGTCGTACTGACTGGCCCGTCTAAAGACGACACCCCAATGTTTGTTATGGGCGTAAACCACAAGTCTTACGACGGTCAGGATATCGTGTCTAACGCATCTTGTACCACCAACTGCCTGGCACCGCTGGCAAAAGTGATCAACGACAAGTTCGGCATCGTTGAAGCACTGATGACCACCGTTCACGCGACTACAGCGACGCAGAAAACCGTTGATGGCCCGTCACACAAAGACTGGCGTGGCGGCCGTGGCGCATCTCAGAACATCATCCCTTCTTCTACCGGTGCTGCTAAAGCGGTAGGTAAAGTGATCCCAGAGCTGAACGGTAAACTGACCGGTATGGCGTTCCGTGTGCCTACCCCTAACGTTTCCGTTGTCGATCTGACTGCTCGTCTGGCAAAACCGGCTTCTTACAAAGAAATTTGTGCAGCGATCAAAGCCGCTGCCGAAGGTGAGATGAAAGGCGTTCTGGGCTACACTGAAGACGAAGTGGTTTCTACTGATTTCAACGGCGAAACCCTGACGTCTATCTTCGATGCGAAAGCCGGTATCGCCCTGAACGACAACTTCGTGAAGCTGGTATCCTGGTACGACAACGAAACAGGCTACTCCAACAAGGTTCTGGACCTGGTTGCTCACATCGCTAAATAAGCGCTCCGCCGCAAAACGGAAACGGCTTCAGGCAGTTTCAAGTTTAAAGGCTGGATGTGAAACGAATCGGAGGGCGACGCAGGTCGCCCTTTTTTTATCGCTCATTTTCAAAAGGCAAACCTGTGAACGAGAAACTCTTTACCCTGCCGGTGATCCACCAGTTAACCCCCTGGCTTTCACAGCGTCAGATGGGAGAGCTGCCGGTTATCGTCATCACTCACCCTAAGGTCCGCGCAGCCGTCACTTTGCAAGGTGCTCAGCTGGTGGCCTGGCAGCCAGCCGGAGAGCAACCCGTCATCTGGGTAAGCGATAAAACGCCCTGGGCCGATGGTAAAGCCATTCGTGGCGGCATCCCTGTTTGTTGGCCCTGGTTTGGCCCGGCCGGAGAACCCGCACACGGTTTCGCCCGTAACCTGCCGTGGAAGCTTTCCGCACACGATGAAAACGAACGGTGCGTCATGCTGACGCTGGTACTGGAAAGCAATGAGAAAACCAGGAAGTTATGGCCACATGACTTTACCCTGTTTGCCCGATTCCGCTTCGGCGAACGCTGTGAAATTGAGCTGGAAGCACATGGTGAATTTGAAGCAACCGCCGCCCTGCACAGTTACTTTGCCGTGGCTGATATCGCGGGCGTATCCGTCAGCGGCCTCGGGCCGAGCTATATCGATAAAGTGAACAATGGCGTCACGGGAACGTCAGAGAACGGCACACAGACCTATGCGCAGCGGACGGATCGCATCTTCACCGAGCCTACAGATTGCAGCATCATTGACGATAAGGCAGGACAGCGAACAATTGAAGTGCACCACCACCATCATAGTGACGTTGTCACCTGGAATCCTGGGGCAGAGCTGTCTTGCAGCATGGCAGATATGGCCAATGAAGGGTATAAAACGATGGTTTGCGTGGAAACGGCGCATATCAGTCAACCCATGAAAAGCGCCGACGATCGGCCTGCCCGACTGGCAACCACCCTTCTGGTGCGTAGCAAAAAGTGAGTTTGACCGGGGCGTTTAACACATTAAAAGACGCCCAATGCGTCACCGACTCCGCCCTGTTTTAGGGCATAACCAGAGTGTAATAGAAGCCTATGCCCTGAATCAGGGCATAGGTGCCGGGTCAGAATGTGTAACTCACCCCGGTCATTAGCAGCATTTGTGCATTATTATCGACCATCGGACTGTCTTTAATATCCCCGCCAAGCCTTGAATAGCGCCCGGACAACGTTGCATTCCAGTTATCATCGATCTTCCAGCCTGCGCTGAGTTCAAGATAAGGGCTCCAGCTGCTATCTGGCCGGTAGCTGCTAAGACCGCTGCGGCGAGATTCATCCGAGTTGATGCCGTAATAATAGCGGTTCTGATTCGCACTGTTCCATAAAGCACCGATGCCAGGCGTCAGGCTGAACTGGCCAAATTCAAAGCGATAAAGATAGGCCACATCCCAGATAATGCCGTTACTGTTATTAAGCATATCGCCCACCAGCGCGGTGCGCATAATGCCCCAGTCTGCCGTATGGCGATATGCAAGGCCGCCCATTACCGTCATACGACGCTTATTCAGCGACTTCATATCGCTATCGTCGACATCATCAGGATCAAAATTTTGCGGTGAACCTAACACGGTCAGTGATAGCTGATCCTGTTGGTCTTTCCACAGGTAGTATCCCGCCTGCAGGCTATGAATATAGAAGCTGTCCCCCTCATAGTTGATAACAGGGAATGGATAATAGCGATCCTGTCCGCTTTTATACGGACTTTGACTGTAAAGCAGGCCCGCTCCCAACGTTAAGGGATTGGCCTGGGCCATTGAAGCGATAAAATAACAGGGTAAAAAAGCAGAAAGCGCGGTAACTTTGAAATAGTTCACAATTTATTCAATCCATAAATATAACAATCAGCCTGATATTTTAGGCATGAAGTGTTCTGTAAGTCACAAAATCACCCAAACTTTAGCACTCATAATCCATACTGAGCAATTCAGGGGGGAGGCAGAAGTTCAGAATGCGGGCAACAGGCCGTTCAAGGCCGGGGTGAACAAGGCGAGTCCTTAGCTACATTCTAACTTTGCTACTGAAATTTCTTTGAAAACAGGCACTACATTAGGAAATTTTCTGAATGCGCTCTACGCTTAATAATGAACCTCCCAGTTTATCGAGCAGAGCAACCACAATTTTTTTAAAGCAGGCCGTAAATCGACACCAGGTTGGCATAAGGGTTGCTGTACTCAGATATAAATTCTTCAGGAGTCGTTATCTCTTCAGCTCCTGCTACCAGTGCTATACCCAAGTAATTCGAGTTACAGGAAGGCAGTTGACAGGTGAGGCCCGATGAGTTGACGCCGGGTTATCAACGACAGCCATCTCCCTGCAGCACGGACTATGACCGGTATAAAACCGAAAGGACGGGCATCGCCATGAATATATTCGATCACTATCGTCAGCGTTATGAAGCTGCCAAGGACGAAGAGTTCACACTGCAGGAGTTCCTGACCGTATGCCGCCAGGATCGCAGTGCATACGCCAATGCGGCGGAACGACTGTTAATGGCCATTGGTGAACCAGTAATGGTTGATACCGCTCTTGAGCCTCGCCTTTCACGGCTTTTCTCAAACCGCGTAGTCGCACGCTACCCGGCGTTCGAAGAATTTTATGGCATGGAAGAAGCTATCGAGCAGATCGTCGCCTACCTCAAACATGCTGCGCAGGGGCTTGAAGAGAAGAAGCAAATCCTCTATCTGCTGGGGCCGGTTGGCGGGGGTAAATCCTCTCTTGCTGAACGGCTGAAATCACTGATGCAGCGCGTGCCCATCTACATACTCACCGCCGACGGTGAACGCAGCCCGGTAAACGATCATCCTCTGTGCCTGTTTAACCCTCATGAGGATGCCCATATCCTTAATAAAGAGTATGGCGTGCCCCGCCGTTATCTTGGCACCATCATGTCGCCTTGGGCCGCCAAACGCCTGAACGACTTCGGTGGTGATATCACCCGCTTCAAAGTGGTGAAGGTCTGGCCGTCGATACTGGAACAGGTTGCCATCGCCAAAACTGAACCTGGCGATGAAAATAACCAGGACATCTCGGCGCTGGTGGGTAAAGTCGATATCCGTAAGCTTGAGAACCACGCGCAGAACGATCCGGATGCTTATGGCTATTCTGGCGCGTTATGCCGGGCAAACCAGGGGATTATGGAATTCGTTGAGATGTTTAAAGCCCCTATCAAGGTGCTGCATCCGCTGCTTACCGCCACTCAGGAAGGTAACTATAACGGCACGGAAGGCATCTCTGCTCTGCCTTTCAACGGTATTATTCTGGCGCACTCTAATGAATCAGAATGGGTCACGTTCCGTAACAACAAAAATAATGAAGCCTTCCTTGACCGTGTTTACATTGTCAAAGTGCCGTACTGCCTGCGCGTGTCTGAAGAGATGAAAATCTATGAAAAACTGCTGGTGAACAGTGAGCTGGCGCATGCGCCCTGTGCGCCAGGCACACTGGAAACGCTGGCCCGCTTCTCCATCCTGTCACGCCTGAAAGAGCCTGAAAACTCCAGTACCTATTCAAAAATGCGCGTCTATGATGGTGAGAGCCTGAAGGATACCGATCCTAAATCGAAATCCTATCAGGAGTATCGTGACTACGCTGGCGTCGACGAAGGGATGAACGGACTGTCTACGCGTTTTGCCTTTAAAATCCTTTCGCGCGTGTTTAATTTCGACCATGCCGAAGTGGCTGCCAACCCGGTCCATCTGTTCTACGTGCTGGAACAGCAGATCGATCGTGAGCAGTTCCCACAGGAACAGGCAGAAAAATACCTTGAATTCCTGAAAGGCTATCTGATCCCCAAATATGCCGAGTTTATCGGTAAAGAGATACAAACGGCTTATCTCGAGTCCTATTCAGAATATGGACAGAACATTTTCGACCGTTATGTCTCTTATGCTGACTTCTGGATCCAGGATCAGGAGTATCGCGATCCGGATACCGGCCAGCTGTTTGACCGCGAAGCGTTAAACGCAGAGCTGGAGAAAATAGAGAAACCGGCTGGGATCAGTAATCCCAAGGACTTCCGCAACGAAATCGTCAACTTTGTGCTGCGAGCACGCGCTCATAACAGTGGACGCAATCCTAACTGGACCAGTTACGAAAAGCTGCGCACCGTGATTGAGAAAAAAATGTTTTCAAATACGGAGGAGCTGCTGCCCGTCATTTCGTTTAACGCTAAGACGTCCAGCGACGAGCAGAAAAAGCACGATGACTTCGTCGACCGAATGATGGAGAAAGGTTATACCCGCAAACAAGTTCGCCTGCTGTGCGAATGGTATTTGCGCGTAAGAAAATCGTCCTGATTCCGGCAGTCGCATCCAGCCGGGAAAAGGGTGTAAACCCCTTCCCGGCTTGCAACCATGTTTGGGGGAGCTATGGCCTATTTTATCGATCGGCGTCTTAACGGCAAAAACAAAAGCGCGGTCAATCGTCAGCGTTTTTTGCGCCGTTACAAGTCGCAAATTAAACAGTCGATCGCCGAGGCCATCAATAAGCGTTCGGTTACCGACATTGAGAGCGGCGAATCGGTCTCAATACCCATCGAAGATATTAATGAACCCAGTTTCCACCAGGGGCGTGGTGGAGAGCGCTATCGCGTCCATCCGGGCAACGATCATTTTGTTCAGAATGACCGGGTTGACCGTCCTGCGGGAGGCGGCGCTGGCGGAAGTGGTCAGGGCAACGCAGGAAATGATGGTGAAGGAGAGGATGAATTCGTTTTCAATATTTCTAAAGACGAATATCTCGACCTGCTATTCGAGGATTTAGCACTGCCGAACTTGAAGAAAAATCAGCATCGACAGCTTAATGAATATAAGTCTCATCGTGCAGGCTACACCGCTAACGGCGTGCCGGCCAACATCAGCGTAGTTCGCTCATTACAGAATTCGCTGGCACGGCGCACCGCCATGACGTCAGCTAAACGGCGTCAGCTGGCTGAACTGGAAGAAAATCTGCTGCGGGTGGAAAACAGCGAACCCGCCCAACTCCTCGAAGAGCAGCGTCTGCGTAATGAAATCGCGGATTTGCGCGCGCGGATCAAGCGCGTCCCCTTTATTGATACCTTCGATTTGCGTTACAAAAACTTTGAAAAGCGTGCTGAACCTTCCAGCCAGGCAGTGATGTTCTGCCTGATGGACGTCTCCGGATCGATGGATCAGCCCACCAAAGACATGGCCAAGCGTTTCTATATTCTGCTCTACCTGTTTTTAAGCAGAACCTACAAAAACGTCGACGTGGTGTATATACGCCATCATACCCAGGCGAAGGAAGTTGATGAGCAGGAGTTCTTTTATTCACAGGAAACTGGCGGCACCATCGTTTCCAGCGCGCTAAAACTTATGGATGAAGTCGTGAAAGAGCGTTACGACCCGGCGCGATGGAATATCTATGCCGCACAGGCGTCTGATGGCGATAACTGGGCTGATGACTCTCCACTGTGCCATGAAATTCTGTCCAAACAGATTCTGCCCGTGGTGCGTTACTACAGCTACATTGAGATTACCCGGCGCGCCCATCAAACCCTGTGGCGTGAATATGAACATCTTCAGACCTCCTTTAGTAATTTTGCCATACAGCATATTCGCGAACCGGAGGATATTTATCCGGTGTTCCGCGCATTGTTCAAAAAACAGGTCGAAGAGAATTACTAGACTACCCTGCCTCGGCCGACGCTCCGTCGGTCGGGGTGCTGTTCTGGCCAGGGTTGCTCAGGGGTGTTTTCGCCCACTCCCTGACGGCGTCACAGAACAGCTTGAGCGCTAACGGCTGATGGCGATTAACCGGGTAATACAGACAGACTCGGCTCACAGAAGGACTCCACTCGGGTAGAACCTGAACCAGACGTCCATCGCGGAGATGTTGATAAACGTGGTAATCGGGCACCCAGGCAATACCAATACCCGCCAGCGCTGCATCCACCATCAAATTAGTATTTCCCAACGTCATGGGGCCGTTGACGTTCACATTAGTACTGCGCCCGCGATATTCCAAATCCCAATGGTAAAGCGCTCCGCTGAGAAAACGAAAGCGTATGCATTGATGATTTCTGAGATCGTCCGGCGTCATCGGATTACCATGCTTTGCCAGGTAATCCGGTGACGCCACGGCAGCAATACGGATCGCTTCCGGGCCAAACGGGATCGCCACCATATCCAGTGGAACATCCTCCAGCAGACGAATACCGGCATTGAACCCATCCGCCACGATATCGACGTAACGCGTATCCACCACAAATTCGACATGGATATCCGGGTAGGTTTTGAAAAAATCGGGCAGCATATGCTGGATAAGTGGCCTTGCGCCGGCTTCCGCCGCGCTGATCCTGATGGTACCTGAAGGCCGATCCCTGGAAGAGTTGACTTCATGGATGGCTTGTTCCAGTTCATTAATTGCTGGTGCAGCGCGCCTGAAAAGCTGCGCGCCTGCCTCCGTCAGTGCCACGGATCTCGTGGTGCGGATAAATAACTGCATGCCCATTCGCGCTTCAAGCTTACGAATCGAATGGCTTAAAGCCGAGGTCGATACCCCTAATTCACGTGCCGATGCACTGAAATTGAGCTGCTCGGCCAGGGAGATAAAGACACTTAGCTCAGGTAAGGTGATCCGTGACATTGTTCCGGGTTCTCTCGCTATTTTGCTGCAAGGCTCAAGTTAACCCTATTGTTGAATATTGTTCAACACATCATCAATCATTCTGCTGATTGTCAGAAATTATTAATCAATTATAGTTTGAAGGCATCCACAACTGCTGCAAATCAGACGATAAAAGAAAGAGGACATTCTCATGAAGCAAAAACAGCGCAACTGGCTGATAACAGGATGTTCATCAGGACTGGGATATGCTCTGGCCGACTATCTGATCGCCAACGGTGATCAAGTCTTTGCGACGGCAAGAAATGCAGACAGCCTGTCTAAACTGACACAAGGTCACGATAACGCCCATGCCATCACGCTGGATGTGACCCGTCAGTCGGATATTCAGGCCGCGGTGGAATTCGTCGAGCAGCACGGCGGTGTGGACGTGCTGGTCAATAATGCCGGCTATGGGTACATTGCCGCGATTGAAGAGGCGGATGAGGATGACTACCGAAAATTATTTGAAACTAACGTTTTTGCTCCTATTGCACTGACCCGTGCTGTGCTTCCGGGCATGAGAAAAAGGGGCTTGGGGCATATCGTTAACATATCTTCCATCGGTGGAATGATTGGCAACCCTGGATCTGGCTACTATGCCGCTACGAAATTTGGCCTCATAGGCTTTTCGGAATCATTGTCCAATGAAGTTGTTCCCCTAGGGCTGGGAGTCACCGTCGTGCTGCCGGGGCCGTTCCGTACTGACTGGGCCGGTCGTTCTCTCCAGATGGCTAAGCATCCTGTCGCTGCCTACAAAGAAACCGTACACGACCGTGTTAAATATATGAATATGCACAGTGGTCAACAGCCCGGAGACCCAGCCCGGGCAGCAAAAGCGATTGTCACTGCGCTCAACAGTTCCACACCACCGCTCCATCTGGTACTCGGTAAACCCGGGCTGAAGATGGTGCGGGAAAAACTCACCACGCTCGACACCGAATTTAAACAGTGGGCCGATTTGTCTCTGAGCGCTGATTACCCTGAATGCGATCGCTAATCTTGAGTTCATATTAGCAACATCTTATTCCATTATTTATTGAAACAGTAAACAGGCCATGTTGCGGCACCAGCGATGTCGGTGAAACGCGCTGCCGTGCAGATTTTAATTGATTAGAGGTGGACTCATGAATTCGAAAAGCATTATTTCAACCCTCATTTTATCGACTGCTATAATAATGACAGGCGATGTTATTGCCGCTGATTATAAAAAAAATCCATTTACCCTCGCCTACGAGGGTGCCATTACAAAAAATGAAGCGGGCAAGGTCAATATCCATACGGTTCATTATAAAGTTAACGGTATAGATATTGCTGCCAATGTCTATACGCCTGCAAACTATAATCCTGAAAAAAAATATCCGGCAATCGTTGTGGCGCATCCTAATGGCGGCGTGAAAGAACAGGTGGCCGGGTTGTATGCTCAGCGTCTGGCTGAGAAGGGATATATTGCCGTGACGGCGGACGCCGCTTATCAGGGAGCAAGCGGCGGGGAGCCACGTAACACGGATAAACCTTTCAATCGTATCAACGATATTCATGGGATGATCGATTTTATCGAGACTTATCCCGGTGCTGACAGTACGCGCATTGGTGCATTAGGCATTTGCGGCGGTGGCGGTTATACCCTGGCGGCAGTACAAAGTGATAAACGTGTCAAAGCCGTTGCCACGGTAAGTATGTTTAATAGTGGGCTTGTCCGTCGTAATGGGTTGCAGGATAGCCAAATCGATACCATTCAACAACGCTTACAGCAGGCCAGCGCGGCTAGTACATCAGATTTTAAGGGTGATGTGCAATATAGCGCCGATGTCGATTTGAAAAATCTGTCCAGTGAAGAAATAGCGAAAATGCCGGCTGGCTTGTACCGCGAAGGCTTCGAGTATTATGGGAAAACGCACTACCATCCCAATTCCACACCCCGATACACCACCAGCAGCTTAATGGATTTGATGACGTTTGACGCCACCGACCATATTAACCTTATTCAACAGCCCTTATTGATGATTGCTGGTTCCAAGGCTGACACCTTATATATGACCGAACAGGCTTTTGCCAAAGCGACAGGAACGAAAGATAAGAAAATGGTGAAAATCAATGGCGCAAGTCATATCGAAACCTACTGGAAACAGCCCTATGTGAATGAAATTTCCGAGGACCTGATCGGTTTTTATCATAAAGAATTATGATCCTGATACGGTCTGCATCTTATTTTTTTGACTAAAAAGGCGCTTTCAATGACAGGAAAAAGAATCTATTTAGGACTGTTATTGTCTCTTAATGCCGTTTCCTCATCGGCAGACCCGCTAAACGACTGCGTACCCGTCAATCCAGCCGTAACCCGCAATGCGGTTTATGGCTCGTCTGATAATTTTAGCGGACGCGTTCGTGTTGAAGCGTTATTTGCGGCAGATCACGACATCAGCGTTTCTGCCGCCTGTGTCACTTTCGAACCGGGTGCACGCTCAGCATGGCATACGCACCCGGCTGGGCAGCGACTGATCGTCACCTCCGGTATAGGCCTTACTCAGCAAGAGGGGCAGCCTGTGCGGGTTATTCGCCCAGGTGACGTCGTGTCTTGTCCGCCGGGAGTCAGACATTGGCACGGGGCTGCGCCCGGCAGCGCCATGACGCATCTGGCGATAACCGGTGTGGTCAATGGAAAGAGCGTTAAATGGATGGAAAAGGTAAACGATGAACAATACAACGCGCATTAAAACAGTCGCGGCGGCGGCTTTAACCCTCATCAGCTCTTATTTCACGTCTGATGCCGCGACCATCAAGCCGGAGGGTGCAGATATGAATATCCAGCAAAGGGTTAGCGATGGGCTTTCAGCACAGCAGCAGTTTATTCCACTGATAGCCTGCTACATGGCCAGTAGTAAAATGGACAAACTCAAGGCAGCTCTCAATCAGGGACTTGATGCCGGACTAACGGTCAATGAAACCAAAGAAATCCTCGTACAGCTTTACGCCTATACCGGTTTCCCTCGTAGTTTGAATGCGCTCACAGAATTGATGAAGGTTGTCGAATCTCGTCAACAGCACGGGATACAGGATGTACAGGGTAAGGAACCTGTCGCTGCCATTCCGGTTGGTGATGAGCTAAGACGCGTTGGCACGGCAAACCAGACTAAAATTGCCGGTACTCCGGTAAAAGGGCCGCTGTTTGAGTTTGCCCCCGAGATTAATCAGTTTTTGCAGACCCATCTGTTTGGCGACATTTTTGCCCGTGATAATCTGGACTGGCAAAGCCGTGAGCTGGCAACGGTCGGGGCTTTAGCCGCCACGCCGGGTGTCGAAGCGCAGCTGCTATCGCATATGCGCGGTAGTTTACGCGTTGGGCTGACGAACAGACAGCTGCTCCAGCTGGTTCAGGTTTTGCGGCAACACGGCGAGAATGATGCCGCAACGCGAGCCGCACTGGCACTGCAACAGGCGACAAAGTCGTGAGTGCAGCACTCTTCATATAAAGGATGATGCCACGCCGGGTGGCATAAAATTTTCAGACAGCGCAAATTGGGCCAGAACAACGCGCATCGTGGCGGGCTTGATATCAACAAATCAATAAATTTGTCGCGGTTCGCGACATTTATCGTCGGTTAATGAGACAGATTAGAATAACGTGTCTCACGCTTTTCTCTTTTCAAAGAGATCTATATCATAAATTCGTCACCTTTATCCCATCCGCTGCATTCACGATCGCTGGCTGGCCATTCGCCATCCTCTGCCCTTTCTGCTTCAATAAGAAGCATTTATTCCTCTGCATTTTACGCTATTATATTGCGCCACGGGTCTAGTGAACAATTTCGCTTGATTCACCCGCAGTTTTGACAATTAACCTTGTGCTACAACCCACTGCAAATCAGTTCTTATTTAAACAGGAGAAAGCCCATTGGAAGCCAGCGCGATCTACAGTCTCTTTATCATTGGTTCAGTGCTGGTCGCCGCAAGCATACTGCTTAGCTCTTTTTCGTCAAAACTGGGGATCCCCATACTGGTTATTTTCCTCGCGCTTGGCATGCTGGCTGGCGTCGACGGCATCGGCGGCATCGCCTTTGATAATTATCCCGCTGCATACCTGATCAGCAACCTTGCCCTGGCCGTGATCCTGCTGGATGGCGGTATGCGCACCCAGGCCAGCTCTTTTCGGGTAGCTTTAGGCCCCGCGCTCTCTCTGGCTACCGTTGGCGTGCTGATCACCGCCGGACTGACCGGACTGGCCGCCGCGTGGTTGTTCGATCTCAATCTGCTCAATGGTTTTCTTATTGGGGCAATCATTGGCTCTACCGATGCCGCCGCCGTATTCTCCCTGCTGGGCGGGAAAGGCCTTAATGAACGCGTCAGCGCCACGCTGGAAATTGAATCAGGCAGCAATGACCCGATGGCCGTTTTTCTGACCATCACTCTTATTGAAATGATCCAGCAGGGGCAAACGGGGCTTAGCTGGATGTTCGTCGTTCATCTGGTTCAGCAATTTGGACTGGGTATTGTACTTGGCCTGGGCGGCGGCTGGGCACTGCTACAGGTGATTAACCGCGTATCCTTAGCCAGCGGCCTCTACCCTCTGCTGGCCGTCAGTGGCGGCATACTGGTTTTCTCGCTCACCACTGTGCTGGAAGGCAGCGGTATCCTTGCCGTCTATCTGTGTGGTTTTATTTTAGGCAACCGCCCCATTCGTAACCGTCATGGGATCCTGCAAACCTTTGATGGCATGGCATGGCTGAGCCAAATCGGTATGTTCCTGGTGCTGGGCCTGCTGGTTAATCCTGCTGACCTGTGGCATATCGCGCTACCTGCCACCCTGCTCTCACTCTGCCTGATTCTAGTGGCGCGTCCACTTTCCGTTATCATCGGACTGTTACCCTTCCGTGGCTTTAATATTCGCGAACGTATATTTATCAGCTGGGTAGGGCTGCGCGGTGCATTACCCATTATCCTCGCGGTCTTTCCGATGATGGCAGGCTTGCCGCATGCGGCACTGTTTTTCAACATCGCCTTCTTTGTCGTACTGGTTTCACTTATGGTTCAGGGGACGTCTCTCGGATGGGCGGCACGTAAAGCTCGGGTGGTCGTTCCACCACTGGCGTCTCCCATCTCCCGCGTCGGGCTGGATATTCACCCGGAAAATCCCTGGGAGCAGTTTGTATACCAGCTGAGCGCGGATAAATGGTGCATTGGTGCCGCCCTACGCGATCTGCGTATGCCGCGCGAAACGCGTATCGCCGCGCTGTTCCGCGATAATCTGCTGCTCCATCCGACCGGCAGCACTCGTCTGAAAGAGAATGATGTGTTGTGTGTCATTGGTCGGGAGCGCGATCTTGCCGCACTGGGTAAACTGTTTAGCCAGTCTCCTCCGGTGTCGTTAGATCAGCGTTTCTTTGGTGACTTTATTCTACAGGCGGATGCCCTGTTGCAGGATGTTTCACAAATTTACGGCATTGAACTCGATAAAGACACGGATCTGCGACAAACGCTGGGCCAACTGATTTCCAGCTTTATCGGCGGCGCGCCGGTGGTGGGCGACCAGGTGGAATGGAAAAATATGCTGTGGACGGTTGCAGAGAAGGAAGCCAACGAAATCATCAAGATCGGCGTCAAGGTACAGGAAGAATAGCCCTGAATGTGAAGGCAGAATTATTCCTTCTCCGTTAAAAATGCTGTTGTGAACCGCCTGTTTTATCCGGCGGTTTTGCATTTATCCTATTGTCAAAGAAGCTAATTTCATTTTTTTTAATACACCGACTCTTTTATTAAAATGAGATTTATCTATAATTGAATTATTATGTTCTTTTAGGAATTTCCCGTATTAACGAAAACCACCCATTACTGCATACTGCCCTCTATAAAATGTACGATACCGTGAAGTAGCCGGTTATTTTAGCTTTATTCATCTTAAGACCTCTAGAAAAAAGAGCAAATCCAGACAGGTTCACCAACCTGAGGGTTTAATATATCGGCTTCCGGGTAGGAAGTTTTCTTACGCAGCCTGTTGTTCACTCATCAAAGAGAGCAGACAATATGACAAGTACTCTGGTAATCAAAGATAGTCGACGAACATTAAGCGGCTTGCAAAAAAATGTTATTGCCAAAGTCGCGCTAAGTTTATCTGATTTATTCTCAATCAATTTAGCCCTTTTTCTCTCCGTAGCAACCGTACAAGGAATTTGGGGCGAACTGGATATATTTATTCCAGCCCAGCAAATAGAAGTTCGATTTATTGCTCAAGCGGCCATGTCCATATTATGTACTTCCTGGTTCTGGATGCGACTACGGCACTATACTTATAGAAAACCTTTTTGGTTTGAATTAAAAGAGATTATTAAAACACTCGTCATCTTTTCTTTATTAGATCTGGCACTGATTGCGTTTTCCAAATGGGATTTCTCACGCACGCTATGGAGCTTCACCTGGCTGTATGCACTGATCCTCGTGCCGCTTCTGCGTTCCTGCGTCAAAAATACCATTCTGAAAACGGGCCATTGGCAGAAGCATACCATTATTATTGGCTGTGGCAGAAATGCCCACGAGGCTTTCGCCGCGTTGCAAAGTGAAGAGCTGCTCGGGTATGACGTCAAGGCGTTTGTCGCACCGGCAGACAGCATGGTTACCGAGAACAGTTTTAACGGTATTCCGGTGATCGGCCACCAGGATATTCTCTGGGAAACGGTTGACCTTAATAACACCCAGTTTATTGTGGCGGTTGAAAACGAACAGCGTGCCATGCGCGATCAATGGCTAAAGCTGCTTTCCAGTAAGAAATGCCGCTCAGTTTCCGTGGTTCCCACATTACGTGGCGTACCGCTGTATGGCACAGACATGTCGTTTGTCTTCAGCCATGAAGTGATGTTGCTGCGCGTCAGTAATAATCTGGCTAAACGCTCATCGCGCTTCCTGAAGCGTACCTTCGACATCGTGGTCGCCTCTCTGCTGCTGCTCTTTCTTGCCCCGGTCTTCGGGGTGATTTGTTGGTTGGTCAGCCGTGATGGCGGCAACCCGATATATGGCCATGAACGCATTGGGCAGCAGGGTAAGAAATTCAAATGCCTGAAGTTTCGCTCAATGGTGATCAATTCACCGGAAGTTCTGAAAAAACTGCTGGCTACGGATGAAGCCGCTCGTAATGAATGGGATAAAGACTTCAAGCTGAAAAACGATCCTCGCGTCACGAAAATCGGCGCGCTGATGCGCAAAACCAGCCTGGATGAGTTGCCACAGCTGTGGAATGTGATCCGCGGAAACATGAGTCTGGTGGGGCCACGTCCGGTTATTGAAGCCGAGCTTGAGCGCTATGCCGGAGATGTCGATTATTATTTGATGGCGAAGCCGGGTATGACCGGGCTATGGCAGGTGAGCGGGCGCAACGACATCGACTACGATACTCGCGTCTATTTCGATTCCTGGTATGTCAAAAACTGGGCGTTGTGGACCGATATTGCCATTTTATTTAAAACCGTCGGCGTGGTGCTGCAACGCGACGGAGCTTATTAAATTACCCTTGCTCACTGCTGGCGATGGTGATGGTGATGGTGGTGCCTTAATATTGGGTATCACCGTCGCCATCTTCAGGCAGGTTCCAAAATTCCCGCTTTTCTTTTTCGTCAGTTAACTCTACCCTGTCTGGCTTGCTTTAATCCGGACACAACCTCTGTTATGCGAAAGTTTACCCTGCTACTGCTCAGCCTGATCCTGCTTGCCCCGTTGGGAATCGATCTCTATCTGCCCACGCTGCCCGATATCGCCCTCGGACTGAACACGCCCGTTACCACGATCCAGACCACCATTCCTCTTTTCCTGCTGGTAATGGGCCTGGGGCAAATCATTGCTGGCCCACTGGTCGATAATTTCGGTCGCAAACCGATCGCACTGATTGGCCTGCTGCTTTACGTTGCCGGAAGCGTGCTGGCAGCGACTGCCAGCGGCTGGCCTCAATTCCTTTGTGCCCGCATTATTCAGGGTTGTGCCGTGTGCTGCACCGCCGTGGTTGCGTTCAGCGGCGTCCGCGATCGTCTTGACGGTGACGATGCGGCTCGTGCCTATGGTTTCCTCAATGGGGCGTTGAATATCGTCCCTGCACTGGCACCGATGCTGGGTGGTTTTATGGCTGATGCGTTTGGTTGGCGTGCCAATTTCTGGTTCCTGGGGGCCTACGCCGTGTTTATCGGCATTATGATTGCCCTCTTCCTGCCGGAAACGCGCCCATTTGATACGCAAAAAGTTAAGGGTCTGCCATTAGCCCAGTACGGGAAGATACTGCGGCAGCCACGATTTCTGGCTTTTGCCTTTGCTAATGCGGGAGCGCTCGGCATGGTACTGACCTATGTCTCGCTGGCACCACATGTGCTGATGACTGAAGGTCAGCTCAGCGCCCTGCAATTCTCGATGGTTTTTGGCGCAAATGGCTTCTGGATCATGCTGGTCAGCGTGCTGGTCAATAAGATTATTCGTCGTGTGGGCCGCCCATTCTGCCTGGCTACGGGGGCCGTGGCGATGGTGTTGGGGGCCGTCGTCTTGATGGCTGGAGTTATCCTGTTACCGGGAAGCTGGCAGACACATTGGCTGCTTTATATGCTGCCGGTTGCTATCGCCGTGGCCGGTCTGGCATTTATCGTCGGCCCGGCCACGAGTTATGCTCTTGAGCCATACCAACAACAGGCAGGTGTCGCTTCCGCACTGGCGGGATGTATTCAAATGGCGGGAGGTGCATCGGCGGGTTTGATAGCGATGGCACTTCCCGTGGCGGAAAAATCAGCCCTGGGGCTGATGATGGTCATCGGGGCGCTGTTGGCGTTGCTCGCCTGGCGAATGAGCCACTCAGTGCGCGGTACGCTGACCGCACTCTAGCTTACTCTGTCTGCACCGGCACCCTCTGGGCGAGCGCGCACATCAGCTCGTAACCCACGGTGCCGGATGCCGCCGCCACATCATCGATTTTGACGCTGTTTCCCCACAGCTCAACCTGACTGCCAATGCCCGCCTGCGGGCATGGTGTCAAATCAACCGTAATCATATCCATCGAAACCGCCCCCACGACATGAGTCATTTCCCCATCAACCCTGATAGGCGTTCCGGTGGGAGCATGACGCGGATAGCCATCGGCATAGCCGCACGCCACCACGCCAATGCGCTGACTGCCGCCTCGCGCGATAGCGGCTGCCATAGCCCACACCGGAACCAGCAACGAGCTGCTGAACGCCGATAATTTCACTGGTGAGCGTCATGACAGGCTGCAAGCCAGTACCGGCAATATCTTGCCACTTTCCGCTGGGGGAAGCGCCATACAGGATAATACCGGGACGAACCCAGTCATAATGCGTCTGTGGATGCCATAGCGTGGCGGCAGAGTTAGCCAGCGAACGGGGGCATTCAAGCCCTTCGGCTGCCCGTTCAATACGCTTCAGCGGTTCGGCAACGCCCTCCGCACTCTCTGCGCCGGCAAAGTGGGCCATCAGCGTCAGCTCGCCAACATTTTCCAGCGAACGCAGCTTCTTCCAGACGTTATTGACTTGGTCAGGCTGGAAACCAAGCCGGTTCATACCGCTGTTCATTTTAAGATAAATATCTAACGGAGCCGAGAGCTTTGCCTGTGACAACGCGTTAATCTGCCAGTTGCTGTGCACGCTGGTTGTCAGACGATAACGGTCGAGGATCTCCAGATCGGTCGGGTGAAAAAAACCTTCCAGTAAAAGAATGGGTTTTTTCCAGCCACGCTCGCGCAGTAGTATCGCCTCTTCAAGGTTGAGCAAGGCAAAACCATCGGTTTCAGCCAGACTCTGCCATACGCGGTCAAGACCATGACCATAAGCGTTAGCTTTGACCACCGACCACAGGCGTGAGCCGCCAGCAGCCTGGCGCGCTATTGCCAGGTTTTGCCGCAACGCGGCGCGGTTAATCGTTGCGACAATCGGACGAGACATACCCTTTCCTTGTAGAATTTAGCGATGAGTTAACGAACATTGGCACTGTGCAGCGTGCGTGCAGGAGCCGGATAAAAGCCAGGCAGATAACGCATAACCGACAGATCGTCAGCAGAAATAGCCGGAGTACGCCCGGAGATGATGTCGGCCAGCAGCTGACCTGAACCGCAGGCCATTGTCCAGCCAAGAGTACCATGACCGGTATTAAGGTACAGGTTTTTCAATGGGGTACGACCAACAACAGGCGTGCCATCCGGGGTCATCGGGCGCAATCCGCTCCAGAACGTTGCCCGTTCGATATCTCCCCCGTGTGGATAGAGATCGCGAACGACCATTTCCAACGTTTTACGGCGTGCAGGCAACAGCTGCGTATTAAAGCCGACAATTTCCGCCATGCCTCCCACGCGAATACGGTTATCGAAACGGGTAATGGCCACTTTGTAGGTTTCATCAAGCACGGTTGACAGAGGCGCCGATTTTTCATCTTTAATCGGGATGGTCAGCGAGTAGCCCTTCAGTGGATAGACCGGAAGTTTAACAATATGATTAAGTAACGCCGTTGAGAATGAACCTAACGCCACTACATAGGCGTCTGCGGTCACCCGTTCGCTGCCGCATTGTACGCCGCAGATTTGGTTGGCGTCCTGCAACAGCCCATCAACCGGAGTATTGAAACGAAAGTTAACCCCTGCGGCGGCCGCCATTTCTGCCAGGCGTTGAGTAAAGAGCTGGCAGTCACCGGTTTCATCGTTAGGTAAGCGTAGCCCTCCTGTCAGCTTGTGCTGCGTAGCGCCCAGCGCAGGCTCCGCATGGATCAGCTGCGCCGCTTCAAGTAGCTCGTAAGGAACACCCGCTTCGCGTAATACGGCGATGTCTTTGGCGGCGCTCTCGAATTGCTGGGCGGTACGGAACAGTTGCAGCGTTCCTCCCTGACGGCCTTCATAGGCAATACCCGTCTGCTGGCGTAGCGCTTTAAGGCAATCGCGACTGTACTCGGCAATGCGCACCATACGACTTTTATTTTGCTGATAGTGATGCATATCGCAGTTTCGTAGCATCTGCCACATCCATTCCAGCTGGTAACGGCTGCCATCGAGACGTATAGCTAATGGTGCATGGCGCTGAAACATCCACTTAACGGCTTTAAGCGGCACGCCGGGTGCGGCCCACGGAGCCGCATAGCCGGGTGATATTTGTCCGGCGTTTCCCGCACTGGTTTCCAGCGCCGGGGCGGGCTGACGATCAATCACCGTCACCTCATGACCGGCCTGAGCCAGATACCAGGCGCTTGCAACGCCAACCACTCCACTACCCAGAATGACAACACGCATACCGACCTCATCAGGTTGAAAATAGAATAATCTGCTGAAATTATCACTTGGAAATGGATAAATGCACCGAAGTGAAACGTTCGAAATAGCTGACATTTTTTGATTATTTTTCACCTGAAAGCCAGATAAATACAATAATGGCCAACGAGTTTAGTCATAAATACTTAATTTATAGGTTTTTTAGCATGTAATATCTTATAAAAAGCATATATGCGCAAGCGCCAGCATATTCTCTCTAAAATTAAAATTAACCAATAGGACAGGATATTATCCTGAAAAATGATACCGATATGGCCTTTAACCTTATTCGACACTCTTTTTTATCTCCCTGTTGTATTTTTTATCGAAAATTCCATTGTTTTCACGCGAGGGATAAGAGACATTGAACTAATCTTGAGACATTGGGTTTACTTCAGGACTGAGTCAGCGCTGCAATTTCGGGCTGGCAGGTCGATCTGCAAACGGACCGTTTCCTGCCTGCCGGTCCAGGTTTGTAAAAAAGGGGTGCGCTATGACTACGATTTTTGACCTTCCTGTTAAGGACAATCAACGCCTCAATGACGGACCAGACTGGACCTTTGAATTGCTTGAGGTCTACCTTAAAGAGATCGACCGCGTAGCAAAGTCCTACCGGCTGGAAACCTACCCCCATCAGATCGAATTGATCACCTCTGAACAAATGATGGATGCCTATTCCAGCGTTGGCATGCCAATAAATTATGCCCATTGGTCCTTCGGCAAGAAATTCATTGAAACTGAGCAGCGCTATAAACATGGGCAGCAGGGTCTGGCGTATGAGATCGTGATCAATTCTAATCCCTGTATCGCTTATCTGATGGAAGAAAACACCATGACGATGCAGGCGCTGGTCATAGCACACGCCTGTTACGGTCATAACTCCTTCTTTAAAAACAATTATCTGTTCCGCAGCTGGACTGATGCCAGTTCAATTGTTGACTATCTTATCTTCGCCCGTAATTACATCACCCAGTGTGAGGAGCGGTATGGCATCGAGCAGGTTGAACGTCTGCTTGATTCCTGTCACGCACTGATGAATTACGGCGTTGACCGCTATAAACGTCCACAAAAAATTTCACTACAGGAAGAGAAGGCGCGTCAGCAAAGCCGTGAGGAGTACCTGCAAAGTCAGGTCAATATGCTGTGGCGCACCCTGCCTCGCCGTGAGCATGAAGAAGCCCATCATGCCAGCACGCGTTATCCCGCCGAGCCGCAGGAAAACCTGCTTTATTTCCTCGAGAAAAATGCTCCCCTGCTGGAGCCGTGGCAGCGGGAATGCTTGCGCATTGTCAGAAAAGTTAGCCAATATTTCTATCCGCAAAAGCAGACTCAGGTTATGAATGAGGGATGGGCGACATTCTGGCATTACACGATCCTTAACCATCTTTATGATGAAGGGAAAGTGACCGAGCGCTTTATGCTGGAGTTTTTGCATAGCCATACCAACGTGATATTCCAGCCTCCCTATAACAGTCAGTGGTATAACGGCATTAATCCTTATGCACTGGGTTTCGCCATGTTTCAGGATATTAAGCGTATCTGTCAGCAGCCTACTGAAGAAGATCGCCACTGGTTCCCTGATATTGCTGGTTCAGACTGGCTGGATACCCTGCACTTCGCCATGCGTGAATTTAAAGATGAAAGTTTCATCAGTCAGTTCCTGTCGCCAAAAGTGATGCGTGACCTGCGCCTGTTTACCGTAATGGATGACGACCGTAATAATTACCTGGAAATTTCCGCCATTCATGATGAGGCAGGTTACCGCGCAATTCGCCAGCAGCTGTCTGCTCAGTATAATTTGAGTAATCTGGAGCCTAATATTCAGGTATATGACGTGGATTTACGCGGTGACCGTTCTTTGACACTGCGCTATGTCCCTCAAAAGCGCGCGCCTCTGGACAACAGTCGACGCGAGGTGCTGAAACACGTGCATCGACTTTGGGGCTTTGATATTAAACTTGAACAACAGAATGAGGATGGCAACCTTGAGAGCCTCGATCGCTGCCCACCCCGGCCCGGCACAACTTAATATCAGCTCTGTGAGGTGAGTGTCTCTACTCACCTCACAGGCATATCAGCGGGACGGGGGCAATTCGGCAGGCATACTGATCTGCATGCCATGCCAGATTTCACCGCTACGGCGGCCGTAGTCACGAACGCTGTCAACGATCTGTTCGTACTGTTTAGTGTGCAGTATATGCAGTAGCTGCTGATAAAAACCTTGAGCAAGGCGACGCGCCTCGGGATTCGAGAAGTAGTGACGACCAACCCGGGTATACAGCCCTTTCAGCCCGTTAAGGATCAGGCCATAAATGGGATTGCCGGAAGCAAATGCCAGCCCGCGAAAAATGCTGTAGTCGAGATGGGTATAAGCTTCAGCATGATCCTCAACCTCGCTTGCCGTTTCCAGCACCTCACGCGCTTTTTCAGGATGGGTTCGGATAGCACGCCGTATAAAGATTGAAGAGATATTGGTGCGCACGGAGAGCAAATTATCGATCAGCTGCGGCACGCTGTCATGGTCAAGGCGTGCCAGTGTCTCAAGGATGCTTAACCCGGACGTTTCCCAGAAGTTGTTCACTTTCGTTGGCTTGCCGTGTTGTATAGTCAACCAGCCGTCACGCGCGAGTCGTTGCAGAACTTCGCGCAACGTTGTCCGGGTAACACCTATCAGTTCGGAGAGTTCACGTTCTGCGGGCAGAATCGATCCCGGAGGGAAGCGACTGTTCCAGATACTTTCGATAATGTACTCTTCCGCGAAACCTGCCGGGCTCTGCGCCTTAATGACCATAGCGTTTTATTTCCGTTACGTTTATAACCTGAAAATTGCGCTCATCATAACAGAGGCCCCCGGCATCACCTAACCAGCCATGCGGCCAAAAGGCGATCGCTGACAAAATTCAGATATTTTATCTGTTTCTGCATAGCGACCTTTCTCAAGAATCATGTCACTGATAACGAAATAAGCCGGGCATGGATTCTGTTATGAATTTAATTAAGGTATTTTCCGACTTAAATTTATCCGATGCGGGATGGCACGCCGCCGCTTTTGGTTTAAACTGCCGAATAAATGCCTCTTAATTAACGGACTGACTCATGTTGAGATACCTTAATCGCTGTTCTAAAGGCCGGGGAGCTTGGCTTTTGTTAGCACTAACTGCTTTTGCTCTGGAAATGAGCGCGCTCTTTTTTCAACACGTTATGCAGCTCCCTCCCTGCGTAATGTGTATTTATGAGCGCTGCGCCTTGTTTGGCGTCATGGGAGCGGGCATCGTTGGTGCCATTGCGCCAAAAACGCCACTACGCTGGGTTGCTGTTTTGATCTGGTTATACAGTGCCTGGGAAGGTCTGCGTCTTTCATGGGAACACACCATGATGCAGCTTCACCCTTCTCCCTTCGTCACCTGTGATTTTGCCGCACGCTTCCCATCCTGGTTGCCACTGGATAAATGGTTACCTTCGGTATTTGTTGCCAGTGGCGACTGCGCAGTAAAATCCTGGTCATTCCTCACGCTTTCTATGCCGCAGTGGATGGCAGGAATATTCGCAGCCTACCTGCTGGTAGCGGCCCTGATACTGATTGCACAACCATTTGTGACGAAAAAACGCGACCTGTTCTCGCGATAAATGACAGCAGGGGCCGCAATGACCGGCCCCTGCTACGAGGAAAAAATCAGACAGGTTCCGCTTTACGGACGTCACATCAAGAAGCAGGATTATTTCCCGTACCAGCGTGGGCGGTTGATAATATGCTCTTCCCAATCGACAACTTCACTTTCATGCACGGCGATATGACGCACGGAAATCCGTGCAGCGTGCATGGCAGCACGCGAGCCGCTGCGCAAGGGATGCCAGGGCGGCAGGGTCTTGCCCTCGGCGAGGACGCGATAAGCACAGCTTGGCGGTAACCACTGGAAAGTTGGTAAATTTTCACGGGTGAGCTTAATGCAATCTTCTTCTAATTCGAATCGCTGCTCATAGTGACGGCATTGGCAGGTCTTAATATTGAGCTGATTACAGGCCACATTGGTGAAGTAGACCTCATCCGTATCGGCGTCCTGCAACTTATTCAGACAACACTGACCACAACCATCACATAACGACTCCCATTCCTCGTCGCTCATTTTCTCCAGCGTTTTATGTTGCCAGAACGGCTTATCAGTCATGTTAGCATCCGGTAAAATTTAAAAACCCGCACCTTATAAGGGGTTTGGGCCTAAGATGCAAGCCTTACAGCACGCGGGTTGAAAGGCTGCGATTGCCTAATGAAAGCTCCAGTTTATCACCAGACAGCAGAGGGCCAACGCCCTCCGGCGTACCGGTAAGGATGACATCCCCGGCTCGCAAGGTGAAATAGCGGCTCATATAGGCAATAAGCGGCAGGATCTTGTGGATCATATCGGCGGTACTGCCCTGCTGACGAACATCTGCGTTGACCTTCAGCTGTAGCTTTACGCTTTGGGGATCGTCAGTAAACTCGCTGGCCGGTATAAAGCCCGACAGCGGACAAGAGTTATCAAATCCTTTGGCTTTTTCCCACGGCTGTCCGGCCTGTTTGCATCCGGCCTGCACGTCACGGAGCGTGAGGTCGAGCGCCACGCCATAACCCGCTATCGCCTGCGCAACATGCTGCTCAGTGGCCTGTTTGAGCGTCGATCCAATCAGCACCGCCAGTTCGATTTCATGGTGCACAGCACCAAGGCCTTGTGGAATGGACAGTGGCTGGCGGAGATCGCAAATTGCCGTTTCCGGTTTAATAAACAGTACTGGCTCAGCCGGAGTGGCACTGCCCATCTCTTTAATATGTTGCGCATAATTACTGCCGACGCATACCACCTTGCTTACCGGAAAATCCAACAGTGCGCCTTGCCAGTTATGGTGCTGATACATGCTGTTCCCCTGTCTGATTGATGTTTGAGCAACCCCTCAGGATTTTCCCCTGCCCGAGTCAACTCATTGCGATATCCGCCGGGAAATGTCGAAATGAACAAACGCAGTTATTAACCGGCGGGGAAATAGTTTGCTGAAAATGGCTGATTAATCTTTTGTGGCATCACTAAGATGTATCTTAAGCAGACTTTCCAGCGGTGGTGGCAGCTGCAAATAAAACCCGTCTTCCCGCAAAGCCGTTTTCACTTTTTCTATGTCGGCACCCACCAGCTTTTTGCTGCCGTCCAGCGGCAGTATCATCGCCAGCTTAGGTTTGCCGAACCCTTTAAGAAGGGCTTCAGGTACGCGCGAGAAATCGTCCTTTTTTTCAACATAAAGATAGGTTTGGTCGCGCTGGGGACTTCTGTAGATCACACAAAACATGTTTTTACTCGAATTAACCAGATGGTGGCTTGCCTGAATATAACAGTAACTATAACATGCTTGCAGAACTTCTTAATATTACCTGTCCGGATGGGGCGCCGTTAGCGGCAAAATTTATCCGTGATGAGAAATAACAGGACAGAGCGGGACAGATGTCACAATCGCCAATCGAGTTGAAAGGCAGCAGTTTTACGCTGTCGGTTATTCATTTACATCACGCCGATCCTGCCATCGTGCGAAAAGCACTTGAGGAAAAGGTCAGCCAGGCACCTGCTTTTCTCAAAAATGCACCGGTTGTCATCAATGTTGCCGCCCTGAGCCGCGAGGTGAACTGGCGGCAAATGCAGCAGGCTATACTGGAGACCGGCCTGCTTATCGTTGGCGTTAGCGGCTGTAAAGATGAGCAGTTAAAATACATCATCACACGGTCTGGCTTGCCCGTGCTGAATGAAGGCAAAGAGCATAAAAAAACGGTCAACACACCTCCTGCTGCCGCTGCTTTGCCTGCACCAGCGCTCACAAAAACGCGGATTATTTCTACTCCGGTACGTTCCGGCCAGCAAATTTACGCTAAAGATGGCGATCTGATCATTACCAGCAGTGTCAGTGCCGGTGCTGAACTGATTGCCGACGGCAACATCCATATCTATGGGATGATGCGTGGACGTGCGCTCGCAGGAGCAAACGGTGATAAGAGCTGTCAAATTTTTTGTACCAGCCTATCCGCAGAGCTGGTATCTATTGCCGGGAATTACTGGATTATGGATCAGATCCCGGCAGAATTTTTCGGAAAAGCGTCGCGTCTTTGTCTTGAAGATGGCGCATTGACAATACAGACACTGAACTGAGCCATGCTCACCAGCTTTTTCTTTTTTAAGGAAATCACTTTATGGTACGCATAATTGTTGTTACATCGGGTAAGGGAGGCGTGGGTAAAACTACGTCCAGCGCGGCCATCGCAACCGGTCTTGCTCAGAAAGGTAAAAAGACCGTTGTTATCGATTTCGATATCGGTCTGCGTAATCTTGATCTTATCATGGGCTGTGAGCGCCGCGTCGTCTATGATTTTGTTAACGTCATTCAAGGTGACGCCACGCTGAATCAGGCGCTGATCAAAGACAAACGCACCGAGAATCTTTTTATCCTGCCTGCTTCACAAACTCGTGACAAAGATGCCTTGACTCGCGATGGCGTAGAAAAAGTGTTAGACGATCTTAATAAGATGGAGTTTGACTTCATCGTCTGCGACTCCCCGGCAGGCATCGAAACCGGTGCACTGATGGCGCTGTACTTCGCTGATGAAGCCATTATCACCACCAACCCGGAAGTCTCTTCCGTGCGTGACTCTGACCGTATTCTAGGCATTCTCTCTTCCAAGTCTCGTCGGGCAGAAAAGGGGCAGGATGCGATCAAAGAGCATCTGCTACTGACCCGTTACAACCCGGGGCGCGTTAATCGTGGTGACATGCTCAGCATGGAAGACGTGCTGGAAATACTGCGTATTCCTCTGGCCGGTGTTATTCCGGAAGACCAGTCGGTACTACGCGCATCAAACCAAGGTGAGCCGGTGATCCTTGATGCTGAATCAGATGCAGGTAAAGCCTATTCTGATACCGTCGACCGTCTTCTTGGAGAAGAACGTCCCTTCCGCTTCATTGAAGAAGAGAAGAAGGGTTTCCTGAAACGCCTGTTTGGGGGATAAACCATGGCCTTACTCGATTTCTTTTTATCCCGTAAAAAGAGCACAGCCAATATAGCCAAGGAACGGCTACAGATTATTGTGGCGGAACGCAGGAGGGGTGACTGTGAGCCCCACTATCTGCCACAGCTGAAAAGGGATATTTTGGAAGTGATTTGTAAATACGTAAAAATTGATCCAGAGATGCTGAGCGTTAAGCTGGATCAGAAAGATGACGACATCTCTATTCTGGAGCTGAACGTTACGCTGCCAGAAACAGAAGCGGAAGAAGTCCATAAATGATCTCTTCCTGCTCATGATCTTCCCCTGCCTTGCAGGGGAAATTTCGTTGAGTCAGTGTGCCGCGAGAATCTCTGCGATACCTGAACCCAGCAGTTCCCCACGCCAGCCATCGACCAGTTCAGGTTTAGCCAGTTGAGGTTTCAGCTGCCAGTGCCAGCTTAGTAGCTGATTAATCTGACGCCTGGACGCCAGCAGCTCCTGGCTCACGCCATGCTTTTCCGCCGCTTCAGCAACCAGACCTTTCAGGCTTTTAAATACCTGCTTATACTGCGGATAGTCGATAAGATTGGCTACCGGTTGCGGTAACTGCTCTTCACTTAGTGCTTCAGCCTCGGCAACCTTCGCCAACAGCACTTTGCCGTGAAAACGAATTTCCTGCCCTGATAACCCTAAATGATCCAGCTCCCCAAGTGAACCGGGCATAAAGCGCGCAACCTTCCACAGGTTTTCTTCACGCACGACAAAATTAACCGCCATATCTTTTTCTCGCGCCATTTCCAGCCGCCATGCGGCCATCAGGCGTAATGCAGCCAGCTGACGGGGACGCAGCTGCCAGGCATTGGTGATCTCCCGGTAGGCTTCCTGTGGGTCTGTTATGGTGGTGCGACGCTGACAGAGCAGACGGCACTCATCAAGCGCTGCGTCCATCTGACCTACCGATTCAGCTTCAGCCACCAGCTTGCCGGCAATCGGCAGTAAATAGAACACGTCTGCCGCTGCATACTGGCACTGCTTTTCACTTAATGGGCGAGCCAGCCAGTCGGTGCGTGACTCACTCTTATCCAGGGCGACCCCGGTAAAAGACTCAACGACGGTAGCAAAGCCGCAGGATAGTGGACGCCCGCTAAACGCGGCCAGGATTTGCGTATCAATCATCGGCTGAGGCAGCACACCAAACTCATGACTGAACACTTCTAAATCTTCACTGCCGGCATGCAGGTACTTGATGACCTTTTGGTCCTGAAGGAGATCGCTGAATGGGGTCCAGTCGGTAATGGGGAGTGGATCAATTAAGGAGATAGTTTCACCATCGTACAGCTGAATCAGCCCCAGGCGAGGATAGTAAGTGCGGGTACGTACGAATTCAGTGTCCAGCGCCAGTGCCGACACCTGACGTGCGCGCTGGCAAACTTCGGACAACGCGGCATTCGTGGTGATCATGGTGTAATTCAAATTAACATTCTCTCGCCACCGGCCAGAAAGCAGCCGTGGTTAATGGTAAGTGCTTAGAAAAGATGCCGGCAGCCCGGCATGGTATATCAAGACGGATATCTTGAGCCATCAGCTTGACGGCTGCGCTAAGTTGATGGCTTCTTCACGCAGTTGACGCCGCAGGATTTTACCCACGTTAGTTTTCGGCAATTCTGCGCGGAACTCAACAATTTTGGGGATTTTGTATCCTGTCAAATGTTTTTTACAGTGGGCAATCAGTTCATCTGCGGTCAGCGAAGCGTCTTTCTTCACGACGTATATTTTTACCGTTTCCCCGGCTGCGTCACCAGGAATACCGATGGCTGCCGCCTCACCGACTTTCGCATGTAGCATCAGTACGTCTTCAATTTCATTAGGATAAACATTGAAACCAGAGACCAGAATCATATCTTTTTTACGGTCGACAATGCGCAGGAAGCCCTCTTCGTCAACGGTAACAATATCGCCACTACGAAGCCATCCATTTTTTAACACTTCATCTGTTGCATCCGGACGCTGCCAATATCCCAACATGACCTGTGGGCCTTTGATACACAGCTCACCCGGCTCTCCCGGGGCCGTTTCATTTCCGGCATCATCGACCAGCATGATATCAGTAGAAGGCACCGGTAAACCGATGCTGCCATTGTGGCGCTCAATATCATAAGGGTTGACCGAAACCAGCGGCGAACACTCCGTCATTCCATAGCCTTCCAGCAAATAGTGACCGGTTAATTTCTCCCAGCGCTCCGCCACCGCTTTTTGAATTGCCATGCCGCCACCGGCTGAAAGACTGAGCGAGGAGAAATCAAGCCGACTAAAAGCCTCATCGTTTAGTAACGCGTTAAACAGGGTGTTGACGCCGGTGATAGCGGTGAAAGGATATTTGCCCAATTCTTTGACCAAGCCCGGGATGTCGCGCGGATTGGTGATGAGCAGGTTTGCTCCACCCAATTCAATAAACAGCAGACAGTTCACGGTCAGAGCAAATATGTGGTAAAGCGGCAGTGCGGTAACCACAGTTTCCTCACCCGCTTTCAGCAGTGAACCATAGGTCGCTTTGGTTTGTTCAAGGTTGGCCTGCATATTACGATGAGTCAGCATGGCCCCTTTCGCAACGCCCGTTGTTCCCCCGGTGTATTGCAGGAACGCCAAGTCGTCGTTGACAATATGCGGTTTGACATAGTTCATTTGCAACCCGGATTGCAGAACCTGACGAAAAGATATCGCCCCAGGCAGATGATACGCTGGCACCATTTTCTTTATATGTTTAACCACAAAGTTGACCAACGTTCCTTTGATCATCGACAGCTGGTCGCCAAGATGGGTCAGGATCACGTGTTTCACTTCGGTATTATCTACCACCGTTTCCAGCGTATGGGCAAAGTTGGCAACGATGACGATGGCTTTGGCACCGCTGTCCTTCAGCTGATGCTCCAGTTCTCGTGGGGTATAAAGCGGATTAACATTAACGACAATCATACCCGCCCGCAACACGCCAAACAGGGCTATCGGGTACTGCAACAGATTAGGCATCATTAGTGCAACGCGGTCGCCCTTCTGCAAACCCAGCCCCTGTTGCAGGTAGGCCGCAAATGCCCGACTGCGGGTGTCTAATTGCTGAAATGAGAGGCTTTGCCCCATATTAATAAACGCCGCTTGCCCGGCATAACGCAGTACGGCATGTTCAAACAAGTCGATTAACGAGCCGTAGCGATCGGGACTGATCTCTGGCGGTACATTGGGGGGATAACGATTTAACCAAACCTTATGCAAGGAAGTACCTCGAAACTTAATATTTGTCATCATGACAGTCTCAACTAGCCAGCATCTGTTAACATTATTTTAACTCAGCATACCAGCTTGCCCCGTACCCGCTTACGGGGTTGCGAAGTCCATCACTAAAATTTTTACTCAACAAAATAAAAACTGCATATCCCATCGTGCGGATATGCAGTGATATTCATCGGATCGGGTTCAGTTATTCAGTTAGAATAGTCTGTACTCGTGCCGGCCCTGGGTTATAGCCCCAGGGAGCAGGCCCCCAGTAACCACCACGGTGATGGCCGTAGCCGGGGCCATACCAAATCCAGGGGTCAATAGGTGCAGGCGAAATAATCTGCTGGCTACGGTGCCAGCGCTGATAGCCGGTGACGCTAATCACCACAAAGCTGTACTGAGCCTCGCCGATTTTTCCTTTTTCAACGCCGCTGATGGGGCCAACCACGGTGACCATCTGATCATTAAAGTCTACCGGGTCAATAAATCCCTTCACATCTGCATAGATACGTCCAATGGACGGCGCGCCGAGGATCGGTGTGGCACCTTCATCCAGCGGCATGGCAGCAATTTCCAGACGAGTCTTGCCGTTGCTGTTAACCACCTTAATGACTTTACCACCGAAGCGCGATTCCTGACCCATGAAAAGCTGGGGTGCGCTAAGCACACGCACCAGATCCTGTTGTGGGGTTGCAGAGTTGCCTTTAATCGAATTCGGCACCGATATGCACCCGCTTAACAGCAGCGAAATAAATAACAAGCCACTGAACTGCCAAAACTTTGTTGTACGCATATGATCCCCTTGGTTATGCTAGTTTGACTGCGTCCGTGTTAAATAGTTGCCGATGCTTACTCACGTCCCGGTAATTTTTTCCAGGCGACTTCATTACGTAAATAAGTGGGTTCGGCCTGTTCAGGAGCTACCGTTAATCCCTCTGCCAGCGCCTGCTGCGCCAGCGGAAGCATGTCTTCTGCGCGGGGTAGCTCGACCTCTGTCAGCACCAGATCAAGCGGGTCAAACTCCGCTAACTGCGGCCAGGCTTTCCAGCCCGTACCGACGCAGCTCCATTGCCCGCTGAGCGCGGCCATACGTTGCAAAGCGGCTTCCGGTTTCAGTACCGCTTCACACTCCTCGCCGTGCCAGACGCCGTTTTCGTCACGCTGATATTCAGCCCAGTAGACCTCGCCCATGCGCGCATCAATCGCCGCCAGCACGCGGCTGGCTCCATTTAGTCGCCATGCGCTTTGCGCCATCGTTTTCAAGGTTGAAACACCGATTAATGGCAGACCCGCCCCCAGCGCCAGACCCTGAGCGATACCAATACCAATACGCACGCCGGTAAAACTGCCGGGGCCACGACCAAAAGCCAGCGCATCTAGCTCCTTTAAAGCCACCCCACCCTCCTGCAACAGTTGCTGAACCAGCGGGAGAATTCGCTGCGTATGCTCACGCGCACAAAGTTCAAAATGGGCCAACTGATGCTCATTATTCAGTAGTGCAACCGAACAGGCTTCAGTTGCCGTATCAATCGCTAATATTCGCGTGGACATTGCCACCTCAGGGGGTAAGGAAATTTGGGCGCGTAGCATATCATATTGCAGGATTTTTCATTACTGCTGCACGCCAGCAGCGAGAAAAGCCACGGCTTTTTGCAAATCGCGGGTTCGCGGTGTCGGTGGCAGACTGTTAACAAAGACTTCGCCGTAAGGGCGCATCACCAGACGATTGTCGCAAATCACTAACACTCCCCGATCGTTGACATCACGGATCAGTCGACCGACTCCCTGCTTCAGGGTAATCACCGCGTCCGGCAGTTGAACATCCGCGAAAGGATCGCCCCCCCGCACCTTGCAGTCTTCCATACGTGCTTTCAATAGCGGGTCTTCGGGAGAAGTAAACGGCAGCTTATCGATAATGACCAGTGACAGCGCATCACCACGCACGTCGACCCCCTCCCAAAAGCTGCTGGTCGCCACCAGTAAGGCATTGCCTGCCGTCACGAACTGTTTCAGCAGCTGACCTTTGCTGGTTTCTCCCTGTAACAGTACCGGCAGGGTCAGGGTGGCACGAAATTCCGCCGCCAAATCGCGCATCACCTGGTGCGATGTGCAGAGGAAAAAACAGCGGCCGTTATTGGCTTCAATCAACGGCCGCAACATGCGCGCCAGCTGGCGTGCGCCGCCGGGCTGATTAGGGGACGGCAGATAACGCGGCACGCACAGCAATGCCTGGCTGGAAAAATCAAATGGGCTGGAGAGGATCAATGTTTCTGCCTGTCCAACGCCGAGACGATCGACAAAATGGGTCATCTGTTCATTGACCGCCAGCGTTGCAGAGGTAAAAATCCAGCTGGCGGGACGCTCATCCATCACTTCACGAAAGCGATCGGACACCGAAAGAGGCGTCAGTGCCAGCACAAAATGACGCGAGTTGCATTCATACCAATAGCTGAAGCCTGGCTGACTGATGTCCTTCAGACGCTTTAGCCGCCCACGATAGAGCGCGGCGCGTTCAAACGCCGCATCGAGCAGTGCAGAACGCCCCAGAGAGAGTTTAGCCACGTCGTAGCACAGCTCCAGCGCATCATCGAGCAGCAACAGCGCACGCTGGATATTCGCATCGCTTAATAGCTCACGCAGATTGCCGCGAAACCCGGGATCGCCCAATGACAGGCGAAAGTCCTGGGCGCTTTGCGCCAGACGATCGGCCGCTTTTTGCAACTGCTGGACATCGCGTATTTCCGTGCGGTAGGCGATAGTGATATCTTTCGCCAAATCGAGTAGCTGACGGCTGGATAACTGCTGGCCAAAATACTGGCTGGCGATATCCGGCACCTGGTGGGCTTCGTCGAAAATCATCACATCCGCGTCCGGGATAAGCTCGGCAAATCCCCCCTCCTTCACCACCATATCGGCAAGGAAGAGATGATGATTGACCACCACCACATCGGCATCCATCGCCTTGCGGCGTGCCTTTACCACAAAGCAGTCTTTATATTGCGGGCAATCGCTGCCGAGGCAATTATCATTGGTGCTGGTGACAAGCGGCCAGATAACGCTGTCTTCGGCCACGCCGCCGCAGGTGCTGATATCCCCATCAACGGTTTCGTTTGACCAACCGCGCAGATGAACCAGATCGCTCATCGCCTGCACCGCCAGCTCACCTCCCGCCATTGATTGCTGTTCCAGACGCTCAAGGCAGAGATAGTTGGAACGCCCTTTTAGCAGCGCCATATTGCCCTTGAATTTCAGCGCTTTTGCCACCGTTGGCAGATCGCGACTGTAGAGCTGATCCTGCAACGCTTTGGAGCCGGTGGAAACAATCACCTTCTTACCGGAGCGTAAGGCAGGCGCGAGATAAGCATAGGTTTTACCGGTGCCGGTGCCGGCTTCAACCACCAGCTCACTTTTACTGTCAATGGCGCGTGCCACCGCAGCGGCCATCTCACGCTGGGGTTCTCGCGGCCGGAAGCCTGGTATCGCCTGCGCCAAGGCGCCATCTGCTGCAAAATCGTCTGTCACATATCCTCACGGGCGGTAGAAACGGCTGTAATTATGTCAGTAGGTTTTTACATATGCAAAATAATTGGAATTAGAAAATTGAACACGAACTTTAATCGGATGTAGCCGGCGCATGCCTGCATTTCACTGCATAAAAACCAGGTAATAGTACTTTAGATGCCACTTAAAAGGAAATATCAACACAACTTTGTTAGTTAATAATAAACTTGTGGCGTTGCCTAAATTTCCAACCCTTAATTACTATAATAGAGTAATTGATGTGAAGTATAATAATGATCAAACCTCTAAGGCTCATTATAGACATCCACCATTTTGTTATAAACTGAATGCAGCAATACCCCCTCCCTCTTATATCGCTGTTATATCAAAAGATTTGGAAGTGATACTATCTATCCACCCCCAACTTGGGTTATTGAGAATGCGACCATGCCTTGCCCGACACCTCATATTTACATGTTAAAAATAAGGATGAATTGACAACATTTTCGTATAGCTAAAGCCATAAATCATTATATATAAACACAGATGATCACCTAAAAGAAAATTCAGGCTAAATCAGTTCAATACAGACTATAAATCGACGGTTATTCTATGCTTTTATGGTAATTTCATTTTTTAAGTGATAGGTTCTGCATGATAGGTTATTTGAATATGAAATAAATTGTAACCTTATAAAAATTAGCAACGAAACTTTCACTTGACTTTTGGCAACAAGTTAATGCATAAATCAATGATTAACCTGATGAAAAGTAGAGTGATTTATGAACAGTTCCTATGAAAGATTTGAAAGTTTGGGCGACAATTGCGAATTCTCCTTTTTCCTCAGAGATCAAGGCATTGACAATGGAAGCTTGTTCAAATGGACGTTAATTAAAAACTACAATTCGTTGCTAAATTTAGTTAAAAATGACTTCAAAAACCTTTATCAACTCGAAAATCTTGAACCTTCATGGAGTGACATGGTTTTGGACAAAGAGAATGATATTTGTTTTCACACAGAGATGTTTAGCGATCAAGTTAATGGCGAATGGACTTGGCGTTACTCTTCAGATAAAAATAAAGAAATTCATAATAACGAAACTCAAAAAATTAATTACCTGATCGAAAAAATTAGAAAAAGCATAGTCAATGAAGAAAAAATTTTTGTTGTGAAACGCAATGATAACACCATTGATACTGAGGTTTTAGAGTTATCCGAATACCTATCAACCATTGGCGCTTGTAAGATCTTATATGTTAAAAGTAGCAATACTGATAGCCAGCTAGGTAATATTGAAAAACACTCTGACAATCTTTATGTTTCATACATTACCCGTTTCGCAGACTACAGCACTGCCGACAACTACTCAAAAGAAGGTTGGGAATTAATTATCAATAATGCACTGGAAGTGATGTGACAGGTTTCGTTCGATAACAATTGATAGGTGATTTCAAGCTAAACGTATTTCATAGTAAGTCAAATATTTATGAAAAACGTTGAAAAATATTTCTCCAGCGAACTGCCCCCAAAAAGTTGGACACCTAACTGATTAAGGTGCAGTTTTTTTATGGTGAAGCCAAAATATTATCTAAGCAGTAACAATGGAAAAGCGCCTCCCACAAGTACTGATACCGTTCCGAAAGCGCTTTTGGCCCAGCTTCGTTACCCCAAAGCGGAGAGCCCGTATAAAAAAAAACTTAAGGCCATAGTTCAAAGCGAGAGAAGCGGCGAAATCCATACCCCTGTCTATATAAGGCATTGATTTTCTTATATTTAAAACATCTACTCTGTAGTTATATCCTCATATATATCTGCCTACACACTCCACCCTTCAGATGACAGGTCATACCCATCTGTGCCAGTCTGATGCGGTTTTAGTCGAGATGAAAAGGAACCAGTATGACCATCGAACGCATTGACCCCGAACACCGCATGTCCGAAGCAGTAATCCACAATGATACTGTGTACTACACCAGCGTGCCGGATAATCTGGATGACGACGCTGAAGCACAGACGGCGAATGCACTTGCCACCATCGATAAGCTGCTCACCCGCGTTGGGTCCGATAAAAGCAAAATTTTGGATGCTACCCTGTTTCTGGTACACAAAGAGGATTTTGCAGCAATGAATCGTGCATGGGATGCGTGGGTATCGCCGGGCAACGCACCGGTACGCTGCACCGTGCAGTCAAACCTGATGAATGAAAAGTATCGGGTGGAAATTAAAATTATTGCGGCAAAATAGTCTGTTCCCCTGCCAACTCTGGCAGGGGTTTAACGATTTATTCTTCTTCCGGCTCTTCTTCGTCGTGGTTGTTGTCGCCCATGTAATCTTCTTCGTCTTCGTCGAACATCACGGCAACATGCCCACCGGTATGGTTCTCACGGATTTCTGCCGCCACCATGCCGATCGCCTGACCGCTGCTCATTCCCTCGGCCATCAGCTGCTGGATGCGTTCTACCGCCTGTTGCTGCTGTTCATATGACAGCGCGGGTAATCCTGTGAACATAAGTCATTCCTCGGTGTTTTTGCGACGCGGATTATTTCACGGGTGACAAAGAGATGCCAGCAGGATAAAAATATGTCAGGCTTATCCACCTGTAACCGTAATCATCACGACTGCTGAAAAAACATGCCACCTGTTTATCATCCTCTCCCCTACGCCCCCGAGGCCGTTGAGCATCAGTTCGCCGCTCTCTCCCATTTACCGTGGGCAATGCTGCTGCATTCAGGATTTGCCGATCATAGCGATAACCGTTTCGATATTCTGGTCGCCGAGCCGCTTGTAACGTTGACAACGTGTGGAGAGCAAACGGAGATTGCGTCACAGGGGCAATTGGTGAACAGCGGCGAAGATCCTCTGCTGCTGCTCCAACAGCAGCTGGACGACTGTGGTTTGCAGGCAGGGCATCACGACGATCTGCCTTTTCAGGGCGGCGCGCTCGGCCTGTTTGGCTACGATCTCGGTCGCCGTTTTGAGAAATTGCCCGAGCGAGCCGAGCAACAGCTCACCACGCCGGATATGGCCGTTGGCATCTATGACTGGGCGCTCATTGCCGATCACCATCGCCACACCCTGACTCTTGTCGTGCACGGCGACATTGGCAGCAGACTGCAATGGTTGACAGCGCAGCGTCCACCACGGTCTGAGCCATTCAGGCTCACCAGCCGCTGGCAGGCAAATATGTCTCGCGCCGAGTATGGCGAAAAATTCCGCCAGGTTCAGCAATGGCTGCTGTCTGGCGACTGTTATCAGGTCAATCTGGCACAGCGTTTTGCTGCAACCTACCACGGGGATGAGTGGCAGGCATTTTGCAGGCTGTGCCAGGCTAACCGTGCTCCTTTCAGCGCATTTTTGCGCCTGCCTGACAGCGTTATTCTCAGTCTGTCCCCCGAACGCTTCATTAAGCTTGAACAGCAGCAGATTGAAACCCGACCGATCAAAGGAACCTTGCCGCGCCTCGCCGATCCCACCGCCGATCGCCTGCAGGGAGAGAAGCTGGCGCAGTCGCCTAAAGACCGCAGTGAAAATCTGATGATAGTTGACCTGTTGCGTAATGATATCGGTCGCGTTGCCACACCGGGTAGTGTTGAAGTCCCCCAACTGTTCGTGGTGGAGCCATTCCCGGCCGTTCATCACCTGGTCAGTACCATTACGGCTAAACTGAAACCCGGATTAACCGCCAGCGATCTTCTACGCGCCAGCTTTCCCGGCGGCTCGATTACTGGCGCACCTAAGGTCAGATCGATGGAAATTATCGAAGCTCTGGAGCCGCAGCGGCGCAACGCATGGTGTGGCAGCATTGGCTATCTCAGTGTCTGCGGGCGCATGGACACCAGTATTACCATCCGCACGCTGATCGCCGAACGTGGCACCTTCTACTGTGCGGCAGGAGGCGGGATCGTTGCCGACAGTGATGAAGCGGCGGAATATCAGGAAACCTTTGATAAGGTGAACCGTATTCTGCCCTGTCTGGAGTCCCATTAAGATGAGCCATAGCCAGCCCGGGCTGGAACCTTTCCTGTCACGTTTTCTGCTGCAAATGCCGGCCAGTCAGCACTATGGTTTACCCCGACGCCAGGCGGCGGTGCTGGTTCCTATTATTGCACGTCCTGTGCCGACCCTGCTGCTGACTCGACGTGCTGCCACGCTACGTAAGCATGCGGGTCAGGTGGCTTTCCCGGGAGGAATGAGAGACGCTAACGACAATTTCCCCATCACAACCGCTCTGCGAGAAGCGCAGGAAGAGGTGGCTATTCCCCCCAATGCGGTGAGTGTGATCGGCATCCTGCCCCCGGTGACCAGCAGTACCGGTTTTCAGGTCACACCGGTCGTTGGGATTTTACCTACAGGTATTCGCTGGCACGCAAACCCGGGGGAAGTTGAGTCGGTATTTGAGATGCCGTTAGAAGAGGCGTTGCGTCTGAGTCGCTATTCACCTTTGGATATCCAACGCGCAGGTCACCATCATCGCGTATGGCTTTCCTGGTTTGACGACTACTTTATCTGGGGCATGACTGCCAATATTATCCGTCAGCTTAGTCTGCAAACCGCCATCCCCTGATAAGACAACCACAATGTAGCCATATCCTGCACCAGGCTATCTTTACATTATTTTTCACCAAAATAGGGCTTTCTTTCGATCCTAATCACTGCAATATGGCTGGATTTCATTTATATTCCTCGCAGAATTGGAGGGTGTTGACTTACCCCTCCCACCAGAACATATAAATCCTTTAAGGAGCACTAGCGTGATTAGCGTTTTCGACATGTTTAAGATCGGCATAGGCCCGTCGAGTTCTCATACGGTAGGCCCAATGAAAGCCGGCAAACAGTTCGTCGACGATCTGGTGAACAATCATCAGCTCTCCTCGGTGACGCGCATTGCTGTCGATGTCTATGGTTCTCTTTCTCTGACGGGTAAAGGCCACCACACTGATATCGCTATTATTATGGGGCTTTCTGGCGCTTCGCCGCAAAGCGTTGATATTGACGCCATACCCGGCTTTATTCGCGATGTTGAGCAGCGTCAACGCCTGCTGCTGGCCGACGGTGCGCATGAGGTCGACTTCCCACGGGAAGGCGGCATGGTATTCCGCAGCGACAATCTTTCTCTCCATGAAAACGCCATGAGTATCCATGCTTTTGCTGGCGATCTAAAAATCTACAGCAAGACGTATTATTCGGTCGGCGGGGGTTTTATTGTCGATGAAGAGCATTTCGGCCAGACCACACTGGATGAGGTGTCCGTGCCTTATCCTTTCCATTCTGCAAAAGAGATGCTGGCCCATTGCCAAATGACCGGATTGTCATTGTCTGGCATGGTGCTGAAAAACGAACTTGCCATCCACAACAGTCGTGCAGACATTGAACGCTATTTTGCTGATATCTGGCAAACCATGCGCGACTGTATCGATCGCGGTTTAAATACCGAAGGCGTGCTGCCCGGCCCGCTGCGCGTGCCACGCCGTGCCTCTGCCCTGCGCCGCCTGTTGGTCTCTTCCGACAAACTCTCCAGCGACCCAATGAACGTCATAGACTGGGTAAATATGTTTGCGTTGGCGGTTAACGAAGAAAATGCCGCCGGTGGACGCGTTGTGACTGCCCCAACCAACGGTGCCTGTGGCATTGTGCCGGCGGTTTTGGCCTACTATGATCACTTTATTGAATCCGTCAGCCCGGATATTTTCATCCGCTACTTTATGGCGGCCGGTGCGATAGGCATCCTGTATAAGATGAATGCTTCTATCTCTGGCGCTGAAGTCGGCTGTCAGGGAGAGGTTGGCGTTGCTTGCTCAATGGCCGCAGCAGGATTGGCAGAGCTGCTGGGAGCCAGTCCTGAACAGGTGTGCGTTGCGGCTGAAATCGGTATGGAACACAATCTAGGACTCACCTGTGACCCCGTCGCGGGCCAGGTTCAGGTTCCCTGCATCGAGCGTAATGCGATTGCCTCGGTCAAAGCGATTAACTCTGCGCGTATGGCGATGCGCCGCACCAGTGAAGCGCGTGTATCGCTGGATAAAGTGATCGAAACCATGTACGAAACCGGCAAGGATATGAATGCCAAATACCGCGAGACTTCTCGTGGTGGGTTGGCAATAAAAGTTCAGTGCGATTAATAAAGACAAAAAAACCGGGGAAATCCCCGGTTTTTTTATTGATGGCGATTAATGCTCTTCTTCATCCTGCTGCCTGGTGACACGCACCAGATCCACACGATAGTCGGTAGCTTCGACAATCTGGAAGCGCAAAGGCGGCAACTCGATGACATCTCCAGGCTTAGGCAACTGACCTTTTTGTTCAATCAACAGACCCGCCAGGGAAGCGTGATCGTCTTCCGGCTTGACCAAATCCTGATTATCCAGCAAATGCTGTAGTGAGTGCAGGTCCGTCCCGCCCTTCACCAACCAACCATCTCCATCAGCAATGATGTCCGGCGTTTCATCTTCGTCCGGGAATTCACCGGCAATCGCTTCCAGCACATCCAGCGGGGTGATCAAGCCCTGTACCACACCAAACTCGTTGGTTACCACGACAAAACTGCCCTTGGCACGGCGCAGTACCCCCAAAAGATTCAGCGGATCAAGGGTCTCCGGCACGATGATTGGCGGCGTGGCGGCGGCGAATGTGGCAACGTCGACCCCATGATCTAAAGCGACCAGTAACTCTTTTGCACGCACCACACCGACAATCTCATCCAGCTCACCACGGCAAACCGGGAACAGGCTGTGCGGCGTATCCAATAGTTGAATACGAATTGCATCAACGGGAAGGGTTGCATCAACCCAGGAGATTTCACCACGAGGCGTCATGATGCTACGTACCGAGCGCGAAGCCAGGGTCAGCACACCGTTGATCATGTAACGCTCTTCGTCTTTGAACGCTTCCTGAGGCATAACGGTGGTAACTTCGCTGCTTTCACTATTATGGCTTTCGTTCTGCCGACGGCCGCCCATTAGCCGTTGTATCGCCTCGGCGGTACGCGCGCGCATTGGCCGACGCTCTTGATGGCGCACGAAATTCCGCCGCGCAATCTGGTTAAACAACTCAATCAATATTGAGAAACCGATTGCGGCATAAAGGTAACCTTTCGGAATATGGAATCCAAAACCTTCAGCCACCAGGCTAAGACCAATCATCAGCAGGAAGCTAAGGCACAGTACGACCACCGTGGGATGAGCGTTAACAAAGTTAGTCAACGGTTTCGACGCCAGCAGCATGACACCCATAGCAACCACAACAGCCGTCATCATCACGGGAAGGTTGTTTACCATACCTACCGCCGTGATCACTGCATCTAGCGAAAACACGGCGTCAAGAATAACGATTTGTACCACTACCGACCAGAAACTGGCGTAGCCTTTATTGCCTCCGCCATGCATCTCGCGGTTTTCCAACCGCTCGTGAAGCTCCATAGTGGCCTTGAATAACAGAAACAGCCCCCCCGCCAGCAGGATGAGGTCACGCCCCGAAAAACTGAAATCGCCCAGGCTGAATAATGGACGGGTCAGAGTGACTATCCACGATATCAGTGACAGCAGACCTAAACGCATCACCATCGCCAGCGACAAGCCGATCAGACGGGCCTTATCGCGCTGCTTAGGGGGAAGCTTGTCAGCCAGTATGGCAATAAAGACCAGGTTATCGATGCCCAAGACGATTTCAAGAACGATCAGCGTCAGCAGACCGACCCAGATTGAGGGGTCTAAGAGAAATTCCATGAAAGACTCCGGAAAAAGGAACGGGAAAGCGCAGCAAACGTTCGGTTGAACCTGCGACGAATATGACAATGGATAGTGTTAAGAGTCACGTCTGGGGACGTTGATAAAGATCCCGGGTAGCCCGGTTGCATGGTTAAGCGACTTCGGTGACAGTCCATAGGAAGGGTTGAGGCCCGTTACTCCTGTATAAAAAAAGGATCTCTACTCTATCAGTTGACACATACAGGTCAAAATAATTTCTTACACTGCGCAACATTGAGCCATTGCGCAGTCGGTTTTGCACAGGATTTAGCCGTCCCGCTGCCACAAACGCAGGGTAAAGTCCGTCTCGCAGGCGAACCGTTCGCTGGTGGCTAAAATCCCCCAGACTTCAGGACGGGCACGCCAGGCGAACGGGGTCATCTGCAACAGTGCTGCTGACTCTTCGCTGTTGAGCGTCATATCATAACTTAGCCGTTGCTGTTCAATGAGCGTGAAGCCCGGCATTTGTTCAGGGGTGTCGTCATGTAGCTGAACATCCTGATAGATCAGTGCTTTAAACTGCAACAGATGCCTGGGGCCGGGTGAGACGGTCAGTACATAGCCCTGTGGCTTGACTACCCGCGCCAGCTCTGCTGCCTTGCACGGCGCATAGATACGCAATATGGCATCAAACTGGCTATCGCTGAACGGCAGGCGATGGCTGGAAGCCACACAGAACTGGACGTTACGATACCGCCTGGCACCCGCGCGCACCGCGATTTTTGCCACATCCAGTCCGTGAACCTGTGCCAAACCACGCGCCTGAAGACGGCTAGCGACATGCTGCGTGTAGTACCCTTCCCCACAGCCAATATCCAGTACGTTGACCGGAACTTCAGGCAACAGCTGCATCAACCAGTCACCTACCCGCTGCTGCAACGGCTGATAATGTCCTGCATCGAGGAAATTACGCCTTGCCTGCATCATATCCGCACTGTCTCCGGGTTGTTTAGAACGTTTATGCTGTACCGGCAGCAGATTGACATAACCCTCTTTGGCCTGGTCGAACTGATGCTTATTCTCACAGCGCCAGGTATGCCGTTCGAAGGTCAGCGGCTGCTGGCAAAGAGGACACTGGTACGACATAACAACACTCCATAAACATAAGATGTGGCAGTTTACTGCAAAGCGACGGCAAAATCCCGCTGATCGGCTCCGGGAAAACAGTAAAAAAAGCCCCGTCATTTCTGACAGGGCTTAAATATTCAGATAGTGGACTGGATTACACGCAACGCGGTAATAACAAGCCCAGGTCGAAATTAGATAGCGGTAACGTTCACAGCCGCTGGGCCTTTCTGGCCGTCCTGAATTTCGAACTCAACGTTCTGGCCTTCAGCCAGAGTTTTGAAGCCATTACCCTGGATTGCAGAGAAGTGTACGAACACATCTTTGCTGCCGTCAGCAGGAGTAATGAAACCAAAACCTTTTGACTCGTTGAACCACTTAACCTGACCTTTAATCTTTGCCATTTTGCAAATTCCTTAGAGAGTTTATTAGCCCGTGGGCTTTACATTCAGAAAAACCAGAGACATTACTGCATGAGGCATTAATTAAGGCTCGGCAAGGAAGCGGTATTCAACGTCAACGTTTTTACTCGGAACTTCTTTACTGAAGATGCCATACATAAACAGAACTGTACCTCGTTTTACCCGAATGTTTATCACATATCCGCAAATTAATGGCAAGTCATTTTTAATGGGGTAAAGATTTGTCGCACACATTTGAAACGATGTTTGCCCCATTGCTTAGTTTGCAACACGCCTCATTGCCCCCCCCCCCCCTCGAAAAACAGACTGAATGGCGGCATACGCGCGCTGCGCGGCATTATGCGCAACGGCGGCAGTCCCTGCTGCTATTATTTTTGTCCGGCAATATTGCATAATATTGGCAAAGCTAATTCAAGATAAATCATTGGGATTATCCCATTAGTAAATAAGCCTGCTCGACTTTTTTTGTACAAAAAAACATCGCAAGTACAGACTTATAAACTGTTCGCACCAAAATCAGGAGCTTGTCTTGCCACATGCCTCATTTAAACGCATTGACTGACGTTTTTTTATTAAAATTTATATCATCAACCTGGTACTGAAATTAATCGGGTTATCTGTTATTACCACAAGGTTATAATATAGATACTTTAGGAATCTTCATCGGTGATATTCTCCAGCAACATTTTCCCGCCGATTTTCCACGTTTTAAAAAGACCTGCATCCAATCCTGCCGCCCGCATCGCCCCTTCCAGTGCGCCCGGAGGCTCATCCAGGGATTCATCAGCTAACTCAAATACCCCCCAGTGAATAGGCATTGTCACCGGCTGGCCTATTGCCTGATAGAGAGAGACTGCCTGGTCCGGATCCATATGTTGAGCGTGCATGAACCATTTTGGTGCATATGCGCCGACCGGTAGAGCAGCCAGATTGAACGGCCCGAGACGGCGAGCAATCTCCAACAAATTATCTGAGTAGCCGCTATCACCACTAAACCACAGGTTAAGCTTTCCGGCTTTAATCACCCAACCACACCATAATGAGCGGTTACGATCCCAAAGCGTTCTCATGCTCCAGTGACGGGCGGGTACGGCATAAATATCAAGTCCGCCAGTCTGGGTTTGCTGCCACCAGTCCAGTTGCACGACTTGCTGCGCACCGAGTCGCCGAAACCATTTTTTCAGTCCGAGCGGCACGACAAAGGTCACTTTTGGGAAATAAGCCAGTATTTTTTTGATGGTGCGGCGGTCAAGGTGATCATAATGATTATGCGAGATCAGCACGACATCAAGCGATGGCAGATCCTCTATCGCTAACGCAGGCGGTGTTTTGCGACGAGGCCCATAAAAACTTAACGGGGAAGCGCGCAAAGATAGCGCCGGATCGACAAGCGTATAGCGCCCAGCATTACGCAACAGCAGGCAAGCGTGTCCTAACCACCAGACACAGTCTTTATCACCGCTCAGGTCGGCAGCTTGCCACCACTGTTGGATAAAATGTTCATAGCCCCTTGCCGGAGGCCGTGGCATTCCCAGAGCCTTGCGTTCGCGCCGCCAGCGTTGCAAATCGCCTTTCTGATGTGCAATAGGTTCAAGGTTACGAAATCCTTCCGGAGTGTGATGACTCTGCGAGGGATCATACCAGGGATTTTTCCAGGCCATACAAGCTCCTTATTGGAAGATTAGCGTTCGGGTATCAAGCGGGTATAGTCCTGATTCGCTCCCGAAGAGCTCCCTTCAGTAGACTGATTTTCGCCGATTAAACCGTCTGTCAGCCGCTGCAATAACTGATTCTGGCGTTTTTGCTCTGCCAACAACGATTCCAGCAGCTGGATCTGCTGATTGGCTCTGACGCTTGCCCTGTTGACAAAAAACCACGCTATCAAACTTATCACGATCGTTATTACAATGATTCCAGTTGACGCCATACTTATCGCGCCGTTTGTCAGCTCGTTCATTCCTGCCTCAAAGCTAAAATTGCACCACCGGATAATGGCAATGCCGCAATAGAGATTTTACCTGTTCAAGCATTTATTGACAGTGGGATTGAGTCGCTAAACCGTTTATTAGCAGAGAAATTTATGAGGTAATTCAGCATACTCTTATCGATTAAACCGCTCGTTAACAGCATTCTGCTATGCTGGAAGCGGCGGTGAAAACGCCTGCTCAGACTTTAAGGAGAGAATCATGAAATTTTTACTACGCCTTGTCGCGTTACTGGTCATTATCTGGCTTGCCATGCTTTTGACCGGTTACGGTGTGTTGACAGGAAGCAACAAAAACATTGCTGGCGTTGGTCTGCAATGTAAGTATCTGACTGCACGGGGAATAGTCATTGCGCAGTATCTGCATACCGACAGCGGAGTTATTGGCGTAACGGACTGCCCAATATTCAGAAAAAGCAGTGAAGTGGTAGATAACTAAGCAAAATATGTGTCAAAACGCTGACTACCCGCCTGATGCAAGGGTCAACTCGAACGCTTACTTCAGCACAGCTTTAAATTGAACGCTGTAAAAAAAAACCCGCCACCGGCGGGTTTTTCATTTATAAAAACAGCATTATCTGGTGTATTGACCGCTGCGCAGCGCCTCAATACGTTTATCCAGCGGTGGATGTGACATAAACAGCTCACTTATCGACTTGGACTTGCCGTTAATACATAAGGCCATCATGCTGCTGGCCTCTTGAGGTTCATAGCTGGTTTTCAGGCGTTGCAGTGCGGCAATCATCTTTTCAGACCCGGCAAGACGAGCAGCACCGGCATCCGCATGGAACTCACGGTGACGAGAGAACCACATGGTGATGGTGCTGGCAACGATACCAAATACCAGCTCAAGCACCATAGAAACCACGAAATAAACCATCGGGTTACCGTTGCTGTTCCCTTCCTCTTCCCGGTCACCCGACATAAAGCCTGCGGCTAACTGTGCCAGAATACGGGAAATGAAGATCACAAAGGTGTTCACAATACCCTGAATCAACGTCATAGTGACCATATCACCATTAGCAATATGGCTGACTTCGTGTGCCAGTACCGCTTCAGCCTCATCACGGCTCATATTTTGCAACAGTCCGGTGGAGACAGCGACCAGAGATGCATCACGCCGTGCGCCAGTGGCGAAAGCATTGATGTCCGGCGCGTGATAGATAGCCACCTGTGGCATGGCGAAGCCCGCCTGTTTAGACTGTCGTGCAATGGTATCCAGCAGCCAGCGTTCGGTTTCGTTGCGCGGTTGTTCAATCACTTCACCGCCGACGGAGCGGAGCGCCATCCATTTCGACATCAGCAGTGAAACAAACGCACCGCCAAAGCCAAACAGACCTGCCATGATCATCAGGCCCATAACACTGCTTGACTGGATCCCTGTCAGGCTGAGGATCAGCCCGAAAACCACCATAACCCCGAGGTTGGTGAGCAGGAAAAGAGCAATACGCATCATAAAATTTAATCTTCCTTAGTTATTCGCTGTTCGCGTTGTACCATCGTAAGGTCAATCCGCTGCTTTTCAAGCACACTTAATCTTTAAGTGTCTAAAAAAACATAACTTTACACTTAGAGTGATTTTTTCCACCTCATTGAGTGCGTAATAACAGCAGATAAAAAAGGCACAGCGGACGCTGTGCCTTTAAAGCTGAATGCGCTTGCAGAGGAGTGGAGTTTATTTCTTTTCCAGTCGCGCCAGATCATTGGCTATCTGCACCGTTTCGTCAAGATACGGGTCCGGCTCTTGATAATCTTTTGCCAGATCGTCAAGTTTCACCAGCGGTTTTTTACCCGCTGCTTTCAGACGCGTATTGATACGCTCCAGACGCCGTGCATCATCTTCATTATTTTCTTTCTCGCGATTAGCAAGATTAAGAGAAATGATATTCCGTTTATCTTTGCTGGCGTTAAAACGAGCAATATCACTGATGATGTACTGGAACTCAGCGTTCTTCGCGATGCGTTGCTCATGATCCTTCAGGAGTTCAGCCTCTAAAGGCTTCAAATCACCGGTTTTCTCATAGGTCGCCGCATTCACGCTGTCCCAAGGCAACGCATTATCTTCAAACTTCTCACCGGTTTCCACCGCTTCCACACCCGTCGGCATCAACAAATCTGGCGTGACGCCTTTACGTTGAGTACTACCACCGTTGATACGGTAGAATTTTTGGATGGTGTATTGCACAGACCCCAGGGCTGGCCATTCAGGGCGCAGCATCTGGTCGTAAATGCGGTTCAATGAGCGATACTGCTGCACGGTGCCCTTACCGAAGGTTGGCTCACCAACAATCAATGCCCGTCCGTAATCCTGCATGGCTGCGGCGAAAATCTCAGAGGCCGATGCACTGAAACGATCAACCATCACCACCAGCGGACCTTTGTAGTAAGTTACGCCATCATTATCGCTGTCCTGGCGCACTTTACCATTATTGTCACGTACCTGAACCACAGGGCCGCTAGGAATAAACAGGCCTGACAAAGAGACTGCCTCGGTGAGCGCGCCGCCGCCGTTGGTACGCAGATCGATCACTACGCTGTCAACGTTTTGCTTTTGCAATTTCTGTAGCTGAACTTTCACGTCATCGGTCAGGCCCACATAGAAACCTGGGATATCGAGCACGCCAACTTTTTGTTTGCCGACGTTATGCACACTCATTTTCACCGCACGATCTTCAAGACGGATCTTTTCACGCGTCAGGGTAACGATGCGGGTCTTGGTGCCTTTGCCTGCGGGGAGGATCTCAAGACGTACCTTACTGCCCTTAGGGCCTTTTATCTGAGCCACCACATCATCCAGGCGCCAGCCAATCACGTCAACCATCGGTTTACCCGGCTGGCCTACGCCAACAATGCGATCGCCTACGGTAATGCTTTTACTTTTCGCTGCGGGTCCACCGGCCACCATTGAGTTAATCATGGTGTAGTCGTCGTCCATTTGCAGCACGGCACCAATACCTTCCAGAGACAGGCTCATTTCGGTATTAAACTGCTCGGTATTGCGTGGCGAAAGGTAGTTAGTATGCGGATCGATTTCATGCGCAAACGCTGTCATTGCCAGCTGGAATACATCTTCGCTGTTACTTTGCGCCAGCCGACGCTCGGCAAACTGATAGCGTTTGGTAAGAACGTCCCGAATATCTTTCGGGTCTTTGCCAGCCAGTTTTAAACTTAGCTGGTCAAATTTGACTTTTGCATCCCAGAGCGCATTCAGCTCGGCGTTGGTTTTAGGCCAAGGCGATTTGCTGCGGTCAATATCAATCGTGTCATTGCCGGTGAAGTCCATCGGCTTGTCCAATACGGACAATGCATACTGATAACGTTCAAAACGGCGCTGTTGTGACAGGTTATACAGATCGTAAAATACAGACAGCTGGCCATTTTTCAGACCGTCGCCCACAGTAGCTTTCTTATCGGCAAACTGGGCAATGTCAGATTCCAGCAACACGTTGTGGCTGTAGTCGAGCAGGTTAAGATAACGTTCAAATATCTTAACGGAGAATTCTTGATTAAGATCGAACTGGCGATAATGTGAACGGGTAAAACGCGAAGTCACGCGTTCACTGACGGTCGCATGCTGTGCTTCCTGATGCAGCTGGGGGATCTGGTCAGCGCGGGTAATCAATTCAGCTGCGAATACGTTACCTGCCAGCAGCAGGCCCGCCACGATAGTGCTTTTAAGAAGAGTGTTCATGCCCTGTTTAGCCTCCGTATCAGAACTGCAAGTGTTCTGCGCGTACTATCATTGCCAGGCCGGAAGCAAGCTGAACCCGGACGCCATCTTTAGAGATCTCAAGAATAGTGGCATCCATCGCATTTTTACCCGCGGTGACTTTGATGCTTTGACCCACCTGCAATGCTGCGGTGTCAGTAACTGGCTTACGTTGCTCCGGTTGCGGCTCAACACGCGGTGCGGGAGAAGAACGTTCTGCCTGCGGACGTGCGGGTTTGCTGCGCACGTTACGTGGCTGCTCACCTGCAACGGCAGGTTTACGCGCTGGCTTACGCGGACGGCGAGGTGTGGTCTCTTCACCGGCTTCACGCTTTTTCGCTTGCTGCTGTTCACGTTGGGCCTGCACGCGGGCCTTCGCTTCTTCAAGCTGTTTGCGCGCATGCTCAACATGCTGCTCGTCCAGTTGACCACAGGCATTGCCATCAAGGTCAACACGAGCCGCTCCAGCCTTGATGCCGTACAGATAGCGCCAGCTGGAGGTATAAAGACGGAGTGCCGAGCGGAGCTGAGTTTTACTCAGGCTCGTTTCGCCCTGCACACGTTCGACTAAATCCTGAAAGATGCCGATCTTCAGGGGGCGTGCTTCGCCTTCGGCGCTAAAGCATTGTGGAAAACGCTCTGCCAGAAAGGCGATGACTTCTTTAGTGCTATTCAACTTGGGTTGATTTTCCATGAAATTTCCTGATTACAACGGGTTTGCCAAACAGCGCAGGCATGAACAGGCGACATTATAATGCGCCCTTCAGCAATTGCTACGTGATCAAACACTTTAGGTGCGATTCATGTGAATAAATTTTTCCACATCCGACCCGGAAAGCACTGCGCAAAGCCCGTCAGTCAACGCTTTTAACCCCTTTTCATCCTCACTATCGAAGCGGTTATATTCCACGCTGTCGATATCCAGCACGCCAATTACATGGCCATTTACCAACAGCGGCAGCACAATTTCTGCATTACTGGTGGCATCGCAAGCAATATGCCCAGGAAACGCATGCACATCATCTATACGCTGTACACTATTCTCCGACACGGCGGTGCCGCACACACCGCGTCCGACGGGAATACGCACGCAGGCTATCTTCCCCTGAAAAGGCCCAAGCACCAGCGTGTTCTCTTCCGTTAACAGATAGAAACCCGCCCAGTTCACCCCTTCAAGACGTTCATACAAAAGCGCGCTACAATTACCCATCACCGCCAAAAAGCTGGTTTCGCCGTTCAGTAGCGCGTGCATATCTCGATTGAGGTCTGTATAAAATTCTGCTTTAGTCATCGTTTAACCATAGTTGAAAATGTGCTTATGCCGCCTTTTGCCTCACCTGATAGTATCAGGCGTAAAAAGCTTTACGGGCAAGGTGGAATTTCTTTTTATTTAATATAAGCTTAGATTGACCTGCACACGAAAGCATGGCCACAGTCAGTCTTGCTCAGCATGGCATTAATCAGCCTAATCCCGCCCTGCCCTGGGCTAAGTTCGATCGGTAATATGAAAATACACGCTATCCGTCATGCTCTGCCGCAGGCACGTTATCAGCGATGTCACGAATGCGATACCCTTTTTTGCTTACCTGATGTGAAGTCCAACCAGTCCGCACACTGCCCACGGTGCAATGCGCGGATACTTAATGGACGTGACTGGTCAATGACGCGTTTAACCGCCATGGCGGTCACTATGGTGTTACTAATGCCGTTCGCATTCAATGAATCGATTATGTCCATCCGGCTGCTGGGGACTAATATTTACGCCAGTCTGACGGGGGGGATCCTGCAGATGGCGCAGCAAGGTGACGTGATTACCGCAGCAATGGTCGCGTTTTGCACCATAGGCGCACCGGTCTCTCTGGTGCTCGCCATTGGCGGACTTTTTATTGGCCACAAACTCGACATGAATCTTCGCCCCATACTGCTCATGCTCGACCGGCTGAAAGAGTGGATAATGCTGGATATTTATCTGGTCGGCATCGCCGTTGCCTCTATTAAAGTTCAGGATTATGCCGCTATCACTCCCGGGATCGGACTGACGGCATTTATTGCGCTAACGCTGCTGAGCGTGGTGACAATGATCCATCTCAACGTCGAGCAGCTTTGGCACCGTTTCTATCCACAGCCGGTGCCCACCGTCGCGCTGACTAAATTGCAGGTCTGCCTTAACTGTCACCATACCGGTACGCCGGACGAAAGCGGACGCTGCCCACGCTGCCATACGCCGTTATTTTCACGCAGCCCCCTCAGCCTGCAAAAGTCATGGTCTGCATTGATTGCATCGATTATTTTTCTTATCCCCGCTAATCTGCTACCGATATCGGTGATCTGGTTAAATGGCGCGCGTAAAGAAGATACGATCCTGTCCGGCATTCTTTCGCTGGGCTCTGAGAATATCCCGGTGGCGGTGGTGGTGTTTATCGCCAGTATCCTGGTGCCATTCACTAAGATTATCGTGCTGACCACTCTGCTGCTCAGCATTCATTTTAACTGTGAACAGGGGCTTAAAACCCGCATCCGCCTGCTGCGCCTGGTGAAATGGGTTGGGCGCTGGTCAATGCTCGATCTCTTTGTGATTTCATTAACCATGTCGCTGGTCAATCGCGATCAGCTACTGGCCTTTACTATGGGGCCCGCTGCTTTCTATTTCGGCAGCGCGGTCGTACTGACTATTCTTGCCGTTGAGTGGCTGGATAGCCGTTTACTTTGGGATGCTCATGCAACAGGAAACGCCGACTACACCGACTAGCGCTCGCCTAAAAAATCGGCGCAGAATATCGCCGTTTTGGCTGCTGCCATTTATTGCCCTGATGATTGCCGGCTGGCTTATCTGGACCAATTATCAGCAGCGTGGCACCACCGTTACCATTGATTTCGCCACGGCGGACGGCATTGTGCCGGGTCGTACCCCGGTGCGCTACCAGGGGGTGGAAGTGGGCCTGGTGGAGGGGATCAGCATGACGGACGATCTCCGCACCATTAAAATCAAAGCTAGCATCAAAAGCGATATGAGAGACGCGCTGCGCGACCATACGCAGTTCTGGTTAGTGACACCTAAAGCTTCGTTAGCCGGAGTTTCCGGGCTGGATGCGTTGGTGGGCGGAAACTACATCGGCATGATGCCGGGCGAAGGTAAACCACAGGAAAACTTCGTGGCGCTCGACACCCAGCCTAAATACCGCGTGAATTCCGGCGAGATGCTTATCCATCTGAATACCCCGGATCTCGCCGCGTTGAGCAGTGGTTCACTGGTCTATTTCCGTAAAATACCGGTCGGCCGTGTCTATGACTACAGCATTAATCCCGGTAACAAGGGCGTGACGGTTGATGTACTCATCGAGCGTCGTTTCACCAATCTGGTAAAAAAAGAGAGCCGTTTCTGGAATGTTTCCGGTATCAAGGCCAATGTTGGGCTCGCAGGGGCAAAGGTCGAGCTGGAAAGCCTGCCTGCGCTGGTCAATGGTGCGATTGCGTTTGATTCTCCCAATGATTCGCAGCCCGCCAGCTCCGACGATAGCTACCAACTCTTTCCCGACCTGGCGCAAAGCCAACGTGGCGTGATGATTTCGCTCGATTTACCGGACGGAAAGAACCTCAAAGAAGGCAGCACGCCATTAATGTATCAGGGGCTGGAAGTTGGCACCCTGACTAAAATGACCCTGCTGCCTAAGGGTAAAGTCAGTGGGGAACTGACTCTTGATCCTTCTGTGACCAGCTTGATGCGTGCAGGTACGCGCATTGAGATGCGCGGCCCGAAAATCAGCCTCACTGACACCAGCCTGAGCAGCCTGTTAACCGGCAATACGCTCGAACTGATCCCGGGAGAAGGGGATGCGCAGACGCACTTTGTTGTGCTGCCAGACAACGAGACCCCACTTCAGCAGCCTGGCTCACTGGAGCTCTCTCTGACCGCTGCCGAGAGCTACGGCATTGATGCCGGTCAGCCGCTGATGCTGCACGGCATGCGCATTGGCCAGGTCATTAGCCGCACTCTGACGGAAAAAGGGGTCGCTTTCAAAGTGGTGGTCGCTGCCGACTATCGCCATCTGGTGCACGCTGACAGTAAATTCATCATCAATAGCCGCCTGGATGTGAAGTTGGGTATTGATGGTATGGAAGTACTGGGTGCCAGCGCCCGGGAATGGGTGGATGGCGGGGTTCGCCTTGATCCCGGCAGTACAGGGGCTTCGAAGAGCAGCTATCCGCTGTATGCCAATGCCGAAAAGGCCGCAGAAGGTGTCACCGGCGATCGCCTGCCGACCACCCTCACCCTGACGGCCAACAGCCTGCCCGATATCCAGAGCGGTTCAGTGGTGCTGTTCCGTAAATTTCAGGTGGGTGAGATCGTCAACGTCACGCCACGCGCTGATTCTTTTGATGTGAACGTTCATATTAAACCTGAATACCGTCGCCTGCTCACGCCGGGAAGCGTGTTCTGGGCGGAAGGCGGAGCTCGCGTTCAGTTAAACGGCAGCGGCCTGACGGTTCAGGCTTCCCCGCTGAATCGCGCGTTGAAGGGGGCTATCAGCTTTGATAATCTGAATGGTGCCGGCGTCGGCTTGAGCCAACGGGATAAACGCGTGCTGTATGAATCACAAACGGCCGCACGCGCCGTGGGCAGCCAGATCACGCTGCGCACCTATGATGCCAGCAAGCTCTCTTCAGGTATGCCGATCCGCTATCTGGGCATTGATATTGGTCAGCTTGAGTCGTTGGCATTAGGGGAAGGCAACAATCAGGTCATCGCGAAGGCGGTGCTGTATCCTGAGTATGTACAGGATTTTGCCCGCACCGGCTCGCGCTTCTCGGTGGTCTCTCCTCAAATATCCGCCGCCGGGGTTAACCATCTGGACACACTGTTACAGCCCTATATCAACGTCGATCCGGGTAAAGGTAGCGCCGTGCGCAACTTTGAGCTTCAGGAATCGACGATTACCGATGCGCGTTATCTCGACGGGCTGAACGTGGTGGTGGATGCACCGGAAGGTGGCTCACTGTCGGTCGGGACACCGGTATTGTTCCGTGGCGTGGAAGTGGGGACCGTAACCGGTACAGCGCTGGGTTCAATGGCAGATCGCGTTCAAATCACCCTGCGCATCAGTAAAAAGTATCAGCACCTGATCCGTAACAATACCGTGTTCTGGTTAGCATCGGGTTATAACCTGAAGTTTGGCCTGACGGGCGGCGTGGTGAAAACCGGCACTTTCCAGCAGTTTATTCAGGGAGGCATTGCCTTTGCTACCCCTCCCACCGTGCCACTGGCACCGCAAGCCTCTTCCGGCAAACACTTCCTGTTAGAGGAGGAGGAGCCCGCAGGCTGGCGTCAATGGGGAACCGCCCTGCCGCAGTAATACTCCGGCAGCGGGGCAATGCCCCGCTGCATCTCAGCTGGCTTTACGGGTACGTCAGCTCAGGGATCTCGGCCCGACAGGACAGTTGTGCTAAACTGGTTCCACTTTTTTTTAGTGGATCCAGCCTGTGTCTCACACCTCCCGCGTGTTTTTTCCGCCAGCCTTTATCGAGCAAATGCAGCAGCTGCTGCCCGATGCTAATCAGTTTCAGCGTTTCATCGCCATCAGCCAACAGCCGTTGCGCCGCAGTCTGCGGGTCAACACGCTAAAAATCAGCGTTGATGATTTTCTCAGCCTGGTTGAGCCTTATCAGTGGGCGTTGACGCCAATCCCCTGGTGCCCGCAAGGGTTCTGGATCAGCCGCGATGATGCCGACACGCTGCCGCTGGGGAGCACCGCCGAACATCTGGCTGGACTGTTCTATATTCAGGAAGCCAGCTCCATGCTGCCGGTCAGTGCCCTGTTTGACGGCGGGGACCTCCCGCAACGGGTCATGGATATGGCGGCGGCTCCCGGCTCCAAGACCACGCAGATAGCCGCACTGATGGGTAATCGCGGTGCCATCCTCGCTAATGAGTATTCAGCCAGCCGGGTAAAAGTACTACATGCTAATCTCAGCCGCTGCGGCGTGAGTAATACCGCCATGACCCATTTTGACGGTCGGGTATTTGGTCCGGCGCTGCCGGAATGCTTCGATGCTGTGCTTCTCGACGCGCCCTGCTCTGGTGAAGGGGTGGTGCGCAAAGATGCTGATGCCCTGCGCAACTGGTCTGAAAACAGCACGGAAGAGATTGCCGCAACCCAGCGAGATCTCATCAACAGCGCATTCCACGCCCTGCGCCCCGGCGGCACGCTGGTCTATTCGACCTGCACGCTCAATACTCGCGAAAATCAGCAGGTGGTCAGTTGGTTGCTTGAGCAATATCCGGATGCGGTTGAAATCGAGCCTTTAGACCGGTTGTTCAGCGGTGCTGAACAGGTCGCTACCGCAGAAGGTTTTCTGCATGTGTTTCCACATATTTTCGACAGCGAAGGCTTCTTCGTTGCCCGTCTGCGAAAGACCGCGAGCGTGCCGCAAATGCCACACCCCGGCTACAAGGTGGGTAAACCGCCCTTCACGCCGCTGAATCGGTTGCAGCAGCAGGAAGTCCTTGCCGCTGCGGCTAACGCTGGCCTGCATTGGAAAACAGATCTCAAGCTCTGGCAGCGAGATAAAGAGCTGTGGCTGTTTCCTTCCGAGATAGAACCACTGTTGGGGCGAGTACGTTTCTCGCGCATTGGTCTGAAACTGGCGGAAACCTTTCCTAAAGGCTTTCGCTGGCAGCATCATGCCGCCGTGGCGCTGGCGGATACCCGTAGCGCTAACGCTTTTGAGCTTAACAACAACGAAGCAGAGGAGTGGTATCGCGGACGCGATATCTATCCAGAGCGCGACCTGCCCGCCAGCGAGCTGATTATCTGCCACCAGCAGCAGCCGATTGGTATTGCCAAGAAGGTGGGAAGCCGCATCAAAAACAACTATCCGCGCGATCTGGTACGCGACGGCAAGTTATTTACCCGGTAAACCTGGAGCGGCCTGATGTGGGCCGCGCTGGTTCAACCAGGCTGTTACGGCCCACTCCGGGAAATTACTTTAATGCGCGAGGGTTTTTGCGCAGCGATGCGGTCCAGCTAAAATCTTTGATTTCACTTTCTTTGGCTGCCGGGGGTTTACGCGGCTTTTTAGCCATCAGGGCTTTACTGCTTTCGCGCACAACCCGTTCTTTCATGACCAAACGCTTCGCTTCCTTGAGGATCTCTTTTTCTTCTTTTTTACTGGCAAGATGACTGAGTTTGCCGGTCAGCTGCTTTACCCGCTGCTCCACCAAAATTTTTTCGTCTGCGGTAAACTGATCTATGGAAATCTCTTTCTCGCTTCTCATGCAACAGGCTCCTGGCCAGTTTTCATTGCAACAGGTATCTACTGCAATGGGCCATTATCTATCGTAGAACGCCAGGCGTATATGCACAAGCTGAGATAGTCATTGCCCGTAATCAACTGGGAATGCAAAATAGAGCGCTGCCATAAAAGGGAGAAAACCCGCACCGGCCGCTGTACCGGCCCACGGCACCGTCTGGGCGTTTCAGGAGTATAATATGTCCGATGTTGATTTCGATTCCTCCCCATTGTTTAAACTCCGTGGAAAAGTGGTTGCGTCACTGCAGGATGAGCACGGCCCTGTGACGGTGATTGATAATCGCGATTTCCGCAGCATGAGCTTCGACCGGATTTTTGAGCAGAGTAAAATGCTGAAAAGCCAACCGACACTCCCAGTCCATAACTATATCCGCGCTATGTTGATGGCGGTGGCGTTGACTGAGGCGAAAGATATCCTGCTACTGGGATTGGGCGGCGGCAGTCTGCTACGATCGTTGTATGCGCGCGATACAGGAATAGCTGTGGATGTTGTCGAGCTGCGTCAGGCAGTGATGAGCGTGGCGCAGGACTATTTTTACCTGCCGCAAAGTGAAAAAATTCGCTACTTCATTGACGATGCCGCTCGGTTTGTCGCCGACGAGGGTAGCCCGCGCAACTATCAGCTGATCTTCTCCGACCTGTATAATGCCAACGCCCTTGCTCCGATACAGTCTGCGGCGGAATTTCTGCACGACTGTGCCACCCGCCTGCAACCCGGGGGCTGGTTGGTGCTGAACCATCCTCAATTACCGCCGCAGAATCCATCCTTCTCACATACACTGATGGACATTTTTAGCAGCCTTTTTTACACCATCGCCCCCAGCGGTAATGTGGTGATCTTCGCCAGCCAATCACCTTATCCCCATCCATTGCAGCAGTTGAAACAGATGATGACAAACAGCGGAGCCGATTTTGCCAGCGACTTTACCCCGCTGGCACAAAAGCTTAGCCGCTGGCCGGGTAGCATTGCGCGCACCTGACCAGTCGCTACATTTTTGCTGGCGTAACGCCAGTTGATATTGCTGGCAACCCGCCAGTGGTCTACTTTTAGCGCACGGAAATTATTAGTTCATTGCAGAGACGATAAAATGATTATTCAGGGCATAAGTAAGGGATTTTTTATTTTTATTCTGGCGGCAACCACGCTGGGTTTTCTTCACATACTGGGGCCCTATTTTTCCGCCATTCTTTGGGCCGCTATTCTGGCTATCATTTTCCACCCGCTGAAAAGCAAAATCAGGAAATACTGCCGTGATAAAAACGGTCTGGCATCCATGATTACGCTTTTAATCATCTGCCTGATTGTGTTTATCCCCCTGGCCGTGGTTGCCTCCTCACTGGCGGTGGAGTTCAATGCGCTCTATAGCCGTATTCAAGGTAATCAGACTGAGCTGACGACGGTGGCTGCCAGCGTCGTCAATCATCTGCCTGACTGGCTACGCCATTTCCTCGCCGAGAATAACCTGAATGACGCCAATGCAATCCAGCAAAAGCTGTCAGGCGTAGCGATGAAAGGCGGACAGTTTTTTGCCGGTAGTCTGATGATGATAGGGAAAAGCACCTTCAGCTTTACCATCGGTTTCGGCATCATGCTTTACCTGCTGTTCTTCCTGCTGAAAGATGGCGCTTATCTGGTCGGTATGGCGCTGGATGCCATCCCGCTGTCACGTTTTGTCAAACATCATCTGTTCGTTAAATTCGCCGCAGTTTCGCGCGCCACGGTAAAAGGAACGGTCGTCGTCGCGGTGGTACAGGGGACACTGGGCGGTATTGCTTTCTGGTTTGCGGGCATTCAGGGCAGTATTTTGTGGGGTTCGTTGATGGCATTCCTGTCGCTGATCCCGGCGGTGGGTTCGGCAATTATCTGGTTACCGGTGGTGCTTTACTTCTTCTTCTCCGGCGCAGTGGTCAAAGGATTGGTGCTGACATTCTTCTTCGTGGTGGTGATTGGGCTGGTGGATAATATTCTGCGCCCTCTTCTGGTCGGCAAAGACACCAAAATGCCCGATTACCTGATCCTGATTTCAACGCTCGGCGGCATGGAAATCTATGGCATTAATGGTTTTGTGATTGGACCGCTGATCGCCGCACTGTTTATTTCCTGCTGGAACCTGCTTTCTGGTCGAGATCATAAAGGCAATACTGATGAGATTGACAGTGACTTTATGGAAGAAAGCCAGAATCATCCCAATAATGACGTGCAATAAACTCATCATGCTAATGAGTGAGTCACGCAAACCTGTTGCGGCAGCGTCCGTGGTTTAATTTGATATTGTGCTGATGCCATAAAAAAAAAGGCCCCAATCACGGGGCCTTTGGTTAGCCAGACGTCAGGCTTACATTTTTTTACGACCAGGCAGGGTATTGACACCCCATAAACCGCTCAGCGTACTGACGACAGCCCCAATCAATAAACCAAAGAATGACCACAGAGCAACCTTAGCACCCACTTTGGCTGCTGCATCTGCTTTCTCTTTAGCCTGCTGTTTCAATTCAGCGTACTGTGCCTTAGCCTGGTTGAGATTGTCTTCCAGCTGGGAGAAACGCTGTTTAACTTGCTCAACCGCTTTATCACGAGTCTGAATAAAGTTATCTACCGCTTTGTCGGCTTGCTCAGGCGTCATAGAGGTATTTTCCGCCAGCGCCTTTTTCACGTCATTTTTGTCTACGGCGTTACCGATAGTTTCCGCACGACTTTTCAATTTGTCGGTAAGAGAACGGGTAATTGCATCACTGTTTTCTGGATTCATCGCAAGGTCTTTCGCCGCGCCAGACAGATCGTCACCGGCCGCTTCCAGCTGCGATTGCAGATACTCCGGCTGAAGTTCTTTGATGCCGCTTTTTTTCAGGGCTTGCATAACCTGCCCATCAGCATCCTGTGACTGTAGCTTTGTATCAAGACCGAGACGGTTATAAACCTTCTCGCTAATATTGGCCGTGCCCTGCGCAGCTTGCCCCGCAGCACTGCCAATTCCGCTTGCCATGCTTCCGGTTGCAGAAGCGATACCGCCTAGCGCGTTACCCGCAGTATTTAATACTCCACCTACGGCTGCAAAGCCGAGAATGGTGGCAACCAATAATGAAGTCGCCCAAATCAGAAAACCATGAATGGCACCATCAGCACCTGCCAGTCGCCCAGTAATAAAACCACCGCAGGCAAGACTGATAATCACCCCAATGACCGACCATGCCAATACGGCCGTATCTGCGCCATTAACAATATCGTCAGATTTCGGAGACAGCATGGATAAGCCAAGACTTGTACCGAGGGTGGTTAGCAGAAGTGATACGGCTATTGCAGTAACCACGCCAGCAATAATGCTGCCCCAGGAAACACGTTTCGTCATTGCAAGTTCGTTTCTAAGTTCCATTTCTACACTCCGGTTTATATAACAATCAGTAACTTCATTTCGCGATTACAGTATAGATGTCAATTCGGTTTCTTCCTGGAATCAGCTAAATTAATTCTAAATTTTTCAGCCCGCTACACTCAGGCATCCTCCGATCCGCTCTAAAGGCGCAGCTGCCACCGTATAGGGCCGAGACGAATTTGCAGTTCAACAGTTGTCTTTAGCCACGGTGTACGAACAAATGAGATAACGCTTTCTGCGGGTAGAGTGACAGAGATTCGATGGGGCTTAGCAATGGCTTTTAAAGCAAATGAATGTCAAAAAATAGAGAAAAAAAGACTGAAGACAAATCCTGTCTTCAGTCCAGGTAAATGGCTCTTTGCAGAGCCGTGCGCTAAACATGGGTATTATTGTAGGCGTTGTCGCCCGGTACTTAAAAGATAGTATCAGCCGTGGAGGAAATCCAACCGGTGGAGAATAAGATGGCATGCTGTTTTTCAGATTGTGATCGCTGCGACACAATTGCTTACCACAAGCGTTAACCGTTACGGGCATGCACGCTGAAACTATCAGTTGCAGAGCTTCTCGGCACGGGCCACGATCGGCGCCAGACTCTTTTTCTGACCCGGGTTATTGGGATCGTCTGCCAGAACTGTCGTTATGGATACGCCCTTCATCTGCCCCGCCTGCACTTTGGCTTCGGCTGCGGCATTCAGCGGATACTGCACCAGCGTGCCATCGTTGATAGCAAACAGCACATTGCCCTTCTCACAGCTCAACATCATCTCTTCGCGCTTGAACGGCCAGTCGTTTTTACCCATATCAAAACGACTTACGGTTTCAATACCAGCCACTGCGCTGCTGCTGATGCCCAGCGCCAGGCATACTAATACCAATTTTTTCATCTTGTTCTGTACCTCAAACGATATGACTCATCTTTGAAAGATCAATAATTGCCCCGGTACGGCTATCAGCCGGACCGGGTTCCAACGTGGCAAACCCGCTAACGATCAGCAGCACCGCTGCGGCGAGGAAAATTTCCACTATGCTGACCGTAATAAATTTATGCCGCACACGCTCTCCTCCGCGCTGAAAACCGGGTACCAGCCAATAGCGGTTAAACAGTGCCATCGCGATCATTATGGCGACCAATACGATTTTTACTGCCAGCAGCTGGCTGTAGAGTGTGAAGCTGGCAACAGGCCAACCGAGCAGGAGTAAGGCATTCAGCATCCCGCTTATCAGCACCAATCCTACCGCGATATGACCATAGCGCGAAAAGCGCATCATGGTACGTACCGCATCATCACGCAGGGTAATATCACGCGCTGCGCGCATCAGCAACACCAGCGGTAGCAGCCCTCCGGCCCAGAAGGTGGCGGCAAGCAGATGCACAAGCTGATTAATGCGTTGCAGGGCACCCTGCCAACCATCCAGCATCAGGGCATGACCGGTAAAACTCATCCCACCGAGTTGAGCCAGTGCACAGAGTAGCAGTACCTTCTGACGCCTTTGTCCACGCAATGCGAGTGCCAGGCAGCCAGCCGTTGCAAATATTAACTGCCACTGCCAGACGCGACCAAACCGGGTTTGCCATACGGCCAGCCAGATATCCCCTTTCAGGGTGTCAGCCCAGCCATCACCCATCAGCCCGCATGTGAGTAACAGCAGCAGCAACGCCGTTACCAGCGTTAGCCAACATGTGAGCATGATCAGCGGCAGCAGACTCTGGATGAGACTGGCGCGCAGGCGCTCGGGGGCCAGCAATGTGGTGTATATCCCCGCCCCGGCCAGCGACATCAGCGAGGTAAAATGCAGAAAACGGCAAAGGATGTAGCAGCTGATTAGCAACATGCTATTTCACGGTGAAGCTGTCGTTTCCTTTGGTCTTGTGACCATCGACCGACAGCACCCGCCACTTAACCTGATACTCACCCCGGGCCAGTGGCTGCTTAAATTGAACACGTAGCAGGTTGTGCCGTTGCGGATCGGTTTCAGCAGGTGAACGATCAACCTGTTGTTTATCGCTACCTGTTACCTCAATCGCACTGAAGGCTGGCTCAACATCTTCACTGAAAACCAGCGTAAGCGCTTCGGGCCAAGGGCTGCCCGGAGGGTTAACCGCGTGATAATACGTGTTCAGATGAGCATGCGCGCAGGCCTGACGAGCAAACAGTGCGACAATCAAGAGGCCGAAAATCCTGAAGAAATTACGCATAATCCGCAATGCTCCTTGTATGCGATGCAGCGGTTTGCTGTCAGAGGGCGAAAGAATACTCCGCTTAAAAAGCCGTGTCGAGGTGGCCAGACTATCTGGTCGTCAGCACACTTGCTAATCCGCGCCCGGTGCATTATTTTCTGCCTCAAACTACGGGAGAACACCATGACCTGCAATCTGGCCACGCTGCCACAAGAAGAAAAAGATAAGATTAACGTCGATCTGGCCGCCGCCGGGGTGGCTTTCAAAGAGCGTTACAATATGCCTGTCGTTGCCGAAATTGTCGAACGCGAACAGCCGGAAGCGCTACGTGACTGGTTTCGCCAACGCCTGATGCACTATCGCCAGGCTTCGCTGTCGCTCTCGCGATTGCCGTACGAACCTAAACAAAAGTAGCCGTATCTGCCGGACTCACTTATTCACCGGACAAAATAAGTTGGGATGGTTGAGCATGTCCTGGTTGCCTGATTTGATGATCGGCATTGGCAAGCAGAGGCCTTTTCGTTAACCTGCACGTCAATTTTTTCATCGGGAGAAGCTATGTTAAGGGTTATAGACACGGAAACCTGCGGCTTACAGGGTGGGATCGTCGAGGTGGCTTCGGTTGATGTGATCAATGGGCAGATGGTCAATCCGATGAGCGATCTGATCTCACCTGACCGCCCCATCAGCCGTCAGGCAATGGACGTGCATAAAATTACCGAAGCGATGGTGAGGGGGAAACCGACCATCGAACAGGCCATTGCTCGCTATCACGGTAGCCCTTACTACGTGGCACATAACGCCAGCTTTGACCGCCGTATGTTGCCGGAGATGAATGGGGAGTGGATTTGTACCATGACCTTATCTCGCCGTCTGTGGCCTGGGCTCAAATATGGCAACGAGGCGCTACGTCAGGCTTTACAGCTGGAAGTAACGCCACCGCCTGAGCTACATGCGCACCGCGCGTTATATGACTGTTACGTAACTGCGGCGTTACTGATACGAATTATGACATTTAGCGGCTGGGATGCCGCAGAAATGCTGCGACGGATGCAGATCAAAGGCTCCAGCAGCTGTTTTCCCTTCGGCAAATATCGTGGCCAAAAGGTCGATGATATCGCTAAAAAAGATCCGGGCTATTTACAGTGGATGCTGAAAAAAATCCCGGATTTAAAGCCTGACTTACGCAGCGCGATACAGCGGGCGTTAAGCGAATCTGATTAAGCCGCCACCGGACGCCCCAGCAGGCCCGTCGACAACGCAATCAGAAAGGCATATTCCAGCACTAATCCTTCATAAGCTTTGAAGCGCCCGGATTTGCCGCCATGTCCAGAGTCCATATCGGTGTGAAGCAGCAGCAAATGGTCTCCGGTTCTGAGCTCGCGCAGCTTCGCCACCCATTTTGCCGGCTCCCAATACTGTACCTGGGAATCATGTAGCCCGGTAGTGACCAGCAGGTGCGGGTAGGACTGCGCCGACACGTTGTCATAGGGGCTGTACTGACGGATATAGCGGTAATAGTGTTCTTCCGCTGGATTCCCCCACTCATCATATTCACCGGTGGTCAGCGGTATGGTTTCGTCCAGCATCGTGGTGAGCACATCAACAAAGGGCACTTGCGCAACGACACCGTGGAAGCGTTCGGGCGCCATGTTGATTACCGCCCCCATCAGCAGTCCCCCGGCGCTGCCGCCCATCGCGTAGACTTTTTGCGCATCACCGTATTTTCTCGCCACCAGTTCATCGGTAATATCGATGAAGTCGTGGAAGGTATTCATCTTGTTTAACAGACGGCCGTCGTCGTACCACTGCTGCCCCATTTCTCCCCCGCCACGAATATGTGTCAGGGCATAGACAAACCCACGGTCGAGCAGGCTAAGACGGCTGGCGCTGAAGTCAGCATCCATACTGCTTCCGTAAGAGCCGTACCCATAAACCAGCAGTGGATTACTTCCCGGCTGATAACAGTCAAGGCGATAAACCAGAGATACCGGCACTTCAACCCCGTCGCGCATGGTCATCCAGTGATGCTCACTGCGGTACAGCGATGCATCAAATCCTTTCACTTCAGTTTGTTTCAAGATCTGACGCTCGCCGCTGTCGAGATCCAGTTCATATAAGGTGTCGGGAGTGGTCATTGACGAATAGCCATAGCGCAGCTTACTGCTTTCAGGGCTGGGGTTATAACCAATCCAGGTGACATAGGCCGGGTCGTCAAAGGCAATGGCACGACTCCTGCCGCTCTGCCAGTGGATCTGGCGCAGGCTGGTCAATCCGCGCTGGCGCTCTTCAACCACCAGCCAGTCGCGGAACAGGGAAAAACCTTCCAGCACGATGTCGTCTCGGGCCGGGATCACCGTCTGCCACTGCTGTTCATCAGGCTCCGCGCTGCGATACAGAGCGAAATTCTTCCCTTCGCGATTAGATCGTATATAAAAATGGCCCTGATAGTGATCGACGCTGTATTCATGATCTTTACGACGTGGGCAAAACAGCTGTGGCTGTGCATTGGCCTGCTGCGCATCCAGCAGCATAATCTCCGTGGTGGTACTGCTTCCCAGCACGATGGCCACAAACTGCTCAGAGGTGGTTTTATCGAGACCGACATAAAAAGTATCATCCTGCTCTTCATAAACCAGCTGGTCCTGCTGCTGTGAGGTGCCGAGCGTATGCCGCCATACCTGGTACGGCAGTAACGTTTGTTTATCCTTCAACACGTAATAAAGCGTCTGCGAATCACCCGCCCATACCATGCCTGAAGATACGCCTTCGAGCACCTCTGGATACCACTCGCCGCTGTCTAAATTACGCAGACGAATGGCATAGACTCTGCGCGACAAAAAGTCTTCTGCCACTGCCATGGTCTGATTATCCGGACTAATGGCCACGCCGCCGAGCGTATAAAACTCGCTATCAGCGGCACGCTGGTTGCCATCCAGCAAGGTATCCCAGACTTCCGGTGTACTGGTCTCAGCGGGCTGACGGGTATAGAGCGTATATTCATTACCCTCTTCATAGCGACTCAGATAACGGTAACCATTTTTCACATAGGGTACCGAATGGTCACGCGCAGGGATACGCTCAATAATTTCTGTCAACAACTGCGCCTGAAGCGCCTGTTGCGGTTCAAGCTGCTGCTGACAAAAATCGTTTTCAGCACGTAAATGCGCCAGCACCTGGGGATCTTCGCGCCTATCGTCACGCAGCCAGTAATAATTGTCAGTGCGCGTATCACCGTGCAAGTTCATAACGTGGGGTATTTTCTTTGCTTCTGGTGGTGTCATATCAGGTTCGCAGTTGATGGGTTGATTGATAAGGTTGGCATTAAGCCAACTGATTGCCAAGCAAATATGATGGGAAGCCGCTGAAATTGCAGGTGACAGATCGGTGGGCGCTGACTATATCGCCCACCCTGCCGTCAGGCGATTAGCTTTTGCTTTTCACTGCGGATATCACGCTCAATTGACTCGCGCACATCCTGCGGGATTTTCAACGCATCTCCCAACGCCTGTAGATAGCTACGCTCCATAAAGTGATCCACGTCAACCACCAGATTGCTCAGAAAATAGACTTCCAGCGCTTCTTCCTCGTTTTTCACGTCCACGGCAAGCCGGTGCGGATCCAGCGGCTGGTCTATGGCACGCTGAACCAGCTGTTCAGCTTGCGTACCCAGCCCGGATTGAAGGATATGCTCATCGATTGCCCTGCGTTCGTCACTGTCAATGTGACCATCACTTTTAGCGGCAAACACCAGCGCCTCAATCAGACGTTCAGCACGGCGATCGACCGGGGTGCTCTGCTCACCAAACTGCGGGCTTTGCTGATGAGTTTCAGTGACGCGCTGCTTATACTTGTTCCACAAGACGCTACCCGCCACGGCACTTCCGCCGATAATGAGCGCATTTGTGCCATATTTAGCCAGCAGTTTGCGCGAGGACTTGCTGGTTACAAGAAGCCCTGCCAGTCCTCCCAATGCGCCCGGTGCCAGCATTTTGCTTAGCCCCTCACCGCCGGAAGATGATTTACCCGTCTGACCTAACAGTGTCTGGATTTGTTGCAACCAGTTGCTCATAGACAGTCCTCTGTTTGTGCAAAACACCACAATAAGGTACGCCACGTCAGGAAATGTCAAAGGGTGCAAAGGCGCTAAAATTTACGCTCAATCGGGTCAAGCCATCTTCAGGGCTGTTTGCACAGCCCGTTATTGACTTCTACCCTGAAAGCAGGAAGAACAAAGAAGGAAAATATCCATGAAGCTTTCGAACAATCCGTTATTTATTAATACTATTCTGCTGGGCGGCAGTAGCGAACAGAAATTACACGCAGCTGCCGCAGCCGGTTTTCAGCAGGTGGAACTGTGGCGCCAGGATGTGGAAGCCGCCTCTGGCGGTGCGGCAAGCCTTGCTCATCTCTGCTCGCAGCTGTCGTTGGGGTTGACGGATTATCAGGTGTTGATGGATTTTGATGGCGCACCGATTGACCAGCGGGAAAACAAACGGGACCAGGCACTGACGATGATCGCCACGGCACAGCAATTGGGAGCCACTACACTGCTGGTTCCGGCGTCAACCCACCCCCTCTGTTGTAAAGAGAAGATAGAAGATGATTTACGTTGGCTGGTGCAGCAGGCAGCGCAGCATAACCTGCGCATCGCCTATGAAGCGATGGCATGGAGTCAGCACATTAACGACACCGCCGCTGCATGGCAGCTGGTAAAACGCATTGGTGCACCAAACCTGGGACTGGTTGTTGATGCGTTTCATATTTTCGTTCGACAAAGAACGCTGGCCGATCTGGAAGGCATCCCGGCAGAGAAAATATTTTTAGTTCAACTGTCGGATCTGGATATGCAACCGCAAGAGCAACACCTGAAGGAGGTTGCCCGCCATGAGCGCCTGCTGCCGGGAGAAGGCACCTATCCGTTAGCAGCGCTGCTACAGCACCTGCAAGAGATCGGATACCGGGGGCCTATCGGGCTTGAAGTCTTTAACGATCGGCTCCACAAAGCCGATCCTTATGTCACTGCTCAAGCAGCAATGGCGGCATTACGCAAAATGATCTAGCAAAGCCCGTGGAACTCAGCCCGCTACCGCCCGCAGCTTGCCTTCAGCCACCTCGTCGCTTTCCCCGGTGGCGTTTTCTTCAGGCCGCCTGCCAGTGCGCAGGATCTGCTGCAGAACGTCTTTATTTTCTGCCATAAACAGCCCCAGTGACTCATTCTGCTGCTCCTCCATCGCCAGCGGGCTGGCCGCCAGCCAGTCGGAGAGCGCTTCGGCCATATCGAGCATTTTGTCAAAGGCATCCGCCTCTTTTTTGCTGGCAAATGTCATCTTTTCCTCACCTTTTCTGACGACAACGTATTTGATTTCAACAGCCATGATTATGCCTCGTTTACTGTGTTTTTATACAGTATAACAGCGATACCTTTTCGCCTCAAGTGCGGCATTGCAGGTGAACGCGCAAACGTTTTCGTTTATAATGCGGCGGATTTTTTCAATCTATTCAGGTAGCGATTATGACCACTGTTGGAACCGCTCTGCGTCCGAATGCGACGCGCGTCATGCTGTTAGGATCGGGTGAACTGGGTAAAGAAGTCGCGCTGGAGTGCCAGCGTTTAGGCGTGGAGGTGATTGCGGTAGACCGCTACGCCGATGCCCCTGCTATGCAGGTTGCCCATCGCAGTCATGTTATTAATATGCTGGATGGCGCGGCGCTGGCGGCCCTGATAGCCAATGAAAAGCCAGACTTCGTGGTACCCGAAATTGAAGCTATCGCCACTGATACGCTGGTCGAACTGGAAAAACAGGGCCAGCATGTGGTTCCCACCGCCCGTGCCGCCCAGCTGACCATGAACCGTGAAGGCATTCGTCGCCTTGCGGCTGAAGAGTTGCAGCTGCCCACATCCAACTATCGATTTGCCGACAGTTATGACGCATTCCAGGCCGCAGCGGAAGCTATCGGCATCCCGTGCATCGTCAAGCCGGTGATGAGCTCTTCCGGCAAAGGCCAGAGCTTTATTCGTGACGTCTCACAGCTGATAACGGCGTGGGAATATGCCCAACAGGGTGGCCGTGCGGGTGCCGGTCGCGTGATCGTTGAAGGCGTGGTGAACTTTGATTTCGAAATCACCCTGCTCACCATCAGTGCGGTGGACGGTATTCATTTCTGTGCGCCAATCGGCCATCGCCAGGAGGATGGCGATTACCGTGAGTCATGGCAGCCACAGCACATGAGTGAGCTGGCCCTGCAACGTGCCCAACAGGTTGCTGAAAAGGTGGTGGCGGCGCTCGGCGGTCACGGGCTGTTTGGCGTAGAGCTGTTTGTCTGTGGTGATGACGTTGTGTTCAGCGAAGTCTCGCCACGTCCGCACGATACCGGCATGGTAACCCTGATTTCACAGGATGTTTCAGAGTTTGCGCTGCATGTACGTGCTTTCCTTGGTCTGCCGGTTGGCGCGATCCGTCAGTACGGGCCGGCAGCATCCGCTGTTATCCTGCCAGAGCTGAACAGTGATAACGTGCAGTTTGCCCATCTTTCTGCGGCTGTCGGGGCGGGTTTACAGCTTCGTCTGTTTGGCAAACCAGAAATCCAGGGCAAACGCCGTTTAGGCGTGGCGTTGGCAACCGGTAATGATATCGACGATGCGGTGCAGCGCGCCATCACCGCCGCCACCAGCGTCAGCGTCTCCGGCTGATCGCGCCCGCACCAGCAGGGGCGAATCACATATCCGCCCCTGAAAACGCCCCACTCCCGCTCACTTCTCACGTTTGTCGCTCTGGGTTTTCAGACTGGCCCGTTCCTCTGAATGTCTTGATTTTATAGTTAAAAAAAAGCCCGCCGAAGCGGGCTGTGTCAGCCGGTTATCCTATTCGAATTCATTCCATGAACGGCCATCGCGGGTGATCATCGCGACTGAAGCTACCGGCCCCCAGGTTCCTGCCTGATAAGGCTTAGGCGCTTCTTTGTCGGCAGCCCAGGCATCCATGATAGAGTCAACCCACTTCCAGGCCTCTTCGACCTCATCGCGACGTACAAACAGCGCCTGGATGCCGCGCATGGTCTCCAGCAGCAGGCGCTCATAGGCATCAGCCAGATGAGATTGGTTAAAAGTCTCCGAGAAGCTCAGATCCAGCTTGGTAGTTTGTAGGTTGTGTTTATGATCCAGTCCGGGCACTTTGTTGAGGATCTGGATATCCACACCTTCATCTGGTTGCAAGCGAATGGTCAATTTGTTTTGCGGCAGCTCCTGCCAGCTATCTTTGAACAGATTAAGCGCTGGGTTTTTGAAATAGACCACCACTTCTGAACATTTAGACGGCAGACGTTTACCGGTGCGCAGATAGAACGGCACCCCTGCCCAACGCCAGTCGTCGATATCAACCCGAATAGAAACGAAAGTTTCCGTATTGCTCGATTTGTCTGCACCCTCTTCTTCCAGATAGCCAGGGACTTTTTTCCCCTGCACAAAACCGGAGGTGTACTGACCACGCACGGTTTTTTCACGCACGTTGGTGTGGTCGATACGGCGCAGAGAGCGCAGTACTTTGACTTTTTCATCGCGGATACGGTCTGCAGACAAATCTGCCGGTGGTGACATCGCAATCATGGTAAGCACCTGTAGCAGGTGGTTCTGAATCATGTCGCGCATCTGACCCGCTTTATCGAAGTAGCCCCAGCGACCTTCAATGCCAACTTCTTCCGCCACGGTAATCTGGACGTGGTCGATGGTGCGATTATCCCAGTTAGCAGCAAACAACGAGTTAGCAAAACGCAGCGCCAGAAGGTTCAGCACGGTCTCTTTACCGAGATAGTGATCGATACGGAAAACCTGACTCTCTTCGAAGTATTCACCCACCTGATTATTGATTTCTTGCGAGGTGACCAGAGAGGTTCCCAGCGGTTTTTCCATCACTACGCGCGCGGGTTTGGCATTCAGTTTAGCCTGACCCAGCCCCTGGCAGATGGCACCAAAGGTGCTTGGCGGCATAGCAAAATAGTTGATGGTGACACGTTTTTTCTGATCGAGCATTTTGCCCAGTCGAGGGAAATGACTGCTGTCAGTCACGTCCAGATTACAAAAATCGAGTCGGCTGCTGAGCTTATCCCACAGCGCCTCATCGATTTTTTCCTTCATAAAGGTTTCCAGCGCTTCACGCACGACCTTGGTATATGCAGCTTTGTCCCACTCCGCACGCCCAACGCCAATAATGCGCGAATCCTCATGAATCTGACCGGCTTTTTCTAACTGATACAGTGAGGGCAACAGTTTTCGGCGTGCAAGATCGCCTTTGGCACCGAAAATAACCAGATCGCATGCCTGGGCTGTTTGTGTAACCGCCATTTCATTCTCCTCGTTGCAGGATTAGCCCGTCCTGGAGATTCCATAGTTGGACAGACCCTAATTGTCATTTTGTATCTGTACAATGTACTGATTTGCTCAGCCCGCGTAAACCGGGTGACGCAGGTCTGGCACAATGTATTCAATCAGCGCTTAATTTATTGGCAACTCCAGCGGCCAGCGGCCAGATCGTAGCTGATTTGTCCGATTGCGGCTGACCGGGTAAACCCACTCAAACACGGCACAGCGTAAACTATAGTCAAACGCAGGCGTTTCCCTGCTATATCATGACTATCTGAATGGCAGCGCCACCTATATTCTCTACAAAACGACATTGATTTCTCCTTTGATTGAAATCGACAAAATGTATAAAGAAACAGGTCATTGAAAAGTAATAAAAAATCTGCGACTAACCCAATTTTTTCAATATATCTGAACGTCATAAGGATGGAATTAGTCTGAAATTTCGCTGCGACTTGCCCAGTTCGCGTATCCCTGCGGCCGGAATGCAGCTGATAAATCATCGCAGTTCAGCCCGCGCTTCTCTTGCGCGTTCCCATAATTTCATTAAAACAATTAGCTATCTAACCCGATGCCAGCCTATTGAGTTTACTCCATGAGGTGATACCTTATGTGTGCGTGTCCTTCTTTCTTTTGTCACTCCAGTGACCCCGACAGTTCAGGGCATAAGCACACCTTAATCTACCGAGATAGACTAACTATTCACTTCAGGTCATGCATAATGAATAACCAATCATCTCCATTTCTTCACCCTAAATACCCTTCTCGCCGCCTGAGGAGAACCAAGATTGTCACTACGCTGGGGCCCGCTACAGACCGTGACAATAATCTGGAGAAGATCATTGCTGCCGGTGCCAACGTCGTACGTCTGAATTTTTCCCACGGTACAGCGCAGGATCACCAGATTCGCGCAAATAAAGTGCGGGAAATTGCGGCGAAACTGGGGCGGCATGTCGCCATTCTCGGTGATCTGCAAGGGCCGAAAATCCGTGTATCCACCTTTAAAGAAGGCAAAGTTTTCCTTAACGTGGGCGAACATTTTCTGCTTGATGCCAGCCTGGGTAAGGGTGAAGGCGATAAAGAGAGAGTGGGCATTGATTATAAAGGCCTGCCTTCAGACGTGGTGCCGGGTGATATCCTGCTACTCGACGATGGTCGTGTGCAGCTGAAGGTACTTGAAGTTAAGGGCATGAAAGTCTTCACCGAAATCACCGTCGGTGGCCCACTGTCGAATAACAAAGGCATTAATAAGCTGGGTGGCGGTCTGTCAGCAGAAGCACTGACCGAAAAAGATAAAGCGGATATTCTCACCGCTGCGCAAATTGGCGTCGACTATCTGGCCGTCTCCTTCCCGCGCTGCGGTGAAGACCTGAATTATGCGCGCCGTTTAGCCCGCGAGGCAGGCTGTGAGGCCAAAATAGTCTCTAAAGTTGAGCGTGCTGAAGCGGTTGCCAGCCAGGAAGCGATGGATGACATTATTCTCGCGTCCGACGTGGTGATGGTAGCAAGGGGCGATTTGGGAGTGGAAATTGGCGATCCTGAACTGGTCGGTATCCAGAAAGCGCTTATCCGCCGAGCACGCCAGCTGAACCGTTCGGTGATCACCGCCACTCAAATGATGGAATCGATGATCACCAATCCTATGCCTACGCGTGCTGAGGTGATGGACGTTGCCAATGCCGTGCTGGATGGTACCGATGCGGTGATGCTTTCTGCTGAGACCGCAGCGGGTCAGTATCCGGCAGAGACCGTGTCGGCGATGGCTAAAGTCTGTCTCGGCGCAGAAAAGATCCCCAGCATTAACGTTTCCAAGCATCGTCTGGACGTTCAGTTCGACAACATCGAAGAAGCTATCGCCATGTCAGCCATGTACGCCGCTAACCATTTGCAGGGCGTTACTGCGATTATCACCATGACCGAATCTGGCCGAACCGCGCTGATGACTTCTCGTATCACCTCTGGCCTGCCGATTTTTGCCATGTCGCGACATGAGCGCACGCTAAACCTCATCACGCTGTACCGTGGCGTGACGCCGGTCTATTTCGACAGTAATAATGAGGGCGTTGCTGCAGCGCACGATGCGATTAACCTACTGCGGGATAAAGGCTTTTTGGTATCCGGCGATCTGGTTATCGTCACTCAGGGCGACGTAATGGGCACCACCGGCACAACCAATACCAGCCGCGTGCTGCGCGTTGACTAATCCTGCCTCAGGCTATTGGGTTGCGGCCCAATAGCTATTCATCCCCTGCCTCCTGCTGTTCCTCTGCTGTACGCCGTTGCCAATCAACCGATAGATGTGCTTTATCTTCCGGTGATAATTTTGCAGTATTTTCAGGTAAAAATACGGTATGTTAGCGCGGTCGCTAAGCCTTTGTGCTTTTATACTTTTATGCAACCCCTGGAAGGAGCCAGAATGGCGTCTTACATCCCTCTGTCGAAACTCACCGGCCGACATCTGATTTTCCCCTTATCATTAGTTCTGTTTGAATTTGCCACCTATATTGCTCATGACATGATCCAGCCCGGTATGCTGCTGGTCACCGAGGAGTTCCAGGTCAGTCCTGAGTGGGTTTCAGCCTCGCTGACCGCCTATCTGATCGGTGGCATTACGCTGCAATGGCTGCTCGGCCCGTTGTCCGATAAGCTTGGGCGGCGGCCGGTGCTGTTGTCCGGCGTGGCTTTCTTTATGCTTACCTGTCTGGCGACTCACTGGGTGCAGAGCATTGAACAGTTTATTCTGCTGCGATTCTTGCAGGGGACCAGCCTGTGCTTTATCGGTGCCGTGGGATACGCCGCCATCCAGGAGGCCTTCAACGAGGCGCTGAGCGTGCGTATCATGGCGCTGATGGCTAATGTGGCGCTAATCGCCCCGCTGGCAGGACCGCTGGCCGGTGCCGCATTTCTCGAGATAGGCGACTGGCGTACCATGTTCTGGCTTTTTGGCCTTGTGACTGCGGTTGCCCTGTTCGGGCTGTGGCGCACCATGCCGGAGACTTCAGGCGACCCGGAAATATCCGTGTCGTTGAAATCCCTCGGCAAAGGATACCTGGCGCTGGTCAAAGACCGCCAGGTAATAAGCGGTTCACTGGCAATTGGCCTGGTGACCATCCCCTGCCTTGCCTGGGTGGCGCTGTCACCGGTGATCCTTATTCACGACGCTGGCTTGAGTCGGATGGACTATGCGCTACTGCAACTTCCGGTGTTTGTCGCCATGATTGCCGGCAACCTGACGCTGGGCAAGCTGGCCTCACGGGTCGCCATCGATCGCCCACTGCGACTGGGTGCATGGCCAATTTTGCTGGGGTTGACGGTATCGGCTCTGGCCTCGGCTATCGACAACCATAGCTATTTGTGGCTGACGGCCGGACTGAGTATCTATGGCTTTGGCACCGGGCTGGTAAATGCCGGGCTCTATCGTCTGACGTTATTCTCCAGTAATGCAGGTAAAGGCAGCGTGGCCGCTATGCTTGGCATGGTCAGCATTCTGGTGTTTGCCTCAGGGATTGAGCTGGCAAAATATGCTTATTTCAGCGATGGGGCTCGAGGCTTTAGCCTGGTCAACCTGGCCTGCGGCATACTGTGGTTCGTGCTGGTCGGGGCATTTTTACGTGAATGGAGACGCCGTTCCACGCTGAAAAAAGTCGAAACAACGTAGTCAGCCAGGCACGTTATCCGCGTCAAAATAACCGGGGAGCTTTGCTCCCCCCTTTTTGATCCTACTTTTTTGGATAGAGTTCTTTACGTTCGTAGGGTTCCGTTTCGCCCGGTTTGCGGGTTTTAAGCAGTTTTAGTATCCAGGTATACTGCTCCGGGTGCGGACGAACAAACATTTCGACCTCTTCATTCAGACGGCGCGCCTGGGTTACATCATCGGTATCCGGCAGATCGTCCATCGGTGCATGCAGATAAATATCCAGTGAATGGGTTTTGCTGTCATAGACCGGAAACAGCGGCACCACTTTTGCCCGGCATACTTTCATCATCCGCCCCACGGCCGGAAGTGTAGCTTTATAGGTCGCAAAGAAATCGACAAATTCGCTGTGATCCGCACCGTGGTCCTGATCGGGCAGATAATAGCCCCAGTACCCCTGTCGAATAGAGCTGATAAACGGTTTGATGCCGTCGTTACGTGCATGCATACGGCCACCAAAACGGCGTCGTACCAGGTTCCAGACGTAATCAATCACCTCATTGCTCTGGTTATGGAACATGGCGGCCATAGGCTGACCTTCAGAAGCCAGCAGCATTGCAGGTAAATCGACCGCCCACCCATGTGGCACCAGCAGGATGACATTCTGCCCGCTGTCGCGTAACGCATCGACGATTTCACGACCATGCCAGCGAATACGCGATTTTGCCGCTTCGGGTCGCAGTGCCAACTCGGCCATCATCGCCATAGACTGCGGGGCAGTGGCAAACATCTCGTCGATAATCTGCTCCCGCTCTGCTTGCGATTTTTCAGGCAGGCAATATAACAAGTTGATCTGCGCACGACGGCGAGCGCTACGGGCCAGTTTTCCGGCTTTACGTCCTAACGCACCCAGCAACGGATCGCGCAGACGTGGCGGCATCAGCGTCAGGGCAGCAAACGCCCCCACCCCCAACCAACTCCCCCAGTAGCGTGGTAATAAAAAGGACTTCTGAAAGACCGGGATAAATTCGACGTTGCTTTTTTTTCTGTTTTCCATGCACTGGCCCCAAACAATAACCGGCTTATGATAGTGCTGACGTGCAATTTTGCAATGATAACGGGCAGTTTGCCCGCTAAAGCGCCAATAAAAAAGAGCCGAACGGTTTGGCCGGTCGGCTCTGTGATGTTGAGAAAAGACTATTTGATACGCAGCTGAGGTATCACTTCATGCACCTGAGCCAGATAGTCACGACGTTCTTTGCCGCTCAACCCTTCCATACGCGGCAGCCTGGCGGTCAGAGGATTCACCGCCTGATTATTGATCCAAACTTCAAAGTGAACGTGCGGCCCCGTCGATCGCCCGGTGTTACCCGAAAGGGCAATACGATCGCCGCGCTTCACCTTTTGCCCTGGCTTGACCAGCAACGTCTTCAGATGCATATAGCGCGTCATATATTGGCGACCATGACGGATAGCCACATAGTTTCCAGCCGCACCGCTGCGCTTGGACACAATGACTTCGCCATCACCGATTGCCAGCACTGGCGTGCCCACAGGCACCGCAAAATCAACGCCTTTATGTGGGGCAATACGACCGGTTACCGGATTAGTACGACGCGGGTTAAAGTTCGAGGAAACACGATACTGTTTAACGGTTGGGAAACGCATAAAACCACTCGACAGCCCCGAGCCACTGCGATCGTAGAACTTACCGTCCTCGGCACGGATAGCGTAATAATCCTTACCGCCATTGTTCAGTCGCACCCCCAACAGTTGGCTCTGCTGGCTTTTACCGTCCAGTATTTCACGCGAGGTCAGCACCGCAAACCTGTCGCCATCTTGTAGCTTGCGAAAGTCCATCTGCCATTGCAAAGATTTGATCACTGCGCTGACCTCACCGCTGCTCAAACCGGCCGATTTCGCGCTGTTAACAAAGCTACCGTTGACCACCCCGTTCAGCACATGGTTCTGCCATTCGCCGCTCTGCAACGCTGATGACGATTTGAATCCGTTTCCGGAGCGATCGTAGGTACGACTTTCACGCCGGGAAATTTCCCAGGTCAGACGCTGCAACTGTCCATCATCGTTCAGCGTCCATGACAGCTGCTGGCCGATCTGCAAATTACGCAGGTCTTTATCGCTCTTGGCCAGCTGGCTGATATCTGACATTTCAATGCCGTATTGATTCAGCACGCTGCTGAGCGTGTCTCCGCCAGAAACGACATAGTCATGCGTACCGCTTTCATTAGGGGTGTCGCTATCAATTTCATCTTTGGGGAGATCGTCTTCCGGAGACGGACTGTCTGCGTCGATAGGTTCGCTGGACTCCGGGAGCAAAGTACGAAGCTGGTCTTTCTCCAGCTCGATCCGCTTAACTATCGGATTTTCACTATCAGGATGATAGACATACGGCCGCCATACGGCAACGGCCAGAGTCACTACGGTGAGCGCCCCCAGCATGATGCGGTGGGGGCGAGATAAACTGTTAAACGCCAGACTGATAGCGCTGAGTTTTTGCTGCACTTACAACTCCCATTAATCTCCTTTCAGGCAGCTTGAATACTGGCTGGACAGCTGCGCCAGAAACTGTACGTAGCTGTCTTTGCCAGGAGAGATGTCTGTTCCGAGAGGATCCAGGGTGCCCGAACGCACTTTGGTTCCTCTGGCAACAGCTTCAATCACCGCTGGCCTGAACTGTGGTTCAGCAAAGACACATACCGCCTTCTGCTCAACCAATTGAGTACGAATTTGATGTAAACGCTGTGCGCCAGGTTGAATTTCAGGGTTAACGGTAAAATGACCCGTTGGGTTCAGACCGTAGTGCTTTTCAAAGTAAGTGTAAGCATCATGAAAAACGAAATACCCTTCATGTTTCACCGGAGCAAGCTGGCTGTTAATTTTAGCATCGGTAGACGCCAGTTCTGCTTCGAAATGCTGCAGGTTAGCGTCTAATTTGTCCTTGCTAGCGGGCATAAGTTCCAACAATTTTGCATGGATTGCAATCGCCGTTTTTCTGGAAATCTCCGGGGACATCCACAGGTGCATATTATACTCCCCGTGATGGTGGTGGTCGTGCCCTGTTGACTCCGCGTTATGCTCGTGATGATGCTCTTCTTCGTCATCATCGCCCCCCTTCACCAACAGTGATTTCACACCCGGCAACTGGCTCATTTCAACATTTTTTTCTGCCGATAATGTTGCCACCGACTTACTCATAAATGCTTCCATCTCTGGCCCAACCCAGACCACTAAATCCGCATCGCGCAGGCGCTTGATGTCTGATGGTCGTAGTGCATAATCGTGTTCTGATGCGCCATCTGGCAGTAGGATTTCTACCGGGGTGACGCCATCGGCAATGGCCGCAGCGATAAAGCCCACGGGCTTGACCGAGGCGACGACCGCTGCCTGTGCCGGAAGCGCCAGCGCAACGGCAACGGTAGCCCCGGCAAGCATTGAGATCGTGCGCATTTTTTTATGTAACATAATGATTCCTTCCATCGTGGTGAGCGGGCTTTTTGTGATATTATAACATTTGAAATTTTCTGCAAACTGTAATTAAGATGACCACTTTGATCGCCCTTGAAAAAATTTCAGTAAACTTTGGTCAGCGACAGGTGCTCTCCAACGTGTCACTTTCGCTGGAACCTGGCCGCATTCTGACGTTGCTCGGGCCAAACGGCGCAGGTAAATCAACGCTGGTGCGCGTGGTGCTGGGACTGACTGCACCAACTTCTGGTATCGTGCAGCGCCCTGTGCAGTTGCGTATTGGCTACGTTCCGCAAAAAATTCATCTCGACGCCACCTTACCGCTATCGGTTGGGCGCTTTATGCAGCTCCGCCCCGGCGTAAAACATAGTGATATTTTGCCTGCCTTAAAACGTGTGCAGGCAGCGCACCTGCTGGAATATCCTTTACAAAAACTCTCCGGCGGTGAAATGCAGCGCGTACTTCTGGCGCGAGCGCTGCTCAACCAGCCGCAGCTGCTGGTGCTTGACGAGCCCACCCAGGGGGTGGATGTCAATGGTCAGGTCGCGCTGTACGATCTGATCGACCAGCTTCGGCGTGAGCTGAACTGCGGCGTTTTGATGGTCTCACACGATCTCCATCTGGTGATGGCGAAAACCGATGAAGTACTTTGCCTGAATCACCATATATGCTGCTCCGGCACCCCGGAAGTGGTATCGCAGCATCCTGAATTTATCTCCATGTTCGGCTCTCGCGGAGCCGAACAGTTGGCGATTTACCGTCACAACCATAACCACCGTCACGATCTCCAGGGACGAATTATTTTGCGCAGGGGATTAACCCGTCATGATTGAACTGCTGTTACCCGGCTGGCTGGCCGGCGTGTTACTGGCGCTGGCGGCCGGGCCGCTTGGCTCATTTGTCGTCTGGCGTCGCATGTCCTACTTTGGCGATACCCTGGCGCATGCTTCTCTGCTCGGCGTCGCTTTTGGCCTGTTACTTAACGTCAGCCCTTTCTATGCGGTGATTGTGGTTACGTTGCTGTTATCACTGATCCTGGTCTGGCTGGAACGCCGCCCGCACCTGGCGCTTGATACCCTGCTGGGGATTATGGCGCACAGCGCGCTGTCGTTAGGGATGGTGGTAGTGAGCCTGATGTCCGACGTTCGCGTTGATTTGATGGCTTACCTGTTTGGCGATCTGCTGGCGGTAACGTCGGACGATCTGTGGGCTATTTTGGCGGGTGTTACGCTGGTACTGGTGCTGCTGGCATGGCAGTGGCGCGCCCTGCTCTCGCTGACAATCAGCCCGGAGCTGGCACAAGTGGACGGCATTAATATTCAGCGCACAAAAATGATTCTGATGCTGATTACTGCTCTGACAATTGGTGTTGCGATGAAGTTCGTTGGTGCACTGATTATTACCTCCCTGCTGATCATTCCGGCTGCCACCGCGCGCCGCTTTGCGCGTTCCCCAGAGCAAATGGCGGCGCTGGCGGTCATGGTCGGCGTGCTGGCTGTCACCGCCGGACTCGGCTTTTCAGCGTTTTATGATACTCCAGCTGGCCCCTCGGTGGTGCTGGGCGCATCGCTGATGTTTATGTTGAGTATGATAAAGAAACCGCTGATGTGAAGATGTCAGTACCTTGCGGCGTTATCGCAAGGTACTGGAGCAGATTAACCTTCCCGCGTGATACCAAAATGCTTATAAGCATGTTGAGTCGCCATGCGGCCACGCGGCGTGCGCTGGATAAATCCTTGTTGGATCAGATAGGGTTCCAGCACATCTTCAATGGTCTCGCGCTCTTCGCCAATCGCCGCCGCCAGGTTATCCAGCCCGACCGGCCCGCCCATAAACTTATCGATAATGGCCAGCAGCAGTTTGCGATCCATATAGTCAAAGCCTTCAGAATCAACGCTTAACATATCCAGCGCTTTAGACGCGACGTCACCACTCATCACCCCTGCCGCGCGCACTTCTGCATAGTCACGCACGCGGCGCAGCAGACGGTTGGCAATACGCGGGGTACCGCGCGCGCGTCGTGCAATCTCCAGCGCACCTTCATCACTGAGCGGCAGGCCGAGGCAGGCGGCGCTGCGCCCTACGATATGCTGTAAATCTTCGACGCGGTAGAATTCCAGGCGCTGCACGATGCCAAAGCGGTCGCGCAGCGGTGAAGTGAGTGAGCCGGCACGTGTCGTGGCACCAATCAGGGTAAAGGGCGGCAGATCGAGCTTGATTGAGCGTGCTGCCGGCCCCTCGCCGATCATAATATCCAGCTGATAATCTTCCATCGCCGGATACAGGACTTCTTCCACCACCGGCGACAGGCGATGAATTTCATCAATAAACAGCACGTCGTGCGGTTCAAGGTTGGTCAGCATCGCGGCGAGATCGCCAGCCTTCTCCAGCACCGGCCCGGAAGTGGTACGCAGGTTAACCCCCATCTCGTTGGCGACAATGTTAGCCAGCGTGGTCTTTCCCAAACCGGGTGGGCCAAAAATAAGCAGGTGATCGAGGGCATCGCCACGCATCTGTGCGGCTTTGATAAAAATTTCCATCTGTTCGCGCACCACCGGCTGGCCGACATACTCTGCCAGCATTTTGGGGCGAATAGCGCGGTCGATGACTTCCTCTTCGCTGATAACCCCGGCGGAGACCAGGCGATCGGCTTCAATCATGCTCTACCTCAAATTGCCGCGCGCAGGGCTTCACGAATTAATGTTTCGCAGTCAGCATCAGGTTTGCCGATCTTAGCAATCATCCTGCTGGCCTCCTGAGGTTTGTAGCCCAGTGCGGTCAACGCGGCTACGGCTTCACTCTCGGCATCATTGGCCGTCTCTTTTGGCATTTCACTGGTGAGTGCAAACGGCGCATCGCTGGCAAACAGATCGCCGTGCATACCTTTGAAGCGGTCTTTCATTTCGACCACAAGCCGCTCGGCGGTTTTTTTACCAACACCCGGCAGTTTCACCAGTGCGGCGATCTCTTCACGCTCAACGGCGGTGACAAACTGCTGCGCCGACATGCCGGAAAGAATAGCCAGCGCCAGTTTTGGACCAACGCCGTTAACCTTGATCAGTTCCCGGAACAACGCGCGTTCCGGCTTGCTGTTAAAGCCGAACAGCAGCTGAGCATCCTCACGCACCACAAAATGGGTGAAAATAATCGCTTCATGCTGAATATCGGGAAGCTCATAAAAACAGGTCATTGGCATCTGCACCTCATAACCGACACCGCTGGCTTCAATCAACACGACCGGCGGCTGTTTTTCCAGGATAATGCCTCTCAGACGACCTATCACAATAGCTTCCTTAATTAACAGTAATGAGGGAGTTTATAGCATAAAAAAGCTGGATAGATATACAGCTTTTAACGCAGGCGGCCGCGTGCGAGGTTGAGATTACCCTCTCCCATACGGGTGACGTTCTGGCTCAGGTGGCAATGGGTGATGGCAATGGCCAGCGCATCTGCCGCATCTGCCTGAGGGTTGGCCGGCAGTTTAAGCAAGGTTCGCACCATATGCTGCACCTGGCTTTTTTCGGCGCTGCCAATGCCAACCACCGTCTGTTTTACCTGGCGGGCAGCATACTCAAATACCGGCAGATCCTGATTGACCGCTGCGACGATCGCCGCTCCACGGGCCTGCCCGAGCTTGAGTGCCGAGTCGGCATTCTTCGCCATAAATACCTGCTCAATAGCAAAATATTCAGGCTGGAACTGGGTGATGATTTCAGTCACTCCGGCATAAATCAGTTTGAGGCGGGACGGCAGGTCGGTGACGCTGGTACGGATACAACCGCTACCCAGATAACTCAACTGCCGCCCCGTCTGGCGTATCACGCCGTAGCCGGTGATGCGCGAACCGGGGTCAATTCCCAGAATTATGGCCATTATGCGCTCCCGACAAGCGACGGGCGAAGCCTCAAAGGGTTTCCGCCACCTCGTCAGAAATTTCACCATTATGGTAAACTTCCTGCACGTCATCGCAATCTTCCAGCATATCGATCAGACGCAGCAGTTTCGGCGCGGTTTCCGCATCCATATCTGCTTTTGTCGATGGGATCATCGTCACTTCAGCGCCTTCTGCCTGAAGTCCGGCAGCATCCAGCACATCCTTCACTGCGCCCATATTTTCCCAGGCGGTAAACACGTCGATCGCGCCATCGTCATAGGTCACTACGTCGTCAGCACCCGCCTCCAGCGCTGCATCCATTACCGTATCTTCATCCAGGCCCGGTGCGTAAGAGATCACACCCTTTTTGGTGAACAGATAGGCGACAGATCCGTCAGTGCCGAGATTACCACCGGTTTTAGTGAAGGCATGACGCACTTCAGAAACGGTACGGTTACGGTTGTCACTCAGGCATTCAACCATAACGGCAGTGCCGCCCGGGCCGTAGCCTTCATAGATGATGGTTTCCATGTTGGAATCATCATCGCCGCCAACGCCGCGTGCGATAGCACGGTTCATGGTGTCACGCGTCATATTGTTTGCCAGCGCTTTGTCCATTGCGGCACGCAGACGAGGGTTCGAGCCGGCATCCCCACCGCCCAATTTGGCAGCGGTCACCAGTTCACGGATAACTTTGGTGAAGATTTTACCGCGTTTGGCATCCTGAGCCGCTTTGCGGTGCTTGGTGTTTGCCCATTTACTATGTCCCGCCATCTTAAATATTCTCTCCGTATTGCACAGGCTATCTTGCTGGCTAAGTTAAAAAATAATCCAATTTAACTGACAAATTCTTCAATTGCCTGGCGATTACTCCAGGACTTGGTCAGCGCAGCGGCGGTCAGAGGATCAAGCCACTGAAAAGCCAGGTGCTCGCTCAACGTGATGTCTCGCTCATTCGCCAGCGCCAGGGTGAACCAGTATTCCCGATTATGGGTGGTCCCCGGCGCATAGCGATGGCGAAAATGCATAAAGATTTCAAAGTCGATATGACGTTGGCAGTCGACGATCGTCAGCTGCTCGCCATCAACATCAATCCCCGTCTCTTCCTGCACTTCGCGTCGTGCGGTTTGTGCCGGGCTTTCGCCCGGCTCAAGGCTGCCGGTCACCGATTGCCAGAAATCAACATCATCACGCCGCTGCAACATCAGCACCCGCCCGGTGTCGCCAGCGTATATCACCACCAGAACCGACACCGGATGCTTAAAAGCCATTAATCATTCTCTAATGGCTGATCTTTACCCTTTTTCACCACTTCAATACCCAACTCGCTAAGAGACGCCGGATTAGCAAAGTTAGGTGCTTCCGTCATCAGACAGGCCGCAGCGGTAGTTTTTGGGAAGGCGATCACGTCACGGATATTATCCGTTCCGGTCAGCAGCATCACCAGCCTGTCGAGGCCGAAAGCGAGACCGGCGTGCGGTGGCGTACCGAATTTTAACGCGTCCAGCAGGAAACCAAACTTCTCTCGCTGCTCCTGCTCGGTAATGCCGAGAATGCCGAACACCGTTTGCTGCATCTGACCGTTGTGAATACGCACCGAGCCGCCGCCCACCTCATAACCATTAATGACCATATCGTAGGCATTAGCAATGGCCGTTTCGGGTGCTTCTTTCAGTTGTTCTGGCGACATTTCTTTCGGCGCGGTAAACGGGTGATGCATGGCGGTCAGACCATCTTCACCGTCATCTTCAAACATCGGGAAGTCCAGCACCCACAGCGGAGCCCAGGCCGATTCGTTGGTGATTTTCAGATCGCGACCCAGCTTGAGGCGCAGCGCGCCCAGCGCATCGGCCACCACTTTCGCACTGTCGGCACCAAAGAAGATCAGATCGCCATCGGCCGCAGCGGTACGCTGTAGAATGGATTCAACGATCTCTGCATTGAGGAATTTCGCCACCGGACTGGTGATCCCCTCAATGCCCTTAGCACGTTCGTTAACCTTGATGTAAGCCAGGCCTTTCGCACCGTAGGTCTCAATAAACTTGGCGTAATCGTCAATTTGCTTACGGCTTAAAGCCGAACCACCCGGAACCCGCAGCGCCGCCACACGTCCTTTCACATCATTTGCCGGGCCGGAGAACACCTTAAACTCAACATCCTTCAGCAGGTCGGCAACATCCACCAGCTCCATCGGATTGCGCAAATCCGGTTTATCAGAACCATAACGGCGCATCGCTTCAGCGAAAGTCATGCTCGGGAATGCACCGAGATCCACCGACTTGACGTCCAGCCACAGATCACGCACCAGGCGTTCCATCACTTCGCGCACCTGCGGTGCGGTCATAAATGACGTTTCCACGTCGATCTGGGTAAATTCAGGCTGGCGATCGGCGCGCAGATCCTCATCACGGAAACATTTGACGATCTGGTAGTAACGATCGAAGCCCGACATCATCAGCAGCTGTTTAAACAGCTGTGGCGACTGCGGCAATGCATAGAACTTCCCTTTATGCACGCGGCTTGGCACCAGATAGTCACGAGCGCCTTCCGGCGTGGCTTTGGTCAGCATCGGCGTTTCAATGTCGAGGAAACCTTGATCGTCCATAAAACGCCGCACAAAACTGGTAATTTTGGCACGGGTTTTCAGGCGGTTCGCCATATCAGGACGACGCAGATCCAGATAGCGATATTTCAGTCGGGCTTCTTCACTGTTAATGTGGTTCGAATCCAGCGGCAGCGGTTCAGAGCGGTTGATGATGGTCAGTTCGGTGGCGAAAACTTCAATTTCACCGGTCGCCATGTCACCATTTTTATTTTTTTCGTCGCGTGCACGCACGGTGCCAACGATCTGAATGCAAAACTCGTTACGCAGTTCAGAAGCCAGCTGGAAAGCTTCCTGGCGGTCCGGGTCGAAGAACACCTGTACGATACCTTCACGGTCACGCATATCAATAAAGATCAGGCTGCCGAGGTCGCGGCGGCGGTTAACCCAACCGCACAATGTCACTTGCTGGCCTACATGAGACAGGTTGATCTGTCCACAATACTCGGTACGCATAACGTTATCCTTTTAACTTCAGCGCTGCTGGCGCAGCATTTTTAATCAATACCCGGCTTTGAGTAGCGCTGCTGCCGCGAAAAATGGCGTTCATTATAATGGAAAATGGCTTACAGGATAAGTGTTGTCCATGAGGGAAAACGCCAGAAAAACATCCGCTATCACCCCATTGGCGTTAACTGATTAACAAAACGGCAGCCGCATGTCATACCCGCTAACACAACTCGCTGCTTTAATAACATTAATTTCATCGTAACAAGGAACTTTTACTTTGTATTCTTACCTTTTTTCGCTATCTGTACGGAGAGAGCAATGTTGACACTGAACCCAAAAACCACCGCGCTGGTGCTGATCGATCTACAGGAAGGTATTCTGCCCTATGCACAGGGGCCTCACAGCGCAGGTGACGTGATAGCACGCTCCGCGAAGCTGGCAGAAAAATTTCGTTCCACGCAGTCAGCGGTTGTGCTGGTGCGCGTCGGCTGGTCCGCAGACTTTACCGATGCGCTACGGCAGCCGGTTGATGCCGCTCACGGCAGCGCTGCGCTGCCGGAAAACTGGTGGAATTTTCCTGCCGCTTTAGGCGTACAGCCTGATGATATTCACGTGACCAAACGCCAATGGGGGGCTTTTTACGGCACCGATTTGGAATTGCAGCTGCGGCGTCGCGGCATTGACACGCTGGTGCTGGGCGGCATTGCCACCAACATTGGCGTCGAGTCTACTGCTCGTAACGCCTGGGAACTGGGCTTTAATCTGATCATCGCCGAAGATATTTGCAGCACGGCCAGCCTTGAGCAGCATGAGGCCAGCATGAACTGGATCTTCCCGCGTATTGCCCGTGTTCGTCATAGCAACGAGGTGATGGCCGCATTGTGATCCGCTGTCGGCAAGCGCGGTGAAGCGGTATCTCTTATGCTTTCTTGCGCAACCGTCGCCGGAAACGTTACATTCGGCGGCAAGCAATCTCAACAGGATACGCGATGATGCCGTTTTACCTCGGCCTGCCGCAGTGGCAGCACCCGCAATGGAAAAAGCTGGGAATGACGACCCTGGAAGATTATGCGCGCTACTTTAACTGCGTTGAGGGCAACACCACGCTCTACGCTCTGCCAAAACCGGAGATAGTACAGCGCTGGCGTTCAATGACGCACGACGGGTTTCGTTTCTGCTTCAAATTTCCCGCCACCATAAGCCATCAGGCATCGCTGCGTCAGTGTGGCGATCTCTGTGCGGAATTCTTTAGCCTGCTGGATCCGCTGGCTGACCGCATCGGCCAGTACTGGCTGCAACTTCCTTCCGCCTTCTCACCCTCGGATCTGCCTGCACTCTGGGCGTTTTTGGACGCACTGCCGCAGCCGTTCCGCTATGGTGTTGAGGTACGACACCCTGAATTTTTTGCCAAAGGCGAGGCGGAGCGCGCGCTCAATCGCGGGCTGCACCAGCGTAACGTTAACCGGGTTATCCTTGATACGCGTGGCGTTCACAGCGCCATTCCATCCAGCGCGGCCATTATCGAAGCCCAGCATAAAAAACCAAAGCTGCCGGTACATGCGGTGATGACATCCGATGCGCCCATGATCCGTTTTATCGGCGGAGATAACGCACAGGCTAATTTGCGCTGGTTTCAATCCTGGCTGGATCGTTTACCGCAATGGAGCCGTACTGGCCAGCCGTGGTTATTTATCCACACCCCGGATGTCGGCTTCGCGCCGGATCTGGTGCGCCATCTGTGGCCAGAACTACAGCGTGCTCTGCCCCAGCTGGGAGAAGCGCCTGACTGGCCGCAGCAAGAGAGTTTGTTTTGATATTCTCCTGCCAGAATGTGGGGCGACAGCCTGACAATTGTTAGCTACCCTATCAGCAGGATATTTCTTACATGATGGGGTATGGAATGGTTAGTGCTCTCTACGTGGTGCTTGGTGCGCTTCTCATTGTTAAATTCTCGCTGGACGTCGTCCGCCTGCGCCGCCAGTATCGCGTATCGATTGGCGACGGCGGCATTTCTGATATTCAGCTTGCCATCCGAATTCACGGCAATGCGGTGGAAAATATTCCGATCGCCCTGCTGCTACTGGTAATGATGGAGATGAACGGGGCCAATATCTGGCTGCTCCATCTGCTGGGTCTGTTTTTCTTCTTTGGTCGTCTGTTACACGCCTGGGGCTTGCGCAGCCGCACGCTGCTGTGGCGGCGCAATGGCATGGTCCTGACGCTGCTGTCCCTGTTGGGTATGGTTATCGTCAATCTGATTTTCCTGCCCTGGGATCTGATATTGACGGCGGATTAAGCACGCAAGATGGCAGAAAAGATGCAGCCCACGCCGCTTTCTGCCAGAATACGCCCTTTCTGTTAGCTTCCCCGGACTTACCACTATGTCTAACCGCGATACGCTGTTCTCTACGCCAGTAGCCAAACTCGGCGACTGGACGTTTGATGAGCGCGTTGCTGAAGTGTTTCCCGATATGATCCAGCGTTCCGTGCCCGGCTATTCAAATATCATTTCCATGATTGGTATGTTAGCGGAGCGCTTTGTACAGAACGACTCTCAGGTCTACGATCTCGGTTGTTCACTGGGTGCTGCCACCCTCGCAGTGCGGCGCAATATCAAGGCGGCAGGTTGCCGGATCATTGCTGTCGATAACTCACCGGCGATGGTTGAACGCTGCCGTCGGCATATTGATGCCTTTCGCGCCGATACGCCGGTTGAAGTGATCGAGGCCGATATTCGTGAGGTACCCATCGAAAACGCCTCACTGGTGGTGCTGAACTTTACCCTGCAATTTCTACAGCCGGAAGAGCGTCAGCAGCTACTGAATACCATCTGGCAGGGACTGAAGCCGGGGGGTGCGCTGGTGTTATCCGAGAAGTTCAGCTTTGCCGACGCAGACGTGGGCGAACTGTTATTCAATATGCATCACGACTTTAAACGCGCCAACGGCTACAGCGAGCTGGAAATCAGTCAGAAACGCAGCATGCTAGAAAACGTGATGCTCACTGACAGCGTAGAAACCCATAAGCAGCGCCTACAGCTGGCCGGCTTCCAGCATGCAGAACTGTGGTTCCAATGTTTTAACTTTGGCTCTCTGGTAGCCCTGAAAGCAGGTCACGCCTGATGGATTTCACCAACTTTTATCAGCTCATTGCTAAAAGCCCGCTCTCCCACTGGCTGGAGACCCTACCCGCCCAGCTTGCTGCCTGGCAGCGTGAGTCGCTGCACGGCCATTTCAAAAACTGGGATCGTTCGGTGGAATATCTGCCAAGCCTGGTGCCCGAATCGCTGGATTTACTGCATGGCGTAACGGCCGACAGCAGCCAGCTCACCTCGCGCCAGCGTGACGGTATTGAGAAACTGCTGCGCAATCTGATGCCGTGGCGCAAAGGCCCTTTCTCGCTTTACGGCGTAAATATCGAGACCGAGTGGCGCTCTGACTGGAAGTGGGACCGGGTGCTGCCGCATATCTCTTCGCTGGCCGGTCGTACCGTGCTGGATGTGGGCTGCGGCAGTGGCTATCACCTGTGGCGCATGCTCGGCGCGGGGGCACATCTGGTGGTCGGTATCGATCCGATGCAGCTGTTTCTGTGTCAGTTTGAAGCGGTGCGTAAACTGCTGGGTAATGACCAGCGCGCTCACCTGCTGCCGCTGGGAATTGAACAGCTGCCGGAGCTAAAGGCATTCGATACGGTGTTTTCCATGGGCGTGCTCTACCACCGCCGCTCACCGCTTGACCACCTGTACCAGTTAAAAAATCAGCTGGTGAGCGGCGGTGAACTGGTGCTGGAGACGTTAGTAATAGATGCTGACGACCAGCAGGTGCTTGTACCGGGCGAACGTTACGCGCAAATGCGTAATATCTACTTTATTCCTTCGGCCGGTGCGCTGAAAAACTGGCTGGAGAAATGTGGCTTCGTCAATGTGCGTATCGTTGACCATTCCTTCACCAGCACCGACGAGCAGCGCCGCAGCAGCTGGATGACCAGCGAATCGTTGGCTGAATTCCTCGATCCTGACGATCCAACAAAAACGGTAGAGGGCTATCCCGCGCCGCTACGAGCCGTGCTGGTAGCAACGAAATCCTGATAGCACGGCACCTGATGAAGATGCTCTGTGCAAAAGGCCGACCGGGAAACCGATCGGCCTTTAACTCTTGCCGCTCATAGACAGCGCAATATATCGGCACATGTCATAACGGCCCATTGCGTAAAAATGTTGCTTCAGGGATGCGCCGGTTAGCTCAGCGCGGATGGTTTTTTCTTTGCTCAATAAGCGAATCAAGGCTTTCCAAAGAGACTTCCAACGCTGGGGTCGGTATTGTTCTCGGCATACCCAGATCGCCTTTGGCGTTTGCGGGCGCATGACCTGAAGTTGCACCCTGAGCGCTGGACTGTTGAGCGTTCTGCTGGTTAGTTGGAACAAAAGGCTCTGCCATAGTGACTCCTCAGCCGATTTTTAACACGGCTACAATGATAACAAATACCACGAAACTCCAGCCGGTAAATTGCATTTCTTCAAAGGATTTACCAATGAGATATGCCTTTTTATCATGGATATTTTCGATTCCACCCGACGCTTCTGCATCCCCGCAGATTTTAGCCATTCTTTCACTTATTTAGCGTATTTTACTGATTCTTCTGTCAATCTCTGAAATGTGATTCAGTTGTCATATCAGCTGAGAATGCCGCTGGCTTAAGCAACAAAAAAAACCCCAACAAAGGTGCTGGGGTCTGGTACTTGCAAACATCACGTCAACGTTCGACGTGCTGCGCGGCAAAATCTGCTGTGCGTTTGACGCTGGGTAAACGTCAATTGCATTTCAACTTTCATGCCACTCGTCCCGGTGAAGCCGCCATAAGCACATTTTTCATCGCGGCGACCACATCGGCATCGACGCAGGTACGGCTGAACTCGTCGATTTCAGTGTCAGAACACATTGAAACGCCCGCTTTGCGGTAACGCATGGTTGAGGAAACCCGCTGGCTTGCTGAACTGTGAAGTTCCATCACGCCCGCATCAATAAACTTTTGCAGGTTGCTCAGACGGACTCCCGCTCCGGCCATAATAATTGGAGTACAAGACTGGCGGATAAGTTCCCTGATCAAAGGTAAACCACTTTCAGCACTTTGTTGCTGGCCGGATGTCAGGATCCGCGTCACCCCTAAATCCGCGATCTGTGCCATCGTCATCAGCGGGTTATGGCACAGATCGAATGCACGATGAAAGGTGATATCCATCCCCTGACTCAGTTGCATTACCTGGCGCATACGCGGCAGATCCACATGGCCGTCAACATCCAGCAAGCCGATGACCAGTCCTGGAAATCCCCGTTCACGAATAAACGAGATATCGGACTTCATCAGGTCAAACTCAGCGGCGCTGTAACAAAAATCGCCCCCTCTCGGACGCACGATAGGGTGAACAGGAATGCTCACACGTTGACGCACGCTTTCTAATGCGCCAGCCGAAGGCGTCAACCCGCCTTCTGCAGGTGCAGAGCACAATTCAATGCGGTCGGCGCCCGCACGCTCTGCCGTTACTGCGCATTCCACTCCGTAGCAGCATATTTCCAGTTGTCGCATCCTGTCCTCCGGTTATCACTGCTGGGCTGTTTGTTTATGTATACTTAGCGTTGCTGAATTAGTGTTTAAACTAACAGAGAACATTATCATGCCATTCAATTTCGATCGGCGGATAGACCGCCGTCACAGCGATAGCCTTAAATGGAAAAAGTACGGCGACCGGGATATTATTCCACTATGGATTGCCGATACCGACTTTCGTGCTGCCGAGTGCATTATTAACGCTTTACAGCAGCGTGTGTCGCAAGGAGTTTTCGGTTACGGCGTCACGTCTGAAGACTTCGCGGCGACCGCCATTGAACGCATGGATAGCCGTTATGGCTGGAAAATTCAGCCAGAGTGGCTGGTTTTTTTGCCCGGCGTAGTGACCGGTATCAACATCGCGGTGCGCGCATTTACTGAAGCGCATCAAAGCACAGTCTCTGCAAGTCCTATTTACCCGCCCTTCTTCCTGGCACCCAAATTAGCCGGGCGGACGCATCGAAGCGTAGCGCTACGGCTGGAGCAACAGCGCTGGGTGCTGGATCTGGACAGCCAGGAGGACAGGCTGAGCGGTAACGAAAAGCTGCTACTACTATGTAATCCGCATAATCCCGGCGGCACCGTCTACCGCCGCAGCGAGCTGGAGGCACAGCTGCGCTTCGCGCAGCGCCACGACCTGCTGGTCTGCTCGGATGAAATCCACTGCGATCTGGTGCTGGAGCCGGGTATCCGCCATATTCCTTTCGCCAGTCTGAGCGATGATGCGGCACAGCGCTCGATAACCCTGCTGTCGCCGTCTAAAAGCTTCAACATCGCCGGGCTGGGTGCTTCACTGGCAGTGATCCCCAACCCTGAGCTGCGCGCGCGCTTTAACCGCATGCGCAAAGGAATTGTACCCGATGTCGATGTGCTGGCTTATGTCGCTGCCGGCGCCGCCTGGCGCGATGGTCAGCCCTGGCTGGACGCGCAGCTGGATTATCTGCGCACTAATCGTGACAGGCTGGCGCAGCACGTCAATCAGTTATCGGGCCTGAGCATGGTCACGCCGGAAGCGGGCTTCCTCGGCTGGATCGATGCCAGCGGACTTGGCGTGGCAGACCCGGCGCTTTTCTTCGAAGAACACGGACTTGGATTCTCACCGGGACGCGACTTTGGTAACGATCGGTTTGTCCGTTTCAACTTCGGCTGTCAACGCCAGCTGCTTGAAGAAGCGCTACAGCGCATGACGCAGGCGGTGGGTCACTGAACCTCACTTTCGCTGGCGACGATCTCTTTCAGGCTCCAGGGATGAAACTTAATGGTGACCTGGCCATCGGTCACCGCCAGCGTAGGATTTGGCAGCGCTTCCCCTTCTCCCCGTGGCGCACTGGTTTTAATTGATATGCCCTGCTGCGTCAGCCCCTCGTCGGCCATCAGCGCCAGGGCGCGCGTGCCTAACTGGCTCACATCACCACGTAGCACCACTTCCACATGCTCCCAGCCTTCATGGCGGTAGAGACGTTGCCCCGGCCACGGCAGTTCAACTACGCTAATTTTCCACGGCCCGACCTCGAGCGGCGTGGCTAACTCAAACAGCGCGATGGGCCGCCCGGCAATCTCCTTTTGTGAAAATAGCGTACCGCAGCGTAACAGCCCCTGCTTCCAGCGTTCTGCGGTAGCGTATTGGTGACAACGTAACGCTATATGATCGACTTCCAGCGGCGGCAAATCCAGCGCTAACCGCTGCGCCAAATGGTGGATTGATTCGGTAAAACGCGGCAAATCGGCGACTAAATCGGCCAGCTCTTGTACATTTTTCATATCTGACATCACAAAATCCTTTCCTTTCTCGATCGATCATGGCCGAAGCGCACGGCGTCATCGCTATTCTGCCCGACAACATCAGGCAATAATGGGCCACGTTATGATAACAGGCTTTAAATACGCCCTTCTTGCCCGCAGCGGAGCCGCAGTATGCACCCGCCGCACCCTCAGGTTCCTGGATAACTTGTCTCTAAATGCAGTATACTTTTCCCCTTCTTTTTTGAACGTTGCTGGCAAGGGATGATTATCTTCTTGTCGCGACGTGGTGACAACCTCTTGCCCGCCCGCGTGGGCGGAGAAAATTTAAGGTAACTCGGTGAATATTCAGGCCCTTCTTTCAGAAAAAGTCAGTCAGGCGATGATCGCGGTAGGTGCTCCGGCAGATTGCGAGCCTCAGGTTCGTCAGTCGGCAAAAGCACAGTTTGGTGATTACCAGGCCAACGGCATGATGGCCGTGGCAAAAAAACTGGGTATGCCGCCGCGACAACTGGCTGAAAAGGTGCTGGAGCAGCTGGATCTTAGCGGTATTGCCCATAAAGTTGAAATTGCCGGACCCGGTTTTATCAATATTTTCCTTGAGCAGCAGTGGCTTTCTGCACAAATTGACAGCGTATTGACGGCCGAAAAACTCGGCGTCGCGCCTGTCGCGCCCAAAACGGTGGTTATTGATTACTCTGCGCCTAACGTGGCCAAAGAAATGCACGTCGGTCACGTCCGTTCGACCATCATTGGCGATGCAGCGGTGCGTACCCTGGAGTTTCTCGGTCATAAGGTGATCCGCGCCAACCACGTCGGCGACTGGGGCACCCAGTTTGGTATGCTGATTGCCTTCCTGGAAAAACAGCAGAACGAACAGCACGAAGCGATCGCGCTGGCTGACCTTGAAGCCTTCTACCGTGAAGCAAAACGCACCTATGATGAAGATCCGGCGTTCGCCGAGCGTGCACGTGGTTACGTGGTTAAATTGCAGGGCGGGGATGAGTACTGCCGCAAAATGTGGAAACAGCTGGTTGACGTGACCATGACGCAGAATCAGCTGATTTATGACCGCATGAACGTGACGTTGACGCGTGACGATGTAATGGGTGAAAGCCTGTACAACGATATGCTTCCTGGCATCGTGGCGGATTTGAAAGCCAAAGGGCTGGCGGTAGAGAGCGAAGGTGCAACGGTGGTTTTCCTTGATGAGTATAAAAACAAGGAAGGTGAACCGATGGGCGTGATCATTCGGAAAAAGGATGGCGGCTATCTTTACACCACCACCGATATCGCCTGCGCCAAATACCGTTATGAAACGCTGAAAGCCGATCGGGTGTTGTATTACATCGATTCACGCCAGCACCAGCATCTGATGCAGGCTTGGACTATCGTGCGCAAAGCGGGTTACGTGCCGGACACAATCCCGTTAGAGCACCATATGTTCGGTATGATGTTGGGCAAAGACGGTAAGCCGTTTAAAACCCGTGCTGGCGGTACGATCAAGTTGTCCGATCTGCTGGATGAAGCGGTGGATCGCGCCACTAAGCTGGTCGCGGAAAAAAATCCGGACATGCCCGCCGAAGAGCTGAAAACATTGGCAAATATCGTCGGTATCGGCGCGGTCAAATACGCCGACCTGTCAAAAAGCCGCACTACTGACTATATTTTCGACTGGGACAATATGCTGGCGTTTGAAGGCAATACCGCCCCCTATATGCAGTACGCTTATACTCGCGTGCTGTCGGTCTTCCGCAAAGCCGGTATCGATGCAGATGCGGTGGGTGGGGTAACGCGTATTATTGATGACCGTGAAGCCGCTCTTGCCGTTCGCCTGTTGCAGTTTGAAGAGACGATTACCCAGGTGGCGCGTGACGGCATGCCGCATGTGATGTGTGCCTATCTGTACGACCTGGCTGGCCTGTTCTCCGGCTTCTACGAACATTGCCCTATTCTCAACGCGGAAGATGAAGCCACCAAACAGAGTCGTCTGCGTCTGGCGCTGTTAACGGCGAAAACCCTGAAACAGGGTCTGGATACGTTAGGGATTGAAACGGTAGAACGCATGTAAATCTGCCGGGGCCGGTGTGAAGCACATCGGCCCGGTTATCAACGCCGCGATTAACGGATAATGTTAGCCAACCCGCCTTATCCGCTCACTGCTCCCCGCACTAATGGTAATTGACCATGACCTCGTTACTGACCACGCGCAGTGGTGGATACACCCGTCCTTTTCCCTCCACCAGCCAAATAAAGCGCAGCGTTTCTCCCGCAGCCACGTTGGTTAAACCGCGCGTCATCCCACTACCGCCCTCAATCGCCACGCAACGGCTTGTTGAGCACAGCCGCACCTGCAAACCGGCGGGCGCGGGTGCACTGAGCGTATAGCGCCAGTAGACATCCGTGATGGTTCCGCCCACCGGGGCAGCCGGATTTAGCGGCTGGGACGAGGCCTGCACACCCCGATTCGACAGCGCAGGCCCGGTGCCGCTGGCCTGCCATCCACCGTCAGCCGCCGCAGCCAGAACGGGAACGCTCAGCAGCAGCCACAGGATCATTTTCATCACTGGGCACCAATGGTTGAGGTCATGCGAATTTGCCGGTTGTCAGTCAGTTCCATATTTGAAATCACCATCAGCTGCGGCAAACTACGGCGCAGGAAACGTGCCAGCAGCGCCCTTAGCGGATGATTAACCAGCAGTACCGGCGGTGCTCCCAGCCCTTCCTGATGCTGCAACGCGGTTTGCGCCTGCGCCAGCAGTCTGTCTGCCAGCCCCGGCTCCAGTCCACCGCCGCCCTGTAGGGCCTGCAACAACAGGCGCTCAAGGGTAGTGTCCAATCCGATGACCTGTACTTCACCCGCTCCGGGGAACCATTGCTGGGTGATGGCCCGGCCAAGCGCGACGCGCACCACGGAAGTCAACTCCTGAGGATCGGTCTGCACCGCCGCATGTTCTGCCAGCGTTTCGATAATCGTCCGCATATCGCGAATGGAAACCCGTTCAGCCAGCAGATTCTGCAATACTTTGTGCAGGGTGGTGAGGGTAATCACACCAGGGATCAGGTCTTCCGTCAGTTTCGGCATCTCTTGAGTGACGCGGTCGAGCAGCTGCTGCGCTTCCTGACGACCAAACAGCTCGCTGGCGTACTGGCCAATCAGGTGGTTGAGATGGGTGGCCACCACGGTACTGGCTTCGACCACGGTAAATCCCTGGATCTGCGCCTGCTCTTTCAGGGCGCTGTCGATCCAGATGGCCTCCAGCCCAAATGCCGGATCGATGGTCTTCTCGCCCGGTAGCGTACCGGCCGCCGTGCCCGGATTAATCGCCATCCAGCGGCCAGGGAAGGCGTCACCGCTGCCAATTTCCACGCCCTTCATCAATATGCGGTAGCGTGCGGGGGTCAAATCCATATTGTCACGGATATGCACCACCGGCGGCAGGAAGCCCATCTCCTGGGCAAATTTCTTACGGATGCTGCGAATACGTCCAAGCAGTTCGCCATCCTGCGCGCTGTCTACCATCGGGATCAGACGATACCCTACCTCCATGCCCAGCGAATCCTCCAGCTGAACATCGCCCCAGGTGGCTTCCAGGCTGCCTGCGTTTTCCGGCTGCATGCTGGATGACTGCGCCACGGCGGGTGCTTGCGGTGCCATCTGTTTGCCACGAACCCACCATGCCAGCGCCAGCAGCCCGGCGGTAAACAGCAGGAAGACGAAGTTCGGCATGCCCGGAACCAGGCCCAGCATGCCCAGTACACCGGCGCTGAGCATCATAACGCGCGGGTTATTGAACATCTGGCCGACCATCTGCTCGCCAACATCCTGATCGGTGCCAACGCGTGTGACAATCACACCTGCGGCCGTGGAGATAACCAGCGCCGGGATCTGCGCCACCAGCCCGTCACCGATGGTTAACAGGGTGTAGGTTTCCGCCGCATGTCCTGCATCCATACCGTGCTGGATCACGCCGACCAGCAGGCCGCCGATGACGTTGATCACCATGATCATAATCCCGGCAATGGCATCACCGCGCACAAATTTACTGGCACCGTCCATTGAGCCGTAGAAGTCGGCTTCCTGAGTCACATCGCTACGGCGCTTTTTTGCTTCCTCTTCGCCAATCAAACCGGCGTTCAGGTCAGCATCGATCGCCATTTGCTTACCCGGCATACCATCGAGCACAAAACGCGCGCCTACCTCGGCAATACGTCCTGCACCCTTGGTGATAACCATAAAGTTGATGATAACCAGAATGATAAATACCACGATGCCGATAGCGAAGTTGCCGCCGACCAAAAAGTGGCCGAAGGCTTCAACCACCCGCCCGGCAGCACCCGCCCCGGTGTGGCCATCCATCAGAATGACGCGCGTCGAGGCGACGTTCAGCGCAAGGCGCAACAGGGTTGAGAACAGCAAAATGGTCGGGAAGGCGGCGAAATCGAGCGTACGCTGGGTAAACATCGCCACCAACAGCACCATAATCGATAATGCAATATTGAAGGTGAACAGCAGATCGAGAATGAAAGGCGGTAACGGCAGCACCATCATTGACAGGATCAGCAGGATCAGGACTGGCCCGGCCAGTACCTTCCACTGCGTCTCTTTCATGCTGCCCGGTAGGCGTAGTAAAGCGGCCAGATTAGCCATCAGATTTTTGTTCTCCAGCAAAGTCCAGCGCTTCCGGCACCGGCAGTTTAACAGGTCGTTTCGGGATCAGGCCGCCTTCCACTTTCCAGCGGCGTAGTTGCCATACCCAGGCCAGTACTTCAGCCACGGCCGCATACAGCGTGCCCGGAATATGCTGACCAATTTCACTGTGGCGATAGAGTGCACGCGCCAGCGGCGGGGCTTCGAGGACGGGAATTCGATGCTCTGCGCCCAGTTCACGGATACGCAGGGCGATTTCCCCTGCACCTTTCGCCAATACTTTCGGCGCACTCATTTTCTTTTCGTCATACTGTAACGCTACCGAGTAGTGAGTCGGGTTGGTGACAATGACATCGGCTTTCGGTACATCGGCCATCATGCGGCGGCGCGCGGCGGCGCGCATCTGCTGGCGGATCCGCCCTTTAACATGCGGGTCGCCTTCCTGCTGTTTGTGCTCATCGCGTATATCCTGATGCGACATGCGCAACTTCTTAAAATGACTGTACAGCTGGAAAAAAACGTCAAAGCCGACCATCGGCGACAGTCCAAGCACCACGAGAATGCAGCACATGGCGATCATATTCATGGCGCCAGCCAGGGCGTTAAGCGGTGACTCCGCCATCAAACGCAGCATGTCGGCCCAGTGGTGCCAGATATACAGACCGCAAACAATGCTGACCAGCGTGGCTTTCAGCACCGCCTTCAGCAGCTCCGCTGCGGATTGTGCGGATACCAGTTTCGCCAACCCTTTGATGGGGTTCATTTTTCCGAGGTCAAATTTAATCGCCTTGCCGCTGAGCACCAAACCGCCGAGCAGCATGGGTGCGGCAATTGCCACCACCACCAGGCCAAACATCATTGGCAGCACCGCCAGCACGGCCTGCTGCAATAAATTAGCAATCTGGCGAAGCATCTGACTGGTATCGCTCACCATCGAATGGTTAAATACCAGGCCATCCGCCAACAGCGCGCCCAATTTGCGCCCCATCCACTCGCCACCTACCCATAGGATGCTCAAACCGGCGACCAGCATCAGGATAGATGTCAGTTCACGCGAACGCGGGATCTGTCCTTCTTCCCTCGCCTTTTCCAGACGATGGGCCGTGGGGGACTCTGTTTTTTCCTCATCACTATCCTGAGACACGAACTCTGACCTTCAGCACGGAATGACAGCCGCTAGGATGCCAAATTCATACAGGGGTGATGCCTCGAGTAAGCAGCTAAATAGGGGGTTATTTGTGGAATGGTATTAAGTGCGAGGTTGGCGTGAGGGGAGATAGCGGCGGACAACGTCCGCCACTGTGATCAAAAACCGAGGCTATCCAACAGGTCATCGACCTGATCCTGGCTTGCCACGACGTTCGGCGCAGCCGCATTAATCTGCGGACCATTAAGCAGATTATCGGTCTCTTTTGGCTTGCGCTGGCCTTGCTCCGGCACGTTTTCCAGCAGAACGTTCAGCAGCTGACGTTCGATTTCCTGGATCACGTCCATCATCCGTTTAATCACCTGGCCAGTCAGATCCTGGAAATCCTGAGCCATCATGATTTCCATCAGCTGGGAGTTGGTGAAAGACGTATGTTCCGGCACCGCTTCCAGATAGCCGCGGGTGTCCGAAACCAGAGAGCGGGCATCGGCCAGTTCGACAGGGTGCTCAAACCACTCATCCCAGCGCCCTTTCAGCCCCTTCGCTCCCTCTTCCAACAGCGTCTGACGCGGCTGTGAGGCTTCAACGCCATTTAACGCGCGCTCTGCCGCCTGCGCGGTCATCTGTACCACATAATCGAGGCGGTCGCGGGCATCCGGTATCGCTTCTGCCGCTTCGGCAATCGCGTGATCCAGCCCCAGCTCACGCAGGCTGTCGCGCAGCATCCGCGTCAGTGAACCAATTTTGGAGATAATGTCCTGTGCCGAAGCAGCATCAACATTAGGTTTCGGAATAGTACTCATCTCGGCTCCTGACTTACATACCCAGTTTTTCGAAGATTTTGCCTAACTTCTCTTCCAGGGTTGCTGCTGTGAAGGGTTTAACCACATAGCCGCTGGCGCCCGCCTGAGCGGCGGCAATGATGTTCTCTTTCTTGGCTTCAGCCGTCACCATCAATACCGGTAACTTGCTTAACGCGGCGTCGGTACGAATGGTTTTCAGCAGTTCCAGTCCATCCATATTCGGCATGTTCCAGTCGGAAACCACGAAGTCAAAACCCCCAGCGCGCAGCTTGTTCAGCGCGTCAACGCCATCTTCCGCTTCTTCCACATTGTTAAAGCCCAGTTCTTTTAACAGGTTTCTGACGATACGACGCATCGTATTGAAATCGTCTACCACCAAAAACCGCATATTTTTATCGACCATAACTACTCCCGTTTTTTGTAGCCCTACGAGGACCGTTTTAGGCTGTGTCACACCAGCGCACACGCATACCGCCGTGCGTCAATTCTGACTGTGCAACACGTCCTAGATACGTAACGCCTGTCCGGCGCTGATTTTTGCCAGCATATGCTGGCTGATTTGGTGAAGGTCCAGCACTTCACTGGCTCCCCCGAGCGCTATCGCTTCACGGGGCATGCCGAATACCACACAACTGGCTTCGTTCTGGGCGATAGTCCAGGCTCCGGCCTGATTCATCGCCAGCAATCCGGCGGCGCCGTCGTTACCCATACCAGTCAGGATCACCCCAACGGCGTTTCGACCGGCAAAGCGCGCGACGGAGTTAAATAGCACATCGACCGACGGCTTATGACGATTAACCGGCGGCCCGTCATTCAATTTGACCTGATAGTTCGCGCCGCTACGCGCCAGCTCAAGGTGCATAGCCCCCGGCGCGATATAGGCATGGCCGGGCAGAATACGCTCCCCGTCCTCCGCTTCTTTCACCGTAATCTGGCACAGCTTATTCAGACGGTCGGCAAACGAGCGGGTGAACCCTGCCGGCATATGCTGAGTAATCAGTAATGCCGGGCTGGTAGCGGGTAGCGGTTGCAGCACATGGCGAATCGCCTCTGTGCCCCCGGTTGAGGCACCGATAGCGATCAGCTTCTCACTGCTCAGCAGTGGGCCGGCCTTCAGCATCACCGGTGCGGGCTGCGCACCACGCGTCGGCAGACGTGCGCGTGAGGCCGCGCGTACCTTGTCGGCGATGGTCTGGCTATAGGCCAGCATCCCTTCGCGTATCCCCAGAGACGGTTTGGTGACAAAGTCTATCGCCCCCAGTTCCAGCGCACGCAGGGTGATTTCAGAGCCTTGCCCGGTCAGTGAGGAGACCATCACCACCGGCATCGGGCGCAAGCGCATCAGTTTTTCCAAAAAGTCGAGGCCGTCCATACGCGGCATCTCAACATCCAGCGTTAACACGTCCGGATTGAATTGCTTGATCAATTCCCGCGCTACCAGCGGATCCGGTGCTGAAGCCACCATCTCCATGTCGGGGTGACTGTTGACAATTTCGGTCATTAACTGACGCATCAGAGATGAATCATCAACACACAATACTTTGATTTTACTCATTATCTTTCCTTAGTCAGTCCATAGACCGTCTGGCCACGCAGATAAAACTCTTTGCTTATCTGGCTAAAGTTTTCTGAGTGACCGGCAAACAGCAGACCGCCTGGTTTTAGCAAGGGAACAAAACGCCGCAAAATCTTTTCCTGCGTCTCTTTATCAAAGTAGATCATTACGTTGCGGCAAAAAATGGCATCAAAGGTGCCGGGCAGCGCCCACTCATTCCCCAGCAGGTTGAGCTGAGAGAAGCTTACCCGGTTCGTTAGCTCCGGTCGTACCCGCACCATGCCCTCATGGGGCCCTGTACCGCGCAGAAAGAAGCGCTGAAGCTGCTGCTGGGATAGCGTGCGCAGCTCATCCTGGCGGTATACGCCCGCCTGCGCCTTTTCCAAGACCTGAGTGTCAATGTCGCTGGCATGGATCTGAAATTTCCCCGCTCCACCGGTAGGGGTTTCTGCCAGCGTCATGGCGATGGAGTAAGGCTCCTCGCCGGTTGACGCTGCCGCACACCAGACGTTGTAAGTGCCCGAACTGCGCGCTGCATGGTGTTGTGCCAGAACCGGGAAGTGGTGCGCCTCTCGGAAAAATGCCGTCAGGTTGGTGGTCAGTGCATTGATGAAGGCCTGCCATTCGGCGCTATTGACATCCTTTTCCAGCAGCGCGAGATAGCGACCAAAATCGTCAATGTTCAGGGTACGCAGTCTGCGTACCAAACGGTTGTAAACCATCTCACGCTTATGGTCCGCAAGGACGATGCCAGCCCGCTGATAAATCAACTGACTGATACGCTTGAAATGCGTATCGGATAACGGCAGGCGCTGAACCATCTGCGTCAGCAGCGATTCATTTTCCGGTGGAGCTAACAACGTCGTTTTCTTCATTTTGCCATCCCGCAAGCGCGGATAAGTTATCCATATCATCTGACTGTCCTGCGGGCTTTTGCGGCCTGCGGGTCAGTCCCTATTCTTGCCGGGCATCATCCAGCGCAAAACGGCTTACCGTTTCGGTCAGCTGTCCAGCCTGTGCTTCCAGTGCATCGGTCGCGGCGGCACCTTCTTCGACCAGCGCGGCATTCTGCTGGGTAACCTGATCCATCTGGCTGACTGCCAGCGCCACCTGTTCGATACCGCGTCGCTGCTCATCACTTGCCGCCGCGATCTCGCCCATAATTTCATTGACCCGGGTCACGCTTTGCACAATCTCGGTCATGGTGTCTCCGGCTGAAGCCACCAGCCCGGCTCCCTGATCAACGCGCGATACGGACTCTTCTATCAGTGTTTTAATCTCTTTCGCTGCTCCGGCGCTGCGCTGCGCGAGGCTACGCACTTCACCGGCGACGACGGCAAAGCCACGCCCCTGCTCACCGGCACGCGCCGCTTCTACCGCCGCGTTCAGCGCCAGAATATTGGTCTGGAAGGCAATCCCATCAATGACGCTGGTAATATCGGCAATTTTTTTCGAACTGTCGGCAATGCCGTTCATGGTGGTCACCACGTTATCAGTTAACGTACCGCCCTTATGCGCGGTGCCAGAAGCAGAGCGTGCCAGCTCTGAAGCCCGACGCGCATTATCAGCGTTGGCCGACACCGTTGCGGTCAGCTGTTCCATACTGGCCGCCGTCTGGGCCAGCGATGCCGCCTGTTGCTCGGTACGCGCAGAGAGATCGTTATTCCCTAAGGCGATCTCCTGAATACCACTCTGCATACTGCGGCTGCCGTCACGAACATCACGTACCGTCGACGCCAGCGCCTGTTGCATATGTTGCAAGCTGGTAAACAGCTGCCCCAGCTCATTGCTTCCCCACTTTTCTATCTGACCGTTCAGATCGCCGTGAGAAATGCGTTCAAAGTGGCTACGCATACGTGCCAGTGGCGCAATCAGGCCGCGTTTTACCCAGATAAGTGCCGCCAGCGTCAACAGCAACGACAGCACCACAGACGCGGCAAAAATCACCTTCGACTGGAAATAGAAGCCTTTGCTAGCTTCACCAGCATGATCGCGCAGCTCGTCGATATGCTCCATCCAGCGGTTATATTGAAGCTGGAATTGATCCTGTTTGCCCTGCGTCGGTGAGTCGAGGAAGGCCTGTAGCCGATCGTTACGTAGATACTCGGCCAGCTGCGCCAGCTCGTTGTAGTAGACGTCATAGGCCGTCGCGATCTGCTGCTTCAACACCTCGCCTTCAGGTGTCACCGCCGGGATAGCCTGAAAATCTTTAAACGCTTTATCGGCTGTTACCAAGTCGGCTTGCGCCTTACTCATCAGGCTGATCACCTGTTCATGAGGACGATTAATCGCGGCACGGGTACTGGCCCGGCTCAAGGTCAGTCGGGTGCTCAGCAGTGCCGCCCAGCTTTCGCCCAGCGCATCGCGCTGACCGCCACTGATCTCCACCTGATGTATATTGTGGGCATCAAGGCGGAATGAGTTAAATGACAAGCCGCTAGCCACAATCTGCATCACACAGAAGAGGCCAAACAGGCAGATAACCGTGCCAGCAATACGTAAACGACCTAACATTGCGATCTCCCCAGAGATATAGCCTGCAAAGTAAAAAATTATTCGACGCAGCCCCTGTACGCGCAGCGTCGATATTATTATTTAGAACGTTTCCCAGTTGACATCTGGGCCTGTCGCCTTCGCCAGGGCTTTATTCGCCGTAGCCGGTGGCGACAGCATGGAACTCTTCGGCGCGGCAGGGTTATTAACGGCCGCGATGAGATTTTCTTTACGAGTTTGGAACACCGCCACCGCCTTTGTCAGTCGGCTTGCCTGTTCTTCCAGCGAGGCTGCCGCTGAAGCAGACTGCTCGACCAGGGCGGCATTCTGCTGGGTGACGCGATCCATTTCGGTGACTGCGCTGCCAACCTGATCGATTCCCCGGCTCTGTTCATCGGAAGCAGAGGCGATCTCGCCCATAATGTCGGTGACGCGCGTGACGGCGTTAACAATATCGCTCATGGTTTCTCCGGCGCTCTCCACCAGTACCGAACCGGTATCGACCCGTGTCACGGAATCTTCAATCAACCCTTTGATCTCCCTGGCGGCCTGCGCACTACGCTGTGCCAGATTACGCACCTCTCCCGCCACTACCGCGAAGCCACGCCCCTGTTCTCCGGCACGCGCCGCTTCAACCGCCGCATTGAGCGCCAGGATATTGGTCTGGAAAGCAATGCCGTCGATCACGCTGATAATATCGGCGATTTGCTTCGAGCTTGTGGAGATCTCACTCATGGTTTTCACCACGCCATCCACCACTTTGCCGCCTTTGAGCGCAGTTTCCGAGGCGCTTAGCGCCAGCTGTGACGCCTGACGGGCGTTTTCAGCATTCTGCTTCACCGTGGCGGTCAGCTGTTCCATACTGGCAGCGGTTTGCTCCAGTGAGGCTGCCTGCTGCTCGGTGCGCGATGAGAGGTCGTTATTGCCCGAAGCAATTTCGCTCGCTCCGGTGTAGATGGCCTCGGAACCGTCGCGCACCTCGCTGACGGTGCGCACCAGCGACTCCTGCATATGTTGCAGACTGGCGGCCAGCTGCGCCATTTCGTTATGCCCCTGCGACTCGATAACTTGGGTGAGATCGCCGCTGGCAATCCCACGGATATGCTCAATGTTTTGTTTCAACGGGCGCAGCAAAATGTGATGGATACCCGACCATGCCACGGCGATGAGCGCCAGCGATATCACCAGCACAGACAGCAATACCCAGATTGCGCGCTGGTAGGCATGATTGTTCTCTTCAGAACCGGCACTGAGCAGCCGATCGGTATGTTGCAACCAGTTATCATAGGCTTGTTCAAAACCATTCTGGAAACCCGTGGTGGGCTGGTCGACAAAACCTTTAAAGTCGCCGCTGGTCAACATCCGCATCAGTTCGCTGAGTGCATGGTTCAGAATGTTGTAATGTTCGTTAACCGCCTGAACGTGAGGCTGGTTAGCCACTCCCGTCGGCAGTTCCTGGCTGTAGAGGGCAAACTGCTGTTGCGCCGTGTTCAGTTGAGTTTTCGCCAGGGCAACCAACTCATCGACGGAGGAACCCGTTCCCTGACCTTTTTCATCCAGCAGGTGACGCGTAGCGGCTCGATTAAGCGTGTTACGCGTTTGTACCAGCGCAATCCACGCAGAGGTAAGATTTGCCTGCTCATGGCGGATATGTTGTGTCAATGTGAAGTTATTCTTATCCCCATTTAACGAATGGAAGAACAGACCGCCTGAAATAAGCTGTAGTGAGCCAAACAAAACTAAAACCAGCACCAGGCTGGTCACCACGTTAATACGCTTAAACATATCTTTCCCCTGTGAGATAGCTACCACTCTGTTTTATCGGCATCAGTGAAAGGATCTTTATCGGGTTATTCAGATAAATAGCAGAAGCATGACGAGGCAAAAGGCGGATATGTTTGTCAGAGGCGAGCGTTTATTTTCGCTCGCCTCGTGTTGAGGCTTTAGAAGGTTTCCCAGTTGCCGTCACTGGTGGTCACAGCGGCAGATGTGGGGGGTTTCGCAGCGGGCTGCTGCGGACGCTTTAGCTCCACTGGTGGCACGGCCTGCTGCATCGCGATGCGGAACACCGCCACCGCCTGCGTCAGACGGCTGGCCTGATCCTCCAGCGATGCCGCCGCTGAAGCCGACTGTTCTACCAGCGCAGCATTCTGCTGGGTGACGCGATCCATTTCAGTAACCGCGCTGCCAACCTGATCGATCCCCCGGCTTTGCTCGTCTGAAGCGGAGGCGATCTCACCCATGATATCGGTGACGCGCGTGACGGCATTAACGATTTCACTCATGGTTTCTCCGGCATGCTCCACCAGTGCCGATCCGCTGTCGACACGTGCCACCGAGTCTTCAATCAACTCTTTGATTTCCCTGGCGGCCTGCGCACTGCGCTGTGCCAGATTGCGCACCTCTCCCGCGACTACTGCAAAGCCACGTCCCTGCTCTCCGGCACGCGCCGCCTCGACCGCCGCATTGAGCGCCAGGATATTGGTCTGGAAAGCAATGCCGTCGATAACGCTGGTAATATCCGCGATCTGCCGTGAACTGACGGCAATTTCGCTCATGGTTTTCACCACGCCATCCACCACTTTGCCGCCTTTCACCGCCGTATCTGAGGCGCTGTGCGCCAGCTGTGACGCCTGACGGGCATTTTCAGCATTCTGCTTCACCGTGGCGGTCAGCTCTTCCATGCTGGCGGCCGTTTGCTCCAGCGAGGCCGCCTGCTGCTCGGTGCGGGATGAGAGGTCGTTATTGCCAGCGGCAATTTCGCTGGCACCGCTGTAAATGGCATCAGAACCGTTACGCACCGCACTAACGGTCTGTACCAGTTCCTCCTGCATATGTTGCAGACTGGCGGCCAGACTGGACATTTCGTTATGCCCTTCGACGGTGATCTCCCGGGTTAAATCACCGCTGGCGATACGACGAATATGGTCAATGCTGGTCCGGAGAGGCAGCAGCAGAATGTGACGCATACCGATCCAAACGCCAGCAATAACCAGCAGGGTAACTGTCAGCCCGAGGAAGATTATCCAGATAGCCTGATGGAAAGCGGATTGGTTTTCCGCCACACCCAGCGCGGCGAGGGAGTCATTTTTTGCCAACCAGGTATCATAAGCCGCGCTGAAGTCGTCCTGATAGCGTTGGGTGGGCTGCCCGAAGAACTCGGTGATTTTACCGGAACCGATCAGTGGGATAAGTTCGCTGAGCGCGTCATGCAGGATGGCGTAGTTTTTCTGTACTGCCTGTACGTTGACCGACGTTTTACCCGCCTCAGACAAATGTGAATGCCACAGCTGGTAGTTTTTTTCTGCGATGCCGAGCTGCTCCTGCGCCGCTGCCAACAGTTGTTTCACGCTGTCGCCGCTGCCCATATGGTTAGCATCCAACATATAGCGGATACCGGAACGATTGAGAGTATTTCGCGCTTGCACCAGTGCGATCCATGACTGATTCAGGGCTGACTGCTGCAAACGCAACTGCTGGGAGATGGCGAAGTTGTTTTTGTCGCCTTTCAGGGCCTGGAAGAACAGACCGCCGGTAATTAACTGCAAAGAACCAAAAAATACCAGCACCAGAATCAGGCTGGTAACGACCTTCATTCGCTTAAACATAATGTTCCTAATTATCCTGTTTAGGCTGCTGTTATCGGCAGCCCATGACGGATCTTTATGTTTTTAAACGCCTGAAGGTCTGTTTTTTTATCTTGCTCAACAGGAAATGAACGTCAATTCCGCTCCTCACCCGTTGGCGAAAATCAGAATGTTTCCCAGTTGCTGTCACTGACCGGTGACGACGTGCGTTCTGGCATCGCCGCCGGTTTGAGCATTGGACGTTTAAGCTCGCGGGTAGCCATGCCGGACGGCTGCGTGATGCGGAACACCGCTACCGCTTGGGTCAGTCGGCTGGCCTGATCTTCCAGTGATGCCGATGCCGACGCTGACTGCTCCACCAGCGCCGCATTCTGCTGGGTGACGCGATCCATTTCGTTTACCGCTTCGCCCACCTGGTCAATACCGCGACTCTGCTCATCGCTGGCGGAAGCAATCTCACCCATAATATCGGTGACGCGGGTGACCGCATTGACGATATCGGTCATAGTTTCACCGGCGGTGCCTACCAGCGTGGATCCGCTGTCTACGCGCGCGACAGAATCCTCAATCAACCCTTTGATTTCCTTCGCCGCTTGCGCACTGCGCTGGGCAAGGTTACGAACTTCTCCCGCCACCACGGCAAAACCACGCCCCTGTTCACCCGCGCGTGCCGCTTCTACCGCTGCGTTCAGCGCCAGGATATTGGTCTGGAAGGCGATGCCATCGATGACGCTGGTAATATCGGCAATTTTCTTCGAACTACCGGCAATCTCACTCATGGTTTTCACCACGCCATCGACGACTTTGCCGCCCTTTTGCGCCGTTTCTGATGCCGTCAACGCCAGTTGTGATGCCTGACGCGCGTTTTCGGCGTTCTGTTTCACCGTGGCGGTAAGCTCTTCCATGCTGGCTGCGGTTTGCTCCAGTGAAGCGGCCTGCTGTTCGGTTCTCGACGAGAGGTCATTATTGCCTGAAGATATTTCGCTGGCACCGGTATAGATGGCATCGGAACCCTCGCGCACTACGCTGACGGTTTTGACCAGCGCCTGCTGCATGTTCTTCACGCTGCCAGCCAACTGGGCCATTTCATTGCGGCCATTTACCTCAACGTTCTGCGTCAGATCGCCTTCCGCAATGCGGCTGATATGTCCAATCGTTGTCTGTAACGGGCGGATCAAAATGTTGCGAAGACCAAACCAGCACAGCACGATCAGCGCAAGAACCAGCGTCATCATGGCGGCAATGGCCCACAGCATATGGTCATAAGCCTGTTTATTTTGGCTGGCTCCCTGTTCAATAAGTCGGTTCTGCTGGCTACGCCACTTGGTATAAACAGCCTGCATCGCCACCTGCTTCTGTTCAATATTCTGCGCGAACATCGCGTCCAGCTGCCTGTTTGCCATCTGCTGGGTCATTTCTTGCAGAGCGCTGCTGAACTGCTCATAAGTTTGTTCCAAGTCTTCTGACAGTTTCGGATCGATTCCCGGCGTGTCTGGCGTAGCCTTATAGGCAGCGTGAAAGGCCTGCGCTTCATTCAGAAGCTGTTTTGCCCGGTCACTTAACGCCGTGAGAGAGGCGCTGCTGCCTGCATTGGCGGCTTCGCTCTGAATGCGCAGCATGCCACGGTTCAGCACAATACGCGTCTGGTTGAGTGTGATCCACGCATCGGTAAACTGGGTGACATTATCATTTGACGTTTGCGATAACGCGAAGTTTTCCTTGTCCTTTGTCAGCGCTTTAATAAACAAGCCGCCCGATAATAATTGTAAAAAGCCGAAAATCATTAATACGAGGATCAGGCTGGTGACGACTTTGATACGCGTGAACATAAAATACCTTTGCAAGAAATGAGGGAATACCACTGGGTATCGGTAATCAGACGACGATCTTTATGAGGCGCAACGTTAAAATTCGGTACGAAATTGTCAGAAAATAAAAATTTGCGATAAAAAAGGGCAGATCTGCGATCTGCCCCTGTTGGAACCCGTCTGCGTTATTGCTTATGCGCTACGCAGCGTATCCATCAGCGCCATTTCTTCGCTGCTTAACAACTTTTCAATATCGACCAGAATCAGCATACGTTCGCCCAGCGCACCCAGTCCGGTCATGTACTCGGTCGACATGGTGACGGCAAATTCCGGTGAAGGACGGATCTGCTCTTGCGTCAGGGACAGAACGTCCGATACGCCATCCACCACAATGCCTACCACGCGCTGCTCAAGGTTCAGCACAATCACCACGGTGTTTTCATTATATTCGACATCAGGCTGAGCAAATTTAATGCGCAGATCGATAATCGGTACAATGACGCCGCGCAGGTTGGTCACCCCTTTTATAAACGGCGGTGTGTTGGCAATGCGAGTGACCTGATCGTAGCCACGGATCTCCTGCACCTTGAGAATATCAATTCCGTACTCTTCGTCGCCCAGCGTGAACACCAGAAACTCCTGTCCCTCGGTTTCTCCGGCGAGTTTGGTGGCAGTAGCCATTCCAGTCATAATTCTACCCTTAATCAGTTATTGTCAGGCTGCGGCTCCCGCCACACGCTTTTCACGGTTCAGAGACTGCAATGCAGAGACATCGACGATCAGCGCCACGCTGCCATCGCCAAGGATGGTGGCGGCAGAGATGCCCGGCACTTTGCGGTAGTTACTTTCCAGGTTTTTCACCACCACCTGGTGCTGTCCAATCAGCTGATCGACCAACAGCGCATAGCGTTTACCGGCGCTTTGCAGAATAACGACAATGCCCTGCGTCGCTTCGGTTTTAGCATCCTGCACGTCAAACACCTTCCACAGCTCGACCAGCGGCAGATATTCGCCGCGTACTTCCAGCACGCGCTCGCCACCCGCCAGCGCCTTGAGATCGTCAGCCAGCGGTTGCAGTGATTCCATTACCGCGTTCAGCGGCAGAATAAACACTTCATCCGCCACGCGAACCGACATCCCGTCAAGGATCGCCAGCGTCAGCGGCAGCAGGATGCGGATAGTGGTGCCTTTACCCTGCTTAGAGGCAATTTCAACGTGTCCCCCCATCTCCTGGATATTACGTTTCACCACGTCCATCCCCACGCCTCGGCCGGAAACATCGGTCACCTGTTCGGCGGTGGAGAAACCGGGAGCGAAAATCAACATACCCACTTCTTCGTCGCTCATGGCATCACTAACCGGCAGCCCCGATGACAGGGCCTTGGCCAGAATACGCTCACGATTCAGGCCCGCTCCATCATCACTGACTTCGATGCAGATATTACCGCCCTGGTGTTCAGCGGAAAGCGTCAGATTACCCGTGGCATGTTTACCACCGGCCACGCGTTTATCCGGCGATTCGATACCGTGATCGAGGCTGTTGCGTACCAGATGTGTTAACGGATCGATAATGCGCTCGATCAGACTCTTATCCAGCTCCGTTGAACTGCCCAACAGGGTCAGCTCAACCTCTTTACCCAGCTTACTGGCCAGATCGCGTACCAGACGCGGGAAGCGGCTGAAGACATACTCCATCGGCATCATGCGGATCGACATCACCGACTCTTGCAGATCGCGGGCATTGCGTTCCAGCTGGCCCATGCTGTTCAACAGATCGCCGTGATGAACTGGGTCAAGTGCGCTCGACCGCTGGGCCAGCATCGACTGGGTGATGACCAGTTCACCGACCAGGTTGATCAGCTGATCGACCTTTTCGACCGCGACGCGAATACTGCTTGATTCGCTGGCTTTCGCCGCCGTTTTTTTCGCCACTTCCCGCTTAGGTGCGGCGCTTTCACTGGCAGTAACGGGTTGTGGCGCTGCGGCGGGTGTCGGTTCCACCGCGTCCGTGGTCGTGACGGCGCTCACCTCATCCGCCTGCGGGAAGTGAATCTGCGATTCGTCGATGACAAAGCACAGTACCGCGATGATATCGTCTTTACCGACCGATGAATCGAGCGTGGCTTCCAGTGAGTTCTCACCTTTGACCGCCGCAGAAACCGTGCCGAGGTTAGCCAGTTCTTCCAGCATCTGATCGGCTTCGTTCGCCTTCAGCCCGGTCAGCTTAATACGCAGACCGCTGGCGACAACGGCAGGTTCAGCTTTTCCGCCCACGGAGACAGGCGCAGCCGCTTGCGGTGCGTCGCCCTTCACTTCCAGCGCTAACTGACGCAGAGCCTGGCAAATATATTCATAGGTTGCCGCATCGGGTTCGGTGCTGCTTTTATATGCATCCAACTGTTCCTGCATAATATCTTTAGTTTCCAAAAACAGGTTGACGATATCGGTGCTCAGCTGCATTTCGCCACGGCGCGCACCATCGAGAATGTTCTCCAGAATATGCGTGGTTCCCTGTAATACAGAAAAACCGAACGTTCCGGCCCCGCCTTTAATAGAGTGGGCCGCCCGGAAGATAGCATTGAGCTGTTCCGCATCTGGTTCCTGTGGGTCAAGTCCCAACAGGTGTTGTTCCATGTCAGCCAACAACTCGTCGGCTTCATCAAAGAACGTCTGGTAAAAATCGCTGATATCCATGCTCACGGTATTACCTCGGCTGTGAGTCGCGATCGGTCTGGGCAGGTGGCGTCGCCGCAGCAGGTAACGGAGTTACTTGCGCATTGGCACTACCTGGCTCAGCCCGTGATTGTTGAAGGTCTTGGTTTTTACTGGCAGCGGAGGACATCTCCGGTGCCGCGATTTCTTTAAGGCTATTGGTATCTTTAACATCTACCGCATCACTCTCGGCATTTTCCCGCTCTATCTGCTCTTCGGCGTCGTGGTTCAACACCAGCAGGCTGATACGTCGGTTTACCGCATCGTTAGCTCCACGGTTTTTCAATTTCATGGTGTCCGACATCCCCACCACCCGCAGCATCTTGCCGCTGCTCAGCCCCCCGGCAACCAGTTCACGGCGTGAAGCGTTAGCCCGGTCAGCTGAAAGTTCCCAGTTACTGTAACCACGCTCCCCCCCGGCATAGGGGAAGTCATCTGTATGACCCGCCATGCTGATACGGTTAGGGATCTGGTTCAGAATCGGTGCAATGGCGCGTAAAATATCGCGCATATACGATTCCACCTCGGCACTACCGGTTTTAAACATCGGGCGATTCTGGCTGTCTATAATCTGGATACGCAGCCCTTCTTCCACCATATTAATAATCAGGTGCGGACGCAGGGCGCGCAGTCTCGGATCGGCCTCAATCAGCTGGTCCAGGTTTTCACGCAGATGGTTAAGACGTATCTCATCCAGCTTACGTTTCTGCGCATTCATATCGATCGCTTTACGCACCTCACCTATTTTCTCCGTCGGGTCCTGCCCACCGCCGGGAATAGGGCTACTGCTATCGCTGCTGCGCTGCCCCCCGGTAATCGCCACTTTTAGCGGCGTCTTGAAGTAATCGGCAATCTGCACCAATTGTTGAGGGCTTGAGATTGAAATCAGCCACATCACCAAAAAAAATGCCATCATGGCCGTCATAAAATCGGCGTAGGCAATTTTCCATGAGCCGTGCGAGCCGCTATGCTTGTTGGCCTTTTTTCGCTTTACCAGCACAATGGGGCGATCGTTATGCTTCATGCGTCCTGGTCCGAGGTCTGTTGTGGAGATTTAACGTTACGCACATGCTCCTCCAGCTCGCTGAACGACGGCCGCTCGGTCGAATACAGAGTTTTACGACCAAATTCGACCGCGATCTGCGGGGCGTAGCCGTTAAGGCTGGAGAGCAGCGTGACCTTTATGCACTGCATCATCTTGATATTTTCCGCACATTTCTGGCGCAGCACGCCCGCCAGCGGCGAGATAAAACCGTAGGCCAGCAGGATGCCGAGAAACGTTCCCACCATCGCGTTGGCGATCAGCGCACCAAGCTCGGCGGCCGGGCGATCGGCGGCGGCAAGCGTATGGATAATCCCCATCACTGCGGCGACGATACCAAATGCCGGAAGCGAGTCGCCCATGGTGCCCAGCGCCGTGGCCGGCACATCACACTCATGCTCGTAGGTTTCAATCTCTTCATCCATTAACGCTTCGATTTCAAAGGCATTCATATTGCCACTGACCATCAGACGCAAATAATCGCTAATAAAGTCGACCAGTTTTTTATCGGCAAGAATGCGCGGGTAATTAGCGAAAATTTCACTTTCCTGTGGATTATCGATATCGCGCTCCAGAGACAACATCCCCTGCTGACGCGATTTAGCCATCAACCGATACAGTAGCGCCATCAGATCCATATACACGGCTTTGTTGTATTTCGAACCGCGCATCAGTAATGGCAGTGATTTCAACGTTGCTTTAATCGCCTTACCGTTATTGCCGACGATAAAAGCCCCCACGCCAGCACCAACAATAATCAGCACTTCCGAGGGCTGATACAATGCGCCGAGGTGGCCACCAACCATAGCGTAGCCGCCCAAAACCGATCCGAGGACAATGATATAACCCAATATAATCAGCACGATAAATCCTTACGCTGTAAACACGTGGGTGAAAGATGAGCCAGATATCTGACAGGTCAGTACGCCGGGCGTGGGGCAAAAAAAAGCAGCGGTCAAAGACCGCTGCTGGATTCACTCCTCGTGGCGAACATGTTTAAACGGCTTGTTTAACCTGTTCATCCAGCAGTTGTGAGTTGTTATCGGCAGTTTCAGGCGAAAGTTTACGTCTTTTTACCGCACGAGATGGTGGCTGGCAAAGGCTACAGGTAAAGCTGCCTCGCGGTTGGTGGGCGTGGCTGATAAAACTTCCGCCACAGCATTTACAGTCGGTTAACTCCAACATTCCACTTTCAACAAACCGTACCAGCGTCCAGGCGCGGGTCAACGCCAACAGCGGCCCTTCATCCTGCTGCGGGCACTGTTCAAGATACAGCCGATAGGCTTTAATCAACGCCTCTATCCCGCGACACTGCCCGCTCTTCACCATAAATTGCCAGGCGTTACAAAACATGGAAGCATGAATATTTTGCTCCCATGTCATAAACCAATCGGTAGAAAATGGCAGCATGCCCTTAGGCGGCGGGCTACCACGCAGCTCTTTATATAACTTAATTAAGCGGCCACGGCTTAATTGAGTTTCGCTTTCTAACATTTGCAGGCGTGCGCCCAGAGTGATGAGCTCCATTGCCAGTTGAATATCACGCGCCTCCTGAACAATGCTTTTTTCACTCATCAGCTTGCCGCCCTTTTTTTCGGCATCTCTTTTTCTTTCGAGACGTCGCGCAATAAACGACTGGATAGCAGGATACCGGTGTGGATTTGTTGCAAATCTTCCACCCGTGACTCCTGGGTTAAACGACTGATTGACTGGTGGTCGCTGAAGCGAAATTGACAAACCAGTTGGTTGGTCTCGGCAAGCTTAACCATTTCTGGCAATGTTAGGCTCGATAAGGCGTCAGCCATCTGTTCGTCAATTCCTAAACGAAACATAGCCGAAGCTTTTTCCTGATTTATTATACGTTGTGCAAGCAATAAGTAAGACAAATTGATGTCGTAAATATGTTTGAGTAATTCTGATGTACCCATTTTTTCCATCCTGACTAGCACTACTTTTAACGTGTGCGGTGGAAACCGCTACCTGGTTGCTGGTTGGTAGATCTAAAGATGGCAAAAATTAGTGGCAGGAGCCAAAGATGAGCTAAAGCTGACTTGTTTCATATTTTTTGCAGAAACTAAGCCAAGGATAATTATAAACTCATTTTGCCAGCGGCTATTCCTGAGCCTTTCTTCCCTGACCTGTTCCTTTGTAACTCGCTGTTACATTCGATTAGGACTTTTCTTAAAGCAAGGCAACTCTATCCCCTCTGATCGCGACATACAACGTGAGACAGTGCCAATTTTAGATAAAGTGTGATCCAGATCACACTTTATCTAAAACTTTTTCCTAAAAACCTATCAGCAACGCTGTTGATTAGCTCACTAACTAATCATTTATGGCTTTTTTTGCAGGTTTTATCCTTAAAGATAATTATGACCGAGCACCAAAAAACAACCACGAAACACATAAGTCCTAAAAACTGCATTAATCACAAAAAAAAGAATAAAAAATAATAAAAATGTCACAAAAATAGCGTTTTAAGCTACGTAAATGACAATTCCCAGCCATAAGAAGCTAGTGAATCACGGTGAGTAACTGAAGATTTTTTTGTACGAGAAATGTGATGTATCGCAGGTTTTTAGCAGGAAGTGATAGCGTTTTGTAAGCGGTTGACACCTTATATTTAGCCCATAACAGCATGTGCAGCATAGATCACATAAGGGATATGAATGATTTTAGCGAGACGATAGGGATCTACCCCGCTAGTATCGGCACAGGCGCTGGAACCTTTAGCGAAAAGCCATTTTTATTTGTGTTATGCCTTTATTGCTCATTTTTTGAGCGATTTATACAAAATACTTGTAAAGTAATGTCAATATATACATGTCGGTAAAGTCGCGTCTCGGTTAAACAGGATGGAGTTGTGTTATCAGGGTGGACCTGTTTCAGATCCACCCTCGATTCAGGCCAGTTTTGAAAGAGGGGGGGATTTTTTTTCATCCGCTGCCGCGCGTGACGGCGTTAACGTCCGCAGGTCTTGCAGATAGCTTTTGCGCCAGTGAGCGATATCATTTTGACGCAGTACCGCCATCATGTCGTTATAGCGCGAGATGCGTTCAGTTCGCGACATGGTCAATGCCTGATGCAGAGCCGCAGCCACGTCATCCCGGTCGTAAGGATTGACGATAAGCGCAGAGGTCAGCTCGTTCGCCGCCCCGGCAAAACGCGACAGCACCAGAACACCCGGATCGTCCGGGTCCTGAGCGGCAACATACTCTTTCGCCACCAGATTCATACCGTCACGCAGCGGCGTCACCAGCCCGATATCCGTCAGACGGAAGATTTTCATCAACAGACGGCGATCAAAGTGCTGATTGAGATAGTAGAGCGGCGTCCACCCCAGGGTGCCATATTTACCGTTAATTCGTCCGGCTTCCGTTTCCAGCTGGTGACGGATATCCTGGTAGGCCTGCACATCCCCACGCGATGTGGGGGCAATTTGCGAATAGCGGATTTTGCCGTGATGCTGCGGGTAATGCTCCAGCAGCGCCTCATAGGCGAGAAAGCGTTCCGGTAGCCCTTTTGAATAATCCAGTCGCTCACAGGCGATAATATTCTGCGCGTCGCCGAGATCTTTCTTCATTGCCACCATTTTTGGCGGTAACGGCCCTTCAGCCATTTCTTTGATACTGTCGGGTTCAATACCGATTGGGTAGACCTCAGTGGCAAAGCCATTGCCGAAAGCACGGTGCTGTTTCCCATCGCTTTGCAGCGAAGTGAGTGACGATAAGCATTCGAGAAATGCGATCCGGTCACTTTCCGTCTGGAAGCCTAACAGATCGTATTCACACATCATCTGCAACAGTTCGGCATGGGGTGGAAGTGCAGTGAATATTTCCGGGGTGGGGAAAGGAATATGCAGGAAAAAGCCAATGCGGTTAGTGATGCCCAGCTTGCGCAGTTCAGCAGCGAAAGGCAGCAGATGATAGTCGTGGATCCACAGGATATCATCCTGTTTCAGCAGCGGTTGCAGGCGATGAGCAAGCAACGTATTCACGCGGCAGTAACCATCCCAGGCTTCCCGCTGGAAGTTGACCAGATCGAGGCGATAATGAAACGCTGGCCACAGCACCGCGTTGGAAAATTGCAGATAGTAGAGATCATAATCATTTTGATTCAGACCGAAGGAGGCATAGGTAATACCATCCTGCTCCAGAATAGTCAGTTCGTCGTCATCTTCACCAATTTCATTTATCTCACCGTTCCAGCCGTACCACACGCCGCCGGTCGTTTTTAGCGCATCGACGATGCCTACGGTAAGGCCCCCTGCACTGACCTTGCTGCCATCAGGGATGGCAATACGGTTAGATACGACTACTAAGCGACTCATAACCTTGACTCCTTACCGACGCTTCTGCGCCGCTTTCCAGTTGTTTTCGAGCCTGCGCCAGCCAGCGATAAACGGCGTTCACATCGGCCAGATGTTCCTGCGCCTCACTGGAACCGGTACCGACTTTAATAGAGAGGCCTCCGATATCATTCACCGCCTTAAAACCGGCTTCGTCGGTCAAATCATCGCCGAGGAAAACCGGTATGCGACCGGCAAACGGGGGCCGTTGCATAAATAAAGTAATGGCAGCACCTTTGTTCACCCCCTGCGGCTTCAGTTCAACCACACATTTCCCCGGCTGCTGAGCCAGTTCGGGAAAACGCGCCACCATTGCGGCTGCCAGCTGCTCTATCTGCTGCTGATGCTGCGGTGCCTGTCGGTAATGCAGAGCGAAGGCAACCCCTTTCGTTTCCAGCATGCAGCCCGGCAGCGAGGCGATAGCCTGTTCCAGCTCCCGTTGTAGTACGCTGACAGTGTGTGGTTCGAGCGCTACACGCGTCATCTCACCGTTAATATCACGGCGCTCGGCACCGTGCACACCGGCCAGCGGCAGAATTAACGGCGCAACCAGGGCATCCAGTTCAACCATCGGACGACCGGAAACCAGAGCAACGGCCCCGGCGCAGTGATGCGCCAGCCACTGCAAGTCATTCAGCACGGTGGCAGGGATAAAAACCTCATCCGGATGCGGCTGGATCGCGGCAAGAGTGCCATCCACATCAAAGAAAAAAGCATAGGTTGTTGCCGCCTGTAACGGGGAAACGGAATCTTTTGATATCAGCACATCGTTCTCCTGGGTTAAGCATGCGGAAAGATGTTGCAGGCAATGGAAGGAGCATTGCATTCATGGGTAATACAGCAGACCATAGCGTCTGCCGCCAGACGACGGTGAGAGGGTCACGGTTTTCTTACCCTGCCCCCTGAGTGCGGACAACATCACAGTAAATTGTAGCTACACTTCCAAAAAACACCAAAATAACCTTATGATAAAAAAAGGATTAACAGCGTTACTTGTTAAAAGCTTCCTGTTTTTATGCGATCGCACCAACCGATGATGATGCCGGACAGATAATCCTGGTTCGACAAGTCAGTATAACAGTTTTCAGTCAGCCCGGCCGTGCCGCCTGACCCGTGGCTCCAGCGTGGTGGCTGGATATCAGCCAGCCAGCCCAGGGAGTTTATTCTCTGTCGACATCTTCAACACGACAGACGTTTCTCCCTTTCGCGCACCGCCCCAGCACGGCTTTGGCTCTCTATAACAACGGCTGAAACGGCTTATGCGTAGCGGCTGAATGACAGCCTGTTTACGCATTTTTCAAGTACGAAATCGAGATCTTTTTCAGACCAGTCCGAGATGTAGGCAATAATGCCTCATCCGTTCACTAAACCCGTTCAGATACGTTATATTGCCCTGAAAAAATGGCACCAGCCCGGCTGAAGCCTGGCGTCAACAAGGAGAGGCGATAATGCTGCGTATGATGATCAAAAGAAAGTGTGAACGCACCCACGCTGAAGACCGTTACCTGGCGCTGGTACTGGCCACCAGCGCCGGATTACTGAATGCGATGGCGCTGGGGGCATTCGGCATCTTCCCATCACATATGACCGGCAATACGTCACAATTATCTTCTGAAGTCTCCAGCGTCGATTTCAGAGATCTGAAGTTTCTGCTGGCGATTATTACCGCTTTTGTGATCGGCTGCGTGGCGTCTCGCCTGACGGGGCTGTGGGGGATTAAAAAGAATATACGCACCATTTTCAGCCTTATTCTGCTGACTGAAGGCATCATGTTGATGATGCTGTCAGCGTTTGAAACGTTCTTTTATGCCACCCGCAATAACCGTGAGGTGATTGTTTTCCTCGGGTTTTTGATGGGAATACATAACGCGACATCCACCCAACTTTCCAACGGCCGCGTGCGTTCCACCCACGTCACCGGCACCTTGACGGATGCGGGCATTGCTCTCGGCTCCGTGCTAAGCGCTCTGTTGCAGCGTGACCGCTCGCAGCCGATGGCCCCCCAATGCCAGCAGTTTGTCACTCATCTGGTGACTATTACCTCCTTTCTGACCGGAGGTATTGCTGGCCTGCTGTTATTTAACCAGTTTGGTTTCAGCTCAATGATCGCCGTAGGCGGGTTTTTGGTGCTGATCGCCATCAGCTCGATTGTGGTGACCGTGCGTATTGCACGTTATTGACCCGCCTGCCGGTGTCTTTCCGCTGCGGTCCATCGAGAGGCGTTGGCCCGCAGAAAAGAAAAAAGTTAAATTCCCTGCCCGTTCAATTGCTTCCAGGAATTGTCTGCTGGGTGGCTTGATTGCTCCGGTTATTCGCTGATACTGTATATAAATACAGTTATTTTGAGATTACCGTTATGCCGTTTATCCGCCCGCTCAACATTGATAGCCCCCTGCTGCTTCCGTTATTTACAGAGCGCGTCCCTTGCGGTTTCCCCAGCCCTGCTCAGGACTACGTTGAAGACCGCATCGACCTGAATAAACTCGCCATTAAACATCCTAGTGCCACTTATTTTATTAAAGTCAGCGGTGATTCGATGCGTGGAGCAGGGATCGGCGATGGTGATTTGTTGATCGTCGATCGTTCGCTGAATGCCGTGCATGGCGATATCGTGGTGGCCGCTATATCCGGTGAGTTTACCGTCAAAGAGCTACGCACCCATCCGGTTTTACAGCTGATACCACATAACCGCCACTATTCACCCATTTCATTCCAAAATGATGAAGAATTGGAAATCTTTGGCGTCGTCACTTTTACCCTGAAAGCACATAAGTAATCATGTTTGCCCTGGTCGACGTAAACAGTTTTTATACCTCTTGCGAAACCGTTTTCCGCCCGGACCTGCGCGGACAGGCGGTGGTGGTGGTCTCCAATAACGATGGCTGCGTGATTTCACGTTCTGCGGAGGCAAAGTTGCTGGGTATAAAAATGGCGGAGCCCTTTTTTAAAATAAAAAACGCCGTATATCCCGCTAAAGTTCACGTATTCAGCTCTAATTATGCGCTTTATGCCGACCTCAGCGAACGCGTTATGCAAACGCTGAGCGATATCGCTCCCGCCATTGAGATCTATTCCATCGATGAAGCCTTCGTTAATCTGTCCGGCGTCAGCAACTGCGTTTCTCTGGCGGATTTTGGTCATCAGATGCGTAATCAAGTGTTAAGGAATACCGGACTGACGGTTGGCGTGGGCATTGCACAAACCAAAACGTTGGCAAAGCTGGCCAATCACGCAGCGAAAAAATGGCGCGCTACCGGCGGCGTTGTCGATCTGTCTCATATTGACCGCCAGCGCAAACTGCTGGCGCTGGTGGCGGTGGAAGATGTCTGGGGAGTGGGACGGCGTATCAGTAAAAAGCTTAATCTGATGGGCATTACGACCGCACTCGATCTGGCAGAAAGCTCCCTGTGGGTGATCAGGAAACATTTCAACGTGGTGCTGGAAAGGACCGTGCGTGAACTGCGTGGTGAACCTTGCCTGGAGATGGAAGAGTTCGCCCCGACCAAGCAGCAGATCGTCTGTAGCCGCTCATTTGGCAGCCGCTTAACGCAATATCCAGACGTGCATCAGGCGGTTTGCGCCTATGCCGAGCGGGCAGCGGAAAAGCTGCGCGGCGAACGACAGTTCTGCCGTTTTATCAGCGTGTTCGTGCGCACCAGCCCGCACGCAGACAATGAAATTTACTACGGCAACCAGGCGTCAACAACGCTGATGACACCGTCAAACGACACGCGCGACATTATCCGTGCCGCAACAGAATCCCTGGAGCGTATATGGGTAGACGGCCACCGCTATATGAAAGCTGGCGTGATGCTGGCAGATTTCTACAGTAACGGGGTTTCGCAGCTCAACCTGTTTGATCAGCAGCGCATGTGGGCTAACAGCGCCGCACTAATGCAAACCATCGACGGTTTAAACCACTCGGGTAAAGGTAAGATCTGGTTTGCCGGTCAGGGAATAGAAAAAGCCTGGAAGATGAAGCGGGAGATGCTTTCGCCCGCTTACACCACGCGCTATGCCGACCTTCCCGTGGCGAAATGACGCCACATTGTCACTGCGGCTATATCGTCTAACAGTCTGGTGCGGTCAATAAGAGGTGAGTATCATAATCAAAACTTAACGTTATTGCGGATGCGTGAACAGAGACCATCCGACAGGATAAAATTGATGAGTATTGCAGGCATACGATCCAATCGTGGTGATGGGTACCAGACGCTGGTCGCATTTGATTGGGCATTGAAAGTATTGTCCGATAAAGATTATCAATGGCTTGAAATTGATTCGATAACCTGCCCCGTAGATGATGTGGTCATTGGCAAAGTTGGCGATGCCAGGATCGCTTGTCAATGCAAAAAAAATCAAATCCATTTCAGGGCGTGGACGATAGCCGATCTTGCAGACGAACTGGACAAAGCGGCCCATATGCTGGCCAGCGATCAAAATGTACAAGTCCGCTTCTATTCCCGCAACAACTTCGGCGCTCTGGCAAAACTGAAAGAACACAGCTCAACCCAGCATGATGAAAATAGCTACCGCCAAAGTTTAGGTAAGGAATTACAGGCGGTAGATGGGGATTTGTCTGCACAGCTTGCTAAACCTGCCCCCAACCTTTCTACTTTTGCATTCTTGTGCCGGACCCATTTTGTCGCTACCGATGACATAGATCGAATGAATGAAGATCTACACCAGCGCTTACGACAATTGGTAAGCAATCCTGAGGCTGCATTCAATGCACTATGGGTAAAACTTGATAGATTAGGCGGGCGCATGGATAGCGATAATGCCTCTGTCGCTACGCAGTATCGCCTGACCAAAGGCGACCTTCGGACGATTATTCAGCAGGCTGGCGCAATGCTGGCTCCGCCGATGGACCTTGCTGAGATCCGTCGCTCTTTTGCCAGCACCTCTGCCATCGGCAGATCGTGGCGGCGCGACATTGCGGGACAACAAATTTCCACCTCCATTGTCGATGAACTGCTTGCAGCCATTGATGCCCAAAAAAGATCTATCCTGCTCACCGGGCTTCCTGGCTCGGGAAAAACCTGTGCGATGCTTACGTTGCAGGAAGCATTGGAAGAACGGACAAAAACGCGTTCGGATATCGTTCCTCTGTTTATCCAGTCGCGCGAATTCGCCGACCTGGCGACATCTGATGAGCGCCAGGCCCAGGGCCTGGCTGAGCAATGGGTGGAAAACACCGCCCGACTGGCTGAAGATGCCAGGGTGATCGTCGTCATTGATTCCCTGGATGTGCTGTCCATCGCCAGGGATCATCGGGTATTGCAGTATTTTCTGGCCCAGACCGATCGCCTGTTACTCATTCCCAACGTTACGGTTGTGACTGCCTGCCGTGACTTTGACAGACATTACGACCGACGTATTGCCGAAAGGAGATGGGATTGTGAAGTAACCTGCCAACCGCTGAACTGGAATAGCGAAATAGCGCCATTGCTTGATACGCTGGGGATTGCGACTGCGGCTATTGATGCCATCACCCGTGAGCTGATCAGAAACCCACGCGAGCTTGCACTGTTTGTCGAGCTGGCTCAGCGAGACGGCAGCTTCAACGTGGTGACCAGTCAGGCATTAGCGCAACGCTATATTGACACTATCGTGCGTGCCAACAATGAATTAGGCAATACGGCAATAGTGGCGTTAGAAACGATCGCGGCGGAAATGCTGCAATCGCGTAGCCTGGTGATACCCTATCAGCGTTTCACTGCCTCTGAGGATATTCAGCGCAAGCTGTGCAGTCTTAACGTGTTGCAGGAAACCCAGGATGGAAAGCTGACATTCGGACATCAAACGCTGCTGGATGTGCTTGTCATCAGCGGAGCCATGCGCAATGGCGTCACGTTAAATACGTTTATACACAGCTTGCCGCCCGTTCCTTTTGTACGCCCCAGCATCCGCAGCTTTGTCGCACAGCTGGCGCCAGGCGATCGCCGCGAATTCAGAAAACAGCTTAGAACGGTCTTAACGGGTAGTTCGCCCTTCCATATCAAACGTCTGGTGGCAGAATCCTTTGCCGGACAGCGACCCGAAGATGAAGACTGGTCATTGATACGTGATTTACGTGAAAATCATCGCGCTGTTTTTCAGACGATCTATACCTCGGCTGGTGAGATTGAGTGGCATCGCTTCTGGCTCAAATATCTGGTTCCCCATTTAAAAATGATGCGCGATGCGGAAGGAATGGCGGCGCATGCGCATCGTATTACGCAATGGTGTAATGAAGACAGCACAGGCGTCATTGCATTCTGGATGGAAGCGCTGTCATTGGAATGGCTTGATAGCAGTGGCATTGCCCGCCTGCTGGGATCGCAGCTTTCTGCCATTAAATCACAAAATCTGGCACGGGTTGCGCCATTAGTGGAGCGGCTGATAAATGTACCAAACTTTGAGAGCAGATTTCTTGGGCGCGTTATCGCTCATTGTGTGACGACAGGTGTGGTGGACGATGGCTTGCTCTGGCGTTATATCACTGATGACCTCAGAGACAAAAATATGCAGCAAATCAGCTTCGGTAACAGGCTGCGTTGCCTGCCTCATGAGTTCGGCAGCCAAAATAAACAATTTCTCCGTCAACGTATGATGCAATCCAGCGCTTTGCTGGATTTAGCCCTGGAGTCAATTGAACATTGGAGCAATGCTCGCGCCCCTCGCTATGGCATCCCCCGCGCAGACTACCGGGAGGGTTTCTTAAAAAGCACCTCTTACGCAGATACACATAGCCAGAAAATCATAAGCCACAAGAACAGTATGAACATTTTGCTTGAGGCCGTTGAAGCTGCCATTCTCCAGCATGCAAAAACACACTCAGACTGGTGGCAAAAAAACCGCGAACGTCTTGGCTTCCATCCCGAAGGTGCGTTGCGCTACTTCGCCATACGGGCTTGCACCGCATCGCCTGAAGCCAATATTGAGCTGACCGGCCGCATGTTGCGCGATAACACCCTGCTGGCATCTCAACTTTCCTACGAATCCGGTGAATTGATAGCGTCAGCCTTCAGGTTCCTCGCAACGCCAGCACAAGATGCTGTCATGGCGACTATTTTGAGTATGCGAACCGCCACCTCCGGTTTCTGGTTAATGAAAGCGCAAGCAGAGCTGATCATAGCGATTCCTTGCCACCTGCGTTCAGCTGAAGTGCAGGCGGTTGTCGATGCCTGCGAGAAAAAAGCGGGGATAGTCGTCCGTCAACCGAGGATCCATGAACAAAGCGGCGTCGTTAGCGCACCCTTTTCATTTGAGGTATTTCTTGATATCAGCGATAGCTGGGTGTTGAGATTACTCGCACACTACGCGGGTCATTCGCATATGGATGGCGAGGACTTTCTGATTGGCGGAGAACGCGAAGTTGGCAGGCAGTTACAGGAAGCCGCATCCCGGCATCCAGCCCGATTCCTGAATTTTCTATTCGTTCACTGGACGGAAATCCCCAACGGCTTTCGTGATGACATTATAAATGGCGCGGCCAGCTATCTTGCCTATCGCTACGGCAACCTACGTTCTCACAAAGACTGGCAGGCGGTCGAAGAGCCTGATGCCTTACTACTGGCAAACCAGATCCTCACTGAACTTGAAAGACACCCGACCGAATGGCGGCACCGGCGTTCGACGGCAAAAGCGCTTGAAGCCTGCGCGAATGTGATACAGAGTTCGCAAGAGGCAGAGCGACTCATTTTCATCGCCACAGACTTTGCCAGCCTGCATGAAGCCGATCCCATCGAGGGCGATGCCATAGATTTAATTGATATAGGTATCAATATGGCGAAGGGGAACATTGCCGATGCCTTGATGATCCTGGCTGATAATTTCCTGGAACAAGGCAGCGAATTTCCTGAATTACTGCTTCCCACGCTGCGCCGCTTTGCCAGCGACGAACACCCCGCAGTCCGCGCCATGATCTTACGTCGCTTACCCTATTTGCAAAGCATATCTTTCAATCTGGGCTGGGAGCTGTTCCATCTCGCCATGCGGGATGCATGCGGACTTTGGCAAATCGCCGAGCGATGCCTGTACAATTCCTACCGTAATCATTTTGAGATAGTGGGACCGTTGCTGACACGCCTACGCAATGAGGGAGGTGGTAAAGACCTGAAGACCTGGGGGCACATTTCAGCTTTAGCGGCCATGACCCCACACCTCAAATTTACTGAATTGTTAGATCATTTGCATACTTTGGATAATGCGGAAGCTTGGTGTGGCGCGGCTAACGTGTGGACAAATGCTAAAAATATTCGACAGCATCAGGAACAGTGCCTTGCCGGGATTAATTCGGGTTTACGTTCAGGTGGCACACATGCCTTAGAAGTTGCCAGGCAGACAGCTCTTATTTTTGACGATAACACCGATGTAATTTTTGTGCCTGTAGAACTTATCAGTCGCTGTTTTTCAGTATTTGAAAGCCATAGCAGTTTTGGAAGTGAACAACATCACCTCTATGGGTTTCATCAATGGCTTAACGCGATGTCGCAACAAGATCCAGAGCAAGCCCTGGCCGCAGCTGAAATTTATCTGGCCTGTGTCAGTCATGGCAAATCATATATACATAATGATGATAATAGTCTCACCCAGTTAATGACCCGCCTTTTTGCACAAGCAGATGAGCGAGAGGAGTCTGATGAGGGTGTGATGTTACAACGCGTGGTGGGCGTACAGGACGGGCTACTGTCACTGGGCGTTGATGGCGTCGAAGAGTGGTTAAAAGCCGCCGAGCGACCGTGATTAATCTGCCTCCGTTTGTGCGAAAATCTGACAACTTCCAGAATAAGCAACTCACCTGAATCCAGTTATTGCTAAATATGACGGGACAGGCCTGGGCCTGATGGATTACAGGTAGGCGGACAGATGATTTTCAACACCCACCACAGCGACTGACAGCGGCACTTAAGGGTTACGCTGTAGCGCTGCCCCGGATGTGGTGCAGCCCTGGATTGATAAAGGGCAGCGGCTGCAACGACAATATCGCCATGCCGCTGACGGAGGTCAGCCCCCACCAGCGGTCATGCGCGATTAACCGCGTTTACAACAGCTTTCTCTCGGCAAGATCGAGCGCAAAGTAGCTGAAAATAATATCGGCACCGGCACGTTTGATCGCGCCCAGGCTTTCCAGCACCACTTCAGTTTCGCTGATGGCCCCGGCCTGTGCGCCGAATTTAATCATCGCGTACTCACCGCTCACCTGATAAGCCGCCAGCGGCAGCTGGGTCCGATCGCGGACTTCGCGCAGAATATCCAGATAGGCACCCGCCGGTTTAACCATCAGTGCATCTGCCCCTTCCGCTTCATCGATCAGCGATTCACGGATCGCTTCGCGGCGGTTCATCGGGTTCATCTGGTAGGTTTTGCGGTCACCTTTCAGCGAAGTGCCTGCCGCCTCACGGAACGGGCCGTAGAAGGAAGAGGCAAACTTGGTGGAATAGGACATAATGGCGTTATCGGTAAAGCCCGCCGCATCCAGCGCATGGCGGATCGCAGCGACCTGTCCATCCATTGCCGCCGAGGGCGCGATAAAATCAGCCCCTGCGGCGGCGGCCACTACCGCCTGCCTGCCGAGATTTTTCAGCGTGGCATCGTTATCTACGCCGTGATCATGCAGCACGCCGCAGTGACCGTGGCTGGTGTACTCGCAAAAACAGGTATCGGACATCACAATCATTTCCGGCACCGTCTGTTTGCAGATACGTGACATCCGCGCCACCAGTCCGTTTTCATTCCAGGTATCGCTGCCATCAGCATCGGTATGATGGGAAATACCGAAGGTCATCACCGAACGTACGCCCGCTTTGGCAATGCGCTCAATCTCATACGCCAGACGCTTTTCCGGAATGCGCATCACGCCCGGCATGGCGGCAATCGGCTTATAGTCGTCAAGGCCCTCCTCGACAAAGATCGGCAGCGCCAGATCGTTCAGACTGAGGCTGTTTTCCTGAAAAAGAGAACGAAGGGAAGCGGACTGACGCAGACGTCGTGGACGCTGAATGGGAGAGTAACTGGACAAAACAACCTCGTATTTAGCGGGTCATCCACCGGATACTGGCCCGGAGAGGATGAAAATAAATAGTGTGCTAACAGTATACCCCAGGGCGCACAATGACAATCTTTCAGCAATAACCGCCGTGCCTGGCGGCACAGAATGTGTAATCCGAAAGACCTTAAAAACGCGGTTTCCCTTGAAAACAGGCAACAAATGGCGCTTTATTAACCTTGCCTATTTTCTGTTAATTAATGGAAACCATCATGTCTGAGAAAAGAAACCTGCATTTTGTCACCCTGCTGGGCAGCCTGCGCCAGGCCTCATTTAATGCCGTGATAGCCAACAATCTGCCCGCACTGGCTCCAGCCGGGATTGAAATCAGCGCTCTGGGTTCAATTGCTGATTTCCCCCACTACAACGCCGATATTGAAGCTAAAGGTCTTCCGGCTGCGGTGCTGGCAATGGGAAATGCCATTGCCGCCGCCGACGCGGTGATTATTGTGACGCCGGAGTATAACTACTCGCTGCCGGGCGCACTGAAAAATGCCATCGACTGGCTGTCTCGCCTGCCGGGAAATCCTTTCGCCAATAAGCCGATCGCCATTCAAACCGCCTCCCCAGGTGCTATCGGCGGCGCCCGCGCCCAATATCATCTGCGTCAGAGCATGGTGTTTCTCAATGCCCGCATACTGAACAAGCCGGAAATTTTCATCGGTCAGGCCGGCAGCCGTATTGACGTGGTGAATGGGGTCATTAGCGATGAAAGCACCCGTCATCATCTGACTGCCCAGCTGGAGGCGCTGGCGCTAGCTGTAAGCCAAAGAGCTTAAACCCTGATTGCGCGAAAAAAACGGCAGACGGCGGCAACATTTCCCGATATTCCGTCCATACTGAGCAGATAAAAAAAATCGACTCAGGAGTAATGATGGAATTTATCGGCTGGACAGCCGCGACCGGTGGCTTACTGTTACTTATTTCACTGGCCTCCGGCTGGATTAGTCGCGGCCCGGTGACGGGCTTTGCCCTCTATCTGTTTGCCGGGATTGTTTGCGGGCCGTGGCTGCTGGACCTGTTAAGCATTGATATTGCGGCCCATGCAGAGCTTGCTAAAAACCTGACCGAAATCGCTATGGCCGCATCGCTGTTTATTACCGGGCTGAAGTTAAGGCTGCCGCTGAACGACCCGGGCTGGCGCATGGGGCTGCGGCTGGCGTTTCCCGCTATGTTACTGACGGTGGCGGGCGTGACGCTGGCCGCACATCTGCTGGCCGGGTTTTCCTGGCCGCTGGCGCTGGCGTTTGGTGCTATTGTCGCGCCAACCGACCCGGTACTCGCCAGCCTGATCTCGGTCAATGATGCCAGCGACAGCGATAACCTGCGCGTCTCGCTGTCCAGTGAAGCCGGGCTGAACGACGGCACCGCCCTGCCGCTGCTGATGCTGGCAATGGCGCTGCTGACCGGTGATGGCGAAATGTCCTGGGCATTTGTCGGTCACTGGGCGCTGGTTGATGTGCTGTGGGCGGTGATCGGCGGTAGCGCAATCGGTTTTGTCCTCGGTCGCCTGATTGGGCAGTACGCCACGCACCTGCGTCATACCCAGCAGGACGTTGCGCCCAACGACTTTCTGGCGCTGGCACTGATCGCCCTCAGCTATGCGGCGGCCCAGGCACTGGATGCTTCCGGTTTCCTCGCGGCGTTTGCGGCCGGTGTTGGCCTGCGACGTGCTGAAATTGGCGTGGTACGGCGCTTCCCTTACCAGGATTATCAGGAAGGTAACCCGCATCCACCGGCCGAGGAACTGATCAACCCCAACGCCCGCCATGCGTTTGAAGGCACTAATCCTGCCAGCTCCGCCGGGCTGGTAGTGAGTGATGCGCTCTCATTCGGTGATACCATTGAACGCCTGTTCGCCGCCGCCATTATTATCGTGTTGGGTATCACCCTGGCACATCACTGGAACCCGAGCGGGCTGCTGCTGGCGGCGCTGCTGTTTATGGTCATCCGTCCGCTGTCGGTTTGGCTTGCCACGGCAGGCATGAAAACGCCGGGCTTGCAGCGTGCCACCATCGGCTGGTTGGGCATTCGCGGCATCGGCAGTATTAACTATATTGCCTGGGCCTACACCCACGGCCTGACGGGCGTTGACGCAAACCGCATGGCCGATATGGCTTTCACTCTTATCGTCGCCAGCGTAGTGGTACACGGCATCTCGGTGACGCCACTGCTTAACTGGCGTCAGGCGCGCCGAAATCGCCGATAATCCTCCCCTTATCCCTGTTGATTGCCGGGCTGCCTGAACGGTGGCGGCCCGCTAAGATAGGTTTTCAACAGGTTGTGCCGGATCATAATGCGCAAAATGCCGAGGAATACCAGGAACTCTGACATCACCAGAGAGCCGGCGGCGCCGATAGCACCATACTTCCATGCCAGCAGGCAGCAGACGGGAATATTGATCAGCCCAACGATAAACATCACATACATACGCTGCTTTGCCAGCCCGTGTGGGATAAGGATTTGCAATCCGGCGGGATAGCAAACGTTGCCGAAGACAAAGCCACACACCGCCACCCGCAAAACGTTGGCAGAGTCATGAAACGCCTCGCCCAGCAGGATACGCACCACGTCGTCCGCAAAGAAAAAGGTAAACACCACGATAAACAGGCTGATCAAAAATGAGAAAGTGATACTTTTACGCGTGGCGGCTATCGCCATAGCGCGGTCTTTATGAAACAGGTGACTGACGCGCGGGAAAAACGCATTACCTATCTGTTCCGGCACGGAATTGGCGGCCTTTTTCAGGCGGTCAGCTCCGTTATACAGCCCCACCGTATAGGTACTGGTGAGACCGGCAAGGATCAGCACGTTGACGCTGTTAAACAGGTTGGCACCGAAAATAGCCAGAAACACATGCAGGCTATCCTTAATGCGTTGAATAATTTCTTGTGGTTCAAAGCGATAGAAACCAATGACCCGCATCTGCACCACCAAAAACAGGGTAATCATTGCCGAGATAAACGCCACCACCCCTGGGATCAGCGCCGCCAGCCAGACATCTTCCGGCGTTCGAACCAGCAGGAAAGTCAGTGGAATCGAACAGAACTGCCCGACGGTAGAAATAATCGACGTCTTACCCAGCTTTTCGAACCCCTGCATCAGCCAGCCGAAAGACAATAGCTGCCCGTAAAGCACCGATGAATTAGCCAGCACAATAAAAAAAAGCGTGTGCCATGCCGGGTTAAGCCAGGTAGCCAGCAGCACCACCGCCAGAGTTGAGGTGCCAAGGATCATTTTTGCATTGAAGGTTGACCAGAACAGCTGCGTCACTTTCACTTTGTCGTGACGGTGCTGGGCAATATCTTTCGTGGTGTAAATGTTGAATCCCCAGTCGGAGATGGTGCTGCAATACACAACGCAGGCAAGTCCCAGCGCCAGTAATCCCATATGTTCCACACCCAGGATGCGCGCCAGATAAGGCAAGGTCACCAGAGGAAAGATGAATGATGTCCCACGATAAGCAAGCAGCGAGAACACATTGATCAACAAACCTTTATCAATTACTTTAGTCATCAGCCTCTGACCTTTAACAAAAATCCCTTTAGGGTTGGCGCACTCTGCCTGATCCTGAGCAAATTAAAGTATATTTCTGGTTTTCTTAACAGTAACCAATCAACACCCTTCGCAGGTTTCAGATTTTTCCCGAAATAGCGTATCGCCTGCCGAACATAATCTGGCACCGGCTTACCGCTCACCATGAAGAGGTGAATCATTAGCCTGAATGAATGAATTAAATAGAGATAACGTAATTCCGCAGAATCGGTCAGTCGGACTAATGTCTCCCAGGCTGCGATAAAAGCATCATAACGCTGGCGAAAGTAAGATTCATCTTTGCGGCTATTGGTGAGAGACCCGCTGCGAATACGCTGTCGATAATAAACATTTCGGCTAACAAAAGCGGTGCGGCAGCGCATAAAGGCTTCAAGACTGAATTGATGGTCTTCATGTACGCGCTGCACATATTTCAATTTAAATCTGTCGATGACTTCTTTTTTGATAACATAATTCCATGAGGCTGAAGTATAGGTCCCGCTGCGCAACAGGCCTTGAAATACTTCATGAGCGGGCAGAAAACCAAACTGATGGTGTTTGACTTTTGCCCAGGTTTTTTGAGGATTGCCATCAGCAAAACTCAGCGAATTAAAACAAAACAACTCCAGATCCGGCGACTGTTCAATGGTTCGACTCAGTTCAGTGAACAGCCCCTTGCAAATGATATCATCAGGATCACAAAAGAAGATGAACTGGCCATTTGCCAGAGTTACGCCATAATCGCGTGCCAGCCCCGCCCCCCCGTTGGCAATAGTGATCACGCGTACCCGTGCTTGCCGGGCGTAATGTTTTTCCAGCTGTTCCAGCGTATCATCGCTTGAGCCATCATTAATGATAATTAGTTCATTTGGTGCGGGTATTTCTACCAGCAAAGAATCGACACACTCGGTAATATACTTCCCCACATTACAGGCAGGAATAATTACCGACAAAAGTATTTTCGCCATCATCACATTCTCATTTTATGAAGTCGAATCAATTAACACCATAAAAAATAAAATATCAACAACACACTTCCATTAAGTTATTTTTTTAGGAATGCACTTAATTAGCCATCAATATCTAAAAATAAACAGTTAAGCAAAACAAAACATCACTATCGAATAGAAAAGCTACTAATCAAACAAAGAATAAACAATAAGCAGAAAGTCCTCAGGCAATGGCAGGAAAATAACAAAAAAGAAATATGTGAACATTCGTAAATAAAGTAAAAAATACAGAGTTTTTTTATCTTAAATAATAGTTAAACACCTATCAACACCAGGATTAATCTGTCATAAATATCATATCGAAAGGTAACAGCAGGTTATGCTTGATGACATGACTCGGCAAAACCACTTTTGCCAAATAATGAAATTAAGTCATCATAACGCCAGGTTAGCGCCATTGTCGGTGTCCTTGAGCCGCAGTGCATCGACTGGCGTGACGTATTTTATTTACGCTTATTCTTCAACTGCAACCGCCCGCCTCATTCACATTTCGGTGGAAATGTTGCCATTCCGTGCCCAAAAAGAGGGGGAAATCCTTTCGAGAAGGCCACCCGGGCTTAAAATAGCGGTAACGCAGACAGAAATCAGACTGTTGATGACGGCATCGGATCTCTGTTGTCAGCGGTTTATTATTAACAAAAAGTAAGGGATATTAATCAGTCTGATTTTTAGTCAGCCATACGACAGCGGAGCAATGTTCCGCCGTCAGGCTCAAGCATATGATCAGGATGGGGAGGAAGGGCGCGTGTCTGCTATCCAATGGAACAGAACAGCGTATCCCTGCGCCAACGACCGATCCCCAGCCAGCATAGTGCGGTGAAGACCCAGCCAATCAGCCAGGAAATATCATTTCCGGCAAACCACCCAACCAGCGCTCCCTGATAGAAGCTATTGGCGATAAACGGCAGCTGCACCAGCACGCCGAGCGCGTAGGTACTTATGCCCACCCAGTTCCAACGCCCGTAGCAGCCGTCAGGATCGCTCAACGCCGCCATATCCAGCTGCCCGCGCGTGACAAAATAGTAGTCCGTCAGGTTTATTGCACTCCAGGGGACAAAGAAAACCAGCAGGAACAGCAGAAAGTGGGTAAAGGACTTGAGGAATGAAGGCTGGCTCAACATAGCAATGCCGCAGGAGATCAGCACCATCAGAACAATAAACAGCATCCGTATCCCTTCGCTCATCGCCATCCGCTGGCGGAAGCCGCAAACGATGGTCGCCAGTGACATAAAGCTGCCGTAAGCATTAAGGGTGGTGAAGGTTATCTTGCCGAAGCAGATAGCAAAATAGAGCACCAACGCCATCATTCCGCTGGAACCCAGCCCGACGATGTATCCCACTTCATTGCCGGAAAACGCGCTCCCAGCCAATGCCGCAGCCATCACCCCCAACGTCATTGACGCCTGTGTACCCAGCACGCTGCCGCTGAATACCGCCAGAAATGTGCTGCGTGCTGAGACCGCACGCGGCAAATAGCGCGAATAGTCTGACACATAGGGGCAGAAAGCGATCTGCCAGGAGGAGGAGAGCGACACCGCCAGCAGAAACATCGACAGCGAAAAATGGCGATTAGTCCATAGCACACTGAGATCGTTTTCCAGCAGCAGGCGGGCAAACAGATAGATAAATGCCAGTATGCCGACCACGCTGGCGACCTTTCCCAGCGCGTGGATGACACGATAACCGAGCGTCGCCACCACAATAATAATCAGTGCGAATATCATCATCCCGCCGCGATCGCTGACGTTGACCAGATGGGCAAGCGCCTGCCCGGCCAGCACGGTGCCGCTGGCGGAAAAACCGACGTACATGATGCACACCAGCATCAGCGGGATCGCTGCACCATAAATGCCAAACTGAACCCGGCAGGTGATCATCTGCGGCAGCCCGAAGCGCGGCCCCTGGATGGCATGCAACGCCATAATCGCCGCCCCGATAAGCTGTCCCACCAGCAGTCCTGCCAGTGACCACACCACATCACCTCCTAACACGACCGCCAGCGCGCCGGTAACGATAGCGGTAATCTGTAAATTGCCGCCGAACCACAGGGTGAACTGGCTGAACACCCGGCCATGACGCTCGGCATCGGGGATATAATCAATCGTGCGGCTCTCAATCAGTCGCCGCGACTGCGACTCGGCCGACGACGACTCCGAAGTGATGGACATTCATTAACTCCCTGTCTGAAAGAACGGATATCGCCGCGAGCGGCGAGCGGGGCCACACTGTAGCTGTCAGGTGGGGTAATCTTGTCTATACAACCTGAAAAATAAAGTGCCACAAATAACGTGAGCCAGCAATTTGCATCACCATAGGAAATAGTGATGGTGGGAATGGCCGGATACGGGCCAGATAATTCTGGCCCTGGCGATTCAGAAGAAACCGAGCGGCTGTACGCTGTAACTCACCAGCAGATTTTTGGTCTGCTGATAGTGATCGAGCATCATTTTGTGGGTTTCTCGCCCGATGCCGGATTTTTTGTAGCCGCCAAATGCGGCGTGTGCCGGATAAAGATGGTAACAGTTCACCCAGACACGTCCGGCTTTGATCGCCCGCCCAACGCGCCAGGCCAGGTTAATATCGCGTGTCCAGACGCCAGCTCCCAGGCCATAAATGGAGTCATTGGCAATCGCAATCGCCTCTGCTTCATCTTTAAAGGTGGTTATCCCCACTACCGGCCCAAATATCTCCTCCTGAAACACGCGCATACGGTTATTTCCCTTCAGCAACGTGGGCTGGATGTAATAACCGCCGCACAAATCCCCCGGCAGTGTTTCAATCTCGCCCCCGGTCAGCAGCTGTGCGCCCTCTTGCCGCGCGATATTCAGATAAGCCAGAATTTTGTCAAACTGCTGCTGTGAAGCCTGCGCCCCGACCATCGTATCGGTGTCCAAAGGATCGCCACGTTTAATGGTTTTCATGCGTTGCAGTACCGCTGCCATAAAGGGCTCATATATCGACTCCTGTACCAGCGCGCGTGACGGACAGGTACAAATTTCCCCCTGGTTAAGGAAACCCAAAACTACGCCTTCCGCTGCCTTCTCGATAAACGAGGGTTCAGCCTGCATGATGTCGGCGAAGAAAATATTTGGCGACTTGCCGCCCAACTCGACGGTAGACGGGATCAGGTTTTTCGCCGCCAGCTCAAGAATATGCCCGCCGGTGGCCGTTGAGCCAGTAAAGGCAACTTTAGCAATACGCGGACTGGACGCCAGCGCCTCCCCCGCTTCACGCCCGAAACCATGCACAATGTTCAGCACCCCTTTCGGCAACAGGTCAGCGACAAGTTCAGCAAACAGAGTAATCGACAGCGGCGTCTGTTCAGCCGGTTTCAGCACCACGCAGTTACCCGCCGCCAGTGCCGGAGCCAGTTTCCATGCCGCCATCAGCAGCGGAAAATTCCACGGGATAATTTGCGCCACCACGCCCAGCGGCTCATGGAAGTGATAAGCGGCGGTAGACTCGTCGATCTCGGCGGCGGCTCCCTCCTGGGCGCGCAGACAGCCGGCAAAATAGCGAAAATGATCGATGGCGAGGGGCAGATCGGCGGCGAGAGTTTCACGCACCGGCTTGCCATTGTCCCAGCTTTCATTCACCGCCAGCCGCTCCAGATTTTGTTCCAGCCGATCGGCCATTTTCAGCAGTACCAGCGAGCGCGCCTGCACTGACGTTTTACCCCATGCATCGGCGGCAGCGTGCGCAGCATCCAGCGCATTCTCAACATCCTGTTCATCGGAACGCGGAAAATCGCCGATTGTCGAACCGTTAACGGGCGAGATGTTGGTAAACCAGGCGCCGTTAACCGGCGCGACAAATTCCCCGTTGATATAATTGCCATACTTTGGTTTAAGGATAATCAGTGAATCGTTACTGCCAGGACGGGCATAGCGCATGGTTATTCTCCTGTAGCGAGAGTACTCGGTGCGGTCGGGGTTGATATAACAACTAATTAACCTTTGAGTAACCTATTAGACCTGCAAGAGAATGTCAGATCGCCTGACAGGAAATTGTGACGTTGTCGAAAAGAACATGGGGTCGGGAGCTGAAAAACGTGACATCGCACAGGGATGAACGGGCATGCTGTCAGCGCAGAGAATGAAAAGCGTGGCGTGGTACAACATGGCGTATCCATCGGCTGCGGCGGCGTTTTTTTTTAACAGCAGTATAAATAACCGAAAAACGCCAGATTAAGTCATTCCATTCATGCCATTTCGTGCCAGGATTAATAGAACAACTTTGTTTTACAGAGGATTTTGCGGTGGCTTTGCGTCATTTTTTGCTGATTTTAATGGTGGTGTCCATCTGGGCATTTAATAACATCGCGATAAAGTGGGGGCTGCTCGACCTGCCGCCTCTGCTGATGATAACCCTGCGCTTTGTGGTTGTGGCACTTATTCTGGTGCCTTTTACCCGCGTTTCCCGTCAGCAAATTCCTTATCTGGCTGCCCTGGGTTTCACCTTCGGCTTTTTACATTTCGCCCTGCTGTTTGTTGGCCTGAGCTATACCGATGCCGGAACGGCCGCCGTCATTGTACAGCTGGGCACCCCTATTGCCATGCTGCTGGCAATGGTGGTGCTCAAAGAGAAGCTGCGGCTGATACAGCTGCTGGGCATTGCGGTTTCACTGAGCGGGGTTGTGGTACTGTCGGGCAGTCCGACCATCCCTGGCTGGGGCGTTTTACTGCTGCTGTTGCTTAGCGCATTCGGCTGGGCGACCAGCAATCTGATTGTGAAAATATCACCGTCGGTGCCACCGTTAACCCTGACCGCCTGGCTCTCTCTGTTTGCCATTCCGCTGGTTGGATGCGCCTCGTGGCTGTATGAATCACATCAGCTTACGCTACTGCTAAACGCTTCATGGCGAGGCTGGTTTGCCATTATGTTTAGCGCCATCGCCTCGTCTGTTGTCGCTTATTCACTGTGGTATAGCCTGCTGAAGCACTATAACGTGAATCTGATTATGCCTTATTCGCTGTTAACCCCGGTGCTGGCCGTGCTGATGGGCGTCATTGTGTTAGGTGACAGCATGAATCTTTTTAAAGTTATCGGTTCGCTGCTGGTGATTGTCGGCACGGCAATAGCGGTGATCAATTTGCGTAGCCTGAAAATCCACGCGCGTCTCCGCCGCCATTAAAGTGACCAATGAGGCTTAGTTATCGTCTGTATCAGCAGCTTCGTCTGCCAGTTCGTCGCGCATCGCCTGAATCGCTTCGCGGCTAATGGCCGCAAGGGTGCGGTAGAAGGCGGTCGCCGCGTGGGCTTCAACCTTGCCAAGAAACGCACCCACCCACGGCAACAGATAGCTGTCAAACAGCGCAATCTGTGCCTGATACTCATCAGCTTCGGACTGGTCCTCAAGCCATGAAGAGGCCAGCAGCAGCGCACCAATGTGGTCGGTTGGCGCATCGGTCAACGGCATGCCGCGCTGGCTAAGAAAAGCGCGCACCTCGGCCTCCTGTGGGCCATTCTCCCACTGCGAACCGTACGGCGTGACCTTGCAGTCGCTGCCTACAAACAGCGCTTGATAATCCGCCGTCAACGACTGCGGTTCACAATTCTGCTGTAGACGATTTAGCAGCTCGTCCTGCTCCAGCGGCCAGTGCTGCTGGAGCTTACCTTCACGCAGCAGCGTAAACAGTGGGGCCAGCAGCGGGTCCTGCGGGGGGCGATTATACAGCGAGCCGAGTACGCGGCAGATAATGGAAAATTCATTCATCTCTTTCAGTTCCGTAGAAGGTTATACGTGACAACGTCACGATAAAGGTATCCAGCAATAGGTTAATAGCCACGACTGATATCAACACGACCCGACGGCATATCGCCGTTTTCACACTGCCGTATCGACTGCGCAATATAGTCCATCGCCTCATCGGGCAGAGTCACTGCCGCATTATGAGGGGTGATTGCAATCTCCGCATGGGACCAGAAAGGGTGATCTGCTGGCAGCGGCTCTTGGTTAAACACATCCAGTGCCGCTGCACTGATTTCACCGGCTTCCAGCGCCGCCAGTAGGTCGGCTTCAACCAGATGGGCACCACGCGCCAGATTGATCAGGAAAGCGCCGGGTTTAAGCTGACTGAACAAGGCACGATTGAGGATACCTGCGGTTTGCGGCGTATTGGGCAGCAGGTTGATCAACACCTGGCTCGTGGCCAGAAATTCACCGAGCTGTTGCTGCCCGTGGAAGCTGGTCACGCCCTCTATATGCTTCGGCGTCCGGCTCCAGCAGCTTACCGGGAAGCCCCATGCCAGCAGACTCTGCGCCACACTCCTGCCCAATACGCCCGCCCCAAGAATACCAATGGAAAAATGACGGCGGTCAGGCCCACGCAGGTCGCGCCACAACGCCGCATTTTTCTGTTTTTGATATTCAGGAAAACGGCGGAACCAGCCAAGTACATGATAAACCGCATACTCCTGCATCTGTCGCCCCATACCGGTATCTTCCAGCCGGAACAGCGGAACGCCTGCCGCGAGCATCTGCGGATGCTCGCGCAGCTGTCCGAGAATATCGTCAATGCCTGCGCCCAGGGCAAAAACGCCCTTCAGCCGACGCCCTTCCAGCATCTCCAGAGGCGGCTGACGCACCAGCGCATAATCAGCCGGAGCATTGTCACCGGCCTGCCACTGACGGATACGGGCATTGGGTAAGCGCTGCCGTAATCCGTCGATCCAAGTCCCGGCGCTAAACGACGGATGATAGAAAATAATGTCCACGTTTTTTTCCTCCTGTTTTTTTATTCAGGCTGCGTGAAAAACGGATGGCTGACAAGTGAAATGTGGGGCAGCCTGCTGCCCCAAAAAGGTTTAGCGTTGATCGCCGGTCTGTATCAACCTGCGTAGCAGCGGGCTTAGGAAGACCAGCAGCAGGCCCACCACAACGCTGCCCCAGCCAAGCAGGCTAAAGATATGGCTGTAGCCCGGGTTGGTTAGCAGCGGCGTGCTGCCGCTGTTTTCCGGCATCAGCGCCGAAACATACCCGGCCAACACCGATGCAACGCCGGTGGTCATCATCCAGCAGCCCATCATTACGCCCTGATAGCGTACCGGTGCCAGCTTGCCGATCATCGCATAGCCAATGGGCGAGATCAGCAGTTCACCGATGCTCTGCAACACATAGCTGGTGACAATCCATTTAAACGCGACCAGGCCATCGCCGCCCGCCAGCGCAATGCCGCACGGCAACACCAGCATGCCAAGCCCGATAAAGAACAGTGAGCAAGCGAATTGTCGCGGGATGTCGATACGCCAGCCGCGCTCGCGCAGACGACGGAAAGAGAGTGCCAGCAGCGGGCCACCAAAGACGATCACCAACGTGTTGGTGTTTTGCACCCACTGCGGGGCAACCTGAATACCGTAAACATTGAGATTGATATTGTGTTCGGTAAACAACATCAGGCCCATTGGTGCCAGCTGATACAGCGTCCAGAACACCAACGCACCGAGCGAAAGCAATAAATAAGCGCTCATGCGGCGCTGCTCGTCATGCGGGCGATGGCGCAGTGTCGTCAGGCACAGCATCAGGAAAACAGCCGCCCCCAGCACCAGAACAAAGCTGCCGGTGAATCCGGCATGATGCAACATCAGGCGAATGGTCGGTACTAACAACAGCAGAATCGCCAGCCCGCCAAGCAGACGCCAGCGGAACTGGCTGCGGCTGGCCTGTAGCAGCGGCGTGTTGATATCGGCGAGAGTCTTCCAGCATAACAGCGATATGATTATGGCTACCGTATTGCCTGTGGTGGCAAACAGGAAAAGCGCTTCGTAGTGTTCGCTAAGCTGAAAATACCCCGCGCCGGTGAAGCCGAGAAAGAAACCGAGGTTCATCCCGGCGTAGTTCCACAGAAAAGCGCTCTCTCGGCGGTTATCCTGAGGAGAGAAGCGCTGGGTCAGCATCATATTGATACAGGTCACATTAAGTCCGCTGCCGGTCAGGAACATCGCCAGCCCCCAGTACAATCCTTCTGCGCTCTGCCCCGACAGCGTCCAGCAACCGGCGATTTGTAACACCATGCCGAGGGTAAAAAGGCTCCGGTTGCTGAGAAAACGCCCGCCCAGATAACCGCCGAACAGGTGCAGTCCGTAGTTAAATGCGCCAAAAACTCCCATCATGGTATTGGCCTGCCCCTCACTAAAACCGAGCCGTTTGGTGGCATACAGCACCAGGCTGGAGTAAAGCACCGCAAAGCCCATCGTGGCAAAAGTTTGGATAAAGAACAGCGCGCCGGTTCCCGCCGTAGCTCGCTGTAGGGGTATCTGGTTGGTATGTTCCACCGCTAACCTCGATTTTCCTGCCAAAATAAGCCGGTCATTATGCACCTTTCATCCGGAGGGTGGAGGCAGATTTACGTTAAGCCCCGGATAAACCTGCATTAGTGGTGCTTAAAGCAGCAGACTGCTGTAAAAGTGGCTAAACGCACCAGATTTTCTGCAATGATGGTTGACCGCTGCAGGTGATTTCCTTACATTAGCGCCCGTCAGCAATCTGATTGCGGCAACAATATGGTGAGGTGTCCGAGTGGCTGAAGGAGCACGCCTGGAAAGTGTGTATACGGCAACGTATCGAGGGTTCGAACCCCTCTCTCACCACCATATTTGAAGAGAATGCCTGAGCGAAAGTTCAGGCATTTTTTTTGCATATTTCCCGGATGAGAGAGGGAGTGAAGAACCCTCGCCAGGGTTCGACAAAACGGCAGGACGGCCGTTTTGCACAGCCGCAGGCTGCCCGCCAGGGCGGGGCACAGGGATGTGCCCCGTGATCCCCCTCTCTCACCACCATATTTAAAGAGAATGCCTGAGCGAAAGTTCAGGCATTTTTTTGTGCGCATAACCTCACTTTACTCGCCCCTACTAGCGGCGACATGTCACCGTTTCCCACCCCGCCACCGTCAACACTATTAACGTCGTTAGCCCATTAACCATCAGCCGATCGGTAAAGAAAGCTACCGTTGTCAGCACTAACAGCGCAATAAGTCCGGCGACGTGGGATAGCGGGAAGCGTTTATACACCATGAGCTTATAAACGCCATTTGTCAGTAAATATAACGCCGGCCCTGCCAGCAATACGGTGGCGCTAATTCCATCGTTCTGACCGTCGGGATGGGCAATGACCAGCTCATTGCCCACGGCGCAAACAATGATGGCCCCGACCAGCACAACATGCACATAGTGAAAACAGGCCCCCATCTGCCCCGGGTTTTCAGCATGCTGGATAGCATGGCTCCCTGCGCTGCTGCTGGTATCAAAATAGATCCACCACATCGCCAGACTACCCAGAAACGCCACTAGCGAAGCGATAATCACCGATGGATGCCAGGTCTCAATGTCACTCAGCGTGGCACCGGTAGTCAGAATCGTTTCGCCCAGCGCAACGATCACAAATAACTGACAGCGTTCAGCGAGATGGTGACCTTCAATAGTCCACTCGCTGCGGCTATCAGATCGCCCCAGCCAGGGCAGCGCAAAGCCGATCATCGGCGAAAAGTATTCACAGGCCACGGCAATTGCCCACAGAAATAGCCGAGCTTCTCCCGTTACCACACTTCCCAGCCCCCAAAACAGCGCGGAAATGCACATCCATCCGAGAATACGCTGAAAATTAGGTCGCAGCGGATGAGCTGGCGGAAGCAGCCATAAAGTCGCGGCGCTGCGCCCTACCTGCATGGTGATATAAAACAAAGCAAAAACCCAGCCGCGCCCGGTGAATGCCTGCGGGAGTGCCGCTGCTGCAAACACGCCAGGCAGCATGATCGCAAACAGCAGCAGGCGAATTTGTCGGGTATCGGGGTTAAACCAGTTAGTCATCCAGGCGGTATATTGCCAGGCCAGCCAGACGGCAAACCACAGCAGCAGAGTTTGCAGCGCGCCAATAGCGGTTAGATGATGCAGTAAGTAGTGTGAAAGTTGCGTAACGGCGAAAACATAGATCAGATCAAACAGCAATTCGGAAAACGACACGCTGGCACCGTGATCGTCACGAACACGTAACAAATTTTGCTGCATGGGGATATTCCTGTGAGGAGGTGTCACCTTGATAATAATCATGCGCCATCAGCACGAAAAGCGAATTATATTTGTTGACCTATGCCGTCCGTCAGGGGGGATAGCGTCACGAACGGCGCGGTGCCGGGTAGCAAGATCGGCAGCGGCAAAGGAACCGCCAGGCCAGGTCAGCATTGAAAGAGTAAAGACGTTGTATGCCACACCCATGCTCCACATAAGTAAAATTTGCGAAAAATATCAGGAGACCGGTTTGAGACAAAATGGCTATCTCTCTGTAAAGCGGGTGAGGATAAGGCGGTAATGGGCAATGAGCGATCGCCCCTATAAAAGAATAGCCGCCCAAGCCTTGACCCCGTTTTTTTGCATGGCTAAAAAAATGTGACGTCTCGCACAAACTGACTATTCTCTCTCGCAAAATCTTTACTATCTTATCCTCACATTGCTACCCATTTGGAAAGCCCCAGGTATCCCATGAATGAAATAACCCAATTACTGAAGAGTCATCGCAGCGACCGCAGCTATCTTGATAAACCTGTCCCTGAAGAGGTGCTGGATGACATTATTGAAACAGCCTGGCGTGCGCCGACATCGGTCAATTCACAACAGGTCTCACTGGTGGTGATCCGTGACGCGGCTACCCGCGCGCGCATTGCTGAACTGGCGGGTGGTCAGGCGTGGATTGCAAAAGCCCCGGTATTTATCACCGTCGTGCTGGACATGTATAAAAGCCAACAGGGCATTGCCGCTGAGGGTAAAAAACAGATTGCCCATGAGAGCATTGAAAGCCTGATCTCCGGGTCGACCGATGTGGGTATCGCGCTGGGTGCGCTGATGACCGCCGCTCGTTCACACGGTCTGGGGATCGTTCCGATTGGCGGCATTCGCCGCGAACCGCAAGCGATGATTGAACTGCTACAGCTGCCGGAGCTCACCTTCCCGGTAGCAGGCGTGGTACTCGGCTATATCGACAGCCCCGCGGCGGAAAAACCGCGCATGTCGCTGGCGGGCTTCCGCCATAATGAACGCTATGATACGAGCGTGCTGCCGGAGGTGATCAAAGCCTACAACCGCGTGCTCACCGCTCACTGGCAGCAAAGCGGGCGTGAAGATGGTGAAAACTGGGGGAACAATACGGCCAGCTATTATCAACATATCTACTTCCCACAGGTACAGCCAGCGATCCTCAAACAGGGATTTGGTGTTAACAAATAAAGACAAACAAGCCCGGCATTGCCGGGCTTTCGACGTCAACGGGGCAGTGGAACACTGCCCCGAAATGTGTCAACAGGTTAATCGTAGGCCAGCAGTGCGCGCTGGCACAGCTCGGAACGGACACAATCTTGTTTAGCAAAACGAACCACGCCCACCATGTCATCTTCGGTAAAGCGCGCCAGTGCATCATGAAGGCCGGACTGAACGTGAGCGGGCAAATCACATTGGGTAATATCGCCGTTCACAATCACCGTCACGTTCTCCCCTAGCCGGGTCAGGAACATTTTCATTTGCGCAGCGGTCACGTTCTGCGCCTCATCAAGGATCACCACCGCATTTTCGAAGGTGCGGCCGCGCATATAGGCAAATGGGGCAATTTCTACCTTACCAATTTCAGGCCGCAGGCAGTATTGCATAAAGGAAGAGCCGAGACGTTTAACCAGAACGTCATAGACAGGTCGGAAATAAGGGGCAAACTTTTCCGAGATATCCCCCGGAAGGAATCCCAAATCCTCATCCGCCTGCAGTACCGGGCGCGTGACGATAATCCTGTCAACATCCTTGTGTATCAGGGCCTCGGCCGCTTTTGCGGCACTGATCCAGGTTTTACCACAACCTGCTTCGCCAGTGGCAAAGATCAATTTCTTACTTTCTATGGCATTGAGATAGTGCGCCTGAGCGTCGTTTCTGGCTTCAATTGGCGAATGGTCACGGCTGTCACGCGCCATACCGATTGAGTCTAACCCGCCCATCTGCACCAGCGAGGTGACCGATTCTTCTTCGCGCTGACGATGGCTGCGTGAATCGCTACGAAGGACACGCTTAGCTTCACGACGCGCTTTGATCACTGCTTTCTGTCTTCCCATAGTGGCACCTTACAGTTGGTTTCATTTCCCGCATCAATTGTATTGACGCGATTACGTGAACGCTTTAGAGGTTGTGGCTTCCTTTTAAGCCTTGTACGGCCGTTAAAACAAATGCATGGCAAAGGAGCATTGCAATGCACCGCAAAGGACTATAAGAACAGAATGGTGATTGGAGGTGAAAAGAAGTGAAAACGGAAGAAGAGAATTGTTCCCCACAGGTTATTGCGTTGAAACATCGTCTGGCTAATGGCCCGCGAAAGGATTTCTGCATCCGCTCTCTCCATAGTGAAATACTATTTGCGAAAAACAACAGCAAATTCATATTCTGCATTATAGCTAAAAAATGCAACACTTTTTTTATGGTTGGTATAACGAAAGCGTCTTTTCCTTATAAATCAGTCTGTTATATTTATTTTTTATAAGTAATATGCGCTTAATGATGTTTTTTTAACCAAAAAGGATGGGGGCGATATAAAGAGGGGATCAAGGGTGAATTAGCGGATTACAATTAATCCGCTAATGACATCATGAGGAGAGTAACCCCTGTGCCAGATAATGTTGCTCATCAGGCACGCCCGGCAGTGCAAAAAAATAGCCCCCGCCAACCGGCTTAATATACTCTTCCAGCGCTTCCCCGTTTAACCGTTTCTGCACCGTCAGAAAGCCTTTTTCCAAATCATGTTGATAGCATATAAACAGCAGCCCCATTTCCAGCTGGCCGGAATTTGACACGCCGAGTGAATAACTGTAACCACGGCGCAGCAGCAGGCTGCTCTGGGTTTGCGCGGTACGTGGATTCGCCAGACGGATATGTGCATCCAGCGGAATAATATCCCCTGCCGGATCGCTGGCATAGTCCGGCACATCATGCTCCTGCTTCATCCCTAACGGCGCCCCACTGTGCTTCTCGCGACCAAATATGGTCTGCTGTTCGCGCAGCGGGGTACGATCCCAGAACTCGACGCGGAACTGAATGATACGCGCAGCCTGATAGCTGCCGCCCACCGCCCACGCCGGTTCGCCCTGCTCTTTACTGACCCAAAGGATATTGTTCATTAATCCACGATCGGTGCTATCAGGATTGGCGGTGCCATCCTTAAAGCCCAACAGATTAATCGGCGTTTCTTTGCCTTTGCTGCGCGCAGCATGGTTAGAAATAAATCCTTCACGTCGCCAGCGTACGCTAAGCAGATCCGGCGAATGCTTGATGATATCGCGCAAGGCGTGGATAACCGTATCATTGGTATTTGCGCAGATTTGCAATAGCAGGTCACCGTGGCACAGGCTGGCGTCTAACGCATCGTTTGGGAATCGCGTCATGGGCTGAAGCCTCAGTGGTTTCAACCCCTGCAAGCCGAAGCGCTCATCAAACAACGAAGTGCCGACAGAAACGGTGATGGTCAGGTTATCCGGCCAGATATCCTCGCCGAGAATACCGGAATCCATCGGTGGAAGCTGCGGATTGGTCACCAGCGGTGCTTTCCCCCCGGTGGTCAGAAAGGCAATTCGCGCGGTAAGCAGCCTGAACAAACGTTCAAGGTCGGCCTTATCACTGGCCAGAACATCAAATGCCACCAGCATCATCGCCGCCTGCTGCGGCGTTGTGATCCCCGCCTGATGCGCACCATAAAACGGCTGGCGCTCCTCACGGGCACCGGGTGACAGCGTACCCGGTGAAGAGCTTTTGTCACCAACAGCAGGCATTGCTGCATGAGCAGGGCAACCGCCAGCGACCGCCAGGGCACCGCTAAGAATGCCCATTCCCTTGAGTAAACGGCGGCGTGACGCTAACGCCACCCCGTCAGATTTTTTTACCATTGCTGATTAATCCAAACCCAGAGTGCCACGTAGCAGAGAAAGGTCTTCGGCCAGCGCCGTGACAGGGCCTTTCAGCGCCTTGCGATCGGCATCAGTTAACTTTTCATAAGATTCAAAGCCGTCTTTAGTGCGGTACTTGGTCAGGATGGCATCAACCTTGTTAAAGTTACCGTCTACTTTCGCCAGCAGTTGCGGATCGACCTTCTCCACCAACGGACGCAGCAGATTGACGATTTTCTGTGCCCCGTCAACGTTGGCCTGGAAATCCCACAGATCGGTACGGCTATAACGATCTTCTTCACCTGAAATTTTGCTGGCGGCGATTTCTTCAATCAGTCCAGCTGCGCCACCTACCACTTTGCCCGGCGGGAAAGCCAGCTCGCTGACTCGTGTCTGTAAATCCAGCACATTTTTATAAAGCTGGTCGGCGAATTTATCCATCCCTTTGGTGGTGTTATCCGCAAACAGCACTTTCTCCAGGCGGTGGAAGCCGGTAAAGGCCGGATCTTCTGCTTTCTTCTCGAAGTCATCCTCACGGGCATCAATCGCACTGTCCAGATCGGAAAACAGCTCGGCGATCGGTTCAATACGCTCATAATGCTGGCGGGTCGGCGCGTACAGCGCTTTCGCTTTGGTCAAGTCCCCTGCTTTCACCGCATCGGTGAAGGCTTTCGTCCCCGCCACCAGCTGTTCAACTTCTTGCGTAACGTACAGCTTATAGTTGGCTATCGGCCCAACCAGCTGCATCAGCTCCGGCTTACCATCATTAGCCTGCTGGTCGCCGCTGGCTTTGACAATCAGTTTGCCCTTCGGATTGCTCAACAGACCGCAGGTCATGTCGTATTCACCGGCCTCCAGATTAGCGGTCATCTTCTGCGTAAAGCCTGGCGCAATATTTTCGCGCTCTTCCACTACCATCACCCCTTTGAGGATCTCCCACTCGAGTCCTTTCTGGCTGTTATTCTGGATGATAAATTGGGTTTTCCCGGCAGCCACCGTCAGCGTCATCGGCTCACACTGCCGATCGTTTACGCTAACTTTGACCTTTGGGATGTCCGCTGCCAGGGTCGTACCCGATGAGGTTAAAGCTGCCAGCAGGGCGATATTCAGCGCGTGACGGCGAAAATCTGTGATCATTAAGTCATTCCTGTCAGAGAGTTGAAACGGGCAGATCGATGACCTGCCTGGCAAAATCAGCGTATCGCAGAGGCCGCAGAAGATGGCGTACGCCCGGGCATGAAAAACAGCAGCAGTGCAGGCACCAGGTAAATAAACCACATCGCCACTTCACTGATGCTTGGCGCTTCCTGATAACCCAGCAGCCCTTCCAGCAACGTGCCAAAGACGCTGTGGGTGGAGAGGACTTGACTGAAGTCAAAGGCCATGTCCTGGAAGTGGTTCCACAGCCCTGCTTCGTGGAAAGCGCGCACGGCTCCAGCTGCCAGCCCTGCGGCAACAAAAATAATAAACAGGCTGGTCCATTTAAAGAAACTGGCCAGATTAAGGCGCACACCGCCCCAATATATCAGCATCCCCAGTACGATAGCCGTCCCCAGGCCCAGCATCGCCCCAAGCGGGGGCGCGTATCCCAAGTCCTGTTGAAAGGCCGCCAGCAGAAAGAACACCGATTCCAGGCCTTCTCGTGCTACGGCAAGGAACACCATCAGGATCAGCGCCCAGCCACTGCTGCTGCCCTTTTGTAACGCGTTGTCTACCGCGTCCTCCAGCTGCGCCTTCACATTACGTGACACTTTGCGCATCCAGAACACCATCCAAGTGAGGATCACCACGGCAATAACGGCAACCAGGCCTTCGAACAGCTCCTGCTGTTTTTGTGGGAATTCACCGGTTGTTTCATTGATAAACCAGCCCAGGCCAAGACACATGGCGGCAGCAACAAACACACCCGTCCACATAGCAGCAAACCACTGACCACGTCCGGTGCGTTTCAGATAGCTGGCGATCAGGCTGACAATCAGCGCCGCTTCCAGACCTTCGCGTAACATAATAAGAAACGGGACAAACATGCCTTAAACCTCAACCAGGTGGAATTCCGTCAAGACGGGTAAAGAAAAGTAAAATACGAACGATATGGATTATCATTATCGGGAAAGGAAATACAAGTCAGAAGCCGATTTTTTTGTGCTGTTCAGGCCGCAGACTGGGCCGTCAGGGGCGGGGAGATAGTGATGCGCTGATGCCGGGCGGCATCAGCGCAGAACAGCCGTTTAGTCGGCCTGATATTCCGCTTCAGCGGCAGCAAAACGCTGCTGGGCAGCGGCTGATGGCGCTTTATCAGCCAGGCTGAACAGTACAATACCGATACTGGCGAACAGGAAGCCTGGGATAATCTCATAGAGATCCAGCCAGCCGTACTGCTTCCAGATGAGTACCGTTGCAGCACCGATAATCATTCCGGCCAGCGCACCGTTACGCGTCATACGCCGCCAAATCAACGAGAACAGCACCACCGGACCAAAAGCAGCGCCGAATCCTGCCCAGGCATAGCTCACCAGACCCAACACGCGGTTTTCCGGGTTAGACGCCAGCATGATAGCAATGGCAGCCACCAGCAACACCATCAGGCGACCCACCCAGACCAGCTCACGCTGACTGGCACCTTTACGCAGAAAGTTCTTGTACAGATCTTCAGTCAGGGCACTGGAGCAAACCAACAGCTGGCAGCTGAGGGTGGACATCACCGCAGCCAGGATCGCCGACAGCAGAACCCCGGCAATCCACGGATTAAACAGGATACGTGTCAGTTCGATAAAGATACGTTCACCGTTCTTCGACACTTCCCCTGCATGTTCAGGATGGTTGTCAAAATAGGCGATGCCGAAGAAGCCGACCGCCACCGCTCCCACCAGGCACAGGATCATCCATATCATACCGATACGGCGTGCAGTGCGAATCGAACGGTGTGAGTCTGCCGCCATAAAACGCGCCAGAATATGTGGCTGACCAAAGTAACCGAGGCCCCAGCCCAGCAGCGAGACGATCGCCACAAAGTTAAGGTTCTTCAGCATATCCATATTTTGCGTGCTTTTGCTGGCAATCACCTGCATCGCATCACCCAAACCGCCCACGGCGACAATCACCATCACCGGCGTCAGGATCAGCGCAAAAATCATCAGGCTGGCCTGCACCGTATCGGTCCAGCTCACCGCGAGGAAACCGCCGACAAAGGTATAAATAATCGTCGCGGCGGCACCGGCCCACAGGGCGGTTTCGTAGCTCATACCAAAGGTACTTTCAAACAGACGCGCGCCGGCTACCACGCCAGATGCACAATAAATGGTAAAGAACACCAGGATAACCAGCGCCGAAATCACCCGCAGCACTTTACTGCTGTCTTCAAAGCGGCTGGAGAAGAAATCCGGCAGCGTCAGGGCGTTATCGTGGTGTTCAGTCTGCACGCGCAGACGCCCGGCAACAATCTTCCAGTTAAGGTAAGCACCCAGCGTCAGGCCGATGGCAATCCAGCTTTCAGAGATCCCCGACAGGAAGATCGCTCCCGGCAGGCCCATGAGCAGCCAGCCACTCATATCGGATGCTCCGGCAGAGAGTGCTGTGACAACACTGCCTAAACTTCGACCACCCAGAATGTAGTCATCAAAGTTTTTCGTTGAGCGGTAGGCGATGAACCCGATCAACACCATGCCGAGAATGTAAATACAAAACGTCACCATCATTGGTGTACTTAGAGTCATTCAGCTTCTCCATTTTTTATCAGTATCCTCTGACTACAAGCATTCTCGTCAACTGCCGGAACGAGGCAACGGACGTCAGGCTCTAGTCGGGGGCGGTATCCTGCCGTAATCGGCAACAGCGCACAAACGATTTAACACAGCATGTACATTACTTTCACCTGGAAGTTACTTATAAATGCTCACAGGTTGCACTACGTCACAATTAGTCAGGTTGCACCCCTTAATCAGCCTTCAGAAAGTGGGTCTAGCCGGGATTAGTCAGCTGGCAAGGATCTTGCAGCAATTTCCATGCCGCTTTTTTCTGGCTCCCCGTTCCCCGGATGTCAGGAGTGAGGCAGGCGTCACATTTAACAAGGTTGCACAAAGTTGCAACATCAGTGATATTGCAGTCTATATCGTTTGTCATCTACTGATTCAGGAGCTGTAAGGCATGGGCGCTACCACTATGGGTGTGAAACTGGACGACGCCACGCGCGATCGGATTAAACAAGCGGCGGCGCAGATCGACCGCACGCCACATTGGCTCATCAAGCAGGCGATTTTTAATTATCTGCAACAGATTGAACACGGCAGCGCATTGCCGGAACTGCCGGTAAATGGCGTGCTGGCCGAAAGCGAAGAGCGCCCGCCGGAAGAGGCTCACCAACCGTTCCTGGATTTCGCCGAGCACATCCTGCCGCAGTCGGTGGCCCGCGCAGCTATTACCTCCGCATGGCGGCGCCCGGAGACGGAAGCGGTGCCGATGCTGTTAGAACAGGCACGTTTACCCGATAACCAGGCACAGGCTACGCATCGTCTTGCCTGGCAGCTTGCCGATAAGCTGCGGCACCAGAAAGGTGCGGGTGGGCGCGCCGGAATGGTGCAAAGCCTGCTGCAAGAGTTTTCATTGTCTTCACAGGAAGGCGTCGCGTTAATGTGCCTGGCGGAAGCGTTGCTGCGCATTCCCGATAAGCCAACGCGTGACGCGCTTATCCGCGATAAAATCAGTAACGGCAACTGGCACTCGCACCTCGGGCGCAGCCCGTCGCTGTTCGTCAACGCCGCTACCTGGGGACTGCTGTTTACCGGGCGTCTGGTTTCCACCCACAACGAAGCCAATTTATCGCGTTCGCTCAACCGCATTATCGGCAAGAGCGGCGAGCCGCTGATCCGTAAAGGGGTCGATATGGCGATGCGCCTGATGGGTGAGCAGTTTGTTACCGGTGAAATCATTGCTGAAGCGCTGGCAAATGCGCGTAAGCTGGAAGAGAAAGGCTTCCGCTACTCATACGATATGCTGGGTGAAGCCGCGCTAACCGCGCAGGATGCCAAAGCCTATCTGCTTTCTTATCAACAGGCGATCCACGCCATTGGTAAAGCATCTAACGGGCGCGGGATTTATGAAGGCCCGGGCATCTCGATCAAGCTTTCGGCCCTGCATCCGCGCTATAGCCGCGCCCAGCACGAGCGGGTCATGGAAGAGCTGTATCCGCTGCTTAAGTCACTGACGCTGCTCGCCCGCTCTTACGATATCGGTATTAATATCGATGCCGAAGAGGCCGACCGCCTTGAACTGTCGCTCGACCTGCTGGAAAAACTGTGCTTCGAAGCGGAGCTGGAGGGCTGGAACGGTATTGGCTTTGTGATCCAGGCCTATCAGAAACGCTGTCCGATGCTGATCGATTTTCTGACTGACCTGGCGCAGCGCAGCCGCCGTCGCCTGATGATCCGCCTGGTCAAAGGTGCCTACTGGGATAGCGAAATCAAACGCGCCCAGATGGACGGGCTGGAAGGCTACCCGGTATACACGCGCAAGGTCTACACGGATATTTCCTATATTGCCTGCGCTCGCAAATTGCTGGCCGCACCCAACCTGGTCTATCCGCAGTTCGCCACCCATAACGCCCATACGCTGGCGGCCATTTACCAGCTGGCGGGCAATAACTACTATCCGGGTCAGTACGAATTCCAGTGCCTGCACGGCATGGGCGAACCGTTGTATGAACAGGTAGTGGGCAAAGTGGCCGACGGCAAACTTAACCGCCCCTGCCGTATCTATGCACCAGTCGGAACGCATGAAACGCTGTTGGCATACCTGGTACGCCGCCTGTTGGAAAATGGCGCCAATACCTCTTTCGTTAACCGCATAGCCGATGCCACCTTGCCGATTGACGAGCTGGTGGCAGACCCGGTGGTAGCGGTGGAAAAACTGGCCCACGGCGAAGGCACAGTTGGCCTGCCGCATCCGAAAATTCCACTGCCACGAGATCTGTACGGAAAACACCGCCCGAACTCCGCTGGCCTGGATCTGGCCAATGAACATCGCCTGGCTTCGCTGTCCAGCGCCCTGTTAAGCGGTGCCAGCCAAGACTTGCAGGCGCAGCCGCTGATTGATGGCCCGCTGGAAGCGGGAGAGTTGCTGCCGGTGCTCAACCCGGCAGAGCCGCTGGATGTGGTCGGCCACGTTCGTCATGCAACGCCAGCAGAAGTTTCTGTCGCGCTGGCGGCGGCCGTAAGCGAGGGGGCTATCTGGTTCGCAACGCCACCACAGGAGCGCGCCGCCATTCTGGAACGCGCCGCAGTGATGATGGAGGGCCAGATGCAGCATCTGATCGGCATTCTGGTGCGCGAAGCCGGTAAAACCTTCAACAACGCCATTGCCGAAGTGCGCGAGGCGGTCGACTTCCTGCACTATTACGCCGGCCAGGTACGCGACGATTTCGACAATGAAACCCACCGCCCGCTGGGCCCGGTGGTGTGCATCAGCCCGTGGAACTTCCCGCTAGCGATCTTCAGCGGGCAGATTGCGGCCGCGCTGGCGGCGGGCAACAGCGTGCTGGCTAAACCGGCAGAGCAGACGCCGCTGATTGCCGCCCGCGCGGTGGCTATTCTGCACGAGGCCGGCGTACCACCGGGTGCGCTACAGCTGCTGCCCGGTACGGGCGAAACCGTGGGCGCACAGCTGGTACAGGACGATCGCGTGCGCGGCGTGATGTTTACCGGCTCCACCGCCGTGGCTACCCTGCTACAGCGTAACCTGGCAGGACGTCTTGACCCGCAGGGCCGCCCGACGCCACTGGTGGCTGAAACCGGCGGGATGAATGCGATGATCGTTGACTCTTCGGCCCTGACTGAGCAGGTGGTTACCGATATCGTCGCCTCCGCTTTCGACAGTGCCGGACAGCGCTGTTCCGCTCTGCGTCTGCTGTGTATCCAGGACGATATTGCGGAACATACGTTACAGATGCTGCGCGGCGCGATGGCCGAATGCCGTATGGGTAATCCTGAACGGTTCTCCACCGACATTGGCCCGGTGATCGATGCTGAAGCCAAAGCCGGTATCGAACAGCACATTCAGGCGATGCAAAGCAAAGGATTCAGCGTATTCCAGACGGCTCAGCAACAGGCACAGGACCGCCGTGAATGGCAGAGCGGCACCTTCGTGCTGCCCACCCTTATTGAGCTGAACGACGTCGCCGACCTGACGAAAGAGATTTTTGGCCCGGTGCTGCATGTGGTGCGCTTCGCGCGTAAAAACCTGCCGAATCTGGTGGAACAGATCAACGCATCTGGCTACGGATTAACCCTCGGCGTACATACGCGTATTGATGAAACTATTGCCCAGGTCACGCAGAAAGCACACGTTGGCAATCTCTACGTTAACCGCAATATCGTTGGTGCTGTCGTGGGCGTACAGCCGTTTGGCGGTGAAGGCCTGTCCGGCACCGGGCCAAAAGCCGGTGGACCACTGTACCTGTACCGTCTGCTGTCACACCGCCCGGACAACGCACTGCGCGTGACGCTGGATCGACAGGATAAAGAGCGTCCCGTAGATGCGCTACTGCGCCCTGCACTGCTTCTGCCGCATCAGGCACTGGGCGAGTGGGCAGCAGATCGTCGTGAACTGGCCGCCTGCTGCGCACGCTACGCGGAGCTGGGTCAGGGAGGCACCGTGCGCCTGCTGCCGGGGCCGACAGGGGAACGCAATACCTTTGCCCTGCTCCCCCGCGAACAGGTGTTATGCCTGGCGGACAACGAACAGGATGCGCTGATTCAGCTGGCTGCCGTTACCGCCGTTGGCAGCCGGGCATTATGGAGCGACGATGAGCTACATCGCAACCTGTGGCGGCAGTTACCCGATCTGGTACGCCAGCGCATTGAATTCGCTGCCAGACCGTTGGAGCAGAGCGAATTTGACGCGGTGATCTATCACGGTGATGCCGACCAGCTTCGCACCCTGTGTGAAGCCGTTGCAGCGCGTGATGGCGCGATTGTTTCGGTGCAAGGGTTCGAGCGCGGGGAAACCAATCTGCTGCTGGAGCGGCTGTTGCTGGAGCGTTCGCTTAGCGTCAACACCGCAGCGGCGGGCGGCAACGCCAGCCTGATGGCCATCGGCTAACGGCTGCCTGATGTGATGGTAAGCAGTGTCATGCTGCTTAAATTAACAGCCCGGCATTCGCCGGGCTGTTTTTTTGTCGCTTAGTCCATCGGGCAATCAAGGATGATAAGCAAACAGCGCCGGAGCACCGCCGGTGTGGACAAACAGCAGCGGTCCCTGGCGACGAAATCTGCCCTGCGCAATGCCGTCAATCAGCCCTGCCATCGCCTTGCCGGTGTAGACCGGATCGAGGAATATCCCCTCCAGCCGAGCCAGCAGTTTCACCGCCTCCATGCCCTCTTCGTTCGGGTGACCGTAGCCCGGAGCATAATAATCATCCCACAGGGTGATCGGCGCGCGACTCTCTAACGCCAGCGACTGTGCCAGCGGATGACGGATCGCCTCCACTTTCACCCGCTGGTCAGCCGAACGGCGGGACACGGTAACGCCGACCAGTTCGCATTCAGGCAGAAGCTGCTCCAGTCCGACCGCCAGCCCGGCGTGCGTGCCTGCACTGCCCGAAGCCACCACCACGGCGGCAAAATCAACCACGCCTTCGCTCTGGTGGGTAATTTCCTGTGCGCATTCGACGTAGCCCAGCGCACCCAGCGCATCAGAACCGCCGACGGGAATGATATAGGGGCGAAATCCCTGTGCTTCCAGCAGAGTTGCCTGCTGTTCTAACTGTGCAACCGGATCGTGCAGCACAGGCACCATGATAACTTCCGTACTCATCAAATCCAGCAGCAGACGATTACCGTTACTCAGGTAATTTTCGCTTTTAGCATCGATGGGATTTTCCAGCAGCGCCACGCATTTTAAGCCCAGCTTTGCCGCCACCGCCGCCGTCTGGCGCACATGGTTAGACTGAATCGCGCCAGCGGTCAGCAGCACATCAGCACCGGCGCGCAGGGCATCGGCGGCCAGAAACTCCAGCTTGCGCAGCTTATTGCCACCGAATGCCATCGGCGTGACATCGTCACGTTTAATAAATATATCGCGTCCCAGATAATCAGACAGGCGAGGAAGATGTTCTAAGGGCGTGGGCGAACCCAGCAGCTCGATGCGGGGAAAGTTAACTATATTATGTAAAGACATGCGGGTTTCCATAGCTGGCGCTTAATGTGTCTCTACAGTGTTGCAGAACATTCCCCGCACGTCATCTGGCGATGAGAGATAACTAATTACGCTGCCAGCCGAGGAACTGATCGTACTTACGCAGCGCAATGCGGTAGTTATTATTACCAGCATCCGGCAGGTCGTTTTCCAGACATTCATGCCAGCTCGGCCCGGTAAGCCGTTCCGATGGGAAATTACGCGCTGACAGCATCCCGTCAAGACGACGCAGGCGAACAACATATTCGCGAATGGTGCTGTGGCTCATTTCCGTCTGCTCAAACAGGTACTGTTTAAACTTCATAATGTCGAAATAGGTCGGATGGGTGTTGCAGTAAATATCACTACAGAATCGACACAGCGCGGTAAGTTCAAGCTGTAATTTCAACCAGACCCGTTCATCAACGGGCTGGTCCATCCGGGCGATGGCTTCTTTATTAATGATTTGACCACGAAATACCAGCGCCATACGGTCCAGTACTTTCGCGCAATGGGAACAATGGCTTTGGCTGTGTTTATAGTCTTTTAAGTAACGGCTCAATGGCCTGGTTGTTGTTTTCGATCCCACAAGAGATTCCCCGGTTCGAGTTTAAAGTGCAAACTGACTTTGTCAGCGCGCCCCCGATAACCGGGCGCGCAGGCGTTTTACCGCCTGACTGTGCAGCTGGCTGACACGGGATTCCCCCACCTCCAGCACTGCGCCAATCTCTTTCAAATTCAGTTCTTCCTGGTAATAAAGCGTCAGAACCATTTTTTCGCGATCGGGCAGAGCCTCTATCGCTTCAATCACCCGGTCGCGAAGATCCCCTTCCAGCAACTGATGCAACGGATTTTCCTGTTCGTGCCCTTCCGTCACCAGTTCCGCGCTGTCGCCATGCTCTTCACGGTATTCATCAAAGGAGAAGAGCTGGCTGTTATTGGTGTCCAGCAGGATTTGTCGGTACTCGTCCAGCGAAACATCTAACTGGGCCGCCACCTCCTGCTCGCTGGCCGAGCGCCCCAGCGCCTGCTCGACCTTATGCATGGCTCCGGCCACTTCGCGCGCGTTGCGGCGCACGCTGCGCGGTGCCCAGTCGCGGCTGCGCAGCTCGTCAAGCATCGCCCCACGGATACGCTGTACGGCGTAGGTGGTAAAAGCGGTCCCCTGCATGGCATCGTAACGTTCTACCGCATTCAACAGGCCGATACCCCCCGCCTGGAGCAGATCGTCAAGTTCAACGCTGGCCGGCAGGCGCACCTGTAGCCGCAGCGCTTCATGGCGTACCAGCGGTACGTAACGCTGCCACAGCGAATGTTTGTCCATCACGCCATTGGCGGTATACAGATCGTTCACTCTGACCTACCCTGGATTAATTAAGTTATCGGCACGATTATCGGTTTCTGTAGGTATTTTGATTGGTGGAATAGCGGTTAAAAGGCGGGTTATTTCATTTTGTTGAGCGACGGCCCCACGCAATCAGCATCGCTGGCGCGGGGAGCCGTCAGGTCATATTTTGTTTTGCAGCCGCTGGCGTGTGGCGGGCGGCACCTGCGTCCATAAGGCACAGACCTGACCTTCCAGCTGCTGATAAAACGGCAACAGGGCGCTATCCTGCGGTAACGTGCAGCGAAAATGCACCGTACCCTGAACAGGATCGATGGTCATGCGGCGGCTGGCAAACAGCCGTTGCAGATCGCTACGCAGAAACAAACCGTTATCCGTGCTGTTATCCAGCATGAACCCCTGCTCATTTTCGCGCGTGTCGATGTGGCAGGCTTCCACCCACGGCCATGCCTGTTCATCGGCCAGTAATGTGCCGGTCACCACGCAGGCCCCGTAGCGCTCACGCAGCGCGGCGGTAAACTCATGATGACTGGCACGGTGCCAAAGCCGAGCCTTCACTCGCCGCCCGACCTGGGTTCCGGCCATCACTCCGGCAGGCGGCAGCAGCAGCGGCGAGGTCAGCACCACGATAAACTGTAGCTGGCGGGCATATTCAAAACAGGGCTGCGACTGGCTGTCATATAGCTGCCAAAACTCATCCTCTTCTTCAGTGCGCAGCAGCGTCAGCGTGTAGCCGCGCTGTTGCAGCAGGCTTTGCGCCATGATCGACGCCGGATCGAGCATCGCCAACACCCGGCTTTCACCCATCACCTTCCAGGTGTTCCACGGAGCCGGGATCACCGGGCGACGAAAATAAAGGAAGCTCTGCTGACTTAACAGATAGTGTTCAAAGCGCGCCAGATGGTTTTTGCGCTCGTTATCCTGGCTGATAAACAACAGATCTTCTTGGGCAATATGGCTGTCTTTACTGGCAAACACCGCGCGGATCGTCCCGTTTTTGCTGGAGGTGGACGGGCTGAGCAGCCCATGCGCGGTTAACGATTTATCATCAGGGTACTTTTTGCTGTAGCGGTCGTTTATCTCCTCAAACGGCAGCAGTTCCCCGGGGATCAGGTCATAATTGAAGCGCATAAAACACTCCAGAGAAAAAAAACCCCGCGAGCGCGGGGTTTAACGAGTTCAGTAAGGGGGTTAACGCGACGGTTAGCCCTGCAGCAGAGACAGAACCTGCTGTGGAACCTGGTTCGCTTTCGCCAACACTGAGTTACCGGCCTGCTGAATGATCTGTGCCTTAGACATGTTAGACACTTCAGTTGCGTAGTCAGCATCCTGAATACGTGACTGTGCAGAAGACAGGTTGGTGGTGGTGTTGTTCAGGTTAGTTACCGCTGAATCCAGACGGTTCTGCACCGCACCCAGGCTTGAACGGAAGGTATCGACAGACGAAATAGCCTTGTCCAACAGTGCCAGCGGGTCAGCTGTAGGAGTCACAGCAGTACCGGTGCTGTCTTTAGACGCCACGGTGAAATCTTTCAGGTTAAGGGCTGTGGAATCCACTTTTTGCAGTTTAATATCAATGGTTTCGTTATCGTTAGCACCGACCTGTACAGACAGGGTCGTTTTGTCGCCAGAGAGAACCTTCACGCCGTTAAACTGAGTCTGGCCAGATACGCGGTCAATTTCGTCCAGACGGGATTTGATTTCGTCCTGGATGGAAGAGAGGTCAGAATCAGAGTTAGTACCGTTTTTAGCCTGAACGGTCAGTTCACGTACACGCTGCAAGTTGTTGTTGATTTCAGACAGAGAGCCTTCGGTGGTCTGCGCCAGAGAGATACCATCGTTAGCGTTGCGTGCCGCCTGGGTCAGACCCTTGATGTTAGAGGTGAAGCGGTTAGCAATCGCCTGACCCGCTGCATCGTCTTTAGAACTAGTGATACGTGAACCGGAAGACAGACGCTCCATAGAAGAGGCCAGTGCAGACTGGTTTTTGTTGATGTTGTTCTGGGTGATCAGCGAGAGGCTGTTGGTATTGATAACTTGTGCCATGATAAAGTTTCCTGTTTAATCATTTCAGTTAAGTTGGTTAGGGTTATTCGCCCCCGGCTTCATCGCCGTCAAAATTGTTATCGTCTGTCCTGCGCTAACCTTTAGAACTTTTTTAGCCTCACGCCGTTTTTTTTTCTTGCCCACTACTGCACGAAATAACCCTCTTTATTACCGCTATTCGTTTTATTGCCGCCTGATAAATAATCGTAAACTTTGCTCATTAATAGCCGATAACCACGGTATTGACACTCCGTGCGCAGGATAAAAAGGAAAAAATCATGGCTAGCATCTCTACTCTCGGTATCGGCTCCGGCCTCGACTTAAGTAGCACTCTGGACAAATTACAGACGGCGGAAAAAGACGCGTTAAAACCAATCGCTACCCAGCAGACAGCCTACACCGCTAAGCTGAGCGCCTACAGCACCATGAAAAGCGCGTTGGAAACCTTTCAGACCGCCAACAGCAAGCTAAACAGCGCCGATCTGTTTAGCGCCAGTAAGACCAGCAGCAGCACCGGCGCCTTTAGTGCGACCACCTCTTCCACCGCCGCTGCGGGGAGCTACAGCATTAGCGTCACCGCGTTGGCTAAAGCACAAACGCTCACGACAGGCATACAAAGCAGCAGCAGCACAGCGCTGGCCAGCAGCGATAGCACTATCTCGATTAAACTGGCGGGAAGTGATAAGGCCGTGGATGTCAGCGTTAGCGCCGCAGACTCTTCTCTGACCGGCATTCGTGATGCGATCAATAAAGCCAATGCAGGCGTCAACGCCAGCATTATTAAAACCGGTGACGGTAGCTACAGACTGTCACTGTCCTCGACAAAAACCGGCAGCGACAACGCCATGACGCTGTCCGTTAGCGGCGACAGTACGTTGCAGAGCATGCTGAATTACGATGGCAGCAGTAGCAGCAACATGACCCAGAGCGTCGCGGCACAGAACGCCAAACTGTCGGTGAATAACGTTGATATAGAGAGTAGCAGCAACAGCATTAGTGATGCGCTGGAAGGGATCACCCTCAATATTAGCGACGTGACCAGCGGTAACCAGACGCTGACGATCGCTAAAGACAGCAGCGGCACCTCAACGGCAATTGCCGACTTGGCAACGGCGTATAACACCTTGCTGGACACATTTAATACCCTGACAAAATACACGGCGGTGAAAACCAACACCGCCACCCAGGACAGCAGTAACGGTGCCCTGCTCGGTGACAGCACCCTACGTTCGATTCAGTCACAGATGAAATCGATGCTCACCAACGCTTCCAGCACCTCGACCTTTAAAACCCTTTCGCAGATCGGAATCACCAGCGATCCCACCAGCGGCAAGCTGAACACCGACACCACGGCGCTCAATGCCGCCGTGGCTAAAGATCCGGATGGGATTAAGGCGATGATTGTCGGCGATGGCAAAACCACCGGTATTGCCAGCAAGATGGCCACCAGCCTGACCGGATGGTTATCCAGCAGCGGTGAAATTCAAACGGCGAAAGATGGCGTCAGCAAAACTCTGACCAGCCTGAGCGCGCAATACACTAAGGTGAGCGACCGTATTGATGCCACCATCGCGCGTTTAAAAACGCAGTTTACCGCTTTGGATCTTACCGTCAGTAAACTGAACAGTACCAGTGATTATCTGACGGCACAGTTCGACACATCAAGTAAATCAAGCAGTTAGGCAGTAAGGAGCCAATATGTATAGCGCCAGCGGTACCAAAGCCTATGCAAAAATCGGCGTGGAAAGTGCAGTAATGAGTGCCAGCAATGACCAGCTGATTACCTTACTGTTCGACGGGGCGCTTAGCGCCCTGGTGCGCGCACGCCTGTTCTTGCAGGAAGGTAATACGGTAAAAAAAGGAGAATCACTCTCCAAAGCAATAAATATTATCGATAACGGTTTGAAACTGGGTGTAGATGAAACCAGCGATGACGAGTTAACGCGCAATCTGGCCGGGCTGTACCGCTATATGGTGCATCGGCTGCTGCGCGCTAATCTGGATAACGATGCCGAAGGCATTGAAGAAGTTGAGGCGCTGCTGCGCAATATCGCCGACGCCTGGAAAGAGGTTTCTGGCACTACCGCTCTGGTTTAGGACGCTTTAACATGAATAGTGCCCAGTATCTGTTCGCGCTGTATCAAGATATTTTAACCCACAGTCAGTCTATGCTGCGTCTGGCGGCAAACAACCAGTGGGAAGAGCTGATCGACAGTGAAGTCAATCATTATGTCGGCGCGGTGAAAAAGCTGGAGCAGGCGATGCAGCATCAGCAGATCACCCCGCAGACTCACGACAGGCTGCGCCCCGTGCTGCGCCATATCCTTGATAATGAAACGGAAGTTAAGAAGCTGCTCAAGTACCGCCAGGATGAAATTGCCACCCTGATGCAGCAGAACAGCCGTCAAAAATCAGTGAATAATGCCTATAGCAAAAGCGCCGGAGTGGTGCTGTTTCCCACCCGCATAAGCGGATAAAAAAGAGTCGTACCGCCATCTGGCCAGCCCGGAAAAAATAAATTCGTGCTGGCCCGCGCTTTTCTCCCACTCTCGCGCATACTTCATTTTCACATCGGTTGAAAATGGAACAGGTCTATGCACAATCCCACGCTGTTGCAGTTTTTTCACTGGTATTACCCCACTGGCGGTAAACTCTGGCCAGAAGCGGCCGAGCGCGCCCCATGGCTGGCGGAAATTGGCATCAGTGCCGTCTGGCTCCCCCCTGCATCTAAAGGCGAATCCGGCGGTTATTCCGTTGGCTACGACAGCTACGATCTGTTTGACCTGGGGGAATTCGATCAAAAGGGTTCACGCGCGACCAAGTATGGCGATAAACAGCAGCTGCTACATGCGGTAGAAACACTGAAAGCCCACGGCGTGGGGGTGCTTCTCGATGTGGTGTTGAATCATAAAATGGGTGCCGACGAAAAAGAGCAGGTGCAGGTCAACCGCGTTAATCCTGAGAACCGCGAGGAGATCGATACCGAGGTGCTGGAGGCCGAGGCCTGGACGCGCTTTACCTTTCCGGAGCGTGGCGGGCAGTATTCACAGTTTGTCTGGGACTACAAGTGCTTCAGCGGCGTCGATCATATTGAAAACCCCGATGAGAACGGCGTGTTTAAAATCGTCAATGACTACACCGGCGAGGGCTGGAACCAGCAGGTGGATGACGAGCTGGGCAATTTTGACTACCTGATGGGCGCGAATATCGATTTCCGCAATAAAGCGGTGACCGAAGAGCTAAAGTACTGGGCGCGCTGGGTGATGAATGAAGTCCACTGTAGCGGTTTTCGTCTCGACGCGGTAAAGCATATCCCCGCCTGGTTCTATAAGGAGTGGATTGAACATGTCCAGGAGGTGGCCGAAGAGCCGCTGTTTATCGTCGCGGAATATTGGTCGCACGAGGTGGAGAAGCTGCAACACTATATTCATCAGGTCGAAGGAAAGACCATGCTGTTTGACGCCCCGCTACAAATGAACTTCCATAATGCGTCTAAACAAGGGGCTGACTACGATCTCAGTCAGATCTTCACCGGCACGCTGGTGGCGGCCGATCCGTGGCATGCGGTGACTATTGTCGCTAACCACGACACTCAGCCGCTTCAGGCGCTGGAAGCGCCGGTCGAAAGCTGGTTTAAGCCGCTGGCCTACGCGCTGATCCTGCTGCGTGAAAATGGTGTTCCGGCGCTGTTTTATCCCGATCTGTTTGGCGCCAGCTACGAAGATGAAGGCGGTGACGGCGAACAGTACAAAATTGACATCCCGGTGATACCCGAGCTGGAGGCGCTGGTGCGCGCGCGCCAGCTCTTTGCTCACGGAGCGCAAAGCGAATGGTTTGATCATCCTAACTGCATCGCTTTTTCCCGCAGCGGCACGGATGAACACCCCGGTTGCATAGTCATTATGTCCAACGGTGAGGCGGGAGAAAAAACGCTGGAACTGGGAGAAAACGTTGCCGAAAGAGAGTGGTATGACTATCTTGGCCATGAAAAAGAGCGGATAAAAAGCGACAAACAGGGCACTGCCGTTTTTCGCTGTCAGCCAGGCAGCGTCAGCCTGTGGGTGCCTGCCGAATAGCCTGTCAGCGCGTGAAATTATGGCGACAGGCTATGGCCGCTTAACGAACGCCACCGCGCCGGGTTTCCGGCCGGTGTGCACGCACTGCCTACTTCTTCAGGGCGCTCAGCTGCTGCTGGCATTCCTTCGTCGGCTGCGCAACCTTCTGTAAAATGAGTCGATCGTAATGCAGCTCGGCACCGTCCAGTTCCAGCGGCATCACGCGTTGCTGATTGTTAACGTTAACCCAACGATCGTCAGCCCGGGTCAGTTTACCGGGCTTCGCCAGCACGCGCTGCCACTGGCGGCAGTCAAGGGTATCGCCTTCTGCGGTGATAATCAGGCTGGCTTTCGCCTGGTCACTGACCAGACCACTCTGTGGTCCGAGAGTTTGCCAGTTGCCGACCAGTTCGGCCGGAGCTGGCGTTTTCACCGCACTGGAATAGTTTGGCAGCTCTGCGCAGCCGCTCAAAATCATGGCTCCTACCGTCGCGATAATCCACTTTTTCATTCTTTCATCCTGATTTTCTTAGTAACGCGATAAGTTATAATCTTTACCTGCCCTGCCGCAAGTCTTGTCCTGCTATTACCGCCATCTTTCTGCTTGTTCTGTCGTGCCATCAGATAAAATTAACCGCCTGTAAAGCCGCTTGACGGGCGAAAGTTGAATATCACAACAGGGGTCGACCTGCTGTCGACTTCCCCCCTTTCCACGCCCCGTGTACACTATGGCCCGCATCTATCCAGGCACTCATTCAGGCAGAACCGCTATGAAAACCGTTGAAGAATATTACGCCATCGCCAAAGAACGCTTTCTTGAGGCGCACCCCACGCTGAAATCCGGCATTGAGAATCTGACAACCGAACAGGCCGCCACGCTAGGTATGAGCCTGCAACAGTTGCAGTCAATCCAGAAAGATCGCGCTTATGCGGCCTGGGTTCGTGAAAAGAAACTCGATGGCGTGCTGTTTGCTATTCAACTGGCCGAACCGGATAAAGAGGTGATGGTAGCGGCGATTGAACAATACCTGCATACCCACGCAGAAGCGTTGGGCATGAGCTGGGAAGAATTTTGTATTAAAAACGAGCTCTAGAGGGTTTTCCCACAAGAAGAACAGCGCGTGGACGATCGCGAAGCGCTGTTCATCGGGGAGTCAGTCCGATTGCAGCAATATCCTATGCCCCGCCTTGTTAGCCAGACAGGCTGGCGGCAGCCGTTGATAGCGACAGCTCCTCTTCGCGAAACGCTTATTTCCGCACGCTGAAGCGGTGGTACCAGCAACACTCGACCATATCGCTGGAAAATCGGTTACCACCATCACTGGCCCCCCTTCCTTGCGCTGAACTTCGTCACTCACAGATAAGTCCATAAATCCTCACTGCAGAATTAACATTCTTTAATCAGGTTATCGCATCCGCCTGTTATTTACCCCGTCAATACCATGTTAAATATTTGTTAAATATCATCAAGCCGTTAAAAAATCTGGCAATAAAAAAAGCGAGTGGTCCGAGCACTCGCTTTTTATGTGAAACGCATCGCATTTCAGCGCTAGATTTTACAGCCTTCACAGTCCGCTTCATCGCCCAAATCGGCAGGAACTTCGGCTGCTTTCTGCTCGGCGCGGGCACGAGCCTGCTCTAGCTGAGCATCGATATCAAATTCGAACATATCGTCTTGCATGACAATCCTCACTTATCAAAACCTTTCAATCCGTCTTTATACGGATTTCTGGCGTATTTTAGCAACCAGATTTACCAGGCACAGCACAATCGACCCCACGACAAAACCCAGTACCAGATTGGCCAGGTTGCCGATCGCAGCGGCTATCAAACCGTGCATCTGCGCGCTGAATTCAGTGATAAGGTGATGGAGCTGTGGTACTCCGTGCACGATAATTCCGCCGCCGACCAGGAACATCGCCAGCGTACCGACCACCGTCAGGATTTTCATCAGCCAGGGAGCCGCCGCCAGCAGTACCCCGCCTACCGCCTGCGCAGACGATGCGCTTTTTTGCTTCAGCCACATGCCGAGATCGTCAATTTTCACGATGCCCGCCACAATGCCATAAACGCCAATGGTGACCAGAATCGCCACGCCCGCCAGGATAATCACTTGGTTAAGCAGCGGTGCCTCGGAGACAATACCCAGCGTAATCGCCACAATCTCTGCCGAGAGAATAAAGTCGGTGCGCACTGCGCCTTTCACCTTCTTCTTTTCAAAAGCGGCAGGGTCCTGCTGCGCAATCTTCAGCAGCCGCTGTTCCCGCGCCTCTGGCGTCTCCTGGCTTTTGTCTTTATGCAGGCTGTGCAGGACTTTTTCCACGCCTTCATAGCAGAGGTACGCGCCCCCTACCATCAGCAGCGGAGTGATAGCCCAGGGAGCAAAGGCGCTAATCAACAGCGCCAGCGGCACCAGGATAAGCTTATTGAGGAACGATCCCTTCGCCACGGCCCACACCACCGGCAGTTCACGGTTGGCTTTTACCCCGCTGACCTGTTGTGCGTTCAGCGAAAGATCATCACCCAGTACGCCAGCGGTTTTCTTTGCCGCCACTTTGCCCATCACGGCCACGTCATCCAACAGCGTGGCAATATCATCCAGTAAGGTCAGTAAACTACTTCCAGCCAAAATCTTATTCCTTTTTCTCATTCATCATAGTGACAACAGGGGCACTGTTCGATTTCAGTCACCGCCATGTCGGCGATGCCGTCACAGTCCCATTCAACGCGTACCGCCTGACCTTGTGCGTGCGCATGGTGCAGATACTTACTGACCGGGCTTTCTGTCATTCCGCCGATCTGTTCAGTAGCGATCAGATGTTCACCGACATAAATACGCGCGGTCGCCTGGGTATTCACCATGCGTTCGCCGCTAAGTTGATATAAACGCCTTACCGTCAGCTTGACACTGCCCATGGCCCACCTTTGACTGGCTGTATTAAAAAGAGCTCGATCTAAACAATTATGCGCAACGAGTGCAAATTTTGTAAAAAAAATGACGTTTATTCTGTTAATGAGTGGCAAACTCCTTGCCACTTAACACTCTGATAACCTGATTGGCTTCGGGAATGAGCTTCTGACATGACACTACGCCGTGCGCCCAAAGTGCTGCCGCTAATAGCGGCTCTGTTTGCCCTCTACTTTATCTGGGGATCTACCTACCTGGTTATTCGTATCGGCGTCGAAAGCTGGCCGCCGATGATGATGGCCGGACTGCGTTTTTTGCTGGCAGGCGCCGTGCTGTTGGCCGTGCTGCTACTGCGGGGTGAGAAACTGCCTTCGCTGCAATCGGCCGCGAACGCGGCGCTGGTCGGCGTACTGCTACTGGCGATGGGTAACGGTGCCGTTACCGTGGCCGAGCATCAGCACGTTCCCTCCGGGCTGGCGGCGGTGATGGTCGCGACCGTACCGCTGTTCGCCATGTGTTTCAGCCGTCTTTTTGGTATCGCTACCCGGTGGATTGAGTGGCTGGGCATTGGCATCGGGCTGTCAGGTATAATCCTGCTTAACAGCGGAGGACATCTGGCAGGCAATCCCTGGGCAGCATTGATGATTCTTCTCGGTTCGTTGAGCTGGGCGTTTGGTTCAGTCTGGGGATCACGGGTTAATCTGCCGTTTGGTATGATGGCTGGAGCCGTTGAAATGCTGGCTGCTGGCGTGGTGTTACTGACGGCAAGTTTTATCAGCGGTGAACATCTGACACAGACACCGGCGCTGAGCGGAATACTGGCGCTTGGCTATCTTAGCCTGTTCGGTTCGGTGATTGCCATCAGCGCCTATATGTTCCTGATCCGCAATGTGAGTCCGGCCATTGCCACCAGTTACGCCTACGTGAATCCTGTGGTCGCCGTGCTGCTGGGTATTGCCTTCGCGGGTGAAAGCCTCTCGGGGCGCGAATGGCTGGCGCTCGGAATTATCGTCTCAGCGGTGATTCTGGTGACGCTGGGGAAATATCTGGTACCGGCGAAGCCCGTCGTTAAACCCTGCGAACCTTAACCTCTTACAACTGACGTATTCCGCATTCGTCGATCTCGCCGTTGCCCGCAGCGGCGCAGATCCACTCTTCCAGACGCGCACTCATCGCCTGTTGCTCTAACCGGGTTTTTCCGCGCATTGCGCATTCCCAAACCAGTAATACTCGCCAGCCGCTGGCCGTCAACTCTTCAATATGGCGCCGATCGCGGGCAACGTTACTGTCTATTTTCCCCTGCCAGAACGCCGTGCGCGTTGCGGGTAATTTAAACAGATGGCAGTGATGACCGTGCCAGAAACAGCCGTGGACGAAAATAATCGCCCGCCAATCTGGCAGGATAAAATCTGGCCGTCCGGGCAGCGATTTATCCTGCAAGCGATAATGCAAACCGAGGTCGGTCAGCAGGGCCGCAAGGTGCTGCTCGATTGCCGTATCGCGAGTACGAATGGCGCGCATGTTCTTGCTGCGCACCTGAGAGGAGTGAACGTCGGCCATCTTGATATTCCTTTAATGATGACATTAATTATAGCTAAATCTTGCCCGGCAGTGACGGCAGCGCAGCCTTTTTCAACGACGTTTACTTACCACCTGCTCGATCCACGGCAGCAAGAGTTTTGCCACGGCGGCAAAGGCGGGAACCACCACCGAGTTGCCAAACTGGCGATAAGACTGGGTGTCCGAGACCGGAATACGGAAGGTCTGCGATCCGGGCTGCTCGAAGCCCATCAACCTTGCGCATTCACGCGGCGTCAGGCGGCGCGGTCGGCGCTGCTGGTTGTCGGCGTTATCGAAATCCTGCTCGCCTAACGCTTTATCCCAGCCGCGATCGATAAGGATCTCCGACCCATCTTTGTAATAACGCGCCGAAAGCGTGCGTACCACGCCATTTTCAAGCGCCGGGTCCACCAGCCCGTAACCAAAACCGTTGCCACGCGCCTGGTGTTTCTTGGCATACTGATAAAGATATTTCCACAGGGTGGGCGAGAGAATATATTTTTCCTCCACCGGGCTATCAAGCAGCGCTTTTAACGGGATCCGCTGCTGCGGATAAAGTGCAGGTAGTGCACTAAGGCTGAAGGCGGGCAGTTGGAGATCGCGACGAAAACCAACCAGAACGATACGCTCACGGTGCTGCGGCAAAAAATGCTTGCCGTCAACGATCTTCGGATCCTGCGGCCCGACGACGTCGGCATCCGCCACCTCGTAGCCCAGCTCATCCAGCGTGGACATAATAATACGGAAAGTTTGTCCTTTATCGTGGCTTTTCAGATTTTTGACGTTTTCCAAGACAAAAATAGCCGGCTTTTTAGCCGTGATAATGCGCGCGACATCAAAAAACAGCGTTCCCTGTGCTTCACATTCAAAACCGTGCGCACGCCCCAGCGCGTTTTTCTTCGACACGCCCGCTAGCGAGAAGGGTTGGCAGGGGAAACCGGCCAGCAGCACGTCATGATCCGGTACCTGCTGCTGAATATGCTGGTAAGCCTGCTGCTCATCGACCTGCGGGTTGCCGCTCAAAGTAACATCGCGGATATCTTGGTTAAAAACGTGTTGTTTTTCATCACAATACCAGTTGGCTTTGTAGGTCCGCACCGAGTGCTTGTTCCATTCACTGGTAAAGACGCACTGACCGCCAATCTCCTCGAAACCGCTGCGTATGCCGCCAATCCCGGCAAACAGGTCGATAAAGCGAAACGCATAATCAGGATGATGTGCGGGAGGTGCGGGCAGCATACTGCCCAGCATACTGACCTCAGCCTCGGTCAGGGTGGTGCTCCTGCTGCCTTTTATCCAGCGGTTGACGGACTCACGCGTCCACTCGCGCTGGCTGACCTTGCGTAACGTTGCCGCCACGGTTTTCTGATCGTAAATTTCCAGCACGCGCAGTAAAAGCTGCCGGTCCTGTTGTTCTTTGTGCTGTGCCTGCACTCGCGCCTGTTGGGCCAGTTCGGCAGCCACTCGGTCAAAGTCGCTCATAATCACTCGGTAAATGGGATAAATGAGTGACAGCATATCACTTCAATGACACATGGCCAGGATAATTCATCCCTGACGTGATGAAGGGTAATGACAGCACCGCAGGGTGCTACTACAATGGTGCGGTTTTCTTAATAGTATTGGAACTGTTCCCATGAGCGCACCACAACGCGACCTGCTGACGCTGCCCAACGGCGCAAAAAAACTCCTGCTGCACTCCTGCTGTGCTCCTTGCTCCGGCGAAGTGATGGAGGCCATACAGGCATCCGGGATTGACTACACGATTTTCTTCTATAATCCGAATATTCACCCGCAGAAAGAGTATCTGCTGCGTAAAGAAGAAAACATTCGTTTTGCTGAACAGCACGGTGTCCCCTTTGTCGATGCCGACTACGATACGGACAATTGGTTTGAACGTGCGAAAGGCATGGAGATGGAACCAGAACGCGGCGTGCGCTGTACCATGTGTTTCGATATGCGCTTTGAACGTACCGCTCTCTATGCATGGGAAAACGATTTCCCGGTCATTTCCAGCTCCCTGGGCATTTCGCGCTGGAAAAATATGCAGCAGATTAACGACTGCGGTGACCGCGCAGCCGCCCCCTATCCGGGCATCAGTTATTGGGACTATAACTGGCGCAAGAAAGGTGGTTCTGCCCGCATGATTGAGATCAGCAAACGTGAACGTTTCTATCAGCAGGAATACTGCGGCTGTGTGTACTCGCTACGCGACACCAATCTGCATCGTAAAAGCCAGGGACGTCCGTTAATCAAACTAGGCGTGCTCTATTACGGTGATGATCAGGCGGAATAGCCTGAAGAAATTTGCCTTTACGGCAGATATATCACCGTTTTAGCCCTTCCCCATTTAGCTGTAATATCAGTGACATAATGGCAACCAATACTCTCATTTATTTTTCGGGATGTATTATGTCACTGTTAACGATTTCCCCCCTGCTCCGTCTGCTAAAGCGCCCATCTCTAACACTCTGTTTCCCCGTCTGGCTAAAAAGTCTGCGCGGAGGATTTATCCTGTTCTTGGTTATTTTTGGCCTGGTTCAGGGCGTCAGTATTCTGCTACTCACCCGCCTGGTGAACACGACCAGCACCAATATTGCCGAAGCACATCAGCTGTCGCATCGCCAGGCCTTACTGGATAAAACCCGCAGTGAACTGCTTAGCGCAAGTGATAACAGCCACCGCGCGGGCATATTTCTTATGCAGGATAATCAGACCGGCTCGGTTGACAGCTGGAAAAGCCTGGCCGAAGCCGCGCAGCTCTCTCTAAACCGCGCACGCCAGCTGTTTGAGCAATATCCCGTGGCAGCAGACAGCCCACTGACGCAGAACTTTATGCTGCTTGCAGATGGGCTTCAGGAACAACTGAAAGGGCTAAACGCCAAAAATATTGACGCTTTCTTTATGGTTCCCATGCAGGCCTTTTCGCAACAGTTCAATGAGGCGTACTACCAAACGTTGGCGCAGGCCAACCAGCAGTCTGCTGATTTGAATCGACTGACTCTTTCCTCACTGACCAACAACCGCAATCTGGCAATGGCCATTTCAGCCCTGTTGGGAACCTTGCTGCTGCTGGGTGGCGCAATGTTACTGCGCGGGGTTATTTTGCCGCTGGATCGCGTTTCTGAGTGGCTGGCGCAGATTGCCACCGGGGATATTTCACACCGGCCAGGCGGGGGCGGTTTTCAGTCGACCGAAATTAACCAGTTGACGGCAAGCATTGGCGCGATGCAGCGGGGATTACAGCACATTGTTGGGGAAATCAATACCATCTCTGGCGCGGTACATCACAGCGCCGGATGTATGGCTCAGCAAAATGACGAGTTCAGCGCCCAGCATCAGCAGCAGATACTGGCGTTCAATCATATCAGCCAGCGTCTCAACAGGGTGGCGCAAGAAGTCGGTCATAGCGTTGAGTTTACGCACCACGCCACGCGCGAAGTACAGGCCGCTGACCTTCTGGCGCAGCGCTGTGGCAAAGTTGTCGCGTCGGTTGAAACACAGATGCACCAGATTGTTGCTGCGTCCGGTGAAATCGCCAGTTTCGTCACCTTACTGGAAGGGATTTCTCTGCAAACCAGGCTGCTGGCGCTGAACGCAGCGATTGAATCTGCCCATGCGGGCGTCTACGGGCGCAGTTTCTCCATTGTGGCAAAGGAGATTGGCCTGCTGTCCGAGAAGAGTAGCGCCTCAACGCGAACCATTGACGGACTGATAGATAATACCCATCAGCATATCAACAGCGGTTTTCATCAGGTTCAAACGTTGGATGGGTTGTATCATCAGATTGCCACTGCCGTGACGGGCGTTGTCAGTTTACTCAATGAACTTCAGCAGAATGCTGATGCGCAGAGTCGGCGAGTCAATGCTGTCGCACAGGAGATTGCCCAGCTGAATCAACAGGCCAAAGAGAGCGAGCGCTTAACGCACCGCAGCGCTGAAACGTCTGAATTACTGGTTAGTCATGCCGCAAGATTGGCACGTAGCGTGAGTCAGTTTGTTCTGTAAACGATGAGATTGCGTCCCTGTAACCGGGGACGCCGAGTAGGGAAACGATCTGTTGACGGTAAAAATTGTTAACGAGCAAATTCAGCCAGCACGCTTTCGTCCAGCGCGTCAAAATCCCCTTTCAGTTCCGCACACAGTTTCGCCATATACGTCACCAAAAAATCAGCATTGTATTGGGCAAGGCGCTTCCCTTCTGCCGTTTGCATCGTTTCCGGTAGCTTGAGGAGTTTTTTTTGAAAATGATCTAATGTCCATTGCGCATCGTCCAGCGGACGTTCACGACCAAGCGGATCGCTGCTGTCGAATAGTGCACGCCCCAAGGCCCCAGAGACGTAAAATACGCGCGCAAGGCCAATCGCCCCCAGTGACTCTAGCCGATCTGCATCCTGAACGATTTTTGCTTCGATGGTTTCAGCCGCCACTTCCGCACTGAAACTATGTGCATGGACGGCATGCGTCACTGCATCAATTTTATCAGATGGAAACTCAGGAAATACCTGCTGTAAAATGCGCCGGGTCTCAACAGCAGCCTGTGCAGAGGCAAGATGACGCTGCGGATGGTTCTTCGCCAGGTTAACAATATCGTGGAAATAGCAGCCGGCCATTACCACCAGCGCATCGGCCTCCGTGCTTTGCAGGATGCGCTGCGCGGTTTGCCAAACCCGCTTGAGGTGAGCCACATCATGGGCTTTATCATCATGCTGCCAGCTTTCATTTAGCCAGTGTTCAAAACGTGATTGCCATTGCATCAGCGTCATGGACTTCTCCTTATTGTTTACACTTTTGAGATGTCATTAGTGATTACCCATTTGCAGCCGGTAGCCATGTCGACGGCATAAGTGAGATCCACATCAAACTTATAACGTTTGTTCGTGGGTTAGCACATCAATTTTTTTACGTTAACGCTTTATTTCAGCCGTTTCCGCCCGGCTATGTTCATGCAGGACAACCCTTTTCTCTGATGAAATGATGCAACGGTCAATAAAAGGTTACTGGTTAGAATAATCATTTATATCAATCACCTGTACCGATTTTGTCGCGACCCTAATCCTGTTCCCGACATCAGCCAACTCTTATTTTCACCCTCAGGCCCGGTGTTGCTATAAAACATGTCACTGATGACATATCGTAATTTCTCTATGTGCTATGCACGAAAGGTGACAGTTCACCGACGACAAACCTTTTATTGCTTATCGATTCAGCAGCGTTTTAAATAGCCCGCAGTGAAGATGAGTCAAACATTGACGCCAGCTTTATGTCAAACGGGAGCGAGGAGAGATGATTAAGTGGCCGTGGAAAAGTAAAGACGATGCGCGGGACGCCGAACTGCCCTGGCAACAGGCGCTGGACATACCGTTACTCTCCACCCTTAGCGCGGCTGAAAGTCAGGCGTTGTGCCAGCTTGCCGCGCGTTTTTTACGCCAGAAAAGCCTGATCCTGTTGCAGGAGTTGGAGCTGGATCGGTTAAATCGCTGCCGCCTGGCGTTATTGTTCTGTCTGCCGGTGATAAACCTGGGCTATGACTGGCTGGACGGTTTTCATGAAGTTCTGATTTACCCTTCTCCCTTTGTGGTCGACGACGAATGGCAGGATGAGTTTGGTTTGGTACACCGTGAGCGCATAGTACAGGCCGGTCAGAGCTGGCAGCAGGGCCCGATTGTCCTCAACTGGCGGGATATACAAGATTCCTTTGACCGTTCCGGCTATAACCTGGTCATCCACGAGGTTGCGCATAAACTGGATGCACGCGGCAGTGGCGAAGCGAATGGTGTGCCGTCTGTTGCGCTGCGCGACGTCGCTGGCTGGGAACACGACCTGCGCGCCGCGATGATGCAGATTGGCGATGAAGCAGATATCGTCGGGGAAGACGCCGCCAGCATAGATCCCTATGCGGCCAGCGAGCCGGCCGAATGTTTCGCCGTGCTCTCCGAGTATTTCTTTAGCGCCCCGGAACTGCTGGTAGCCCGTTTCCCGGCGCTATACCGGCGTTTCTGCCAGTTTTATCGCCAGGACCCCTGGCAGCGTCTACAGCAGTACCACACGACCTCAACCGCTCAGTAATCAAGCGGATTGATTTAAACGCAGCCAGTTGAAAACCAGTCTGTTTTTTACGGTTGACAGTCAGATAGCGGATCGCTAATATTCGCCTCGTTCACACGATTCCTCTGTAGTTCAGTCGGTAGAACGGCGGACTGTTAATCCGTATGTCACTGGTTCGAGTCCAGTCAGAGGAGCCAAATTTAAGAAACCAGATGCCTATGGGCGTCTGGTTTTTTGCTATTTGGCTGTTGCCCCCCTTCCCAACGCCTGAAAACGTCTGCTAAAAATCCCCCGAAGCGATACCCTTTTGCTGGTAAAGCCGGTTCGGTGTTCTTTTTACCCGCATTTGAAGATCGCGCTCTCAGGCCATTAGCCGCAAGTATAAACCGTCCTTTTTGTCCATTGTGCAATATTGATATGGAGCACGGTGCAACAATAAGAAAGGAAAAACCTATCAAACAAGTTGATTAATCCAGATAGCTCCTATCGTCATCGGCCGTTATGCTGGCTTCATCAATGAGAGTGATGGAGCCTTAAGATGAGTACGCATAATACGAATGATAGCGCTGCTGGAAAATGCCCTTTCCATGCCCAAAAAGAGGAAAAAAGCGTTCTGGCCCGAGGTGCTGGTGGTGGAACCAGTAACCGTGACTGGTGGCCCGAGCAATTACGTGTCGATTTATTAAATCAGCACTCAAACCGCTCTAACCCACTCCATGACAGCTTCAGTTATCGCGAGGCGTTCAGCAAGCTCGACTATCCTCAACTCAAAGCCGACCTCAAATCGCTGCTAAACGACTCGCAGGAGTGGTGGCCCGCCGACTGGGGCAGCTATATTGGCCTGTTTATCCGCATGGCCTGGCACAGCGCCGGGACTTACCGCACCGTAGATGGTCGTGGCGGCTCCGGTCGCGGTCAGCAGCGCTTTGCTCCCCTTAATGCCTGGCCGGATAACGTCAGTCTGGATAAGGCACGGCGTCTGCTATGGCCGGTGAAACAGAAGTATGGTCAGAAAATATCCTGGGCCGACCTCTATATTCTGGCCGGAAATGTGGCGCTGGAAAACGCCGGTTTCCGTACCTTTGGCTTCGCCGCCGGACGCGAAGACGTGTGGGAGCCTGACCTCGATATCAACTGGGGTGACGAGAAAGAGTGGCTGGCGCACCGTCACCCGGAAAGCCTTGCCAATGCGCCATTAGGCGCGACGGAGATGGGGCTTATCTACGTTAACCCGGAAGGCCCTGAAGCCAGCGGTAATCCGGCATCAGCCGCACCGGCCATCCGCGCCACCTTTGGTAATATGGGGATGAATGATGAAGAGATCGTCGCCCTCATCGCCGGTGGCCACACGCTGGGTAAAACTCACGGTGCTGGTGAAGCCAGCCATGTTGGCGTCGATCCGGAAGCGGCTCCTCTTGAATCTCAGGGGTTGGGCTGGACGAGCAGCTACGGCAGCGGTTCAGGCGCAGACGCCATCACTTCCGGGCTGGAAGTCGTCTGGACGCAAACGCCAACCCAGTGGAGCAACTACTTTTTCGAGAACCTGTTTAACTATGAGTGGGTTCAGACCCACAGTCCGGCAGGCGCGATCCAGTTCGAGGCTCAGGATGCACAAGCGTCAATCCCCGATCCTTTCGATGCGAATAAGAAGCGCAAGCCCACCATGCTGGTGACCGATTTGACGCTGCGTTTCGACCCGGAGTTCGGCAAGATCTCCCGGCGTTTTCTGCAGGACCCGCAGTCGTTCAACGAAGCCTTTGCTCGCGCCTGGTTTAAGCTGACCCATCGAGATATGGGGCCAAAAGCGCGTTATCTCGGCCCTGAAGTGCCGAAAGAAGACCTGATTTGGCAAGATCCGCTGCCTGCCCCGATTCACCAGCCTTCACTCGGTGATATCAACGATGTGAAGTCAGCGATTGCCCAGAGTGGGCTTTCAGTCGGTGAACTGGTGTCGGTTGCCTGGGCTTCCGCCTCGACTTTTCGCGGCGGTGACAAGCGCGGCGGTGCCAACGGTGCCCGCCTTGCGCTGGCTCCACAAAAAGCGTGGCCGGTCAATGCGATTGCCAGCCGTGCTCTGCCGCAGCTTCAGGCGATACAGCAGGCATCCGGTAAAATGTCGTTAGCGGATACCCTGGTGCTGGCGGGCGTGGTGGGGATTGAACAGGCAGCAGCGGCTGCGGGTGTCACTATTGCAGTGCCATTTACCGCCGGCCGTGTCGATGCGCGTCAGGAGCAAACGGATATCGATTCTTTCGAGCTGCTACAGCCGCTGGCGGATGGCTTCCGCAACTACCGGCGCATCACCGACGGGCCATCCACCGAGACGCTGCTGATTGATAAGGCACAGCAGCTGACGCTCAGTACGCCGGAACTGACCGTGCTGGTCGGTGGGCTGAGGGTGCTGGGTACTAACTTTGATGACAGCCAGCACGGCGTGCTCACCGAACGGGCTGGCGTACTCAGCAATGACTTTTTTGTCAATCTGCTCGATATGCGCACCGCCTGGCGTGCCGCCGATGACGCCGCCGAGCTGTTCGACGGTTACGACCGCAAAACAGGAGAAGTCAGGTACAGTGCCACACGCGCCGACCTGGTCTTTGGCTCTAACGCCATCCTGAGAGCCGTGGCAGAAGTTTATGCCTCTGCCGATGCCCGACAGAAATTTGTCACCGACTTTGTCGCAGCTTGGGACAAAGTGATGAATCTCGATCGCTTCGATATACGCTAAACAAGCCCCCGGTAAGCACGGCTTACCGGGGGTTTTCTTCACCTTGCCTCTCTTCTTTATTGTCACATCGCGCCGACTCTGGTCGCTCATACCATCCGCTGCCGCCTTCCCGTTCTACCAGCACTCCCAGCGCTAACAAAATGCGAATAAATTTCACAACGAGACATAGCCTGTGCTATATCTTATAGCAATTGCTATTTAAGACGTATTTTTAAGCACCTCGGGAGAAATTCATGTCATATCTGTATCGATTAAAAGGATGGCTTTGTGCCGCCATCCTCGCCACGTTACCCCTGCATACCGCGGTGGCACAGGATAAATTTAAGGTCATTACCACCTTTACCATCATTGCCGACATGGCGCAGAACGTGGCCGGAGAGGCGGCAGAAGTCGCCTCAATCACCAAACCCGGCGCGGAGATCCATGAATATCAGCCCACCCCCGGCGATATTAAACGTGCCCAAGGCGCGCAGCTGATCCTTGCCAACGGCCTTAGCCTGGAATTGTGGTTTAAACGCTTTTATCAACACCTGTCCGGCGTGCCGGAAGTCGTGGTGTCCGACGGGGTTATTCCTATGGGCATCAGCGAAGGCCCCTATAGTGGTAAACCAAATCCCCACGCCTGGATGTCGCCGAAAAATGCGCTGATCTATGTGGATAATATTCGCGATGCGCTGGTGAAATACGATCCGGCCCATGCCGAAACCTATCGCCAAAATGCGGCCGCCTATAAGGAAAAAATCAGCGCCACTATCGCCCCGGTGCAGCAGGCACTGGCACAACTGCCCGCAGAAAAACGCTGGCTGGTCACTAGCGAAGGCGCATTCTCTTATCTGACGCGCGATTTCGGTTTGCAGGAACTCTATTTGTGGCCGATCAATGCCGACCAGCAGGGAACGCCGCAGCAGGTGCGTAAAGTGATCGATAAGGTCAGGCAGTACAAGATACCGGCCGTATTTAGCGAGAGTACCGTCTCCGATAAGGCCGCGCGCCAGGTTGCGCGTGAAACCGGCAGCCATTATGGCGGCGTGCTGTACGTTGATTCGCTCAGTGCCGCAGATGGCCCGGTTCCGACCTATCTTGATCTGCTGCGCGTCACCAGTGAAACCATTGTTCACGGCATTCAACAAGGGTTAGCAAAGTGAGCATCAACGCCGTACAGCAGAATGGCATTAAGGTGGATAACCTCACGGTGACCTATCGCAACGGGCACACCGCCCTGCGCGATGCCTCATTACAGGTTCCCACCGCCAGTATCACTGCGCTACTGGGCATCAACGGCTCCGGGAAATCGACGCTGTTTAAGGCCATTATGGGGTTTGTCCCGCTCTCTGCCGGAACGATTGACCTGCTCGACCGGCCGTGCCACAAAGCGCTGAAAAACAACCTGGTCTCCTATGTGCCCCAGTCCGAAGATGTCGACTGGTCGTTTCCGGTACTGGTTGAAGACGTGGTGATGATGGGTCGCTATGGCCATATGGGCATGCTACGTATTGCGCGTGACGAAGACAAACGCCTGGTCACTGCCGCCCTGGAGCGAGTTGGCATGTCCGACTTCCGTCGTCGTCAGATCGGCGAACTGTCCGGCGGCCAGAAAAAGCGTGTCTTTCTCGCTCGCGCCATCGCACAGCGTGGTCAGGTGATCCTGCTGGATGAACCCTTTACCGGTGTTGACGTCAATACCGAGCAGCAAATTATCAACCTGCTGCATGAGCTGCGCGACGAAGGGCGCACCCTGCTGGTTTCAACCCATAATCTGGCCTCCGTCAGGGATTATTGTGATCACACGGTTATCGTCAAAGGCACGGTGCTGGCCTGCGGCCCTACGGCCACCACCTTTACCCGCAGCAACTTGGAAAATGCCTTTAGCGGCGCATTGCGCGATCTGACATTCAGCGATGCTGAGGATCCTCCTGCCCTCTCTCTCGTTGAGGGGAACCGCTGATGGCATGGCTGACTGAACCTTTCCACTATCAATATATGCTGAACGCAATGTGGGTTTCAGCGCTGGTGGGCGGCGTATGCGCTTTCCTTTCTTGCTACCTGATGCTAAAGGGCTGGTCACTGATTGGCGATGCACTGTCACACTCAATAGTGCCGGGAGTGGCCGGGGCCTATATGCTGGGGCTGCCTTTCGCCCTTGGGGCTTTTCTCTCCGGTGGTCTGGCAGCGGGCAGCATGCTGTTTCTTAATCAGCGAACACGTCTGAAAGAGGACGCGATTATCGGGCTAATCTTCTCTTCTTTCTTCGGCATTGGGCTGTTTATGGTTTCTCTGAACCCCACTTCGGTGAATATTCAGACAATCGTACTCGGCAATATTCTGGCCATTGCCCCGGAAGATATTCTTCAGCTCGCCATTATAGGCTTCACCTCGCTGCTGATATTACTGATCAAGTGGAAAGACCTGATGGTGACCTTCTTTGATGAAAATCATGCCCGCTCGGTGGGCCTTAACCCAACGCGCCTGAAGCTGCTATTTTTCACCCTGCTGGCGGCCTGCACCATTGCCGCCCTGCAAACCGTCGGCGCTTTTCTGGTTATTTGCCTGGTGGTCACCCCCGGCGCTACCGCTTATCTACTGACCGACCGTTTCCCTTCACTGCTGATGATTGCGGTCGCCATCGGTAGCATCACCAGCTTCTTTGGCGCATGGATAAGCTACTACCTTGACGGCGCGACCGGCGGCATCATCGTGGTGGCGCAGACGCTGGTGTTTCTCATCGCATTTGTATTGGCCCCTAAGCACGGGCTACTGGCACGGCGCAGACGTGTCGCCCACTCCTCACAGGAGGCCGTATGAATCTGACTGCACTGCTGCTGAGCCCGTTTCAGTTTGATTTTATGAATACCGCGCTGGCTATCTCGGTGATTGTCGCTATCCCCTGTGCACTGCTTTCCAGTTTTATGGTGATTAAAGGCTGGTCGCTGATGGGCGATGCCATGAGCCATGCGGTGTTTCCCGGCGTGGTGCTGGCCTGGATCCTCGGCATTCCTCTGGCCATCGGGGCATTTTGTGCCGGGCTGTTCTGCGCGCTGGCGACAGGCTACGTGAAGGAAAACAGCCGCATCAAGCAGGATACCGTGATGGGTATTATCTTCTCCGGGATGTTTGCCGCTGGTCTGATCCTCTATATCTCGGTGAAATCCGAGGTGCATCTCGACCATATTCTGTTCGGCGATATGCTGGGTATCTCAACCAGCGATATGCTGCAAAGCGCAGCGATTTCCTGCGTTGTTGCACTGGTCATTGGCATGAAATGGCGCGACTTAGTGCTGCATGCTTTTGACGCGCAGCAGGCGAAAGCATGTGGTTTGAACACAACGCTACTGCACTACGGCTTGCTAAGCATGATTGCACTGACCATCGTCGCCACGCTAAAAGCCGTGGGGATTGTGTTGTCCATTGCGCTGCTTATCGCCCCTGGCGCCATTGCCATTCTGTTAATGCGCACTTTCTCATCGGTGATGATCTGCGCATTACTGTTGGCAATTACGGTCTGCTTTAGCGGCACGTATCTGTCATTCTTCCTTGACAGTGCCCCCGGCCCAACCATCGTGGTGCTGTTTGCCCTGATCTTTACCGTGGCATTTATTTATTCTCTGCGCCGCGAGCGCAAGGTACTTTTGACCTGATAGTCAGGTACGGCGTTGAGAGCAGATGCCGTACCTGCTTATTTGACGAATATGTTCACCGAGGTGGTGATAAAAACAGATCTTTGGCAATGGGTACGCTGCCTGACATCAATGAAATTCAAGCTAAAATGTTTAGCAAATCATCAGGTTGCTGCAAACAACAGCAGTCAATGACCCGGCGCCACTTTTTCCGTTGACACTTATCCATAAGATTATTATTATTCGCCCCGTTCACACGATTCCTCTGTAGTTCAGTCGGTAGAACGGCGGACTGTTAATCCGTATGTCACTGGTTCGAGTCCAGTCAGAGGAGCCAAATTTAAGAAACCAGATGTCTACGGGCGTCTGGTTTTTTGCTTTCTATTCACTGATGCCCCCTTACCCAACGTCTACACACATCCGTTCAACTTCACTCGAAGTACACCCTTTTGCTGGTAAACAAAGTGGTAAACCGCTCAAGCTAACTGACGGATTCGGCCTATACCTGCTGCGACATCCCAACGGATCAAAATATCAGAAAATGAAACAATCCAGCCGTTAAAAAAACTATCCCCCGAGCGAAGTTACGCATTGTGAAAAATCGTAAAGACCCGGTTTATTAATATTTAACGCATAGTCGATAGCACGAATAGCGCCGTTAACCGCTGGCAATAAAGAGAACGTACGATGGGTGATTTCCAGCGTTTCATCCTGCCAGTGAAAAACCACATGGTGATCGGCCACACCTTGCCCATACCTCAGCGTTTCAATTTTAGCGTCCAGCATCGCGGCGAGACGCCGGGCTGTTCCTCCTGGCCGATCCTGTTTAATACTGGCATGACGATCGATTATCGTCTTTTCACATGCTCCACAGTGCTCATTAGCGAATAAAGACAGCCTGGCTTGTAACAACGCCCCCTGCGCCAGGTTAGTCGCAATAATGACCGGCAAATCTTTAGCCGCTTCTCTGATATATGCCTCGTCGGCTTCCTCCCTGCCCGATGTCGCGAATATCACCGCACAATTAAAACGCCTGGCAAGTTCAATGGTTTTTTTTGTTGCGCTATGGTGTGCACATTCAAAAATAACCTGCGGTGGTGAATGAAAAATATGTTGATGACTGCTAACCAGTAGCGATAAATCGTAATTTTTTTTCTGTAGAACCGTACAGGCATGATTCCCTAGTCGCCCCGTAAAACCCACGACTCCCACTCTTATATGCTTCATTCCGTCTCCTGATATGGCCTTATTACGGCATATCTCTTAAATTATTGAGCATCATTTTTGCAATGAAATTCGAATTATCATTATCAGAATCGGCCAAATATTTCGCCACAGAGTATTGATCATCAATACTTCTGTTCTGGTTCAGTTGGGCTTTTTCTTGAACATCGGTGACGGATAATCTGAGGCCGACAATCCGTCCCAACAAGCGCTCTAAACGCTCAGGTTGCAGATTAATCTGACTGGGTTGCGCATACCTTTTTTCAAAGTGCATGACTGTTTTTTGCATCAGGGCCAGAAGTGCAGAGCGCTCCTGAATAATTTCAATAGTGACCCGTAATACGCTCATCACGTAGTTCCATGTGGGCGCATTAACCGGAGAACTATACCATTGAGGTGAAACATAAGCATGCGGGCCCATAAAAAGCAGGTGAGCCTCTTTCTGCTGCTGTAAAACTTTCCAGTGTGAATTATCTGCGGCCATATGCGACAAAAGAACTAAAATTTTTTGATCCGATTTATCCTGTAAAAAGGGAAGCGCCGTAGTTATCAGTCTGTTTTCCTGATAACTCAGCAGGCATCCTAACACTTCACTACCTACTAGCTCAGATGTAAAATTTTCACATGAAGGTTTGAACTCATTTGGAATGTACATCTCACCCAACCAATTTTTCTAAATAGGGTACACGATGACCAAACCCCAACTCGTTAATAAATCCCTGGAGTACCCTTACATCTCGGAACAGAGGTGCGCCATTTTGTTTTTCCTCACTAAAACGGATAAGCTCTTCTGCAAAAGGCACGCCGATAAATTCGAGAATAATCTTCCATGGAAGAAACTCGGCCTTCACAAAAGCAATGAGCGCCTCATTAATAAACCCAGAAAAAAGCGTTTTCTCTTCTTCGCTCATATTAATATAGATATCCTTTGCTACTTGCTTAACAATAAAGGAGTGACGCGCCTCGTCTTTTTGGTGATTATAGGTAATTTCCTTATTTAGAGGCTGTATATCCTCATTTTTTGAAAGTAAGTTCAAATAGCCATTAATAGATAATTCCGCAACAACCATAAAGGCAAGCAGCAAGATATTTTTCGTACCTTCATCATTGTGAGTATTGTCAATATCACGGTATCTTTTTATCACATGAGGATATTCAAAATATAATCCTTCAAGATCCCGCTTTTCCCGGGTAAAAATGGAAGGATAGATACTCATATAGGCATGATACTGTTCATCAACCATAATTTGTGATATTAAGCGCCTCACTTCGTTAGAACAGGCACCGAAAAAGCGTTTGGTTACAATCAGTTGGCAGGCAGGGTTGACTATTAATTCTTCCAGGAACTCCGTTTTTTCGTTATACCATATCCATGCCGCAGAAAGAATACGCGTCTTGGTTTCATGATCAAGTTTCTGATACAGCGGATGCTGGTGAAATGGCACCAGAGATTCGGGATAATCCGCTTTTTCCGCTTCAAAGCAGGTAAAGCTTACCGACGGTTTTTTTACCGAGGACGTTTTATCCCAGCTTTCAGAAAAACCATCCAGCTTATGGCAACGAATAATCACTTTTTTAATAGTCATGTTCATTCTCGATTAACGAAATGGCCCAGTTTTGACTGATTGCAACAGCATCAAGCAGAGCGCTGGCTTTGAGCATAACCTCTTCGACCTCTGCTTCAGGCGTAGATAGCTCTATCACTGCACCTCCGGCCCCTATCACGGAATGAGAAGCGTTACTGACCAGCGTTCTGATAACGATATTCATATCGGCAGAACCGTCAGAACTGAAGTAGCCAATACTTCCGGAATAGACGCCACGCGCCCGGTTTTCCAGCCTGTCGATAATTTCCATGGTTCTTTTTTTGGGCGCACCGGTCATAGAACCACCAGGGAATGCGGCTTTAAAACATGAAATTGCCGAAGTGTGCTGAAGTTTACCTGTCACTGAACTGACCAGTTGATGTACAGCGGGATAGGTTTCCACCACCATCAGCTCAGGCACCTGTACGGAGCCAACTTGGCAGACCCTGCCCAGATCGTTACGAAGTAAATCCGTAATCATCAGGTTCTCAGCGCGATCTTTTTCATCCGTCAGTAAAGAAAGACGCAGCTTATTATCTTCATCAGCATCTCTTCCGCGACGACGCGTTCCTTTTATCGGCTTGGAAATAACATGGCCTTCTTTATCGATTTTTAGGAAACACTCTGGTGATGAACATATGATATTGAGGTCATCGAAGCGTAAAAAAGCAGCGTACGGTGATGGATTACTTTTTCTCAGTTGTTGCCAGGCGGAAAATGGCGCACTAAGAGGAGGAAGATATAGCCGGTTGGTCAGGCATACTTCATAACTTTCGCCGCTTCTGATTTCAGAAAAACATGACTCAATTAACTGCAAATACTTCTTTTTACTGTGTAGCCAGTATGCCTGGGCCTGTTTTTTCTCTTTGGCCAATGGCTGGGTTAATGCATTATCTGGAGCCGCAATACGCCTTTTGACGTCTTCAATCCAGGCACTATCTCTATCCTGATGAAGAGGCGTCAGGGTCACGAGATAAATGCAACTCTTCTGATGATCAATACAAATAAAACGGTCAGGGAAAATCATTTTCGCATCATCATCCGCCGCAGGCTGACAGCAGCGTTCGCCGGAAACATCGACTTCGTAACCGATATAGCCAACAAATCCGCCACGAAAACCAAAGGGCGTCTCGCTTCCTGATACGTTGATATTTGCTAAATGCGCATCCATATAACTAAGGATATCCGACGAGCTAACCTTGCTCTCGTGCGCAGAATCAATGGTCAGTTGCCGTCTGACCTGACACCAAGATAGCATAAAGGCATTCTCGCCTTTGGCATCACCCATGTATGAAAACGGCGAAGCTGATGAAGCTTCACGATTTAACCAAAAAGCATTTTTAGAATCGCCATAAATACGCTTAAATATATCACCGGGGTCCCTGTCAAAAGCGATAACTTCACACTCTAAATGAAAATAAATCTCCGCAGCTGGTTTTTTTAATTTAACCATTTTAGGTTGAGCATAAGATCCATTCGCGGATTTTATTTTATTTTCCTTGAGATAACTAACAGTGAGTTCGTTAAAATTCCTGATAATCTCACTTCCACATTCGGTCAGGATTGATTCAGGATGAAATTGTACTCCCCACAAAGGTTTTTCTTTATGCGCCACTGCCATAATCAAATTTTCTTCGGTACGGGCCGTGACTTCAAAACAATCAGGAATAGGATCGTTAACGATCAAAGAATGATATCGAACCACATTAAAAGGCGACGGGATATTCGATAAAATAGAATGCCCTGCATGATAAATTTTACTCTGCCGGCCATGTACGGGAACAGGGGCTTGAGTTACTTTCCCACCCCAATAATGGCAGAGCCCCTGGTGACCAAGACAGATACCCAGCACAGGTTTAGTTGAATATAAAATTATATCACGACAAAGGCCGAAGTCTTTGTCATTTTCAGCCGAACCTGGTCCCGGCGAAAGAATGATGTTATCAAAATCCAGTTTCTGTATCTGCTGCCAACTTATTTCATCATTACGAAAAATAAGCGGACTACATTGATTGATTGCAGCAACCATTTGGAAGATGTTATAGGTAAATGAATCGTAATTATCAATTATTATTGTTCTCATTCGTCATTTTCTCAAGTGATTGTTCACTGGCCAGTAATTAAGAAAATAGTCAAACCATGCTTCAATAGAAGCGGCATGTTTTTTTGCATCTTCTGATTGTTTTTTTTCATCATCCGCGCCTTTAAACATGAGCGCATCGCGTTCTACGGTAAGCGAATAGCGACGAATAATTTCATGAGTCCACTCAGGATGAAACTGAATGGCGTAACTGTTCCCGTTGTAACAATACGCCTGATTAAAAAGCGTCGATTTTGCCAACAGCACCGCGTCTTTCGGCAGCGAAAATCCGTCTTGATGCCAGAAATAAGCATTAAAATCATCAGGGAAAAAATGTCTGCCTTCAGCCGTAGGGATAATTTTACGATAGCCGCGTTCACCAGTCCCCGAGGCATGGCGACTAACCTTTCCACCCAAAACGCGCGTAAGTAAGCCTGCCGACATACAGATAGCCAGTACAGGCACTCCTTTATCCACACACTGTTTCATAAAATTTTCCTGGTCTCTCATCCAGGCGTGTTTATCAGTATCATTAGCGCTTATAGCAGCGCCATCAAAATATACTCCACAATATTGCGTGATATTATCAAAAATAAAGCGTTCTTCTGTTACCTTCAGCCATTCGACAGCATAACCATGTTGGCGAAGCAAGCGTGGAACCCGGCCTAAAGTTTCATGATAATTTTGTGACAAAGAAGTTTGAGTGACGATCAGTACTTTTTTATCTGATAGCATATTTAACCTGCATCCACATCAAATTCTCTCGATCCATGTTTTTTATCTATCAATATATAAGCTAAAGATAGTGCGGCTATCATAACAAATGACATTATCAGAACGGCATGCCAGCCATAATTCTGCTGTAAATAACCTGAGGAAATCGCAGCGATGGCACTGGTGACAGACATGGTGGTGCCATAAAAACCTTCAGCCTTTCCCTTTTCTTCCGGACTGTAACGCGTAATAGCCAGGGTGACACTGCCTGTATTCATAAAATTCCAGCCTACGCCGACTAAAAACAGCGCCACGAGAAAATTACCGTATTGCGCGCCAAAAGCGCTAGCGACAGAAATGAAACAAAGTACGCCGCCTGTGGCAATAATTTTACGACTACCGTATTTTCTAATAAGATCGCCAGTGAAAAATGCCGGTAAGAACATAGCCATATAGTGCCACTGCAAAACCGTTGCCGCGCTATCAAAATGAAGCCCACTATGCGTCATCGCCATTGGGGTACTTATCATCATGGCTCCCATGATTAAACTCGCCACAACACCAGCAATAAGTGCCATGAAAAAACCCCAATCGGTAATTATCAGACGCATTGGGCGCGCGCTATTATTTTTTTCATCCTGCTTTTTGACGGGGAGATTTTTGAATGAACATATTGCCATCAACTGGATTAACCATAACCCGGCTAGCGCCAAATAAGGCGAAGCAAACCCAAGCTCCGGAAAGTACTTTAGTGCTATTTTACCCGTTTCAGGCCCGGCGAAACTGGCAATAAGCCCGGAGGCCAGCACCCAGGATATTACCCGGCTTCGTGATGCCTGCGGCGTTATTTCCGCGATTAAAAATCGGTTAAAAGCGCTGCTCGCCATCGCTATTCCCACACCAAAGAGCGCAAAACAGAGAAGTAAAAAGCTACCTGCGTGAAAAGCCTGTGCAGCAAGCAGGCCTGAAATCACGCCTGTCAGCGAACCGAAAAGCATAACCGGACGCCGTCCATATTTTTGCATCGCCTGCGCTACCGGCATCATTGCCAGCGCAGTTCCGATGGCATTGACAGCAAGCGGCAGCGTGACAAAGCCAGCCTGGCCTACCATCATGTTGCCCGCAACACCCGTAACGGTGGTTGCCAGCGTCATTGATGTTAAAGCCAAAGACTGACAAAAAATAACCAAAAAAACATTTCTTATGGGGAAGTTCATCGTGTTATCCATTACATGCTTTGAGTATGGCCGGCTGATCCAAACGCGGTTTAAAGCTGCGAGTTACCGGTTCCGCCATAGTGACAAGAATTCTTCTTGAACCGGTGAAGGCATCTCTTCCGTGAGCATAAATTATGTTATCCATGATTAACATATCCTGTGCCTTCCAGCTAAACCGGCTGGCTGCCTGATGATAAGCGTTTTTAATTTCTTCAATTATTTCAGGTGGGATAGTCTCCCCGTTACCGAAACTGACATACGTTGGCATTTCATTCTCTTTCATTATCATCCGCAACGTACGATATTGCCGTGATTCAAGTGATAGTGGATGGTAAAACGCCACATTATTGCACCATATCGAACGATTGTTTTCCGGATGAACAACATAAGCAGGGCGATCATAAGTGACCGTTAAATCGTTATTGCTTTGCCATTCAGCCTGGATGTCATTCACCTGACAATAATCATCCACGACTTTTTTATCATCTGTTTCAAATACAGTTTGCCAGGGAACGCCAAATTGATTGCGGAAATTACGCCGATAACGAACACCCAGGCGCATAAAACGTTCTTTAGTTTCCTCTGATAGAAAACCCTCAACCAAATAATTATTTACGATGGGCGTGTCACCGCCTGAATCCGACGGGTATTCGCAGTAAAATGAAATAAGCTTTGGCCATATCATCCTGTGAGAGTTCTCATTGTGATAGAAAATATTTTGGCTACTCGGATGCTCCGTAGATGTATAAACATTTTCCCCCACATGCAACCTCAATGATTGCGTTTCACCATAACTAGCACGTCGGCCGTTAGCGAGTGTGTCGAGCACATACTGAAAATCTTCTGCTTTTATTTCCCAGCCTCTCACTAAAAGCGCGCCAGTGTATTTAATGACAGCCTGTAAAAATTGAGTAAGTTTACCCTGTTTAAACGCCGCCAGCGCCTCTGGATAAAAAGTAATATGAAACAACTTTTCATTAGCGATCGTCGAATCAGCATACTTTATAAAAGAGCTGGCTTCAGCATAACCGGCAAGATTGCAGACAGGCTGAGCAATTTTCCATACGGCAAGCCGATCGTTTTTCATTAATAGACCTCCCTCGCCATAGCAACCCACGTGGTTCTGGCACCTTTATAAGGATCGCGGGCATGAGCGCATATCATATTATCAATCAGCAAAACATCATCAGCCTGCCACGCAAATCTGGTGGTATAACTGTCATATGCCGCGCGGAGTTGTTGAATAACCGTATCAGCAATCGGCTCACCGTCGCCGTAATAGCTGGCGAAAGCCAGCTCTTCCGGAGGAACATGCGCAAGCAGCCTGGCGAACCGAGGCTCGATACTAGTGCGATGATAAAAAGTGATATTGTTGAACCACAATGCTTCATGCGTTTGCGGATGCGTTCGATAAGCTGGAAATTCAGCCAGGGTTCTTAACTGGCCTTTACCCAACCATTGCCAGCTTAATCCAGCAGCTTCACAGTAAGATTCAATCGTTTCAGGATCTTCCGTACCAAAACTATAACTTAGATTAGCGCCATACTGGCCGCCATAGTTTCGTAAATAACGTGCGCCACGCTGGCGGAAAAGTTCACCGAACTGTTGCTCGATCGCTCTGGTCACGGCACGGACGGAAGCGACGGGCGTTGCGCCGCCTTCCTTTGCAGGTTGATGACAGCAAAAATAGAGATGCTGCGGCCAGCTTTTACGATGACAGCACTCATTATGTAAATATATTGACCCCTGCGCGTGATACTCAGTTGAAGTCATAACTTTATTTTTTACCGCGCTGCGAGGCGTTGCCTTCTCGTCAGGATACTCCATCCAGTTTTCGCTACCGCTGGTACCAGAAACAAAGTTCTCAAAAGCATCAACGCCAGAGACAGGGAAACCCCGAAACAATATTGCACCGTGCTTCAGAAGCAGATCGTTTATGCCATTTATCCAAGCAGACGGCTGATCATTATAAAACTGAAATATCTTTTTATTATAATGAATAACCAAAGGGAAACTTTCTTCATTATAGTAATGCAACAAAGAATGAAGTGAAGTCATACTATGACCTCATTCGAACTTTCCGCTGACACATCTCGTTCACAGATCGTATCCATAAAGCGAACTATGCAGCTCTCAAATACCGAGTTTGATTCTATATAGGGGTTATGCCCCGTAGCTTCAATTAATTCAACAACGCAATCAGGGATCATCTTTTCGAGAAGTCTCAATCCTCTACGACTGGTAAAAGGGTCCTCTTCCCCGGAAATTAATATAGTCGGTACGACGAGATTAGCTAATCCATCCGGATTATCCACCACGTCAACGGTAGAGCTAAGATGCTTCAGTAGTTGTTCGTCCGAATTATTCTCTAAAAATCTTGCTTTAAGGGCCAGATAGCCTACTTTTTGGTTTGACTGTTGAGTTTTTGGCGTATAAAGCAGAGGATAGTAATGATCAAACAGCGCCTCACCGCCGCCAGACTTCAAACTATTAATCAACGACCTGTGCATCAACTTTCTCGGTAGGTCCCCATAAGGGCTGAATATAGGCCCAACCATTACGACACCTTTAACCCTTTCAGGGTGTCTCATGGCATAATCGCGGGCAATTAATGTAGAAACGCAAGTCCCCATTAAATAGAATTTATCTAACCCCAATTTTTCAATCAACACCGTCAGATCATCCAGATGATCTTCAAGCGTTATCGCATCTTCGGTTCGGGAAGAACGCCCCTGATGACGAAGATCATAGTTAATAACTTTGAATTTTGACGCAATGTGTTTTGTTAATGGTCGCCATTGCTCTGATGTCATAAAGAAATTATTCAAAATAAGTAATGGAAATCCTTCCCCACGAGTTTCATAGTAAATATCTATACCGTGACTAACGGGAACCGTTCCGCTAACGTTATTATTAGACATCGTTCATCCTGTATGCAGAGGCGAATCAGGCTCAATCCCCTCCGCCTTAGATTAATAATTAAAGATTGATACCCGGAACCGGGAAACGTGTGGCGAGTGCTACCACTTCTTTTTTCAAATAATCAAGATGTGATTGCGAACTATTAGTGACGGCCTTAATAATAATTTCCCCCAGCTGCTTCATCTCTTCTTCTTTCATTCCACGAGTGGTTAACGCTGGTGTGCCGATCCGAATCCCGCTTGGATCGAGTGCTTTACGGGGGTCATCAGGGATCATATTTTTGTTTAGGGTAATACCGATGTTATCGAGAATAACCTGTGCTTCGCCACCGGTCAGATTCCAGCTTTTAACACAGTCAATAAGCATTAAATGATTGTCGGTGCCGTTGGTGATTAAGCGCGCTTCGCGCTCCATCAGAGTTTCAGCAAGCATTCGCGCATTTTTAATCACCTGAGCTGCATAAATTTTGAATTCAGGCTGAGCGGCCTCTTTGAAGGCCACGGCTTTGGCCGCCACCATCTGCATAATTGGCCCGCCCTGCATACCAGGGAAAATGGCTTTATCGATTTTTTTGCCAATCTCTTCGGTTCGCGACAGGATCAGCCCACCTCTTGGTCCGCGTAACGTTTTATGCGTCGTGGTTAACACGGTGTCGAACCCTGAATCAAATGGGTTTGCAAGCTGCCCGCCGACAATCAGCCCGGCAATATGTGCGACGTCGGCAATAGCCCATGCACCCACTTCATCAGCAATTTCCCTGATTTTTTGATAGTCCAGCTCTCGCGGATAGGCAGAAAAACCAGCGATGATAATACGCGGTTTTTCACGGCGCGCAGTTTCCCTCATTTCATCGTAATCTATTTCGCCCGTTTCAATATTTTTCATTTTGTAGCGGACAAAACGGAATACATTAGCTATTTCTGTTACCGGAGCGCCATGAGTCAGATGTCCGCCATGTCCTAAATCCATACCCATAATCGTATCGCCTGGCTTTGCCAAGGCGAAATAGGTGGCGATGTTAGCCGGTGCGCCTGCATGTGGCTGTACGTTGGCATGCTGTGCACCGAACAAAGCCTTAGCCCTGTCAATAGCTAACTGTTCAATGATATCTGTAACTTCCTGCCCGCCATAATAGCGTCGGCCCGGATATCCTTCGCTATATTTGTTATTCAGTACGCTACTCATGGTTTCTAAAACGGCGGCGCTTGCGTAGTTTTCACTCGCGATAAGCTCCAATCCTGAATGCTGACGATGCTCTTCATCTTTCAATAATTTATAAATTTCGTTATCAACCGTTGGGATCTGATGATATTCCATTTTAACCTCTAGTCATTAATTTGTTTTTTCTGGCTCAATCAAAATCTTTCTGACGTCAATAATACTCGCGAGTCCTCTTTTATATCTCGTTCTGATGTTTTTCCATATATTTGAGCAATGAGAGGATAGAAGTTATCTAACCCCAGCTTGCCGACGAACTGAGCGTCAGAGAATCCACCTATTGTGGTTGTTCCAATATCCGCGCTGTCTGCCAACCTGTAGAGATCGGCAATCAACATACCGGCTTTAAGACTCATCCTGGAAAAATATCCATAATCGAAGCAATCGGTAAGACATGTAGACATCCCGACCATAACAATCACGCTTGAGCGCTTAACTATTTCTTGCTGCTGGAATACATTATCGGTAAAAGATGATATATCAACACTCCGATACGGCAATGAAATTTCTTTCACCCCTTCGTTGCGTACCCATAACATCACTGGATTAATGAACTTATCTTCATCAACCGAAAGAATGACTATATCTAAGTGTTCATGCCGTTCATTTTCATGATTTCTGCACTGCTCGACAAGATGGCGTTTTATTAAAGAAATATCATCATTACTCAGTAATCTTTCACTAAAATGATTCGCTGATTCTCTTTTTTCATATTCAGAGAACGACATCGATGCTGGCACCGCTATCCTTGTGACTTTCTTCATGGCTTTACGGTGGAATTTTTCCACTCGTTTAAGCAATGGGTTCATCGTGGGCGTTTGCTCATCAATATATTGAACGCCTTTTTTTTCCGCTATCTTGAATTTTTTCACACCTTTCAGAGAGTTAAGTTCTAATTTGCAGGTCGCCATTGCAGGCGTTGAACAGCTCAACCCAAGATGCTTATCCAGGTTTTCTGTCGGTGTTTTAAGTGCAATATGACCATTAACCGCACCCGTTGTTTTATTCAACTGCGATGCCATACAACCTGTTTCAATAAGACAGTAACGGTATCCGCGCAGCCCATACCTCTCCAGGGTGCGCCATAACACGGAAGCAAAAATAATAACGACTTCTTTTTCATTAGCCTTATGATCGGCAAATATTTCACCTAACCCAGCCTGACCGCTGTTAAAGGTGCTATACATTTTGTGCTCGTCAACATCATAATAATAAAGTTGATAAACACCGTCTGCCAGATAAAGTGCCAGAACCTCCGTTGGATAGCGAGCACCGGCAGAAGGTATATATCTTTTCTGGATACCATTGTGGCTACTATTTTTCTTGCCACATGTCCATCCCAGCGCTTCTTTCAATGGAATTAACTCTTCTGGCAAAACGGAATGACGATTAATCAAAATTGCTGGGGAAAAAATCGTATGAGAACACATTTTAGACGTCCTTGAAAGGGACGAAGAAATGTCCTGTCGCTTTAAATCACTAAGGAAATTGTTCATCATTAATTCCACTCTTTTATCTCGGGAAACTGGTGATATAAATTCGCCACGCTGGTATCCCAATATGACTTCATTGCCACATCCGAGTAGATATATGCTTTCTTATCCGACAGTTCATAATGCCAGGACGTGCGATAATGATCCGTAGAGCATTTTGCAAGCAATTGAATTCTGCATGCCCTCTCCAGCATGACAGCCAGCACGGTAGCCTGCCTGATGGTTTTCGCAGCAAGCACGATACCGTGGTTACATAAAAACAGAGCTGAACTTTTCCCCAGACATTTTGCTACCTGTATACCCATTTCATAATTCAGTATGGTCTGACTGCTCTCGGTAAACCGAGGTATGGTGCTGGAAAAAAAGCTTCCTTCGTGAGAAATGGCTTCTATCTCATACTCTGTAGCACCAAAAACCAGCGCGTGTTCCGGGTGAGTATGCACGATTGCACCAACATCAGGCCTGGCAAGATATATAGCCTGATGAAGGGGCAATTCTGGCGGGGCCTCCGCAGGTGCCCGGCAGTCTGGGTCCACAGCACAGGCAATCATATCCGTCGGCTCTGCGCACATAAAACCCGACATTGCCCTTTTAATTATCAGGCTATCGCTTCCCTTCAGCCGAGATGAGACCTGTCCCTGATTGAAATCATCATGCCCGTTTAATGAAAGGATCCTGCTTGCAAGCGCTAATTGTTTTCGCTGCAATGCCTGCCCGGATAAAGAAGCCGACGCTCCGGTTATATGACTCATAATCCTGTTCCGCTCAGCCGTGGGTGAGAGCAAGGTGATTGGTCAAACTGTCGATAGTTGTAAATACTTTTTTATCCACATCAAGCGACCATTCAATGCCAAGTTCGTCTTCTATCGCCACCAAAAAGCTTAACAACCCTACCGAATCCAAACCTAAATCTTTAAGCGGGATAGCTGATTGCTCAGCCTTGATATTAATATTCCCATCATTTATTTCATTAACTAAGGCGATTAATGTTGTTTTTAGTTCTTCGATTTTTGCTGATGCGTCATCACTCATCTTGCGTTCCTTTTATTAGCTCTGAAAATTGAACCTTTCCTGCTGCTGATCTTGGCATTTTTTCATAGATACGAATAACGGTGGGTATCCTTGATGGCAAAAGCTGACTCCCACAGTAAATACGAATATCTTCTTCGGTCACTGATTGGGTTTCTACATGAGCACACAGATAAATACGGTTAGTGCCTTTTTCCGCAGTGACGACAGATTTCGATATACCCTTAAGGTTTTCCAGGCAGTCTTCTATCTCTTTCGGATCTATTTTTTGCCCTGAAATATTAATAACAGCTCCGCTTCGCCCTTTTATAAATAAATAACCCTGCTTATCTATAATCCCTAAATCTTTTGTCACGTAATAGCCTGCTGCATTCAGGCTGCTCAGATAGTCTGCGCCCCTTTCGTCGAGGTAACTCAAGGCGGCAGATTTGGTTTTGACCGCTACTTTCCCCTGTTCACCACGAGGTAAATGCTGGCCATTGTCATCGACAATGATCATGTCAACACCACGTATCGCTTGACCAACACTCCCTTTCACCATTTTACTGCTGAAAGTCACCGGGCCCAGTTCCGCCACGCCATAGTAGTTTTTAATCGGTATATTTGTGGCTTCTGTCCATGAGTCGATAACTTCCTGTGGAAGCAATGCCGAAGAGCTGACGGCGAATTTTACTTTCTCTTTCAGGAGCAACAGGCGCTCTTTTTTAGAGCAGAGCATTTCATAGATAAAGGGAAACGCTACCATTATATGCGGATTGAAGTTCAATAATGTTTTAGTTAACACGCCAGGCAGCAGCGGGCCAGCATGATAAATAAGCATCGCACCTTTCATAAAAACAGAAAGAAGCGAAGTATTAAAAGATAAACCATTATTTAGCGAAGCCAGGCAAAGCACGCGCGTGCCCGCTTCAATACCGGCTGCTTCAGACCAATTTTCGGCGGCGGTAATAGCCGCATCTTCACCAAAAGCTAAAGCTCTTGGTCTGCCTGTTGAACCGGATGTAAAACGTGCAAAAAAAGGTTCTTTTACGGTTATTAATTTGCTGGTTACTTCAGTACTGTCATCAAAAGACGCGATGGAAAGCATGCCATCATCCGTCAAAAAAGAGGCATTATCTAACCTCCATGCATCACTACTATTGTCGACTATAATATGAGTGATACCGTAACCTGATGCATATATTTTGCAGTGTTCGTACGACCAGGCAGGGTCTGCTAGAAATGGTGCGATACCACACTTCACTAATGCATAGAAAGCCGTGACGGAATAGTGTGAGTTCCTGCTTATTAGCAGACAACGCTGACCAGCTTGGTTTTTTTTTATTCTTTTCGACAACGCTTCAATATTTTCCCACAGCACGCAATAGCTTATCTGAGAAAACGCATCTTTGATGGCTATATTTCCCGGATAACTCTCGACCGCTTGCGTCAGAGTTCCTAACATTTTTTTCACGGTTTAATTCTCGTTATTACATTGCTTGTCATCAATTAATTTTTATATCTGGCAACGTACATTTCCAGAAAGTTAAATCATTAGAAAATCTAATTTTTATGATGCTAGCACACATGAAAATTAATACCAATAGCTTGTGTTATTAGGAAATTAAAGAATCAACATTGCCGTTACATTAAAAATTAAAGACCATTTATCGCATAAAAAGCAGCGCATTATCACTGTTTTATTGTAAATATCTGGTTTTTAGTATCATGAAAAATGAACAAAAAGACCTAAGTTTTTTCTTATTTAATATTTTGCATAAAGGAAGGAAACTTATTACTTCCATCTATTTATTATTCATTGCGAAATAAGTTAAGTTTTATGCTGTATATTAGTTTTTTTCACACGCGAATTTGTTGTGGTCGGTGTCGGGCTGAATCTGCGCTCAACCTAAGTTGCAGAGATGCTGCGCAGCATAGCGGCCAGTCATTATCTGTGGCAGTGATTGATAACCGTTTATAATTTGCAGGAAAAAAGATCGTATGGCCGGGATTACCGTCTCTCAGCACAGAGAGTTATCCGGCTACGCTGTTCATCAGTCTGCTAAAACACCTGGAAGCGTCATACAGGCGTGCAGAAACTATCACACCGATCGTTGATAACGACATCAGCCACAAGAGTCGTGAAACCCTGCGCTGGTTGAAACAGAATCCAATGTTAAGGGTAATTTGCCAGCCTGTTTACTCACCGTGGGTAAATCATATTGAACGCCAGTGGCATGCTGTCATCCAGCACCGTGACAGGCCGGCCAACAACACCGTTTTCATCAGATGACTAAATTAAGATATTGAAAATTAGATTAATTTCTCCCGACCTCTACCATCGGTTAACGCGGTTATATACGGTTTCCCACGGACCATATCGCTCAGGAAAATCGCGTTATGGCGCACCTGAACACAGAACCCGGAGCATGCCGTTGATGGTTTTACGATGTTCTGCCTATGAACATCCGGCCCGGGGTGTTACTGGTTCAGCTGGCAGTAAAGGCAGGCTGATCATTCATGCTTCATCGGTAAGGCCGTAGCGAGCCATAGTTCAAAATGTAGTGGAAACAGACGGTTATTATAGATCATGTGATTAAGGGGCACGGCGTGAAGATCAACGACAACATGCCCTGAAATCCCTATCGGTTAGTCGTATAGGATTTTTCTATATTTTTTATCCGCGCAATATTCTCAGTTGCCCTGCGAAACATAAAAGGAGAAGCTGAAGAACAGGAATAGTCCCAAGAAGGGTTATGCAATGAACATACTGATTTTAGGTAGTAGTTTTTCCGCCATACATAACAAGCTTAAGGCATTAGGTCATCGTTTATTTATCATTCCCGACCCAGGGAAGAAAATTAAGATTGATGAAAACGCTATTTACGAAGCAGTACACTTTGTTCAGGATGTGGGAAATATTGAATCAGTCGCACTAAAGATATGTCTTGAGCGTTCTGTATTTAATATTGACCGTGTTATGGCATTCAGTGAAAGATGGCAATTGGTTGCTGCCCGGGTTGCTTCAGAGGCTGGCTTACCCGTTATTCACGATGTGAAGCTGGTCAGCAGAACTCTTGATAAATATTCAATGCGTAAACACCTGGATAAAAATGATTTCCCTACAATAAAATTTGAGAAAATAACACTCTATTCCGAACTGCATGATGCATTAAATCGCGTCGGATTTCCTGCGGTACTCAAACCACTGTCTGGCGAAGCGAGCAGGGATATATTTTTGCTAAAGGATGAGCAAAGCTACCATCAATTGACCGCGATCCTTGAGTCAGGGCTTAACGAAGCCTTTTTAGTCGAGTCATTCGTTTGTGGTGATGAATATAGCGTTGAAGCGGTGTCTTATCATAACCAGCATCATATCTTAGCTATCACCAAAAAATACAAGAATGAAAACTTTGTCGAAGTGGGCCATGCACTGCCCGCCCCCCTATCGGCTTCACTTGAAAATCAGATAAAACACTATGTGACAAGATTTCTCACCGTTATGCAGTTTGATAATTGCCCGTCTCATACTGAAATTATTATCTCCCTTGACGGACCTGTTGTTATTGAAACCCACACACGCCCCGGTGGCGATAATATCTATCGCCTGCTTGAGCTATCGACAGGAATAGATCTGTTGAATCTTGTTGCCAGGATAAACACAGATGATTTAGCAGAGATCGAACTCTGTAAGAAAAATAAAAACGGTTACTCGGCAGTATGGTATTCCTCACCAGAGGGTAAGGAAGGTTTCATTCTTGACAGTGTGACCGGGGTAGAGGAAGCGAAAAAACGGGATAATATCGCAGATATTACGCTGATTGCTCAGCCTGGCGATACTGCGCGCCCGGTGAAGAACAGCTTTGACAGAAGCGCATACGCAATTGCTACCGGGTTAAGTGCGGACGAAGCGTTAAGTGCAGCCCGGAATGCGTTATCGACGATCGCCTTTACCTACAAAGATACCGAAGTACGTCAGGTTAAATAATGGAAGGTTAGCGATTATCTTAAGAAACATCACCGGGGCATAGCTATCGGACGCCAGGGAAAAGGCAGCGGCCTCCCTGGTGGTACGACACACGATGACAACCCTCACATCCATGATAATGCCGCAGTGATGTAACATCATGCGGCGTCATAAATCCACAGAGCCAGCACTGCCGTCTAACGGGATTTCTTTGCTGAAGTTATTCCTGAATATGTTTCTGATCCTGCATTTATTTCAACTCCGGCCAATAACCTTTCCCGCCTGGATAATGGCGTTGCAGGAACCAAATATATGCTTCTTACGGTGCTCCATGACCTCATTTGTCCGAGTGTGCTGCAGGTTAGCGTGTACCACCACATAATCCGGGAACACGTCAATGACTCGGTGATGTTTCGCAATGCCAGTGAATATCAGGTGGGATGTCATTTGCGCCGTGAATAAGCATAATGACGTACCTGCCGCACCTGCCATTTGACGGATAAGAAATGACACGCTGCACTCGATAAAGCTAATGATAACCATTATCATGAATGACGATTTGTATTGCGGGAGTCAATATGCAGCCAGCACCACCTGAACTTTTAACCACTGATTGTTGCATTGTCGGAGGGGGGCCAGCAGGATTAATGCTCGGCTATCTGTTGGCCCGTTCCGGCGTGCAGGTCATCGTCATTGAAAAACACGGTGATTTCCTGCGCGACTTCCGTGGCGATACGATCCACCCTTCTACCCTTCAAGTAATGCATCATCTTGGCTTACTGGAAGAACTGCTTAGCCTACCGCATCAGCGCCTTCCGCGCCTACAGGCGGAGATAGCCGGCGAGGAGATCACGCTGGCTGATTTTTCGCGTCTGCCGGTAAAGTGCCGTTTTATGGCGTTTATGCCGCAGTGGGATTTCCTTAACTTTCTCAGTGCTAAAGCATCTGCCCTACCCAGTTTTACACTGCGCCAGTCTACCGTATTAAGCGACTTGATCTATGAAGGTGATACGGTCTGTGGCGTGCGTGCGACGGGTGCTAATGGCTCATGTGAGATCAGGGCAAAACTGGTGGTAGGCTGCGATGGACGCCACTCGAAGGTACGGCAACTGGCCGGACTAACAGGAGAATCCTTTGGTGCACCTCGAGACGTCCTGTGGTTTCAGCTGAACAAAGCCGTCGATGACCCGGAATGGAACACTGGCCACAAAGGGCCGAAACAAAACTTTATCATGCTCGATCGCGGTAGCTTCTGGCAGTGCGGCTATTCTATTGATAAAGGGCAGTTTGCTGCGATAAAGGAGGGGGGTATCGATCGTTTTAAACAGCAGATCGCCGCAGTAGCCCCCTTCCCGCTGGCGCGCCTGCAACCGCTGACAGAGTGGGAGCAGGTCAGGCTACTGGATATTCGTATCGACCGACTGGATCAGTGGATGAAACCCGGCGTACTGTGCATCGGTGATGCCGCTCACGCCATGTCGCCAATTGGCGGCGTTGGCGTCAATCTGGCTATCCAGGATGCCGTTGCCAGCGCCAACTATCTGGCCACCGCACTTCTAAAAGGCGAAATCAGCCTGCATCTGCTGGAAAAAGTGCAGCAGCGCCGACAATTCCCGACACGCGCAACCCAGTTTATCCAGATAAAAATGAGCGGTAAAAAACGTAACGATGACCAGCCCAGCCCGCTGCCGCGTATCATCAAACGCTTCCCGTTCCTGCCCTGGGTTTTTGGCTGGATTATTGGTCTGGGTTTTCGGCGTGAAAAACCACGCCGTTTTATTGTTGGCCGATAAACATGTCCACCGGTACGCGGAAAAATTTCGCCAGCCCCTTGATCTGTGACACGTTCATGGCTCGTTTGCCATTAATGATGTCAGAGATGACGCTCTGCGTAGCGATATGCTGCAAATCGACCTGACGGATGCCGCGATCTTTCATCAATACTGAGAGCACCTCACCGGGTGCCACGTCAGGCATCCGCAGATGTTTCATCTCATATTCGTGTACGCGGTCAGCCACCCGCTCAGCACACTGGGCAGCAAAATGCTCAACCCCTGTGGCACAGGCGTACAGCGCATCAATCAGTGCCATACGCCCCTGCAGATCGCTGTCATTTTCGACTGGATGGGTACAGGCGCGCAGCAGTACTGACATGGCCTCCAGCTGGCCTGCCGTGGTTTGCAGCAGCAGCGGCAGGCTGGCGATCAATCCTTCCAGCTGGAGAGTATTCGCCGACAATCTTTCCATCATTCACCTCTTCGCTTTGGTCTGATCTCGCCACCATTTGTCGTAGTCGGCATGTGAACAAACCTGTTTAATGTACAAAGTCCCTGACCTGGTGTTGATCCATGTCACTAAACGACACTGGTTTTTGTGAATATCAAAAACGCATATATCCAGCGGCCCCTTGCGACTCTCTGGCTTAAGTCGTGCACAGGATATAAAGTCCAGATCCCAGCCAGATACCTGCAACCAGTGCGCCCGCAGCTGTGAAAAGGAATCAAATCGCAGCGTGGCCGTATTGAACACATTGAGCCATAGCTTCAAACCGACCTTCCACTGCGCATGTTTTTGCATAGCCTCTGTGACAACCTTTGCCGTGATGACTCGCATGTTGGCTCCTTATATTATCGCAAATTACGATATTAGCAATCTAAAGATCTTTCTCCATGAACTCTTGGTTAAAGACAATGGATTTCCGCCGTGATGCAGAAACGGCACCCAGATTAAGCGAGAGGCGCTAGAAAAACAGAATGAGGTGCTGATGATGGATAACAGCTCGCAAGATCAGCAAGAGATGAAAACAGCTCCCCCTTTTCGCAACGTAAAGGTACGTGGCTTCATCGGTGTCCAGGCATTAATACAACTTCCCAAAGAAGAATGATAATATTTATCATCAACTGCCTGACCAGGATATCCTTACTATGACCGCCATTTCCCCGCTTAAAACTCTGCCCGCCATGCTGATTTGCGCCCTGCCAACACTGGGTTTTGCCACCACCTACCCACTGACCGTCACCGACATGGATGGCCAGAAAGTGGTGTTCAGGCAGGAACCTCAACGGGTGATCCTGCAAGACGGCCGTGAAATTCTCAGTCTCGCCTTACTGGATCGCGACAATCCTTTCCGCCGCGTGGTCGCTTGGAATAATCTGATGAAGAAGCAGGACAGCGGCAGCTGGAATATGCTGTATAAGCGCTGGCCACAATCCGAAAAAATCCTGGATATGGGTTTCTCTGACCAGGGAGACGTTAATCTGGAAACGGTGATCGCCAAACATCCTGATGTGATGATTGCCCAGCTACGGGCTAAGCCCGCTCTGCAACAGAGCGGCGTTCTGGCTCAGCTCAGCACGCTAAATATCCCGGTGCTGTTTGTCGATACGGAACTGCACCCGGTACAAAACACCGCAGCCAGCATTACGCTACTCGGCCAGGTTCTGAATCAGGAAGAAAATGCAAAGGCTTATACCGACTGGTACAAGCACAAGCTGAATGCGATGCAGGACGCGGTAAAGGGCGTTTCGCCAAAACCAACCGTATTTGTTGAACCTATTGCAGGTATCAGCGGCGGCGGTGAAGGCTGTTGCTTTACGCATGGGCATAATGGCTGGGGTGGACTGGTGGAAGCCACTGGAGCCAAAAATATCGGCTCTGAACTGCTGCCCGGCACCAGTGGCACCATTGCGGTAGAAAAGGTCATCGCCCTCAATCCCGATTACTACGTCATGAGTGGCTCGAAGCGCGGCGGTAAAGGCAGTAACGTTATTCCACTGGGCTACAACACCAACGTCGCAGAAATAAGGACAACGTTCACCCAGCTGCGCGACCGCACCGGTGTGAAAGATATTCCGGCAGTGAAAGCGGGTAAAGTGGCGGCGGTCTACCACCACTTTTACAACCACCCGTACAACATTATCGGTATGGAGATGTTGGCAAAAGACTTTTACCCTCAGCAGTTTACACAGCTGAACCCCACTGCCGATTACCACACCATTATACGCACCTTTACCCAACTGCCGGATGAGCCGATTAATATCGAATATCATCCCGAGTAGTGCTGTGCTTATCAGAAGTATAGCGATCGCGCCGGTCTCCGGCGCGTTTCAACATCTATCCTTCACCTAGCCTGATACGACGATGGCTAATGCGGTCAACAAGAGCCTCATCGTGGCTGACAATCAGCAGCGCACAGTTCTGCTCTGCCGCCACTTCGACCAGCAGTTCTATGGTCTGCCGCTGGGTAAGCAGGTCGAGTCTGGAAGTCGGCTCGTCGGCAAACAGAAATACCGGATCAAGTAACAGCACGCGTAGTAATGCAAAGCGTTGCAGTTCGCCGCCGGAGATCTCCGGTGGATAACGGTCAAGCAGTTGCGGGGAGAGTTTCAGCCGCTCCATCAGCTGCCCGATGCGCAGCCTGTCGAGTCGATGCAGGCGTACGACATCTTCCAGCGTCTGGCGCACCGTAACCCGGGGTGCAAAGGCCGAGGGGGGATCCTGGAATATTTTCTGGAATCTGACCGCCGCCAACTCTGGCTGACGCACCACATAACCGTTATCGGCAGATAACAGCCCCAATAAAATATCGCCAAAACTGCTCTTGCCACAGCCGCTTGGTCCGGTAACACCAATCACCTCCCCGGCACGCACGCACAGCGACTGGCGACAGAACAGCTGGCGTCCACCACGACTTTTACTGAGATTACGGGCTTCCAGTACCACCTGCTGAGTATGTTCAACGGGTTGACGCACCGGCCAACGGGATGGGTCAGCGTCAAGCAGCGCCTGAGTGTAGGGATGTTGCGGCTGCGTCAGTACCTGCTGCGCACTACCACGCTCAACAATTTCACCGCGCCGCATCACCGCCACTTCACCGCCGATCTTCCGCGCCAGCTCAATATCGTGGGTAATCGTCAACAGCCCACCACCGGCCTGCACTTCACGTAACAGCAGGGCTATCGCCTCATCGCGGCGCGCCACGTCAAGCCCTTTGGTCGGCTCGTCGGCAACCATAATATGAGCGCCGCCAGCACGGGCAGCGGCAAAGGCGACACGCTGAGCCATTCCACCTGACAGCGCCTGTGGCAGCTTATCGGCAGCCTGAGCCACTCCCAGCGCATGCAGATCGCTGATGGCACGCGCACGCGCGTCCGACGCAGTCAACGCGCGCAAAAACTGATACCCCTCTGCCACCTGATCGCCCGCACGCATAATCGGGTCAAGCGCCAGCCACGGCTCCTGCGGCAGGATGCCCAGCGTATGTCCCCACAGGGCGCGTGCCGGGCGGCTGGCCAGATCGTGGCGCTGGCCGTTAAAATCCAGCGTCCCGCTGGCCTGTAATCCATCGGGTAATGTGCCTGTCACTGCCTGAGCCAGCAGGCTTTTACCAGAGCCTGATTCACCCAGCAGGGTAAAAGGCTGACCCGCATGCAAAGTGAACGACAGGGGCTGTACCGGCAGGTCGCCTCCGCTCACCGCCGCTTCTTCAATATTCATCAGGATCATGATTTCTCCCTCCCGGCCAGCAGTAACAGGCTTAATACCAGTAAAAACACCACCACTACCGGTTGCAGCAGCGCATATGGCGCTTCTTCATAATAGGGAAGCAGTTCGGTCATCATCAGCCCCAGTTCGGGCGTGGGAGGACGTACACCTACACTAACAAAACCGAGGGCGGCAATCGCCATAATGGCGCTGGCTGCACCGAATGCGGCCACGGTCAGCACCACCGGGGCCATCTCAGGCCACAAATGGCGGCGGAAAATAAGCCACGGACTGAAGCCGAGAAGGCGCGAGGCCTGCACTGCCGGAGACGCCAACAACGGACGGGCAATAGCACGGCTAAGACGGAAGTACTCTACCCATAGCAGCAGCGAAATACCGACATACAGCATCAGGGCGGAGTCCGGCACCAGTGCGGTTAACAGTAAAACCAGCAGCAGCCCCGGCAACGCAAGAAATGCATCCGCCAGCAGCGACACACCGCGATCGACCACACCGCCACGCCATGCGGCGAGTACGCCAAGAGAAACACCCGAAATCAGTGCACTTAGCACACTGACCAGCGCCAGCCCAAGCGACAAACGAATCGCCGCCGTCAGGCGTGCGAAAAGCGAGCGTCCGAGATGGTCATAGCCCAGCGGGGCATCCAGAGTGGGCCACTGTAGCGCTAGCGTCAGCTGCTGGCGCAGAGGATCCTGCGGCCACAATAGTGGCAGAATAAAGGCGAATATCCCCAACAACAGCAGTAACGTCGCGCCGACACGCTGTGCCAGTGAGGTGCGGTACATCAGATTATTGATCACGCGTTGTGCCTCCGTGGATCGAGCCAGTAGCACAGTCCATCGCTCAGCGCATTAAGCAGCACAAACAACAGCCCCATGACCAGCGCAGTCCCCTGGATCACCGGAACATCACGTGCAAATATCGCATGTACCAGCGCATGGCCAATCCCCGGCCAGGCAAACAGGGTTTCCACCACAATCACCCCTTCAATCAGATAGATAAACTGCACGCTCAGGTAAGTCACCAGCGGCACGCTGACATTGCGCAGCCCGTGACGCCAGAACAGCGTCCGTTCACTGAGCCCTTTGCTGCGCCCGAAGTGATACCAGGCGGAGTCGGTGACCTGACGCATCGCATTGCGCGCCACCCGCGAGGAAACCGCCGCCAGCCCAAGCGCTAATGTCAGTGCCGGTAGCAGCAGGTGTTCAGCATCGCCATAGCCCGCAGCAGGAAGAAAACCGAGGCCGAGGGCAAATACCAGCACCAGAATCAGCCCCAGCACAAAATGTGGCAGCGCGCGTATCGCGGTAGAGATCGCCAGCAGCATCCGGTCAAGTTTTCCGCCTGGAAACAGCCCGGCGATAAGACCCAGCGGTGGCCCAAGCAGCAGCGACAATAGCAGTGCCGCCGCCGCCAGCAGCAGGGACTGCCCCAGCTGATGACCGATCTCTTGCATCACCGGCGCACCAGAAACTAATGAATTGCCGGGATTAAAACGCAGCAGTTCGATAAACCAGTCGGCAAGCGCCTGCCATGCCGGACGATCCAGCCCCAGCTCCTGCTGAACCGCGCTGGCCGCAGCCGCATCAACGTGGTCATAACCATAGCGCCCGGCGGCAATGCGATAAGCGCTGTCTCCGGGCAGCGCACGCATCATGATAAAGGTCAGCCCTCCCACCAGCAGCGCCACCAGCCCGGCCTGTAACAGGCGGTAGCCCAACATGCGCATCATTCAGCCCACCTCATTTTTTCCAACCCGAAACTGCGCTCGAAGGGATCCAGTACGGCACCACTCAGACGGTGAGAAACAGCGGCACTTTGCTGATACCACGCCACAGGAATAGTGGGCAGCTCGCTTTGCAGAATGCGCGTCAGCTGCTCACGCTGTTTTTGAGCGTCAGCCGACTCGCTGCCTGTGACCAGACTGGCTAACGTCTGATTGAAGGTCGCATCTGACCAGTTCATCGCTCCCCAGTCCCCGCCCTGTGGCGCATAGTCCTGTAACAGCGTGCCGAGTGGATCCGGCGTGAGTGCAAAATTGCGCGCAACCAGCGCCAGCTCCAGCGAGCCGTCGTGATGTTTAGCGGCAATCTCGCCAGAGTTGGTTGAATTGATCGCCACCTTCACACCAATATCACGCAGCTGCTGCTGAATGGCCGCCGCTATCAGCGGCAGCTCCGGGCGATCGGGGTAGGTGGTGAGCGTCAGGATAAACGGCTGGCCGTTACGTTGCAGCGTACCATCCGCGCCGGGTTTCCAGCCGAGGTCAGCAAGCAGCGCCTGTGCCTGTGGCAGATTGCGGTTCAGCGGTGTCAGGCTGGCGTTATGCCACTGCGCAACGGAAGGCGGAAACAGCCGATCGGCAGCCGCCGGGTAGCGAAGGATGGCGTGGGCAATACCTTCGCGATCCAACGCCATGCTCAACGCCTGGCGCGCGCGGACATCGTTCAGCAATGGGTGACCGGAATTCACCTTTAACAGCACAGTACGCGGAATAGCGATCGCCAACAGCTGTACTTTGGCATTTCTTTTCAAGCGACTACGGCTGGCCGGGTCAAGATTCAGCACCAGATCGGCATCACCACTCTCTGCCAGTAACGCACGGGTTTCCGCGCGCCCAACGGCCATATAGCTGGCCTGTTCAATAGACGGAGCGCTGCCCCAGTAATCATGGAAACGTGCCACGGTCAGTTTTTGCGGCGGCTGGAATGAGGTCAGGTGGTATGGCCCGGTGCCAATGACCTGTACCACTTTATCTGCATCATCATAGGAGGCTGGAGCCAGTATCTGCGCACGGTTTTCCGCCAGCATACTGAGCAAAGGAGTAAAAGGCTGTTTAAGTTCGATGACGACCTGCTGGCCTTCGGCACGGATCGCCGTTATCGGCGCTTTATCCAGTAGCCCCGGCTTACTGCGCGACACATTCAGCGCATTGACCACGCTTTCCGACGTCAGCATGCTGCCGTCATGAAATTTAACCCCAGAACGCAGATTGAAGCGCCACAACAGACCATTCTCGGATACCCGCCAGCCAGTGGCCAAACCCGGCAGAGGTTGCCCCGTGCTGTCAGCATTAACCAGTGTTTCGACGATGGACATTTTCAGGAAAATATCCCCTGACAGGGTGGGATCGCTGCCTTTAATTTCAAACGGGGCAACCAGCGTGGCAACCCGCTCCGGGGCTGCGCTGACCGGGCCATTAACGGCTGCGAGTAACAAAAGCAGCAGCGGCAAAAGTGCAAATTTGTGCATCAGATTATTCATCCTTTCTCCAGAAAAATGGAACCATGCAGGTCAGGCCCACGCGGCGGATGATAACCGTTACTTTATAACATTACAATTGGTAATCTTCGCTTACATTCCTTCACGACAGCGACCTGAAACGACTCGGCAAACGCGTGTCGTCTTGCGGGCACCTGGATTAATACCGAAAATCCCTTTAATCTTTAGCGCAGCGTATTATCTGCCATACTTTGTGTCAGCTCTCCAGCCAGCGGCTGGAAAATTCTTCCACAGCGAGGCTAACGATGAACACTGAACTCAGCCCATCTCCGGCCTATTTCCAGCGACATGATACCCTGCTGCAACAGCGATCGACGGTACAGTCAGCCGAAGTTATTCAACAGGTTAACCGGGCACTGTTAGCCGGAGAGAGGGTTAGCGCCGCATTTTACGACCTGACGTTATTGAAACTTCTGCAACAGCGTAAAACGCTGCCGTTGCTAACGCCTGAAGCTGAGGAAGAAATTTCAAGGTTTATTCACCAGTTGAAGCCTTTGCTGGCAGAAGAACCGGATGATTTTACTCAATTCACCCGCTTGCAGCACAAGATAGCGACATGCGTTCAACATTTTCCCTGGCGAGAGGCCAACGTGGCACTGGTGCAGTATAAGTTCTTTCTCCGCACCTACCTGCGTTGGCACAAAACGTTAGCCGCGCTACACAGCACGGACGATAATCAACGGGTATTTACCCAGATTCAAAAAGTGCTACAAAAATCCAGTTGCCGGGTCGCCTTATTGGGTGATGCCCATCAGCTTTACCAGCTATTGGCCGAGCTACTGGTAAGCTGCCGCCAGAAACAGGAAGAAAGCCACGAAAATCAATCCCTGCTGGCAAGCTATATCGCAGCGGCAGATCTTGCCGCACGTGGAATTATTGCTTTCGCGGCGACTGCTGAAGCGCTGTTGCGAGACCATCCACTGCCCACCGCCACACAGTTGGCGAAAAGGATTAAACAACATCATATCAGCGTTGTTGAACGCACCCATCCGTGGTTTAACACTCTGTAAAAAAGGCCTATTTGTAAACCGTTGCCTCTGGCGCTACTCTGGCTGCGATATTTCAGCAAGACAATGGATATAGATCGGCTATGTCAACTTCTGCCAAACGTAAAAACGATCCTGAAGGGCTAAAAAAACGTATTCTTGCCAGTGCGCTGCCCCTCTTTGCCGAGTTCGGCCTGACGGGTGCCAGAATGGAGCAAATAGCGACAAACGCGCAAACCACTAAACGCATGGTGGTCTATCACTTCACCAATAAAGAACAGCTTTATGTGGCGGTACTGCATCGGGTTTATCAGGAAATGCGCCAACATGAGACCGGGCTGAATCTGGCGACGCTGACGCCTTCGCGGGCTATTGCCCGCCTGGCGGAAGCCAGTTTTGACTATCACATCAACCACCCTGATTTTATACGACTGGTCTGTTGTGAAAATCTGATGGGTGGCCGATATATCAGCCAGTCAGAGACGATAAAAGCCCTTAACCACAGTGCGCTGGAAGTGCTGAATACCGTGCTGGATCGCGGCAAGCATAGCGGTGAATTTAACCCGTCGCTGGAGGCCGTTGACGTACACCGGCTGATCAGCAGTATCTGTACTCACAACGTGGCGAATCGTTATACCTTCCATACTCTGTTTGGCGCGGATGAAAGCGAACAGCAGACGATTGCGCGCAACCGGCGGCTGGTGGTCGATGCCACCCTGGGGTACGTGCGCCTCACCTAAAAATTGTACATAAAAATAAATACTGTACAGTTTTATCATCCTGCAACAGGGCATTAATCGGGTTTCTCGTCTACGCTTAACGCTTTCTCTAAGCGTTATGTCTCAACGTTTATCTGCTTTATATCGTCCTGCACAGGAGCTGTCGATGACAACTGAAACGTCCGGCTATCCACGCCGCCAGCCGCAACTCTCGCCACAGGAAACCCGCTTATGGAACTGGGCACAGAATGCGACGCTGGCTGAAAAAAACCAGCAGGTGCGCCCCATCAGCGAAAAAGAGTTGCAAACCCTGTTAAAAAACTGCCGGGGTCGGGTGCGACTGACGGGGAGCAAAATGTCCCCCGGACGGATGTTGTCAATTGCCGGACAAGACGATCTGCTGATTGATATTTCTGCGCTGCGTGGTCTTATCAGCAGCGACGATCGTAGCGCGACTTTCGCCGCCGGTACTCCTCTGCACGAAGTTTATCAGGTGCTCAATGATATGGGCCGCATCCTCCCGGCTTCGCCCGGCGTCATCGATGTACAAACCCTGGGCGGTGCGCTGGCAACCGGCACGCACGGCCAGGGGCTTGGTCAAAGCTCTATCGGCGATGAGGCGCTAAGTTTCCGCATGGTACTGGCAAATGGCAGCGTCCAGACGTTCGACCGCCAGCATCCGTGGTTCCATGCGGTACAGGTTGGTCTTGGTTGCCTCGGAGTGGTGACCGCAGTGACGCTGCGTACCCGGCCAGCAGAGGTATATACCTGCTTTAAGTATGCCGTCAGCGCCGACACGTTAGAAAGCGATTTGCTGACATGGAACCGTGATTATGCGTTAAGCAAAGCCTGGTGGTTCCCCGGTGAGAATCAGGTACATCTCTGGGCGGCACGCGTAGCAAATAATGCTGAACGGGCACAGTATCAGGCCAATCAGCAGGAACTGGTGGTGCAAGAGCAGACAAGCAATACCATGAACCAGACGATTGACCAGACGCTGAAAGAGATGCGTAGCGATACACAAATCACAGACGAAAACGGTAAACCGTTCAGAACCGTTACTCGTTTTAAAGATTTCTCCGACGTGACGGGTAACATTTATCAGGTTTTCTGTCGCGGTATTGCCACACCCCAAATTAACGTAGAGATCGCCATCCCTGTGGCGCGTGTTGGCGCGGTCATCGAACGCATTAAACGTTGGCATCAGCAAACCCAGCCTCATATGCACTATCCAGTGATCCTGCGTTGTACCGGGGCCTCTGAAAGCTGGCTCAGCCCTTCCTGGCAGCAGGAGAGTTGCTTCTTTGGATTTGTGGTCTACTACGCCGAAGATGGTTCGCTCTCATCCGAGGGGGTGGATTTCTTGCAGCAAATAGAAAAACTGTTGGCCGAAGAAGGGGGCCGCCCGCACTGGGGGAAATACTTCGACGCCTCGCTTTATCAGTGGCAGGACATCTACCCTCAGTGGCAGGCGTTTTGTGCCGTGCGCGAAGCCATGGATCCGCAGCATAAATTTAGCAATGCATTCAGCGAACGACTGCTGAATGGAGGAGCAGAGTGATGAAAGCATGGGTAACTTTACTGACGCAGCCGGATTACATGGTGGGGGTACGCGCCCTGCACGCCTCGCTGCGGGCTTGTCACAGCCGCTACCCGCTGGTTGTCATGGTCACCGGGAATATCGGTAACGCGCAGCGTCAGCAGCTGGAGCAGGAAGGTTGCCTGCTGCGTGCTGTTGACCCACTCCATCCCGACCCGAAGTTAACCCACAGTTACGCCAATGCGCGCTTTTCCGAAGTCTGGACCAAGCTGGCAGTATGGACGTTAACCGAATTCGAGCGCGTTGCCTTTCTTGATGCCGATATGCTGGTCACGCAAAATATGGATGAGTTGTTCAGCCTTTCGTTACCGACAGGAACTCTTGCCGCCTGCCACGCCTGCCGCTGTAATCCCAATAAGATTGCCAGCTACCCGGCAGACTGGGTACCGGAGAACTGCTTCTACAGCTGGTGCACGGGAGTGGATCACGTCCAGCAGTTGGATAAAGTGGATAACTACCTGAACGGCGGTTTTCTGTTGCTTACACCGGATAAGGCGGTTTTTGCAGAGATGCTGGCGCAGCTCTCCGCACTGGACGACCTGTCAGGTTATCTGTTTGCCGAACAGGACTTCTTAAATCAGTTCTATCACGGACGCTGGCAGCCGCTGCCGTGGATCTACAACGCGCTTAAAACGTTGCCGCATCAGCACCCTGCCGTCTGGGATCTGTCACGGGTAAAAAATATCCATTATATCCTTGATAAGCCCTGGCAGAAGTCGCCGGATAAGAACGATCCCTACGATGCGCTAGACCAGCTGTGGCGAGAGATTGCGCAGCCACTGCCGGTAGCTGATTGAGGGTTAGCTAAAATAGGGAGTGGCCTGACGTATTCTATCCGTCTCTCCGGCATCGGTAATACTGCCGGTCACTCTTATCCTCTCCCGGCTATGTGCCAGAAAAACGGTGACCGATACCTTGAGTATCACCGGGGTCAACAGGTAAGAAGCGTCCAACCAAATATCATCAACGATAAATACATTTTTTCCATTTTTGCAAAGTTATTGCACTATGCATTTTATTCGATAACTGATTATTTTTATTATCGACAGTTAATCAGAATATATTAAATCACCCTGGACGTTAACATCAGAGCTCTGGACAGTCATACCCAATAGCATCACTGCCCAGCAAATAATCCTATTGCTGATTTTCATCAATGTGCAGCAAGACAAGTTTAGGAAGTTTCTAATTTAAAATAAAAAAACGGCTGGCATAATTTACCTTAGTTATATTAAGGATTAATATTATGATGAACAACCTGACAAAGATCTCTTTTTTACTCATCCTTTCTACCGGAATGAGTGAAGCAAAAGATCTCAGAAAAGTATCTGAGCCGCAATACCCCGCAGTCTGTAGCGTTCTGCAGGCGGGTCAGGCAATAAGCACCGATGCAATACAAAAAGCGCTTAATGCCTGCCCGCAAGGTCAGGCGGTGAAACTGCAAAAATCAGCCAGCAGCGCGGTAATTACCAGCGGGCCGTTAAGCCTGCCGTCGGGCAGAAATCTCTGGGTGGACGCCGGTGTGACATTAAAGGCGGTTAACAATGCTGCGGCCTATGACAATGGCAAAAACTCTTGCGGGGTGCTGAATAACAGCGGCAAAGGCTGTAAGGCCTTTATCACCGTTTCAGATGCCAAAAACAGCGGCATTTACGGCAAAGGGACAATTGACGGTCAAGGCGGCGTGACCTTACAGGATAAAAAGATTGCCTGGTGGCAGCTTGCCGCACAGGCAAAAGTAAAATCGATGAAACAAAATGCCCCGCGTCTGATTCAGATCGATAACAGTACTGATTTTACCTTATATGATATTACCCTGACTAACTCCCCCAATTTCCATGTTGTCTTTAATCAAAGCAATGGATTGACGGTTTGGAATACCACCATCAACACGCCGCGAGATGCAAGGAATACCGATGGCATCGACCCCATTTCATCTAAGAATGTGACTATCGCCCACAGCAATATCTCTACGGGCGATGATAATGTCGCTATCAAGGCTTATACCCATAAAGGCAACTCGCAAAATATATCCGTTATTCATAATACCTTTGGCTTCGGGCACGGCATGTCGATTGGCAGCGAAACAAATGGCATCTATGATGTGCTGGTTGACGATTTAACGTTAAGCGGCACTGATAATGGCCTACGTATTAAGAGCGATAAATCAAATGCCGGTGAGGTGGATGGCGTGACCTATAAAAACGTCACCATGACCAACGTTAAAAGACCGATCGTCATTGATACCGTCTATGAAAATAAAACCGGTTCGCAAAAAGCAGACTGGAAAAACATCAGCTACCAGGATATTACCTCGACAGGAGCCGGTGTGGTTAACCTGAATGGACAGAATGCCAAACAGAAAATCGTTGTCAAAATGACCAACGTTAAGCTCGATCCGGCAACAAAATATACCCTCAACAATGCTGAAATCGTTAAATAAATAGCCTGTTATATCCTGCACCCTGTCCGGGTGCAGGATTTCAATCCGGCATTCTCAAATTAGACAAACATGGTCTCGCAACCGGATGAATCACTAAATTCAACCTGTAAAGAGCGTGGAGAACCGTCCAGTCTGTAACTGGTTAGAATGAGATCGACATTGCCATCATCACTGGCAGCCACACTACAGTAAAAGTTATCTTTCGTTCTGAATGTCGCCATTCCCGGACCGAAATCGACATGTCCTTCCACATACCAGTAATCAAAAGGTGAAAATGCACCGGTCGTATATTTAAATTTCGTACCAGCAGTCCGGCCTCCCGTTGGTATATGGCTAAAGTTCGTAGACTGCCTGCCAAATCGGCTTGTGCTATGAACAACGGTAAGGGCGATAATCTCATTAGAGAAACCCTCGATTTTGTTATGCACATAATATGTGCCGGCATGGTCGGTCATTCTTTGTACATCTTCGGGGGTGATTTTTACCCGAAAATCAGGGCTAGCTAAATTTTTTTCCATTTTAATTATTCCTTTTTAAGTGATAGTCATTTATTTACCCCATGCCAAACATGAGATTTATTTGAACCAATGATGTCAGGATAGAAGCATATTGAATTATCGATTTCAGCCACTTAAACAGGATGAGTTTATAAAAAATAGCCAATCCTGTTGACCACAAAAACCATAACCGCAATTTTATTTTTTTCAAAAAAAAAGGAATCAATTTATTTATTCAAAGTATGAATTTCTGTTCTCTTATTTTTATCATCACAATTTGTATTCCAAGCCAAAACAAGCAGGATTTACAGAGCATTAATCCAGTACTGAGCCTGTACTCGGTGGCATCACTGATTTTTTAATCAAAGAATTTTAATGTTCAGCTATAGAATATAAAAACTTGAGAAGTTTCCCGTTAAGCCTGCCATCGGGAAAAATCTCCAGGTTCTGTGAAAATAATGGTCGGTTCGTAAAAACAGACTGGAAAATATCAGCCATCTGGATATGGGTGAATATCACGCCGCAGTCCCACTCATTTATTAATATCTATATTAGTACCCCTGTTCCCGGTTAACTACGCCGACCATGTTTTCTCCTGCTTCAAAGCGGCGAATATTCTCCAGCAACGCGTTAACCGCGCTTTCGGGCTGGGTCTGACTGGCGATATGTGGCGTCAACCAGATATCCGGCCGCTGCCAGAAAGGATGCCCGTCGGGCAGCGGCTCCGGTGCGGTTACGTCCAGCACCGCCGCGCTCAGCTGCCCGTTATCCAGCGCGTCGATCAAGTCCTGATGGTTAAGCTGTGCGCCCCGTCCCACCTGTACCAGCGCCGCCCCCAGCGGTAGCTGTTGGAAAAGTTCAGCATTCAGCATCCCGCAGGTGCTGGCGGTAAGGGGCAGCAGACAGATCAGGATATCGCTACGTGCGAGGAATGCGTTACGTTGCCCATCGCCCGACCAGCAGCGCACGCCGGGTAGAATGCGTGGGGTGCGACTCCAGCCGCCGCAGTCAAAACCCAGTGCCACCAAGGGTTGCAGTACCGCTTCACCCAAGCTACCCAGCCCCATCACCCCAACCCGCCGTTTTGTACTTGTTGGAGCTGAGTGCGCCTGCCAGATGCCTATGCGCTGCTGTTGCAGGTAGCGCGGCATATCACGATGCAGGGCGAGCACGGCAAAGGTCACATACTCAACCATCCCTGCAATCAAGCCCGGTTCGACCATTCGCACCACCGGCAGGTGTGGCGGCAGGCTAGCGTAATCAAACTGGTCGGCTCCAGCCCCTACGGAGAAAAGCACTTTCAGGTTGGGGAACTGCTGCATGATATTGTCCGGCGGTTGCCAGGCCACCAGGTACTCCACTTCACGCGGGTCGCCGACGTCTGGCCACTGGTGAAAGCGGGCGGCAGGCGCGAGTTCGGCCAACAGCGCAGCCCACTGTTGGCCACGTTGAGGGTCTGATTTATAGACAATATTCATCAGGCCATCGCCTGGCTCATCAGCCCGAAGGTGTGCATACCGCCCGCTTCCGGCTGCCATGGCTTGCCTTTATACATGGTGGTTGGGGCATCGACCTGCACCATCCCCAACTCATTCAGCCACAGGGCCAGCCCTGCCGTCCCCCCGCTATCAATACGTACAAACTGCCCTTCAAGACCACGCAACAGCTGGCCGATCAGCAGCTGGGCCTGCATCAAATGAGCGGCAACCACTGGGCCGATGGCATAACCGTGACCAAACCGGCGCAAACCGGCAAACCCGGCCGCCATGTCGTCTTCCTCCAGTATCAGCACGCGCTGCGCGCTGGCAAGCAGCTGGCCTATCAGCGGCGAGCGATCCTGTCCCAGCGCCTGACGATCGAGAGCAATCAGTAATGCCGCATCCTCCGGCGTGGCATGGCGCAGCCGCTGCCGCGCTGAACAGGAGATGGGGGGCACCGCTGCCAAAGCACAGCTTTCATGTTGCAACACCTGGCCGCTGGCAACAAAACCCAGCTTTTCATACAGCGGCTGCCCCTCCGGGGTAGCGTGCAGACGCACGCGACGGTCGCCCAGCGGTTCCAGCGTGGCCTGCAACAACAGCTTGCCGATACCGCGCCCCCGGTAGCCCGCATCGACAATCACCAGGCCGAGAGTGGCGTAGTCGCGCCCCCAGCGCCAGCACAGCGTAGTACCAACCGGCGTGCCGTTTTCCAACGCGACCAGCCCCTCTCCCAGCAGCAGCATTTGCTGCCAGTCGACCCGGCGGTGTGGCCACTGTAGCCGTTGCGTCAGGGCAAACGCCGCATCCAGATGGCTTTCATTCATGGTAGCCAATTCAATTGTCATCTCTGCTCCTTGCCGCCCGTTTCAAACACCCATAGTACAGGCAGCTTGACGGCTAATGAAAGTTATCGCCTACAATCCGGGTCACCATGCAGCCATTTTTCACCACGATAATCTCATGACGTATCGAGCGGAGGGAGGATATAAAGGTTTTGCCCGTCAGACGAGGATAAAAATTTTTAGTGAAACAGGCTGCGGAAAGAGAAAATAATCAGCATTATTCCGCCGCCTATATTGACGTATTTTTCCAGCATGCGTGGATCTACCTTTCTGGCCGAGAACACCAGCGTGTTGCTCACGGCGATAAGCCAGATGCTCATAACGATGATATGTAGCGAGGCCAGCAGCAGATAAGCACTGATTTCCCCGTGACTGCCAGCAAACTGACTGACCACGGTCAGATAAAACATAATGGCTTTCGGATTTATCACGTTAGCCAGCCATGCGCCTTTGAGCGTCACGACCGCAGCCGTGCAGCCGAGCGAGCTGCCCTGGGGTTGACAACCACTGCGGATCAGCTGAATTCCCAGCCACAGAAGATAAGCCGTTCCGGCCAGTTTCAGCAGGCCAAAAACGACTGGAGAGGCGATCACTAAGGCGCTGATACCGAAGCTGATAAGCAGAGCATGGGTATAGATGCCGAGGGCGGTTCCGGCCAGCGTGGTGAGAAGCCCTCTCAACCCACCCGCTAAGGCGCTATTCATTACCAACGTGAAACTCGCGCCGGGGGAGAGCGCGACGGGTAAAAGTGCGGGGATAAAGCCAACTAAATTGAGATCCATATGGCTGAACATTAGATGATAAGCGCCAGGCTCACCAGTGCCACAGCAGAAATCAGTGAACTCTTAGAGTCGGTTTCGCCCAATATCAACGAGATGGAACCGCTATTCAGCCCCACCCGTCAGGCTTGCGCTAATCATTCGGCCACGCTCAGATTTGAAAATCGATCGCCGGTTCTTCTTCACCCAGCGACAGCGCCTGACGTTTGATCTCCTCGAGCGACAGGTTAGCGTTGCACAGCTCCAGGAACTGCCAGACAAAATTACGCTGCAACTGGCCGCGCTTCAATCCCAGCCAGACGGTGTTTGATTCAAACAGGTGGCGCGCATCCAGCCGGGTGAGCAAAGAGTGTTCATCCAGCTGGCAGGCCTGATCCGCCAGTATCCCAACCCCTAACCCCAGTTCGACGTAAGTTTTCACCACATCAGAATCCTGCGCACTTAGCACGATATCCGCCTGCAAACTGGCAGCCTGGAAGGCGCGGTCGACCTTTGAACGCCCGGTGATCCCCTGACGGTAAGTAATCAGCGGGTAGCGACCCAGCGCGGCCAGCGACACCGGCTGCTGCTGTTCCAGCTCATGTCCTTGCGGTACCAGCAGCGCATGATGCCAGCTGAACCACGGGAACGCGGCCAGCGCCGGGTTATTCACCACCTGCTCACTGGCAATACCGATATCTGCCTCGCCGGTCATCAGCATGGACACGATCTCCTGTGGCGACCCCTGATTAAGCTCAAGACGAACGTTGGGATAGAGCACGCGGAACGCCTTGATCACCTTTGGCAAACTGTAACGCGCCTGGGTATGGGTGGTGGCGATGGTCAGCACGCCGCTGGACTCATTAGTAAACACATCCGCCAGGCGTCTGACCTTACCCGCTTCATCAAGAATACGCTCGGCAATGGTCAACAGCGCTTTGCCCGGTTCGGTCATCCCCAATAACCGCTTGCCCCGGCGGATAAAGATCTCAACGCCCAGCTCATCTTCCAAATCTCGAATGTGTCGACTAACGCCAGACTGAGAGGTAAACAGCGCATTCGCCACGTCGGTGAGATTAAATTCACAGCGCGCCGCTTCTTTAATGATTTTAAGTTGCTGAAAATTCACCAATTTACCTCAATTTGTTATCTACTGATAAATGCCATGTTAAGGAGACAAATCGATAGCAACAAATAATAAAAAGAGGTTTTATATGTCTTTTAGCGATAAGGCATCAAGCAAGGCGCGCACTCACACGCCCGACATCAGGGGGGATTAACTTGCCAGCTGTAGCTGGCGGTCTTCTACCGTTGGCTTGTTCAGCAACGCTAACAGAATGCTTTTTACCGCCTGAGCAGCAGGTGACAGCGGCTGTCTGGCGGAGAAGTTGAGTGATAGCGGCAGATTCAGCGTTGGATTAATGATACGCGCCATCCAGGCATGTGTTGAACTTACCAGCGCACGTGCGGCAGATTCAGGCAGCACGGATGCGCCCATTCCGCTGGAAATCGCGGCAGTGAGGGTGGCTATCGATTCAATTTCTCCGATAATGCGCGCGCTGAGACGGCGTAACGCGAAGGCTTCATCGACGCGCTTGCGCACTGCGCTATAATCACGCGGCAGGAACAAACCCATCCCGGCTGCATCAGCGAGGTCAACGCTTTGCCCCGGACAAAGACCGGTGCCAACAAGCCAGAGTTCTTCTTTCATCAGCGGAATGCTGGTAATGCCAGCCGTCGGCGCGCGCTCATGCAGCACCGCCATGTCAAGCTGTCCATTCATCACTTTTTCGTTTAATGAAACGCCGCTATTCTCGTGAAGATATACCAATACATCCGGGAACTGTTCACGAACGGTTTGCAGCAGAGGCATGGTCAGCGATGCTGCCGCCGGTCCCGGTGCGAAACCAATGGATACCTGCCCGGTCATCACCTGTCCGGCATTGATCACCGCCGTCTGGGCCTGTTCGCACTGACGCAAAATGGTTCGTGCGTGCGAATAGAGAATTTTACCCGCTTCGGTAGGGGTGACACCGCGCTTGGTGCGGATAAGCAGCTTCTGATCCAGCTCGTTTTCCAGCGTAGCCACCTGCTGGCTAAGAGCGGGTTGAGCAATATGCAGGACTTCCGCCGCCTGAGTCAGGCTGCCGGTATCGACGATAATAACGAAATACTTCAGTCGTCTTAAATTCATTATACCTCCGTAGCACATCCCTGGGTGCCATTGGTGCTGGCGATTTATAATAAGTTTTCATTCTGACTCACAGGTATGAGCAAGGAACATGCCAAAAGATAACTAATGCATAGGAACATTAAAATATTCCTACTAACAGACGGAGAAATAAACGAATCTAATGAACTGCGGCCGGGCGTTGTTTCACCGCTGCGAGAGGGTATTGAAAACCTTGCTCATTGATGGTGCAGTAATGCGATCCTACTGTGCAGGCTGGCGCGGGGGGTGCGCCATGATCATTCGCCAATCCCCAACGGCACCCGATACGGTGCGCCGGGGACCAGCAGCCGATAGGACTAACGTTTCTTGCGGTTGCGATACATATCAATGGACACTGCCGCAACGATAATCATGCCTTTGATAATATCCTGCATATAGGCATCGACCCCGACGAAGGTAAAACCACTTTTAATCAGCCCGAGTATTATCGCACCGATCAGAGTACCGGTAATGCGCCCCACGCCGCCCATCAAACTGCTGCCGCCGATCACCGCTGCGGCGATCGCATCCAGCTCGTAGGCCAGCCCCATGCTTGACTGACCGCTGCTGACGCGTGCCGCCAGCACCACCCCTGCCAGGCCAGATAATCCCCCTGCCACGGTATAGACAATCACCAGATATTTACTGACGTTGATCCCCGAGACCTTCGCCGACACCATATTGCCGCCGATGGCATAAACATATTTACCGTAGCGGGTGTGCTTCAGAGCAATATGGAAGATAACGGCTACCACCAGAAAGATAATCACCGGCATCGCACCTTGGCCAACGGCGGTAAAACCGTCGGAAAGGAAGCTGATGGGGTTGCCCTGGGTGTAATACTGCGCCAGCCCACGGGCAGAGACCATCATGCCCAGCGTGGCAATAAAGGGGGGAATTCCCGTTTTGGTGATCAGCACACCGTTAACAATGCCGCATATCAGCCCAACCCCAATACCGGCACCAATCGGTAGCGCGGCAGGCATGTTGACCAGCGAAGGAAACATGGGTGAAAGACTCTCGGATGTTTGGGCCAGGCTGGCTGCGACCACTGCCGCTAAGGCAATTACTGAACCGGAAGAGAGGTCAATTCCGGTGGTAATAATCACCTGAGTCACCCCCACCGCAATAATCCCGATGATGGCGACCTGGAGCACAATCAGTACCAGACGGTTTGGATTCATCAGAAATGACTGATCGCGCACATACCAGCCGAAGGCTTCAAAAACCAGCGCAATTCCCACCATGACCAGAAAGATACCGGTATCTTTCGGCAACTTACTTTTCAGCATGCCGAACCATGAAACCTCATCAGAGTATTGCCCGCTCATTTTCACATCACTCATATTTTTTCCCTCAGCGGCCTATTCGGACGCTAATGACAAAATAGTTTCCTGGTCAGCGTCCTCTTTATTGAGGATGCCGGTAATGCGCCCGCCGTGCATCACCATCACGCGGTCGCTCATACCAATAATTTCCGGCAACTCGGGTGAGACCATAATGATAGCGACACCACGGCTTGCCAGTTCGCCGATCAGACGGTAGATCTCCGCTTTCGCCCCGACATCGATACCCCGGGTGGGTTCGTCAAGAATAAGAATTTTGGGTTGTGCCAACAGCCAGCGGGCGATCAATACCTTCTGCTGATTACCGCCGCTCAGGTTATTAATGATCTGGTCCATCGTTGGGGTCTTAATATTTAGCCGCTTTATCTGCTCCAGACAATCGTTCGCCATATCGCTATGGTTGACGAAGCCTCCTTTTGCACTGTAGTGGGACATCTTAACGATGCTCATGTTTTCCATCACCGACAGCACCAGGAACAGGCCCGACTTTTTACGATCTTCGGTCAGGAACGCCAGCCCCTTATCAATGGCGCTAGCCGGTGAATCAATGGTCGTCGGCACCCCGTCGATGAGTATCTGCCCGCTGTCTGTCGTCGTCATACCAAACAGGCTTTCCATCACTTCGCTGCGCCCTGCTCCCACCAGCCCCGCGACCCCGAGGATCTCTCCACGGCGCACGCTGAAACTGATATCGTGGAAAACCCCGCTTCGCGTCAGATTGCGCACCGTCAGAACGTCTTCGCCGATCGTGCTGTGCACTTTGGGAAACAGCTGTGTCAGTTCGCGCCCCACCATTTGCGTAATCAGCGACTGACGCGTGTAGTTTGCCGTGGCGTCGCTGCCCACCCAACGACCGTCACGAAATACGCTGACTTCATCGGTAATGGCAAAAATTTCATCCATCTTGTGACTGATATAGATGATGGCTTTGCCCTGCTCACGCAGGTTGCGAATAATGGTGAACAGATGCGCCACTTCGGTTTCGGTTAACGCCGAGGTCGGTTCATCCATGATGACGATATCCGCGTTCCATGATACCGCTTTAGCTATCTCCACCATCTGTTGCGCGGCAATACTGAGTGAGCCAACCATTTGATCCGCACGCAGAGCAATATTCAGTTTCACCAGCAGCTGTTGAGTTAAACGGTTGAGGCTTTTGCGATCGACGAAACCAAATTTCATCGGCTCCCGACCCAGCCAGATATTTTCCGCCACCGTCATATGCGGAACCAGATTAAGCTCCTGATGGATCATGGAGATCCCTGAACGCAACGCGTCCAGCGTATCGGCAAACTGTACTGGTTGTCCCTTAATACGGATTTGCCCCTCATCCGGGCGGTAAATTCCGATCAGACACTTCATCAACGTTGATTTACCCGCACCATTTTCTCCCATCAGGGCATGTACCGTTCCCGGTTTGATATGTAGGGAAACGTTGCTCAATGCCTTAACGCCCGGAAAAAATTTGCTGATACCCTCTGCCTCAAGCGCATATGTGATCATCGCAACATCCCCTTAGCCCGAGTGCGGGAATAGTCATTTCAGATTCTGGCTGGTGAACGTCGTGTAATTATCCGCAGTGATCAGCTTGAACGGGATATCGACAACTTGCTGTACCGGTTCATCCTTCACTAGCTTAACCGCTGTCTGTACGGCACCCACACCCTGGCCTTTAGCATCCTGGAAGACGCTGACCACCATCTTGCCGTTTTTAATCATCTGCAACGCATCGGGCGTGCCGTCAACCCCGGCAACCAGGATACGATCGGCGTTTTTACCCAGCGCCTGCAAAGCACCGATAGCCATTTCGTCGTTGTTTGAGGCGATAGCCTGAATATCATCCCCCGCCGTCATCCAGTTACTCACCACGTCGACCGCATCATTACGGGTGAATTTCGCCGTCTGCTCTTGCACCACCTTCAGGCCGGGATATTTCGCCACTACCGCTTTCACGCCTTTGGTGCGCTCGCGCGTTGATTCATTGGCCAGATCGCCCAGTAAAATCGCCACATTGCCTTTGAAATCCATACGCTTAGCTAACGCCTCCATCTGAAGACGCCCGGCCTGTTCGGAGTCAGACCCGACAAAGGCCGTTTTTCCAACCAGTTGGCTGGCGGGCTTACGGTTGACAAATACCAGAGGGATGCCGGCTTTGGCCGCAAGGTCAACGATGGGTTTCACCGCGTTAGTGTCCACCGGGTTAATAATAATGGCGTCAACATCCTGACCGATAAAGTTCTGTACCTGCTGCAACTGTTGCGCAACATCACCTTTGGCATCTTCAATCTGCCCTTTTATCTGCTCTGTTTTCATCTCCTGTGAGATAGCGTTACGCACAATAGTCAGAAAGTTGTCATCAAACAGCGCCATTGAGACACCAAACTGTAAATCCTTGGCCAAGCTGGTAGCAGGCAACATACAGACTAACAGCGACGCTAAAATGGTTTTTCTTATCTTCATAGCAATGCCCTTTTTATTCAGGTGTACGCAAAGTGTGTGAAACAGCGAATGAAAAATTTCTTTTATTTTCACTGAACACCACCTGCGGAAACACAAACGTTTATGGAAGAGAAGTGTGATTTTTACTGGCGATAAGCACATTCGCTAATAGTGTATAAATTACTTATAAAACAGAATTTTGCACAAAAACAATCCATAAAAAACCGATGAAAAATACAGGCCTCAAAAATGATTGATACGTTTATTTCATTATTTAATCAAGTGAAACTATTAACATAAAATCATTGAAACGATTATTTTGAAACAGGCAGATCACTAAAATTTGACGCACATCTAACATCGGTGGTGAAAACGTGACGAAGTGGGATCTGACGCAGGGGAAGAAGGGAGTTTTTCACATCGCCATGCCAGCGTGCTGTTTTTATCAGCAAACGCATTTGGTGGAAGGAATAGTACTTTGACATTTATACGCTGCGCCGTTAATATGCGCCCCGTTCACACGATTCCTCTGTAGTTCAGTCGGTAGAACGGCGGACTGTTAATCCGTATGTCACTGGTTCGAGTCCAGTCAGAGGAGCCAAATTTAAGAAACCAGATGCTTTTGGGTATCTGGTTTTTTGCTTTTTATCAATGGGTTATCCCTTCCCACTTATCTACTCACGTCTGTTAAAAAACACTCGAAGACACTGTTAAATCCTAAAGTCCAAGATCGCTAAGAGTCGGATGATCGTCAGGACGTCTTCCCAGCGGCCAGTGGAACAACCGCTCAGATTCATCGATAGGCATATCATTTAAACAGGCGAAACGGCGATTCATCAGTCCGTCCTCACCGAATTCCCAATTTTCATTGCCGTAAGATCGATACCAGTTTCCGCTGTCATCATGCCATTCATACGCGTAACGCACGGAAATTCGATTTTCTGTAAATGCCCAAAGCTCTTTAATCAGGCGATAATCCTGTTCTTTCTTCCATTTTCGTTCCAGAAATGCCTGAGCTTCATCTCGGTTAGTCGCGAATTCTGTTCGGTTTCGCCATTGAGTATCCGCTGAATAGGCTAGCGCGACTTTAGCAGGATTACGGCTATTCCAGCCATCTTCAGCCAATCTGACTTTCTCAATGGCACTTTCACGGGTGAAAGGCGGTAAAGGGGGGCGTATATTCATTCGGGCGACCTCATGATGATATCAAGTAGACAGGTTTGTTTACCCATAGTAGAGCATGCAAACTGACAACCCAATCGACGATCTCTGTCAACCGCAGAGTGGCGTTCAAACCATGTTACCCCGGCCACTTCTGACAGGCAAAATGACTTGACGCACGGAAATAATTTACTATATTCATGACAATAGGATAATTCCTACCAATACAGAACAACGACTTTCTGATGGCGTTTGTTACTCCATTTTCGGCAACACTGGCCTCGATTGACTTCTGTATCGGAATATTTTGCGTTCAATATGATGAAATCCAAAAGGAAAGCGTATGAAATTATGGAATAAAACCCTGCTTGCTTCTGCTATCTGTCTGCTGATTGCAGGCTGTGACGATGCATCAAAGGTGGATGCTAACCTTGATAAGGCGAAAGACAATGCCGCGCAGATCAAAGACGCTGCGTCCGATAAAGCCAGTGCGGTTGAAAAAGAGGCGGATAAGCATATTGACGCCATAAAGCAGGAGGCGTCTACCCAGGCTCAGCAGCTGGCCGATAAGGCTAAAGCGATCAAAGCTGAGGCGGATAACAAAGCAGCCTCGCTGTCAGAAGAAGCCAAAAACAAAGCTGATGCCATCAAGGCTGATGCTAAACAGAAAAGTGATCAGATTGTCCAGCAGGCAAGCCAGATCAAGGATAATGCCATTGCCGGGGCTAATACTCTGGCTTCAGATGCAGCCGGTCAGGCAAAAGAGATTAAAGACAGTATTCAGCCAAAAGAGTCTGATGTTCAGCCACAGGCTGGCAACTCACAACAACAATAAGTGCTAAAAACTGCCTGACAAGTCGCCGGAAATGGGCATTTTATCCTTGCCCTCCCCGGCCTCCGTGGAATGGGGCAGCGGCCCATTGCGATGGGCTGCCATCATCGACTCAATCGTCATTTAAAGGGGCTGTATGCCCCTTTTCCTTGCAAGGACACAATATGATCTACTATGCGATTGTTCTGCTCAAATTTATTATCGGTTTCGTGGTGGTTATTTCACACCTCAACTTTTCCGGCAAAACTCAACTCTCTCAAATGACTCCCGTTGATTTCATCGGCAACTTTGTGCTTGGTGGGATTATTGGCGGTGTGATTTACAGCGATGCCATTCCTATGCATCAGTATATTCTGGTTCTTCTGATGGGTGTCACCCTGATATCTCTGTTGAACTGGATCAGCAAACATATTTGGTTCTTCCGTTCCTTTACCATAGGCGAACCGATCCCAATCATCAAGAATGGTAAGTTCTTGATGGATAACATCCTTAAAAGAAAGAATAAAATTGATATATTAAACGTTGCCTCTCAACTTCATTCTCAGGGGATTCACTCCTTCCAGGAGATCCGCTACGCCCAGATTGAACCCAGCGGCTCTCTTTCCGTGGTTTGCGAAGGGGGAAAAATGCCTTCGGTGATATTGATGAAAGACGGTACGCCGAGATTTTCGGAGTTAAACGGCATTGATAAAGATGAAGAGTGGCTGGACGCCAGGCTGGAGAAAATAGGCGTTAACCGCGATGATGTTTTTATTGCTGAATTCTGGGACGGTAAGCTGACCTTTATTATGAAAAATGGTGACGTTAAGCGCAACATTGAGTAATAAAGCGATAACCCGGTGATTGCCAATGATGATGACCAGCCAGGCTGGTCATTAAGGCTATTTCAGCAGCGGATTTTTTTTCAGCGAAAGAGCGTTCATAAAGGTGTCATCCAGCTTCAGATGCTGCCTCACCAGTTCTGGAGGCGTACTGGCCAGCCACTGGTTGAGAGAAATATCGGCATAGTAATCACTTTTAAACAACTCCAGAAAACGCAGAGGGGTACTGCCGGTATTCTCAACATAATGCCCCATCGCGAAGGGAACATACCCTACGTCACCCGCCCGGTAGTTAAAGGTTCTGGCCTGACCTGAGGAGGCAAAAACGCCCATACGCCCCTCGCCTTCGAGATAATATTGCCATTCATCATTATTAGGATGCCAGTGTAATTCACGCATTCCACCCGGCTCAATTTCCACCAGCGCTGCCGCAATGGTTTTTGCTATCGGAAAGTTTGAAGAGTCAGTGATACGCACCGTTCCGCCCGGTGCTCTGATGGGCTCCTGGGCCAGCATGCGGTGGGTAAAGGCGATCTTTGATTTGGCCGCGCCGGTGATACTGTCTCCGGCCAGGCTACCCGGCACCTTTCCCGCGAAGATATATTCGTCAGCAGGGGAAGGAAGATTAGAAAATGTCGAAACAGGCACCTGAAAGTTTTTGGCCAGAATATCCGCCGGAATATGTTTAAACCAGTCGGAGAGTAAAAAGGTGCTGTCCTCATCAAAACTTCCGTCGTCAAACGCCAGTAAAAACTGACAGCCCTCAGCGCCAATCCCCTGAATAGAGTGCGGTACACCGGGTGGGAAATACCATAAGTCGCCAACGCCGATATCATCGACAAACCAGCCTCCGTCGGTGTCAAATGCGGTGACGCGCGCGTTCCCCCAGGTCATGTAGGCCCACTCCCCCTCCTTATGCCAGTGAAGTTCCCTGATGCCACCCGCATTCAGGCGCATATCAACGCCGGCAATGGTGGTTGATATGCCCAGCTCACGCTGGGTAACCTGCCGCGTCCAGCCGCCGCTGCTTTTGCGCACATGCGCATCGCTGAATGAAAAACGCAAATTGGGCAATGTGCCGCTATCGGTTATCGGTGGGTTGAGGATGTCCGGATTTTCTGCCTCCCGGACGGGATCGTGCGGGCCGGGGTCCCTGCCGCCAGATGCGGGATTGGCGGGATAAGATTTGATGCTGTCGTCATGTGCGTAAACCTGACCGGCAGCCAACGCCACCGTCCCACCCGCTGCGAACGCCATAAAACGTCTTCTGGAGAGTTTATTCATCACTGATATTCCTTAATCCATGTCATTGTGACGCTGGAAACTATTTAACCAGCTAAACAGCTATAATCAGGATCGGGAATAATCAGGGCATCGGATATGTAACAATTTACCGCTCAATAAGAAATATCATTGGTTCAGCAAAGCATCCCCACGACCATACTCCAGCTGATAATATCAAGATTTATTTAACGTTATAAATTGCGATTATCGCTAAAATAGCCAATCGCAGCCATTAACCTTTTCTTTTCTTATGATTTAAATTAATTAAATTTAACATTCTGACTCATTTTATAGGATAAATTCTGTTGGCTTTAGCTGCTCTACCGACTGCATCCTTCATCTCCCTGAACGCCATTTCGTCAGCTATCTCACGGGTGCTATCCTTTTATTGTTGTCTTCGGTTAGTCTGTGCAACAAACCTGTAAATGATGCAAGGAGTTTTCATGACTCACCCCGAAGTGCGATCCCTGACGGTTAACGAAGCGCTTGATGCCCTTGAAAACCAGTACAACGCGGCGGTAGAAGCTCTGCGTGCTGCCATTACCGCTTTTATCGATAATGGCAGCCTGCCGGATCCGGTTCAGCGCGCCGCCGGACTGTTTGTCTACCCGCAGCTGCGCGTCAGCTGGAACGGCAGCGCACCGGTGCAGCGCCTCACCCGCGCCTTTGGTCGCTTCACTCGTGCAGGCTGTTACAGCACCACCATTACCCGCCCGGCGCTGCTGCACCACTATCTGAGTGAGCAGCTCAATATGTTGAGCGGCGAATATCCGATTGAGATCGCGGTATTGCCGTCACAGCAGGAGATCCCCTTCCCATACGTGCTCGATGGTTCCGATCTGGCGCTGGACCGCAGTATGAGCGCCGGTATCGCCAGGCATTTCCCCACCACCGAACTGTCGCAGATTGGCGATGAAAATGCCGACGGCCTGCTGACACCGGGAGAAACCTTCCCTCTGTCGCACTTTGATGCGCTGCGCACGGATTTCTCTCTGGCACGTTTACGCCACTACACCGGGACTCCGGTGGAGGATTTTCAGCCCTACGTGCTGTTTACTAACTACACACGCTACGTAGATGAATTTGTGCTGTGGGCCTGCGCGCAGATCGCCGACCCCGCATCGCCGTACCAGACCCTGTCCTGTGCAGGCGGCACCACCATTACCCGCGACACCTTACATCCGGAACAAGCGGTATCCGATCTGGCGTGGAAAAAGCACCAGATGCCGGCCTGGCACCTGACCGCCGAAAATGGTCAGGGCATCACGTTGGTTAATATCGGCGTGGGTCCGTCAAATGCGAAAACCATCTGCGACCACCTGGCGGTACTGCGTCCACATGCCTGGCTGATGATTGGGCACTGCGGCGGGCTGCGTGAAAGCCAGACCATCGGCGACTATGTATTGGCTCATGCCTATCTGCGCGACGATCATGTGCTGGACGCGGTGCTGCCGCCGGATATCCCGATCCCAAGCATTGCAGAGGTTCAGCGCGCGCTGTATGACGCCACCAAACAGGTGAGCGGTATGCCGGGCGAAGAGGTAAAACAGCGTCTGCGTACCGGCACCGTGGTGACCACTGACGACCGTAACTGGGAGCTGCGTTACAGTGCCTCGGCGCTGCGTTTCAATCTCAGCCGGGCGGTCGCGGTAGATATGGAAAGCGCCACTATCGCTGCCCAGGGTTATCGCTTCCGCGTCCCTTATGGCACGCTTTTGTGTGTCTCAGATAAACCGTTACACGGCGAGATTAAGCTGCCGGGCCAGGCAAACCGCTTCTATGAAGGGGCGATCTCCGAGCATCTGCAAATCGGTATTCGTGCTATCGATCTGCTACGTGCCGAAGGCGATCGGCTGCACTCGCGCAAACTGCGCACCTTTGACGAGCCGCCGTTCCGTTAACCCCCTGAGTGACACCTGTCACCGTTACAGGTGTCACAATTTGCGTCACTTTCGCGCTCACTCAACGGCAGATGACCTTCTGTAGCCCTGTTGATCCTCATTCCGATCCTGGCACGCTTTTCGCATCACCCTCCCCGAGCGCCTTTACCGGTCACCAATAGGTGACAATGGGCAGGCAGTTATCCAATCTCAAGGGAAATAAGATGAAAGCAGCACGTTGGCATAAAGCCCATGATATTCGCGTGGAAGATATCGAAGAACCCCGGGTCAGTGCAGGCAAAGTAAAAATCAAAATTGCCTGGACCGGCATCTGCGGCAGCGATCTGCATGAATATCTGGCTGGCCCTATCTTTGCTCCGGTCGGCAAGCCGCACAAGCTGAGCCATGACGAAGCCCCCATCGTGATGGGCCACGAGTTTTCGGGTCAGGTGGTTGCGGTGGGTAACGGCGTCACGAAAGTGAAAGTGGGTGAACGCGTGGTGGTCGAGCCAATCCTCTCCTGCCGCACCTGTGAAGCCTGCCGCGAAGGTAAATACAATCTGTGTGCAGACCTCGGTTTTCACGGTTTATCGGGCGGCGGCGGCGGTTTTTCCTCCTTTACCGTGGTCGACGAACACATGGTGCATCCCATGCCAGAAGGACTCTCATATGAGCAGGGCGCGCTGGTTGAACCGGCAGCCGTTGCGCTGCACGCAGTGCGGATGAGTAAGCTCAAGGTCGGAGATAAAGCGGCGGTGTTTGGCGCGGGGCCGATTGGCCTGTTGATGATCGAAGCGCTGCGTGCAGCGGGTGCCTCAGAAATTTATGTGGTGGAGCTGTCGCCGCAGCGTGCAGAAAAAGCGCGTGAGCTGGGGGCAAACGTGGTTATCGACCCCAGCCAGCAGGACGCGGTAGCGACCATTCGTGAACGCAGTCAAGGCGGGGTGGATGTGGCTTTCGAAGTGACCGGCGTGCCGGTGGTGCTGAAACAGTGCATTGACAGTACGCGCTATGAAGGCGAAACCATTATTGTTTCCATCTGGGAGGGCGAAGCCTCGTTCCACCCGAATAAAGTGGTGCTGGCCGAACGTAGCGTGAAGGGTATCATCGCCTATCGCCATATTTTCCCGGCGGTGATGGAACTGATGACCCAGGGTTATTTCCAGGCTGAAAAGCTGGTGACCAAACGTATCGATCTGGCAGACCTGGTGACCGAAGGGTTTGAAACGCTGGTGAAAGAGAAGAACCAGGTGAAAATTCTGGTACGTCCGCCACAATAAACGCGCCGTAACTGTCGCCGGGGAGCACAGCCGCATATGGCAGCCCTCCGGCGAGGGTGACATTTATTGTTGTCGGGGCGAAACAATACCAAAGCGCTGCATACGGCGGTACAACGTCATACGACTGATCCCCAATTGACGAGCGGCGGCGCTGTGGTTCCAGCGGGCGGCGCGCAGATGTTGGATAAGCCTCAATGCTTCCTGTGACAGTTCAGGCCGATCGCACAAGGTGTGCTCTGCTAACGGCCTTCCCCCAATCCCGTCCGGCAGATCGCCGGCTTCAATACGCCCGCCGTCACATATCGCCATCGCATAGGCCAGAGCATTGCTTAGCTCACGCAGATTACCGGGCCAGTCGTGCTGATGCAGGCACTGCCGCGCGGCCGCCGACAGCTGCACCGGTGCATCAAGCATATTGTCGATCAGCCAGTCAAGATCGCGGCGCTGGCGCAGTGGCGGCAGGGAAATATGCGCGCCCTGCAAACGGTAAAACAGGTCGGCGCGAAAACGCCCCTGCGCAACCAGCTGGTCTAGCGCGTGATGAGACGCCGAAATCACCCGGATGTTAACCGCCACCGGGCGAGACGCCCCCACCGGCAGCACTTCCTGCTCCGCCAGTACGCGCAGCAGGCGCGTTTGCATTTTCAGCGGCATATCACCGATTTCATCAAGAAACAGCGTTCCGCCATCAGCCTCCTGGATCAGACCACGCCGTCCCTTACTGCCCGCCCCGGAAAAGCTGCCCGGCAGATGGCCAAACAGCTCGCTTTCGATCAGCTCGGCCGGGATAGCAGCACAGTTAACGGCAACAAACGGCCGGTTGCTACGTTCGCCCGACTGATGAAAGGCTTTGGCAAAGTACTCTTTCCCGCAGCCGGTTTCGCCGTGAACCAGCAGATTCAGACGCGCATTCAACAGGCGTGCCGCGCGCTGCAACTGCATCTGTAACCCCCGATCCCCGCCGCACAGTGCTGCCAGCGGAGCGGGCAACGCCTGCGCTGCCATTGGCATCAGCTGCCCTGGCCTTGTGGCAGGCTGTTGTGCGCTGGCATAGAGTTCTGACCCGCTATTGCACAACGCCAGCGTTTTCTGATGACCACTGGCGCTGGCCAGCCACTGCGGCAAACTGTCGATGGAGGCGGTAAACAGCTGTTCCATCGGCCTGCCCAGCAGCATGCCGCCGCCGGAAGAGGACGCCGGGCAGAGCGCCAGCTCTTGTTCCAGCATAAGTCGGGCGCGCTGATTACCGCCGGATAGGCGTCCAGCCGCGTCAATGGCTATCAGAAAATCTGGATTAAGCCCAGCTGAGGGCGATGGGCTAAGTTTCAGTATCCAGTCATCGCGGTGGCGATATACCAACCAGGCGCTTTCAATCTGCTGCGCAGCCAGTCGGGCAAGCTGTAATGCCAGCAGCTGGCTGGATTTAGCCTGCGGGGAACTCAGCGCCGAAATATCCAGCACCGCAATAAGCTGCCCCTGAGGATCGAACAGCGGCACGGCGGAGCAGGTCAGCGCGATATGCGCCACGTCGAAGTGATCGGCCTGATGCACGGTCAGCGCCCTGCCCGTCGCCAGCGAAGTGCCCACCCCACAGGTTCCCATCCAGGCTTCAGACCACTGCGCTCCCAGATACAGTCCGGCACGGCGCAGCCCGCTCTCCGCCGTATTATCCCCGAGATAGTCGACGGTCACCCCCTGCGCATCACTTAGCAGCACCACATAACCCGCTCCGGCAATCTGTTGATAGAGCGCCGTCAACGCATGACGGGCAATGCCGCGAAACTCTTCCATGCGATCGCGATGTTCACGCAGCTGTGTCCACGGCAGGATACGCGCTTCCTGCATTCGGCCAGGCTCCAAACCGTGAAGCTCAATGCAGCGCAGCCAGGAGTCACGGATAGTCCGATCGTGTTGATGCTCCGCCGTGGATGGCAGGTTTTCGCGTGTACTGGCTACCACGGTGGCAATATGTTCGCGCTGGCTCTGGTTCACGGGCCTTTCTCCTGTGGAGAGTGGGAATGACAACGTTTATTTATGCGCTAACAGGATACGCTTATTGGAACGTTACTGCTTAATTTTGCCTGTAATAATGAGTCAAGAGGTAAAAAATTTAACGGCAGAGAGTTGGCAGGCGGCGAATAAAAAAAAGGAGCCAGAGTGGGCTCCTTGTGATGACTTAATGGTCAGATGAGTTACCAGCGGTAATCGACCGAGGCAATGAAGGTGCGTCCTGCCCCGTAGAAGCATGCCCCGCTGTTGGAGCAGGATGAGACATAGTGCTCGTCGGTCAGGTTCTGGGCATTGAACTGTAGGGTCGTCCCCTTCAGCACCGGCAGCGCCTGTCCCAGTTCATATTTCACCATTGCATCGTACAGCATGTAGTGCGGAACGTAGTATTCACCGGTCGGATCCCCGGCGCTTTTACCCACGTAGCGTGCGCCGGTGCCAACGGTCAGTCCGTTCAGAGCGCCATCAAGGAAACTGTAACTGCCCCATACTGAACCGGTATGGCGCGGAATGGCGGGCGGCGTGTGCCCCACTTCTGCGGCAGTTCTTGACTCTTTGGTGGTGGCATCGGTATAGGTATAGGCGGCGATCAGCCTGATTTCCGGCGTCGGCTGCGCGTGAAGTTCGCTTTCGATCCCTTGCGAGTTGACCTTACCAATCTGGTCGGAATAGTTCGTGTTACGGATAGCGCTGACCACGTTTTTCTGGTCGATATTGAACCACGAGAGGGTCATCAGCATATTGCTGCCGGTCGGCTGATACTTGACGCCCACCTCGGTCTGCTTACCGGTGGTCGGTTTCAGCGCATCGCTACCCGGCAGGCTCTGCGCCAGCACCGGCTCAAACGAGGTGCTGTAGCTGATATAAGGGGAGACGCCGCTATCAAAGGCGTACAGCAGGCCGCCACGACCGGTGATCTGGCTGTCATTGTAGCTCAGATCGCTGCCCCTAACGCGATCCTGAGTACGCACCTGCGACCAGTCATTACGTACTGACAGCACCACATTCCAGTGATTCCACTCCAGCTGATCCTGGGCATAAACGCCGTACTGATTCAGGGTTTTCAGCGTGCTGCTGGCCAACGCCAGCTTGCTTTCATCAATGTCAGTACTGGTCGGATTAGTCCAGTCGAGCAGATAGTCACTGCTTCTGTCACGCGACAGTTTTGCATCAATGTGGCTGTAACGATAATCCATCCCGCCCAGTAGCGTATGAGAGACATCGCCGGTTTCAAACACCCCTTTCAGCTGATTATCAAGGTTAATTTCGTTGGTCATGACTTTTTCATGCTGCGGCATACGCGTGATGCGGTGATCGCCGGAGTCAACGTTATACACCAGGTATTTGTAATCTTCATCACGATGGCTGTAGCGCAGATTCTGGGTAAAAGAGAGCGCTTCGTTAAAGCTGTGCTCCAGGCTGTAGCCGATTGAGGTTTGTTGACGCTTCGACCTGGCGAACGTTGAATCACTGACGTTCAAGTCATAGGGAACGCTGTAGCCATCCGGGCTGGCATACAGCGTTCCTGAACGTGGCAGAAAGTTACGCGAACCGGCTTTCGGATCGTTCAGATAGCTGGTTAACAGCGTAAAGCTGGTGTCTTCATTCGGGAGCCAGGTGACGGCTGGCGCAATCGCCACCCGCTGCTGTTTGCTGTTCTTCACAAACTCGTTTCGGGTATTAGCAATGCCGTTCAGACGATAGAACAGCGTGTTGTCGTCGTTCAGCTTACCGCCAAAGTCAAACGCCGCTTCGCCGAAATGACGATTACCGGTACTCAGTTTTACCTCATGAATGCTCTCTGCGGTCGGGCGCTTGCTGGTCATCAGCAGCAGCCCGCCGGGACTGACCTGGCCGTATAGCACGCCTGCCGGGCCATGCACCATTTCCACGCGCTCTAACAGCCAGGGTTCAAACTGCCCCGCCCCGCCGCTGGAGCTGGACAAACCGTAGTGCAGTCCGTCCAGCAGTTTCGGCGCATAGCGAAAACCACGGCTGATCACCTCATCGTTACGGTTTGAGTTACCGCGATAGCCGGTGATCACCCCGCTGCTGTAGTTCAGCGTATCCGCCACCGAGGCCGGAGTCTGATCGTTCATCTGATCGCGGGTTACCACAGAAATGGACTGCGGCGTTTTGCGCAGCGCGGTGGCGGTTTTTGTCCCTGATGCGCTCTCTTTTGCGACGATGCCTTTAGTGGGTGCGGTGACGCTTTCCTGGGTTTCAGCGGTGACCGTCAGGGTATTCTCTGCCGCAGCCACCATCGGTGCAGCGGGTAACATGAACAGCGAGGATGCCAGAACCAGTCGCATTGCTGATCGTTCGGAACGTATTGCATAAAGGGGTATTGCGTTTTTTTTCTTCGAAGTAAACATGTTCTGTTATCTCTGCGGGTACAGTCTGCCTAAGAAATAAATCATAAAGCCTGCCCATCCATAAGCATCACAGACGGGTGATGGCGAAGATTCAGCATGATGTCTGCCACGGATTGCGGCGTTTCATCTCACCTTCTTCAAAAACCCCTTATTTACCACAGGTTAAGATTGCAGAAGAAAGTTGCTATACATCTTATTGCAAATGTAAATTATTCTCAATACTATTCGCATTATCGTAACTTACTGTAAATGAGATCCCTGAGACCTGCGGTAAGTCATTCAATATCAAACAAGGAAAATTATCGTGGCAACAGGGAATAGAACGTGTGTGCTGCGTCAGGTCGCTGGTTATGTGGCACAAAGGCTTGCCGCCGATAACGTTGGCAAAGAGGCGTGGTGGCAGCACATTGCCGAAACCGGCACTCCGCTGGTGGAAGAATTTGCCGAAGGGCAAGTGTTGACCAGCTATCTCTGGCGCGATCCGCAGGGTGATGAAACCCGTTCAACAATCAAACAGGTTTACGTGGATATTAACTGCGTGACCGACCATCACAGTCCGCAGCCACAAAGCCTGCAACGCCTGCCCGGAACGGACGTCTGGCACTGGTCAACCCCCATCGATGAGCAATGGCGCGGCAGCTACAGCCTGATCCCGGTAGAGGCATCACAGCTACCGCCGCCCTTCAGTGGCGATGAAGCATCGCGCCGCAGACAGCAACGTGAATGGTGGATTTCGCTGTTCCCGCTCGCCATTTCCGATCCGCTTAATCGCAGCCGCCCTTATTACAACAGTCGTCGTCAGAGGCTGTCTGCCGCGCATATGCCTGCGGCCCCGGACCAGCCCGGCTGGCACACTTTCGATTGCGGGCAGCCCGCCGACACAGACCAGCGCCGCCTGCAACCGTTTAGCTGGAACAGTCGTTTGTTGGGTAATCAACGCCGTATCTGGCTTTATACCACCGGCAGCACCACTGACCCGCAACAACGCCCGCTTGCTATCCTGCTGGACGGACAACACTGGGCAGAAGGGCTGCCGCTGTTTTCCGCCCTTGATGCAGAAACCGCCAGCGGTCATCTGCCTGCCGCCTGCTGGCTGCTTATTGATGCCATTGACGGTGACTGGCGTGAAAAAGAGCTGCCGTGCAGCACTTTATTCTGGCAGGCGGTACAGGAAGAGCTGCTGCCGCTGGCGCGCTCGTATGTCGACTTCAGCCAGCGGTCGGACAGCACGCTCGTGGCCGGTCAGAGCTACGGCGGGCTGGCGGCGATGTTCGCCGGGCTGCACTGGCCACATCGCTTTGGCCGCGTGCTGAGCCAGTCCGGCTCATTCTGGTGGCCCCATGTCAAACTGATTACGCATTTCGATCAGGCCCAGCCGCACGAAATGGGATGGCTGACCAAACGGCTGCGGTCAGGCGAACTGCCTGCCGGGACGCTCAAAATATTTCAGGAAGCTGGCGATCGCGAATGCGACATGGTTTGGGTTAATCAACAGATGCGCGAGGCGCTGGTCTCCGCCGGGCACCAGGTTAATTTCCGCATTTTCTCCGGCGGCCATGATGCCCTCTGCTGGCGTGGCGGGCTGCTCGATGGGCTGCTCTGGCTGCTGGCCGATTTTATCCCTTCATCCCCTTCTGGCGAAAACAGGTAATTACCATGAACGAACAACACAATCCCTTTGACGATGAAAGCCTGAGCTTTCTGGTGCTGCTGAACGCACGCCGACAGTACAGCCTGTGGCCCGCCTTTGCCGAGGTTCCCGCTGGCTGGCAGCAGGTTGCCGGAGCGCTAAGCCGCGCTGAATGCATCAATTATATCGAAGAGCACTGGCAGGACATGCGTCCCGCAGAGTTGCAGAACCTGGACTAAAACGCGGCCCCGCCTTTACACAGGTTCCCTTTTTCGTTTTGCCGACAGGAATTGTCATCGTGCCAAAAACTCCGACCCGGCCTGAAGTTCAGGCTGAATATACCGAATATCCGCTGGTTGCCGCGCAGCCAGGCATCTGGATCGCCGATCAGATTGCCAGCCGTAGAAATACCTTTGCCATCGCCCACTACAGCAAACTGCATGGTGATATCGATCGCCCACTGTTGGATGCCGCCATTCGCCAGACGCTGGTGGAAACCGATACCGTACAGGCAAAGTTTGGCCTTTCTGCCGATGGCAGCGTGGTGCAAAAGTTGCCTTCTGCGGGTCACTGCGGAGAGCTGCCAACGGTGGAGTGGCTGGATTTCAGCCAGCGTACCGATGGGGAGCAGGCCGCACAGCGCCTGATGCAGGCCGACCTTGCCGCCGACCTGCCTGCGGACGGCGATCGCCCGCTCTGTCGCCAGCTGATGATCCGCGTCAGTGCCGATTGCTGGTTCTGGTATCAGCGTTATCATCATTTAATGCTTGACGGTTTTAGTTTTGAAGCCCTGACGACACGCGTCGCGGCGGTCTATCAGGCATTGCGTGCCGGGGTTCCCCCTTCCCCATCGCCGTTTATCTCCTTCGGCGATGTGGTGACTGAATATCAGGCCTGGCAACACTCTCCCGCCCGTGAGCGCGCCGCGCTGTTCTGGCAACAGCATGCAAAGCCATTCCCGTCAGCCATTTCACTCTCCAGCGAGCAGTTCGCCTTGAGTGATAATGGTGCCCCGCTGAAGCAGCAGGTCATCCTGCCCGCCAGCGTGCTCAACCAGCTTCATCAGATCCCAGCTCTGAAAGAAAGCAGCCCGGGTGAGATAGTCAGTGCCCTTCTTGTGGCTTACCTGGCACGCATCAGCGGAGAACAGCGCCTGAGCATCGGTTTCCCGTTTATGCGCCGGATGGGTTCGGCGGCGCTGACCGCTACCGGCCCGGTAGTCAACGTCCTGCCGCTACTGTTGACCATTCGCGAGGAAATGACGCTGGCAGAGATCGGCCAGGCGCTACAGGATGAAATCAGGCTGGTGCGCCGCCACCAGCGTTATGATGCTGAACAGCTAAGACGCGACCTCGGACTGGTCGGCAGCAGCCAGCCGCTATACGGCCCGGTGATCAATCTGAAGGTTTATCACCACCCGCTGATGTTTGACGGCATCCCCGCCAGCACTCATACCCTGGCAATGGGGCCGGTGGACGATATGGAATTTGAGGTCGGTTTCCAGCAGGGCCAGCTACAGCTGACGCTGGTGGCTAACGCGGAAAAATATGACCGTCAGACGCTGGCCTGGCACGGAGAACGCATTGCCTTCCTTGCACAACAGCTGGCAGACCAGCCGCAGCGACCGCTGGGCTCTCTGGCGCTGGCGGCCAGCGACGAGCAGCAGCAGATCGCCAGCTGGTCACAGGGTATCAGCGTCACCCCGGCGGCTGGAGAGGTCTCTATTCTGGCGATGCTTCAGCAGCGGGTTGAGCAGCAGCCGGATACCGTTGCCGTGGTTTGCGGTGATGCCAGCCTGACCTACGGCCAGCTATCGGCACGCGTGATGCAGCTTGCTCACGAGCTGATCGCCCGTGGCCTCGGCGCGGAGGATGTGGTCGCCATCGGGATACCGCGCTCCGTCGACTCGCTGGTGGCTATCTTCGGCGTGCTGGCCAGCGGTGCCGCCTATATGCCGCTGGATCTCGACTATCCCCGTGAGCGCCTGGCGCTGATGTGCGACGATGCCTGTCCACGGCTACTGCTGACTCACGGCAGCACTCTGGCGCAGATGCCGCCGTTACCTTCTCTCTGCCTTGATGATGCCGCGTTCCGCGTGCGCTGTGATGCCCATCCGGCGACGCCAATCGTCGATGCGCAGCGGCGCGTCCCCCTGCGTGGCGAACATCTGGCCTATATGATTTACACCTCCGGATCCACCGGACGGCCAAAAGGAGTGATGAGCACCCACGGCGGCCTGCTGAATCTGTTCCTCTCTCACCAGAGCAATCTGTTTGGCCCGGCGGTGGAGAAACTCCGCCGCAGCCGCACGCGCCCTGTGCGCACCGGTCACACCGCCTCATTCTCTTTCGACTCCTCGTGGGAGCCGCTGTTCTGCATGATGATGGGCTGCGAACTGCATATCTTTGATGAAGAGCTGAGACGGGATGCCTGGGCGCTGCTGCAAAAAATGAAACAGGTGCCGATCGACCTGCTGGATATAACCCCGTCGTTCTTCTCGCAGATGATCGATGCCGGGCTGTTCGAAGCGGGCAATCACCGCCCGGCGTTTGTGATGATCGGCGGCGAGGCCGCCACGCCCACGCTGTGGAAGCTGATGCAGCAGCACCCGGAACTGGAGATAGTCAACTACTACGGGCCATCTGAATACACCATTGATACCCTCGGGGCCAGCGTGATGGTTTCCGACCAGCCGGTGATTGGTCGCCCGGTGGCGAACACCCGGGTATGGCTGCTGGACAGCAAACTGCGCCCGGTGCCGGTGGGCTGCATTGGCGAGCTGTACATTTCTGGTCGTGGCATCGCACGCGGTTACCTGCATCGTCCGGATCTCACCGCCGCACGCTTTGTCGCCAACCCGTTCCTTGACGGTGAGGTGATGTACCGCAGCGGCGACCTGATGCGCTGGCGCAGCGACGGCCAGCTGGCGTTTATTGGTCGCGTCGATCACCAGATTAAAGTACGCGGTTTCCGTATCGAGCTAGGAGAAGTGGAAAATGCCCTGGCGGCGCTGGACGAAATCAGTAGCGCCGTGGTTATCGCCCAGCCGCTTGGTGCGACCAACCGTCTGATCGGTTACTGCTCGGTACACAATGACGACCTGCGTGCCGACGGGCAGCTATCCGCGCAACTGCTGGCGCGCCTGGCGGCAACGCTACCTGACTATATGGTTCCGGCGGTGCTGGTGGTGATGGACGAACTGCCGCTCAACGTCAACGGCAAGATTGACCGCCAGGCGCTGCCTGCCCCACAGCAGGCGGCACTAACGGCGAGCCGCGAGCCGGAGTCGGCACAGGAGAAGCTGATCTGTGAGGCGATAGCCGATCTGCTGGGTCTTGCGCGCGTCGGTGCTGACGACGACTTCTTTGCCCTCGGCGGTGACAGTATCTCAGCGATGGGTCTTGGCACCGCCGCACGCCGTGCCGGTTACCTGCTGCGACCACGTGATGTCTTTTCCCAGCGAACCCCGGCGCGCATGGCACAAAATATGGCGCTGCTGTTGACCCGTGCGGCATCACCACGCGTTGCCCGCCAGGGGGCGATCGACGGCCTGCCGATCCTGCACGAGTTTAGCCAGCACGGCGGCATCAACCAACGTTTTGCCCACGGCGTGTTCTTACGGGTTCCGCCCGAACTGAACGTCGCGCAGCTGGAACAGGCGCTGCTGACGCTGAGCGTGGCGCATCCGGCGCTGGCTGCCTTTACCCGTAATAATCAGCTGATTGTCGGTGAAGCGCGTCCGGCGGGGTTCAGCCGCTGGTCAGATACCCTCGCCCTATATCACGCGCCGGAGATCTGCGCAGAAGACGCGTTCGAGGCCGCCGTCGCGCGTCTCGATCCGGCAAACGGGGTGATGATGCAGGCAACCCTGCTGCAACAGGGCCAGCAGACCTTTGGAATGGTGCTGGTTGTCCATCACCTGGTCGTTGACGGCGTTTCCTGGCGCGTGCTGCTGGACGAATTGCGCCAGGCGGCCGAGGCGGCGATAAGGGGTACACCGCTGGCGCTGCCAGCCGAAGAGACCTCGCTGCATGACTGGTCAGACAGCCTGTTAAGCGGAGTGGCGCAACGCGCCGCTGAACTCCCGTTCTGGCAAAGCATGTTGCAGCATCGGCTGCCGCCGCTTGGACAGCGCGCACTGCGGGTTAGCGACCGTCACGGCGCGCTGCGCGAGAAACGCACCCTACTCAACGCAAGCCAAACCGAAGCCCTGTTGACCACGCTGCCGCCACGGTATCGCGCCAACGTGGAGGAGATATTGTTGAGCGCGCTGACGCTGGCGCTGAACAATCGCTTTAGCGTCACTCGGCTGCGTTACACCCTGGAGTCCCACGGCCGGGCCGAAGCAGAAGGCGACATCGACCTGGCCCGTACCGTTGGTTGGCTGACCGCCGAATACCCGCTGCTGATCGAGCTTGATGGCAGCGACAGCAGCAAACCGCACAATGCGATACGTGCAGTGAAAAGCGTGCTGCGCGCCGTGCCGGATCGCGGTATTGGCTACGGCCAGCTGCGCTATCTCGACGCGGTGCACGGCAGCGGTTTACGGCAGCTGGCGCAGCAGCATGCGCCTGAAGTGCTGTTTAACTACCTCGGCCGCTTCTGTTCAGGCGACGAGCTGTGGACGCCGCAGCGCACGCGTAAACACTTCCGCGATGCGTTCGCCGTCTGGCAAACGCCGGATATGCCGCAGCCGCACGGGCTGGAGGTCAATATCTTTGTTGATGAAAGCGCCGGTGCCGCGAGGCTGGCGATCAACTGGGGCTGGCTAAACGGCGTGCTCAGCGAGCAGGATATTGACGCCCTGCATCACGCCATCGCTCAGGCCAGCGATGCGCTGAGCGATTTTGCCCGCCGTCACCCGCAGCAGGCGGCTGACACTCTGGTGGCTGCCGAAGTGGGCATCGCCGGAATTGACCAGCAGGATGTGGTTAGCCTGACACAACGTCATGGCCCGGTTGCAGCCATACTGCCGCTGCTGCCGCTGCAAAAAGGCCTGCTATTTCATGCCGAAACCGCTGATAACAGCGGCAGCTACAACTCGTTAACGCGCATCAGCCTTAGCGGTACGCTCGACGAATGTCGTTTGCGCAGCGCGCTGGATGCGGTGGTGCATCACCATCCGCAGCTGGCGGCGCGTTTCGACAGCCAGCAGGCGTTGCTGCCCCTGCAATTGATCCCACAGCTTTCACAACAGCAACAGCACTGGACGCTGACATGCCATCAGCTTCCACCACTCAGCGCCACCGAGGAAGCCGCCGCGCTGCTGGCGCTGGAAAAACGTGAGCTGGCACGGGATCTGTTTAAGCAACCGGTGATGCTGCACGCCCTGCTGGTAGAGCACGCCAGCGAAGCGCGTTTTACCCTGCTGCTGAATGCCCATCACCTGGTGGTGGACGGCTGGTCTACCCCGGTTATTCTCAGCGATCTGTTTACCGCACTCTGGCACGGGCCGCAGGCGCTGATCCCACACCGTTTCAGCTACGCCGATATCGTGCGTCAGCTGGTGGCACGCGACGGCAACGCCTCGCGCCAGCTGTGGCAGCAGGTGATGCAGGATGTGCGCCCAACGCTGCTGTTTGGCAACCAGCCCCAGCAGGGGCCAGTGCATCACATTGACACAGTGCTGGAGCCGGAACTGGAACAGGGCCTGCTGGCGCTGTGCCGCCAGCGCGGCCTGACGCTGAACAGCATCATGCAGGGGATCTGGGGCATGCAGCTGGCGATGGAAAGCGGCCAGCAGGATGTGGTGTTTGGCTCGCCGGTCTCCGGGCGATTCGGCCAGATCGAGGGCCAGCAGCAGCTGGTCGGACTATTCAGCAACACGCTGCCGGTGCGCCTGCGCTTTGACAGCCAGCGCCCGCTGCTGGATCAGCTGGCCGACCATCAGGCACAGCAGATCCAGCTGATTGAGCATGACTGTCTCGGCCTCGGGGAGATCCAGCAGCTGGCGGGCAGCGGAACGCTGTTCGATACCCTGCTGGTGGTGGAAAACTACCCGGACAACACCGATTTGCTACAGGAGCATGACGGTCTGCGCTGTACCCATATCAGCAACCGTGGCTACACCCATTATCCCCTTACGCTGCTGGTGCTGCCGGGTGAACGCCTGCACCTGCTGATGGAGTACCGCGATGCGGTGCCGCACCCTGAGCGCTTTGCCGCACGCTTAATGATGCTGCTGGCCCAGCTGGTCGCGCAGCCGGATCTGCCGCTGGCGCGCTGGCAGTTACAAACCCCAGACGAGCAGGCGCTGATCGCGCGTAGCAATAACACCGCTTATCCGCTCGCCGCCACCACCTTGCAGGGCGCCATTGATGAGCAGGTGGCCCGCACGCCGGACGCGCTGGCGCTGCTGGATAGCGAACATCGTCTAAGCTATCGCCAGATGCAGCGTCAAACCCGCCTGCTGGCCGATCGGCTGATTGCCGCCGGGGTTCAACCCGGTGATATCGTCGCCGTTGCCCTGCCGCGTTCGGTGCGTCTGAGCCTGGCACTGAGCGCGATCCTGTATGCCGGTGCCGCTTGGCTACCGCTGGATACCGGCTACCCGGACGAGCGCCTCAAACTGATGGTGAGCGATGCCCGTCCACGGCTGACCATCAGCGAAAACGCGCTGCTCAGCCGTTTCGCCGATCTGGGGCCAATTTTAACCTTTGACCAACTGGAAGACGCCGACCGCCAGCCACAGCACCCGCTGCCGCCCGCCGATAACCCGCGTGCGGCCTATGTGTTGTATACCTCCGGCTCGACCGGGAGACCGAAAGGCGTGGTGGTCGGCCAGCCGGCGATCGTCAACCGCCTGCGATGGATGCAGGATAAATACCCGCTGAGCGCCGATGACGTAGTGCTGCAAAAAACGCCGTGCAGCTTTGACGTCTCGGTGTGGGAGTTCTTCTGGCCGCTGATGGTTGGCGCGAAGCTGCTGATGGCACCGCCGGAAGCGCATCGCGATGCGGAAGCGCTGGTGCAGCTGATTGAAGATCACGCCGTCACCACTCTGCACTTCGTGCCGTCAATGCTGGCGGCGTGGGTCACTGCGCTGGAAATGCGCCTCGCAGCGGATAAAGGCTGCCGCAGCCTGCGGCGGGTATTCTGTAGCGGTGAAGCACTTTCCTGCGAGCTGGCTTCCCGCTACCAGTCGCTGATCAATGCGCCGTTACATAACCTCTACGGCCCGACCGAAGCGGCGGTGGATGTCACCTGGTACCCGGCGTCCGGGGAAAGTTTACGCCAGTGCAGCGGTTCCGGTGTGCCTATCGGCTATCCGGTATGGAACACCCGGCTGCGTATCCTCGATGCGCTGCTGCGTCCGGTGCCTGTTGGCGTGGCTGGCGATCTCTACCTGTGCGGCGTGCAGCTGGCTGACGGCTATCTGTATCGCGCCGATCTCACCGCGCAACGCTTTGTTGCCGATCCACAGGCCGACGGCGAACGGATGTATCGCACCGGCGATATCGCACGCTGGCTGGAGAACGGCGCGGTGGAGTACCTCGGGCGTAGCGACGATCAGCTGAAGATCCGTGGTCAGCGCATTGAGCTGGGTGAAATTGAGCAGGCGCTGCTGTCCATCGATGGCGTGACGCAATGCGTGGTGGCCGCCCGCGAGCTGGGCAATGTAAGCAGCCCCGGTGCCGATGCGCGCCAGCTGGTGGCATGGATTATCCCCCAGCCGGGGGCGCTGCCGGACACGGCCGAGTTGCATCAACAGCTGGCACGGCGCTTGCCGGCCCATATGCTGCCGGTGAGCTATATGCTGACAGAGAGCTTCCCGCTCAGCGCCAACGGTAAGCTGGACCGCAAAGCGCTGCCGTTGCCACAGACCGCACCGCGCATCGGCCAGCCGCCACAGGGGCACCACCAGCAGCTGCTGGCAGCGCTGTTTGCCAGCCTGCTGTCACGAGAAACGGTGTACGCCGACGATGATTTCTTCGCCCTCGGCGGCCATTCGCTGCTGGCGATGCGCCTCGCCGCCGAACTGCGTCGTCGCCTTGAACATCCGCTCTCTATAGCACAGATCATGGCAGCGCGCAGCGTGGAGAACATGGCTCGTCTGCTGGACGACGGCGCACAGGATATTGGTGCTGCCGGACGACCACACGATGAAACGCTGACCTTGCGAAGCGGCAGCGGCCCGGCGCTTTTCTGCATCCATCCTGCATCCGGATTTGCCTGGCAGTATTCTGGCATGATGCGCCATCTGCGCGGCAGCTTCCCGGTTATCGGCCTGCAATCGCCGCGCCCGAACGGGGTTATCGCCGACTGCGCCAGCGTGGACGAAATGTGCGATCGCCACCTGGCAACCCTGCGCAGCGTCCAGCCACAGGGGCCTTACCATCTGCTAGGCTACTCGCTTGGCGGCACCCTCGCCCACGGCATTGCCACCCGCTTGCAGCAGCAGGGTGAGCAGGTGAAGTTCCTCGGCATGCTGGATACTTACCCACCAGAGGGCCAGGACTGGACTACACCGTCAGAGGAAGATGCGCAAGCGGAGTTGGCTCGTGAGGAGGCCGAATTTATGGCAACCAACGATGATGACGCGCTGCTACAGGAGGAGAAAGCCGCGATGTTCAGCGCCATCGTGGCTAACTATAAGCATGCGGTTGAACGTCTCGCCTGCGCCACCACTCCCCATTACGCCGGGGAAGTCACGCTGTTTATCGCCATGAAAACCCTGCCGCCGGAAATGGATGTGCAGGCCTGCTGGTCGCCTTACCTTGATAAGTTAGTGATGCATCAGCTGGACTGTGAGCATATGGATATTCTGACACCGGAAACGCTGGTGACGCTCGGCCCACTGCTGGCGCAGCTGCTGGATAACTGTCAGGAACTGATGTAACACAAGGGGCGGAGCTGTAACAGGCTTCGTCCCCTGAGTCTGATAACGTTTTTTCAGGGGCGACCATCGCGGTCGCCCTTCTTATGGCTGATGGTAGCGCCCGCAGGGCACCACCAGCGGCGTATGCGATACCGGATCGTCAATCACCATGTTCGCCATGCCAAACACCTGCTGTACCAGCGCCGCCGTGACAATATCCCCCGGTTTGCCCTGAGCGACAATTTGCCCCGCACGCATCACAATCAGATTATCGGCGTAACGACAGGCCTGGTTTAAATCATGCAGCACCGCGACCAGGGTATGCCCGCGCTCCTGATTGAGCTGACGAAACAGATCCAGCAGCTCAATCTGATGAGCGATATCCAGCCAGGTTGTCGGTTCGTCCAGCAGCAGCAGCGGCGTCTGCTGCGCCAGCACCATCGCCACCCACACGCGCTGCCGCTGACCACCTGAAAGTTCGTCAACGCTGCACTGCGCCAGGCTGCTGATATCGGTGGCCTGCATGGCTGCGGCTACCGCATCACGATCCGCACGGCTCCACTGCCTGAGTAAGCTCTGATGCGGATAACGACCACGCGCCACCAGGTCGGCAACGCTGATGCCTTCCGGCACCGTGGCATGTTGCGGCAGCAGGCCAAGCTGGCGTGCCAGCGCTTTGCTGCCCATCTGGTGAATATCCTTCCCGTCAAGCAGCACCTGGCCGCTCTCTGGTTTCAGCAGGCGGCAAAGCGCCCGCAGCAGCGTGGATTTGCCGCAGGCATTCGGCCCGATAATCACCGTAAACTGACGTTCGGGGATGCGCACGTTCAGCTGGCTGGCTACTACCTTACGATCGTAGGCGAGCGTCAAACCCTCGGCCTGTAAGCATGGGGATAAAAGCGTATTCATCATGAACGACGTGACTCCCTGATAAGCAATCCAATAAGATACACCCCGCCCAGACTGACGGTGACCGCTCCCACCGGCAGCTGTATGCCGCTAAAAACGTGTTGGGCGATAACGTCCGCCGTCAGCAGTAACAGCGCCCCAGTGGTGGCGGCGGAAAACAGCGGAACGGCACTCGATCCAATCAGGCGGCGGGCAATCTGCGGCGCAGACAGCGCGATAAAGGCGATCGGCCCGGCGCTGGCGGTGGCAATAGCGGTCAGAATAACGCCGCACAGCATCAGCCACAGGCGGCTGCTTTCCGCACTCACCCCCAGCGCGCGTGCGCTGTCATCGCCCATCTCCATCAGCTGCAAACGCCGACCGGTCAACAGGGCGGCCATGATCGTCAGGGGGATCAGCAGCAGCGCGGGCAGGCCTTTTGACCAGGTGATGCCGTTCAGTGAACCCGCGCCCCACAATGCCGCACTCATGGCATTATCCAGCGAGGCGCTAATAATTAACCAGTTGTTCAGCGCCAGCAGCATCGCACTCACGCCAATACCAACAATGATCAGCCGGAATCCGACTATGCCCTGACGCCATGCCAGCAGATAGACCAGCGACGCCGAAGCAACACCGCCGACGAGTGCACCCGCCGCTATTTGATAGTTGCCGCCCCCCAGCCAGATAATGACCATCAGCACGCCGCTGTACGCTCCGGTGTTAAACCCCACTACGTCCGGGCTGCCCAGCGGATTGCGCATCGCCGACTGAAAAATGGCCCCGCTAACGCCCAGCCCGGCCCCCAGCAGCAGCGCCATCACCACTCGCGGCGCACGCCACTGGCTGATAACAGTGATAAAGCCCGGCGGCCCCTGGTGCCAAAGTGCCTGCCAGACCTGCAACGGAGTGATATTCAGCGTGCCGTAACAGAGCGCGAACAGCGCCAGCAGCGCGGCCAGCAGCATCAGCAGCAGATTCGTCACCAGCACTCTGGCAGAGAGGCGCAGGTTAAACCAGCCGTCGCACCGGCCAATCATCAGGGTTCTGCTCAACACGCGGTGTTCCTTAATTTTTACGCTGGCGTACCAGCCAGATAAGCACCGGAGCGCCGATTAATGCCGTGACGATGGACACCCGCAACTCGCCCGGTACCAAAAAACGCCCGGCGATATCTGCCGTCAGCAGCAGCAGCGGAGCCATCAAAAATGAATACAGCAGGATCCAGCGACGATCGCTCCCGACCCACCAGCGCGCCATATGCGGCACCATCAGCCCGACAAAGCCGATCGGCCCCACCAGCGCGGTGGCCGATCCGCACAACAGCATCACCGCCAGCAGTGACAGCAGACGCACCAGCACCACCCGGGTGCCGAGGGCCGCAGCGATCTCTTCGCCCATGCTCAGACTGTTTAACGAGCGCGACGCCACCAGCGCCAGCAACGCTCCGCCAACAATCGCCGGAGTGACCAGCAGCAGGTTTGGCAGTGAACGAATATCGAGTGTACCCGCCTGCCAGAATCGCAGCTGGTCGAGGGTTTGTGGATTAAGCAGGGAAAGTGACGAGGTCAGGCCGCCGAGCACCGCACTGAGCGCCACTCCGGCCAGCGTCAGGCGCAATGGGTTCATCCTCCCGGCACCCAGCATGCCGATGGCCCATACCGCCATACTGGCCAGCAGCGAACCGCCCCAGGCAAAAACCAGCCAGCCTGCCATGCTGCTGACGCCAAACAGGGTAATACCCATGACAATGGCAAAGCTGGCCCCGGCATTGACGCCCAAAATACCGGGATCGGCGAGCGGATTGCGCGTCAACGCCTGAATAACCGCACCGCCCCCTCCCAGCGCCACCCCTACCAGCAGGCCAGCCAGGGTACGCGGCAGGCGCGCATTGAGGATAATAATGCTGTCGGCATTGTCCAGCTGGCCGCAAAGACTTTGCCACACGACAGCCGGAGGGATGGACTTCGCGCCGAGCATCAGGCTGGCCAGACTCACCAGGAGCAACAATAACAGACAAAGCATTATCCCCCCGAGGTGAGACAATCCTTGCGGCCCGGCGGCAACGTGCATTGTACCTGGGAGGGTTTGCGGAAGTGGCATCCCTGACAACCTCACTTATATGATAATGAATATGATAATTATTATCATTAATCTTAGTAATCAACTATGTTACCATGCGCCACGCTAAAAAACGATGACCGTCAACGCACGCTTTGCGGTCGCCACACCCTGTTCAATCAACCATATGGAAAATCATGGCCAAGTCCTCTTTCCTGCTTGATTTCAGCTTACTGAAAAATAATGCCCATTTTCGCGCCATCTTTTTTGCCCGTATGCTGTCGGTCTTCTCCCTTGGCATGTTGGTGGTTGGCGTGCCGATTCAGATCCAGGCTATGACCGGCTCTACCCTACAGGTCGGCGTGGCGGTGATGCTGGACGGGATCGGCATGTTTATCGGCCTGATGCTGGGTGGCATCCTTGCCGACCGTTTCGACCGGCGCAAGCTGATCCTGTTCGCACGCGGCACCTGCGGCGTGGGCTTCGCGGCCCTCAGCCTGAATGCCTTTCTGCCCGATCCCTTTCTGTGGGCGCTGTATCTGCTGGCATTCTGGGACGGCTTCTTCGGCGCGCTGGGCATGACGGCGCTGATGGCGGTGATCCCGCTGCTGGTCGGCCGCGAGAACCTCGGTGCTGCCGGCGCGTTAAGCATGGTGACGGTCAGGCTGGGCGCGATCCTCTCTCCGGCGCTGGGTGGAGTGATTATTGTTTCCGGCGGCGTCGGCTGGGCGTTTGCCGTGGCGGCGGCGGGCACGCTGGCGCCCCTTATCCCACTGGTGCGTCTGCCGTCACTCAGGCCGGAGGTGCGGGAGCCGGAGCATCCGCTGCGTGCGCTGGCCAGCGGGCTGCAATTTGTCTGCCAACAAAAAGTGGTCGGATCGGTGATCGTGCTCGGTATGCTGGTCAGCATCGTCGGCGCGGTGCGTATTCTTTTTCCGGCGCTGGCCGCCAGCTATCATGCCAATGCTTCAGCAATCGGCCTGATGTACTCTGCCGTGCCGCTGGGGGCAATGATCGGTGCATTCACCAGCGGCTGGGTGCCACGTCACTCGAAGCCCGGCATACTGGTGCTGCTGAGTGCCATCTGTGCTTTCCTTGCTATCGCTTCCCTCGGACTGTACAGCCACTTTATCCCTGCACTGCTGGCGCTGGTGATATATGGCTACTGCAACGCTATCGCCTCGCTGTTGCAATATATGCTGATACAACACCACACGCCCGACCACCTGCTCGGTCGGGTTAACAGCCTGGGCAGCGCACAGGATGTGACCGGCGATTCTGTCGGGGCATTAGGGTTAGGCGTGTTGGGGAAACTGTTGACTCCGCTGGTGGGCGTGCTGTCGTTTGGCGCGGCGGCGGCGGGGGTGGCACTGGTGCTGGCAGGCTGTGTCAGTACGTTGCGCCGTGCTACGCTGAATCCCGCGAAACAGCCAGAGGAAGAGGTCAGCGAAGCGACGGCTCACCCCTGACCACGGCATAAAGCGTCGGGTGCTTTACGCGGTGCTGATGCCAAAGTTATCGTGTTGCGGGTTGTTATCCTCCAGCTGCAATGTGGGATAACAACCCGCGCTTACCAGCCGCAATCAATTAGCGGTTTTTAAATTGGCGCTCAATGTTGTTCAGCATATTACTGGCACTGTAGTAATCAAGACGGAACGTATCCGGCCCCATAGCATAAACCCGCCTGTCACTGACCGGCTCCAGATGTTCGAGAAACGGATTCGCCATCACCCTGGCTACCGTGTCATCATCTGCGGCAAACAACAGCATCGTTTTTCCGCTCAGTCCTGACGCCATATTCTCCCCCGATAGCTGCAAAATATCGCTGCGTTTACCCATGCTGGTATCGCGGTGCACATTCTCTGGCGGCATGGCGAGAGTAAAGCCCAGCTCCGCCAACAGTTTTCCCTGTGCCGAAGCCGGCGTCCACAGATTGACGCCACGTCCATCCTCATAATAAACCAGCGCCGATACCGGCTGCGGCGGCAATGTCATCGCCTGCTTAACTTCCTGCACTCGCTGTTCAAAGCGATCGATGACCGACTGCGCATCCTGTTCATGTCCGGTGATATCCCCCAGCTGGATCGCCAGCTGCTGCCAACTTTTATCGCCGTAATCAATCACCAGCGTTGGGGCGATGGCGGAAAGCTGGTCGTAGAGCTTCAGCGCCGAATCACCGCCGGTGGCGGCAATAATGATCAGGTCCGGCGCGGCTGCGGCAATCGCCTCCGCATTGGGTTCCGTGATGTAAAGCGGCTCAAGCTGCGCCCGTTTCGCCGCCTCGCTCCACTGGGTGAAAAAACCCCTGTCGTCGGAAACGGTGCTGTTACGACTGGTCGCCCCAGAGCCAACCAGCGGTGCATTAATCGCCAACAGCGTTCCGGTTAGCGTCACGCTGGTGGAGACAATGCGCCGAGGCGCCTGCTGCAAAGTCAACGGCCCTTTTGGCGTTTGCAGGGTGCGCGGCCAGCCGTGCGCAGGGTGATTATCTATGGTGTCACTCCCCACGCTGCCATGCTGCACGCTGGCTGACAATGCTGCCGATGGCCGGGTAGTACAGCTGCGGATAGTCAGAACAAAGATGATGGCAGCAGCCACCAGCACCGCGCACAGCAGCGGGAAGGAGAAAATTTTTTTCATATTTATCGGCTTAATTGTAAATGAGTATTATTATCATACAGTTAATTGTGACAAAATAAAAATCTTTCAGGCGCATACGCCGGGTATTTACGGCGGCTTATCTCCCGTCGGCAGCAGCGCAAATGATGGTTTATTCAGCAGTTGATACCCAGGGATGCAATCAGGCTTTGACATCCCCCGGCCTGCTGGATATGATGCGCCCCGTTCTAACAATTCCTCTGTAGTTCAGTCGGTAGAACGGCGGACTGTTAATCCGTATGTCACTGGTTCGAGTCCAGTCAGAGGAGCCAAATTAAAAAAGCCAGATGCCTTTGGGCATCTGGCTTTTTGCTTTTTATCAGTTGGTTGTTTCCTTCTCAACCTCTCCTTACTTCCGTTAAAAATGCTTGCAGCACCCTCTTTAACGAGTAAAAAGGGTGATTGGCCCTAGAAAGCAAATCAATAAAATGAGCGGAACCCTGCCACGGTATCAATAAGGATTAAATAAAAATAATCCTTATATAACCCGCAGCAATCACTGACATTATCGTGCCTTTTTCGCCGCTGCGATCAGGCCATCAAGCCAGGCCTGATGTCCGTTAATCATCGGGTTCGGCCGCGTCAGCGCCAGCTCCCTGGCCGGCTGGCCGTTCTGGGTTTCCTGCGTCAGCAGACGCACGCAACCGCCCGGTAGGGCCTCTATCAGCCAGGCGTGATGAACATCAAGGCGGTCGACGCTACCGGTTCCACTCCAGCCGTGCCAGGCGATACGCGCCGCCCCACCAGGTACAGGCGGTATAAATTCAATCACTTCAGCTTCAACCGGAAAGCCAAAAGTGGTGAAACAGAAACGCGCCCCCTCGCTAAGACGTGGACCGCTGCCATCATGAAAACGGATGTCGCTGGCGTTATCGTAGTAACCGGGCCATGCGGCAGTATCAATCAGCTGATCCCATAATGCCGCAACGCTGACGTCAGTAATGATCATCTCATTTGAGGCAAAGTTGTCGCTGAATCCCGGGATATAGCCCGCTGGCCAGATAATCGTATTCATATCAAGTCTCCTGAGCCATTGCTCACTGGGTGGAAGGATCGCCATACTGCGCTCGCCGGAGACATAACACCAATCGCCATTTATGATTTAAAATATCATCATTATTAATATCTCAATCCTGGACGCTAAACATGATTACCGATATCAGATCGCTGGATATCAACCTGTTGAAAGCACTGGATGCACTGCTGGATGAACGCAGCGTCACGCGTGCCGCCAGCCGTATGTCCCTGACTCAGCCTGCCGTCAGCGCTATGCTGACCCGGCTACGCGAGTGCTTCGACGATCCGTTGTTTACCCGAACCCGTCACGGCATTTCTCCGACCCTACGGGCTCTGGAGCTGGCGGCACCGGTCAAACAGATCCTTTCTGAAGTTTCTCAACTGCTGCAACCTAAGGCGTTCGAAGCCGCCACGGTGCAGATGTCGCTGCGCATCGCCGCCACCGACTATGCCCTAAGCGCCGTGGTGCTGCCATTTATGACGGCGCTGCGTCAGCAGGCTCCGGGGGTGCGCGTCAGCGTCCAGCCGGTGGAAAACCAACGGCTGGAACGGCAAATGGCAGACGGTGAAGTCGATATGGCGCTGGTCACCCCGGAAATCACTCCGCCTGGATTACACAGCCGTCACCTGTTTGACGAACAGTATATTTGTCTGCTGCGTAAAGGGCATCCTGCTGCCGCCAGCGGCACCATGTCCCTCGATCGGTTTTGCGCCCTCGATCATGCCCTGGTTTCGCACAGCGGCACGCAGTTTACCGGCGTCACGGACATCGCTCTGGCGGCAATAGGTCGCCAGCGCCGTGTCACGCTGGCGGTCAATAGCTTTCTGGTACTACCGCAAATCCTCAACGCAAGTGATTTGATGGCCGTGGTGCCAGAACGACTGGCGAACCTTGCCGTCGGACTGACCCGAATGGATCCCCCGCTGGTGATAGCCGGATTCAGTAAGACCCTGGTCTGGCACGAGCGCAGCCACCGAGATCCCGGCCACAGATGGCTACGGGCGCTACTGCTCGACACGCTAAGTAACTGATGAAAGCACTCACGGTTAATTACCGGCAATATAGGTAGCCTAATGTAGGTAGCCTATGTCCTGACTGTTTCATCCTTGAGGTTAGCTATGTCCGCACTTTTTACCCCGTTTACACTGAAAGATGTCACCTTGCGTAACCGTATTGCCGTGCCGCCAATGTGCCAGTACAGCGCCGATGACGGTCTGACCAACGACTGGCACCAGGTGCACTATGCATCGCTGGCTCGTGGGGGCGCAGGACTGGTTATTGTAGAAGCCACGGCGGTTTCACCTGAAGGACGCATCACTCCCGGCTGCACCGGGCTATGGAATGATCAGCAGGCGCAAGGCATGGCGCAGATCGCCACCTCCATTAAAGCCGCTGGCGCAGTTGCCGGAATTCAGCTGGCTCACGCCGGACGTAAAGCCAGCGCCAACCGCCCGTGGGAAGGCGACGACCATATCGCCGCCGGTGACAGCCGAGGCTGGGATACCATTGCCCCGTCCGCCCTGGCTTTCGGTCATCATCTGCCTAAGGTGCCGCAGGCGATGACGCTGGAACAAATTAATCGGGTTAAAAATGACTATGTCGCCGCTGCACGTCGCGCCCGCGATGCGGGTTTCGAATGGCTTGAGCTACATTTTGCTCATGGCTATCTCGGGCAGAGCTTTTTCTCACCGCATACGAATCAGCGCACCGACCAGTATGGCGGTAGTTTCGCCGGTCGTAGTCGCTTCCTGCTGGAAACGCTCGCGGCGGTACGTGAAGTGTGGCCAGAAAATCTGCCGCTGACGGCGCGTCTTGGCGTGATTGAATATGACGGGCGTGATGAAGAGACGCTGGACGAATCGATTGAACTGACCAAACTGTTGCGCAATAACGGTCTGGATCTGCTTAACGTGAGTATTGGCTTCACCGTAGCTGAAACCAATATCCCGTGGGGTCCTGGCTTCCTTGCCCCGGTATCAGAACGTGTACGCCGCGCAACCGGACTGCCGGTGGCAGCCTCATGGGGAGTTGAAGCCCCTGCGGTGGCTGAACGCGTGATAGCGGAACAGCAAATGGATTTGGTGATGATTGGTCGTGCGCATCTTGCTAACCCAAACTATTCATACCATCTGGCGAAACAGCTCAAGGTAGAGCGTCCTTCCTGGGTATTGCCAGCACCCTATGCGCACTGGCTGGAGCGTTATCGCTTAGGTGAATAGTTGCTGATGTGAATGAATATCCGCACGGGAAGAGTGAATCAGCTACCGTGCGGATTTCAGATCCAGATTAACTGCGGGTAATTTTCTTCGCCGCCTCATCCAGCGCGTCAATAATATCGTAAAGCGCCCGTTGCGAAATAGCCTCCTGCGCCAGGCGCAGGTTTAAGGCAGTTTTCATATTATGGATAGCGCGCTCTACGTCAGGGTGACTGCGGTTATTGACCAGCGCGGCAAGCGTCGACAGGCGCTGAATAATCGCCGTGAGTACGGGCTGATTTTGCTGCAAAAACTCCCGTCCCAGCGGCTCCAGCCGATACGCTTTGCGTGCTGCCTGAGCATTCACCACCGCAATATAATCACTCTCTTCCAGCCAGGTCAGATTGGGATAGATAATACCCGGGCTTGGCGTGTACTCCCCCTTCGACAGCTCTTCTACCGCTTTGATCAGCTCATAGCCGTGGGCCGGGTTGCGGCTGAGAAAATGCAGCACCAGCAGGCGAAGATCGCTGGCATCGAGCACTTTTTCACGGCGCTTTCTGCGCCCAACGGCGTGCATGTCGCCACGGGCTTGCCATAAATCCGACGGGTTTTTCACGCTATTTCTGATGCCAGTAGGCAACGGCGCGCACGAAGGTGGCATCGCAGCCTCGCCCGTCAATAAAGTAATCGCTAAGCTGCTTAACAAACTCTCCTTCTCCGGTTAGCCAGATAAAGTAATCCTCTGGCGGCAGAGAAATTTGATCAAAGGCAGCGGTCAGAGCAGCAAAATCTTTATTCGTTATCGCACCGTTACCCAGCCAGCTGGCCTCTACCCCGTTCAGGTCCGGCAGATACGCTTTCCCACAGGACTCATCGACACAGGCATACAGTTTTAGTTGCGGACCGCTCATCGTTTGCTGCCTGCGCTTAAAGGCAGGCAGTCCGCTTTCGTCACACACATACAGCTGGAAGGCATAATTTTCAGGAACCACCAGTGAACCACGCGGGCCTCCTATTGCCAACGCATCCCCCACCTGTGCCTGCGCCGCCCAGTTGCTGGCCACGCCGCCGTCGTGAATATAGAAGTCCAGAGTCAGGGTTTGGGCCTCGCCATTAAAGAACAACGGCGTATAGTCGCGAGAAACCGGGCGTGCGCCCTCTGGCCACACCACTCCGTCTTCTGTCACCTCAGGCATAATCAGCTGGCCACTGTCCGGGGCCGGAAAGAAGACTTTAATATGATCGTCGAAGCCGGGAGAGATAAACCCGGCAAGGTCTGCGCCGCTAAAATCAATGCGCCAGAAGCTGTCGGCCACTTTGGTTTTTCCATTGACCGTTAGCTGGCGAAAGCGCAGCGGGTTACGAATGCGCTGTGGCGCTCGGTGGGCTTGCGTCAGGCTGTTCAACATCCATCTCCTTGCTATCAGGTTTAACAGTGGAAATCACTGTTACGATGATTAAAATATATCTATGATATATCTTAATCGCAAGCAAACTGACGGATCCCCGCCAATCAATCCTGATTATTTTTTGCGTTAACCTCTTGCACCTGCGGTCGGTACTTCCATAGCCAGCGCCCACTGTCCATACGTCGGTAGAAGAAAAGACCACGTATCATCCAGTCCAGCACCATTCCCAGCCAAATGCCTATCACGCCGAACCCGAGCACAATACCCAATAGATAACCGGCAACAATTCGCCCTCCCCACATACTAAGCAGTGATATCCACATGGTAAAACGCGCATCGCGTGCGCCTTTTAGTCCGGCAGGCAGCACCCAGGATGCGGCCCAGAACGGCATAAAAGCGGCGTTTAGCCATACCAACATTTTCACTACGTGAACAACCGATTCATCCTGAGTGTAAAACCGCGCCAGCGTCCCGGCGAGTGGAACGGTCAACAGCGCAAGAGTGAATACCACGATGCTCGACAGCCAGAAGATATAACGCAATAGCCGTTCTGGCTGTCCCAGCTGACCACGGCCAAGTCGCGTGCCGACAATAATCGTCGCCGTCGATCCCAGCGCGTTCCCCGGCAGGTTAATCAGTGACGCAATGGAGAAAGCAATAAAATTACCCGCGATCACGTCGGTACCCATACCGGCTACAAACACCTGGGTCAGTAATTTGCCACCGTTAAACAGCACCGATTCAATACTCGCCGGGACACCAATACCGAGGACTTCGCGCAGGATGCCGATATTCAGCCGGGTGAAATAACTTTTTAGCGAGATTTTCAGCACCGGAACAAAGCCGATGACCAGCACATAAAGCACCGCCGCAGCGCCGATATAACGTGAGAGGGTTAATCCCAGACCTGCACCGACAAAACCCAGCCCGTGCCACGAAAAACAGCCATAGATCAGCACGCTGCTGATGGCGATATTCAGGATATTCATCCCGCCGTTAATCAACATCGGGATTTTGGTATTACCGGCTCCACGCAAAGCGCCACAGCCGATAAGCGCAATGGCCGCAGCCGGATAGCTCCAGGCGGTGACCTGTAGATAAGAGAGTGCCAGCTCTTTTACCTGCGGCTCTGCCTGACCCGCCACCAGGTCGATGATTTGCGGGCCGATAAATTCAATCGCCAACGCCAGAACGACGGCGAATCCGGTCATAATAATCAGCGACTGTCGCGCTGCCGCAACCGCACGCTCCCGGTTGAGCTTGCCGAGACTGAAAGCCACCACCACCGTGGTTCCCAGGTCAATAGCGGCAAAAAAGGAGATCACCACCATATTAAAGCTGTCTGCCAGGCCGACTCCGGCCATCGCCTCTTTTCCGATCCAGCTGACAAGAAAAGTGCTTAAGACCCCCATCAAAAGGACGCACAGGTTCTCAAAAAATATCGGCACTGCCAGCGGCGTAATTTCACGCCAGAATAATACCCGCCAGGAACGCCTTTTCGGATACCACGCACTACCTTTGACTGCCTGCGCGACAGAAAAGCTGAATTTTTGCAAGATGAGTCCAGTTATCACCAAGAAAAGGGGCAATTTTTATCATGGTAAAGCCGCTATCATTATGCAAAGTCTTTTATGTTTCAAATTGCGGCTTAAAAAGCTGAATAATTTTATCGTGCTGATATTTATCTTTTTTATAGCATTTCCCCTGCATCATGATCGGCCGTAACGCCCTACTTTACGGATTTTTCACAGGGACAGAAGACATGAAAAAGCCGGGCTGTTTCCAGCCCGGCTTTACGCGGTTAGCAGAGGGTCCCAGCTAGAGGTCAACTACCCCTTTACTTCGCCCAACGTTTTCAGTTTTTTCGACAAATCGCGGCGTTCTTTTGACAGATCGGCTACTTTGATGATGTATTCATCAACACGATCTTCATAATCGCTGCGCATACTGGTAATGATTTCCTGGATAGCCTCAATGCTCATACCCGGCTTGATGTACTCACTCAGGTTATCAAGCAGCAGCACACGCTTCTGGTTGTCACGGATTTTCTTTTCGTTATCGTGAATTTCACGCTGCAGTTTGTTCTTACGACGGAACAGACGTACGAACTCAAGCACGTCGTGGAATGATTGCTTTGCATTTTCCATGAAGACACCTTTCATTTTGGCCTGCACTTACAGGCATCATTGTCGTGGCTATCAGCTTAGCGGCGCACCGCCGCCGATGGCAATTTTAACTTGCATAACCGGATAGTTCCTATCTTACCCTGAAGCCGACTTTATCGCAGTAAGTTGTTGCTGAATCATTCTATTTTCGCAACGCGAGACGGGTGAGATCGGACAATCTTTCCAGCTGGCGGGCCATTTCCAGACTCAGCCAGACGTAGCCATGTATCGGCGTTTCTACCCGTTCATGACTGTTTGATTCGGCAATCAGCAGCCTCAGTTCTCGACTGATTTCCGCTAATTCAGCGCTATGGGCCGCGATGTTATCGCCACTCCCCTCCACCACCGCCAGGGACAGAGCACGCAGGGTGCTTTCCGTCATCTGCTGCGCCCGGCGTAGTGCCGGAGCATTGAGCATAATCAGATGGCTTTGACGTGATGCCCACCACGCATTGAGTTGCAGCTCAAGGGTACAAACCAGATTGCGATTCAGCGTCTGGATCGCTTCAAAAACGGAGCGTGGCGTGCGGGTCTCTTTGCTGGAGGGGTCGATCAGGGCTCGCATTTTAATCACATTACCCAGCAGGCGATGGAGTGGACGTGCAAGGCGCGGTTTTTCCACCAGATTAGGCGATAATCCGGCACGATAAACGCGCGCTGTTTCCAGCAGCATGTCAGAAAACTGAATACGCCAGTGGGTATAGGCTTTTTGCGGCCAAATGCTGGTGAACAGCAGTGCCAGCAACGAGCCCAGTATCACATCCCCACCACGCCAGAGAGCGGTGGTCATATCTCCGGGCACGCCGCCGCAGACAACGCCGAGGGTGATGCCAATCAACAGCGCCATATACGGATGTTTCCCGAGGGTGAGAAAGCCGCTGATAAACATCACTATTGCACACCACACCAGCATAAAGGGTAGTGAGTAAAGCTCCAGCCGGATAGCAATCAACCCGGCTATCGAGCCGAATAGCGTGCCGCCAATACGTTGTAACGCACGCGGAAAAACGTTGCCCCAGGAAGAAACAGGCCCCATCACCACCACCAGCGTGATCAGCGGCCAGCTGCCTTCCGGGATCTCCAGCAGCCGCACCAGCAGAAAAGTCAGAATAAATGCCAGCGCGATACGCACGCCGTGCACAATGCGGTAATGACGGTAAAGGCTGAATTGAAAAGCGGTCAGCGGCATATCCAGTCGCAAGAGTGGCTCCGAAAGCAGAATGGAGTGAATAGCGCGACATCATACCCTAAGCAGGTGCGGGGAACAGGCGATGAAGTCAATTTCTGTGTGAGCTTTGTGCTTAATCCCGGCGCGATAAGCAGAAAAATAGACCTGGCTTAACCTGTTCCTGCCGCTGAGTTTTAAAACTTCAACTTGATGTAGTCTGTTATGCGCGTAATTAATCCCGCTTCCGCCACCGACTGCAAAGCAACCAGAGGATAGCTGGCAAGCTGTTTATCTCCCTGCATCAACTGGATAACGCCGACCTGCTCATGCAGCTTGATGGGGGCTTCCAGATCTTTACGCTCAATAACGTATTTGGCCTTGACGTGCTGCACCTCATCACGCGGTAGCGTAAAAAAGAGATCTTTATCGCTGCCTAAAGCAATACGGTGCGGATTACCATACCAGACATTTTCGTGGCCGATCTCTTTACCCGCATGGAACAGCTGCACGGTATCGAAATGACGTTGTCCCCATACCAGCAGCTTGTGCGCCTGCTCTTCGCGCCCTTTGGGGCTTTTGCCGCCCATGACCACCGCAATCAGACGACGCTGACCGTCCAGACTTGAGGCGATAATGTTGAAGCCCGCGCTTTCGGTATGGCCGGTTTTCAGGCCGTCGACATGAAGCTCTTTGTCCCACAGCAGGCCGTTGCGATTCTGCTGGGTGATACCGTTCCAGGTAAGGGATTTTTCACTGTACATCTGATAGAAGTCAGGTTCGCCGCTGATGATGGCACGGGATAAGATTGCTAAATCACGCGCGGTGGTGAACTGCCCCGGGGCATCGAGGCCATGTACGGTCTCAAAATGGGTATTGCTCAATGCCAATTTTTCCACGTAGTGATTCATCATGGTGACAAAGTTATTCTGGCTGCCTGCAACATAATCTGCCAGTGCCACGCAGGCATCGTTACCCGAATCAATAATGACGCCACGGCTGAGATCGCGCACGGAAACCTTTTCACCAGGTTTGAGGAACATCAGTGAAGAGCCTTTAAACAGCGGATTTCCGGCAGCCCAGGCATCCTTACCTACCGTCACCATATCGTCACGGGTGATACGTTTTTGATCGATGGCCCGATCGACCACATATCCGGTCATCAGCTTGGTCAGGCTGGCCGGGTTACGGCGCTCGTCAGGTTGACCGGAGGTGAGGATCTGCCCGGTGGTCGCATCCATAAGCACCCAGGAAGCAGCATCAATGGCAGGAGGCGTCATCGGCAAGGACAGGCCGTTAACAGGGGTGAGATCGGCGGCATGGGCGGCTCCGCACAGGGCAATCAGCAAAGTAAAACGTGTGGGCAGGCACTTCTTCAACAGGAGATCCTCCAGGTACAGGTGAAAAGTGCGCATGTTGTACGGGATCTGTTGCTGCATTGTGTAACTAAATTGCAAGAAAATATAAAATTTCAGGTAATGAGCATAATCAGAAAGGTGAATGTGCTGAAGATAAGCGGCCTGCCCGCCACTCGCGCTTATGCTGCCAGCTAAAAATGGATGGGAGCGCTTATTGTGATGTCCTCTGACCCAAAGTTCGGTGGCAGCCCCTGCCGGACGCGGATCTTCTCATCTTTTGTTGGCTTGTGCGTGGCGGCATTATTGGGGAACGTTCCCGGCCCCTTTTTGCAGCCAAACCCTTGGCAGACAGGGCTACGCTCAATCTTTACCTCGCCGGGATAAGTACGGGTACAGCCGGATAGAAAAAAAGTGAATAGCATGAGGATCGATAACTTCATGATGTAAATCCCTTTATGTGAAAATCGCCGTTAGTCTACTCTCGATCCACTGAACAAAATGCAAACAACTTCCCGCCATGCCTGACGCATCCGATATTTCAGTCCAGGGTGAATATGGTTTACCATAACCTCAGTCACGAACATGTCATCGGGTCGCAGGCACAAACCGTATTCATAGATTATGTGCTGATTGACGCCATTCACCCGCGATCGGGGAAGCGTCCGCTAACATGCCGGAAAAAACAGAAGCAACATCGCTGCTGCCTAGAATAAAACCTGAAAAGAAACCTATAACATCAACCACAGGCAACCCTATACCGTGAAAGATAAGCCAGCCCAGCCCACTTTCCTGTTCCACGACTACGAGACATTCGGTATAAGCCCGTCTCTCGACCGCCCTGCGCAGTTCGCCGCTATCCGTACCGACATGGATTTTAACCTTATCGGCGAGCCGGAAGTGTTTTACTGCCGCCCGGCAGATGACTATTTGCCGCAGCCTGAGGCAGTGATGGTAACCGGTATTACCCCGCAGATTGCCCGTGCTCGCGGGGTTAACGAGGCGGAATTTACCCAACGTATTCATCAACTGTTCAGCGCACCGAATACCTGTGTGGTGGGCTATAACAACGTGCGTTTTGACGATGAAGTCAGCCGCAATCTTTTCTACCGTAACTTTTACGATCCTTACGCCTGGAGCTGGCAACACGGAAACAGCCGCTGGGATCTGCTGGATGTCATGCGCGCCTGCTACGCGCTGCGCCCGGAGGGTATCATTTGGCCCGAAAATGATGACGGCTTCCCCAGTTTCCGTCTTGAACATCTGACTAAGGCGAACGGCGTAGCTCATGAGAATGCCCATGATGCGATGTCAGACGTGTATGCCACTATCGCTATGGCAAAACTCGTGAAGGAGAAACAGCCGCGCCTGTATGATTTCCTCTACGCTCACCGCAATAAGCAGAAAATCAGCGCGCTGATTGATATCCCGCAGATGAAACCGCTGGTACATATCTCCGGCATGTTCGGTGCAGCAAGGGGGAATACCAGCTGGATCGCGCCGCTGGCGTGGCACCCGGATAACCGTAACGCGCTGATAACCTGCGATCTCGGTGGCGATATGGCCCCGCTATTGGAACTGGACGCTGACGCGCTACGAGAGCGGCTTTACACACGCCGTGAAGATCTGGATGGGGCTTCCCCGGTGCCGCTCAAGCTGGTGCATATCAATAAATGCCCGGTGGTCGCACCGGCTAATACCCTGCGCCCGGAAGATGCCGAACGTATCGGCATCGATCGTCAGCACTGCCTTGATAATCTCGCCCTGCTGCGCCAGCATCCCGAAGTACGTGAAAAAGTGGTGACGCTGTTTGCCGACGCGCAGCCCTTTATCTCATCAGACGATGTGGATGCCCAGCTCTACAACGGTTTCTTTAGCGATGCTGACCGCAACGCGATGAATATTGTGCGCCAGACGGCGGTAGAGAACCTGCCGGCGCTGGATCTCACCTTTAACGATGCGCGCATCGAAAAACTGCTGTTCCGCTTCCGGGCACGCAACTTTCCCGGCACACTAAACGATGCGGAACAGCACAGCTGGTTGCAGCACCGGCGCGAGATGCTGAACCCCGAACGTGTGCAAGGGTACGTGCAGGAACTGGAGATGCTGTTTAATCAGTACGAGGGGGATCAGGCTAAGCAGGGGCAGCTCAAAGCGCTGTTTGCCTATATGCAGGAACTGGTGTCATAGCGGGTTATCCACGCGCAGCATGAATAATAGGGGCAACCCTTAATGGTGGTTGCCCCGTTTTTTTACATCATATCTTCACTGCACTGCGGAACCGGATTACGGAAGCTGCGGGTGACGAAAGTCAGATACAGCAGGCCAATAGCCGCCCATACCAGCCCAAGTACCATTGAACTCTCCTCCAGATTCACCCACAGAGCACCCACGGTCAGGGCACCCAATAGCGGCAGCACCAGGAAGGTGAAGTTATCCTTCAGCGTTTTATTACGGCGCTCGCGGATCCAGAATTGAGAAATCACCGACAGATTCACGAAGGTGAACGCCACCAGCGCACCAAAGTTAATCAGCGCCGTGGCGGTCACCAGGTCGAAGCTGATTGATGACAGCGCGATCACGCCAACCAGCAGCACGTTTAACGCCGGGGTACGCCACTTAGGGTGGATATAGCCGAAGAAACGCACTGGGAACACGCCATCGCGGCCCATCACATACATTAACCGTGATACGCCCGCATGTGCCGCCATACCGGAAGCCAGTACCGTCACGCAGGAGAAAATCAGAATGCCGAACTGGAAGGCTTTGCCCGCCACATACAGCATGATTTCCGGCTGCGACGCGTCCGGATCTTTAAAGCGCGAGATGTCCGGGAAGTACAGTTGCAGGAAATAAGACACCACGATAAAGATTAGGCCGCCAATCAATGCAGTCAGGAAGATGGCTTTCGGGATCACCCGCTCAGCATCTTTGGTCTCTTCCGACAGAGAACTGATACCGTCAAACCCGAGGAAAGAGAAGCAGAGTATGGTTGCCCCGGTAATCATCGGCACCACATGGGCATTTTCCGACCAGAACGGCTTACTGCTGACTAAGGTGCCTTGTCCTACACCGTGCGCCACGCCCCAAACTACCATTCCCATGATGGAAACCATCACCACCACCTGAAGCACAACAATGACGCTGTTGAAGTTGGCCACGGTTTTGATGCCTTTGAGGTTAGAGAGGGTCATAAAGCCCACCAGCAACACCACAAAGATCCACGAAGGGACACCGGGTACCAGCGCTTCCCAATATATTTTCGCCAGCAGAATGTTGATCATCGGCATAAACAGATAATCAAGTAGCGAAGACCAGCCGACCATAAAACCGACGTGCGGGCTGATCGCTTTCTGTGCGTAGGTATACGCCGATCCCGCTGAAGGGAAGCGGCGTACCAGCTGACCATAACTCAGCGCGGTGAACAGAATAGCAATCAGCGCAAATGCGTATGCGGTGGCAACGTGGCCGTCAGTCAGGCCAGAAACGATGCCGAAGGTATCAAACAGCGTCATTGGCTGCATATAAGCCAATCCCATCATAACAACGGGTAATAACGTCAGTGTTTTTTTCAATTTTGCACGCGGCTGTGCGGCTGGGGTTGCGGTATTATGCGCCATGATTCAGCCTCCCCATAGCGTCAACCTTTCTGGGTTGATCCACAGGGAAACTTCGCGTAATGCGATAGCTTTTCGAAAGAGGATTAAGGAGTGTGCGGGCAGGAGTAAAGGTATTCCCTGCCACGGCGCCGTAGTCGTCGCGCTGGCGGATTCCAGCGCCAGCCGGAGTGAGATAGTGTAGCCCCATGTTTGTATCCTCAATAAACACATTACTGTGTATTTAAAAGCGTTTATCTATCCGGTTCTGGACCGGCCTCTTAAAAGACGAAGTTAATACCGCGTGCAAAAGACAAAAAAACCGCTGCCGGTGTAACCAGCATCGGTTGTTTAATCTATAAACCCATTAACTCAAATTGCCGTAAAGCGGCAAACGCGCATGCAGCTTGAAGTATAAAGGGCTATTGCAGGGGCCGTATTCTGCACCATACAAAGGCACAGTGGCAAGTCATACGGGCCATGATAAGAAAATTCTTTATGGTACGGAAAGTAAACAATACTGAACGTTAACGGGCTTACCCATACCCGCGTAAACGCGGCTAACAAACCCGCTATCTTTCAGCCATAAAGAGAGTAAAGATAACCATCACGTTGAACGTCATAGCCTGCAACCTTTGTGACCGCTCCTGCTTTATCTCCAGTCCCCTGACTTTCATTTAGCGGTCTGGTGTCGCCAAACTGCGATAAAAAGTGGTTCGTATCTTCCTGAGACTGACTGATATTCGTTATATGCTGAATATCATCCTCACTGCGGATGGGTAATCTGGCGACATCGCAAACAAAATTAAAATAATTTTCATAATCATTTGCCCGTGCATGCTCATACTCTTCTAAGGCTCTGTTAACCGACATGAGCCCGGATAAAGCGCGGCCCAGGTATCCGCTAATTAATTCAGAATCACGCAGCGCATGAGTCATGCCCATCGCCGTCACCTGGTCCTTGAAGCTGCCAGCATCGCCGATTAAAGCCCACCCCGGACCAATGCTTTTCCTTTGAAAAGCCACCATTTTCTCGCATCCTTTAAAGGATTTTTCCCTTTTACCTTCACGGATCAGGGCAGCGGTTTCCTCATCGCAAAAATCGAATGTTTTAAAGAAATTATTTTCGGCATGGCGACTGAAATCTTTCCACCAACTGGCCGGCCCGTAGGCTAACGCCATATGCGTGCCGTCAGACGTAGGGAAGATCGCCGATCCCAGCCTGCCCCGATTACTGATTGTCAGCTCTTCTTTATTTAGCCCGGAGTAGTAGCCAAAAAAAGCGAAGGTAGAATCTTCGCGTCGATCGTAAACTTCCGCTTGTACCGCATCAGCAAATGAGGAGTGACGACCATCAGCACCAATAACAATTTTCGCTTTTGCCTGGAAGGTATTGCCATTTCCCGTAGTGGCACTGATGCCCGTGACGGCACCATTCTCAGTCAGCAGAGATGAAAACTTCACATTCTGTCTGATTTCAGCGCCTGCCAACTCCGCCGCCTTGAGTAATTCATAATCCAGCAGCAGTCTTCTGGGGCCACAATAGATATCTGTAGCGTGATGACAGTCATTGTGAACCTTCAGAAATCTTTTCCGTATGTCGTCTAGGGGGATAGAACCTGACAACTTAACCCCCTCAATATAGATATTCATCCTACGATAATTCGGGGTTTTCTTTAATATCTCGCCAGCAACGCCAAGCCGGTTTAAATAGGACACGCCCCTCGGCCACAAAAAATGAGTGGATAATCTGTCACGAGGAAAAACACTTTGATCTATCACTAACACGTGGTGACCCTGTGATGCGAGGTGGGCAGCTGCCGATGATCCTGCCACGCTGGCACCGATAATAATGGCATCGAAATTTTCCATCTTAATGGCCTTCTTGTGTGGGTGTTATTCAGAATAAATCGTACTTTTTTGCCAGCTGCGCAAGGTTATCGACCGTATCGTCAATCTGTTGGTATGTATGCCGCGCATTGACAATAAATCGTATGCGGCCGTCGTTTTCAGGCACCATAGGATAGGAGACAGGCACAGAGAAAATGCCTCTTTTGTAGAGTTCAAAACATATATTAAGTAATTTCTTCGTGTCATTAATATAGATCGGTATTATCGGCGTTTCGCTATTTCTTAAATCAAACCCTGACTTAATTAAGCGCTCGCGCATATAGGCTTTCTTTTGATGCAGCACGCTAATCACATCAGGATTGGTCTCAATGATCTCTAGTGAAGCGAGCACCGCCGCTGCATCCGGGGGAGTGAAGCAAGCCTGAAACGCATACGCATTTGCACTCCACTGAAAATAGGAACTATAGCGCCGGGACATGGCGACGAAGCCGCCTAAAGAGGCGGTTGCTTTTGAAAACGTAGACGTAATGAAATCAACTTTATCTGTTACGCTCTCGCGGTAACACAAACCACGCCCGCCATCGCCGTAAATACCGAATGAGTGTGCTTCATCAACAAAAAGCAAAAAGTCGAAACGTTCTTTCAATTTGACAATTTCTGCCAGAGGGCAGATATCACCGCTCATTGAGTAGGCTGACTCGACCACAACGACCACTTTTCCCCGACAATTTTCTTTTGAGAACTCAAGTTTTCTTTTCAGGTCTTCTATCGAGTTATGAGCAAAGGAGATCCATTTTCGCGCTGATGACAGTTTGATCCCGTCCCTGATTGATGCATGGCTTTCATCGTCAATAATAATGTGATCGTCTTTTGCGCATAGTGCTGCAAGCGTTCCCATATTGGCCGTGTAGCCCGTGGGGAATAACATCGTGGCTTCTTTACCCAACCATTGACTGATTTTATTTTCAATTTTTCGATGCAGAATATTCATGCCACCTGAGACAGCAGAAGTGCCGCACCCCGTACCAAAATGGCGAACGGCTTCAACCACGCTCTCTATGACTTTCGGGTGTCTGTTCAGACCAAGATATAAATTTGTTGACCATACGGAACACTCCCTGGATGCTTCACCCAACTCCGTCGCTACCGTTGTTAATGCGTCACTTCCGCTACAGGTAAAGGTGTCAAAACTGAATATACCGGCCGCAATTTGCTTATGACGAAGACTATCCATTTCTTGCGCTAAAACGTCCACATCAACTAAACCTGAACGTTTTAAATTCATCATAAGCGTTCCCGTGGTGTTACTATAAATGCCATCTCCCGTCTCTTCCTTAGGGGATATCTCGTTTAAATATGCCATGTGCTTGCCCGTCTAATTAAAATACGTGAAATTTCATTCATCTTCTTCGGGTAGCTCACTCGCTCTCCCAAAAAAAGATATGTCTTCGTAGGCTAAAGATGTAAAAATCTATCTCATCGAGACAAATGAATAAATTATAATTTTTCTATCGCTGCTACTAAAAAAAAGATAATGACAGACACGCCTCCTGTCTAAAAAAGGAAGTCAGAGCATTAAGTAAACCATGCAAAAAGAGCACTCTAATTATACGTAAAGGCACTGATAAAACGACTAGATCCCGGATTGAATAGGATCACTCCTAAAGTGTTTAAATCAAAACTAGAGCAATATCCCGGTCGCTTCAAGCCATTTTTTATTTTATTTTTTTTAAAATGTAACAACGAATTTTTTTCGATATTTAATTCATAACAGGGCGTTATTTTTATTTCTCTCTTATGCTAACCTCACAATATAAATAATTAACGCATCAAATCTTATTTAAAGACAATTAATAAAAGAGATGTCAGACAGTTAGCGTAAGCAGCAGGGGGAATGAGAAAAGATAATTTATTTATCGAAATAACTCAGGTCATATGCGGTCAAAAAGGAGAATATCTTGACGCCGGGGGTTTCATTGGCATTAGCATTGGCACAAGAATGCAAGCCAGATAATGCATTCGCCGTGCGACCAGAGCTTCGCTCTTCGCTACACGGCGAACTGGGTAGAGGGTCTGTTTGAGTATCTAATGACATGCTTTCACGACAGCGGCATCCGCGCCGGATCCGGATAGCGATAGGCAAATCCCAGCTCACGACAAATTTTGCTGCCGTCGATGAGCTTACCCTGATTTTGGCTGTCATCGGCGAGGAAGGTCGGCGGCGTCAGCCCCAGCTGATTAGCCACCTGCGGATAGAACTGATTGCGCGCCGGATGTTGTGGAGCGCTCAGGTTATAGATATGCCCCCCCTCCGGCGTCTGCAACAACAGGGTTATTGCAGCGATCACATCGTCAAGATGCACCAGGTTCACGCCCTGAAACCCGTTAGCCAGATCGGTTTTACCGGCAAGGAAGCGTCCCGGATGGCGTTTAGGGCCAACCAGACCGGACAGGCGCAGAATATCAACCGCTGTGCCAGGCAGATTATGCAGCCAGCACTCCAGCTCCTCTAATGTGCGTCCCGCCACGCTGACCGGTGCCAGCGGCGTGCTCTCACAGGTATTGCCGGAGTGGTCACCGTATACTGATGTCGAACTGGTGAAGATCATACGCGGTATGTGATACGCCAGCGCACTGTCCACCAGCTGCTGCACGGCACTCAGGTAGTTCCCTCCCCCTGTGGCAGTACGGCTGGCAGGTAAGGTTATCACCAGCGCATCCACGTCAAGTAACGCCTCAAGATCTTCAGCCTCACATTCCAGTTCCGGCGTCAGATTGAGTAAATATCCGTCGATGCCGCTCATTCTCGCCGCATCGACCCCATCCCGGCTGGTTTTACTGCCGGTGACCCGCCACCCTGCCGCCGTTAGCGACATCGCCAGCGGCATTCCCAACCATCCCAGTCCAACAATGGCGACTCGTTTCATGCTTTAGCTCCCGTCAATACAGCCGTTAATCTTTCAAGGCTACGTCAGGCTCAGACCAGAGACAACCGCCCGTTGATAAGAGAATCTTTCAACATTGACAAAAAAGGGTTGCGCGCCACGCTCAACCCGGTTAGGTTATTTCTTACGATATGAATATCCATTCATCCAAGAGAATTTTATGACACGCGTTCAGTTCAACCATCATCACCACCATCACCCTGGCTAGTCTTTCAGGCGATGTGTGCTGGAAGACGTTCAGGATCTTCCAGCGGTGCAGAACGCAAACTCAGCCCCCGGAAGATCGCCTTCCGGGGGCTTTTTTTTGGCCCTGATAGATGAACAACGCTGGCTTATAACGATAAACGCAGACAGGAAAAGAGGATTGACCACCGATGTTAGATAATACCCGTTTACGCATAGCTATGCAGAAATCAGGCCGTTTAAGCGATGAGTCACGCGAATTGCTCGCACGCTGCGGTATCAAGATCAACCTCCAACAGCAGCGTCTTATCGCCTTTGCTGAAAACATGCCGATTGATATTTTACGGGTGCGCGATGACGATATTCCGGGGCTGGTCATGGACGGCGTGGTTGATCTGGGGATTATCGGTGAAAACGTGCTGGAAGAAGAACTGCTGACCCGCCGCGCCCAAGGCGAAGACCCGCGCTACCAGACGCTGCGTCGCCTCGATTTTGGCGGCTGCCGCCTGTCGCTGGCAATGTCCGTAGACGATGAATACAGCGGCCCACAGTGTTTACAAAATGCGCGCATTGCCACCTCGTATCCGCACCTGCTGAAAAAGTATCTTGATGAACAGCGTGTCAGCTTCAAGTCCTGCCTGCTGAACGGTTCCGTTGAGGTCGCACCGCGTGCCGGGCTGGCCGACGCCATCTGTGATCTGGTCTCGACCGGTGCCACGCTGGAAGCCAACGGCCTGCGCGAAGTGGAGGTGATTTATCGTTCGAAAGCCTGTCTGATCCAGCGTGATGGCGAAATGCCGGCGAATAAGCAGCTGCTGATTGACAAGCTGTTGACGCGTATCCAGGGGGTTATTCAGGCGCGTGAATCCAAATACATCATGCTGCACGCCCCCAGCGAACGTCTGGAAGAGATCATCACCCTGCTGCCGGGTGCAGAACGTCCTACCGTGCTGCCGCTGGCCGGTGACAAGAGCCGCGTCGCTATGCACATGGTCAGCAGCGAGACGCTGTTCTGGGAAACCATGGAAAAACTCAAGGCGCTGGGTGCCAGCTCCATTCTGGTGCTGCCTATTGAGAAGATGATGGAGTAAGACGATGGCGACCGCAATGACCCCGATAGTCTGGACGGAGTGCAGCCCGCAGCAGCAGCAGGCGCTACTGACACGCCCGGCAGTTGAAGCTTCTGCCAGCATCAGCGCCACCGTGCGTGGCATTCTCGACAAGGTAAAGGCCGAAGGCGACCAGGCACTGCGTGACTACAGCGCCGCTTTCGATAACGTGCAGGTTGGCGCGCTGCGTATCAGCGAGCAGCAAATTGCCGAAGCGGCTGAGAGGCTGGACGATGAGATCAAACAGGCGATGGCCGTGGCGGTCGCCAATATTGATAAGTTCCACCTTGCCCAACGGTTGCCTGCGGTCGATATCGAGACCCAGCCGGGCGTGCGCTGCCAGCAGCTCACCCGCCCGGTCGCGTCCGTGGGATTATACATCCCCGGTGGTTCTGCCCCGCTGTTCTCAACGGTATTAATGTTGGCGACACCGGCACGCATCGCCGGATGTGGTCGTGTCGTGCTCTGTTCGCCGCCGCCGATTGCCGATGAAATTCTCTATGCTGCCCAGCTGTGTGGCGTGAAAGAAGTGTTCCAGGTTGGCGGTGCTCAGGCGATTGCCGCCCTCGCCCTCGGCACCGAGTCGGTGCCTAAAGTGGACAAAATTTTCGGGCCGGGCAATGCATGGGTGACCGAAGCGAAGCGCCAGGTCAGTCAACGCCTTGACGGCGCGGCAATCGATATGCCAGCGGGGCCTTCGGAAGTGCTGGTAATTGCTGACGAAGGCGCCACTGCGGATTTCGTCGCCTCTGATTTGTTGTCGCAGGCGGAACACGGCCCCGACTCACAGGTGATCCTGCTAACGCCATCCGCAAAAGTTGCCAGCGATGTCGCGCAAGCCATACAGCGCCAGCTGGCTGAACTGCCGCGTGCGGCTACTGCCGCTCAGGCACTTGCCAGCAGCCGCCTGATTGTCACCCGCGATTTGCAACAGTGCGTGGAGATTAGCAACCGCTACGGGCCTGAACATCTGATTATTCAGACCCGTCAGGCGCGTGATCTGGTTGATAGCATCACCAGCGCCGGATCGGTGTTTCTCGGTGACTGGTCACCGGAATCTGCCGGTGATTACGCTTCGGGCACCAATCACGTCCTGCCCACCTACGGCTATACTTCCACCTGTTCCAGCCTCGGGCTGGCCGACTTCCAGAAAAGGATGACGGTGCAGGAACTGACCCCGCAAGGCTTTATGGGGCTGGCGGCAACGATTGAAACCCTGGCCGCCGCCGAACAGCTCACTGCACACAAAAATGCCGTGACGCTACGCGTTGCCGCCCTGAAGGAGAAGCCATGAGCAACAGCATCGAAAACCTGGCGCGGGCCAATGTGCGTGCGCTGACGCCCTACCAGTCGGCACGCAGACTCGGCGGCAACGGTGACGTATGGCTGAACGCCAATGAGTATCCGTTGGCGGTGCCGTTTGAGCTAAGCCAGCAGACGCTGAATCGCTACCCGGAATGCCAGCCAAAGCAGGTAATCGCACGGTATGCCGCCTACGCCGGTCTGGCAGCAGATCGGGTGCTGGTCAGTCGCGGAGCCGATGAGGGTATCGAGTTACTGATGCGCGCCTTCTGCGAACCGGGTAAAGATGCCGTGTTGTTCTGTCCGCCCACCTACGGCATGTACAGCGTCAGCGCAGAAACGATCGGCATCGAGTACCGTACGGTAGCAGCCGGTGATAACTGGCAGCTCAACCTGCCAGCCATTGCCGACCGGCTGGACGGCGTCAAGCTGGTCTATGTCTGTAGCCCGAATAACCCGACCGGCAACCTGATCGATCGCGACGATCTGCGCCAGCTGTTGGAGATGACGCGCGGTAAAGCGCTGGTGGTGGCCGATGAAGCCTATATTGAATTTTGCCCGCAGGCCTCTCTCGCAGGCTGGTTAAAAGATTATCCGCATCTGGTGATACTGCGCACGCTGTCCAAAGCCTTTGCGCTCGCCGGTCTGCGCTGCGGCTTTACCCTTGCCAACGCCGAGGTGATCGCATTACTGATGAAAGTCATCGCACCTTATCCTCTCTCCACGCCGGTTGCGGATATCGCCGGACAGGCGCTCAGCGATGAGGGGATTGCCCTGATGCGCCAGCACGTCAGTGAACTGATTGCTACCCGAGAATGGCTGATTGCCAACCTGCGAGACTGTGCCTGCGTTGAGCAGGTGTACAACAGTGAGACAAACTATATTCTGGCGCGCTTCACCGACTCCAGCCGGGTATTTAAAACCTTGTGGCAACAGGGCATTATTTTGCGTGACCAGAACAAACAGCCGGGCCTGGCAGGCTGCCTGCGCATCTCTATCGGCACGCGTGATGAGTGCGAGCGCACCATTGCGGCATTAAAATCATTACCCGGTTTCCGTGTACCTCAGGAGCAAGCATGAGTCAGAAAGTCCTTTTTATCGATCGCGATGGCACGCTTATTTCGGAACCACCGCAAGATTTTCAGGTGGACAGGTTAGATAAGCTGGCCTTCGAGCCAGGAGTGATCCCCGCCCTGCTGTCATTGCAAAAAGCAGGCTTCGAGCTGGTGATGATCACTAATCAGGATGGTCTGGGTACCAGCAGCTTCCCACAGGAAGACTTTGACGGCCCGCATCAGCTGATGATGCAGATTTTCAGCTCCCAGGGCGTCATCTTCAGCGATGTGCTGATCTGCCCGCACACGCCGGAAGATGACTGCGCGTGCCGCAAGCCAAAAACAAAAATGGTTACAGCATGGCTGGCAGAAGGCGCGCTGGACTGCGCTAACAGCTATGTGATTGGCGACCGAACCACTGACGTGCAGCTGGCAAGCAATATGGGCATTAACGGCCTGTTGTACGCCAGAGAAGGGCTTAACTGGGCCGCGATCGAAGAGCAGCTGACCCGGCGCGACCGCTACGCGCTGGTGGAACGCAGCACCAAAGAGACGCAGATTAAAGTCGAAGTTTGGCTGGACCGTGAAGGTGAGAGCAAAATTAATACCGGGGTCGGGTTCTTCGACCATATGCTTGACCAGATATGCACTCACGGCGCTTTCCGCATGAATATCGACGTAAAAGGCGATCTCTATATTGACGATCATCACACCGTTGAAGACACCGGCCTGGCGCTGGGCGAAGCGCTGCTCAAGGCGTTGGGTGATAAGCGCGGTATTGGCCGTTTCGGCTTTGTCCTGCCGATGGACGAATGCCTGGCGCGGTGCGCGCTGGATATCTCCGGTCGTCCGCACCTCGAATATAAAGCCGAGTTCAGCTATCAGCGTGTGGGTGACCTGAGTACCGAAATGGTTGAACATTTCTTCCGCTCACTCTCTTACACCATGGCCAGTACCCTGCATCTGCGCACCAAAGGCAAAAACGATCATCACCGGGTAGAAAGCCTGTTCAAAGCCTTTGGCCGTACGCTGCGTCAGGCGATCCGCGTTGAAGGCAATACCTTACCCAGCTCGAAAGGAGTGCTGTGATGGATATCGTCATCCTTGATACCGGCTGTGCCAATCTGTCGTCGGTGAAATGGGCGGTTCAGCGGCTTGGCTATCAGCCCGTGGTGAGCAAAGAAGCGGATGTCGTGCTCAATGCCGATAAGCTTTTTTTACCGGGAGTGGGCACCGCACAGGCGGCGATGGACCAGCTGCGTGAGCGCGAACTTGTTGACCTGATCAAAGCCTGTACCCAGCCGGTATTGGGTATCTGCCTGGGGATGCAGCTGCTGGGCAGCGTCAGTGACGAAAGCGGCGGCGTGCCAACGCTCAATATTATCGACCAGCCGGTTCAGCGTATGACCGATCATGGTCTGCCACTGCCGCATATGGGCTGGAACCAGATCACTGCGCAGGCTGGCAACCACCTGTTTCGCGGCATTGAAGACGGCGCCTGGTTCTACTTCGTGCACAGCTTTGCGATGCCGGTTAATGAGTTCACCATTGCCCAATGCAATTACGGTGAGCCATTTACCGCCGCCGTGCATAAAGACAATTTCTTCGGCGTGCAGTTTCACCCTGAGCGTTCCGGTGCCGCCGGAGCGCAGCTGCTGAAAAACTTTCTGGAGATGTAAGCGGATGATTATCCCGGCGTTAGATTTGATTGATGGCAAAGTGGTACGCCTGCATCAGGGCGATTACGGCCAGCAGCGCGACTACGGCAGCGATGCCCTGCCGCGCTTACAGGATTATCAGGACCAGGGCGCGCAAGTCCTGCACCTGGTCGATTTGACCGGCGCGAAAGATCCGGCAGCACGTCAGATCCCTCTGCTGTCCCGACTGCTGGCTGGCGTGAACGTTCCAGTACAGGTCGGTGGCGGTATTCGTCATCAGAACGATGTGGATGCCCTGCTACAGGCGGGTGCAACGCGCGTGGTGGTTGGCTCTACCGCCGTGAAACAGCCTGAGGACGTGCAGCAGTGGTTCAGACAGTACGGCGCAGATGCCATTGTGCTGGCGCTGGATGTGCGTATCGACGCCGCGAATCGCAAAGAAGTGGCGATCAGCGGCTGGCAGGAGGCCGCTGGCATCACGCTGGAAGAGGCCATCGAGCAGTTCCTGCCCTATGGCCTGAAGCATGTGCTGTGCACCGATATCTCACGCGATGGCACGCTGGCGGGTTCCAACGTCAATCTGTATCGCGAAGTGTCGGAACGTTATCCGCAGATTGCTTTCCAGTCTTCCGGCGGCATTGGCTCACTGGAAGACATTAGCGCCCTGCGCGGCAGCGGTGCGCAGGGGGTGATCGTCGGTCGCGCCCTGCTTGAAAATAAATTCACCGTATCGGAGGCGATTTCATGCTGGCAAAACGGATAATCCCCTGCCTTGACGTACGTGATGGTCAGGTAGTGAAAGGCGTGCAGTTCCGCAACCACGAAATCATTGGCGATATCGTGCCGCTGGCGCAGCGTTATGCTGAGGAAGGGGCTGATGAGTTGGTGTTTTATGATATCACCGCGTCGTCGGACGGCCGTGTGGTGGACAAAAGCTGGATCTCGCGGGTAGCAGAGGTGATCGATATTCCCTTCTGCGTAGCGGGTGGCATTAAATCCGTTGAGGACGCTGCGCTACTTCTCTCATATGGCGCGGACAAAATTTCAATTAACTCCCCGGCGCTGGCCAACCCGGAGCTGATTACCCGCCTGGCGGACCGCTTTGGCGTGCAGTGCATTGTGGTTGGCATTGATACCTGGTATGACAGCGACAGCGATAAATATCATGTTAACCAGTACACTGGCGATGAGCACCGCACCCGCGTCACCAGCTGGGAAACCCTCGACTGGGTCAGGGAAGTCCAGCAGCGCGGTGCCGGTGAAATCGTACTGAATATGATGAATCAGGACGGCGTGCGCAATGGTTATGACCTGATACAGCTGCAAAAAGTTCGCGCCGCCTGTAAAGTGCCGCTGATTGCTTCCGGCGGAGCAGGCACGATGGAACATTTCCATGAAGCCTTCCGTGATGCAGACGTCGACGGTGCACTGGCCGCTTCGGTATTTCATAAGCAGATAGTGAATATTGGCGAACTGAAAAAGTTCCTCATTGAAAAAGGTGTGGAGATCCGCGTGTGTTAACAGAACAACAGCTGTCCCAGCTGGACTGGGAAAAAACTGACGGCATGATGCCGGCCATTGTGCAACACGCCGTTTCTGGCGAAGTATTGATGCACGGCTATATGAATCAGCAGGCGCTGACCACCACGCTGACCAGCGGTAAGGTCACTTTCTGGTCGCGCACCAAACAGCGTCTGTGGACTAAGGGAGAAACCTCGCAACATTTTTTGCATGTGGTCAGTATCACCCCGGACTGTGACAACGATACGCTGCTAATACTGGCGCAACCGGCGGGTGCAACCTGCCATCTCGGCACGTCGAGCTGCTTCTCACCGGCGGCAGCCGACTGGACGTTCCTCTATCAACTGGAACAGATTCTGGCAGAGCGTAAGCATGCCGATCCGGAGAGTTCCTACACCGCCCGCCTGTATGCCAGCGGGACCAAGCGCATCGCGCAGAAAGTGGGCGAAGAAGGGGTAGAAACCGCGCTGGCAGCCACGGTTAACGACCGCGAGGAGCTCACCAATGAAGCCGCCGATCTGGTCTATCATCTTCTGGTGCTGTTACAGGATCAAAACCTGAATCTGTCGGCGGTGATCGATAATCTGCGTCAGCGCCATAAATAGCCAACGTCACTTATCTCAGGCCGGTTATCCGGCCTTTTTGCATTCAGGAGCCACCATGAGCACATTTGAAAAACTGACCGCCCTGCTCGACCAGCATCAGGCGCGTTATCAGGTGATGGAACATCAAGCCACGGGAAAATGTGACGAGGTGGCGGCAATCCGTGGCACCGAGCTGGGTCAGGGAGCGAAAGCGTTGGTGTGCCATGTCAAGGGAAACGGGGTGAAACAGCATGTGCTGGCGGTACTGCCGGCTGATAAGCAGGCTAATCTTGCCCAGCTGGCCCAGGCGCTGGGCGGTACCCGAGCCTCGCTGGCCAGCCCGGCTGAAGTCGATAACTTAACCGGCTGCGTGTTTGGTGCTATCCCCCCTTTCAGTTTTCATCCTCATCTGTTGCTGGTGGCCGATCCCAGCCTGTTCAGCCGCTATCAGGAACTGGCGTTCAATGCCGGACTGCTGGAAAAATCGATGATACTCGATACTGACGATTACCGGCGTATCAGCACGCCACGACTGGTTGATTTTACCCGCTAGCGCTTTGCCACTTCACATCCCCACCTGGAGAAGGTAACTTTTTGCACTCGTTGAAATAATAAAATGAAGGGACTAATGAAAAAAAATAATCTGGCAACTTTCTGTAAGCTGGCCGCGCTGGCGCTGATGGCAGGCTGTAGTCTGGCTGCCCAGGCAAAAATTGAACAGGTGCGTTTCGCCGTGGACCCGACCTATCCACCGTTTGAATCTAAAACGCCTAAGGGCGAGCTGGTCGGATTTGATATCGACCTCGGCAATGCGTTGTGCACGCAGATGCAGGCTAAATGCGTCTGGGTGGAAAGCCAGTTTGATGGCATGATCCCGGCGCTTAAAGCGCGCAAATTTGACGCGATCCTCTCCGATATGGGCATTACCGAAGAGCGCCTGAAGCAGATTAACTTTACCGTGCCGCTGTACGATACTCACACCCAGCTGATCGCGCGTAAAGGCTCCGGCCTGCTGCCCACCGCAGCATCGCTGAAAGGCAAAAACGTGGGTGTGCAGCAGGGTACGGTACAAGAACGCTACGCGCTGGCAAAATGGCAGCCGCACGGCGTTAACGTGGTCGCGTATGGCGACCAGGCCCTGGTCGAAAACGATCTGGTTTCAGGCCGCCTCGACGTGGTATTTACCGATGCGGCCCAGGCAGCAATTGGCTTCCTGAAACGCCCACAGGGGCAGGACTTCGAACTGGCTGGCCCGATAGTAGAAGATCCGATTATTGGACCGGGCACGGCAATTGGCCTGCGCAAGGGGGATGAAGAGCTAAAATCCGCACTTGATAACGCCTTTGTCGATATCAAGAAGAACGGCACCTTTGATCGTATCCAGAAGAAATATTTCGCCACGGATATTTCCATTAAGCAGTAACTTCCCGGCCGTACCTGTCGGTACGGCCGTTCTCCCTTTGCAGACGGTGAGTCCATCATGCAACAACGCCATCATCCTTTGTTGAGCGCTTCGCCGGGCACCCGACGAGAGATCACCAGCTATCATTTTGGTCCAGAATCTTCACGTCAGGTTTACATCCAGGCCGCACTGCACGGCGATGAACTGCCCGGCATGGCGGTCGCTTGGTATCTGAAAAATAAATTAAGGGCACTGGAAGCCGCAGATCGTGTCTGTTCTCAAATCACCCTGGTGCCGGTGGCGAATCCGATTGCTCTCGGCCAGCATTGGCACGGCACCCATCTTGGACGTTTTGATACGGCTTCCGGGCAGGATTTTAACCGCCAGTTCCCGGCGATCGGCCAGCCGCTGGCCGATACCGTGGCTCCACTGCTGACGCAGGACGTGCAGCATAATCTGCGGATTATCCGCCGGGCCATCAGCGACTGGTTTACCCGACAGTGTGCAACCACTGAACTCCAGTCGCAGCGTTACATCCTGATGGAGATGGCGTGCCAGGCCGATCTGATGATTGACCTTCACTGTGACTGGGAGGCGCTAACGCACCTCTACACCACACCGCAGGCCTGGCCGGCGATTGAACCGCTGGCGCGTTATCTGGGCAGTGAGGTACAGCTAATCGCTGACGTCTCTGGCGGTGAACCCTTTGACGAAGCCTGCCGAGAACCCTGGAACGTTCTACAGCATGAACTGGGCGCAAGTTTCCCGCTGCCTCAGGGGCTTCAGCCGGTTACACTGGAGCTGCGCGGAGTACGAGATGTAAGCCATCAGCAGGCAGAGCAGGATGCAGATGCGATTATTCACTCATTGGCACAGGCTGGCTATCTGTCCATTCCCCCTGCTCCTCTTCCACCGCTATTAAACCCAGCCGTTCCGCTGGCAGGTTGCGAATACCTTAGCGCTCCCCATGCCGGAGTGATACTCCATCGTCGTGATATAGGAGAATGGATCAATCCCGGAGAAGTGGTGGCTGATATTCTCGACCCGATCGACGATCGGATGACGCCGCTGGTGGCAGAATTTGGCGGCAGGCTGTATGCACGCCACTGGGTACGATTCGCCACGGCGGGGATGCTGGTGAGCAGGCTGGCAGGGAATGAGGCCAGCAGAAGCGGAAACTTACTGGTGCCCTGACGCAAAAAAGGCTTCCCGAAGGAAGCCTTTTGTATGTCATGCAGCAGAAATTAATCCAGCCATTCCGTGTGGAACACGCCGTCTTTGTCGGTGCGCTTGTAGGTGTGAGCACCGAAGTAGTCGCGCTGCGCCTGAATCAGGTTCGCAGGCAGTACCGCTGAACGGTAGCTGTCATAGTACGCGATAGCCGCAGAGAAGGTCGGCGTCGGGATACCGTTCTGCACCGCATAAGCCACCACGTCACGCAGCGCCTGCTGGTACTCATCGGCGATGTTTTTGAAGTAAGGAGCCAACAGCAGGTTCGCAATCTCGGCATTATCTTCGTAAGCATCGGTGATTTTCTGCAGGAACTGAGCACGGATGATACAACCGGCACGGAAAATCTTGGCGATTTCGCCGTAGTTGAGATCCCAGTTGTTCTCAGTTGAGGCGGCTTTCAACTGTGAGAAGCCCTGAGCGTAAGAAACGATTTTGCCAAGATAGAGCGCACGACGCACTTTCTCGACGAACTCGGCTTTATCACCGCTGAAGGTCTGCACTGAAGGGCCGGACAGCACCTTAGAAGCCGCAACGCGCTGGGTTTTCAACGAGGAGAGGTAACGGGCAAACACGGATTCAGTGATCAGTGACAGCGGTTCGCCAAGATCCAACGAGCTCTGGCTGGTCCACTTACCGGTGCCTTTGTTCGCCGCTTCATCCAGAATCACATCAACCAGGTAGTTACCCTCTTCGTCTTTCTTGGTGAAGATATCTTTGGTGATGTCAATCAGATAGCTGCTCAGCTCGCCTTCGTTCCACTCGCTGAAGGTCTTAGCCAGATCTTCATTGCTCAGGTTCAGCGCGCCTTTCAACAGAGAATAGGCTTCAGCAATCAGCTGCATATCGCCGTATTCAATGCCATTGTGCACCATTTTAACATAGTGACCCGCACCGTCCGGTCCCATATAAGCGACGCACGGCTCACCTTCTGCAACGGCCGCAATCTCGGTTAGGATTGGCGCAACCAGCTGGTAAGCTTCTTTCTGACCGCCAGGCATGATTGAAGGGCCTTTCAGTGCGCCCTCTTCGCCACCGGAAACACCGGTACCGATGAAATTGAAGCCCTGCGCAGACAGCTCGCGGTTACGACGAATGGTATCTTTATAGAAGGTATTACCCCCATCAATCAGGATATCGCCTTTATCAAGATGGGGGGTCAGAGATGCAATTGTTTTGTCGGTCGCTTCACCCGCCTGCACCATCAGCAGGATACGGCGTGGTTTTTCCAGAGAGCTAACAAACTCTTCAACGGTGTAATGTGGTACCAGCTTCTTACCGGAATTCTCTGCGACGACTTCATCGGTTTTTTCGCGTGAGCGGTTGAAGATAGAGACTGAGTAGCCGCGGCTCTCAATGTTGAGAGCCAGATTACGGCCCATTACCGCCATACCTACAACGCCGATCTGTTGCTTGGACATTACATACTCCTGTCAGGAAGTGTGAGCGAGGTGTGATACACCTCACATATGGATGTTTTGATAATAACTTAAATAGAACACATGCATAAAGCGATAGATGGGATAGGTAGAAAAAAGTATTAAAAGGCGAGATAGAACTGAAACGGTCAAGGATGGACAAAAAACAACCAATAATAAATTAAAGTCCACGAAAAGTCTTAAGCATAATCCCAATTATTTGACAAGTTGTTCTGTTTCAGGCCGAAATGATTGACTTGAAAGAAATACTGATAAATCCTATGCGAAACCAGTTTTAATGAAAAGAAATCCGTTACAAAAGGAAATAAAATGCTAATAAAAAGAATAAAGTCTTTTTTATATCCTTACTTTTACAGAAGGCAGGATATGAGTTTGCAGAAGCAAGAGGAGATCATGCAAAAGCATGATGAAATATTTCATAGATTAGAAAAGCTAAAGATATACATTGACTATCAAAAAGATGAGATAAATAAAAAAAATGAACTCATATGCGACAAAAACTATCAACGCATCATTAGTACAATTAATGAACAAAATATTCAATTGAAAGATCAACATTCGATGATGACGCAGCAAGTTGAAACGCTATCTCAAAAAGTAAATGCTGTTAGAGATAGGGTATCTTGCCTTTTTTTGGTACATAATATCAGCGCATGGGACAGCCTTAGCCCGGTGTATCATGCTATGCTGAATGATGATGACTTTGAACCTGTCGTTATGAGTATCAATAAAAAATTTCCTGGCGAAGTGAGCTTTACTGGGGAAGAAGCTGTTAATAATTATTTGACTAGCGAAAATATAAAACATATCCGGCTCAAATCAGAAAACTCATACGAAGATCTTGAGATTATCAAAGCGCTCAAACCAGACGTTATTTTCAGACAGTCACAATGGGACCCTGATATTCCTCCTGCATTCTCCACAGAAGAATTAAAATTCTCTAATCTTGCCTTCGTCCCCTACGAAATAATGAACTTCTTGGCGAATGTCGATCCCAATATTGAAAACAGCCCTTTCCATCAGCACTGCTCTATGCTATTCGTGGCGAATAAATATGCATATGATTCGTTTAAGGAAAACTCTGGGATAAACGAAGACCGTATCTTCATAACCGGTCATCCTAAAGTAGAGAAGTTACTTTCATCAGAGGGTAACTGGCCTATTCACTGGCCGGATGGGAGAAAGAATTACCGCGTCCTATGGGGAGCGCATCACAGCATTGATGACAAATGGTCTAATTTCGGTACATTTTTGACACTTTACCCAAAAATGCTTGAGTGGGCTAAAAGTAACCCTGATATTGATGTTGTTTTTAGCCCACACCCTGCTTTGCTAACAATATTACAAAGCGAGAAATATGAACATGTCAGACAAAGCACCGATCTTTTCCTCAAAGAATGGGATGAGTTGCCAAATACAGCAATTTTTCAAAATAATACTTACAGTGAGATTTTCAAAGCTTCAGACGCACTCATTATAGATGGCATAAGTTGGTTGCTGGAATACCAACTGTTGAATAAACCCGTGGTATTTCTAGAAAGAGAGGATCACCTGCCGTTTTTAGAAATTGGTGAAATAATTGCTAGCGGTGTTTACAGGGTAATGGACTTTGATGGTGTGAAGGAAACGTTCCAAAATCTGATAGTGAGATCGGAAGATACCCATGAAGAAAAACGTAAAGCAACCTTAAATAAACTACTGCATATTGATAATGCATCGGAGAACATACTTAAAGTGATAAAAAGGACTTTACGTTAAATAAATTTTGAATTGGGAATAAAAATTGAAAGGGAGATGTGGTTAAAGGATGAAGCATTATTTCCGGCTTGCTGTCAGTCGTTTATAGACAGCAAGCGTACTTGCAATAACGATTTCAGAAGAAAACCTCTCGGTAATAATCTTTGCCCCCCGCTTGCCCATTTCTGCTCTGGTTAAAGGACGCTTAAGGAGATAATGAATACGTTCCGCAAGAGAGCAAATATCTTTTTTACCCACTAAAAAACCATTTTCGTCGTCGGTAATAAGACTTCTGCAACCACCACTGTCATAACAAATACAGGCACGGCCAATCGCACATGATTCAAGAAGTATTCTCGGAATACCTTCATTATAAACAGAAGGGAGAACCACGAGGTTTGCTTCACGGATTAGTTGAGCAACATCACCAGACCTGCCTAACCATTCGATCCAGCCTTTTGCAGCCCATTCCTGAACGAGGGACTCGGGGATGGCATCTTTATCACCCTTCACAGTAATACCAGCTACAAGTATTCTGAAGTTGGTACCCTGCTCCCTGAGTTTAAGTTTTACCTGGATTAAATCATAAAGGCCTTTAGACCATATCAATCGGCTGGCAAATAAAACAATAGGAACATCATTGAGAGGTTCAGGGTGATAACAAAATAAATCTGTATTGACACCAGCTCCATCGATAACGACCGTTTGCGACAAAGAAGCGTTACTAAGCTCCAGCAGCTTATCTCTATCAAGTTTATGCTCGAAAACGAGTAACGCCCTGGGGTTTTTAAGTATAATTTTATAAATAAAGGTGGTTATTTTTTTTAAAAGATTAAAAAGAAAACTACTTGAATCAAAAAGTCGCCCTAATCCTACAAAACTAAGGACAATGGATTTATTTTTGAAGAAAGCATACAGACCACCAATAATAATAGGTTTAACTGTAATGCAATGTAATATGTCAGGTTCTATTTCTTTCAAAATAGACGAAAAATTAAAAATGCTTCTTAAAAATTGTAATGGATTAAGAGACTGCGAACGGACATTTAGCTTATGGCACTGAAAACCTAAGGTTTTGAATTTATCAAAAACAGATTCATCATCAAAATTACAGATAACGTGAATCTCATAGCCATCATCCTTAGCAGATAACGCTCTCTCTAACCAATGTAAATCAAAATACCAGTCTGAATTGACAAAATAGCAAATTATACGCATGAAAACACCGCCTAATGCCGTCGCCCCGTTCTCATGACACACCCATCGATCAAGCCCTTGATAACGTACTTAGTATATCTTAGAGGAGTGGACTGTTTAATGGAAATAGCAATATATTTAAGAAGGCGCATAGAAACAAAACATGAGGAATAAGGAGATTCAGCGCCGAAATATGACTTTGCTAGCAGTAGGTTTCTAGTGAGGTAATATACTTTCCATACTGGGCTGATAGTTTTAGAATTTTGATTTATATCGTGTATGAAATTTATTCCTGGCAGGTAGCGCATACGAGCACCACTGATTTTAAGATGATGCGCATAATAGACATCATCATAATAGATAAAGAGATCATCATGTATAAAATCCGTCGTTTTTGATAAAAGATCTCTTTTAATGATCAACCCAACGAATGAGAAAGATATAATATCTTCTGCAAACTGTCCATTTACACAATATAAAGAGGGTTCTCTAAGATAGGAAATATTATCAATGAAAGTGGTTGGATATTTCTTCCATGGTAAGTTCATTTTACAAACTGCACCTGCTGCATCAACAACCTTTGTCGCATATGCATCAAACTTGGTTGACTCGGCTTCATCAGTGAAATTTTCGACAATATTATCCTGGGGATAGGCATCATCATCATAGATGAACACCCAATCTGCTTTGATATTGTCTCTTATAAACGCCGCCCCCTGTTTAAACCCACCGGCACCACCGGAGTTTGACATAAGATGCAACCGATGCAGTCTTGAGTCGACGATCGAATCTAACCACTCTTTTGTCCCGTCGGTTGACGTATTGTTGACTATCACAATATCGTCAAACGACTGCTGGGCCGTAGAAGCCCAGCAAAGTTTCAGTTTTTCAAGGCGGTTAAAAGTAACAATCAAAGCTACCGATCTCATCTGACATTCACCGTAAATACGGGCATTTTGCTCTCTTGATTTCGCAGCGAATGCAAATATTTTTCAGCTGTCTGTAACGCCTCAGCAATAGTCACATCCATGTCGAGGTAACGATAAGTTCCTAGACGACCTATAAAAGTAATATTTTCTTCTTTTTCAGCCAGACCGAGATATTTATGTAGCAGCTTCATCTCTCCCGGCTGACGGATGGGGTAGTAAGGAATGTCACCATCTTCACAAGCACGACTAAATTCTTTATAGCAAATAGATTGGTCATGACTTTCCCAAGGAGAAAAATACTTGTGCTCTGTAATACGTGTGAATGGAACATCTTGTTCACAGTAATTCATCACGGCACAACCCTGATAATCACCATCATATTTAAAGCGTTCAAAATCCAAAGTTCGATAGCCCAATCGGCCAAATTTATTCTGGTAAAATTCATCTAGCGCACCACTATAAAAAACATGGTCGTATGAGCTTCGCTCTTCATTATTGTAATCAACATTGAGTTCAATTGTTACATTAGGATGATCCGCGATATTTTCAACCATTGTTGTATACCCGCTTTGAGGCATCCCCTGATACTTATGATTAAAATAGTTATCGTCATAATTAAAGCGAACAGGCAAACGTTTTAAAATGGATGCCGGTAGTTCAGCTGGTTCCATCCCCCACTGTTTTATGGTGTATCCCTTGAAGAAGGCTTCATATAACTCTTTACCAACAAATCTAAGTGCCTGTTGTTCGAACGTCACAGGAGATTTAATCGTGCTATCCCCTTTACTTTCAATGAATTCTTTTGCTTGATCAGGGCTAAATGTTTTGTTGAAAAACTGGTTGATGGTATGCAAATTTATAGGTAAAGAAAAAACTTTCCCATTATATGTTGCTTTTACTCTATTAGTATAAGGCATCATTACCGAGAATTGACTCACAAAGTCCCATACTTCCTTGTTATCAGTATGAAAAATATGTGGGCCATAAGTATGCACCATAACACTCGTTTCTTCGTCTCGAGCATCATAACAATTACCAGCAATGTGATCACGACGATCGATAATGCGAATTTTGTGCCCAGACTCGGCAAGTTTGCGTGCGATAACTACACCAGAAAAACCTGCACCCACGATTAATATATTTTTATTCATTTTAGATCCTAACCTAAAAAATTACGTCTAATTTTATAGTATATACGTGCTATATCGCTTCGGCGCTGCGTACCTCGTGGTGCAACTTTATCTAAATACGGCAGCAGTTTTCTTTTTATCGTTGTCTGGAATAGTTCAACCTTGATAGTATCCGCTTGTGTCGAGGCAGTCGGCGTAGAGAGTTGGAGTAATCTGGAGTAGACCTCCAGCTCCCAAGGTGTACCCTGAATATTTTTTATAAAGTTATCGTAATAGTCAACTTTATCGGTTTTCCAAGGTTTGTTTTCCCCTGCAAAATGAATCATTTTGGGATTTTTACGAGCTTGCAGATAACGACTGTAGGTAGAGAATGTGAGATTTGGATAGAAGGTCTCTGTATGCCCGTTACCATGATAGACATTCCACTCCATAGGTAGGAAGTGAACGCGCCCGTGGAAAACCTTGTTCATAATATCCTGATCAAGGAACCAGAAGCTTCTCCCCTTTAACTCGCTCATTAGCCTCCCAAAAATGTCCTCTTTATTCATCTCTGCAATATTGAAAACCATAATTCCGGCCTGGAAATACTCCTCTGGTTTGCTGAGCGCAAGCGTAGTCTTGAGATATTCATCTGCCGTTTGAATACCAGCATCAGACTCTGCGATATTGCCGAACTTTACAAAGCCTTCCATAACAATATCCTGTACAGCAGCTACAAAATTATTGCCGACTGAAATATCCATTAGTTCAGCAAGATCACTCTCCACTACTGTATCAGCATCGATAAACAATACCTTATCGAAATTTCTGAAAAGACGAGGAATAAACAGCCTGGAGTATGTTGCCAAGGTAAAAGGTGGCCTGATATAAGCACCTTTCAGCTCATCAAATGCATGGATGCTAAAAAAGCGAATGCTAAAATTATTTTTATCTTTAATCAATGACAGCATACGGGATTTGTTTTTATTAGAAATCCCACTATCTAAAATAACAATATCGTAATTTTTTTCATTGCTAGAATGATTAATTATTGATTTGATCAATCCACCTGATGCTATCGAAAAATTATCGTCAGAACAAATAACAACGGGAACCAAGTTTTTTTCGTATCGAGCTGTAATATAGCTATTAAAAGTTTCTTTTTGGATAAATGTACGCTGTAACTCTTTTAGTTTTATTTCTGATTCACTTGTCTTTTTAATAATAAAAATATTAAAAAGCCTTTCAGATAAATGACCAAAGACCCTTTTCTCTTGTTGCGAATAGTTCTTGAAGGCTAAATGCCCTTCAAGTTCGCTTAGGATAGAAAACAACCATTCCGAATATTCGATAAAGAGTTCTTTCTTCATAACAAACATATTGGTGTAGTAACCATTATGCGCATTATTAAATTCAGTTGTGGCAATTTTGTACTCTGGATATTTTTTTATTAAAATATTAAGTACGTTTTGATAGTCTTCAATGTGCAGATGATCAGAAAGTTTATAATGCTCATAGTTATTTGAGTTGCCAGCTGCTTTAACAGACCACTTTTTGGGTACAAGCAAGTCAGCATCACCGATGCACTTTCTTATCGACTCTTCATCTAGACCAAATTCGTTTTCATAATCAGTATTTATTTCGGGGCAGTTGACTACGCCCCATATATCTTCATCTTTATATTGATCTTCAGAAAAGTTGAAATGTCTTCTGTAATGCATAAAACCGACATAATCTGATATTTCAGTGTTCTTCCACACCCAATAATGTGCAGTCAACTCACAGTAAAAGGGATTTTTGAATGAAATATTATCTCCAGTATTATCCCCTTGGCAACATATCTCATCAAAAGAATTGGCTTTACCTACATGAAGCGGTTTAATTACTGAAGAACTCAGAAAGGCACTAGGTTTATGATGGGAAGTATAGATGGAAATATTCATTTTTGCATATACTCTTGATGATCTTTTAAGACATTGCAACTTTGTAGGCATTAATAACTTCGTGCGAATTGCCGATCATTTTTAAATGGTGATTTTCGATCCATATGACTCGATCACACACTTTTTCTACGTCGGATAAGTTGTGACTAACAAAAAGAATGGTAACGCCTTTGCTTTTAAATTCGTTAATGGTCTTAATACATTTCCTTTGAAACGCAAGGTCACCGACAGCCATGACTTCATCGATAATTAAAATCTCAGGATCAACCTGCGAAATAACTGAAAAACCAAGTTTAGCCAGCATACCACTTGAATATACACGTATTGGCTCATCAATGAATTCACCCAGCTCAGAGAATTCTATAATTTTGTTAAGACGAGATTTTAGCTCTTTACGTCGTAATCCCAAAAGGGTTGCATTCAGAAGAATATTTTCTCTCCCGGTTAGCTCGGGATGAAACCCACCACCAAGCTCTAACATCGATGCCACGCGTCCCACAACGTTAACTTCTCCCGTTGTCGGTTTCATTACACCAGCAACCAACCCAAGCGAAGTACTTTTCCCCGCCCCGTTTCTGCCGATCAAAGCAACAGATTCACCTTTTTCAATCTTGAAATTGATATTTTCTATAGCCAGGTAGGTCCGTCCACTCAATAAACTCAACGCTCTGCGAGGGTTAAACAGAAGTTCTTTGATGCCAGATCCTATATGATGATAAAGGGGATATTTCTTGGTTACGTTAGCAAATTCGATCACTACACTCATTATAAAATCTCTGCGAATCTGTGTTTAAGCTTGTTAAATATGAAGCTACCGATAAGTAGGAAAATTGCAGAATAGGCATAGAGCTCTCCCACTAAGGTATAGTTAAGTGTGTTTTGCATAAACAACTCACGCCAACTCATTATCATCGATGCGAAGGGGTTATATTCAACTAACCAACTATATTGCTGCGGGATCATCTCCGCAGAATATAAAATCGGCGTACAATAAAACAACAGCATGATACCCAAAGTCACAAACCTCTCCAAATCACGGAAAAAGAGATTGAGTGTCGAAAACATTAAAGAGATACCAAACATCAATATAATTTGTGCCAGTCCTATCAATGGGATACCCCAAAGCCAAACCAGAGAGGGACGCATGTCATAGACATAAAGAAAAACTATAATAACGGGTATTGTACAAAGGAAGTGTAGACACTCCATTAACACATTACTAAATGGTATTACTGAGCGTGGGAATACTGTCTTTTTTATGATTTGAGCATTCGACAGGAAAGAAAAAAGTGAGTTTCCGGCCGAGCTGGCAAACCACTGCCAGGGAAATAAACCAGTGATGATGAAAACTGTATAGTTTGGTATTTGTACTCGCATGACAAGTTTGAATATAAAAAAATAAATCATAGCGAATAATAAAGGGTTTGCTATAGACCACAGATAACCAAAGAAGCTACTTTTATATCTGACCTTGAGTTCTTTTTGAGTTATGACCGTTACCAGATCATAAATATAACCTATACTAAGCTTCATACAATTCTCGTTGATAAATTACTTTCGGAAAATGCACAGATTAAAAATCACATAAATTTAAAAAAATCTGATGATTGTCAGATTGCTGACACTCATTAATATAAATTTTCTTTACTCAACTATAGTCACGAAGTACGTCCCAACCATACGTTTTTAGATTTATTACACTAGAAATCGACCGATTTCCAGCCAACATAAAGGGGGAATAAATCGTCATTGCATATTAGATCTTGTAGAAGTAACTTATGCCATTAGTAAATATTTAACAAACACTCATCTAAATCACAATTATCAGGTTTGGAAAAGCTATGCGGGGACTCGCACTGACCGTTCACAGTCATCCCAGATTGCCCATGCAGATTAATCCATTGACACCCGGGGGTGCCTCATCAATATTATTGATGATATAGCATTCAATTGCTGAACCAGGGATGTCAGTAACACTGGCAATCAAGACTCTCCTGCTAGTGTGTTTTATCTGAAGACACACAGATTCCTGAAGCAGATAAGTCGTGATTATGGGTAGAAAAAGACACGCTACCGCCCCTGAGTTACAGCTCTCAGCGTGCTGAATGCATCCGAAGTTGTCTGTTATAAACAGCTGCATGCTGGCGTATGCAAGCATGAATTTTTCTGACAGGTACTATAACATTCGCACTTTCTTAAAACTAACTAAAATGGTGCGACGACGGCATCATCGATAAATCTAACTGGGTAAAATCCCTCGGCAGCTTTAGTCTGATGTAATCGTTGATGCAGTAGTAACAAAATGTTTTTTTAATTTCAGCCAAGTCACTTTATCTATCTGGTTCAATAACAAAAAAACCCAGCTACCGCTGGGTCTTGCATGCATAAAGACTCCGATTTAGCTGTAGCCTTGTGGATTCTTACTCTGCCAGTTCCACGTATCACGCATCATTTCATCAATCCCACGAGTCACGCGCCAGTTCAGCTCTTTATCGGCAAGCGATGCATCGGCCCAGAAAGCCGCCAGATCGCCGTTACGACGTGGTGAGATCTGATATGGCACTTTGCGGCCGGATGCCTTCTCGAACGCCGTCACCATTTCCAGCACTGAGTAACCTTCGCCAGCACCAAGGTTGTAGGCTTTGTAACCTTCAATGGCAGAGAGATGATCCAGCGCTTTCAGATGACCTTCAGCCAAATCCATCACATGGATATAATCACGTACGCCAGTACCATCTTTCGTCGGGTAGTCATCGCCGAAGATACCCAGTTTTTCGAGACGACCGATGGCGACCTGTGCAATATACGGCAGCAGATTATTAGGAATACCGTTGGGATCTTCACCAATCAGTCCAGATTCATGCGCGCCGACCGGGTTGAAATAGCGTAACGCAATCGTTTTGAATTCGGGAGTGGCTTTCGCATAATCACTTAAAATCTGCTCAACCATCAGTTTGGACGTGCCGTATGGGCTGGTTGTGCCACCGATCGGCGTCGTCTCAACATAAGGCACAGGGGCATCAGCACCGTAGACGGTTGCAGAGGAGCTAAAGATAAATTGATTAACTCCGGCACTGCGCATCTCTTCCAGCAGCACCAGCGTACCCGACACATTATTCTGATAATACTCCAGTGGCTTACGGCTGGACTCCCCTACCGCCTTGAGTCCGGCAAAGTGGATCACAGCGCTAATGTCATGAGCCTTGAAGACTTTACGTAAACAGGCGCGATCGAGGATGTCTCCTTCATAAAAAGCTGCCGACCTGCCGGCGAGCTTTTCCACACGGGCGATCGACTCGCTTGATGCATTGCTCAGGTTATCCAGCACCACAACTTCATCACCGCGCTCAAGTAGAGCTAGAACGGTATGGGAACCGATATAACCGGCTCCGCCGGTAACTAAAATAGACATGTTAACTCCTTCAGATCACACAAGCGGCGCGACCATCGTCAAATTGCGTTCACTTTGCCAGAATCTTTTGAATTTCTTCACGAAACTCACGTCCCTGGGTATGGTTACGCAGCCCCCAGGTGACGAAAGCTTTCATATAACCCAGTTTACGACCGCAATCAAAGCTGTCGCCGCTGAGCAGATGGGCATCCACAGGCGTTTTCTTATTCAAATTGGCAATAGCGTCCGTTAATTGATAACGTCCCCATGCCCCAGGCTCCAATTTTTCCAGCTCCGGCCAGATATCGGCAGAAAGCACATAGCGCCCTACTGCGGCGAGATCGGAGTTTAACGACTGTGGGCTATCTGGCTTCTCAACGAAATCGATAATCGGACTGACTTTGCCCGGGAAGTCCAGCGCTTCTTCAGTGGTAATCACTGAATACTCGGAGAGATCGGCATCCGGCATATGATGCGCCAGCACCTGACTACGGCCAGTTTCCTCAAAGCGGGCGACCATTGCCGCCAGGTTGTAGCGCAATGGGTCGGCGCTGGCATTATCCAGCAGCACGTCCGGCAGTACCACTACAAACGCCTCATCATGCAGCATAGGACGAGCGCACAGCAGAGCATTAGCCAGCCCCTGCGGCTGCGGCTGTCGCACGTTCATAATGGTCACACCCGGCGGGCAGATGGATTTTACTTCACTCAAAAGAGAGCGTTTAACGCGAGCTTCAAGCAGTGCTTCAAGTTCGTAAGAAGTATCAAAATGGTTTTCAACCGCATTCTTGGAGGCGTGGGTGACCAGAACAATTTCCTTAATACCCGCTGCCACGCACTCATCAATGATGTACTGAATCATAGGCTTATCGACTACGGGCAGCATCTCTTTAGGAATAGCTTTTGTTGCAGGGAGCATATGCATTCCGAGACCCGCAACGGGGATAACTGCTTTAAGCTTGGTCATAATTTTTCCATATGAATGATGTAGAAAACACACATTCATTATGCATTAAAGAGATGATTCGCAAGTATAATCTTAATCTGAAAAAAATACAGAGGGGTTTAATCATAAAAAAGGCCACCCGAAGGTGACCCTTTTTAGTCATCTCTGTCTAGAGCCAGCGGCTAAACCATTCGGGCATAATAAATAAGTTATAGTGACTAACCACCGCAATAATCCCGACAAACATCGCGGAAACTGAAATCCACTGGCGTGCATAAGGCAAGAATCGGATTCCTATCACCGGTTTGATAAAGAACGGATGTGCAAAGGTGGATATTAGTACCTGAGAAATGGACAACGTTAAGGCGACATACCTGACATCAGGCCAGATCCACACCGTAGCCAGCACCATGACGACAATGACACTCGCCACAACGTTCCAGTAAAATTCGACATTAGTACGACCATTCGCCTGCGAGATCGCGCCGGTCAGGCCTCCCATTGGCCGCAACATGCCAAACAGTAACATGAGCGGGATCAGTTGCCCTACCGCTGCGTGCCCCGGCCCATAAAGCACGCGTACAATCACCGGCGAAAGAATGCCGATCGCCAGGTACATGACTGCGCTAAACAGCATAATGACAAACGTGCCCTTGAGAAACAGCTGCTGTAGCCGAACAGGATCGTGTTGCTTCTCGGCGAAACGCGGCAGGGCCAGTCGATTAATCACTGGTGTCACCAGCTTGAGCGGCTGAAGTATCAGCTCTTTGGCCAGTGAATAAACCCCGAGCAATTCTGCACCCATCACTTTGCCGACGATCAGTGAGTCCGCCTGCGTACGCAGCTGATTGATGGTCTGCGAACCCAGCTGATAAATGCCATATTTGAGCGAGCTGTAAAACGTGGCTTTATCAAATTCGAACGTGGGCCGCCACGATTTCTCCCCGAACCAGATCATGCACCCGATGCGCATAGCCGCATTGGCGAAAAGACCGAGAATGACCGCCGCAACGCTGAGCGAAGAGTAATAAAGCAATATGACCGTGAACGCAAAGGCAATAAACTTGGTCACCATCTCAATTTTCGCCAACAATATCATCCGTTTGGCTTTAATAAAGTGCGCCTGATATTGCGATAGCGAACCGAGTACCAGAAAGTTGAGGCTGGTCAGCATAATCAGCCCGGCAAGCTGCGGAAGGTGATAAAACCAGGAGATTGGCCAGGCAATAGCGACCAGCAGCAGGCCGGTCAAAAGGCTGAGTAAAACGTTTACCCAGTATATGGTGCTCTGCTCTTTGCGGGTTATATTCTGCCGATGCACAATATAACTGCTCATTCCCATATCCTGCAGTACCATTGCCACCGCAAGAATAGCGTTAATGATGGCAAGAATACCTAACTCGTGTGCTTCCAGTTTGCGTGCCAGCACGCCAAGCTGAACAACCTGTAGTACGGCAGCAAAGCAGGTAGCCCCGAACAGCCAGATGGCCTGGTTTTTTAAGCTACTCACGCTATGCGCTCCAAAATTTCTGCCAGCTGACGATACGCGATATGCTGATTAAATTCGGTTTCCACCTTTGCGCGTGCCGCCTGCACGACCGGGGCAACGTCAGCTTCCCCGCGTGACAGCTGCAGCAAAATAGCCGCCAGAGCCGGTGCATCGCCTTCAGGAGCCAGCCAGCCCGATACATTGTGTTCAATCAGTTCGGGTATACCGCTGTGTCGGGTTGATACAACCGGCAACCCAACGGCCATCGCTTCCATCAGTGCCACCGGGATGCCTTCCATATCTCCATCGGCCGCAGTGAGTGACGGCAGAAGGAAAATATCTGCCTCATCCAGATAGCGTTTAATCTCTTCCTGCGGCTTAAATCCCACCAGGCTGACGCAGTCTTCAAGATGGCCGTCGACGATTGCGGTCTTCAGCTGCTCCTCAAGATCGCCGTAACCTACGATGGTGTACTCAAAATTCCCGCCCTGCTCTTTCAAAATTTTGCAGGCCTCAATGGCCACAGCTAACCCTTTCTTTTCGGTCAGGCGCGCTACGGAGAGAATGCGCAGCGGCTGATGCAGCACTTCGCGTAGCTTGAGATTAAATTTCTCTGGCTCAATACCCATGCGCGTGACGTTAATTTTCTCCGCCGGGCAGCCCAGGGCTATCAGTTTGTGCTCCCACAGACGGCTGATCGGTAACAGCAGTTCGTTTTGAGCGAAAAGCCTGGGATAGTCCTCCCTGTGCTCTTCCAGAATATGGCGACGTGAAATGTCGGCACCGTGAAATACCGTCACCTGTTTGCCCTTCAGCACGTTCAGCTCACGCAGCTTATTAGCCAAAGCACCGGCATAACCAAAATGGACAAGAAAAATATCTGCTAAAAAAGGCTTTTTGTTGGCGGCCACAATTGCCGGGAGCAGCAGCTTGCTGGATTGGTCGCCATAACGCCCGATATTGAATGATTTCAGCGTGTCGGGTTTGAAGATTTTCGGCAATATGATTTTCAGACGTTGGGCCAGCTTACCGACCTTGCCAGCCTTATCATCTGGCAGCAGATAATGCGTTTTGGCGGCCAGATTATAATGATCAAAAGCGGCATGACGGTTAACCAAATCGCCAGGAAAAACGGCTATAATCTCAACGTCATAGCCGATATCAATAAAATGTGTCACCTGGTTCAGCACAAATGTTTCAGAAGAGACAGGAAACTGCATGGTGAAGAATGTGAGTTTCATTGGATCACCCTAAACTTTTGATAAAGTCTGCTGTGATTTTATTGCCGAGGACCCTTTCCTGCTCCACCGCCCGTGCAACCTGCTGCTCTACAGCCTCGTAGTTATCCAGTACGCCGTTAACCTTGCTAATGATGCTGCCATCCATCAGGCTTTGTACATCACTTGCCATCTCAGGCAGACCAAGCTGTTTCATTACGCCTAAAGATTTGTGCTCGTAATTGATCGCCACGGCCGGGGTACCAAAATTCATCGATATGATGGCCGAATGCAAACGCGTACCAATGGTCAAATGGCACTCACCCAGCAGGATACCGAGTTCAAGGTCGTTAAACTCATCCATAATGACGCGATACTTATCTTTATCTTTTACGTGATCACGCAGGGTTATTGCTACCATGCGGTCATCTCTGTGATAGCTATCAATGCCGGTACAGGTCGACAGGGCAACCACCTGATAACCCTTGTCGATCATGGCATTAATTACCTGACCAAAAGCTATTTCATATTCCTGCTGCGTCACGCCCAGGCGCTTGTCGAACGGGGCAAGTTCGCGAACCGTAATGGCGATGGTTTTTGTTGCGGCTATCTGTTTCTGCCAATGGATCAGGTTGTGGCCTGGCGTCTCCAGCGTGCGTGAGCGTACCAGGAAAGCCGTATCGGCCCCTGAGATCACTTTTTGCGTAGTGATACCCGCTTTTTCCATCATTTCAAGACTGACACTTTCACGCAGCACCAGACTATTAACGCGAGAAAAAACAAAGTTAGCGATCTTGTTAAATCTTTCCTTCTGGAACGGCCCCACGCTGTGACCAATCATATAAACGGGTTTTTTCGCCAGTAGGGCACAAAGCGAGTGTTCAAATTGTAATGGGCCGTAGAGATCAACGAAGAAAGAACCTCCGACTTGAATAACCGCATCATACTGCTTTAATTTATCGGTAAACTTCTGCAAATATTCCGGTATGGCGAAATTTTTAAAAAAACCGCTACCGCGAATATGCGCCATCATAATTTTTGGCATCAGACGACGCTTAACTTTCGTTATCAGCGTGTTCGATTTTTTGGTTTCAAGAAACAGCTCATCGGGTAGAATATCCTGTTGCAGCAGATAGCTGGAGCAGGTTGGAAAGCGACTGACTACATCGATATGAATATCGTTATTTGCGAGGTAAAGGGAATCAATTATTCCACGTAAAATAGCACCATCACCACGGTTTCCGCATGTGTGATTGCCAACCAACAAAATCTTCATAACACCCCACGGTTTTTTGTAATCTTAAAATATTTTTTTCGATAATAAACCAATAGCGGCATGGAGTTATCCGAAAATAACGGATAAGCCAGCGCGCAACGCGTTGCTTACCCGCGCATCAATGTGGCGGAGTCAATCCGCTATGCATCAGGTATTCTGTTTTAGTGCAAAATAGGGTACTGCAACCTGCTGGCCGTTAATAACCAGTGAAATATATCCCTGGGCCACGGAGGTTTCGACCTTAGAGGCATCAAGATGGCGCGATTTAACCAGTAAATCACCCTGCTCGTTAGCACCAATACCTGCCAATCCGTTATGAAGAGAGAAGCGGCGTACAGCCGAATGGACTTTTTCCCCTTTTGGCGGTTCAGCAAGCTTCATCAGGCTGTCAAAACGCGCACATTGTCCCGTGGCGAAACGATCCTTCGCGGTGGTTTTCATCATCACGCCCGCAGAACCTAACCATGCCGCAAGTTTGACAAATACCCGCGTGTCGCTGTCCTGCACGGTGGTATAAACCACATCGGAGATGGGGCTGCTGCCTTCGACACACCAGCTGGCTTCAAAACCATGTACTTTACGCTGTAGACTGATGATCGCCTTACCCCCGGTATGGCGATCGCCAGTCATGTTCATTAACGCCTTTGTGCCTGAGCCATTACTGAACTGCGACTGACCGAAAAGGTCGATTTCCCAGCTATCCCCGACATCGGGAGTATGAATATTACCCAGCTCAAACCACTTTTCTTGCCCAGTGTGATTTTCTATGCGGAAACGCGAAGTCAGATAGTTGTAATTCATGCTGCCATCAACGGCGATACCATACGACTCCACGCGCGTTGAGCCGCGCTCGTAAGCACTCAGCCACTCATCTTCACCTAATGAATTATCAATCCAACTGCCGGACTGTAAATTGGTCTGGCGCATATTCAGACGTGAACAATGGGCTATCAGTGGATTCTTACAAGCTTCAAGACTCAGGGCATCAACAATCCACTGGCCGTTAGAGAGATCCCCGGGATATTCACAATGCTCAATCCAGCCGTTGTGGATAATAGACTGGGTACAGCGGGGTAAATTAAGCACTTTACCCTGACGACAGTGCTGCACGTTGAAATTGGATAACTCAATGGCCGTATTATGGTCCCAGTTCCCTTTTTTAGTGAATGACCATGTGCCCCGAATAACATCTCCGGTACATTTATTGGCGTACCATTGATCGATTTTACAATCGAGCGTATCGATCAGACTCAGAGAAACACCACCAACGCCGATAAATCGCAGACAAGATCCACGGAAATATTGCCCTGCCGGACAGGTATTATGAAAGAATCCCTGGCCGTTTGCAGAATGTTCGATCTGGCCTTCAAAACTGATATTGCTTAGCTCAACCCAGCGGGCATTCACCTTAAACAGGAAATCTGATTTACCGTCTGAGAGCAACGTGGTCGCAGGAAAATAGCCAAAATTCACCGGCGCGCCTGCCAGGCGCAGAAAACGAATATATTTAGCCGAAATATCAAAGGATGAAATGAAAAAGCGTCCGGCAGGAAACTGGATTGACAGCTTTTGGTTATTGTTCTGCGCCCAGTGATACATCGCTATCACGGCCGGAAGAGAGTCTGTTTTTCCATCAGCTACGGCACCGAAATCAAACAGAGTGATGCGATTCATATCATCGCTCACGCGCCGCCAGTGGAAATTTTGCCCCGAGGAGGCAATATAGCCGCCATCGTCATCTGCCGCAGTCAGTTCGCCAATAAAGGCACCGCCTCCTACTTCGGAACCCTCATGCCAGCCTTTAAGACGAACTTTTGCTCCCGAGAACAGGGGACGCGTTTGACGCAGGGAGGCAAAAGAGGAAATCTCACCAATTAACTGGTATCCACCGGGTTGAGACAGGCGGCGGCTAAACTCTGAAACGCCATTGTTTTTGACGTCAGGAACGTAGAAAAGCTGTTCGTCATTATCATTATGCAGCGCCATAGAATATTCACTTTCTGACCACAGCGCGCCTTTGGCCATGACAAAGGTTTTCAATGTCTCACTATTCAGAACAATCGGTTGGGCGAGTAGAGCAACGCTGCCATTGGCATTTTTGACAAAGACATCAACCCCATTTTGCGGCTGGGTTGGATCGCTCCCCACTTTACCAATGTAAAGTTTACCTTTGAAATCACGCCAGAACTGTTCAGGCATGGTAAAGACATCATCAGGTGAAAATATTGGAACATCCGTTTTAGGAATAGCATCTGCTGGCACATTTTTAAGCGTCAATGCATTCAGGTCTTCGCTTCGCGCCCGAGCAGGAATAGAACCGAGCGCCGCCGTGGCGACGATAGTTGAAAATGCCGTTCGTATTAACTCTCTGCGTTTCATAAAAATTCCCGTGATTACGTCGTGGTTTCATTGTTCATTCACCCAGAGTTATCTCTTATCTATGCCGCCTGATTAATTTTTATTATTTGCGGTCTTTTTCATAAAGAAACTGCATCACTTTTGCCGGCATTAAACGCGTCATGGTACGAATCAAAAAATAAAGCACACCACGGATAAATCCGATTTGATGAAGCTTTCTTTTCAGGCGGTAAAGCTGGATCTCACTTTTGATATAAACCCAACCGCGCCTTTTATTCACCATTTCGCTGCCTGCACGGACCTTCATCAGAATGTCAGGCAAATTAGCCACCGGGTAGCCGAGCGACATCATACGCAACCAAAGGTTGTAATCTTCCATAAACAGATGATGCTGATAGCTTCCGGCAGCAATCACTTTATCCTTACGGAATACGACACACATATGGTTGAAAGGGTTTTTCATTTTGGCGAATTGATGAATGTCATTATTGCCAAGAGGCAGGCGCTTCAGGCGCTCTTTGCCATACTCATCAAATTCAATGACGGCGGCACCTGACAAAACGATGTCAGGATGCGATTGCATATAGGAGATTTGTTTCTCAAAGCGCTCGGGCAGGCAGATATCATCTGTATCCATGCGCGCCACGAGATTGTGTGAACAACACGCCAGCCCGGCATTTAATGCCTTACCGAGCCCCACGTTTTTCTCCAGCGCAACCGTCACCAGCGGCAATAAAACAGCCCATTGGGTCACAACCGCCTTTAAAGACTCGTTAACCGGGCCATCATAGACCAGGACAATTTCATCAGCAGGCAACGTTTGTTGATATAAGCTCTCAAGGCATTGCTCGAGATTTTCTGGTGTCTCTTTATTGTAGAGTGAAATAAGTACTGAAAACATATCACCTTCTTTTTAGTTCAGGATTTCATTCCATTTTTTTAATATTAATTCAGGGCCATATTCGGCAGCATTGCGCCAGGCGGCCTGAGCGAAGGTCATTCTGAGTGCATCATCATCAATAAGCTGATTTAACCGTTCGGTAAAGGCATTATCACTGTCATAATTAATGACAAAGCCATCATCTTTAATGATCTCTGCAGGCCCTGTTTTACAGTCGAAAGCTATCGCAGGTAACGCATAATTCTTAGCTTCAATTAATACCATCGGCAAACCTTCGTAGCGTGACGTCATAGCAATGACTCCGGCCGAACGATAGTATTCACTGATATTTTTGCTTGATCCTATTATTTCCACACTCTCTTCAAGGTGATATTTTTTTATTTTTTCCAGCAGTGCGCCTTTCTCTTCACCATCACCAACAATCAGTAACTTCCACCCCTGCTTATGCACATTTCTCCAAATATCGAGCAGACGACCAAAGTTTTTTTGGTACGTTAAGCGACCTATTGCCAGTACTCTTTTCTGCTTGTGGCCGAAAACGTCATCAAAGTGGTTAAGGCTGTTTTCATGATGGAAAGGTGAAATATTCCTCACAACATGCACATTTTTTACCGCAAACTCTGAGGTAAGATAATTTTTATCGTGCTCGGTAAGTACCGCCACTTTGTCCGCCAAGCCATAACAGAATACCTTCAGCTTCCGCACGGCAGCACTGAACGTTTCAACCGAAACGTGATCGCAACAAATTAGCTTTGATTTAACACGAAATAACGTCAACAGCAGCAGTGCCTGAACAGACAGCTTACCCATTGAGATAATCATCACGCCGTCGGGGCGTGTATTTTTAGTATAACGGATAAACTCAAACAGCTTTAATACACGCACCGAGGTTTTCGGATAGCAAATAGTAACTTTATCATCAACAGGATAGTAAGGATCGCCAGGCGTTAATGAAAACAGCGTGACGTCATAATCATGATGACTCAATAAACTCGCCAGGGTACTGGCCACCCGGTCAGTACCACCACTATTGGAAATGCCATCGATAAGGATTAACAACTTGTACATGTAAGCATCCTGTTAATAATTTCAGCCCGAACGACAGGTAAATCACTTGCCAGGCATAAAAGCACTGAAACAACGTCAGCAGGAAGAGAGGCAGCGCTCAATTTGTAAAGCCTGCATCAGGCTGGCAGTATTGCTCTATATGTCATGCAAATAGATATGCCAGGGTCAGCCAAAGATTTTGAATAAGGGGGCAATGTTGTACCCCATAATCGACTGAGCTGAAAGCACCGTATTATATGCAAGATAATAGGTCGTAATGGAAAATAGCATAAAGAAGTTCAGCAATAAATTACGTATACGTATCATCAGGAAGGCAAATAGCAGCGGTTCCGTATGGAGAAAAAGGTTACCTACTCGGCCACCAAAAATACTGAAATCGGAAAACGTTATGCGGACCGCCGCCCCGATGCTGTAAGCAGCGAGGAGAATATAGACAAAACGATCTTCCTTCATGATGCCGTTGCGGAAGTAATAGAGCGTGAAAGCAGCAATAAACGCAATATTTTTCAGGTTTGCCAATCCAAATACTGGAGAAGATGTATCAAAGTTAGTACCGCTGTAGCTTGCCGCACGCTCCCCTAATACGGGGACTATTCCGAGCGAGTCAAGGAATAGTTTTTTGCCACCGATAATGCCTAACGGAAGAGAGGCAATAACCAGCAAAAGGGGTAAGTATTTGCGCTCCCTGATAAAAAAGAAGGGAAGGATCATCACAATGGTGTAGCCAGTGGAGTGAGATTGGGTACTCAGGATGACAAAAAGCAAAGCGAGTAAATAATTGCGCGCCACCAAACTACAAATAAAGGCAATCGCAAACGCACTACATAACCCGAAGCGAATCTGATTCATATCCTTGTTGATAAACAGGTGCGCAGAATAAAGGCATAGAGAGCACAGGATCAACGGCGAATATTTTTTATAAACCCAGGCATTGGTCGACACCGCGATAAAGCTGATAAACAGCAAAAAGAAGTAGCTCTCATGGGTGAAGCACGATGCTAACCAGGCCAGCAGCATGAAAAAATTCTCATATCGGTAAATATCCGCTATCGCCTGATAGCCAGCCATCCCGCTCTGACGGGAGAAATCATGGAAAAAACCAATATACTGCGAATCATCCATGCCGGAATTTGGCCCTCTCATTCCGGCGAACAAAATGAGCGCAAACACCGCTATCAGGCAGAAATAGTTAATTAAAAGTTTCGTTTTAACTTCACCGGACTGATTAATCATCGCCAGTTCGAAAAAACAAAAAAGGAGAATGCTGTAGCTAACTATCCAATATATAGCCATATATTTACCCGTTATTACCCTGCTGCGACCGCTACTTTCCGCCCAAACGCGCCCTTAATTTATTCTTGAGGCGTTTAAGGAAGTCGGTGCGGTTATCTTTATGAGTCAAGAAAAAGTAGCGGGCAAAGCTGAGGCTGGCCTGCAATGATTTACCGTCCATCTTATAGCGCAGCGGTAACTTATAGGCTTTGTAGGTATGAACGTCGCGTCGGGTGAGATACGGCTTCATTGCGTCCAGCCAGAACAGAGAGTACTTAACCGATTCACCTTTATGCTGAGAACCAAACCGAGTAACCATATGATAATTTGCCAGTGGCTGAGCAATCATCACAAACTTAAATCCTGCTTTGTCGGCGCGAATACATAAATCGTAATCCTGATGGCGGATAAATCGCTCATCAAATTTAATTTCTGCCGCATCTTCGCGTTTCAGTACTATCGTGCTGGTCTGGATAAACCCGTAGCAGCCAAAAAGATATTCGGCTACCGATTCATCTTCACCGACTGGCTTTAGCGGCATCACTTTAAGGAAGCTGCCATCCTGAATGATGTTGACCTGGCTATAAATAATAAAACGCCGCTCGCCCTGACCTTCCAGCTGTTCAATCAGCGCCAGGTTCTGTTGCAGTTTATCTTTATGCCATTCATCGTCGGCGTCGAGAAAACAGACATAGTCTCCGGTGGCCAGATCGATGCCCCGGTTTCTGGCACCTGCGCCATTTAGCTTTCTCTCCGACAGGACGAGATTAATGTTCAACCCGCTGTAGCGTTCACTCTTCACGACTTGGGCAAGCTTTTCCGCATCGTCAGATTTGTCATCGACAATAATGACATCAAATTTTTTGTAGCTTTGCTCTTTCAGACAATCAAGTGTGGTGACAATTGATTCTGATGCATTATATGCAGGTATGACAATGGAAAAGGAAATATCCTTCATTACCAGGCACCTTATTAAACATTCACAAACTGACCCTTGCCAGAACAGCGGAACCTTTCAACAGGCTGTAAAAGGTTCCGCACGGCAATTAGCTTTTCTCACCCTGCTGGTAGCTGTAGTCGTAGTAGTCATAACCATAGCCATAACCATTGGCTGACTTACGCACGACGGCATTAAGGATAACCCCTTTAATTTCGATGCCGTTCTGAATAAAGCGTTTGTAACTGATTTCAACTTCCTTAACGGTGTTGCTTTCAAAGCGCGCCACCATCAGTGAAGTCCCCGCCAACTTGCCGATAATCGAGGCATCTGTAACCGCCAGTACCGGTGGTGTATCAATCAGTACCAGGTCGTAATTCTGACTGGCCCACTCGACCAACTCATTCATGCGGGTGTTCATCAACAGTTCAGAGGGATTGGGCGGTACCTGACCACGCGCGATAAAATCAAAACCGTACTCTCCGCGCTGCACCAGGTCTCTGCTGAACGGGAGTTTCGCTGACAGAATGTCCGACAAGCCGGTTTTGCTCTCCGCGCCAAGCAGCTCATGCGTGTAGCCACGTCGCATATCACCATCGATAAACAGAACCTTTTCACCGGTTTTCGCCACCAGCGTCGCCAGGTTGGCACAGATAAAGGTCTTACCAATCCCCGGGCTGGCGCCGGTGATCATCAGAATGTTATTTGGCGCGTCCATCATCGCAAAGTGCAAACTGGTTCGCAGACTACGAATCGCTTCAATGGACAGGTCAGTCGGGTTGCCCAATGCCAGCAGTCGGTTATGCGGGTCAATTTTGGCACGGAGTTTTCGTTTTAGAAGCGCTTCGCGATCTTTTTTGCGCTGCCACTCAGAAAGCGGCACGCTGGCATAGACGCTCAGACCCAGCTCTTCCAGCTGTTCTGGATTATCAATCCCATGATGGAAGAGCGCTTTCAAGAGGACGAGTCCGACAGAAACCATCAGGCCTGCAATCAAACTGATAGCGGCAATTAATATTTTTTTCGGTGCAACGGGCTTGGGAGCGGTTTCAGCATGATCGATGATACGCACATCACCAACCGTGCTGGCCTTGCTGATATTTAGCTCCTGCTGACGACTCAACAGCTGCATATATATCTCTTGCCCTGCCTGCACATCACGCGTTAAACGAACAATTTCCTGCTGGGTTTGCGGCATCTGGCTGATTTTACCATTCAGCTGTTTCTGCTGGTTTTCCAGAGTCCCACGTTTTTCCAGCAGCGCGCGGTAGGTGGGATGATCCTTTTTAAATAACTGTGAAACTTCCGCTTCACGGAAGGTCAACTCATTCAGCTGCGTTTGAATACTGACGGCTGAATCGAGAGCAGATTTAGCCTCCAGTGACATATCGACCGAATCATGCTGACGGCGGAAGGTATTCAGTTTATCTTCCGCATGATCCAGATTACCGCGTACTTCCGGCAGCTGTTGAGCAAGAAACTGGATGCTTTTCTCAGCTTCTTCAGATTTGCGCGCGATGTTCTGGTAGAGATAGTTGTTGATAACCTGATCCAGTACCCGACTGATTTGCACCGGGTCCTCACCACTGAGGGTCAATCCTAAAACGCCGGTATCTTTACCCATATCGGCCACAACCAGATTGTTGCCGATCATTTTAATCGCCTGCAAAGTGCTTAGCTTGCTGACGGTGAAGTGAGTGCCCGCTTCAGCCTCAATATGACTAACCAGTAGGGTGACATCACCGTGCTGCTCGAACTGGCCCACTTTCCCTTTGAATAGCTCGTTACCCTCTTTACTGACGATGTAGCTATCCGGCCCGTCGACTTCAATGCTCAGTTCACGCTTGTCCCAGAAACTCGGCACTTTAAGACGTGAAACGGCTATCTGCTGCGCTTTTTGACCCAAAATACGCGATAGACCAGCCCCTATCAGCGGGAAATGATCCTGCTGTACCATCACGTCGAGGCCCAGGTCGCCCACCGTTTTCCCGAGAACCATACGCGAGGTAATAATTTCAATTTCGGCGGCAGAAGCGGGCTGTGCGTTTGGCATCATTTGCGATATGTCATTCAGTACCGTGTTGGCATTTTTCTGCTCAACCTGCACCATCGCGTCCGCACTGTAAATCGGCGTAGCAAACAAACTGTATAGCGTACCCATCAACGTAAACAGTATCGTCACCGCCAGAATCATCCAGCGATGATCAAGAAGCTGTCCCACAAGGTGCGCCAGTTCGAATCTGAGCGCCTCGCCACCGTTCGCTGACGGTTGCTTAATTTCTGTTTTCATTGAAAATCCCAACTATCGGCTTAATGCGTTGACCCATTTCTGGGCAGCGGTTTCAAGAACTCCGTACACGGCCTCAAAGGCATCCCGGCTTTTTTTGTAGGGATCCGCAATCTCTTGCTGATTGATCCAGTGTCCAAACAGCATGGTTTTGCCACGTACTGACGGATTAATACGACAAACAAGGTCGATATGTTTTTTTTCCATCACCAGAATAAGATCGTTGTCCCGACACATATCCGCAGTGAGTTGTTGTGCCACGTGCTTCTCCAGCGACAGCCCGTGTGCATCAGCCACACCGCTGGCCGTATCATCCGCCGGGCTTCCTACCATCGCCTTCAATCCGGCTGAAGCGATCTTCTTCTCTGGTAATGCTGACTTCAGCAGCCGCTCACCGGTAGGAGAGCGGCAGATATTGCCGATACACACCACTAAGATTGAATTGATCATAAATTCTGCCGCCGTTTACCAGTTATGAATGGTCTGTACGTTACGTGTCGCATCGTAGACACCGCTAATGGTTGGGACCAGCTGCGAAATCACGCGATTCCAACGGGTGAGTGGCGTGGAGGTGACATAAACAATGTCATAAGGTTCTAAACGGAATTCGGTTCCCATCACCATTGCGGCAGCATCTTTGGTATTAAGCTGATAGATGTTGGCAATTTTACTGCGGTTTGTCCCCTTAACAGGACGAATAACGAAAACGCCGGTGGCATCCGCTACACTTTGATCCATTCCCTGTGCACTGCCCAGCGCTTCTGAAAGCGTCATCCCACTGCGGTCCATTTTCAGCGTCGCCTGCTGCTTGACTTCTCCCATGACGAACACTTTGAGATCGTCATTGCGCGGTACGTAGAGAATATCACCAGGGTATAAAAGATGATTTTGTGACAGGTCACCATTTTGCATTAGCGCCTGGAGAGAGACTGGCTGTTCACGTCCGTCATGCGTCAGTACCACATTGCGCCAGTCTGCGGTGGCGGTCAGGCCGCCAGCCGCGTTAATCGCATCAAGGATAGTCAGGGGAACGTTGGTGATCGACTGCTGGCCTGAAGTCGTGACTTCACCGGTCACGTAGGTTTTTTGCGATTTAAACGAGGCAACGCTGACATCAACCTGTGGGCTTTCCACGTACTTCGCCAGGCGACCGGAAATTTCATCGCGAACTTGCTGAACGGTATGACCCGATACGCGCACTCTACCGATATAGGGATAGAAGATGGTGCCGTCAGAATGAACCCAGTTACCCGTATCACTGGCGCTGCGGTATTGCCCCGCTGGCGTCGTTAATTCGGGATGGTCCCAGACCGTTACCGTCAATACGTCGCCCACGCCAATGCGATATTCATAATTTTGCAGTTCACGTTGCAAAGAGGCGTTAGCCTGAGCCACGACCGGCTTAGGCCTCATGCGCTCGACCAGGCTCGGGGTCAACGGGAAAACATTGACATATTTATCGATGTCAAAATCGCTGTCCTGCTGCTCGACAACATCTTTACCCGTTGTCGAAAGATGGTTACCTGGCACAATGGTACAGCCGGACAGAAGTGCCGCCGATACCATCAGAGGTATCAATTTAGTTTTGATTAGAATCATCTGGTTCATCGCTATCAGTAATGTGAATGACAGAGGCTAGGCCGCCGCTGTATGCGCCTGGAAGTCGTCAGTTGATCAAATCAGGCTTGGTGACTCTTTATCATTGTCCTTCGCTCTCTCGTTGATTAGTAAGCGCCATCACGTTTCAGAACCACACCGATCGTTTTGAACAAAATGGCGATATCGTTCCACAGTGACCAGTTCTTTACGTACCATGAGTCGAAGTAAACGCGGGTTTCATAACTCACATCATTGCGCCCACTTACCTGCCACAATCCGGTCATTCCTGGCTTAGCCATAAAATAGTAATCAACATCACCCGCATAGCGTTCAAGCTCGGCTTCTATCACCGGTCTTGGCCCGACCAGACTCATCTCTCCGCGAACCACGTTCCACAACTGCGGAAGTTCATCAAGGCTGGTTTTACGAATAAAATGACCGATTCGGGTAATACGCGGATCGTTTTTAAGCTTGAAGTCTTCATCCCACTCAGCGCGAGCAACCGGATCGTTACGCAGCACTTCTTCCAGTACCTCTTTTGAATTCACCACCATTGAGCGGAATTTCAGACACTTAAATTTACGACCATCACGCCCGACGCGCTCATGACCATAAATTGGCGCGCCGCCGTCGCGTGAAACCATAAAAATCAATACGACTAAGACTGGCAGCAGCATGGTGATAATCCCCAGCGCGCCAACAAGATCAAAGATACGTTTAAGAAAGCGTGAACTGTGTTTGGCAAGATTATTGTTCACGCGCAGGATCATCACTTCATGGCTAAAGATATAGGCCATATCCGTGCCATACAGGGGGACGCCGCGCAAAGAAGGAATGACCGAAACCGAGCGGCAATGGTGCTTGGCGAGATTTTTTAACCACCAGTCACGCGACTGGCTCTGCTCATACTCGACCGCCACGATAAACTGCGTGTCGCTATCTACCATCGACCACAGCTGCGTTTCCTCTTTCAAGACGGGAATGCCGAACAGTTCAAGAGCGGTCTGGCTGGCGTCAACGTCATAGAAGGCGACCACATCGAAACCCATCATCTCTTCGCTTTGTAGCGCCTGCCAAGCTTCCTGGGCATTTTTGCCGCTGCCAATGATGATTGACTGCCTCTTCCACAGCTTTTTACGATTCAGCATCCGTTTCACAAAGGAACGTCCCGCTGGAACCATCGCCATCGCCAGTAGCCAGGTAAGCATCCAGATCCAGCGAGAAAGCTCCCATTTTGATAATGCACTGACAGAGAGATCCACAATAGAAAATATTAAGATTGTTCTGAATACTTCTTTAAGCTCGAACCAAAAGGGCTTTCGATAAGTGTAGTGACGTAACCTTACCCAGAACCATCCAACACAGACCAGCGACAGCACCATGTGTGTCACTATTTTTAAGTTTAATTCGCGTGCTGGAATATCTGCCAGAATATCACCTGAAAATCCATTCACCAGCACAATGGCGAGTGCCAGCGCTGCATTGAAAAAGATGAGGTCTGACAGGGCCAATGATAATCTTATTAACAACCCTTTAAAGGTGAATTCAATTTCGCGCATAGTTAACTCTTAATTTTATCTCAGGGAGCCTGTGATTTATTGGTATCGAAGCGGTGGTGAGGGATATTTCATACACATCGTTCGTTATTACACAGGGGCCTTATCCAGGGAATACGGCTAAAAGGTCATCATCGCTGGCACTGCAACCACAAAACTTGGCCATATAATCAACTTAAACGCGCAGGATCCACGGGTTTATCCTGAGTATCCTCATCAGGACACGCTACCGCCCCTGGCTTGTAGCTACCAATACGCTGTAAATGTTGCCGCTTACCGTTATAAGCCCATCATCTCTGACGCCAGCCGCTAACATTTATTAGTGGATTGAGTGCTTCCTCACAAAAATCGACATTCCCCCCACTGTTCTGCGTTAAATGTAATATCAACGCAGACATTCACTAATACGTTGCTATACTAGTTATAAATGGTCCCTTTACAAGAGCCTCACTGCCCTTGCTACTCCTTTTAGGAATAAGACTACTCCCCTGCCGTGTGAGCACATCTTATTATTCACTTTCGCTTTACCAAATTAAGATTTTTCTCACTATTATTTCATTTTAAAATAGGCATCACGCATAAATAAATTCGATAAGATGCGATTATTCCTATTAACAAACAGACCAGTAATGGTGAAAAAATGACAAATTACGTAAGAATGACTCGCGCGACGCCAACCCTGTTTCTTGCCTCTGTTAACAGGTTAATTGCATTTGAGATACGCTCAATTATTGGGTGAAAGTGCCATATCTGTCCTGGTTTATAAAAAATATCTCTAAGGTGGAATAATGCTCGAATGGTTTGTCGATCCTTCAATTTGGGCCGGTCTGGTCACTTTAGTGGTGCTGGAACTGGTGCTAGGCATGGACAACCTGGTCTTCATCGCCATATTGGCGGAAAAACTGCCCCCAGTCCTGCGTGACCGCGCGCGTATAACCGGTTTGTTACTGGCATTAGTCATGAGGCTGCTGCTGCTGGCTGGCGTATCCTGGCTATCGTCACTGACTGCGCCGCTGTTTAGCCTGGGCGAACATGCTTTTAGCGCACGCGACATGATCATGCTGATGGGTGGCTTGTTTCTGCTTTTTAAGGCCACTATGGAGTTGAATGAGCGCCTTGAAGGTAAAGATGCGGAAGACAGTTCACAAAAGGACGGTGCCCGCTTCTGGCCGGTGGTTGCGCAAATCGTGGTGCTTGATGCGGTATTCTCACTCGACTCCGTGATCACCGCCGTTGGCATGGTTGACCAGCTGGCAGTCATGATGGCAGCAGTTATCATCGCCATTTTACTGATGCTCTCAGCCAGCAAGCCGTTAACTACTTTCGTTAACGCTCATCCAACCATTATTATTTTGTGCCTGAGCTTTCTGTTGATGATTGGATTTAGCCTGGTGGCTGACGGCTTTGGTTATGCCGTCCCTAAAGGGTATCTGTACGCAGCGATCGGTTTCTCTGTGATTATCGAAGCACTTAATCAGCTGGCCCGATTTAATCGTCGCCGCTATTTGTCGGCGCAATTATCGCTGCGGAAACGAACGGCGCAAGCCGTGCTGCGGCTTTTGCGTGGGCACCATGACCAGGCGGACTTTGATGCAGAAACCTCCTCACTGGTCGCCGACAAAGGCGGGCGTAAGGCCATTTTCAATAAGCAGGAACGTATGATGATCGCTCGCGTACTGGCAATGAGCCAGCGAAGCGTAAATAGCATCATGACCACTCGCCACGATATTCAACATATCGATCTGGCTGACTCGCCGGAGAAAATTATGGCGCAGCTGGACGTTAATCAGCATACGCGCATGCTGATTACTGAAAACAGCGATGAACCGCTGGGGGTGGTAAACGTGATTGACCTGCTTAAACAGGCGCTAGGTGGCAACCCTATCGACCTGCGCACGCTGGTACGCCAGCCGCCGATCTTTCCTGAAAAACTGTCTCTGCTGCCTGCGCTGGAGCAATTTCGGCACGCACGCACCCATTTTGCTTTTGTTGTCGATGAGTTTGGCTCGGTAGAGGGCGTTGTTACCCTGAGTGATGTCATGGAAACGATTGCAGGTTACCTGCCTAATGAGAGTGAGAAAACCGATCCACGCCATGATATCCAACAGCATGACGACGGCAGCTGGATCGCAAATGGTCATATGCCGCTGGAAGATCTGATGATGTATTTGCCGCTGCAACTGGACAAGAAGCGTGACTATCACACGGTGGCAGGATTATTGATGGAGCAACTGCAACATGTGCCGCTGGAAGGCGAGGAGATAGAGGTTGGGGGCTATCTGTTCCGCACGCTACAGGTTGCCAGTCATAGAGTACAGAAGGTGAAGATTATTCCGCAACCGCTTCAGGCTTCGCTGTGAAATCGCATAATGCGCGTGGCCGCATCCCATCGCAAAGGTAAGCAACATCACGGCGGCCGTCATCGATTGACGGCCGCCCAGCATCACAAATCGCCTATCAACTTTTTAACGTCGTTGTTGGCTTTGTCTGGATGACTTTTCGTCCATTTATCCAGCCGCTGCCGCACTTCATCGCGCAACTGCTGACGCAACAGCTGGTCCACTTTAAGATTGTAATTTACCGCCGACCACGGCCCATAGACCCTCAAAGGCACTGGAAGTTGCTGCAAACGCTCTACCAACGCGCTGTCACCGCTCCAGCCCCCGGTGATGGTGACACCAAACAGCACATCCAGCTCTCGCTTGACTAAATCAATGCTGCCGCTGGCACTGTAGTTAAGCAACGCCGAACTGGCATCAAGCCGGACAAAGGAAACAACGCCATTGTTCAGCGTCGCGCTGCCCTGTAAACGTTGTGGGTTTGGCGTGCCATCGCCGCCCTTTCCATGCACCTTATCACTGCTGTTTTCAACGGCCCGCTGAACCATTTGCATCAGATTCAATCCTGCATACTGCGCATTATCAAGACTCAGTTCAGCCTGTCCCTGCCACTGATGCTTGAATGCGGCAAGATTCAGGCCAAATCCGCTAAAATGTCCCCGCAGTGACAGTGAGCCACTGACGGCCTCCGGTAGCTCAAATCCTTTCAATAACGGAGTCATCGCAATCTGCTTCAGTTCCGGGGCCAGGGTCACTTTGGTCTGCGCACTGCGCACATCCACCGTACCCGGCAGAGAGAAACTTCCGCCCTCTCCCGTTCCATTGAGGGTATCCACGGTGAGCAAACCCTGTTGGCTCGCAGCATGCAATTGCACATTATTCATTTGCATTTTTCGCCAGCGAAGTTGCTCCACTGCCAGCGTCAGTTGTCCATCCAGCGCATTAAGCAGACTATGGGCATTATCCGTCACCGGTACGCTGGCGATCACCGGCGCGAAGCCGCTGCGCTGTCCGCCAGCATTCGGGACATTATCGCCAATGCCTCCCAGGCCGAACAAAGAATCAAGATCGAGACTGTGGGCACGCAAATTTGCCAGCAGGTGTGGCCGCTCTCCAAGCGTTCCTGACAAGGTTCCACTAAGCTGGCTATCGTTGGCACTGAGGAGAATATCGTCAAGGCTGAAACGCTGCGCCAGGTTATCCCAATGCGCTTTCATTTGTGCCTTGCCCTGAATCCCGGCGGGGGGTAAACCAACCCCCTTGAGCTGATAATCAAGGGACTGGATTAATGCATTGACCTGCTGTGGATAGTTAGTGATATCCAGATCGCTGCTTGCATTTAACTGTAGCTCGCGCTGATCGCGGCTGACGCGGCTGCTGATTTCAATATGCACCTGACGCGGCTGGGTTTGGTCAAGCGCCAGATTCAGATCGCGTAGATTAAGCTGTTCACCGTTGCGTTGTTGCCACACCAGCAGACTGTCCGCAACACGCAGATGGGAAATATCGAATTTCCAGCCACGCGCCACATCATCCGCAGGCGAAGAGGAACGGCTACCGGGGGGGCCCACAGGTGCATCGGCAGCAGGCTGGCTTTCACTGTCCTGCGTCAGGCGAATGACCGCCCCTTTCAGCATGATCTGTTTTACCGAGAGCTGATGCGAGAGCAGCGGCAAAAGGTTGACGTCAAGGCGCATATTGGCAGCACTCACCACCGGCTGTTGCGCACCAGGAGCCGTCACGGTGACCGGGCCAGACAGGATGCTAAGCTGAGGCCAGACGTGCCATCTCAGATCGCCGTTGAGCGCCAGACGATAGCCGCTACGCTGCTCCACCTGCTGAACCATATAGGCGCGAAAATCGTTTGGATTCACCAGCATCACCAGCGCGGTCATTCCGGAAACCACCACCACCAGAAGTATCGCAAGTGTGGTAATAAACCTTTTCATGCCTGCTCCTTAACTCTTCATCTTGCCACTGATGAGGGACGGCTGCCCCTCATCAGGCTAAACAACAGGGGTTGCACCAAGCTGCCACCTTCTGCAATCTTAACTCACCGATTCCACATGCGCTCGTTTAGTCCTTATCAATACGACTGGCAACCGCGCCCTGCTGGCCTTTGTACTTGGCATCCTGTCGGCTGTTATAAGGGCGGGCTGCTGGGCCAGAGAGCGGTTCAAAGCTTAGCGCGCCAATCAACATACCGGGACGCAGTGCCAGCGGCAGCTTACCTGAATTATAGAACTCCAGCACGATGCGCCCCTGCCAGCCAGGATCGATACGGTGGGCGGTAACATGAACCATCAGGCCAAGACGGGCCAGAGAGGAGCGCCCATCCAGCCAGCCGACCAGATCGTCAGGCAGCGTCACAGATTCAAGGGTCACTGCCAGCGCCAGTTCGCCCGGATGCAGAAAGAACGCATCGCCCTCCGGCAGCACAATCTCATCGCTCATCACGCGATCTAACGCAGCGCTGACCTCAGCTTTAGGGCCACTCAAATCGATAAAAGCGGCAGTATGGCCACGGAACGTACGAAACTGGTTACCCAGACGCACATCAACGGTCGCGCCATTAATACGCTCTACGGGCGGGCGCGGATCGATACCCAGCTTGCCATTGTCGAGCCAGGCTTCTATGTCGCGGTCACATAATCTCATTCAGGAACTCCGGCTTGCGCTTCGATTATTCGAAGAACTGATTAATTTTCGCTTTCAGAATATCAATGGCAATACGATTTTTACCACCGCGCGGCACGATAATATCGGCGTATTGTTTGGAAGGTTCGATAAATTGCAGGAACATCGGCCGCACCGTTTTCTGGTATTGCGCCATCACAGAATCCATCGAGCGCCCGCGCTCGTTGACATCACGCTTCATACGGCGCATCAGGCAGATATCGAGTGGCGTATCGACGAAGATAGAGAAATTCATTTCCTGGCGCAACCGGGCATCAGTCAGTAACAGGATCCCTTCGAGGATGATGACTTTCTTGGGTTCAAGCCGAATGGTTTGCTGGGTGCGGGTATGCTCAACATAGCTGTAAACCGGCAGGTCGATAGCCTTCCCGGCTTTCAACATTTGCAGATGCTGTAGGAGCAGACTGTGATCCATCGCGCTTGGGTGGTCGTAATTGGTTTTGACCCGCTCTTCCATGGTCAGATGACTCTGATCTTTATAATAGGCATCCTCGGGGATCACACCAATATTTTCATCACCGACACGCTCGCGAACTTCACGATAAAGCGTACTGGCAATAAGACTTTTTCCCGAGGCGGATGCGCCTGCGATACCTACGATGACGCACTGATGCGACTTGTCAGCCATATTTTAAAGACCTGATTCTGAGACAGTATAAAGGGTAAGTATGCCCTGTCGATTTCAAGATACAGAGTGGCCTCATCAGGCCAGTTCACATGAACATTGTTAAGTCAGGTGACCGGAAAAATGAAGGTAACCAACACACCGCAGAGTGAAATATGAAGGGCATAGCGGCGCAATTATAAGGAGTAACCCCTTCTGATGCCAGAAAAAAGCGCCTGCCGTCTTTTCGGACTTTACCCTTAGGTAGCGAAGGCTTTGACCGCTAAACTGGGCGGCAGAAAACAGCTATAAGGAATTAGAGTGTTCTGGCATATTATCCACTTCCTCACTTACTTTGGCGACAGCATGTTGCTGATCCCCACCGCCCTGATCATAGCGCTAGCACTTCTCTGCAAAAGCGATGATAAACGCAGCGCCGGTTACTGGATTCTGACATTCTGCGCAACCGGCGCCATCGTCAGTCTGTCGAAAATTGCCTTTATGGGATTTGGTATTGGCAGCGCCAGCTTCAACTTCACCGGTTTCAGTGGCCATAGCGCCATGTCCGCGACCCTGTGGCCGGTGATGTTATGGTTAATGAGCGGCCGACTGTCCAGTCAGTGGCGCAATGTTGCTGTTATCATCGGCTATCTGATTCCCCTGTGCGTTGGTACTTCACGTCTGGTGCTTCACTATCATTCAAACAGCGAAGTCATCAGCGGGCTGTTGCTCGGCTATACGCTAAGCAGCTTCTTCCTGGTAAGTCAGCGCCACCGGATCCCGCCCGTTTTTTCCCCACGACAGTTTTGTCTTATTTTTTTAATCCCCATCCTGCTGATTGGCCAGGGACGAATTGCCACCACTCAGCAATTTCTTCAACAGCTTTCGGCAAAAATTGCCGGTATTGAGCACGCATGGACGCGTGAACAATTGCTTAAACTACGCCAGTAAGTACACACTCTGCTGAACCCAAACATTAAATTTATCTTCTGAACAGCGGATCGTTGAGATTTTGCCGCTGTGGCATTTATTTCTTATGCTAGCATGGCGAGAGTGTTTCAGATTGTGCCCAGACTAGTACTGTGCCGGAGTGCGATGACGATAGAAAATGTAAGGCTGGTACAACAATGGCGCCCACAGTGGTTTAATGCGCTGCTGTTTGCGTGTTTAAGCTTTGTGCTCACCTGTTACTGCCTTGAGCTGATTAAAGTCAGTGGGCAGATCTCCCCGCTGTGGTTTTCCACCGCGCTGATGACCGTCGTTGTGTTCCGCCATCCCGCGCGCGCCCTACCCGTTCTGCTGGCTGGCTGCGTACTGGGTCTGATCGGCGCAAATATTTTCTTTAACGGCGTGTCATTTTATAGCCTGGTCTTTCCGCTGATCAACCTGATGCAGGCGCTGCTAGGTGGCGCGCTGCTGCGTTTACTGCTGGAACCTGATGCCCCACTTAACTCACTGCTTAGCTGGGTTAAAATGGTGATGGTCACCGGCCTTTTTACCTCGCTGCTCGGCGGGGTTATTGCGTGCTGGCTATTAAAATTAACCGGTCACGCTGCGCTACATTTTTATGCCACCTGGTGCGTATCTGAAGTGATTGGCATGTTGGCATTGGGCCCGGTCGGTCTGCTGTGGCAGACGGATTATGTCCGTCGTCATCTGCGCCAGAGTGTCCTTTTGGAAACACTGCTGACGTTAATGGCCACGCTGACTCTCTGCTGGCTGACGCTGCGCTATGCCCCTTCGCCGTTTACCTTTGTAGTGGTGATTTTATTTTACAGCGCGGTGCGCCTGCCGCGCTTTGAAGCCTTCGTTGTCTATCTGGCCACCATCTCAATGATGTCATTGATGCTGGCTTTTCAGCTGATCGCCCATGATACTTCCAGCTTACAGCAGCTCATCGCCATGCCTTGGGTGCCGTTCCTGTTAGCGCTGATCCCCAGCCATATGATGACGCTGGTGATGCACTCATTTCGCGAAGAGCGCAAACATATTTCTGAAAGTGAAACCCGTTTCCGCCACGCGATGGAATACTCGGCCATTGGTATGGCGCTGGTATCCACCAGCGGGCAGTGGATAAAGGTAAACCAGTCGCTGGCGAAACTGTTTGGCTACACCCCCGAGGAACTCTGCGGACTTACGGCCCAACAGCTTAGCCATCCGGACGATTTGGATAAAGGAGTGGCGCAAGCGCGCGCTTTGCTGGCCGGAGAGATTGAGACCTACAGTCTGGAAAAACGCTATAACCGTAGGGATGGAGAAACCGTCTGGACACTGCTGGCCGTATCGCTGGTTCGCGACAGTGAGCAGCAACCGCTCTATTTTATCGCGCAGATCAAAGATATTACTGAGCTAAAGCGCAGCGAAAATATCAACAAACGGCTGATGGAGCGTATCACTCTCGCCAACGTAGCCGGGGGTATCGGCGTATGGGAGTGGGATATATCAACCGGGATCATGAGCTGGGATGAACGCATGCTGCAAATCTATCAGCTGCCGATAGATTCACAGGCAACCTATCAGGGCTGGGTCGACAAACTGCACCCGGCCGATCGGGAGAGGGCGATTAACACCTTCAATAATGCGATAAAGAATGCCACGTCGGTAGATGTTGAATTCCGCATACAGATCGGAAGCGGCGTGCGCCATATTCGCAGCCAGTCTAATATCCTGTGCGATGAAAAAGGCCAGGTTGAACGCATACTCGGCATCAATCAGGATATTTCTGCGGTGCGGCTACTGACCGATGCGCTGTACCAGGAAAAAGAGCGAATACATATTACGCTTGATGCCATCGGTGAGGCGGTAATCAGCACCGATGAAAAGATGCGCGTGACTTTTATGAACCCGGTGGCGGAAAAAATGAGCGGCTGGCTGCAACATCAGGCTTCAGGTAAATCGCTAAACGACATTCTGCGTATTACCCACGGCAGCTCAAGTTCGGCGGCCGAGAACCTGTTTAGCTGCAATCTCGCCCAGCAAAAAAAATCGGATGACCTTGATGCCGGGCTGGTGCTGCATAACCGTTCCGGCAATCAGTTTGCCGTCAACTACAGCCTTTCGCCGTTGAAAACCCTGACGGGGGAAAATATCGGCAGCGTGATGGTCATTCAGGACGTCAGCGAAGCGCGTGAAATGATGAGACGCCTGAGTTACAACGCGTCCCACGATATGCTGACCCGCCTGCCCAACCGCGTCAACTTTGAGCGTCAGTTGAAACTGCTGGTCAAATCAAGCGTTGAACAGCAGCAACAGCATATGCTGGTATTTATTGACCTTGACCGTTTTAAAGCGGTGAACGATAGCGCCGGACATGCGGCCGGCGACCGACTGCTGTGCGAAATTTCACACATCATGCAGCAGATGCTACGCGCTAATGATGTCCTCGCGCGTCTCGGGGGAGATGAGTTTGGGGTACTGCTGCCGGAGTGCTCCCCAGAAGAGGGCTGTAAGATTGTCGGCTCTGTTGTCGATGCGGTGAACAGCTATCATTTCTTGTGGGAAGGCCGTGAACATCGTATCGGTGCCAGTGCCGGACTGACACATATCAGCGCCGATAACGCCAGCATCACCGAACTGATGGCACAGGCAGATCGTGCCTGTTATCAAGCCAAACACAGCGGGCGTGGTCAGCTCTGCGTGTATTAATGCCGCCAGCAGCTCAAGGCTGGCGTCCACCAACGGGCTGTCCCTGGCAAAAGCCATCCTCCTGACAGCCCCCATTAATCGTCACGCTCCTCTCCTTTCTCGCCAGGCATCATTGCGCTAACCGGTGGATTTTGCCGCGCTTATCGCGCAAACCGGGTGCTGCAGCTTGCGCCGCTTGCGCTCTCAAGCTAAAGTCCTCCCCTTTTTTCACACTCAGCGGAGGAAACGATGTTTATCGGTTTCGACTACGGTACGGCAAACTGCTCCATTGCCATCATGGAAAACGGTGCACCCAGGCTGCTACCGTTAGAGCAGAACTCGCCCTGGTTACCTTCTATGCTGTGTGCGCCAACGCGCGATGCGGTGAGTGAATGGCTGTTCCGCCACCATCAGGTGCCGACTCCGCAGGCAGAAAATCAGGCGCTGCTGCGCCGCGCTCTGGCCTTCAACCGTGAAGAAGATATTGACGTCCTGCCGGGCAGCGTCAAATTTGGTCTGGATTCACTGGCACAGTATATGGATGACCCGGAAGAGGTGTGGTTTGTTAAATCACCTAAATCCTTCCTTGGTGCCAGCGGCCTGAAGCCACAGCAGGTGGCCTTTTTTGAAGACCTGGTCTGCGCCATGATGCTGCATATTCGTCAGACGGCAGAAAGTACTCTACGCCAAAACGTCACCCAGGCGGTGATTGGTCGCCCGGTCAACTTCCAGGGGCTGGGAGGCGATGAGGCCAACCGCCAGGCGGAAGGCATTCTGGCACGCGCCGCCAACCGTGCCGGTTTTAAGGAAGTCATTTTCCAGTTCGAGCCGGTAGCGGCGGGGCTAGAGTTTGAAGCGACGCTGAATAAAGAGACCCGCGTACTGGTGGTCGATATCGGCGGCGGAACCACCGACTGTTCCATGTTGCTGATGGGCCCGCAGTGGCAGGACAAAGTTGACCGCGCCGACAGCCTGCTTGGGCACAGCGGCTGCCGCGTCGGCGGTAACGATTTGGATATCATGCTGGCGTTTAAGGAGCTGATGCCGCTGCTCGGTCTCGGCGGTGAAACGGTCAAAGGCACCGGGCTACCGGCCCTGCCGTGGTGGAATGCCGTGGCGATCAACGATGTTCCGGCACAAAGCGACTTCTATGCCACCGCGTCGCGCAAACTGTTACAGGATTTGATCCGCGATGCCGCCGAACCGCAGAAAGTGCAGCGACTGCTGAAAGTATGGCAACAACGTCTCGGCTACCGCCTGGTACGCTCGGCAGAAGAGAGCAAAATCGCCCTGTCACAACGTGACGAGGTGCTGACCAGGCTGGACTTTATCGATAGTGGGCTGGAAACCGGTATTCGCGTCGCGGGGCTTGAGGCGGCTATCAGCCAGCCTCTGGAGCGTATCCAGGAGCAGGTGACTCTGGCGTTGAACACCAGCGGCACCCGTCCGGATGTCGTTTACCTGACCGGTGGCAGCGCCAAATCTCCGGTGCTGCGTGCGGCGCTGCAACAGCAGCTGCCGGATATTCCGTTAGCCAGCGGCGACGACTTCGGATCGGTGACCGCCGGTCTGGCGCGCTGGGCACAGGTGATGTTCAGATGATGCTGCACGGGCGGCCTTCACTGCGGCCGCCCAAAGCCATTTAATAGCGACTCACTTCCGACAGTAGACGCAGCTCGTCATCATTCAGTTTCAGCCCGGTCGCCTTCGCCAGCTCATCCACCTGGGCCAGCGAGGTGGCGCTAACGATAGGCGCGGTGATCCCCGGACGCGCAATCTGCCATGCCAGCGCAACCTGGGTCGGCGATGCGTGATGCGCTTCGGCTACCTGCACTAACGCATCAACAATTTTCAGCCCGCGTTCATTCAGGTATTTATCGACCACCCCCTGACCACGGGCACTCTTCGCGGCATCCTCTTTACTGCGATATTTACCGCTCAGGAAACCGCTGGCGAGGGAGTAGTAGTTAATCACCCCCAGCCCATGTTCCCGTGCCACCTGCTCCAGACCACTCTCATAACCGGCTCGATCGTAGAGATTATATTCAGGCTGCAAAGTTTCATAACGCGCCAGCCCACTATCGGCACTGAGCTTCAGCGCCTCTGTCAGGCGCGCAGCCGAGTAGTTAGAAGCGCCGATAGCGCGCACTTTACCCTCTTTAATCAGCGCATCAAACGCGCTTAAAGACTCCTGCAACGGCGTATCTTCATCGTCACGGTGCGCCTGGTACAGGTCGATATAGTCAGTTTGCAGGCGCTTGAGTGACGCTTCCACCGCCTGACGAATGTATTTCGCCGCCAGTCCGGTTTTACCGTTACCCAAATCCATACCGACTTTGGTGGCGAGGACAATCTTATCGCGCTTACCGCTGTGCTTTAACCAGTTACCGATTATCGTTTCTGACTCGCCCCCTTCATTGCCCGGCGCCCAGCGCGAATAGACATCAGCCGTGTCGATAAAATTCAACCCTTTTTCCAGCAGCGCGTCGAGCAGGGAAAACGACGTTTTTTCGTCGATAGTCCAGCCAAACACATTGCCACCAAAGGTCAACCTGGGTACCCGAATGGCGGAACGACCCAGTTGACGTAGTTCTGAATGACTCATCATGATTCTCCTGATTAGCAGTCGATAGCGCAGTTGATAAGTCTGGCAAATATCGATGAGTATGTTGGACAATTTGTAGCAAACTATTTGCAGAACTTGAATTTTCTCTGCGCGACAGTCGCTAACTAACCCGATATTCTTAATTTTTTCATTTTTCAGCGCCTGAAATTCGCTATTCTACTTCGATTCGGGATACTGGTTTGTCCCGCCCGGACTTCGCTTTCGTTTCACGGAGAGAAAACACAGCATGAATATACCCCGCCGATTTCCGCTTATTGCCCTGACGATCGTCACCGTATTGGCCGTTGCCGCAATTTACGTGTGGCACAGCCATAGTACGTCCTCAACGGCACACGGCCAGCAGGGTGCAAAAAACCGTCGAGGCGATGCCCTGCCGCCGGTGCAGGCGGCTAATGCCGTGCGTCAAAGCGTGCCGCAGTATCTCTCCGGGCTGGGCACCGTCACCGCTGCCAATACCGTGACGCTCCGCAGCCGGGTCGATGGCGACCTGATTGCTCTGCATTTTAGCGAAGGCGAAGAGGTTGAAGCCGGACAGTTACTGGCGGAGATCGACCCGCGCCCGTATGAGGTGGCATTGATGCAGGCCGAGGGACAGCTGGCAAAAGATCGGGCAACGCTGGCCAATGCACGCCGCGACCTTGCACGCTATGAAAAGCTGGCGCAAACCCATCTGGTATCCGCCCAAGAGCTGGACACCCAGCGCGCAAGCGTAAGTGAAACGCTGGGAACGATTAAGGCTGATGAAGGCAGCGTGGCGAGCGCCAAACTCAATCTTAGCTACAGCCGCGTCACAGCCCCGATAGCGGGCCGGGTTGGCCTGAAGCAGGTCGATGTCGGCAACTATGTCAGCAGCGGCGATACCAACGGCATTGTGGTGATTGCCCAGACTCATCCTATCGATCTGGTCTTCAGCCTGCCGGAAAGCAATATTGCCAGCATCCTTAGCGCGCAAAAAAACGGCAAGCTGCCGGTAGAAGCCTGGGATCGCAGTAACAAAACCTTGCTGACGCAGGGCATGTTGCTCAGCATGGACAACCAGATAGACAGCACCACCGGTACCGTCAAGCTGAAAGCGCGCTTTGATAATCAGGACGACAGCCTGTTTCCCAACCAGTTTGTTAACGCCCGGCTGAAGATTGGCACGCTGGAAAATGCCATTGTTATCCCGGCAGCCGCATTGCAGATGGGCAACGAAGGCAGCTTTGTTTGGGTGATTAACAGCGATGATAAGGTCAGCAAAAAAATCGTGGCGCCCGGCCTCCAGGATAGCGAAAAAGTGGTGATCGGTGCCGGTCTGGAAGCCGGTGAGAAAGTGGTGACCGACGGTATTGACCGCCTGACCGATGGTGCGAAGGTGGAAGTGGTGCCCGCGCAGGCCACGCCGCTCACCTCCGGCAAAATTATCCAACCCGCGAAAGGAGCCAGCGACTGATGCAGGTCATGCCTCCAACGCCCGGCGGCGGGCCATCCCGCCAGTTTATTTTGCGCCCGGTCGCCACCACACTGTTGATGATCGCCATTTTACTGGCCGGGATCATGGGCTATCGCGCCCTGCCGGTTTCCGCCCTGCCGGAAGTGGACTATCCCACCATCCAGGTGGTCACGCTCTATCCGGGTGCCAGCCCGGACGTAGTGACCTCGGCAATTACCGCCCCGCTGGAACGCCAGTTCGGGCAGATGTCCGGTCTGAAACAGATGGCCTCACAAAGCTCGGGGGGCGCTTCGGTGGTCAACCTGCAATTCCAGCTGGCATTACCGCTGGATGTTGCCGAGCAGGAAGTGCAGGCGGCGATTAACGCCGCCACTAACCTGCTGCCCGCCGATCTGCCTAACCCGCCGGTTTACAGCAAGGTGAACCCGGCCGATCCGCCGATTATGACCCTGGCCGTCACCACCACCAGTATGCCGATGACGCAGGTTACCGATATGGTAGAAACCCGCGTGGCGCAAAAAATTTCCCAGGTCTCCGGCGTCGGTCTGGTCACCCTTTCCGGCGGGCAACGCCCGGCGGTGCGGGTGAAACTTAACGCACAGGCGCTGGCCGCGCTGGGCATCACCAGCGAAACGGTGCGCAGCGCGATTAGCAGTGCCAACGTCAATTCGGCGAAAGGCAGCCTTGATGGCCCCGACCGCTCGATTACTCTCTCTGCCAACGATCAGATCAAAACCGTCGAAGGCTACCGCCAGCTGATTATCAGCTATCAAAACGGCGCACCGGTTCGTCTCGGCGACGTGGCAACGGTGGAACAGGGGGCAGAAAACAGCTGGCTCGGGGCCTGGGCCAACCGCCAGCCGGCCATCGTGCTGAACGTGCAACGCCAGCCGGGAGCCAATATTATTGAAACCGCCGATAATATTCGCCGCATGCTGCCGTCACTGACCGCCTCGCTGCCGAAATCAGTAGACGTTCAGCTGTTGAGCGACCGCACCACCAATATCCGCGCCTCGGTAGATGACGTGCAGTTCGAGCTGCTCCTGGCGCTGGCGCTGGTGGTGATGATTATCTATCTGTTTCTGCGCAACGCGGCGGCCACCCTGATCCCAGCCGTAGCGGTGCCTCTGTCGCTGATCGGCACCTTTGCCGCAATGTATTTTCTCGGCTTCTCAATTAACAACCTGACGCTGATGGCACTGACTATTGCCACAGGTTTCGTCGTCGATGACGCCATCGTGGTGGTGGAAAATATCTCGCGCTATATTGAAAAAGGCGAAAAGCCGCTGACGGCGGCGCTAAAAGGGGCGGGTGAAATCGGTTTCACCATTATATCCCTCACCTTCTCACTGATTGCGGTGCTGATCCCGCTGCTGTTTATGGGCGATATCGTTGGCCGCCTGTTCCGTGAATTTGCTCTCACCCTTGCCGTGGCCATCCTGATCTCGGCCGTTGTCTCCCTGACGCTGACGCCGATGATGTGTGCGCGACTGTTGAACGCCGAGTCTCTGCGTCAGAAAAATCGTTTCTCGCGCGCCAGCGAAGCGCTGTTTGATCGCATCATTGCTGGCTATGGTCGCCTGTTGCAACGGGTGCTGAACCATCCCTGGCTGACGCTCGGCGTGGCGCTCAGCACGATGGCGATCGCCGTGTTGCTGTGGGTTGCGATCCCAAAAGGCTTCTTCCCGTTGCAGGATAACGGCATTATTCAGGGGACGGTACAGGCTCCACAATCGGTTTCATACGCCAGTATGGCGCAGCGCCAGCAAGCGGTGGCCTCGGTGATTATGAAAGATCCGGCGGTACAAAGCCTGGCCTCCTTTGTTGGCGTCGACGGCAGCAACCAGGCGATCAATAGCGGCCGACTGCAAATCAATCTGAAGCCGCTGGACGAACGCGCCGACCGTATCCCTGAGGTGATAGCCCGCCTGCAACAGCAGGTTGCACAGCTGCCTGGCGTCACGCTCTATCTGCAACCGGTGCAGGATCTGACCATTGATACCCAGGCCAGCCGCACCCAGTACCAGTTCACCTTACAGGCAGGTTCGCTTGATGCCCTCAGCCTGTGGGTGCCTAAGTTGCTGACCTCGCTGCACGCCTTGCCTGAAATACGCGACGTCAGTAGCGACTGGCAGGATCAGGGGCTGGAAGCCTATATTCGCGTTGACCGTGACAATGCCAGCCGCCTCGGTATTTCACTGGCCGACGTGGACAACGCGCTTTACAACGCGTTCGGTCAACGGCTGGTATCGACCATTTATACCCAAGCTAACCAGTATCGCGTGGTACTGGAGCACGATACGGCGGCCACGCCTGGGCTGGCGGCGCTACAGAGCATCCGCCTGAAGAGCAGCGACGGCGGTAGCGTTCCGCTCGGAGCCATTGCCAGCGTCGAACAGCGTCATGGCGCATTGAGCATTAATCACCTCGACCAGTTTCCGTCCACCAGCTTTTCATTTAACGTGAGCGACAACTATTCGCTGGAACAGGCGGTGAATGCCATCAGCACGGCGCAGCAGGAGCTGGCGATGCCTGCGGATATCATCACCCAGTTCCAGGGCAGCACCCTCGCCTTTCAGGCAGCGCTTTCCAATACTGTGTGGCTGATCGTTGCCGCTATTGTGGCGATGTATATTGTGCTCGGCGTGCTGTATGAAAGCTTTATTCATCCGGTCACTATTCTTTCTACTTTACCCACCGCTGGCGTCGGTGCCCTGCTGGCGCTGATGATAAGCGGCAGCGAGCTGGACGTGATCGCCATTATCGGCATTATTTTGCTGATTGGCATCGTGAAGAAGAACGCCATCATGATGATTGACTTCGCGCTGGCCGCCGAGCGTGAACAGGGGATGACGCCGTATGAAGCCATTTATCAGGCCTGCCTGCTGCGCTTCCGTCCGATTCTGATGACCACCCTGGCGGCACTGTTTGGCGCACTGCCGTTGATGCTGAGCCAAGGCGTCGGTGCCGAGCTACGTCGTCCACTTGGCACCGCAATGGTTGGCGGACTGGTGGTCAGTCAGATACTGACGCTGTTTACCACGCCGGTGATTTATCTGCTGTTCGATCGCCTGGCTCATGCCATCCGCCGTCGACCGGTCGCGCGGGAGGCTGAGTGACTTTTTTCTCGCTGTTTATTCATCGCCCGGTGGCCACCTGGCTGCTAACGCTGGCGATTGTGCTGGCCGGGTTCCTCGGCTTTCGCCTGCTGCCGGTTGCACCGCTGCCGCAGGTGGATTATCCGGTGATCGTCGTCACCGCCTCGCTGCCCGGCGCTTCGCCGGAGATCATGGCCTCCTCGGTGGCCACGCCGCTGGAGCGAGCGCTGGGGCGTATTGCTGGCGTCAGTGAAATGACGTCCAGCAGTTCGCTGGGTAGCACTCATGTGATCCTGCTGTTTGACTTCGATCGCGATATCAACGGTGCAGCGCGCGATGTTCAGGGAGCGATCAACGCCGCCCAGAGCCTGCTGCCCAGCGGTATGCCGAGTCGCCCTAGCTATCGCAAGGTCAATCCGTCCGATGCACCCATTATGATTATGACGCTGACTTCGGATACGCATTCCCCCGGACAGCTTTATGACTATGCTTCTACGCAGCTGGCGCAACGGCTGGCGCAGATCGACGGCGTCGGCGATGTCACCGTAGGGGGCAGTTCACTGCCTGCGGTGCGCGTCGATCTTAATCCGCAGGCGCTGTTTAATCAGGGCGTTTCGCTGGATGCCGTGCGCACCGCTATCGCTGATGCCAACGTGCGTAAACCGCAGGGTGCCGTGGAGGATCATCAGCTGCGCTGGTGGCTAAAAACCAATGATGAGCTGCATACCGCCGCCGAATATCGGCCGTTAGTGATCCATTATCGCAACGGCGCGGCGGTACGCTTGCAGGATGTGGCGACCGTCACCGATTCGGTACAGGATGTGCGCAACGCCGGGATGTCCAATGCCCGTCCGGCAGTCCTGTTGGTTATTCGCAAATCGCCGCAGGCTAATATCATCGATACCGTCGACCGTATACGCGGTGAAGTGCCTGAACTGCGTAAAACCATTCCGGCGGCCATCCAGTTGGACATCGCCCAGGACAGCTCACGAACCATTCGCGCTTCGCTGCATGAGGTGGAGCAATCGCTGGCAATTTCCGTCGGGCTGGTTGTGCTGGTGGTGTTCGCCTTTCTGCGCTCAGGCCGCGCCACGCTTATCCCGGCCGTTGCGGTGCCGGTTTCGCTGATCGGCACGTTTGCCGCCATGTACCTGTGCGGATTCAGCCTCAATAACCTCTCGCTGATGGCGCTGACCGTGGCGACCGGCTTTGTCGTCGATGATGCGATTGTGGTACTGGAAAATATCTCGCGCCACGTCGAAGCGGGCATGAAACCTCTGCAGGCGGCGCAGCAGGGTGTACGTGAAGTGGGCTTCACGGTGATCTCCATGAGCATCTCGCTGGTGGCGGTATTTCTTCCGCTGCTGCTGCTGGACGGGCTAATCGGGCGCTTTTTCAAAGAGTTTGCCATTACGCTGTCGGTAGCGATTGCTATCTCACTGGTGATTTCACTGACGCTGACGCCGATGATGTGCGCCAGGCTGTTGCGCAGCAAAGCGCCGCACCAGCAGCAGCGCCTGCGTGGCTTTGGCCGGATACTGATGGCACTCCAGCAGGGCTATGGCCGTGGGCTGCACTGGGTGCTGGATCATGCCCGCTGGGGTCTGCTGGCCTTTGTTGCCACCCTCGGGCTGACGGTATATCTCTATGTTTCTATTCCAAAAACCTTTATGCCGGAACAGGATACCGGACGCCTGATGGGCTTTATTCAGGCCGACCAGAGCATCTCTTTCCAGGCGATGCGCGGCAAGCTGGAAACCTTTATGCGCATCGTTCGTAACGATCCGGCGGTGGGGAGCGTGGTGGGCTTTACCGGCGGAGGGGATACCAACAGCGGATCGATGTTTATTGCGCTGAAACCCCTATCCGAACGCAGCGATAACGCGCAGCAGGTCATTTCCCGTCTGCGAGAAAAGCTGGCGAAAGAGCCGGGTGCCAGCCTCTGGCTGATGGCGGTGCAGGATATTCGTATCGGCGCGCGCCAGTCCAATGCGGGCTATCAGTACTCGCTGCTCTCCGACAGCCTGGACGATTTGCGCCAGTGGGAGCCGAAAATCCGCCGCGCTTTCTCCACCCTTCCCGAGCTGGTAGACGTCAACTCTGACCAGCAGGATAAAGGTTCCGAGATGGCTCTGACCTATGACCGCACCAGCATGGCACGGCTAGGCATTGATGTCGCCGACGTCAATGGCCTGCTGAACAACGCCTTTGGTCAGCGCCAGATTTCTACCATCTATCAGCCGCTTAATCAGTACAAGGTGGTGATGGGAGTGGACCCGCGCTACAGCCAGGATATCAGCGCTCTGAATCAGATGTACGTGATTAATAATGAAGGTCACTCGATACCGCTGTCGGCTTTTGCCAAATGGCAACCGGCTAACGCCCCGCTGTCGGTCGAGCACGAAGGCTTATCGGCCGCATCGACCATCTCGTTTAACCTGCCGGAAGGGGTCTCGCTATCTCAGGCTTCAGCCGCCATTGAACGCAGCGTCACCTCACTTGGCGTGCCTGCCAGCGTGCGCGGCAGCTTTTCCGGCACGGCGGCGGTATTCGAAAAGACGCAGAGCAGCCAGCTGTGGCTGATCCTCGCGGCGATCGCCACGGTCTATATCGTGCTGGGTATCCTGTATGAGAGCTACGTCCATCCGCTGACTATCCTCTCCACCCTGCCCTCGGCAGGCGTGGGTGCGCTGCTGGCGCTGGAGCTGTTTGACGCACCGTTCAGCCTGATTGCACTGATTGGCATTCTGCTGCTGATCGGCATCGTGAAGAAGAACGCCATCATGATGGTCGATTTCGCCCTTCAGGCGCAACGCCAGGGTGATATGACGGCACGCGAGGCCATTTTCCAGGCCAGCCTGCTGCGCTTCCGTCCGATTATCATGACCACGCTGGCGGCTCTGCTTGGTGCCCTGCCGTTGGTGATCGGCAGCGGCGACGGTGCTGAACTGCGCCAGCCGCTGGGTATTACCATTGTCGGTGGGCTGGTGATGAGCCAACTGCTGACGCTGTTCACCACGCCGGTAGTCTATCTGTATATGGATAAACTGCGACGTAAACCGCGCTGGCAGCCCATAGAGGAAAAAAGCTAAGCGCATGGCTGCCGGGTTCTGTATCGCGCATATCATCGCCCGGCAGATACCGCCGCTAATGCGCTGATGACGAGTGGGAGTAAGCATTAATGTTGGCAAAATTACGTATCGGCATCACCGCCAAGCTGTTCGCCGGCATCTTATCTACCTGCATGCTGGTGCTGATTACCATGCACTGGGGGGTACGGCTTAGTTTCGAGCACGGCTTTGTTGACTATATTAAACACGGCAACGAGCAGCGGCTGATTTTGCTTGCCGATGCACTGAGCGACGAATACCAGCAGCACGGAAGCTGGGATTTCCTGCGGAATAACAACAAGCTGGTCTATAACATTTTGCACTCGCTGGAGCAGAATCCAGACGCTAACTCACAGCTGCCGCCCCACGGTTGGCGCACGCCATTCTGGGTTATCGATCTGCAATCCACTGTGATGATCGGGCCGCGCACGCCGCTGCCGCCGGAAGGCTCACGACGAAGTATTACCAGCCGTGATGGCACGGTGGTGGGCTGGGTGATCGGCTCCCCTGCGGAACGGCTGACGCGCAGCGCCGATATTAACTTTGACCAGCAGCAAAGACGCACCAGCTGGATGATTGTCGGCCTGACGATGCTGCTGGCGGCGCTGGTCACCTGGCTAATGTCTCGCGGGCTGCTGGCTCCGGTCAAACGACTGGTCGAGGGGACCCATCATCTTGCCAGAGGCGATTTCACCAGCCGGGTTGAAGCTTCCAGCCGTGACGAACTGGGCAGACTGGCGCAGGACTTTAACCGCCTGGCCAGCACGCTGGAAAAAAATGAAAGTATGAGGCGCGCCTTTATGGCCGATATTTCCCACGAGCTGCGTACCCCACTGGCCATTCTGCGCGGCGAGCTGGAGGCAATCCAGGACGGCGTACGCAAACTCACCCCACAGTCGATTATTTCCTTACAGGGCGAGGTCGCAACCTTAACTAAGCTGGTTGATGATGTGCATCAGCTGTCCTTATCGGATGAAGGTGCGCTCGCCTATCGTAAAAGCCAGACCGATCTCGTCCCGCTGCTGGAGCTGGTATCGGGCAGTTTTCACGCGCGTTTTGTTCAGCATCCGTTAACCCTGACACTTAGCCTACCGCCAAAAGCCGTGCAGTTTGGCGACCCGGACCGCCTGATCCAGCTGTTTACCAATTTGTTCGAAAACAGCCTGCGCTATACCGATCCCGGCGGCACTCTGCATATTACGCTGTTGTCATGTTCCAATGGCAACCTACTGCACTTTGATGACAGTGCGCCAGGGATCAGCGACCCGCAGCGGGAACATATTTTTGACCGTTTCTACCGGGCGGACGCTTCACGCAACCGCGCCAGCGGCGGCTCGGGGCTCGGGTTGGCTATCTGTCAGAATATTGTCGAAGCCCATGACGGCACCATCGTCGCCGATCACGCCGCCGCCGGAGGCGTGAGAATTACGATACACTTGCCGAATAAAATCCACTGACCCAGGCTGATGATATGAACCAGGCTCCCACCACCCCGCTAATTTTGATCGTCGAAGACGAGCCGAAACTTGGTCAGCTGATGATTGACTATTTGCAGGCGGCTAATTACCGCACTCATCACCTGCTGCGCGGTGATGAGGCGGTGGATTGGGTCAAGCAGCACACGCCGGATTTGGTGCTGCTGGATCTGATGCTGCCGGGGCTAGACGGGCTGTCAGTGTGCCGCGAGCTGCGCGGCTTTTCCGAGCTCCCGGTGGTCATGGTTACCGCGAAAATCGAAGAGATTGACCGACTGCTCGGGTTGGAGATCGGCGCGGATGACTATATCTGCAAACCCTTCAGCCCGCGTGAAATGGTGGCACGGGTGAAAACTATCCTCAAACGCTGCCAGCGTGGTCCGCAAGAACCGCACGCGGTTTCGCCGCTGATGATCGATGAAACATGTTTCAAGGCCAGCTGGGATGATAAACCGCTCGATCTGACTCCGGCCGAGTTTCGTTTGCTGAAAACGCTGTCACAACAGCCCGGCAAAGTGTTTTCCCGCGAACAGCTGCTAAACCATCTGTATGATGACTATCGGGTCGTGACCGACCGCACCATTGACAGCCATATTAAAAATTTGCGCCGTAAGCTGGAGTCGCTGGACGCCGAACAACCGTTTATCCGCGCGGTCTACGGCATCGGCTATCGCTGGGAATCAGATAGCTGTCGTTTGATTTAGATCAACTTTTCCACTTAACCACCGCTCTACAATTCCGCGCATTCGGACAGGCAGGCGCACGGAAATGGCTTGCCGGTCACGGCCGTATCCCATTTCGTTGCGACGCCTGTCCATCATCACCGTTTCTGACCTGATATCAGACTGAGAGATTATGTTTAAACCGGAACTGCTTTCTCCGGCCGGGACACTGAAAAATATGCGTTACGCGTTCGCGTATGGCGCAGACGCCGTGTATGCCGGTCAGCCTCGCTACAGCCTGCGCGTGCGCAATAACGAATTCAACCATCAGAACCTGGCGATCGGGATCAACGAAGCACACGCGCTCGGTAAAAAATTCTATGTGGTGGTTAATATTGCGCCGCATAACGCCAAGCTGAAAACCTTTCTCCGCGACCTGGAGCCGGTGGTCGCCATGCAGCCCGATGCGCTGATCATGTCCGATCCCGGCCTGATTATGCTGGTGCGCGAGGCTTTTCCACAGATGGCGATTCATCTCTCGGTGCAGGCTAATACGGTTAACTGGGCAACGGTGAAGTTCTGGCAGCAGATGGGGCTGAGCCGGGTGATCCTGTCACGCGAGCTGTCGCTGGAAGAGATTGCCGAAATTCGCCAGCAGGTGCCGGAGATGGAGCTGGAGATTTTTGTCCACGGCGCGCTGTGCATGGCTTACTCCGGCCGCTGTCTGCTCTCCGGCTATATCAACAAGCGCGATCCCAATCAGGGGACCTGTACCAATGCCTGCCGCTGGGAATATCGCGTTCAGGAAGGCAAGGAGGACGAGATCGGAAATATTGTACACCGCCAGCAGCCGATCGCGGTGCAGCAGGTTGACCCCACTCTCGGCGTCGGCCAACCCACCGACAGCGTATTTATGCTCGAGGAAGCGATGCGGCCAGGCGAATATATGACCGCTTTTGAAGACCAACACGGCACCTATATCATGAACTCAAAGGATCTGCGTGCCGTCGCCCACGTCGAGCGCCTGACGCAAATGGGCATCCATTCATTGAAGATTGAAGGGCGAACAAAATCTCACTATTACTGCGCGCGCACCGCTCAGGTTTATCGCCGAGCCATCGACGATGCCGCCGCAGGAAAACCGTTTGACCCCGACCTGTCAACCACGCTGGAAGGACTGGCCCACCGTGGCTATACCGAAGGTTTTTTGCGCCGCCATACGCATGACAGCCACCAGAACTACGAGAGCGGCTATTCCGTTTCTGAACGCCAGCAGTTTGTCGGGGAATTCACCGGCCTGCGCCGTGGCCCGCTGGCACAGGTGGACGTAAAAAATAAATTTAGCGTCGGTGACAGTCTGGAACTGATGACGCCGACGGGGAATATCCGTTTTATACTGGATCGAATGGAGAACGGTAAAGCGCAACAGACAGAAGTGGCCCCCGGGAATGGTCATCTGGTATGGCTGCTGCTGCCGGAAGAGGTTGATTTGAGCTGGGCACTCCTGATACGTAACCTTTCAGGGGACGATACACGCCAGACCCGGGCAACGGCCGCAAAAAAACTTTCATAAGGTGATTAATTTTAGAATACGATCACAGTAACAGATTGTGTTTACTGCCAAAATCTTCTGGCTCCAAACGATTAAATTCAAACGGCATAACCATCTGTTCTCATTCGTGTCGGCAAAGACATGCAGGATGAATAATGGTCTTAACCTATTCGACCCACATGGCTCCTCCCTGCGGGTCGCTTCTTTTTATAACGCCAGTTAAACCATCGGCAACTATGCATCCCTTTTCAGAAAACTTTCCACTTTATCCCCCTGGGTTACTCATCTGCGACAAGTTATGCTATAGATTGATGCAAACTGTGATGCCTTCAGGGAAAAAAAATGGAAACAGATTCAGTCACGCTGGCGATTTTGAACGGCAAAAGTGCCGGTAACGAAGAACTGCGCCAGGCCATTTCCACTCTGCGTGAAGAGGGATTTAAGCTGGAAGTACGCGTTACGTGGGAACATGGCGATGGCGAACGCTACGTCCATGAGGCGGTAAAACTGAACGCCACCACGGTGATTGCTGCCGGTGGCGATGGCACTATTAATGAGATAGCCACCGCGCTGGCGGGTATCACGCCAGCACATCGTCCGGTGCTGGGACTGGTACCGCTGGGTACCGCCAACGATTTCGCCAGCAGCTGCGGCATTCCGATGGAGATGGAGAACGCCCTGCGCCTGGCCATACTCGGCAAAGCAACGCCGATTGATCTCGCCCGGGTTAACCAGGATCGCTACTTTATTAATATGGCGACCGGCGGATTCGGCACGCGGATCACCAGCGAAACGCCGGAAAAGCTGAAATCGGCTCTCGGTGGCATCTCCTATCTGATTCACGGTCTGACGCGCATGGATACCCTGAAAGCGGACAGCTGTACGCTGGAAGGCCCTGATTTCCACTGGCAGGGAGATGCACTGGTCATTGGCATTGGTAATGGCCGCCAGGCCGGAGGCGGTCAGCTCCTGTGTCCGACCGCGCTGATCAACGACGGTAAACTGGAGTTAAGTATCGCCCCGTCACAAGACCTGTTGCCCACGCTGATGCACAAACTGACCAGCGCTGAGGACAAAAACCCGAATCTGGTTACCGCCTCTTTACCGTGGCTGACCATCCGTGCGCCCCATGAGATGACATTTAATCTCGACGGCGAACCGCTGAGCGGCAAAGAATTCCATATTGAGGTGCTGCCGGACGCGCTGGAGTGCCGCTTGCCGCCATCCTGCGAACTGCTGGCTTAATCAGATACAAGGATAAGCCTGCGGCTGCGCTGCTGGCTTATCTGACAGACAAATTACCACCATTGGTAAAAATGATGCACCGGCCCCTGTCCGTGGCCAACCTCCAGTGAATCCGCCTGCGCCAGTGCGCCCTGTAACCACCCTTTCGCTGCCTGCACGGTGTCAGCCCAGTTAGCATAACGCGGGCGCAGCGCCGCCAGCGCCGCAGACAGCGAACAGCCGGTGCCGTGCGTATTGCGCGTGGCGATGCGAGGCGCGCTAAAGCGCTGCTCACCTTCAGCCGTAAACAGCCAGTCAGGGCTTTCCGACTGGCTAAGATGACCGCCTTTCATCAGCACCGCACGGCAACCCAGCGCCAGCAGCGCCCTGCCCTGTTCACGCATGGCTGTTTCATCGCCCGCCGGGGCGCAATCGAGTAGCGCCGCCGCTTCTGGTAAATTCGGCGTTATCAAGGAGACCTGCGGCAGTAGCCGTGTGCGCAACATGCCAATGGCTTTGGGGTTGAGTAGCGCGTCGCCGCTTTTCGCCAACATCACCGTATCCAATACCACCCAGGGCGCGCTGGCATTTTTCAACCGCTGCGCGACCACCTCAACAATGTCACTGTCCGCCAGCATGCCAATTTTAATCGTGTCGATACGCACGTCTGACAGCACCGAATCCAGCTGCGCCCCGACGAAATCCGCATCAATGCGCCTGACTGACTGCACGCCGGTGGTGTTCTGCGCCACCAGGGCGGTTATCACGCTGGTGCCGTAGGCCGCCAGCGCGGAGAAGGCTTTCAGATCGGCCTGAATTCCGGCTCCACCGCTTGGATCGGTTCCGGCAATGGTCATGGCATTGATGCGTTTCATCGCCAAGCCCCCGTTTTCTGCGTGAAGGTCTGCACCACATTATTGGCCATACGGTGGATCGAGGATGACTGCTGGCGAAACAGGGTCAGTGAGTGGGCCACTTCGACGTGGCTAAAGGCTTGAGGTTGGATCATTTTAGCTCCCAACCGGCGTTCAAGAAGGCGATGCCAGCTGGGGCATCTGACTTCCCTCCGCTGGCATTATCCAGTTCAGGTTCAACGGGTGATTCTCAGCCGATTCTTGTTCAGAAACGGCACCCCGAGTCATTGGTCACGCTTTTAACCACATCAGCATAGGGAAGTGGCTGGACTATGGCAAGCATTCGCCCGACTTACGGAGAAAGGGAGAGAAGTCGTTAAATATTGTGAGGAAATCGTGCGCGAAGCAATGCGATGCTTGACGCTATCAGTGCCCCAAAAACCCTGTTAAGCCAGCTAAAGTCAGGAGTTACGGAACTGACTGCAATGAGGTGTTACCAGAACTTATTAAATGCATAAAGCATACTTATCCTAAAGTTCATATTGAGCCCGTTATTGAGGTGACTTTCATTCTTTGTTCAAGGTACGACCTCATGAACCGGGCTAATTTACCAACATTATCTCTCCTCAAGAGGCATTAAGTTAAACAGGAAAGCGCTATCGATTGTCGACAGGGATTATTTGAAAATACCACAGTGCCTGCTGCTCATTTTATTCCAATCCAAAACCAGCAAGATACTACTCACCATAAAAACAAGCCTTATTTAGCAAAGAGATAAATTAAAGGAATTTTAATCCGGTAGTTTATCACAGGTGGCAGCACATCCAGATATATTCACTGCCAGTGGATATATATTCGACATAAAAGCACATTGCCATTGATTAATTATATATTTAGCATAACGACTGCATGCAGACATTTAATGAATTTCAATGAAATTTACTGCGTGTATAAATGCATTCACATCTAAAAGGATTTTATCATGAGTCATAATTCAAAGAAAACGAGTGGTAGTCTGGCTTCAGTGGCAGCTAAAACTCTTCACGACCCTAATGCGTCTGATTTACAGAAGGCTCTGGCGGGTTCTGCATTATCACAGTCAGGTTCTGCAAATCAGACCAGCGGCGCGATGGAACATAAAGCATCGGCTGCACTTCATGACCCAAACTCTGACGAATTAACGAAAAAGCTTGCAGGCTCTGTTCTTTCTCAAGCCAACAAAGAACGTAAGTAATGCAAGAGCGGGGAAACCCGCTCTCTTTAGTTTGACGAGATTGCCAATAAAGGGATTTGATTAACAACGAGGAAAATTAATCAGAGGAAAGCATTTTAGCCGGCAGTCTATCCCCCTCCAAGATGCAACGGCAAGAATATATTACTCACGACTGACGGAAAACTTAATTAAATAGCATAAATAGCCATAACAAAAACCGATTCTTTACTAAAAGTAAGCTGTTAGTAGTAAAAACGGCTGTTTGTGGTCATTAACCTGTCCTGTTAAGCGAAATAACATCAGCTATGTTGCAGTTAATTAAATAATAAAGATAAACACAAAAAAGGGTTGCGCGAGATATGACATGGGCGCTACACAGCCTCTTATAGCCAGAGTGATTTCAACGTGCTGACCAGGACATTTGGCTGATGAAGCAGCAGAATTTGATAACAATGCGCATCGACATCCCTCAGCACCAGCGATTGTTAACCGTTGGGTTGAGCTTTGATAGCGAATGACATCATCACTGCACCCTATGTCGGCGGCGGCAGTGCTTCCCCGCAGCGGCTCCGATCTCCCCCGCTGCGCGGCGCTAAAATAAACTCTCTCACGATCGCACGCTATTTTCTTCTTCGGCTTAGCCGGTTTTGCGATAAACTTTGCGCCGTTGCCATACGGCGTATTGTTGACAGGAGTACCGCTTTGGAAATCCGCCCTTTTACTGAAACCGATCGCCCGTTTCTGCGCACGCTGTTTCTCGCTGCGCGCAAAGCCAACTGGACATGGCGCGATGATAGCGAATGGCAGCTGGAGGACTTTGATCGCGTCACGCTGGGTGAACGGATACTGGTGGCAGAGGAAAAAGGCCACCGCGTTGGGTTTGCCGCCGTGCTGGAGAATGATAATTTCCTGCACAGCCTGTTTATCGACCCCGATTATCAGGGCAGCGGTGCTGGCAGTGCGCTGCTACAGGCGGTGCAAAATAGCTTTACCTCGACGGGCGCACTGAAGTGTCAGACGGAGAATTTGCGTGCACAAAGTTTTTATAAAAAGCATGGCTGGCGCGTTGTGGCTCAGGGGCAAAGCGATCAGGGCGAATATCTGTTGATGCACTATGTGCTTTAATAGCTCGTCGATTTAAAAAGAAGGAAGTGTTGAAGATGAACAGAGCGCCTAATGAGCAGGCCGGGGTCAGTAAAACCGCTTGGGAAATGCTGCAATATTTGCAGCGTATTGCTCGCGGCGATAGCACATTTACCATTCAGGATACCCTGCTCAATCATCGCTGCAACGTGACGCCAGATAATGATTTTACTCTGCTCAGTCAGCTGTTCGACGCCGGAAAGATTGATTACGACTACTCAATGGTGGACGGTTTTCAACAGCGAAGGGTACGCCTGGTTTAGCGGCCGTGAAGATAAACATCGGCAGGCCGCGTGAAAACGTCGTTTAGAGTGCGCGGAAGGCAATATCTTCCGGAATCACCTCACCCTGCCAGTAAAGCTGGGCCGCAACGTTAATCGCCAGCTGCCGATACAACCCGGTAAATTCGCTATCCGGGCGGCGAATGACCGTTGGTTCGCCGTCATCCAGGTCTTCTCGCAGGCTGATATGCAACGGCAGTTGACTCAGCAGACGGGTGTGATATTGCTGCGCCAGTTTTTCCGCACCGCCGCTGCCAAATATCGATTCATGGTGACCGCACTGGCTGCAAATATGCATGCTCATATTCTCCACCACTCCAAGCACCGGCACGCTGACCTTCTCAAACATCACCATGCCCTTGCGCGCATCAATCAGCGCAATGTCCTGCGGCGTGGTGACCACCAGCGCCCCGGTCACCGGCACGTTTTGCGCCAGCGTCAGCTGGATATCTCCGGTTCCCGGCGGCATATCCAGCACCAGGTAGTCCAGTTCCGGCCATAAGGTCTCATTCAGTAGCTGCATCAAGGCTTTACTGGCCATCGGGCCGCGCCAGACCATCGCGTTATCTTCCGTCACCAGATAGCCAATGGAGTTCGTCGCCAGCCCGTGTGCGATAATCGGTGCCATATGGGTGCCGTCCGGCGAGGTCGGGCGCAGATCGTCCGTGCCTAACATATCCGGGATCGACGGGCCGTAAATATCCGCATCCAGCAGGCCAACCTTCGCCCCTTCAGCAGCCAGCGCCAGCGCTAAATTGACGGCGGTGGTGGATTTGCCCACTCCCCCTTTGCCGGAGCTGACGGCAATGATATTTTTCACTCCGTTAACGCCGGGACGGTGTTTTGCCCGCTGTAGCGTTGCCACATTCAACGTTAAGCGCCAGCTAATCTCTGTCGCGCCCGTCAGACGCAGTAGCTCGGCACTGACCGTCTCTTTCAACTGTTCAAACGGGCTTTGCCAGACAAACGGCATACTCAGTTCGATATGCAGGCGGTTGTCGATCAGCGCACAATGGCGCAAGGCTTTTAGCGTAGTGAGATTATGCTGCAGGCTGGCGTGTTCAAATGTGGCCAGCACATTGATAACGATAGCGCGAAGCGCTTCAGGTGTATGGGGATGCCGGGAGGATAACGTCATCGGGTTTCCTTGCTCTCACGGGTTGTTCAGCTGCGACTCTGCGGTTAAGCATATCAGATCTGGCTTGCTCTCACGTAGCCGTAAGGAAAAATCCACCGCCAATTGAACCCCTTGTTTACGCAGGGACAGGCAATCGGTTACCATCTAAAGCCCTTTTTTAACAGGTATGAGCTAAGTCTTACTATGACTCAAGTCGCGAAAAAAATATTGGTAACGTGCGCCCTGCCGTACGCTAATGGCTCCATTCATCTCGGCCACATGCTCGAGCATATCCAGGCAGATATTTGGGTCCGTTACCAGCGCATGCGCGGCAACCAGGTTTACTTCATCTGTGCTGATGACGCACACGGCACCCCGATCATGCTGAAAGCCCAGCAGATGGGGATTGCACCGGAGCAGATGATTGCGGACATGAGTCAGGAACATCAGACCGACTTTGCCGGATTTAATATCAGCTATGACAACTACCACTCTACGCACAGCGAAGAGAACCGTGAACTGTCCGAGCTTATCTATACCCGACTGAAAGAGAATGGGTTTATCAAGAACCGCACCATTTCTCAACTCTACGATCCGGAAAAGGGCATGTTCCTGCCGGACCGTTTTGTTAAAGGCACCTGCCCGAACTGTAAATCACCGGACCAGTACGGCGATAACTGTGAGGTCTGTTCTGCCACCTACAGCCCGACCGAGCTAATCGATCCAAAGTCGGTGGTGTCCGGCGCCACCCCGGTGCTGCGTGATTCAGAACACTTCTTCTTCGACCTGCCAGAATTCAGCGCCATGCTCCAGGCTTGGACCCGTTCCGGCGCATTGCAGGAGCAGGTAGCCAATAAAATGCAGGAGTGGTTCGACTCCGGCCTGCAACAGTGGGATATCTCGCGCGACGCGCCCTATTTCGGTTTCGAAATCCCAGACGCACCGGGTAAATATTTCTACGTCTGGCTGGATGCGCCAATCGGCTATATGGGTTCCTTTAAGAATCTGTGTGATAAGCGCGGTGATATCGACTTTGATGCCTTCTGGCAGAAGGATTCGGACGCCGAGCTTTACCACTTTATCGGTAAAGATATCGTCTACTTCCACAGCCTGTTCTGGCCAGCGATGCTGGAAGGCAGCCAGTTCCGTAAGCCGACTAACCTGTTTGTGCATGGCTATGTCACGGTTAACGGTGCAAAAATGTCGAAATCACGCGGCACCTTTATTAAGGCCAGCACCTGGTTACAGCATCTCGACGCCGACAGCCTGCGCTACTACTATGCCGCCAAGCTCTCTTCGCGCATCGACGATATCGACCTGAATCTGGAAGATTTCGTGCAGCGCGTGAATGCCGATATCGTGAACAAGGTGGTGAACCTGGCCTCGCGCAACGCCGGTTTTATCAACAAACGCTTTGCAGGACAGCTGTCTGCTGAACTCGCCGATCCGGCGCTGTATCAGACCTTTGTCGATGCATCCAACAGCATCGCGCAAGCTTGGGCCAGCCGTGAGTTCAGCCGCGCAGTACGCGAAATCATGGCGTTAGCCGATGCCGCTAACCGCTACGTGGATGAACAGGCCCCGTGGGTGGTGGCAAAACAGGAAGGCCGTGACGCTGACCTACAGGCTATCTGCTCAATGGGTATCAACCTGTTCCGCGTGTTGATGACCTGGCTGAAGCCGGTGATGCCATCCCTCGCCGAACGCGCTGAAGCGTTCCTTAATCAGCCGCTGACCTGGGACGGCATTGAACAGCCGCTGCTGGATCACAATATCGCCGCGTTTAAAGCGCTGTACAGCCGTATTGAGATGGATAAGGTAAACGGCCTGATCGCCGCCTCGAAGGAAGATGCCGCCGCCGCCCAACCGGCCGTGACCGGCCCGCTGGCAGACGATCCGTTGCAGGAGACCATCAGCTTCGACGACTTCGCCAAAGTGGATATGCGCATTGCGCTGATCGAAAATGCCGAATTAGTTGAAGGTTCTGACAAGCTGCTGCGCCTGACGCTGGATATTGGCGGCGAAAAACGCACTGTCTTCTCCGGCATTCGCGCCGCCTACCCCGATCCGACGCTGCTGGTGGGCCGTCTGACGATGATGGTCGCTAATCTGGCTCCACGTAAAATGCGCTTCGGCCTTTCAGAAGGCATGGTGATGGCGGCAGGGCCTGGCGGGAAAGATATTTTCCTGCTCAGCCCGGACAGCGGCGCACAGCCAGGACAGCAGGTTAAGTAATCGATTGTGTACCGGGGCGGCTGCAACAGCGCCGCCCCTGACAGGCTCTGGAGTTGACATGCGTTCCGTACTGCACGTTATCTGGCAATATCTGCGCGCCTTTTTAATCATCTGGCTCTGTCTGTACGCCGGTCGCAGCATTGCGGGCCTGCTGCCCATCGCTATCCCCGGCAGCATTATCGGCATGCTGCTGCTGTTTATCCTGCTCAGTGCCAATCTTCTCCCTCTAAGCTGGGTCAAGCCGGGCTGCCATCTGCTTATCCGCTATATGGCGCTGCTGTTTGTTCCCATCAGCGTTGGCATCATGGACCATACGGATATCCTCAGCGCTCAGTTTGCTCCGATTGTGATTTCCTGCACCGTCGGCACGCTGGTCGTACTGATAACCACCGGCGTGATGGCGCAACGTTTGGACAATCGTCATAACATACGCCGGGGAGGCAAAGATGAGTGATATCTGGTGGTCACTGCCGTTAACCGTGCTGGTTTTTTTGGCCGCGCGCAAACTGGCAGCCAGGGTCAGGATCTCCATCTGCAATCCGTTGCTGATTGCGGTGGCGGTGATTATCCCGCTGTTACTGCTGCTGCAAATGCCCTATGCCCGCTATTTCCAGGGCAGCGCGTTGCTTAACCAACTTCTGCAACCGGCGGTCGTGGCGCTGGCGCTGCCGCTTTACGAGCAAATGCACCAGATCCGTGCGCGCTGGAAATCGATTATCAGCATCTGTTTTATAGGCAGCCTGACGGCGATGCTTTCCGGTACTGCCATCGCATTATGGCTGGGCGCGTCGCCACAAATTGCCGCCACCCTGTTACCCAAATCAGTGACCACCCCCATTGCGATGGCGGTCTCCGCCACGCTCGGCGGCATACCTGCCATCAGCGCCATCTGCGTGCTGATAGCGGGCGTGCTGGGCGCGGTATTCGGCCATATGCTGCTTAATCTGTTGCGGGTACGCAGCAAATCTGCGCGTGGGCTGGCGATGGGCAGCGCTTCACACGCGCTCGGCACCGCCCGTGCTGCCGAGGTTGATTATCAGGAAGGGGCGTTCAGCTCTCTGGCACTGGTGCTGTGTGGAATTATCACCTCACTGCTGGCACCGTTTATTTTCCCGCTACTGCTAAAGTTTTACGGTTAAAACTTGCGATAAGTCTCTCATTTTGGCGTTGTGTTTCACATATTGCATTGATGAAGAGACTTAGATCACATATAACTGGCTGCCGCCCGTTGATATGGGCTTGCATTTAGCGCACGAGGCCCACTATGCACCCGCGTTTTCAGACGGTATTTGCCACACTTTCTCCCCTGTTACAACACGCTATGCGCCCGATATTATCCGCTACTGATTTTGCCGGGTTTATCAGCGCGCAACAGGCTGGCGCTTTAAAACAGCAGTGCGGCCTTGATGACAGCAAGCTGGCCTTTGCTCTGCTGCCGCTGGCAGCAGCCTGCGCCGTCGCGCCGCTGTCTGATTTTAACGTTGGTGCCATCGCCCGAGGCAAAAGCGGCACGCTGTGGTTTGGGGCCAATATGGAGTTTGTCGGCACCACGATGCAGCAAACGGTTCACGCCGAGCAGAGTGCAGTGACACACGCCTGGCTGCGCGGGGAGAACGCGCTGGCAAGCATCACCGTTAACTACACGCCGTGCGGCCACTGCCGTCAATTTATGAACGAGCTGAACAGCGGCACCGATCTGACCATTGAGCTACCGGGCCGGGACAGCGCCACTTTAGGTCACTATCTGCCAGACTCCTTCGGGCCACGCGACCTGGCCATCACCGCCCTGCTGATGGACGATGTCGACCACGGGATCGCGCCCTGGGGCGATAAACTGGAGCAGGCGGCGCTGGCTGCCGCCAACCGCTGCCATGCTCCTTACAGTGGCGCGTGCTCCGGCATCGCGCTGCAAACCCGCAGCGGAGCGATCTTTTCCGGGCGCTATGCGGAGAATGCCGCCTTTAACCCCAGCCTGCCGCCGTTGCAGAGCGCTTTGAATTTACTCAATCTGGCCGGAGAAGATGTGAGTAACATCCAAAGGGCGGTGCTGGCCGAAGCATCAGGGGCAAAGTTAAGCCAGCAAAGCGCCAGTGCCACAACCCTTGCCGCGCTGGGATGCCACGACTTCACCACCATCCCGCTAATGAAAACGTCGTAAACATGTTTTAAGGAAAAAAAAGGAGCGCTTTTGTTATCAGCTGTTAACAAAAGCTGTACTTTCGGATGAATTATTTTAGGATTGGCGCCACAACATCCCGATCCTGAAAGAGTAAGAATGACATGGAACTCGAATACGAAAGTAAACGATCGCTGTATATCCCCTATGCCGGCCCTATCTTGCTGGAATTTCCTCTGCTGAATAAAGGCAGCGCCTTCTCCATTGAGGAGCGTAATGATTTTAACCTCAACGGTCTGCTGCCAGAAACGGTAGAAAGCATTGAGGAACAGGCAGAACGCGCGTGGCGTCAGTTCCAGGACTTTAAAAACAATAACGATAAACACGTCTACCTGCGCAATATCCAGGACACCAACGAAACCCTGTTCTATCGCCTGCTGGACAATCATCTTGAAGAGATGATGCCAATTATCTACACCCCGACCGTGGGTGCGGCGTGCGAACACTTTTCAGAGATTTACCGCCGCGCACGCGGTCTGTTTATCTCCTATCCGAATCGCGCCAACATCGAAGATATGTTGCAGAATGCCACCAAGCAAAACGTCAAAGTGATCGTGGTGACCGACGGCGAGCGTATCCTCGGTCTCGGCGATCAGGGCATTGGCGGCATGGGCATCCCAATTGGCAAACTCTCCCTGTACACCGCCTGTGGCGGCATCAGCCCGGCATATACCCTGCCAGTGGTACTTGATGTGGGTACCAATAACCAGCAGCTGCTGAACGATCCGCTGTACATGGGCTGGCGTCACCCGCGTATCACCGGCGAAGAGTATGATCGTTTCGTTAATGAATTTATCCACGCGGTGAAGAGCCGCTGGCCAAACGTGCTGTTGCAGTTTGAAGACTTCGCGCAGAAAAACGCCATGCCGCTGCTTGAGCGTTACCGTGACGAGGTGTGCTGCTTTAATGATGATATTCAGGGTACCGCCGCCGTAACGCTGGGGACGTTGATCGCCGCAAGCCGCGCCGCAGGCAGCAAACTGTGCGAACAAAAGGTGGTATTCCTCGGAGCAGGTTCCGCCGGTTGCGGTATCGCCGAGCAGATCATCGCCCAGATGAAATCAGAAGGTCTGAGCGACGAGGAAGCGCGCGCACGGGTATTTATGGTCGATCGCTTTGGCTTGCTGACCGACAAGCTGCCTAATCTGCTGAACTTCCAAAGCAGGCTGGTGCAAAAAAGTGAGCGCCTGTCAGACTGGGACAGCACCAGCGACTCACTCTCGCTGCTGGACGTGGTACGTAACGCTAAACCTGACATTATGATCGGCGTATCCGGTCAGCCGGGGCTGTTTAGTGAAGAGATCGTGCGCGAGATGCACAAGCACTGTACGCGCCCTATCATCATGCCGCTATCCAACCCAACCTCGCGGGTGGAAGCCACACCACAGGACATCATGGCCTGGACCGATGGCTGCGCGCTGGTGGCAACCGGTAGCCCGTTCTCTCCGGTAAGCTGGAAAGACAAAACTTATCCTATCGCCCAGTGCAATAACTCCTATATCTTCCCCGGCATTGGCCTCGGCGTCATTGCTTCCGGAGCCAGCCGCGTCACCGACAGCATGCTGATGGCGGCCAGCCGTGCGCTGGCAGACTGCTCACCGCTGGTGAACGACGGTGAAGGCCCGGTGCTACCGGAAGTTAAAGATATTCAGGGCGTATCGAAAGTGATCGCAATGGCAGTAGGTAAAGCTGCCCAGCTGGCTGGCGTGGCGGTCGTAAGCTCTGAGGATGTCCTGTCGAAGGCCATTGCCGACAACTTCTGGCTGCCGCAGTACCGTAACTATCGTCGTACGTCGATCTGATAGTGGTTATCCCCTTTATTGCTGGCAATAAAGGGGATATTTGCCTGGAAAACCCTCACCTGGCACACTGTGGCTTGCTTCACCTCCCGGCCTCAAGTAGCCTTAGTCCTGTTTTCCTGCCAACCCGAGTGTCATTCATTATGATGAAGCGCCTGATTTATGGTCTGATTATCATTATTACTTTGATAGCAGCGACCGCACTCGGCCTCGATCGCTGGATCAGCTGGAAAACTGCACCCTACGTATATGACGATCTCAAAGCGCTGCCGCATCGTCAGGTTGGCGTGGTACTGGGAACCGCCAAGTTTTATCGCACCGGGGTGATCAATCAGTATTACCTTTACCGTATGCAGGGTGCGCTGAACGCCTATAACAGCGGAAAGGTGAATTACCTGCTGCTAAGCGGCGACAATGCCCAACAGAGCTACAACGAGCCGATGACCATGCGCCGCGACCTGATCGCCGCTGGCGTGGAACCTTCTGATATCGTGCTCGACTATGCCGGTTTTCGTACGCTCGATTCTATCGTGCGCACGCGCAAAGTTTTTGATACTAACGATTTTATTATTATCACCCAGCGTTTCCACTGCGAACGCGCATTATTGATCGCGCTGCATATGGGAATTCAGGCCCAGTGCTACGCGGTGCCGTCGCCAAAAAATATGATGAGTGTACGGCTGCGCGAAGTGGCTGCGCGTCTCGGGGCGCTGGTCGACCTGTACGTGATGAAGCGCGAGCCGCGTTTCCTCGGCCCGCTGGTGCCGATCCCAGCCCGCCACGAAGTGCCGGAGGATGCGCAAAGTTACCCGGCAGTCAGCGCGGAGCAGCTGCTGGAGTCGCAGCAGAAGAAGTAAAAAGGCTGACGCGATGGTCAGCCTCTGGCACAGCATAAACACTTAACATCACTATTTCTTACGTGCGTATTTCAGTGAGTCCAGCGCGACGGCGAAGATAATAATGCCGCCTTTAATAATGTACTGCCAGTAAGGGTTGACGCCGATATAAGTCAAACCGTAGTTGATCACCGTAAAGATAATTACCCCGGTCACCACGCCAGCCACCGTTCCGACGCCGCCAGCAAAGGATACGCCGCCGACCACGCAAGCAGCAATCGCATCCAGTTCATACATAAAGCCAAGATTGTTGGTGGCCGAACCGATACGCCCCGCTTCCAACATGCCGCCGAAGGCGTAGAACACCCCGGACAGCGCGTATACCAGAATCAGGTTAAAGGGCACGTTAACGCCAGAGACGCGTGCGGCCTCCGGGTTGCCGCCGATGGCAAAGATGTTTTTACCAAAGCGCGTTTTGTTCCACAGGATCCACACCATAAACACGGCAATCAGCGCGTAGAAGGTGATATAGGAGAGTTTGAAGTCACCGAAGCGCAAGAACCCCTGAGCAAAGGTGGAAAACTTCTCGTCAAAACCAGCGACCGGTGATGCACCCACATGATCGTAATAGAGAGAGTTAACCCCGTAAACGATAATCATGGTGCCCAGCGTGGTGATAAACGGCGTCACCTTCAGGTAGGCAATAATCAGGCCGTTAATTAGCCCAATCAGCGCGCCGATAGCACAGACGATCACCACAACCAGCGCAATAGGCAGCGTTTCCAGCTGCGGAAAGACCTTGTTGGCGTTATCCATCGACTGTAACAGCGTGGCGGCCACCACGGCGGCCAGACCAACCTGACGCCCGGCAGACAGGTCGGTTCCCTGGGTCACAATCAGTCCGGCCACGCCGAGCGCAATGATCACGCGTACCGAGGATTGAGTCAGAATATTACTCAGGTTCATTAAACTTAAAAATGTGGGGTCCTGGATAATAATGATGGCCAGTAATACCAGCAGCACCACGTAAATCCCACCCTCTTTAAGCCAGGTGAGCGCGCTTTTTTTATTTACCGCTTTCATAGTCAACAACCCGTGAATGATTAAAGGTGCAATGAAGCCAAACGCAATATTTCATTTTGCGTCGTTGTTTTTGTCTCGACAATCCCTGCCACCAGGCCATTACTCATCACCAGGATCCTGTCAGTAATACCCAATAACTCTGGCATTTCAGAGGAGATAATCACAATGCCCTTACCTTTCTTCGCCAGCTCCGAAATAAGCTGATAAATTTCAAATTTCGCCCCCACGTCAATTCCGCGCGTCGGTTCATCCAGCATCAGAATTTCCGGCTGGGTAAGTAGCCAGCGGCCAATGATAACTTTTTGCTGATTACCGCCCGATAACGAACCAATGGCCGTATAATGCCCCGGCGTTTTTACCCGCATCGCGTCAATGACCCATTGGGTATCACTCTTCATACGGCCATTATCCAGCAGCCCGAGACGGTTTTTATATTTTGCAATATTAGAAATTAGCGAGTTGAAGCCAATATCCAGATAAGCATAAATTCCGGTTGAGCGACGCTCTTCGGTCACCAGAGCAAAGCCATGATTAATGGCTTCATTGGCACTGTGATTGTTAATCGCCTTACCGTGCAGGCGGATAGTGCCAGCAGACTTCTCACGAATGCCAAACAGGGTCTCGACAATATCGGTACGTTTTGCCCCAACCAGCCCGGCAATGCCAAGAATTTCCCCCTGACGGAGATCGAAAGAGACGTCTCGTATCGACGGCTGGCGCAGCGAGGTCAGGTTACGCACCTCAAGAATGGTTTCACCGGGCACGTTGGTTTTATCGGGAAAACGCTGATTAAGCGAACGTCCCACCATCATGGCGATGATTTTGTCCATATCCAGCCCATCAAGGGGTTGAGTCGTGATCCACTGGCCGTCGCGCAAAATGGTGATCTCGTCGCAAAGCTGAAATATCTCTTCCATTTTGTGGGAGATGTAAATAATACCGCAGCCACGATCCTTCAGTTTACGAATAATCGTAAAAAGATGATTGACCTCTTTTTCCGACAGTGAGGAGGTCGGCTCATCCATAATGACAATTTTGGCATCGTAGGAAAACGCTTTAGCAATTTCGACCATCTGCATTTGCGAAACCGACAGAGTGACCACTTTTTCACGTGGATCAATATCTATATCCAGCTCGTCGAAAATGGCTTTAGTTTCGCGATACATTTTATCCTGATCGACAAATAGCCCTTTTTTCGGATAGCGTCCGAGCCACATATTGTCCATAACGCTACGCTGAAGTACCAGGTTTAACTCCTGATGCACCATCGACACACCATTTTCCAGCGCCTCTTTGGCGCTTTTATAATCCACTTCTTTACCCTGGAATATAATGCTGCCGCTGTCTTTACCGTAAATACCAAACAGGCATTTTAGCAACGTTGATTTACCGGCACCGTTCTCTCCCATAAGAGCATGAATAGTATGAGGACGAACGTTTAAATTGACATTATCAAGCGCTTTAACCCCGGGGAATGACTTACAGACAGCGGTCATCTCCAGTAAATATTCGCGATCTGCTTGCACGCTATTACTGCCCATATTTTTACCTGGCTGATTAGGCTGATGCGGCTGGCTGGCCGCATCAGGAAAGGCTTATTGCGGCAGCTGAGACAGGTTGTCTTTATCTACCGGGATGTAGGCAACGCGCACCACTTTGCCATCCAGTTTATACTGAGTTCCTTCGGTAGCCGGTTTGCCTGCCGCCAGGTTTTTGGCCATATCCAGGGTCGCTTTTGCCTGATTATTCGCATCGTTCAGTACCGTTCCGGCCATTGCACCAGATTTCACCATCGCCAGCGCTTCGGGCAGCGCATCAACGCCGAATACCGGTACGGAAGATCGGTTATGCGCTTTCAACGCCTCGACAGCACCCATCGCCATCGCGTCGTTATTGGCGATAATCGCTTCGATTTTGTTACCGTTTGGCCCCGACAGCCATGCGTCCATCTTGTCTTTCGCTTGGGCGGTATCCCACATGGCGGTATCCAGATGAAGCTGCTGAGTTTTCACGCCATCTTTGTTCAGCGTCTCAATCACGTATTTGGTTCGCGCTTCTGCATCAGGATGGCCCGGTTCGCCCTTCAGCAGTACGAACTGCATCTGACCGTCTTTATTCAAATCCCATGCCGGGTTAGCCTTCCAGTGTTTCTCTATCAGCTCGCCCTGCTTCACGCCTGACTCTTTAGAATCCGTCCCGACGTAATAGGCCTTGTCGTAACTTGCCAGCGCTTTGGCGCTGGGTTCTTTATTGAAAAATACCACCGGGACATCGTTCGCTTTCGCTTTAGCAATCACCACCGCTGCCGCAGCCGGATCGACAAGATTGATCGCCAGCGCCTTCACCCCTTTTGCTAACAGCACGTCTACCTGGTCATTTTGCGTCGACTGGCTGTTCTGCGAGTCATTCATCAGCAGCTGGACGCCCGGGCTGTTTTTCGCTTCTTTCTCAATATCCTTGCGCACCACTGACATAAAGTTGTCGTCATATTTATAGATGGTGACGCCAATGCGCGTATCTGCGGCCTGAGCCGCCGCGCCTGACATCATACTGACCAACAGGAAACTGAGCGTGAAAACCTTCTTATTCATATTATCTCCGGTTTTTGTAGGGTATGACTTCACGCAGCCAGTCGATCAAAAAAGGCGACAGGATGCGGGTTAATAAAGACCAATAGATGACACGTTTTCAGCAGCGGTTGATCCGCCCATATTGACCGGGCAATGCTTGCCATGTGTAGAGTGTAAAAATATTTCACAGGTGGCACGAAGAGCGTGAGATGCGCCAGTTTCACCATTCGATGGTGTTTGCGTACCTGTTGAACGCTGCCATCTTAGATAAATGAATGTTAATTAACTGTGAATTTACTCACAGATTGAAAGCGGTTACAGTGCAGAATCACCCGGGTTAGTGACCACCGCCACAGTTTGTCGTGTCGCTACCGAATGTCGCCTGACGAGGGTAGGCATGAAACAGTGCTGCTCATGGAGATTGAGCTGCCCGGCTGCGGCCTTCAATGCCAGTTCACTGGCCAGTTTTGCCATCGATACAATCGGATAACGCACCGTACTGAGCTGCGGATCGGTATAGCGCGCAAAGGGAATATCGTCGAATCCCACCAGTGAAAGCTGCTGCGGCACCGCAATACCGTTATCTTTCAGCGCCGCCAGCGCACCGGCCGCCATACTGTCGTTATAGGCAAAGACCGCCGTCAGTTGCAGATTGCGCCCCAGCAGCTCCACCATCGCCTGCTCACCCCCCTGTAAATCAGGCTCGCCCTCGGCACACCAGCTTTCAGCCGGAGTAATGCCCTGCTCGCTCAGCGCCTGATGCCAGCCGGCGCGCCGCTGTACGTTGTCTTCAATCTGATGGATGGAACCGAGATAGGCAATGCGCTGATGACCATGTTGTAACAGCATGCGCATCGCCATCAACGCACCGCTGACGTTATCAAGGCTGACACAGCGGTGGGCGAAACCCGGCACGACCCGATTGATCAACACCATGCCCGGCACCTGCTGCATCAGTGCGGCAAGTTCCCGATCGCACAGAGCTTTTGCATGCACAATCAGGGCATGACAGCGCTGACGGATCAGCACTTCGATGGCGTGTCGCTCTTTATCGGCATGATGCCATGAGTTAATAATCAGCACCTGTTTTTGCAGCGACTGGGCAACGGTGTCCACCGCCTTGACCAGCGCACCAAAGAAGGGATCGGAGACATCCATCACCACCACGCCGATGGTGTCACTGAGGCGGTTAGCCAGCGCCTGCGCGTTGGCATCAGGACGGTAGTCCAAACGTTCGATAGTTTTCATCACCATAGCGCGTGTATCGGCGGAAACGGCCGCGCTGTTGTTCAGCACCCGCGAGACGGTGGCAACAGAGACGCCCGCCTCGCGGGCCACATCGCGTATCGTCAACATGGCCGGTCGCCGCCGATAGATGGATTGTGCATGGTTGTTCCTGACATAAGGATATTCTGCCGCCTATTTTGTCAGGCATTGACGGCAGACTGCGTGAGAAACATCACAACGATGAAAGCGGTTACATCATCATTTTAACGCTTTGTGAGCCAAATCATCTTCCTGGCGGCCTGTCCTCAGCACTAAGGCCAAATGCGGTTAAACGACGCCATAGCCATTCCACCGGCCCCTGACGGAAAAAACGCAGCCAGAAGACAGAAAACAGCACGTTCACTAGCCAGATCGCGGGCACCAGCGCCAGCAGCTGCAGTCGGTTAAAGTGATTGAACAACGCGAAGTGATTAAACAGCATGGTGCAGATAAGCGTCTGTAACAGATAATTGCTTAGCGCCATGCGCCCGACGGCACTGATGGCCGAGGTAAGACGCAGACGCTGTAATTGAGGCCACCAGCCAAAGCACAGCGCGGCATAGCCCAGCGCCTGGAACGGTGCACTGACTTCACGCGGTAACTGTAGGAAAAAACCGGCCCAGCGGAAATCCCATTGGCTGTACCACTGCAAAACAATGGAGGGGATTTCGATCACTATTCCGGTAAGGATAAGCAACACGCCGCGACGGCGGTAGTGTTGCAGGCTCCAGTCGCCACGTAGCCAGCCCGTGCGCATCAGGGCCGCACCCAGCAGCATTAATCCCGCCAGCTGCCAGCCATACTGCACCGCCAGCGCCATCAGCGTCGATCCCAACATACCCAGCCGATTGGTTATGGCTTCCCAGCCGCCGTTTGTCCGCCAGAAGGTTTCGTACTGCACCTCGGCCACATTCGGCAGCCAGGAGCTGCTGGCGTGCGATCCGGACGCTAACCCGAGCACCACCAGTACCGCGCAGCCAACCAGATAAAGCATCACGCCGGTGTGAAACAGCTGTCGGCTGCCGGGAACATCACGGATCATGCGCCATGCAATCAGACCAGTTAGCCCCCAGGCCAGCAGGATATCGCCTTCCCACAGTAAGAGCGCGTGCAGAAAACCGAAAATCACTAGCCAGGAGAGACGCGACTGTATCCAGCGCTTCCCCCTCGGCAGCAGCATTTGCAGCCCGGCACCAAACAGGATGGCAAACAGCGTCAGGAACTTGGCCTGCGCCAGCAGATCCAGCGTGGCCCACACCCAAAAATCACCGGAGGAAGGCATGCCATGCCAGGCAGGATTGAGATAGGCGGCTTTCGGTAGACCAAAGGCGGTAATATTGAGCAACAGAATGCCGAGGATCGCCACTCCACGCACAAAATCCAACGGAAGAATACGGGGCATAGCAGGTTCCACGCAGGGGGCGATGTGTCTGTTTCAGCGCCCTGTTTACGGTTATTCACGGGCGCCTGGAAGAAAACGCCCGCTGGCGACAGAGCGTCAATTAACGATGGCGCACCGAGCGCAGAAACTCCTGACGGGTATTCTGACTGGACTTAAACAGTCCGCCCAGTGAAGTGGTTGTCGTGGCACTGGTCGCATCACGAATACCACGCGCTTTCACGCAGTAGTGCACCGCATCAATCGAAACCGCCACATTGCTGGTGCCGAGCAGCGTTTGCAACGCCACGAGGATCTGCTGCGTCAGTCTCTCCTGCACCTGCGGGCGCGACGAGAAGAACTGCACGATGCGGTTGATTTTAGACAGGCCAATCACCTTGTCTTTCGGGATATAGGCCACGGTGGCCTGACCATCAATAATCACAAAGTGATGCTCACAGGTGCTGGTCAGCGTGATATCACGCACCGTCACCATCTCATCAACCTTCATCTTATTTTCGATCACGGTGATTTTCGGGAAGTTGGCATAGTCCAGGCCGGAAAACACTTCATTGACGTACATTTTGGCAATACGCTGCGGTGTCTCCGCCAGGCTATCATCTTCCAGATCGAGATTCAGCAGCTGCATGATTTCGGTCATATGTCCGGCAATCAGCTGTTTACGGGTATCATCATCCATTTCACGTACCGGCGCGCGCAGCGGGGTTTCCAGACCACGGGCAACCAGTGCCTGATGAACGAGTGTGGCTTCCTGACTCAACGTTGCCATGTGTTTAATCTTCTCCGGCAGTAGCGGGTCTGTCGCGTAAAATTGAGGTTACGGTGACAGTCCCGGCGAAATTTCGTGAGCGCTATTTTGGAACACATTCAGCGCGTAATCCAGCGAATCCCTATAATCGACAATGAAACGGCGTCATTCAGTCACCGCCGCACGCCGCCACACCAGCATACCGGCAATCAGCAAAGCGCCCCCGGCGACATACAGCGCTGGTTCCAGCCGCTGGGTTAAAGAGGTTGAGATGGCAGACAGCAGTGGCCCCGCCAGCTGACCAAGCGCATAGCCGGTGGTCAATAGACCGGCAAGATAGCGGGCGTGCTGCGGTGCCAGCTCGCGACCATACTGCAACGACAGCTGTACCACGCAGAGAAAACCGCCGCCAACCAGCCCGGCCCCCAGCAGCAGACCGCCAATGCCGGGAACGATATCAGCGGCAAAGACGCCCATCGCCTGGAGCCACAGTACCAGTGCCAGCCGTCGATTTGCCTGGCCGAAACGCCGTGTCACAATGCCGATGACGATACCCAGCACCGCCGCCGCGCCGAATACCGGCCAGACAAACTGGCTTATCACGCCGGGAAAACGCGTGGTAGCCATCTGCGATAAAAAAGTGGCAGGCAGGATATAGCCAAATCCGGCCAGGCTGTAGCTCCACACCAGCCGCTTCAGCCCGCTGGTCAGGCGCAATGGCGGCGCTGGCGTGTCCGGGCGGTGCAGCTCTCCGGTGCGCGGCAAGGCGCGCGCAATCAGCAGTACCAACAGCAGAGCCAGCCCGCCATAGGCAGCCCACGCCCAGCCCGCGCTCGCCTGATAGCCGTGCAGCACCACCGCCAGTATGCCGCTGATGAATATGCCGGTGCCTGGCCCGGCAAATACCGCCGCGCTCAGCCCCGGTCGCTGGTGCCGGAGCAGCTGTTCGTTGCTCCAGGCGGCGATCAGCACCATCGCCCAGCCGCTGGCCCAGCCAATCAGGAAGCGCACCAGCGCGTGCTGCCAGGGTGCAGAGAGAACCGCTGACAGCAACGTCAGCACAACCGCCCCCCAGACGCCAGCGCGTAAACGCCACTCCACGCGTCGGGTCGCGCGCATGGCGTTAAACGAACCGCACAAATAACCCAGGTAATTACATGCCGCTACCACCGCCGCGCTGGTCAGCGACAGCTGGTGCTCTGCTATCATTAACGGCACCTGTGGGGTAAACGCAAAGCGCCCTATCCCCATTGCCACCACCAGCGCCAGAAAAGCGCTGAACGCCACACGAACTGCCATAATTACTCCCGACTGGATTAGCGTTTGCCATCAGAATGCACTAAGGATAGAATGACGAAAAGTGAATAATACTAAACAAGTTGATTACGATAAGTGAATACATGGATCTGACCCAGCTAAAAATGTTCTGTGCGGTGGCTGACTGCGGCTCGATGGCGCGAGCGGCACAGCAGCTGCATCGCGTGCCCTCAAACCTCACCACCCGCCTGCGACAGCTGGAAGAAGAGCTGGGTTGCGACCTGTTTATTCGCGAAAAACAGCGGCTGCGACTGTCGCCGATGGGGCACAACTTCCTCTGTTATGCGCAGCGCATTCTGGTACTCAGTGAAGAAGCGCTGAATATGACCCACGCGGGTCAGCCAGGCGGACACTTCGCCTTAGGCTCAATGGAGAGCACGGCGGCCACGCGCCTGCCTTTGCTGCTGGCCGAGTTTCATCAGCGCTATCCGGCGGTTACCCTGGCGCTGGTTACCGGCACATCAGGCGAATTAATTGAACGGGTACGCGTCGGAACCCTCGCCGCCGCGCTGGTAGATGGCCCGATCAACGTTGAGGAACTTAACGGCTGCGTGGCGTTTCACGAGGAGATGGTGCTGATCTCAAGTCTGGATCACAGCGCCATCAGTCGTCCGGCAGAGGCTGCGGGCAGCACCCTGTTTGCCTTCCGTCCCAGCTGTTCCTACCGCGTTCGTTTCGAAAACTGGTTTCGTGCCGCCGGCGTCCAGCCGGGCAATGTGATGGAGATCCAGTCCTATCATGCGATGCTCGCCTGCGTCGCCAGCGGTGGCGGGCTGGCGCTGCTGCCCGCTGCGGTTTTGGCGCAGTTGCCGGGGCACGAGCGCGTGCGCCAGCACTCGCTGCCGCCCGCCATCCGTGATACCGATACCCTGCTGATATGGCGGCGCGATGCCTTCACCGCCAATATTGAAGCGCTGAAATACCTGATTATTGAACAATTTGAGGCTAATCCTGACGATTAGAGGCGCTTTTCCTCAATCCGGGTGACGCTTAACCACACTTTCTGCTCCAGACCGATTAATCCCGGCGCGGAGTCCCTGACAGGAGCAACATATGCAGATGATTAAAACGCGTGCCGCCGTAGCATGGGCTGCCGGTGAACCACTGAAAATTGAAGAACTGGATCTGATGCCGCCGCAGAAAGGTGAAGTGTTGGTGCGCATCGTGGCTACCGGCGTGTGCCATACCGATGCCTATACCCTTTCCGGTAAAGACCCGGAGGGCGTGTTCCCGGCGGTGCTCGGCCATGAAGGCGGCGGCGTGGTGGAAGCCGTGGGTGAAGGCGTCACCAGCGTGGCGGTCGGTGACCATGTTATTCCGCTGTACACCCCGGAATGCCGCCAGTGTAAATTCTGCCTTTCCGGCAAAACTAACCTGTGCCAGGCCATCCGCACCACTCAGGGTAAGGGCCTGATGCCGGACGGCACCACCCGCTTCTTCAAAGACGGCCAGCCGATTTACCACTATATGGGCACCTCAACCTTTTCTGAATACACCGTGGTGCCGGAAATATCACTGGCGAAAATCAGCAAAGAAGCGCCGCTGGAAGAAGTGTGCCTGCTGGGCTGTGGCGTCACCACCGGCATGGGGGCGGTACTGAATACCGCCAAAGTGAAGGAAGGGGATACCGTTGCCATCTTCGGCCTGGGCGGTATCGGCCTGTCGGCGATTATTGGCGCGAAAATGGCGAAGGCCGGACGCATCATCGGTATTGATATCAATACCAGCAAGTACGATCTGGCGCGTAAGCTCGGGGCCACCGACCTGATTAACCCCAAAGACTTCGACAAGCCGATTCAGGATGTCATCGTTGAGATGACCGACGGCGGCGTTGATTTCTCCTTCGAGTGCATCGGTAACGTCAACGTGATGCGGTCTGCGCTGGAGTGCTGCCACAAGGGCTGGGGCGAATCGGTCATCATCGGCGTGGCCGGCGCGGGCGAAGAGATCGCCACCCGTCCGTTTCAGCTGGTCACCGGCCGGGTATGGCGCGGTTCCGCCTTTGGCGGCGTAAAGGGCCGCACGCAGCTGCCGGGTCTGGTTGAGCGTTACATGGGGGGAGAGTTCCAGCTAAACGACTTTATTACCCACAATCTGCCGCTGGAAGAGATCAACGAAGCCTTTGATCTGATGCATGAAGGTAAATCTATCCGTACCGTGGTGCATTTCGCGAAATCATAAGGAAGAAAAGGATGTCATCTTCACTGGAGCTTTTAGAAGAACATCGCCTGTTTGGTGGCTGGCAGCAGCGTTATCGCCATCATTCCGCCAGCATGAACTGCGCGATGACCTTCAGCATCTTTTTACCCGGCCCGAAAAGCAGTACGCCGCCGCCGGTGGTCTGGTTCCTTGCCGGGCTGACCTGTAGCGATGAAAACTTCAGCGTCAAGTCCGGGGCGCAGCGCGTAGCGGCAGAACTGGGGCTGGTGCTGGTGATGCCGGATACCGGTCCACGGGGAGAACAGGTTGCTGATGACGACGGTTACGATCTAGGGCAAGGGGCGAGCTTCTATCTCAATGCCAGCGAAACGCCGTGGGCCAGTCATTTTCGCATGTACGATTACATCAACAGCGAACTTCCGGCGCTGATCGCCGGGAACTTCAACATCAGCGATCGTCAGGCGATGATGGGGCATTCGATGGGTGGGCATGGCGCGTTAATGCTGGCGCTGCGCAATCCGGGAAAATTTAGCTCGGTGTCCGCTTTTGCGCCGATCGTGAATCCGATGGAGGTTCCGTGGGGAAAAAAGGCCTTTAGCGCCTATCTGGGTGAGGATATCAGCGCCTGGCAGCAGTATGACAGTTGCTGGCTGATGCGTAACGGCGGTGCGGTACTTCCGATGTTGGTCGACCAGGGGGACAGCGATCAGTTCCTTGCCGATCAGCTCCGGCCTGAACAGCTGGAGGCAACGGCGCACGAACTGGGCTATCCGCTAACCTTGCGTATACAGCCAGGTTATGACCATAGTTACTTCTTTATCGCCAGTTTTATCGAAGATCACCTGCGCTTCCATGCCCGGCATCTGTTGGTGTCGTAACCCATTACGCGAAGACATGTGTCATTCCTCCTTCTGGAATGACACATGAGTTTGAACTCTCCGTTGCAGAAATAAACAACTCAGACACAGGTGATGTCCGATCGGGTTTTAGCGGCTATCTGAGCAGTTTACCGCTCAATAGCCGCCATATCTTGTCGACCGTTTAGCAACCCGCGTGCATGTTTTTTGCGCCCTTTACACGCCATGCGCCCCACTCACCCTCACTGCCAGGCTTCGTCCCATTCACCCACCAGCCGTTTAGCCATACCTTGCCTTCCCAGCTCACTTCGGTACAGGCCTTGTCATAGGTCTTTTTGGCATCCCATTTCGGAGCCGTCGTGCCGCCGTTTAGCGTAAACGTCAACTTGCCCTGCTTAATCAGCGCACCCTGGGTATTGGTTGCCGTATAGTGCAGGGAATATTCACCCGGAGTAACGGATGAGAGCGGGATCTTGATGCTCATACTGTTATCGTTGAGCTGTTTATTTGCCGAGCCTTTTTTTACACCCTTACTGTCAACGACTTTAGCATCCAGCTTCAGTTTCCCCGTCGCTTTAACTTTAAAACTCAGGGTTGATGACTGTTCTGAGATGGTGCCTGCCTTCAAATCGGACACAACCACGTCTTCCACAGGTGTTTCAGCACCCAACAGTTTTTCTGCCGCTCTCAGCATATCAGGCTGCGTACCAATGTACTTGCCAGGGCTGCTCAGCGGTGTGCCGGTTTCCGTTAACAGTTCACGCATCTCTTTCGGGGATACCGTTATGCCATGTTGTTTCGCTATTCCCGATAAACCCGCCACCGCGCCGGCAATAATCGGGTTGGCTGAAGAGGTGCCGGAGAAGCTATCGGTATATTGCGCATTAGGGGCGTTCCACAAATCAGCACCCGCTCCATTAGCATAAGTGGTGGTCACGTAGTCGCCCCAGGAAGCACTGCTTACCGCAGAGCCATAATCACTAAACCAGGACCTCTTACCCGTTTTCGCATCCACCGCTCCGGCAAGGATAGAGCCTGAATCACGCTTATTGCGGTCGAACTTCCCTTTAAAACTCGGATGATCGAGATCGATATTGCCATTTCCCGCCGCAGCAATAACGTGGATACCACTATCAGTTGCCGTTTTTATCGCATCAAACCAGGACCGATTATACTCCACAGGGGCATAACAACTATTGGTACAGCCCGGCATGCTGGTAATGCGTAAATGGATACCGAGCTGTACCACATCTCCCGGCTTTAGCCGTTTAATCGCCTTAACAAACAGTTCATTAGGCGAATCGGAATAGGCAAAGCTGGCCTGGTTGGCAATGCCGGTAACACCAAAACCATTATCTTTGCCCGCCATAATGCCGACTGACTGGGTGTCGTGCGCGCTGATTATCTCTGGAGAGTGGGTCAATGAGAATATGGGTTTGGGAAGGTCAAGGTGGTCATGATCCCAGCGATTGATTTCAGTAGAAAGCACGGTGATGCCTTTACCCGCGCTGCTGGGATATTTTTTGTGGGCCGCATCCGCATTGATCCCGCCCAGCGCGTAACCGGTTCCTTTGTCGTCCGGTGCTTTCATATAGTATTGCAGGTCAACAAAGGAGGGAATTGCTGCATCAGCCCCCTGCGGGGGTGCCTCACCGGTCGCGGATAAGCGCCCTGTCACTCCGTTTTCATCGGAAAAATGATCAAGGGGTACAGGTTTGGAGTCCGGATAAACCGCCTCAACATCATGCTCTTTTTCGATGGAATTGATAATGTCATTAATATAATCAATATTCCGCTTCTGATTTTCCGGCAATTTTATTTCAAAATACCGATTCAGCCCGTTTTTGTTGCTGTTAACACCGAGCCGTGAAGAGCGGGGAACATCGTCAAACAGCTTATTCATATGCAGCTGCATGCCATAGCTGTTGCTCAGACGAATATTTTTATTATTGTCAGGCTGCACATCATTCAGATTCAGCGCTCTCATGCCCTTTTCGCTAAATTTTACCACTACCGCACTATAATCAACCCCTTCTCCAGCATAGAAGTCGACGGTGGCTGCTGCGTTAGCCGAACAGAGAGCCATCATGGTATATAACAGTTTCTTCTTCATTTCTTTCCAGTTTACATCGTCAATAAGGAGTAAACAGTTTATAAAGGAGACTGTAACTTGATGAAATTAAACACTCTTAATACGCTTAATTTCACCGACCGTGAGGTGCTATAACCCAAAAAAAGCCCGACGCTAAAACGCCGGAGCCGCCACCAACCCATCAATTAACACCTGCGGAACCCCCTGCGAACAGCGTTCAATGCGCCCTTGTACACCATATACCCGCGCAAGGCTTTCAGGCGTGATCACCTCTTCTGGCCGACCATCGGCGATTAGCTCACCGTTTTGCAGCATCAGCACATGCTCCGCGTGGCGCAACGCGATATTGATATCGTGTACCACCACCACGGTAACAATATTGCGCAGACGCGTTTCGCGCCGTACCAAATCCATCACATGAAACTGATAGTTCAAATCGAGCGCGCTCAAGGGCTCATCAAGTAACAGCAGTTCCGGGCGACGGATCAGCGACTGCGCCAGGCCGACCAGCTGCTTCTGCCCGCCAGAAAGCTGATCAAGATAGCTTAGCGCCAGGTGCGCGATGCCCAGCTGTTGCAACAGCGCCATCACTTCGGCTTCGCTGGCCGCGCTGCTGCGCCCGCCGCTGGCTCGCTGCGCCACGATAATTGACTCCAACACATGCAGATGCACCCCGGCAGGTAAAGACTGCGGCAGGTACACCACGCGTGAAGCCCGACGGGCAAACGGCAACGCCGTCAGCTCTTCGCCGTTGAGCCACAGCTCGCCTTGCGCCTGATTCAGCCCGGCCAGAGAACGCAGCAGCGTCGATTTACCGCAGCCGTTCGGCCCCAGCAGCACGGTGATTTTACCACGCGGTAGTCGCTCAACATTGAGGTTGTCGATCACCTGACGCTTCGTATAACCGGCTTTAAAGCCGCTGATTTTCAGCCCCTGCATCAGACACTCCCCCGATGGCGCATGATAATGCTCAGAAAGAACGGCACGCCGACCAGTGAGGTGACAATGCCAACCGGAATGATGACGCCGGGGATCAGATTTTTTGACACCACCGAGGCCATAGATAACACCAGCGCGCCCGTCAACGCGCTGGCTGGCAGATAGAAGCGGTGATCTTCACCGAAAATCATACGCGCGATATGCGGTGCAACCAGGCCGATAAAGCCAATCGGCCCAACAAATGCTACCGCCAGGGCAGAGATAATACTGATACGCAGCAGCGTCACCAGGCGCAGACGGCGCACGTCAATACCAAAACTGACGGCGCGATCTTCACCCAGACGCAGCGCGGTCAGCTTCCAGGCGCTCATCATTGAGAACGGCACCAACAGCAGCAGTGCGCCGCACAGCACCGCCAGCTTCTCCCATGATGCACGCGCCAGGCTGCCCATTGTCCAGAAAACCAGCCCCTGCAAGGTATCTTCGTTAGCGATAAACTGCATCATCGACACCAGCGCGTTGAAGGTAAATACCAGTGCAATACCAAACAGCACCACGCCGGAGGTGGACACCTGAGTCCAGCGCGTGACCGCATCCAGCATCAACGCGGCCAACAGCGCAAAAACAAAGGCGTTAGCCGAAATAAACCACTGATCGGGAATGCCCGGAATACCGATCCCAAGCACAATCGCCAGCGCCGCGCCGAAAGCCGCAGCGGAAGAGACGCCGAGGGTAAAGGGACTGGCGAGAGGGTTATTGAGGATGGTCTGCATTTCTGCCCCCGCAAGGCCGAGGCCCAGGCCGACCACCACCGCCATCAGCGCATAGGGCAGACGAATATCCCAGACGATCACCCGTGTACCAGGGTCCGACGTTTCTGGCGACAGCAGCGTCTGCCATAGCGTGTGTAAAGACAGCCCGGAAGGGCCGAGAGTAAAGTCGAGCACCAGTGAAGCCACAATCGCCGCGATCAACACGGCCATCAACAGTACACGGTGGCGCAGTAACGCATGGTAGCGTCCCATCACTCCCTGCGGCGGCACATTGCCTGACTGCTGTACAACCTGGTCAGTTAAACTCATTATCAATACCTGTTCAGCCTGGTGAATAATGGTGAAAAGAGGGCAAATGATAATACTTATCAGTGCTATTTGTCATATTGAATCATGCAGCAAAAAAAAGGCGCTTAATAGGCGCCTTTTTTTTTACGTTGTCAGTCTGCTACGGGTTTGACGTCGGGAACTCCATCTCACCGTATTTCACAAAACGGCTTTTGCGCGACAGTCGGAAACCCAGCCAGATCAGCAGGAACAGCGGAATACCGATGTAAGTGGCGGCCACGCCGTACCAGTCAATGCGATCGGCAAGGAATGCCTGGTAATTCTGTCCGAGGGTAATCATCAGGCAGAGCACAAAGGCGAAGACAGGCCCGAACGGGAAGAAACCGGAACGGTAAGGCAGTCCAGACAGATCGCCCCCCTGCATCATATAACCTTTGCGAAAGCGGTAATGACTGATGGCAATGCCCAGCCAGGCGATAAACCCGGTCATTCCCGAGGTGTTCAGCAACCACAGATAAACGGTCTGATTGCCAAACATCGAGGTCAGGAAGCACAGGCCCGCAACCACGGTAGTAGCATACAGTGCGTTGCGCGGCACGCCGCCTTTTGACAGCCTGGCGAAAATACGCGGGGCTTTGCCCTCGGAGGCCAGGGTGTAAAGCATACGCGTAGAGGCGTACATACCCGAGTTACCCGCCGACAGAACCGCCGTCAGGATAACCGCATTCATCACCGCCGCCGCTGACAGCAGGCCAGCGTGCTGGAATACCAGCGTAAACGGACTGACGCTGATATCTTTAATATCGGTACGCAGCAGGCTGGGATCGGTATAGGGGATAATCAGACTGATCACCAGAATGGCGAACACGTAGAACAGCAAAATGCGCCAGAACACCTGACGAACCGCGCGTGGAATATTTTTCGCCGGGTCTTTAGATTCACCGGCGGCGATACCAATCAGTTCAGTCCCCTGGAACGAGAAGCCGACGATCATCGCCACACCGATCATAGCGGAAAAGCCGCCGGAGAACGGCGCATCGCCGATCTGCCAGTTTTGCCAGCCGGCACTTTCGGCGCCGCGCAGGATGCCTGCGATCATCATCACGCCAACAACGATAAACACCACAACCGTGACCACTTTAATCAGCGAGAACCAGTATTCTGCTTCACCGAAACCTTTCACCGAGATGTAATTCAGCAGGAAGATCAGTGAGAGGAACAGAGCGCTCCAGATCCAGCCGGGGGTATCCGGGAACCACCAGTTCATCACCAGCTGCGATGCCACCAGGTCAACAGCGATAGTCACCGCCCAGTTGTACCAGTAGTTCCAGCCTAGCGCGAAGCCAAATCCTTCTTCGACGTATTTAGCCCCGTAGGTGGCAAAAGAGCCGGAGACCGGCATAAACGCCGCCAGCTCACCGAGGCTGGTCATCAGAAAGTAGACCATCAGGCCGATCAGTGCGTACGACAGCAACGCGCCGCCCGGCCCTGCCTGTGAAATGGTTGCGCCAGAGGCGACAAAAAGACCGGTACCAATTGAACCGCCGATGGCGATCATCGTTAAATGACGAGCTTTCAGCTCACGCCTTAATCCAGGCTGTTGTGTCGTTTTCGTGTCATGATCCATGTTTTAACGCTGCGCTCTAGCAAAATGAGGCGCGATTATAGCAACCTACCGCCGGTGGTATAGCGCTAACACCGTTTTATAAGTTTGCTTCATGATCGGCTGACGATTATTAGAAGTTCCAGCTGCCGCTGCGGAAATTCATCGCCACAATGCGGACTAATTCGTCTCTTGCGTGCAATAGCTAAGAAAGCGGCTGAGGGCTTTGGATATATGTTTTTGACGATGGTGAATGCGGTACAACGTGCGTTTCAGTTCAGGTAACGGGATAGCCACTTCAACCAGCGTCCCCAGCGCCAGCTGTTCGGCAATCGCCCGGCGCGACAGGCAGCTGATGCCCATCCCGTGGCGTACCGCGTTTTTGATCGCCTCTGAATTCCCTAACTCCAGCGCCAGCGTAAACTGGGGCAGATGCGACAGCAGCAGATAATCCACAATTTCACGCGTACCTGACCCCTGTTCACGCAGGATCCACGGCGCAGCGGCCAGGCTTTGTAGCGAAGGCGGATGGCTGAGAATATCGGCTCCCGGCGCGGCAAAAACCACCAGTTCATCTTCCAGCCAAGGCTCACTGACCAGCTCCGGCCGGTGACAAGGCCCCTCAATCAGACCGATATCGACGCGGAAATCGGCGACGGCGGCGATCACCTCCTGACTGTTGCCTACATTCAGTTCGAGCGGCAGACTGGGATAATCACGACGGTAGCGGGCAATCATGCCCGGCAGCAGGTAGTTACCAATGGTGCTGCTGGCCGAGAGGCGCAGCGCACCATTGTCTTCACGGAACAGCTGCTCAATTTCCAGCGCCTGCTCCAACAGCGCCACTGCCCGTGGGTAGAGCAAACGACCATGTTCATTAATCACCAGTCGTTTGCCTACCCGGTCAAATAGCTGCACGCCGAGCTGGCTTTCCAGATCCGCCAGCGCTGCGCTGACCGCAGACTGTGATAACGCCAGCACCTGTGACGCCTGAGTGGTTGAGCCATTTTTCAGCACTTCGCTGAACACTTCCAGCTGGCGCAAAGTAATGTGCATTGCCTGTCCTTTTATCGTCTGCCGCTGCGTACGCCGCTATATCGCTTAGAGTGGTTGGTTATAAATATATAATCAATTTCTCTTTTAAGCCAGCGGCGCTCATGATGAGGGTATTGCTACAGGAGAAGCATCATGAGCTTAACGACAACGGCCCTGCCCACACAGAATCCCGCCCGCCACCTACCCGGCCTGGTGCTGGCTGTGGCTATCGCCGCGCTGGCCACCTCACTTGGCAATCTGCCACGCGTTGCCGCACTGGGGCTGGGATCGTTAACGCTGGCGATTATTGGCGGCATCATCATTGGTAACATCTTTTATTCACGTCTGGCATCGCACTGTGACAGCGGGACGCAGCTGGCGAAACAGCAGCTGTTACGCACCGGTATCGTGCTGTATGGCTTTCGCCTGACGATACAGCAGCTTACCGATGTCGGGATAAGCGGCGTGATTATCGATGTCCTGACGCTGGGTTCGACCTTTATTCTCGCCTGCTGGCTCGGTCAACGCCTGCTTGGGCTCGACCGCGATACCAGCTGGCTGATTGGTGCCGGTAGCAGCATCTGCGGCGCCGCCGCCATTCTTGCGACCGAACCGATGATCAAAGCCGATACGGCCAAGGTGGCGGTGGCTATCGCTACCGTGGTGATTTTTGGCACGCTGGCGATATTTATCTATCCGCTGATGTGGCCTCTGGTCAGTCATCTGTTACCGATGGTGAGCGCCAGTGAATATGGTGTGTATATTGGATCAACGATGCATGAAGTGGCACAAGTGGTCGCCGCAGGGCACGCGGTTGGCCCCGATGTGGAGAACTCTGCGGTGATTGCCAAACTGCTGCGCGTGATGCTGCTGGCCCCCTTCCTGCTACTGCTGGCGGCACGGGTACAGCGCAGCGATGGCCCCGGCCGCAGCGGCCCGATTGCCTTCCCGTGGTTTGCCCTTTTGTTTATCGGCGTCACCTTATTTAACTCACTGCATCTGCTGCCAGCGCGCTGGATCGCACAGATTAATCAGCTGGATAATCTGCTGTTGGCAACCGCGATGGCTGCGCTGGGGCTCACCACGCGTATCAACGCGCTGAAACGTGCCGGTATTAAACCGCTGCTGCTGGGGCTGTTCCTGTTTATCTGGCTCATGGTTGGTGGCGGGGCAATCAATCTGCTGGTACAGCATTTGATGGCATAATTTCCCCCTCTTTCCGGTTATCATGACCTGCCTGCCATTAAGCAGGTCATTAACAGGAGAACGGCATGAAATATATCGGTGCCCACGTCAGCGCAGCGGGCGGCGTGGATCGGGCGGTAGAACGCGCCTCAGAGTTGGAAGCAACGGCTTTCGCCCTATTTACTAAGAACCAGCGCCAGTGGCGCGCGGCTCCGCTCACTGATGAAGTGATTTCCGCCTTTCGCCTTGCCTGTGAAAAATACCGCTATACTCCGGCGCAGATCCTGCCCCATGACAGCTTTCTGATTAATCTGGGCCATCCGGAGGCTGAGGCGCTGGAAAAATCACGCGACGCGTTTCTTGATGAGATGAACCGTTGCCAGCAGCTCGGCCTGACGCTGCTCAATTTCCATCCGGGCAGTCATTTGCAGCAGATTACGGAAGATGAGTGCCTGAAGCGCATCGCCGAGTCGATCAATAGGGTGCTGGATAAAACCGCTGGCGTCACCGCAGTGATTGAAAACACCGCCGGTCAGGGCAGCAATCTCGGATTTAGCTTTGAGCATCTGGCGGCGATTATTGATGGCGTTGAGGATAAATCTCGCGTTGGCGTGTGTATTGATACCTGCCACGCCTTCGCCGGAGGTTATGATCTGCGTAGCGAAGAGGCGTGCGTTAATACCTTTGCCGAATTCGAGCGCATCGTGGGTTTCCAATACCTGCGCGGTATGCATCTTAACGATGCTAAAAGTGAATTTAACAGTCGTGTCGACCGACACCACAGTCTGGGCGAAGGCAATATCGGTAAAGCAGCATTTAGTTGGCTGATGAAAGATAACCGCTTTGACGGTATCCCGTTGATTCTGGAAACGATCAATCCGGATATCTGGAAAGATGAGATTGCGTGGTTGAAGTCAGAACAGAAATAACAAAGGACGGAGCGTTTATTCGCTCCGTCCCGATCGGGCTTATGCCTGTATTAAGGATGGACTTTACACAGACAGCCCTTTTTTAACGCTGTCATCAAGCCTGAGCCAGTTCCGCTTCAGGACGTTTCAGCAGCGCATAAGACAGTCCTGCCACCAGCGTACCGGCGATAATCGCCAGCAGGTAACCCACCACCGGCGTGATTGCGCCGGGGATCAGCAACACGAACAGGCCACCGTGTGGTGCCATCAGCTTGGCGCCGATAGTCATTGAGATGGCTCCCGTCACTGCACCACCAATCACGCAGCATGGAAGGACACGCATTGGATCACGGGCAGCAAACGGGATGGCGCCTTCAGAGATAAAGCACATCCCCAGCACCAGCGCCGCCTTGCCGCCTTCCTGCTGACTTTTACTGAATTTGCTACGCGCGACCACCGTTGCCACACCCATCGCCAACGGTGGAACCATACCCGCTGCCATAATCGCCGCCATTGGCGCATAGGTTTGCGAACTGAGCAGCCCCACGCCGAAAGCATACGCGACTTTGTTCAGCGGCCCGCCCATGTCCAGACACATCATGCCGCCGAGGATTGCGCCCAGCACCACGGCATTGGCCGTTCCCATATTCGCCAACCAGGCTGTCAGACCAGACATGATGCCAGCAACCGGTTTACCCACCACGTAGATCATCAGCAATCCAGTGACCAGGCTGGAAATCAGCGGGATGATCAGGATGGGCTTCAGCGCTTCCATACTGGTCGGCAGCTTCAGTTTCGAACTGAGGAATTTCGCGGCATAACCGGCAATAAAACCGGCGATAATCCCGCCAAGAAAACCAGCATTAATACTGGTCGCCAACATTCCGCCGACCAGGCCCGGTGCCAGACCAGGACGGTCGGCAATGGAGAAAGCAATAAATCCGGCTAGTACTGGCACCATCAGCGCCAGGGCAGTGCCGCCGCCAATCTGCATCAGTGCGGCAGCCAGCGTGCCGGGCTCTTTAAAGGCGGTGATACCAAAAGCAAATGACAGGGCGGTAATCAAACCACCCGCCACCACCATCGGCAGCATGTAAGAAACGCCGGTCAGCAGGTGACGGTAGGCCCCTGCTTTCTCCTTCTTCTCTGGCTGAGCGCTCTGCTCCCCCCCCTGGGGCTGCCAGGGCTTGGCTTCCGCCACCGCCTTGTCCAGCTCCTGCACGGTTTTCTTCAGCGCCAGGCCGGTTGAGGTGCGGTACATCGGCTTTCCGGCAAACTTCGCCAGATCCACTTCAATATCCGCAGCGACAATCACCAGATCGGCCGCCGCCACCTCTTCAGCGGTGATGACATTACCGGCACCGACTGAACCACGGGTTTCCACCTTAACCCACCAGCCGCGTTTTTTCGCCTCGGTGTTAATGGCTTCAGCCGCCATAAAGGTGTGCGCCACGCCGGTTGGGCAGGCGGTCACCGCTAATACACGTTTTGGCCCACTTTCTGCGGCTGTTGGGGCAACGGCAGCAGCAGGTGGTGCGCTATAAGTTTGGGCATCGGTTTGCGCTTGCGCCAGCACCTGCGCCGGTTGACGCAGCAGCTGCGCGACGTCCGCGAGGTAGACAGCTTTACCGTTGAGCGCAGCGTCGGCCGGAATATTTTTACCTGCAACGATCGCCAGATCGGCTTCTGCCGGGTTTTCGGTCAGAGTGATGTTGCCGCTGGCTGCTGCTGCCGCAGTCATTTTTTTGGCCAGATAGCCGGTAGCCAGTCCCAGTGAAGAATCAATTATCAGCAGCGTTTTCATTATGCGTCTCCTGCTGTCAGTGGTTAATAGGATGTAAATCGACACGCGCCATCATCGCGGCCAGCTGTGTGCGATCGGTCACGCCCACATTGCTCTGGCTGACGGCCAGCGCCGCCACTGCGGTAGCAAGGCGCAGCGTGTGCTCGCTGGATTCGCGCATAAGCAGTCCGTAAATCAGACCGCCTACCATAGAATCACCCGCCCCAACGGTACTCACCACCTCACAGGCTGGTGGCTTCGCCATCCATTCGCCGGAGGCATTCACCCATAGCGCCCCTTCGGCTCCAAGTGAAATCACCACATGTGCGATGCCCTGCTCACGCAGCGCATGAGCGGCGGCGATCACATCCTGTAAAGTCGGTAATTTTCGCCCTGCCCAGATTTCCAATTCACGACGGTTAGGTTTAACCAGCCACGGTGCGGCCTTCAGTCCGGCAACCAACGCCTCGCGGCTGCTGTCGAAAATAATGCACGGGCAGTGGCTGCGCAGCTGGGCCATCCACTCGGTAAAGGCTTCGGGTTCCACCCCTGCCGGTAGGCTACCGCTGACGCAAACCATGTCGAACTGGCCAAGCCAGGTCAGTGAGTCGGTGGTAAAACGTTCCCAGTCCTGCGCCGTCACTTCAAATCCGGAGAAGTTCAGATCGGTCACATCACCGTCCTGCTCGGTCAGTTTGACGTTGATACGGGTGCGTCCTTCCACCACCTGGAAACGATTGGCGATACCCAACTCGCTGAACAGCAGCTGAAAACCGTCCTGGTTTTCTTTGCCGAGGAAGCCGCCAACGGTGACATCAATTCCCAAATCTTTCAGCACTTTGGCGACGTTAATTCCCTTTCCTGCCGCATGTAGCCCGGTGGTTTTCACCAGGTTGACTTCGCCGCGCTCGATTTCCGGGGTATATCCCACCAGGTCATAGGCAGGATTAAGGGTGATAGTGGCTACACGTCTGCTCATGCTGCCCCCTCGCCCAGACCTGCGGTGATGGCTTCACCGACCGCATCCAGCGCACGACGTGCATCTTCACCGCTGGCGGTAAAGCGCAGACGATGGCCTTTTTTCACGCCGAGCGCCACCACCTTCATCAGGCTGCGACCGTTGGCCGGTTTACCGCTGCCATCGAGGTTAATCACGCTGACCTCACAGTTAAACTGCTTGATCACACTGACCAATGCGGTGCCCGGACGGGCATGCAGACCGTGCTCGTTACGGATGGTGAACTCTTCGGTCACCACGTCAGCCTGTTCGGACACTTCGCTGGTCAGTAATGCCAGAATACCGGCTGCGTCTGCACTTAACAGGCGGTCGGCCTGCTGTTTAATCAGCAGATCGCTTAAATAGTTTAATACGGTTAAAGGCTGGTCATCGGCAACGGAAACCGTGATCAGCAGGGCTGCCGTTTCACCTTCTGCATCGAAGGGTTTAGCCGCACGACTGACCGCAACCGCGCTGGTCAGGTTGCCATCCGGGTTGTCGCTCAGCCAGATACCCTGGCCGAGATTGAGCGGTTTGCCTGAAATAACGCCCGTCACGAAAGAGGCATCTACCGCACCCGTGTGTTGCAGGCGTCCGGCGTTAAGCGCCTGTAAGGTCATCAGATCGTTGGCGGCAACCTCGGTAGCAATCAGCGAAGTATCAAACTTGAATTCAGCGGCCAGCTTTTCACCCATCAGGATGCTGCGCAGAGTTTCAGCTGAATCGGTATTTTTAAGCTGCTCCGCCACGCTGTCATCGCTTAGCACATGCGTCAGCTGACGCAGAAGCGCCAGGTGCTCGTCAGATTTTGCCGCGATACCGATCACCACATAGGCCGTCTGGTCTTCACCCCAGGCGATCCCCTGCGGGAACTGGAAAACCTGTACGCCGGTTTTCAGCACCAGATCGCGGGTATCGGTTGTGCCGTGCGGAATAGCAATGCCATTACCCAGGTAGGTTGACGTTTGCTGCTCGCGCGCCAGCATGCCTTCTACGTAGCCTGCGCCAACGTTCCCGGCTGCGGTTAATGCCGCAGCGACTTGACGAATCGCATCCTGTTTGTCGCCAGCCCGTGCTCCAGGCTTGATGGCATTGAGTTCTAGTTGGAACATAGTTCTCCCTGTTGCTGATTTGAATCGTTTCAGCTTATTTGAGAAAAAAAGCGCAACCGCCACAGTAACAACCTGAAGAGACAGCGCTGAAACGTTTCAATGATTTTGTGATGGTTCACAGATCCGTTGCAAGTTTTACCGCAAACGGCATAGCAGATTTTTGACAGCCAGCACACTTTGTCTCAGGTTTTCGGAAAAATGCGTCGGTGAGAGCATTAGCTGAAGCAGATGCTGAAGTCCATCCGCTGAGCGAAATAATAATGATGATGATGATGAAGATTCACATACCGGCCTGGGGAGCCGTTTGCGCTTCCAGATCCAACAAAAATATCATCGCCTGCTCGCGGTTTCGACCACACATTTCCTGGTGGGGTTGTAATCCGGCACACACTTTTGGCCGCAGCGGGGAGCCAAAAATCATGCAGCGTCGCTGAGCGTCCAGCTGTATACATGGCGTATTCGCCGGTTTGCCGTGCGGCATACCCGGTATAGGTGATGAAATAGACGGAGCCGTACAACAGGCCCCACATGCGGCTCGACACTCCATCGCGTTCTCCCGTCAGCAAAGCGCGACAATAGCAGGCCACCGTGTCGAATACTATGCTTATAAGCACCGGGCAACGCCTCTTCTCCCTTGGCTAACGCAGGCAGATCTTGCCTGGCGACGCGTGCGCGAGTAACGTGTCGCGATGGATTGTTCCCTTATCTACCCGCGAGACCTGTTTTATGCCAAGAGCTAACGAAATTAAAAAGGGCATGGCCGTCAACCTTAACGGCAAGTTGCTGTTAGTGAAAGATATTGACGTTCAAAGTCCGAGCGCCAGAGGCGCGTCTACGCTGTACAAAATGCGCTTTACCGATATTCGAACCGGGCTGAAGGTCGAAGAGCGTTTTAAAGGCGACGAGATCATCGACACCATTTCTCTCAGCCGCCGTCAGGTGACCTTCTCTTACATTGATGGTGACGAGTACGTGTTTATGGATGATGAGGACTATACGCCGTATAACTTCAAGCGTGAGCAGATTGAAGATGAACTGCTGTTCCTGCCAGAAGGGGGCATTCCGGGGATTCAGGTTTTAACGATGGATGGACAAATTCTGGCACTGGAACTGCCCCAGACGGTAGATATGGTCATTGTTGAAACGACTCCAGGGATAAAAGGGGCTTCAGCCAGCGCACGCACCAAACCCGCCGCCATGAGCACCGGGCTGGTGATACAGGTGCCTGAATATCTCAGTAACGGGGATAAAATCCGCATTCATATTCCGGAACGTCGTTATATGAGCCGCGCTGACTAGTGAAGAGTAAAGGCGCCATCATGCGATGGTGCCAGAATACGTCCGGATAATCCGCAAGGTATTATTGATAGTTGATAGTGACCGTACCGCGCCGATGCTGGTCATCCAGCCAGGATATTCGCGCATTGCCGACATTATTAGGCAAGTTTTGCCATAACGTGTTGTCCAGTGCCAACGTTTTTATATTTTGCTGACCGGCCTTAGTACAGGAAACATCTACTTGTTTCTGCTGTATATCCGTGTCACAAAGCGTTTCGACCACGGCTCCTACAAAGGTAATCGTTCCGGAAGAATTTCCTGTTTGGCGACTCCCCGCCAGTGATATGCTCGTCCATGAGGCGAATAACATGATGGCCAAAGCCGCTAATATGTTCTTCATGCTAACCCCATTTTTTTCAAACCAGTGATAGATAAATCTGTACTGATGTCAGAGCGGATAAGAATAATTGTCCTGTAACAACTTATCTTAGCACTGAAACCCAGCCGGACTTTTTCACTACAACGAGCCTGTAGCGCCACTGATTATCGGCGCTAGAAAGCACAACTTTAAACACCAGACTACTGCCCATACGTTGCGCAAGCGGGCAGAAAAGGTCGCGAGGGCTTATGTTGCAGGCCAACGATAAGCCCCAGGCAAGGCAATTTAAACAACCCAACGCACGCCAGAGAAAATGAAGTGTTTTGCCAAATCCTCAGTGCATTCTTAGTTTATAATCCCGCGCATTATTCACTTGCCGCTTGTTATGAAGATCCCTTACAGATATGACTTTTAAACGCTTATTACTGATCCTGCTGCTAAATGTGCTCGGCTTAGTGCTGTTTTTTTCCTGGTACCTGCCGACCGAGCATGGACAGTGGTTTATCATTGATAAAACACTCTTCTATTGGTTTAACCAACACATCCTCACCAGCCAGACGCTGCTGTGGCTGGTGGCAATCACCAATTTCCGAGCCTTCGACGGCGTTTCGCTGCTGGCAATGGGGGGGCTCTATCTTTGGTTCTGGCAAAGAGAAACGCCAGAAGGACGCCGCAGGATGTTCGCCATCGGCATCACCATGCTTATCAGCGCCGTTGGTTTAAACCAACTCGGCCATCTGATCCCGGTTTCACACCCCAGCCCTACCCTGGTTTTCCCGCAGGTGAACCACGTTGCACAGCTCACCGGCATTCCCACCAAAGATTCTTCCGCTGACAGCTTCCCCGGCGACCACGGATTAATGCTGATTGTTTTCGCCAGCTTTATGCTGCGCTATTTCACTCGTGGCGCATTTGCCGTCGCGGCGCTCATTGTGCTGGTCTTTGCCATGCCGCGCGTGATGATTGGTGCACACTGGTTCACCGATATTGCCGTGGGTTCCGTCTCAATTGCGTTAGTTGGTATGAGCTGGTGGTTGCTAACCCCGGCCAGTGATTATCTGGTGAACTGGCTATATCGCCATTTACCGGGGAAATATAAACCGGTGCAATAAACTAACGACAGCAGGCACAATTGTGTTTACCGCCCGCTGTCACCTTTACCTTCATCTACGTCAAACGCAGCCCCCGTCTGTCAGAGGTAATATATGGTCTGCCCAGTACCTAACCACCGGTCTTCCTTAACAGACTGATTTTTCCGGGATTGGTCATCACCGCAACAAATTTGCTCGGGCCAAACAGAGCGCACTGCTTCCTGGGCTGTTATCACCAATTAATTCATGGCGATCTCACGGAAAAAACCTCTAAGAAAGTACTTAAAAGCTCTCGCCATGTGGCCTGTAATCGGGTAACCTCGAATTCGGTGAGACAATAGGCGTTAAATTATTTCGGTAACTTACATTTTGAATTGTGCCTATTAACACTTTTTAACGCTTTCCGAATTGTCTAACCACTATGTACTCATTTAATCTCGTTTTGTTTCGCACCTTTCTAGCGACTCCGTCGTTAAGGACTTCAAGGGATCACACACACAATGGTCACGTCTCAACCTGTTCTGAGATATATCCTGCGGGCTCTCCCCGCCGTTGCATTAGCAGCACTGTTGTCAGCATGTAGTTCGAACAGCGGACATAACGTACAAACTGATACTCATGCAGTTAAAAGCCAAAATGGTTTTTTACTGCAAGCGTCTCAGGATGAGTTCGAACAAATGGTTCAGAACGTGGATATTAAATCCCGCCTGATGGATCAATATGCCAGCTGGAAAGGTGTACGTTATCGTCTCGGCGGCACCAGTAAGCGTGGCATTGACTGTTCTGCATTTGTCCAAACCACTTTCCGCGACCAGTTCGGTCTTGAACTGCCTCGCTCGACCTCGCAGCAGAAGGATACCGGCAAAAGTATCCAGCGCACTAAGCTGCGCCCCGGTGATTTAGTGGTGTTCCATGCAGGTTCCACCGGGCGTCATATTGGTATTTATCTTACTAATGACAACTTTGTTCACGCGTCTACCAGCAGCGGCGTGATGATCTCCAATCTGAATGACTCTTATTGGAAAAGCCGTTTTCGTGAAGCTCGCCGGGTACTGAGCCGAACGCAAAGTTGATTTAAGCCCCTTGAGTTCGGTGAAACAGAGATAATAAACGCTGCCTTCGGCAGCGTTTAATTTATAGATTTTTGTTGTTTTGTCACTCCCCACGCCGCGCATTCGTCTGACGGCACGATTTACCTTCTCCTCATCACACCGGATATTCCTTATGTAAGAGAAGATTAAAGGTGTTGAAATATTTCAATAAGTTAGAGACAAACCCCTCTCGCCGTTATATCCTCGTTAACTGACGCTCGCGAAAGCAGTTTGCTCCGATACAGGCTAAAACGAGAGAGATAACGATATGCTATTATCTAGCACCGTCAGACGGTTTAGCACCCAGCAGCGCAGAGTTGTGTTGCTGAGCGCGATTATTAGCTTTATCTCATTTCTCCTTTTTATCTTCATCTCCATCGTCGTCACCTGTCATCAACGCAGCGAAGCTCAAAACCAACTGATTAGCCAGACTCAAAGTTACGTCATTCATATAATGGATGAACTCAAACAAATCCTGCTCCCTTTACAAGCGGGCACTTTTGTCCACTGCGACCAGGTACGTGACAATCTGGCTGAACAGGCGGCATCGACTCCCAATATCCGCTACATTCTGCTGGTCAATAACAACATTGCTTTCTGCTCTTCGGCAACCGGCCCGATGAACGTGGATATCCATCAAATATCCCCTTTTACCAATGACAATAAAGCGATGGATATTCGTCTGGTTTACGGCACGCCGATGCTGCGAGGTAAACCGGCTATGGTTTTGTGGCTGAAAAACACTAACGTGCCCGACAGCGGGATCCTGACTACCCTTAATTTAAATATGACTCCGTACCTGCTGCTGGCGTCGCGGCAAGGCGAAAATACCGGTATGGCCATAGTGACCGGGGATAGAGCCATCACGACATGGAATGAACAGGTGATGAGCATCCGCGCGCTGCCGCCAAATCCGCTACGGCGTATTGCGATCCCCGGTTATCCAATGACGCTGTACTTTTACGGTGACATACTGACTAAGCGCGACCTGCATATCATTATACTGGCCGGCCTGTTGCTAGGAATTGTGATTGCCTGCGGCTGCTACCTGATTTTCAGGCTGCAACTGCGCCCGGGTAAAGAAATTATTCAGGGGATCAGACGCGGAGAGTTTCACATCGAATACCAGCCTATTATCGCAACCAGCAGCGGTACGGCATACGGGCTTGAAGCCCTGTTGCGCTGGGTTCATCCAACCGAGGGTCGTGTGCCAGCCGATGCATTTATCAGCTATGCTGAAGGGCAAAACTTGATTGTGCCTCTCACACGCCATCTGTTTACCCTGATTGCCCGTGATGCTCATCAGCTGTGCAAGGTGGTGCCAGTCGGGACTAAATTAGGGCTTAATCTCTCGCCCATTCACCTGCTCAACCCAGACTTTCGTAAAGACGTGTGTCAATGGCTGGCAATGATGCCCGTCGGCCATTTTGAGTATGTTTTTGAAATTACTGAACGTAGTATGGTTTCGGAAAGCAACGCCGATGAAATGTTTGACTGGATACATGAACAAAATATCAAAATTGCCATTGATGACTTTGGGACCGGTCATAGCGCCCTGCTCTATCTGGAAAAGTTTCATTTTGATTATCTCAAGATAGATCGCGGTTTCGTACAGAGTATAGGTATGAAGACGGTGACTTCTCCGGTGCTTGAAACGGTACTTACGTTGGCGAAAGAGCTGAAATTGAAAACCGTTGCGGAGGGGGTCGAAACCAGTGCGCAGGCACAATGGTTAATTAATCGCGGTGTCACCCATCTGCAAGGATACTTTTACAGCCGCCCCCTCAGCGTCCCACAGCTCGCTAAATACTTCAGTGAGTCACAGGCAGCTTCTGCATGCTGTGCAGACAGAGGGCCATCATCTCTGTCAAATCAGGTAAATAACTTTTAAGATCATCTACTCGCCAGCGCAATGTTATCGGCTGGCCCTTAACGCGAATTCGTCAATGCCTGGAGCCGTCAGACCATGACCGTGCGTATTGCAGCTCTTATCTTACTCATTCTGTCCGCCAGCGGTTCCCGGGCGGAAAAAATCATTCAAAGCGACAGCTTTACCCAGCTTGGTACGCCAAAATACCAGACTGGGTTCACCCACTTTGATTATACCAATCCGGCGGCACCTAAAGGCGGCGCGGTGACGCTCTCCGCAATAGGGACTTTCGATAACTTTAACCGTGCGGCAATGCGCGGTAACCCCGGCATCGGTACGGACATGCTGTATGACCGTCTGTTTGTCTCATCTGATGATGAGACAGGTAGCTTGTATCCGCTGATCGCGACATCTGCCCGTTACCCGGACAACTATCGCTGGGTAGAAATCACCCTTAATTCGCAGGCCCGCTTTCACGACGGATCTCCGATTACCGCTGAAGATGTCACCTTCACCTTTAATATGTTCATGACTCAGGGCGTCCCTCAGTTCCGCGTGAACTATAAAGGCGTGACGGCTAAAACGGTCTCTCCACGGATAGTGCGTTTTGATCTGCCGAGCTCCGATCGTGACATGATACTGTCGCTGCTCTCCTCGTCGGTATATCCGCAAAGTTTTTGGAAGGACCATAATCTTGCAGACCCACTGTCTGCTCCCCCACCATCAAGTGGGCCCTGGCGGATTAGCGCCTGGAAAATGGGACAGTCAATCACCTATACGCGTGTAAAGAACTATTGGGCGGCCAACCTCCCGGTGAATAAAGGCCGCTATAACTTTGACAGCATCCGCTACGACTACTATCTCGATGATAACGTTGCCTTTGAAGCATTTAAGACGGGAGCCTTCGATTACCGCAGCGAAGGTTCCACCAAAAAATGGGCCACCCAGTATACCGGCAGCAATTTCGCTAACGGGCATATCGTCAAAGCCGAGCAGCCCAACTCCGTTGCCACAGATACTCGATGGCTGGCGTTTAATATCCAAAAAAACCAGTTTACCGACAGACGCGTGCGTGAAGCGTTCTCATTGCTGTTTGATTTCGAGTGGATGAACAAAGCGCTCTTTTATAACGCCTATAAACGCGTGGACAGCTATTTTCAGAATACAGAATATGCGGCGCGCGATTATCCCGATGCGAAAGAGCTGGCCGTTCTGGCGCCGTTAAAAGGTCAGTATCCGGCGGAAGTGCTCGACAAAATTTATCAGCCGCCTAAGACTGAGGGTTCAGGCTACGATCGTGAAAAGCTGCTACAGGCGCTGGATCTGTTGAAACAGGCAGGATGGGCGCTGAAAAATCAGCGGCTGGTTAATCTGAAAAGCGGTCAGCCATTTCGCTTCGAACTGTTGTTGCCCAGTGGGGGCAGCACTTCGTGGGTGCTTCCCTTCCAGCATAATCTCGCACGCATCGGCATCACGATGGATCTGCGTCAGGTGGACAGCTCACAGTATCTGGCGCGCCTGCGCAAACGCGACTTCGATATGACACCAACGCGTTATCTCCCTTTCGCCACCCCCGATACTAACTTAAAGATTGTCTGGGCATCGGCCTATATTAATTCGACGTGGAATACCCCAGGCGTATCCAGTCCACTGGTCGATAATCTGATCGAGCAAATCGCTCAGCATCAGGGTGATAAAAACGCGTTATTGACGCTTGGCCGGGTTCTTGACCGCGTGCTGTTGTGGAATAACTATATGATCCCGCTGTGGTACACCGCTAACGATCGCTACGCCTACTGGAATAAGTTTTCCATGCCGGATATACGGCCAACCTATGCACAAGGTATTGATAACTGGTGGTTTGATGTCAATAAAGCCGCACGGTTGTCGGCGCAACGTCGTAAAGGAGACTGACTGTGGGTGCTTATTTAATTCGTCGCTTATTACTGGTCATTCCAACGCTGTGGGCAATTATTACCATTAACTTTTTTATTGTGCAGGTCGCGCCCGGAGGGCCGGTAGACCAGGCGCTGGCCAACATCCAGTTCGGTCAAAATACCGGGCTAGCGGGCAGTGGCGGCGAAAGTCCGGCGCACGGTCGTAGCGCCCTGAACGCCCAGCAGGGCGACAGCCAGTACCGGGGATCGCGCGGGCTTGACCCGGAAGTGATTGCTGAGATAACCAAACGCTATGGCTTCGATAAACCGCTGCATGAGCGCTACTTTACTATGCTGTGGAATTACCTGCGTTTTGACTTTGGCGACAGCCTGTTTCGCAGCAGTTCAGTCATCCAGCTGATCAAAGAAAGCCTGCCGGTGTCGGTTTCACTGGGGCTGTGGAGCACGCTGATTATTTACCTGGTTTCCATCCCGTTGGGGATCAAAAAAGCGGTACGTAACGGCAGCGCCTTTGATATCTGGAGCAGCACGCTGATTATTATCGGCTACGCGATCCCGGCATTCCTGTTCGCCAATATCTTGATCGTGATATTTGCTGGCAGCAGCTATCTGGACTGGTTCCCCCTGCGCGGATTGACCTCCCCGCAATTCGACAGCCTACCCTGGTACGGCAAAATAACCGACTATCTGTGGCATATCTGCCTGCCGGTGCTGGCCACCACCATCGGCGGCTTTGCCACCTTGACGATGTTGACTAAGAATTCGTTTATGGATGAAGTGCGTAAACAGTACGTGGTGACCGCACGCGCCAAAGGGCTGGACGAAAAGAAAATCCTCTATCGTCACGTCTTTCGTAACGCCATGCTGCTGGTGATCGCCGGTTTCCCGGCCACCTTTATCAGCATGTTTTTCAGCGGCTCGCTACTGATCGAAGTGATATTCTCACTGAACGGCTTGGGATTACTGGGTTACGACGCCACTATTCAGCGCGATTATCCGGTCATGTTCGCCACGCTGTATATTTTCACCCTGGTGGGTCTGCTGCTGAATATCCTGAGCGACATGACTTATACGCTGGTCGATCCCCGCATTGATTTTGAGGGCCGTCAATGAGCCGTTTAAACCCGATTAATCAGGCGCGCTGGGCGCGATTTAAACATAACCGTCGCGGTTACTGGTCCCTGTGGATCTTTGCCGTGCTGTTTATTCTCTGCCTCGGCGCAGAGCTTCTGGCCAATGACAAACCGCTGGTGATGCGCTATCAGGGGAGCACCTGGTTCCCACTGCTGGTGAACTATCAGGAGAGTGACTTCGGCGGCCCGCTGGCAACGCCTGCGGATTATCAGGACCCCTGGCTACAATCGCGTCTCGCACAGAACGGGTGGGCTATCTGGGCCCCCATCCGCTTCAGCGATGACACGATTAACTTTGCTACCCGCACCGCCTTCCCTTCCCCGCCTTCCACACAAAACTGGCTGGGTACCGACGATAACGGGGGCGATGTGCTGGCGCGTATTCTTTACGGTACGCGTATCTCACTGCTGTTCGGCCTGATGCTAACCCTCTCCTCCAGCGTGATTGGTGTCTTTGCCGGGGCGGTGCAGGGCTACTTTGGTGGCCGTGTGGATCTGTGGGGGCAGCGTTTTATTGAGGTGTGGTCAGGCACGCCGACGCTATTCTTAATTATCCTGCTTTCCAGCGTGATCCAGCCCGGTTTCTGGTGGCTGTTGGCCATCACCCTGCTCTTTGGTTGGATGAGCCTGGTCGGCGTGGTGCGCGCCGAATTTCTGCGCACGCGCAATTTTGATTATATTCGCGCCGCACAGGCGATGGGCGTGAGTGACTGGCGCATTATTTCCCGCCATATGTTGCCGAATGCAATGGTAGCCACCCTGACGTATCTGCCGTTTATTCTTTGCGGTTCCATCACCACCCTGACGTCGCTGGACTTTCTTGGCTTTGGGCTGCCGCTGGGTTCACCTTCACTCGGTGAGCTACTACTACAGGGCAAAAATAATCTACAGGCACCCTGGCTGGGTCTGAGCGCTTTCTTCACGCTGGCGATCCTGCTGTCGCTGTTAATCTTTATTGGTGAAGCGGTACGCGACGCCTTTGACCCGAGCAAGGTGAATTGATATGGCACTTCTGACTATTCAGGATCTTAGCATCGCTTTCCGCCAACAGGGAGAGCAGCGCCAGGTGGTTGACGGGCTGTCACTGTCGGTGGATGCCGGAGAAACGCTTGCACTGGTCGGTGAGTCTGGTAGTGGTAAAAGCGTGACCGCCCTGTCGGTAATGCGCCTGCTGCCAACGCCTCCGGTGGTTTATCCGCAAGGTGATATTTTGTTCGCCGGGCAGAGCGTGCTGCACGCCGATGAGCGCACTCTGCGCGGGCTACGTGGCAATCGCATGGCGATGATCTTCCAGGAACCGATGGTGTCACTGAATCCGCTGCACAATATTGAGAAGCAGCTGTATGAAGTACTGTCTCTGCATCGTGGAATGCGGCGTGAAGCGGCGCGCGGTGAGATGCTGAACTGCCTGGAGCGGGTTGGCATCCGTCAGGCAGCAAAACGCCTGAATGATTATCCACATCAACTCTCCGGCGGAGAACGGCAGCGCGTGATGATTGCCATGGCCTTGCTGACACAGCCTGACCTGCTGATTGCCGATGAACCCACCACCGCGCTGGATGTTACCGTGCAGGCACAGATCCTCACCCTGCTCAAAGAGCTGAAGCAGGAGCTGAATATGGGGCTGCTATTTATCACTCATAACCTGAATATCGTGCGCAAAATCGCCGATAACGTTACCGTTATGCGCCACGGCCGGGCGGTGGAACAAAATGCCACCCGGCTGCTGTTCAGCGCCCCGCAGCATAGCTGGACCCGACAGCTGTTGAATTCCGAGCCGGAAGGTTATCCCGATCCGGCTGACGAGCAGGCAGCGCCCCTGCTACGCGTTGAAAACTTGCAGGTCGCTTTTCCCATCAGGCAAGGGCTGATGAAACGCACCGTGGGCTTCCATCATGCGCTTAAATCACTCAGTTTTACGCTGCACCCGGGGGAAAGCCTCGGGCTGGTGGGTGAATCCGGTTCCGGTAAAAGTACCACCGGCCTGGCACTGCTGCGCCTTATCCGCTCACAGGGTGAGATCTGGTTCAATGACTCACCGCTGCACCTGTGGGGCCGAAAACAACTGCTGCCCGTGCGTCGACAGATCCAGGTGGTGTTTCAGGATCCTAATTCTGCGCTTAATCCCCGTCTGAACGCGTTGCAGATTATCGCCGAGGGCCTACAGGTGCACCATCCGCAGCTGAATGCCGCCGAGCGTGAAGCGCAGGTGATTACCGCTATGGAAGAAGTCGGACTCGATCCGGCAACACGACAGCGCTATCCCTCTGAGTTCTCCGGGGGGCAGCGACAGCGTATTGCCATTGCCAGGGCGCTCATTCTACAGCCGCAGTTAATTATTCTGGATGAACCCACCTCATCCCTTGACCGCACTGTGCAGAAACAGATCCTGGCCCTGCTGAAAAAACTCCAGCAGCAACACAGGTTGGCCTATATACTTATCAGCCACGACCTGCAGGTGGTTCGCTCATTGTGTCATCAGGTTGTCGTGCTACGTCAGGGGGAAGTGGTGGAGCAGGGGCGGAGCGAAACGATATTTAATGCGGCCAGCCAGCGCTACACACAAGAGCTACTGGCACTGGCCTGGTCATAACCGGGCCGGACGCTCAGATAAGAACGGTTCGGCAATACCCACACCAAAATTCTTCAGACGGCAGGTGGTCGCGCTTTCATCGGCGCGATGAACAAACAGGCAAGGCTCCCCTTCCCATTCGACCACTGAACACATCAGCTGGATTTCTGCCAGCGTTGCTTCAATTTTCTGCATGATCTCCCATGCACCCGCACCATTGTGACTAAGCAAACGCAAGCCAATAAGATCGTCATCACTGTTCAGCCGGTTGAGCGCCAGAGGCTCAAGGGCCAGGCCCACATGGCCAGTACACCAACGATAACTTTGCGGTAAACGATGTACCACTGAATTTTGCAGCGTATTTAACATAGTTCCCCCAGAGCAAATTTTAAACAATAATTTCACAAATGATTCACAAGGTAAATCGTCAATTAGGTAAAAGAATTTAACCAACTGACCGGCAACGATTTTTTATTTTTTCTTTTACCTGTTCAGCGAATAAAAGTAGCCTGAAGCTGTTTATTTGTGAGATATATCTCATTAATTGGGTATTCTTACCGCGAACGGCTGAGGATAACAACCATAAATGCTGCAAATGAGCTACTTTTTTGCAGGCTGTCGCATACAGAAAATTAACATTCCGGAGTAATTACGCGCGTATTCTGGTTAAAATCCAGGCGAAAGGCGATATATACGGGTGCTTTTATGTGAGAGTCAGGATTGGGCAGCTTACGCCGATGGAGTAGTAACCGGACGAGAAGCATACAAAAATAGACATATCGATAGCGTGGAGCAGATAAAGATAGCGCCGATCATCGGCCAGGCGCTGATAAAGTCGATAGTGGACAGTATCGCGCCGACCAGTGCCCCAACGCCAAAACGTAGGGTACCTGCCAGTGACGACGCCGTACCTGCCATATGCGGGAACTCTTCCAGAATCACCGCCATCGCGTTTGAGGATACCATCGCCACACAGCCAATAAACAGCGCCACGCCAAACACCAGCGGAAGAAAACCGAGGTTCAGCGCACTGACCACCACCAGCCAGATGCCCATGCCAAACTGTATCAGCAGACCCAAACGGCACATCACTACCGGGCCGAAACGGCGCACGCAACGGCTATTGAGCAGCGTCATCAGGAATAAAAACACGATATTCAGGGCAAAATAGTAACCAAAATCCTGCGGGGAGATGTGGTTCAGCTCAATATAAACAAACGGCCCGCTATTAATAAAAGCAAACAGTCCGGCAAAGGAGAAGCCGCTCGCCAGCATGTAGCTGAATACCCGCTTATGACGAAACAGCGAGAGGAAATTATGCAGAGTGGTGCGCAAGCTGAACTTTTGTCGTTTTTCCTTTGGCAACGTCTCTTTAATCTGAGTCACCACCAGCAGCGTGGTAATAATCGCCGCCGCAGAGATAATCCAGAAAATAGCGTGCCAGCTCCAGATCAGTAGCACCCAGCCGCCAACAATCGGGGCCAACAGCGGTGCGACGGTGGTGACCAGCAGCACAAAGGACATCATGCGGGAAAACTCTTCCTTCGAGTAGCTGTCGCGCATCAGAGCGCTGATCACCACGCTACCCGCCGCTGCCGACAGGCCGTGCAGAAAGCGCATATGGATCAGCTGGTCGATGGTTTGCGCCAGGGCGCAGGCAGCCGCCGCGATGGCGAACAGAAAGCTACCCAGCGCAATGACCGGCTTGCGGCCAAAGCTGTCGGCCAGCGGGCCATAAATCAACTGCCCGAGGGAAAAGCCGAGGATATACAGGTTCAGCGTCATCTGGACGCTGCCCGCAGACACCGAGAACTCCCGCGCGATCTGCGGTAAAGCCGGCAGATACATATCGATTGACAGCGGCATTAACATCGCCAGCAGACCAAGGATCACCACCAGCCCAGTGGAAGAGTTCTTTTCCTTTGCCACTTCAGTCATTCGCCCCTGCTTTTTTAGCGCACCAGCCCAACGCTGGCAATTTCTTCATCGCTTAACGGGCGATATTCGCCTGGCTGCATCCCGGCATCGAGCCGAATGGCACCGATACGTTCACGGTGCAGCGCCACCACGCGATTTCCTACTGCGGCAAACATTCGTTTTACTTGGTGATAGCGCCCTTCGCTGATGGTCAGGCGCACCAGATTCGGTTCGATCACTTCCAGCGCTGCCGGTTTGGTCAGCGTTTTTTCATTATGCAGCTGAACGCCGTCGGCAAACTGCTGCGCGGTATCGTCACCAACAGGCGATTCCAGCGTGACCAGATAGGTTTTCTCGCAGTGATGGCGCGGGGAGGTAATACGGTGCGACCACTGACCATCGTCGGTCATCAGCACCAGTCCGGTGGTATCGATGTCCAGACGACCGGCTGCGTGAAGCCGGTAGGCACTCGGCTCTTCCAGGAAGTACAGTATCGTTGGATGATCCGGATCGTCAGTTGAACAGACGTAACCCACCGGCTTGTTAAGCATAAAGTAGCGCGGCCCCAACTGCTGTTGCAGCGCGTTACCGTCATATTCTACCGCGCTGTCGGCGCTTAATTTATATGAGCCATCGCGCACCACCTCACCATCGACGGTGACTTTTTTTGCGCGTAGTTCGCGCGCGGCGATGGCACGGCTGAATTCCAGCTGCTGGGATAGAAATTTATCAAGTCGCATTAACTCTGCACTGCCTGTAATTGGTTTGAAGTAAAAACTGACACCAAACATAGGATGATGGGACACATAGCGCTCATCCTGAATGGAAACGGCATTATAGCCGCAGCATCCTGGAAGACCCTAGGGGAAAACGCACTTACTGGTGCTTTCATGGCATAATAAGCTATCGTTGGTTTTTTTTTGAGTATTCATGTCATTTACTCTACGCCCCTATCAGCAGGAAGCGGTGGATGCCACCATCAGCCACTTTCGCCGCTTCACCCAACCCGCCGTTATTGTTTTGCCCACCGGTGCGGGAAAAAGTCTGGTGATTGCCGAACTGGCGCGCGTCGCGCGTGGCCGCGTACTGGTACTGGCCCACGTCAAGGAGCTGGTGGCGCAGAACCATGCCAAATACCTCGCGTACGGGCTGGAGGCAGACATCTTCGCCGCTGGACTACAGCGCAAAGAGAGCCAGGCGAAAGTGGTTTTTGGCAGCGTGCAGTCGGTGGCGCGTAACCTTGAGCTGTTCAACTCATCGTTTTCATTGCTGATTGTCGATGAATGCCATCGCATCAGTGATTCAGACGACAGCCAGTATCAGCAAATTATCAGCAGGCTCCGCCAGCATAACCCTGCGCTACGCCTGCTAGGCCTGACCGCCACGCCTTACCGACTGGGCAAAGGCTGGATTTATCAATTTCACTATCACGGCATGGTGAGAGGCGCTGAAAACGCCCTGTTCCGCGACTGCATTTACGAACTGCCTCTGCGCTACATGATTAAACATGGCTTTCTGGTACCGCCAGAACGGCTGGATATGCCGGTGGTGCAGTACGATTTCAGCCGGTTACAGGCACAGGAAAACGGGCTGTTCAGTGAGGCCGATCTCAACCACGAGTTGAAACAGCAGCAGCGTATTACGCCACATATCATTCAGCAGATTGTTGAATTCGCGCAGCATCGTGAAGGCGTGATGATCTTCGCCGCAACGGTAGAGCATGCACGCGAGATCCTCGGCCTGCTACCGGGCAGTAAGGCGCTGATCTCTGCTGCCACGCCCGCCGCCGAGCGCGATGCGCTGATTAACGCCTTCAAAGCACGCGAACTGCTCTATATGGTCAACGTTGCGGTGCTGACCACCGGCTTTGATGCGCCGCACGTTGATCTGATCGCCATATTACGCCCTACCGAATCGGTCAGTCTGTATCAGCAGATTGTTGGACGTGGGCTGCGCCTGAGTCCGGGAAAAAGCGACTGCCTGATCCTCGACTACGCAGGTAATCCTCACGATTTGTTCACGCCGGAAGTGGGCGCACCTAAGGGCAAGAGCGATAACCAGCCGGTGCAGGTGTTTTGCCCCGGCTGCGGCTTTGCCAACACCTTCTGGGGTAAAACCACCCATGACGGCACCATACTTGAACATTTTGGCCGTCGCTGTCAGGGGGTATTGGAAGATGATGAGGGCCAGCGTGAACAGTGCGATTACCGTTTTCGCTTCAAAAACTGCCCACACTGCAACGCCGAGAATGACATTGCCGCACGCCGCTGTCGTGAGTGTAACGCCATCTTGGTTGACCCGGACGATATGCTGAAAGCGGCGCTGAAGCTGAAAGATGCGCTGGTGCTACGCTGCGCGGCAATGGTGCTGGAGAGCGGCAGTGACGAACATGGTGAATGGCTGAAGGCACGCTACTATGACGAGGACGCGACCGAAGTCAGCGAGCGCTTCCGCCTGAAAACCCCCGCGCAACGCACCGCATTTGAGCAGCTTTTCCTGCGCCCGCATCAGCGCGCGCCCGGTCTGCCGCTCGGCTGGAAAAACGCAGCGGATATCGTCGCACTCCAGCCGCTCCTGCGCCATCCCGACTTTATTGTCGCGCGCAAACAGCGTCATTTCTGGGCAGTGCGCGAAAAAGTCTTTGACTACCAGGGCCGTTACCGCCGGGCAAATGAGCTGCGCTAACGTTAATACGTTGCCCGCTGCGGCAAACATCGTTATAATGCCGCCCGCTTTTGCTATGCAAAAGCTGAACAATACTACCTGCTGCTGGGTCGCCTGTAGCAGGAATAAAACTTGAAGAGACTTAAAATGTTCACTATTAATGTTGAAACCCGTAAAGAGCAGGGCAAGGGTGCGAGCCGCCGCCTGCGTACAGCTAACAAATTCCCGGCTATCATCTATGGCGGGAACGAAGCAGCTGTTGCTATCGAACTGGACCACGACTCCGTAATGAACCTGCAATCTAAGCCTGGTTTCTACGAAGAAGTGCTGACTCTGGTTGTAGATGGTAAAGAAACCAAAGTAAAAGTGCAGGCTGTACAGCGTCATCCGTTCAAGCCAAAACTGCACCACATCGACTTCGTTCGCGCTTAATCGCCCGACCGTTACTGATGTGAAAAAACGCCGCTTAATGCGGCGTTTTTTTTGCGTCATATTCAGCGAGTCGGGCTTCGCCAGAGATACGTCACTTATTTCGCGCCGGTGCGGCGCTGTAACTGGTCGCGCAGATTTGGTGGAGTCCCCTTGATGGTTAAGGTATCCGTAGCCGGATCCCAGAAGATACGTTCGCCTAACAGCAGCGCGTCAAAGTTCAGCGTCAGACCGCCACCGCTGCCGGCGAATTTCGTCAGCTGGCGCAGCGTACTGCGATCTGCCGGGAAACTCTCTTCCAGCTCATAGCCCTGCTCCTGGGTAAACGCCTGAAAGGTTTTCTCGCCCAGCGGCGCCAGCTCGTTCGAAAGATCCTGCATTTCGATCTCTTCACCCGCCTGCAACTGCTCATTACAGTAGCTGTAAACCTGCTGACGGTAATCCTGCCGCTCATTTTTATCCAGGCTGGCTTGTGCACAGTAATCATCAACCGCCTGTAGCAGGCCACGGTTTTGCGCTTTCGTGTCCAGTCCTACGCTGGCACCGAGAAAATCCATAAAGAAATCGGCGACTTTGCGCCCTACGCGCCCGCGCAGGAAGGTCAGATAACGCGTCGAGTCCGGGTTGGTTTCCCATTCAGTCAGATCGATGCGCGCAACGATATCCGCATGGTTGATATCGAGATAATGCGTGCTGCTGATATCCAGCTCTTCGTTAACGCGCATACTGTTCTGGCTACTCAACACCGCAATCAACAAATACTCAACCGCCAGATAGCGATAATGACCAAACAGCACTACCCCGCCCTCGGCGAAGGGGTATTTTCCCAACTCGTCGCGTAAACGCGCGCTGGCAGCGCGGCTGAAAGCAAGGAAATCATCCTCACCTTTGCGGCAGTTGCGCAACGCATCGGCCAGCTCGCTCTCTTCATTGAACAGGCCATAGGCTTTGCTTTTGGCGCTGTAAACACGATGCAGCTCTTCCATCATCGCCGTGACGGTTGGGTTAGACGGCAGCAATGAGTCGCGCAGAACCAGCTCCAGCGATTGTTCATCGTGCTTAATCATCTGATGAAGGGCAATCTGATCGATATCCAGACTCATGGTAAACTCTCCTTTAGGCACAGGCGCGTATTCAAACACTGTGCGTCTTTACGATCAACTGCAACAACAGTGCGCGATTCATTCGTGGCTGATTACGATAAAAAAGCAGAAAAAAGCGCGCTCTTACGGTAAGATAGCGCCTTTTAAACCTTAGTAAAATTGACCTCATGGCACAATCATCCCGCTACAGCAACGAACGCGTGGAGAAGATCCTCGCAGAAATGGTTCAGGTCCTGGAGAAAAACCAGACCCCTACCGATCTTTCCCTGATGGTTCTGGGAAATATGGTGACCAACTTACTTAACACCAGCGTTGCGCCGGCTCAACGCCAGGCAATGGCGCGCTCGTTTGCCGACGCGCTACAGGCCTCGGTGCGCGATGACCCATCCCACTGATGAGATGATACTGATTCCATTATGGTAACTAACCAACAGCGCTACCGTGAAAAAGTCTCCCAGATGATCGGCTGGGGGCACTGGTTCGCCCTGTTTAATATCATCTTTGCCGTTATTCTGGGTAGTCGCTACCTGTTTATTTCAGACTGGCCAGCTTCGCTGGCCGGACGTATCTATTCCTTCAGCAGCTGGATCGGGCACTTCAGTTTTATCGTCTTTGCCGCCTATCTGCTGATCGTATTCCCCCTCACCTTCGTGGTGATGTCACAACGACTGCTGCGCTTCCTGTCAGCCATTATAGCCACGACAGGATTAACGCTTATTCTGGTCGACAGTGCTGTCTTCGACCGTTTTCACCTCCATCTTAATCCGGTGGTATGGGAACTGGTGGTTAACCCCGACCAGAGCGAGATGGCGCGCGACTGGCAGCTGATGTTTATCAGCGTGCCGGTTATTTTCCTCGTTGAGATGCTGTTTGCCACCTGGAGCTGGCAGAAGTTACGCAGCCTGAACCGCCGTAGCTTTGGCAAACCGCTAGCCGGACTGTTTATCAGCGCCTTCTTTGCCAGCCATCTGATGTATATCTGGGCGGATGCTAACTTCTACCGGCCAATTACCATGCAACGCTCCAATCTGCCCCTCTCCTACCCCATGACTGCCCGACGCTTCCTTGAGAAGCACGGTCTACTGGATGCGCAGGAATATCAGCGTCGGCTGGTACAACAGGGTAGCCCGGAGGCGCTGTCGGTTGCTTACCCGCTCAGTCCGCTTACCTTCAGCGATAGCGCCACACGTAACAATTTGTTGGTGATTACGGTTGATGGCCTTAATCAAAGCTCGATGACGCAAACCTTACCCAATTTGACGCGCTTTGCCGAAAGCAATGTACGCTTCAGCCAGCACTTTAGTGCCGGAACCAGCGATGATACCGGCTTGTTCGGTCTGTTTTACGGTATTTCGCCAAGCTATATGGACGGCGTTCTCTCTTCGCGCACGCCGTCGGCGCTGATTAATGCACTTGGGCAACGTGGCTATCAGTTTGGTCTGTTTGCCAGCGACGGATTTTCTTCTCCTCTCTATCGCCAGGCCCTGCTGTCAGATTTCTCACTGCCTGCGGGTCATATCCAGTCTAATGCGGCAACGACGCTTCAGTGGCAGCACTGGCTGAACGGGCATAATAACGAGGCCGCTCCCTGGTTCTCTTATCTGTCCCTGTCGACCTCCGACGCTAACGGTAAGGCACGGCAACCCGATGCACGCCGCTACCAGCGTGCTGCGGCTGACGTCGATGAGCAGATACAGAATGTGCTCAATACGCTGGAGCAAAAAGGCCTGCTGGCAAATACCGTGGTAGTGATTACGGCGCAGCATGGAGTGGTACTGGATGGTGATGCTCATGATGGCAATCGCGCGATGCTACAGGTTCCGCTGGTGGTGCACTGGCCAGCGACCCCGGCACAAACGGTGAGTAAACTCACTGACCATCAGGACATTATGACTACCCTGATGCAGCGCCTGTTGCATGTCAGTACATCAGCGGCTGACTACTCACAGGGCGAAGATTTGTTTGCCGCTCAACGCCATCGTAACTGGGTGACCAGCAGAACCAGTCAATTACTGATCACCACGCCAGAAGAGACGCTGGCGCTGGATAATAACGGCAACTATTCCGCGTGGGATTTGCAGGGCAATCTGCTGAAGGATCGTAAACCCCAACTCGCGCTGCTGCTACAGGTGTTAACAGACGAAAAGCGCTTTATCGCAAATTAGCTGTATAAATCTAAAGCAGTCAACGCGTTAGCGGCTTGCATTCCGCCTCTGGTTGAGTAAGATAGTGGCATCTGTCGGCACGTAGCGCAGCTTGGTAGCGCACCGTCATGGGGTGTCGGGGGTCGGAGGTTCAAATCCTCTCGTGCCGACCAAAAAATCCCTTAAAAACCAACCCTTAGCGGTTGGTTTTTTTATGTCTGGGATTTGGGTGATGTGAAATGACTGTGTAAAAGCAGAGGATTTTTCGCCGCGTATCTCGTGTATCGCGTTGCTGACAAGCTGCATGGTGGTGTCTGAATACTGGATCAAACTGTCGGACAAAATAAGACTGTTTTAGTCGGAGCCTATTTTATACGGCATTAGTATAAAATTATGCGAATCTGATACTTCACGCGGCCTGTCCATCATCCTGTGTAACTGCTAAAGAATTAAAGGCGGTTGCTCATGCGGTCGGCGGAACCGATGATAAAACGATTTATTGCATGCCGCCAATTTCGGATCGGCATACTGTTTGAGTCGTACGGGCTGAGTTCACGGGCAGCGGCAGCGGCACTAATCCGCTCTGCCAGTTTCAGAGCTTCATACCGAAATTCAGGCATATGCTGCTTGTGGGGCTTCTTGCTAATTGATGCTGATTTTGTGATATGAGTCACTTCTGGCCGAGAGTTTACTTAGTTAGCCGCATGTCCACTAATCGCGGTTAATATCACACTTCTGTTCAGGTAGCCATATTTACTGTGTCACTACACTCACTCACTTCATCCTGAAACCTCACCCTCATAAGGGCATCCTTAAGATAAAACTGCGAGAGTGATGTAGCCACATCCACTAACTGACTGGCCTCAAGGCTTCCCATTGTCAGAAAGTAATTTGAATGTCTGTTCCTGTCCCAGTAGTTGTCCATAATGATTCCATTTTAGGAACGTTTATCTTGCTCAATATCGTTAATTTTTATATTAACCTGAGCATAGAAATGAAATAAATCATCGTTATCAAAACAAACCGATAACATGGAGTACCCATGCGCCGGGTATATCGCTGCCCGCCTGCGGGGCTATACGGTTATCGCCTCGGCCCAACAGGGTCATCGCCTGGCAAGCCGGGTTATCCAATATCCGGGGGCGATTGTTCCCTTAACCGCTATGCCTGAATAACCACCTTGCAAGGAATATCATGAACAATTCTCAATTGAGCGCACTACAGGTTTTACAAACGGGCCCGGTGATCCCTGTTTTGGTGATTGATAATGCCGAGCAGGCCGTCCCTTTAGCAAGGGCGCTTCTGCAAGGTGGCGTGCGTGTACTGGAAGTGACCCTGCGGACGGCATGTGCACTGGAAGCCATATCCAGGATAGCGAAAGAAGTCCCGGAAGCGATGATCGGGGCCGGGACGGTGACGAATATTCAGCAGTTCAATGAAGCCGAAGCGGCAGGCGCAAAATTCATTATCAGTCCGGGCCTGACCGACTCGCTGCTGAACTACGCCAGTGGTTCTGATGTTCCCTTCATCCCCGGGATCAGTACCGTTTCAGAGCTGATGATGGGCAAAGATGCCGGGCTTAACGAATTCAAATTTTTCCCGGCCGAGGCGAATGGTGGCACACAGGCGCTTAAAGCGCTGGCTTCCCCGTTTCCCTCCGTCAGATTTTGCCCGACCGGCGGCATCACGCCGCAAAACGCCGGTCATTATCTGGCGCTGCCTAATGTCGTTTGCGTCGGGGGATCATGGCTGGCGACTGCGCAAGATCTGCGCGAAAATAATTATCAACGGATTACCGCACTTGCCGGGGCCACGACGGAGTTAGCTATCAGCCAGGCTTAGCCTATGTCATGCCGTCCGTGAACAAAGGTGAATACCCCAGCGACGTCACCGGCATATCAGACCAATGACTGCCCCCTTACGGAGGGGCAGTTGTTTCACACTATCCTCTGCCACTAATCTGTCATACCACTATCATACGCAACGACTATGCTTTGTCGGCTACCTCAATATGGAACCCTCCCAATGGCAGTCATCAAAGCTAAAAACTTAAAAGATGCGCAAGAACTGCTTTCTTCAGGTATCAACAAAGTGGCGCTGGCTTATGATATCAACAGCGACGACTTCTTTCGTCTTGCCTGCCAATGGTGCCAGCGTGGGGCAACCATCTCTAAGAGCGATCGACATTTTGTCGTGTCGTTGAAGGGTTTCACCATCCCACCCAATGACTGAAATCAAGCGTTTTTTTTGATCTCTGTCCGCTAACCTGCTTAACCGTTTCTCTTTTCATTACGGACGATCGGCTATGTCCGTTACGACAATCCTCTGCTGCTGCCGTTGATGACTCACGCCGGGCTACAAGCCCGAGGCGCATCCGGCCGTTCTACATTTTGATGCAGGGTAGATGCCAATGACGCGCAAAGTCAGCCGTTCAATGCAATGTAATAATCTTTATATACTGATTTAATCAGAAGTGTGAAAATTGATATGCGGCGTAATGGTCTCACCTTGATATTCGTCAGTCATCGAGTTATTGATGGAAAACGTCCGGCTGGCAAAATACTCCGCTTTCCATGCTCAATTGAGCAACATTAAATGGCCATTGGGATCTACACCAAAAGTGACGAGAATAAAAAATTTGAATTGACGAAAACTTCAAAAATCGACATCACTCCTTATTATTGCCTTCGGGATATTTCTGACAATAACAGGTAGATATATAACCTTTGGGTACTGTTTGTGGTTTCTGCGCTGACAGCTGGCATAGATCGGTTACGGGTGTTCTGAAACCAGGACACCTGCTATAATAATCACATAATTTACTTAGATAAATTATGCCCACTATTGAAAACTCTCAAATTAGCAAGTAAAGCAGGTGAATATTTAAGAAATGGAAAAAGTCAAGTCAAAAAACAGGGTATTTACTATGTTAAAGATAAACTTTGAGAGAAGGGATTATTATATTATTTCCCTCTCATTAATTGCGGTTTTACTATACTGCCTACCAATAGTTATGCTTGACAGGCCATACATAGATGATTTGGGGAGGATGCTTTACGGGTCCAGTGGGTGGAGTGCAAATGGTCGGCCTTTAGCTGATGCTATTATGTTGTTTATGAGTTTTGGTGGTGTGTTATTAGACATATCTCCATTAAATCAAATAATCAGTATACTTATGTTGCTAGCCGTACTTTTTTGTTACTCAAGGAAAAACTTAAATAGTTTATCACCCGTAGCAGTATCGTGCTGTGTTTTCTTTTTTATTGCTAGCCCTTTTTATATTGAAAACCTTTCTTATAAATTTGACTCACTCCCCATGTCCGTGAGTCTTGCTGCGTTGATCGTACCTTTTTGTCTTAATACAAGAAGTAACTCAACGATACTTATTTCAATAATATTGATTGTTTGTTCTCTTTCTCTTTACCAAGCCTCAATAGGCTTGTTTATGATCCTAACAGTTTTTGAGATTGTGAAAAAAAAAGCGAGAGCAGGTAATGGCGAAGTCTTATTATTGTTATTGCAGCGAGCAATATCTCTATTACTAGGTTTCTTTTTATATAAAAAATTCGTATCATCACGATTTGTAAATGGTGAGTATAATATAACTCACTCTGAAACATTGTCTTTGACCAGAGAATCATTAACGATATTCAAGTCGAACTTTGAAAATATCTTATGGTACTTTGAATCATTTATTGCCAGCATGCCGAAACTGATATGGATTGCTTACTCCGTCATATCTTTTGTGACCATAGCTAAACTCATTCACTCTCAAGTGACTGATGGAATTAAAAAAAACCTCTTGGCAATAATAATCGTAGCTCTTTCACCCATTCTAGTTTTCACTTTCTCTTTCATTCATTTATTGATGTTAAAACAGCCAGTTTTTTCGCCCAGAGTCTTAATATCATTCGGCGGCACCATGTTTTTTATGGCATTTTTAACTTTCAGTTCAATAAAAAACAAAATAGTCCAGAGCATTTTAGCGCTTCCGATGATATGGCTGTGTTTATGTTATAGCTACTCATTTTCAAATTCGTCATCAGCTCAACAAATGACAGACACTCTTATTTCATCTTCAATCTACTCAGATGTCGCTCACTATAATAAAGAATTTGAACTCGTTAACATTATAGGGAGGATGCCAGAATCAAAACAATCAGTTCTTGCTCAAAGTAAACTTCCATTACTATCGAGACTTATTCCTGTTTATCTGAATTACGACTGGCTTTGGGGTGCAGAACTTCTAAATCATTACGGTCTGAATCTGAAATATAACTTCATTGAAGGTGACAGAGTTTCTCAACTGTGCGGCAGCAAGCCATTCTCTTCGACTAAAGATTACAACCTGTACGACATCAATAATACATTGGTTATAAAGTTCAGTAATATTAAATGCTGATTTAATCGTAGTAAAAAGTTGAGTGGGAAACCGCTCAGCTTTTTAGAGTTCCTACATCCGTTTTGACACGATGCCCGCTAACCTGCTTAACTATTTCTCTTTTCATCGCCGGTAAGTCGCTATGTCCGTCCCGATTATTCCTTTGCTGCCGCCGTTTATCACTTATGCCTCCCTGCAACCGCTTGATGGCTACCCGTCCGTAAAACTGCTCGATGTGCGTTTTGATGCCGAGCATTTCACGCCGTCGCTATTCAGTACGCTTGAGATCCCCATGCCTGTGCATCTGGACCGCGCGGTCAGTAAGCGCCGAGCGGAATATCTGGCCAGCCGTTACAGCCTGCAACAGGCGTTGGCCAGCTTTGGCATTGACGGTTTTGTGCTGGGTAATGCTGCGGATCGCGCACCCATCTGGCCACAGGGAATAAGCGGCTCACTGTCACACACCCAGCAGCAGGTATGCGCTTTGCTGACGCGCGATCGCCATCTGCTGCTGGGAATTGACTGTGAACAAATGATGGCGCAGTCAGTCGCCAATGAAACGCAAACTATGCTGATTAATCAGCAAGAAAGAGAGCGGCTGGAGCAATGCTCGATACCGTTTAATACCGCACTGACGATAGTTTTTTCCTTAAAGGAGAGTCTGTACAAGGCGCTCTATCCGCACCTGAAGCAGTTTATGGATTTCAGTGCGGCTGAAGTGGTGGATTGCAGTGGCGATATGCGGCAGGTCAGCCTACGTTTAACGCAGACGTTTTCCGCTGAAATGCAGGCTGGCAGGGTGTTTGCAGGCAGGGCCGTGCTGCAATCCGACCGGGTTTTGACCTGGGTCGTCGAACCGCAGCCGCGCTGAATCAGTGGGTTTCATCCTCAACACGTGGGTCGTTGACCCATAGCTGTTGCAAATCTCCGCCGTATAGCTCCGCCATTGGTATCAGCGCCTCGACGATGCGACAGCTGTCCAGAGTCGCCATGCCAGAAGGTGCCTGAAAATAACGCATAAAGTGCAGCCAAATACCGTTCATCCGTGTGCTCCTCTGTAGAGTGAACCTCCAGTTAACCCGAATTCTCCCCCCGGATGAAATACGCATTTTGCACAGCCTTTGCCGCTTTCTGGCAATAGCGCACAATCCCATTTAGCGACTGATTTAAGCCGGATATGTTGTTTTACAGCCGTAGCTCCCGCCGCCAATAATTGCCAGCATCTGAACCTGTTAAGGAGACATGATGGCCTACCGATTGAGCTTGCTGGATAAAAGCCCGCTGGCTGAGGGCGAAGACGCGGCGGCGGCGCTGGCACGAACGCTGACGCTGGCGCAACGGGCAGAGGAGCAGGGATATCACCGCTTCTGGCTGGCTGAACATCACAACAGTCCGGCGCTGGCCAGCCCGTCACCTGAGGTGTTAATCGCCTGGATTCTGGCGCATACACGCCGCATCCGCGTTGGCTCCGGCGGCGTGATGTTACAGCACTACAGTCCCTATAAAGTGGCCGAAAACTTCAATCTGCTGGCCGCGCTGGCCCCAGGCCGTGTTGATCTTGGCGTTGGCAAAGCACCCGGCGGCCTGCCGCTGTCGACAAAGGCGTTACAGGCTGGCGTCCACGCGGAGGAAAAAGGCGATTTTGCCAGCCAGCTGGCGGCGTTGGGCGGCTGGCTTAATCCCGCGCCGTCGACTGAACAGCGTGAAGATCGGCTACTGGCAACGCCACTTCCCCCCCTTCCCGCCAGCCGTTTTCTGCTCGGTGCCAGCGAAGCGAGCGCCCGCCTGGCGGCAGATCATGGCTGGCAGTTTGTCTTTGCCGCACATATTAACGGTGACAGGCAGGAGATGGCGCGAGCGTTGGATCTCTTTCGCTCTCACAGCGGTGGTCAGAGTGCGCTGCTGGCCGTACAGGTGATTGTCGCTGATACGGCGGAACAGGCGGCACTGCTGGCAGCGGATTTGCAGCACTATCGCGTGCACATCGCTCATGACCAAAGCGTTACCGTCGGTAGCCTCGCCCAGGCAGAGGCTTATGTCCGCCAGTCTGATGCCACTGAGTATCGCATTGAACCGCGCGAGGCCACCGTGCTGAAAGGGACTGCCGTACAGGTACATGACGAGCTGGAGCGGCTTCACCAACGCTTTGGCGTGGAGGAATTCATCATCGATACGCCAATCGCCAGCGGCACGCCGCGTCTTAAATCCTTGCAGTTACTGGCCAACCGTCTGCGCGTCGCCGCGTAAGGAGTCCATCACCATGAGCCATTCTCTTGAACAGCAGCTGATTGCCTGGCGTCGTGAACTGCATCAGTTTCCCGAGCTGTCCCATCAGGAATTTGCTACCACCGCACGTATCAAAAGCTGGCTGAATGAAGCCGACATCACCCCACTGCCCTGGGATCTCACCACCGGCGTGGTGGCCGAGATCGGTCAGGGTGAACCCCTTATCGCTCTGCGTGCGGATATCGATGCCCTGCCGATTGAGGAAGTGGCTGCGGTGGCGTTCCGCTCGCAGCATCAGGGGGTGATGCATGCCTGCGGTCATGACCTGCATACATCGGTGATGCTTGGCGCGGCGCGGTTGTTGAAAGCACGTGAGAAAACCTTGCCTGGGCGCGTTCGTCTGCTGTTTCAACCGGCAGAAGAGCGCTTCGGCGGGGCCAAAACCCTGATCGAGGCAGGCGCTCTCAAGGACGTTAGCGCCATTTTCGGCATGCATAACGCCCCGGAGCTTCCCGTGGGCACTTTTGCCACACGCGGCGGCCCGTTCTATGCCAACGTCGACCGTTTTGCTATTGAGGTCATCGGCAAAGGCGCACACGCCGCACGTCCACAGGAAGGCATTGATGCCATTGTTATCGCCAGCCAGATTGTTGGCGCACTTCAGACGTTAGTCAGCCGCAGCTACAGCCCGCTGGAAACGGTAGTGGTCAGCGTCACGCGTATTGAAGGTGGCAATACCTGGAACGTGCTGCCGCAAAAGGTGCTGCTGGAAGGGACGGTGCGCACCTATAACACAGAGATCCGCAGCGAGCTGCCGCAGCGTCTGCGTCAACTGATAACGGGCATCGCCAGCGGCCTGGGTGCGCGCGCTGAGCTGAGCTGGCATCCCGGCCCGCCTGCCCTGATCAACAGCGAACGCTGGGCAGAGTTCAGCAAGGGGGTGGCAGCACGCCAGGACTATGAGGTTCAGCACGCCGAGCTGCAAATGGGGGGCGAGGATTTTGCATTTTATCTGCATCACACCCCGGGCGCCTTCGTCAGCATCGGCAGCGCCAGCGAGTTTGGGCTGCACCATCCCGGATTTAACCCGGATGAAGCCCTGCTCTACCCGGCAGCGCACTATTTCAGCCAGCTGGCGGAAGCCGCACTGCACGATATCGCCTGACGGACAGCACCGCTGCCCTGCTCATTTGCCTGTTCACTTATCTCAGCGTAGGTCACTATGAAAAAATCATCGCCATTACTCGCCCTGCTGGCCACCTCATTGTTGATCGCAACAATGGCAAACGCAGAGACCGTGAAGATAAACGGCACCGGCATCAGCGTGGAGGCCAACAGCGCCCCCGTTCACGCCCCGCTCAACCCACAGGCCGTGGCCCTGCTGCCAAAAAACCTCAATCTGGCGGTGCCGGGTAAATTTACCGTCGCCGTTGCCGCCCTTAACTCCCCACCGCTGACGCTATTTTCCGATGACAACAAAACCCTGCTGGGCAGCGAAGTCGATATTGCCCGTCTGGTGGCAGACAGCCTTGGCCTGCAATTGAACGTAGTGCCGACTTCATGGGAAGACTGGCCGCTTGGCGTCAGTTCCGGTAAATATGACGCGGCCATCACCAACGTCACGGTGACTAAAGCGCGCAAAGAGAAATTCGACTTCGCCACCTATCGCCGTGACTCCCTCGGTTTCTACGTCAAGTCTGACAGCAAGATCGCCGCGATAGCCAAAGCTGAAGATATAGCCGGCCTGCGGATTATTGTCGGTTCCGGCACTAATCAGGAAGCAATCCTGCTGGCGTGGGATGAGCAAAATCAGAAGAAAGGGCTGAAGCCGTTTATTCCCAGTTACGTTAAAGACGATGCTGCGCAAACGCTGGCGCTACAGTCCGGCCGCGCCGATGCCTATTTTGGCCCCAACGTGATTGGTGCCTGGAAAGCGGCACTGACCGGCAAGACTAAGCGGGTAGGCACCGTGGACGGAGGCTGGCCAAAGGCGGCACATATTGCCGTGACGCTGAAGAAAGACAGCGGGCTAGTGACGGCGGTTAACGCCGCGCTGAACGGTGTGATGAAAGGAGGCGAATACGATACGGTGCTAAACCGCTGGGGGGAAGGCATTGAGCGCCTCGATCATTCTGAAATTAACCCGGCCGGGCTGGGCGATTGATGGAGACGGAGATAGATATGAGCCAGGAAAATTTCCGCCAGCTCTCCCCGGAAGCGCCTGAGCTGGAGCCGATTATTGCCGGGCTGTTTGGCGAATACAGCGCGCGCTATGGCGACTTCTTCGCACGGGATGCTGAAATTGAACTGACCGAATGGTATTTGCCGCCACAGGGGATGTTTGTGGTGCTGGAACGGGACGGAGAAATTATTGCAATGGGCGCTTACAAGGCATTTGATGCACAGACCGCAGAGCTGAAACGGATCTGGACGCGCAGCGACCTGCGCAGACAGGGGCTGGCGCAGAAGGTGCTGGTGGAGCTGGAACAGCGGGCGCAACGCGCTGGCTATCGCCATATCTACCTGACCACCGGCTTCCGCCAGCCGGAAGCGGTACGATTATATCTGTCATACGGCTATCAGCCCCAGTTCGACACCGCGCGCGATACGGAAGAGTACAGCAAGCCGCCGTTCGATGGTCGTCTGCGCTTTACGAAATCGCTGTATCAAACCGTCACGACCGGAGCCGCCAATGAAACCCAATGAAACCTTGCGCGTGGTGCCCGCACGCTACCCGCTGCGGCTGGTCGGTGCGGCCATCGCGCTATTTATTCTTGCCGCCGTGGTGCAGTCGGTCGCGTTTAACCCACGCTGGGAGTGGTCGGTATTTACCCACTGGTTCTTTGCGCCAGCTATCCTGTCCGGGCTGGGCCAGACCCTGCTGCTGACGCTGATAGCCAGCGTGCTTAGCGTGTTGCTTGGCGTGATACTGGCACTGGCCCGACTCTCTCCGTCGTGGCTGCTGTCCGGACTGGCGTTCAGCTATATCTGGCTGTTTCGCTCGCTGCCGCTGATCGTGGTGCTGATTATTCTCTACAACTTCTCTTATCTCTACGATCGGCTGTCACTGGGCATTCCCTTTACCCCGTTAACCCTGGCGACCTTTAACACCATCGACGTACTCGGTCAGTTCAGCACCGCCGTCACAGGGCTGACGCTGGTGCAGGCGGCCTACACCGCCGAGATCGTGCGGGGTGGCATCACTGGGGTCGATCACGGACAGTTTGAAGCCGCCGCCGCCCTCGGACTGCCGTCATCGCGCCGCATCCTGCGTATTATCCTGCCACAGGCGCTACGCGCAATTATTCCCAGTGCTTTTAACGAAATTATCAGTCTGGCAAAAGGTACCGCAATGGTATACGTGCTGGCGATGCCGGAACTGTTTTACACCATCCAGATGGTTTACAACCGCACACAACAGGTGATCCCGCTGCTGATGGTCGCCGCCATCTGGTATTTGCTGATCACTACCCTGCTGTCCGTGATTCAGCACTATGTCGAACGCTGGCTTGCGCGGGGCACCACGCGTCAATCCGGCAGTCAACGGTCTGTTTCACCACAGCGTGGTGCCATCACCCCAATCAGGAGCTAATCATGTCTGAAGCTATCGATCTGAACCGTGCACCACTACCCGGCCATATTTCGATTACCGGCGTGAGCAAAAGCTACGGTCGTTTTAAGGCGCTGGATAATGTTTCACTGGAGGTAGCGCCCGGTTCAGTCACGGTGATCCTCGGCCCATCGGGTTCGGGGAAATCTACGCTGCTGCGCGCCATTAATCATCTGGAGCGCGTTGATCAGGGCCTTATTCGTATTGACGGTGATTACATTGGTTACCGCCTCAAAGGGGATAAACTTTACGAGTTGAAAGAGAAAGCGATTCTTAAACAGCGCGCCGATGTGGGATATGTCTTTCAAAACTTCAATCTGTTTCCCCACCTGACGGTACTGGAAAATATCATTGAAGCACCGCTGGCACACCGGCGCATGACGCGTGCCGCCGCCGAGGCGCGTGCAGGGCAGCTGCTGGAATCGGTCGGATTAGGCCATAAGGCCCATGCCTGGCCGCGCCATCTGTCCGGCGGGCAGCAGCAGCGTGTGGCTATTGCCCGTGCGCTGGCGCTTAATCCTAAGGTTATCCTGTTTGATGAGCCGACTTCAGCGCTCGATCCGGAGCTGGTTGGGGAAGTGTTGGATAGCATCAGGCAGCTGGCACGTTCAGGTACGACGCTGGTGGTGGTGACGCACGAAATAGGGTTCGCCCGCGAAGTGGCCGACCGGGTAGTATTTATGGTTGAAGGTCAAATCGTTGAACAGGGCAGCGCGCGCAAGGTATTGAACGATCCGCAGCATCCGCGTACCCGCCGTTTTCTCGCCAAAGTCCTGTAAGAAATAGCTACCCGGGGGACAATCCCCCGGAACCGCCTCATTTACCGGCCGTCTCGGTACGTTGCACCGCATCCAGCGTCGCCTGCTCACGCTCAATGCCGGTCAATTCAGTCAGAACCCCGGCCCGCATCTCCAGCAGCCGATCGGCATGCAGAAAATAGTGGTCGTCATGGCTGATGGCAAAGACCGTTTTGCCCATCTCGCGTAGCCACGGCAGCAGCTCGCGGTAGAAGATGCGCCGAAAATGCGGGTCCTGATCCGCTGCCCACTCATCCAGCAGCAGAATATCGCGCTGGCCGGCGATAGCCAGCAGCAGCGCCAGCCGCTTGGTCTGACCTTTGGATAAATTGAGGTTCAGGACGCGGTTGCCCTCCAGTTCAATTTTATTCTGCATGTGCAGGCGTTCCAGCCAGCTCCGCACCAGCACCGGATCGGCGGGCTGTCCGTCATCGTCGGTCAGGCGGTCAAACAGATGCACGTCGGTGAAAACCGCCGAAAACAGCCGACGATAGCTATCCATTGATGAGTGATGCACGACCTGCCCATCAAGCAGGATGTCACCAGATACCGGCTGATAAAGCCCGGTAAGCAGCATCGCCAGCGTCGACTTGCCGCTGCCGTTGCCGCCAATCAGAAACACCAGTTCGCCGCGATTTAGCGTCATGTTAATCGGCCCGACCTTAAAACCGTCCTCACCGTAGTGAAACGACAAATTGCGCAGCTCCAGGGTTTGCCAGTTTTTCGCCGCAGCAGCCTGAGGGAAATCAGCCTTGTAATCAGCCAGCTTAAGCGTATTGAGTTTGTTAAACGCCACCTGGGCACTCAACAACGTGGGCAATGCCCCCACCGCCGACAGCATCGGGGTACGCAAAAAAAGCAGGGTCAGGGAGTAAGTGGCCGCCACGGCGGTATCCGCCCAGCCGAGACCGTTTGCCAGCCAGAAAGCCAACCCGATGGCCCCCAGCATCATGATGTTCGACCAGTTCACCGCGCTGAGATGAAAGGTGTCGGCGCGCACGATGTGATGACGGTACGTTTTCGCATCTTCACCATATACGTTGTCAAAGATCTGCTGCGCGCGCTGGCGATTCAGCGCCAGCTCTTTGCGCCCTTCAATGATGGTCTGGAAATCAGCATAAAGGCGATCTTCAGTATCGCGCAGCGTCGCCATATGCCGATAGACGCGTGCCACCAGCAGCCAGCCGCCGATAATCGTGAGCGCCACCCATATGGCAGTCACCATCAGCATTTTCGGTGACAGCCAGCCCAGATAAGCCGCCGAAGCAACGGTCAGGATAATTCCCTGAATCAGCTCGGGCAGGCGCACAAAGGCAAAAGTTATCGTGCGCACGTCGCTGGTCAGTGCCGCCAGCAGGCTGGCGCTGCCAATCTGTTCAATGCGCTCGATCCGGGTATCAAGGATGCGTTTAATAAATTCGCCACGCAGGCGATAGACAAAATGATGCCCGAGCAGAGTCAGGGCAAGCTGTGCGCCAAGCGTGACTGCCAGCAGCAGTAGCAGTAATCCGAGAAACTGCGGCAACACCATCAGTGAGGCATCAAGGGTAACGATCAGTTCGCGATTGATAAAGGCGATCAGGCCAATGCCGAGCGCGGCACTGAGCAGACTCAGCACGATGACCAGAATAAACGGCCAGCGATACTGTTTATAAACGATGTGAAGCAGATCCATCAGGACATTCCGGCAGGTAGGTAGCAACCCGCAGTGTAATTACAACTGACATGAGATCAATAACAATTCTCATCCGCGATCCCTGCCGCCGTGTGCTAGTGCGCACGGCGAAAAGTCAGATTGAAGCGAAATGCCCCGGTCAATGGATGAATTCCCGCTTTAAGCGGCAGAATACCGTGATAGCGCAGACGCGATGGCCCTCCCCACACCACCACATCGCCATGTTCTAACAGCACACGTTGTGTGGCATCGCCCCGTTCAAACCCGCCGAATAAAAATATCGCAGGCAGCCCAAGCGATACCGAGACAATCGGCTGACGCAGATCGCGCTCGTCTTTATCCTGATGCAGAGTGAGTTTCGCGCCGGGTTCATAGCGATTAATCAGGCAGGCATCAGGGTTAAAACCACTGAATCCCGCTTCGTGGGCGCATTCTTCCGCCAGCTGGCGAAATGTTTGCGGCATCGCTGGCCAGCGATGGTCGCTGGACTCATCCTGCACACTGTATTGGTAACCGCGTGAATCGGTAGACCAGCCCAAATCGCCGCAGTGGGTCATCGCCACCGACATACGATGTCCTCCCGGCGTGATACGGTGGTAAAACGGATTGCGGGCGGCAATCTGTTCGACCTGTGCCATCAGCTGCCGCGTGATATCGCGCGCACGGCGGCGCAGGATCAGCGCACCCTCTGCCAGCGGCTCCTGCCAGGGTTCGTCTTCCGCAAACAGATCGAGCATATTGACTCCTTAACTATCCTTACGGGGAAGTGGGCTGAATGAAGGCGGCAAACTGAGGCGACATCCAGCTGGTAAATGTATCACCCTGCTTATAAATCAGATAGACCGCCAGCTTTTCACGCAGCGCCAGCGCTTTGGCCTTTTCCGGGCCTAATACCATCAGCCCGGTATCCCAGCCGTCGGCCTCGAGTGCGGTAGTGGCGATCACTGTGGCAGAGACCAGATTATGCTGAATCGGCCGCCCTGTTACCGGGTCAATGACGTGAGAAATGCGTTTGCCGTCCAGTTCATAGTAGTTGCGATAGCTGCCGGAGGTGCTGATACCGTGTCCCTGTAAATCAACGATGGCCTGTACCGCATTTTCACGATCGGTGGGTTTCTGGATCGCAACCTGCCAGGCCTTGCCCTGCGCATTTTGCCCCCGAGTTAACACCGCGCCGCCGACCGAGACAAGATAGTGATTAACGCCTTCCTGCTCCATCAGCCGTGCAAGGTGGTCGGTGGCAAACCCCTCGCCTACGGTGGAGAGGTCAACGTACAGCTCCGGCAGATCCTTTTGCAGATATGACTGGCCTGCACGATTGACCACCTGCAAATGGGACAAACCGGTTATCTTGCGTGCGGCATCAATCTGCGGCTGTGTCGGGGTTTTCAGCGGCTGCTTATCCGGGCCGAATCCCCACAGATTCACCAGCGGTCCAATGGTAATATCCATTGCACCGCCGGTCTGCTGGCCGATACGCAACGACTGGGTAACGACATCGGCCATCTCCGCGCTGACGGGCTGTGGTTCGCTGCCACGATATTGATTAAAACGTGACAGAACCGAGTCACTTTTCCAGGTGGACAACTGATAATCGTCGTTATCAAGACGCTGCTGGATCGCATTTTGCAGCGTTTTTTGCCTTGCCGGATCGACTCCCGCCAGACTTACCCGCCAGATTGTTCCCATAGTGTGACCTTGCAACACCATTCCTTCAGATCCTGTCGGAAGCTGATGATCGTCACAGGCTGCCAGCAGGCAAACCACGATGAAACCTGTAAAGTACCGCCAAATATTGTTCATTTTTTATCTGCAACCTTGATTAAAAATTGGTACGAGCCGAGCTGTACCGGCGAAAAAAACGGGATCCAGCACCTTGATCTCCACTTATTTGCTCACCAGAATGGGGGACATGCAGAAGCACATTACAGGAGAGCCAAAATGATTTACTGCGCGTTGCTGACCATATTCGCGGCAGCGATTATCTTTGCGGGCTATAAGCATTACAAGCAGGCCCGTATGAAAAAGCTGCACGGCCCCTATCAGCGCTAGCGCCGGGCTGCTCTTATCGGCTGGCCCGGTATTAACGCCTTCCGGCACCACTTTGACGCATACTGCACCTGACTGACGCAATAATGTGCCACAAGTCACCTGACAATCCCCTCAATCAGCTCTTTTTTCACCTGGCACGTTTCATGCTTCTCTCCTGTTACAGTGATTAATGGGGGATTGAGCGATGTATGGTAAAAATCTGTTGAAAGCGAACCTGAAACGGCTGCGACTACTACGTTTCTCATCCTTTACGCTAGGCGGAGTCGGCCTTGAAGGTAGCTATTTATCGATGACGGCGCAAAAGCCTGCAAAAAAAACGGCGGGTGGTTTCCAGGCATAAGATAAAGAAAGGGTTTGATGACAAAACGCCCGCTGTAATGCAGCGGGCGTTTTGTCACTTCTACTGATGTATCAGCGCAGCTTAGAACTGATAAACCAGACCGGTTGCCACCACATTATCGGTATTGATACCGGCCGCTTCGGTGAAGTCATTTTTGTCCAGCAGGTTGATCTGGTAATCAACGTAGGCAGACATATTTTTGTTGAAGTAATACGTTGCACCCACGTCGACATACTGCTTCAGGTTCTGGGTTCCCCAGTTCTGAATATCAGTACCGCGCGAAGTGACGTAGGCCAGAGAAGGACGCAGGCCAAAGTCGAACTGGTACTGCGCTACCAGCTCCCAGTTTTGCGCTTTATCCGCAAAACCGTAGGCGGCCAGGTTATCGCTGCTGCCGAACCGCGTTGCGTTATAAGACTGGGTGTACATGGCAGCCAGGTAGATATTGTTTGCATCATATTTCAGACCACCGGAATAGGCTTCTGCTTTGTCACCCTGACCTAACAACGTCCCCCGGTTCTGGCTATCAGTCCGGTCGGATGAAAACATTGCCGCTCCTGCGCTGAAACCCGCCCCAAAATCGTAAGAGGCAGAAAGACCATAGCCGTCACCATTCTGCGCAACCGCACTGCGGTTACCGGCAGTTTCAGCGTTGCTATCATTCTTGCCCTGATACTGAATGGCAAAATTCAAGCCATCAACCAGACCAAAGAAATTGTTATTACGGTAGGTTGCCAGGCCGTTACCACGCTGGAACATATAGTTGTCAGCGCCATAGGTATCCCCACCAAACTCCGGCAGCACGTCAGTCCAGGCCCCGATGTCGTACAGCACGCCGTAATTACGTCCATAATCAAAGGAACCCGCATCGCCGAACTTCAGCCCGGCAAAACCAACACGCGTGAAGCTGTTAGCCGTACCCTGGGCTTCTGCCGTGTTTAACGCCGCCTGATACTCCCACTGGCCGTAACCGGTTAACTGGTCAGAAATCTGCGTTTCGCCTTTGAAACCCAGACGCATATACGACTGGTCACCGTCTGAATCAGAACTGTTGGAAAAATAGTGCAGACCATCCACTTTACCAAACAGGTCGAGCTTGTTTCCGTCTTTATTATAAATTTCAGCCGCACCCGCTGAGCCAGCGGCCAGTAGTGCCGGAACCATCAGGGAAAGAGCACGAAGTTTCATTTTAATACCTCTGAATTATTAGTTTTATATTGCCACCGCGTGCTAAACATCAAAATTAAGCACTTAGTGCTATAGTAAGGTGAGAAGGGTAATAATCCATCAGGAAAATGCTACTAATTTCCCAAAAGTGTTTCAGTGAAGCGACAATATATTTCCACATGTGTAGTTACAGGAAACCTCCGACTGGAATGCAAAAAACCAATTAAGGCACGCAATGATAAGAAATAATAAAAACCACTAAATTCATATTGTTAGTTAAACGTAAGATCATACGCACTGAATGATAAAAATCATTCCTAACTAAAAGGTATTATCCACACGCTATCATCATTTTTATTATTATCTTCATTTCACGGAATGAACCGCAAGACTTAGTATTCCCGCCAGGCATTATGCCTGGCGTTTTTTTGCCTGTTTATCGTTAAACAACGACAATTATCAACAACAGTCATTAAATTATGACAGGGAAAGCACTGATCTTTATTAAGACAGAAGCGGATGATATTTCGTCATGTGCGGATCATGAATTGCCTCCTGGCAAAGCCCGACAGCTTGACCAAAGATCGGGACTGACGTCGCTTTTACGCCGTTTAATGACACCATCACTCCCAGAGACTCACGGGATAATCCGGATATTATTGCTTCACCCCAAGCGGGAACTCGTCTGTGTAAGGCCTCTGCTCCCCGGAGCGCACCGTCCATCATCTTTTGAAATCATTAATGAAAAAAACTGTTTTTTATAAGTGACTTACAGAATATTACTGTCAATTTTATGTTAAGAAAACAGAGAGGAAATTTTATTTAAAGGAATATTCTGATAAACATTCAGGATTATTTAGGTTATTAAGCTCGAATATCTTGCAAAATTGCGCTAACCACTCTTCAACTTCGGGATTTACTTTATTAACTGGTCGTACTTGTGATAGAAGTTGGCACTGTTTACACGAAATGCAACAGGGATAACATGAGCAAAATGGACGTGCAGGTCTGCTTCATAGACTTACCGACAATCCGGCATGCAATTCGCACGGTGTTCCCCACCGTGGCTATTGGCATGGTCTCACGGAACACTCAGGGACTTTATGCCAAAAATCTTGCTCCGCAAAGTGCCACCCACCTTATCCCCATATGGTTGAATACGGCGAGGCGGCCGGAGAAGATATCGTCAGATTTCGTCATTTCGCACATTACAACCCCAGTAGATAAGGGTATTCTGAGTGCCCTGCTTTTGGCCGGATTTATCTCACTTTTTTCCAGCATCATCCTGGCGTACAGAGCCACGGCGAGGCTGCTTTCAGTTATGGCGACCTGCGCCCGGCTGTTTACAAGGTAATTGGGGTTTTACTGCATGTTGCCATATAAATTTCCGCTAACTTCCGGCAATGTCACACGCTTTTTTGTGGTGTTTATCCTGGTGCTGCTGCTAGCCACCGGGTTTATGATCCATAACGCGGTTAACGCCTGGTTGACGGAAAAGCGCTTCGCGATGGAAGATATTTCTCATGCCATGCAGAAACGCATTGATACCTATCGTTTAGCCGCCTGGCAGATATATGAGAATCTGGCTGCCGATGCTGCCGGCAATACAGCGCCCAGCAATCTACAGGAAATGCCGTTGCAGCCGGATATCTATTATGTGGAAAAAACCCGGCGGAAAACTGAGGCGCTGATTTTTGGCCCACATGAGAGAACTGCACTGGATATGACAAGCCGCATGTCCAGTTATCTCGATACCCTGTGGGGCGCGGAAAACAGCACCTGGTCAATGTACTTTCTCAATGGTCAGGATAATAGCCTGATCCTGATTTCTACCCTTCCGCTGAAAGATATGACCGCACGCGATAAAGACAATGCCATCAGCAATATCGTTGAGGCACGGCGCGCGGAGATGTTGCAGATGGCCAATGCGCTGGATGAGCGCGAAAGTTTTTCACCGTTACGCCGCTTTACCTGGCAAAACGATCGCTATTTTACCGTACGCACCACCTTCAATCAGCCGGGTCATCTGGCTACCGTTGTCGCTTTTGACCTCCCGGTGAATGACATCATTCAGCGCAATATGCCGCTGGATAATTTCCAGCTAAAGCAGGATGCGACCCCGCCCCCTACAGAGAGCGATGATCAGGGAAGCAGTACCTATGTCACCTGGATGAATCCAGATATCGCGGTGACGGCCACCCTGCCCGGCACCCCACTTCAACTCATCTATCGGGTGCCGATCACCGGTCTGGTGGTGGATACCCTGCATAATTTGCTTTGGCCACTGCTGGCTAATCTCGGACTGCTGTTGCTGTCACTGGCGGGGTTAATACTGTTGCGCCAGCAATCTTTACGCCCAAGTGAAAATCTGAGTGTCGAACTGGAAGCGGCGCGTCTGCTAAACGAAGAAATCGTCGGCAGATTACCACTCGGGCTACTGGTGTACGATTTTGTCAATAACCGCACTATTATTAGTAATAAAATTGCCGACCATCTGCTGCCACATCTTAACCTGCAAAAAATCATTAATATGTCCGATCAGCATCAGGGCGTTTTGCAAGCTACGGTGAATAACGAGGTGTATGAAATCCGACATGCGCGCAGCGAACTGTCACCTCATACCCAGCTGTTTATGATGCGCGATCAGGATCGTGAATTATTGGTAAACAAAAAACTGCATAAAGCACAGCAGGTGTTAGATAAAAATCACCAGGCGCGCCAGCAACTGTTACAGAATCTCGGCCAGGCGTTACAGCGCCCGTTACACGGTGTTATTGCCAGTTTGCAGCGACTTGGCAATGAGCACGATCTTGAGCAAGTTAATGCATCCCTGGAAGCTTCCCAGGCCCTGAGCCGTCTGGTCGACGATATCGTTTTGCTTAACCAGCTGGAAACCCTTGATTGGGCACCGGACGCCTGCCCGTTCAAGCTACAGTCCCTGCTGGATGAGCTGGTGGGTGAAATCCTGCCGATGATGCGGCGTAAAGGATTGTCGCTAACGATTGCCAATCATCTTAACAGCGATGAGGTGCGTTTTAGCGATCGCAGGGCCTTAGCAAAAATTCTCTCTACTTTGTTGCACTATGCCGTCACCACCACCACCTGGGGGCGTATCAGTCTCACCGTCACTTCACCGAAAGATAGCAAGGACAGGCTATCCATTGAGATTGTTGATACCGGGGCGGGACTGTCCGCAGATGAAATGGCCAATACAGAATTTCCATTTCTTGGTGAGACTCATCAGGATCGCTACGGTCAGGCATCGGGAATGGCCTTTTTCCTGTGTAAACAGCTGTGTAAACAGTTGGGAGGACACCTGGACATTAGCGCTCTCCAGGACATTGGCACGCGCTACAGTATTGAACTTCATGCTCCGCCTGAACCACAGCCAGGACATGAAGAGAAGCTGCTAGAAGGGGTGAATGCACTGATTGATATTACCGTTGAGGACGTGCGTAAAATCGTCGTTCGCCAGTTAGAAAACTGGGGAGCCAGCTGCATCACGCCAGATGAACGCTTCTCTGGCCAACAACACGATGTTCTCATTACTGACGAACCCGAACATCTAACATCCTGGTCACTGCTGGTCACGGATGATGACCCCGGTTTTACCCCAATAGCCGGCAACCAGTACCGGGTAAATTTCAATATCAGTAGCGCGATGCAGGATGCGTTACTGATGCTGATCGAACAACAGCTGGCGCAGGACGAGCTGGCTGACGATGGCGCTGAGCAGCAGGACACGGCTCAGCTGTTCGCCAGCGGCTACCTGCAGCTTTTTATAGAGACAGTACCAGATGATATCAAGAGACTGTATAATGAAACGGCAAACAGAGATTATAGTACGCTGGCGCAGACCGCACATCGGCTGAAAGGCGTGTTTGCCATGTTGAATTTATCACCGGGTAAACAGCTTTGTGAAACATTAGAGCGTCACATTCAACATCGTGATGAAGCTAACATTAAAAATACCACCAGTGAAGTTGACACTTACGTCAAAGATCTCCTGCAGCAAGGTAACCAATAATATGAATAATCTGAATGTCATTATTGCCGACGACCATCCTATTGTTCTGTTCGGCATTCGTAAGTCACTCGAACAAATTGAGTGGGTCAACGTGGTTGGCGAGTTTGAAGATTCGACGGCATTAATTAACAGCCTGTCCAAACTTGACGCTAATGTTCTGGTCACTGACCTCTCAATGCCTGGCGAAAAATATGGCGACGGCATCACGCTAATCAAATATATCAAGCGCCATTACCCCGATTTGTCGATTATTGTTCTGACCATGAATAATAACCCAGCTATTCTGAGCGCCGTGCTGGATCTCGACATCGAAGGTATCGTTCTAAAACAGGGCGCGCCAACCGACCTGCCTAAGGCCCTGGCTGCCCTGCAGAAAGGTAAGAAGTATACCCCGGACAGCGTAGCGAAACTGTTGGAGAAAATCAGCGCGGGTGGCTACGGCGATAAACGTCTGTCACCGAAAGAGAGCGAAGTATTGCGTCTGTTTGCCGAAGGCTTCCTGGTCACCGAAATAGCCAAGAAACTCAACCGCAGTATTAAAACCATTAGCAGCCAAAAAAAGTCAGCGATGATGAAATTAGGTGTAGATAACGATATTGCTCTGCTTAACTACCTGTCATCGGTCAGCATGACGCCCGTAGAAAAATAAGGTCTGGTTCGCGTTAATTTTTCGCGGCAACCCGGTCAAAAACCTGTCCCTCTTCTCTCTCAGGGCCGAACAGCGTAAATGTTCGGCCCTTTTTTGACGATATTCCGCCGTTAACCGGCGGATTGACACTTAACCATCAATCCGCTGCGCTGGCGTCAAACGCTCTTCCGGCTCTTTCTTATCCGTCCAGCATAAAAGGAGAGTGCCTGCTGCAATGTGTCCATCGTGACCGGTTTGGACAGACAATTATCCATGCCCGCTTCCATACAGCGTTGTTTCTCTTCTGCTAGCGCATTGGCCGTAACGCCAATGACGGGGAAAGTTTGCCCCAGTTCCCGCAGACGCTGGGTAAGGCGATAGCCATCCATGTTCGGCATGTTGACGTCTGTCAGCACAATATCTATCTCATTGCGACTAATGACGTTGAGGGCATCAACGCCATCCTGAGCGGTTTTCACCCGATAGCCCAGCGATCCAAGCTGATCGGACAGCAGCATGCGGTTGATTGGATGATCGTCTACCACCAGAATCAGGATATCGTCGTTATTGACGTTTTCCCCGACCTTAGTCATTAACGCTGGCGTACCTTGCGGCACCGCAACCTCAACGCGATAGATGCGTCCCAGTAACAGAGGCAGTTCGTTAGGGGTAGTGGTTGCACAGATCCAGCGCCCGGTCGCCAGCTCTCTGGGTGCGTCATTATGACGCCCGTCGAAACGAATCACCGCCCGCACGATCTCCGGCGGTTGAAACTCATGATCGGTAATCATGATATCGTCAGCCGCTGCCTCACCTTCATAGTGCTGAACCTGCATGCCATGTTCATGCAGTAGTCTGATAAGAAAAGTGGCTAAGGTCTCATTACGCAACTGCAGCCAACACTGCTTGCCCTGGAGTCCATCACAAGGTTCCAGCTTCATCACCTGACTGTTATACAGCGGAATACGGACAATAAACTGACTGCCCATACCCGGTTCAGAGTCCACCTCAATGTCCCCATCCATCATATTCATCAGCTTTTCGCAGATCGCCAGCCCCAGTCCGGTTCCCTGAAAATGACGCTGCACGCCGCTGCCAACCTGAACGAAGGGATCAAACAGACGCGTCAGTTCCTTCGCCGGTATCCCTACCCCGCTGTCGCGCACGCGGAAAGCCAGGTAATCGCCTTTGACATAGACCTGCAGAATAATGCCGCCAGTGTGGGTAAATTTGATGGCGTTATTCAGCAGGTTTGAAATAACCTGCTGCAACCGCATCGGGTCTCCATCCAGTAACACCGGCACATCACTGTCGATAAAACACCACAACGTCAGGCGCTTTTTGACGACCATAGCCAGGTAATTTGCGGTGATATGAGCAATGACTTCGCGAGGGGAAAACTCACGCGGCTCTATCTGAAGCTGCTCCGACTCAATTTTGGAGAAGTCGAGAATATCGCTAATAATCTTCAGCAGCAGGCTGGAAGAGTTGTTCATCGCCGTCACCAGCGACTCAGCTCCAGCAGGCAGCGCTTTTGTTTGTAATAAATCAAGGTTACCAATAATCCCGTATAACGGGGTGCGTAACTCATGGCTGACGGTCGCCAGAAACATCGATTTAGACTGACTGGCCTGTTCTGCCTCTTTAGCAATCTCATGCAGGGACTGTTCCATTTTCACACGAGCGCTGACGTCAACCAACACGCAAATCGCCACATTTTCATTGCGGTAGCGGGAATGCACAAAGCTGATTTGCAGGTTGGTATTGCTTCCGGTCAGTACGTCGACAAAATTGACCTGCTGACCGCAGATCATCTCGGTCAAACGCAGCCTGTCTTCCTGGGTCAGTAAGGTCAGATAGTTATGCGCCAACTCGTTGCTGAGTATATTGGTTCCATCGCTGGTGCGCAGAATACAGATCCCGACCGGCGCAGACGCCACGATTTTTCGATTGAACTGCTCCTGCTCTTCCAGGCGATAAGCGTTATCTTCCGCAGGCAGAAACATTCGCCGCTCAAACAGTCGGGCAAAAGTGAACAGGATGATGGCGCTAATCAGGTTAAGTAAAATGGCGTTAACGATCAGCATTTTTAGCCGCTCAATTATCGCACTGGTGGCGACGGTATACACCACGCTGAGTGAGGAGGATGGCAGGTTCTTTTTCATAATCAACCGACTGTAACCCGAAATATAACCAAACCACGCGGGTTCATCAGGCAGATCGTCTGTTGAAAATTGCGCCTCTCCCCGCTCTGAAGTGAGTACGCGCCTGTTATTCTGATCCAGCAGCGTTATCGTCATAGGCAGCCCGCCTGCCGCCATGAGATCGTCTATACGAATATTCTGCTCGATACCCATTAGCGCAGTGACCTTATCCGTCACGTAGACCGGGATAATCATATAGTAGTATCCGACACCGGGCTGCACCGCAGGAGCAATCCAGGAAAGGTTATTCTTGCGCTCTTCTTCAGTCCCATTGCGATAGGCGGAGATCCGCTCACGCAATACTTTCATCATCCGGTTATGTTCAGCAGGCGTGGGCACCAGATCGAAGTTTGCCAGGCATTGATTTTCCCCGCCTATAAAGAAAACCCTGTTCAGTCGGGCGGCCGTAGCGAAGTTATCTCTCCAATAGTTGAGAAAATAACTGAATGATCCCAGAGAGTTATGTAACGTGTTACGCATGTAGTTACAGTCAGATGAGGGGTAAAACTTGCTGAACTGTGGCTGTAACAGAGTGCCCGTATGCTGTTCACTGTCTGACTGAATGACGCTGTCGCCTGATGTATTCAGATGGTTTTCAGCAATAAATTTTAACTCACGCATCACATCATACGAGTGGCGAACATACCATTCAGCCTGCTGGTAGCTGGTGGCGAAATCATGCCGAACCTGAGTTTCTCTTTCACGTAACACACTGAGAATATAAAATGCGGCCAGTAACGCTCCCAGCGTCCATAGCATCAGCGCCAGTGCGCGGAACAGATAGCGGGAGATCTTTAACGTCGTGCGGAAAGAGACAGGATATTTCAAGCGTAACCCACTGGCAGCCATAGCGGACAAAAGAAAAAATATGTGCCGATACAGTAGCGCCAGGCTGCGGAAAAAGCCAGTTATCCCGACCGTTCCCCGCCAGGATTATCCTGATTTCACTCCTCCTCTGTCGCCTGACGCCACTGTGAAGGTGTTTTGCCCGTGACGCGGCGGAACTCGCGGTTAAAGTTAGATTTTGTCTGAAAGCCAACGCTTTCCATTACCTCGATCACCGATTGCTGACCGCAGCGTAGCTGTTCACAAGCTTCCCGAATGCGCCAGCCATTAACATACTGTGAAACATTCTGCTGGTTCAACGCATTAACGGCCGCCGAGATTTGCCGTCCCGGGGTCCCTGCTTTACGCGCCAGTCGAGCCAGGCTGAGGTCAGGCTCGCGATATAAGCCTCCGCGCATTAACGCCTCTACCTTCACCATCACGTTTTCTTGCTCTTGCTCGCCTGCCTGATGTCGTGTCACCTGCCGTTTTTTTTCCGCTATCGGTTCCATCAGCGGCTTTATCGGCGTCAGCGATAAAGCCAGCGACAGTACGGCACAGACCAGCACATTTCCCAGCAGCAGCAGAACGGGTAGTCCGTTACCGTGAGTGAAGGCGATCAGCAGCGTGGCGATGACATCCAATACGGCTATTCCAATCAGCAGCAGCACAGTGACTTGCCAGCCCCTCAACGTCAAGTCGCCGTGCTGTAAGGCCACTTGGTGAAAGCTCTCTCTGCCAGAACGAAGTTGCAGCTGCATTGCGCCAGCGCAACCAAGCCAGATTGCGGGCAGTAACCAGTCAATCAACTGCGGTAGTAACAGCACGCTGACAATCATCATTCCCAGACTTGTCAAACTCCAACCGTAGCGTATCGGCTGCCCCTGCGCCTGGCAAAGCGCAACCCGACATATCAGCGGCAGCGTGCAAGCGGTAATAGGTTGCAGCTTGTGCCATACAGGCTGCGCGGACAGCATCGCCATTCCGGCAACCAGAGTATGAAGCAGACACAACAACAGCAGTATTTGAAACACCCTGCCTGCATCACGTCTTTGTGCCAGCAACAGGAGACAGACAAGGCTGAGTAAAAAATTGATGGGTATTAACATGGGACTGTATCGCGATCGAGGACGCCAGCAGCAGATAATGCGCTGATACTACGCTTTTTATCTGTGAGGAGTGAATAAAATGCGTCATCTTTTTGCCCTGATACTGCTATTGATCGCTTTACCAGGCTGGGGGTATTCAGTAGGGAGCCAGCAGCTCATCCTGCAAGATAACCCACAGCAGCGTAAGCTGAAGGTACGTCTCTTCTACCCCAGCAGCAGCGAAGCGCGTCCACACAGAGAGGGGGATAATCACGTCTTTGAGGGATTTAACGCGCTGGCCGATGCGCCAGTGGCGCAAGGTAAATTTCCCCTGATACTGCTCAGTCACGGCAGCGGCGGCAATAATACCAGCCTGGCGTGGCTGGCGGTTCCTCTGGCTGCCAGCGGGGCGATTGTGATCGCCGCTAACCACCCCGGCAGTACAACCGGTGATTCCAGACCTGATACCCGTATCACCCTTCAGACACGCGATCTTTCATTTCTGTTAACGCATTTTTTGCAGGATGAGAAATGGCGGAAAGCTATCGACCCACGAACAGTCGGTGCAATAGGCCACTCAAAAGGGGGATACAGCGTATTGGCGCTGGCAGGAGGGCAGATAACCAAACAGCGTTTGGTTAACTACTGCCGCATGATGCCTCAAATGCCCGACTGCACGTTTTATCGGCGCGGTCATCTGCCGCCGGAAAAATGGGATGCTGCCGATCTGGCCGGCGACTTTACCGATCCGCGCGTGAGTTTTGTTGTCGCAATCGATCCAGGTATGAGCTACGCGTTCACCCCCGTCAGCCTGCGGGGAATACACATTCCTGTATTGACGATCGCTGCTGGCTACTATATCCATGACCAGCCGCCTATCAATCTGGGCGTGAACCGGTTGCCTTTACCCAGGCTTTCGCTGCCACAGGCGGGCCATTTCGATTTTCTCCCCCTGTGCCAGCCGGATGCAGAGAAAATCCTGGCACAGGAAGGTGAAGCGTTTATTTGCCAAACGCCCCGGTCACAGCGTGAAGCTATTCATCAACAGACGGTCGCTGCCATCAGAAGGTTTATATGGCACAACTCAATGGCGGCAACGCCACCGGGCCATTAACAGAAGGCTAAAGGAGGCGATTCAGGACGGGTCAGCACCAACAAAAAATATCCTCCGGCATAGCCGGAGGTTTCATATGCGCCTGTTTTGGGCCGGATTTCCAAAAGCATATGAATGTGATCCGCACAACATTCCGCCCCCAGAATCTTCACATTTTTCCACTCACCCAGCTTTCTTAATATGCCACCTATCGCCCGATGCTTTTCTCCATAGAACACCTGCCCCCGGTATTTAGGCGCAAATACTATGTGATATTTTCAGAACGATTATTATGGGAAAATCCTAAAGTCGTGGCCAGATTTGCCTGACCACTAGAATCTCAAAAGACTCGATTCAATCTCCTAACCACGGATGGTGACAGTCTGCTAACGCCGAGTTGTCGTGAAGAGTTTAGTAACAGTTTATTGACATAGAATTTTTAGTAATTATCCTTTACTAAAGGAAGTAATTATCAAGACAGGGATTTTATGTGTCGCTTTAACTATTTACTATGTCTCATCGTTTTAAGCCCGGCTACCATATTGGCTGAAACTAAACCCAGCGCCAGTGACTCACCAAAGTCAATCTTGAAAATAGAAGATTTCCTACCTGAACGTCAAAAATGGACCGTGAGCTCTGGGGTAAATATTCTCAATAGTAGCAGTGAAGGCAGCCAGCCCGGATACCACATCAATCAGATAAGCCCGGGTCAATACATTCTGGACCGAACGAATGCTCCTTATAGAAAGGAAAATAATGGTGCATCAGCATATCTGTCGGGTATGTACGGGGTGACTTCTCATCTTAGTTTATCTGCAACGCTTAATGGTCAGTGGATAAATACAAAGTACTCCACTCAAAATAATTCCAGCTCCAGCCAGTCGGAGTATAAATTTAACGGCTTGGGCGTTGGGTTAAGTTACCAACTCTATAGACTGTCTGATTACACCGTTTTTTTTGGCGGTGTTAATGCTAAAGATGGCAGCGTCGGAAGCTATGTATTGGGCGCATCACTTAACTGGATTTATGATCCTCTTGTGTTAAGTTTTTCAATGGGGTATCTGGATGGCATATCAAAAGAGAGGTTTTCTAATGATTTTACCGCCTGTACAACCACAGGTAAGGTTATTTTTGCAGTGAATCCAGAAGTGAGCCTTAATTGGGGCCTGTCAAAAGATTTCATCAATGCAAGAACAGCTTATGGTGATGATAATGAATGGGGCAGCAATACCTCAATGCTGGTTGGAGTCAATGTTAATCTAATGAAAGATTTAGCCGGAAATATCAGCCATAAAGGTGGGGTTGGAGGAAATAAAAGTTCCGTAATATCTGTAGGTTTGAGTTATAAAATATAGGGAAATGATTATGAATTTTAGAATGATGTTTGCAGTGACTTCTGTTTTTTTAATCACTCCGGTATCAATAGTTGCTTATGCGATAAAAAGCGAGAAGCTTAATCAGCAACAGAATCGTCTCTCGCATCTCAACTACGATGAGTTCAGAGTCATGGATCGGGAGGAAATGGCTGATACAAAAGGTAAGGTAGGACCTGCTCTTGTGATCGCTGGTCAAGCTGCTGCAGGGGCAGGTACTGCGATTGCTAACGCCTATGCATCCGCACCCAATAATTCTCCAAACACTTCAGAAGTCATAGCGCAAGGAGTCGGTGGTTTTGTCGCAGGAGGGCTAAATACTTTCACGGGACCTGTTGCAGCATCAGCTTTTGGCTTGAGTGCATATGGCGCGACACAGGCAATGCTGGGTGGTGGTGGAAATTCGGAATGCCAGACATGCCATGCGATTTCGAAACCATGAATATAATATTAAGTATTGCATTAGTGGTTCTGTATATCATCACCGGCAGAAAAATATTTGAGAAGAAGCGGAACTTCGCGATTTTCTCGACAGCATTTATGATTTTTATGTTCTGCTGGTCTTTGAGTTTCAATAACTTCTCAACGATCTATACTCTGTCCGCCGTCATCATTAATATATTACTTTTCATTTTCAGGATAAAAGTACATCAATTCCCTCGAGCGCGTGAGATTGTTTTTCTTCTGCCGATGATTTCGCTTATCAGTACTGTTACCCGAATGATAAGCTGATGGAATTGAAATGGAGGGAGAGTTTGAGAAGAGCTTTCAGAGGATGGGTGATTGTTATGCTCCTCTCTATTAGTCAATCTTATGCAAATAACACCTGGGTGGAAATGCGCTTTGGGAAAGTTAAAAAGCAAGTCAGTGATAATACCTGCGGGCTGGCTTCGCTAGTTTATATCTTTTCCGAGCACTACAATAAAGAAATCTCTGAAGATGAACTTATATTAACAGCAGGAGTAAAGACAGAGTATTCCTTTCTGGATCTGGCAAGGCTGGCCAAAATTTTTTCTATAAAAACTTCCGGCGTGAAAATAACCCTGGTTCAACTGAGCAGAATTCACTCTCCTGCCGTTCTGTATCTGAACCGATTTGGTAAAGACCACTTTGTTGTTTTTAATGGTATTGATAAGGGCATAGTGCAACTCTATGATCCTGCATGGGGCATGATAAATTATACTGTTAATCAATTCTACAGACATTGGGCTGATGTTGATGGTTATGGGAAAGTTTTAATTTTTCTTGACCATCGTCAGGTTAAAATTAATGATGACCTGATCTTTGAGAAGAAGATACCCGAATTTTGAACAGGGTTAAACGGATTATCCAGAAAGCAAAATGCCCGCCGCCTCCGGCGACGGTTGTTGTTGCTTGTCTTTGGTCTGCTGCTTTTCTTCGGTGGCCGCAGATCCCTGTTGTGCAATGCCGACAGGAAGCGGCACTGGTGATAATGGCACCACGGTATTGTTCGACCATTGCAGCATGACGGCGGGCGCAGGCTGTAAGACAGGCTGCACGTCGGTCGCTTGCCAAACGCCAAAAACATCAGGCCATGCAGGAGCAGAGAAACGTTAAACCAGACGCTGCTTCCGCCAGCCTGAGGTGCGTAAAGAATCTCTGTCATCTCCGGTTTACCGTTTTTCTGTGGCCGGGGCGATAAACCACAGGTAATCAGCCTGTTGCACAGTGATGTTCATGCCTTTCTCTGCCAGCATCAGCACGACCGGCTTTGATGAAGGAGAGAGATCCTTCATATGCAAAGGAACACCGATGCTTTTGGACGCATGGTAACCGCCAGCAATCAGCAGCGCGGGAGGGGGCGCACTGAGCAACTGTTGCGCCATATAGCGGTCACGCTGTTGCTGAATTGCCAGCATCGAAGTCAACTGTTGGCCTTCGATATTACCTTCGTGCATGACAACAATAGTCTCCTTCAGCGCAGCATGTACTGCTGGCGCGGTGGAGTTTTTTCCTTCCGGGAAACGAGGGTTTTTATAAAGACTCATGACCTGGTCACGATTGATATTAGCATTCAGCAAAGGGTAAGACGCGCGCAATACCCCGCTGACGACACCTCCGTACATTGCCCACGGCCAGCCTTTTTGCCAGCTAAGGCGTTCCTGAATACGGCTATCCCGTACTAGCGGGTCCTCTTTCAGCCAGTTTTTTACCTGAGTGACGCGTGGTTGCTGGCTCGCTGTCAGCATCTCCAGTAACACGCTGCCCTGCGGACGTTCCAGCGACAGATTTTGGATTAGCCAGAGTTCAATCTGATGATGTTCGGCATTATCGTGTTTTTCTCCGACGATAAGTCGGGGAGCGCTGGCGAGCTTAACCAGCAGTTGCCGATCGGTTAGCATTTGCCCGCTATGCAAATCAATGATTTGCCCATAAGTTATGGCGGCCTGACCGTACGCGAGAGTATGAGTGCTTTGGTTGCAGGCGCAGAGGCCCAAGTTGGCTAGCACTATCAAAGATATAAAAAACAATTGTTTACGCATATCTTTTGCCCGGAGGTAGCCTTCAATAGCTGTTAATATTGATGTCTTTCTATTTATAACGGGCGGCATATTAACAAACAACCCCATTAAATGATAATAATTATCATTTAATGGGCGAGATTATGATTTGATCTGCCTATGTCATCAATCTGATAGCGCTGCTGGCGCTATTTTTTAGCCTGACAACGTTCGTGAAGGCTTGCTCTGGCGGCATGTGGGCATGTAAGGACAGGAAAATGGGTAACGAAGTGGCACTGAAAATATTGCTATCGTGACTTCAGGCCGCTACAAAAGACAAACCCCATGTAAAAACACGGGGTTTGTCAGCGGACTAAGCCGATTCAGGCAAACCGGCTTTATTTTACAGACTGACGTTTAGCGATTATTCGTCATCGGGTTCTGCCGCTTCATCATCGCTGTCCACTTCCGGGGCAATATCTTCGTCCCCTTCAGCAAGGCTGCCATCGATGGCGTCGAGTTCTTCCTCGGCAACCGGCTCTGCCACACGTTGCAGGCCCACCACGTTTTCATCTTCGGCAGTGCGGATCAGGATAACGCCCTGGGTATTACGCCCCACGACACTGACCTCGGACACGCGGGTACGTACCAGCGTACCGGCATCAGTGATCATCATAATCTGATCGCCGTCGACCACCTGTACCGCACCGATGACCGGCCCGTTACGCTCGGTCACCTTGATCGAGATAACCCCCTGGGTCGCGCGCGACTTGGTCGGGTATTCGGCGTTAGCCGTACGTTTGCCGTAGCCGTTCTGGGTCACGGTCATGATAGCGCCATCATCTCGCGGCACGATCAGTGATACCACGCGGTCGCCTTCAGCCAGCTTGATGCCACGAACGCCGGAGGCGGTACGGCCCATCGCACGCACCGCGCTCTCCGCGAATCGCACCACTTTACCGGCGGCAGAGAACAGCATCGCCTCATCGCTACCGTTAGTCAGCGACACGCCGATCAGTTCATCATCATCACGCAGATTGACGGCGATAATACCGGCGCTGCGTGGACGGCTGAACTCGGTCAGTGCGGTTTTCTTCACGGTTCCGCTGGCGGTGGCCATAAAGATATTCCAGCCTTCGGCATATTCACGCACCGGCAGAATAGCGGTAATACGTTCATTGGCTTCCAGCGGTAGCAGGTTGACGATTGGACGTCCACGCGCACCACGACTGGCTTCCGGCAGCTGGTAAACCTTCATCCAGTACAGACGACCCCGGCTTGAGAAGCACAGAATCGTATCGTGAGTGTTGGCCACCAGCAGGCGATCAATAAAGTCTTCTTCTTTAATACGCGCCGCCGATTTTCCTTTACCGCCACGGCGCTGCGCTTCGTAATCAGACAATGGCTGATACTTAACGTAGCCCTGGTGCGACAGGGTGACCACCACATCTTCCTGGTTGATCAGGTCTTCGATGTTGATATCGGCACTATTGGCGGTGATTTCGGTACGGCGCTTGTCGCCGAACTGATCGCGGATCAGCTCCAGCTCTTCACGGATCACTTCCATCAGACGCTCTGAGCTACCGAGAATACGCAGCAGTTCAGCAATCTGCGCCAGCAGATCTTTATACTCATCAAGCAGTTTTTCGTGCTCAAGCCCGGTCAGTTTTTGCAGGCGTAAATCGAGGATCGCCTGAGCCTGCTGCTCGGTCAGATGGTACTGACCGTCGCGGATACCATACTGCTCTTCCAGCCACTCCGGACGAGCGGCGTTATCACCCGCACGCTCCAGCATGGCAGAAACATTACCCAGCGCCCACGGGCGGGAAATCAGCCCCGCTTTCGCTTCTGCCGGTGTCGGGGCTGCACGGATCAACTCGATAATCGGGTCGATGTTAGCCAGCGCCACGGCCAGCGCCTCAAGGATATGAGCACGGTCGCGCGCTTTGCGCAGTTCGAAAATGGTACGACGGGTAATCACTTCCCGACGGTGACGCACGAAGGCTTCGAGAATATCCTTCAGCGGCATGATTTTTGGCTGGCCCTGATGCAGTGCCACCATATTGATGCCGAAAGAGGTTTGTAGCTGCGTCAGCGAGTAAAGGTTGTTCAGCACTACCTCACCCACCGCATCGCGTTTCACTTCAATCACGATGCGCATACCGTCTTTATCGGACTCATCACGCAGGGCGCTGATGCCTTCCAGACGTTTCTCTTTCACCAGCTCGGCCATTTTCTCAATCAGGCGTGCTTTGTTCACCTGATAAGGTATTTCGTGCACGATGATGGTTTCGCGGCCGGTTTTGGCATCCACTTCGACTTCGCCACGGGCGCGGATATAAATCTTACCGCGTCCGGTACGGTAGGCTTCCTCAATGCCGCGACGGCCATTGATGATAGCCGCAGTCGGGAAGTCCGGGCCAGGGATGTGCTCCATCAGGCCTTCGACGGTAATATTCTCGTCGTCAATGTAGGCCAGGCAACCGTTGATCACCTCGGTGATATTGTGAGGAGGAATGTTGGTGGCCATCCCCACAGCAATGCCCGAAGAACCGTTGATTAACAGGTTCGGGATGCGGGTCGGCATCACTTCTGGGATCTGTTCAGTGCCATCATAGTTGGGCACAAAATCAACGGTCTCTTTTTCCAGATCCGCCAGCAGTTCGTGAGCGATCTTTGACATGCGCACTTCGGTGTAACGCATCGCTGCCGCAGAGTCGCCGTCGACGGAGCCGAAGTTGCCCTGCCCATCGACCAGCATATAGCGCAGTGAGAATGGCTGCGCCATACGTACGATGGTGTCATAGACGGCGCTGTCGCCGTGAGGGTGATATTTACCGATGACATCGCCGACGACACGGGCGGATTTTTTATAAGCTTTGTTCCAGTCGTTACCGAGCACGTTCATAGCGTAAAGCACACGGCGGTGAACCGGCTTTAAGCCATCACGGACATCTGGCAGCGCACGGCCAACGATGACCGACATTGCATAATCCAGATAGGAGTTCTTCAACTCTTCTTCGATATTGACCGGTGTAATTTCGCGGGCGAGGTCGCTCATGGACGCGCTTTCCTTACTATTTAATCCCGGATTCAAGGGTGCGAAAGTATATCACACTGCGTCCTGGTGGTGAATGGAAAGCGTTGCTGTAAGCGCTTAATCGCTTTCTGTAAGACGCGTATGCCGAAGCGCTGCCCATCGTGGCAGGTAACGATGTATACTGCAGCAAACTTTGGCTGGAGTCCTGTCCTAATGAAAGCAGAACAAAACACAGACACACATAACGTTGATCGGGGTGAAATCGCCAAATTTGAAGCGGTCGCTTCGCGCTGGTGGGATCTGGAAGGTGAATTTAAGCCGCTGCACAGAATTAATCCGCTGCGTCTCGGATGGATTGCGCAACATGCCAATGGTCTGTTTGGCAAAAAGGTGCTGGATGTCGGCTGCGGCGGCGGCATTCTTTCGGAAAGCATGGCGCGTGAAGGTGCAAACGTGACCGGGCTGGATATGGGTGCGGAGCCGTTGCAGGTGGCGCGTCTGCACGCGCTGGAAAGCGGCGTGAACATCGATTATGTCCAGCAAACGGTAGAAGAACATGCCGGGCAGTTTGCCGGGCAATATGACGTGGTCACCTGTATGGAAATGCTGGAACACGTTCCCGATCCCCGCTCTGTGGTTCATGCTTGTGCCAAGCTGGTCAAACCCGGCGGCGAGGTGTTTTTCTCCACCCTCAACCGCAACAGCAAATCCTGGCTGATGGCGATTATTGGTGCTGAATACATACTGCGTATGGTGCCACGCGGCACTCATGACATTAAAAAGTTTATTCGTCCGGGCGAACTGCTCAACTGGGTGGATGAAACGCCGCTGCGTGAACGTCATATCATTGGCCTGCACTATAATCCACTGACCAACCGTTTCAAGCTGGCACCCGGCGTCGACGTCAACTATATGGTACATACTCACCGCACCATCACTGACTAGTTTGCCCTGGCACAAGCGGATGCAGCTTTGATTCTTGGTACTTTAAGCCCCTCTTAACGTCGGGCTTATATTGCATCGCTTTCGACTGACGCCGCCCACCACGATCCGTCCTGGCCCAATTTTTTATGCTTCTGGTCATGTAGTGGCGTTTTATTACACGTATTTTCCGCTAACAAAAAGCCCTTAATTGGCTGGCTGGACAAGAAACCTGCTACTGGTCAAAAAACTAAAAAAAATCTTTACCCATTGACAATTACCCAGGGCCTTGAGAAACGAGGACTTAGGAAAAAAGCCAGTCAGGCACTCCCATTTTTCTGCGAAAATCAAGCCTTGTTAACCGCGCAGAAGTTACTAGAATACTCATTATATTGTTGTTGAAACTTCTATCACCCCCTATATGTAGTGTTTATCCACAGAGTTACTCACAAAGAGCTACCTGTGCATAAGCGTGGGGATTATTTGTTAAGGACAGGTAAAACGCGACATGAATCAGAGTCTGCTTGTAACCAAACGCGATGGCCGCACCGAACGTATCGATCTCGATAAAATCCACCGTGTTCTCGACTGGGCTGCCGAAGGTCTGCAAAATGTCTCCGTCTCCCAGGTTGAACTGCGTTCCCATATCCAGTTCTACGAAGGTATCCGCACTTCTGATATCCATGAAACCATCATCAAGTCAGCCGCTGACCTGATCTCACGCGATGCACCTGATTATCAATACATGGCCGCACGCCTGGCCATTTTCCATCTGCGCAAAAAAGCCTATGGCCAGTTTGAGCCACCGAAGCTTATTGACCAGGTGACGCGCATGGTCGAAATGGGTAAATACGATGCTCATCTTCTGACGGACTACAGCGCCGAAGAGTTTGAGCAGATGGACGGCTTTATTGACCACTGGCGCGATATGAACTTCTCGTATGCTGCCGTGAAGCAGCTGGAAGGAAAATATCTGGCGCAGAACCGTGTTAGCGGTGATATCTACGAAAGCGCACAGTTCCTGTATATCCTGGTGGCTGCCTGCCTGTTCTCAGGCTATCCGCGCGCCACTCGTCTGGACTACGTTAAACGCTTCTATGACGCGATTTCAACCTTCAAAATTTCGTTGCCAACGCCGATTATGTCCGGCGTTCGTACCCCTACGCGTCAGTTCAGCTCCTGTGTTCTGATTGAGTGCGGCGACAGCCTGGACTCCATCAATGCCACTTCCAGCGCCATTGTGAAGTACGTTTCCCAGCGTGCCGGCATTGGCATTAACGCTGGCCGTATTCGCGCCCTGGGCAGCCCGATCCGTGGCGGTGAAGCATTCCATACCGGCTGTATTCCGTTCTACAAGCACTTCCAGACGGCGGTAAAGTCCTGCTCTCAGGGCGGCGTTCGCGGTGGTGCGGCTACGCTGTTCTACCCAATGTGGCATATGGAAGTGGAAAGCCTGCTGGTACTGAAGAACAACCGTGGTGTCGAAGGTAACCGCGTACGCCATATGGACTACGGGGTACAGATTAACAAGCTGATGTATCAGCGCCTGCTGAAGGGCGAAGATATCACCCTTTTCAGCCCGTCAGATGTACCGGGCCTGTATGATGCTTTCTTCGCTAATCAGGATGAGTTTGAACGCCTGTATACGAAATATGAGAAAGATGACAGCATTCGTAAACAGCGCGTGAAGGCCGTCGATCTGTTCTCACTGATGATGCAGGAACGGGCTTCGACCGGTCGTATCTATATTCAAAACGTTGACCACTGCAATACTCACAGCCCGTTTGACCCGGCTATCGCGCCGGTGCGCCAGTCTAACCTGTGCCTGGAAATTGCGTTGCCGACCAAGCCGATGCAGGATGTTAACGACGAAAGCGGCGAAATTGCGCTTTGTACCCTGTCGGCATTCAACCTCGGCGCGATTGAAAGCCTGGACGATTTGCAGGAGCTGGCAACGCTGGCAGTTCGTGCTCTGGATGCGCTGCTTGACTACCAGGATTATCCTATCCCGGCGGCTAAACGCGGTGCGATGGGACGTCGTACCTTGGGTATCGGCGTGATCAACTTCGCCTATTATCTGGCTAAGCATGGCGTGCGTTACTCTGACGGCAGTGCCAACAATCTGACGCATCAGACCTTTGAAGCCATTCAGTACTGGTTGCTCAGAGCATCCAACGAACTGGCTATTGAGCAGGGTGCCTGCCCGTGGTTTGCAGAGACCACCTACGCGCAGGGCATAATGCCAATCGATACCTACAAAAAAGATCTGGATACTATCTGTAATACCCCGCTACTGCTCGACTGGGAAGGTCTGCGCGAGTCTGTGAAAACTCACGGCCTGCGTAACTCGACTCTGTCGGCGCTGATGCCTTCTGAAACGTCTTCACAGATTTCTAACGCCACCAACGGCATTGAACCGCCGCGCGGTCATATCAGCATTAAAGCATCGAAAGACGGTATCCTGCGTCAGGTGGTGCCGGAATATGAGCGCCTGAAAGATAGCTATGAGCTGCTGTGGGATATGCCAAATAATGACGGCTATTTGCAGCTGGTTGGCGTTATGCAGAAGTTTGTCGACCAGGCCATTTCGTCGAACACCAACTACGATCCGACCCGCTTCGCTAACGGTCGCGTGCCGATGAAACAACTACTGAAAGATTTGCTGACCGCCTATAAATTTGGTGTCAAAACGCTCTACTACCAGAACACCCGTGACGGAGCAGAAGATTCACAGGACGACCTCGCACCGTCCATTCAGGATGACGGCTGCGAAAGCGGTGCCTGCAAAATCTAACCTTTATCCCCGGGGGCAGACGCGTTTGCCCCCCGTTTTTTGGAATGAATCATGGCCTACACAACCTTTTCGCAGAATAAAAATGACCAGTTGCTGGAGCCGATGTTCTTCGGACAGCCGGTTAACGTCGCGCGCTTCGACCAGCAAAAATATGACATCTTCGAAAAACTGATCGAAAAGCAGCTCTCCTTTTTCTGGCGTCCGGAAGAGGTTGACGTATCCCGCGATCGCATTGACTATCAGGCGCTGCCGGAACACGAAAAACACATTTTTATCAGTAACCTGAAATATCAGACGCTGCTGGACTCCATTCAGGGGCGCAGCCCGAACGTGGCGCTGCTGCCGCTGATCTCCATTCCTGAACTGGAAACGTGGATTGAAACCTGGGCGTTCTCAGAAACCATTCACTCACGTTCATATACCCATATCATCCGCAATATCGTGAACGATCCGGCGCTGGTGTTTGACGATATCGTCACTAACGAACAGATCCTGTCGCGCGCAAAAGATATCTCCGGCTACTACGACGATCTGATTGAAATGACCAGCTACTGGCATCTGCTGGGTGAAGGAACGCATCAGGTCAATGGCAAAACCATCACCGTTAATCTGCGCGCGCTGAAAAAGCAGCTCTATATCTGCCTGATGAGCGTGAATGCGCTGGAAGCGATCCGCTTTTATGTCAGTTTCGCCTGCTCCTTTGCCTTTGCCGAGCGCGAGTTGATGGAAGGTAACGCAAAAATCATTAAGCTCATCGCGCGCGATGAGGCTCTGCATCTGACCGGCACTCAGCATATGCTGAACCTGTTGCGCAGCGGCACAGATGACCCGGAGATGGCCGAAATCGCCAAAGAGTGTCGTCAGGAGTGTTATGACCTGTTTGTGCTGGCGGCCGAGCAGGAAAAAGAGTGGGCAGAATACCTGTTCAGCGGCGGTTCGATGATTGGCCTGAATAAAGACATTCTGTGTCAGTACATTGAATATATTACCAATATCCGCATGAATGCCGTGGGCCTGGATCTGCCGTTCAAAACGCGCTCGAACCCCATCCCGTGGATTAACTCCTGGCTGGTTTCAGATAACGTGCAGGTCGCCCCACAGGAAGTGGAGGTCAGTTCTTACCTGGTCGGGCAGATTGACTCCGAAGTGAACGCTGATGACCTCAGCGATTTCCAGCTGTAACAGTGGCACGTTCGACCATTACGCTGCGTGCTTCCGGTACGCAGCTTGAATGCCATGACCAACACCCTTCCCTGCTTGCCGCTCTGGAGGCGCACAGCGTGTGTGTGGAATACCAGTGCCGTGAAGGCTATTGTGGCTCCTGCCGCACCCGCCTGCTGAAGGGTGAAGTCAGCTACAGCGCAACACCGCTGGCCTTTGTGCAACCGGGTGAAATTCTACCCTGCTGCTGTCTGGCCAGTGGTGATATTGAGATCGAGCTTTAAGAGCCAGCCTGGGCAAGCGCGCTCACCTGGCCATAAACTGCCTCGTTAAAACCTTAGGTATTACAAGGTTTCCACTACCTCAATCCAGCCGTGCCCGCCGGTCACCGTCTGACCATTAAGCCAGCGGCGCAGCATATTCATTGCCAGCATCGCCACCATATCCTGACGTGCTTTCAGTCCGTGACGATTAACGCTAAATTTCACTTTTTGCGCAAAAGTGCCTTCCGGCGTATGCAGCGCAAAGCCTAAACGCTCGTCTTCCATGGCTCCGACAACCAGCGCCAGATGGGCATGATGCTTGGAGGCAAGTTGCTGACTGCGCGCCGCCAGTAAGCCGAGCGTCTCCCCCTGTGCTGGCAGGACATTGCCCGCAACCAGCCTGGCTCCGGCGGCATTGAGCTGCCACTGTAGCAGCCCGGCGCTGAACTGCTCACTGACCGACAGCGATAGCTTGTGTTCTTTTAAGCGCCGCGCCAGCTGTTCAGGTAAGGTCTCCAACCCTTCAAAAATGACGCTGTCGCCAGCGATTTCACGCACCTGCTGCCAAAACTGTTCCATTTGCGCGTGCTTTTCCGCCGGGCCATTCAGCTTCAGCTCGATGATGGGCATGGAAGCGCGATAGCCCATCACCACGCCCTCCGGCAGCGGTAGCGTTTCAATGGCTGATGCCAGGTCACTCTCGCCACGACCGAAAGTGGTCATGCGTAAACAGAGCGGGGGTTGCGGCAGCGTAAAACGGGCTTTAAGACGCGGCAGGATTTGCTCTGTTACCATCAGCTTATATTCGGACGGCACGCCTGGCGTAAAGAATATCCAGCAACGATTTAACTGCATGGCAAAGCCACAGGCGGTGCCAACCGGGTTATCGATCATCTCGGCCCCCCGTGGAATTTCAGCCTGCTTGCGGTTGCTGGCCGCCATGACTTTGCCACGGCTGGCAAAAAATGCCTCCATTTTGCTCAGCCACTCAGGTTGAATTTCCAGCGGCACACCTGCGGCCGTTGCTGCCGCCAGCGCACTCAAATCGTCACTGGTTGGCCCCAGACCGCCGTTGACGATCAGGACATCAGCCATTTCGCTGCGCTCGGTCAGTACCGCGACCAGCTCTTCCAGGCTGTCACCCACCGTCTGACGACGCGTCATTGCCAGACCTTGTTCCATCAGCAGCGCGGCCAGCCAAGCCGCATTGGTATCGACGATCTGCCCGTGCAGCACTTCATCGCCGGTCGCGAGCATTTCCACTCTTATCATTTTTATCTCCGGGTATAGGCAAGTTTTCACACTGTATGAAGCACATGTAAGAAACACAACGTCATTTTCACATTTCGCCGCGATTTATGACCGGAAAATGACAACTGCGCCACTCTCGTGATCTGCGGCACCTGGCTGCTTTCAGCGTTCTGCATACGCCGTTAAAGTAAGCTGTCATAGCCCTCCCACGTAATCCCACCGCAATTATCAGTACCGTTATTCAGACAGCAACCGGTATAAAAATGTCGTAAAAATCACGCCATCCGTCTATAAATTAGGTAAATAATATTGTACTTATGAATGCTCTTACAGCATTTCACGGCCCTGCTCTGAACGCGGATAGCTGATTTTTCGGCAGCAATCTGGCGTACAGTCAACGCCCGTTGAGAGGCAAATGTCGTCATACTTAATCGCAAATAAGATCGATAAATGAAAACTTCGGAAAAAAAACCCCTACCTGCGGCCATGCTGGCGGCGGCGGGCATCGTATTTGGTGATATTGGAACCAGCCCGCTTTACACGCTGAAAGAATGTCTCTCCATTCTGCCGGCCGGCGGCATTAATGAAGTGGCGATTAAAGGATTTCTCTCCCTGATCTTCTGGGGACTTACGCTTATCGTAACCATAAAATACGTCTGTTTTGTGATGCGTGCAGACCATGACGGCGAAGGCGGAATTCTCACTCTGATGTCACTTGCCAGACAGAAAGTGGGTGCACGGGCCGCGCGCGTTATCGTGCTCGCCGGGTTGACCGGCGGTGCCTTCTTTTATGGTGACGGCATTATCACCCCCGCTATCTCTGTGCTTTCCGCCGTTGAAGGCATAGAGATCGTTGCTCCGACTCTGGATCGCTATATCGTTCCGCTGTCGGTTATCATCCTGGCCCTGCTGTTTATCATCCAGAAGCACGGAACGGAGAAGGTCAGCCGGGTATTCGGGCCGATCATGATTGTCTGGTTTATCACGTTGGCCGCGATGGGTATCAGAGGCATACTGATCAATCCCGCCATATTACAGGCGCTCAATCCTGCATATGCACTGCAATTTCTGCTGAGCAACAAGGCACTCTCTCTCGCCGCGTTGGGGATGGTGGTACTGGCAGTTACCGGTGCCGAAGCGCTATACGCAGATATGGGGCACCTCGGCAAGCGCCCAATCAGACTCGCCTGGCTGGTACTGGCGATGCCAGCGCTGGTATTGAATTACTTTGGCCAGGGTGCTTTGGTAATGGCCGATCATGCTACCGCTAAAAACCCCTTCTATTTGCTGGCACCGAACTGGGCGCAGATCCCGTTAATTATCCTGTCAACGCTGGCAACCGTGATTGCCGCCCAGTCGATCATTACCGGAATTTACACCCTGACCCAGCAGGCAATACGCCAGGGCTTTCTGCCTCCGGTACGCATTGTATTTACCTCCGCGACAGAATCCGGCCAGATCTATATTCCGGTAGTGAACTGGCTGCTGTTTGCCGCTGTGACGGCCGTCATTCTGACTTTCCAACACTCTTCCGCCCTGTCGTCGGCTTACGGTATTGTGGTCACGGGGACAATGGTGTTGACGTCCTGCCTGGCTGGGGTGGTAGCGGTGAAAAACTGGAAGTGGCCTTTTATCGCCTCGGTACCCTTTATCCTCGGTATGCTGGCGATCGATGTTCCGCTCTTCAGCGCTAACCTGCATAAACTGCTGTCCGGCGGATGGGTTCCCGTTCTGATGGCGCTGATGATGCTGGTGTTGATGTCTATCTGGAGCGCCGAGCGTTCGAAGCTAATCCGACGCCTGGGCAATAACGCCGATGGCCTTCTGGCGATGGTCAGCTCTTTAGAGAAATTACCGCCAAAACGCGTTGCCGGCACGGCCATCTTCCTGACAAGGAATGAACATGAAATTCCACAGGCGCTGCTGCACAACCTGAAACACAACCGGGTACTGCATGAACGTGTTGTTCTACTGCATATCAGAACCTGCGACACGCCAAGGGTGCACAATCAGCAACGTCTGGTTATCCGCCAGCTGTCACCCTCTTTCTGGCAGATAATCGCCTCATACGGCTGGCAGGAAGTCCCTTCCATGCAGGATATTCTGCACCTCTGTGGGCTGGAAGGATTCGGATGTACGCTTAATGAAGCCTCCTTCTTCACCTCGCACGACACGCTGGTCATGAAAAAAAGAAAGGGCCTGGCCCGCCTCAGCGGCGGTATCTTTCATTTCCTTCAGCGTAATGCGTTACGCGCCCACGCACAGTTTATGATCCCCCCTAACAGGGTGATTGAGCTGGGTGGGCAAAAAGAGTTCTGATTGCTGCACCAGCCACCGCATGACAGACATCACGGGATGCAAAAAAAAACCGGTCAGCTAAGACCGGTTTTGACCCGCAAGGGCATTTCTTATCGCGAACCGAATTAACGACGCGCCAGCAGCAGGCCGACAACCAGACCCAACGTCGCGCCAACGCCTACACCGTGCCACGGCTTGTCGTGAATATAATCATCCGCACAACATGCAACTTCTTTGGCTCGGGCATAGTATGAATCCGAAGCGCTGCCAAGGCGGGATTTGACTTCGTTAAGGGACTTTTCCGCTTTCGCTTTCAGCTCAACGTACTTCTCATCAGCCGAGTCGCCAGACGATTTCAGTACCGACTCCAGCGTTTCTGCCAGCAGGGCCAGATCGTCATCAAGGCGGGTATCTTGTGATTCAGTCTTCGTAGCCATTTAGTTCCTCCGTGGGCAAATAAAGATATGTCGACTAACTATAGACAACTTTTGCTGTTCTGCCTGACAAAGGCCAGCAATTGGCTGTAAACCCCAACAAAAATCAGCCTGCGGTCGCTGGAGAATGCCCACAGGCTGCCGGATCTCCCGTCGAAATTTCTGCGCGGATTAGAATAATCTGATAAATTTTGGCTGAACCGAATTATTCATCAGGCTTAATGTCGTAACTCCCTGTAACCGGGATAAATCCGGTTGAGCGAATAGGAATATGCTGACAGATTTCAGGGTGCAGGATCGCGGCGATAAGCCGGTTCCGGATAAGGCTAACCAGCCAGCCACCTGAGAGATGAAAGGTGTAACGACCACTCAAACTCCGTTCTACCAGAGGAAATGATTTCCGGCATGAATCGAAGAATGTTTATGAAAGCGTCAATGGCATTCGCGACCTTAAGTGGGATGTCCGGTCTTTCCACGTTATTTTCCCAGGCCGCCTGGGCTGAAGACGGGATTGCCGACGGCAGCGCAAAGCGATTTGATTTTGACGTGCTTTAAAACCCTGGCCGCCAGTATGGCGGGCAAACCCTGGGGCGGTATGCCCGCTCCGTTACCAGAAACCCTGGCAAGGCTGACCCCACAGGCCTATAACGAAATCCAGTATGATGCTAACCACTCATTGTGGAATGGCATCGACAATCGCCAGCTTGATGTTCAGTTCTTCCACGTTGGCATGGGCTTCAAACGCCGTATCCGTATGTTCTCCGTTGATGGGGAGAGCCGCGAGGCGCGTGAGATCCACTTCCGCCCGCAGCTGTTCAACTACAACGATGCCAAAGTGGATACCAAACAGCTGGAAGGCAAAACCGATCTCGGCTTTGCCGGATTCCGCGCGTTTAAGAAACCGGAACTCGCCAAGCGTGATATCGTCTCTTTCCTCGGAGCCAGCTACTTCCGTGCGGTAGATGACACCTTCCAGTACGGCCTGTCTGCGCGTGGTGTGTCCATCGATACCTTCAGCAATGGCAAAGAAGAGTTCCCGGACTTCACCGCTTTCTGGTTTGAAACGCCAAAAGCGGATGAGTCGACCTTTGTCGTTTATACCCTGCTGGATGGCCCAAGCTGCACCGGCGCATTTAAATTCACCATTCACTGCGAAGAAAAACGCGTGGTGATGGAGGTGGAAAATCATATCTATGCCCGTAAAGATATCCAGCAGCTAGGCATTGCACCGATGACCACCATGTTCAGCTGTGGCACCGTTGAGCGCCGCATGTGCGATACCATCCACCCACAGATACACGACTCGGATCGTCTGGCGATGTGGACAGGAAAGGGTGAATGGATCTGCCGTCCGCTCAATAACCCGCAGCGCCTGACGTATAACGCCTATCAGGATGAAAATCCACGCGGGTTTGGCATGCTCCAGCTTAATCATGACTTTGACAGCTACCAGGATGTGATTGGCTGGTACAATAAACGTCCAAGCCTGTGGGTTGAGCCGGTGGGTCAGTGGGGTAAAGGGGCAATTAACCTGATGGAGATCCCGACCACCGGAGAAACCCTGGATAATATCGTCTGCTGCTGGCAGCCTGCACAGGCAATTAAAGCCGGTAGCGAACACAGTTTCTCCTACAAGCTCTACTGGAGCGGCCTGCCGCCTGTTCGCAGCGGGCTGGCGCGCGTTAACGCAACCCGCTCTGGCATGGGGGGATTCCCGGAAGGCTGGGCGCCCGGAGAAAACTACCCTGCCGTCTGGTCGCGCCGTTTCGCGGTGGACTTCGTCGGGGCAGATTTGAAAGCCGCCGCGTCGAAAGGCATCGAGCCGGTGATCAACGTGTCATCAGGTACCATTAAGCAGGTGGAGATCCTCTACGTTGAACCGATTGACGGCTACCGTATCCTGTTTGACTGGTATCCTGACAGCGATGCCATCCATCCGGTGGATATGCGCCTGTTCCTGCGCACTAAGGATGAGACGCTGAGTGAAACATGGCTGTATCAATATTTCCCGCCGCCGCCGGATAAGCGCAAATATGTTGATGATCGGGTGATGACCGCCGGATAAATCAATGCTCACCGGCAGGGGCCTCATGGCTCCAGCCGGTTTTTTCAACAGCTGCGTTTATTTCACCCCAGCGGCTGCAACCCGGCATTAACACCAAACCGGCAGCGTGCTGTCACCCTGCTCTGCCCGTTTTAACGCCATCGACCGTGCGCCCAAGCCATAAACAGCATGGCCCTCCAGAATCGATTGCAGTGGGGTTCATCTGTTTGGTTTCAGAGTAGAGAGCGGCGCGTTCGTACCCCTTTTTTGTGCAACTGAAGCGCCAACAGGCTAAGGCGTCGCTGCGCCAACGCATTTTGCATACGCCTGCGCCAGCTGCGGCTGGGAGTCGGTTGCAGCACTTTTTGCAGCAAAGAGACATAATCCATCAGCAGACCGGGCGTCCATGTCATGCCTTCGGCACGGCTGCGCACCAACCACAGCAGCCAGAAGTCAGGGTTAACGAGTAGCCCCAATACACCCACACCACGCGCACCCAGCGCGCCCTCTGTCGCCACATCTAATGCCTGGATTACCGTGGTAGAACAGTTACGCGATGTCAGGTTATAGCGACTGTCCGGGGAGTAAACCTGCCAGTAATTACGCAGTGCTTCAGCATTATAGTGGCGTAGCGTGAGCCGTCTGTCCGGGCTACACCACTCATCGATCTCCTGCTGTAACGACATGACAAAGCGACCAGCAACATCGTATTCTTCTCCGGCACGCACCATTGAGCGAAACTTACTAAAGTCACGGTCAATATCATTCAGCGGGTAGTGGCTGATATATAACTGGTCAGGCAGCTCCAGCGCAGTATGCCCCGTGGAAACATTGCGCTCAACATCAATGGCGGCAAGGTAGCGATCAACAACCAGACGGCGCTCTTTCACCACCGCCGAGCCAACCGGCGTCCAGACCAGAATCTGCATCGCCACTTCTGGCTCTGCATGGGGAAACGGCGGGTGCACGTAGGCTGTACCATGAGGATGACGCAGCCCGTGTGAGGTAAACATCGGTAAAGTGGTTACCGACGTGTTTGCAGGCAGCAGCCAGACCTGTAGGGCAAATATCAGCAGCGACAGGCCGGAATGCATCATCATTGCGGCAAAACAGCCGACGATCACAATATGGTGATGACACGGCCAGTTGCAAAAGATCATCAAACTTAGCAACAGTTGCAGCAGCCCAAACCCGATCTTTTTGCCATACAGGCGGCAGCGTATCAGGCAGGTCGAAATAATGCGGAACAGACCATCCAGCAGGAGAACGGTCGCAAAAAGCAGCGACAGCAGGTTGTTATCACCGTGATAGCCAAATACCACCAGCGCAATGGCGATAAAACAGCCGCTGCGAGCCAGGTTCATCCGGCTCGATGGCTGTGGTGAAATAAATGCGGTGACCAGCTCCACTACGCCTTCTATCAGCAGCACACAGGTCAAAATATGCAGTGGGAATGACAGTGTCCCGTCCGATGCAATATCTGTCAGTATGGCCACCCCAAAACTTGTCCATATAAAACCCAACACCACCAGCAGCACCCAACGCGATTTCAGCTCCCGGGCACCCACTAACAACAGTAACAATCTCAGCAAGGGGATCCTCCAGCATCGCAGAGCATAAAAATCATTAAGGCCATCTCTTACCTGAAGAGTGTGACCATAAGATTTCGTTCCAGCATCCGGCGGGCTTTGCGATGTCGTTTACTAACCGTTATAAATTTCCCCTAAAATACGCCTTAAAACTTAACGCATGCTTAAACACGGCGAATTAATCGACAATAAATCTCCGGTAAACGCGAAAAAAATCGGGCTCCTGGGAGCCCGATTAATGACGCTTGGTAAAAGCTTTTAGCTTAAAGCAATGGCTGTGCCAGATTAACCAGCGAGATCAGCGGCTGCGGGTATACCCCCAGTATCAGCACCAGGATTGCCGAGATCAGCACCACCACGCCACCGGCAGTAAATGCCCAGTTCGCCGGGGAGTCGCGCTGCATCAGCTCAGGTGGCGACAGATATAGGCTGACGGTCATACGCAGGTAGTAGTAAAGGCCAATGGCGCTGCCCAGCACCACCGCCCCGGTCAGCCACCACAGATGCGCACTGACGCCGACCGCAATCACATAGAACTTACCGATAAAGCCCAGCGTCATCGGGATCCCCGCCAGTGAAAGCATCATCACCGTCATTACCGCCGCAAGGATTGGGCGATGCCAGAACAGACCGCGATAGGAGTAAAGCGATTCAGCATCCGGGCCACGGTACGGGCTGGACATCAGGCTAACCACGCCGAAAGCACCGAGACTGCTGAACAGGTAACCTGCCAGATAAACACCGACCGTCTCCAGCGACAGCTGATGGGATTGCACCGCAATCAGCGCCACCAGCAGATAGCCAAGATGGGCAATGGACGAATAGCCCAGCAGGCGCTTGATGTTACTCTGCGAGATGGCCATCAGGTTGCCGAACAGCATCGATGCCACGGCGATAATACCCAGTACGGTACGCACCCCTTCACTGTTGGCCATTGGCGCGTACATAAACAGACGCATCAGCACGCCGAAAATAGCGATTTTGCTGGCGGTAGCGAGGAAGGTGGAGACCGGGGCAGGCGCCCCTTGGTAAACATCTGGCGTCCACAGGTGGAACGGCACCAGCGACAGCTTAAAGCCGAAGCCGACAATCATCAGACCCAGACCGGCCAGCAGCAGCGGCTGGTGGATCAAACCGTCATTCAGGTTGCGGCCGAGCGCCATAAAGCCCAGGTTACCGGAGTCTGCATACACCAGCGCCATACCAAACAGCAGGAAGGAAGAGGCGGCGGCGGACAGAATGGTGTACTTGATCGCCGCTTCCAGCGAGCGCTTCTGCTGGAAGGCATAGCCCACCAGGCCGAACAGCGGCAGCGAAATTAGCTCAATCCCGATAAACAGCGACGCCAGATGAGTGGCACTGGCCAGCACCACGCCGCCCAGTGCCGCAATCAACACCAGCAGGTAGAACTCTTCGCGGTTATCCGGGTAGGTTGCCAGCCACGGATAGGCAAAGGTACAGGTCGCAAGGCTTGCCAGGATGACCAGCCCGGTATAGAACATCGAGTATGCATCAACCCGCAGCAGCGGGGTGACGTCCATTGGCCCAGCCTGACCGACAAAATAGAGAGAAAACAGCGCCAGGTTAAGACCGACGACGGCAAGCGTGGCGTTGACGAAGTGGTTGCGTCGCCACGCAATGGACAGCATCACAACTACCACCGTCAATCCGACGATCAGCAGCGGCAGAAGCGCGATCAATTGTTGAGGAGTTATTGTCATGGCGAATTACGGCCTTGTAGTTGAAATTGAAGCAGTAAACCACTGCTGAATATTGCTCATCGCAGCGTGAGAGGTATCCAGAATCGGCTGCGGATAAACCCCCAGCAGCACCAGCAGCACCACCAGCACCATGATCATCAGGAACTCACGCGCTGACATGCCGCGCAGCGGCGTTTCTGATTTTGCCGGGCCGTAGTAAGCCCGTTGCATCATTACCAGCGAGTAAACCGAGGCAAATACCAGACCAAAGGTGGCAATGATGATAATCATCGGGACGCTGTGGAAACTGCCGGTCAGGATCATAAACTCACCGACGAAGTTACCGGTGCCCGGCATCCCCAGGTTGGCTACCGCGAAGAACAGCGACAGACCAGGCAGCCATTTGATGCGTGACCACAGGCCACCCATCTGACGCATATCACGGGTATGCAAACGTTCATACAGCTGACCACACAGGATAAACAGTGCCGCAGCCGAAAGACCGTGTGCGATCATCTGGATCACCGCCCCTTGGTACGCCAGCTGGCTGCCGGTGTAGATAGCAATCAGCACAAAGCCCATATGGGAAATCGAGGTGTAGGCAATCAGACGCTTGATATCGTACTGCGAGAACGCCATCCACGCGCCGTAGAAAATACCGATAATGCCCAGCCACATGGCAATCGGGGCAAACTCGGCGGAGGCGTTAGGGAACAGCGGCAGCGCAAAACGCAGCAGGCCATAGGCGGCTGTTTTCAACAGAATACCGGCCAGGTCAACTGAACCAGCGGTCGGCGCCTGACTGTGCGCGTCCGGCAGCCAGCCATGCAGCGGCACCACCGGCATTTTCACCGCAAAGGCGATAAAGAAGCCAAGCATCAGCAGGTATTCAACGCCGTGCGACATCGGGGTTTTCAGCAGCTGTTCATAGCTGAAGGTCCACACGCCGGTGGCGTTATAGTGCACAAACACCAGCGCCAGAATGGCGATCAGCATCACCAGACCGCTGGCCTGGGTGTAGATAAAGAACTTGGTTGCGGCGGTAATACGCGTCTTCCCGTCGGAGGCTTTATGGCCCCATAGCGCGATCAGGAAGTACATCGGCACCAGCATCATCTCCCAGAAGAAGAAGAACAGGAACAGGTCGATGGCAAGGAACACGCCGATCACGCCGCCGAGGATCCACAGCAGGTTAAGATGGAAAAAGCCCTGCCACTTCTCGATTTCGTTCCACGAACAGAGGATCGCCATCACGCCCAGCAGGCCGGTGAGCACCACCATCAGTAACGACAGGCCATCAAGCGCCAGATGGAAAGCAATGCCGAAACGCGGGATCCACGGCACGGAGAACTCAGCCTGCCACTGCGGGCCGCCTTCGGCCTGTGACAGTGAATAGCCGCCCTGTAGCCATAGCTGCAACGAGAGCGCCAACGTCAGTCCCATTGCGATCAGGGCAATCCAGCGCGGCAGTTTCGTGCCAAAACGCTCCAACTGCCAGCACAGCAGGCCGCCGACGAAGGGTAGTATAATAAGCCAAGGTAGTAACATGGCAATTTGTTCCCTATTGTGTCCTTTGTTTGGGCTATCTTGCTCGGTATTTTGCTTCCCGGCAGTGCTCGCAATGCTCACATACTCAAGTATGCTCCGCTTGCTAAGCGGCTCGGAAACAAACTCCCTTCGCCGATAACGCCCATCATTCAGGAGAAATTTTCGATTTTTTCTTTCCGGTGCGGCAACAATATGCCACCCCACTCACTCACCTTTACATCACCATCAGCAGCGCCAGCACCACGACGGCACCGATGCTCATTGAGGCGAGATACCAGCGCAGATAGCCGTTTTCGCTGAACGCCAGCCCTTTGTTACCACCGCGTGCCAGCAGAGCCGGGATATTCATCAGGGAATTCAACGGATCGCGCGACAGCAGCCGGGCCACAAACAGGTATGGCTTAACAAAGACTTTGTCGTACAGCCAGTCAAAGCCCCAGGCGGCAAACCACCAGGTGGAGAAGAAACGCCCCGGCGCGCTGTTAGCCACAGCAGTCACCAGCGTGCGTTTGCCCAGCCACAGCGCGGCCGCCAGCAGAATACCGACAATCGCCACCACGCCAGAGGCGATTTCCAGCGTCAGCACGCTGCCGTGCGCCAGTTCGCTGGTCTCCGGCAGTACGCCACGCAGCGGCGGCACGATCATGGCACCGATAAAGGTCGAGAGAATTAACAGCACCAGCAGCGGCAGATGATGGGTGATGCCCTTGCCGGCATGCGCATGAATTTGTTCTTTACCGTGGAAAGCAATAAAGATCATGCGGAAGGTGTACAGGGAGGTCATAAACGCCCCGGCCAGCCCGGCAATCATCAGGTTCAGATGGCCGTTGGCCAGCGCCCCGGCAAGGATCTCATCCTTACTGAAGAAGCCTGCGGTGATCATCGGCAGCGCCGACAGCGCCGCGCCGCCGACCAGGAAGCAGACATACACCAACGGGATGCTCTTACGCAGTCCGCCCATTTTGAAGATGTTCTGCTCGTGGTGGCAGGCGAGGATCACCGAACCGGAAGAGAGGAACAGCAGTGCCTTAAAGAAGGCATGGGTCATCAGATGGAAGATCGCCGCATCCCAGGCCTGCACGCCAAGCGCGAGGAACATATAGCCGATCTGGCTCATGGTTGAGTAAGCCAGCACGCGCTTGATATCGGTTTGCACCAGCGCCGCAAAGCCTGCCAGCACCAGCGTCACCGCGCCGACAATCCCCACCAGATGCAGCACTTCCGGCGTCATCAGGAACAGGCCGTGAGTACGGGCAATCAGATAGACACCGGCGGTCACCATCGTCGCGGCGTGGATCAATGCGGAGACCGGGGTTGGACCCGCCATCGCATCGGCCAGCCAGGTCTGCAACGGCAGCTGGGCAGATTTACCGACCGCACCGCCTAATAGCATCAGGGTGGCCCATTGCAGCATATGATTATCGGCAGCGAAGTGTGCCGGAGCCAGCGCCATCATTTCGCGGAAGTTCAGCGTTCCCAGCTCGTTGTAGAGGATAAACAACGCCAGTGCGAGGAACACGTCACCGACGCGGGTGATGATAAAGGCTTTCATCGCCGCCGCACCGTTGGCCGGATGGCTGTAGTAGAAACCGATCAACAGGTAAGAGCAAAGACCGACGCCTTCCCAGCCGAGATACATCAGCATCAGGTTATCGGCCAGCACCAGAACCACCATGCTGGCGATAAACAGGTTGGTATAGGCGAAGAAGCGGGAATAGCCCTCCTCGCCGCGCATATACCAAGAGGCGAACATATGGATCAAGAAGCCAACGCCGGTCACCACCGACAGCATGGTCAACGACAGGCCGTCGAGCGTCAGGTTGACGTCAATCCTGAAATTGCCCACATGCATCCAGGTCCACAGCGCCTGGTTAAACACCTGTTGCCCGTTATGAAAGAAGTCAAGCCCGGCATACGCCGTGACCAGCGCTGCCAGCCCCACCGAGCCCATGCCGACGGCGGCAGACAGGTTTTCTGACCAGCGACCGCGTGAAAACGCCAGTAATAAAAAGCCGATCAGCGGAAACAGAATGGTTAAATAGAGAAGGTTCATCCGCGCATCTCGCTCACTTTATCAATGTTGAGGTTCTGACTGCGACGATGCAGCTGCAACAGCAGCGCCAGGCCAATACTGGCCTCTGCCGCGGCGAGGCTGATCGCCAGGATAAACATCACCTGACCGTCGGCCTGCCCCCAGTAGCTGCCCGCCACCACGAACGCCAGCGCGGCGGCGTTAATCATGATTTCCAGACCAATCAACATAAACAGCAGATTGCGGCGGATCATCACGCCCGTCAGCCCGAGGACAAACAGGATGGCCGCCAGAATAAGTCCATGCTGCAAAGGGATCATGCCCGCTCCTCCTTCTTACTTTTCGCCGCATCCGCTGGACGGTTAGCCAGAACCTCACCGGCACGCTGTTCGCGCCCAATGTGGAACGCCACCACCAGCCCGGCCAGCAGCAGCATCGAAGCCAGTTCGACCGCCAGCACGTAAGGCCCGAACAGGCTGATACCAACCTGTTTGCCGTCAATCATGGTGCCGTCAATGCCCTGATCGTTGATCGACAGAATGGCATAGACGATGGTGAGCAGCAGCAGCAGAGACAGCAGCCCCGGGCCAATCCACATGCCCGGTTTCAGCCAGTCTTTCTCCTGCTGCACTTCGGCACCGCCGAGATTCAGCATCATCACCACGAAGACAAACAGCACCATGATGGCACCGGCATAGACGATAATTTCCAGCGCACCGGCAAAATAGGCCCCGAGTGAGAAGAACACCCCGGACACCGCCAGCAATGAGATGATCAGGTACAGCAACGCATGTACCGGATTGGTATGGGTGATAACGCGCAATGTCGCCAGCACCGCGACCAGTCCGCAAAGATAAAACGCAAATTCCATGCCTGGCTCCTTAAGGTAACAAGCCCTTGACGTCGATGGGTTTGGCTTCGTTTTCAGCGTCGCCTTTATCTTTGCCGTCGATCGCCATACCCGCCATCCGGTAAAAATTGTATTCCGGGTATTTACCCGGGCCGGAAATCAGCAGGTTTTCTTTTTCATACACCAGATCCTGACGCTTAAACTCACCCAGCTCAAAGTCCGGGGTAAGCTGAATCGCAGTGGTCGGGCAAGCCTCTTCACACAGGCCACAGAAAATGCAGCGCGAGAAGTTAATGCGGAAGAATTCCGGGTACCAGCGGCCGTCAGTCGTCTCGGCTTTCTGCAAGGAGATGCAGCCCACCGGGCAGGCCACCGCGCAAAGGTTACAGGCCACGCAGCGTTCCTGGCCGTCCGGGTCACGCGTCAGCACAATGCGCCCACGATAACGCGGCGGCAGATAGACCGGCTCTTCCGGGTACATCAGGGTTTCGCGTTTGGCGAAGGCGTTCATACCTATCAGCCAGATACTGCGAACCGTGGTACCAAATCCAACGACAATGTCTTTTAACGTCATGTTCTTAACCCCTTACTGCGCCGTGTAGAGAATCACTGCGGCAGTCGCCAGCAGATTCAGCAGCGTCAACGGCAGACAAACTTTCCAGCCGAACGACATCACCTGGTCATAGCGCGGGCGCGGTAACGCAGCACGGATCAGAATAAACATCATCATAAAGAAGGCTGTTTTCAGCGCGAACCAGATAATCGGTGGCAGCCACGGCCCCTGCCAGCCGCCGAAGAACAGCGTGACGATCAGTGCGGAAACCGTGACGATGCCAACATATTCACCGACAAAGAACAGGCCAAACTTCATGCCGGCATATTCAATGTGGTAACCATCGGCCAGTTCCTGCTCGGCTTCCGGCTGGTCGAACGGATGGCGGTGACACACCGCCACTCCAGCGATGCAGAAGGTGAGGAAGCCTAAGAACTGCGGGATCACGTTCCACAGGTGCGCCTGGCTGTTAACAATATCAACCATATTGAACGAACCCGCCTGCGCCACCACGCCCATCAGCGACAGACCGAGGAACACTTCGTAGCTCAGAGTCTGTGCCGAGGCGCGCATCGCGCCGAGCAGCGAGTACTTGTTGTTGCTCGACCAGCCGGCAAACAGCACCGCATACACCGCCAACCCCGCCATCATCAGGAAGAACAGCAGGCCGATATTCAGGTCAGCGCCCATCCAGGTGGAGGTGACCGGTACGATTGCCATCGCCAGCAGCAGCGAGGTAAAGGCAATCATCGGTGCCAGGGTAAAGATAACGCGGTCGGTAAATGGCGGGATCCAGTCCTCTTTAAAGAACATCTTGATCATGTCGGCGACCAGCTGTAACGAACCGCCCCAGCCGACACGGTTAGGCCCGTAACGGTTCTGGAACAGGCCAAGCAGACGGCGTTCGCCGAAGCTCATAAACGCACCGCAACCGACCACCACAAACAGGATCACTAAGGCTTTAACCACGGCGATAATGACGTCGATAACTTCCGGTGTCAGCCAGCTCATTGTGCCGCCTCCTGCAGATTGTCAACATTTGCCCCGGACAGGAACGGCGGAATACCGGGCAGACCGAGCGGTAAACCCACCTGCCCTGCCTGTAGCGTGCTGGAAAAGCGAACCGGCAGACGCAGGGTTTCACCCTGACAGTTAAACGCCAGGGTCGTCCCCGCGTTAACGCCGAGTTTCGCCGCATCTTGCGGGTTCACCATCAGGTAAGCATCTGGCATACGCTGCTGGATCACCGGGGAGCGCTGGGTCATCTCTTCACTGCCAAACAGATGGAAATACGGCGCTACGCGCCAGCTGTTATTCGCCCCCGCAAAAGCAGCGGGAATATTTTCAAACCAGCTCAGCTGCGCGCTACCCGCTTCGATCAGGCGCACGCCCGGATCGCCGTTGCGCAGCTGGCCGCCGACTTCGGCCTGGAACTTGTTCCATGCCTGCGGTGAGTTCCAGCCTGGCGCCCAGGCAAACGGGATCTGTGAGCGGGCCGCGCCCGGCTGGTTGTTCCCTTCCATAGAGAAAGCAAACATGCTGTCTTTGTCCTGCGGCTGGCGCGGCTCGTGCACGCTGATATTGGCGCGCATCGCCGTGCGTCCACTGGCGCGGTGCGGAGAGCGTGACAGCTTCTGACCACGAATGCGGAAGCTGGCATCCGGCGCGGCCTGCTTGATCCCCGCCAGCTGTGGCAGGGCCACGATGCAGGCATCAATCACATGATCGAGCTGGCTCCAGTCCACTTCGCGGCTGTTGATGGTGCTTTGAAGCGAGTGCAGCCAGCGCCAGCTTTCCAGCATCTGGACTTTTTCGTCGTAGTAAGCCGGATCGTAAACCTGGAAGAAACGCTGGGCGCGACCTTCCTGGCTGACCACCGTGCCATCACTTTCAGCAAAGCTGGCGCTGGAGAGGATCAGGCCGGCTTTTTCCGTGGTCGCGGTGCGCTGATGGTCGAGCACAATCACGTTTTGCGTGTTGCTCAGCGCCGCATCGACGGTGGCTTTTGGCAGGTGACGATAAAGATCGTTTTCGAGGATAATCGCCGCATCGGCGGTACCGCTGGTCAGTTCGGCCAGCGCCGTATCCAGGGAATGCCCACCGATCAGCCCCAGGCCAACGCTGTTGGTCGCTGCCGCCAGCAGGGTGATCCCCACATCGGCTCCGCGACCTTTCAGCGCTTTAGCCACATTGGCCGCCGCCTGAATCATCGCCTCGCTACCCGCATGGGTGCCGGAGATAATCAACGGTTTTCTCGCCCCGGCCAGCGCCTGAACGATGACGTCAATTTTAGCGGCCAGCGCTTTATCAAGGTCGCTCACCGCCGGTGCGCTGGCGTCCAGCTCATGGGCAATGGCAAAGCCGAGACGCGCCTGGTCTTCCACCGGCGCGCGGTAGCTCCAGGCGGCGATATCATCGAGCCGGGTTTCATCAACGTTGGTGACAAACAGCGGATACTTGGCGTTCTGACCAATATTCAGGATCGCCGCGATCTGCCAGTCGGCCACCTTCTGTGCCGCCGCCATCTCACGCGCTTTGCCTTTTACCGCCTGGCGCACCGACAGCGCCACGCGCGCACCGGTCTGGGTCAGATCTTCACCCAGCACCAGCACCGCATCATAGCTTTCGATTTCACGCAGCGCCGGGGTATGAATACCGCCGTCGCGCAGCACCTGTAGCATCAGCTCCAGCCGCGCCTGCTCGCCAGCCGCGATACCGGTAGAGAAGTTTTCTGCGCCCACCAGCTGGCGCAGCGCAAAGTTGCTCTCCACGCTGGCGCGCGGTGAACCAATACCAATCACCTTCTTCGCCTGACGCAGCACGTCGGCCGCCCCCTGCATCGCCTGGTCAGCGTTCAGCGCGATCCAGTCGTCGCCACGGCGCTGCATCGGCTGGCGTGGACGATCTTTAAGGTTAACGTAGCCATAGCCAAAGCGGCCACGGTCACAGAGGAAATAGTGGTTAACCGTGCCGTTATAGCGGTTTTCGATACGGCGCAGTTCGCCATAGCGCTCCCCCGGGCTGGTGTTACAACCGATGCTGCACTGCTGGCAGATGCTGGGGGCAAACTGCATATCCCACTTGCGGTTGTAGCGTTCGGAGTGGGTTTTATCGGTAAATACGCCGGTCGGGCAGATTTCTACCAGGTTGCCGGAAAACTCACTTTCCAGTACGCCATCTTCGGTACGACCAAAGTAGACGTTATCATGGGCACCGTAGACGCCGAGATCGGTGCCGTCGGCATAATCTTTGTAGTAACGCACGCAGCGGTAGCAGGCGATGCAGCGGTTCATCTCATGGGAAATGAACGGCCCCAGATCCTGATTACGGTGGGTACGCTTGGTGAAACGGTAACGGCGGAAGCTGTGACCGGTCATCACCGTCATATCCTGCAAATGACAGTTACCGCCCTCTTCACACACCGGGCAGTCGTGCGGATGGTTGGTCATCAACCACTCCACCACGCTTTCGCGGAACTCTTTCGCTTCGCCGTCATCAATCGAAATAAAGGTGCCGTCAGACGCCGGAGTCATGCAGGACATAACCAGGCGACCACGGGTATCTTCGGCATTTTGAAATTGCTTTACCGCACACTGGCGGCAGGCACCGACGCTACCGAGCGCCGGATGCCAGCAGAAATAAGGAATATCGAGGCCGAGGGACAGACAGGCCTGTAACAGGTTGTCGGCACCATCAACATCATATTCTTTACCGTCTACATGGATTGTAGCCATAGTGAACATGCTTCCATAAGGCTCGTGCTGGCACGAGCGTTAAACTTTGCTTACCAGCGCGCCTTTAACAGGTTGGGCTGGATGCCGCTAATCGCGTGTGCGTTGCTGTATACCTGGGGTGCCATACCCGCTTCAAACTCTTCGCGGAAGTATTTAATGGCGCTTTGCAGTGGCTCTACGGCACCCGGCGCATGTGCACAGAAGGTTTTGCCCGGGCCAAGCTGGCGGCAGAGCTGTAGCAAGGTTTCGATATCCCCCGGCTGCCCCTGCTTTTGTTCCAGCGCGCGCAGAATTTTCACGCTCCACGGCAGGCCATCACGACATGGGGTACACCAGCCGCAGGATTCACGGGAAAAGAACTCTTCCAGGTTGCGCACCAGCGACACCATATTGATCTCGTGGTCTACCGCCATCGCCAGCGCGGTTCCCAAACGGCTACCGGCTTTACCGATGCTGGCAAATTCCATAGGCAGATCGAGGTGTTGTTCGGTGAGGAAGTCAGTCCCCGCCCCGCCCGGCTGCCACGCCTTGAATTTAAGCCCGTCACGCATGCCACCGGCATACTCTTCGAGAATTTCGCGCGCGGTCGTCCCGAACGGCAGCTCCCAAACGCCCGGGTTTTTCACCCGGCCGGAGAAGCCCATCATCTTGGTGCCGGCATCTTCGCTGTTGGAGATGCCTTTGTACCAGTCAACGCCATTGGCGAGGATAGCGGGCACGTTCGACAGAGTTTCAACATTGTTGACGCAGGTTGGCTTGCCCCAGACGCCAGCAGATGCAGGGAAAGGCGGTTTGGAACGCGGATTAGCGCGGCGACCCTCCAGCGAGTTAATCAGCGCAGTTTCTTCACCACAGATATAGCGGCCCGCGCCGGTATGCACGATCAGTTCGAAATCAAAGCCGGTGCCGAGAATATTTTTGCCCAGCAGACCCGCTTCGGTGGCTTCAGCAATCGCCCGGCGCAAGTTAACGGCGGCCTCAATGTATTCACCGCGCAGGAAGATATAGCCACGGTAAGCCTTCAGGGCAAAGGCGCTGATCAGCATGCCTTCCACCAGCTGATGCGGCATTTGCTCCATCAGCAGGCGGTCTTTGTAAGTGCCCGGCTCCATCTCATCCGCGTTACACAGCAGATAACGGATGTTCATCGACGCATCTTTCGGCATCAGGCTCCACTTCAGCCCGGTGGAGAAACCGGCACCGCCGCGCCCCTTCAGGCCAGAGTCTTTCACCAGGCTAACGATGTCATCCGGTGCCATGCTTTTCAGCGCTTTCTCCGCCCCGGCATAGCCGTTCTTACTGCGGTATTCCTCAAGAAATACCGGCTGCTTATCTTCACGCATGCGCCAGGTGAGCGGATGCATTTCGGCAGTACGCACAATCTGTCTCATTGATACTGCTCCAGTAAGTTGGCGATATTTTCCGGCGTCAGATGGACGTGAGTATCTTCATCCACCATCATCGTCGGCCCCTTGTCGCAGTTACCGAGGCAGCAGGTTGGCAGCAGCGTGAAGCGCCCATCCGCCGTGGTTTGTCCCGGCTTGATGTTGAGGTTTGCTTCCAGCGCGGTCTGAATGCCCTGATAGCCGGTGATATGGCACACCACGCTGTCACAGTAGCGGATCACATGGCGACCCACCGGCGTGCGGAAGATCTGGCTGTAGAACGTTGCCACCCCTTCCACATCGCTGGCTGGAATAGCCAGCACCTCTGCAATGGCGCCAATCGCGCCGTCGGGTACCCAGCCGCGCTGCTTCTGTACGATTTTCAGCGCTTCAATCGAGGCAGCACGCGCGTCTTCATAGTGATGCTTTTCATGCTCGATGGCGTCACGTTCTGCCGCACTCAGCACAAAAGCACCGGATTCATCGATCGTTTCGATCGCAATTCTTTGATCGTGCATAATTAGCGGTCCACGTCTGACATAACAAAATCGATACTACCGAGGTATACGATCAGGTCGGATACCAGGCTGCCGTTGATCACTGAAGGGATCTGCTGCAGGTGCGGGAAGCTGGGCGTGCGCACGCGGGTGCGGTAGCTCATGGTGCTGCCATCGCTGGTCAGGTAGTAGCTATTGATCCCTTTGGTCGCCTCAATCATCTGGAAGGATTCGTTGGCTGGCATCACCGGGCCCCAGGAAACCTGTAGGAAGTGGGTGATCAGGGTTTCGATATGCTGCAACGTGCGCTCTTTCGGCGGCGGCGTGGTCAGCGGATGATCGGCTTTAAACGGCCCGGCCGGCATATTGTTCAGGCACTGTTCCAGGATGCGCATACTCTGGCGCATCTCTTCCATCTTCAGCATCACACGGCTGTATGCACAGCTGACGCCGTCACCAATCGGCACTTCAAAGTCGAAGTTTTCATAGCCGGAGTAAGGACGCCATTTACGCACGTCAAAATCCAGCCCGGTGGCGCGTAGCCCGGCACCGGTGGTTCCCCATGCCAGCGCTTCTTCCATGTTGTAGGCAGAAACCCCTTTGGCACGGCCAATCAGCACCGAGTTTTTCAGCGCGGTTTGCTCATAGGCTTTCAGGCGTTTTGGCATCCAGTCAAGGAACTCGCGCAGCAGACGTTCCCAGCCTTTCGGCAGGTCATGCGCCACGCCGCCGATGCGGAACCAGGCCGGATGCATACGGAAACCGGTAATGGCTTCCACCACATCATAAATTTTCTGGCGATCGGTAAAGGCAAAGAACACCGGTGACATGGCACCAACGTCCTGAATAAAGGTGGAGATGTACAGCAGGTGGCTGTTGATACGGAACAGCTCTGATAGCATCACGCGGATCACATCCACGCGTTCCGGCACTTTAATGCCGGCCAGCTTCTCTACCGCCAGCACGTACGGCATTTCATTGACGCAGCCGCCGAGGTATTCGATACGGTCGGTATAGGGAATGTAGCTGTGCCAGGACTGGCGCTCACCCATCTTTTCGGCACCGCGATGGTGATAACCGATATCCGGCACGCAGTCGACGATCTCTTCACCGTCCAGCTGTAATATAATGCGGAATGCCCCGTGCGCCGATGGATGGTTAGGGCCGAGGTTGAGGAACATAAAGTCCTCATTGGCGGTAGAGCGCTTCATGCCCCAGTCTTCAGGCTTGAAGGTCAGGGATTCCATTTCCAGATCTTCTTTCTGCTTGGTCAGCTCGAAAGGATCGAATTCAGTGGCGCGCGCCGGATAATCTTTACGTAACGGGTGCCCTTCCCAACTCTGCGGCATCATAATGCGCGTCAGGTGCGGGTGGCCGACCACATTAATACCAAACATCTCCCAGGTTTCCCGCTCATACCAGTTAGCATTGGGGAAAATTTTCGTCAGGGTCGGCACATGCAGATCGTTTTCTGACAGCGCCACCTTGAGCATGATATCGCGGTTACGCTCAATGGAGATGAAGTGGTAGAAAACGGAAAAATCCGCCGCCGGTAACCCGGCACGATGGGTGCGCAGGCGCTCATCCATACCATGCAGGTCATACAGCATCACATAGGGTTTTGGCAGCTTGCGCAGGAATTCGACGATCTCTAACAACTGCTCACGTTTCACCCAGACTACCGGCACGCCGGTACGGGTTGCTTGCACGGTAAAGGCATCAGGCCCAAAACGATTACGCAGCTCGCCGATCGCCGGGTCATCCTGGTGATCGCGGGTTTGCCATAACGGCTGAGCGAGATCTTGCGTGGTTAAATCTGTCATAAGTTGTTCACCATTCTGGCCTGACGGACAGGCGCTCAGTGTTGGCGTCAAGGGGGTCAGCGCATATTACGTTATGTTTTTATTGCGCTTTTTCTGACCACATCCATCAACTGCTGGGTTAAATTTCGTCAGGGGTACGCAGATTAGTCACGGCAATACGCTCTGCGTTTTTCCTGTCGCGCTCGGACTGCATATTGGCGCGATAGACGCCCTGATCGTTGACCACCCATGATAATGGACGTCGTTCTTTACCGATCGACTCTTGCAATAGCAGCAGTGCCTGCATATAGGCTTCGGGGCGCGGTGGACAGCCAGGAATATAGACGTCTACCGGCAGGAACTTATCAACGCCCTGCACCACGGAATAGATATCGTACATACCGCCGGAGTTGGCACAGGCTCCCATTGAGATCACCCATTTCGGTTCCAGCATCTGGTCATACAAGCGCTGTATCACCGGGGCCATCTTGGTGAAACAGGTTCCCGCCACCACCATAAAGTCAGCCTGGCGCGGCGAAGCACGAATCACTTCCGAGCCAAAGCGCGCCACATCGTGCACCGCAGTAAACGAGGTGGTCATTTCGACATAGCAGCAGGAAAGACCGAAGTTAAACGGCCAAAGGGAGTTCTTACGCCCCCAGTTCACCATATCGTGCAGAGCATGTTCTAACTTGCCCATATAGACATTTTGATGAACGTGCTTTTCCAGGGGATCGGTAACAATCTCCTGTTTTTGCAGGGGATAACGGTCATTCTCACCGTTCGGGTCTATGCGGGTGAGCGTATAGTCCATGTGTTTTTGCCTCGCTGTTACTGCTTGTGACGGTTGGCGTGCGAGATGGTGGTTGGTTTGACGTCAAACTGACGACGGGCAGGAGCCCAATCCAGCGCGCCAATGCGAACCAGATAAAACAAACCAGCAAGCAGGACCAAAATGAAAATAGCGGCTTCGACAAAGCCAACCCAGCCGCTTTCGCGGATGGCGGTCGACCATGCATAGAGATAGAGCGCTTCAACGTCGAAGATGACGAAGAACATGGCGACCAGATAGAACTTGGCGGACAGACGCAATTTCGCAGTGCCAACGGAAGCAATACCGGATTCAAAAGGTGTATTTGTGTGCCTTCCACGGGCTTTTCCGCCTAAAAACCATGCTCCCGCCAACATCAGGCAGCAAAGACCTATTGAGACGATCAGGAAAACAGCAAATGCCCAGTGATGGGCGACGACTTCTGTGGTTGTTGACATACTCTGACTTACTCACCAAAAGTGGCGCTACGCGTCCTGCTCTAATAAATGGCAGCTCACACACCACATCGATTCAAGGGAACAATGTAAAAACCATACAATTTATACTGGTTTCATCAATAAGCCAGTAGTTTTATGTGGTTTTTACTCCTTTACCTTACCTTTTGTCAACTTTGACAAAACAATCAGCACATTATTTTACATTGAGAACATTAAATTAACACATGATGCGCTTTTAGCGAGCTAAATCGAGTCAGTCACAACATGCGTTGACGAGCGTAGCGGGCAAAACCCTGCAGAATGTCGGTATTTATTCTGGCCTATTTTGGCAGGAATAATCTTTTTTTCCTTCCCCTTCCAGAAGCTATTTTTTTGATCCAGCACACAGTTTAAGGGTTTATGATAAAAAAACAGGCAGATTTTGACCGTCAAAATGCCCTTCTGGTGAAAACGGAATGCGGGAAGTTCCGGGAAAGTTTTTTTTGAGCCCAAGGTAAATAGCTTGAGGTATGAATAAATTTTTAGAGTCATTAAGGCATAAAACGGATAGGTTTTTTATCAATAAAAAAGCCCTTCAGTCAAAATGCTGACCAAAGGGCTTTTTTTATGGAGTAAAAGGGAAAAATCAGTTTTTAATGAAAAGGATACTCGTTTTCGTTAAAAAAATTACTCTTCTTCATCCGCAAATGCCGAACCGTCCTGAGAACCCGCACGCAGGTGGTACGGATCGTTGCCGGACTCCATTGCATTGAAAATCGTCAGCGCCAGCTCGTTGTTGCTATCCGGGTTGCGGCACAGCAGGTACTCGGTATCTGGCAGCATTGGCAGACCTTCGGCAGCCCCCATGACGCGCAGCTCGGGACTCATCATCTCGACCGGACGAGCGGTAACGCCCAGACCCGCTTTCACCGCCGCACGAACCGCAGCAAGCGTCGATGCGACATATGAGATACGCCACGGAATACCGGCCTGATTAAGATGGTCTATCGCCAGATCGCGATAAGGGCTTGGCTCATCCAACAGAACTAAAGGAATCGCTTCGCCACGCTGGAACATGTAATCCGCCGCGCAATACCACAGAGTGGGTGACGTGCGCAGCACCTGCCAGATGAAATTCATCGGGCTGGAAGTGGTGACAACCAGATCAACCTCGCCCTGATTGAGCATTTCCATCATGAACGGATTGCGTTGAACGCGAACATCGATCGCCAGCTTAGGATAAAGCGAGGTCACCCGGTTCAGCATAAACGGCAAAATCGTGTCTGATGTATCATCAGAGGCACCAATGGACAGAACCCCCTGAATATTGCTGTACATCAGTGAGGTACAGGCTTCATCATTGAAGCGAAGTATCTTTCTGGCGTAGCCAAGCAGCTGAATACCGTGTTCAGTCAATAATTTATTACGTCCATGTCTGGCGAACAATTCTTTGCCAACCAATTGTTCAAGGCGCTGCATTTGCTGACTCACTGCCGACTGCGTTCTGCACACCGCTGCCGCAGCCGCGGCAAATGTATTCAGATCGGCAACGGCAACAAAAGTTCTTAGCAGATCAAGGTCAAGATTGAGTATCGGACGATTTGCACTAGTCATGTTATATCTTCACTTTTATAAGTTTTTACAAACAGCTACCCTGGTGTTATTACTCTGTTTATCAATGAGATAAACTTGTAACAATTGCATAATGGTTAAAGTGTTTAGCAATCAAAAAAATTACTCTGTTGCATTACCTGACTCGCAGACAAATAAGTATTCTTTACTCTGGTCACTCTACTCGACTGATGCCGAACAGATTGCTGCGAAAAGATTCCTTCATCTGATACATCACTCATGCACGCCGCACAAACCCATAAGTTGCAGGAAGCCGCGTCGTTATAGTTAATTCACACCGACAAAACTCAACAGGAGATGAGTTGCAGTGCTGTTAGTCTAAAACAACCATTGAAAATTAAATTGCCAGCACGCTGGATCGCAGCGTAAATATTAAGATTTACTTATCAATATACGGAATAAAAATGTTATTTTTATTCCTTCAGGGCCTCGTGCATCAGGTGCCAAGTCCTCTGAACATTATCCTGACATACTGCCGTTCACTTTTTAAGCCCAAACCTGATTATTCTCTTCACTAAAGTAAGATTTCAGAGGCTATCACACGCTATACAGCGCTATGCATCATAAAAACCATCTATAAGTCACATTTCAACACAATTATCAGCAGAAGATATCATGAGAGAGGGCAGCTCCTTTCATGTCAGTCGGTCTCTTCTACAGCTCGTAAAACGCACTAACAAATAAGCTAATCTTGACAGTTTCGATTCGCATTAATATATAGATAATTAATCATTTTCTGAGCCAGCAGGCCTTGTCAGGAATCGTCATCGGTACGTCACACCCTAAAATACCTGACCAGGTCAAAATATCGCACTAAACTCAAATAACAGCAGAGTCATTCAGATATGTGTGCTGGATACCTCCCGTTACCAGCAGAAGAAAAAAACCGCCTTAAACCCTCCGAAGCCCTCTGCTCCCCTTCAAAACCAGTGAGGAGAGGAGTACATTGTGCCATGTTAAGTTTTCCACGGCAGGAACGCGGTTCCGCCAGTTAAGGCAACAAAAATGACCCCAATTGAGAAATCCGACAAGCTGGACAACGTGTGTTACGACATTCGCGGTCCGGTGTTAAAAGAAGCTAAGCGCCTCGAAGAAGAAGGTAACAAAGTCCTCAAGCTGAATATCGGTAATCCAGCCCCATTTGGATTCGAAGCCCCTGACGAAATTCTGGTTGATGTGATCCGCAATCTGCCAAGCGCCCAGGGATACTGCGATTCAAAAGGGCTATATTCGGCACGTAAAGCGATCATGCAGCACTATCAGGCCCGAGGCATGCGCGATATCACGGTAGAAGTTATCTACATCGGTAATGGGGTATCCGAGCTGATCTTGCAATCCATGCAGGCATTGCTCAATAGCGGCGATGAAATGCTGGTACCCGCCCCTGATTATCCGCTGTGGACAGCGGCCGTTTCGCTATCCAGCGGTAGAGCGGTGCACTATCTGTGCGATGAGTCCGCGGGTTGGTTCCCGGATTTGGACGATATACGCAGCAAAATCACCCCGCGCACGCGTGGTATCGTGATTATTAACCCAAATAACCCAACCGGCGCTGTCTACAGCAAAGAGCTGCTGTTGGAGATTGTTGAACTGGCGCGCCAGCATAATCTGATCATTTTTGCTGACGAAATTTACGACAAGATCCTGTACGACGCCGCTCAACACCACTCCATTGCCGCTCTGGCACCGGACCTGCTTACCATCACCTTTAACGGTTTATCGAAAACCTACCGCGTGGCGGGTTTCCGTCAGGGCTGGATGGTGCTGAACGGGCCGAAGAAGCATGCCAAAGGCTATATTGAGGGGCTGGAGATGCTGGCTTCCATGCGTTTGTGCGCTAACGTACCGGCACAGCACGCCATCCAAACGGCGCTTGGCGGCTATCAAAGCATCAGTGAGTTTATCCAGCCCGGTGGCCGACTGTTCGAGCAGCGCAACCGCGCATGGGAGCTGATTAACGAGATCCCAGGCGTCAGCTGCGTCAAGCCCGATGGCGCTTTGTACATGTTCCCTAAAATCGACAGTAAGAAATTCAACATTCATGACGACCAGAAAATGGTGCTGGATTTCCTGCTACAGGAAAAAGTCTTGCTGGTACAGGGCAGCGCATTTAACTGGCCGTGGCCCGACCATGTGCGTATCGTTACCCTGCCGCGTGTCGATGAACTGGAAATGGCTATCGGCAAGTTTGGCCGATTCCTGAGCGGCTATCGTCAGCTTTAGGGCTTCTCTTCGGGGGCGGTTCGCGTCGCCCCTCGTATTATGCTGTAAGGGAAAATTCACCATGCTCCACAGCCACTTCTTTGCTCACCTCTCCCGTCTGAAACTGATAAACCGCTGGCCGCTGATGCGCAATGTGCGCACGGAGAATGTCTCGGAACACAGTCTACAGGTCGCTATGGTCGCCCATGCGCTGGCGCTGATTAAAAACGCCCGTTTCGCTGGCAGCCTGAATGCAGAACGTATTGCCCTGATGGCGATCTATCATGACGCCAGCGAGGTGCTTACCGGCGATCTGCCCACTCCGGTAAAGTATTACAATGCGCAGATTGCCCATGAGTACAAAAAAATTGAGAAAATTGCGCGGGACAAGCTGATTGAGATGCTGCCTGAAGAGCTTCGCTCAGCCTACGCGCCACTGATCGACGAACATCAGCACAGCGAGGCGGAGACGGCCATTGTCAAGCAGGCTGATGCGCTTTGTGCCTATCTGAAATGTCTGGAGGAGCTGTCTGCCGGTAACAATGAATTTCTGATGGCAAAGGCACGTTTGGAGAAAACCCTGTCACAACGCCACAGCCCAGAGATGGATTATTTTATGCAGGTGTTTGTTCCCAGCTTCAGCCTGTCACTGGACGAAATCAGTAAGGAATCGTTGTAACTCACCCCTATAACGGCTGGCCAGAAAAACGGGTTGGTATGAATAAGCTGGTCAGGCCTGCATCAAAAGTGAATAACGATAAAATTAGATAAAGATATATTTTAACCTCGCTAATTCATCGCCTGACGGATTCACCACCTCTTCCAGTTCGATATCCCTGCAGCTAATGGCCTTGCATCTGAAGATGGTATTATCTTCAATCAATACTTCTGCCTCAGTAAGTTTACCCGTATAAAGCATGACCGGGTGTGCCGCTTTTTCAACGGCTATTTTATAACGCACGCCATTGGCAGCAGCTGCGAAATTTCTGGCAACCTGCTGCTCAGTAGAAGCAGATATAAACTTTTTACTTGAAATGATATCACCGGGTTTTAGTTCAGCGAATGCCTTCATCCCCTGTTTACCGGGTATACATCCCCGGTAAACCATACCGTGGATGACCGGCAGTTTTTTCAACATTTTTCTGATGTTTGTAACATGCTGAAATGCACTTTCTCTTATATGGGGACTGATGTACTCTTCAGGCATATCGTCCAACAGAAAGCCATTGATAGTGGTATAACTGGCACCTCCGTACACGCGAATACTTTCATATTCACCTGAGGTTATTCCTCCGTTTTTATTATCGAAGTCCTGAAGTAAATGGTAAGCTTCCGCTGTTGGCCTGGTAAATTTAAAAACTTCCATAGTACTTTCAATTTTAGTGGTTAAAACTCCGTCCCCTGCAACCGGACTAAAATAGCCGCTACCAATATAAAATTCTTTTTTTCTCTTTAAAAAACCACTGCGTCTTCTGGCAAAAATACGAACTTCTGTCTCCTTGTTATAACGGGCCGACCCCTCCTGGACTATTTTTACCCTGAACAGTAGCGAATTATGCTTGATATAGTTTTTCCCGTTGCCGGACACAAGAATAGTAGGGAATTTCTTACCAGCACTTAACTCCCCCACTTTGTCTGGACTCATCCCTGCATCAAGATTATTTTTGAGTATTCTCTCTACATCTCCAGAAAATGCCAGGCAGGGTAAAACAGGAGATCTTGTTACGCGACAGGGCGAATAGGCTACGCCGACGCCTTCCTCCTGACTGGTAAGATAATATTTACCGTAATAGTTAACTATTTCAATATCCGGTCGACTATCAAGCGTCAGATACGGTTGTGCCGTCCCCTTGCGCACGCAATAGAATTGTCCATTGAGCTTTACAGCCATTTTATTATTTTTTTTACCCGATATAGAATATCGATAAATCCCTTTATTATTTGGCTGGGTTCGGATAAAACGTTTAGCGTTAAGTTGCGGGACATCCTGCAAAGTGCGCGCCATTTTAAGATCGATAACATCAGCGTGAGATATCATCTTTCCCGGTAGATTCTCATGTCTGTTCAGGATAGTATCTTTTATAGCCAAAGTTTCTTCAACTGGGAACCAGATCTTATTTTTATTCGAATAGCTGACCTCCAGTTCTTTTTCACCTCTGGTAGCAATATATTTATTCCCCTGATGAGATAAAAGATATTCATCACCCTTAATATAAATATGCACGAGGTTTTTATTCATATACGTTTGCTCTGGAAGACCGACTTGCTTATCCACCGGCTGACCATTTATATTTTTTGTTGAAAAATCAGCAATCATCTTTGCCACCATCAGAACCTGATTATTTAACTCAACGACGTTTTGCACATTGACGGTTTTCCCATTCAGATTGTCAGCAAACATTTTGAATAAGGTCCCACCAATTCTTTGCACAATCACCGTTGGCATCGCACCGGGGATCAGAGATACAACCGCATTGACAACCTGATCCACTTTACGGGTGATTACCGACAGAGATTTTATCTCTTCATCATTGGGACAACGTCGCATATTATCCATATAATCAATGACCTGGGACTCTCTTGCTAACTCCTCAACCGGGCTTAACAGCGTATTGCCTATCTTGCGTAAAATGTCTGCTGCCGTCAGGGTTTCTCTCTCTTCAATGCAAGAGAAATCCATCTTCACACGCTTAATGTCCTCCGGCTTTTTGTGGGTGGTGCTCTCTCGGGGTGCTAACATTGGAGCAGCCGTGGGTAAAGGCTCTGGAGACAAAAAGGCCTCCCTGCTGCCCATCGCGGCTGTGCTGCCGGTATTGTGCTGGTCGGAGGATGAAAGACCCGCACCGAATAGCTGTCGGCCGTATGTGAAAGTCCCCAGCCCTGTAGTAACCAGCGCAGCACCAGCAAACCACATGAATTTCCTGTTCAGTTTAAAACTATAAACAGGCGGTGAATCCTGTTGCTGCATGATTCGGACACCGTCTTCTGCAAGCCGTTTTAATTCTCTTCCTTTAAGCAGAACTTCCTGCCACTGCGTATCCTTTGCCAACTTTTCTTCTGATTTACAATCACAAAACCATTTGAAAACATTTTTCCTGCATTGACAGAAAGACGATACAGGAGACGAAGTCATTTCAATAGCCGAATCTGAAACAGAGATAACACTTGGGATAAGCCCCCGACTGGCATAGTCATGACTACCGCCGCTTTCTTCCTGGGACGCAGTTAGCACAGAATTTTGAGCAACAGCTATGGCTGCATATGTAATATGTGGCATGATTAAAACCCTTTAAAATTAGAAATTACCCTCATGGATTTTCAATAGCTAAAAGATTATCGATAATGTGGTTGCAATAAAGTTTGTCAAAAATAGATTTAGATAAACTTCCGGGGCGATATAAAGATGATGCCAAGTACTTCTTCCGATCGCCATTATTAAAAACTAAATTATTCATCACCGTAGTTTCATTAGTCAAAATGGTATATGAAAATCATATATAGACATTTTTTAATCTTCTCATGTCGTGAGTAGATGGATTCACGATTTCTTCCAGAACAACGTCCCTGCCATAGACATAAACACACCTGAACAGGACATTATCCTCAATTATTACTTCGGCTTCCCTAAGTTTCCCTGTAAAAGTTAATATAGGATGAGCGGATTTTTTAACGTGGATAGTATAACGAATAGCATTAGGTCCGGCTGCGAAAATATTTGCCACCGCCCGATCCATTGAGGCAGAAATAAACTTACGACTTGAAATAATATCTTCGGCTTTGAGCTCGGAAAAAGCTTTAGCTCCCAGGGTAGTAAGCTGGCTTCCCCTGTATACTACACCATCAATACTCGGTAATTTTTTTAACAGCGTTCGGATATTTTTTATATGTGAAATCACCGTGGCTTTACGTTCAGAATCAGTATAATCATTTAGTCTTCCATTATAGATAAAATCATTTATATCACGATAACTTACCCCGCCGTACGCTCTAATACTGGCATATTCTTCTGATGTGATTTGTCCCTTAGCACGTTCGAAATCTTTAACTGACTGGTAGGCTTCTGCTATCGATCTGGGCAAATAAAGCGTTTCCATGACATTTTCAATCTTACTATATAGATAACCATTCCCTTTTAACTCACTAAAATAAGCACTGGTGATATAAAAGTCATTTTTTCTCTTAAACAACCCCGTTCTTTTCTTACCAAAGATACGTATTTCGCTGCTACCCATGACATCAGAATTGATAGGTGAAACGACTTTAATTTTAAAAACGGCACCATTATGCTGTATATATTTTTTGTTATTTTCGGACACCAAAATGGCAGGATTATCCTTATCACTTCTTAACCAGCTAAAAGTCAGTGGGCTTGAGGCGTAATCACGATTAGCCGTAAGGACTTCATTCAGATCTTGCGAGTAACTCATACATAATGAATAGGGCGATCTTTTTACTCTACAGGGAACAGATTTAACCTCGGCGCGCTTATCCTTAGTGGCAAGGTACCATGTTCCGTCGTACATGATTATTTCTGACTCTGTTTTTTCATAAATAGCCATCCTCTTTTTAGTCGTCCCCGCACTGACACGATAAAACATGCCGTTAAGCTTAACAGCCTGCATTGCCGATCTGTTTTGTTCCTTAGGGCATCTATATATGCCTTTATCATTTGGTCGTGACGCGCTGAAAAGGTTAGCATCAAGTGGCCGGACATCTTTCAAAGCATCGGCTATTTCAAAATCAGCAATGGCCGGGTAAGGGATTATAATTGGGTTTGCATCTTGCAATGGTGACAAAGGCAGATATGCCAAATCATTCTTATCCCTCACCAGATACCAAGACTTTTTTTGGTTAGAATAACGAGTGGGAAATTCACCGTCGTTACCACGTGCAATAAAATCACCCTTTTTATTGATTATTATGTATTTAGCCGTATCAATCCATGTAGTCATATCACCATCTTCAAGATAAGTATCTTCAGGCAATGCTAATTTATCATTGATAAGTTGCCCATTTTCATCCTTGGGTGAAAAGTCAGCGATCATTTTCGCCATCATCAGGACCTGATCATTTAATGCATAAGCATTATAAAAATCAACGGGTTTACCTTCCATATTGTCCGCAAACATTTTGAATAAATTCCCACCTACTCTTTTTATAATCACTACCGACATCGCACCAGGAATGAGAGATATAACCGCATTGATAACCTGATCTACTTTGCTTGTAATTTCCGAGAGAAATTTCATCTCTTCTTCATTAGGACAATGTCCTATATTATTCAGATAATTAATAACCTGGGACTCTCTGGCTAATTCCTCAACCGGACTTAACAGCGTACTCCCTATCTTGCGAAAGATATCTACTGCCGTCAGGGTTTCTCTTTCTTTAATACAAGAGAAATCCTTCATCACAATCTTAACATCGTCGGGCATTTCGCTAGTGGTGGTGCTCTCTCTGGGTACCCAGATTGGGGCAGCTATGGGTAAAGGCTCTGGCAACGAAGTGACTCCTCGCATTGCAGATGTGCTGTGGGTATGGGTTGGGTCAGTCAACGGGCTGTCCTGATTACCTGTACCAAATAGCTCTCGGCTGTATGCGAAGGCTCCGATGCCAGTCGTGAGTAAAGCTGCGGCAGAAAACCATCCTAATTTTCCGTTAATGCGAAAAGCTGGGGTTAGACATGAATCAGGTTGCGGTCGGACATGGGCATAGCCATCGGCTAGCCGTTGCAGTTCTCTTCCTGTAGTGCAAATTTCCTGTAATTCAATATCTACAGAAGATTCACGATCTTTATCGCTCCACGGCAGAAATTTGCTCAAAAAACTGGGCACTGATTTTAAGGGCTGGCCGGGAGAAAAAACGCATGGCGAACTGTTTTCATCAGCAAAATTTGATAGAGAGGTAATATTCGGTGTGAGTTTCCGAACGCCGCAGCCAACATCCTCCTTGAGGCTTTCTGAAGTGACATTGAGCAAAGAAGTCCGATCGCTTGCGACGGAAACCTGTTTAATATCTCGCATTAATAATATCCATTTATATTAAATGTCGAATTCACAACAAACCCTTACATTACTGAGTCGATAATGCAATAAAAACCCCTCCACACTTTCCATGCAGAAGCTTTTATTGAAAATAACAGGGTAATGTCATGATTTTCAGCGTTGGCTAATCCCGCCCCAGCATTCCTTATGGAGATTGCAGCCCTCCTGACGCATGGGGCATCCATTTTATTCAAATGGGTTTAAACGGCGGGAACGGGTTATTGACACTAAGAAGGAATAAACCCTCAGCGTTTATGTGAGTCGCGAAAATATATTGCTGCAGGTTGATCTTTTATCGGGCCAACGAAATTCACGCCTGGCGGGAATCATCGATAATACCAGCTTGAAATAAAAGGCAATCCTGTTCCTGGACGGTTGGGATTATCCAGCACTCCTTGCTTACTAGATCCTTCACTCTCAAAGAAAAATTTACAAGACATATTAAAAAAAAATATCAGCACGCCTGGTGCTATGAAGTCATTGCCCCTAGTCAAATAATTATGACCATCCCTGACACTATTCCAGCACCTTGCGGCCATTACAACTTTATTATCAAGGTGGCCACTCTTTAGTGGCGTATTTTGTAATTTTTGTCATTTCTTATGAGCCTTTCCCAAGCTATACCCACTGAAAAATAAATGTATCTCCGTGTTAACGATGCTTCTGTCCGCAGGGGCGAGGCATCTGTTCAGGTCATCAAGATGGAGATAAAGAGGGGGGGATAGTCAACGCCGGGAAGAGTCCCCCCGGCGTTGATATGGAATCAGACAGCATTAATGTCTGCGGTAAACATTGATGCTTTCATCAGCATTTTTATGAATGATTAACTCTTCTAGCGAGCCAAGCACCATATCGACATCCTCCAGCCGTTGAGCATCCGCTGGGGGATTGACGGCAATCACATGGCAACCTGCGGCCAGCCCTGAGAGGATGCCAGCAGCAGCATCTTCCACCACCACGCACTCTTCGGGTTCCAGGTCGAGCAGCTGGGCACCGAGTAAATACGCGTCGGGTTCCGGTTTGCCACGCTCTACGCGTTCAGCGGTGACAAATACTGCCGGGGCGGGTAACCCTGCCGCAGCATGTCGGGCGCTGGCAACCGGCACCGAACCGGAGGTGACAATAGCCCAGGGAATCGATAATTCATCCAACGTCGCCAGCAGCTGGAGCGCGCCCGGCAGAGCCAGAATGCCCTCGGTATCGCCCGCTTCCAGCTCTTCCAGCGCGACAAACTCCCGCTGGATCTCCTCAGCAGTTGCTCCCGCCATAAAGTGGCGCAATGAGGTAATGGCCTGCTTGCCGTGGATAAAGCTCAGCACTTCGTCAGTGGCTATGCCATGGCGCTCACCCCAGCTTTTCCAGGCACGCTCAACCACCGCAAGGGAGTCGACCAGAGTGCCATCCAGATCAAACAGAAAACCTTTACACTTCACCGTTTCTTCCTTTTTGGTAGAGATGATGCGCACATTATGGTGCGCACCGGAGCGCTGTTAGCGAAGAAAACCCGCACAGCGTTTAAAGATCGTCAAGAAAGGTTTTATCCAGCTGCTTAAATGCGCGCTTGAGGACATCTGCCAGCGACTGGTAGGTCGGTTTACCTTCAATCGGCGCAACCGCCTGACCGGCAGCCTGCAACTTTTCACGCACTTCACTGAACCAGCCCAGCAGACTGGGTGGCAGTGGTGTCACCGAGCGTTTCCCCAGCCACCACAGCCCCTGCATCGGCAGGCTACAGGCGAACAGAGCGGTGGCAATAGCAGGACCCAGCTGTCCACCAAGCGCAATTTGCCAGCTCAGGCAAAAGACCGCCAGCGGCGGCATAAAGCGGATGGCAAAACGCGTCGCGCGCGTCACTCTGTTTTCAGGAAACATGGGCGCAAGACGCTTATCGACAGGCCATGTTTTCATATAGTGTTGCCCATGCTGGAACAGTTTAAACCAACCCACGGAGCCGGATTCATTAGCCATGGTAAACCTCAACTTCAGAGATAAATTTTAAAAAAAACACGCAACACACCAACTGTACCTTAAAGAAATCAAAATATTTTGTTTTTGCGAGTGACCCTGGTTATCCTGTGCGCACTTGTCACCCCATACAGCGGCGGCATGCTGCCTGGCTCAAGGTGCAAACACATAAAGCGACAGAATTCTGTCCATAATAATTCCAAAATTTTTTGCTTTCGGACAAGGCTTTTAAAAGCCAGATATCCGACATTAATGTACCAGCTTTCATGCGCGAAGCTGAAAGTCTGATTGAATTTTATTTCGCCACCTTAAACAAATAGGACCTTCCATGTCGAGTAAGTTAGTACTGGTTCTGAACTGCGGTAGTTCTTCCCTGAAATTTGCCATCATCGATCCAGCGAATGGTGACGAATACCTGTCAGGTTTAGCTGAATGCTTCCATCTGCCGGAAGCCCGCATCAAATGGAAACTGGATGGCGCTAAACAAGAAGCGGCTCTGGGTGCCGGTGCTGCACACAGCGAAGCACTGAACTTCATGGTTACAACTATTTTGGCACAAAAACCAGAACTGTCGGCACAAATTGCTGCAATCGGTCATCGCATCGTTCATGGTGGCGAAAAGCTGACTCACTCAGTGGTGATCGACGAGTCCGTTATCCAGGGCATTAAAGACGCCTCATCTTTCGCACCGCTGCATAACCCGGCGCACCTGATCGGTATCGATGAAGCGCTGAAAAACTTCCCTCACCTGTCAGATAAAAATGTCGCCGTTTTTGACACCGCGTTCCATCAGACAATGCCGGAAGAGTCTTATCTCTACGCCCTGCCTTACAAGCTGTATAAAGAGCACGGCGTACGTCGCTATGGCGCACACGGTACCAGCCATTACTATGTGACCCAGGAAGCGGCTAAAGTCCTCAACAAGCCCGTGTCCGAACTCAATATCATCACCTGCCACCTCGGCAATGGCGGCTCCGTTTCGGCCATCCGTAACGGCGAATGTGTGGACACCTCAATGGGTCTGACCCCGCTGGAAGGTCTGGTTATGGGCACTCGCAGCGGCGATCTCGACCCGGCCATCATTTTCTTCCTGCACGACACGCTGGGCATGAGCGTCGACGCTATCAATATCATGTTGACCAAAGAGTCTGGCCTGCTGGGTCTGACCGAAGTGACCAGCGACTGCCGCTATGTTGAAGATAACTACGACAGCAAAGCCGATGCCAAACGTGCGATGGATGTTTATTGCCACCGCCTGGCCAAATATATCGGCTCCTACTGCGCACAGATGGATGGCCGCCTGGATGCGGTTATTTTCACCGGCGGTATCGGCGAAAACTCCTCGATGGTGCGTGAACTGACGCTAAATAAACTGGCTCTGCTGGGTATTGAAGTCGATGCCGAGCGCAACCTCGCCGCCCGTTTCGGCAAATCAGGCTTTATCAATAAAGAAGGCACCCGTCCGGTGCTGGTATTGCCAACCAATGAAGAGTTAGTTATCGCTCAGGACGCCAACCGTCTGACCGCATAATCACTTTGTCTCCGCCAGCTCAGGCTGGCGGAGCTGTTTCTGGCACCACGTTTTATCTGGCCAACCGCGTTTTCGTGGCGGAAATCGGCAACAGCGTCACCTGAAGATGACTGCCCGATTGCACAGCCCCAGTCTTGAGGTTCATCCTTAGGTAGTATCATCGGAATGAACCACACGCGGCGCGGATGACCAGGCTAAAGGAGAACTTATCGTGTCCCGAACTATTATGTTGATCCCTACCGGCACCAGTGTCGGCCTGACCAGCGTCAGCCTCGGCGTTATTCGTGCTATGGAACGTAAAGGCGTACGTCTTAGCGTGTTCAAGCCCATCGCCCAGCCACGCACGGGTGGCGACAGCCCGGATCAGACCACCACCATCATCCGCAAGCACTCCAACATTCCCGCCGCTACACCGCTGGCGATGAGCCGCGTCGAGTCCCTGCTCGGTTCCAATCAGCAGGATGTGCTGATGGAAGAGATTATCGCCAGCTACCATGAAAATACCAAAGAGGCTGAAGTGGTATTGGTAGAAGGCCTGGTGCCTACGCGTAAGCACCAGTTCGCCTCCGCGCTGAACTATGAAATTGCCAAAACGCTCAATGCAGAAATCGTCTTTGTGACGGCGCTGGGTAATGACTCGGCAGACCAGCTGAAAGAGCGCATTGAACTGACGCAGGCCAGCTTTGGCGGCAGCAAGAACAAAAGCATTACCGGCGTTATCATTAATAAACTCAATGCCCCGGTCGACGAACAGGGTCGTACCCGTCCCGATCTGTCCGAGATTTTCGATGATTCCAGCAAAGCCAACGTGGCCAATATCGACCCGAAACAGCTGTTCGCCAACAGCCCGCTGCCGATACTGGGCTGCGTGCCGTGGAGCTTTGAGCTGATCGCCACCCGTGCTATCGATATGTGCCGCCACCTGAACGCCAGCGTGATTAACGAGGGTGAAATTGCGACACGCCGCGTGAAATCGGTGACTTTCTGCGCGCGCAGCCTGCCCAATATGCTGGAACATTTCCGCCCTGGCTCCCTGCTGGTCACCTCTGCCGATCGCCCTGATGTGCTGGTCGCTGCCTGCCTGGCCGCGATGAACGGAGTCGAGATTGGTGCCATCCTGCTGACCGGCGGCTACGCCATTGATGCACCGATTCAGAAACTGTGCGAACGCGCCTTCCAGACCGGCCTGCCGGTATTCCGGGTGGATACCAATACCTGGCAGACGTCACTCAGCCTGCAAAGCTTCAACCTGGAAGTGCCGAGCGATGATACCCAGCGTATTGAACGCGTTCAGGAGTATGTGGCCAGCCACATCGATGCCGAGTGGATCGAATCCCTGACCGCCACCTCCGAGCGCAGCCGTCGCCTCTCCCCACCGGCATTCCGCTACCAGCTGACCGAGCTGGCGCGCAAAGCCGGCAAGCGCATCGTACTGCCGGAAGGTGACGAACCACGCACCGTTAAAGCGGCGGCTATCTGTGCCGAACGCGGTATCGCCACCTGTATCCTGCTGGGCAACCCGGAAGAGATCCAGCGCGTTGCGGCGGCTCAGGGCGTTGAGCTCGGCAAAGGTATTGAAATCGTCGATCCGGCCAGCGCACGCGAAAACTACGTGGCGCGTCTGGTTGAGCTGCGCAAGAGCAAAGGCATGACCGAAGTGGTGGCGCAGGAGCAGCTGGAGGATAACGTGATGCTTGGCACCATGATGCTGGAGCGCGGCGAAGTGGATGGACTGGTCTCCGGTGCGGTACACACCACGGCAAATACCATCCGTCCGCCGTTGCAGCTGATCAAAACCGCGCCAAACAGTTCGCTGGTCTCCTCGGTGTTCTTTATGCTGCTGCCTGAACAGGTGCTGGTTTACGGCGACTGCGCCATCAACCCAGATCCGAACCCGGAGCAGCTGGCCGAAATCGCCATTCAGTCTGCGGATTCAGCGCTGGCATTTGGTATCGAACCACGCGTGGCGATGATCTCCTACTCCACCGGCAACTCGGGAGCCGGTAGCGACGTGGAAAAAGTGCGTGAAGCCACGCGTATCGCCCAGGAAAAACGCCCCGACTTGGTTATCGATGGCCCGTTGCAGTACGACGCAGCCATTATGGCCGACGTGGCGAAATCAAAAGCGCCAAATTCACCGGTGGCAGGCCGCGCTACCGTGTTTATCTTCCCGGATCTGAACACCGGTAACACCACCTACAAAGCGGTGCAGCGCTCTGCCGATCTGATCTCCATCGGGCCAATGCTACAGGGCATGCGCAAACCGGTTAACGACCTGTCGCGCGGTGCGCTGGTTGACGATATCGTCTACACCATCGCCCTGACGGCGATTCAGTCGAAGCAGGCTGAAGCATAAACCCTCACGGGCGATGCACGTCGTCGCCCAACCGCTGCAGGATATTTATCCGAACGCGTTGACGCGGGCCAGACACAAGGCCCGCTTTTTTTATCTATTGCAGCACCACATCCAGCGCGCGCAGGTACTGCGGCTGCCACGACAGCATCACTTCACTGCCCGCCTGCCAGCGGCTGTCCATTTTATCCGGTGACAGTTTCACCATAAAGTTGCCCTGTCCCGCCACCTCGGTCAGCATACGTACGTGATCGCCCAGGTAAATAAACTGTTGAATACGCGCTTTAATCTGCCCATCGCCCTGCAGTGGCGCATTGACATTAATCCGTTCCGGGCGAATGCTGAGCTGAATTTTTTTACCCGGCGAACTTGGCCGCACCTTTAGCGCATCCAGCTCACTGCCGTCATCCAGCCGCACGCGATAATAGTCGCCATTCGCAGAAACTTGCGTGGCCAGCAAGCTGTTATTTTCGCCGATAAACTGCGAAACAAAGGCGTTAGCTGGCTGCTCGTAGAGCTTGCCCGGACTGTCCATTTGTTGGATCACGCCATCGTTGAATACCGCCACCCGGTCTGACAGGGTCATCGCTTCACTCTGATCGTGCGTCACATAGACTATGGTCAGTCCGAGCAGCTCATGCAGCTGTTTAATCTCCAGCTGCATATGTTCGCGCAGCTGCTTATCCAGTGCGCCAAGGGGTTCATCCATCAGCACCAGCTTGGGTTCAAACACCAGCGCCCGTGCCAGCGCCACGCGCTGCTGCTGGCCGCCGGACATCTGCGCCGGATAACGATCGGCCAGCGAGGTCAGTTTGACCATATCGAGAATACGCGCCACGCGCTGCTTAATGTCGAACTTGCTCATGCGACGGATAGAGAGCGGAAACGCGAGGTTTTCCGCCACCGTCATATGGGGAAACAGGGCATAATTCTGAAACACCATGCCGATATCGCGCTGGTGCGGGGGCAGAATGTGCAGCGGCCTGTCGCGCAGAAAAATTTCGCCATCGGTCGGGGTTTCAAAACCGGCCAGCATCATCAGGCTGGTGGTTTTTCCAGACCCGGAAGGCCCTAACAGGGTAAGAAACTCCCCTTCCTGCACATCCAGATTCAGATTGCGAACCACCAGCTTTTCGCCGTCATAGCTCTTTTTAATATTTTTAAAACTCACCAGTGATCTCATCGCATTCTCTCGTCAATCGGGGGAAAATATCCCGGGCACGCGTTGTGCATCACTGACACCGGGCGCATCTGTCGGGCGGCTCTTTTTTAGCTCTACCACAACAAATTTCCTTTCGACAAGCGGAATTTACCAAATTCGTAAAAATAAACCCTGAAGGCGAGAACTCTCAGGATATTGTTTTATATCATCTTTTTAGTCATGCACTAAAATGCATCACAAAAAAGCCATGTACAATCAGGCAATTTCAGCAACCTGCACCAGCGTAGTGCGCAGCGCCTAACGTTGCAGGCGACGCGCCAGGCAGGCGAGGATCGGCGCAAACTTTTCCGCCATCTGCTCCTCGTCAACGCAGGCATAGCCCAGTAACAGCCCGCGCCGCGCGGTACCCAACAGGTAGTAGGCCGACAACGGGCGCGTCAGTACGCCATTCTGTTCCAGCTCGGCGCTGAGCGCCACGTCATCAATGTTATCGGGCAGCGCCAGGATCAGATGCAGCCCGGCGTTACTCTGCTGAGCAATAAAACTTTCCCCCAGATTTTCCCGGATAATGTGCACCAGGGCGGCACGGCGGCGGCTGTACAACTGGCGCATGCGCCGGACGTGCGCCGCGTAATGTCCTTCACGAATAAACTCGGCCAGGGTCAACTGCTCCAGACCGTTACCGCCCCGGTACAGCTCTGAATGGGCCATCTTCATACGCGCCGCCAGCGGCTTAGGCACCACCATGTAGCTCAGACGCAGGCCGGGGTAAAGGGTTTTGCTGAAGGTACCGAGGTAGATCACCGGGGCATCAGGTGCCAGCCCCTGCAACGCCGGGATAGGTGTTTCGGCAAAGCGAAACTCGCCGTCGTAGTCATCCTCTACCACCCAGCTGTCAACGCTTTTTGCCAGCGCCAGCAGCTGCTGGCGACGTTGCAGGCTCATCACCGAACCCAGCGGGTACTGATGCGAAGGCGTGACGCAGATTAAACGCGGCGGCCGCGCTTCGCCACGTAAATCGGGCAGCGTCAGGCCCTGTTCGTCCACCTCGGTTGGCAGCAGCTCAACGCCGTTGACCGCCAGCACGTTACGAATCCCCCAATAGCCAGGCTCCTCAACCCATGCCCGGTCACCCGGATCGCAGAGCATTTTCGCCAGCAGATCCAGCGACTGATGGGTTCCAGCGGTGATCAGGATCTGTTCCGGCGTGCAGTTGACCGATCGAATTACGCGCAGATGATCCGCCAGCGCCTGCTGTAGCTGCTGGCATCCGCCGTGACCGGAGTAGCTTAGCGCCTCCACCGGCATGCGGCGGCTCAGACGCAGATGAATTTTGCGCCAGATATCGTGCGGCATATGGCTGACGTCCGGCACGCCGGGCATAAACGCCCCCCACTGATGCGGCCCCGCCCCGCTGCGCGCCAGCAGACGCGAGCCACGGCTGGAGAACCGGACAAAGTTAAACGCCCGGCCAGCGGCTGGCGGCCGGCTGCCGATGTCAGGAACGCTCTCCGGCAGGGGATCACTGACGAAGGTGCCACTGCCGGTGCGGGTTTGCAGATAACCCTCAGACTGTAGCTGCTCGTAGGCGGTCAGTACCGTATTACGTGATACCGACAGATCCTTTGCCAGGTCACGGGAAGCGGGTAGGCGGCTACCGGTGGCGATGGAGCCATCCTGGATGGCGCACTGCAATGCATCATACAAACGTTTGCCCAGCGTACCGTTGAGATTCTGGGCCAGGCGATGCGCGAGCAGGTCACCGAGTAAGGTTAGCAAAATTGGTTCCTTGAAATTTTAAAAACTGGCTCTGGATTATAAAACCCCTAAGAGGCTAAAAAGCAAGGAGAGCCGAGAGTGCGTGGCGTGAATATCCCCGATCATTGAGATGGCATCGGGGCGTAGCGCACGCGTCGAATGTTGATAAGGGATAAGCCATGAACAACCGTGAAACAGACCAACGTCGTCTGAATGCCACCCCGCGTGGCGTAGGCGTGATGTGCGATTTCTATGCCACCAAAGCGGAAAACGCCACGCTGTGGGATGAGCGGGGACGCGAGTACACCGATTTTACCGCCGGTATCGCCGTGCTCAACACCGGCCATCGTCACCCGAAAGTGATGGCGGCGGTCAGCGCTCAGCTGGAGTGTTTCACCCATACCGCTTACCAGGTGATCCCTTACGAGAATTACATCCGTCTCGCCGAACAGCTTAACCAACGGGTTCCCATCGACGGGCCCTGTAAGACCACGTTCTTCTCCAGCGGAGCCGAAGCGGTGGAAAACGCGGTGAAAATCGCCCGCGCCGCCACCGGTCGTCCTGGGGTCATCGCCTTTAGCGGGGCCTTCCACGGCCGCACGCTACTGACGATGGGTCTGACCGGCAAAGTGACGCCGTACAAAACCGGTTTCGGCCCCTTCCCGGCATCGGTTTTTCACGCGCGCTACCCGAATGCACTGCATGGTTACAGCGTGGAGGATGCGCTGGAAAGCCTGGAAACCCTGTTCAAATGCGATATCAGTCCTCAACAGGTTGCTGCCATTATCTATGAGCCGATTCAGGGCGAAGGCGGCTTTAATATTGCGCCTGAAGCGTTCGTCAGCGCGCTGCGCAAACTCTGTGACCAGCACGGTATCCTGTTAATTGCCGATGAAATTCAGACCGGCTTTGCGCGTACCGGCAAACTTTTTGCCAGTGAATACTACCCGGATGCCCGCCCCGACCTGATGACGATGGCGAAAAGCCTCGGAGGCGGCCTGCCGATTTCTGCGGTAAGCGGCCGCGCCGAACTGATGGATGCGCCTGAGCCTGGCGGACTGGGGGGCACTTACGCCGGTAATCCGCTGGCGATCGCCGCCGCGCTAGCGGTGCTGGAAGTGATTGAAGAGGAGCAGCTGTGCGCCCGTGCCTTACGCCTCGGCGCAGAGTTGGTAGAAACCCTGAACTCCAGCGGCTGCGCGGCGCTGGCAGAAGTGCGCGCACGCGGCTCAATGGTGGCGGCAGAATTTAACGACCCGACCACCGGCAAGCCCTCTTCCGCCATTGCGCGCCGCATTCAACAGCGCGCGCTGGAGCAGGGATTAATTCTGCTGACCTGTGGCGTACACGGCAACGTCATTCGCTTTCTCTATCCACTGACCATCCCCGAGGTGCAGTTTAAAGCGGCCCTCAACCTGCTTGATTCACTGCTACGCGCCTGATGCCATAACAATGGCACGAAAGCTGCATTAATAAATATAAACTAATCAGGAGGTTAGTATGATTAAGACACTGGCAGCAGCGACGATTGCCATGTTTGCTTTACAGGCACAGGCCGAGAGTCTGACGGTCATTTCCTTTGGCGGCACCAATAAAGACGCCCAGGAGAAGGCGTTTTACAAGCCGTTTATGGCAGCAGGCAAAGGCACCATTGAAGCGGGCGAATACAACGGCGAAATGGCACGTTTGCGCGCGATGGTTGAAACCGGTCAGGTTGGCTGGGACCTGGTGGAGATGGAAACCCCCGAGCTGCAACGCGGCTGCGAAGAGGGGCTGCTGGAGCCGCTAGACTGGAGCAGGCTGGGCAATAAAGCCGATTTTATCCCTGCGGCGGTCAGCGAGTGCGGTGCCGGGATCTTCGTCTGGTCCACCGCCCTGACTTATGACGCCAGCAAGCTGAAAACAGGCCCGAAAAGCTGGGCCGACTTCTGGGATGTTAAGACGTTCCCTGGCAAACGCGCGCTGCGAAAAAGCGCGAAGTATACGCTGGAAATCGCGCTGCTGGCCGACGGCGTTAAACGCGAAGAGGTTTACAGCGTGCTGGCGACACCTGCCGGAGTCGAACGCGCATTTAAAAAACTCGACCAGCTGAAGCCCAATATCCAGTGGTGGGAATCGGGCGCACAGCCGTTGCAGTGGCTGGTTTCCGGCGATGTGGTGATGAGTTCAGCCTACAACGGCCGCATCGGCGCAGCGCAGGATGAGGGCCATAACTTCAACATTGTCTGGGACGGTGCGCTGTATGACCTCGATAACTGGGCGATCGTCAAAGGCTCAAAACATAAGGCGCTGGCGGAACAGTTTATTGCCTTCAGCAACCGGGCGGAAAACCAGAAAGTGTATGCCGAAAATATTCCCTATGGCCCGACCAATATCAACACCAGCGCATTGCTCTCCCCACAGCGCCTGAGCAAGCTGCCCACCGCGCCGGAAAACCTCGCCGTCTCATTGCAGGTCAACAGCAGCTTCTGGCTGGAACATGGCGAAGATCTGGAACAGCGCTTCAATGCCTGGGCCGCCAGATAAACACCATCAGGGTAGCCCTGGCCGGGTGATAGCGGCCATCAAACCGATAAGGAAGCAGCTATGAGTCAAAACCTCGTGATGGAATCCCCTGTGTCACCGGCTGACGGGGCGGCATTGCCCGACCTCCATCAGCGCCTGCGCCAGGCCGACGGGGTAAAAACCCGGCGTTCCCTGCTGCTGATTGCCCCGCTGCTGGTCTTCGTGGTGGTCTGTTTTCTGTTTCCCATCGTCTCTATTTTGAGTAAAAGCGTTGCCAACCCGGAATTTCATGACAATCTGCCGCAGACCAGCGCTGCGCTGCAACGGTGGTCGGGCAAAACCCTGCCGGACGAGGCGCTGTTCGCTGTCCTCGGCGAGGAGCTTATCGCCGCCCGTAAAGACGGTCGACTGGCCGTTATCGCCAAACGTCTGAGCTATGAAGACGCCAGCTACCGCCGCCTGATTGTCACCGCACCACGACTGGTTTCCGCCTCCGGTAGCGGGGTGAAAGCGGCATTGATCGCCGGGCAGCCGTTATGGGGTGAACTGAGCACCTGGCAAACCCTGAAGCGCGTGGCTAGTCCGGTCACCAGCTACTACCTGCTGTCGGTGTTCGACCGTAAAGTGGATGCGAAAACCGGCGTCGAGCGGCCGCTGCCAGCGGACCAGGCTCTGTATGTTAATGTGCTGCTGCGCACCCTGTGGATGGCAACGGTGGTGACGCTGCTCTGTGTCGGCATCGGCTACCCGCTGGCATGGTGGCTGGCGAAACAACCCTCCAACCGCGCCAATCTGCTGATGATCCTGGTGCTGCTGCCCTTCTGGACCTCGCTGATCGTGCGTACCGCCAGTTGGATCGTCCTGTTGCAATCCGGCGGCCTGATCAATCGCACCCTGATGGCGATCGGCATCATCGACCATCCCCTGACGCTGGTGTTTAACCGCATCGGTGTGTTTATCTCCATGACCCATATTCTGCTGCCGTTTATCGTGCTGCCGCTTTATGCGGTGATGAAAGGTATTTCGCCCAGCTATGTGCGCGCCGCCGTCTCGCTGGGCGCACATCCGTTTGTCGCTTTCTGGCGCGTCTACGTGCCGCAAACTTATGCCGGTATCGCCGCTGGTGCGCTGCTGGTGTTTATGATGGCGATTGGCTACTACGTGACCCCTGCCCTGCTGGGCGGGCCGGATGACCAGATGGTGAGCTATTTCGTCGCCTTCTTTACTAACAGTACGATGAACTGGGGAATGGCCGCCGCGCTGGGGAGCCAGCTGCTGGTTATCGTGCTGCTGCTGTATATCGTCTATGTGCGCGTAACCCGTACCTCTGCCGAAGCGGCAGCCCATTAAGGAGATAATGATGCGACAACAAGGCACTCTGATCCTGCGCCTGTGGAAAGGCCTGTTTAACTTCTATGCGGCGGCGGTATTACTGTTTCTGATTGTACCGGTGCTGACCATCGTGCCGCTGTCGTTTAACGCCAGCTCGTTTCTCAGCTATCCGCTCAGCGGTTTCTCATTGCGCTGGTATCACACCTTCTTCCATTCGCAGGAGTGGCTGGGTGCGCTGGGGAACAGTCTGCTGATTGCGCCGCTGGCTACCCTGCTGGCAACGGCGCTCGGGGTGCTGGCAGCGATGGGGCTGGTGCGCGGTGAGTTTCGAGGCAAAGGGGTGGTGATGGCAATTATCATCTCGCCGATGGTCGCTCCGGTGGTGATTATTGCTGTTGGCATGTTCTTCTTTTTCGCCAGGCTCTCACTGCTTAACAGCTATCTTGGGCTGGTGCTGGCCCACGCGCTGCTCGGCGTGCCCTTTGTAGTGATCACCGTGGTGGCGGTGTTAAAAAGCTATGATACTAATCTGTCACGTGCCGCTGCCAGCCTTGGGGCTTCGCCGCTGGTGGTATTTCGTAAGGTGACGCTGCCGCTGATTGCTCCCGGGGTGTTTTCCGGCGCGCTGTTTGCCTTCGCGGCCTCTTTCGACGAAGTGGTGGTGACGCTGTTCCTCGCCAGCCCGAGCCAGCGCACGCTGCCGATCCAGATGTTTGCCGGTATCCGCGAAAACCTTGACCCCACCATCGCCGCCGCTGCCAGCCTGATGATCGGGGCCTCGCTGATTCTGCTGATCGTGATGGAGATATTGCGCCGCCGTGGCGAAAAGATGCGCCAGTCAGCACCGGCACATTAACTCATTCACGGGGGAATGCGGTGAAACAGCGATGGTGCGCGCTCGTGGCACCATCGCTAATGGTTACTCTTGCGCAGCCCGTCCTGACTCGTTATTGCGCGTCAGCCACAGCGACAGCGCTTTCAGCGAGTCGGCGGTAAACTCATCACAACGGGCGGTGATCTCTTCCGGCGTCATCCAGAAAATTTCATCCACCTCTTCTTCCTGCATGGAAAACGGGCCGTGGGAGACGCAGCTGAATAACCCGCCCCACACGCGGCAGTGCTCATCTTCAAAATAGAATTGGCCGTGCTCAGCAAACGGCACCGCCGCAATACCCAGCTCTTCTTCCGCTTCGCGCCGCGCCGATGCCAGCATCTCTTCGCCGCTCTGCACCACGCCACCCGCCGTGGCATCCAGCATACCCGGCATAAAGTCTTTAATTTCAGTACGACGCTGTACCAGAATTTTACCCATGCCGTCGTGAACCACGATGTAAGTTGCGCGATGGCGCAAACACTGTGCCCGCATCTGTGCACGGCTGGATTGTGCAATCACCTCGTTGTCGTCGTTAACGATGTCCACCCACTCCGTGCCCTGATCTTGCTCCACCATCCGTAACCCTTTTTTTTGTTCTGGCGCCTGGCGCTGAGTTGAATCACTTGTCTTCGCGCCTGATGGCGCGAGCCGCACTAAATTAATGTTTAACCGCGTTCGAAGCAATCTCCAATTTGTGCGCTATTCGCGGTCGACACGCAACGATTCGGCCAGCCAGCGCTGTACCGAGGCACGCTGCCACTGAAAATGAGCGTAGTCGACCAGGCGCTGTGGTAAGGGATCGCCGTGTAACGCCAGGCGGTTTAGCATCACGGCGAGATCGGTATCGGCAATTGACCACTCGCCAAACAGGTTTTGCTGCTCTGCGGGCAGCAGGCGGTCGACAGCCTCAATCAGCCTGGCGACATCGCGTCTTGCGGCTTCATCCAGCGGCGCAAAGCGCCCGTCGGCAAACAGCACTTCCGTTGGGCGCTGTTGACGGATGGGTATAAAATCGCTGCGCAGCCACGCCTGTATCTCACGCGCCCTGGCGCGTTTTTCAATATCGCGGGGATAGAGACGCTCATAGTCCGGCGCCGGAAAGCGATCCTCCAGATACTCCGCCATCGCGGAGGATTCCGACAGCAGGAAGTTGTCCACCGCCAGCGTCGGCACGCGACGCGTCAGCGATACCTTCGCGTATGCCTGCTGCCGGTGCTCCGCCTTCGTCAGGTCCACGCTCTTCATGGTGAAAGGCAGCCCCTTTTCACTTAGCGCAACATAAACCGACATCACATAAGGGCTGAAAAAATGGGCATCTGACCATAAAACTATCGGGGGATAACGCATCGGCACATTCTCTGACGTTGTCGCATTAGGAGCTTCCTGTTTACCGATTTTTTCCCCCGAAGGCAATCTTCATAGCGGGCCTGGAGCGCAATTCACAACATCAATCTGTGCGCATGACATCACACGCAATTTCGCCATCTTCACCTATGATAAAAGCAGATGTTGTACTGACTCTTCTCAAAGGATAACCACATGCATATTCTGATTACCGGCGGATCGGGGCTGATTGGTCGCCCGTTAACTGCCCACCTGCTACAACTGGGCCATCGGGTCAGCGTGGTCACCCGCGACGTCGCCGCTGCCCGCAGCAAACTGGGGGAGCGGGTCGGGCTGTGGTCAGGGTTGGATCAGCAACAGGATCTGAATGATATTGATGCGGTGATTAATCTGGCTGGGGAGCCGATTGCCGGCAAACGCTGGAGTCATGCACAAAAACGCCTGCTGTGTGACAGCCGCTGGCAGATAACCGAACGTCTGGTCGCATTGATTAAGGCCAGTAGTCGCCCGCCTGCGCTGCTGATTTCCGGCTCTGCGACCGGCTACTATGGTGACAGCGGCGACCAGGTTCTGACCGAGGACGATCCCGGGCATGATGAATTTACCCATCAGCTCTGCGCGCGCTGGGAACAGCTGGCGCAGCAGGCGCAGAGTGACCAGACTCGCGTTTGCCTGATCCGTACCGGCGTGGTGCTGAGCAAACAGGGTGGTGCGTTGGCACAAATGAAACTGCCGTTTAAACTGGGCGTCGGGGGCGCGCTGGGCAGCGGCAGGCAGTATATGCCGTGGATACATCTGGAAGATGCCATTAACGGTATTCTGTGGCTGCTGGATAAACCAGAACTGCACGGCCCGTTCAATCTGGTGGCTCCTTACGCGGTGCGCAATGAGCGGTTTGCCGCTGCCCTCGGTCAGGCCATGCATCGTCCGGCCTGGATGCGCGCTCCGGCAATGGCGATTAAGCTGATGATGGGTGAGTCTGCCGTGCTGATACTGGGTGGACAGCATGTGATCCCCCAGCGGTTGGAAGCGTCAGGTTTTACTTTCCGCTGGTACGATTTGGAACAGGCGCTACAGGATGTGGTGTAGACTTTGCTGAAGGCTGATGCCTAAAAAAACGGCATTCATTAAACAGGGGGGCGGGGATATTCGCCCCCCTGTTTAATATGGCCACGCTGGCCGGAACTACTTCAATGCCCCCGAGAGGAACTGCTGCAGGCGCGGACTTTTAGGGTGGTTGAACAGCGCTTCCGGCGGCCCTTCCTCTTCAATTTTGCCTTGATGCAGGAAAATCACATGGTTGGAAACATGGCGGGCAAACTCCATTTCGTGCGTGACCACCACCATCGTTTTGCCCTCTTCCGCCAGCTTCTGCATAATCCGCAACACCTCGCCGACCAGCTCCGGGTCAAGCGCCGACGTCGGCTCATCAAACAGCAGTACCTCCGGCTCCATCGCCAGCGCACGGGCAATGGAGACGCGCTGCTGCTGACCGCCTGACAAATGCACCGGGTATTTGCCGCGCGCGCGTTCATCAATACCGACTTTATCCAGATAGCGAATGGCGCGCTCACGTGCCTGAGCTTTCGTCAGCCCCAGCACCTGCACCGGCGCTTCCATCACGTTTTCCAGCACCGTCATATGGCTCCACAAATTAAAATGCTGGAAAACCATCGTCAGGCGGGTACGAAGGCTGCGCAACTGCTCTTTATTCGCGACCTTCAGCTGCCCGTCGGTGTCACGCACCAGTTTAATATACTCATTGTTAACCGAAATGGTGCCTTCGCTCGGTTTTTCAAGAAAGTTGATACAGCGCAGGAAGGTGCTTTTCCCAGAGCCGGACGAGCCGATAATACTGATAACATCCCCGGCATTTGCCTGTAGCGAAACCCCTTTCAGTACCTCGTGCTCACCATAACGTTTATACAGTTCGGTCACGCTTAGTTTTTTTTCAGCCATAGTGTACTCAATGGGACGATGAAGGTTTAACGTGTGCCAGCCAGCGTTTTTCCGCTTTGCGGAACAGGCTAATCAGCGCATAAGAAATAATCAGATACAGCACGGCGGCAATACCAAAGGCGATAAACGGCTGATAGGTAGCGGAGTTGATATCGCGGGCAACCTTCAGCAGGTCCGGCACCGTGGCGGTAAACGCCAGCGCCGTGGAGTGCAGCATCAGGATCACTTCGTTACTGTAGGCCGGCAGTGCGGTACGCAGCGCTGAAGGCATGATAATGCAGCGATAAAGTTTAAACGTCGAAAAGCCGTAGGCGCGCGCCGCTTCAATCTCACCGTGCGGGACCGCACGAATGGCACCGGCAAACACTTCCGTGGTGTAGGCACAGGTATTCAGCGTTAGCGCCAGCAGCGTACAGTTCAGGCCGCTGCGGAAAAAAGCGTTGAGTAGCTCCGTGCCTTTAACCACTTCCAGCGTATACATGCCGGAATAGAACACCAGCAGCTGCACGTAAAGCGGCGTACCGCGAAAGACATAAGTGAATAACCACACCGGAAAACGAACCGCTTTGTAAGGCGAGACGCGCGCTATCGATAGCAGCAGCGCCATACAGCCACCCAGCACCACGGAAACCACCAACAGCCACAGGGTTATCACCACGCCAGAGAAGCGGTAGCCGTCAGTCCACAGCAGAGCCTTCCAATATTCCTGAATAATCTCAATCATAAGTCAGCCCTTTTCACGCCCACCGTGTAACGGCGTTCCAGCCACCACAGCACGCCGTTGGAGAGCGTGGTAAACAGCAGATAAATCATGCCCGCAACGATGGCAAACCAGAACGGTTGCCAGGTGGATTTCCCGGCCAGCTGGGTGGCTTTTACCACATCCTCCAGCCCCAGCAGTGACACCAGCGCCGTGGCTTTAAGGATAACCTGCCAGTTATTGCCAATCCCAGGTAGCGCAAAGCGCATCATGGCCGGAAACAGAATACGACGGAAGGTTTGAGAATGGGTGAAGCCAAAGGCGGTAGCCGCTTCAACCTGCCCTTTCGGCACCGCCATCCAGGCACCACGGAACGTTTCGGTGAAGTAAGCCCCATAGATAAATCCGAGAGTGATGATACCAGCCACCATTGGATCGATATCAAACTGGGCGAAACCAAAGAAGTCAGTGACCTGATTAAGCGCAATCTGCAAACCGTAGAAAATCAGCAGCATCAGTACCAAATCCGGTACGCCGCGAATCAGGGTGGTGTAGCCTTCAAAAATCGCCGCCAGCGGGCGGCTGTTAGAGAGCTTGGCCCCGGCGCCAATCAATCCGAGCAGCACGGCAAACACCACCGAGCTGATCGCCAGCTCCAGCGTCACCAGCGCGCCTTTAAAAATAACTTCAGAGTAGCCGTAAAGCATGGGCAATATCCTGTCGTTATACCCGTCATCCCTCACCTTGCCAGACAATCGCTGCCCCGGACCTGGCGCTTTCAAAACCGCAACCACGCGTTTACATCGCATGGTAATCTCGTCACTCGCAGGCGGCAAGATGAGCGATGATGGGTACAGAAATCGTGACTACCAGCATCAGCCTCACCGCCGTACGCGGTGAGGCCCACAGACAGGGTTAATCAACCGCCGTACACATCAAAGTCGAAGTACTTTTTCGCTAATTTCGCGTAGGTGCCATCTTTACGCATTTCATCAAACGCTTTATCGATAGCAGCCTTCAGCTCAGGGTTGTCCTTGCTCAACCCCATACCGGTGCCCACGCCAAAGATTTTCTCATCTTTTACCGCCGGGCCGGCAAACGCATAATCTTTACCGGCTGGCTGTTTGAGGAAACCTTCACTGGCAGCCACTTCATCCTGGAATGCCGCATCGATACGACCCGCTGTCAGATCCTGGTACACCAAATCCTGGTTAGCATAGGGTGTTACGGTGATGCCTTTCGGCCGCCAGTTTTCGTTAGCGTAAGTTTCCTGGGTAGTCCCCTGCAACAGCCCGATCGTTTTCCCTTTCAGAGAATCCAGCGTTGGCGCAATTTTAGAGCCTTTAGGCGCGATCAGGCGGGAGTTTGCCGCATATAACTTTTCAGAGAAGGCGATCTCCTGCTGGCGTTTAGCGGTAATAGACAGGGAAGAGATGATGGCATCAATCTTCTTGGCTTTCAGCGAAGGGATCAGCGCGTCAAAGTCGCTTTCAACGAAAGTGCATTTCGTTTCCATGCGTTGACAAATTTCGTTGGCCAGATCGATATCAAAGCCCGTTAGCTGCCCCTGAGCATTTTTCATTTCGAACGGAGCATAGGTCGGATCGGTGCCAATGCGCAGCGTTTTTGGACCAGCGGCAAAAGCGCTGCCTGCCGCCGTCATTGCCATTAACAGGGAAAGAGCCAGAACCTGCTTTTTCATAGATACCCCTCAAGAATGGAATTTATTATGTTGTAGTTGATGTCTTTGCGCTGTGGTGAACACAGTTTAATTTGCAGGTTCCGTGCCACTTTATGCAGCATCTCTCTGTTTTTAAAATGCGTTTCACCTGGCGCTGCAAACACCCGGTTTGAAGGGAAATTTATAGCAGGTTTATGCCAGCAAGAAAGCAGCAATGATTCGCCGTGGTGCACATTCTGTACAGAATGCGATTCAGCACGAATTATCGCACTGAATCAGTGCAAGTCACCGAGACACTGCACCCTGCCAGCGCATGAACAGGTCCTTGTCCAGTTCAATATCAAACTGGTCGATCACGCGGTTTACCGTCTGGTCGACAATATCCATCACGCTTTGCGGACGATGGTAAAACGCCGGTACGGGCGGCATGACGATCGCACCCAGCTCAGCCGCCGTGGTCATCATGCGCAGGTGCCCAAGATGAAGCGGGGTTTCACGCACGCACAGCACCAGTCGGCGACGTTCTTTCAAGATAACGTCAGCAGCGCGCGTCAGAAGTCCGTCGCTGTAGCTGTGAACAATGCCGGAGAGGGTTTTCATTGAACAGGGCAGGATGGCCATACCGTCCGTTTTAAACGAGCCGGAAGAGATACTGGCCGCAATATCACGCGCATCGTGAACCACGTCAGCCATTGCCTGTACATCCCGCACCGAGTAGTCAGTTTCCAGGGCCAGCGTCTGACGTGCCGCCTGGCTCATGATTAAATGCGTCTCAATGTTGCTCACCTGTTGCAAAATTTGCAGCATGCGTATGCCATAAATCACCCCGCTGGCGCCAGAGATGCCAATAATGAGTCGTTTCATACCCTGTCCTTAAAAAAAATGAGCCGGAATCGCTTCCGGCCCATGTTACCTGCTTACACCACAAAGCGCTTAGCCTTCGTTATGCATTTCCAGGTTTTCCACTTCATTCTGGCGCTGCATCGCTTTCGCATCATCGTTGCGCAAGGATTGCAGATACTCAAGGTACTGCTGATCGACATCTTTGGTGACGTAGATGCCGTCGAAAACCGAACACTCAAACTGGGCGATATCCGGGTTCTCTTCGCGCACCGCTTCGATCAGGTCACTAAGGTCCTGGAAGATTAGCGCATCAGCACCGATCAGCTGGCGGATCTCTTCAACTTCGCGTCCGTGAGCAATCAGCTCCGTTGCGCTAGGCATATCAATGCCGTAGACGTTCGGGAAGCGAATTTCCGGCGCGGCGGAAGCCAGATAAACCTTCTTCGCTCCTGCTTCGCGTGCCATTTCAATAATCTGCTCCGAGGTGGTGCCGCGCACGATGGAGTCATCCACCAGCAGCACGTTTTTACCCCGGAATTCGGCGCGGTTGGCGTTCAGCTTGCGGCGAACCGCGCTGCGGCGCAGGTGCTGACCGGGCATAATAAAGGTGCGGCCCACGTAGCGATTTTTCACGAAGCCCTGACGATAAGGCTTGTCCAGAATCCGTGCCATCTCCAGCGCAATATCACAGGAGGTTTCGGGGATAGGGATCACCACATCGATATCCAGATCTTCCCATTCACGGGCGATTTTGGCACCGAGCTTGGTGCCCATCCGCACGCGAGCGCTGTAGACGGAAATCTTGTCGAGGAACGAATCCGGACGAGCGAAGTAAACATACTCGAACAGGCACGGATTACATTTAGGATTTTCAGCACACTGACGGGTATACAGCTGGCCTTTTTCCGTCACGTACACCGCTTCACCCGGTGCCACATCACGCAGGAACTCAAAGCCCAGGGTATCCAGCGCCACGCTTTCCGAAGCCACCATATATTCGACGCGGCCGTCGGCCATCGGGCGTTTGCCGATAACCAGCGGGCGAATGCCGTTAGGATCGCGGAATGCAACCAGACCGTGACCAATAATCATCGCCACGCAGGCGTAAGCCCCGCGCACCTTCTGATGCACCGCAGCAATGGCGGCAAAGATGTTGTCCGCTTCCAGCGGATAGTGCTGGAAGCGATCCACTTCCTGCGCAAAAATATTGAGCAGAATTTCAGAATCCGACGTGGTATTGACATGACGGCGGCCGCTTTCGAACAGCGCTTTGCGCAGCTCGTGGGCGTTAGTCAGGTTGCCGTTATGTGCAAGAGTAATACCGTATGGGGAGTTCACATAGAAGGGCTGGGCTTCAGAAGCGCTGGAGCTGCCAGCCGTCGGGTAGCGCACATGGCCAATGCCCATATTGCCCTGCATACGCTGCATGTGGCGGGCTTCAAATACATCGCTGACCAGGCCGTTTGCTTTACGCAGACGGAAGCAATTCAATGCATCAATGGTGACGATGCCTGCGGCATCCTGCCCACGATGCTGAAGCACCGTTAACGCATCATAAATCGACTGGTTGACCGGCATAAAACCGGCGATCCCGACAATACCGCACATATTGATATTTCCTCATAAGCCGCGACCCCGGTGCGATTACCGGGGCAAAAAACTCGACGTGCTTTTCAGGTAGTCAAAAAACCACCTGATGATATAACTGAACTGGGGAATAAGCTGGGACTGTTGCCAGTCCGGACTTTTGGAAAAACCGGTGAAGGTATCGAGGAAGAACAGTATGGCAGAAACAATCAGCACGCCACGTAATGCCCCGAAACAGACGCCGAGAACCCTGTCGGTACCCGACAGGCCGGTTTTTTCAACCAGAGACCCAATGACGTAGTTGACGATCGCCCCGACAATCAGCGTGGCGACAAACAGCAGCGCAATGGCGATCCCATTTCGAACCAGTTCGTCTTCAAATCCAGTGAACCAGACGGCAAGGAAGGAGTAGTAATGACTGGCGACGAAAAATGCGCATCCCCAGGTCACAAGGGAAAGTGCTTCCCGAACAAACCCACGGATCAGGCTGACAAGAGCCGAAAAACCGATAACCGCAATAATGACGTAATCTATCCAGACCATAAACACTTCCAGTGACCCTGCCCCGGACTGCGTCTTGACAGACTTAGCCTCAGTTCGGGGCGAATTCTAACAGAAAAGGAAAACGTTTGCGTAGGGGTTTTGCCGTGCGAATTTAAATTAAACTTGGGGTTTAAAAAAAATCGCTGGCGACGGCCTTTCTGACGGCCCCCGCTTCCCCTGACGCAATACCTTGATTTGCCTCTGCCATCATGCACAACGCCCGATGTTGCCGGGCAGCAACATCGGGCGCGTGTGACGATCGCTATTACAATAATAGCCCAGACCTGTGAACCGGGATGGGCAAAAACATTAATGCGTACCGTAAGGTTTGACCACGCCGCCCAGCCCGGATATCCCCTGCAACGCGCCGATGGCGGCCTGCATTTTCGCTTTTGACGCATCCGGCCCGACGTAGATACGGGTGATTTGCCCCTGTACCGGCGTTGCCGGGACGGTATAGGCGCGATAGCCGGAGAGACGTAACTGCGCAACGATTTCATTCACTTTAGCCGCATTTTTTAATGCGCCAAGCTGTACGACATACGCCTGACCAGCGGGCGCTGTTTCTGTCGGCGGGGGAGAATCATCCACCGCAGCTTCTGACTTCGCTTGCGGTTTAGTCACCGGTTTCGGTTTTTCGACCGGCTCGGCTTTCTCTACCGGTTTCTCGACCGGTTTAGGCTGGGGCTTAGGCTGCGATTTAGGCTTCTCCACCACTTTAGGCGGCTGAACCTGCTGTTGCACCGGAGGCGGCGTCACCACCGTTGGCTGATTGTCCGAGGCTGGCACGGTCGAGCCGCTCTCCGCCTCGGAAGGATTATCATTACCCGCAGCGGCAACTTCGCCCTCTTGCGGTGCCTGGGCAGGCAGCGACTGGGTCACCGACGGCACGACGTCGGTTTCAGGCTGCTCATCGGCTTTTGGCACCAGAGGAATGGCAGCAAACTCTTCTTTATAATGTTTCTTTTGACCATCAAGTACGCCGGGCAGCACGATCACCCCCAGCGCTACGATAATAACGGTGCCGACTAAACGGTTTTGAAACTTACTTGCCACTTCCACTCTCCGCTGTCATCGTTTCCATTACCTGCGCAACGGTGTGGAAAGAGCCGCACACCAGCACAATATCCTGTTGATCCGCCTGCGTTAACGCACAGTGCCAGGCTGCGGTGACCGACGCAAAGGAGCGCGCCGCATTAAGATGCGCCGTCAGCTGCTCTGCGCTGGCACCACGCGGGCCTTCCAGCGGGGCGCAATACCAGTAATCAACCTGTGGGGCAAGGCATCCAAGCGTACCGGGGATGTCCTTATCGTGCAACATCCCCACCACAGCATGCACTTTAGCCCCATGTTTGATCTCCGCCAGACGACCGGCCAGATAGCTTGCCGCATGAGGGTTATGCGCCACATCGAGGATAACCCGGGGTGATTCGCTCACGGTCTGGAAACGTCCCGGCAGGATCGCCTGGTGCAGGCTGCGGCGAACGATAGTCTCATCAACCTTCAGGGTTGAAGCACGCAGTGCGGCGAGTGCGGTAGCCGCATTGGGCACGGGAACCTGAGGCAATGGCAGATGTTCAATACTGCCGCTAGCATCGCGGAAAGACCAGCTATCGCCATCGACCTGATACGACCAGTCACGATCGCGCTGATAGAGCCGTGCGCCCTTCTCAGCCGCCACGTCGGCAATGGTGCGTGGCATGTCCGGTTCGCCCACCACTGCTGGCTTATTCTGGCGGAAAATCCCCGCTTTTTCGCGGCCAATACTTTCCCGATCAGGGCCAAGCCAGTCGGTGTGGTCCAGCGCAATACTGGTTACCACAGCCACATCCGCATCGACAATATTGGTGGCATCCAGCCGTCCACCCAAGCCGACTTCGAGGATCACCACATCCAGCTGCGCCTGTTTGAACAACCACAGCGCTGACAGCGTGCCGAACTCAAAGTAGGTTAGCGAGGTTGCGGCGCGTCCGGCTTCAATCGCCGCGAAAGAGGCCGTATGCGCCGTTTCTGCCAGCTCGGCCCCCTGAACGCGTACCCTTTCAGTGTAGCGCACCAGGTGCGGCGAACTGTAAACCCCGACGCGATAGCCTGCGGCCAGCAACAGAGTTTCAAGGGTGCGACAGGTAGTACCTTTGCCATTAGTCCCGGCAACGGTTATCACGACAGGGGCTGGAGTTAGCAGGTCGAGCACAGCAGCAACGCGTTGGACACGTTCCAGCCCAAGTTCAATCGCCTGGGAATGCAAATGCTCAAGATAATGAAGCCACGCGGCAAGAGGCGACGTGGCTTGAGGAAGATTATCCATGTGTCCCGTTCACAAAGTTACGGTTCATTGGTGAAAGGGACGTGAGTCCCTTTCTCATCATCGATCAGGCCTCGGGGCTCTGAGGCTCAACGGCAGCTTCGGTGACAATATCTTCCTGAGGAGCAGGCAGATTCATCATTTTAGCCAGCACGCTGGCCAGCTTGAAGCGCATGACCGGGCGGCGCACGATCATATCAATAGCCCCTTTCTCAATCAGGAATTCACTGCGCTGGAAGCCAGGCGGCAGCTTTTCTCGAACGGTTTGCTCAATCACACGAGGCCCGGCGAAGCCGATTAATGCTTTAGGTTCCGCAATGTTTAAATCGCCGAGCATCGCAAAGCTGGCTGAAACCCCGCCCATCGTGGGATCGGTCAGTACAGAGATATATGGCAGGCCGCGCTCCTGCATTTTTGCCAGCGCAGCGCTGGTTTTCGCCATCTGCATCAGCGACATCAGCGCTTCCTGCATACGCGCTCCGCCTGATGCGGAAAAACAGATCATCGGGCAGTTATCTTCCAGCGCCTGTTCTACCGCACGCACAAAGCGTGCACCGACCACAGAACCCATTGAGCCACCCATAAAGGAAAACTCAAACGCTGCTGCGACGACAGGCATCGTGTGCAGGGTGCCTTTCATCACGATAAGCGCGTCCGTTTCACCGGTCTCTTTCTGCGCAGACGTCAGACGATCTTTATACTTTTTAGAATCCCGGAACTTGAGCACATCTTTGGGTTCCAGTTCGCTACCCAGTTCAACCATTGAGCCTTCGTCCAACACGCTGTGCAGACGATCGCGGCCATGCATGCGCATATGGTGGTCACATTTGGGGCAAACTTCCAGATTGCGTTCCAGCTCGGCACGGTAAAGAACCTGGCCGCAGCTATCACATTTTGTCCAGACCCCTTCAGGAATACTTGCCTTGCGCGACGGGGTTGTTGTGCTCTTATTTAGAATTCGTTCAATCCAGCTCATTGATGACCTGTTATGTTGTTTTTTGTGCTAAATCAGATACTTAACACAGATTATCGCCTGAGAATTAGGCGTTATTACACCACAAAACACGGCACTTCGCTACACATTCGTCAATGAGGAAGACCGTCGCATTTAAGGGAAATTTCCATGCTGATCTCTTACCTCCCCTGCGGATGCAGTCTCTGATAATAAATGAGAGAGATATGAATCTATACATCCCGTTTAAGGATGTGTATTACGGGGATAATTTGGGGAAAGGGAGTGCAGAAAGTTTATGTGTGAAATAGCGCCAACATTGCCGCAGTTAGTCATTTTTTACCTGTCTGTTCTGATAGATATCTCGCGTCAGAAGAGCGATGCCGTCTGCGGTATTCAGAAACAGATGTGCTAAATAGCCCGGATCGTGTGAGGCGAGATAAGCGAGGTTTTCAGACTCCATAAGTTGCTCCATCCGTCCACGGTACAAAGATATACGGCTAAGATACTGCTTATTCAATTCATTAAAATCGTTCTTTTCAACAATTTTACCCACCCTGATTTTTTCGATCATATCATCTTTGGCATCCAGCACCGGTATAATATCCCCGTTCTCCAGGGGAAAGTAGACAATATCGCTGGCCATCATCCCGACGTGTGAGGCCTCATGTAACAGGGTACTGCTCAGGGTTATAACAGGATCCTCCCTCATGGTTTGATCGGGATGTGTAGGGTCAACAAAATAGAGTTTATCGGCATTGATATAGATCCTTCCACTTCTATCAAGTAGCGTAAAAGCCAGCGTTCCGAACTGCCTTTCTTCTTCGGTAAGAATGGGCCGATGATGAACAATTTCGTCACCCGGTAACATATGATCGGTTAGCGGCTCCTTAACCAAACTGGCTAAACGGATTTTGTTGAGTTTCAAAGCGGCTTGTATCCTGACAAGACATTTTTTGATGTTAAGAGCAAAACTTCGCAGAAATTCGACATTATCTGTATCCATTACTATACGAAGATAATTTTCACAATTCTGACTGAAGTTACTCAACTCTTTAATAACAGCTGGAATGACCTCAACATTGAGATGATTGACAGCATTTTCAACGTTTGTTTTCGCACCACGTAAATAGAGTGGATACGAATCGGTTACCCTTTTAACTTCGGAAAGTTCCACGGTGTTTTCACTAGACCTGATTCGGGATGAATAAAAATGCTTTGCAATGAGATCTTTGACGTTTTCATCATCGATGTAGGGAATATATTTCTCTCGCAGGTTAGGCATAAGAAACCGCTTGGACATTAACACCTGGTCTACAACATTTTTAATCGTATCCAGACTCCCAATACTGTTATAAATTCTGTTATTCAAATAACTGTTAACCGCTCCTTTTCTCACCCCCAGTTTTTCGGCCAAAAAATCAACTTGGGTTTTTAATTCGATCCTCCCGTCTCTACTATCGAAAACGATATTAGCAATGTCCTTTTTACGCCTGAAAATATCTCCTTTTGTGAAAATACGCACCATAGCTCTGCTGGCAGCATTATCCTTGCTGTCAGAAGAAATAATTTCAGCGCTGAAGAAATGCCCATCATGGAGATAGTAGTACTTGTTTTTTTCTGGGTTGACAAACAAACCTGGAAATTCCGGCATTTTATATTGAACTAGCTTGGTAGTTAAAATGGTCTTTTTACTTGCATGACCCAATTCAATATTATGTTTAAGCAATGTATCTAAGCTCTCGGTGATAACGCATGGAGTACAGCCTGGCGCTATCCCCGGAGAGCGTTTCAAATCACAATGATCAATCTCAATGTAGTTAAGAATATTATCTTTAATGGCTTCTCGTTCTCTGAGATAAATATCACTACTTAAAAAAAGACCTATGTCGTTTTCACTGGTCATGTCGATTTCATGATGGATGACAACATAATCCTTCGTGTAGCTAGATACGGAAAAATGCTTATTATTTACGGTGAACAGCATTTTCCCTTTTCCATCAACGTAGACCCCGTGACCAATTTTTCTCACCGGAATAGTATCGGCAACTTTTCCATGTAAGCAAAGAAAATTATACGCATCTTCTTCAATACGTAGTGAAGTCCCTGTTATGGGTTCAAGGTCAGGGAAACCTACTTCCAAATTTCTGTAACCAAAGATAATGTCAGGTGAGTTTCTTAGCTTAAAAATACCGTTCTCTTTGAAAAACAAACTCTCTGGCCTATCAACAATATTGTAAATATTACTAAATGGCTGACAGGATTCGTAATATTTTTGCTTGTATTTAAGATAAAACTTCCCTGTTTGATCATAGCTAAAGCCATCATTCATTATATTGCTAAATAGATTATCGTGAGTAATGGTTTTTCCATTCCCATTGCTGCCAAGCAAAACATCCAGATTCTCATCAACCAGGGTAGACTCTTCTTCAAACACCCAACCATATTCTGTTGATAGCAGAATACTCATCTCCTTTCTCTTAGGTGAAATAGCAACGCTTGTCGTGCTATCGAAAAAATCATACTGCTCTATCGACACCAAATAACCCCTGATGAGAACATACTCTGACACTCCCCCATCCTTACTGTTAAGGCTAATAATATCCGTATTTTCATTATCGGCTCGCAACAATGAATCTCTGTTTTTTACAAACTTATTTATTGGAATGCCAAAAGCCTTGCTGTAATTAACATTGTACGATGAATAAATTAACTCTTTATCTTTACTAATAAAATCCCATTGGAACTTTGACTTATTATAGGCAATAACCCGCGTATCATCCCCATCATATATATAAGACTCACCTGTTTTCCGTCTATGATAAGAGTAAGATTTACCATTTATCTCCACGGCTAATTTTTTATCCTTCAATATAAACCTTTTTACGGGGTCTCCGGTTGCTACACCTTTCTGTCCTTTCTCTTGCATAGAATTTTCGTAAAGAGAAACCATCTCTGTTCCAGAGAGCGTAGGGATGGTTTGCCTTATCATAAACATTAATTGCTGATTGATACCTGCAATACTTTGTAGATTTACGGATCTTCCCGATAAATCATCTGCAAGCACCTGCAATGCAGGAGCAACGATGAGTTGGGCAACGGCAACCACCTGCGACCCTGGTAATAAAGTCAGTATTTGCGTGGTCACGGAATCAATTTTACCGTTTATCTGGTCGACTCGCTCAGTTGTCTGGTTTGGTGGGCAGCCCTGTCCAAGAGTATTGTGATAGTGAATAATAAGGGATTCATCACCCAGCGTTCTTATTGGAGAGGCCAGGGTTTTCCCTACCTGCCTGATAATATCAGACCATGAAATATTCTCACGCTCATCAATACATGAAAAATCGAATAATCTTTCTATTTTCACCTCTTCAAAAAGGGTACTTATCGTCGTGTTATTAACTTCAGACACGGGATAAATACTCATTTCGGTTTGAACCGCCATCGTGGCATTAGTATAAGCAAATGATACATTCGGTCTGTCTGACGTTTTACCCCCCCCTTTAACTTTATTTATTTTCTCACTTGATTTGTGCGGTGAAATTATTTCAACTTTTTCGCCTACAGGAGGGGGGCACAAGCATCTTATTTTTCCCACATTCAGTACGACACGATTAAACACCTTATTTTTATTCTTTTGCGCATGATGAAAATTTTGACATTGTGCTTCAAACTGAGTCGAACTGCATATATCAGGTTGATTATTCGTATAATAATACTTTCTCGGTGGCTTTGACCTGGGTTTGTGTTGCGCAAAGTCAGGCAGACTGTTTTTACAAGGGGCGATTCTCCTATGTACCATTCTCCCCACCCCCACGGTTTCATAGCAAATCAAATCGGCGATAGCTATTTTTTTTACATCATCGCGTTCAGGCTGCTTGCTGATCCTTAAACCGCGTGGCAAGGCTCTGGCTGCGGGTTGCGGTAAAGGTTCGCCCTGGATGACATGTTGACCGGCATAATTATCCGCCGAGCGATTAGCCATTTGTGCATCATGTTGATTAAATAAAGGGAAAACCTCCGCACGATTCAGGGTCGTGCTGTTATCGTTGCAGTCTGTTGCCCAGATGCGCCGGTAGGCCAGACTTCCGCCGGTACCTGCCAACAGACCGGCTCCTATCAACAGCCCAACCTTGCTTGTTAAACTGAGTGCTGAAGGAGAAGATTCTCTGTGGTTGGCATCACTCTGCAAGGCACAATTTTCTGCCAGCTGGCGCAGCTCTCTTCCCGTATCCCTGATCTCTGACATCTCCGTCTCTCCCTCATCCCTGGGATTAATTTGCCAACCTGCTGAAGAGAGAAATTTGCTAAAACGACTAAGCACACCTGCCTGCGGCCGTGAGGTGGGGGCATCACAACCCAAAAGCAGAGTATTAGTACTTTCTGATACGGAAATAATATGTTCAGCCATTAATGCTTTTTCTGTTATCAGCTTCGTTTCTTTTTCATTAAGAGGCGTATTTATGGTGGGATGGTGATTTTCGGGTGGGGCTGACGTTTCAAGCATGATAAGGCTCCTCTAATATAACCTCTGTCAGAATCAAGGCAGTTTACGTTCGGCGCAGCCCTACAATTAAGACGATCCTTAAGATAAATAATATCTAAAAACACTTTTAGTCTGATAGTCGGCATTAAATACTGGCTGTCGTGCGGCAAGCGCTCAAAGAGAACGGCAGGATTAACTCACTTAAGAGAAGCGATATAACGCAGAGAATTTTTCAGAGAGGTGGAGTTTTGCCTGATTCGGCAGAAATGATCTTATTTAAGCAGGCCGTCCCTGACGGAATGGCCTGCTTTGATTCAGTAGGGCTTATCACCGATAGCAGCAGCCGTTCGGGTTAGCCTACCCTGTTCTGACGGGCCGCACGGCGTTGACGCCACACTTCAATCACCCCAGGCAGAATTGACAGCAGGATAATGGCGACGATCAGTAGTTTAAGGTTTTCCTGCACCGCCGGGAGATTGCCAAAGAAATAGCCGGCATAGGTAAACAGCAGCACCCACAGCAGGCCACCCGACACGTTATACAGGGCAAAATGGCGATAGGACATTTTGCCCATACCCGCCACAAAAGGCGCGAAGGTACGCACGATTGGCACAAAGCGCGCGAGGATAATGGTTTTACCGCCGTGCTTGTCATAAAACGCGTGGGTTTTATCCAGATAGCTGCGGCGGAAAATTTTCGAGTCAGGATTGCTGAACAGCCTGACCCCGAACTGTTTTCCAATTGTGTAATTCAGCGCATCGCCGAGTATCGCGGCAACCACCATCAGCGCAACCATTGTATGTACGTTAAGGTCGTTGCCCGGCAGCGCTGCCAGCGCTCCGGCAACAAACAGCAGGGAATCCCCCGGCAGGAAAGGGGTAACCACCAGGCCGGTTTCGCAAAACAAGATCAAAAACAAAATGGCATAGATCCAAATACCATACTGTGACACCAGCTCCGCGAGGTGAACATCAATATGCAGAATAAAGTCGACAACAAAACGAACTAAATCCATACGGGATTCCTTGAATAAGGCAAACCAATATTAATCACCGAGGAACAGCGGCCCCATCGGTGGGCTGGGTAATTCATAGCTGGCAGGATAATCCACAGCGACCAGATACAGCCCTTCGGCACGCGCCGTTGCCGCAGCCAGCTTGCGATCCTTCGCGTCCAACAGCTCACGCATCCAGCCCTCGGGCTGATTACCGCAGCCAATTTCCATCAGACTGCCGACGATATTGCGCACCATATGATGCACAAACGCGTTGGCCTTAATATCAACCACCACATAGGCACCGTGACGGCTGACGTTCAGATGCATCACATTACGCATTGGCGTGCGCGACTGGCACTGTACGGCGCGAAATGACGTAAAATTATTTTCTCCAAGCAGGCACTGCCCGGCACGCTGCATTTTTTCCACGTCTAATGGATGATAAAAATGCGTGACGCCGCCAGCGAGAATGGCCGGGCGCAGGCGCTGGTTATAGATAATATAGCGATAGCGCCGGGCGGTAGCACTAAAGCGGGCATGGAACTCATCCGGTACCGCTTTGACCCAGCGCACGGCGATATCTGCTGGCAAATTGGCATTCACGCCCAGCGTCCACGCAGCGTCTTTACGCTGCGCGGTGGTCTCGAAATGAACCACCTGGCCCGTTCCATGAACGCCGGCATCCGTGCGCCCGGCACAGAAGACATTGACCGGGCAATCGGCGACTTTCGCCAACGCTTTTTCCAGTTTTTCCTGCACGCTGCGCACTTCATTCTGCCGCTGCCAGCCGTAGTAACGGCTGCCATCATATTCAATGCCCAGCGCCAGTTTTACCGTCGGCTGTAGCACATCGATGCCGGACATCAGTAGAAATACTCCTGCACCAGCTTCTCGGCAGTTTTCACCGCCATCAACGCCCCGCCAAAGCGCACGTTATCCGCCACTGACCAGAATTGCAGCAGTTCAGGGATACCGTAGTCGTTACGCACACAGCCGATGCTCAGATGATCGCTGCCAGAGGCATCCCCCACCTGGGTTGGGAAGTTATCTTCTTCCGTCAAATTGATACCTTCCCCTTGGGCCAGCGCTTCACGCGCTTCTTCCGCAGAAAGCGGGCGCAGGTTTTCAATATGGACAATCTGTCCATTGCCGTAAAACACCGGGGCCTGCACGCTGCTGACCGCAATCGGCAAACCTTCATCCTGCAACACCTTACGCACCTGCTCAACCAGCTGGCGCTCTTGTGCTACGCTGCCTTCGCCGTCCGCCAGTAGTGGCAACAGGTTAAACGCCAGTTGCCGGCCGAAATAGCCCTCTTCTGCCGGCAGGCCATTGAGCAAACGCGCACTCTCTCCGGCCAGTGAGTCTACCGCCACTTTGCCGTGCGATGAGGCAGCCAGCAGGTTAGTCACCTGTAAGCGGCCCAGTCCGGCCTGCTCGACCAGCGGCTTAATGGCACATAGCAGCTGGCTGGTTAATGCCGCAGCCACGCTGACGATATTACGATTGCGATAGTCCGCCAGCACCTGCGGATTGACGTCTGGCACTACCAGCGGCACATCCGGCTCCAGGGCGAACAGATCGCTGCTGTCGATAACCAGGCAACCGGCATTCGCCGCTTCTTCTGCATAGAGCGCGGAGGCATCACGCCCGGCGACGAAGAACGCCAGCTGGGCCTGTGACCAGTCAAATTCCGCCACATTGCTCACGCGCAGTGATTTGCCCTGATAACGCAGAACTTCACCCGCACTGCGTTCGCTTGCCAGCGCGTACAGCTCACCAACCGGGAACTGGCGTTCTGCCAGCAATTCCAGTAAAGCTCCCCCTACTGCGCCTGTCGCTCCGAGGATAGCGATATTCCAGCCGTCAGACATGTTGGTTTACTCCAGACAATGACATAAAAATGAAGGGCGGTGAGTTCACCGCCCGAAGATTCAGATTTTTCCCGTGGTAGACGGGGGTGATACAAATACGACCAAGTCAATTAGCGCACGACATGAACCGCGTTAAAACCCAGCCTGTTCAGCAGCGCAGCCGTTGCCGCATTATCGCATTCAACCCGTAATGAGGACCACTCCCGGCGCTCCTGATAATTCTTGCGCAGACGGTCAAACTCACCGGCAATAGCCGCGCCGCGCCGCAGCGGTGCATCGTCGCGGCGCACATCATACACCAGATGCACCAGACGTTTCAGCGTTGCCTGATCCAGTTCACCGCTCAGGGTGATGCTGCCAAACTCCGGTGCGGGCAACAGCGTATTCAGCGCCACCTGCTGTGGCTGCCCGATAAATTGTGTCCAGGCTTCAAACACCTGGGTCGTGCCGCGCGCTTTGCCCTCAAGGGTATAACCGGCAATATGGGCGGTGGCGATATCGACTTGTGCCAACAGCGGCAGCGACAGATCCGGTTCTGGCTCCCAGACATCCAGCACGACGCTGAGATCGTCACGCTGCTCCAGCACCTTCAGCAGAGCCGCATTATCCACCACCGCGCCACGGCAGGCGTTAATCAGGATGGTTCCCGGCTTCAGGTTTTGCAGCAGCGCTTCATCCACCATATGCCGGGTCTGATATGGCCCATCCTTAAATAGCGGGGTATGGAAGGTGAGCACGTCCGCTTCTGCCACCAGCTGCGACAGCGGTAAAAATGTTCCATCATCGCCGCGTTCGGCACGCGGGGGATCGCACAGCAGGGTACGGATGCCCAACGCCTCAAGCCGCGCCTGTAGACGACCGCCGACATTGCCCACGCCGACAATACCAATGGTACGATCGGTCAGCTGAAATCCGTCGCGCTCGGCCAGCAGCAGCAGGGCTGAAAAAACATATTCCACCACCGCGATAGCATTGCAGCCGGGTGCCGCAGAGAAAGCAATGCCCTGCTGTTGCAGGAATGACTCGTCGATATGGTCGGTTCCTGCGGTTGCCGTACCGACGAATTTTACCGGTTTATCTTTCAACAGCCCGGCGTCTACCAGAGTCACCGAACGTACCATCAGGCCATCGGCATCATCCAGCTGCTCCTGCGGGATCGGCCGACCGGGCACTGCCACCACATCACCAGTACGACTAAACAGCTCACGAGCATAAGGCATATTTTCATCAACGAGGATTTTCACAATAGGATTCCAGCTCATTCAGGATGGGGTATTCTGCCATAAAGCAGGACGGATGAGGCATCTTCATCATCTCCCGCAGTCGACTCACGACTTCCACAATCAACGCATGTTATTTACCGCCGTGCCGTATAAACTACCCCCTACTTTTTTCCTGTCTGAGCACACCCTGATGAATTTCCTTTTTCCGCTACTGGCTGTGCTGATCTGGTCAGTCAATGCCATCGTCAGCAAGCTCTCCGCAACGGCTATCGATCCTGCGGCGATCTCCTTTTACCGCTGGCTGGTGGCGCTGCTGGTATTAGCCCCTTTTGCCCTACCCGGCGTCTGGCGTCATCGCCAGCAAATTAAGCAATTATGGTGGAAACTGTTGGTGCTCGGATTGTTAGGCATGGTGATGTACCAGAGCCTGGCTTACTACGCGGCACACAGTGTCAGCGCGCTGTTTATGGGGATTATTGCCGCCCTGATCCCGCTGCTCACCGTACTGCTGAGCATGGTGGTGATGCGCCTGGCACCGACGCTGGGGATCTTGCTCGGCAGCCTGCTGTCATTCAGTGGGCTGGTGTGGCTGGTCAGCCAGGGGGACCCGGCACGGATACTGACACAGGGACTGGGTAAAGGAGAAATTATGATGTTTACGGCATCAACCTCCTATGCTTTATATGGCGTGCTGACCAGACGCTGGGCCATTCCGCTGCCTAACTGGCAGAGTCTGTGGATGCAGATTTTATTTGGCGTGCTGTTATTGATCCCCAATTTCCTGCTGGCCACCGATGTCTCGCTCAATGCCCATAACCTTCCCCTGGTGTTATTTGCCGCTATCCCAGCGTCGATCGTTGCGCCCTTCCTGTGGATCCAGGGCGTGATGCGCCTCGGAGCAAGCAGCACCAGCATTTATATGAACCTGGTACCCATTTTTACCGCCGTGATTGCGGTAAGCTTTCTGCATGAGACGCTGCACAGCTATCATTTTATCGGTGGGGGTATCGCCCTGGCGGGGGTCATTCTGGCGCAGCGACTGCGCACGCCATTGACTGGACGCAAGTCACCTTGTACGCCCGGCAATAAATCACCAGAATGATGAAATAAATCGCGTCAAATGGGGTGAATGCGCACCCTTCCTCTACCTATCGCCGGGCGGGATTGTTATCATAGCCGATTACCTTTTACGCCGGCGCCCCCGGACGTTGACTCTGACTGAAGGACTTCGCCATGCAACCTATAAGCGGCCCTGGTGCGCCCCTACCCGGCGATCGCCCGGCGATCGATGCCCAATCCGGCGCGGGCAATCAGCCGTTAACGCCGGCACAACGCACCACGCTGGAACGATTGATAGTAAAAATCATGTCGCTTAGCTCGCTAAAATCTGCCGAACTGTGGGCCGGGCTGCGCCATGATATAGGTGTAAAAAATGATGCCGGACTCCAGGCGCGTCACTTTCCTCAGGCCGAACAGTTTCTCAATGTCCGTCTGGCACAGGTGCAGGATAGCCACGCCACGCGCCAGCTGCAGCAACAGCTAAGTGAGCTGCTGCCTACCGGCAATAACCGCCAGGCCGTCAGTGATTTCATCCGTCAGCAGTTTGGTCATACGGTGCTCAGTTCGCTTAACCCGGACCAGCTACGCCAGGTCCTGACCATGTTGCAAAATGGCCAGATGGCCATTCCTCAGCCGCAGCAAGGCCTCGCGACCGACCGCACCCTGCTGCCAGCGGAACATCACGCCCTTAACCAACAGATCTCGCGTCTCGCCGCTGCCACCGGAGAACAGCCGGTCAAGCTGTGGGCATCGCTGCTGAAAGTGGTCAATCTGCACAGCGGCGACCCGATCCCAGCGCGCTTATTCCCGCTGTTGAACCAGTATCTCCAGGCCAGCCAGACGATGACGCAACACGTATCAACAACGCTGTCACAACTCACCGCCACGCTGAAGCAGCCGCTGGATAGCGGCGAACAACGGTTGTTGGAGGATTACAGCCAGCATCGTTTTAACGCCACGCCGCAGATGCCGCTCAGCGCAGCACAGGTGCAGGATCTGTTAAATCTGTTGTTCAGCCGCCGCGCCGAGCGACTGCTGGAGCAACCCGTTGCCGACAGCAACCTCAACCCGAAACCGATTGCCATGCCCGTCTGGGGTGCGCTGCCGACCGTATTGCAGCCACTGGCTAAACGCCCGGTGTTAGCCGCCTTTGTTACCCTTATCCTGATCGGTCTGGTGCTGTGGATGCTGCTGTAATTTAGCAGCCGCAGTCGGGCAGCGTGGTGACATCAGGCCAGCTGCCCGACTCATCCCCGGTCATTACCGGATGCTGGTCGCGCCGCCAGAAATCCAGCCCGCCAATCAGTTCCTTCACCTTAAATCCTGCCGCCGCCAGCTTCCACGCTCCCCGGGTTGAGCCGTTGCAGCCGATGCCGTCACAGTAGGTGACATAAACTTTGTCACGATCCAGCGCCGCCAGGCTGTCGGCATTCATGGTGCGATGAGGAAAACTGATGGCAGCGCAAATATGCCCGGCGCGATAATGCTGCGGTGAGCGTGTATCAATCACCACAATTTCCGCCACGCCGTTTGCCAAATCCTGCGCCACATCCCAGGCATCCGCATAGTAAGCCAGCTTTTCCGCCAGCCATATCTCACTTTGCCGTGGAGAAGGAGGGGGAAATTGTAAGACAGCCGAAAGGTGACTCATAATAAACTCCTGATCAATAGGGTGTCTTGCTATCATAAGCTGGACAGGTCTTAATATTAAGACCCATTTAAGCCAACAGATAAGACCCATATGGCACTCACTACCGTCCCGTTTCTCGCCTTGTTCAATAGCCAGTCCGCCGCCACGCTGCGTGACCGGGTCTGCTCGATGCTACGCCAGGCCATCGCCAGCGGTATCTTACCCGCAGAAACGCGCCTGCCGTCATCGCGCCTGCTGGCCAGCGATCTTGCCCTGTCGCGCGTGACCATTGAAGCTGCCTATAGTCAGCTTGAGAGCGAAGGCTATTTGTTGCGCCATAGCGGCAAGGGAACGTTTGTCGCCCCCTTTGCCGATCGCACAGTGCACCGCAACCTGCCCGCGCCAGTACCGGTGTTATCAACGCGCGGACGGCAGATTATCGCAGCAGGCGGCTGTGACGACCCGCCGTTTCCCCGGGCGTTTGCCGCCGGTTCTCCCGACCTGCGTGCTTTTCCACAACGCCTGTGGCGGCGTCTGACGCAGCAGCGTTTAACTGCGGGCGGTGAGTCGCTGATGGGCTACGGCGATCCGTTGGGGCTACCGGTTCTGCGCCAAGCGGTGGCGCACTACCTCGGCCAGTCACGCGGGGTGCGCTGTACGGCAGACCAGGTGGTGATCGTCACCAGTTCGCAGCAGGCGCTACAGATGATTGCCCTGCTACTCTGCGATCGGGGCGACCGGGTGTGGCTGGAAGATCCGGGCTATCGGGGCGCTTATCACGCCTTCCACAGCGCCGGTGCTGAGGTTTGTACCCTTGCCACCGATGAACAGGGGGCAATCATTGGCCATGATGCCGCACCGCGTCTGGTTTATCTGACGCCTTCTCACCAGTATCCCACCGGCAGCACGCTCAGTGGCCAACGACGGCTGGCGTGGCTTGACTTCGCCCGTCGCTCACAGTGCTGGCTGATTGAAGATGATTACGATAGCGAATTCCACTATGACGGACGCCCCCTGCCAGCCCTGCAAGGGCTGGAGGAGCGGGCCAGGGTACTGTACGTTGGCACCTTTTCCAAAGTTCTGTTCCCTTCTCTGCGACTGGCCTATCTGGTTGTACCTGATGCCCTGGTCGACCCGTTACGCCGCCTGCGCAGTCTGATGGACGGCCACAGCGCCCAGCTGATGCAGGCCGTAACCGCCGACTTTATCCAGCATGGTCACTTTGCTGCCCATCTGCGTTTGATGCGCCAGCTGTATGCCAGTCGCCGCAACTTGTTGATTAACGAGCTAAATAACAAACTGCCACATCGTCTCAGTCTGTTTCCGCATCAGGGCGGATTACAGCTAACGGTGGCTCTGCCCGGGGGCGGCGAACAGAGGCTGACACAGCAGGCGTTACAGCATGATTTGCTGCTGCCACGCCTGTCGCCACTGTATCGCCAGCAGCCTGCGTGTGAAGGCTGGATGCTCGGGTTTTCGGCACTGCAACCTGCGGAGCTGATAGATGCCGTCAATAAGCTCGCCCGGTTAAGCTATTAACGCCGCCGCAGACAGAAAAATGCGCCGGTGTCGGCGTTAAACCTGGCGGCCCGGATTAGCGAATGGGCTTTTCAAACTCTCCGGTAACTGACTCAAGGGGCTGCGCGCGCAGGCGAGCCTGGAAGTTGTCAAACTGTGCTGCGATCAGCGCCACCGTTTCATCCCACTCGCTCTCCTCGCGTTGGCGCATGGGATACAGAAGAAAAGCCGTGGTGACCGATTTAGCATCATTATCAATCTGATAGCCGGGTATGATACTGAACAGCGGGAGATCGTAGCCCGCATTAACCCGATCCCAACACGCCTGCATAAATCCCGCAGCAAGATCCTGGTGAGTTCCTACCCGGTCGATCAGTTCAGGGTCAAACGGCGCTTCAAAGACCACTTCCCAACCAAGACTTGCATGGTTAAGCACACGGAACAGACCGTGACGCTCCAGCGCCTCAACCAGCGAATTGCGTGCCTGATGCAGACTGACGAGATAATCTGCGTAGCCAGCGCGACCCAGGCGGCGAAGGTTGATCCAGGCGGCGAGGATCCCCTGACCTGAGCGCGAGTTTTCAAAAGTATAGCGATAGGCGCGAAATTTCCCCGACTGAAAATCGGTTTCGTCGTAGTGATAATGACCGTCACCGAGCAGGTCCATAAAATGTCGCTCCCGACCGACAAAGAAGCTGCTGGCATACGGGCACAGGCCATCTTTGTGAAAGTCGACGCCGAGTGAATCAAACCCGTCTAAACCCTGTAGGCGTTGCCCCACTTCGGCAATACGCTTTCTGCTACGCGGGTCGTCCACAGCCTGTAGCTGCGGCTTTTGACCCACCGGGTTAAGGCTCAGATACAGCCAGCCGATGACGCTGTCTAAATGCAGCCAGGGGCGCTGCTTGACATTACGCTCACGCATGAATACGTCGACAATGTCACCTATCTGCCGCGTATCTTCACAGTTGAAATTAATGGTGGTTCCGCCGCAGCAGACAATAGCGGCAACCCGACGCCCCCGATCGTGCTGTTGCTTGAGGATGCGCAGCAACGCCGTGCCGCACATGCGGCCGCTGCCGTTACCGGGCACGCGCAGGCAGTTGTCTGAACCCAGTCCCAGCAGGCTGGCGGCGTGCTCCACGCAGTAATGTGAGCCTTCGCTGCACAAAATCACCGTATCGCCCGGCAGCCCCGTGCGTAACGATCCCGGGTCGAGGCGGCTCAGCGCTGATTTAATGGCGTACATAATGGTGAGTTTGCCACCGCTACAGGATATGCCCATCGCCTGCGGCCAGCCAGCCCACCGCCCGATACAGCGGGCCACCTTTTGTTCAATAAGCAGCGACTGGCCGCCGAATACGTCCATCAGGCTATTGATATTGTAGGCGGTTGTTAGCCATGCAGCCGCCGTTGCCTCCCTGCTCGGTGCCGGAACCATGTTAAACAGGGAATGGCGCGACTGAGGGCGGATCGCGCCCTCAAAGTAGCGAGCGACCTCGTCGAACAGCTCGCCATCTTCGGCCGGGCTATCTCCCAACTCGCCTTCAAGTTCTTCCAGCCAAGAGAAGGTTCGCGCCGGGTACTTTGGGCCAGGTCTGGCAAGCCCTGCGGGGGCAAAATCCAGTTCAGGTAGCCTCGACTGGGCGGCGCGCGCGTGCTCCTGTACATGACGGGCTAAATCCTGCGTGAAGTCGATCACTGCCTGTAAGGTTTCTGATTCGGCTGATAAAGGCTGTTTTACAAGGTGCTGTAGCATACTGGGGGCATAATTCCGTTTATCTGGTGAAAAGAGTGGCGGGTGCATCAGTGCGAAGAGTGAGGTAACAGTATCCGTTTATCCCGTCCTGCGGCGGGCTGATAATTTTCAGGCTATGACGTGTTGCCTGCTTGTGGAGCCTGATGCCAGGCGCAAAGATGGCATGCAGAAGCTGGGAAATATTTAGCGAAAGAAGTCAAAACGTCATACCTCAAAAGAATAATAACGTGATGATACCTTAAATCCATTTAACTATTAAGGTTAATATTTTCTTATGCTTTTTAATCAGCTTTAATGCAATCGTCATCGCAAAGAGATAGAAATAAGCAAAACGGGGAGATTATCAGGTTGGCGTGCAGGAGTTGGGATCAGTAGAGCGGAATGAGAACAGGGGGCGATAGGTTCGCCCCCTGAATCGGTTATGCCAGCTTGCGCATTACCAGAGTGGCATTGGTGCCACCAAAGCCGAAGCTGTTAGACATCACGGTGGTCAGCTGGCGCTCAACAGGCTGAGTCACGATATCAAGGCCTTCCGCAGCCGGATCCAGCTCATCAATATTGATACTTGGTGCCACGAAACCGTGCTCCAGCATCAACAGTGAGTAGATCGCTTCCTGCACGCCAGCAGCACCCAGTGAGTGACCGGTCATTGCTTTAGTGGCTGACATCGCTGGCGTTTTTTCCGGGAATACGGCACGGATAGCGCCCAGTTCTTTCACATCACCCACCGGTGTTGAGGTGCCGTGAGTATTCAGGTAGTCGATTGGCGTGTCTACGCCTTCCATCGCCATACGCATACAGCGCATTGCACCTTCACCTGATGGTGCCACCATATCCGCGCCGTCAGAGGTCGCACCATAGCCCACGATCTCAGCATAGATATGTGCGCCGCGCGCCAGCGCGTGCTCCAGCTCTTCAACCACCACCATGCCGCCGCCACCGGCAATGACGAAACCATCGCGTGCGGTGTCATAGGTGCGGGAAGCCTTTTCCGGGGTTTCATTGTATTTGGTCGAGAGTGCGCCCATCGCATCGAACTCACATGACATCTCCCAGCACAGCTCTTCGCCGCCGCCAGCAAAAACGATGTCCTGTTTGCCCAGCTGAATCTGTTCAACGGCGTTGCCGATACAGTGTGCAGATGTCGCACAGGCAGAACTGATGGAGTAGTTAACGCCGTGGATTTTGAACGGTGTTGCCAGACAGGCTGAAACGCCGGATGCCATCGCTTTGGTGACCATATACGGCCCCACGCCACGCAGGCCTTTAGCGCGCATGCCATCAACGCTGGCCGCCTGGTAGAACGGCGAACCGCCGCCGGAACCAGCGACCAGCCCCACACGTGGGTTGTTCTGGTACTGCTCGTCGGTCAGACCGGAGTCTTGCACCGCTTGCTGCATGGAAAGGAAAGCATAAACAGACGCATCGCTCATAAAACGCAGCATTTTGCGATCGATTCGCGCTGAGATGTCTTCTTTGGATAACTTAACGTTACCCCAGACGTGACTACGCATGCCGGAATCTTTCAGTTCCTGCGAGAAGGTAATACCGGAGCGCCCTGCACGCAAGGATGCCAGAACCTCTTCCTGGTTATTACCAATACTGGAAACGATCCCTAAGCCAGTAATCACAGCACGTTTCATTCAATACCTCTTCCACTTCTTCTATTAGGATTCGAGAGGCACTTTAGCTTACAGTTGTACGCCGAACAAGTCCGATCAGCATATTAACTGTGTAAATTTGCGTAGGACCAATCTCATCGTTAAAATCTTGCCACTGCCTGATCCGTGAGCCTTTGCCGTGAAAACAGCCCCAATAGAGTACGCTGAGCTAAGCTGGAATGAACGTGGTACACCTGTATCCCGAGCATTTGATGACGTCTATTTTTCTAACCAAAATGGTCTTAAAGAGACGCTGCACGTGTTTCTCGCCGGCAATGGCCTGCCCGATCGCTTTTCTACCCATCCGCGTAGCCTGTTTGTGGCTGCCGAAACAGGATTTGGCACCGGGCTGAATTTTCTCGCACTCTGGCAGGCATTTAACGACTTTCATCAACAGCAGCCGGATGCCCCGCTTCAACGTTTGCACTTTATTAGCTGTGAAAAGTTTCCTCTTAGTGCCAGCGATCTGGCAGCCGCCCACGCCAGCTGGCCCGAGTTGGCATCTCTGGCCCACCAGCTGCACCAACAGTGGCCTGTCGCGCTGCCGGGCTGTCACCGTTTGCTGCTGGATGGCGGGCGCGTGACGCTCGATCTGTGGTTTGGTGATGTTAACCAACTTATTCGCACTTTTGATGACACGATGGATCGGCAGGTCGACGCCTGGCTGCTGGACGGCTTTGCGCCCGCAAAAAACCCGGAGATGTGGACTGCGGAGCTGTTTGACTGCATGGCACGGCTGGCGCGCCCCGGCGCGACGCTGGCCACCTTTACCGCCGCCGGATTTGTGCGGCGTGGCCTGCAACAGGCCGGGTTTGAGATGAGCAAACGTAAAGGCTTCGGGGAGAAACGTGAGATGCTGACAGGCCGATTGCCGGAGCCTGTCAACACCCAAGCTCATACGCCGTGGTACGCACGCCCCGCTGCTGAAGGTGATGATATCGCCATCGCCGGGGGCGGTATTGCCAGTGTATTGCTGGCGCTGGCACTGCTGCGGCGCGGTAAAAAGGTGACGCTCTACTGTGCTGACGCCAGTCCGGCGCAGGGGGCTTCCGGCAATCGACAGGGGGCGTTATATCCGTTGCTTAACCAGCATGACCCGGCGCTGGCGATCTTTTTCCCCGCCGCATTCACCTTTGCACGCCGGTTTTATGACCAGCTGGACGTGACGTTTGAACACCAGTGGTGTGGTGTGACCCAGCTGGCATGGGATGAAAAGAGCGCTGAAAAAATCAGTAAGATGCTGCAAATGGATCTGCCAGACACGCTGGCGGCGGCTGTTACCACAGAAGAAGCCGAAGCGCTGTGCGGCGTGGAAACCGGCTGCGGTGGCATAACCTATCCGCTGGGCGGCTGGCTCTCTCCCGCCGAACTCACCCGCGCCCTGTGGCAGCTGGCCGAACAGCAAGGGGCAAAATTGAACTGGCAGCATGACATCGCTCAGCTTGCGCCACAGGCAGACGGCTGGCAGCTGAGCTTTACCACGCAGCCTGCCACCACTCACCGCAATTTGGTGCTGGCCACCGGTCATCTTCTGACGGCATTTGCACAGAGTGAGAAACTGCCCGTCAATGCGGTAGGCGGACAGGTGAGCCATGTGCCGACCAATGATACGCTGGCAGCGCTGAAACAGGTGCTGTGCTATGACGGCTATCTCACCCCGGTCAGTGCTCAATTTCAGCAGCACTGTATCGGAGCCAGCTATCACCGTGGCAACGCCAGCACCGACTATTGTGCCAACGACCAGCAGGAGAACCGCGAGCGGCTGATGCGTTGCCTGCCAACAGCAGAGTGGCCTGGGCAGATCGACGTCAGCGGCGCAGAGGCGCGCTGCGCCGTGCGTGCCGCCACCCGCGACCATCTGCCGATGATCGGCGCATTGCCGGACTACGCGGCCACGCTTGAACAGTATGCCGACCTGGCGCAGCAGAAACGGCAGGCTCAGTCTGCGCCTGTGCATAAGGGGCTGTTTGTGCTGGGCGCGTTGGGTGCGCGCGGACTGTGTAGCGCCCCGCTGGCGGCGGAGGTGCTGGCGGCCCAGCTATGCGCGGAACCGCTCCCGCTGGATCGCGCCACGCTGGCAGCCACCAGCCCTAATCGCTTTTGGATACGCAGGTTGATAAAAGGCAGGGCGCTGAACTGACATTCTTTGCGCATGAGCGCTACAGACCACAAATTCACTTAACTGAAGCGCCAGAAATAACTTAAAACAGCAAGAAAATGCCCCAGGCTGGTTAAGGGGCATTTTTGTATCCTACACGGGCGATCGCTGGCAGCGGATCGGGTGAGAATTAAGACGCCTTACGCGCTTGCAGGAACAGGTTGTCCCACATGCCGATCACCAGCGCCTGGTCACGCGGTGACAGTTCCCCGGCCTGGATGGCGTTTTGCAGGCTTCTTTGTACCTCAATCTGCAACGCTTCCGGGGTATGTTCGCCGGTCAGCTCCAGCTCGGCGACCGCAAGCGTTAAGTGACCACGCAGATAGCCGCCCGCGAAAAGCTCGTCATCACTGGCGTGATCCACCATGTCATCAATCAGGCCCAGAATGCGCGCCTCGAATTCATCGATCATAAATTTCCTCTGTAAACGATTCGCTCCGCGCTTAACACAGATCTTCCGGCCAGGAAAACTGTGCCGCCGTCAGCGGTGGAGTTGAGTAAAACGAGCGAAGTTCAGCAATCAAGCGCGCCGGGCGAGGAGGAATGCCCTTTTGCAGATACGCCATCACCTGGGCATGAACCTTACGCTGAAACGCGATACGATCCGGCTCGCAGTCACCTTCAAGGTTGTCACAACTGACGTTGAAGGCAAAACCGGCGGCAACACTCAACAACCATTCCAGCGCCTGAGGTTTAATTTCGACCGATTCAAACTGCCCCTGGGTCGCCGCATCGCGGCCGTCCGGGCAGTACCAGTAGCCAAAATCCACCAGCTTACGACGCGCCTCACCGGCAATGCACCAGTGGGAAATTTCATGCAGCCCGCTGGCATAATAGCCGTGGGCAAACACCACCCGATGCCACGGAGAACTGTCATCCGCCGGAAGATAGATCGGCTCATCGTCGCCTTTAATCAGGCGGGTCTGGAATTCATCCATAAAGCAGCGATCGAAGATGTCGATCAGGTCCTGGTAGTGATGTTGCGTGCTCATAGCCGTCTGTCGTTAAAGTAAAAAAACGCGCAATTGTCGCATTTTGCCCGCCGCGTTTCGAGCACTATTCTGCGGTAAAGCCCGGCAGTCACAGCGCATGCAGCCAGGCGGCCAGCTCTGCACCGTGGCTGTCATACAGCAGTTTGGCGCTCATCACCGCCGAGACAATCACAATCATCGGGCGGATCAGCTTCTGGCCTTTACTTAATACCATTCTGGCACCAAGACGCGCACCGCAAACCTGGCCTGCCAGCATCACCAGCCCGACCAGCCACACCACTTTGCCGCCCAGCATAAACAGCAGCAGGCCGCCGAGGTTAGAGGTAAAATTCAGTACTTTGGCATGCGCGGTCGATTTCGCCAGGTTATAGCCGCACAGCGTCACAAAGGCCAGCGCATAGAATGACCCCGCACCGGGGCCGAAAAAACCGTCATAAAAACCCACACAGCCACCGGCCACCAGGGCAAACGGCAGGCCATGCAGGCGGCGCTGGCGATCTTCTTCTCCAATGCGCGGCATCAACAGGAAGTAAAGTCCGATGGCAATCACCAGCAGCGGCAACAGCTGGCGCAGAACATCGCCCTGCACATGCTGAACCAACAGCGCACCCACCAGAGACCCCATAAAGGTCAAGGCAATATTCAGCCACTGCTCGCGCAAATTTACCGCTTTACGGCGGATAAAGTAGAGGCTGGCGGAAAACGATCCGCCAACCGATTGTAGTTTATTGGTTGCCAGTGCCTGGGCAGGAGAAAGCCCCGCTGCCAACAGAGCGGGTACCGTCAGTAATCCACCGCCTCCGGCAATCGAATCGATAAAACCCGCGAGCAGAGCCACCAGAAACAGTACGCACAATAAACCCGGCGCAACGCTAAGCCATTCCATTTAAACGCCTTACAGTTGATGGGTGTCCAACAATGCCTGACAAGCAGACGGCAGCGGCGGCGGTTCGCGCTTCACCGGCGGTGTGCTGCCCGGTTTTGGCGGCGCGAACCAGCTTTGCAGTTCAGCGCCGCAGCCGTCGCCCGGCGGCGGTGCAGGCTGATCTTCACACTGCACACTGCCCGCCGGACAGCGTAAACGCACATGCATATGCGCACGATGCTGGAACCACGGCCGTACCTTGCGCAGCCAGGCGCGATCGCTTCCGGCATCGGTACACAGCTGCTGTTTAATCGCCGGGTTAACGAAAATGCGCGTAACGTCGTTATCCTGTGCCGCCAGTTTGATCAGGCTGTCGATCTCCGGCTGCCAGTGACGCGCCACCACATTTTTTCCGTCGGCGGTCACCAGATCCAGCGGCTGGGGTTTAAGCAGCATCTGCTGGCTCCAGCGCTGTTTCGGCAGCTGCAACCAGATATCGACATCAAGGCCGGACTGATGGCTGGCATGGCCGCTGCTAAAACGCCCTCCTGCCGCCATCCCCATATCCCCGACCAGCACCTCTCCCAGCTTTTGCTGCTGGCTGCGGTGACTGAGACGCTGGATAAAAGCGATCAAATCGGGATGACCAAAAAAGCGCCGCTGATCGGTGCGCATCACCTGATAACCCGCCGCATCCAACGGCAGCGGCTGCGCCCCGATAATGCAGCCATTGGCAAATTCCCCTATCGACTGCGGCGTACCTGCAATCGGCTGGCGGATGGTCTGCCACGGCGTGGCGGCCTGCGCTACCGTGGCGCTTATCAACAGTGCGCACAGCGCTGTCAGCGTCTTCTTCATCTGTTACCCGCGAGGCATATCGACATGAACGTCGGCATTTTGCGCACGATTACGCAGAAGATGATCCATCAACACAATGGCCATCATCGCTTCCGCGATGGGCACCGCGCGAATGCCGACGCAGGGATCGTGACGTCCTTTGGTAATCATCTCCACTTCTTCGCCGCTGCGAGTAATGGTTTTACCCGGTACGGTGATGCTGGAGGTCGGCTTCATTGCCAGGTTCGCGGTCACCGTTTGGCCGCTGCTGATCCCGCCGAGGATGCCGCCCGCATGATTGCTCTGGAAGCCGTTCGCGCGTATTTCATCGCGGTGCTCGCTGCCACGCTGGTTGACCACGGCAAAACCATCACCGATTTCAACGCCCTTCACCGCGTTAATGCTCATTAGCGCATGGGCCAGATCGGCATCGAGACGGTCAAACACCGGTTCACCGAGGCCAACCGGCACATTTTCCGCCATCACCGTGACTTTAGCCCCGATGGAGTCGCCCTCTTTCTTCAAAGCGCGCATCAGTTCGTCCAGCGCATCCAGCTTGTCCACATCCGGGCTGAAAAAGGGGTTCTGCTCAACCTGCTGCCAGTCTTTCAGTTCACAGACCACGTCCCCCATCTGCGCCAGATAGCCACGGACTTTGATGCCATGCTTCATATCCAGGTATTTTTTAGCAATCGCTCCGGCCGCCACGCGCATTGCCGTTTCGCGTGCTGAAGAGCGGCCACCGCCACGATAATCGCGGAAGCCGTATTTACCGTCGTAAGTGTAATCCGCATGGCCAGGACGGTAGAGTTCTTTGATCGCACCGTAATCCTGCGAACGCTGGTCGGTATTTTCGATCAGCAGTCCGATACTGGTTCCAGTAGTGCGTCCTTCGAATACCCCGGAGAGGATTTTCACCCGATCCGGCTCACGGCGTGGCGTGGTGTAGCGTGAAGTGCCAGGGCGACGGCGATCGAGATCGTGCTGTAAGTCATCCTCGGTCAGCGGAATGCCAGGGGGGACGCCATCAACGATGCAGCCGAGAGCGATGCCGTGGGATTCACCAAACGTCGTGACCCGAAATAGTTGTCCAATGGTATTACCCGCCATGCTGGCTCCTCGCGAAAATTAGTCTCAGTCTTTATAAATGTTAAAGTGATGCTGTGCGTCGATAAGCTGCTGTCGGGTCAGCATAAATACGCCATCACCGCCATTTTCAAATTCCAGCCAGGTGAATGGAACATCCGGGTACTGCTCGATAAGGTGCACCAGGCTGTTGCCCACTTCGCAGACAAGCACCCCCTGTTCGCTCAGGTAATCCGCCGCACAGCCCAGAATACGCCGCGCCAGCGTCAGTCCATCATTGCCCGCCGCCAGCCCCAGCTCCGGCTCATGGCGGTACTCGTCCGGCAGGTCATCCATATCATCAGCATCAACATACGGCGGATTGGAGACAATCAGGTCATACTGTGTTTTCGGCAACTCGCGGAACAGGTCGGAGCGAATGGGCGTCACATGCTGTTCAAGACCGTGCGCGCTGATATTCTGCTCGGTCACCGCCAGCGCATCGTCGGAGATATCCACTGCGTCAACCTCAGCCTCTGGGAAAGCCCAGGCACAGGCAATCGCAATGCAGCCGCTGCCGGTACACATATCCAGAATATGTCGTGGCTGATGGCTAATGATCCCGGCAAAGTGTTGTTCAATCAGTTCGCCAATGGGTGAACGCGGCACCAGCACGCGCTCGTCGACATAGAATTCATGGCCGCAGAACCAGGCCTTATTGGTGAGGTAAGCCACTGGAGTACGGTCGCTAACCCGGCGGATCACGCGTTCAACGATGCGCTGGCGCTCGCTCAGGGTAAGGCGCGCGGTGCGCATATCTTCCGGGATATCCAGCGGCAAATAGAGGGTCGGGAGCACCAGCTGGACGGCTTCGTCCCAGGGATTATCGGTGCCGTGGCCGTACCAGATATCAGCGGCAGCAAAGCGACTGACCGACCAGCGCAACATATCCTGAATAGTATGCAGTTCACTGACTGCTTCATCGACGAGAATTTTGTCCAAGGTGCCCTCCGCAGGCCGTTCTGTTAAACCCGGGCGCTAGTTTGCCACGAAGCCGACAATAATTCAGCGCAGGGGGATGAAAAAGCTGAGATTTGTTTTAGCCTGAAAGGAGGAAAAGGTAGACTGACCGTATCAAATTGATCGAATGGCCATTGACGCCATCCGATAATTCGCCCCCCAGAGAGTAGCGATCGCCAGAAATGAGTAAAAAAGAGAAGCTTAGTGCGGAAGAAAAGGCGCTGTTTCGCGGGCTAATGAGCGGGACGCGCCAGCTGGCACAGGACACGATTGTCCACAAACCGCCGCGCAAAAAATTCAATCAGGTGCCGGTAAAGCGCCTGTTGTCGGAGCAGATGGATGCCAGCCACTATTTTTCCGATGAGTTCCAGCCGCTGCTGGCAAGTGAAGGTGCCGTGCGATATGTCCGCAGCGACGTCAGCCACTACGAGCTGAAAAAACTGCGCCGTGGGGATTTTACACCGGAGATTTTTCTCGACCTGCATGGTCTGACACAGAAGCAGGCAAAACAGGAGCTGGGCGCGCTGATTGCCGCCTGCCGCCGCGAACATATTTTCTGCGCCAGCGTGATGCACGGCCACGGAAAGCACATTCTCAAGCAACAAACCCCGCTGTGGCTGGCACAACATCCGTGGGTGATGGCTTTTCATCAGGCACCTAAGATGTTCGGCGGCGACGCCGCGCTGCTGGTGCTGATTGAAGTGGAAGAGTGGTTACCGCCGGAGCTACCGTAACGGGGAATTTTAATAAAGAAGGCTGACGCAGGGCCGACCGGGAAAAGGATCGCGCCCTCGCGTTTGCATTACATGGCTTTGGCTAATTTTGCCGGAGAGACCTGCCATTCCAATTCACCCGCCGCGTTATCGGTATTGAAATCAATACAGGCGATGGCAGAGGTAGCAAACATCGGCGGCGTTTCCTGTGGGCAAAGTTCCGATACCAGATAGCCCACCAGCGGCAGGTGAGAGATCACCAGCGCCGACTTCACCCCTTCGTTCGCCAGCACCTGTAAATAGCAGGCCACCTGCTTCGGGTCACCGCCTGGCGTCAGTTCCGGCAGTACATCCTCACCGTCGGGCAGAAGCAGCGCTTCACGCACCGTGATTAGCGTCTGCTGCGCACGCAGATAAGGGCTGACTAACACCCGCTCGATGTCAACCGCCTGGTCGTTAAGCCATATCGCCATCTGACGAGTTTCATCACAGCCGCAGTGAGTCAAAGGTCTGACCGAGTCGCTTACTGCTTCTAAAGCAGCATCGCCGTGACGCATTATGAAAACTTGCATATAGCACCGCTGTAGTTAAACAAAAACGCCGGAGAAAACGCTATCCGACTCTTCATTCTGAGAATGAACGCTGTGTTGTACCCCAATGCCTTGACGGGAGTCAACCGATCGTTTACTTAATGAGCGCCAAATGTCTTTCCCCGATCGACCAATTCCCTACACTCCCTCAGGCTAACCCGCTGAATCACTGGGGTTGTCACATTTCACTTCATTTATATAAAAAGTCTCTTGTCGGGCTGCCATTTTCAGCAGCAGGGAACAAGGTGCAAAGCGAGGCCCGTGTTGTTGCATAAGCATAGTTAATCTGTTGGTCACTTCACCGATGCCCAACTGGTCCATATAGCGGAACGGCCCACCGAGAAATGGCGGAAAACCGATGCCAAATACCGCCCCAATATCACCATCGCGCACGCTGGCGATCCCCTGCTCTTCCAACGTGCGTGCCGCCTCATTTAACAACATCATTACACAGCGCTGAGAGACATTCTGTGAACTAAGATGATGTTTCACGTTAACGGGCAGCAGGCGGTACAGCGTGGTGTCGACGCGCTTTTTCCCACCTTTATTGCGGTACAGATAGAATCCACGCCCATTTTTGCGCCCTTTACGGCCATCCTGCCACAGCGCGTCAACCCCTGCCGGTAATGCAAAGCGTTCGCCCCATGCCTGTTGGAGAACAGGCATAATATGCGTACCCACATCCAGGCCGACCTCATCCAATAATTGTAACGGCCCAAGCGGAAAACCAAACTGCACCAGCGCCCGGTCGATATATTCAATCGGCTCTCCATCGCGCAAACAATGCAGCGCTTCGATGATATAGGGTGCCAGAATGCGATTGACGTAGAAGCCAGCCCGGTCGGCGACAACGATCGGCGTCTTGCCTTGTTTTCGCGCCAGCATCACCGCCGTGGCGATGGTCTGTGCAGAGGTGCCTGCATGTGGGATCACCTCCACCAGCGGCATTTTGTCCGGTGGGCTAAAGTAATGCAGGCCGATGACGTTCTCTGGCCGCTGCGCGGCGGCGGCAATATCGGCTATCGGCAAAGAAGAGGTGTTGGAAGCAAACAGCGTATGCGCACTACAGTTTGCTTCGACTTCCTTCACCATTTTCTGCTTCAGTGCGAGATCTTCAAATACCGCCTCGATCACCATATCGCACTGCCGGAAGCCCTGATAGCGGGTGCTGCCGGTGATCAACGCCATCTGCTGCTGGCGCTGTGCCGCACTCAGGCGGCGGCGCTTCACCGCCTGAGTCAGAACCTGCCAGCTGGTTTTCAGCGCATGGTTAATGCCGCTGAAATTGACGTCTTTAATACGTACCGGCAATCCGGCACGGGTGGCGGTGACGCAGGCTATACCACCGCCCATCAGGCCGCCGCCCAGTACACCAATGCGTTTCAGTGGATAAGGTTCAGCGCCGAAGCCCTCTTTTTTCAGCGCGGTGGTGGCAAAAAACAGACTGCGCAGTGCGGCAGATTGCGGGGTCATCACCAGTTCACCAAACGCCTGCGCTTCGGCTAAATAGCCACTTCCGCCGGGCGTCAGCCCACGGCGCACCACGCTAAGAATTTTTTTCGTCGCCGGGTAGTTACCGTGGGTTTTTGCCTGGATCTGGCGCTGCGCCAGGGTAAACAGCAGCGCACGCCCAGCCCTGCTGGTTAACAGCCGCTCGCCCAGTGGGACACGTTTCGCGGCCGCACGCGGTTTTAGCACCTGCTGCACGGCAGCTTCCAGCAAAATAGCAGGTGACACCGCATCGTCCACCAGACCGCAGCGTAAAGCGGCGCGGGCATTGAGCGTTTTACCCGTCAATATCATATCCAAAGCCACCCGGATGCCCGTCAGTTGCGGCAACCGCTGCGTCCCGCCGGAACCCGGCAGCAGTCCCAGCTGCACTTCAGGCAGGCCAAGTCGGGTTTTACCATCCAGCGTACAGATGCGGTAATGGCAGGCCAGCGCCAGTTCAAGCCCCCCGCCCAGGCAGGCACCATGAATGGCCGCAACCACCGGAAACGGCAGTGCGGCTATCTCCGCCATCGCCTTTTGCCCGGCCTGAGCCAACTCAGTCGCCTGCTGTGTACTGTGACAGGCGGCGATCATGCTGATATCCGCTCCGGCAATAAAACTGTCGGGCTTGCCGGAAATCAGTACCAGCCCGGCCAGATGCGGGTTGGCCCGCGCCTGCTGGATCAGCGCCAGAAGATCTGCGGCAAATTCAGCTTTCAGGGTGTTAACCTTCTCATCGGGCACATCGATGGCGATCACGCCAACCCCATCAGGGCGCAGAGTCAGAGTCAATGCAGAGGGCAGATTCATTATTCCACCTCCAGAACCATAGCAGCACCCAGCCCGCCCGCAGCACAGGCGGTCACCAGCCCCAGCCCGCCACCTCGTCGGCGTAGTTCATTCAGCGTTTGGGTGATCATCCGCGCCCCGGTAGCGGCAAACGGATGGCCATAGGCGATGGAGCCGCCCAGCACATTGAACCGCTCCAGATCCACCTCCCCCAGAGCCTGCGGACGATTCAGCACCTCACGGGCAAAACGTTCATCGGCAAACATTTTCAGATTCGCCAGGGTTTGCGCCGCGAAGGCTTCATGCATATCGATCAGGCTCAAATCGGCGAGCGTGATCCCGGCGCGATCCAGCGCCAGCGGTGAAGCATAGGACGGCCCCAGCAGCATGTCCCAACCTACATCAATGGCGGTGAAAGCATAGCTGCGCAGAAAGCCGAGTGGCACAATATCCAGCTCCCTGGCGCGCGATTCCGTCATCAGGATCACCGCCGCCGCGCCATCGGTGAGCGGCGTACTGTTAGCAGCGGTCACCGTGCCATGACGGCGGTCAAACGCCGGACGCAGACGTGCGTAATCCTCTGGTTTTGACTCGGTGCGCACGTTGTTATCCTGTTCGAATGGCTGTTTCCACGGCGGTACGCAGGCGGTCATCACCTCGTCATTCAGCAAGCCCTGCTGCCAGGCGCTGGCAGCACGCTGATGAGAACGCAGAGCCAGCGCATCCTGCTGTTCACGCGTGATCCCGTAGCTTTTCGCCATCTGTTCGGCACTGTCGCCCATACGCAATCCGGTGGAGTATTCGGCTACCGCTGGCGCTACCGGCAGCAGATCGCGCGGGCGCAGCTGGCTGAACAGCTTTAGCTTTTGTGCAAGGCTACGCGTTTTACTGACATCAACCAGCAGCCGCGCCAGCTTTTTGCTGACGCCTATCGGCAGCACCGATGATGAATCTGCCCCTCCGGCGATCCCTGCCTGAATATTTCCGACCGTCAGACTTTCCGCCACGTTGGCCACCGCCTGAAAACTAGTGGCGCAGGCGCGGTTCACGCTCCAGGCATCGGTATGCACACTCAGAGTGCTGGCAAGCACGATTTCACGGGCAATGTTGGGCGCTTCCGGCATCTGTACCACCTGACCAAACACCAGTTGTTCAATGACCTCGGGGGGGATTTCGCTACGTGCCAACAGCTCAGTGACCACCATGCATCCCAGCTCCAGTGCCGGAATACCGTGGAAGGCCGTCGCCTGACGGGCAAATGGAGTACGTAACCCGTGGGTGATGGCGATACGCTCACCCTGACGCGTCAGCAAAGGTAACGCTTTGCTCATTTTTCTCACCTGTATCCTGTCGATAAACGGCATCACTGCCAAAGAGGTCTGACCTGATCAGTGTTAACCAGAATGTCGGCGGATGCCATGACGGCAGGAGAAAAGTGCGGGAGAGGACACGATTAAGGCGGAGGAAGCACCTCCTCCGCCGCGCGTTTAGCGCAGGCCAAGCTGGAAAATCATCGTCTCCGCCTGGCAGCTAAAGGTGAAGTGGCATTCCAGCTGGATACCCGCCGATGTCTGATGAAACTGGCTATCAATCAGGCAGGGTTCGGATTCTACCGCACGCGCTTTAGCCGTCAGGTTTCTCAGCATCGCCTCGGCCTGATCCTGATGTTGAAAGTCCTGGCGATAGCTCGCCGTGCAGTCGCTGTTATCCAAAATGGTGCCGACATCCACACAGCAACAGGCAGCGGTCTCACGGGTACTACAGCGTTTAATGGCATCAGTCATAACTCCTCCGGCTTGCCGTCATTGATCGGGCGGCAGATGAATTTAGCAGGATCTCAGTTTACGCCCGGTACTATTGTGGCTCCAGCGATGAACGGCTTGCGGGCGCTATAGTGATGAAAATCACACTATTGTTTGATGCAAAACAAACCCGCAGGACTCACGGCAAGACTAAATGTAATTTTTTTGTTAAGCAGATCTCTTTTCCAGAAACAATTTACCCGAATCAAAAAAACGTTATTGCAACTTCCTTACTGGTCATACCTATACTGGCTCAACTGGTCTGATTTGTTAACAGTCTATCAGTCCCTACAATTTCCGCTTTTTGTTACTCACGGTAACAGATATTAATAATAATCAGATAATGAGGTTATGGTTATGAACCATAAAAACCTGTTTGCTCAATCTGCCCTTGCAGCGGCAGTGGCGTTAGTTTCTTCCCATGCCATCGCGGCGGGCTTTCAGCTAAACGAATTTTCAACCATTGGTTTAGGCCGTGCCTATTCCGGTGAAGGGGCAATGGGAGATACTGCGGCTTCCGCCAGCCGCAACCCGGCCACAATGGCCTTAATGGATCGCCCGATGTTTTCTGTCGGCGGTGTCTTTATCGATCCGGATGTCAATATTGACGGGCAGTCCGGCTCGGGTAACAGCCTGAGAGCCAACAACATTGCCCCAACGCAGTGGGTACCCAATATCCACTATGTTCAGCCCATCAATGACCAATGGTGGGTGGGCGCTTCTGCTACCAGCAACTATGGTCTGGCAACCGAGTTTAACGATGGCTATGCAGGCGGCCCGTTTGCCGGCAAAACCGATCTGATGACCATGAACCTTAACCTGAGCACAGCTTATCGCCTCAACCAGCATTTTAGCTTTGGCATAGGTTTTGACGCCGTGTACGCACGGGCAAAAATCGAACGCACTATCGGAGAACTCGGGGCGTTATTACCCGCTTACGGCCTGCCTGCTGCGCCAGCAGATACCCAGATTGCCCATCTTAAAGGTGATGAATGGGGATACGGCTGGAATGCCGGGATTCTGTACGAACTGGACGATAATAACCGCTTTGGCCTAAGCTATCGCTCTGAAGTTAAAGTCGATTTTGACGGTGATTACCGCAGCGCGATCCCGGTGGCGTATAACGCGATTGGCTCGCAGTTTGGCTTACCGACGGGCACCGGCGGCAATACCATTCCCGGCTCACTGTCGCTGCATCTGCCAGAAATGTGGGAAGTCTCCGGGTATCATAAGGTCGCGCCTAAATGGGCGGTACATTACAGCATGGCCTATACCAGCTGGAGCCAGTTCCAGGAGCTGAAAGCGACCGGCAGCAATGGACAGGAGCTGTTCTACAAAGATGAAAGCTACCACGATGCGTGGCGCATCGCGCTGGGGACCAGTTACTTCTACGATGAAAATTGGACCTTCCGTACCGGGATTGCATTCGATGACAGTCCGGTTCCGGCAGATAAACGCTCCATTTCCATTCCCGATCAGGATCGTCTGTGGTTAAGCGCCGGCACCTCCTATGCCTTCAATGAAAATGCCTCGGTCGATGTGGGCATCTCTTATATGCACGGTCAGAAGGTGACGATCAAAGAGGGCAACGATCCGGTTGCCAGCCTCAAGAACGGTCAGCCAACCCCTTATGTCTTTAACTCCAGCGGCAAAGCCTGGCTGTACGGCGCGAGCTTTAACTATAAGTTCTGATCCCGCCCAACATCGCAGAAAAAACCCCGCATTTCGCGGGGTTTGTTATGACGCATGATTTACTGCGAATCAATTATTGCGAATCAATGTCGCCGAGATCGTTTTGGATCGCCGCCGCATTGGGGTTTTCCTGCGGGATTAACTTGCCATCGCTGGCGAGGAAATCATGATGCTGGAAGTAGGCTGCGCGAATAAACGCATAGGGATCATTTGAGTTTCTGACCACGGCGTCCGAGTCCAGCAGCTGGGCACGGGTTTCAATGCCTTCCACCACCCACTTACCGGCAGACATCCACCATGTCAACCAGCTGAACGGCGGATAAAGATAATCCACCATCCCGCCCACGTCTTCACGCGGCGTAAAGCCACCATAACCCGGGATTTCTACATAGGTGCCGTAACCTACGCCGTAGTGACCGAGGGTGCTGCCGAAAGCGCGGTTCTCTTCTTTTGCCAGTTTCGGGTTAGCCATGCTCGCCACGTCAATCAATCCCCCCATCCCTAACAGGGTATTCAGGAAGAAGCGGTTGAAGTGAACCATCGCCTTATAGGGATTTCCTTCGATGAAATAGTTGACCATTGAGGCAGGTTCGCCGAGGTTACTGGTAAAATTGCTCAGTCCGTTACGGGCAGGAAGCGGTAAATAATCACGCCATGCCACCGCAACCGGGCGCACAACATACGGATCCAGAACATTGTAGTTAAAATTGAACATGGTCCGGTTGAAGCCTTCCAGCGGATCGGAGCGCCCTGCTGGTTCATCAGCCGTTGGCGAACTGGCACAGCCCACCATCAGTACGCTTGCCAGCGCTAAGCCCGTCAGGCGATAGTTCATAGTTGTCTCCCAGTCCTGCTTTTTGTGAATTCTCGCCCGCTATTGTCGGTTTATGTCAACGGCAAGCTGCTGCTGACCCGCGAAGGGTGTTACCGCACTCAGTCCGAACCAGTCACCCGGTTGCGGCGTCGCGCTGCCGTCGCGCGAAATGCGTACGCGCACCTGTAGCTGGCGCTGCGCGGATAACAAGCGCTCCGGCATCATGGCGTTACTGTCGTCCAGCGTGAGTGATAAAGGAAAGTGACTCAGCGGCACTTTTTTCACCGCCACGGGGATCGGCGAGTGGCCATCAGTCACAGAAATATACAACACTCCGCCCGGCTGTAACATTTTTTCTGCCGCATTTGATAACCCGATGGTTAAAGCCAGCTGATTATTCTGTAAACCCGACGCGCTTTTGGCCTCGGCGATACTGCGCCGGATCATGGCGACCCGCCCATCTTCAGGCGGTAACAGCGGCAACATTTTTTGCCAGCCGGTGATTGCCCGGGCGTAATTTTGCAGACTGAAGTCATTAAATGCCAGTAATCCCAGCAGCCGTAGATTACGATCATCATGGCTGAGCATTTCGTTCAGCATGGCACTCGCCTGGCGGTTATCCTGCGGGTCACTTGAGCGGGTCAGTACTTCCGCATAGCTTAGCCGCGCTTCAGCATTGGTTGGTGCCAGTTGCAGCGCGCGCCGGAAAGCCTGCGAGGCGGTAGTAGCATTGTTGAGTAACATGCCGAGGTGTCCGAGCAACATCCAGTCGTTAACATTATCAGGGGAATGCTGTAGCTCACTGCGAACACCCAGCGCCAGTCTTGCCAGCTGCTCCATCGTCAACGGACGAGCATTGGGGTCCATCGCCTGGGCGCGCAGCGCGGGCAGCTGGTTTTGTACCTGTTGCCAAACCATCAGCTGTTGCAGGCCCCCGGTCTTCAAGTAAATGCCGAGACTCACCAGCAGCAAGGCAACAACCCCCGGCAGCAATGCCCAGCGGCTTATCGGGTGTCGTTGCGCGGCGGGCTGTTCGGGTATGTCGAGCAGCAGGGTTTGTTGCAGCTCACGCACCATTTCCGGCCGGCCGTCGACCACGCCCTGCGCCTCATCGTCTTCCAGTTCACGCAGACGCTGATGATAAAAGCGCTGATTTAACGTATCGCGATCGGTGGTTGCGGCGCTGCCGCGACGATTGCCCGTCAGTAACACCAGCGCGCTGGCCGCCGCCAGCAGCAGCGCAATGGTTAGCCAAAATCCGCTCATGGTTGCTTCCCATTTTTGTGCAACAGCGCATTAAGCCGCCGTTGCTGCTCTGAGTCCAGTACAGGCGCTGTTCGCCGCTGGCGGCTGCGCAGAATAATCACCAGCGCACCGATGATGACAAATAGCAGCGGGCCAGCCCAGAGGATCAAGGTTGATGGAGTAAGCGGCGGCTGGTAGGAGACAAAATTGCCGTAGCGCGCCACCATATATGCTTTGATCTGCTCTGGCGTCTGCCCGGCGCGCAGCAGCTGATACACCTTGAGCCGCATATCCCCAGCAATCATCGCATTCGAGTCGGCAATGCTGTTGTTCTGGCATTTAGGACAGCGCAGCGATTCAGTAAGATGGCGGTACTGTTGCTCCTGGGCAACGGAGTCAAACGGGTAAATATCAATGTTGTCGGCCTGCGCCAGAGCGCTAAACAGCAGCGCCAATAGCAGGATCAGGTAGCGCTTCATGCTCCCCCCTCCTGACTGTATTTCTGCCACAGCGGTTTCACCTGCTGGTTCCACACCCGCTCATTCAGGTCACCGGCGTGGCGATAGCGAATAATGCCGCGTCCGTCGATAAGGAAAGTTTCCGGTGCGCCGTACACGCCGAGATCCAGCCCGAGCATGCCATCGCCATCATAGAGGCTTAAAGCATAAGGATTTCCCAGCGTGTTGAGCCAGTGAATGGCTTTCTGACGATCGTCCTTATAATTCAGCCCCACCACGCGCACACCTTGGGCGGCCAGCGAGTTGAGGTACTGATGTTCCGCACGGCAGGTCGGGCACCAGGTCGCCCAGACGTTCAGCAGCAGCGGTTTACCGTCCTTCAGCACCGACCGATCGAAGGTTTTACCTGGCTCATTCAGCGACTCCAGCTTAAATACCGGCACCGGCTTTCCCAGCAGCGCCGATTCCAGGCGCGTCGGATCGTCGCCGTCGGCATTGCGGTTAAGCTGCCATAACAACGTGGCGGCCAGCAGCAAAAACAGTACCAACGGAATATAGAGAACTTTCTTGCTCATCGCGCTTCCTTAGGCGTTTTGTTACGCGTACGGTAGCGCGGGTCCAGCAGGCAGAACACGCCACCCAGCGCCATAAACACCCCGCCAAACCAAATCCAGCGTACAAAAGGTTTGTAATAGAGGCGTACCGCCCATGAGTCACCGTCCAGCTCTTCGCCCAGTGCAGCATAGAGATCGCGGGTAAAACCACCGTCAATCGCCGCCTCCGTCATCATGGCGCGCGCCACGCTGTAGTAGCGTTTTTCAGCGCGCAGCGTGGCTTCGTAATGACCGTTGCGCGTGACGTCAATCAGGCCAACGCCGCCGGAATAGTTTGGCCCCTGTAGGCGGTCAACATCGCGAAACGTAAAGTGATAATTGTTGATATCCACGCTGTCCCCAGCCTTCATACGCACATCGCGCTCGACGCTGTAGTTCTGACTGAAGGCAATGCCAATCACCGTCACCGCCACGCCGAGATGGCCCAGCACCATGCCCCAGTGGCTGCGCGACAGATGGCGCAAACCGCTGAAGAAGCGATGACGGTGGGTGGCGCGTTCGTGCAGCTCCATCAGCGTCAGGATAATCACCCACAGCGCCATCAGCAGCCCCACGACCGTCATCGCCTCAATGCGATCCTGCATTAGCCACGGCAGCAGGATCGACAGTAGCAGCGTCACCACCAGCGCCAGCCCCAGCCGTTTCCACAGTTTCTGCGGCTCATCACGACGCCAGCGCACCAGCGGCCCGATGCCGAGCAGTAGTGCCAGCGGCGCCATCAGCCAGGTGAAAAGCGTATTAAAGAACGGCTCGCCGATGGAGATCGTGCCAAGACCGAGCTGTTTATGCACCAGCGGCAGCAGCGTACCCAGCAACACCACCAGCATGGCAGCCATCAGCAGCACGTTATTCCCCAGCAGGAAAGATTCTCGCGACCAGACTTCATTCTGTACCCGGCTGCGCACCTTGCCGCCCTTAATGGCGTACAGCAGGAGCGATCCGCCGATGACGATAATCAAAAAGGCGAGAATAAACATGCCGCGTGCCGGATCGGAGGCAAAGGCGTGTACCGACACCAGCACCCCGGAGCGCACCAGAAAAGTGCCTAACAGGCTGAGGGAAAAGGCGGTAATCGCCAGCAGCACGGTCCAGGCTTTAAAGGTGCCGCGTTTTTCAGTGACGGCCAGCGAATGGATCAGCGCCGTACCGGCCAGCCACGGCATAAATGAGGCGTTTTCTACCGGGTCCCAGAACCACCATCCGCCCCAGCCGAGTTCGTAGTAAGCCCACGCAGAGCCCAGCACAATGCCGATAGTCAGAAAGACCCAGGCGGCCGTCGTCCACGGACGCGACCAGCGAGCCCAGGCCGTATCCAGCCGCCCGGCTAACAGCGAAGCGATCGCAAAAGCAAACGCCACCGAGAAACCGACGTAGCCCATATACAGCAGCGGCGGATGGAAGATCAGCCCAATATCCTGCAACATCGGGTTGAGATCGCTGCCATCAATGGGAAAATTCGGTAACGTGCGGCTAAACGGGTTAGAGGTCAGGGTGATAAACAGCAGAAAACCGAGATTAATCATGCCCATTACCGCCAACACGCGAGCAATCGCCTCCAGCGGCATAGTGCGGCTAAGCAGCGCCACCGCCAGCGTCCAGCCGCTGAGCAGTAAGACCCACAGCAGCAGCGAGCCTTCATGCGCTCCCCAGGTAGCAGCAACACGATAATAAACCGGCAGCAGCGTATTGGAGTTAGTGGCCACATAGGTGACGCTGAAATCATTCACCACAAAAGCGTGCACGAGGATCAAAAAGGCAGCGGCGATGCAGGCAAACAGCGCGTATGACAGCGGCCGTGCCAGCCCCATCAGCCGCAGATCCTGACGCGCCGCGCCCCATAGTGGATAGACGCTAAGCAGCAGTGACAGCGCCAGCGCCAGGCACAGCAGGAAACTACCAATCTCCGGTATCATGACGGCCTCGCGCTGTTATCGCCGACGACCTGAGCAGGCTGATTCTTTTTCATGGCATCTTCTATTTCCGGCGGGGTATATTTTTCATCGTGCTTCGCTAATACCTCTTTGGCGATAACGTGAGTGGCGTCCTGTAATACGCCCTGCGCCACCACACCCTGCCCTTCCCGGAACAGATCTGGCAGGATGCCATCATAGCTGACGCTAATCACTCCGCTGGCATCATACAGTTTGAATACCACCTGCAAGGTATGCGGATCGCGCTTAACGCTGCCCGGCATCACCATACCGCCCACGCGCAGGCGCTGGCCCGCATCCGGCTTTTGCTGCCGATCCCCTTTACCATTGATAATTTCACTTGGGGTATAAAACAGATCGATATTGGAACGCAGGGCGTACATCACCAACGCCGTTGCCAGCCCCAGTCCGACCAGCACCAGCATCACCAATATCAGGCGATTTTTGCGACGGGGATTCACGCGCGATCTTCCTTAGCGGCCTGCGCCGCCTTTTTTTCTTTTACCGCACGGATGCGCTGCTCACGCGCCTGACGCTGGCGGATGTCGGCCAACAGACGACGGCGCTGCCAACAGGTATGCACCAGCAGCACAGCAAGCGGGATCAGGGTACAGGCGACGGCCAGCCAGACGTAGAAGGCATAGCCCCCCATCGCGAAGAAAGCCTGCCACGAAGAGAAAGCGGGCGTCATACTTTTCGCCCTCTCTTCGCGGCCAGCTCTGACACCCACGGGCGATGACGTTCAGCCTGTAGCAGCAGGTTACGCAGGCGCATCAGCGTCAGGGCAATAAACACCAGCAGATAGCCGAGCACCGACCAGCGCAGCGGCGTGCGCATGCTGGGGTCGATAGCCTGCTGTAACACGCCGGAAGAGCCCTGGTGCAGGGTATTCCACCACTGCACCGAGTAGTGGATCACCGGCAGATTGACCACGCCAACCAGGATCAGAATACCGGCAGCTCGGGCTGCCATACGACGATCGTCGACCGCGTGATACAGCGCTATCGTACCCATATAAAGGAACAGCAGCACCAGTTCGGAAGTCAGACGCGCATCCCAGATCCACCAGGTTCCCCACATCGGTTTCCCCCAGGCGGAGCCGGTGACCAGCGCGATAAAGGTGAACACCGCTCCAACCGGAGCCATCGCCATTGCAGCGAGGTCGGCGGTTTTCCACTGCCACACCAGCCCGATCAGCGCGGCAATCGCCATCGATGCATAAATGCCCATCGACCACATCGCGGCAGGAACATGGAGGTAAATAATGCGATAGCTGTTGCCCTGCTGATAATCAGGGGGAGCAAACCCGAACCCCCATCCCCAGCCGAGCAGCAAGGCTGCTACGCCAGGAATGGCAAAACACGGCACAAAACGCCCGCATAACTGATACAGCCGCTCCGGCTTGCCCTGTTGATGTATCCATTTCCACATTATTATCTTGCCCACAATAAAAGTTAATCCGTGCGGTTAATTCAGTGACAGCGATCACGCATTGGTTCTGTTTTTTTCTTATCAGTCAGTTAGTTAACGCTTATTCGTAAAGCTGTGGCGGTGGCAAAGGGCGCGAGGACGGCGCTACCTGCCAGAATAGCGCCAAGAATCGCCAGATAGCCGCCAATCGCCAGCCCCTGCTCTGCGGCATCAATGGCCGCACTGGCAAAAATCAGCACCGGCACCGCCAGCGGCAGGACCAGTAAGCTGAGTAAAACCCCTCCGCGACGTAACCCCACCGTCAGGCCAACGCCAATCGCGCCAATCAGGCTGAGCGTTGGTGTACCGAGTAATAACGTCAGCGCCACCGCACGCCAGCTGGCAAAATCCAGCGCCAGCAGCAGCGCGATAAGCGGCGACAACAGAAGCAGCGGCAGCCCGGTAACCAGCCAGTGAGCGACCACCTTACTCAACACGATTAACGGCAGCGGCACGGGCAGCAGCAGCAGCTGTTCCAGCGAACCATCGAGAAAATCATCGCGGAACAGCCGCTCCAGCGCCAGCAGCGAGGAGAGCAGCGCCGCCACCCAAACAATACCGGGCGCAATGCGCGCCAGCAGCTGAGGGTCTGCACCAATGCCTAAAGGAAACAGCGTGATCACAATCAGAAAGAACCAAAGCGGGTTGAGGATTTCCGCAGTGCTGCGAAACGCAATGCGTAATTCCCGTTTCAGTACGGCTAAGAACATCAGCCTTCCCCCGCCGTGAGGCAAATGCGACGCAGATTGCGCACCGAGGCGGGCAGTTCTTGGTGTGTGGTCAGCACAACGGCACCGCCCTGCTGCGTATGCCGCGCAAACTGCGTCATCAGCTTTTCCACCCCGGATTTGTCGATCGCCGTCAGTGGCTCATCAAGTATCCATAGCGGCGCCGGGCTTAGCCAGAGACGAGCCGCCGCGACGCGACGCTGCTGACCAGCCGAGAGTTGTGCTACCGGCAGGTCTTCATAGCCGATCAGGTCAACCTGCTCCAGAGCGTGCCACAGTTCATCCTGTGGACGATGCGCGTACCAGAAACTGAGATTTTCGTAAGGAGTCAGCTGCGCCTTAATGCCGGGCTGATGCCCGAGGTATAACAGGCTGGCATGATAGTTTTCACGCTGATGTTGAATACGCTGCTGCTGCCAGAGCACTTCGCCCTGCTCTGCTTGGCTCAGTCCGGTGAGGATACGCAGCAGGGAGGTTTTACCCACGCCGTTCGGGCCTTCCACCTGCACAATATCGCCCGGCGACACGGTGAAACTGAGATCGCTAAACAGCGCACGCTCGTCGCGCAGACATGTCAGATTTCGGGCTGCCAGCATAGAGGGAGAGTCATATCTTGTTAAATTTATTGGTGGATAGTAGCACAAACATTGTGACAACTGCATCAAGCCAGACGGAGGATCCGAGGGCTGCCAACTTAACGAACGGCATAATACCCGCTACGCTTAGAGGCAAACCAGTTCCTTTGGAGGGGAAACGATGAGTAGCACACAAAACGATAAAAATCAGGTAGAAAGTGAGGAAGGTTCCCAGGGCGCAGCGATCGAAGTGGACGAAGAGGCATTACCCTCTCGGGCTGCGGCCATACATGAACAAATCCGTCAGGAGGGAGAAAAAGAGCTGGAGCGCGACGGGTTGGCATTGCTTTTTTCTGCACTGGCGGCGGGCCTGTCGATGGGCGCATCCCTGATGGCAAAAGGCGTATTCCAGGCCCATCTGCATGGCATACCCGGTGCTTTTCTGCTGGAAAACCTCGGCTACACCTTTGGTTTTATTATTGTGATCATGGCCCGGCAACAGCTGTTCACTGAAAACACCGTCACCGCCGTGCTGCCGGTCATGCACAAGCCCAGTAGCGGCAATTTGTTGCTGCTTTTACGCCTGTGGGGACTGGTACTGTGTGGTAACCTGGCGGGTACTGCGCTGGCAGCGCTGGCGTTTAACCATATGCCGATTTTTGATGAGACCGTCCGCAGCGCATTTGTCAGCATCAGTCAGAAGGTGATGGAAAATACGCCTGGTGAAATGTTTGCCAACGCGGTGGTATCCGGCTGGATTATCGCCACGATGGTATGGATGTTCCCGTCGGCCGGTGCGGCAAAAATCTGGGTGATCGTCCTGATGACCTGGCTGGTGGCGCTGGGCGACCTGACGCATATTGTCGTCGGATCGGTAGAGATCTTCTATCTGGTCTTCAACGGTGAGATCCCGTGGCAGCAGTTTATCTGGCCGTTCGCCCTCCCCACGCTGGCGGGTAATATCATTGGCGGCACCTTTATTTTCGCGCTGATTAGCCATGCACAGATCCGTAATGATATGAGTAACAAGGCGAAAGCTAAAGCGGCGGCAGAAGCAAAACAACAGCAGGAAAGGACAAGGAGTAAAGCGGATTAAGGCGAAGATGCATTACAGCCGTTAAATCCGTTTCCATTCAGTGCCACGCAGGGCAAACACGAACAGCATAAATGGGTTCAACACGCCTGGTTCGGGTTGCTGTGGGATCTGAATGGCTTTGCATCCACAATAAAGCGGGGCTGCTATAATGTAAGGCTTGAAAAAACATGAGCCTTTACGCTAGGATAGCGCCCCGGTTTAGCCGTTATGCGCCGCATCTCGACGTCTCCTTAGTTAAATGGATATAACGAGCCCCTCCTAAGGGCTAGTTGCAGGTTCGATTCCTGCAGGGGACACCATTTCATCGTTCGCCACCCTCCGCAGTAGTTCGCAAAAACCCTTTAAACTCAAGCATCACCTAAATTTTTAGTTCGCCATAGTTCGTAATCGTTCGTTGACAGCTGCACGCTTAAGCGGATAAAAAAACGGAGGGACTACAGAACCGTCAAAGATGTCTGTTGCGAGGCCGCTGTTTCCGAAGCCAGCTATTACAACTGGAAGGCGAAATATGGCGGGATGGAAACCACTGATATTAAAAAGATCAAAGAGCTTGAGGACGAGCATCGTCGTCTGAAGCAGATGTTTGCCGATCTGAGCCTCGAAAACCAGGCGCTGAAGGACGTTATCGAAAAAAGCTTTAAAACCAGCGATAAAGCGTGAGTTCGTCAACTATTTGATCGCGCAGTTTACGATGTGCATACGCCAGGCATGCAGGACGTTATCGCTGAGCAGGACGGTGTTTCGTTACCAGCCTGATACACGAGGTGACGAGTCGGTGATACAGGCGCTGACCGGGGCGGCTGAGCGTTATCCGCGTTACGGATTTAAGAAACTTTTTCAGGTGCTTCGCAGGCAGGGGCACGTCTGGAACCACAAGCGCATATACCGGATTTACTGTCTGCTGAAACTGGATTTTCGTCGTAAGGGTAAACAACGTCTGCCGGTGCGTAATCCGGCTCCGCTGACAACGCCGGATGCGCTAAACCAAAGTTGGTCCATCGATTTTAACCGTGAGGCTCTGGCTATTGAAATTGACCTGAATATCCCGGCGCAGCGCGTCGTGCGGGTGCTGGACAGGATAGTGGCAAACCGTGGATATCCGTTGAAGATGCGGATGGATAACGGGCCGGAACTGATATCACTGACTCTGGCGCGATGGGCTGAAGACCACGGTGTGATACTGGAATTTATCAAGCCGGGTAAGCCGACGCAGAACGCATTTATCGAACGGTTTAACCGAACGTACAGGACAGAAATACTGGATTTTTACCTGTACAGAACACTGAATGAAGCACGGGAAATGACGGAACGCTGGCTGAATGAATATAACAGTGAGCGGCCCCATGAATCCCTGAATAACCTGACACCGGAAGAATACCGGCTGATGGCTGAGAAACCGGAAATCTCAAAAGTGTGTGGAACTAAAGCCGGGATACTTACAGTAATATTGAAATCCATTTTTTGAATGCCCACCAACCCATTCAGAGACGCTATCCCTAAGTCTCTGAATCGATTCGCCCACACCCCAATCAATATGAATTCAGACCCGCGATGGCGCGCACATCGCTCCCGGTAGGAGCCTGATGGATGCGTAAGCCAAACGCATCCACAACGGCAAACACATGGTCGAAAATATCTGCCTGAATACTTTCGTATTCCAGCCATGCCACGGTATTGGTAAAGGCGTAAATTTCAAGCGGTAAACCGGTCTCTCCTGGAGCCATCTGACGCACCATCAGCGTCATGTCCTTGCGTATAGACGGGTGCTGGCGCAGATATTCGGTCAGGTAGGCGCGGAAAGTGCCGACATTGGTCATCTTACGCTGATTCAGTACGGAAGTTGGCCCGGCATTATGTCCATTCCAGCTGGCGATTTCCTCCTGACGCGTCTCGATATAAGACGATAGCAGGCGCGCATGAGTCAGTTTTTCCTGCTCCTCCTCCGTCAGGAAGTGGATGCTGGTGGTATCAATATTAATACAGCGCTTGATGCGACGACCGCCAGAGGCCGACATGCCGCTCCAGTTTTTAAATGCGTCGGAGACCAGGGCATAAGTCGGTATGGTGGTAATAGTATTATCCCAGTTCCGCACTTTTACCGTGGTCAACCCAATATCCGTCACCTCGCCGTCAGCCCCATATTTGGGCATCTCCAGCCAGTCTCCCAGCTTCAGCATATGGTTAGCAGAAAGCTGGATGCCCGCCACCAGCCCCAGGATAGGGTCTTTAAATACCAGCATCAGCACGGCAGCCATTGCGCCCAGCCCGCTGATCAGGATCGCTGGAGATTTTCCAATCAGCAGCGAAATCATCATAATACCGATAACAATAGCGGCGATCAGCTTTATGCCCTGTAGCAGCCCTTTCAGCGGGAACTGCGCGGCAAAAGCGAAACGGTTTGATAAACCATTCACCACATCCAGCAGCGAGAAAAGCGACATCAGGGCATAGAACATCACCCACAGTTGCGCACAGGTTGACAGAATAGCCGCAGCATCACTGTTCTTGTTGAGCCAGAGCACCGCCTGAACATTGACAATAATCCCCTGTAGGGTAAATGCCAGTCGGTGAAACAGCTTATTCTCGGTCAGGACGTGCAACCAAAGATGTGAGCTGGCCTGGGCGCGTTTTTCACAGGCGGCCAAAACGATGCGGTGCAAAACAAAGTGAACGACGATTGCCGTAAGAAAAATGATGGAAAAAATAATCGTCAGCGAAATGGCATGGTTAGGTTCAATACCAAACTGTTTGAGTTGTGCAATCAATTGCTGCATAGCGTCTCCTTAAAAATCAGCGGTGATCATGCCTTGAGCACGGTACAGGTTCAACCCTGATCGAAAAATGTTGCTAACCTCTGCATCTGAACGCTTTTATCGTCATGAAAAACGGTGCATATTCTGCGGATTGATTTTGCCATCGGGGTTTAAGCTGGTGGGATTATTGCTGACTTTACCCCGGAGTTCACTATGTCAGATAAAGATCCTGTTGTTGAGCGCCTCTCTTTAGAGGTTCTTGCGCTACGTAACATTGTGCAAATGCTTATCGCTTATGGCAATGTGCCAACCGGCGGCAAGCTGAATAAGTATCTGGAAAAGATCGCTGATGACGTCGAACATCGTGACGAGCGAGAGGCAAACAAAGCGATAGCCAATGTGATCCGTAGCTATATCCGCTGACCGTCACGCAGCCCGGCATGGTGTTCTGACCCCGGGCTGTATACCTTACGTGTATGATCCACCGATATCACCCCAGTTCTGCCAGCAACCAGCGCTCAAAGTCCTGTAGTGCAGCTTCATTGATGCCTGTTTCCATCGGTTTTACCAAACAGAATTTTTTGCTCACAGAGTCTGTTTCTGGCCAGGGCGCAACAAGCGCTCCGCTAATCAGTTCTTTTTTGACGTACATGTACGGTACCATTGCCACCCCCTGCCCGGCCAATGCGGCTGCTATTGCCATTTCATGCAGGTCATATCGCACCCCCTGCGCGGGATTATCCAGGATTATCCCGCTTTCCCTCGCGTAGTCACTCCATGCTTGCGGATTCTGCCGCCGGTGAATACGCGGCAGTTCGTTCAACAGATCGCAGATGTTTTTATCGGTTAACAGCGCAGGATGACACACAGGCACCAGTTTTTCCTGAAAGAGAAAGCGTGTACGCATGCCTGCCCATGCCGGATGCTCAAAATGCACAACGGCGTCAAAACCACTGCCGGTGAGAATGAAAGGATCGGTTCTGGCCGCAATATTCAATGTGATGTCCGGATGCATAGCGCTAAAACCGCTAAGGCGCGGAATAAGCCAGCGACTGGAAAACGTCGGCAAGGCGGCAATATCCAGACATTTACTGCCTCCTGGCATGCCCATTATGTACTGGGTATCTCTTTCGAGTCGTTCGAGCGTTTCGCGGATGTGATGCGCATAGTGTGCGCCAACAGGATTGAGCTTAACGCGGCTTCCCATACGGTCAAACAGCTTGCAGTTCAGTAAAGATTCCAGACGCGCAATCTGCCGACTGATGGCACCTTCTGTTAGCGATAACTCCTCTGCCGCACGGGCAAAATTACCCTGCCTTGCGGCAGCATCAAAAGCTTGCAGAGAAGCGCTACTGGGAATTTTTCTGCGCATAGAAAAGGTTCCTGGACAGGTACATGGGATACTCTTTCAGTGACTTAATATCATTAAGCAATGAAATAATATCGATTTATACCCGATAAAACAGGAAGTAGCATGATAAAAAATCATTAAGGTGACACGCCTAAAACTAACCCGGAGAGAGTGATGACCCATCCGCACCGCACATCCCGTCAGATTGGGAATTATCTGGTTACCGTACTGAGTGACGGCAATATGCCAGCCAGTCTGGATTTACTGTCAGGCATTGAGGCTGCTGACGCCGAGTTAATTCAGCATGCTGCCGGGATCGCTGAACCCGGCAATATCCATATCAACTGCTATCTCATCCGAGGTCGAGGGCGAACCATTTTGGTGGACGCCGGTACAGGGGGCCTAAACAACATAGGTGGGCTTCTCGGAAAAAATCTTAGTGAGGCCGGTATCAGTCCTGATGACGTGGACACCGTCTTGTTGACACATGGTCATCCTGACCATATTGGCGGGCTGCTGGATGCTGAAGGTCAGCCAGTCTATAAACATGCAGCGCTTCATCTTCATGCTTTAGAAGCTGAATACTGGCGCGATGATGAAAAACAAAAAACAGCCAGCGAACGTGGTAAACGTAACTTTGCACTGGTCCGTCGAACGTTAGACGCTTATGCGCATAACCTGCATTTTATTGATGAAAACGAAATAGCGGAAGGCATTGCCCCCATTTTGCTACCGGGCCACACGCCGGGTCATACGGGATACCGCATTCATTCAGTCGATCAATGCCTCTTGATATGGGGAGATATCGTCCATTTCCCCCATATCCAGTCAGCACACCCCTCTGTTTCCATTATGTTTGACGTCGATCCCGCTCTGGCTGAAGAGACACGCAAAAAAATCCTGGAACAGGCCGTCAGGGAAAAAACGATCGTTGCAGGCATGCATTTAGACATTGCGGGGTTCGCTGACATTCTTATGGCTGATGGGGGATATCGTATGGCCTACTCGGAGGAATGAATGGGTGCGTTCGACGGGCCGATGCAACGCTCTACTCATCGCTGACGCCCTTAGCAATCCATTCCACTCATGTCGCTACAGGTGCATTTCATTCCCTGTCAGCGGCAGTTCATTCCCTTATTCCGCACCGCACGTAAGCCCGGCGTTACTATGCTCCCATCGAGATACTTAACATTCCGGCGGGAGAAGCCCCAATGAACTCACCCATCGCCAGTGGCAATGTGAACCGCACCCGCTGGTTAACCCTGGCAGGCACCATCATTACCCAGTTTGCCCTGGGATCGGTCTATACCTGGAGCCTGTTTAATGGTCAACTGTCGTTAAAAATGGCCGCTCCGGTGAGCCAAATCGCGTTTTCATTTGGTTTATTGAGCCTCAGCCTGGCGCTGGCTTCTTCCGTCGCCGGAAAATTACAGGATCGGTTCGGCGTACGTCATGTCACCATCGTGGCCGGGCTGCTGATGGCCATTGGCCTGGCGCTCACCGCATACGCCGACAACCTGTTTATGCTCTATATCAGTGCCGGGGTGCTGGTGGGGCTGGCGGATGGTGCGGGTTATCTGATGACGCTGTCTAACTGTGTGAAATGGTTCCCTGAGCGCAAAGGGGTTATTTCCGCGTGTGCAGTCGGTGCATATGGTCTTGGCAGCCTGGGTTTCAAATTTATTTGTAGCTTCCTGCTCAGCGTCACCAGTCTGGAAATGACCTTTATGATCTGGGCCGCAATCGCCATGAGCATGATGATGCTCGGTGCCCTGTTAATGAGAGACGCGCCCGTTCACACTCACGCCCGGGTTACTCAGGCCGCGCAGGATTACGCCTTTGCCGAGTCAGTGCGTATGCCGCAGTACTGGATCCTGGCCCTGATGTTCCTGACTTCATGCATGAGTGGCCTGTATGTGATTGGCATTGCAAAAGACATTGGTGAAAGCATGGTGAACCTCAGCACGCACACCGCCGCTAATGCGGTCACCATTATTGCGATTGCCAACCTTAGTGGCCGCCTGATATTGGGCATTCTCTCTGATAAAGTCGCCCGTATTCGGGTGATTACCCTCGCACAGTTGGTATCACTGGCGGGCATCAGTATCATGTTGTTCAGCCAGATGAACGAAAGCACCTTCTTTATCGCGGTTGCCTGTGTGGCGTTCAGCTTTGGCGGGACGATCACCGTCTATCCATCGCTGGTCAGTGACTTTTTCGGACTGAATAACTTGAGCAAAAACTACGGGGGAATTTACCTCGGTTTCGGCATCGGCAGCGTAATGGGATCTCTGATCGCCTCGCTTTTCGGTGGCTTTAACGTGACCTTTAGTCTGATTATGCTACTGCTGGTGCTCTCATTACTGTTGTCCGTCACTGTGCGTGCCCCAGCTAAATTGACGCAGAAGTCCACCGCAGCACGCCCGATCGCCAGCTGAAAACCGGGATGCCCACAGCCAATCCTGCTGCGGGCATCTCTGGGTTATTGCTGGTGGAACAACGGTTCAGGACGGCCAGCGACCGCAACCCTGACAGCAAACAGATCGCCGGACTGAGGGTACTGTGCCAGCTCCTCTTCGCTGCGATCTTCTCTTGAAGTGGTGATATACAGGGTCTTCAGATCCGGGCCACCAAAAGCAACCATCGTCGGCCAGCGTACCGGCAGCGGGATTTCATCAACAATATCCCCGCTGTGCGGATCGAGACGGACAACCCGTCCTCCGTCAAACATCGCCGCCCAGTAGTAGCCTTCGCTATCTACCGCCGCACCATCAGGGCTTCCGCCCTGCTGCTGGTTGAAGTGCCGTACCACCTCGCGCTGGCCGATTGCACCATTGTCCGCATCCATCGGGTAACGATAAAGCACCGCATTTGGCGTATCGCTTTGATACATCCACCGCCTGTCGGGAGAAAAGGCCAGTCCGTTGGAGATCATAATATCGGCTGCCTGCTCGGTAAGTTTGAGCTGATTATCCACGCGGTAGAGTTTCGCGCCATTGCGATCCTGCGGCTCCCACAGGGTGCCACACCAGAAACGGCCAAAGGGATCGATGCGGCCATCGTTGAAGCGACTGCGTGGAGCATCACCGGGGTTACTGGCTATCCGGCGGGTAATTTCGCCACGGTTATTGAGGAAACAGATGCCGCTGCGCAGGGCGGCTATCAGCCCGCCGTCTTCACACAGGCCAATACAACCAATATCCTCCGCTACCGGCCAGACCTGATGCTCTCCGCTGGACGGATCGAAGCGGTGTAAAGCAGGGGCAATGATGTCAACAAACCACAGTACCTGTTGCTCTACGCTCCACAGCGGGCACTCTCCTAATTCCGCCTGTACTGACAACACATTTTCTACCTGGTAGGCCATCTTCAGCTCCTTGCTGGTCTATTTTTGGCTAAAGTTTAGGTTATTTTTCAGGATGCCGCAGGATAGTGTAGACAGATTTATCAAGGATGAGCAGGCGCTGGCGATTCGCCTTATCGATATAGATATGAAGGTAATCAGCCGTAATGATAAGCAGGAATAAAGTCTGAAAAATTGATTTGCAATACCTCATTAAATAATCCTACACGCGCAGCATCATTTCTCCACTTTGTGCCCGTAGACTTTAGTCAGTAAAATGCGCAGGAGGATCGTCATGATGAATCTCATCAAAGCGGCCTCTATTACCGCTGCAACTCTCATGCTCAATAGCTGTATCATTGCCCCGCCCTGGCATGGTGCTGGCTATTATGACGGCTATTATTATTGAGGCTACCCGCATCGGGTCTGGTAATAGTTGGCCGGTATTTAACAGTACGTGCCGTCAAAGGCGGCAGATGCAAGGTAACAATAAAATCTTTCACACTTCCAACACTGGGCGGGCATATTTTAACCCGCCCCCATGTTTAGCTTTTGATACGGTAATTACACTGATACCAGGCTTTCATTAACCCGGGAATATGGCTTTCCTGCGGGTCGAGTGCTTCCACTTTATCAAAACCCCGTTCGGAACAGTAATGCTCAACGTCTTTTTGCATCGCGGTCATATCAACTTTTTCGGGTTTAAAACGGTACTGAACGCTATTGACCGCCGGATCTTCATCCACCCTTTCATAAGCACCTGGTTTGCTTGACGTACAGCCCGCTAACAGTAACAGGGCTAATGCACCGATCGCTTCTTTTTTCATTATTGCTCCTTTTTCTGATGCCGCATCATAACAATCCCTACAGTGACAACCATCAGACATCGGCGCATTTGCAAAATTTTACTTAACTAATGCAATGTTTCACCAATTGAATTGATTCAGGGTTCCGTGTAGCGCTGTCTGAATATCAATGCGAATATGCTGCCAGACAACGCACTAAGTCTGCACAACACCAGGGATTTAAAAAAAAAATAAAATAATCTTATGCCCGCATTGAGCGGGCTTTTTTTAAGATTTCAGTTATCCGTACCGCCAATAATTATACGCAAAACGTTTGCCGAATCCTTATCTGTCAGTGCCAGAACAGACTGATAAAGATCAATCGTCATGTCACAAAGCTTCGTTTCATCTGCGCCCGGCTCACCCGGCGTATTCAGCGTCTGTAAATCACTCCCCCAGCGGTTATAAAGCCCCTGTACCACTTTCTGTAGCTGTTGCCGCCCTCGGGATAAATCATCTGGCGGCGCGGCACCATTGCTATGCTGCAACAAGCTATCCATCGCCACCAGGTCACGCGCGATCAGATCCTGCGGCAGCAGTTCAGCGATATTCACTCCCCCTTTCACCTGTGGAAACAGGAAACGGAAACACTGTCCGGGGCTGAGCTGTCGGATCTGTTTCATCTCCTCCAGCGAAATCTGCATATAGGCAATTAAATCTTTATCACGGGCAGTATTAATACGCTGATTCAGCAGATCGGCGGCCAGCGGTCGCAAAAGTTCAACCGCCTGACGCAACGGCATTCCCTTACGCAGATACCCAATCAGCTCATCACTGGCCTGCTGATACAGCGCCGGCTGCTGCACCTTGATGGTTCGCCAAACGGGAAGAGAAGCCAGCTGCGTTCGGGCATAGTCAATGGCTGCCTCTTGCTGACGCTGTGGAGCCATCCAGCGGTAGTACCCGATATTGCCTGCCAGAATTGGCAGCAAAAATAGCAATATTGCCGCAGGGGCGGTCAGTTTTTTACTTTTCCACAGCCATCGAGTCAGCATCAGCCAAAATACCGTGGAGAAGATCGAAATAAGAATAGCGTTTGAAGTCAACATGGTTTCCTGAAATCAGCAGAGCGGGTGCGGCAATGTTAATTAACTTAGTCAACGCGCACATCGATCAATACCGGGCAGCTGGCGTGTTCGATTACGGCAGCGCTGCATGAGCCTTTTAGCAGGCGATTAAACGAAGTGAGATGGCGACGCCCCATTATGATCATCGCCGCCTGTAGGCCGTTGGCTTCAGCAACGATCGTGGGTGCCGGTTCTCCGGCCACTACACGCCCACGCGCCGTCACTCCAGATCGCTGTAACTCGGCCAACGCCTGACGCACCGCCGCTTCGGCGGTGTTTTGCTCATCCCGCGCCACACCGTAATCGCTGGGGTCTTCGCCAGCTTCAATCTCCAGCGGCCCACAGGCAAAACTGGCGTCGACACAGCACAACACCACCACCGGAGCCTGCAAGGCCAGTGCCTGGGTGCTGGCCAGTGCAACCACTTTACGGGCAATCATTGATGTATCGATGGCGACTAAAAGCGTTTTCATCTGCTTCTCCTGTCAGTCACATTTCGCTGCATTTCCCGGCTTGTGTCGTAGCGCATTCTGGCATTTTCGCCATGCACTTAATGACAGGAACAGTGCCAGCAGGTTCGCTACTGCACAGGCCAGGTCTTAGAGACATTGTGATTATCTTAAACATAAGAGACCCTAACTGTATCACTGTTCGAGCTCTTAGCCGCGAATATGACGATATAGCGACATATTCAGTCGCCAGGCACTTATGATACAACTGATAATAGTGAACCTGTGTCTGTGCTGATTTGGCTCACCAAAATGAAAGGCGTTCAGAGGCGTTGCGCGGTGAAAAGGCGTGAAGAAAATACCTTTATCCTATTGATATAGCTGTGTATTTTTTTAGAATGTGGTGGTGATAAGTATCGATCAAGGTGCCAGACAGTCGGCCTGGCTGGCACCTTTATACCCGCAGGGTTACTTGTCGCCGGTTTTGGTTGCGACCGGCAACACGCCTTCGGCGCGGAACATGCCTTTAATTCCTCTGACCGCCTGGCGAATACGGTCGCTATTTTCAATCAGTGCAAAACGTACGTGCGTATCACCGTAATCGCCAAAACCAATGCCCGGTGACACGCAGACTTTTGCCTCTTGCAACAGCAGCTTGGCAAACTCCAGCGAGCCCAGATGTGCATAGCGATCGGGAATTTTCGCCCAGACATACATTGAGGCTTTGGGGTTATCCACCATCCAGCCCGCTTCATGCAGCCCTTTCACCAGCACATCCCGGCGTCGTTTGTATTTCTCCGCAATATCACGCACGCACTGCTGATCCCCTTCCAGCGCCGCGATGGCTGCCACCTGTAGCGGGGTGAAAGTACCGTAGTCGTGATAGCTTTTAATGCGCGCCAGGGCTGCCACCAGCTCTTTATTACCAACCATAAAACCAATACGCCAACCGGCCATATTGTAGCTTTTCGACAGGGTGAAGAATTCAACCGCCACGTCCCGCGCACCGGGTACTTCCATAATCGAAGGGGCTTTCCAGCCGTCATAAACAATATCAGCATAGGCGAGGTCATGGATAACCAGTATGTTGTACTGCTTCGCCAGGGCGATAACTCGCTCAAAAAAGTCCAGCTCCACGCACTGCGCGGTAGGATTGGAAGGAAAGCCAAGGATCATCATTTTCGGCTTGGGATAGCTTTCACGAATGGCGCGCTCCAGCTCGTTAAAGAAATCCACCCCTGCCACCAGCGGCACAGAACGCACCTGCGCACCAGCAATCACCGCGCCGTAGATATGGATCGGATAGCTGGGATTTGGCACCAGCACCGTATCACCGTGGTCAAGCGTGGCCAGCATCAGATGGGCCAGCCCCTCTTTGGAGCCAATAGTCACAATGGCTTCGGATTCCGGGTCAATATCAACCTGGTAGCGGTCGGCATACCAACGCGAAATAGCGCGGCGCAGACGGGGAATACCGCGCGATGTGGAATAACCGTGCGTGTCTTCACGCTGTGCCACGGTACACAATTTTTCCACGATATGAGGTGGGGTCGGGCCATCAGGGTTGCCCATACTGAAATCGATGATGTCTTCACCACGACGGCGTGCAGCCATCTTCAGTTCCGCAGTGATATTAAAAACATACGGCGGCAGTCGTTCAATACGGGAGAAACGACGGGGGGATTGGTTGTCAGTCATAGCATCCTCTGATTTACGTAAGCGCCCGGACCGTCCGAGCGACGCAGACCACTCTACGCGGTCGAGTCATGAACATAACGTAACCGCCCTGAAGCTGTCGAGAGGCAGAATAAAATATTTCAATCGCGCGGATTGATGCGTCCAAACAGCCAGTCATTCACCCACTGACCATTTAACAGATAATTATCTCGCAATGTTCCTTCCAGCGCGAAGTGGTTCTTTTCCAGTACCCGGCGCGAAGCCTGGTGCCCCTCCACGACCTGCGCTTTCAGCTTATGAAATCCGCACTGTTCAAAAAGAAAATCGCACAGCGCACCCAACGCCTCGCTGCTGTAGCCCTGGTCAAAATGCTCACTCAGCAGCGAATAACCCACCTCCACCTGACGATGCGGCATCCATTCAGCCGTTGCCCCCATTAAACCTATGCCCTCCCCACCCTGCTTCAAACGCACCACCAGGCACAGCATATGAAAACTGGTGGCTTGCCACGGCATCAGCCTGTCCTGAAAACGCTGGCGGATATCGGCCAGCTGCGGCACCGCACTGATAAATTCCATGCAGGTGGCATCACTATGTACCTTAAGAAACAGCTGCCAGTCTTCAGGTTGCAGTCGGGTGAGGATCAGCCGTGGTGTGGTTAGTTTCATATGCCTGCCTTAAATGGGGAAAAAAGGCTAAAAAAAGATCTCTTTTAACCGCCGCTTTTTCGCCCTGTCATGGACACCGTTCCTACAAAACAATAACCCGTTTGTGACAGGAGTACGAAGATGATGCATCTTAAAATCGACAACCTCCCCGCTGCCATTTGTGCCAGCAAAACAGAACTGCGTAGGCAGTTAGCGAATTATCGTGAAGTCTTTGCTGAACTGGATGCTGATATGCGTCGCCAGATCGCCCTGTCACCGCGCCTGCTGCTGGCACATCTCTGGAGCTTTCCTTATGATATAGACCTGTTTCCCAGCAGCCGAGATGCCCGTGTATTCGATGTTTGAGATGCTGCTTGCGGTTTTTGACCGTGCAGCACTGATGTTAATCTGCCTGTTCTTTCTCACCCGTACCCGACATTTCCGCCAGCTGCTGCAAAAAGAGCAGCACTCGCGACAGGAGCTGTTCGCGGTCACCGCCATTTTCTCGCTGTTTGCCCTTTTCAGTACCTGGACCGGCATCCATGTGGAAGGATCGTTGGTCAACGTGCGCACCATTGCGATTATGTCCGGCGGCATCCTGTTTGGCCCCTGGGTCGGTATTGCCACCGGCGTGATTGCCGGTCTACATCGTTTCCTGATCGATATTCATGGCGTAACCTCTGTACCCTGCCTGGTGACCAGCATTATCGCCGGGATCGTTTCTGGCTGGATAAATATTAAAGTCGCCAAACAGAAACGCTGGAGCGCGGGGATCATCGGCGGTATCGCCTGTGAGTCACTGACCATGCTGCTTATCGTACTGTGGACGCTGCCAAAAGTACGCGGACTGGATATCGTCGCGGAGATCGCCGTTCCGATGATCCTCGGCACGGCGAGTATTGGGCTGATCGTGCTGCTGGTGCAGAGCGTTGAAGGGGAAAAAGAGGCGATTGCCGCCCGTCAGGCGAAGCTGGCACTGGATATTGCCAATAAGACCCTGCCCCTGTTCCGTCAGGTCAACAGCGATTCGCTGCGCCAGGTGTGTGACATTATCCGCCGTGATATTCATGCCGATGCCGTTGCCATGACCAATACGAGCAAGGTTCTGGCCTATACGGGTATCGGTGAGAATAATTACCATCATGGTGATAAAAGCATCAGCCCGACCACCAGAAAAGCGATCGAGGAAGGAAAAATCATCATCAAAAACAATGATGAAGCACACCGTACTCCTGAAATCCGCTCCATGATCGTGATACCGCTTTGGGAGAAAGGTGAAGTCACCGGTACGCTCAAGATCTACTACCGTCATGCACACCGCATTACCTGGTCGCTGAAGGAGATGGCGGTAGGGCTGTCGCAGATTATCTCGACGCAACTGGAGGTTTCACGCGCCGAACAGCTGCGCGAAATGGCGAATAAAGCCGAGCTGCGCGCGTTGCAAAGCAAAATTAACCCCCACTTTTTGTTTAACGCGCTGAATGCCGTCTCTGCGTCAATCCGCCTCAATCCTGATACTGCTCGCCAGCTCATTACCAATTTGTCACGCTATCTGCGTTACAACCTGGAGCTAAACGATGATGAAATCATCAATATCAAAAGAGAGCTGTGCCAGATCAAAGACTATATCGCCATTGAGCAGGCACGCTTTGGCGATAAGCTGACGGTGATTTACGATATTGATGAAGATATCAATTTTTCTCTTCCCAGCCTGCTTATTCAGCCGCTGGTGGAGAATGCCATTGTCCACGGTATTCACCCCTGCCGGGGTAAAGGCGTGGTGACGTTAACCATCCACGATGTGGACACCCACATACGAATTGCGGTGCGTGATACCGGTCACGGCATCAGCGAGGATGTGTTGGCGCGCGTAAAAAGCAACCAGATGCCCGGTAATAAAATCGGGCTGTTAAACGTCCATCACCGGGTTAAGCTGCTTTACGGTGAAGGTTTGCTTATCCGGCGACTTGAACCCGGCACGGAGATTGCCTTTTGTATCACTAAAAATGCAGCCGGCCCGGCATTCAATCCGATATTCGACCAGCATAACGCGGGAAAATGATGTGAAAGCCATTATTGTTGAAGATGAATACCTTGCCCAACAGGAGCTCAGCTGGCTGATACGTCAGCACAGCCAGATCGCCATCGAGGGTATTTTTGATGACGGGCTGGAGGTGCTGAAATATTTACAAACCAGTCATGTTGACGTGATATTCCTCGACATCAATATACCGTCTCTCGACGGTATGCTGCTGGCGCACAATATCAGTCAGTTCGCCAAAAGACCGCTGATCGTCTTTATTACCGCCTGTAAAGAGCACGCGGTGGACGCCTTCGAGCTGGAAGCCTTTGACTATATTCTGAAACCATGGTCAGAAATGCGCATCATCACCCTGCTGCGTAAACTGGAAAACCAGGCGCATCAAAACAGCGATCGGCTCACTACCCGTGCATCACACAGCATTAATCTGGTCAAAGACGAACGCATTATCGTCACCGATATCAGCGATATTTATTACGCCGAAGCGCATGAGAAACTGACTTTTGTCTATACACGGCGTGAAGAGTATGTGATGCCGATGAATATGAGCGAATTTTGCAGTCGCCTGCCGGATGAGCATTTCTTCCGCTGCCATCGCTCGTACTGTATCAACCTCAACAAAATTCATGAGATCGAACCCTGGTTTAACAACACTTACATCCTCAAGCTGCGCGACCTGGCCTTTCAGGTACCGGTCAGCCGCAGTAAGGTGAAGGCATTTCGCCAGCTGATGCGGTTGTGAAAGGGCCGCAACAGGGGCATTGGCGGTTACAGCACGCGACCCAGCGTCTGACGCAGATGCGCACCAGAACCCAGCAGCCCCGGATAATCGTGGGTAATCAGATAGACCGGGATTGGCGCGACATAATCTTTAAAGCGACCTTTGTCTTCAAACGCCGCGCGGAAGCCGGAGGCTTTGAAGAACTCAAGGAAGCGCGGCACGATGCCACCGGCAATATAAACGCCGCCAAAGGTGCCGAGGTTCAGCGCCAGATTGCCGCCAAAGCGCCCCATAATGACGCAAAACATCGACAACGCACGACGGCAATCGGTGCAGGTATCCTGCAATGCGCGTTCGGTCACATCGCGAGGCTTGAGGTTTTCAGGCTGACGGTTATCAGACTTAACAATCGCCCGGTAAAGATTAACCAACCCATTACCTGAGAGAATTCGTTCGGCGGAAACGTGCCCCAGCTCTTCGCGCAGCACTTCGAGGATCAGATCTTCCTCCTCGCTATTAGCGGCAAAGTCGACATGCCCTCCTTCGCCCGGCAGGCTGACCCAGCGTTTATCAACATGCACCAGGTGCGCCACCCCAAGACCGGTTCCGGCACCATAAACCGCAACGGGCTTATCGGCAACCGGCGTGGTGCCGCCGAACTGCATCAGATGTTCCTCTGACAGCATCGGGATAGCCATTGAAACGGCGGTGAAATCATTAATGATCTCCAGCGATTCGAAGGCGAGATTAGCTTTCATGCTGCTGGTGGAAAATGCCCAATCGTGGTTGGTCATCTCAACCCAGTCTTCAGTGATTGGGCAGGCAATGGCGATACAGCCGTGTTTGATATCCTGCTGCTGCTCAGCCAGATAAGCGCGGATCACCGCTTCCAGGCTGTCATAATCTGCCGTGGAGAACGTTTTGGCCTGGGAGATGGCGCCGTTATCTATTTCACACAGAGCCAGACGCGCGTTAGTGCCGCCGACATCTCCCACCAAAGCATACTTAGTCATTGTTATTTTTCTCCGCTTACGTCAATTAGACACACTATAAATTTCCCCCGCTGAAACAACAACGCCCACCGGAAAAAAGGTGAGCGTTAAACCCTTCCGCTACATTAACCATGTTCAATGCGGTTGCCCACGGGCAAGAGTCTGAATTGCACCCAAAAGGCACGTTCAGCTGCTATTGCGCTGGTTCAGGGCGCGGCTGACTGACGCCAGCAGCGGCGGCACATCAAGCCTCGACAGAACCACCTCCACCAGCGAAAGCAGCTCACTTTGTTCCAGCCGCTGCATGATTTCGCGTAGCTGTGCCGTGTGCGTCACACGCCAGCTCTGAGCATGACTGTCAATATCAAGGGTTTGCGGCAGGCGTGTCCAGTCCCAGTGAGCAATATCGTTATAACGCTGCTGTGCCCCATGTATCGCGCGCTCTACGGTATAGCCATCATTATTTAACAGGAAGATAACCGGATTTTGCCCGTCACGCAGCATGCTCCCTAACTCCTGCACCGTCAGTTGGGCGGAGCCGTCACCAATAATCAGCACCACCCGCTGCTGCGGCCGCGCGGTTTGCGCACCAAATGCCGCCGGGAGTGTGTAACCTATTGAGCCCCATAGCGGCTGTATCAGCAGCCGGACGTCCTGCGGCAGGCGCAGGGTTGCGACGCCAAACGCGGCCGTTCCCTGATCGGCCAGCACAATGTCGCCAGGGCGTAGAAAATCCTGTATCGCATGCCAGAAAGTATTTTGCGTCAAACTGTCTGACGGCTGCACCTCACTGACCGGCGGGGCCACAATGCCGCGCTGCCAGCCCTGACCATATTTCAGCGCCAGCTGATGCAGCGCCTTGAGCGCAGCGGCCATCGGAATCTGCTCAAAATTCCGGCCGCCGACACTGCTGGCATGCAGGCCGACATCAATATTTTTACTGCGCGCAATCCGTTGAGTAAAACCGGCGGTAATGGTATCGGTGTATTTAACGCCCACGCTGATTAATACATCACTGTTTTCAATCACCTCACGCGTACTGTCAGCACTGGATGCCCCGGCATAGGTCCCGGCAAAGCCGTAGAGCATCTCCGGCAGCACGCTTTTGCCCATCAGCAGAGTGGCAAAAGGCATTGGAACCTCCGTTAGCCAACGTTGCAATATTTGCTGCTGCTGAGCCCGATCGGCCAGAAAGTCTGCCAGCAGCGCCGCACTGTTGGCAGCCGCCAGCAGTGATTGTGCCGCATCGACAAAGGCCGCCAGCCGTTCGTTATCGCAATCCAGCCGCCGCTGAAGCGGTGACGAAGGCGGAGATAGCGGGCTCTCTGCCACATTTGTCGCCAGCAGAAGATAGACCGGGCGACGCCTGGTCAGCGCCTCGACCAGCACCCGATCGATTTCGGCGGCGGCATTGGTCGGGGTCAGTATGCTGCTGGCGACGGAAATTTCCTGTTGCATACGAATAAAATGACCGAAGTCGCCATCGCCAAGCGTATGGTGCAGCAGCTCGGCGTTGTTTTGTGACGTTTGTGACGGTGCGCCGACGATGTGTACGACCGGCAGATACTCCGCGCTGCTGCCCGCCACGCCGTTTATCGCACTCAGCTCCCCCACGCCAAAGGTCGTCAACAGCGCCGCCGCGCCGCGACAACGCGCATAACCATCGGCAGCGTAGGCAGCGTTTAGTTCGTTGGCGCAGCCAACCCAAACCAAATCGGGGTTATCGATCACATGATCAAGGAATTGCAGATTGTAGTCGCCCGGCACGCCAAACAGGTGACCAATACCGATCTCGTTTAAACGTGTAAGCAGATAATCGCCAACGGTATACTTTTTCATCACGCTACTCCTTTCGGGTCTGTGATCTGAGTATTAGCGATATTTATAAACTGTTTTAGGAATCACGATAAGAATATGGCAACTGAACGTTACACCCCTTATCACCATTGCTAAGTTGCGATCTGTCACGCTCTTTAAATTGATGTAAACGTATACACTGACAGGCCGTTTAACACGCTATCGTATCGATTATAGGGTTTATTTATGGTCTATCAGGCAGATATACAGCGTTATAACAAAATGACTTGGCATCGTTGTGGACACAGCGGCCTCAAGCTCCCGGCTATTTCACTCGGTTTATGGCACAATTTTGGTGACAGTACGCGAGTCGATAACAGCCGTGACCTGCTGCGTCACGCCTTTGATAACGGTATCACTCATTTTGATTTAGCGAATAATTACGGGCCGCCTCCCGGTTCAGCTGAAGAGAATTTCGGTCGTATTTTGCGCGAAGATTTCGCTGGCTACCGCGATGAGCTGATTATTTCCAGTAAAGCGGGATACACCATGTGGGAAGGGCCATACGGGGACTGGGGATCTCGCAAATATCTGGTCTCAAGCCTCAATCAAAGCCTGAAACGTATGGCGGTTGAGTATGTGGATATTTTTTATCATCATCGCCCAGACCCGGAGACACCGCTTGAAGAAACCATGACCGCACTCGATCATCTGGTGCGCCAGGGAAAAGCGCTGTATGTCGGCCTTTCTAATTATCCGGCAGAGCTGGCGGCAGCGGCAATTGCGCTACTGAAAGATCTCGGTACGCCCTGTTTGATCCATCAGCCAAAGTATTCCATGTTCACCCGCGCGCCTGAAGAGGCCCTGCTAGATGTGCTGGCAAAAAACGGAGTGGGCAGTATCGCATTCTCTCCGCTAGCCGGTGGCATACTGACCGACCGCTATCTGGACGGCATCCCGCAAGACTCCCGCGCGGCCAGCGGCAGCCGCTTTCTCAACAGTGAACAGCTGACGCCGGAGAAAATGGACAAGGTGCAGCGCCTGAACGCTCTCGCTCTTCAGCGCGGCCAGAAGCTGTCGCAAATGGCGTTGGCCTGGGTACTGAGAGACCGCCGCATCACCTCCGTTCTGATTGGAGCCAGTAAAACCAGTCAGATTGATGATGCCATGCAGATGCTGGCTAATCGCGACTTTACTGCGCATGAGCTGGAAAACATTGAAGCTATTTTGCGCTGAAAGTCTACCTGGGTCTCTGTCAGGTCATGCCAGAAATACTGAAAAGTGACCGCGCTGACGGGCGTTTTTTTACTTCGCCTGGCTCTTACCAATAATGGCCCTGTATTAGGGTGGTTGTGACCGCCGATATGTCCTTACGCGGGCCAGATTTCTGGCTCCGCGTCATATGCGCGTTTACAGATTTAACGCCATTGCGGCCAGCAGATAGCCATTGAGCGCCACCACCACCACGACTATCAATCGCCCAAAATTCTGCATCAGACGCGAATTGACCATATCGCCCATCAGCGCGGCGTTACCGGTAAACGCCAGTAATGGCACCAGCGCCAGCGCAATACCGAAACTTAACAGTACCTGACTCATGACCAAAATCCGCGTCGGTTCCCAACCCGCCATAATGACGATAAATGATGGCAGCATGGTGATAACGCGCCGCACCAGCAGCGGAATGTGGAAGTGGATAAAGCCCTGCATCACCACCTGCCCGGCCATCGTGCCGACCACGGTGGAGGATAACCCGGCAGCCAGCAGGCTCAGGCCAAACACCAGCGCCGCAGCTTTCCCCAGGAGCGGATCGAGCGTCAGATAAGCCTGATCGAGATCGGCAATCCCGTTGTGACCGCTGAAGTGGAAGGCGGCTGCCGCCGTAGCCATCATCGCCAGATTGACAAAACCGGCAATTGTCATCGCAATCGCCACATCGAGTTTGGTCGAGGAGTAACGTTCAGAACGTGTGCCGTCATTGCCGCTGTTTTGCGTCAGCGAGGAGTGCAGGTAGATAACATGCGGCATGATGGTCGCCCCAAGCACGCCCGCCGCCAGCAGCACGGCGTCCGACGTGGGTAGCGATGGCACCGCCATGCCCTGTAGCAAATCGACAATTTTGGGCTGTGAGAAGAACAGCTCAATGACATAGGCCGCCGCAACAAACAACAGCAGGCCCCCGATCACCAGCTCCAGCGGTTTCTGACCTCGGTTTTGCAGCATCAGTATCAGAAATGTTGCCACCCCGGTCAGCATCGCGCCTTGCAACAAACTCACGCCGAACACCAGCTTGAAACCAATAGCAGCACCGATAAACTCCGCCAGATCGGTAGCCATAGCAATAATTTCCGCCTGCACCCAGTAGAACCAGACCGCCGGACGAGGAAAACGATCGCGGATATGTTCAGCCAGGTTTTTTCCGGTAGCGATGCCGAGCTTGGCCGACATAAGCTGGATCACCATCGCCATCACATTGGCCCAAACCACGACCCACAGGAGCTGGTAGCCGTAGGAAGCCCCCGCCTGAATATTGGTGGCAAAGTTGCCGGGATCGATATAGCCGATGGCCGCGATAAAGGCTGGCCCCATCAAGGCAAACTTGATTTTCCGATTACTGCGGACGCTCTGCTCCACGGTGCGGCTTTCCGACATAATTAACACCCCTGCTGCCTTACGCCTGACGGCAATGTTGCCCTTTCAAAGACAAAGATTATCCAGTAAATCGATATTGATTACAGGTATCACTGTGATAGCCAGCGCTATAAGGTATAGCAATGGCTATATCTATAGCAAAAAAAAAGCTAACCCGACCTTCCTGGCAACTCTTTACAGAGTAGGATATTCGGAAATGACTTACCAGTTTTATGGTTATATTTTAAGCGCGAGGGGATTTTTATTGTTAGTAAATTAATAATCAAATGCTGACCGTTTCGCCCTCATTGTTACATTAACGTTAACTTGTGTGACAAAGGTGGATTAAATGAATTTTGCGACAATAGCGAATTATTATATTGCAGCACAGATCTCGTTTTTCCGCCTCTTGTTACATAGAATGTGCAACGAAATAAAACAGCCCTCAATTTTGGAGCAATCATGTCCCGCTTTCTACACTTTGCTTTGGCACTGGTGGTGGTCACACTACTGGCGCTGTTGGTCAGCCGCGACCGTAAAAATATCCGTATCCGTTTCGTCATCCAACTGCTTGTGATTGAAGTTTTGCTGGCCTGGTTCTTCCTCCATTCCGAAGCTGGCCTGGGGTTTGTTAAAGGATTTTCGGATCTGTTCGAGAAATTATTAAAATACGCGGCACAAGGGACTAACTTTGTCTTTGGTAATATGAGCGAGAAAGGTCTGGCATTCTTCTGGCTTAACGTACTGTGCCCTATCGTCTTTATCTCTGCGCTGATCGGTATTCTGCAACACTTTCGCATTCTGCCCATTATCATCCGTGCGTTAGGCACGATCCTGTCGAAGATTAACGGAATGGGTAAACTGGAGTCTTTTAACGCAGTAAGCTCGCTGATTTTAGGACAGTCAGAAAACTTTATTGCCTATAAAGATATCCTCGGCAAAATGTCTGAGCGCCGCATGTACACGATGGCAGCCACAGCCATGTCGACCGTTTCCATGTCGATTGTTGGTGCTTATATGACCCTGTTACAGCCGAAATATGTGGTGGCGGCGCTGGTTCTGAATATGTTCAGTACCTTTGTCGTTTTATCGTTAATCAACCCCTACCGCGTCGATAGTGAAGAAGAGCTGAAGCTGGGTAATACCCATGAAGGACAAAGCTTCTTTGAAATGCTTGGCGAATATATCCTCGCCGGATTCAAAGTGGCGGTGATCGTAGCAGCGATGCTCATCGGCTTTATCGCACTCATCTCCGGAATTAACGCGCTGTTCGACACCATTTTCGGCATCAGCTTCCAGGGTGTTCTCGGCTACGCCTTTTACCCCTTTGCTTGGGTGATGGGTGTACCAAGCAGTGAGGCATTACAGGTAGGCAGCATTATGGCAACCAAAATGGTTTCCAATGAGTTTGTTGCGATGATGGATCTGCAAAAAATCGCCGGCACGCTGTCGCCGCGCGCTGAAGGCATCCTGTCGGTGTTTCTGGTCTCGTTCGCCAACTTCTCTTCAATCGGTATCGTTGCCGGTGCGATCAAAGGGCTGCATGAACAACAAGGAAATGTGGTTGCACGCTTTGGTCTGAAACTGCTTTACGGTTCAACGCTGGTGAGTGTGCTGTCGGCATCGATTGCCGGACTGGTACTTTAACCACGGATGCGGGGCTGCCTGGCCCCGCAACACTCTTCACGACCAACGCCATTCGACTCCTCCTGCCGCACCAGTATGATGAGCATCGCCTGTTCACCACGTAGTTTAGCTGATACAAGAAGGTACGCGCGGCAGCGAGCGGCTGCTGGGCAATAACGCAGATATTCGCGCTGGAAAAACCAAACAGAAAAAATCCGCCTGAGCAGATTGATAGGGAATTGATGATTTCTTTATGATTTGGTGGAGATAAGCGGGATCGAACCGCTGACCTCTTGCATGCCATGCAAGCGCTCTCCCAGCTGAGCTATACCCCCACTACAGAAAGTATCAGTTTTTCGGAGCCACCTAATCTGCTGGAGAAGATTTGGTGGAGATAAGCGGGATCGAACCGCTGACCTCTTGCATGCCATGCAAGCGCTCTCCCAGCTGAGCTATACCCCCAAGCCGAAAAACCGTGTCGTGTTGACGGCGGGGATAATATGAAACGCCGGGGGTGGTGTCAACGTCAAATTAGTAATCTGCGTGCGATCGCCGAAAAAGCCGTCAAAGCGGTGAATAAAGCGCTATTCAGCTGTTTATTCCCAGTATGAATTATCAACATGATACACCACGCCAGCCCTTGTTAATCTCGCGTTAAAAAGCTATCGGAATAAACTTGTTTTTGTTAATCCACCGTGCAAAACTGCGGCGGTTTTTGGCTGCCAGCCCCATACTGCGCAGGACGTATCTGTCACTCAGTAAGCTGCGGAATCTGGCACTTTTCCCGTATTTATCACACCAGAGTTATTATGTCTTTGCACACTCCAAAAGAAATTTCGGCTGTCGCCGTTCAGGCAGGCGTCATCAAAAGTCGTACTCCTGTTTCTTCTTTACTGATCCTCGGTTTTCTTGCCGGTGCCTTTATCTCATTTGGCTTTCTGTTATACCTCCGCGTGGTGACGCAGCTGCCGGCAGAATGGGGGTCATTCGGCACGCTGCTGGGTGCGGCGGTATTCCCGGTTGGAATTATCCTGACCGTCCTCGCCGGTGGCGAGCTGCTGACAGGGAATATGATGCTGATGCCGATAGCATGGTTTGCCCGCCAGATCAGTGCCTGGAGCGTACTGCGCAACTGGTTCTGGGTAACTATCGCCAATTTTATTGGCAGTATTACCATCGCCTGGTTCTTTGGCCATATGCTAGGTTTGACCGAAGGTGACTTTATGAAGAAAACGGTGGCCGTCGCCAGTGCGAAAGTGAACGCTGATTTCCTGCACGCTTTCATTTCCGGTATCGGTTGTAACTGGCTGGTTTGCCTGGCAACCTGGCTGGCTTTTGCCAGTAAGGATGTGGTTGGCAAGATTTTCGGCATGTGGTTACCGGTGATGGCTTTTGTTGCTATCGGTTTCCAACATGTTGTCGCGAATATGTTTATTGTTCCTGCCGCCATATTTGCCGGTTATCTTAGCTGGGGTGAATATCTGCCGAATTTTGTCGCCGTATTCCTCGGAAATGCCGTCGGCGGTGCAATCTTTGTCGGTCTGGCCTACTTCGTCGCCTTCCGCGCACCTGCCGAAACAAGCACTATTTCCCGCTAATTACCCCGCCCCTGTGACATCAGGGGCTAATTTACCTTTCAGTCTATTTGCTATCTATTATCTCAACGTTAGTGATTTGTGTTAGTTGTTCGTGTGATGAATTGCTGTAATATAGTTGAGGACTTATTCGGCAAAAGGGATATACAAAATGAAAAAGGATTGGTTAACGCCGGAAGAACTGGCACAGCAAACAGGTTTCAGCAGACAGACAATTAATAAGTGGGTCAAGAAAGAGAACTGGACTACCGCACCGAAACCCGGAGTTCAGGGTGGAAAAGCGCGTATGATCCATATTGATGAACGCGTCAAAATCTTCCTCAAATCCACACGACATGCCACAGAGCCAGGCGCTCACTACCGTGTGAATCAAAATTCACTGCCTGCACTGTTAGTCACCTCGGTACAACAATTGAGTAGTGAAGAACAGGAGAAGCTGGCAGCGATGCTGTTACGTGAGGGCATTCAGGGGATATTGCAGCGGTTAGGAATTGATAGTTAGTAAAAAAACCGGCCAAAATAATGGCCGGTTTTTTTATTGCACTTTAATAACTATTACGCTTCGCGGTTGGCGATATAGGCCAGCGCTTTTTCAATACGCGCCACGCTACGTGTCTGACCAATAGCATGTACGGTCACGTCCAGCGCCGGAGACTGTCCCGCTCCGGTCACGGCAACGCGCAGTGGCATCCCCACTTTGCCCATTCCCACTTCCAGCTCATCAGCCGTTGCCTGAATGGCATGATGAACACTTTCTGCCGTCCAGTCGTTCATGGCAGCCAGCTTATCACGTACGACTTCCAGCGGCTGACGTGCCACCGGGCGCAGGTGTTTCTTCGCGGCGTCAGCATCAAACTCGTCGAACTCTTCATAGAAATAGCGACAGGACGTGGCCATCTCTTTAAGGGTCTTACAACGCTCACCCAATAGCTTCACCAGCTGTGACAGCTGCGGGCCGGTGCGGGTATCAATTTTTTCCTGTTCAATGTGCCATTGGAGATGAGTCGCCACATATTCTGGAGCCAGGGAATTGATATAATGATGATTCAGCCACTGCAACTTTTCAGTATTAAAGGCACTGGCAGACTTGCTCACTGCATCTAGATCAAACAGCTTTTTCATTTCATCAATACTGAAGATTTCCTGATCGCCGTGGGACCATCCCAGACGCACCAGATAATTCAGCAACGCTTCGGGCAGGTAGCCATCATCGCGATATTGCATTACCCCTACTGCGCCGTGGCGTTTTGACAATTTCTTACCATCGTCGCCCAGGATCATCGATACGTGCGCATAAACCGGCACCTGAGCACCAATTGCTTTCAGGATGTTGATCTGACGCGGGGTGTTATTAATATGATCTTCACCACGGATAACGTGGGTGATTTCCATATCCCAGTCGTCTATAACCACGCAGAAATTATAGGTTGGTGCACCGTCAGTACGGCGAATAATCAGATCGTCCAGCTCCTGATTACTAAACTCAATCGGGCCGCGGATCTGGTCGTCAAAGATAACTGAACCTTCCTGCGGGTTGCGGAAACGCACGACGCAAGGTTCATTTTCCGCATGATGTTCATGGCTGTCACGGCAGCGGCCGTCATAACGCGGCTTTTCGCCGTTGGCCATCTGGTTTTCTCGCAGTTTTTCCAGACGATCCTTCGAGCAGTAGCATTTATAGGCACTACCGGCTTCCAGCATCTGATCGATAACCGTGTTGTAACGGTCAAAACGCTTAGTCTGGTAGTACGGGCCTTCATCCCAGTCGAGGTTAAGCCAGTTCATGCCATCCATAATGGCATCGATAGCCTGCTGAGTTGAGCGCTCCAGGTCGGTATCTTCAATACGCAACACGAACTCACCGCCCTGATTACGGGCAAACAACCATGAATACAATGCGGTACGAGCGCCGCCAACGTGCAGATAGCCAGTTGGGCTGGGAGCGAAGCGGGTTTTGATTTTCATTAATGAATGCCTTATTACGCGGAGGCTTTGGCCTGAGTCAGCACAGAATTTTAGTGGGACACATTCTAACACCTGCGGGCGAATCCTCAACGCCAATCCATGTTTGCGGGTCGCTCCTGACGTGCAATTCTTTTGGCAACTCTCTGTTTTTGGCTGAAATGAAGACATGGTGGCTATTTTTACGACGAACACACCTTTTACGCTGAAAAAGCGTTGACTCATATCACGGCTTCCCTATAATGCGACTCCACACAGCGGGGGTGATTAGCTCAGTTGGTAGAGCATCTCCTTTACACGGAGGGGGTCGGCGGTTCGAGCCCGTCATCACCCACCATTCTTTAATGAATGATGCCCGCTAAGATAGAAAAAGCAGTACCCGGATATCGTAGTATGGGTGATTAGCTCAGTTGGTAGAGCATCTCCTTTACACGGAGGGGGTCGGCGGTTCGAGCCCGTCATCACCCACCATATTTCCTTATTCCGGTTGCAGTACGATATGGGTGATTAGCTCAGTTGGTAGAGCATCTCCTTTACACGGAGGGGGTCGGCGGTTCGAGCCCGTCATCACCCACCATATCGGGTCGTTAGCTCAGTTGGTAGAGCAGTTGACTTTTAATCAATTGGTCGCAGGTTCGAATCCTGCACGACCCACCAATGTAGAAAGGCGCCCTAAAGGCGCCTTTTTGCCATGCAGATTCGGGCAGGGTTTGAACCTGCAGCAGGTCGAGTCGAGCGCAGCGAGACAGCGTTGCCAGCGGCAACGACCCGTAGGGCGAGGCGCAGCCGAAGTCATCCCGCACGACCCACCAATGTAGAAAGACGCCCTGAAGGCGCCTTTTTGCTATTCAGGCGAGGCAAAGCCGAGCCATCCCGCCTTCCTTTCATTTTCTTATCACTTATTTTACGATTTCCTACCTCAAGTCTGGGGCGTTTCACTCCGATAACCCATAGGGTTAATCACAACAGGAGAGAAAGATGACAGCAATAAGTGGCAGTACCAGCGTATCCACCGGTTCTGCAGGAAGCGGTTCAGTTTCGCAAACGGCCAGCATCAACAAACAAATTATCAAACTGCAAGAACAGCTTAAAAACCTCGGCGATGAAACGTCTCTGACGGAAGAGCAGAAAGCAGAACAGCAGCAGATGATAGAAAGTCAGATAGCCATGCTGGAAGCCCAGCTGGCACAGATTCAACAACAGCAGCAACAGCAGGCAGCCGAGCAACAGCAAGAAAACAAAGCGGCAGACAGCGGTAGCAGCAAAGTTGCCGATGGCGTCAACCGCCCGACAGAAACGAATAAACTAAACGTCTATATTTAAAATGGTGAGGTGTTGGCACGTTGTTGTGTCAGCACCTCAGCCTGTTGGCGCACTTCCTGCCAGATGACCTCTGCGGCTGGCGTCAGTGAGCGGTTTTTACGCCTCACCAGCATAATGGTGCGATTTATTTCCGGTAAGATGCGTTTCACCATCAGCGGTCTGCCTTGCGGTAATGGCAGCGCCAGCGCGGGAAGGATACTGATACCAATCCCGGCTTCGACCATAGGATAGAGCGTGGCTGGATGGCCTATTTCCTGGACAATTTCAACCTGCACCTGCTGCAACCGTAGCGCTTCATCGATCAGCACCCGACTACCGGATGAGTAGTCCTGTAACACCAGCGTGCGTTGATTCAACATGGGCCAGTAAATCGTTTGCCGTTGCGCCAAAGGATCGTCCTGTCGGCACAGCAGCAGGAATGGTTCTTCGAGAATCGCTTCACACTGCAAATCGTCTGCCTGCAACGGCCCGATCACAATGCCAAAATCAACCTCCGCATGACGAATGCTCTGTAAAACCCACTGCTGCGGGCGGTCACGCAGCATGATTTTGATCTCCGGGTAGTGTAACTGACCGCTGGCAAGACACTGCGGCATCAGATGTGCAGAAATGGTCTGACTGGCAGCCACCCGTACCGTTCCACTACGCTGCTGCCCGTAGCTGCGCACGTCGAGGAGAGTCGTATTCAGCTCTTCCAGCATCCGTTCGAGACGACTGGCAAGCTGTTCACCTGCCTCAGTCAACAACACTTCACGCGTAGTGCGGTCAAGCAGACGAATCCCCATTTCGCCCTCCAGCTCTTTAATACTGTGGCTGACGGCAGACTGACTTAGCCCAATTAACTGCCCTGCTTGACTGAAACTTCCCTGCCGGGCGACGGCAACAAAGACGCGCAGCTGACGTAATGTGTAATTCATCTTTTTTTCTCATATATGAATTCAATAAATTAATTTTATTTCTAAAACCGTGCGGCGCACAATAGCCCTATCTGTTTTTAACCAGGTATTAACAATGGGTATTTTCCGTATCGATCCACTGATGTTGAAACTGATCATCACCGTGCTGCTGGCATCGTTTCTGCCCGCTCGCGGTCATTTTATTGAAGTATTTGAGTGGCTGACTACCGCTGCTATTGCCCTGCTGTTCTTTATGCACGGCGCAAAACTGTCACGCGAAAAAATCATTGCCGGTGGTGGACACTGGCGTCTTCATTTATGGGTGATGTTCAGTACTTTTGTGCTGTTCCCCGCGCTGGGTGTGCTGTTTGTCTGGTGGCATCCCCTGCAATTAAGCCATGAAATCTATACCGGCTTTATGTATCTGTCGATACTCCCTGCCACCGTACAGTCGTCGATAGCCCTGACGTCACTGGCCGGAGGCAATGTTGCGGCGGCGGTGTGCAGCGCATCGGCGTCCAGCCTGCTGGGGGTGTTTATCTCCCCTTTGCTGGTCAGCCTGCTGATGAATGTACACAGCGATGTTCCGGGTGGCAGCCTTGAACAAATTGGTAAGATTATGCTGCAACTGCTGGTGCCGTTTATTGTCGGGCATTTATCCCGCCGCTGGATCGCGAACTGGGTGGAGAGAAATCGTGGCCTGATTGGTAAAACTGACCAGGCTTCGATTTTGCTGGTGGTCTATTCGGCCTTTAGTGAAGCGGTGGTGAACGGTATCTGGCATCGGGTAGGCGTGATGACGCTGGTGTGGATTGTTGTCGGCAGCCTGGCCCTGCTCTTTGTGGTACTGGCGATTAACCTCACTGCCGCACGTCTGTTTGGCTTTAACCGCGCCGATGAAATCACCATTCTGTTCTGCGGTTCGAAAAAGAGTTTGGCCAATGGCGTGCCGATGGCCAATATCCTGTTCCCTTCTGCCGCAGTCGGGATTATCGTGCTGCCACTGATGATTTTCCATCAGGTACAGCTGATGGTCTGTTCAATGCTGGCACAGCGTTATCGAAAGGCCGAAGAGAAACGGCTCCTTCAGCAGGAAGAAGCCAATAGCCAGGCGTTAGTCGGACAGCGGAAATAATGGTAGTAAGGCCGGGGGCAGAGATTGCACCCGGCCTTTGAGGATGTCTGGCGGCTCAGGGTCAAAAAACCGATTTTAATGCGGCTGCTTCAGCGGTTTGATCAATCCCTCTAATCCTTCAATTTTTACGGCTAAAGTCATCTGCATCAGTTCGCCGAGGTGTCCTTGAGGAAACTCATCCTTGCGGGCAAACCACAGCAGATACTCCTCCGGTAGATCGATCAAAACGCAACCTTTGTATTTACCAAAGGGCATGACGGTGTTGGCCATTTCAATCAGGTGCTGTTTTTCCATGTCACTCACCGAATAAACGCATCATTTCCTGCTCATCTATCACCTTAACCCCCAACTCCTGGGCTTTAGCCAGCTTAGAGCCTGCGGCTTCTCCGGCGATAACCAGATCGGTTTTTTTCGACACGCTGCCGCTGACCTTAGCACCCAATGCCTGCAAACGCTCTTTGGCATCATCACGGGAAAGGATACTCAGTGAACCCGTCAGTACCACGGTTTTCCCGGCAAATGGACTGTCGATCTCTTCCGCTTTGACCACCACCACGTCTGGCCAGCTCACCTCGGCTTTCTCCACCAGCAGGCGGATAATTTCGCGGTTACTCTCTTCATCAAGGAAGTTGCGCACATGGCTGGCAACCACTTTACCGACATCTTGTACCGCCATCAGCGCATCAATATCGGCTGCCATCAGCGCTTCCAGCGTGCCAAAATGAGCCGCCAGATTAGCCGCAGTTGCTTCCCCAACTTCGCTGATGCCAAGCGCATACAGGAAACGGGCAAAGGTGGTTTGCTTCGCTTTCGCCAACGCGTCCACCACGTTCTGTGCCGATTTCGGCCCCATACGGTCAAGTCCGGTCAACTTACCCGCCGTCAGCTCAAACAGCTCTGCCGGGTTTTTGACATATTCTTTATCCACCAGCTGGTCGATAATTTTCTCACCCATGCCGTCAATATCCAACGCCCGGCGTGAAACAAAGTGTTTTAAAGCTCCCTTGCGCTGCGCGCCGCAAATCAGGCCACCGGTGCAACGCGCCACCACTTCGCCCTCGACACGCTCCACGTCCGAACCGCACACCGGGCAGTGCGTTGGAAAAACAATCTCACGCGCGCCGTCGGCAGACTCCACCACACTCATGACCTGGGGAATAACATCTCCGGCGCGACGAATAACCACGCGATCGCCGATTTTCAGCCCCAGTCGCTCAATTTCATCGGCGTTGTGCAGGGTGGCATTACTCACCATCACTCCGGCGACCAGCACCGGTTCCAGCCTGGCAACCGGGGTAATGGCTCCGGTACGACCAACCTGGAATTCGACGTCACGTACCGTTGTTATCTGCTCCTGCGCAGGGAATTTAAACGCCACGGCCCAACGCGGCGCCCGTGCGACAAAACCCAGCTGCTCCTGTTGCTCCAGGCTGTCCACTTTAATCACCACGCCATCAATATCGAAGCCGAGCGCCGGACGATCTGCCTCAACCTGATGATAGAAGGCCAGAACCTCTGACGGGCTGTGACAAAGGCGCACGCGGTCGCTAACCGGTAGCCCCCAGGCCTTGAACTGTTGCAGACGCCCCATATGGCTGCGCGGCATTTCGCCCCCTTCCAACAGGCCGAGGCCGTAGCAAAAGAAGGTGAGCGGACGTGTCGCGGTGATACGCGGATCGAGCTGGCGCAAAGAACCGGCGGCGGCATTACGCGGATTAGCAAACACCTTTTGCCCACCGCGACGCGCTCGATCGTTCATGTGCTCGAACCCTGCCAGCGGCATGAACACTTCGCCACGCACTTCGAGACGTGCAGGAATGTTGTCACCGCTCAGACGTAGTGGAATAGCTCTGATGGTGCGCACGTTAGCGGTAATATTCTCTCCGGTGGTGCCATCGCCACGGGTCGCTGCCCGTACCAGTTCACCCTGCTCATACAGCAAACTGACCGCCAGGCCGTCCAGCTTCAGCTCACAGCAAAAGGTGAGATCGTCACCGCTTTTTAGCCGATCCTGTATGCGCTTGTTAAATGCCAGGTAGCTCTCTTCATCAAAAGCATTGTCGAGCGACAGCATAGGGACTTCATGACGTACCTGTTCAAAAGCGCTGAGCGGGGCTGCCCCCACGCGCTGAGTCGGTGAGTCCGTGGTCAACAGTTCTGGATGTTCAGTTTCCAATTCCCGCAGTTCGCCCATCAGGCGATCGTATTCCGCATCCGGTACTGCCGGTTCATCCAGCACATGATACTGATATTCATAATGGCGAAGCAGGGTTCGCAAATGGGTAATTTTGTCTTGTACGGATTCCATAGCGGCACCATTAGAGATAAAAAGCCCCCGAAGATCGGGGGCCTGGAGAGGTTAGTCAGGGTGATTTAGTGACTGTTAGCGTCAATCACGTTGCGGATACGTGCTTTGTACGTCTCCAGCTTTTGCGGCGTCATCATACGGCGCTCATCGTCAAGTACGACACCGCCGACATCATCAGCGATTCGCTGAGCGGATTGCAGCATCAGCTTAAAGTTTTGATGGGCATCGCCATAAGACGGCACCATCATAAAGATGGACACGCCCGGAGTGGAAAATTCAGACATATTTTCTGGATTAAACGACCCCGGCTTCACCATATTCGCCAGGCTAAACAGCACAGGGCCGCTGCCTGATGGGTTAAGATGACGATGGAAAATATTCATCTCACCGAACTGGAAACCAGCCTGCAGTACGCCCTGCAGCAGCGCTTCACCGTCGATACTCCCGCCAGCGTGAGCCGAAACGTGGAGAACCAGGACGGTCTCTTTCTGCTTGGCGCGCGCTTCTGGTGCAGGCGCTTCCTGACTCCGCACCGGCGCTGTTGGTGCAACCGGGGCAGCCTCTTCCGCTGGAGGAGCCGCCGGGCGGCTCACTTCCGGCTGACGAGCTGGCTTATGCGTTTCGGGCTGCGGATGAGAGCTGTGTGACGACTCGCCACCAAACAACGGGTCCTCATCTTGCGGCTCATCGACCTTAGGCTGATGGCGTACCGGCACGGGCTGCGCTTTGCTGTGACGCGCAGGCGCATCTTCGGGTTCCAATTCCCCCAGGGAAGGCTCCGACGCTTCAGCGGAGGGACGGTGCGTACGCACTTCACCCACGCCTTCATCTTCATCCTCGAAAGCTTCTTCTCTGTCCTGTTTTAAACGCTTGTGCGGGCGATCGCGAAAAACGGATGAGCGCTCTTTACGGCTGGTCCACAGGCCGTGTAGTAAAAGCGCTATTATGGCGATCGCGCCAACAACGATTAATATCAGACGCAAATCCTGCATCATTGTATTCTCTGTTGTTCCAGTACCTTGCCACCGCGGCAAACTTTATCCTCTAACTGTATTTGCCAGAGTACACAAGTGCAAGTCCGGGCACTATTTTCTGACAAATATCCCGCTTTTGGGGGACTTATTTGCTGTTTTTTTACTCACACGGCCTCTGGTGAGCAGAAAAAGGTGGGTTATGATAGCCACAGCCTTCCCGTATTAAGGAGAAATACCGTTCATGCCACAACACAATTTTGACCCGTCACCTAACGGCGTACACTATTTCAGCGTCGGCTGGAAGCTGATCCGCCTGCCGGGTATTCGCCGTTTTGTCATTATGCCGCTGTTGGTCAATATTCTCCTGATGGGGGGGGCCTTTATATGGCTATTCCAGCGTCTGGGACAATGGGTCCCCGAGCTGATGGCGATGGTGCCAGGTTGGCTACAGTGGCTAAGCTATCTGCTCTGGCCACTACTGGTGCTTTCAATCATTCTGGTCTTCAGCTACTTTTTCTCCACCATCGCTAACTGGATTGCCGCACCTTTCTGTGGACTGCTGGCTGAACAGCTTGAGGGAAGATTGGCAGGTAATCCCCTGCCAGACAGCGGCTGGAGTGGGCTGGTAAAAGATCTGCCGCGTATTCTGAAACGTGAATGGCAAAAGCTGGCTTACTATCTTCCACGGGCGCTGGGGCTGCTGGTGCTCTATTTTTTACCGGGATTTGGGCAGACCGTCGCCCCGGTTTTGTGGTTCCTGTTCAGCGCGTGGATGATGGCAATCCAATACTGCGACTATCCGTTCGACAATCATAAAGTGAGCTTCCGCCAGATGCGTTCCGCTATGGGGCAGAACAAAACCATGAGTATGCAGTTTGGCGCTTTGGTCAGCCTGTTCACCATGATCCCGATCCTCAATCTGGTGATCATGCCGGTCGCGGTATGCGGAGCCACCGCCATGTGGGTAGAGCGTTACCGCTCACAGCTGCGCGCGTCTCGTTAAGTTAAGATATTCACGCGCTGGCGATTTACCTTGCAACGAAACGGCATTCCGGGTGGTGTTACCACCGCCCGGTTCGCCTTTTTTTCAGGCTTATGCCATTTCGGTCGGGCTTATTTCTGCTAAACATATCTATATTCGATTTCTTCACTTCACGGGCTGATTGAACAAGGTATGCTCTATGTGTTCCCAATATTTCATACAGTTAAGGACAGGCTATGAGTAAGATATATGAAGACAACTCTTTAACAATCGGTCATACGCCGCTGGTTCGACTGAACCGTATCGGTAATGGACGCATTCTGGCAAAAGTTGAGTCACGTAACCCAAGCTTCAGCGTCAAATGCCGTATCGGTGCCAATATGATTTGGGATGCAGAAAAACGCGGAATTCTGAAGCCGGGCATTGAGCTGGTTGAACCCACCAGCGGCAACACCGGTATTGCTCTGGCCTACGTTGCGGCAGCGCGCGGATATAAATTGACGCTGACGATGCCGGAAACCATGAGCGTCGAGCGCCGCAAATTACTCAAAGCACTGGGGGCAAACCTGGTGCTGACCGAAGGTGCCAAAGGCATGAAGGGCGCCATCAGCAAAGCGGAAGAGATCGTCGCCAGTAATCCAGATAAGTTTGTCCTGTTGCAGCAGTTCAGCAATCCGGCAAATCCAGAAATTCACGAAAAGACCACCGGCCCGGAAATCTGGGAAGATACCGATGGCGAAGTCGACGTGTTTATTGCCGGTGTGGGCACTGGCGGCACGCTAACCGGGGTCACTCGTTACCTTAAAAATACCAAAGGTAAAAAAGATCTGATTTCGGTTGCGGTAGAACCCACCGACTCACCGGTCATTGCTCAGGCGCTGGCAGGGGAAGAGATCAAGCCCGGCCCACATAAAATTCAGGGCATCGGCGCAGGTTTTATCCCGGGGAACCTCGAGCTCAACCTGATCGATCGCGTTATCGCCATCACCAACGAAGAATCGATTTTAACCGCACGCCGCCTGATGGAAGAAGAAGGTATTCTGGCCGGTATCTCTTCGGGTGCAGCCGTTGCTGCCGCATTAAAGTTACAGGAAGATGCTGCATTCGCAGACAAAAATATCGTAGTCGTACTTCCCTCTTCCGGTGAGCGCTATCTGTCTACCGCACTGTTCGCCGATTTGTTTACCGAGAAAGAGCTGCAACAGTAAACGCGGGGCACGCCAAACCGCCTAAAAAAGCACCTGAGAGGGTGCTTTTTTGTGGAGTGCGTCAAACTTTTATCACTCGAAAGATTGATTTTACCCTCCATCGTCTGGTATTTAAGCTGGCAATTATTTCGATCCGAAAAATTAATCGGTCATAAATTAGAGCTGGCTGAATCGATTTACTAATTTGGCGCAGCAAGAGAAATCGCGGCATAATGAGAAGTGGATGAATGAGGCGAAGATCCAGAATTTTCTCTTAACCTTTACTCCACCTTACCAGCGCATTTTTGGCATGGTTTTGTACGCTGCCAGTGCGACTCACTACAGGTTAAAGCCCGCCATTTTTGGCCAGGCTTTAGATCAACAACACCAAACCTAATTAAGTTGGGGAAACATAATGTTCCAGCAAGAAGTCACCATTACTGCACCAAATGGCCTGCACACTCGTCCAGCTGCTCAGTTCGTTAAAGAAGCTAAGGCATTTGCCTCTGACATCACCGTTACTTCTAACGGCAAATCTGCCAGCGCGAAGAGCCTGTTCAAATTACAGACCCTGGGTCTGACGCAGGGCACCGTAGTGACCCTGTCTGCAGAAGGTGAAGACGAGCAGAAAGCCGTTGAGCATCTGGTCAAACTGATGGCCGAGCTTGAGTAATCAGTTCGCTATCCAGCGCAGTACACTCAGACAGAATATTGCAATGTTGATCGCGGACAGGTAGTTCGCGATATCGCTTTGGTAAAATGACCGAAATTTGACAAATCGGTTTGCATTATTCGTCTGACTCGCTGAGTGGGCTACCGCAGAAGTTATCTGTGTATTCCTCTTCAGACGATAATCAGAAAGAGAAAAGGTAGGGTTATGATTTCAGGCATTTTAGCATCACCGGGTATCGCTTTCGGCAAGGCGCTTCTGCTGAAAGAAGATGAGATTGTTATTAACCGGAAAAAGATTTCTGCCGACCAGGTCGATCAGGAAGTTCAGCGTTTTCTTGATGGTCGTCAAAAAGCTGCCACGCAGCTTGCGGCGATCAAAATCAAAGCCGGTGAAACCTTCGGTGAAGAGAAAGAAGCGATCTTCGAAGGGCATATCATGCTGCTGGAAGATGAAGAGCTTGAGCAGGAAATCATCGCGCTGATCAAAGATGAGCACGCCACCGCCGACGCCGCTGCCTTTTCTGTTATTGATGGCCAGGCGAAAGCGCTGGAAGAGCTGGATGATGAGTATCTGAAAGAGCGCGCTGCCGACGTTCGTGACATCGGCAAACGCCTGCTGCAAAACATTCTCGGTCTGCACATCGTCGATCTCAGCGCCATCAACGAAGAAGTTCTGCTTATTGCTAAAGATCTGACTCCGTCAGAAACGGCCCAGCTGAACCTGAAAAAAGTATTAGGCTTTATCACCGATATTGGCGGTCGGACTTCGCATACCTCCATTATGGCTCGCTCGCTGGAGCTGCCGGCCATTGTTGGCACCGGTGACGTCACCAGCCAGGTGAAAAACGATGATTTCCTGATCCTTGACGGCGTGAACAATCAGGTTTACATCAACCCAACGCCAGAAAAAGTGGACGAGTTAAAAGCCGTTGCGCATCAGTACACCAGCGAAAAAAATGAGCTGGCGAAACTGAAAGACCTGCCGGCCATCACTCTTGACGGGCATCAGGTTGAAGTCTGTGCCAACATCGGTACCGTACGTGACGTGGCGGGAGCAGAACGCAACGGCGCTGAAGGCGTTGGTTTGTACCGTACCGAATTCCTGTTTATGGATCGGGAATCTCTGCCGAGCGAAGATGAACAGTTCCAGGCTTACAAAGCCGTAGCGGAAGCGGTGGGCGCTCAGGCTGTCATCGTGCGTACGATGGACATCGGCGGCGACAAAGACCTGCCATATATGAACCTGCCGAAAGAGGACAACCCATTCCTCGGCTGGCGCGCCATCCGTATTGCGATGGATCGTACCGAAATTCTGCATGCGCAGCTGCGTGCTATTCTACGCGCTTCTGCCTTTGGCAAACTGCGTATCATGTTCCCGATGGTGATCTCCGTTGAGGAAGTTCGCTTCCTGAAAGCTGAACTGGAAACCCTGAAAGCCCAGCTGCGCGCAGAGGGTAAAGCTTTCGACGAGCAGATCGAAGTCGGTATTATGGTGGAAACCCCAGCATCTGCGGTCATTGCCCATCATCTGGCTAAAGAAGTCGACTTCTTTAGTATTGGGACAAACGACCTGACACAGTATACTCTGGCGGTAGATCGTGGTAACGACCTGATTGCGCATCTCTATAATCCTATGTCCCCTTCTGTCCTCACGCTGATTAAGCAGGTTATTGATGCTTCTCACGCTGAAGGTAAGTGGACCGGCATGTGTGGTGAGCTGGCAGGTGACGAACGTGCTACACTACTGTTATTAGGAATGGGGCTGGACGAATTCAGCATGAGTGCCATTTCTATCCCACGCATCAAGAAAATTATTCGTAATACCAATTTTGAAGATGCGAAGGCGTTAGCAGAGCAAGCTCTGGCTCAGCCGACAGCGGACGAACTGATGAACCTGGTGAATAAGTTCATCGAAGAAAAAACACTCTGCTGAAACTGAGAGACGCTGGCACAACATTACTGCTTAGGAGAAGAACATGGGGTTGTTTTCAAAACTTTTTGGCGATAAGTCAGATTCTGCATCGGGTGCTATTGAGATCGTAGCACCGCTATCGGGCGAAATCGTTAATATCGAAGACGTACCGGATGTGGTTTTTGCGGAGAAAATTGTTGGCGATGGCATCGCGATCAAACCTACAGGCAATAAAATGGTTGCGCCAGTTGATGGCACCATCGGAAAAATTTTCGAAACCAATCATGCGTTTTCCATCGAATCTGACAACGGCATTGAGCTTTTTGTCCATTTCGGGATTGATACGGTTGAGCTGAAAGGTGAGGGCTTCAAGCGTATCGCGGAAGAAGGGCAGAAAGTGAAGAAAGGCGACGTAGTGATCGAATTCGATCTTGCCTTGCTGGAAGAAAAAGCGAAATCAACGCTGACGCCGGTAGTGATCTCGAATATGGATGAGATCAAAGAGCTGGTTAAGTTGACGGGTAGCGTTGTGGTCGGTGAGACCCCGGTTATTCGTATTAAAAAATAATCGCGCTCCTGAGAAAAAGCCCACTGGATACATTCAGTGGGCTTTTTTTTGGACAATCGTACTGCCATGATTCGATATTTAGATCCGCTCGAGTGACAACCTTATACTCCCTCGTTAACTTATCTGTGCTAATCCTGTGCTATCTTGTTCGGGAAAAATTAGCTAACGAAGTTTGGCTAATATGAGCCATATATCCATTTATGAAATCCACGATCGGTGTCTTATTACAACGCAACATGTTATTCAGCGTTTTGGCTGGCACACTATTTCGCTCACCACGTTGAGCAATGGCGATAAATGTAAGCTCGAAGAAGGTATCAACAACTCTGTGCTCAACTGGGCATGGGCAATGGACCGATACAGAGGTGATGCCGACAATGGCATACCGAACATATCGCTAAAGGTTATCGAACATGACGAGCCGGACGCGTTACACGCCGTGATTATCTGTAAATACGATGAGTCCCGCGAACAGTTCTCTATCTGTATGTTAGAGAATTTCATCAGCGCTGTGGCATCGGCACTTACTGGCAAAGTGCTTATCATAGCGCTTATTTACTCGACAACGTTCTGCGAAGTAGCAGAACTTAGCGAGATTTACATTCAAGACCCGACATCAGATGCGAAGCCACGTTATGTGTCTTATGGCTTCGCCCAGGTATGGGATGACCACGATAAATGTCGGCAAATGTATCAGATATACTACAGCTCATTCAAAGTAAGGTGAGTGGTGCAGACCTTGATGAGTAATCTGACCCCCAATAGGGGAACAGGGCTAATAATTGTAAAATGAGCAGCACTGATGTAAAATTATACTAAATGGTCAATAGTCGACGAGGAGGCGTTATGTTGAAACAAATAAAAAAAATCGATTCATCGGCAGCGATGGTCGCTACTCAACGTTCCTTAGATTTTTGGGCAACAATCGATGGCAATAAACTTGCCAAATCAGGCCTCAAAGAGAAGGAAATGGATCTGGTAGGCCCGAGGAAAATGGAAAAAGCGATCCACCAAGGCTAATCCATTTAATATGCTGAATAAGACTTCCATTGGGAGTCTTATTCATTTCTGCCAGTTCATCCACCGCAGAGAACACGCTGCCTGGCCACGACATCTGAACTCAAAAGCCGGTTTACCTGTGCCAGAAAGCTGGCGTTCATTCAGACCGATTAAATCTCCCAATGCGGCAGACGAATGATCAGCTCCAGACCACCTTCGCGAGCATTCAACGCGCTGACCTCCCCTCCGTGAGCGATCACCACTTTACGCACAATGGACAAGCCAAGTCCGTAGCCTTTGCCTGACAACGGTGAATTGACGCGCACAAACGGGTCAAAAATACTGGAAAGTTTATCAGGATCCACTCCCGGACCGCGATCGCGTACGCCAATGACCAGCCAGCCGTTTTCCTGTTGCAGGTTAATCAGCACCTGTTGGCCCCGGGTTGAAAAACGCAGCGCGTTACGCACCACGTTTTCTAGCGCGGAACGAATCAGGTTGGCATCCCCCTTGACGGTGTAATCATGATGTCTGTCGGCTTCAAGCAAGATCTCAACGCCCGGCACCTGCGCCTCGTAACGCGCATCGTTAGCCACTGCTTCCAGCAGCCCGAGCAAATCCAGGTATTGTTCATCGGGCAGATCCTTATGTTCCGCCCGCGACAGGGTAAGCAGCTCGCCGATCATCTTATCCAGACGACGTGCCTCTTCATCGATCCTGTCGAGTGAAGCGCTAACGGAGCTGGGCGTCTGACGCGCTAACCCGGTTGCCAGCTGCAGGCGTGCCAGCGGTGAACGCAGTTCGTGAGAAACGTCGTGTAGCAGCTCTTCGCGCGCGCTGACCAGTACCGAAAGCCGCTCCACCATCGCATCAAAATCCTGCGCCACCGCCGACAGCTCGTCGTAGCGTCGGCGCATTTGCGGATACAGGCGTACGGATAGATCGCCTTTCGAGACACGGGCAAAGCCTGCTCGCAGTTGACGCATGGGACGCGTCAGGTTCCAGGCCAGAAACAGACTGAATAACAGTCCGCAAACACCGCCGGCAATAAACAGCGGCTGCGGCATATTAAGAATGCTGTGCGGTCGATGCGCCATACCGCTATCCGCTCGCATACCAGCCACGTTATAGCGCAGCTGATAGCGATGTCCGTCTGCCCCGCTCACCGATTCGATGATCGTCTCCGGGAATTCTCCAGGTGGCAGAACCTGATTCAGCTCATCCGGCAACGTCCCGGCTGGCGGCAAACTATCGGTTCGCTGCACCGAAAAAAACTGCCGATCCTCCGGCGGCCAGTCCACCAACATATTATTCAGCGCGTCCGGGCCACCGCGTTGCAACACGGACACGGCAGAGGTCATTTGCAGATTAATCATCCGTCTGGTGGCAAGATTTTCCGGAGGTTCATGATGTTTGCCGTATAAGCTAAAACCCAGCCACAGAAGTTGCGTAATGGCAATAAAGGTCAACCAGAAACCCAGCAGGATTTTCCAGAACAGAAACCCACGGAAGCCAGATTTCATCGGATACGGTAGCCGATACTGCGCACCGTCTCGATATTGATCGTATCATGGGTTAACGCCGCCAGTTTCTGACGAATGTTACTGATATGCACGTCCACGCTGCGATCGTAAGCCTCACGCGGGCGGCCCAATCCCTTTTCCGAAAGCTCATCTTTCGATACCACACGTTCAGCGGAGCGCAACAGCAGATCGAGCAAATTGAACTCAGACGCGGTGAGATCAAAAGGCTTATTCTGCCATTCGCTGATGCGCGTTGCCGGGTTTAACGTCAGTTCGCCCCATGCCACCACATCGGTGTTTTTTGCAGAAACCGGCGGCTCTTCAACACGCCGGAGCACGGCGCGCAGGCGTGCGACCAGTTCACGCGGATAACAGGGTTTGGGCATATAATCATCCGCCCCCATTTCCAGTCCGATCACGCGGTCGATGTTATCTCCCTTCGCCGTTAGCATGATCACCGGCAGACGGCCGTGCTGTCGCACCTGGCGCAAAACATCAATGCCACTCATATCCGGTAGCATGATATCGAGGATCATCGCGTTGTAGTCGCCGGTAATCGCCCTTTCCACTCCCGCTTTGCCGGTTAACACTAATGACGCATCGAAACCTTCGGCAATCAGGTACTCACTCAGCATGGTGCCCAGCTCAAGGTCGTCGTCGACCAATAAAATTTTCATACGCGATCTCTCTGTGATACAGACGTCATTTTCACCTGTTAACGGGCAACGCGCAGCCCCTTTTACCCAATCCTTACAGTATGACAAGAGTAGACCACTCGTCGGCTATTTACCGGACAGAGGGTGAAGTGACGCGCATTCACGCAGTGAGAACGGCAGTTAACGCCGATCCGCAAAGACGTTATGAGTAAACGCCGGTTGACAGATAGCGGTCACCGCGATCGCAGATAATAGCCACGATCACACTGGCTGGATGAGCTCGGGCGATGTGCAACGCCCCGGCAACGGCACCGCCAGAGCTGACGCCGCAGAATATGCCTTCCTTCCTGGCCAGCAGACGCATGGTCTCTTCTGCTTCCTGTTGCGACATATCTAACAGGCGGTCAACCAGTTCGGGGCGGAAAATGCCCGGAACATAGGCTGCGGGCCAGCGGCGAATGCCCGGAATGCTGCTGCCTTCGGACGGCTGTAGTCCGACGATTTCCACCGCCTGGTTTTGCTGTTTGAGAAAACGCCCCACGCCGGTTATGGTGCCGGTAGTTCCCATACTGGAGACAAAATGCGTCAAACGCCCGCCCGTCTGCTGCCAAATTTCTGGCCCGGTGGTGAGAAAATGGCCCAGCGGGTTATCGGGGTTATTAAACTGATCCAGCACCTTGCCTTCACTGCGTGCGGCCATCTCCAGCGCTAAATCCCGCGCGCCCTCCATGCCCTGATCGCGGCTGACAAGGATCAACTCTGCCCCGTAAGCGCGCATCGCCGCCTGGCGCTCAACGCTCATGCTTTCCGGCATCAGGAGCTTAATCACATAGCCTTTCATTGCGGCGATCATCGCCAGAGCAATACCCGTGTTGCCGCTGGTTGCCTCGATCAGGACATCACCAGGGTGGATTTCACCGCGCAATTCCGCCTGCTGGATCATGGATAACGCCGCACGATCCTTGACCGAACCGGCAGGATTGTTACCTTCCATTTTTAGCCATATCTCACTGCCATTATCCGGCATAAGGCGCTGTAACTGGATTAATGGCGTGTTGCCAATCGTGTTTTCAAGTGTGATCAAGTCAGGCTTCCCGGCATGAAGTCGTAGGGGCTGGCATCAACCAGCCCCTTGCGGAAATAAGAGTCAGAGAAGGAAAGTATCAGGCGCTTTCAGCAAAGGCAACCGGGCGTAATGCCGTATCGCCATGATACAGCCGGGCATTTTGCAGGCCGACAAACAGACGTTCGCCGCGCTGCGGGGCAATCTGGTCACCTTCCATCACTACGGTAAGCGGCTCGGCGCTCCATCCGGCTGGCTCCAGAACCAGCTGCCAGTAATGCCCGCGCGGGCTCATCTCTACAATCCTGGCTGGCAGTGGTGTTTCCAGGCTACTCCGACGACTGACGTCTATTTCCCACGGGCGCAGAAACAGCTCCACTCCCCCCTGATGCGCGGGGGTATAGGCCAGCGGCCAGTGGTGCGCGCCAACGTGGAACTGAGAACCATGCACTTCGCCGTCAAAACGGTTCACTTCCCCGAGGAATTCCAGCACGAAGCGGGTTGCAGGGTCGCGCCATACGTCATCCGGCGTACCGACCTGCTCAATATTACCCTGGCTCATCACCACCACGCGATCCGCCACTTCCATCGCCTCTTCCTGGTCATGGGTGACAAACACGCTGGTAAATTTCAGCTCTTCATGCAGCTGGCGCAGCCAGCGGCGCAGCTCTTTGCGCACCTGGGCATCCAACGCGCCAAAAGGCTCGTCCAGCAGCAGAATTTGCGGCTCTACCGCCAACGCACGCGCCAGAGCAACGCGCTGTTTCTGCCCACCGGAAAGCTGGGCCGGAAAACGTCCGGCCAGGTGCCCCAGCTGCACCATATCCAGCAGGCGGGTCACTTTCTGCTTAATGTCAGCCGCTGACGGGCGCTCACGGCGTGGCAAAACGTTCAAACCAAAGGCGATATTGTCGAATACCGTCATATGGCGAAACAACGCGTAATGCTGAAAGACAAATCCCACCTGGCGGTCACGGGCATGTACCCGACTGACGTCTTTGCCGTGGAAGCTCAGACGACCGCTGTTCTGGTTTTCCAGTCCGGCGATAATGCGCAGCAGCGTGGTTTTACCCGAGCCGGAAGGCCCCAATAACGCCACCATTTGCCCGGAAGGAATATCCAGAGAGATATCGTTCAGGACTTTCGTCCGGCCGAAGGATTTATTGATGTTGCCGATCTCAATGCTCATGGTTCCCCTCCCGTTGCAAACGCTGTTGCTGGCTCTCTAAGCGCCACTGTACGGCACTTTTCAGAAACAGCGTCACTATCGCCATCAGAGTTAACAAGGCAGCAGCGGTAAACGCGCCAACGCTGTTGTAATCCTGATGCAGTAATTCAACCTGTAATGGCAGCGTATAGGTTTCGCCGCGAATCGCCCCTGACACCACCGAGACCGCGCCGAACTCGCCGATGGCGCGCGCGTTGGTCAACACAACGCCATAAAGCAGCGCCCAGCGAATATTCGGCAAGGTCACGCGCCAGAACATTTTCCAGCCGGATGCTCCCAGCAGCACCGCAGCTTCATCTTCGTGGCTGCCCTGGCTCAACATCACCGGAACCAGTTCACGCACCACAAACGGGCAGGTAACAAAAATCGTCACCAGCGCCATGCCCTGCCACGAGAACATCAGCTGGATACTGTGCGCATCGAGCCAGCCACCAACCGGGCCGTTCACTCCCCAGAACAGCAGATACATCAGACCCGCCACGACCGGCGAGACGGCAAAGGGGATGTCGAACAGCGTCAACAGCAGCTGGCGGCCTGGGAAGGTAAAGCGCGTGACCAGCCAGGCCAGCAGCGTACCAAATACCAGGTTCACCGGCACCGCAATCAGGGCGATCAGTAGCGTAAGCCAGATGGAGTGCAGCATATCGGCATCGCGCAGATTACTGAACGTCGCGAGTAACCCCTCGGAGAAAGCAGTGGCGAATATCGCCACCAGCGGCACGACCAGCAACAACAGAGATATTAATGCGCCAGTGCCTATCAGCGCCCATTTTCCCCACTGAACTCGTGCCCGGCCCAGGTTTTTAAAATCGCTAACATCCGCCATTAGTGACCTCCAATACGACGGCCAAAGCGGCTTTGTAAGGTGTTGATGGCAAACAGCAGCAGCAGCGACGCCGCCAGGATCACGGAAGCGATCGCGCTGGCCGCCGGGTAATCAAACTCCTGCAAACGAACGAAAATCATTAGCGAAGTCACTTCGGTTTTCCAGGCGATATTACCGGCGATAAAAATGACCGCGCCAAACTCGCCCAGGCTGCGGGTAAATGAAAGCGCCGTTCCTGCCAGCAAAGCCGGGCCGACTTCCGGCAGCACTACGCGGCGGAAGCTCTGCCACGGCGTCGCGCCGAGTGTTTCAGCGGCCTCTTCATACTCTGGCCCCAGCTCTTCCAATACTGGCTGCACGGTGCGCACCACAAAAGGAATGCTGGTAAACGCCATCGCCACGGCAATGCCAAGCCAGGTGTAAGATACCTTGATATCAAACTGCGCCAGCCACTGGCCGTACCAGCCGTTGACGGAAAACAGCCCGGCCAGCGTCAGCCCGGCCACTGCCGTTGGCAGGGCAAATGGCAGATCCATCAGCCCATCAAGCAGTGCACGGCCGGGAAAGCGATAGCGCGTCAAAATCCACGCCATCAGCATGCCAAACAGCGCGTTGAAAACAGATGCGACACCGGCGGCGATCAGCGTCACTTTATAGGCAGACATCACCTGCGGGTTAGTGATCACCTGCCAGTACTGCGCCAGCGTCATCTGCGAAAGCTGCATCAGCAGGGCGCTAATCGGCAGCAGCAGGATCAGACAGGTGAAAAACAGGCTGCTGCCCAGGCTGATACCAAATCCGGGCAGTACGCGTTTACTCCGTGTTGCCAACATCACTCACGCCTCGCCGATAAAAGCTTATCAAGTTCGCCACCGCTGGCGAAATGCGTTTTCATTACGTCGTCCCAACTGCCGAAAGCCTGCTCGACCCTGAACAACTCGGTGTGCGGGAAACGATCTTTTTGCTGCGCCATCAGCTGCGGGTTATCCACGCGATAGTAAAAGCGCGTAATAATTTGCTGGGCGGATGGCGTATAGAGGTAGTTAAGATAGGCTTTGGCGGCCTCTTCGCTATGATTCTGCTGGGTATTTTTGTCAATCCAGGCCACCGGAAACTGCGCCAGGATATTGGTCGGCGGCACAATCACCTGATAGCCATCCTGTACATAGCGATCGCGAAGGGTATTCACCTCGGATTCAAAGCTGATCAGCACATCACCCAAGCCACGATCGACGAATGTTGTCGTCGCTCCACGGCCTCCGGTATCAAACACCTCTACGTTTTTCAGCAACTGCGTCATGAACTTTTCAGTTTTCGCTTTATCATGGCCATCAGCACGATCGGCCGCACCCCAGGCGGCCAGCCAGGTGTAGCGCCCGTTACCGGAGGTTTTCGGATTAGGGAAAATCAGCTTCACATCGCTACGTACCAGATCGTTCCAGTCCTGGATGTGCTTTGGGTTCCCTTTGCGCACCAGGAATGCCATCGTTGAATAAAACGGCGAGCTGCCGTTCGGCAGACGCTGTTGCCAGTCGGCCGGGATCAGATTGCCCCTGTCATGCAAGATCTGCACATCGGTCAGCTGGTTGTAGGTGACCACGTCGGCTTTAAGCCCCTGCAAAATCGCCAGCGCTTGCTTGGACGAACCGGCATGAGACTGTTTGATCGTCAGCGTATCTCCGGGATGCTCCTGCGCCCACTGCGTTTCAAACGGGGTATTCAGGGCGGCAAAAAGCTCACGCGAGACGTCATATGAGCTGTTGAGCAGCTCTGTCGCCTGAACGCCCGCACTCAACAGCAACGAGAATGCACTGGCTGATACAACTCTTTTGATCGTCGGTAACGTCATGATGCCCCCGGAAGATGAGCCAGTTGAGCGGAAAAAGTGCATTAAGTTTATTGATAACCTGAGGCAAAGACGTAGCGGTTTTATATACCGTTTGGTGCTTTGCAATGAGAAAACGCTATAAGCCTGTGGAATTGGTTATGTCGCAGCCGGGAAAGGCGTGGAACTGACAATAAAAGATTGAATATGTCGCAAACGGCTTTCCCCCGACATCCGACTTAGCGTATTGCACACCAGCCAGATTCAGTGCCGGGGAAATGAAGGCTGAACAGCCTCTCACTGTTTGCGGCTGAACTAACGCCGCCAGATAATCTTACTCAGGGTCCAGTTTTGTAGGCTTTCATCTGCAGGGATTAATCCTTCCGGCCCGTGCCAGTCGCCGCTAAACACGTAGCTGATATGCTGACTGTCCGGCGCTTTACATTCCACGCTGGCGCTGTCTGCCCCGCTCCCTTTCTGACAGTTATCAAAGGCCTTTTTGTACAGAGAGCTGAACGGCGCGCCTGTTTTCACGCCACTGGCGGTGGCAATCTTGCTATCGGAGATATCAATACGGCTGACGGTGCTCTGCCCGGTCAACTCCAGCTTCACCTGCTTGTCGCTGTCCAGCGCCTGCCAGAAGTGAACAATAGTGCCGTCTGCGGTACGCATCCCTTGTCGCAGCTGGTAATTGCCATTCAGGCCGTCAGTCAGTGTCTGCTGCTGTAGCAGAGTTGTGCCATTTATCCCGCCAACCCCCTGCTCACTGACCTGTAAGGGGGAGGAAAACCAGTTCAACGGTGACAGGCTGGACCAAGACCAGGAGATGGGGTTCCACCATGTTGCAGAAGAAGCGCTTGCGGGCTGGGAAGAGGAAGTGGCGCAGCCTGCCAGCAGCACACAGCCTGCCAGCAACGCTGGTCGAGTAATATTCATGACAACTCCAGATAGTATTAACAGGATTTCCTGATTAGCTTGTTGGAGTACTAATCGGCATAAAAGTTTTATTTAGTGATTTTCAGCGGGATCGAAGCAGTCGCGCAGCCGTCGATAGTAGATCAGCGCCAGCAGTGCCATGCCGTCCAGCACAGATGTCAGTAGCAGCAGATCGGCAGCGCCAGTATCGTCCTGCCACAATCGTGCGCACTGTAACAGCAACGTCAGTACCAGAGTCAGTAGCAATATCCAGCGCCACGCCTGCCAAAGACGCGGCAGACGCTGCCGATAGCCGGTTAACAGCAGCCCTGACACGGCCGGCACGCCCAGACATAATCCCAGCCAGAAGCTGTGTTTATCCGGGTAACAGAGTTCAAGCAGCTGCGAACCCTGCTGCCCTGAAGCACCCGCCATCGTAAACAGCAGCCAGGTGCGCGCCTGCAAGAGCAATATCGCCCAAAAAGAGAGCGGTAGCCGCAGCTGGCCTTTATGATCGTAATCATCCGGAAGATATTTCACATTTAACCGTTTCATAAAGATGATGAGAAATTAGTACTCACGATCTTCAATCAGCCGCTTACCTAACAGCTGGCTGTCCTGCGTCTCATAATCCAGCTTTTCATAGAACCCGGTTACCGCATCGTTTTCTTCACGTACCATCACATTAATTTTCGGACAGCCACGGGCGATAAGTTTTTTCTCCAGGCGGTTAATCAGCGCGTTGGCGAAGCCGCGCCCCTGATAATCCGGATGCACGCCGAGGTAGTAGGCCGAGCCACGGTGACCGTCATAGCCGCCCATCAATGTACCGACGATCTCACCGCCAGCCACGGCCACCAGGAACAGGTCTGCATCGTGATTCAACTTACGCTCAATATCCATTTCAGGATCGTTCCACGGGCGTAACAGATCGCAACGTTCCCAAAGGGTGATCACTTCTTCAAAATCATCTTGCCGGAATGCACGAATTTCCATCAGATTTGGCCTGTTATTTAGCTTAATTAGCTGATTATCACGCATTCTTCTGCCTGTGCAAGTCCATTGGCAGGCATTAAGAAAAAAAAGAGATGATAAGACCGGTTAGCTGACTGAAATAATTGGTAAAAGCCTGAAATAGTTCCCTTCTCGCCGCCGTGAACGAGTTACGCTATAACAGTGAATATACTTGCTTACCGGACGCCGAGATGAAAAAAATATCCCAGATGACGCCGCTGACCAGCCGCCGCCAGCTTCTGCTCTCCGGGCTGGCGCTGGCGCTACTGGCGAGCAGGCCAGCCCCCGCTTGGGCGGAACAGCAGGTGCTGCGCCCGCCAAAAAACCCGGTTGAGCCGTCAACTCACGGCAAAAAAATCGTGATGATCGATCCGGGCCACGGCGGGATTGACTCCGGTGCAGTGGGACACGAAGGCTCGGAAGAGAAGCATGTGGTGCTGGAGATCGCTAACCATATCCGTCAGCATCTTAGCGCTCATCCGCATATTGAGGTTCGCCTGACCCGTGAAAGCGACCACTTTATTCCGCTGGGTGAGCGGGTCGAGATCGCCCATCAACACGGGGCCGACCTGTTCATGTCGGTGCACGCCGACGGCTACACCAGCCCAAGCGCCAACGGAGCTTCCGTCTTTGCCCTGTCAAATCGAGGAGCCAGTAGCACGATGGCGCGCTATCTGTCGCAAAGAGAAAACGCCGCCGATAAGGTCGGCGGCGTGCAGGCCGCCGCCAAAGATCACTATTTACAGCAGGTGCTGTTTGATCTGGTGCAAACCGATACCATTAAGAACAGCCTGATCCTCGGGCAACATCTGCTGGGACAGATCCGCCCGGTACACCATCTACACAGCCAGCATACCGAGCAGGCGGCTTTTGCGGTACTGAAGTCACCGTCGATTCCCTCGGTGCTGGTAGAAACTTCATTTATTACCAATCCCGCCGAAGAAAAACTGCTTGGCACCACGGCGTTTCGACAGAAAATTGCCGGGGCCATCGCCGAGGGTATCGTGAGCTTTTTTGATCGATACGAGACGACCAGACGCACAGGCTGAAGCAAATGACGTATAATCCGTGCGTCTTTTTGCACAGGATCTTGTTATGAACACACCGGATATCGCCCAGGTCAAACAGTTCTTACTTAACCTGCAGGATGAAATTTGTCAGAAGCTGGAACAGGCAGACGGCACCGCCCGCTTTGTCGAGGACAGTTGGCAGCGCCCCGGCGGCGGCGGCGGACGAAGCCGCGTGCTGCGTCAGGGTCACGTGTTTGAGCAGGCAGGCGTTAATTTCTCTCACGTTCACGGCGATGAGATGCCTGCCTCCGCCACCGCCCATCGCCCCGAGCTGGCAGGGCGCAGCTTTGAAGCGCTGGGCGTCTCGCTGGTTATCCATCCGGAGAACCCCTATATTCCCACCAGCCACGCCAACGTGCGCTTCTTTATCGCCGAAAAACCCGGCGCTGACCCGGTTTGGTGGTTTGGCGGTGGTTTCGATCTCACCCCATTTTACGGCTTCACCGAGGATGCCGTGCACTGGCATCAGACGGCCTTTGACCTCTGCCAGCCTTTTGGCGCGGATGTGTATCCACGCTACAAAAAATGGTGCGATGACTATTTCCACCTGAAGCACCGCAACGAGCAGCGCGGTATTGGCGGGCTATTTTTCGACGATCTTAATGCCGAAGGATTCAACCAGAGCTTCCGCTTTATGCAGGCGGTTGGCCATGGCTTTTGCGATGCTTATCTGCCCATCGTCGAGCGCCGTAAAGCGTTGCCGTGGGGTGAGCGCGAGCGCAATTTTCAGCTCTACCGCCGTGGCCGCTACGTCGAGTTCAATCTGGTGTGGGATCGCGGCACGCTGTTTGGTCTGCAAACCGGCGGGCGTACCGAGTCGATTCTGATGTCGATGCCGCCGTTGGTGCGCTGGGAATATGATTACCAGCCGTTGGAAGGCAGCCCGGAAGCCGCGCTTTACCGTAATTTCATCGTCGTTAAAGAGTGGCTTTAAGCTAACAAAACGGGTCGGTGCCCTGCCTGCCCGTTAACAATTCAAGCTGCGGCGGTTTGCTTCCTTCCCTTCTCCCGCCGCATCCACTGGTTACCACATCCGCACCGACGCCAACATTCCAGTGACAGCATAAAATTAAGCCTTATGTGCCACTGCCCGTCATCCGCGTCACATTTTTTGCACTAACTGCTACACTTTTAGTAACGGTATTTCTGGCTCTGTAGCCGGACCATTGGGCGAACCCATCGCAACAATCAGAGAAAACGCATTTCCATTGTTACAGGTCTGATGCAATGTTTACCTCACCGTATTCAGCCGTGGCGGGTCGCGTTATTGTCTCCCTCTGACCTTAACTACCGTACTGACAACGTCACGCTTACCTTTGCATTACCGATTGCTTACCAAGGAGCTTAGATGAACCAGTTAGACGCACTGAAACAATTCACCACCGTGGTGGCTGACAGTGGCGACATTGAATCCATACGCCATTATCACCCGGAAGATGCCACCACCAACCCGTCTCTGATCCTGAAAGCCTCCGCACTCGACTCGTACAAACATCTGATCACCGATGCCATCGACTACGCTAAAAAGCAGGGTGGCAGCAAAGAAACTCAGATCATTAATGCCAGTGATAAAGTGAATATCAATCTGGGGATGGAGATCCTGAAAAGCGTTCCGGGCCGTGTCTCCACTGAAGTCGATGCGCGCCTCTCTTACGATCGCGGAATGTGCGTCACCAAAGCTGAAAAGCTGATAAGAATGTATGAAGAGCACGGTATCGACAGGTCACGTATTCTGATCAAACTGGCCTCCACCTGGGAGGGGATCAGAGCCGCAGAAGAGCTGGAGAAAAACGGCATCAACTGTAACCTGACACTGCTGTTCTCCTTCGCCCAGGCGCGCGCCTGTGCCGAAGCGGGCGTATTTCTGATCTCACCTTTCGTAGGCCGTATCTATGACTGGTACAACAGCCGTAAGCCGCTTGACCCCTACATTGCTGATGAAGATCCTGGCGTGAAGTCAGTGCGCAGCATCTATGAGTATTACAAACAGCACCGCTATAACACCGTTATCATGGGCGCCAGCTTCCGTAAAGTTGAGCAGATCCTGGCGCTGGCTGGCTGCGACCGTCTGACCATGTCGCCCAACCTGCTGGAAGAGTTGCAGGCAAGCACCGCGCCCGTTGAGCGCAAGCTGATCCCGTCGACCGAAGCCTTCAACCAGCCAACGCCGCTCACCGAAGCCGAGTTCCGCTGGCAGCACAATCAGGACCCTATGGCGGTTGAGAAACTGGCAGACGGCATCCGTCAGTTCGCCGCTGACCAGCAGAAGCTGGAAGATGTGCTGTCCGCTCGCCTGTAATCCTTTTTTTATCAAAACAATATTTAACGGGGTGGATTAAACGTCCGCCCCCGTGAATTTCGGGAGAAATTATGTCTTCACGTAAAGAGCTGGCTAACGCCATTCGCGCGCTGAGTATGGATGCGGTGCAAAAAGCGAAATCGGGCCACCCTGGCGCCCCAATGGGAATGGCTGATATTGCTGAAGTGCTGTGGCGCGACTTTATGCACCACAATCCGACCAACCCAGCGTGGGCAGATCGTGACCGTTTTGTCCTTTCCAACGGTCACGCTTCAATGCTGCTCTATAGCCTGCTGCATCTCACCGGTTATGATCTGCCGATGGAAGAGTTGAAAAACTTCCGTCAGCTCCATTCAAAAACGCCGGGCCACCCGGAAATCGGTTATACCCCTGGCGTCGAAACCACCACCGGGCCACTGGGCCAGGGGTTGGCAAATGCCGTCGGTCTGGCGATAGCTGAGCGCACGCTGGCAGCCCAGTTTAACCGTCCCGATCACGAGATCGTCGATCACTTCACCTACGTGTTTATGGGCGATGGCTGTTTGATGGAAGGCATCTCGCACGAGGTCAGTTCTCTGGCAGGTACGCTGGGGCTGGGGAAACTGATCGGTTTTTACGATCACAACGGCATCTCCATCGATGGTGAAACCGACGGCTGGTTTACTGACGACACCGCCAAACGTTTCGAAGCCTATCACTGGCATGTGATCCACGATATCGATGGCCATAACCCGGAAGCGGTTGCCGCTGCGATTAAAGAAGCGCAGAGCGTAACGGATAAGCCCTCACTGATTATCTGTAAAACCGTTATTGGTTTTGGTTCGCCAAACAAAGCCGGTAAAGAAGAGTCTCACGGTGCCGCGCTCGGCGACGAAGAAGTGGCGCTGACGCGTAAACAGCTGGGCTGGAACTATCCGCCGTTCGACATTCCGCAAGAGATTTACGCTCGCTGGGATGCCAAAGAGGCGGGTGCGAAAGCAGAGAAAGCCTGGGATGCAAAATTCGCCGCCTACAAAGCCGCACATCCTGAACTGGCAGCGGAATACACTCGCCGTATGTCTGGCGGGATGCCGGACAACTGGCAGGCAGAAACGCAGAAATACATTGAGGATTTGCAGGCTAATCCGCAGAAAATCGCCAGCCGCAAGGCCTCACAAAATGCGCTTGAAGCCTATGGCCCACTGATTAAGGAGTTCCTCGGCGGTTCTGCCGATTTAGCGCCAAGCAACCTGACGATCTGGTCCGGTTCCAAGTCGATTAAGGAGGACACTGCGGGTAACTACATCCACTACGGTGTGCGTGAGTTCGGCATGACGGCCATTGCCAATGGTATCGCCCATCATGGCGGCTTTATCCCCTACACCGCGACCTTCCTGATGTTCGTGGAGTACGCGCGTAACGCAGCACGTATGGCGGCACTGATGAAAGCGCGTCAGATTATGGTTTACACCCATGATTCCATTGGTCTGGGGGAAGATGGCCCGACGCATCAGCCCGTTGAGCAAATAGCCAGCCTGCGCGTCACGCCGAATATGAGCGTCTGGCGTCCCTGTGACCAGGTGGAAACTGCCGTGGCCTGGAAACATGCCATCGAACGCCACCACGGGCCTACTGCATTGATCCTGTCGCGTCAAAACCTGGCGCAGCCAGCACGCAGTAAAGAGCAGCTGCAAAATATTTCGCGCGGTGCCTATGTGCTGAAAGACAGCGATGGCACGCCGGAAGTGATTCTGATTGCCACAGGTTCCGAAGTGGAAATCACTCTCGGAGCGGCAGAGAAACTCACCGCCAGCGGCCACAAGGTCCGCGTAGTTTCCATGCCATCTACCGATCTGTTCGATAAACAGGACATCGCCTACCGCGAATCGGTACTGCCATCGACTGTGACGGCGCGTGTGGCGGTCGAGGCCGGGATTGCGGATTACTGGTACAAATATGTTGGCCTGAATGGCGCAATCGTCGGTATGACCGGCTTTGGTGAGTCGGCTCCGGCAGACAAGCTGTTCGCAGAGTTTGGCTTTACGGTCGAAAACATCGTCAGCCATGCAGAGGCGTTACTCAAACCGCACTGATTTGTCCGGCAAAGCATCACGACCCAACGCCATCATCATCTGACTGGATGAGGCTTGGGGAAATGGCTGGCTAACCGTAAGGGCTGGGTTCGGTGATAAACCGTACCCAGCCCTGTTTTTATCTGGCATGCCTGAGCCTTTGATGTGATGCTGCGTTGCGCTCACCGAACCTTACATGCCTCCCCTCCTCCTGCTCCTTTATACGCTTAATCCGCTCGATGGCAGACCGTGGCGGGGAGTTTGCTACGACCACATCGTTGACCGGCATCACGGCAACAAGGACCATCGTTCAAAAAACTCGCACGAAGGTAACAAACTATGTCCAGTGGCACCAAGAACTGAAAAATCGAGAAAAATAACTCTTTTAGCCTAAAAGAATAAAAATTACGATATTTATTACTAATATTTCACTACAGGAAGAATAAAAAACCATATCAATAATAAGAGTGATTTTTCAAACAGCCTTGCGAATTGACTTACTCAGGACGCCTTTATGTTAAGAAAAAATTTTCATTCAACCCATCCTTGCAAATATCAGGCGTATGGAATTTTCACAGAATATAGCCCCTTAATACAAAATCGAGAGCCGCAAAAAAAAGCACAGGCACACTCTTTTTTTAATGATAATATCCGAACTCTTTATAACTTATTATTCGCTGTGCTTCCCCAAAAAAGCGACTTACCGGCCTATAATAAATTCCCGTTGCTCCATAACTTATCACCATCGGTTATTTTTTAACATCCTCGATAATCAATTTTAAAAACGGGATGATCATGTCTATTCTGTACTACTTCACTTCTGCGTTTATACTATATAAAAAATCATTCTACCCTCGGAAATTAAACGCATCCGGCAAAAAATGCATCCGCACCCGGCGGATTTAATTAACCCTGATATAATGACCCAATTTCATTTACGCTTCCCACCGTCAACATAAACATTACAGCATCTGAAAGAGTAAATCAGGTTTTATTCGGCTGCATTTAGCGCTGCATGCTCCTGGCATTTACGATAATGACAATCCTCAATCGCAATATATATTTTCGATATTGTTCTCACTTACTCTCTACATTGGCTAGTACCACGATTGTTAGAAATAAAGTCACCCTGTAAATCTTCGTAGTCTGGCCAGCACCGACATCAACAGCTCTGGAAAGAATAAAATCCGATTGAGAATTTGCGTGATTTTTATACATCGCACTGTGCCAGTCAGCCATTTTTCCGTCTCCCGCAGGTTTCTGCCTCTTCCCGCAAAAGTCACACGCCCCCCTTTTTCACTTAGCGATGGTATCAAAAAGTGACCTTGCCTGACTTAGCCTCCCCACATCCTACCCTATCAGGGCAGTAACGGCTGGAATACCCTTTATGGAAGACCTGTTAGCGAGAAATATGCCCGCCGCGCAATTACCCTTTTTTCAGGATTAGCGGCAGACTCACTTCAGGAATTAACGCCAGTCTGTTGCCGGCCAGGTTACCCGGAAGTTAACAGATTAATACAGTAAATCCATTAACCAATAATGATTATAATAATCACATTTACACCATGACTCATCATACCGATGTATTCAACCCGACGATAAACTATCCCTGAACGACACACTTCACGCATCAGGCGTATCATTCATACCACCATCAAAAAGAGATTTCGACAACCAACAACTTTTTACTGATACTTTTTCTTACATCAAGAGAGATTATCTTTTCAATCTCCAGACAGTAGACTGATGGCCACCCTCCCCTGCATAGGGCAACGACGAGCCGCTTTTGAATAAACCAAATTAAACGATATAAAAACAACCGCTCATCAAGAAAAATCAGAAAAGGCTGTTAAAAACGGCGAGATTAATATTTAAAGAGAGGATTAAAGCAGCCTCAACTTATAATTTACCAGACGATAACACAGTAAACATCACTCCACATACGCATATTGGCAATCTTCTTATTGGTGCTTATACTTTATTTCGCACAAGTCAGGAACTGTAAATGGCCTGCCCTGAATATAAGCTTAGAAACACAGCCTTTTCAGATAAAGTCCTTTCTTTTCTGTCGATTCGTTGTGTGTAGCGCAGTTTATTAACTCTCAAACTACTTACTTAAAGCGTGGTTAAACCTATGCGTATTCATGTAATAAGTTTATTAATCGCAGGCAGTCTGGTTGCTGGCAATGCGGTGGCCGGGTCCGTAACTAATCCTATCGCGGTCCAGGCAACGGTGGTCCCCGGCTGCGTCCTCGGTAACGGCACCGCCGGCAGTGATAACTTCGGTACCATCAACTTTGGTAATGTCACCAGCCTCTCCACTAATGTTGACGTTCTAACCAACATAGGCACTGGTTCTATTCTTCTGACCTGCACGCCAGGCATCCCCGTGCAGATTGCCCTTGACGCTGGCCTCAACAGTGTCAGTACCAGCACGCGACTGCTGAAAAACGGTGCCAATGTTTTGAGCTACCAACTTTACCAGGATGGCGGCCACACTATTGTATGGGGAACGGGATCTGATAGTTATCACTTTACCTCCTTGCCTATTCCCTCTAACAGCAATATTTTTGCCAGGCTAAACTCCCAAGGCAGCTTCCCTGTTGCGGGTGTCTATACCGATACGGTAACAGCAACGATCAGTTGGTAAATAACGCTGGCCATGACAAAACAAGATTGCCCGACACATTATCACGCTCGTACAGAGCAATAACCTGACCGGGTAACGTCAGGCGTTTGTCTGGCTGACGACTCAAGGGCTGGGCGCGGTGGCTCATCGCGCCCAGCCCTGTCAGCTGCGGCCATGTGCCGTACCGTCATGTGATGTTTACCGTTCTCCCTCGCTTTCACTATCCCTGGTTAAGGCTGACAGACCACCTCTGACAAACTCTGTCCGCTTTGCACTGTGGATGTTTATCCTCATTCGCTTCCTCCCCTCCTCCCACATTAGCCCTGCGCTTGATCAGCCCGGTGGCAGACTGTGGCACACGCACTGGCTACAACTGCGTCATTTTGACGGCTACCACCACGGCAACAAGGATCAGATTTCAGAAATCTGCATGAAGGTAACAAATTATGTATAACAGTTGAAATGACTAAAATACAACAACTCATTGGAATTTTAATCTACTTTAAAATAAATTTCGTTATTGTTAACCAAAAAATACAACGACATCAAAACAAATAACTGTGAAGTTAATAGGGCTAAATTTTTCATCCTGTTGAGCTAATTACCAATAGCAATCTCATGTATATCAAGAAAAACTTACTATTAAAGCCCATTTATTCATATTCAGTGCAAGTCCCTTTCACAGGATAAAACCTTTTCCTGCGAAATGATCACTGGAAAAATGCATACCTCCCTTTCAAATTATATTGCCCAAACCCAGCAGAACTAAATGCTGACAGTTAAAAAATGGCCCGTCAATAACGGCACGCTGTAATGGCTAACAGCCCCCTGCCATCCAATAATAACTACGTTACTCTGGGCTACCACCCTTTATTTAAAGTCACTGTACATCATAAGATCTAACACTTGTTCTAAAATCCATTACCAGGAAAAACTTTTGCATTCACAAAAAAACCATTCATGGAAGGAGATAACTTAAAAAAATAGTTTGACATAATGACTATTGCACTCAACTGAATTAAACTTTATAACACTGTTACTGAAACCATTTAAAGAATCATAGTAAACTGCATTTAATAATAGCTTTTAAATAAGAGACAATGATAAAAATGCAGTTACTGACATGACTATTGAATATCATTTCCTGTTGTAAATCCCTCCCCCACCAGTACCACAGACGTTAGAGAGACAGTAACAGAAAAACATCATTAGCCCGGTCGAAATTGGCAGCAACCGTTCAGGATAGATAAAAATCCAATTGAGACATTTCACAAAACTTGCATGCTAACCGATATAACTCAGATAAACCTCATTCGGATTTTCGCCCTCTTTCTCCCCGGCACAAGGATAAACGTCATTTTTTTACTTAACGCTGGTACCAAAACCCCTAATTCCCTGCTTCAGCCTGCGGGATTCTGACTTTATTGCACCTGAAACTACTGCATATGTCCACACTGTCAGGCCGTTCGTGGTGAGTTTTTCTGTTCCGAACGTGAAATATTTTGCCATTTTGATGGCAGATTCTGCCCAGATCATGAACGCAAGTCCATTGCATCCCACCGTCGAAACAATTACATTAATTTATTGACCACATTGAATACTAATATGATGCCAATGAACCAATCGGAATGACGGACATGACTGAATGCGTTAACTAGCTATTATTATTAGCCATAAAAGAGTATTGTCACTGTTTATTTACCACCCAAAAAATGATTTATTTATCTTGGTTTTAATGATACAAGCCCGCCCGCCCCCCCGAAAAGCCACTCAATAAAAAACAAAAAATACACGCCCCCAACTTATGATTAGAGATTAGGAATAATGAACGGGAATAATCAAATTAAAACGAAATTTATTTAAGATAAAATAAACGATTGTCATTAAACAATACAGAATCAACCAAGAAGAAGGAGAATTTATTAATCCCATCCCCCTCTAACCCTCAATCAAACTACACCCCAATTTAATCTGACGAGTGCAGGAACAATGATTATGCAGCATATTGTCAGCCGACGATCTGGTGCTTATACTCACTTTCGCACAAGCCAGGAAACGTAATGATACCTTTCCCTTAATACCAACTGGAAACAGAGTCTGTCTTGGTCAAGGGTGATATTTTTTTCAGTCGGTTAGCCGCGTGCAACGGAGTTTATTCACTTTCAACGAGCTAATTAGTTAACTTAAAGCGTGGTAAATCCTATGCGTAATCGTGTAATGAGTGGTTTATTGATCGCAGGCACTCTGGTCTCTGGTAATGCGGTGGCTGGTTCCGTCACTAACCCTATCGCCGTTCAGGCAACGGTCGTCCCTGGCTGTGTGCTTGGTATTCCCGGTAATAGCGCTTCTACTAACTATGGCACCATCGACTTCGGCAACGTCACCAGTCTCAGCACTAACGTTGATGTCACGACCAGCAATGGCGCTGGTAACATCATTTTAACTTGTACACCGGGCATCCCCGCTTCTATTGCCCTGGACGCGGGTTTAAATAGCTCCAGTACCACCGCGCGACTGCTTAAAAGTGGTACCAATACTCTGAGCTACCAGCTTTTCCAGAATCCCGCCCGCACTGTCGCGTGGGGAACAGGATCCAACGCGTATAACTTTGTTACGCTGCCCGTATCTTCTCAAACCACCATCTACGCAAGGCTGAATTCCCAAACAAGCTACCCTGCTGCGGGCACCTATACCGATACGGTAACGGCAACCATCAGTTGGTAAACGGCTATGACCATCAACAAGGAAGCGACAGCACCTGCTGATCTTTACAAGCATTCATAACGATATTTTGCTGTCACTAAACTGTTTTTATCAGGTCAAGTCTTCAGTGAGCGGTATCTGATACTGAAGAGTCATGGCAGAAGCTGGATACCCCGCAGGGTATCCAGCTATGGCAAAGCAGGTAACAGCAACAGGCTCCTTGACTGACCACATCGTGCCCGACTGAACACTCAAAACACCCTTGCTCCGGTAAGGACCTTCGCTGATAGGCTTTTGGCAACTACTGGCTGGTAAATACCTATGAAACTGATAAATAATTTTTTTTCTGGAACATTATTGCTCATTGCTCTGTTTCCTCCACTCACTCTGGCAGCGGCTTCTGTATTGGTATGGCCAATTTATCAAAAAATTGATGCTGACCAACAGGGATCGGCCCTCTGGTTGGAAAATCAAGGCAGCCAAGCGGTGGATCTCCAGATACGCGTCCTGGCCTGGCAACAACAGGATCAGAACGATCGTTTCGCCGAACAACAAACGGTCGTCGCCAGCCCCCCTTTCGCTCATGTGCCTGCTGGCCAACGCCAAATGGTACGTTTAATACGCACCGGCACGGTGCCCGCCGGTAAAGAGGAGGCTTTTCGAGTGATCATTGATGAAATTCCAGGCGTTAAACCCACAGCAGCACCGCAGCGTGTGGGCATCAACGTACAGATGCGTTATTTACTGCCCCTATTCCTGAACGGAGAAGGCCTGCACTCTACCTCAGACTCTGGTATGAATATTAATGCCCCTAACAGCACACAACCCCTGCTCACTTGGGCGTTGACACAGCGCGCGGGGCAAACGTGGCTCACTGTGCATAACCAGGGAGCAGTCCATGCCAGGCTAAGTAATGTTTTCTGGGGCCGCAGCAATCAGCAAAACCAGGCGACATTCAATGTGTCAAATGGATACCTCGGCTATGTGCTACCGGGGCAAAAAATGGCCTTTCCGTTAGCGGGAAGTCGCTCGGTACCCTCCGGCCAGACCCTCTATGCCCAACTGCAAGATAATACCCCTCCAGTCGCCATTAAGAATGCCCTATGAGAAAAAACATTCTGGTACCCACCCAACTGGCAACAATGGTGATGCTTTCGCTATGGACGCGTGACCTGATGGCTGCCGATTATGGCCAGCTTCCTGCCGCACCGCACGCGGCCAACAGCATGTCCACCAGCTACATACTCTATCTGACGCTGGTGGTAAACGGGCGGAGCGACGATCGATTGACGCAGGTCGAGGTGCACGGCAGTCAGTATCTGGTCCCCGCTGATGCGCTGCAACGCATGTATGTTCGCGCAAATTCAGCCAGCGGCAAGGTGGATGTTATCACCCTGCCGCAGGTCACCACCCATTATGACAGTGGGCAACAGCGACTGGTCATGACCGTACCGGAAAACTGGCTGCCGATACAAATGGTTGGCAAACAATCGCTCATAGGCTACCAGCAAGCAGAAAGCGGTAACGGACTGCTACTGGGCTATGATAGCTACAGCCTGCATACCCGAGGGGGACAGAGCACAACAAATACCTGGCTGGAGCAGCGCCTGTTCAGTTCGGCAGGAAGTCTGTCAAATACCGGTACCTGGCGTAACAACTGGTCAAAGAACTCTGAGACCAATATACGTGAGGGCTATCTTCGTTATGACACCAACTGGAAATATAACGACGAGAAAAATATGATCGCCTGGCAGGTTGGGGATGTGATCAACAATTCCCTGACCTGGAGTAATTCAACGCGCATCGGCGGTCTTCGCATCGCGCGCAATTTCAGCGTTCGCCCCGATCTGATTACCTATCCGCTAATGAACCTGTCAGGAACGGCTGCGGTGCCTGGTAGCGTCGATCTGTTTATCAATGGTTCAAAAGCCAGCAGCAACGAACTGAATGCCGGTCCCTTCACTCTGACCAGTGTGCCTTATATCAATGGCGCAGGCGAGGCCACGGTGGTCACTACCGATGCGTTGGGGCGACGGGTTTCGACCAGCATACCGTTTTATGTGTCTAACCAACTTTTGCAAAAAGGTCTGAGCGATTTCGATTTTACCACTGGTGCGATACGTAGAAATTATGGTAGCAGCAGCGCCGACTATGGTGAAGGGGTAGCCAGTGGGATCTGGCGCTATGGTCTTAATGATAAGCTCACCCTGTCAGCGCATGGCGAAGGAGCCAGAGGACTCGGTCTCGCTGGCATAGGCAGCGATATGGTCGTTGGCCGCTGGGGAACATTGAGCGTGGCCTGGAGCCAAAGCCAGGCCAATAACAACGGTTCACAGTTAGTCACCGGCTACTCCTACAATACCAACCTGTTCAGTATCGCCTTGCAGCATCAACAGCGCACCGATGGTTACAGCGATATCAGCACACTGGGCACCAGCGTACAGCTCAGCCGCCAGTCCGATCAGGCGACTCTCTCTCTGATAGTACCGGGCGAAGGTAATGGTACTTTAGGACTGGGATACTTTGATGTTCAAGCCCGTGACAATAGCCATACCCGGCTGGCCAATGTGTCATGGAGCCGCAGCCTGTGGGGCGATACCAGTTTATATGTGGCCCTCAATAAAACGCTGGGTGAAAGCGGTTATAGCGGACTGATGCAGATAAACATTCCGTTGGGCCAGGACCGTAACGCCACCGTCGGGCTTCAGCGTAACAATAGGGGGAATTACGTTGAGCGCGTAACCATGAGTCAAAGCACACCGTTAGCAGGTGGCTTGGGCTGGAACCTGGCTTACGATCACGGTAATACCGATTACCACCAGGCCGATATCGGCTGGAAGTCCCCGTATGCGACCCTGAGCGGAGGCGTGTTTGGCGAGGGAAGCAACAACAGCCAGTGGGCAGATTTAAGCGGTTCAATCATCTATATGGATAACGCGTTATTTGCCTCTAATAAGATTTATGACTCGTTTATTTTGGTCAGTACCAGCGGCTACCCGGATATTCCAGTTAACTTTGAAAATCAGCTGGCAGGTAAAACGGATAGCAGGGGCCATCTGCTTATTCCATCGGTAACATCCTGGTATCCGGCAAAACTGGGTATCGATCCGCTGAATTTACCGCTGGATATCTCTACGCCAACAGTCGACAAGACTGTCTCCGTACGCGAGGCCAGCGGCACGCTGGTGGAATTCCCGGTTAAGCGTGTTCGCTCGGTGACCTTAACGCTGCAAGACCAAAACCACCAGCCGCTCCCGGTGGGTACCCTCGTCACTGAAACGCACAGCGGTCAAACCGCGGTGGTGGGTTATGACGGTAAAACCTGGTTCAGCCAGCTGGGGACCGATAATGAAATTGTGGTACAGCTACCGCAGGGCAACTGCCATCACAGCTTCACGCTCCCGGAACATAACAGCCAGCAAAATATGTTAGCGCCGTTTATTTGCTCTCTGCCCGCAACTCAGGAAACCCACCTATGAGTTATCCACGGATTTTGCCACTTCTTCTCTTAACCTTCCTGCTGAGTCTGGTCGGAAAGAGCTACGCCGCCTGTACCGCTGCCAGCGGCAGCGCGAGTTTCGGATCAATCAGCTCGCTTGCCCTGGAGACCACGCCACAAAGCGTCACGGTCACCAACACGTTCGGTTGTACCGGCCTTAGTGCACTCTTTGAACTGGCTCCAGACAACTTGCTCAACGCCACTTTTCTCACTTCAGCCAATGCCAGTGGTAATACCCCACGCCTGTATAACGCCATCACCGGCACCTATGTGCCTTATTCGATTTGTAATAACACCACCTGCTCGTCAAACTATACCCTGGGCAGTACGATAAACTGGTATGGCAATGCGTTGACGGCACTGCTCAACTCTTCGACTGCCAACCTGCCAATTACGCTGGTAACCAGTAGTGCCGTTAACGTTCCGGCCGGTGTTTATAGCGATATGCTAACGCTCCAATGGAATTACAACATTTGTGCCGGCGTATATCCTCTGTGTAACTACACAAACGGCACGCCAACCACCTCGATAGCGGTGACGCTGATTGTGCTGAATGATTGTCATATCGTGAGTACGCCAGACGTAAATTTCGGTAGCGCCGGCCTACCTTCGCAGTTCAACACTGTCACCAGTGACGTCAACGTGCGCTGTACGCTAAATGCCAACTACGGGGTCACCCTTATCAGCAACAATAGCAGCGATGGCGACTGGCGACAGATGAGTTCCAGCGGAAGTAGCGGCACCCACTACCTGCAATATCAGGTCAGGGATGCCCAGGGGAATGTCATTACAACAGACAGCCAAAGTTTTGTCGGCAGCGGCACACCACAATCCATCCCTTATACGTATGTGATGAATCCCAATCAGACCTTGCAACCCGCAGGGACTTACACGGATACCATTATTGTCACCGTAAGCTACTAGCCGTTCAGGTCAGGCGGGTCGGCAAGCCCCCACAGGCTTGCCGACCGCTAATCCAGGCGCAGCTTTCCCGCCAGCAATGCATGCTGCAATAGCATCACCGTTTTGCCGTCCTTAATGCGACCATCTTTTACCCTCTCCCAAGCCTGTGGGAAAGTCATCTCCAGTACCTCGATGGCTTCATCCTCTACTCCGCCGCCATCATTTTCACGCTGCGCCTCGCTGTATTCAGCCGCAAAGAAATGGAGCAATTCGGTGACCCCGCCCGGCGACATAAAAAGCTCAAACAGCTTTTCCACCTCACCAATGGCATAACCGGTTTCTTCTATCGCCTCTTTGCGAATGCACTCTTCCGGCGAGTCATCATCCAGCAGTCCGGCGCAGGCCTCAATCAGTTCTCCTCCGGGATTACTGCCATTTACCCAGGTCGCAATACGAAACTGACGCGTCAGCACGACGCTGTTTTTTTCGCGGTTATAAAGCAGGATGGTGGCACCATTGCCGCGATCGTAGACTTCGCGTTTATGACGCAGGACAGTGCCGTTTTGAGCGGTGAGATCGTAGGTATAATTGCGCAGGACAAACCAGTTTTCTGACAGGATTTTGTTTTTAATGACGTCAATCTTGGCTGGCATACAGGCTCCGTAGGAACAATCGGCAGCCTTTGATTCTAGTGAATTTTGTCGCATGTGGCGACGAAATAATCATCATGACGGCGGTGCCATTGCAGGCACCGGCCGGTATTAATTAATGATTATGTTCTTCCTGCGCCAGGGCATGAACACGCTTACGCGCACCAAACCAGCCAAGGATCAGCACCGCCGCGATTAGCGGAATCGATGCGATCGTGTAGGTGCCGTTTGGATAGTCAAACGCCATCAGTACCAGTACGCTGAACAGGAACAGCAGCGTCAACCATGAGGTAAACGGAGCCCACGGTAGCTTAAAGCTAACATCTTCCGCCTTGCCCTCTTTAATCGCTTTTCGCAGTTTCATCTGGCAAATCACGATAAACGCCCATGAGGAGATAATGCCCAGCGCGGCAACGTTCAGGACGATCTCAAACACGCTGGAAGGCACGATATAGTTGAGGTATACGCCGATAATATAGACGCCAACGGTTACCAGAATCCCCATATATGGAACCTGCTGACCGCTCATTTTGGACATAAATTTCGGTGCAGAACCGCCCATCGCCATTGAACGCAGAATACGACCGGTTGAATAAAGACCTGAGTTCAGGCTGGACAGCGCGGCACTCAGCACCACGATGTTCATAATACTGCCAACGTATGGCACGCCCAGTTTAGAGAAGAAAGTCACAAAAGGACTTTGACCTGCCTGATAAGCATTCCACGGTAGCAGCATAACCAGAAGCACCACCGACCCCACGTAAAACAGGCCAATACGCCAGATAACGCTGTTGATCGCTTTTGGCAGCATGGTTTTCGGGTCTTTACATTCGCCCGCAGCGGTTCCGACCAGCTCAATGGAAGCAAAAGCAAACACTACCCCCTGCACCAGCACCAGTGCAGGCATCAGGCCATTGGGGAAGAAACCGCCGTTGTCACTGATCAAATGAAAACCGGTGGCGTTACCGTCCAGCGGCTTACCGCTACCGAGAAACACTACGCCAACCACCAAGAATATGACAATGGCCAGCACCTTGACCAGCGCAAACCAGAACTCCATTTCGGCGAACCACTTTACGCCAATCATGTTCATGGTGCCGACAATCGCCAGCGCACCCAGTGCGAACACCCACTGCGGCACATCGCCAAATGCACCCCAATAGTGCATATAGAGCGCTACGGCGGTGATATCAACAATGCCGGTCATCGCCCAGTTGACAAAGTACATCCAGCCAGCCACATAAGAAGCTTTTTCACCGAGGAATTCGCGGGCGTAAGAGACAAAGTTGCCGCTTGAAGGACGATGTAGTACCAATTCACCCAGCGCACGCAGAATGAAGAAAGAGAAAACACCACACACTAAATAGACCAGCGCCAGCGCAGGCCCCGCAGCCTGTAGGCGAGCACCAGCACCGAGGAACAGGCCCGTACCGATTGCGCCACCGATGGCAATCATTTGCACATGACGATTATCCATCGCTTTATGGTAACCGGAGTCATGAGAGTTTAACCAACGTCTTCTTGCAGCGCGTTTTTCTGCGCCCGTTTTTTTATCTGCTTTCATTTTTAGTCCTAGTTGTCCTGTCCACAATACGATGCGGTTACCTGTCCCGGGTATCCTTTTTCTTATCAGCCAACCAAACGTTTGCTTCTGTTGGCACATGTTTGAACAATTCCCCTGCGGGCTGGAATTTTATCTCTGACCTTCTCAGGAAAAATGCGGCGATGCATCCTAACCCTTATGATCAAATGACGCAAAATATCCACGGTGGAAATCGTGAGCTTATGTGATTTTTGTCGAGCGACGCATAAAAAAACCGACCGCAAAAGGCGGTCGGTCAGTGACAACACTAATGACTACACAGGGACTGGAGGGTAAAGCAGGAGTATGACTTAACGGTAAATCTCGGCATTGCCCAGCCACAGGCTGGAGTCACCAGGGTTACTCACCCCGATAATCCGGTAGCGACTGGCCCCCACCGCATCAGCTTTTTTTGCCAGCTTGTGGGTGGCGTCATCTAAAGTGCCTCTGACACCTGATACAGACACGGTGCCCATGCTCTGCAAACTGCTGGCCTGGCTATTATCTACCTGGACAGCTGCCAGGGTAGAGAATGATGCCATAGCCAATAGACTGGTCGCGACCAGGATGGGTAATTTCTTGTTCATTTTCCGCTCCTAAAACCGTGCGGGTTAGTTACAAAACTAATTATCACCCATTGAATGAAAAGCTCCGTTAGCCGTAAGTAAAGGAGGGATAAGTATTGTCGACTAAAGAGGGAGATTATCGTCCAAAAGTAAAAATGTATGTCCAATGCCGCTTGATGAAATCAATTGCTACCAAAATCAACTACTACTTTAGTTAATTATCACTCAAAGTTATAATCACACCCTAAAACACAATAAGGCGGCATCGTTCGTTGAACGATCCGATATCAACAGCCTGTCTCATATACTCTTCACAACCGTATTGCAGTGCATGACCTGTAGCGGAGCAGGTTGATAGTGGCAGTAACGGGGTGACCATCACCATGAAAAATGCCAATTTAAGGCAAGCTAACCATCATCTCAGGCTGCTTTATGCCTGTTCTGAGCGGCTCAACCTCAGTCATCAAGGTTCACCGGCATTTCAGCAAACCCTGCTGCTGGTCGTAAGCCATGAAAAACTCAACTGGATGGAGCTATCCACCCCGGAATTCGGCATCCTTAGCGCGGGCAAGAAAGTCAGTCAGTCCCCCTGGAACAGCCTGCAACTGCGCTCCCCATCACGGCGACCGCCCTATGGCACACTACGCTGGCAGGGGACAAGTCATCAAAAACTATTGAAAAGCATTGCCGTCTTAATCACTAACGCGCTGGAGCGCTGGCACAAACAGCAACAGAGACAAAGCCTGCTGATACAGCAAGAGCGGGCGACAATTGCCGGTGAACTGCATGATTCTCTGGCGCAATCACTTACCTTTCAGCGTATCCAGCTGGTCAGACTGAGAGAGACGCTCAAACGCGGTTGCCCAACAGCATTGAGTATCATTGCCGAGTCTGAACAGGCACTCAGCAGCGCCAGCCGCCAGCTGCGCGAGTTATTAAGCACCTTCCGCCTGCGTATCGCACCCGCCAGCCTGCTACAGACACTGGAGCAGGTTATTGCCCCACTCCACCCGCAAGCCAGCCCACAAATCACCTTAGCCTGTACGTTCAGCGGGCAGCTGGCGGCACAGCAGCAAATCCATGTTGTGCACATCATCCGTGAAGCGTTACTCAACGCCTTACATCACGCCCAGGCTACGCAAATCAGCGTCGACGTCAGGTTATTACCCCAAGGGAATCTGTCTATGACCATCAAGGATAACGGTGTCGGCATTGCCAGCCTGCAAGAGCCGGAGGGACATTACGGCCTGAATATCATGAATGAACGCGCTAACCGTTTAAACGGCACCCTGTTAATAGAACGTCCTGCGGCAGGAGGTACTTGCGTATCTCTGTACTTTACACCTATGACTAAGATCTTTTCAGACCAGGAGCAACTGTGAAGGAAGCACAAAAATGTAAGGTGTTAATTGTGGACGATCACCCACTGTTACGCCGTGGTCTGCATCAGCTGCTGGCGATGGATCCGCGCTTTGATAGGATCGTCGAGGCAAGTGATGGCGACGAGGCGTTACTCAAAGCTCATCAACTGCAACCGCAGCTGATCCTGCTGGATCTGAAAATGCAAGGAATGTCGGGTCTTGATACCTTGAACGCGCTGCGCGCCAGCGGCATCACATCCCCGGTTGTCGTGCTGACCTTTTCGGCTAATCGCAGAGATTTCGCTGCGCTGCTGGAAGCCGGAGCCAAAGGATACCTGCTGAAAGATAGCGACCCGGAAACATTGTTAGCACAAATTATTGAGGTCGCTGAAGGTGGCGTGGCTTACAGCCCCGGTCTGGATACCCCCGACGCCCTGGACAAATGGAGACACGACCCGCTTGCTATTCTTACCTTGCGTGAGCAGGAAGTATTAAGGGAAGCTGCCAATGGCTTAGCCAATAAGCAGATAGCAGAAATCCTGACGCTATCGGAACAGACGGTCAAAGTGCATATGCGCAACGTGCTGCGTAAACTCAATGTTCGTTCGCGCGTGGCGGCAGCCGTGCTCTGGCTAAAGTCCTGTCGCTGAAGGAGGGAAACCGCGCACGATAATTTACATTATCTCCTCAATTTCTTCACGATTACTGGCGCTGTGGCGGGTAGAGTGATTCACTGCCGCAGCATATTGAATAAATAAAGATTTACCACGCACCAGACTCAATATGCCCACGGTGAGCGATAAACAGAGTACGCTTTTATTTATTCGGCTAACAGCTGTGGAGTCTTTTTGCGATGGCGAATTTTTTTATCGACCGCCCTATTTTTGCATGGGTACTGGCGATCCTGTTGTGTCTAACCGGCGGGCTGGCAATCGTCTCCCTGCCAATTGAACAATATCCCGATCTGGCCCCGCCTAACGTTCGTATCACCGCTAATTATCCCGGAGCCTCAGCGGAAACCCTGGAAAACACCGTTACCCAGGTGATTGAACAAAACATGACCGGCATCGATAACCTGATGTATATGTCTTCACAGAGCAGTAATACCGGCCAGGCGACCGTCACCCTGACCTTCGTCGCCGGTACTAATCCGGATGAAGCACGCCAGCAGGTGCAAAATCAGTTGCAAACCGCCTTGCGTAAATTACCTCAGGATGTACAGTCGCAAGGGGTTACCGTCAATAAAACCGGCGATACCAATATATTGATGGTGGCTTTCGTCTCGACCGACGGCAGTATGGACAGGCAAGACATCTCCGACTATGTCGCAAGCCACCTGCAAGATCCACTCAGCCGCATTAGCGGCGTTGGTCAGGTGGATGCCTACGGCTCTCAGTATGCGATGCGTATCTGGCTCGCCCCTGACAAGCTGATTAACTATGCGCTGACCACCACGGAAGTTGTAGATGCGATTAAATCGCAAAACAGTCAGGTCGCGGTTGGCCAATTAGGCGGCCTGCCATCGGTGATCAGCCAGGCGCTCAATGCCACGATTAACTCACAGTCGTTACTGCAAACGCCGGAACAATTTCGTGCGATAACCCTGCGCGTGAATGCCGATGGATCGGTGGTGACGTTGGGGCAAGTCGCCCGCATTGAGCTTGGCGCAGAAAAGTATGATTACCTCAGTCGCTACAACGGCATGGCCGCCTCCGGCCTGGGTATCAAACTGGCATCAGGTGCCAATGAACTGCAAACCGATACTTTAGTACGCGCCCGTCTTGACGAGCTGTCACGCTTTTTCCCCCACGGCCTGAAAGCCGAGATCGCTTTTGAGACCTCGCCTTTTGTGAAGGCATCGATTGAAGATGTGGTGAAAACCCTGTTTGAAGCCGTACTGCTGGTTTTCCTGGTGATGTACCTGTTTTTGCAAAATTTCCGCGCCACGCTGATCCCCACGATTGCCGTTCCGGTCGTTCTGTTTGGTACTTTCGGCGTGCTTTATGCCTTCGGCTACAGTATCAATACGCTGACCATGTTCGCAATGGTGCTGGCAATCGGCCTGCTGGTCGATGATGCCATCGTTGTCGTCGAAAATGTCGAACGTATCATGACGGAAGAGGGCCTTTCCCCGCGTGACGCCACGCGTAAATCGATGGGGCAGATTCAGGGGGCGCTGGTTGGCATCGCGCTGGTACTGTCGGCAGTATTCGTGCCGATGGCTTTCTTTGGCGGTACCACCGGTGCGATTTACCGTCAGTTCTCCGTCACCATCGTCTCCGCAATGGTACTGTCAGTACTGGTGGCGATGATCCTTACCCCGGCCCTGTGCTCGACCCTGCTCAAGCCGGTGCCAAAGGGAAGCCATCACCAGCGGCGCGGCTTCTTCGGCTGGTTCAACCGCATGTTTAACCGCAATGCCGAACGCTATGAGCACGGCGTGGGAAAAATGCTCGCTAAAGGCGGACGTTGGCTGGTGGTGTATCTGGCATTACTCGGTGTGATGGCATTGCTGTTTGTTCGCCTGCCCGGCTCGTTTCTACCGCTGGAAGATCGCGGTATTTTCACCACCCAGGTTCAATTACCACCAGGCTCCACTCTGCAACAGACGATGAAAGTGGTGGAAAAAGTCGAACACTACTATCTGACCCATGAACAAAATAATGTGCTATCCGTATTTGCCACCGTGGGCTCAGGGCCGGGGGGGAATGGGCAAAACGTTGCGCGTCTTTTTGTGCGCCTGAAGGACTGGCAGGCCAGACATGGCAGTGCGAACAGTGCCTTTGCCATTATCGAACGTGCCACCAAAGCATTCGGCAGCATCAATGAGGCAAAAGTGGTAGCTAGCAGCCCGCCGGCAATCACCGGGCTGGGTAACTCTGCGGGTTTTGATTTGGAGTTACAGGATAATGCGGGTCTCGGGCATCGCGCATTAATGAGCGCACGCAATACGCTGCTGGAAATGGCGCAGAAAAATCCCTCGCTAACGCGTGTGCGCCATAACGGACTGGATGACAGCCCACAGCTGCGCATTGATATAGACCAGCGTAAGGCACAAACGCTGGGCGTGTCCCTTAACGATATTAACGCCACGCTGCAAACAGGCTGGGGATCGTCCTACGTTAACGACTTCCTTGATCGTGGTCGGGTAAAAAAAGTCTACGTGCAGGCCGATGCACCGTTCCGCATGCTGCCTGACGATATCAGCAAGTGGTATGTTCGCAACAATAGCGGTGGCATGGTGCCGTTTACCGCCTTCGCCCGCTCGCACTGGGAAACCGGCTCACCGCGTCTTGAGCGTTATAACGGCTACCCGGCGCTGGAGATTGTCGGCGAATCGGCGGCGGGTATCAGTAATGGTGCAGCAATGGACGTGATGGAAAAGCTGGTCAGCCAGTTACCCGCCGGTATCGGTTTGCAGTGGACTGGCGCATCATTGCAGGAACGGATGAGCGGCGCGCAGGCTCCGGCGCTCTATGCGCTGTCTCTGTTAGTGGTATTTCTGTGCCTGGCCGCACTCTATGAAAGTTGGTCAATCCCCTTCTCGGTGATGCTGGTCGTGCCGTTGGGGGTGCTGGGCGCCCTGATCGCCACCTGGCTGCGCGGGCTGGAAAATGATGTCTATTTCCAGGTCGGATTGCTGACGGTTATCGGGCTGTCAGCGAAAAATGCCATTTTGATTGTGGAATTCGCCAATGAGATCAATGCCCGTGGACAGGAACTGGTGTCAGCAACGCTGGAGGCATCGCGCCAGCGGCTGCGCCCCATTCTGATGACGTCACTGGCGTTTATTTTTGGCGTGCTGCCAATGGCAATCAGCCAGGGAGCGGGCTCCAGCAGCCAGCATGCGGTAGGTACTGGCGTATTAGGTGGAATGATCTCCGCCACGGTGCTGGCTGTCTTCTTTGTTCCCCTGTTCTTTGTCATGGTGAGACGCCGCTTCCCGTTAAAAATTAAAGTCCGGTAAAAACAAAAAAGGCAGCCCGCTGGTGGCTGCCTTTTGTTATTTTTCTGAAAGTAGAAGCAGATCAATATGATACTGCACTTTCTTCTTGACGGTGTTACTTACGTAACATCTCTTCAATGAAGTCTTTCCAGTTCCCCAGTTCTAAATCAATCATCTTCACTCCTCTTTTACTTCCGCTGCATTTTAAGATTAACCTTATAAAAATGCCAGATATATCGCTCGACAGTGGCTTTTTGCAGATGCCAGCGATAACCCGCTATCTCCGGCGGAGACTGAAGAGTGCCGGAAGTCATTTCGCCATGAGTTAAAACGTTCTCTTTATAAACGGGATGATATATATCGAACAGCAAAGCCAACTAGATATTTTACGAGATCCCTGCGCAAAGGAGGAAAGGGATTTGTTGTCATGATAAAGTTTATATTGTTAACGTTACTTATTGATGGGGGAAAGATCCTTTTAAGGCTTATCCTCAACTCTTTATATTACCGTCCAACATCATCACCCCATTCTTCATAAAGGAATAAGGAAAATAACCCCAATCCGTATACAAACTTTGAACAGCATTTTATCGATAAATTTCAGAATAAAGTCATCAATAGAAATCAGTCTGAAACATAAATTAATTCTCTCGTCACTATTCACATCACGAACGCACGCAAATAAAAATTGAATTTAACTGGCCTGATTATACAAGGAAGAGATCAATGGCAACTCCCGCTTATTACAGAAATGGCGTACCCTACGGCGCCGACGGACATGTCATCATCACAATTACTGGCGGTCCTGTCGGTTCGGGTTCCCTTACAGGCATCAAAAACGAACGCCCAATTTATGTGGGCTGGCCCGGCATGGATAGCTCAATGTCGCACGGGATTGGCCCCGTCACCCATTACGATCCGAATAAGCCGGGTCATCATAGTCTTAAATCGATCAGGGAAGGACAAACGCAAATCAATGAACTCATCACCAAAGCGAGGAATTCCCATCACCACGATGATGAACAGATCGTGCATGACTCGATTAGCTTACTGGATTCACTACAAAAATCAGGGCCGATTGTTCACGCCGCTCTCAAGGTAGCAACGACTGCATTGCAAGAGGCCGTCACGGCATTGCAGGCAAATATCGTGCTAAAAAATAAAGCCGGACAAGATGTGAGTATCAGAACGCAGGCAGCCGCCACGGCGTTTGAGCAATTTGTGCAACGCGACGATGTCAAAATGCAAAACTTCCGCGATGCTCGTCCGTTTGTATTTGATTTCGTGTTGAGCATCAGTCCTGTCTATCGCCATATTATCTCGCTTTGGAATACGCTTTACTTACCCAAAGTTCAGCAAGAAATGGAAGAGAAAAATAATCTTGTCACCTATTTAGATCGGGTGAATATCATTTGTAATGATATTATTGACAAGACAACCCGCCTTAATAAAGAGAGAGAGCGCATTGAAAAGAATGAACAAGTTTTAAAAGATCGGGAAGAACATAATACCCCATCAACCCCGGTAAATGATGTTAAAAAACCGGCGACTGAGGTGGCGATTAGACCTATGGCCCCGGAACCGGCCATCGTTGATCCCATTTTTATTGAACCCGTTGTGATTGAACCACCACTATCCCCGTTCCTGACCATTAATCCTGATTTAGCGTTGCAAAAACCGACAGCACTGACGCCCATCTTGCCAATAAAAATATCTCCGCTTCGACCACCCGTATTAAGTCCGTTTTCCCCCTCTAAACGAAAAAGGGATGAAGATAAAGAAAATGAAGAAATGCTCGCTGCCATTAAATTCACTTCAGACTTTTATAAAGAACTGACTGAGAAGTGGGGGCAGAAGTCAGCTGAAATTGCGCAAGAACTGGCATGGGAAGTCAAAGGAAAGCAGATACGTAACGCGGATGAAGCGCTGGGGGCATTTGATAAATATAAGGATGTGCTGAACAAAAAATTCAGTGTCAAAGATCAGGAAGCGATTAGCAAGGCGCTTGAATCTCTGACCCATGATGAAATGACGAAAAACTTCGCCAGATTCAGCAAGGGATTTGGTCTGGTCAGTAGCGGAATTGATGCTTATGAGACGGTAGCAGAGTTGAGAAAAGCGCTTAATACCAACAACTGGCGACCCTTTTACGTAAAACTGGAAACTCTGGCCATCGGCAAGGGGGCCACTTTTCTGACGGCTTTTGCATACAGTATCCTGCTTGGAACTCCAATGGGGATTTTAGGATTTGCTTTAATGATGACGCTGGTAGGATTTTTACTTAATGATAAGTTTGTAGAAAAAATAAACCGGAGATTAGGTATTTAAGCGAGTATTGATAAAGCATCACCCCGTGTACCGCTGCGAATGAAGAAATCGGACGGACCGGCACGCCGCAGCGGCCGGAGGAAAGATTATTTGAGAATAACCACCTTGTCATAGCCCCCGCTATCGCTGTCGATATGGGTTTTCGCATCCGGATGTTCTTGTAAAACCATCTCGACGATATGAGTAAACTCCGTACAGCGGGTGGCTTTTTTGCGGGTCAATACGATAGTCGAACGTGTTTCTTCAACCGCATGTGCGGCAGACTCTGTCATATAGTTCATCGCGCGCTCCTTCTGAAACAGGTTCTCGCCCTGTTGAGTGATACGGGTAGTGATGATGCTCCACCTGATTGATCAAAATATAGTTGAAAGCCCCATAAAACAAAAGGGTACATCAGTCAGCGTTAACCGGACAAGGCGTAAAAATCCTGGTTATTCACTTGGCATGACAACTCTCCCCCTTAATTCCCCATCCGAATCCTTAACCTCACTCCCTTCTGCCTCTGAACCCGCATTGACAACAAGATCCATAGCCTTTAATGCACGGGCCGCTGTACTCGGAAATAAGTACACAGTGTGGATCGAAATTCACTAGTCAGGCATTATTTGCCAATCATTGATTAGCCATGATTGCGGCGGGTTCAGGCGATGCTTGTTTTGAACCTTATATGATTCAAAAGGTAAATTTTCATGAAAGACCCTGCTCAACAAAGTTTGCTCACGCTATACGGCATTAAAAACTGCGACACAATAAAGAAGGCACGCAGGTATCTGGATACCAGCGGCATCGATTATCAGTTCCATGACTACCGCGCTGACGGGCTTGATGCGGAACGGCTCCAGGGCTTTATCGCTAAGCTGGGCTGGGAAGCGATGCTCAATACGCGTGGGACGACCTGGCGGAAACTGGACGAATCGGAACGTGCGGCGGTGAACGATGCGGACAGCGCGCAGGCGCTCATGCTGGCCTATCCGGCAATCATTAAACGCCCATTGCTCCGTGCCACCGACGGCTCTATGCTGTTGGGCTTTAGCGAATCCTCTTATCAGGCGTTTCTTCAGGAGAAGTCATAACTATGTACTGTCCGGTCATTGAGCTGGCGCAACAGCTTATTCGTCGCCCTTCCCTCAGCCCTGATGATGCCGGCTGCCAGGCCATCTTAATGGCTCGCCTGGAGGCGCTGGGCTTCAGCATTGAGCCGATGAATATTGGCGATACGCTTAATTTTTGGGCGTGGCGTGGCAAGGGAGAAACCCTGGCCTTTGCCGGTCACACTGATGTGGTTCCAGCTGGCGATGTAACGCGCTGGAGCAATCCACCGTTTGAGCCGACTATCCGCGACGGCATGCTGTATGGCCGTGGTGCGGCCGATATGAAAGGCTCGCTGGCGGCAATGGTGGTTGCCGCTGAACGTTTTGTTGCTGCCCATCCACAGCATAAGGGGCGTTTGGCGTTTTTGATCACCTCGGATGAAGAAGCCAGCGCCACACACGGGACGGTAAAAGTGGTAGAGGCGTTGATGGCACGTCATGAACGCCTGGATTATTGCCTGGTCGGTGAACCCTCCAGTACTGAAGTGGTGGGTGACGTGGCGAAAAATGGTCGCCGTGGTTCCATCACCGCCAATCTGACGATCCACGGCGTACAGGGTCATGTGGCTTATCCACACCTTGCAGACAACCCGGTACATCGTGTCATGCCCGCTCTGAATGAGCTGGTAGCCACCGAATGGGACAAAGGCAATGAATTCTTCCCGCCAACCAGCATGCAGATCGCCAACGTGCAGGCCGGTACGGGCAGCAACAATGTCATCCCCGGCGACTGCTTTGTGCAGTTTAATTTCCGCTTCAGCACTGAATTAACCGATGTCATGATCCAGCAGAAGGTACAGGCGCTGCTCGATCGCCATCAGCTACGTTACAGCATTGAGTGGAAAGTCTCCGGCCAACCGTTCCTGACCTCAAAGGGTAAGCTTGTCGATGCGGTGGTCAACGCGGTTGAGCACTATAATGAAATCAGGCCCCAGCTGCTCACTACCGGCGGTACTTCCGATGGGCGCTTTATTGCGCGTATGGGCGCACAGGTCGTAGAGCTTGGGCCGGTAAACGCCACCATTCATAAGATTGATGAGTGTGTGAAGGCCGCCGATTTGCAGCTGCTCAGCCGCATGTATCAGCGGATTATGGAACAGCTGATCGCTTAAAGGTGAAAAGATGGAATGGTTAAAAGAGTACTGGTGGATTCTGGTGATCCTGCTGATGGTCGGCATTCTGATGAACGTCTATAAAGATCTGAAACGCATCGATCCGAAAAAGTATATGGAAAACAAGCCTGATCTGCCTCCGCATCGTGATTTCAATGATAAATGGGATGACGAAGACGATTGGCCGAAGAAGCAATAATCTCTCTTTTTCCGATCCCTCTCTCTTTACAACTCCCCCCGCCTCAACCCCGGAAAACTGACCGGGGTCACATCAACATGGTTAAATCTCACTCCACTGCCCAATGCGGCGAATAAAAAAATTACCTCTGAAATGGAATTTTTTCTTATGTATTACCACCCATCATTTAGCTAATAGCGCGTACGCGCCACGGTTGAACCTTAGTGAGTTGAACATAGATTTTAAGCTTCGCTTATCGATAAAACCTGGAGAATATGGATGTTTACCCCCCCCGATAGCCTGTTTACGTCACTTATTTTCCCGCACGCTACATACCACTTCGAAACATTTAATTCGTATCCATGCAGGCCCGATCCGCCAATGAAAAGGGAAGAGCTGTCGATATGGATCAAGCGATATCGATACCTTTCTCCCCTTAGCGCTACGCCGTGCACGTTAAATACCGCAAACGATAAATAAGGTCATAACATCAATATGAATGCGAATACCCCAGCCTTACCTTCTACTTCTGACAGTCATAACCTGAAACTGACCCCATCAACCCTCGCGCAGGAAGAAATCTTCCTGATAGAAGAGACGCATCAGCAGGCGAATTGTTGGCTTTCATTTTCACTGGAAATCAACGGGCAGCTGGACGTTGATAAGCTGTCACAAGCGCTGGGGCATCTGGGTCAGCAGGTTCCCCTGCTGCAAACGCGCCTGCTGTATCAGGATGGCGTTTTATGGCAGCAGCGCACTATTGATAGCCAGGTAACCCTGGAATTGACCGATTTACGTCACCACGCTGCGCCAGAAGCGGCGTGTCAGCAGCAAGTCGCGCAAAACGCGCCGGACAACAGATGCACGGATGGGGCGCTTTCCCGCTTCAGGCTCTGGCAGCTTGGCGACGAACGCTATTGCCTCGTAGCCTGGTTCCATCACAGCCTGCTCGATGTACGATCCTGGACAATCCTTAATTCACTGCTGGCCGATAGCTATAACGCCTTACTGAGCGGTTCATCACTGCCGACATTTCCCTGGCTGAATGCTTCCTCGCTGGCCGATGAGGAGCAAACCTGGCTTACCGCCTCAACCAGCAAGGACGATGCCGCATTCTGGCAGGAGTACGTCAGCAGGCTGCCAGCGGCGGCCATGACGCAACGTATTATTGGCGAGGAGAGAAGATCGCTCAACGTACGTCATATCTTGCACCTGCAGGAAGAAAAACGCGCGCGTATACTGTCATTGGCCAGCCAGCAGGAAGTCAAAGAGCCTGTTATCTATCTCAGTGCGGTTGCGCTGCTGATGCGCCATCTCACCGGGCAAGAAACTGTCAGTCTCAGCCTGCCGGTGAAAGGCACCTGGAACGCCGACCAGCCGGGTATGACCTCCAACGTTGTTCCGCTGATCCTCGATCTCCCTGCACATGCCACCCTGCAGCAAATTCTGGCAATGGTTAAACAAGAACTGCGGCTGGTACTGCCACATCAGCGTTACCGCGCACAGGCGATCCAGCGCCACGCCGGGCTGAGCGCCCGACAGGGGTTCGGGCCGCATGTCAATATTATGCTGTTTGACCAGGGCGCATCCTTCCAGAACTGCCAAACGCAAGCGCATTTCGGACGCCATATTGACAGCAGCGATATGCACTTTACCTTCTGGGGCGACTCCCGGCAGGGTGAAGTAGACATCCTGCTGGATGATGCGATTGAAGGGCATCGGCCCGGAGAGCTCGACGCCATTGGCAGCCAGCTGCGCTTTTTCCTCGAACAGCTTACTGAAGCAGCGGACATGCCGCTTTACCGGCTGGATGAATTAGCCGGACTACACGCTCATCCGCAGCTGGCGCAGAGTTTTTATGCCCTGCGCCGTCGCCCGGCCGATGCCGGTGTACTGCGTTGGGACAGGCCGGTTAATCAGCTGATTAGCCAGTTTTATGCCGGTCAGTGGGTCGGCGCGGGCAACAGCCCGCTGCCGGTCAGTAAAATATGGCTGGATAACACCCTTGTCAGCTTCAGAAAAATAGATCCGCTGGCTAAACCGGATGATGCTGCGCCGGGTACGCTGCTGGCGGTAGACAGCCTGGGTTGGCACATTGCCGTCGCCGATGGCGCAGTGCACATTCAGGGCTTTTTCTCTCTGGACGGCACCCCCTGCTGCCCGGTTGCCCTGGCGCAGGCATCAGGTATCAGTCCCGGATCGGTGCTGAAAATTATCAGCGAAAATGAAGCCCGACAGCTAACCCAGCAATGGCATAGCTCTGTTGCACACCAGGGCTGGTGGATCGAGCGTCTGAAGCAGCGTGACGGCAGCTGGTTATCAGCGGCCCGGCCTGAACAACCCCATATTCAGCCACACTGGCAGACAACGGAGTGGGCGGCCGTTGATACCGCAAGGGAAGACGCACTGCCTGCACTGCTTACTGCCTGGCTGATTTATATCGCACGCGACACCGGGCAGACATCGCCGCAAATCGGCGTACGGTTAAGCTCAAAAGCCTATCCCGCGCCTGGAGCGTTGTTTGCTTCGACGCTGCCGTTTACCGTGCCTGTCGATCTCTCCTTACCATTCAGTCATATCGCCGATACCGTTGGTGAGGAATACAGCGCCCTGCTCAGTCATTTGCCCTGCCCGGCGGAGTGGCTGCAAAGCAACGGTGAGAACGCGAGCGCTTTCACCCTCTGCGTGGTGGAAAATGCTGGCATGGTGGACACAGATGACTCACCGGGTCACCTGCTGACCCTGCAATACAACAGCCAGCTTAACGCTATACGCTGGCTGTATAACGCCAGCTTCTTGGACACTGAAGAAGCAGAGCGCCTGACGCCTCGTCTGCAAGTGCTGTTGAGCGCGGCGGCGCGCACCGATAATGCCGACATGCCCGCAGCGGCGTTACCGCTACTGACAGCCTCCGACAGCCAGCTGCTGGAAAGCTGGAACGCGCCCGCTAGCGCTCCCCTCCCGGCGCAATACCTGGCGCAGATGTTTGAAGCCCAGGCAGCGCGGAGTGCCACAGCCGTTGCGCTGGTGAGCGGCGGGAAGCAACTCACCTACGCCGGACTTAACCAGCGCGCCAACCAGCTGGCTCATTGCCTGCTGGCTCGCGGCGTCTCACCTGAGGATCGTATCGCTTTCTGCCTTGAGCGCGGGGTGGATATGGTTATTGCCATGCTGGGCATCCTCAAAGCGGGAGCGGCTTACGTCGCGCTCGATCCCGCCTATCCCAGCGAACGCCTGCACTATATTCTGCAGGACGCCGCGCCGGCCTGTCTGCTAACCGATGCGCTGGGCAGGCAGACGATGGCAACCTCTTCGGTGACCACGCTGGCTCTGGACGAGGCTCTACTGCGCGATTATTCCGCAGATAATCCCTGCCTGAACCATCCTGCCCTGACGCCACAAAGCCTGGCGTACATTATCTATACGTCAGGCTCGACGGGGCAGCCGAAGGGCGTGATGATCAGCCATGAAAATATGGTTAACTTCCTCTGCTGGAGCCAAAGCGTATTCAGTCAGCCGGAGATGATGCGCACCTTCAGTGCCACCTCGCTTAACTTCGACCTTTCGGTATATGAATGTTTTGCTCCGCTGATACGCGGCGCGGCGGTGCATATCGGTGAAAACGCGCTGGCGCTGACCGCCAACAGTGATATCACGCTGCTGAACACCGTTCCTTCCGCCGCCCAGGCGCTGCTGAATAACCGGCAGTTCCCTGAAGCATTAGCCAGCCTGAACCTGGCGGGCGAAGCCCTGAGTGCCAGCCTGATTAAACGGATTTTTGCTGAAACCCACATTCAGCAGCTGTGCAATCTGTATGGCCCGTCGGAAACCACCACCTATTCAACATGGCACCGCTATACGCGGGACGGAGCGATGAGCGAGACCATTGGTCGCCCGATAGCCAATACCCGAATCTACCTGCTGGACGAGGCGATGCAGCAGGTGCCGCCCGGATCGGTAGGGGAGATCTGGATTGGCGGTGCCGGGGTTGCGCGCGGCTACTTCAATCGCCAAAAACTGACCGCAGAGCTGCTTCACTGACGCTGGCGCAGCGCTGTAGCGGTATTGCCGCCCCGGCTCCGCTGTTCAGCGCCCTGCTGAACTACCGTCATAATCAGGAAAGCGATGGCAGCCTGCCCATGCCAGCCGGCACCACCCTGCTGAGCGGTGAAGAGCGCACCAACTATCCCTTTGTGATGGCCGTGGATGATGATGGCCTGTCGCTGGGCCTGAGCGCGCAGATGACATCTGAGATCGATCCTGAACACGCCTGTGGCTGGATGGCCCAGGCGCTCGCCTCACTGCTTGCGGCACTGGAGAAAGAGCCGCTGGCTCCCGTGCGTCAACTGCGCGTGGTGCCTGCCGCAGAACGTACCCTGCTGCTGGAAACGTTAAACCAGCCGAACCGGCCTTATCCGGCAGACCGCTGCCTGCATGATGAGTTTGAGATGCAGGCGGCCGCTAACCCGCAGGCTGTCGCACTGACCTGCGGTGAACAGCGGCTCAGTTATGGCGAGCTGAATGCCCGCGCTAACCGGCTGGCGCACTATCTGATGGAGGCCGGCGTCGGCCCCGATCGCCGTGTTGCGCTGTGCGTGTCGCGCAGTCCGTCGATGATCGTCGCTCTGCTGGCGATCCTGAAAGCGGGCGGCGCTTATGTGCCGCTTGATCCGAGCTATCCGGCCGATCGACTGGCCTATATTATTGAAGACGCCCAGCCGGTCATGCTGCTGCATGATGATGCCGGACGTGAAGCATTGGGCGAGGTGGATGTCCCAGCCCTGTCGCTGGACAACAGCCTGCCGGGGAGCTGGCCTCAAGATAACCCGCAACGCCATCAGATCTTACTTACCACGCAACATCTGGCTTATATCCTGTACACCTCCGGGTCGACCGGCAAGCCAAAAGGGGTGATGCTGGACCATGCTGCCGTGCAGTGCCGCCTTGACTGGATGCAGCAAACCTACGGCTTCTGCGCTGATGATGTTTTCCTGCAGAAAACCACCTTCAATTTCGATCTATCCGTCTGGGAGATTTTCTGCTCGCTACAGTGCGGCGCTCAACTGGCGCTGGCCAGCGATGCGGACGTTAAGGATCCGCAGCGTATGGCCGACCTTGTTACGCGTGAAAAAGTCACCATCGCGCAGTTTGTTCCTTCAACGCTGGCACCTTTCCTTGCAACCCAGTCGGCTGACAACGCCAGCCCGCTGCGGCTGGTGATTTTTGGTGGCGAAGCGCTGACGCCGGAACATCTGAAACAGTGCCAGTCGGTATTACCACGCGTGGCGTTCAGAAATATGTATGGCCCCACAGAAGCGGCGATCGATGCGCTCTTCTGGCCGTGCCCGGATAATTACGACGGCAGCCAGATTGCTATCGGCCGGCCGATGGACTGGACCGCCGCCTACGTGCTTGACGAACAGGGAGATCCGGTGCCATTTAGCGCGGTGGGCGAACTCTATCTCGGCGGTGCCGGGGTGGCGCGCGGCTACTTCAATCGCCAAGAACTGACCGCAGAGCGCTTCCTTGATGACCCGTTCAGCCCACTGCCCGGCGCGCGCATGTACCGCACCGGCGACCTCGCCCGCTATCTCAACGACGGCAACCTGATTTACCTCGGACGCAACGATGACCAGGTGAAAATTCGCGGCTTCCGCATCGAGCCGGGCGAAATCGCCGCACGCCTCAGCGAGCACCCGGACGTGCGCGAGGCCGCCGTCACCGCACAGCTGCGAACCGGTGCCGAGCCGCGCCTTGTCGCTTACGTCGTCCCGCGCACGACGGCCGATAATCCGTCCGCCGCCGCGCTGCGCGACTTCCTCGCCGGACGTCTGCCCGACTATATGGTGCCCGCCGCCTGGCTCACCCTCGACGCCCTGCCCCTGACCCCCAACGGCAAGCTTGACCGTCGCGCACTGCCCGCCCCCGACGACGACGCCTTTGCCCGCGCCGACTTCGAAGCGCCACGCGGCGATGCCGAGCAGGCCCTCGCCGGCCTGTGGAGCGAACTGCTCGGCGTCAGCCGCCCGGGCCGCCACGATGACTTCTTCGCCCTCGGCGGCCACTCCCTGCTGGCGGTGAAACTCAGCGGCCGCCTGCGCCAGTCCGGCAGCGCCCTGACGGTGCAGCAGATTTTCGCCCACCCGACGCTGGCTGAAATGGCCGTCGCCGCCGGCCACGCCTCCCGTGACGAGCTGCCCGCCTTTGGCCACGCCGACCGCGACCAGCCGCTGCCGCTCTCCTTTGCCCAGCAGCGCCTGTGGTTCCTCTGGCAGCTCGACAACGACCCCGCCACCTACAACATGCCCGCTGCCGTTACCCTGCACGGCGATGTCGACGCCGACGCCCTGCGCCTCGCCCTCGGCGACCTCTTCGCCCACCACGAGGCCTGGCGCATGACCTTCAGCGAGCAGGACGGACAGCCCTTCGCCCGCCTGCTGCCCCCGGACGCCGTACCGCCGCTGGTGCACCACGACCTGCGCGACCTGCCCGACCATCAGGCGCAGCTGCAGCGGCTCTGCGAAGAAGAGGCCCATCAGCCCTTCTCGCTGGCGCTCGGCCCGCTGGTGCGGGCGCGCCTCGTGCTGCTGCCCGGCGACCGCGCCTGCCTGCTGATCACCCAGCACCATATCGTCTCCGACGGCTGGTCGGTCGACGTGATGTGGCGCGAGCTGAGCGCCTGCTATAACGCCCGCCGCGCCGGACAGGTCGCCACGCTGCCGCCGCTGCCGCTGCAGTTCCCCGACTATGCCGCCTGGCAGCGCCGCTGCCTCACCCCGCAGCGCCTGTCGCAGCAGTCCGGCTACTGGTATCAGCAGCTGCACGGCGCGCCCGACCTGCTGCCGCTGCCAACCGACCGGCCGCGACCGCCGCAGCAGAGCTACCTCGGCGCGGCGGAAGCCGTCGACCTCGGGCCGCAGCTCAGCGATGCCGTGCGCCGCTTCAGCCGCCAGCACGGCGTCACCCCTTATATGACCGTGCTTGCCGCCTGGTCGGTGGTGCTCGGCCGCCTCGCCGGCTGCGACGACATGGTGATTGGCACCCCGGTCGCCGGCCGCGACCGCGCCGAGCTGGAGCCGATGATCGGCTTCCTGGTCAACACCCTCGCGCTGCGCATCCGCCCGCAGCACGATACCGACGTGCCCGCCCTGCTGGCACAGGTGCGCCGGCAGGTGCTCGACGGCCAGATGCATCAGGCGCTGCCGTTCGAGCAGGTGGTGGAGCGCCTTAACCCGCCGCGCCAGCTCGCCCACGCCCCGCTGTTCCAGGTGCTGCTCGCCTGGCAGACCGCCCCGGCGCAGCTCGCGCTTGACGGCCTGCTCATCAGTCCCGCGCCGGACGCCTACGCCCGCATCAAGTTCGACCTTGAGCTGTCGCTGGTCGACGACGCGCACGGCATCCACGGCGCGCTGCGCTATGCCACCGCCCTGTTTGATGCCGACACGGCGCGGCGCCACGCCGGCTATCTGCTGCGCGTGCTGGAAGCGATGCTGGCACAGCCGCAGCAGCCGCTGGCGCGCCTGCCGATGCTCGGGGAAGAGGAGCGCCGCCGGCTGCTGCTGGACGCCAACGTCACCCCGGACGACCCCGGCACGCGCTGCCTGCATCAGCACCTTGAGCAGCATGCCGCCCGCAGCCCGCACGCCGTGGCGCTGGCCTGGGATGGCGGTACGCTCAGCTACGGCGAGCTTAACGCCCGCGCCAACCGCCTTGCCCACCGCCTGCTGGCCGAAGGCGTGCAGCCCGACAACCTGGTGGCCCTGTGCGCCGACCGTTCGCCGCAGCTGATGATCGGCCTGCTGGCGATCCTCAAGGCCGGTGCCGCTTACCTGCCGCTCGACCCCGCCTATGCCGGAGAGCGCCTGGCGTATATTCTCGACGATGCGCGCCCCGCGCTGCTGCTGGCCGATGAGGCCGGACGCGCCGCCCTCGGCGACACCGCGCTCAGCGCCATCGCGCTGGAGCGCGCGTCCGACGACGACGCATGGCCGGCGGAAAACCCCGGCTGCGCCGTCGCCCCGCACCATCTCGCCTACGTCATTTACACCTCCGGCTCCACCGGACGCCCCAAAGGGGTGATGATAGAACACCAGCAGCTGACTCACCTGTGCTTTGCCCAGCAGCAGATGCTGGCCGTCAACCCGGATAGCCGGGTGCTGCAATTTGCCTCCATCAGCTTCGACGCTAGCGTATTTGAGGTGGCGATGGCCTTCAGTCAGGGGGCCAGACTGACGCTGGTCGGGGAAGAGGTGCGCCGTGATGCCGCCATGCTGATGCTGTTTATTCAGCAGCAGGGGATCACCCACGCCACGCTACCTCCGGCGCTGTTCAGGGGCGTTGATGCTGCGCCGCTGGCTCACGCCGGGTGCCTGGTGTTTGCCGGAGAAGCGCCGAGCGCCGCACTGCTCAATACGCTTGGCCCGCGCACCCGCGTGCTTAACGCTTACGGCCCGACCGAGGCGGCGGTCTGCGCCACGGCCTGGGTAGTGGATCGCCCGTGCGAGGAAGGTTATATCCCTATCGGACAGCCGATTACCAACAGCCGCATTTATCTGCTGAATGACGATCGGCAGCCGGTGCCGACGGGCGCAACCGGCGAAATCTATATTGGCGGACTGGGCGTCGCACGCGGATATATCAACCAACCCGAACTGACCGGGGAATGCTTCCTGCCCGACCCGTTCAGCCCACAGTCGGGCGCACGGATGTACCGCAGCGGCGATCTGGCGCGCTACCTGCCCGACGGCAGCCTGGCGTATCTTGGCCGTAACGATGACCAGGTGAAAATTCGCGGCTTCCGCATCGAGCCGGGCGAAATCGCCGCCCGCCTGGATGAACATCCGGACGTGCGTGAAGCGGCGGTGATCGCCCGCACGCAGCATGGCGAACCGCAGCTTGTCGCTTACGTCACCCTGCATCAACCGTGCGACGCGCTGGCCGAAACCCTGCGCGACCATCTGCAAACGCGCCTGCCCGCCTGGATGATCCCGGCCGCGTATATCGCCCTACCTGAGCTACCGCTGACCGCCAACGGCAAGCTTGACCGCCGCGCCCTGCCGGGGCCGGACGACAGCGCCTTTGCCCGCAGCGCCTTTGAAGCACCACAGGGCGAGGTCGAGCAGGTGCTGGCCGGGATCTGGCAAGAGTTGCTCAGCGTGGAGCGCGTCAGCCGCTTTGACAACTTCTTCGCCCTCGGTGGCCACTCGCTGCTGGCGGTACGGCTGATGGAGCGGCTGCGCCGTCTGCAGCTGTCCGCCAGCGTGCAGGCACTGTTTACGACCCGCACCCTCGCCGAGCTGGCCGCCA
>NZ_CAHS01000016.1 GCF_001050515.1 Erwinia piriflorinigrans CFBP 5888
CCGCGTATATCACCACCCCTGAGCTACCGCTGACCGCCAACGGCAAGCTTGACCGCCGTGCCCTGCCGGGGCCGGACGACAGCGCCTTTGCCCGCAGCGCCTTTGAAGCGCCACAGGGCGAGGTCGAGCAGGCGCTGGCCGCTATCTGGCAGGAGCTGCTGGCGGTGGATCGCGTCAGCCGCTTTGACAACTTCTTCGCCCTCGGCGGCCATTCCCTGCTGGCGGTACGCCTGATGGAGCGGCTGCGCCGCCAGCAGCTGCCCGCCAGCGTGCAGGCGGTATTTGCCACCCGCACCCTCGCCGAGCTGGCCGCCACCCTCGGTCAGCAGCAGGAGGTCAGCGTGCCGCCGCTGCTGCTGACGCAAGACTGCCGTCAGGTCACCCCGGATATGCTGCCACTGATCTCCCTCAGCCAGACGGATATTGACAGCCTCACCGGACGTCTGCCCGGCGGCGTGGCCGCCATCCAGGACATCTACGGCCTTTCGCCGCTGCAGGAAGGGATCCTGTTCCATCATCTGATGAGCGACAAAGGCGACCCTTACCTGCTGATCGCCCAGCTGCGCTTTGACGACCGCGCCGCCCTGCTGCGCTATGCGGCGGCCCTTGACCAGGTGGTGGCGCGCCACGACGTGCTGCGCACCGCCTTTGTCTGGGAAGGCCTGAGCGAACCGGCCCAGGTGGTGCTGCGCGAAGTGGAGTCGGTACTGACCGAAGTGGAGCTGGACGACAGCACCCCGGCGCTGGATCAGCTGCTGGCACGCTTCCATCCGCGTCACTATCGTCTGGATCTCGGCCAGGCCCCGCTGCTGCGCCTGATCGCCGCGCGCGACGGTGACGGCCGCTGGTACGCCGTGCAGCTGTGGCATCACCTGATCGGCGACCATACCGCGCTGGCGATCCAGCAGGAAGAGATCGCCGCGATCTGCGAGGGACGCGGTAACAGCCTGACGCCGTCAGCCCCCTACCGCAATCTGGTGGCCCACGCCCGTCTTGGCGTCAGCCAACAGGCGCAGGAGGACTTTTTCAGTGCGATGCTCGGCGACATTGACACGCCCACGCTGCCCTTCGGGCTGGGCGACGTGCATGCCGACGGTCAGGGCGTACGTGAAGCGCACCTCGCGCTGCCGGATACCCTGAGCCGTGGCCTGCGCCAGCAGGCGCGCCAGCTTGGCGTCAGCCTGGCCAGCCTGTGCCACCTCGCCTGGGGTCAGGTGCTGGCGCACGCCAGCGGCAATAGCCAGGTGGTGTTCGGCACCGTGCTGCTCGGTCGCCTGCAGGCAGGGCCGGAAGCGGACCGCATCCTCGGTCTGGTGATTAATACCCTGCCGCTACGGCTGGATATTGACCAGCGCGCCACGCGTGAAGCGGTACAGGAGACGCACGCCGCCCTGAGCCGCCTGCTGGGCCATGAACATGCTTCACTGACGCTGGCGCAGCGCTGTAGCGTATTTGCCACCCGCACCCTCGCCGAGCTGGCCGCCACCCTCGGTCAGCAGCAGGAGGTCAGCGTGCCGCCGCTGCTGCTGACGCAAGACTGCCGTCAGGTCACCCCGGAGATGCTGCCGCTGATCTCCCTCAGCCAGACGGATATTGACAGCCTCACCGGACGTCTGCCCGGCGGCGTAGCCGCCATCCAGGATATCTACGGCCTGTCGCCATTACAGGAAGGTATTCTGTTCCACCATCTGCTGGCGACGGGTGGCGATCCTTACCTGCTGCTGGTTCAACTGAGCTTTGACAGCCATGCTGCCCTGCTGCGCTATGCGGCGGCGCTTGACCGGGTGGTGGCGCGCCACGACGTGCTGCGTACCGCTTTTGTCTGGGAAGGCCTGAGCGAGCCGGCCCAGGTGGTGCTGCGCGAGGTAGACTCGGTGCTGACCGAAGTGGAGCTGGACGACAGCACCCCGGCGCTGGCGCAGCTGCTGTCGCGCTACGATTTGGCGCATTTCCGTCTGGATCTCAGTCAGCCTCCGCTGGTGCGCCTGATCGCCGCACGCGGGGATGACGGACGCTGGTATGCTCTGCAAATGTGGCACCACCTGATCGGCGATCACTCCACGCTGGCCATTCAGCAGCAGGAGATCGCGGCAATCTATGCCGGACAGGGTGACAGTCTGCCGCCGCCAACCCCTTACCGCAATCTGATTGCCCAGGCGCGGCTGGGGGTCAGCCAGCAGGATCATGAACAGTTCTTCCGCAAAATGCTGGGCGACATCGATACGCCAACGCTGCCGTTTGGCTTAACCGGGAAGCACAGCGATGCTTGCCAGGTAACAGAAGCGCACCAGCGTCTGCCGGTTGAGCTTAATCAGCGCTTACGCGATTTGGCACGCAAACTGGGCGTCAGCCTGGCCAGCCTGTGCCACCTTGCCTGGGGCCAGCTGCTGGCGCACACCAGCGGCAATAGCCAGGTGGTGTTCGGCACCGTGCTGCTCGGTCGCCTGCAGGGTGGTCGTGACGCGGAAAGCACCATGGGGCTGTTTATCAACACGTTGCCGCTACGACTGGATATCGACCAGCGCGGCGTGCGCCAGGCGGTAGAGGAAACCCATCGCGCGCTAAGCGAACTGCTAATGCACGAACATGCCTCGCTGGCGCTGGCGCAGCGCTGTAGCGGCATCGCCGCACCGGCTCCGCTGTTCAGCGCCCTGCTGAACTACCGTCACAGCGATGGGCGCAACGTGCAGCAGACGCCGGAGGGCATGCAGATCCTTGATGCCGAAGAGCGCACTAACTATCCGTTTGTGTTATCCGTAGAAGATTTCGGCGATGCGCTGGGACTTACCGCGCAGACCACGGCGATGGCAACGCCGGAACAGGTCTGCGGCTGGATGAGCCAGGCGCTGACCTCTATTGCGGATGCGCTGGAAACCGCCCCGGATAGGGTAGTGAGATCGCTGAATATCCTGACAGCGGCTGAGCGGCATTTTCTGCTGGACGAGCTGAACCAGACCACGGTGACATGGCCGACCTGCCAGCCGGTACAGGTGCTGTTTGAGCAACAGGCGGCGCAACACCCCGACGTGCTGGCGCTGACCTTTGAGGAGCAAACCCTCAGTTATGGCGAGCTTAACAGCCGGGCAAACCAGCTGGCGCATGCGTTGCTGGCCAAAGGCGTCGGGCCGGATGGCCTGGTGGCTATCTGCGCCGCACGCAGCCCGCAGCTGATGGTTGCGCTGCTGGCGGTGCTGAAAACCGGTGCCGCTTATGTGCCGCTCGATCCTGACTATCCGGAACAGCGCCTGCACTATATCTTGCAGGATGCTGCCGCGCCGCTGCTGCTGGCAGATGCGGCCGGACGCACGGCGCTGGGTGAACATCAGGTTGATACCATTGCGCTCGATATCCCGTTAGAGGGGGAGTGGCCGCTCAGCAATCCTCAGCACATTGTGGATGAAGACTCGTTGGACGATCTGGCGTATGTGATCTATACCTCTGGCTCTACCGGCAACCCTAAAGGAGCCGGTAACAGCCACCGCAGCCTGATCAACCGGTTGCTGTGGGCAGCGGATGAGTATGGCCTAGACGCCAGCGACAGGGTTCTGCAAAAAACGCCTTTCGGCTTTGACGTTTCAGTTTGGGAGCTTTTCCTGCCGCTGATCGTCGGTGCTTCGCTGGTCATTGCCAGGCCCGGCGGTCACAAAGATCCCGCCTATCTGGTAGAACTGATCGAGCAGCAGCGGGTGACAACAGCCCACTTTGTGCCTTCAATGCTGGCGCTGTTCTTACATCACCCGGTCGGGCGCTGCGATGACAGCCTACGCCGCCTGGTCTTCAGTGGGGAGGCGCTGCCCGCCGAACTGCTGGAGGAGGTGCTGTGCGCATTGCCAACGGTAACCTGTTTCAACCACTATGGCCCAACCGAAGCCGCTATTGATGTCACCTCCTGGCGCTGTCACACGTTACGGCAGCAGCAGCCGGTACCCATTGGCCGCCCGATTGCCAACAGCCGCATCTACCTGCTGAACGACGAACGGCAGCCGGTGCCTTTCGGAGCCAGCGGCGAGCTGTATATTGCCGGCACGCCGGTTGCACGCGGTTACCACCATCGTGCTGAGCTGACGGCGGAACGCTTCCTGGCCGATCCGTTCTGCAATCAGAGCGGTGGGCGGATGTATCGTACCGGCGACCTGGCACGCTACCAGCCCGATGGCAGTCTTATCTATCTCGGCCGCAACGATGATCAGGTGAAAATTCGCGGACTGCGTATTGAACCCGGGGAGATTGCGGCGGCGATTCAGGCGCATCCTGAGGTGGATGCAGCGGCGGTTATCGTCGATTATCGCCGTGGGGAGCCGCAGCTGGTGGCCTATGTGGTGTTACGTCCACACAGCCAGCTGAACGCTGCCGATCTGCGTCAAACCCTGAATGACAGCCTGCCGGATTATATGGTGCCTGCCGCCTGGGTGATGCTGGAAAGCCTGCCGCTCTCCCCTAACGGCAAGCTGGCGCGCAACCGGCTGCCGCTGCCGGATGAACACGCCTTTATTCGGGCAGAAAATGCCGCTCCCGTTACGCCAGCCGAAACTATCGTGGCCAGTATCTGGGCCGAGCTGCTTGATGTTGAACAGCCGGGACGCTTCGATAATTTCTTCGACCTCGGCGGGCACTCACTGCTGGCAGTGCGCGTTGTCGAACGCCTGCGCCCGTATGGCAGTATCGGCGTAGATATTCTGTTCGCTAAACCGCTGCTGTGGGAATTTGCCGCAGCGGTGGCCGCGCACGATGAAAGCGTGCAGACACGCGCGGTCGCCGTGCGCGGCGAAGGAAAAGAGCAGCCTGTTTTCTTCATGCCTACCGGGCTTGGCGATTACACCTACGCTTTCCGACTGGCGCGTGAAATCAGCACTGACTGCCCGATCTATGCCCTGCCCTGGCCTGAACACGCATCGGCCCGGCCGAAAACACTGTGTGCGCTGGCAAAGCACATGGTGGAAATGGTGCAGGAAGTTCAGCCGAAAGGGCCTTATACGCTGTTCGGCTACTCTTCCGGCGGACTGCTGGCCCATGAAATCGGCGTGCAGCTGCAGGAGGCCGGAGAGAAGGTGGCGTTACTTGGCCTGATCGATACCCTCGCCGGATCTGCGCCCGCGCCTGCTTTTAACCCGTGGCTGGTGAATATGTTCCTGTTTAATGCACCTGTGCTGGCGCAACAGTGGGATAGTTCGCTGATCGAAGAGCTGATGCAGTTGGACAGGAATACTATTTATCAAAAACTTAAGGAGTCAAACATGCCGGAAACTGAGCAGCTGTTTGCCGTATCACCTGAACGCTGGCAGCAGAGCTATCATTATCAACAGCTGTGCAGCGGCGCGTCGCAGCGCCCGGTGCTGCCGCGTGTTCATCTGATTGCGGCGGAGGAAACCTTGCCGGTGCCGGATGTCGATCCGCTGATGCTCGCCGATGCCGCCAGATTTAACCGTTTTGTCGCGCATACGGCCAGCCTGGAGGATCTGGGCTGGAGCGCGCTGTACAATGATGGTCAACTTAGTGTTGAGAGGGTAAATGGCGATCATGCCAGTATGATGAGCGATAAGGAAAACCGCCGTCTGCTGGCGCAGCGCATCAGTCAGGTTCTGAAGTCACGTCACTAACCTGCTGCGCACAAACGCCGTATCATACGGCGTTTGTGCCATCGGCAGCTCGTCACCTGTGCTTCGCCATGCCCCGTCTTGACGGTGGACTTTCTTCTCAGGCTGGTAAGCACGTCCGGCACACAACAAAAAAGCCGTCCCGAAGGACGGCTATAAACTTTGCCGTTTTACCGGCTCAATTAAAGGAACCCGTTGATCTGTTCCAGCACCGCCAGAACTAAGCTAAGTATCGCTATTGCCAGCTCTGACATAGCCCGCCCCACCATCTTTGTGGCGTGTAGGTGATTGAGCAGCCCCCTTACCGCTAATCTGCCCATCCGGTTATACCGTTCACTTCGCTAAAGAAGAATCTCATCATGCTGTACGTTAGCCGCACGCGAAACAGCTGGCTGACAGAGCGAAAAACCCGCCGGCGAGCGGGTTTTTTCGTTTTTTGGCATTTAGGCACACTTAAGATGTTAAGGGTAATTCAGTTTGCGTTTAGCCCGCTAACCCACTGCTGCCAGCGCAGCGCACGCAGCTTATCCAGCATAATTAACCCCTGCTGTGCCTCGCGCCGCCGGGCCTCTGACAGCGCTTTGCGCCCGGCCAGAGCGAAACGGCTGCACAGCTCGGCCACAGACAGTCCTTCCAGCAGTGCGGCATGCAGCAGAGGCAGTTCGCTGCCCCATAAAGTCACCAGCCGCCCCAATGCCCCGAAGCTGGCCTCAAACGGCCGCTGCGCCCAGGCAAATCCTGCCAGCTCCTGCCAGTCATCTTCCGTCATCTGACCATCGCGCTGCGTGAGCAACGGCAAATCGTCCTGATCCAGTAACTGGCGCAGCCAGTAGCCATCACGCGCCAGCCGCCTTGTCGCTCGCTCCGTCAGCTGCTGCCCGGCCGCTGACAGAGGATAGATTGCCATTGCCGTATAGCAGCCGCTGCTGGCTTCGCGCTGGCTGCCAAAACGCACCAGCTGAAAACCACAGCGCTGCCAAAACCGCCACAGTCGGGGCGTAAAACCAAAGCTAACCGAAAGAAAATCCAGCCCGTGCGCTGCCTGACAGCTGCGGGAGATCAGCTGCTGCCCAACACCACGCCCGCGTAGCGAGGGTGCCAACGCGATGCGGCTGATACGCCGCGAACGTAGTTGCGGAGCTTCAGCAAAACCCGCATGCGCCGCCAGCGACTGCGCCACCAGATTACCTCGCGGGCGGCGGTATCCTGCCCAGACGGCGGCGGAGAGTTCGGCTGACAGTCCGCCCTCATCCACCAGCCACAGCGCACCCTGAATGTTATCCCCTTGCCACGCCGCGCTGAAATGCATACCCGGGGCATCCATCATCCGGCGCAGATCGAGGGGAGAGGTGCGGTAGTGGGCGCTGGTTAACAGTTGGTAGATAGCGGCCATACTGCCAGGCCGTCGCGCCCAATCACTTTGCTCTAACGACTGAATGACCACCGCATCTGACCGGGAGACAGAGACCGCATCCTCAAACAGCAGCGCCTGGCTGATAAACTGTTCCAGCGGATCTTCCGCCGCATAGCGCAAAGGTAAATCCAGCTGATAGCCTGTCACGTCTGGCAGAGTGGCGCAAAACTTCAGCAAGAAGCCGCGCCCGGTGCCTTCATAGCCCTGTACCGTCGTGGTCAGTAGCACATAAGGGAACAAGGCGACCAGCTGCTGTAACAGTGGAGCGGGGATGGCTGCTGCCTCGTCAATCAGCAACCAGTCAACGCCCGCCTGGTGCTGGTGTGCTTCAGCCAGCAGGCGATCGGGAGCGATAAAGCGGAAATGCTCTCTGGCATAGTGAGCCAACACGTCCGTTGATACTTTCGCCGGAGCCGTCACGAGGCTGCGCCCCGGCCAGCGCGCGGCCAGCATCCCCGCCAACGCCGATTTGCCACGGCCGCGAGCGGCGGTCACCACATAGATGCCCGGCTTAGCGCCCAGAAGCGCCGTCAGTACCTGCTGCTGCCGATCGCTGTTATCGCCCTGCCTGGTTGGCGGGTCGCTCAAATCGGTCACGGCGCATCGATGGTGCTGACGCCACAGCACGACACGCTTATCGGCCAGCAGCTGCTGCTGGAAACGGTGAATAAAAAAAGGAGTGGGAATGGGGCTGTCGCGTTCGCTCCAGCGTAGTGAATCCGTATCAGGCTGAAGCGGCCACTGTTGCCATTCGGGAACCAGCATCACCAGCCAGCTTCCGGCGCGCAGCGTCCCTGCCAGCGCTGCCAGCGCTTCGGCATGAAAACCGTGGCGGGCATCAAACAGCGCGTGTTTAAACTCGCGGCCAAGCAGCGTACGAACCGCCTGCGGCGCACAGTGCTGCGCGCTGAACGGCCGTTCGCCCACCGTCAACCAGTCGCCGGGGATCTGTGCCATACAGGCTGCAACCTGCTGTTCACACCAGAGAGCATCGCCACTGACAACCAACAGGCGACGCCAGCCCTGTCTTTCGATTTGGGCTGTCGCCTTTAATAAATCACCCACCTGCGGTTAATCGGCAAACGTATTACATTGAGCCGGATTACCGCCGTCAAAACCTTTTTTGAACCAGCTTAGGCGCTGCTGCGAGGTTCCGTGAGTAAAGCTGTCCGGCACCACGCGCCCCTGACTGCGCTGCTGTAGGCGGTCATCACCAATCGCCTGAGCCGCATTAAGCGCCGATTCAAGGTCGCCGGTTTCCAGTACCTTCTCCTGCTGCATATAGTAGCCCCAAACGCCAGCAAAGCAGTCCGCCTGAAGTTCCATTTTCACCGACAGCTGGTTCACCTGGGTCTGATTTGCCCCCTGCTGCATCTGACGGACTTTCTGGTCGATCCCCAGCAGGTGCTGCACATGGTGGCCAACCTCATGGGCGATGACGTAACCCTGAGCGAATTCCCCCCCCGCGCCGAGCTGGCTTTTCATTTGATCATAAAATGAAAGATCGATATAAACCTTGCTGTCGCCAGGGCAGTAGAATGGCCCCATTGCCGACTGACCGCTGCCGCATGCGGTTGATGTCTGATTGCGGTACATCACCAGCGTCGGTGCCTGCCAGGTTTTGCCCATTTTCTGGAACAGCTGCTGCCAGGTATCTTCGGTCATGGCAAAAATAGTGCGGGTAAACTGCGCGGCTTCATCATCTTTTGGAGAAGACTGCTGCTGGGTGGTCGGTGAAACGGAGGAGCTGCCACCGCTCAATAACGGACTGAGATCGTAGCCATAGTAACCGGCCACTATCACCACAATCAGCAGGGCGATGCCGCCTTTCCCACGGGGAATGCGCATTCGCCCGCTGCCAACGGAGCCTGACTGATCACGGCGATCTTCCACATTGTCGCTTTCGCGACGTCCTTGCCAACGCATAACTGTCCCCTTGAGATAAATTTTTATTTTATGGCTGTGTCGATTTTAGTCGCAGAAGGCGGGGAAAACCAGAAAACGCTAAAAAGCGCGCTATATGATGCAAAAGGCCAGGTTTCCCTGGCCTCGGCACTGCGCGAAAAATAAGGGGGATCAGTCCAGCTTAACGCCCAGACGATTTGCCACTTCTTCGTAGGCTTCGATCAGGCCACCCAGACTTTGACGGTAACGGTCTTTGTCCATCTTATTCAGGGTCTCTTTGTCCCACAGGCGTGCGCCATCCGGTGAGAACTCATCGCCCAACACCACTTCGCCCTTAAACAGACCGAACTCCAGCTTGAAGTCCACCAGAATCAGGCCCGCATCGGCAAACAGCTTGCTGAGTACTTCGTTCGCCTGGTATGTCAGTTCGCGCATACGCGCCAGATGCGGTTTACTTACCCAGCCAAACGTCTCGCAATAGGATTCGTTCACCATCGGATCGTGTTTAGCATCATCTTTAAGGAACAGATCAAACAGTGGGGGAGTAAGGATCATGCCCTCTTCCACGCCCAGACGCTTCACCAGAGATCCCGCAGCGCGATTACGCATCACGCACTCCACCGGCACCATCTCCAGGTTTTTCACCAATGCTTCGTTGTCAGAGAGCAGGGCCTCCATCTGTGTTGGGATCCCGGCTTCCTGAAGTTTGGTCATAATGAAATGATTGAACTTATTGTTAATCATGCCCTTACGATCGAACTGTTCGATGCGCTCGCCGTCCAGCGCTGACGTATCGTTACGGAATTCGAGTACCAACAGATCCGGGTTTTCGGTGCTGTAGACGGTTTTCGCTTTGCCGCGATACAACTCAGCTTTCTTTTGCATCTTGTTAACTCCACTCCAACAATAATGAACTGTACCCGGCATCAATCTGGCCGTAGGTAGATAACTATCGGGTTGGTAAAGCCAACCCGTTAAAAAATTGACTGACGGAATTATAGGTTCCGTTGATGAAAAATCGAAGCAATCGTTTACGTCACGCCAAATTAAAAAGGCCGGAAGTTTTCCGGCCTTAAAGCTTACTTGCTGAATGCGGCCTGGAACACCGCTACCAGCGCATCATTCTGCGACTGGGTTAACGGATGGCCTTTAGGATCGAGGAACTGTAGGCTGCTACGGTTGCCCAGGTCACCGACCTGAAGTTTGTAATCACCATTTTTCAGTTGCGGATCTTTGGCACCCAGCTCATCGAAGGTGCTGCTGTCCGGTGCACTGTATGTCACGTTCAGACTACCTTGCGAACGGTTGTCATCTTTGACCTTCATACCAATGTGTTTCAGCGTGGCCGGCAGGCGCTGCCAGACCACGTTGAACGGCGCACGCAGGATCAGATCAGGCAGGCCAGTATCATCGGCACCGCTCTGCACATCGATTTGTGTTGGGCTGCGGCTGGCTACGGTATCTTCACGACGGGTTTCAATTTTATCCAGACCTGCGCTGATTTCGTTCAACATCTGCGCGGTGTAACGCTGGATCTGCACCGGCGAGTTAACCACTTTATCCTGCTGTTGCAGTTCAAGCAGCTTCACCATCAGCGCCTGCTGCCCGCCCTGCTGTTGAACGCTCAGCTGGTAACGGCCACGATACTGATTGTCTTCATCGGCACGGTTCCACTGAACCCAATCGGTGGTCAGAGTTTGACGCGCGTCCTGACGGTCGGCAATGGGGAACTTCGCTGCCTGCACGACATCAACCACCTGTGTCCAGATGGCACCGCTGCGGCTGTCAATCAGCAGAATGCCCGTGTTACCGGCAAACTGGCTGCGAGTACCGTTCATCAGCGCCAAAGTCTGTGCCGGTGGACGGATATCAAGCTGCTTACCCACCGGCCCTTTTTCATTGACGGACGGGACATCAAAGTCGCCATTTTGTATTGGCAGGATCATACCCGCAGGCGCGTGCAAATCGCTAAGATTGGCCGCCTGCAGATAGGATTCATCACCGCTCACCTGGCGCTTGTAACGCTGGTCACTGGAACAAGCTGCAAGCAGCATCACTAGCGACAGTCCGACCACTTTCGCAACTGCGGACTTTTGTACTGAGTAAACCATCAATTCTCCCTAAATTTAAAGCAGGGCTGCATCTTTGAGCGCCTGCTCAACAACCGAACAACCGGCATCGGTCAGCGGCGTCATGGGTAAACGCAGCGTATCGGTCGCTATTAATCCTAATCGTTTCGCGGCCCATTTCACCGGGATAGGATTGGGTTCCACAAACAGTTTCTGATGCAAATGCATCAGGCGCTGGTTCAGGAGGCGTGCTTGCGCAAAGTTTCCCTGCTGTGCCAGAGCACAGAGTTCAACCATTTCGCGTGCAGCGATGTTCGCCGTCACGGAGATGACGCCCTGCCCGCCCAACTGCATGAAGTCCAGTGAGGAAGCATCATCGCCACTTACCAACACAAAGTCATCATTTACCAGCTGTTGGATCTGACTTACCCGCGATAAGTTCCCGGTGGCCTCTTTGATCCCGATAATATTTTTAATTTTGGCCAGCCGACCGACGGTTTCCGGCAATAAATCGACGCCGGTACGCGAGGGAACGTTATACAACATTTGCGGCAGGTCAGTACTTTCCGCAATGGTTTTGAAGTGCTGATACAATCCTTCCTGCGTCGGACGGTTGTAATAGGGAGTTACGGTGAGACAACCAACAACGCCAGAGTTTTCAAAACGTTTGGTCAAACAGACGCCTTCAGCGGTAGCATTCGCACCGGTGCCGGCAATAACCGGAATACGCCCATCGGCCAGTTCCAGCGTTAACAAAACCACTTCACCATGTTCATCATGACTCAGGGTGGCTGACTCGCCGGTCGTTCCAACAGAAACAATTGCCGAAGTTCCGCTGGCAACATGATAATCGATCAGTTTTTTCAGGCTCGCGCGGCAGACATTTCCTTTGTCATCCATCGGTGTAACGAGTGCAACAATACTTCCCGTGAACATTAGTCATCCCCTCGACAAACAAGTTCTTCATGGTACGTTTGACCGCGTAATAAAAGCAAGTGCGCAGGTCGACCTATGTGCTTGTCAGCAGTTTTTTTTATGTTTACCTTACGGTTATTAGCATTTAGACAGGAAACGTGATTTTGCCGCAGCCATCGCAACACCATCTGGTTATCACCGCACTTGGCGTTGACCGCACCGGAATAGTCAATACCATTACTCGCCATGTCAGCAGCTGCGGATGCAATATCGAGGATAGCCGTCTTGCTATTCTCGGCGAAGAGTTTAGCTTTATCATGCTGCTGTCCGGTAGCTGGCACGCGATAACGTTGATTGAGTCCACGCTACCGCTGAAAGGGGCCGAGCTGGAGCTTCTGATCGTGATGAAACGCACCAATGCCAGCCTGCGTCCACCGATGCCAGCCACGGTCTGGGTGCAAGTTGAAGTCACCGACTCGCCGCATATCATTGAGCGCTTTACCGATCTCTTCGATACGCATCAGATGAATATTGCGGAGCTGGTCTCACGCACGCAGCCAGCGCAAGAAAACCAGCCCCCGCAACTCTACATTCAAATAACGGCACACAGTCCGGCCAGCCAGGATGCCTCTTTTATTGAACAAGCATTCCATCAGCTATGTACAGAGTTACACGCTCAAGGCACTATTAAAGCCGTTTCCCACCACGAAGTGTAAGGTGCGAAATAGGTGTTATGCCGACGATTTTATGACGACAACCCATGGAGAGTAGTAATGAATGCACTGAAAGCCGGTGATATCGCACCGAAATTTAGCCTGCCCGATCAGGATGGTGAACAGATCAATTTGACCGACTTCCAGGGACAGCGCGTTTTGGTCTATTTTTATCCGAAAGCGATGACGCCGGGCTGCACCGTTCAGGCCTGTGGTCTGCGCGACAGCATGGACGAGCTGAAAAAATGCGGGGTTGAAGTGTTGGGTATCAGCACCGATAAACCGGAAAAATTGTCGCGCTTCGTTGAAAAAGAGCTACTGAACTTCACCTTATTGTCAGATGAAGATCATCAGGTCAGCAACCAGTTTGGCATTTGGGGTGAAAAAACCTTTATGGGTAAAACCTATGACGGCATACATCGCACCAGCTTCCTGATTGATGCCGATGGCAAAGTTGAGAAAGTCTTCGACGACTTCAAAACCAGTAACCATCACGATATCGTTATTGATTACCTGAAAAACGCGTGAACTTCGGCGGCGAGCCCAATCATCCGGGCCGCCCGCACAGGGGACCGGGCCTGCTCAATAGCGCTTTTCACAAGACAAACATCACATTGACAGGCGGCTGGCGCGAGATTTTTTAAACCCGGTCAGGAGGTTGCGGCGCATTTTTTGCGACGATGACACAGTTGCGCCCCGCGTTTTTCGCCCGATAAAGCGCATCATCCGCCTGCCCGAAGGTTTGGTGCATGGTCGTTTCGTCGTCAGGTGCCCAGAAAGAGATACCGATAGAGACAGTCACATGGCCAACCGCCTCAAGGTGGATTTGATCAATATGTACACGCACTCTTTCAGCAATCATCAGCGCAATATCACGCTCTGCACCCGGTAGGATCATCAAGAACTCCTCCCCACCATTGCGACAGATAATATCGCTTCGTCTGGCCGTCTTTTCCAGCAGATCCGCCACGGTTTTAATCACCCTGTCGCCGACAGCATGGCCAAAGGTGTCGTTCACGCGTTTAAAACGATCGATATCCAGTGCCAACACGGCAAAGGCTTGATGGGTAGAGAGAAAATAGTCCAGCACCGCATCTAACCCACGGCGATTAAGCAGCCCGGTCATCGGATCGGTTTGCGCTTCACTCTTCAAACGTCCTATTTTGTCCTGCATCAGCGCGATCCCAGCCAGCATCGCCCGCTTAATCTGTGAGGATTCATAGTACCAGGAACGGATATTGTTGATTTCGTGTGAAACATTTTTTGCATCCATGCGGCTGGCTTTGCGCGCCAGCTGCCAAAGGGGTCGGGCGATACGGCGCGCGAGGATCAGCGCAAGGATCACCGTCAGCAGGGCAAACGGAACCGAATTCTTCAGCACCTGCAACAGCAGGCTGTTTAACGGTAACAGCGTCGCTGCGGTGGGTTTCAGCGAGACAATCGTCCAGCCTGTTGAGGGAACCACCGCATAGCCTGCCAACACGGATTCACCGTCAGGCATGACAACTTCAAGCTTTCCATTGCTGGCATCTTGTCGCTGTTGCCGGGTGATCGGTGGATCGATGGTTTTGCCCACCTGCATAAGATCTTGGTGATACAGCAGCCGGTTTTCACCGTCGATCACGTACAATGAAGATCCGTCGCGATAAAACTGCTCGCCGAGGAGTACATCAAGAACGCTCTTCTTTTTCAGATAGATAGATCCCCCCACAAAGCCCAGATAGCTACCGCTTTTCGACCAGACAGGGCGTGAGATAAAGACCAACAGATTATTGGCGGTAGAAAGACCCGGTTGACTAATCAGCGGCTTACGCTCGATAAGTGCCTGCTTTGCCACAGAGGAGCTGAGCTGCATTCCCTTTAGCATCAGCGATTCTGGTGAAATGGCGCGCACCCAGCCGTGCGCATCGGCGATCACCACCGAGTTAAAACTGTTGGTTTGTCCACGCAGTCGCTCAACTTCAGCCTGCAACGTGCTCTCGCTGTCAATTCCTTCACTCAGTACGCTGGCACTGTAGGAGAGCTGTGACCTGGCAAGATTGAAAAACACCTCGGTAGTCGAAGCCAGCTTAGTCGCGTAAACCCTGTTCGCTTCCAACGTATTGTTGATCAGCACCTCTCGCTGTACCCGCCAGCTGGCGTACAAAGAATTAGCCAGCGTGATCACGATGCTGGCGACCGCCAGCAGGGTAATCAAGGTGCGCAAGTCCGTTTTATACCGTTTGAGTCTCAACGCCGACTCTCCATTATAAAAAGCATGATAATCATTGCCTTATCGTATCGATATGTATTAACCGTATTCGCATCTGTGCTGGCAACGGCTAATCGCACACCGCTAAATCGTTTCATAAATCATATAACATTTGTCGGCTGGACGAATTGTTTCAAATCATGATGATTTCGCGCAAAAAACCGCTGTTCTCATTGTATTCACCCTACCGATTCGCATGTTTTAGCCGTTTCTTTCAGTGCATGCACTGGTTAATATATAAGGTTGGTGCCGTGGAAAAAGGCATACAGACATTTTACGCCGCTTTAACGGTTAAAACAGCATTTCCTTGTTAGGGTCCCGTATGTCGATTCGATTGAAGAAAAGCCTGCTGATCTCGCTGCTCACCTCGGTCGTAGCCGTGAACACGCTTGCGGCTCATGCCGACGTCAGCGATAATCTGCCGGATATTGGCACCACGGCGGCAGGTACGCTATCGATTAATCAGGAGCTGGCAATGGGCGATTTTTATGTCCGCCAGCTAAGAGCCAGCGCCCCAATCATCACCGACCCGTTACTCGATCAATATATTAACCAGCTGGGCCAACGCCTGGTGGCACACGCCTGGTCAGTCAAAACGCCCTTCCATTTCTATCTGATACGCAATGATGAAATTAATGCGTTTGCTTTTTTTGGCGGCAACGTGGTTCTGCACTCTGCGCTGTTTCGCTACAGCGATAATGAGAGCCAGCTGGCGTCGGTTATGGCCCATGAAATCTCGCACGTTACCCAGCGTCATCTGGCACGAGCAATGGAACAGCAACAGCGCAATGCCCCCCTCACCTGGGTGGGAGCGCTAGGATCGATATTACTGGCAATGGCCAGCCCGCAGGCAGGGATGGCGGCGCTGAGCGGCACGCTCGCCGGCTCTCAACAAGGGGTGATAAGCTTTACCCAGCAAAATGAACAGGAGGCAGATCGCATCGGAATTCAGGTGCTGCAACGTGCCGGTTTCAACCCGCAAGCCATGCCGGACTTTCTGCAAAAGCTGGCCGACGCATCGCGCTATGCTTCTAAACCGCCGGAGATTTTACTGACGCACCCTCTTCCCGACAGCCGCCTGGCCGATACGCGTAACCGCGCAAATCAGATGAAACCCGTGGTTGTCCAATCCTCCCCGGATTACTACATGGCGAAAGTCAGAGCGCTGGGCATGTTCTCCACCGGGCAGAACCAGCTAAATGACGATCTGCTCACGCTTCTTTCACGCGGCAACACTCGCGAACAGGCCGCCGCACACTATGGCAAAGCGGTATTACTGCTGGGTGACAACAAGTTTTCTGACGCCCATAACATCATCGCCCCGCTGCTGGCAAAACAGCCTGACAACGTTTGGTATCTGGATATCATGACCGACATTGATATCGGGCTGAAGCAGCCGCAGCAGGCGATAAACCGCCTGCTGGCGGTAAAGGGTAGCATCAGCAACAGCCCGGTCATCCAGCTCAACCTGGCTAATGCGTATATAGAAGCGAAACAGCCTGCCAATGCCAGCAAGATTTTGTATCGCTATACCTGGGCCAACAAAGACGATGCCAACGGCTGGGATTTGCTGGCACTGGCATCTTCTCAGCTAGGGTTGAGTGATGAAGAGCAGGCCGCCCGGGCCGAAAGCCTGGCGTTAGCCGGTCAGCTCGACCAGGCGATCCGCAGCCTGAGCAGCGCCAGCGCGCAGGTCGCACTGGGAAGTCTGAAACAGGCACGCTACGATGCACGTATCGATCAGCTGCGACAGCTACAGCAGCGTTTTCGTCAGTACCAGAAATAATCAGGGAGAACAGCTTGAGCGACGTACAAATCTATCACAATCCGCGCTGCTCGAAGAGCCGCGAAACGCTGGGACTGCTAAGAGCACAGGGCATTGAACCACAGGTTATTCTCTATCTTGAAACACCGCCGGATATCGCCACGCTCACAACGCTGTTGCAGCAGCTGGGAATGAGCAGCGCGCGCCAGCTGATGCGCATAAAAGAGGAGGAATATTTGGCCCTGGGTTTGCAAGATGTGCAGGTTGGAGAACAGCAATTAATGCGGGCAATGGCTTCACAGCCGAAACTTATCGAACGCCCCATCGTGGTGGCAAACGGCCAGGCGCGGATCGGCAGGCCGCCACAGAAGGTACTGGAGATCCTTTAGAGCGCCAGCGCCTCTTTAACAAAAGGGATGGTCAGCTTGCGCTGGGCGCTGATAGAGGCGTGATCCAGCCTATCCAGCGTCACAAATAGCGTTCGCATTTCACGATCGAGACGTTTCAGCAGAAAGCGGCCGACGTCTTCGGGCAGTTCGAAACCGCGCAGTCGGGCGCGCAGCTGTAGCGCCTGTAGCTTATCTTCATCGGAAAGAGGCTGTAGCTTATAGATCTGACCCCAGTCGAGGCGCGAAGCCAAGTCCGCCAGCTTCAGATTGAGCTGGCGCGGGGGACGATCCCCGGTGATCAGCAGCCGCGTTTTTCCGGTTTCCAAAATGCGATTATAGAGATCGAAGATCGCCATTTCCCATCGTTCATCGCCTGCAATACATTCAATATTGTCGATGCAGACTAAGGACAGCTGCTCCATTCCGTCGAGCACTTCAGGCACAAACCAGGTGCGTTTATCCAGCGGAACGTAGCCGACCGCATCGCCTTGCGCCGACAATTCCGCGCAGGCGGCATGCAGAAGATGACTGCGCCCTCCGCCGTCGCGGCACCAGAAGTAGAAGTAGCTGCCATGTTGCTGGTGCAATGCGCTCTGTAGCGCGGCCAACAGCGACATATTCTCCCCCGGCCAGAAGCTGGCAAAGGTTTCGTCATCGGGCAGGTAAAGTGGCAGTGAAAGCTGTGCCGGCGTGTTCAGAATCACCTCAGGGTTTGAGCAGGCAGAAAACGCAAAAATTCTATCACAATTCTGGCTGGATCATGAAACGCTATACCAGGATGCCAAAGTAAGGGGTGGCGAGCCAGCACGTTGCTGCGTAGAAGAGGGGCAGCGGGCGCTGCCCCAGCAGGTTTACTGCGCGTCGTGACGCTTATCCGGTACGTCGATAACCTCTTCTTCTTTGCGCAGCAGGCTGAACGCCTTGAAGATGAGGCTGAGTGCAACGCCGACGATCGTCGCCAGCGCCATCCCTTTGAGCTCGGCGGCCCCGATATGCACTTTTGCCCCGCTGACGCCGATAATAAGGACAACCGATGTCAGGATCAGGTTCTGCGCCTTGTTGTAATCCACTTTCGATTCAATCAATACGCGAATACCGGAAGCGGCAATGACCCCATAGAGCAACAGCGATACTCCCCCCATAACCGGTACTGGCACCGCCTGGATCGCCGCAGCCAGTTTACCAATGCAGGAGAGCAGGATCGCCAGAATCGCCGCGCCGCCAATCACCCAAGTACTGTAAACGCGGGTGATCGCCATGACGCCGATGTTCTCACCGTAGGTGGTATTTGGCGTCGAGCCAAAGAGGCCGGAGAATACGGTGGAAATCCCGTTGGCAAACATGGATCGGTGCAGGCCCGGATCTTTCAGCAGATCCTTTTTCACAATATTTGCCGTCACCACCAGATGGCCGACATGTTCGGCGATCACCACCAGCGCAGCAGGCAGAATGGTGAAAATGGCAGCCCACTCAAAACGCGGCGTATAGAAGGTAGGCAAAGCAAACCAGTGCGCTTCGCGTACCGGCGTCCAGTCTACCATCCCCATACCCCAGGAAAGGGCGTAGCCTGCCAGCACGCCAATCAGAATCGGGATAATCGCCAGGAAGCCACGGAACATCACCGAGCCAAAGACCGTTACGCCCAGCGTGACCATAGAAATAATCATGGCTTTATTGTCAGGAGCTGCGCCGTCAGCCGGTAATAAGCCGGCCATATTCGCCGCCACGCCCGCCAATTCCAGACCAATAACCGCCACAATCGCGCCCATCGCCGCCGGGGGAAACATCACGTTCAGCCAGCCGGTGCCGGCTTTTTTAACAATCAGCGCTACCAGGCAAAACAACACGCCGCAGAGGATAAAACCGCCCAGCGCCACTTCGTAACCCAAAGGCAACAGCAGCAGCACCGGGGAGATAAAGGCAAAACTCGATCCCAGATACGCCGGAATTTTGCCTTTGCAGATAAACAGATAAAGCAGCGTACCGATGCCGTTAAACAGCAGTACGGTAGCCGGATTGATATGGAACAGGATCGGCACCAGCACGGTAGCACCAAACATGGCGAACAGATGCTGGAAGCTGAGTGGAATGGTTTGCAGCAGCGGTGGCCGCTCATCTACACCAATTGCACGACGTGTCATACGGTCATTACCCTTTAAGTGTGAGCCATAAAAAAGCCGACTCTGCGGTCGGCTTGTCAAATCAGATCTTATGTTACAGCACCATCGCTGCAGCACGCCAAAGCGTGAGGGCCAGCCGTTACGGCCAGCGCGCAGGAAACGGGGCGTAAATATGCCGTTGAGATGGGCTGTAGCAACATTTATTTGGTTCCGAAAATCTTATCACCCGCATCGCCGAGGCCAGGGATGATATAACCCTTCTCATTCAGCCCCTGATCAATAGAAGCCGTGTAAAGCTCGACGTCCGGGTGCACTTTTTCCAGTGCGGCAATGCCTTCGGGCGCGGCGACCAGCACCAGCACTTTAATACTGCTGCAACCCGCTTTTTTCAGCAGATCAATGGTGGCGATCATCGAGCCACCGGTAGCCAGCATCGGATCGACGACCAGCGCCATACGCTCTTCAATATTGGATACCAGCTTCTGGAAATAGGGAACGGCCTCAAGAGTTTCTTCGTCACGGTAGACGCCAACCACGCTGATACGAGCGCTTGGTACATGCTCCAGCACGCCTTCCATCATGCCCAGACCGGCACGCAGGATTGGTACGACGGTAATTTTCTTACCTTTGATCTGATCGATGGTGACTGGGCCATTCCAGCCTTCAATGGTGACCTTCTCGGTTTCCAGGTCGGCGGTGGCTTCATAAGTCAGCAGGCTTCCCACTTCTGACGCAAGTTCACGGAAACGTTTGGTGCTTACGTCATGCTCTCGCATCAGGCCCAGTTTATGTTTGACCAGCGGGTGTTTAACTTCCACGATCTTCATTGTTGTTCTCCCGGAGTGTTAAGCTGCAAAAAAAAATCGCGGGATTATAGCGCCATTTCCTCTGCTGCCCTATGACTTCGTGCAAATGTTTCTCTCTGCCGTCCAGCCTTTATAAGCATCGCCTGGGATTCGGGGATATGCAACAGGGGAAAAGATGGGACTCGCAAACGTTTGCCTGCACTGGTAGAATTGCCGCGCTCTATTTTTACCACCACACCAATCGCAAACCGCGTGGGGATTTCGCAGTGACCGACAAAACCTCTCTCAGCTATAAAGACGCCGGCGTAGATATCGATGCGGGTAATGCTTTAGTCGACCGTATCAAAGGCGTAGTGAAAAAGACTCGTCGCCCGGAAGTGATGGGTGGCCTGGGCGGTTTCGGTGCCCTTTGTGCCCTGCCACAAAAATATCGTGAGCCGATTCTGGTTTCCGGCACTGACGGCGTTGGCACCAAGCTGCGTCTGGCGATGGATCTGAAACGCCATGATGCCATTGGCATCGACCTGGTCGCCATGTGCGTGAACGACCTGGTGGTATCAGGCGCAGAGCCACTGTTTTTCCTCGACTATTATGCTACCGGCAAGCTCGACGTCGATACGGCTGCCAGTGTGATCACCGGCATCGCAGAAGGCTGTTCGCAGTCCGGCTGTGCGCTGGTTGGCGGCGAAACTGCTGAAATGCCGGGCATGTACCACGGCGAAGATTATGATGTCGCCGGCTTCTGCGTTGGCGTGGTGGAGAAATCCGAGATCATCGACGGCAGCAAAGTGGCTGAAGGCGACGTACTGATCGCCCTTGGTTCAAGCGGCCCCCACTCTAACGGCTACTCGCTGGTGCGCAAAATTCTGGCATTCAGCAACACTGATCCGGAAGTCACCCAACTGGAAGGTAAGCCGCTGGCGGACCATCTGCTGGCCCCGACGCGCATCTACGTGAAAAATATCCTCAGCCTGATCGAACAGGTCGATGTGCACGCTATTGCGCACCTGACCGGCGGCGGCTTCTGGGAAAATATCCCTCGCGTACTGCCCGACAACACCCAGGCCGTGCTGGAAGAGTCAAGCTGGGAGTGGCCAGCCGTCTTCGGTTGGATGCAGCAGGCCGGAAACGTCAGCCGCTTTGAAATGTACCGCACCTTTAACTGTGGCGTTGGCATGGTGATTGCCCTGAGCGCGGCGGACGCGGACAAAGCAATACGGCTGATGAACGATGCGGGTGAGAAAGCCTGGAAAATTGGCGTAATCAAAGCCTCTGACTCTGAAGAGCGTGTGGTCATCAACGCATGAAACGCATAGTCGTGCTGGTTTCTGGTAACGGAAGCAATTTGCAGGCCATTCTCGACGCCTGCCAGCCTGCCAGCAAGGACGGATCGACGGCAGCGTAGCTGCCGTCTTCAGCAATAAACCCGGGGCTTTTGCACTGGAGCGTGCGCGCGCCGCTGATGTTGCCGCCCATGTGGTGGAAGCGGCCCATTTCGCCGACCGTTGTGCTTTCGATCGTCAGCTCATGCGGGAAATTGACGCTTATGCGCCCGATCTGGTGGTGCTGGCAGGCTATATGCGCATTCTCAGCGCAGAGTTTGTTGAACACTACGTCGGACGCATGCTGAATATTCACCCTTCCCTGCTGCCGAAATATCCGGGGCTGCATACTCATCGCCAGGCCATTGAAAATGGCGATGAAGAGCACGGCACCTCAGTGCATTTTGTCACCGAGCAGCTCGACGGCGGCCCGGTGATTTTGCAGGCAAAAGTGCCGGTATTCAGTGATGATAGCGAAGAAGACGTCATCGCACGGGTACAGCACCAGGAATATGCTATTTACCCGCTGGTGGTGAGCTGGTTTGTTGATGGTCGCCTGGCTATGCGTGATGGTGCAGCCTGGCTAGACGATCGTCGGCTGCCCGCAGCAGGACATGCCTTTGAGTAAGCAGCAAAACCGATGTTACGGGCTGGATTAAACTCGATTTCGGCCCGCCTCAGCCATACCTTCCGGTAATATAATCTTCCGTACGCCGCTGACGCGGCGCGGTAAACAGCGTATCGGTCAAACCAAACTCCACCACGCTCCCCTGATGCATAAACGCGGTATAGTCAGATACGCGCGCCGCCTGCTGCATATTGTGCGTCACCAAAATCAGGGTGAAATGCTGTTTCAGCGTGGTCATCAGTTCTTCAATCACCAGCGTTGAAATCGGGTCAAGGGCCGAAGTCGGTTCGTCCAACAGCAAAATCTCTGGCTCTATGGCAATCGCACGGGCAATAACCAGCCGCTGCTGCTGCCCGCTGGAAAGCGTCAGGGCATTCTGCCACAGGTTATCTTTCACCTCCGCCCACAGCGCCGCCGCACGCAGCGCCCGCTCTACCGCTTCATCCAGTACCCGCCTGTCGCGTACGCCCTGTAAACGCAGGCCGTACGCCACATTGTCATAAATGGATTTAGCGAAGGGATTTGGCCGCTGAAACACCATCCCAACCCGGCGGCGCAGCGCACAAAGATCCTGCCCCGCAGCCAGAATTGGGTGTTGTTGCAGACGGATATTCCCGGTAATACGGCAGCTTTCGATGGCATCGTTCATGCGGTTAAAACAGCGTAGCAGAGTCGACTTGCCGCAGCCAGAAGGGCCGATTAGCGCGGTGATACGCTTGGCAGGCACCCGCAGGCTGATCTCATTGAGTGCCTGTTTCCCGCCATACCATAAATTCAGATTATCCAGTTCCAGCGCGGTATCCGCATCATCAATCGTGATTGCCATTAAAGATCCCCAGGTTAAGGCATCAGCGCACGGTAGCGCTCGCGCAGACGATGGCGCAATATCATTGCCATCAGATTTAAAGCCAATATCAGTAATACCAGTAGCAGTGCGGTGGCAAAAACCAGTGGACGATCGGCTTCGGCATTGGGGCTCTGGAACGCCAGATCGTAGATCTGAAACCCGAGGTGCATAAACTTACGATCCAGATGTAAGTATGGGAACAGCGCATCGATCGGCAGTTCCGGCACTTTTTTGACCACGCCCACCAGCATCAGCGGTGCCGTTTCTCCGGCGGCGCGCGCCACCGCCAGGATCAGCCCGGTTAACATGGCGGGCGCAGCCAGCGGCAAGGTAATATGCCACAGCGTTTCCGCCGAAGTGGCCCCCAATGCCAGCGATCCCTGGCGTAGCGAGGGAGGAATACGCGACAGCCCTTCTTCAGTGGCAACGATCACTACCGGCAAGGTGAGCAGTGCCAACGTCAATGAGGCCCAGAGCAGGCCCGGCGTACCAAAGGTGGGATTAGGCAGCTTGGCGGCGAAAAAAAGACGGTCAATGCTGCCGCCCATTAGCCAGACAAAGAAACCGAGACCAAATACGCCATACACGATGGAGGGAACGCCCGCGAGATTGACCACCGCGATGCGAACCAACCGGGTCAACCCATTGCTTCCGGCATATTCGTGCAGCCAGATTGCCGCCACCACGCCTAACGGCATCACCACCACGGACATCAGCAGTACCATCAGAATGGTGCCGAAAATCGCCGGGAATACACCGCCGTCACTGAGGTTACCATCCCCGGAGTCACTGACAAAGCGCCACAGCTGGTGACCAAAGTGCCGCCATTTCATCCCGGTGGTCATGGCATTCGGCTGCCAGGCGGCGACGATCTGCGCCAGCGGTATTGAGTGCCTGACTCCGCTGGCATCGCGCAGGATCAAAACGGTATTGAGACTTTCCTGATTCAACGTCGCCAGAACAGATGACTGGCGGGTGAACTGACGCCGTAGCTCGGCGCGACCGGATTCATATGCAGACTGGGCTTCCGGCGTATAACGCTGATGATCATGCTGCTGTTGACTTTTCTGTTCAAGATCTTTCATCTGCGCATTGAGTCGCGCCAGATTCACCCGCCGCACTCTTTCCGCTTCATCCAGGATCTCGTGAGTCTGTCGTAAACGTTGCTGCAAGGTCTGGAAAAGGTTTTGTGCAGTCAGCGGATGCTGGTCTTCCATCAGCCCTTCAAACCATCCGTACGCATTGCCACCAGAGCGCCGCTGCAACACGATGGCCTGCACGGGCGTTTCCTGGCGCAGGATTTCGCTGGCAAGCAGCGGGCGAAAATCCGCGCTATCGACATCGCGGTTACCGGTTTTAATCAGATAGCGCGTGACGCTTTCCGGCAGATTTTCCGCTAGTGACTGCCCGCTGTCCCGCAGTTGCTGGCGCGATACCTGCTGCTGTGAAGCAACCTCACCTAACATCTGCACCTGTCCAGCCGGAGCGTGCAGAGTGAAAAGCACCAGCGGCTGCGGCCAGAAATAGCGTAGTCCCTGCCAGGCGAGCAGCACAATAAGCAGCAGAAAAGCCAACAGGCTGACCGACACCGCCCCGGCGGTTAGCCAGCGCCAGCGGTTATTACCCGCAGCGGCACCGTTCATCACTGTATCTCCAACTGTTTGTAACGCTGCCGCAGGCGCTGACGTACCAGTTCAGCGAGGGTATTGACCACCAGTGTGAACACCAGCAGCACCAGCGCAGATAAGAACAGCATGCGATAGTGAGCACTTCCTGCCGCCGCCTCCGGCATTTCCACCGCAATATTGGCAGCCAGTGAGCGTAAGCCTGCAAATAGCCCACCGTCGGTCTGCGGGGTATTTCCGGTAGCCATCAGCACGATCATCGTTTCTCCTATCGCCCGACCAAAGCCGATCATCAGTGCCGCGAAAATACCGGATGAGGCGGCCGGTAGAACCACCCGCATCAGCGTCTGCCAGGGGGTTGCACCCAGTGCCATTGAGCCTTGCCCCAGTGAGGCGGGCACGCTGAAAATAGCATCTTCAGATAGGGTAAAAATGAGCGGAACCAGGGCAATACCCATCGCTACCCCGGCCACCAGCAGATTGCGCTGTTGATAATCGGCACTCAAACGTTCCGCCAGCCCCTGCCCCCAAAGTGCCTGCTCCAGCAACGGGATCGCCCACAAAGAAAACAGAGCACTTAACAGTAACAACGGCATCAGCAGCAGCACTTCATTTCCCTCTGTGCGCCAGCGCTTTTGCCACTTTGGCGGTAATTTTTGCACCACCCAACTGCATAACAGCAGTATTGCCGCCAGAATCAGCGGCAATAGCAGAACGCCGGACAGTCGGTCGGCTATCCTCGGAGCTAGCCACAGCGCGGCGACAAGCCCAATGACCACGCCCGGCAGCGCTCCCATCATTTCAATAGAGGGTTTCACCCAGCGTCTGAGGCCCGGCGTCATAAACCAGGCCGTATAGATTGCGGCGGCGAGCGCCAGTGGAGTGGCAAATAACATGGCCAGACCCGCCGCTTTTAATGTCCCCACCACCATCGGCACCAGGCTATATTTACCCTGATAATTGTCATTGGCTGAGGTCGACTGCCAGACATAATCGGGCTCAGGGTAGTTTTCATACCAGACTTTGTGCCACAGGCTGCGCCAGCTGACATCTGGCCACGGATTGGTCAGGCGATAATGTTGCCAGGAGCCAGCGCGTTCCACCAGCAGCCCGTCGCCTTCAGGAGCAAATCGCGCCATCTGTACGCCGGGTATCAGTTGACGACTCAAGATAGCCCCCTGCTGCTTACTGGCAAACAGCTTGAGTTCGCCCTGCGGACTCAAGGTGGCAAAGACGCGACGATAAGGTTCCGTCATCATTAGCGGTTGCCACTGCGCATCGACGAAGTGGCGAATAAAATGCAGCTGCGGCCCTTTGGCGCTGGCAATATCAAACCACTGGCCGATGCCCTGTTGGTCGGCAATCAAAAGTGACGTACCACCGCTTAATAATTTCATGTCCGTCGGCTTTTCCGTCAACGTCAGAGACTCGCGCAGCCGGGGTTCACCGCTGCCGATCGTCCACACCCGTAGCTGCGTGCCGGACAGCGTGAACAGCTTACTGCCGTCTGGCGAGAGCACCAGACGTTCAACGCCGCTGATATTCAGCCGATAGGTCACGGCGGGCTGCTGCGTCTGCAACCGCCACAAGGCGACATGATCGGGCGTTGCCAGTGCGACCTGCCAGCAGTTCTCCGCGCTCTGCGTGAGAGCGAAATGACCGATGTTATCTTCACCACTGGAGAGTGGCGCATCGCCGAGAGGATGTGTCCAGCGCGGTTGCGCGCCCGAGGTAAAGTCGGGTTGCACCAGCACCATCGTCCCGCGTTCTGACAACAGCATCACGCTGTGATTATCCATGCTGGCGCTGGCTCTGATGCGGCCGGGTAGCAGCGTCAAAGCGGCGGTTGGCGGTTCAGCATTGAGCGGCACAAAACGTCCTCTGCCCTGATTATCAATACGCCAGCCCCACTTCTGTTGGCGATCCATCCCCATTGCTACCGCCCCATCGTTTTGCCCCAACGCTATCGGCCTTTCTGCCTGAAACCCCGGAGCGATAAACAGCGGCACTACCACCCAGATCAACCAGAAGAGCAGCAGCATCATGACCAGCAAAATGGCCATCCCGCACGCGGTTACCACGCGCCGCGTCAGCCTTTCGATCGTGCGGCGACGCCCGGTGTTGTCGTGAACGGGGATTGGGCGGTCAGTCATCTCTGGGTGGCTTTCCATGTTAGTTCAAAACCGTTATGTTGCCCGTCTGTGATTAATAAGACAATCAACATTCACCGAGCGTTGGACAATGCTGCCATACTGTCGCCATAATGTTTCAGGATAATGGCTACCTTTATCCTGGAGCAGCGAACGGAGTAAAAATGGGTCAGGAAAAGTTGTATATAGAAAAAGAGTTGAGTTGGTTATCCTTTAATGAGCGCGTTTTGCAAGAAGCGGCAGATAAGAGTAACCCGCTGATTGAACGTATGCGCTTTCTTGGCATTTATTCCAATAATTTAGAAGAGTTTTATAAAGTTCGCTTTGCTGACCTGAAGCGCCGCATTCTTATCGGTGAAGAACAGGGCATCCCCGGTACACCGCGCCACCTGCTGAAAAAAATTCAGGCCCGGGTACTGAAAGCCGATCAGGAGTTCGACAGCCTCTACAACGATCTGCTGCTGGAGATGGCACGTAATCAAATCTTCCTGATCAATGAACGCCAGCTCTCACCGAATCAGCAAAGCTGGCTGCGCCACTACTTCAAACATCATTTGCGCCAGCATATTACTCCGATCCTGATCAACCATGACACTGATTTAATTGAATTTCTCAAAGACGACTACACGTATCTGGCGGTGGAAATTATTCGCGGAGAAGAGATAAACTACGCGCTGCTGGAGATCCCGTCGGATAAAGTGCCGCGTTTTGTCAATCTGCCTCCTGAAACGCCGCGCCGCAGAAAGCCGATGATCCTGCTGGATAATATTTTGCGTTACTGCCTGGGTGATATTTTTCGCGGCTTTTTTGATTATGACGCGCTCAACGCCTATTCGATGAAAATGACGCGTGATGCGGAGTACGACCTGGTCACAGAGATGGAGTCCAGCCTGCTGGAACTGATGTCATCCAGCCTGAAACAGCGCCTGACGGCTGAACCGGTGCGCTTTGTCTACCAGCGCGATATGCCGGATGCGATGGTGGAGTTGCTGCGCAACAAGCTGAATATATCCAATTACGACTCGATTGTTCCCGGCGGACGTTATCATAACTTTAAAGACTTTATTAGCTTCCCCAACGTGGGCAAAGCCAATCTGGTGAACAAACCGCTGCCGCAGCTGCGTCACATCTGGTTCGACCGTTTTCGCAATGGATTTGATGCTATCCGTAACCGCGATGTGCTGCTTTACTATCCCTATCACACCTTTGAACATGTGCTTGAACTGCTGCGTCAGGCCTCTTTCGACCCGGCGGTACTGGCAATCAAAATCAATATTTATCGCGTTGCCAAAGACTCCCGCATTATTGACGCGATGATCCATGCCGCCTACAACGGTAAAAAAGTCACCGTGGTGGTGGAGTTACAGGCTCGGTTCGATGAAGAAGCCAATATCCACTGGGCGAAGCGCCTGACGGAAGCTGGCGTACACGTTATCTTCTCGGCTCCGGGGTTGAAAATTCACGCCAAGCTGTTCCTGATCTCACGACGTGAAAACGGGGAGATCAACCGCTATGCGCATATTGGCACCGGTAACTTTAATGAAAAGACCGCACGGCTTTACACCGATTATTCATTGATGACCGCCGACGCGCGCATCACCAATGAAGTGCGGCGAGTCTTCAACTTTATTGAAAACCCGTATCGTCCGGTGACTTTTGAACATCTTATGGTATCGCCACAGAACTCGCGGCAGATGCTTTATCAGCTGATCGATAATGAAATAGCCAATGCGCAGCAGGGCATACCTGCCGGGATAACCCTCAAAATCAATAATTTGGTGGATAAAGGTCTGGTCGATCGCCTGTACACCGCTTCCAGCGTCGGCGTCAAAGTGGAACTGGTGGTGCGCGGCATGTGCTCACTGATACCCAATCTTGAAGGGATCAGTGATAATATCCGAGTGATCAGCATCGTTGACCGTTATCTGGAGCACGATCGCGTTTATATTTTTGAGAATGCCGGCGATAAGAAGGTCTTCTTGTCTTCAGCAGACTGGATGACGCGCAACATTGATTACCGGATCGAAGTCGCCGTTGCCATACTTGATCCCATTCTGAAGCAGCGCATCATGGATATTATTACCATCCTGATGAGCGATACGCTGAAAGCCCGCTTCGTTGATAAAGAGCTGAGCAATCGATATGTTCCGCGCGGTAATCGCCGTAAGGTTCGTTCGCAGCTGGCGATCTACGAATACATTAAATCACTTGAACAACCTGATTAATCACTATGCCAATTACCCCTAAAAATATCGCCAAGCCGCAGGAATTTGCGGCCATTGACTTGGGTTCAAACAGTTTTCACATGGTGATTGCCCGCGTGGTAGATGGCGCCATGCAGGTACTGGGACGCCTTAAACAGCGTGTCCATCTGGCGGACGGGCTGGATAATGATAATGTCCTCAGCGAAGACGCGATTCAACGTGGCCTCGGCTGCCTGGCGCTCTTCGCCGAGCGCTTACAGGGATTTAACGCAACCAATGTGACTATTGTCGGTACTCACACCTTGCGCCAGGCGGTGAATGCAGAAGAGTTTCTCCAGCGCGCGGCAGAAGTGATCCCCTATCCTATCGAAGTGATTTCGGGCCATGAAGAAGCGCGACTGATCTTTATGGGCGTGGAACACACCCAGCCAGAAAAAGGACGCAAGCTGGTTATCGATATTGGCGGTGGATCCACCGAGCTGGTGATTGGTGAAGATTTCGAACCGAAACTGGTTGAAAGCCGACGAATGGGCTGTGTCAGTTTTGCCAATCTCTATTTTCCTGACGGCAACATCAGCAAAGAGAACTTTCGTCGCGCCCGGCTGGCAGCGGTTCAAAAGCTGGAAACGCTGGCCTGGCAATATCGTCTGAAAGGCTGGCAGTTTGCGTTGGGTGCCTCCGGCACCATCAAAGCAGCCTGCGAAGTGCTACAGGCGATGGGAGAGAAAGATAAGCTGATCACCCCGGAGCGCCTGCAATTATTGCAGGACGAAGTCATCAAGCATAAATCCTTTGATGCCCTTAGCCTGCCGGGGTTATCGGAAGAGCGCAAAGGCGTATTTGTACCAGGTCTGGCGATCCTGTGCGGCGTTTTTGATGCCCTTGCCATCCGTGAACTGCGCCTGTCCGACGGCGCACTGCGCGAAGGTGTACTCTACGAAATGGAAGGCCGTTTCAGACATCAGGATATCCGTAGCCGCACGGCGCAGAGCCTGGCGAATCATTATGCTATCGACAACGACCAGGCACGCCGCGTGCTGGAAACCACCGAGCAGCTCTACTATCAGTGGCGCGACCAGAATGAGAAGCAGGCAAATCCGCAGCTGTTTGCCCTACTAAAATGGGCGGCGATGCTGCATGAAGTCGGACTGACCATTAATCACAGCGGTATGCAGCGTCACTCTGCCTACATCCTACAGAACACCAATATGCCGGGGTTCAACCAGGATCAGCAGACGCTGTTGGCCACGCTGGTACGCTATCATCGTAAAGCGGTTAAAGTGGAAGATATGCCGCGCCTGACGCTGTTTAAGCGCAAACAGTTCCTGCCGATGGTATTTCTGTTGCGTCTGGCCGCGTTGCTAAACAACCAGCGACAGGCCACCACTAAGCCGGGCCATCTGCAATTGCATACCGATGAGGGTAACTGGACTCTGACTTTTCCGCGTGATTACTTCAGCCAGAACAATCTGGTTCAGCTGGATGTTGAGCGCGAACAGAGTTACTGGAATGATGTGACCGGCTGGCAACTCACCATTCGCGAAGAGCCATAAACCGGCCTGCGTTATTCTACCTGTGTATACCGCCTGTTGCGGCGGCGGGGTTCGACTTGATGTGTCGATCATTCCGCAGCCGCAGTGAGACAATGACTGGATATCATAAACTGACCTCATGACCGAACTCGCTGATGACCCCCTTTGCACAAAATATTCGCTTGGCGCACCGCACTCAGAATTGGCAGAAGCGCTGCCGCGTATTGAGGGAACCCGAGCACTCGACATTGGCTGCGGTAGCGGACGTCATGCACTCTGGCTGAACGGTAAAGGCTTTGACGTCACGGCCTGGGATAATAACCCGACCAACCTCGCCCTGCTCAATCACATTGTGACTACCGAGAATTTGTCCGGCGTGCATACCGCGCGGCACGATCTCAACGCGCTGCGTTTTAACGGGGCTTATGACCTGGTACTGTCGACGGGAGTCATGATGTGTCTACAGCCGGCAACCATTCCACAGCTGATTGCCGATATGCAGGCCAGCACGGTACGCGATGGCTATAACCTGATTGTGTCAGTCATGGACAGTCACGACTATCCTTGTCACGAGGGCTTTTCGTTTACTTTCCAGTCCGGCGAACTGAGTCACTACTATCGCAAATGGCATATTGTGAAATACAACGAGAATGTCGGGCAGTGGCATCGCATCGATGAAAATGGTCAGTGCATCTCACTGCGTTATGCCACCCTACTGGCACAGAAAGCCAGCGTCAAAGCCTGATACCCCGATCGGCCTCTGTTTTATCAGAGGCCAGCTCCTGCAGCGGTATGGGCATACCGACTCTCTCTCCCTGCAGATAGTCGACACCCAGCTTGCGCAGCTCCTCGGCGACCTCTTCCGTTTCGACAAACTCAGCTACGATCTGCATCCGCTTCAGTCGTGCCACCGCGCAAATAGAGACAATTATTTGATAATCCAGACTGTTATTCAGCATATTGCGCACAAAGCTACCATCAATTTTCAGCATGTCGACCTGCACCCGCTTCAGGCGTGAATAGCTGGCATAGCCTGTGCCAAAGTCGTCAATCGCCACCCGACAACCCAGTGTACGTAACTGGGCCAATGAGCGGTTACCCCAGCTGTTGTCACTCAGCATCGGCGACTCTTTCACTTCAATGATCAGTTGCCAAGGCTCCACACCGTGGGCTTTAAGACAGGAGGTAATTTCCTCCGTCAGCTGCGGTCGGCACAGCGTGGCGGCAAATAAATTGACCGCAAAACGAATGCCCGGTAGCCGATCGCGATGACGACTGACAAATAGCAGCGCCTGCTCCAGTACCATGCGATCGACCTCCCAGGTCAATCCAAACTCCTGCACGACCGGCATGAAGCTGGCGGGTTTGATATATTCACCCTGCGCATTCACCATACGCAGCAAAATTTCATAGTAATCATCGCCACGGACGCCGCAGATTTTTTGCGACATCAGTTGAAAACTTCCGTTCTGCAAGGCGGACTGAATATCATGCAACATCGCCAGTTTTTCCGTGATATGGCGCTGCACCGTGACATTCGTCGTCTGTTGTAGATTGACCGCGTGGCCACTGCGCAGTGAGGTTTCGGCTAACGCGCTCATCTCCCCCAATAACTCATACAGGTGTAGCACCGGCGTATTGACCGTACAGTAACTAAGGCCAATGTCGGGATGGATCGGCAGGCCATCCCAGCTCAGGTGATAACTCTTTATGCGCGCCTCCAGCTCTTCAATACGTGACGGAAGAACGGCATTATTCAGGCGTATGACCAAGTCAAAGCCAGGCAGCTGATAAATCGTCTCACCGGTAAACAGGTTAGGCCGCAGATAAATAGCCAGACTGCGTTTGTACTGAATACGCAGCCGCAGCCCGTAAGTGCGGCTTAAACGATCGAGATCGGGAATGCGTAGAAAGCAGAGTGAAGAGCATGAGACAACCGTCAGATCCTGGTTCAGGGCGCGCAAATTGGGTAGCCCGATAATCGGGTCGGTCAGCGCTAATTCTCTGGCGCGCGCCAGCAATTTACGCTGACGCGTGCTGATAGCCGACATCAGCAAAACCACCAGCGTAAAAGCCAACAGATAGGCTGAAATAACCAGCAAATTGTAGGGTTTCATCGCCGTCAGATCCATAAAACGGTCACGCAGCTGATAAAGCACAACCAGCAGTATGCCCCAACTTAGCGAGGTAAAAAGATAGCCAAAACGCAGAGCAGACCATAGCATCAGCGGTAGCAAAAGTGGCAGACCGTATTCGGTTGTCAGAAGATTATCCTGATTGGCTCTAAATAACGTCAGCATGATCAGTAATGACACCAGTAAGACCAGCCACAGCAGGCATTCTCGCCGCGTCACCCCTGCGGAAATCTGGCGTTGGCAGCGCATTTTTAAAATGAAGATAAATCGCGGTTTACGCAGCAGACGTATAGAAAAATAGAACAGAGGTACGGTACCCAGCGATGCCAGTAGTAACGACTGATAGTTGAGTAGCGTACGCAGAGAAAATGAATCGTCAACGAAGACCGATCCATGAAGCGGGAGAATTCCGGTCGGGAGCACCAGCTGGGTAAAAATCATATACAGGGTAGATATCACCAATACCAGCCAGATTAAACGAATGCTTACCTGACTCAGCTCACCGGGAGTGACGCTCCAGCGAGTTTTGATTTGCGCTCGATAACCCCACCAGCCCACCGCCAACGAAGTCAGTAACATCCCAACAAGCACTATCGTCTGCGGCACGGTGTAGCGCCCCAAATAGTGGAAGCATAAAGCTACAGCGATACCGGGAAAAGAACGCCAGTCAAACACCATCAGCATGGCGATCATCATTGCTACGGGCAGATAGATAAGGTAGACATAACCATCTGAAATCCAAAGGCGCACCGACAATGCAGAAGCTAATGGTAGCATCACCAGCGCAAGCAGCAGCGGTAACCCCCACCAGCGAGTGGTAAATTTTTCCAGCATTCTCGTTTTTTTCATCGTTTTATCTTTATTTACTGTTTTTATTCGTAGAGTTTCAACATCATAGCCGACAATTGTATGGCATATTTATGAAAAGCGTTTATGGCATCCTGAACGGATGAAGATGATATGAGTCACTTTAATCCGTTCAGGGCTATGATTCAGTGAATAATACTTAAAAATTTTTCATCAATAAACATCAACGGCAAGACTTAAAAAATAGCCAGATCCATCAATAATTAGCCCAAAAGCGTGCTCTTTGCCATTGACCTTTGTTATCAACTGTGACTCAATATTCCATCGCCCTGACGGGTATACTACAGGATTCACTGCGTGAATAACGCTATGCTATTAAAAAAACGTAAGAAGACCAGCCATTTCACCCGCGTTATTTTACTGGTCAGTTTTATTATTTTGCTGGGAAGGCTGATCTATGTTGTTCCGGGTGCGATTCAGCATTACCAACAGAAAAAACTCTCACCAGCAACATCCACCAGCGCTGTTAACGAAAAGTAATCATTGATGCATGGCTCGCGAAGCAGATGTTTTTCCTGACATTTGCCCACACGCTGCTGCCTGAAATCAGCTAAGCTATAACCCTTGTTTCCGTCAGACAAAAGGATATTGCATGCCTTTAGCCCCTTCTCATGTCCAGCAACTGGCTGAAGTCCGTAGCCGCATTCTCAATCTGCTGCTATCTGATAAAGATCTTGTCGATACCCTTCTTGAACGCCCACGGCGTGAAACGCCTGCGGAAGCGGACATTCATCGTCAGCAGGTTGAGGAGATTAAGCAAACATTACCTCTGCTCCACGCCGCCGATATTGCCGACCTGCTGGAAGCGCTGCCCGAAGACGAACGCCAGGCGCTCTGGCGGCTGATAGGAAACGACCGCCGAGGTCATGTCCTGCTCGAAGCGTCAGAAAACGTTTGGGAAAGTCTGATAGAGGAGATGAGCGACCGCGATCTGTTACGTGCTATCAAGCCCCTTGATATCGACGAACAGGCCTGGCTGGCCAAATATCTGTCGCGCGATTTAACGGGCCGGTTACTGACATCACTTGACCCAGCGCTACGTTCACACGTGCTGGAGGTCATGGACTTCGATCGCGATCGCGTCGGCCGCATAATGGATTTCAAACTGGTGACAGTGCGTGCCGATGTGACGTTGGAGACCGTACAACGTTTCCTGCGCCGAAAAAAAACCATTCCTGACGGCACCGATAAACTGTTTATCACCGATAAGAACAATATGCTGCTGGGCGAGCTGCCGCTGACTGATATTTTGCTGAACACACCGGATAAACAGGTGTTCGAAGTGATGAACAACAGGCCAACCAGCTTTCTTATCGATGATAAGGCTGAAGATGCTGCCGGTGCATTTGAGCGTTATAACCTGATTTCTGCTGCCGTCATCGATGCCAAAGGCAAACTGATGGGGCGTGTCACCATTGATGATGTGGTCGATCTGGTGCGCGAAGAGAACGACAGCAATATTCGAAAAATGGGCGGGGTGAACCCCGAAGAGGATGTTTTTGCGCCAATCAGAAAGTCGGTGCGTAACCGCTGGGCCTGGCTGGCAATTAATCTCTGTACCGCCTTCATCGCTTCGCGAGTGATTGGCCTGTTTGAAAATACCATTTCGCAGCTGGTTGCGCTGGCCACGCTAATGCCGATTGTCGCCGGAATTGGTGGTAATACCGGCAACCAGACGATCACGATGATCGTGCGGGCAATGGCACTTCATCAGGTAGAACCGGCTAACTTCTCCTTTTTAATCAGGCGCGAGCTGGGCGTCGCCCTGATCAACGGTCTGTTCTGGGGAGGTGTAATGGGGGGCATTACCTGGGCGATGTATGGTAACCCGGCACTGGGCGGCGTCATGATGCTGGCGATGCTGCTTAATCTGCTGCTGGCGGCCCTGATGGGCGTATTGATCCCGCTACTGATGATAAAAATGAAACGCGACCCGGCAGTAGGCTCTAGCGTGCTGATTACCGCTCTGACCGATACCGGCGGCTTCTTTATCTTCCTCGGACTGGCGACAATTTTCCTGCTTCACCAGGCGTAAAGGTCACTTTTTCGCCTATAAATTAATCACCGATGGTGATTATTGTGATAGCGGACTCAGATCATTTGCCCCCTACTCCTCTAGACTGCCCCCCGATCGCCAAGATCGCTGTTGCCCCCACTTTTCTGTTGCCGGATTGACTCCCGGCGGCAGAAGAGTCGGGTTGGCTATTATTGAAGAAAGGATATCTCCCTCACCCGCAAAGGATGCTATATGTGTTCACCCAATGCAGTTCACTCTACGAGTGAGCTGGAAGAAAAGGTTTGGAAGCGCACCATATGGCGCATCTTACCGATTTTGACCATCAGCTATATTTTCGCCTATCTCGACCGCATCAACGTCAGCATTGCCAAACTGCAAATGTCCGGCGACCTCGCCTTTTCAGAAACCGTATACGGGCTTGGCGCCGGTATCTTTTTTATCGGTTTTTTCTTTTTCCAGATCCCAGGCAATGTGCTGTTGCAACGTATTGGTGCACGTCGCATGCTGACCGCGCTGTTGATCTCCTGGGCTGCAATTGCCCCGCTTACCGCCATCGTTACCACGCCCGGAGAGTTTTATGCGGTACGCTTTCTACTTGGTCTGACCGAATCCGCTTTCTATCCTGGGGTGATCCTCTATCTTTCGAGGTGGTTCCCTTCATATCGTCGCGGCAAAATATTTGCTCTGTTTGCCGCCGCCGTACCGCTATCCGGGTTGCTCGGCGGCCCGATTTCAGGCTGGATTATGACCAACTTCCATCACAGTTTAGGCATGGCTGGCTGGCAGTGGCTGTTTATCATTCAGGGTACACCTTCATTGCTGATTGGCGTGCTGGTCTTCTGGCTACTGCCGGAGCGCATTGAGCACGCTCGCTGGCTTGCCCCTGAAGAAAAGTCATTGCTGAATGCCCGCCTACAGGATGATGCCGTGCAGGATCTCGCCGCCACACGGGCAACATTGAACAGCGTACTGCGTAACGGCAGGTTATGGCTGCTCACCTTTATCTACTTTTGCCTGATTGCCGGTTTCTACACTGTTAGCTTCTGGCTCCCCACTCTGGTACAGAACGCCGGGACGCAGGATGTGTTGACCGTCGGATTGTTGACCGCTATCCCCTACACGGCGGCCATTGTCACGATGACCGTGGCAGCCAGAAGTGCAGACAAACATCGTGAGCGCCGCTGGCATCTGGCGATTATCGCCACGGTCGGGGCCGTGGGTATGGTGATTTCTGCCCTGTATAGCGACAACCTGTGGGTTGCGATGTTTGGTCTGACTCTCGGGGCGGCTGGTAGCCTGAGCACTCTGCCGCTGTTTTGGAGCCTGCCCACGGCTTTCCTCGGAGGCACTATGGCGGCAGTCGGCATCGCGCTGATTAATTCTTTCGGCAACCTTGCCGGGTTTGTCGCCCCTTACCTGATGGGAATACTTACCGATCTGACCCACTCGACGCTGAGCGGCATGTTGATTATTTCCTGCGCGCTGTTGGTCGGCGCAGGGGCGATTTTTTTTATCCCCGGCCGTATCGTCAATCGCTAACTGCACAGAGGCACATGATGCATATCGTTATCACCGGCGCAGCCGGATTGCTGGGTAAAAAGCTGGTACAGGCTCTGTTGGCTAAAGGCTCCCTGACGGATCGGCAGGGACAATTACGGGCGATAGAACGTATTACCGCCATTGATATCGTCGCGCTCAAGGGGATCAGCGATCCACGATTAAGGGCAGTGAGTGCGGATATCAGCCAAACTTCTGAACTGGAATCGCTGATTGACGCTCGTACAGACAGCGTGTTTCACCTGGCGGCGATCGTGTCCGGTCAGGCGGAGCAGGACTTTGAACTGGGCATGAAGATCAATATTGATGCAGTACGCCAAATTATCGATCGCCTGCGCCATCTGCCACAGCGCGTCAGGCTGGTGACCACCAGTTCAGTTGCGGTGTTTGGTGGCAGACTGCCGCTCAAGGTTGAGGACAGCTGGGTGTGGATGCCGCAAAGTTCCTACGGCACGCAGAAAGCAATAAGTGACCTGCTGCTGGCAGATTACAGCCGCAGGGGCTTTATCGACGGACGCAGTCTGCGGATGCCGACGATTGTGGTACGTCCGGGCAAACCCAATGCCGCCGCATCCAGTTTCGCCAGCGGTATTATCCGCGAACCGCTTAATGGTGCAGCGGTCAACTGCCCGGTAAGCCCTCAGACGCGATTGTGGCTGATGTCCCCGGCCAGGGCCGTACAGGCACTGATCCACGGCCATGAGTTGGATGTCAAACGGCTCGACCAGGGGCGAGTGATTAACCTGTGCGGTCTATCAGTGACGGTAGCAGAGATGTTGGCATCGCTTCAGCGCCTGTGCGGCGATGAAACCGCATCGCGCGTCAGCTTCCAGCAGGATCGCGCCATTGTGGACATTGTGAATTCGTGGCCAGGTGATTTTCATGCTGATTATGCGCACAGGCTGGGTTTTCAGGCCAATGCCTCATTTGATGAAATGATAAACGAATATCTGGTGGAACCTGCCTGAGCGGAGGGATGGCACACTATCTTATTGGTATCGTTTTTTCCATGCAGTCGATTCTTATCGTGGGTGACAGCTGGTTGCAATGCCCTACTTTCTGGCCTGCGCTTCTGATGGGTGTCATCAGCGTGATGTCCCCTTTCTGCTTATGCAACCCTGCCTGGGTAATGGTATCGCTGCCGCGAAAACCCCGGCCCCGTGGCTGGGGCGCAGGCGCAATCTGGTCGCACATGTCTCCTTTGGCCTTGGCCGGTGGTTAAGCGCATGGCTGCTGGCCTTCCCCTTATCTAAATATTTTCGATATCAAACCTGACAGCTGGCCGTTCTGCCGCTTGAGAACGGTTGTCAGGTCTGAGTCAATACACATGACGGGCGCAGAACTTCAGCGCTGGGCCCGTCCAACCTGTTTCAAACCTTAAGCATTTTCACCGTGGCATCTACGTCTATTTCATCTTCAGAGAAGATTAACGTCGTTCCCTGAAAGGTGGTGATCGCCAGTTTTTTCAGCGAGCGTGTGTCGCCGGGTTCAACGGCTGTTTTTGGTCGAATACTACTCATCAGTGCACCGACCGACAGCACCGTATTCTCTTTATCAATTCGGGTCTCGGCAGGCACTTCTTCGCTGTAAACCAGGTAAGATCTGATCGAGGTCAGCTTGAGGCGCTCGCCCGCGATATAGATGTACTGGCTTTCCGGTGCGACTTTCACAGCATAAGCTGATAAACCTTTGTTATTCGTAGTGGGTTCGAAGGTCACCGCCGCATCTTTCTTAATCAGCTCGGGATTGGCGACTTTAATCACGTGAAAATAACGGTTTTCACCGTTTTCATCTTTGATAAATCCAAAACCCTTATCTTTAAACCAGGTTGTGATCGTTCCGTTCATCGCCATTACCGTCTACCTAATCGTTTATCTACTCAATTTTTGCAGCGCGCAGTGTAAAACACAATGCCTGCGCAGACTACGTCTTTGGTTTAAGTGTGGACGATAATTTTCCGCACAGCCAGATTCGCCAGTCGGCTGGAAATTCGCTATCATCCGCTCCCACTTTCCATCCGGGCAGCCTGATGTCTACGATCGCCGATACTTTTATTGCCCCACCCTGTTATGACCAGATAGAGATCCTCTATCAGGACGAACACCTGATGTTGATTAATAAACCCGCCGGGCTGCTCAGCCTTTCGGGGAAAAATCCACAAAATATCGACTCGGTACATCATCGGCTGGTAAAGATATTTCCCGGCTGCACCCTGGTCCACCGCCTTGATTTTGGTACTTCCGGACTGATGTTGATTGCCCGCAATAAGGCTATTAATGCCGCCCTCTGCCAGCAGTTTAGTCAGCGCAAGGTAGCTAAAGTGTACAGCGCACTGCTCTACGGACACCTGAACGATAACGAAGGGATGATAGATGCGGCGATTGCCAAAGATCCGGCGCTGTTCCCGCTGATGTCGATTTGCTCAATCCACGGCAAGCCCGCACGCTCACGCTATCAGGTCTTGGCGCGCTTTTATCACCCGTCGCAAAACGGTACGCAACTACCGTTGACGCGGGTACAGCTAACCCCAGAGACTGGCCGCACACATCAACTCCGCATTCACTGCCAGCAGCTAGGCCACCCCATTTTGGGGTGCGACCTGTATGGCGGCCGCCTGGCGCCGGGCACTGAACGGACGCCACGGCTGATGCTGCACGCCAGTGAATTGCACTTTGTGCATCCCATCAGCGGGGAATGGATCAACGCACATCACGCCAGCCCGTTCTGAAAGCGCAAGCCTCTATCACCCTGCCGCAGCGAAGCCTCGCGGCATCATGCAAAGCGCATAACAATGTCGTTAATCATCTGATTTTAAATAGTAAAATTTCGAAATTGTCTTTACCACATCAAATCATCAGGAATTTTAAAATCGGCATAAGGATCTTCTTCATTTTCCTCTTCCTGACTCAGTACGCTATTTAATACGATGTAGCTCGCATCACGTTGCGCGATTTTATCGGCGACGATCGCGGGGATAATGGCATATTCGCTCTCTGCGCTATTACCGGTCACCAGGCGAGCAATGGCGAGACGCCCACTCACCAGCTGCGTTTGCGTGGTCTTATCAACCGCTATTTTTTTAATCAGGTTATTATCCGTGAAATTGAAATCGATGGTACCTCTTGAAATGACAACTCGATTCATTTCAATAAGCTGCTTCACCTGAGCTTTGTATTCTTTAGATAAAGCAGCCTGTTTTTGTTGTTCGTTTAGCTGCTGATCGCGCTCAAGCTGTGCTTTTTTATTTTCTTCCACTGCCTCTCTTGCCTCACGAGCCTGAACCCGTGATTTTTTAGCCGTCCTTTGGACTTTGGCCATTTTTTTGCTGCTCACTAGCCCAGCTTTAAGCATCTGCTCTTGTAAGGTGAGTTTTGTCATGTTCGTCTCTAAACCCGTTGAGAAATTTATCGGATTATACCTGTAATTTTAGAGGCTATGCCAGGCTGCCGCACCCGAGCACCGTTTGACTTGAGTTTAAGGATGCGACCACAGGTCGGCTGGTGTGCTCTTGGAGCGGATACAATGCTCCACATGCACCAAATCATGAAGGTGGCTCATGTTTTGATGAAATTAAATCACTTTTACTCAATCGATGACTCTGGCATAAAGTATGCAGTGCAATCAGTACCAGACAACATGAAGGCCTGAAGGCCAATAAAGACTAAAACCGTACAAGAAAATTTGAAATTGCTGTAAAAACAAGAATTAATTTCAGGTTTATATTGGAAATCAGGATACCGCATCGCGATGAATAAAGAATTTACATTTACGATTAAAAGCATTTCCTTCGATGAAAATTATAACCCATCCGAGAATACGCGTATCACGACCAACTTTGCTAATTTAGCCAGAGGAAGTAAGCGTCAGGATAATTTGCGCAATACCTTAATGATGATTGACCATCGTTTCAACACCCTGGCACACTGGGATAACCCCAATGGGGATCGCTACTCTGTCAAACTAGAGATCATTTCCGTTGAGATGGATGTTGAAGGCAAGGGCAATACCTTCCCAGTGATTGAAATATTAAAAACGAATATTATCGATCAAAAAAACAACGAAATCATCGAAGGTATTGTCGGCAATAACTTTTCTTCTTACGTGAGGGACTACGACTTTAGCGTATTACTTCCAGAGCACAACAAGGACAAAACCGAATTTAGCACCCCAGCAAACTTCGGCGATTTGCATGGAAATCTGTTTAAATGCTTCGTTAACTCAAATGAATTCAAAGATAAGTTCAATAAACAGCCTGTAATATGCCTGAGTGTCTCTAATAAAAATACTTATCATCGCACTGAACACCAGCATCCTGTATTGGGCTTCGAATACCAGCAAAACAAACCTTCCATGACTGACCATTATTTCAACAAAATGGGGTTACGGGCTCGTTATTTTATGCCACCAAACGGTGTTGCGCCTTTGGCTTTTTATTTTTCCGGCGATTTAACGAGCGATTACACGGATCTTGAGCTTATTAGCACCATCAGCACGATGGAGACTTTTCAGAAGATTTATCGACCTGAGATTTACAATGCTAATTCTGTAGCAGGAAAAGAATACCAGCCAAACCTGATTAACCCGGATTATGCATTAACTCAAATTGTTTATGATCGAGAAGAACGTAGCCAGTTAGCTATTGAGCAGGGAAAGTTTACCGAGGAGCACTTCATCAAACCATACAGGGCTATTCTTGAGCAATGGTCTGCTAATAACGTTCTCTGATTAAACAAAACACAAGGTCATCTGTTATGAAAATATTGTTACCTACCTCAACTGCGGGCAGTTTGCCTAAACCCTCCTGGCTGGCACAGCCCGAAACACTGTGGTCTCCCTGGAAACTGCAAGGTGATGAACTGATTGAGGGTAAACAAGATGCCCTGCGTTTGTGCCTGGAAGACCAACGGCAGGCCGGTATTGATATCGTCAGCGATGGTGAGCAAACGCGCCAACATTTTGTCACTACGTTTATTGAGCACCTCGACGGTGTGGATTTTGAGAAACGCGAGACCGTTAAAATTCGTAATCGCTATGATGCGAGTGTACCGACAGTCGTCGGCGCTGTGGCGCGTCAGAAACCCATTTTTGTCGAAGATGCAAAGTTCTTACGTCAACAAACCACACAACCCATTAAATGGGCGCTGCCAGGCCCGATGACGATGATAGATACGCTCTATGATAGCCACTATAAAAGTCGCGAAAAACTGGCCTGGGAATTCGCTAAAATACTCAATCAAGAAGCCAGAGAATTAGAAGCTGCCGGTGTCGATATCATCCAGTTTGATGAGCCTGCATTTAACGTCTTCTTTGATGAGGTGAATGATTGGGGGATTGCCGCGTTAGAAAGGGCCGTTGAAGGGCTTAAATGTGAAACTGCTGTGCATATTTGCTATGGATACGGCATCAAAGCCAATACTGACTGGAAAAAGACGCTGGGGTCAGAATGGCGGCAATATGAAGAGATTTTCCCCAAACTGCAAACTTCTCAAATCGATATCATCTCGCTGGAATGTCAAAACTCTCGTGTTCCAATGGATCTCATTGAGCTTATTCGAGGCAAAAAAGTCATGGTTGGGGCCATTGACGTGGCAACCAACAACATTGAGACACCAGAAGAAGTTGCCAATACGCTACGAAAAGCACTTCAGTTTGTCGATGCCGACAAACTCTATCCTTCAACAAACTGTGGCATGACTCCCTTATCGCGTCGTGTCGCAAGAGGCAAACTGCATGCGTTAAGTGCAGGCGCAGAAATCGTGCGAAGAGAGCTGACGGCGAAATAACTTCGCCAAAAATCAGTTTAATCGAAGGAAAATCAGTCCGGTTTGAGCGATCTGATCAATCGCGAGGTATCCCAGACCACCAACCGGACTGAGCAATCATGATCATACTCAGCAACGTGACTTCCCCTTCTGCGATTCTCCTGTCCATGACCTGCCCTTCATTGATTTAGTCTGGAACGCCAATGTCCGCTACCGAAACAAAGTCGTCTCAGGATCATCTCGTGTTGGCTTTGAGCTGTGATTTCTATTGGTCATGCGTGCTTCTTAAGTAATAAAGAAGAAATTGTCACAATCTGAATCGACAGTAAGAGTTAAGTCAGAATCGTCAGGCCTGACTTTGAGTGCACTGGCATCATCACGATTTAACCCTTGATTATCGCTATGAGGTCGCCAGTAGCCATCGGTACAAAGCAGCAATATCTCTCCGTGTTGCCAGCTAAAATTTACCTGGTCCGGCAAGGTAAATCGACGGGCTTTTAAAACTCGAGTGAGGAAGCAAGCATAGCTTTCATCTAACTCCGGGAAAGTGCTAACAATAATATGGGGTTCGTTAACCCAATTAATATCGCAGTGATTGCTTTTTCCCAGTCTGCAATCGCCGACATAAACGATCTCTCCGCTACGATCCTTTAAGTCAATGTCAATCAGAGTATAACTGGCACTCTCGGTAAGATAGTCTGGGATCAGCGTCCGGTGAATATCCTTCAGAAGCGTCAAGACCGATCCATGTTCTTGCTTTATATAACTCGTTAACAGTGTTTTTGCCCAATATTCAGCCAGACGACTGGGTGCTTTACCTTTATCTGAGGCATCAACAATAACCGCAGAAAAATGGTCACCATTCGCTCTGATGGCTACATAATCATTATTATTCTTATGTGATGAGCCTTTTTGGCTTTTCCAGGATATATGCATTAGCATGAAGTCCGGGTGACTATCTCTTCAATACGATCAAATATAATTTTCTCACGCTGGCTACTACCGTTGCTTTGACTGCTCACTGCATATTCAAAATTAGTGTCGTCCAGTAACTGGCTAAGTTGCTCTGAGATAAATGCCTTAACTGCATCTGGTGCACTGCCCAGTTCACTTATTAACTCTTCACGCCCGTCGATTAAATTAATGATATCCTCAATGTCACGGCTGGTTAATGCATCTCCCTGCCCTCTGCCAAGCCAGGCTTCGAGTTTGGTGGCAATAAAGTAGACCGGAGAAACAAGCTTTATAACGATGTCTTCATTAAGTTGCTAATCAAAAGCATTTTCCATGGCTTCTTTATACCATCTGTTACTGAAACCTAGAATATCTTCATCATCTGGCATAATATCTACACGCAGTTCACCCAGTTGCATAGCGCAAATGGGGGTATCTTCATCTATATCTAGGGCAACATCTTTGAACCCCTCTCCTTTAATTTATCCTGAAGAGCATGATAACTTGCATAACTAATCACATGAACAATTAAGTCTACATCATCTGTATGCCGGACTTGCTCAGCAGTAACCTCATCCGTCAGTAAAAGTGCAGTAGTACATCCTCCGACAAAAGTGACCTGCTTCACCAAATCAGGCCCTAATGCACCCGCCACTTCGACCAGCATACGCTGTTGCTGTTTAGCTTGCATGAATCATATCTCCGTAAACATATTTTTCAGCATATTTGCGGCTAAGCCCGCTTCACGCTGATTTCCGAGCCTGATCGCATCTACCAAGGCAAGCATGGCATATAAATCACCATCCTGCCGAACAGCATAAGGAACGCTATGAAATAAAGGTATCACTTTCAATCCTTTACTTTTTGCTCTTTCATCAGGCCAGACCGCGATTAACTCACCCGAACTGAACAGCTTTTCATTTAACACAGGAGCAGAAAAAGAGGTGGCTATCCCACGTGTTAGTTCTCCCATCCTGGCGGGGAAGACATACTTTATCCCGTAGATGACAAATTCGAGCAGGGATTTCTTATTAGTTCTCGGCACACCATATTTACGGTCTTTCTTAGCCAGACCAATATCCGTGCATCTCTTAACAGACTCTGCTATTTGTGTTTTACTTATGCCCGTCGTTTTTTCCAAGCTACGAACGGTATAAAGACTCTCACGGTAAGCTCCAATCTCACTAAATTCAATGATCCCTTTCTGCTTCAGCGCTTCTTCTTCTGTGATGTCCCAGTCCCGCCATAACTCAGGCCGCGGCCTTAATTTTTCAGCATCGTTTAGGTGCTTTTCCTGGCGTTGCAGCGATACCAGCTTCAATAATAATAAAATATCTTGACCTTTCATACCCCAACCTATCTCGCCGTCCCGCGTCCCGGGACAAGGGACGATGCTGCGTTATTAAAGAAAATAAAGCAAGTAGAAATTTCGTTCGAACGGCATCAGAGAGCATGAAGCGAAGTTTTTTTCACCGACAGGCAGAGGGCTTGGGAAGCTACGATAGCAATACAGCTACCAATAAAACCATTTAAATGTTTATTTTTCATTGAGTTAAAAACAATCCCATTAAAAAAAGTACTTCCCGTAAGTAATAGCTGCCAGGAAATGCCAGACACAAAAAAACCCGCAGTTACGCGGGTTTAGATGAGTTTTACTGCTTTACGAGCAGGCTGTTGCCAGACGTTAAATCATTCCCACTCAATAGTCGCCGGTGGTTTTCCAGAAATATCGTAAACCACGCGGGAAATACCGTCGATTTCGTTGATGATGCGGTTAGATACGCGGCCGAGGAACTCATACGGCAAATGCGCCCAGTGCGCGGTCATAAAGTCGATGGTTTCTACCGCACGCAGGGAAACGACCCAGTCATACTTGCGGCCATCGCCCATGACACCAACGGAACGCACCGGCAGGAACACGGTGAACGCCTGGCTGACCTTGTTATACAGGTCGGCTTTATGCAGCTCTTCAATAAAGATAGCATCGGCACGGCGCAGCAGGTCGCAGTACTCTTTCTTCACTTCGCCCAGTACGCGCACGCCAAGACCCGGCCCCGGGAACGGATGACGGAACAGCATGGCGTGCGGCAGGCCCAGCTCCAGACCGATTTTGCGCACTTCATCTTTAAACAGCTCTTTCAGCGGCTCAACCAGACCCAGCTTCATCTCTTTCGGCAGGCCACCCACGTTGTGGTGCGATTTGATCACATGCGCCTTACCGGTTGCCGACGCGGCAGATTCAATCACGTCAGGGTAGATAGTTCCCTGCGCCAACCACTTCACATCAGTGAGCTTAGTGGCTTCTTCGTCGAACAGTTCCACGAATACGCGACCAATAATCTTGCGCTTGGCTTCCGGCTCGTCAGTACCGGCCAGTGCGTCAAGGAAGCGGTTTTCCGCCGCCACATGGATGATATTCAGACCAAAGTGGTCACCGAACATCTCCATCACCTGCTCCGCTTCGTTCAGGCGCAGCAGGCCGTTATCCACGAATACGCAGGTCAGACGGTCGCCAATAGCGCGGTGCAGCAGCATCGCGGTAACGGAGGAGTCAACGCCGCCGGACAGGCCGAGGATCACTTTGTCGTTACCTACCTGCTCACGCAGACGTTCAACGGCATCCTCAATGATCTTCGCCGGGGTCCACAGCGCTTCACACTGGCAGATATCGCGCACGAAGCGCTCCAGCAGGCGCAGCCCCTGACGGGTATGCGTCACTTCCGGATGGAACTGCACGCCGTAGAAACGTTTCTCTTCATTAGCCATAATGGCAAACGGACAGGTATCGGTGCTGGCAACGGTGACAAAATCAGACGGGATGGCGGTGACTTTATCACCGTGGCTCATCCACACGTCCAGCAACGGCTTACCGTCTGCGCTGATAGCATCTTCGATATCGCGGACCAGCGCGCTCTGGTTTTTCACTTCCACCTGCGCATAGCCGAACTCACGCTCGCTGGAGCCTTCCACCTTGCCGCCGAGCTGCAACGCCATTGTCTGCATACCGTAGCACACGCCCAGCACCGGCACGCCGGCGTTAAACACGTATTCCGGGGCACGCGGGCTGTCGTGCTCTGTGGTACTTTCCGGGCCGCCGGAGAGGATGATGCCGTTCGGATTGAACCCACGGATCTGCTCTTCGGTAACGTCCCACGCCCACAGCTCGCAGTAGACACCCAGCTCACGCACGCGACGCGCGACCAGCTGAGTGTACTGTGAACCGAAATCGAGGATCAGGATGCGATGTTTATGAATATTTTCCGTCGTCATTGGGCTATTCCAGGGCGATGTCATACAAAATTCGGGATGGGATAAAACGCCCGGCCAAGCCGGGCGGGTAGTATCGGGTTATCAGGAACCCATACGGTAGTTCGGCGACTCTTTGGTAATGGTCACGTCGTGAACGTGGCTTTCCGAAATACCGGCACCGCTGATGCGCACGAATTCCGCTTTGGTGCGCAGTTCGTCGATAGTAGCACAGCCGGTCAGACCCATACAGGAGCGCAGGCCGCCCATCTGCTGATGCACGATCTCTTTCAGACGGCCTTTGTACGCCACGCGGCCTTCGATACCTTCCGGCACCAATTTATCTGCAGCATTGTCGGTCTGGAAATAACGGTCGGAAGAACCTTTCGACATCGCGCCCAGTGAGCCCATACCACGGTAAGACTTAAATGAACGTCCCTGGTACAGTTCAATTTCGCCCGGCGACTCTTCTGTACCTGCCAGCATGGAGCCGACCATCACCACCGCAGCACCGGCGGCGATAGCTTTAGCAATATCGCCAGAGAAGCGGATGCCGCCATCAGCGATAACCGGAATGCCGGTGCCTTCCAGCGCGGCAACAGCGTCAGAAACGGCGGTGATCTGCGGTACGCCCACGCCGGTAACAATACGGGTAGTACAAATGGAGCCAGGGCCGATACCGACTTTCACCGCGCTGACGCCCGCTTCGGCCAGCGCCAGCGCGCCAGCGCCGGTCGCCACGTTGCCGCCGACGATTTGCAGATCGGGGTATTTAGCACGGGTTTCACGGATGCGTTGCAGAACGCCTTCAGAATGGCCGTGGGAGGAGTCGATCAGCAGCACGTCAACTCCGGCAGCGACCAGCGCGTCCACGCGTTCTTCATTGCCAGCCCCCGCACCGACGGCGGCACCCACGCGCAGGCGACCATGCTCATCTTTACAGGCAAGAGGTTTACGTTCCGCTTTCTGGAAGTCTTTCACGGTGATCATGCCCAGCAGATGGAAACTGTCATCCACCACCAGCGCTTTTTCTACACGTTTTTCGTGCATTTTATGCAGCACCACTTCGCGCGCTTCACCCTCTTTCACCGTCACCAGGCGCTCTTTTGGCGTCATCACCGCAGAAACGGGCAGGCTCAGATCGGTAACAAAGCGAACATCACGTCCGGTGATAATGCCGACCAGCTCGTTTTCGCCGTTGACCACTGGGTAACCGGCAAAGCCGTTACGTTCGGTCAGTGCTTTCACTTCGCTTAATGCCGTAGTTGGCAGCACGGTCTGCGGGTCGGTTACCACGCCGCTTTCATGCTTCTTCACCCGGCGAACTTCTTCCGCCTGGCGCTCAATGGACATGTTTTTGTGAATAAAGCCCAGACCGCCTTCTTGCGCCAGCGCAATGGCCAAACCCGCTTCGGTCACGGTGTCCATAGCAGCAGATAGCATGGGAATGTTCAGACGGATAGTTTTAGTGAGCTTGGTGCTGAGGTCGGCGGTGTTTGGCAGCACCGTGGAGTGAGCAGGAACGAGCAGAACGTCGTCGAATGTCAGGGCTTCTTTAGCGATTCTTAGCATGGCAATATCTCAACCTCAGGGTGAATGAGAACTTGTAAAATATTGCCGCGGCATTATACAGGCGGTAATCGATTGCCTCCAGCATTATTTACTTAAAACTCTTGATCCCCTGAGCCAGGGATGTAGTATCAGTTGATTAACCCGCTGATTTAGAGTTTCATCTTCATCACATGTCGCAACCACCAGCCAGTAATATTTTTACCGTGAGCCGTCTCAATAGCACAGTGCGTAAGCTGCTGGAGATTGAGATGGGCCAGGTCTGGTTGAGCGCGGAGATCTCTAATTTCTCCCAACCCTCTTCCGGCCACTGGTATTTTACGCTAAAAGACGATACGGCTCAGGTTCGCTGCGCGATGTTTCGCAACGGCAACCGCCGCGTCACCTTCCGCCCGCAAAATGGTCAGCAGGTACTGGTGCGCGCCACCATCACCCTGTATGAACCACGCGGCGACTATCAGCTGATCGCCGAAAGCATGCAGCCTGCCGGAGACGGCCTGTTACAGCAGCAGTTCGATCGGCTGAAGCAGCGCCTGATGACCGAAGGTCTATTTGAACAGAGGCATAAAAAACCGTTGCCGGATCCGGCGCGTCAGGTTGGGGTGATCACCTCCTCTAGCGGCGCTGCGTTACACGACGTGTTACGCGTGTTACAACGCCGTGACCCTTCCCTGCCCGTGGTTATCTACCCGACTCCCGTGCAGGGCGCAGAAGCGCCTACAGGCATCGTACGCGCCATTGAGCTGGCCAACGCCCGTAACGAGTGCGACGTGCTGATCGTCGGTCGCGGTGGCGGTTCGCTGGAAGATTTATGCAGCTTCAACGATGAGCGCGTGGCGCGGGCGATTTATGCCAGCCGCATACCGATTGTCAGTGCGGTGGGCCATGAAACCGATGTCACCATTGCCGATTTTGTTGCCGACCTGCGCGCCCCGACGCCTTCCGCCGCCGCCGAGCTGGTCAGCCGCGATCAGATTGATCGGCTGCGCCAGCTACAGTCGCAGCAGCAGCGTATGGAAATGGCGATGGATTACTATCTCGCCCGGCAGCAGAGCACGTTTACCCGCTTGCAGCATCGCTTACAGCAGCAGCACCCGCAGCTGAGGCTGGCGCGCCAACAAACCGCCCTAATGAAAGTGCAGCGCCGTCTGGACGATGCGCTGCAACAGCATCTGCGCCAGGCCACGCGTCGCCAGGAGCAACTCGGCCAGCGCCTCAACGCTTTCCGCCCGGAGATGCGTATTGAGCGGGCAGGCCAGCAGTTACAACAGCAGCAATATCGGCTACAGCAGGCGATGCAGCAGCAGCTTAGCGCAGGAAAGCAGCACTTTGGTCAGCTTGCCGCCCGGCTGGAGGGCGTCAGCCCGCTGGCTACGCTGGCACGCGGCTTCAGCGTCACCAGTACCGCCGACGGTCAGGTGATCAAAAAAACCAGACAGCTGCATCAGGGTGACACGCTGAAGACCCGCCTCGACGATGGCTGGGTAGAAAGTGAAGTCACCGCCATCACCCCGCTGAAAAAACCGCGCAAACGCAGCCTCTGATTGCCCCACCGCTTCGGCACGGTCGTGACGATTAACAGGCAAAAAAATACCCCTCCATAACTGAAGGGGTATCGCTGACAGACGGCAATGCTTGCTATTTGTCGAGCGCGTAAGCTATCACATAATCACCACGATCCGGTGACTGACGCGCCCCGCCCGCAGAGATCAGGATGTACTGCTTACCGGTTTTTGGCGATTTATAGCTCATCGGCCCTCCCTGGCTTCCGACCGGCAGACGGGCTTTCCACACTTCTTTACCGGTTGAGGTATCGAAAGCACGCAAATAGTAATCCTGGGTTCCGGCGATAAACACCAGGCCGCCCTGTGTGGCAAGCGTACCGCCCAGCGTCGGCATTCCGACCGGCATCTGCACATGCATTTTAATACCAAACGGCCCGGTATCCTGCACTGTCCCTACCGGAACCTGCCATACGACTTTCTGCGTTTTCAAATCGATTGCCGAAAGCGTGCCAAACGGCGGTTTCTGGCAGGGGATCCCCAATGGAGACATAAAGCGGTTTTTGTTTACCGCATAAGGCGTGCCTTTTAACGGTACCGCACCCATCCCGGTATTTACCGACTCGCCGCCATTACCGGCTTTGGCATCGGCTTTTGCCGGTAGCATCTGCACCCACAGGCCAAGACGCATATCGTTAGCAAAGATGTAATGATTATGCGGATCGGTGGACAAGCTGCCCCAGTTCATACCGCCCAGCGATCCCGGGAAACTCAGAGAAATATCGGTCCCCGGAACGGTATAGAGACCATCGTAGCGCATCGATTTAAAGCCGATACGGCAGGCCAACTGGTCAAACGGCGTGGCCCCCCACATATCCGACTCTTTCAGGGTTTCTGCGCCAATCTGCGGCATCCCGACGGATTTCGGTTGGGTTGGCGTGTACTGTTCGTTAGGGATATTCCCGCGCTTAACCGGAACCTCTTTCACTTCAGTCAGCGGCTGGCCGGTCAGACGATCCAGCACGTAAATTTGTCCCGCTTTGGTGCCAAACACCACCGCCGGTTTCGTGCTGCCATCTTTTTGCGGGAAGTCGATCAGGCTTGGCTGCATCGGAATGTCGAAATCCCACAAATCGTTATGCACGGTCTGATACACCCACTTCTCTTTCCCGCTGGTGGCGTCCAGCGCCAGGATGGAAGCGCCATATTTGTGGTCAAGCGCGTTGCGGTTAGCCCCCCACAGATCGACCGAAGAACTCCCCATGGGTAAGAACACGGTGTTCATGGCCGCATCGTAAGACATCGGCGCCCATGAATTCGGCGTGCTGCGAGTAAAGTTCTTGCCGTCCTCCAGAGGGGCGTTGGGCTCTTTGTTACCCGGATCGAACGCCCAGCGCATGGCACCACTGACGACATCAAAACCGCGCAGCACGCCACCAGGCATATCGGTCTGCACATTGTCCGCGACGCGACCGCCCACAACCACCGTCGTACCCGCCAGGGTCGGCGCTGAAGTCAGCTGATATTTAGGATCGCTGGCTTCACCCAAACCGGCTTTCAGGTCAACAAACCCCTTGTTGCCAAAGTGCTGGCATAGCTCGCCATTGTCAGCGTTGATCGCCACCAGACGCGCGTCGATAGTATTCATCAGGATACGGCGTTGGCAGCTGTCACCCGCCGCCAGAATAACCGGCGTCACCGGGGTGGAGTCCGGTACTGAAGGCTGTTGCAGCGGTTTAGCGGCATCAAAATAGGCCAGGCCACGGCAGCGGTTCCATACCTGAGACTGAGCGTTAATCTCAGTTTTCCAGATCTGCTTACCGCTGTCGGCATCCAGCGCAATCACGTTATTATGCGGAGTGCAGAGGAACACACGATCGCCGACCTGCAACGGAGTCTGCTGATCTTCCGCACCGTTACCGGTCGGGCTTTCGGGGGTATCGCCAGTGTGATAAGTCCATACCGGCTTCAAATCCTTCACGTTATCGCGGGTGATCTGGTCCAGCGCCACAAAGCGGCTTCCCGCAGCGGTATTCCCGTAGTTGTCCCAATTTTTCTGCTCGGCAGATTTATCAACCGCCACCAGCGGCAGTTCCTGACCATCAGAAGCCACGGTCGGGTGCGGCTGGAACATCCCGTATGCGGTAACCAGCAGACCTGTCAACGTCACTCCGCTCAGGCCATAGGCGACTTTGGCATGACCGTTACGCGCTTCGCGCAGGCGCAAAGATGGGTAAGTCAGTAACGCGAGCAGCAATATCCCACCGAGAAACATCAGGCGAGAAACCAGCGGCCAAAAGTCCACGCCAACATCCTGTACGGCCCAAATAGCGGAACCGATAAACACCAGTGCATAAATCACTACCGCAGAAGATCGGCGGCGGAAGAACTGGATGGCGGAAAGTACGGTGAAGATACCGGCGATGAGGAAATACCCGCTACCGCCGAGTGATACCAGCTTGCCCCCACCGATAACAAAGTAAAGACCGGTTGCCAGTAACAGAATACCCAGCACAAAACACCATAAGCCCAGCCATTTTGAGGACCCGGCGTGCATTTGAGGCATACAAAAATACTCCTGGAGATAATAAGGCCGACTCACGTAAAGCCTTATCTGATTGAACCTGACCTGGGGCCGTAACGCCCTCCTTTTTGCGCAAGCAGGCCGTTACGCGCAGGCGTAAGCAGCAATACTGGCAAGCAAAAAAATTGTACCATCAGGTTCGTAATGCAGAAACATGAAGTTAACAACTTAACCATTATTGGTAACGGTTAGCCCAATCTCGGCACAAAATGATCAACAAAGGGATAAGTGTTTAATATCGTCATATTGCAGAGAAAAACTCACTCTCCGGCTCCGGCGGGCAACAGGTACGATGACAAGCGGCTGATAATCTGACCAACGGCATCCGTTTTCAGCCGAAAAAAAAGGGGGCCATCAGGCCCCCTCAGATATCAACGTTTGTTCTTTTTCAGATGACTCATTAAGCGTTGGCGTTTGCGCTGCTGATTAGGCGTCAGCAGGTTACGTTTGCCTTCGTAAGGGTTATCACCCTCTTTAAACTGAATACGGATCGGCGTACCCATGATATCCAGCGAACGACGGAAATAGTTCATCAGATAACGCTTATAGGAATCAGGCAGGTCTTTAACCTGATTGCCGTGGATCACCACAATCGGCGGGTTATAACCCCCGGCGTGAGCATATTTTAACTTCACGCGGCGGCTGCGTACCAGCGGTGGCTGATGGTCGTCAGCGGCCATATTCATAATCCGCGTCAGCATCGAGGTGTTAACGCGACGCGTTGAACAGTCGTAAGCTTCGGTCACCGACTCAAACAGATTACCCACGCCGCTGCCGTGCAGGGCAGAGATAAAGTGAATACGCGCAAAGTCGATAAAGCCGAGGCGATAATCCAACGCTTCTTTGACTTCGTCACGCACTTCCTGTGACAGACCATCCCACTTGTTGACCACAATCACCAGTGAGCGCCCGCTATTAAGGATGAAGCCCAACAGGGAAAGGTCCTGATCGGAAATACCTTCGTGAGCGTCGATAACCAACATCACCACGTTGGCATCTTCAATGGCTTTCAGCGTTTTGATTACCGAGAATTTTTCAACCGTTTCAGTGACTTTTCCGCGCTTGCGCACTCCGGCGGTGTCGATCAGGATATACTCGCGACCGTCACGCTCCATCGGGATATAAATACTGTCACGCGTAGTTCCCGGCATATCAAACACCACTACGCGGTCTTCGCCGAGAATACGGTTAGTTAGCGTTGACTTGCCGACGTTAGGACGACCGACGATGGCCAGCTTGATTGGCAGATCGAGCGGATTGAAATCATCTTCTTTATCCGCTGTCTCTTCGCCATTGGCTTTGGCTTCTTTCGCTGCCAGTTCAGCCCAGTAGGCTTCGTTTTCTTCTTCTTCCGTCAGCTCACGCTCCGGGGCAACCTCGTCCATCCACGGCAGCAATACCAGCTCCAGCAGGCTGGTTACGCCGCGTCCGTGGGAGGCGGCAATCGGGTGAATTTCCCCTAAACCCAGTGACCAGAAGTCCACAACCGCAGAATCTGCATCAAGTCCGTCAGTCTTGTTGGCGACCAGGAAAGTTGGCTTCTGACGAGAGCGCAGGTGTTTAGCAATAGCCGTATCGGCTGGCATCAGCCCGGCACGGGCATCGACCATAAACAGCACTACATCGGCTTCTTCAATCGCCAGCAGTGACTGTTGCGCCATACGGGTTTCAACGCCCTCTTCGTTACCGTCGATACCGCCGGTATCGATGCAAATAAACTCACGCCCTTCTATTTCGGCACGACCGTATTTGCGGTCTCGGGTTAGCCCGGGGAAATCCGCTACCAGCGCATCTCTTGTGCGTGTTAAGCGGTTGAAAAGGGTGGATTTTCCCACATTGGGACGCCCGACCAGCGCGACCACAGGTACCATATTGAAGCCTCATAACTAAATAATAAGCGCCTGGCTGCGAAGATCTTTTCGCTGCCCGTGGTCAGTTAATCTGACGCAGGGCACAGGCCGATGGCGCTTAGGATAACACGCCGGGAGAAAAACAAAACGGCCCCTGACTAATCAGGAGCCGTTTTACCCTTTATCATTCAGCCTGCCAGCAGGCGAAACAAGCGGGTAGTCATGCAAAATCGGATTAGCGCGTAATCGCGTAAACCTCGCCGTTTTTCGACTGGATCAGCAACTTGTCGCTGGCAACCACCGGCTCCGTCTGGAAACCAGAACTGTCCAACTTCTGCTGCGCAACAAAACGCCCGTCGTCGGTATTAATCCAGTGCAGGTAACCTTCGCTGTCACCCACTACCAGGTAGCCGTTATACAGTACCGGTGAAGTCAGGTTACGGTGCAGAAGATCGCTCTGACGCCAGATGCTGACACCGCCTTCAGTGTTCAGCGCCATGACGCGGTCGTCCTGATCAATCAGGAAGATACGGCCAGCGTCAACGATCATATCGTGCACCGAGCCAATTTCACGCTTCCACAGGATCTGGCCGGAGCGCAGATCCAGCGCCGTCAGATTACCGTTATAGGCCAGCGCATATATCACGCCGTTCACCACGACCGGAGTAGTATCCACATCGGCGAGACGATCAATTTCGGTCGAGCCGCCAGGCTGCGAGATACGCTGCTGCCAGATAATCTGGCCCTGATTCATCATCACTGCACTGACGCGCCCATTGTCGCCACCGACAATGGCAGCCCCAAATGCGCTGGCCGGTGCAGATTCGCCGCGCAGGCTTAGCGCTGGCACATCAAGATTTACTGACCATTTAACATTACCGCTTAACTGATCGAGTCCCTGCAACATACCGTTGCTGGTATGAACCAGCACCAGACCATCACTGACTACCGGACGGGATAACACTTCACCCGCCGCTTTAGTCTGCCAGGCAATTGAGCCATCGCTGGTATTGAGCGCAAAGACCTGGGCGCGTTCGCTGCCCAGGTAAACACGGCCGTTATCAACAGTCAGCCCACCTGAGAGTAGGGCCGGGATATTACTTGAGAAAAAGCCTGTTTTTTCAGACAGGTCAACTTTCCACTGTTCTTTACCATCGCCTGAATTCAGCGCTTTAACCGTACCGTGGCGATCGGCCGCGTAAACGGTGTTATCTGCCCAAGCCGGATGCAGGTTAGAGTAGAAATCACCCACGCCATTGCCGACAGAGGTGCTCCACACTTTTTTCGGTTCGAACTGATTCTGTACTGTCGGTAGTGGTGACATGGTGACAACATCTTCTTCACCGCTAAACCATGAGCATCCGCTAAGCAGGGTAACTGACATCAGTCCCGGCAAAAGTAACTTACGCAATTCCATGAAATTCCTCTTGTGCCTGTGCAGGCCAAATTTTAGAGCCAGATCCATGATACTTCAAGCCGACAGAACCCAAGCTAAAAGCGGTACATGACCGGGCCTCTGCCCTTCAAGTCGTCGTGCCGCACTCAAATTATGTTTGACCGTATTAGCCCGGCAGATTATTCACTTTCATTTGCAGCATCTCTTTCAGCGACGATGACCCGTCAGAGGCGATGCCTTTGCTCCAGGCATCACGTGCGCCCTGAGTATCGCCTTTGCTGAGCAGCGCTTCGCCGCGCACGTCCGCCACGATAGCCGTCCAGCCATCGCCTTTGACGCTATCCAACGTCTTTAATACCGCATCTGGCTGCTTCTGCTGCAGCTGGATGCGTGCCAGACGCAGATTCAGCACCGCCTGCAGGTTCGCGTCCTGGGTATTTTTCAAGCCGTTTTGTAACTGTTCAGCCGCTTTATCCAGCTGATTGTTGTCAATATAACGTTTTGCCACGTCCAGCGAGGCCAGCGCACCGTAGGTATTACTGTTTTCGCTGGCAAACTTGGCTGCCGCTGCAAGCGAAGCAGGTTTACTGGCGTCCAGCCCCGTGGTCGCCTGCTGGTAGGCCGCAGAGACTTCACGCGAACCGCTGTCCTGGTGATTGCTCCATAAGCGCCAGCCGATTAAAGCCCCCACTCCCAGCACCACACCAACGACCAGTGCTTTGCCGTTATGGGCAAAGAAATTTTTCAGCGCATCTGTCTGTTCATTTTCGTTGCTATACACTTCCACGCAATTCTACTCCTTTAAATCGTGCTCGCCTTGAGGCTTAAAGCTGTAACAGCGCCGCCAAAGTGGCAGCTGCATCACGCTGCGCCAGCGTTTGCTGCTCGCCGTTACGTAAATCTTTGATGACCAGCTGTTCATTCGCCACTTCATCTTCGCCGAGGACCAGGGCGATACGCGCGCCCCATTTATCTGCCCGGGCAAACTGCTTCTTAAAGTTACCACCGCCAAAATTGGTCATCAGCTTCAGTTCCGGCAGCGCATCGCGCAGCTGTTCAGCCAGCAGCATCGCTGCGCTCTGTACACCATGACCTGAAGCGATAACATAGACATCGACAACACGCATCGGTTCAAATTCTGGATTAACTGCCTGTACCAGCAGTACCAGACGCTCTAACCCCATCGCAAAGCCAACCGCTGGCGTAGCGCGACCACCCAGCTGTTCAACCAGACCATCGTAGCGCCCACCGGCGCAAACGGTACCCTGGGCACCCAGGCTGTCGGTCACCCACTCAAATACGGTGCGGTTATAATAATCGAGACCGCGAACAAGACGCTGATTGACGCGATAAGCAATGCCGGCCGCATCCAGCTGATGGCAAAGCCCGGCGAAATGCTCGCGTGATTCATCATCCAGATAATCACCAAGAGCCGGGGCATCGTTCAGTAATGCCTGGATATCCGGATTTTTGCTGTCCAACACGCGCAGCGGATTGGAGTACATGCGCCGCTTACAATCTTCATCCAGCACCTCAATATGCTGTTCAAGGAAAGCAACCAGCGCATTACGATAGTTTGCACGCGCTTCCAGCGAGCCGATGGAGTTCAGCTCCAGACTGACATGGTCGGCAATACCCAGCGCTTTCCACCAGCGGGCGGTCATCATAATCAGTTCAGCATCGATATCCGGCCCCTGTAGACCAAATACTTCGGCACCAATTTGATGGAACTGACGATAGCGCCCTTTTTGCGGGCGTTCATAGCGGAACATCGGGCCGATGTACCAAAGACGCTGCTCCTGGTTGTACAGCAGACCGTGCTCGATACCCGCACGCACGCAGCCTGCGGTTCCCTCCGGGCGCAAGGTCAAACTCTCACCATTGCGATCGTCAAAGGTATACATCTCTTTTTCAACCACGTCGGTGACTTCACCGATAGCGCGCTTGAATAACGGGGTCTGCTCTACAATCGGCATGCGGATTTCACTGAAACCGTAGCTGCTCAGTACCTGTTTAAGGATTTGCTCTACGCGCTGCCACACGGCGGTGTCAGCCGGCAGATAATCGTTCATGCCACGGATGGCCTGGATATTCTTCGCCACTAAATATTCTCTTTAATCGGGTGATGCGCAGGCTGATTTACGCATTATTTGCACCAGAACTGCGCCCGGCTCCACTATTCATCACGTTAACAACCAAAGCGCGGTTAAAACGGGTAAATAATGTTGACGTAACTGGGTTACGCTCCGGCTATTGCGCTGTCAGAGCAAAAACTGCCTGCGCCGATTACACCTGGCCCACGAGAGAAGCCAGGCACAATGAATGCTATGCAATTATTTTTCAACCTGCTGGATATCAATCCGGCGTGCTGCGTCCAGGATGGTGGCTTTAGCGCGAATGCGTGCCTCCAGCTGGTCTATCATGTTGTCGTTATCCAGACGTTCGCGCAGACGCACGCCATCTTCGTAGAAGCCGCTTTTCTTACTGCCGCCCGTCACGCCCATCGTTGAAACCGTGGCTTCACCGGGACCGTTGACCACACAGCCGATAATGGAGATATCCATCGGCGTGATAATATCTTCCAGCCGCTCTTCAAGCGCATTCACCGTACCAATCACATCAAATTCCTGACGTGAACAGGTCGGACAGGCAATAAAATTAATGCCGCGCGCACGAATACGCAGTGATTTAAGGATATCGAAGCCCACTTTCACTTCTTCAATCGGGTCGGCCGCCAGCGAAATGCGTAGCGTATCGCCAATGCCTTCAGATAACAGCAGGCCAAGGCCAATCGCTGATTTGACTGCCCCTGCACGCGCACCACCCGCTTCGGTGATGCCCAGGTGAAGCGGCTGGTCTATCTGTTTTGCCAGCAGGCGATATGATTCAACAGCAAGGAAAACGTCTGACGCTTTGACGCTAACCTTGAACATATCAAAGTTGAGCCTGTCGAGATGATCAACATGGCGCATAGCCGATTCCAGCAGCGCCTGAGGCGTTGGCTCACCATATTTTTCCTGTAGATCTTTTTCCAGCGATCCACCGTTCACCCCAATACGGATTGGGATGTTGTAATGACGAGCGCAGTCAACAACGGTGCGGATACGCTCTTCATTACCGATATTGCCTGGATTAATTCGCAAGCAGTCCACGCCGTACTCTGCGACTTTCAGCGCAATACGATAGTCAAAGTGGATGTCAGCAACCAGCGGAACGTTAACCTGCTGCTTGATAAGACGAAAGGCCTCTGCGGCATCCATTGTGGGTACGGACACGCGCACAATGTCCACACCAACGCGTTCCAGCGCTTTGATCTGAGCGACCGTTGCGGCAACGTCGGTAGTGCGGGTATTGGTCATGGACTGAACGGCAATAGGCGCGCCGTCCCCCACAGGCACCTTGCCGACGTAAATGCGTTTTGATTTGCGACGGGTAATGGGTGCTTCGTTATGCATATTCTTTCTCCACAATCACTCGCGACCAGAGAAGATGCGTTATGGCGCACCTACGGTCAGGCGAGCAACCTGGTTAGTACGGATAAAACGGCTCAAATCGACAGGTTTACCCTGATATACGATCTGTACTGCGGCCGGAGCGCCAATCTTCAAACGATAGGGTGCAGTTCCCGCCAGACTGAGTTTACCACCGCTGCGTTGTATACCACTGAACAGCTTCTTGCCGGTCGCGTCGGTGACGTCCAGCCAGCAATCACGCGAAAAGTTCATTATCATGGCATTGGCATCAGCGGCAGGCTGGCCGATCTCTGCGCTGCCAGTAGGCAACTGGGCAGCAGCACCGCGATCGGCCGGAGCCTGCGAAAGGGCATCGGTGACCGGCGACTTGTTATCAGACACCGCATTCGCCGCTGGCGCAGCGTTTGAAGCTGGCACTTGGCTGCCCGGCTCTGCGGCAGCTGGCGTGCTGTTGTCGTTCGCCGCAGTCGTGGTCTGGCTGTTGTTCTCTGCCGCAGGCTTATTGTCCAAAGGAATGGCAGTTTGTGCGCCGCTGGCGGCGCTGCTGCTGACATTATCATCGGTAAGCGGAATCGACTGACGGCTATCCTCTCCAACCGAGGCATTTTGATCGGCCATCGATACCAGATCGTCCTGAGCGGCTTTATGATTCTGCCACCACCAGGCACCAGTCAACCCCAACACCACAAACAGCACCAGCCAGGTGAGAATCATCAACCAGCCGTCTCGCTTTTTGCGCTGTTTGCCGAGTGAATAACTTTGCATCATTTCGACTTTGGCAGCCCTGACGGGAGCTTGTTTAGCCATCATCGGCAGCAGCTCTTCTTCCGGTACATGCACAAGGCGAGCATAAGACCGGATGTAGCCACGCAGGAATGTCGATGCCAGTGAGGCAGGCGAGTTATCCTCTTCAATATCTCGAATAGTGGAAAGTTTCAGGCAGAGGCGATCAGCAACATTCTGCTGAGTCAGTCCCATCTGTTCACGGGCGCTACGCAGACGCTCGCCTGTTGAATTTACGTTAGATTTGTCTTGAGTGGCTTCAGTATTCATTAGCTAAAAAATGCTGGTGCTGTATCGATTGTGGAAAAATTTGCGCAAGCAGCGCCCCATAATGTTTAACATCAGCGGGCTGTTTTTCCTGCGCGGCGAAGCGAATCTCTAACCACAAACTTTCCGCAGAAACAGGAAAGTTGTGTTGATAAACATCTAACAGAAGACGCGATTCTGAGCGTCTCCCCTTTCCCAATCGCCTTTCGGCTTCTGCCAGCATAGGCAGTCCCTTAGCTGGATCGGTCTGCACCGCATCCGCTAGCGCTGCACGCGCTTTATGTTGCTGACCGGCATTTAAAAAACAGTAGCCTGAGTTTTCTACACTGTCAGCAAGCAGGCCGTTTACGGGATCTGCTCTCGCAAGACTGAACTGTGTTTGTGCCGCATCATACTGCCCTAATCCGCAGAGAAACGCACCGTAATTATTGAGCACGTAGCCGTTTTGCGGCGCCAGCGTCAGGGCGCGACGGTAATGTTGCTCCGCCATGCGGAGATCGCCCGTCTGCTGCTGGTAACGCGCCATCGCCAGCTGAACCCGGTAATCATCCGGTGCCTGGCCGAGCGCACGCTGCAAGTTTCTGCGTGCCGCATCCATATGACCTTTAGACAGATAAGCCAGACCCAGTTGAATACGCGTTTCAACCTGTGTGTTATTCGGCGGTGAGGCCGCACAACCCACAAGCAATATCAGCAGTACGCCTGCCAGAACCTCTGTTCTCATCCCTGGTATCCCCGATGACTTTGGCAACTTATCGTACGCCAATCTCATCAGAACCACAGGGTTAAGTGTGCAAAAAACTCAGTTTTCAGAGTGCCTTCACAGAGATCGCTTCACCCGCCATTTTCTTTTTCAGCGTGCGCTTAGTACGGTCAATCACGTCTCCGGCCAGTTGACCACAGGCCGCATCGATATCATCGCCGCGAGTCTTACGCACAATAGTGGTAAATCCATAATCCATCAACACTTTAGAGAAGCGATCGATGCGACTGTTCGAACTACGACCATAAGGTGCGCCCGGGAAGGGGTTCCACGGGATAAGGTTAATTTTGCACGGCGTATCTTTTAACAATGCAGCCAGTTCATGCGCGTTATCGGTGCTGTCATTGACATGATCGAGCATCACGTACTCAATAGTCACGCGCCCTTGGTTCGCATTTGACTTGCCGATATAACGGCTGACGGACGCCAGAAAAGTCTCGATATTGTACTTTTTATTGATCGGCACAATTTCGTCACGAATTGTGTCATTCGGCGCATGTAAAGAAATCGCCAACGCAACGTCGATCATATCGCCCAGCTTATCCAACGCAGGTACTACGCCTGAAGTGGACAGCGTGACGCGACGTTTAGAGAGGCCAAAACCGAAATCGTCCAGCATGATCTCCATCGCTGGCACGACGTTGTTCAGATTCAGCAGCGGCTCGCCCATGCCCATCATGACCACGTTAGTGATCGGACGCTGGCCGGTCACTTTGGTCGCACCGATAATTTTCGCGGCGCGCCATACCTGACCAATAATCTCCGACACACGCAGGTTGCGGTTGAACCCCTGCTGCGCCGTAGAGCAGAACTTACACTCCAGCGCGCAGCCTACCTGTGAGGAGACACACAGGGTGGCGCGGTCTTTTTCCGGGATGTAGACGGTTTCTACCTGCTGGCCGCCTACCTGGATAGCCCATTTGATGGTGCCGTCCGACGAACGTTGTTCTTCCGCCACTTCAGGAGCACGGATCTCCGCCAGTTCTTTCAGCCTGTTGCGGAAAACCTTGTTGATATCGGTCATCTCATCGAAATCATCGCAACAGTAGTGATAAATCCACTTCATCACCTGATCGGCACGAAAAGGTTTTTCGCCCAGGCTGGCAAAAAATTCGCGCATCTGCTGACGATTGAGATCCAGCAGGTTGATTTTTTCTTTTTTCGGGATGACGATTTCAGGTGATACGGACGATGGCGTCACATTAAGTTCTGACATAGTGTTCTCTGGCCTCGTTGTTACACGTTATGGCACTGGGTTTTTGAGTGAATAAAAAAGAAACGCCCCGCAGAATAAACTGTCGGGGCGCATTATTGTACTCATGACTTATGAAGGGTTAAAGCGGCTGGCTAAAATAAATTTGCCCCTTCGCCGTCAGGCAGCCGAATTAACGGGTGCGTGGGCAGATTTCGCCTTCGCCGAAGAAATAAGCAATTTCGCGCGCGGCGGATTCTGCTGAATCAGAACCGTGGGTCGCATTCTCGGTGAAGCTGTCTGCATAATCAGCGCGCAGGGTTCCCGCAAGGGCGTTAGCTGGGTTAGTTGCACCCATCAGGTCACGATGACGCTGCACAGCGTTGTCACCTTCCAGTACGGAAACCACCACCGGGCCAGAAGTCATAAACTCGACCAGGCCATCAAAGAACGGCTTGCCCTGATGTTCTGCGTAGAAGCCTTCAGCCTGCTCTTTGCTCAGATGCAACATTTTGCTGCCAACAATTTTGAAGCCAGCGCTTTCAAAACGGTTGAAAATAGCACCGATAACGTTTTTTGCCACCGCGTTTGGTTTAACAATAGAAAAAGTACGCTCAATAGTCATATGGACCCCTGTTTTATTTTTTTCGAATATAGCCGTAAAAACCTGTCCCGAGCCGGGAAAGTGGCCGCGAATTATAGGGGGCATCGCTATGGATGACTATCTTAGTTTCAATAATTTATTGAAAATTCCATCGGGCATCGCATTCCTCCCCCCGTTTGCGGCTATTTTACGCAGCCTGCCGTTAGATGAACAGAAAAGCATCCGGGGAATTGTCTGAATTAGGAGGATAGTTCTATTCAATCATACGGTTGCAGATTCAAAAGCCACAGCATGAGTCAAACTGATGCTATCCCAATCGAATGTACTTTATCAGGAATGCCTTTCAACATGCCGAAAACGGCCAGGGCCAACAAATAAATCTCACCTTGTGATAGCCAAAAAGATCGCTGACACTGCATTACCCCTGACTGACAAAGAGGCCGTAATGACAACATCCTCTCTTTTTATTTCCGCAGAATTGCTGGCACAGCATTTGAGCGATGAAAGTATCCAGATACTGGATGCCCGTATGCTGGCTCCCGGACTGGAGAAAACGCGTGATATTCACGCCGAATATCTGGCGGCCCATCTGCCAGGCGCGCCGTTTTTCGATATTGAAGCGCTGTCCGATCACACCAGCCCCTATCCGCATATGATGCCCCGCGCCGAGAGTTTCGCCGTAGCGATGCGCGAACTGGGTGTTGCCAGTAACAAGCACCTGGTGGTGTACGACGAAGGCAATCTGTTTTCGGCTCCGCGCGCCTGGTGGATGCTGCGCTATTTTGGTGTTGAACGGGTATCGATCCTTGCAGGTGGGCTGGCTGGCTGGCAGCAGGCGAAGCTGCCGCTGGCCAGCGGTGCGGTCGATGTGACTGAAGCAGAGTTTGATGTTGGCCCGGGCAATGGCGAAATTAAACGCGTCACCGAGGTCCTGCTGGTCAGCCATGAAGGCGGAGCACAGATTGTTGACGCCCGCGCCGCTAACCGTTTTCATGGCGAAGTGGATGAGCCACGCCCCGGTCTGCACCGTGGCCGCATCCCCGGTAGCCTGAATGTTCCCTGGAACACGCTGGTCAGTGACGGTCGTTTAAAACCCGCCGGCGAGCTGCGGGCGATCTTCAACCAACAGGGCGTGGATCTTTCGCAGCCGCTGATCGCCAGCTGCGGTTCCGGCGTTACCGCAGTGGTCGTTATTCTGGCACTGACCAGCCTCGGGGTGACAAACGCCGCATTGTATGACGGTTCCTGGGGCGAATGGGGCAGCCGCCATGACCTGCCGATTGTGAATGATGCACAATCGACATGAATCTCACCTGAAAAGGTTGATGCTGCTGGAGCGTCTGCAATACCTGTTTAATCGATATTTTTCACTTTAAAATCGCGCAGGAAGCTGCCCCAGCGGCGCTCATAAAACGGAGTAATATGGGCAGTAAAGAAATGGCTGATACCCTTCTCTCCCTCTGCTACCTGGCAAATATCAATCGGATCATCACCGGGCTGGGTATCGGTTGCCACACTGCCCGCTGCCTGAATAATCGCGTCAATGTCACCATCGGCCTCAATGCCAATCAGCAGATTGGCTGGCTGATCTGCCGCCTCTTTCATCTGCGCCATGTACGCACGACGCACAGGCTTATATCTGGCAAACAGCTGAGTGAGTGAATCGATCATCTGCGCCGGGGGTTCAGCAATCTCCGACAACAGCAGTGAAGTCCCTCCCTCCAGCACCGTCTGTTGACTGAGGGCATTGCCGCTATCCTCCATTAAATGGGTGATTTCACGGGGCGTGAACTCTTTACCGCTATCCAGCTTCGGGTTAAGAAACAACGTTTCGCCGAGGGTCATGGCAAACAGCGTACGCACCGGCATCACGAGATACGCCTGCTCACCACTAACCGCAGATTGTAGCGCGTCGACCGAGGTGAAAAACGGAATGATGTCTGTACCGTTATCTTTTTCCCAGTGCTGCAAATCGACCGGGGTGCTGGCATCAATCGCCCGTTCAGGCTGTGCGCTGGTACCCGGCACGATAACGCTGGCCTCCATCAGCAGGGCAAAAAATTCCGGGCGGTGCGCCGGCTCAGTTGCCGCCCGTTTCAGCACGTCTTCCAGACGCGGATTAAGGTCATTCATTGAAGGGTTCCGGTTGATCACGATAAACATTGGGCAGACCCGCTTAGTGGCCTGCCCTGGGGAGAAGCACAAACAGGGGAGAACTTGCCTGTACCCTGATTTAGTTTGCGCGGCTCAGCAGCAGGTTAGCCAGGGTACGGACGCCCAGCCCTGTGGCGCCCGCAGACCATTGATCCACCGCACCTTTGCGGTAGGTGGCCGAACAGTCAATATGCAGCCAGCCCTGCTTATAATCACTGACAAAGTGCGACAGGAAGGCGGCTGCGGTGCTGGCACCGGCTGAGTGCGCGGGGCTGGCAATGTTGTTGAGATCGGCAAAATTTGACGGCAAATGGCTGCGATGGAATTCCGCCAGCGGCAGACGCCAGAATGGCTCATTTTCTCCCGCCGCGCTGGTTAACAACGACTGGGCCAGCGCATCATCAAAACTGAACAGCGCGTGATAATCATTTCCCAGCGCGGTTTTCGCGGCACCGGTCAGCGTCGCCGCATCGATAATCAGTTCCGGGTTAAGCGCACTGGCATCGATCAGGCCATCGGCCAGCACCAGGCGCCCTTCGGCATCGGTATTCATCACCTCAACGCTTTTGCCGTTGCGGTAACGAATAATATCCCCCAGTCTAAAGGCGTTGCCGCTCACCATATTGTCAGCACAACACAGGATCAGCTTTACGCGCTTTTTCAGGCCACGACTGACGGCTAAAGCCAGCGCACCGGTCAGCGTTGCTGCGCCACCCATATCGGACTTCATGGAATCCATAAATCCGCTCGGTTTCAGGCTGTAGCCGCCGGTATCAAAAGTGACCCCCTTACCCACCAGGCAGGCGAACACCGGGGTTTCATCGTTGCCGCCCGGATTGTAATCCAGCGTCAGCAGTACCGGACTGCGTGACGAACCGCGTCCTACGGTGTGCAATCCCATATAATTTTGCTGGCGCAGATCCTCGCCTTTAATAATGCGATAACTGACCGCATCGCAGGCAATATCACACAGCAGGTCGATGGCTCGCGTGGCCAACTGCTCCGGCCCCAGCTCTTCCGCTGGCAGATTGATGGTATTACGCACCCAGTCGACAATCTTCAGGCGGTTATTCAGTTCCTGCTGTGCGGCGTCGCTTAACGTCGCCCACTCTATTTCTCGCTCACCTTTCGGCCCGCGATAACCCTGCCAGAAGGCCCAGCTGTTCTCCAGATCCCAGCCTTCTCCGCTCAGACTAACGAGGCGAATGCCCTGGCCGTCGATTTTGCGTGCGGCGCGCTGGATGGTGACCAGAGGATCGCTGCCGTTCAGGTGAATAGTCATCCCCTGGTCGTTGCTGCTCAGCGTGGCTTTTTCACCCCAGCGCGGGTCGGCCGCTGCGGTTGACAGAGTTATCTTCATCGGGGTAGTCATCGCATAGCTCCTTATCATTTTTCGTTATGTTGGCCGGCGTACCCGGCCGCTGCGATTCGCCGCAGCACGATGCTAGTTGAATTCGTCCGATCAGACTAACAGAAATCTGTCAGGGAAGTTTTCACAGGGTGCGATTAAGATCTGGGGAAAGGAAAACGGGCCGGAAAATTCCGGCCCGTTAAGCAAACAGCGATGATTCGGCCTAACCTGCCTGCACACCCGCCCCGGCTTTAAAAGCCTGCCAGCTCGGGGAGTGCTCACGCAGACGCGCAATCGACTTTTGCAGCAGCTGAATCGCGTAATCGATCTCTTCTTCGCTGGTAAAACGTCCCAGCGAGAAACGAATGGAGCTGTGCGCCAGTTCATCGCTCAGCCCGATAGCACGTAAGACGTAAGACGGTTCCATGCTGGCAGAAGTACAGGCCGAACCGGTAGAAACAGCCAGATCTTTCAGCGCCATAATCAGCGATTCACCGTCAACATAATGGAAGCAGACGTTAAGAATGTTGGCCGCGCCCTGCTCCAGCGAACCGTTAACGGAAACCGCTTCAATGCGGCTAATCCCTTGCCACAGCCGACGACGCAGCGCGCTGATACGCGTCATATCATCAGCCATCGCCTCTTTAGCAATGCGATATGCCTCACCCATGCCCACAATCTGATGCACCGGCAGCGTGCCGGAGCGCATACCGCGCTCGTGTCCCCCGCCGTGGATCTGCGCTTCAAGACGAATGCGCGGCTGACGACGGACGAACAGTGCGCCGATCCCCTTAGGCCCATAGATTTTGTGGGCGGAGAAAGACATCAGGTCAACGGGCAACTCTGCGAGATCAACGGGCAGTTTGCCGACGCTCTGCGTGGCATCAACATGAAAGATAATGCCACGCGCACGACAGCATTCACCGATGGCGGCGATATCCTGCACTACGCCTGTCTCATTATTGACGTGCATAATCGTCACCAGCACGGTGTCATCACGCAGCGCGGATTCGATCTGCTGTAAGGTCAGGGAGCCATCGCTTTGTGGTGTGAGATAAGTGACGCTAAAACCTTCATGCTCCAGCTGAGCACAGGTATCCAGCACCGCTTTGTGTTCAGTCGCACAGGTGACGATATGACGCCCCTTTTCCCGATGGAAATTGGCTGCGCCTTTGATCGCCAGATTATTAGCTTCGGTGGCACCGGAGGTAAAAACAATTTCGCGCGGATCGGCACCAACCAGTTCAGCAATCTGATTGCGGGCCACATCGACCGCTTCTTCCGCCTGCCAACCAAAGCGGTGGGAACGCGAGGCAGGATTGCCGAAAGTGCCATCTTGGGTGAGATACTGCATCATTTTGGTCGCTACGCGCGGATCGGCTGGCGTGGTGGCAGAATAATCCAGATATATCGGTAATTTCATTGCTTGTTAAGCTCCGGGAGGTTGCTGTTTGCCGCCCTTCTGCGCCCTGAAATTTTATGGGTAGCAGAAACGCATAAAAGGCCTGTAACGGCCTTTTATGCGTTTCTGCGGGCGAAGAACGCTTCGCCGGGACTGCGATTAGGCGCGCAGATTGACGTTAATCGTTTCGTGTATGCGACCATGAGGCGCACGACGGATTTCATTGCTGTTCTGGCGGTCGGCCACAACCAGGATCTCCTGGTTGTTGACCAGCTCGGCCAGGGTAATGTTGTTCAGAAAGTCGCTGATGCGCTCGCTCAGGTCACGCCACAGAACGTGAGTCAGACAACGCTCGCCGCCCTGGCAGCCTTCTTTCCCCTGGCATTTGGTCGCATCCACCGATTCATCCACGGCGGTAATCACTGCCCCCACGGCAATCGCATCGGCTGCTTTACCCAGCAGATAACCACCGCCCGGACCACGCACGCTGGCTACCAGACCATTCTTACGCAGACGTGAGAACAGCTGCTCAAGATAAGAGAGGGAAATGCCCTGACGCTCTGAAATATCAGCTAAAGGCACCGGGCCTTCGTGAGAATGCAGTGCAACATCAAGCATAGCGGTAACAGCATAACGGCCTTTGGATGTCAGTCTCATGGCGTAAACAACCTCGGTGATAACCCTGTACGGGTGTTAACAAATTATGTTCGCCAGTCTGCCATTCCCGAGTAATTTGGTCAAGTATTTAACCAAGTAAAACAGTCAACTATTTAACCTAGTAATTTACTCAACTATTTGGCTGTTTTAGCCCCGCTTTAATCGCCCTGCCGCTTCTCAAGTGACGAGAGCATGCCGCGCAAAATATTCAGCTCATCACGTTCCGGGCGGGCGCGAGTAAACAGGCGACGCATTTTGCTCATCACCTGTCCCGGACTGGCCGCGCGGATAAATCCGCTGTCGGTCATCGTTTTTTCCATATGCTGATAGAAACGTTCAAGATCGTCCACCAGCGGATAAGGAGAGTCATCATGCTGTGCCTGCGGCGTTTCCACGGATTGCAGGAAAGCCATGCGCACCTCATAGGCAATAATCTGTACCGCCATCGCCAGATTCAGCGAGCTGTACTCCGGGTTAGCAGCAATCGCGACATGGTAGTGGCACTTCTGCAACTCTTCGTTAGTCAACCCAACGCGTTCACGACCAAATACCAGCGCTACCGGGGCGTGCTGCCCTTCTTCAACGCTTTTTATGCCGCATTCCCGTGGGTCCAGCATCGGCCACGGCAAAGAGCGCGAACGTGCGCTGGTGCCCACCACCAGGCTGCAACCTGAAATCGCTTCATCAAGGGTATCAACAATTTTTGCTTCGCCGATCACATCACTAGCTCCTGCGGCTAGCGCGATTGCCTGTGAATCAGGTTTGACCAGTGGATTGACCAGATAAAGATTGGTTAAGCCCATCGTTTTCATCGCACGGGCAACGGAACCCATGTTGCCGGTATGAGAAGTTTCCACCAGCACAATTCGGATATTTTGCAACATAAGGGTTAGAGGTCTTCCGGGTATGAGAGATAATTTGTCGATGCTAGCATATTTCCAGGACATTTACCGACGTTCCCTGCTATACTACGCGCCGTTTTCTATCAGATTATGATAAAAATCCGAAATAATTGCAGTGGCTACAATGAGATCGCTTTCGCTGGCTTGCATCTATCGGTGCGAACAGTCGTTGATGCGTTGCTTCTTATCCATTGCAAATATCCCGGATACCCCGTTCTTTAACATCCAGTGAGACGATACTACCTATGCATCCGATGCTCAACATTGCCGTGCGCGCTGCGCGCAAGGCCGGAAACGTAATTGCCAAGCACTATGAAACCCCGGACTCCGTCGAAGCCAGCCAGAAAGGCAGCAATGACTTTGTCACCAATGTTGACCGCGAAGCGGAACGCCAGATTATTGAAGTGATCCGCAAGTCTTACCCAAAGCACACCATTATTACTGAAGAGAGCGGTGAGCTGCAGGGCGAAGATCAGGATGTGCAATGGGTTATCGATCCACTGGATGGCACCACCAACTACATCAAACGCCTGCCTCATTTCAGCATTTCTATCGCCGTACGCATTAAAGGCCGTACCGAAGTGGCGGTGGTTTACGATCCGATGCGTAATGAGCTGTTTAGCGCCGTGCGCGGTCAGGGCACCCAGCTCAACGGCTATCGTCTGCGCGGCGGCACCGCTCGCGATCTGGATGGCACCATTCTGGCAACCGGCTTCCCGTTCAAGGTGAAGCAGCACGCGACCCCTTACATCAACATCGTCGGCAAACTGTTTACCCAGTGTGCTGATTTCCGCCGCAGCGGCTCTGCTGCGCTGGATCTGGCCTATGTGGCGGCCGGTCGCGTTGACGGTTATTTTGAGATTGGCCTGAAGCCGTGGGATTTTGCCGCCGGAGAACTGCTGGTGCGCGAAGCGGGCGGTCTGGTCACCGATTTCACCGGTGCTCACGGCTACATGCACTCCGGTAACATCGTGGCGGGCAATCCGCGCGTAGTGAAAGCGATGCTGGCCAATATGCGCGATGAGCTGAGCGAAGCGCTTAAACGCTAAGCGTTTCAGGCTGCCGGGGCCGAACGAAACAGACGTTCGGCCCCGATTGACAGTCAAAACATGGGCCGGATGCCGCCCGATATTGCCGGTTGCGCACTAAACCAGAGTAGTGCTCCCGCAGCCACCAGCATCACTCCCCCCAGCAATGCCACGCCGTTCAGCACGATAATCTGCCAGCCCGTCCGGGAGTCGTCACCTCTGATACGCAGCGCCAGCCTCCTGCAAAAATGCACCAGCAACGCCATCGCCGAGACGGTCAGCGCCGTTCCCATCGCCATCACCAGAGCCGACAGCACGCCCCAGAACCAGACGCCGACCACTTTGGAGAACAGCAGCATCATAATGGCCCCCGAACAGGGACGTAATCCCATTGACAGCACCACCGCTATTTTTGTCTGCCATCCCGGTGACTGCGCCAGCATATCAACGTCAGGCACATGCTGATGGCCACAGCCACAATGTGCGCCGTGCGGCTCTCCGGCTGGCAGGATACGCTTTATCTGCATTCGTGACGGCCTGACCGCCAGCTGGGTCGTCAGTTTTCTTAGGGCACGCCAACACAGCCACAACCCCAGCCCGATAACCAACAGGTAGCTGCCCTTTTCCAGCCAGTAACTGCTGATATGCAGCTGACGAGCAGAAAGCTGGAGCACGCCCAGCACCAGCGTAACCAGTACAATGGCGATGCAGCCCTGTACCAATGCGGCTGCTAGCGTCAGTTGCAGGCTGGTTTTCATTTTCGTCGGATGAGTGGCAAGGAACGTGGTGATGATCACCTTGCCATGCCCCGGCCCCAGGGCATGCAAAATGCCATAAAACAGGCTAAATCCCACCAACCCTAACCCCGCCTGCTGCGGATGACTGGCGACCTGTTGCAACAGTTGGATCATCTGACGGTGCAACTCTTTTTGCCAAAGAGCGCTTTGCCAGAGTATTTGCGGCCAGCATTGCCAAACCAGCAGCCCGCCGGCGACCAGCATCGCCAGCAACAGAAGCAGAAACACCACGCGGTAGCGACGAATGATTAGCGCACTTACTGACATATCAGCGTCACCCGTTGAGCAAACTGACGACCCAGCTCCATCTCGTCCGTCGGCGCATCGGCTTTATCAAGCGCCAGTGCATAGGCCTTTACCGATGCACCGGGCTGCGGAGTCTGCAACTGGAACCGACACTGCGAGGCCAGCTCCGGCGGTAGGGTTAAATCTTTTTCAGAATCGTAATACATATCTACAAAGTAAGTTGGGTCAAAAGTGGAAAACGTGTAGCGCTGGCCTTTTAGGGGCTGCGGATGAGCCAGCGGCAAAATAAATTCCAGCACCGCCTTATGTCCCTGACGCGACAGCTGATACTGCTTAGGCATCTTGTCAAACTTGATCGGCTGCTTCTGATGCCAGAATTCGGTGAAATAGTGCTGAACGAGGACGTTGGCCATCACTTCAGCCGCCAGCTTTTTCCACACCACCGAGTCAGGTTGCGCTTTACCCGCATCATAAAGCAGGTCGGCAGAGGTGATTTCATCCATCACCCAGCGCATTTTTAACCCGGAAAGCTGCCCTTCCTGATGGACCAGCGTAGTCTGCATAGCGATAAAACTATGCGGATGCGCCGAGACTGCTGGCGTAGCCACAGTCACCAGCCACAGTAACCTGAGCGCCAATTTGTTATAATGTAACAAAATCAAATCCTGTTTCAAATAATCATCGACTGTTTTTTGTGACCTGCCTTATAAGCTCTGAATAAAACCGCCCGGCCGGGTCACTGAGCCATTCGCTGAGACTATGCTTAATACATCTACCGCTACTGAGATCGCAGATGACGAGTGTCTATTTACCTGAAAGTGCTGCCCTCTCCACTGCACAGCGCCGCTGCCGCCTGCTGTTAATGCTCAGCCTACCCGACCACAGCGTAACGCTGGAGTCGGTTTGCCAGATAAACGGTGTCGATCTCACCCTGGCGCGACAAGATATAGCGGAGCTGACAGCAGAAATCCAGTGCTATCATCTGATCATTGAGCCAGATGATCGGGGCCGCTTACATCTCAACGGGACGTCGCTGAATCAGCAGCTGTGCCTGCTTCACGGCTTACGCCGGGCACTGCGACAGTCTCCACAGTTTGTCGGCACCTGGTTTGTTGATGCCATCAGGCGCAGGCTAGTGACGCAGCCCGTCGATAAAGCCCTGTATGACGCACATAATCTGAGGATATTAATCCAGCACTGTTCACAGCGACTGGCACGCGAGTTTAGTGCGCGTGACCGCCATTTTCTGCAAATCTGGCTAGAGTACTCTCTTGCATGGCACTGTCAGCCGCAGTTCAGCTCACGGCAACAGCGGTGGCTGTCAGGTAAAGCGGAGTATGCACTGGCTAAAGATATTATTCGCTGTTGGCAAAAACGTGGCTATCAGGCTGACGATCATCAGGCTATGTTACTGACTCTGCTGTTTAGCCAGCTGCATACTCCGGTAGTGAAAGGGGTGACTAGCGAAAATGAGCGCTCCCTGCTGCAGGCAGTTGAGTTTTCGATTGCGCGTTTTCAGCAAATCGCCGGTATTGATTTTCTCCATAGGCCGGGGCTTATTGCGCGCCTGTATACGCACCTGGCACAGGCGCTGGAGCGGGCGCTGTTCGCCATCGGTATCAATGACAATCTGGCAGAAAATAATGTCGCCTTAGACTATCCACGCCTGCTGCGCACCACGCGTGAGGCGATGGGCGCTTTTCAACAGCAGTACGAGGTCACGTTTTCTCATGGTGAGATGGAACTGATAGCGATTATTTTTGGTGCATGGCTGGTACAGGAAAACGCCCTGCACGAGAAACAGGTGCTGTTGCTGACGGGTATAAATCCGCAGCTTGAACGCCATATTGAGCAGCAGTTACGTGAACTGACGCTGCTGCCGCTCAATATCAAATATCAGGATGTTAACGACTTTCAGCGTGACAGCGCGCCGCCGGGCATTACGCTGGTCATCAGCCCATATGCCATCTCGCTTCCGCTCTATTCTCCCCCGCTGATCCACGCCGAGCTACCGTTGGGTGAGCATCAGCAGCGCGGTATCCGTGCGCTGCTGGAGTCTTAGCCGGGCCATTTTGCGATCGGCATAAAATTCAGGATGCACTCCGGTATCTGCACGAGCAGTTTACGCACGGGGCAAACGGCTAACTTACTTAATGAGGTTATACTGACAAAGTGCTGGTCGTAAGGCCGGGACTTTGCTCTGGTGCAAAAACATGGCGGTCAGTTTGCGGGAATCCCCGTTGTTTCGCGCTTTTAGAATGGTTTCTGCATCAGACATCCTTCGTCACGCGGTATTGGTGCTATGATCTGTATCGCTCTGTCAGGACTAGAGCACCCTCAAAGTGATCGACTATTTGGTACTGTCATTTAGTCACACGGAAAGCAAACCCCTTGATAAAAGTCATTAGATAACAAAAAATCACATAAAACAAAGGATTAGATGTGGCAACCAAAGCTCATACAGACCAAAAGGAACCGACGGTGCTTTTACGGCCGGAAAATGTCGACAAGAAGTATGAAGCACTATTTCTTGAAATTGATTCTGGGCAAATAAAGTTGCCTATGTTCCAGCGGGAATTTGTCTGGGACAAAGAACAGAGTGCCAAACTGATTGACAGCCTTTTGAAAGGCTACCCCATTGGGACTTTCATTTTCTGGAAGACAAGGGAAGCTCTAAGATCGGTGAAGAATATTGGCAACCATAAATTGCCTGAAACCCCCAAGGGTGACTATGCACAATATATTTTAGATGGGCAGCAACGGATTACTTCCCTTTATGCTATTCGCAAGGGGATTCGAATTTCAAAGGATGGGAAGGAAATCAACTACAGGGACATTTATGTGAACCTTGACTATGACTCGTCAAATGATGAACAAATTGTAACGAGCCAGAAAGACGAAAAAAAAGTTTATATCTCAGTATATGATCTTCTCAACCGGAAAATGGGAGAGTTGTTCAAGCAGTATGGTGAAGATAAATCAGAACTTATTGAAGAATATAAGACCAAGCTAACAACATACGACTTTGCCACTATCACAATCAAGGATTATCCGATAGACATCGCTTGTGATATTTTCTCCAGAATCAACACAGGCGGCAGACCTCTAACCCTCTTTGAGATCATGGTCGCCATGACCTATGATGAGGCAAAAGGTTTTGACCTGGCGTTAAAATATGAAGAACTACTCAATGGTAGTGACGAGAACGATAAGTGTTTAAGCAAGGCCAAATTTGATACGGTTCCTGCTGCTACTGTTCTTCAAGCCGTGGCAGCAATTACCGTAGACAGCATTAGAGCCAAAGATATTCTGAAAATCCGCAGAGAGAAATTCATTGCCAATTGGGATCCTATGGTGTCTTCCATGTTCATGGCTGTGGACTTTATTAGAACTAAGCTGTATATCCCTGTTTCACAGTTACTTCCTTATGCTTCCCTGCTTGTTCCGTTTACATACTTCTTCTATAAGAATAAAAACAAGCGACCAACAGAAATTCAGGCAAAACTCCTGAGACAGTTTTTCTATTGGGTTGGTTTGAACTGGCGATACAGCGGGTCAACCGAAACTAAAATCGCCGAAGACCTCAAGAAAATGAATGTTATTCTTAAGGAAAAAATGCCGAAGTATTCTTCGGACGAACTTAATATATCTGCTGATGACATTGGAGAAACTTTGTTCACAGCAGGTAATTCCAATGTAAAGGCTATACTTTGCCTGCTTGCTTCCCTCAAGCCTCGAAATCTTGATGATGATAGCGATGTTATTCTTGATAATTCAAATCTGAAGATTGCCACGAGCAGGAATTATCACCATTTCTTCCCCAGAAAGTATGTTGAGAAGAACTGCCCCTCATGGGAAGCTAATCTGATCGCCAACATAACTCTTATTGATGCCGCTTCTAACAACAAAATTAGAGCAAAAGCTCCGAGCCTTTATGTTGGTGAGCTAAAAACTGGAAACTCAAAGCTGCTATCTTCACTTCGCTCACATCTGATTAATGGTCAGAAAAGTTTTGGCATTCAGGAAAATAACTATGAAAAATTCATTAAAAAGCGGTCTGATGCAATTGCAGAAGCGCTCAATGAGGCTTTGAATCCTGAAATATGAGGGTCAATCTCATAAAAGAGAAAGACTCGTCTCAGATTGCTGACAAGGTCCTGTCCATGAGGCAGGGACCTTGATCTAATAAGGTCAGAACCGAATTGACGGGATGACTCGGAGATGACTCCCCGCATAGAGCTGCGCGCCACGGTAGCCGTTCGCCAACGCAGTTGATCGGCCAGTCGGTGATGACCGACACCACATAACGAAGATCACCTTCATGTTGCACAGAATGCCAATCGTTCGGACTACTCTTTATCTACCTTGTCCCGAAGTATTTTAAATCAGTACTTCGGTGTCCACACCGGGGGTATGTGCAACGCCAGAACACAGCGTTATGAACTCCTGTAGAAACCCATGTTGGTCATTTCCTCTTATCTTGTGGTGGGTAAGAGGAGATATTCCTACCCAGGATTCCTTCAGGCCAGAGCCTTACAAGCTCAATCACCAAGTGGTTTAAGACTGACAACAAAAGAAAAACCCCACGTAATAGCATGGGGTTTGTATGTGATCTTCACGGAGGACTGATATCCCTCGTGACGAGGTAAAGCTCGCTTATGCGTAAACCGGGAAGCGGGCGCAGATATCCAGCACCTGTTTCTTCACGCGTTCGCTCACGCCTTCGTCGTTGATATTGTCGAGAATATCGCTGATCCAGCCAGCCAGTTCGCGGACTTCAGCTTCTTTAAAGCCGCGACGGGTCACCGATGGCGAACCGATACGGATACCGGAAGTGACAAATGGGCTCTTCGGATCGTTAGGCACGCTGTTTTTGTTAACGGTAATGTTAGCACGGCCCAGGGCCGCATCCGCTTCTTTACCGGTCAGGTTCTTGTCTACCAGATCCAGCAGGAACAGATGGTTGTGCGTACCGCCGGAAACCACGTTGTAGCCACGCTCAAGGAACACTTCCACCATCGCTTTGGCGTTCTTCGCCACCTGCTGCTGGTAGGTTTTGAACTCTGGCTCCATCGCCTCTTTGAACGCTACCGCTTTACCGGCGATAACATGCATCAGTGGGCCGCCCTGGCTGCCAGGGAAGACCGCTGAGTTCAGCTTTTTATACAGGTCTTCGTCACCGCCTTTTGCCAGGATTAGGCCACCGCGTGGGCCTGCCAGCGTTTTATGGGTGGTTGTGGTGACGACATGAGCATGAGGTATCGGGTTAGGATAAACATCAGCAGCAACCAGACCTGCAACGTGTGCCATATCCACAAACAGGTAAGCCCCGATGCTGTCGGCGATTTCACGCATTTTTTCCCAGTCACATATGCCGGAAAAGGCAGAGAAGCCACCCACGATCATTTTTGGCTGATGCTTTTTAGCCAGTTCGGCCAGCTCGTTGTAATCAATTTTACCGGTTTCGTCGATGCCGTAAGGGATGACGTTATACAGCTTACCGGACAGGTTAACCGGAGAACCGTGTGTCAGGTGACCACCGTGAGCCAGGTTCATGCCCAGAATAGTATCTCCCGGTTGCAGCAGCGCGGTGTAGACGGCGAAGTTAGCCTGCGAACCTGAGTGCGGCTGCACGTTGGCGTAGTCAGAACCAAACAGCTCTTTAGCGCGGTCGATAGCCAGTTGCTCAACGATATCCACATGTTCGCAGCCACCGTAGTAGCGCTTGCCCGGATAGCCTTCAGCATATTTATTGGTCAGCTGAGATCCCTGAGCCTGCATGACACGAGGGCTGGTATAGTTTTCTGAAGCAATCAGCTCAATATGCTCTTCCTGACGCACTTTCTCCTGCTCCATCGCCTGCCATAAATCGGCATCGTAATCGGCAATTTTCATATCACGCTTTAACATCTGCATCTCCTGACTCAACTGACTTTCGAAAGGTATGACCCGCATACGGGCTGTAATCCCCACAGTGTAAACTGTTTTCCCACCCGTTGAATAGCTTAACGGCAGCCTTTTTACGCAAACGATTGGCCCCAGAGCCGGTAAGGCTTAGTGACACTTTATCGCAAGGATTTGCTGGCGGAATTTTCCTCATTAACCCGTTGCATGATTTTCACCGGCTGGTGTAAGCAATCAAAGAATATACCCCTGAATATAATAAGTGCATTTACAATGCATCTTTAAACACTATAAGATGCATCTAAAATACACCTTATAATTTCCGTACGCAGGAGCCAAAAATGCTGGATAGCCAAACCATTGCCATTGTTAAATCCACCCTTCCCGCCGTTGCAGAACTGGGGCCACGCCTTACTGAACATTTCTACCAACGCCTGTTCAGCCATCACCCCGAGCTGAAAGATATCTTTAATATGAGCAACCAGAGTAACGGCAATCAACGCGTTGCGCTGTTCAATGCCATCGCGGCTTATGCCAGCAACCTGGAAAATCTTGCGGCACTTGGCCCGGCGGTGGAAAAGATCGCGCAAAAACACACCACCTTTGCTGTCAGCCCCGCCCAGTATGCCGTGGTCGGTGAGCATCTGTTGGCGACCATTGACGAGATGCTGCATCCCGGTGACGACGTTCTGACTGCCTGGGGTAATGCCTACGGCGTATTGGCCGGCGTGTTCGTACAGCGTGAAGAGCAGATTTATCAGCAGTCGGAGGCAAAAAATGGCGGCTGGCGCGGTCAGCGCGAATTTGTTATCAGTGAAGTCATTCCACAGGGCTCATTGATTAAAAGCTTTGTGCTAACGCCCGTCGACGGTCAGCCGGTAGCTGACTATCGTCCGGGGCAGTATCTGGCACTGTGGGTGAAGGACCCATCGTTTGAAAATCAGGAAATTCGTCAATATTCCCTGACGCGTACGCCAAACGGTCGTGATTATCGCATTGCCGTGCGTCATGAACCGGGCGGTACCCTGTCAGGCTGGCTGCATCAGCAACAGCCAGGTGCACGTTTACATCTGTCGCCACCGGCGGGTGATTTCTTTATCGATATCGACGCACAAACGCCAGTGACGCTGATTTCCGGCGGCGTTGGTCTGACGCCGATGCTGGCGATGCTGCATAAGCTGGCACAGGACAGACATCCCGCCTCAGTGCAATGGCTGCACGCCACGGCAAATGGCCAAACTCATGCTTTCGCGGAAGAGGTCAACGCGCTGGGGACACGGCTGCCTGCATTCTCCCAGCAGATCTGGTATCAGCATCCTCAGGATCAGGATGAAGGGAAGTATCACCACCAGGGACTCATCAACCTGATGCCGCTGGAGTCGAGTCTTAGCGATAAAACGATGCATTATTATCTGTGTGGCCCGCTGGCGTTTATGGAAGCGGTGGAGCAGAGCCTGCTGCGGCTTGGCGCCGATAAAAACCGCATCCACTATGAGGTGTTCGGGCCGCATAAAACCCTGTAGAAGATCCTGTGTTTTTCAGCAAAAGGCCAGCAGAAGCTCGTGGCGCTTCCCTGGAGCGATCAAAGATATTAAGAACAGGTCACCAAGGCGGGAAGGTAGGGTGGCCTGTTTGAATATCGGCAACGCTATCTATTTTCTGGTGCAGGTATAAGCTCGCGAGCGTCATTGTGGTCTTAAGCACTTGATAGGTTTATAGATAATTCATCGGGCGGCAAAATAATAAAAATACCCTCTGTAAACGTTAAGAACATTTATTTCATAATCATTTTAAAAACCTGGAATAAGGAAACTCCGAAAATAAATCATGGTAATTTAATCAATTAAGATTAATTTTTGCAAAGCAGAGCCAACTCAAAATAAAACACCCCTTCATCACATTTTTTCAACTTGAAGATGATAACACCATCTTTTCCCCTCAAATAAAATAATATGCCACCACGTGGCCTTTTTGTTCGTTTATCAACTCTTTACACTTTAAAAAATGAACTTAACTGTCCTATTAACCACCGCAAATAAAAATGTAATACTTTATTTCAATAAACACACAAGAGAAATCACTATTGATGAAAAGAATTGCCCAGGGGATCAATTAACTCACCTAAAATCCTCTCCCCGTAAATCGGGATGAAGCGCTCTTTTTGTGGCTGATCCTTCACAAATCGCTAATAAATGCGACTAACCCCAAAGCATAATGGGCCGTTACATCGTTAAAACTTCTGTGATGATAACCGCAAGAAAGCCATGCTAACGGTTACACTATGAAATAAGTAATTTCACTTATTAACCAGAAAAAACATTGCTAATTAGTGAAAAATCCAGTGCATAAGCCATTCCTAATAAGACAATGTTTTCTAACTACTTTATCGTCATCATTAAGAATAATTAATTTAACATCATGGGTTTTTAACTATAAATCAATTGGTTATAAAGGAAAGTGCTTCCAGTTACATTAGCATTGCAATACTGTTAAAGTTATTTTATGGTGTTTTTGGCCCGATAGTTTCGACGCAGCGTCCAGTTTTTACTTAAAGCGTGTTTTTCCAGATTGTCAGCATTACGACTTCAATTTTTAATTTAAAAAATCCTCAGGCGGGTTTGAACAATTTTGATCACCCGCTCCAAGCTGAACAGTGAGTTTTGTCGATGACAAAAGGAATTTAACATGAATACAGATGCTATTCCCCAGCAGACAGAAATGTTCGATTTTGCATTGCCCACGCGTATTATTTTAGAGAGTGGCTGCCTGAGTAAATTGCATCATTTTTTGTCTGAGGCTGGAAAAAGAAAAGCGTTAGTTGTATTGAGTGAAGGAGCAAAAGAACGCCACTCCAGTATTGCTGAAATTTTAAACTCAAAGCGAAAAGATCTTGAAGTAACACCTTATTTCCTGAAAAAAAACTTTAAAGCCTCAACGGATGAACTTCATGAAATAAAGTGTTACCTCGATAAAAACGACTATGACGCGATAGTTTCAGTCGGTGGCGGCAATATTATAGACTTTGTGAAAGTCGCAGCGATCGCTCTCGACCCAAATGTCAATATCACAACCTGTGTCGGAAAGAGTTTCGATGTCGTTGAGCGCAAATTGTTCCATGTCGCCGTCCCGACCACATTCGGCACAGGCTCGGAGGTGACAAAGGGGGCGATTATTTTAGATAACCAAACAAATCAGAAAGATGGCGTGCGTGGCAATGCCATTTTCCCCGACCTGGCCATTATTGACCCGGCACTGGGTAGTACCCTTCCCGATAATGTACTCAGAGAAACATTATTTGATAGTTTTACTCATTCTTTTGAAGCCCTGCATGCCGAAAAACGCAATCCATTGACGCGGATGCTGGCAATAAATGCGTTGAGAATGATTAGTCAGAATATTGAACGATATACGCGTAAAGAGACAGATAATACGTTTTATTATCAAGCTGCATTCAGTTCTTTACTGGGAGGCTTTTGTATCTGTCATAACAGTACCTGTCTGCCCCATCGCTTCGAGCAGGCTTTTTCACCCTTTTACCGCCTGTCACACGGTGCTGGCCTTGCGGCAATTTATCCCGCATGGGTCGCCGCCCTGGAAAAAGAGGGCAAGATTGATCCTTTGCTTTCTCAGGTTAGCCATAACAAAACGGCAACGGAATATGTTGCTCATATTCTCAGCCAGCTCAATTTATCAGATGCCAGTCAACGGCTTGATGAAATCACATTACCGCCCAGCTCAATGGCTGAACGCGTGACGGGAAACATTGCCAACGACCCGCTTATAAATGGCCATCACGGCGATATTGTCGTTTCTCTTCTACAGACAATTTTGGCGAAACCATAATGAACTATTCCCTGATTTGCCATGATAAAAAAACACAGATGTACCAGCCTGAAGCTGAGATCGCTTTACGACCCGGTTTTTTGCAAATCGAAATTGAAAAAGCGGCTATTTGTGGCTCAGATTATATGGTCCTTAATGGTACTCACCCCTATAAGCAGTATCCCGCTATTCTGGGACACGAGTTTATAGGAAAAGTGGTAAAAACATCCTCTGACGTCCCTTTTAACAAGGGGCAATGGGTAACGGGTTTATCCTATGGCGCCTGTGAGGAATGCGCTGCCTGCCAAAACGGGCTGGGCAATCACTGCGAAAATAAAGTGACCTATAACACAGCAGGAAGCAGCGGGGCGTTTACCCGCAATATGATAGCCCATTACAGCTCTCTTTTACCGCTGCCAGAACAAGAGAATATAGCGGAGCAATATGTATTATCCGAGCCGCTAAGCATTATCGTGCATGCTATGCGCAAGGTTGATTTCAGCAGCGCCAATAAAATAGCCATTATCGGGGCTGGAGCAATGGGGCTGCTCAGCGCAATTTATTGTCACGAAGAAAAGGGAATGGCGTCGATCACCATAACGGACAACCTTGCTGCCCGACAGCAATTTACCCAGTCACTGGGCTTTTCGGCGGTAAAAAATCTGCACCAGGAAAATGAGAACAGTATCGATATTTTAATCGTTGCGGGGGGAAGCGAGTTAGATTTAGATGAGTATCTCAAATATCTCGCCCCTGCTGCTCAGATCGTGCTGATATCCTATTTCGATACAAGATCATCCATTGATATGAATACGCTGGTCAGGAAAGAAGTTACCCTTCACGGCTCATTTTTAAGCGATAAAGACGACCTACAGGTTGCGATTGACATCATTCAGCGCACGGCTAAGACATCCTCAAATCTGAAAAAGATAATTTCACAAGCTATTCACTTTTCTGAACTGCGGGATTTTATGCTAAACCAAAGCAGCGTAGGGAAAGTTGTCGTTAACCAGCCGGGAGTATTATTATGAAGCTGAACGCTTTCGTTATTGGCGCTACGGGATGGACGGGTGCTGAAATAATACGCCTGCTTGAACAGCACCCCCATATAGCGGATATTTATCCCATCTCACGCGATGCTGATATCGAGCTGGAGTCGATTCATCCTAATCTTACCGGAATTAATAAAAAAACATGGTCTCTGCAAAGCCTGCCGCCCGTCACCCCGGACGTCGTATTTATTTCCCTGCCGTCGGGGAAATCGCAGGAAGTCGCCAGCCTTTTCAATAATGATCGTACGCGCATTATCGATTTGGGTGCAGATTTCCGTTTTGCAGATCCGGCCACGTTTGAAAAAATTTACGGCAAGCCGCATCTGGCACCGGCCTTACAAAACGCTTTTCGCTACGGCTATGTCGAGGAGTTCAGGGAAGAGATCGGGCAGAGCCGCTTAATTGCTAATCCCGGCTGCTATGTTAATGCCGCACTCTGTAGCCTGCTGCCGTTGATCAAAAAAAATATAATTGATACGGAAAATATCTTTATTAGCGCCGTCAATGGCACATCCGGTGCCGGAAGCAGCGCAAAACGTGAATTGCTGCATTATAACATGATTAATAATATGCTGGCTTACTCCTTAAATGGCCATCGCCACACGCAGGAAATTGAAACGGTGATTAAAACCGTGACCGGAAATGAAGCGAACGTCTCGCTGGTGACCTCGCACGGTAACTTTGCCCGTGGCATATTTATGATTCTGGCCGTTAAGCTTAAGGATAATGTTAATGCAGACCGTCAAGCCATTTTGAATGATTTAAGTGAATATTATGAAAGCAATCCGTTTGTGTTTATTACCGGAAAAGAGCGCGGAGCCAGCGGCATTGAAAAAGATTATGCTATATATCCCCAGCTGGCGAAGGTTATCGGATCAAACTCCTGTCATATTTCTGTAGATATCGTGGCCGACAAGCGAGAATTACGCATTGTCAGCGTCATCGATAATCTGGTGAAAGGAGCAGCCGGAACGGCTATTCAAAATATGAATATCATGATGGGTTATAACGAGACAACGGGGTTAAGCCGCTATGGAATATAACAGTAAAGTCCTGGTCGTAGATAGCATTCACGAGAAACTTCTTAGATTCCTGAATAAAAACTACGAGGTGACGATTGAACATCCTGTCACGCGTGAAAAATTGCAGAATATCATAAAGGATTATGATGTCCTGGTATTACGCAGCGGGGCGCAGGTTGACAAAAAGCTACTCGAACAGGGCAGCCGCTTACATACCATTATTCGCGCCGGGACAGGCACTGATAATATCGATTTAAAAGCGGTTAGCGAGCGGGGGATCAACTTTTACAATACGCCGAGCACTAACTCACGCGCCGTGGCCGAGCTGAGCTTTGGCCTGATGCACTGTTTATCCAGGCACATCCGGCGCGCCAGCAACGAGATTGAAAAGAATATCTGGAACAAGAAGTCGCTTCTGGGCTTTGAGCTGACGCAAAAAAAGCTCGGCCTGGTAGGATTTGGCAGTATCGGTAAGGAAATAGCCGATATTGCCAAAGGATACCGCATGGATATCCATTGCACCGTATCCCAATACTCCACCGAGCGCGCAGCACAGTTAGCTAAGGAAAAAATCACCCTGCATGTAGACCTGCACAATATGTTGAGGCTCTGCGATATTGTGGTTATCTGCTGCCCCTACACTGAACAAACTCAACAACTTATTGATGCTGCCGCGCTCTCCTGCCTCAGTACCGGATCTATTCTGGTGAATGTGGCACGCGGAGGCGTTATCGATGAAGAACAGCTGTGGCTGGCATTAAAAGAGAAGCGTCTTTACGCAGCAGCCAGCGACGTATTTATCAATGAAAGAGCCCCTTCTCCACTGTTTAGCCTAGCCAATTTTATCGGTACTCCGCATATCGGTGCGATGTCGAATGAGTCACAGCAGAAGATTGCGGATTTAATTATTCACTATTTGCAAGAGCAGGAAAAGAGCATCGCAGGCGTAAGAAAACAGACTTCGACGTTACGACCTATTTTTAATTGAAAAATAAACGGAGTAAATATGAATCTTCAACAACGTTTGGCACAAGGTAAGCACACGCAGTTTATGGAAGCCCATAACGGTCTGAGCGCAAAGATAGTCGAACAGGTTGGCTTTGAAGCTATCTGGGCATCCGGCCTGTCAATGAGTGCGGCGATGGGGCTGTCAGACAGAAACGAGGCATCATGGTCGCAGGTGATCAATGCGCTTGAGCAAATGGCTGATAACACCCATATTCCGATTCTTGTCGATGGAGACTCCGGCTTCGGCAACTATCTTAATGTTATCCGTTTCGTTAAAAAGCTCAAACAAATCAATATCTTTGCAATGTGCATCGAAGATAAAATGTTTCCAAAAATAAATTCCTTTATCGGCGAAAATCAGCCGCTTGCGCCAATTTCAGAGTTCTGCAATAAAATCAGGGCCGCTAAGGATACGGGGGGAGAACAGTTTACCGTCGTTGCTCGTATTGAAGCACTGATCTCCGGTCGCTCTATGGATGAAGCGCTGGAAAGAGCTGAAGCCTATAAAGAGGCAGGGGCTGATGCAATACTTATCCATTCGAAAAAGAAAGATGCCGGAGAGGTGTTTACCTTCTCAGAAAGGTGGAATGGAAAGCTGCCGCTGTTTGCCGTACCCACCAAGTATTATAAAACGGAATATCAGGAGTTTGTGAATCACGGTGTCAGTAACCTGATCTGGGCTAACCACCTAATCCGTAGTTCGGTGCGCAGCATGAGGGAAACAGCGCAAACCATCTTCAATGAAAAGTCACTGATCAATATTGAAAAGAATGTTTCAACGCTTGATGAACTCTTTTCATTGACCAGTGAAAGATATATGGATGGGCTGGAATCAAAATATAACAATTAATTCAAAGATCCCGCTATAAGATAAATATGTACCCTACAACATATAAATACCGTTATATGTGGAATGCTGATGACTATTCTTTAAGAATACATTAATTCCTTTATCGGAGAAAAAAATGATCAATATCGCAATTGTTGGCGGTGGACCTAATGGATTATATTTCCTTAACGGGCTGCTCAGCGTATTTAAAGAACTGGATATCAGTAAGGGATTAAGTCTGACTTTATTTGATAAGCATGGCTATTTCGGTTCCGGCTGGCCTCACTCCCCTGCCCAGGCTAAAACCAGTATGCTTAATCGCATCGTGGGTCAGATCGCTTTTGCACCTGACAAAACTAATGGAACCAGCCAGAACTACTCTGAAAGCACGCGCGTGACTTTCAATGAATGGCTGAACAAAAAATATCAGGCGACCCAGGATAAACGCTATCAGCTTAACGCGGATGATTTTCCGACGCGTGAGCTGTATGGCGAATCGCTTGTTGAAATATTTCAGGATCTGGTGACCGAGCTCAGACAGGCGGGGATCGTGGTTAATCTGATAAAAGATAGCGTAGAAAAACTCACTAAAGACAAGGGTAAATATCAGCTGGTCAGTGCGCAAAAACCAGACGGTGATGAATTCGATATGGTGATGCTGGCGACGGGCCATCAGGAATCTGAGGATAACTTCTATCTTGCGCCTTTCCTCAAAAAACATACTGAATATTATAACTTTGCCTATCCACTGTTCGATGTGCCGCACTGGAAAGAAAAGCGAATTGCCGTCATTGGTATGGGGTTAACGGCGATCGACACGCTACTTTATTACACGGAAAATAAAGGCGGCCGGTTTTATCGCGAAAAAGGAAAGCTACAGTATCAACCGGGCGGAAACGAACCGGCCAGGCTATTTGCGTTAAGCCGCTCTGGATATTTCACCTACAGCCGCCCTCATAACGCTAAAGAAGTTGATTTAGCCAAATATGAACATCAGGGATATTTCTTTACGCGCAGCCTGATTGACCAGATGCGCCAGAACCTGGGCGCGCCAGCGCATAAAGAAAGCTCCGCTGAAAATCATAAGCTACAGCTTGACTTCGATCTGCACGTATTCCCGGTGCTCATGTTGGAGCTACAGCTTTGCTACTATCGCATTCTTTTCGGCCACGAAGTGCTGGCGATCATGATGGCGGAAAGCCGCCCGTTAGTTGAGCAGTTTATTGCCGGCAGTCGCGCCTTCAACTCACAAAAAGAGACCGCCATCAACTGGCTGACCCAGGCGCCCCAACGACTGGCCTTAGAGGCCATTTTTCTTATCCGCCGTTATCTGAACGAAGGTAAGGCGTCCCATTTCCACGGCGTACCGATTGAAGCGCTGGTGAAGCGTTTTGTTTATGTTGTCAGCGGGCAGAGTGCGCCTGAGCATGAAGCGCTGCACAGCTTTACCCGCTCTGCGCTGGCACAGCCAGGCCCCTGGGAGCATCACCGTGAGCCGGAAAATCACTTATTCAACTGGGATATGATTGTCGATCCGATTAAACATATGGATCTGCCGTCAGGAATATCCTGGCGAGAAAAACTATTGGCCTTTATGCACTGGGATCGACGGCAGTCAGAGCAGGGTAATCTGGATAATCCTTATAAAGGTGCCTGTGACGATGTTTTCCGCGATCTACGCCAGACCGTGGTTTATGCCGTGGACTTCGGCGGTATCTCACCGGCCTCTTACAATAATATGCTGAAGGATTTCTATGCGGTGCATAACCGGGCAGCAAATGGTAACTGCATTGAACTGATGGAGAAGATCGAAGCATTGATTGCAGCTGATATCGTAGACGTGACTTATGCAAAAGCGAATATTCAGATTCAGGATGAAAAGGTATGGCTACACAGCTTGAGCGATGCCGGAAACTTTACCAACGTCGATGCAATGATCGATGCAAAGCTGCACAACTTTAACGTCAGAAAAGCGAAAAATGGCCTGTTCCGTGGCCTGATTGAAGAAAACGTCGCCAGTTACTGGATCCATAAAGATCAGCGTGGCGTGGAGGGTGCCACATCCGGATTCAACCTGACGCGTAATTTTCAGCTTATCAATGCCCAGGGTAAGAAAGAGCGCCTTTTCTGCGTAGGCCAGCCTTCTGAAGGCATTATGTTTTTCCAGAATGGTTCTATCCGGCCCAATGTTAACCACCATGTGGCTAATGACGTTTTGGCCTGTATGGTTGCGGTTAAAAAAGAGCTGGAGGTGATGCTGGAAAGCCAGAAGGCGACGCTACTAATTACCGATTAATCGCGGTGGATATGACCTGAACTTTATCGTTCTTAACTAAAATATGACTCTGTGAGGCGTAAAAATGTATATGTATCCATTCGCAGGTTATCAACCCAGCCTGCCTAAGGTCGTTAGAGGAAAAGGAATATGGCTGTATGATGAAGACGGAAAAAGCTATATAGATGCCTCTTCCGGCCCGATGACGGTTAATTTGGGGCATTGTCACCCGGATATTATTTCCGCCATGCAGCAGCAGATCGAGCGTTTGCATTTTGCCTACCGTCTCCATTTCCGCAGCGATGAGGCAGAGCGTCTGGCTGAAAAATTAGTGGAATTATCCGATGATAATAAGGGCTATGCTTTTTTTATGAACGGAGGTTCAGAAGCATCAGAAGCGGCTTACCGTATCGCGCTTGATTACCATCGAAGCCAGGGAAAGGATAAAAAGGTTCTGGCATTGGGAAGAAATATTTCAAACCACGGTAATACCATTCAGTCATTAATCTATGGCGACGATCGCGCACGCAAGGTTAACTTACTCAATAAAGTTATCGATCCGCTGATCAGTGATATCAGGCTTCCGTCCTACTATGACCTGCATTCTTCACACGATAAGGACTCTGAGGAATATCTGTCTGAATGTCTGAAAGAGACTTTTGACATCATTGACAAAGTCGGTGCCGAGAACATTGCCTGCGTATTTATTGAACCCATCACCGCCTCTTCGGGTGGCGCGTTAGTCCCGCATAAAGACTATATTAAAACGTTGAAAGCGGGCCTGGTTGAACGGGATATTTTGCTGGTCGCTGATGAAATCGTCACCGGACTTGGGCGAACCGGGGAGTGGTTCAACATGAAGACGTGGGGCGCTGAATCTGACATTACCGTCATCGGTAAAGGCTTAGGCGCAGGATTTACGCCAATATCCGGACTGCTGATTTCACGTCAAATCGGTCAGGCGCTAGCCTCACTCAGCCCACCCCACTTTATCGGTCATACCTATTCGGGAAATCCTTTGTCCACCGGCGTGGCATTAGCAGTACTGGACACCCTGGAAAATAAAATCGGTATGGATGTGATAAAAGCGAAGGGCGAATATTTTGGCCGGCTGCTAAAAGAGATGACCGACGGCATCGACAGCGTGGTTGATGTTCGTGGACAGGGCTTGCTGTGGGCGGTAGAGACACGGCTTAACCGGCAGCTTGCTGAATCTTTTGTTAGCCACGGTCATAAGCTGGGTATTAACCTCTACCCTTGCCGTTCTTCGGGTAAACAAGGAGAAGCATTGACCTTTCTGTTTACTCCGCCGCTGGTCATCACAGAGCCAGAGATGGACGAGTTGGTTCGCCGTTTCACCCTCGTGATGAAAGAGAAAGCATGAGCGCTGCGTCCCCCATGCTCTTCAGCGCGGGCATGAACATTAACCGGGGTGTGAAGGATCACCCCCGTATTGATGAGGAGATTGACTCTCTTCGTCCGCTGGTTAATGAGGGTTCACGCATTATTATCCTCAATCATCAGGGGGATTATGCGAAAGGCACTGCGGAACCCACTCCCTGGCTTGCCAGCCTGCTTGCTGAACGATTAAAGCGCCCGGTAGATTATTTTGATCATTGTATCGGCCCGGAAGCGTTGCGCTATGGCGCTCACCTGCCCCCAGGTTCCATAACGATAATGGGCAACACCCGTCTTTATCCGCAGGAACAGCAAAATGATGCCGATTTTGCCCGTCAGCTGGCAGGCCTGGGAGAACAGTTAGTCATTGGTGGCTTTTCTAAGCTGCACCGCCTCAACGCGTCGAATAGCGCCATTAAAAAGTTTATCCCCTGGCGATATTCACTGGGGGTACAGGCGCAGCTTGATAAGCTGGACATGCTGCAAACGCAGCTTTTCCAGAATAAAAAAACCATCCTGATCCTGGGCGGTAATAAAAAAGAGAAGCTGCACTTTCTTTTTAATCATGCGCTGTTGCCTGGTGTTGACCGAGTTATCGTCGGCGGGCTGGTATTGAACAGCGTACTGAAGGCACGGGGGCTGCCCATCGGGCGCTCTGAATATTTTCGCTTGCCGCATGATGTGCTTTATAGCCCGCGCCTCTTTATTCCACAGATAGTGATTGTCAGAGCCGTTAGCGGCGATTTAGAGCAACGTCACGTTACGCATGTGCGTGAAAATGACGTTATTGTGGATTTCGTTTTTGACGCGGCGTTCTTTGCGGATATCAAACGGCCCGGCGACTACTCCTTTTTTGCCGCAGGGCCGTTGAGCTTACCGCAAAGTCAGTATGCCCATCTGGCTTACCAGTCCTTGCATCATAAAGGGATTGAAGGGCTGTTTATGGGCGGAGATACGCTTTCAGAGGTCAACACCTTTTCATACTGTTCGTCGGGAGGAGGTGCGGTGCTGCATTTTTTCTCGGTGGGTTATTAGTCACTTATACCTCAGGATAACCATGCAACTTAACAATGGGAAAATAGTGGGCCAGCTCATTGCTGTGCATAAAAACTGTGGTAAGGAGTTAGCGGGAACCTTTTTCGTTCGGCTGATTTATTTTATATCATGGCCTTATATGGTGATCGTTTTTCAGCAAGACTATGGTCTGAATGAACTGGAAACCGGCTTCTTGCTGTTTATGGCCACCCTGACCGCCTTTTTTTCAACACAGGTGGCAGGCAGCGCCATCGATCGCGGCAGGCTGAAGACCATTTATATGCTGGCCAGCCTGCTACTGGCAGCAGGCATTGCGCTACTGCTGACACACCGCCTGAGCGCGGCGATCGTCGGGCTTAACCTGCTCGTTCTGGCTACCCGCTGCCTGGAGACCGGGTTCAAGGTCACCCTGAGCGATCGCGCCCGGCGCGAAATTGTCGAAATGGCGCATAATACCCGCTATTACTATGTCAACATTGGCGGAGCCCTGGCCCCGACGATTGTCGCGTTAACAGGGTTACACAACCGCGTATTTCTGCTGTATGGCTGCCTGATACTGGCCTTATTGATTGGTCTCTATACGTTGTTTTATGGTTCAGGCATTCGCCAGTCAGCCGCTAAAAAAAACCTGTTCGCAAGCCTGGCGGCTATTCGTCAGGACAAAACGTTTTTACAACTGTGTCTGTTTAGCATCCTGTTTTATATGGTTATGGCCAGCAATGATACGGTGCTGCTGATGTTATTAAGCCAGCACTTTTCGCAGAAAGATGCGCTTCACTATTATGCCAGCATTCAGGTGGTGAATACGTTGATGGTGCTGCTTTTATACTTCCCGATAAATCACTTCATGCTGCGTTTCGATTTGCGCGCCAGAGTATTTATCGCGCTGGGTATCATAATATCAAGCCAGATGATGATCTATTTCAACCTGTTGCAAAACGGTTATCTGATGGTAATTTTTGCCCTTATATTTACGTCGGGGGAAATTATTGCTATTTCCTCGTCCAATTACGCGCTGGAACTGTTAACACCCGATGAACATAAAGGGGCATACTTTTCATTTTATAATATCTATATGACCGGCATGGCATTAGCGCCTTTAGTCGGCGGGGCCTTTCTTAAGCTGGGAGTAGGCGATAGTTATTATCTTTTCATGTCCGTCATACTGCTGATCGCCTCTTTTATTTTCAATCTTATTTTTACTGCTGGAAGATTCTCTTTGCAAACTGAGTCGAGGTAATGCTATGCGCTTTTTCCCACTGCCCGGCGGTAACGAAACGGGTATCTTGTTCAACGAGGAAAAAATAACCCGGGAAGACATTCGTCATCAGACATGTTCCCTGGCCGATATACTGCTAAACAGGTGGCCCAGCCCCTTAAAGCGCGTCGCTATGCTGGTTGATCCCTGCCCCGCGCAGCAAATTTGCGTGCTGGCTTTGCACCATGCTGGCATCACCTGTGTTCCTCTGGCTAAAAGCCTGCCGTCAGAACGTATCCGGGCAATCGTTGAACAGCTGAATATTGACCTGGTGATTAGTGATATGTCGCAGGAAATTGACCCCGGCATCCAGCTGGCTGAGCTGATCGAAATGGCACGCTGTCACGACGGTGAACTGATTGAGCCCGTTGACGCACCCGCAGATGCCGACTGCCTGATATTGCATACCTCCGGCAGCACCGGGGTGCCAAAAGCCATCGCCTTGAGTCGGGATAATATCCTGTCAATGCTAACAGCCTTTATCGCCACGCCCTTGTTCGGCGCATCTTCGATGGCGAATCGGATATGTAGCTTCGATTTTTCGATCGTAGAAACGCTGCCTTATTTATATCAGGGCAGGCTTTTGCATATTATCGATCAGCCCACGCGTGACTCCCCACAGCGACTTGCACAAGCCATCATGACCTCGCCAGCGGAGGTTATCGCCATGACGCCATCATGGTTTTATGAAGTCGCACGACACATGCTGTCACTGGAGCATCACTATCCCGACCCGAAGCCGAAAAAAATGATATTTGGCGGGGAAAAAATTAAGTATCCGGCCCTCCGCGCCTGGTGGAACATTTTTGTTGAGCACCATGATTATCAGGTTTTTAATATTTATGGTCCGACTGAATGCAGTGTATTTGTGACTTATCATGCTGTCACCGCCGATGATACCCGCTCGACCGCCGCAAAAATTGGTGAAATATTCGGCGAAAATGACATTCTGTTGCTCAATGAGCAAGGAGATGGCATCGATGAGGAACATCAGGAAGGTCGGATAATTGTCCGTGGCCGATCCGTGGCAACAGGCTATCTCACCGCAAGCGGTCATCAACGATTCAGCACGCAACAGGGTGCTAAACTTTATGATACGGGAGACGTGGGATATCGCATCGGTGCAACCTATTATATTGTTGGGCGGATCGACAATCAGGTTAAAGTACGCGGATTTCGCGTCGATCTCGATGAAATAACCCGGCATATCACGGCCATGGTGGGAGAGGGAGATTGCCATGTCGCCGTATTGAATAACGAGCGCACGGATCATATCGTGGCATTCGTGACGGCCAGGCAGAGCAATATTGCCGAGGAGATTTACCGTTATCTTGCAACGCGGCTGCCTGAATACGCCTTGCCAAACCATATTTGCCGACTGGAGCATCTGCCGACCAATGCCAACGGCAAAGTGGATGAACGTGCCTTGCGCCATATCTATCTGCAAACGCTGGATGAAAAAAATGTGCGGCTACTGGCACAGCGTATAAAATCTTATGCCTGGCCCGCGCACTATACCCTGATGGATCTGCATCTGACCTCTCTTGAGACGGTCGAGCTGATTATCGAGCTTGAAATCGCGTATGGTGTCACGATCCCATGCGTAGATAAGAAACAAAACCTGCACCAGCTGGCCAACCTTTGCGAAAGTTCACCTAAAACCGGCCCGTCACTGTGCGATCAGCCTTTACTGCATGCCAGCCGTACCTTGCCGACTCAAGGGTACTATTGTGATAATTATTTTAAATATCACATCCTGCGCGATGCGGTTTCCATTACGCTGCTGTTCCCCGAGGATGTTTCCGCTGCCAGCATTCGTGAAGGGCTGTGGCGGTTGCTCAATAATGTTCCCTCGCTACACTGCCGCCTGGCAGAGCAAGATGGTGAAATCTGGCAATTCGATAGCGATTTACCTGGCGATGTGACACATTTTGAGCTGCCCGCCTCGGCCACGCCGCATCTGTCAGCAGACTTTGATTTTGCACAGGGGAAACTCTTCTATTATCAGCTGCATCAGGATCGCCAGGGACATCTTCTGACATTGCATATAGCACACGTCATTGCGGATGGCTTCGCCTGTAAGGTATTAATCGGCTGGCTTTTACAGCTGATTGAGCAGGATAGTGCTCCTCCGGTAAAGAACCTTCATCAATACGCCAGTCTTGTCTGGCAGACCATGCCGGTTGACCTAGAACCACAGCGCCAGTTTTGGGCGGTGCAGGGCAGCATCGCTCATCCAAAACGGCTTTTTGGCAACATCCCTGTCGCCATACAACCAGGCGAAGTATCGGGCAGTATCAGCAGACTGATGTGTGATTACCTGCCGGTCGGGATAATTAACCGGCATATTGTTGAACGCGGTATATCGCTCCATGCTTTTGTCTCTTACGCAGTCTGGCGCTTACAGCAGCGTATCTGTCCCGATCCCCGGCTGGAATTCCACTCCCCTGTCGGGAATCGCGATAGCGGAAACAGCGCGGTGATTGCTAACCTGATAAAAATTGTGCCTTTCAGCATTGAGCTTGATGTTGATCTGCCAACGTTCGCACAGCTTTTACAGATGCAACAAGCCATAGATCTGAGTATTGCCAACTGTCAGCTCAGCTGGGGCGAAATAGCCAACTTAACGCAACGACCGCGCATTGGCCTGATTGTCGCGGAAAGCCCCAAGCCTTTTCATGACATCCAGAGAGGAATAAAAGAATATTATTCTCCGGCACCGGTGATAGCCAAAAACGCCCTTTCTTTCTTTTACTGCTCGCTCAAAGATGGCTTGAAAGTCGATCTGCGCTATAACCTGTCGGTGGCAAATGAGGCGTTTATTCATCACCTCCGGGATCGGTTCAATCAGGAGCTGATAAATATCATTTCTGAGCTCACTGAAATCGGTGAGAAAGCATGAAAATATTATTCACTTCGATACTTCTCAAGGAGTTGTTAAATGCAAAACGACCCAATCGCTAAATTTCATTTATGGTGGAGCGAAGTCAAGGAAAAGGGAAACTTGAAACATCCTGGTGCTGTATGCGTCTCCACCGTGGCAGAAGATGGATTTCCCAGCGCCCGTTTTGTTGACCTGAAGTCGGCTGCACCAGAGGGCTTTATTTTTTGTACCTGGTTTGATTCACAAAAAGGGAAAGAAATTAACCATAATAATAAGGTCGCGCTGACCTTCTGGTGGGAGGCTCTGGGGTATCAGGTGCGAATTGCGGGCCACGCCCGGCCAGTCAGCGAACAACAGTCTGAGGAATACTGGTCTTCGCGCTCACGCGAAGCACAGCTGGCCACGCTCTGTTTTCAGCAGAGCCAACCACTGGTCTCGGAGTCTGCGATGTTAGGAAAATTTCAGCAGGCTCAGGCTGAAGCACAGGGGCAACCCATAAAGAAACCACCACGCTGGGGCGGCATGTTGGTAGTGCCGCAGTCGATTGAATTCCTGACCTTCCGTGATAACAGGCTGCACCTGCGGGAGCTTTATGACCAACGGGATCAAACCTGGCATCGGCAGCTGCTACAGCCCTGAACGCGCAGAGCACGCTAAACGCCGTCCCCGGCCTTACACCACGGCGGCGGCTTTTTCACGACAGAGTTCTGGAGGAGCCTGATAAGTCAGGCTCCGATATTGAGAACAAGGCCAGTTAGATCGCTTCTTCATCTTCTTCGCCGGTACGGATGCGCACTACCCGTGCCACGTCGTAGACGAAAATTTTGCCATCGCCGATTTTTCCAGTCTGCGCCGTGCGCATAATGGTATCGACACAGGTATCAACGATGTCGTCAGCAATCACAATTTCAATTTTCACCTTAGGCAGAAAATCGACCATGTACTCTGCGCCACGATAAAGCTCGGTATGCCCTTTCTGACGACCAAATCCTTTCACTTCCGTCACCGTCATTCCGGTAATGCCGACCTCAGCCAGCGCCTCACGCACATCATCCAGTTTGAACGGCTTGATAATTGCATCAATCTTTTTCATGGCAGACCCTTTTTTCGCCTTCCGTCGGGCGGAAGAGCAATCAGTTAACATCGCCGGACAGGTCACGCCGGGCGCGCTGTCTCTCTTTTCAGGCAGCTAAACTACCATAAGTCACCCGCGTAACGGCACTGAAAATTATCCTTTGAAATCGGCCGCATCCAGTTCGTGACGGGATAACAATTTATAAAACTCGGTACGATTGCGGCCAGCCAGACGTGCAGCGTTAGTCACATTGCCTTTTGTCATTTGCAGCAGTTTACGCAAATAGTTCAGCTCAAACTGGTTACGCGCCTCAACAAACGTCGGCAATACCGTGTTTTCTCCGGCCAGCGCCTGTTCAATCAGCGCTTCGCTAATCACCGGTGACGATGTCAACGCCACGCACTGCTCAATAACGTTGACCAGCTGCCGGACGTTACCAGGCCAGCTGGCAGCCATCAGGCGCCGCATCGCATCGGTTGAAAAGCTGCGCACAAAGGGCTTATGCCTTTCAGCTGACTGCTTCAGCAGATGGTACGCCAGCAGCGGGATGTCTTCCGCGCGCTCATGCAGCGCCGGTATTTTCAGGCTCACCACGTTGAGGCGGTAGAATAAATCCTCGCGGAACTCATTTTTCTCCATCGCTTTGGGCAAGTCGCGATGGGTGGCGGAGATAATGCGTACATTGATATCCACGTTGAGATTACTGCCCAGCGGACGTACTTTTCGCTCCTGCAATACGCGCAGCAATTTGACCTGTAGCGCCTGCGGCATATCGCCAATCTCATCCAGGAACAGCGTTCCCCCTTCGGCGGCCTGGAACAACCCCTCGCGGCTGCTGACCGCGCCGGTAAAGGCCCCTTTCGCATGTCCAAACAGTTCCGACTCCAGCAGCTGTTCCGGCAGTGCGCCGCAGTTAATGGCGATAAAGGCTTTACCTGCGCGCGGGCTGGCAGCGTGTATCGCCTGAGCCAGCACCTCTTTTCCCGTGCCGCTCTGGCCGTGAATCAAGACGCTGACGTCTGACTGGGCGACCATCCGCGTCTGCTCAAGCAGGCGCAGCATCAGTGGGCTACGGGTGACGATATTGGCGTGCCAAGTTTCATCAGCGACGGGCGCACGATGTGCCAGCGCCTCATCAATGGCTTTATAGAGCGCATCACGATCGACCGGCTTGGTCAGGAAACTGAACACCCCCTGGCGGGTTGCGGCCACGGCGTCAGGAATTGAACCGTGAGCGGTAAGAATAATCACCGGCATGCCCGGTTTTAGCTTCTGGATCTCCACAAACAGCGCCATGCCGTCCATTTCATCCATGCGCAGATCGCTGATGGTCAGATCAAAATTTTCGCGGTTGAGCACGCGCAGCGCCTCTGGGCCGCTGGCGGCGGTAACAACGGTAAATCCTTCGCTGCGCAGGCGCATTCCCAGCAACTTCAGCAAACTGGGGTCATCATCGACCAGCAGTAATCGCACCGATGTTTTGATCATGGATTTGCCTCATCCGCTGATGAATTGCCCGCAGCGCCAGCGTCATGACCATTACTGTCGGTGGCATCTGCCGGACGCCGGGAGGATAGCTGGCGCTCAATATCGGTCAATCGATCTAACTTGCGCCTTGTCGTGGCCAGCTCTTTTTGCAGTGCTGTTTGCTGCTCACGCAGCGTGTCCCGTTCAGCCTGAGCGCTCTGCTCTAAAGCGGCATATCGCGACCGCTCTGCGGATAATTGCAGTAGCGCCACCTGCCCCTCGCGCCACAATATCAGTAAGGGGCGTACCGAAGCCGGGTAATCCTGCGCGTAGCTATCCAGCGGTTGCAGAAAATGACGCCGTTCAATGGGGGTCATATTACCGTGACTGGACAATATGGCCTGCCTGAAAGCATTCTGCCAGTTATCCGCAGCCAAGCCTTTGGCCTCTGCGCGGGCGACAGCAGGCGACAAGCGCGCAGCACAGTCTATGACGCGCTGCCAGTAAAGAGGGTTATTCAGCGCCGCATCATCCGTATAGGAACCGATATATTGGCAGCTGACCAGGTGGAAATCGGCAACGCTGTTCTCCGGCTCAGTCAGGGCGCTGTTCGCCCCCTCCTTTCCATCATCAGGCAGCTTATGGCTGCAAGCCACCAGGCCGAACGTCAGCATTGTGCTGATGAAAAACCGGCGAAAATTTCCGCGCCTGAATACGGCAGAAAAACGGATTAATTGCATGATTCTCCTTTCCCGGCGGAGGTGTTTAATTCAATGCGGAAGCACACATCATCATCGACGCTGTCGATCAGCTGCAAATCCCCGTGCAGCTGGCGCACACAGTCTTTGGCGATGCTCAGGCCGAGACCGCTGCCTTTTACCGCGCCTTTGCGTTGCAGCCCTCCCTGGAAAAAGGGTTCAAAAATCATCGTTTTCTCTGCTGCGGGGATTGGCGTCCCGCTATTTGCCACCTCGATTTGCACCAGACTGCCCTGCTGTCGACTACGTATCCAAATTTTTCCAGATTCTGCGCCGTAGTGTAGCGCATTGGAGTAAAGATTATCGATTGCGCGTAGTAACAAAATCGGTTCGGCTCGACAGTGGCTTACCTGCAAATCAATATCAGTATAAACCCGCTTAGCCCGGGCCGTGAGGCTGTGAGAAGAGACCAGCGTGGCGATAAGCGGCTGAAGCTGAACGTCCTCCAGCTCCAGCGGGCCATCCGCCAGCTTGCGGTTATAGTCCAGCAACTGTTCAATCAGACGCTGTAAATGGCGGCTACTATCGTTAAGGATCGTGACGACTTCGCGCTGATCGGCGGTCAACGGCCCCGCCACCTCGTCAGCCAGCAGTTCAGTGCCTTCGCGCATGCTCGCCAACGGGGTTTTCAATTCATGAGAGATATGCCGCAAAAATTCGTGGCGCTGTGATTCCAGCCAGGCAAGCCGTTCGCTAAGCCAAAGGATACGCTGTCCCAGTGAGCGGATCTCGCGTGGCCCTTTAAACGCCAGGTTCTGGCCCAGTGACTTCCCCTCCCCCAGACGGTTGATCATACGCTCTACGGCTTTGACCGGGCCGATAATCATGCGGGTAAACAGCAGCACCAGCCCGAGACTGAGCAGAAACAGGATCAGCGCCTGCCAGCCGAAATACTGCCCGCGCCCGGCAATTTCCCGCTGCAACTGTAAACCACGCGCAAACGCCACTTCACGCGTTGATCGTACCAGCTGGCCATTGGCCGTAGAGAAATCTTCCAGCCGTTCCGCCGCCGTACGCACCGGGGCGCTGTTTTCACAGTGCATACCGCCAAGCTGGGTGAGCGCGCGCCGCAGGGCTGCATAAATGCGGATGTCCGGTAGCACTGCGGCGTGCGCATCGAGCATTTGTGAATAGCGGCTGTACTGGGTCTGATAAAGGCGCGCCAGCATCGGGTCATCCAGTACGCAGTACTGGCGATAGCTGCGTTCCAACTCAAGGGCCGAGCGCGCCATCGCCTCACTTCTGCGCACGTCGGTCAAGGTGGTGCGGTTGGTGTCCGCCGCGCGGTCACTGAGCGCCGACAGGCTTTCCCAGGCCTGCCATGCCAGTACCAGTAGTGGTAACAGCACCAGTAAAAACGCCATCAGCACCAGCTGGCGCAGAGAACGGGGAAACAGACGCCATCGCTTCACGGCAGGATCTCTTTAAAAAGAACGAATGGCGATGCTAGCTGAGTGCGCGCGCGGAAGGAAGCGCTGCGGCCAAAATGTAAAAAGGCCGGTTCAGTGAACCGGCCTTTCGACGTCACGCCGGAAAACCCGCGTAACAAAATAGGTGGTGCCTAACTCAACGTTGCGTCCGATGTTTGATAACGCCACAAAGTGAACGATTATCGGTGAGGTGGACGACAGGCACCGTATTGTGCATCATTCGAATGTTATGGGCACTTGTCCGCTTGCGCAGGGCTGTCATAACCAAGTGAATGAGCCACTGCTTTGATACAAGCAATTGTCGTGCCAGGCATGAAAAATAATTAAGTAGCTGTTAAAAAAGAATTTTTATCAAGGCAGTAACAAAGTTGTATTAAAACCTGGGCGTTTCACATCAAGAACTGTCTCCATATGGAGACAACGAGAGAGACAACCACAAAAAGCCAGTGAATTCAAAAGGCTGAATGTCTCTTTTTGGAGACATTTTCTAAACAGGATGTCGGCAATCTGCGACAACACGCTCACGCCATAAAAAAAAGGCTGGAATAAATCCAGCCTTTTCAAAAAATTGACTTATGCCAACTGTTTGCGAGCGTTACGGAATATGCGCATCCACGGGCTGTCTTCCCCCCACTCTGCCGGGTGCCAGGAGTTGCTGACGGTGCGGAATACGCGCTCCGGATGCGGCATCATAATGGTGACACGGCCACTTTCATTGGTTACCGCGGTGATACCGTTCGCTGAACCATTCGGGTTAGCCGGATATTGCTCGGTCACCTTACCGTGATTATCGACAAAGCGCAGCGCTACCAGACCTTTGCCCTCCAGCTGTGCCAGGTGCGCCTCGTTACGCACTTCCACAAGGCCTTCTCCATGAGCCACCGCAATCGGCATACGTGAGCCAACCATACCATCCAGCAGCAGTGACGGGCTGGCCGCCACTTCCACCAGGCTAAAGCGCCCTTCAAAGCGCTCTGACTGATTGCGCACAAAGCGTGGCCACGCTTCGCTGCCAGGGATCAGTTCGCGCAGATTAGACATCATCTGGCAACCGTTACACACGCCAAGCGCCAGCGTCTGTGGACGATGGAAGAAGGTTTCAAATTCGTCACGCACGCGCGAGTTGAACAGAATCGATTTCGCCCAACCTTCGCCTGCACCAAGCACGTCCCCGTAGGAGAAGCCGCCACAGGCTACCAGCGCCTCAACATCGCTCAGTCCACGGCGTCCCGCCAGCAGGTCGCTCATATGCACGTCAATCGCCTCAAACCCAGCTCGGTGGAAAGCGGCCGCCATCTCAACGTGAGAGTTAACCCCCTGCTCACGCAGCACCGCCACTTTCGGCCGAGCACCCGTGGCAATAAATGGCGCGGCTACGTCTTCCTGCGGCTTAAAGGTCAGGGCAACGTTAAGACCCGGATCGCGGTCATCTTTCTTCGCCTCATGCTCCTGATCGGCACAGGCCGGGTTATCACGCAGACGCTGCATCTGCCAGGTCGTTTCCGCCCACCAGGTGCGCAGCGTGGTACGGCTTTCACTGTAAACTGCTGAATTGCCACTGGAGAGGGTGAAGCGATCGCCGCTCACCGCCTTGCCCAGCAGATGCACGCAGTCGCCGAGGCCATTGGCTGCCAGCACCTGCCTGACTTCCGCTACATCCGCGGCGGCAACCTGAATTACCGCGCCCAGCTCCTCGTTGAACAGAGCGGCCAGGCTGTCGCTGCCCAGCGCGGCGATATCGGCCTCGATACCGCAGTGGCCGGTAAAGGCCATCTCGGCCAGCGTCACCAGCAGCCCGCCGTCTGAACGGTCATGATAGGCCAGCAGTTTGCCGTCGGCGACCAGCGCCTGAATCGCATGATAGAAACCGGCCAGCTGCTGCGCATCCCGCACGTCGGCAGGCTTATCGCCCAGCTGGCGGTAAACCTGTGACAGCGCGGTGGCACCCAGCGCGTTAACGCCGTTACCGAGATCAATCAGCAGCAGCGCGTTATCGCAGGTCTGCAACTGCGGGGTCACGGTTTTACGCACGTCTTCTACGCGGGCAAATGCGGTGATCACCAGCGACAGCGGTGAGGTCATTTCGCGCTGTTCATTGCCCTGCTGCCAGCGGGTTTTCATCGACATGGAATCTTTACCCACCGGAATGGTGATACCCAGCGCCGGACACAGCTCTTCACCCACCGCTTTAACCGCTTCATACAAACCGGCGTCTTCACCCGGATGTCCGGCTGCCGCCATCCAGTTTGCCGACAGCTTGATGCGCGTCAGTGGGCCGATCTGTGTGGCGGCAATGTTGGTAATGGCTTCGCCGACCGCCAGACGACCAGAAGCGGCAAAGTCGAGCAGTGCCACCGGAGTGCGCTCGCCCAGCGCCATTGCTTCGCCGTAGTAACTGTCGAGGCTGGCGGTAGTCACCGCACAGTTCGCCACGGGGATCTGCCACGGCCCGACCATCTGGTCGCGGGCAACCATGCCGCCAACCGAACGGTCTCCGATACTGATCAGGAAGGTTTTCTCCGCCACGGCGGGCAGGTGCAGCACGCGATGCACCGCATCGGCAAGGGAGATGCCATCTCGTACCAGCGCCTCGCCTTTCACCTGCTGGGTGGTGACATCACGGGTCATTTTTGGCGTTTTGCCTAACAGCACGTCCAGCGGCATATCAATCGGCGTGTTGTCGAAGTGGCTGTCGGTCAGGGAAAGATGCATCTCTTCCGTCGCCTCGCCGATCACCGCGTAAGGTGCGCGCTCACGCTGGCACAGCGCGTCGAACAGCGCCAGGCTTGCCGGGGCAACGGCCAGCACGTAACGTTCCTGAGATTCGTTACACCACACTTCCAGCGGGCTCATGCCCGGTTCGTCATTAAGAATGTCGCGCAGATTAAAGCGGCCGCCGCGTTCGCCGTCGCTTACCAGCTCCGGCATCGCGTTGGACAGACCACCAGCGCCAACATCGTGAATAAACAGAATAGGATTCTCTTCCCCCAACTGCCAGCAACGGTCAATCACTTCCTGACAGCGCCGCTCCATTTCCGGGTTGTCACGCTGTACGGAGGCAAAATCGAGGTCTGCGTCAGACTGGCCAGAGGCCATTGACGAGGCCGCACCGCCGCCGAGGCCGATATTCATCGCCGGGCCACCCAGCACAATAAGCTTGGCCCCCACGCTGATTTCGCCTTTCTGAACGTGATCGGCACGGATATTACCGATACCGCCTGCCAGCATAATCGGCTTGTGGTAGCCACGCAGTTCGCTACCGTTGTGGCTGTTTACCCGCTCCTCATAGGTGCGGAAGTAACCGTTCAGCGCCGGGCGACCAAATTCGTTGTTAAAGGCCGCCCCGCCCAATGGACCATCGGTCATGATGTCCAGCGCGGTGACGATGCGATCAGGCTTGCCGAAATCCTCTTCCCAGGGCTGCTCAAATCCAGGAATACGCAGGTTTGATACCGAGAAACCGACCAGGCCCGCTTTCGGTTTCGCGCCGCGCCCGGTCGCGCCCTCATCACGAATTTCACCGCCGGAACCGGTCGCGGCTCCCGGCCACGGGGAGATGGCGGTCGGGTGGTTGTGGGTTTCCACCTTCATCAGAATGTGCGCATCTTCCTGATGGAAGTCATAGTGCCCCTGCGGGTCGGCGTAAAAACGCCCCACCGTCGAGCCTTCCATTACCGCCGCGTTGTCTTTATAAGCTGACAGCACATGATCCGGGGTTTTCTCGAAGGTGTTCTTAATCATCTTAAACAGCGATTTAGGCTGCTGCTCACCGTCAATAATCCAGTCGGCGTTGAAGATTTTGTGGCGGCAGTGCTCGGAGTTAGCCTGAGCAAACATATACAGTTCTATATCGTTCGGGTTGCGCCCCAGTTTTTCAAACGCCGCCAGCAGGTAGTCGATCTCGTCTTCCGCCAGGGCCAGGCCCAGTTTGATATTGGCCTGAACCAGCGCGTTGCGGCCTTCGCCCAGCACATCGACGCTTTGCAGCGGAGCGGGCTGATGGTGTGCAAACAGCGCTTCCGCCTGCTGGAAATCGCTGAATACGGTTTCCATCATGCGGTCATGCAGCAGTGCAGCCAGCTGCTCCCACTGCGCTTGCGTTAACTGCGGAGCCTTAACATAGAAGGCCATGCCGCGTTCCAGGCGTATCACCTGTGGCAGTGAACAGTTATGGGCAATATCCGTCGCTTTTGAAGACCACGGAGAGAGCGTTCCAGGACGCGGCGTCACCAGCAGCAGACGGCCTTCCGGGGTATGTTCAGCGAGAGAGGGGCCGTATTTTAGCAGGCGCTGCAGACGTGATTTATCATCCGCATTGAGAGGCGCACTGACATCGGCAAAATGGACGTACTCGGCGTAAATATCACTCACCGGCAGGTGAGCGTCCTGAAAGCGGGTCAGCAGTTTGTTAATACGAAATGCCGACAGAGCGGGCGAACCACGCAGAATTTCCATCATTAAAGATCTCTCGTCTCGAAGCGCCGGGCGACGCTTCATTGGGCGCAACAGGGAAAACCGGCGCTATTATAAAGAATCCCCACCCGTTACGAAACCGTTTGCGCAGAATTTAATGGCGGCAAGCGTTGCCTAAAAAACACCCGAAAGTGGTCGAATTCTGTTGCGCCGCTGCCCGTAGTTGAGCAAAATGCTCCACGCTCAGGGGCGATTACAAACCATAAATACTGCCTTAGAAGACAGACACCTGAGAAAAATCGAGAGATAACTATTTGAAACGCTTTAGGTTTAATTATCTGTTGATCGGACTAATCACCGTACTGCTTGCGCTGGCATTGTGGCCATCGATCCCGTGGTATGGCGGCTCAACCGACCGCATCGCGCAGATTAAATCGCGCGGAGTGCTGCGGATCAGCACCATAAACTCCCCGCTGACTTACTACACCGTTAATCAATCTCCGGCCGGTATGGACTACGAGCTGGCAAAACGCTTCGCCGATTATTTAGGGGTCAGGCTTGCGGTCACCGTGCGTCCGAATCTGGCCGATCTGTTTGAGGATTTGGCTGATGATAAGGCTGATGTACTGGCTGCCGGTTTAATCTACAACAGTGAGCGGCTGAAGCGCTTCCGTGCCGGCCCGTCTTACTATTCGGTTTCACAGCAGCTGGTGTACCGCATCGGCACACCGCGACCGAAAAACCTCGGCGATCTTAAAGGCCGCCTGACGGTGGCTTCCGGTTCTGCCTACCTGTCGTCGCTGCAAAAGATAAAAGATCGTCAGTACCCGGATCTCGACTGGGCGATCTCAACCGATCGGACGCCGGACGGCTTATTACAGGCCGTGGCTGACGGCAAGCTCGACTACACCATAGCCGACTCAATATCGATCGGGCTGATGCAGCGTATCCACCCACAGCTGGCGGTAGCATTTGATATTACTGAAGAAGAAGCCGTCACCTGGTACATTCAGCAGGAAGCGAATGACAGCCTGAGCGCCGCAATGCTCGATTTCTTCAGCCAAATGTCAGAAGAAGGTGCTATAACCCGCCTTGATGAAAAATACCTCGGCCATGTCGGCACGTTTGATTATGTCGATACCCGCACTTTCTTGCGCTCTGTCGACGAAACGCTGCCGGATATCCGCCAGCTGTTTGAGAAATATGCGAAGAAGATTGACTGGCGACTGCTGGCGGCGATTTCGTATCAGGAATCGCACTGGAATCCGCAGGCGACCTCCCCCACCGGGGTGCGTGGCATGATGATGCTGACGCGCAGTACGGCAGACAGCCTGAACGTTAGCGATCGAACCGACCCGGAGCAGAGCATTCGTGGTGGCAGCGAATATATGACGCACATGATGGAAAAAGTCCCGCCGGGGGTGCCTGAAGATGAGCGAATATGGTTTGCATTGGCTGCCTACAACATGGGCTACGCCCATATGCTTGACGCGCGCAAGCTGACGGAAAAACAGGAGGGCGATCCGAACAGCTGGGCCGATGTCAAAGTCCGGCTTCCGATGCTCAGCCAGAAACGCTACTACAGCCAGACAACCTACGGGTATGCGCGCGGCCATGAGGCTTACGCCTACGTGGAAAATATCCGCAAATATCAGCTAAGCCTGGTCGGGTATTTGCAGGACCGGCAGAGGAAACTGGCGCAGAAAGTGGCTACCGAGACCGAGCTTAGCCAAGCTTATCCGGCCGTAGAAGCAAATGTTGCCTTAAACTCCGTCAGTGCTTTGCCGCTGCCGTAGCGCTTTTTTCTCTGCCCGCCGCTGGCGAAAAAACTCACTCAGCATTGCGGCACATTCATCGGCCAGCACGCCATAGTCCACCCGCACCTGGTGATTCATCCCCGGATGCCCCAGCACATCAAGCAATGAACCTGCCGCACCGGTTTTCGCATCACGCGCACCATATACCAGCCGCCCGACACGGCCGTGCACCATCGCGCCGGCACACATGATGCAAGGCTCAAGGGTGACATACAGCGTGGTGTCCAGCAGACGATAATTCTCAATCACCTTCCCCCCCTGACGCAACGCCATCATTTCAGCATGCGCCGTCGGGTCATGATGACCAATAGGCCGGTTCCATCCCTCGCCAATCACCTGACCATCCAGCACCAGCAGCGCACCCACCGGCACCTCGCCCTCATTCCAGGCTCGGCGAGCCAGCTGCAGCGCGTGGCGCATCCAGTATTCATCGTTTTGGTCAGTCACCCAAGTCTCCAGCCCAGCAAAAAAACGCAACATTATATACCGAAACGATCGGGGTTGCAGGCCAGCAGTTAACCAGGAAATCTCACGAGCTGGCCCAAGAGCCACTGATGTCGCCAGCCGGATAAAACGGATATCCGTTTATTCCAGCTGCTGAAGCTCCCCTATCGGGGTAACACGAAAACGGTGCTGGCAGAAAAACAGCAGCGGATTATCCTGCTTGCTGTCGCTGTAACCACTGTAGAGCTGTAGCGGCGTACCGATCTGCTCTTCCAGCTGCGCCACCTTTTCATGGCCCAGGCAGCGCATCGTCAGTACTCTGCCACCACAGGTTCGCGCCATTTGACTGGCAATCAGTTTGACCCGTGGCAGAAAAGCGGAATCGAAATAGACCCGCTCCACCAGCGACTGGGGTGAGCCGGTGATCAGCCAGACATCGGCATCTTCACTGCTCAAATAGTCGGTGAGCCGCTGCTGCACCACCGGAAAAGCCGTCACGCGTTGACGAAACCAATGGGCAAACTGCTCTTCCCGTTGCAGCAAACGCGCTTCCGTATGACCGAAGGTGATTGACCAAAGTAGCAGGCTCATCGGCCAGCGCGCCGCTCGGCCCTTTATCAACAGACCCAAACCAATCAGCGGCAGTAATGGGACGACCAGCAACAGATTAAGCGGCTGACGCCACAACAGCCAGCGCATAAAAGTGCCAAACATATCCTGTTGATGCAGGGTGCCATCAAGGTCAAAAAAGACCACGCGTCTTTCACCAGCGGTTGTCAAACCATACTCCTCAGGGCCATTAACCCATAAACCAGACGCACGGCAAATCACAGACTGCTGCAATTTGCCGTGCGGCCAAATACGCATATATTACCGACAGCGGCGGTTTGCGCCAGTCATCCGGGCGGCAACCTTAGCATAGCTAATGACGACCGCGCTAATCCCCTCACGCCGCATTTATTGATGTGCCTGCGGCTGGCTATGGCTCTGTAATGCCGCACGTAAAAATCCAGCGTGCGTTGCCAGACTCTGCGTCGCCTGTTCGGCGGACAGATCCGTCAGCAACATCAGGATAGCCGTTTTCACCTCATACTGCGTCTGCTGCAAGGCGTTCTCTGCCTGCTGCACCTCGCAGCCGGTGGCTTCACAGACCATGCGGCGTGCGCGGTCGACCAGTTTGATATTCGACGCCCGCATGTCCACCATCAGGTTCTGATATACCTTGCCGATTTTTATCATCGCCCCGGTAGAAATCATATTAAGCACCAGCTTTTGCGCAGTGCCCGACTTCAAACGGGTTGAACCGGTCAGCGCCTCCGGCCCGACCACCGGCGAGATCGCTATGTCGGCTTCGAGGGCCAGCGGTGAGTGCGGGTTGCAGGATATCGCAGCGGTGCGGCAGCCCAGCTGACGGGCATAGCGCAGCGCGCCAATCACATAGGGAGTGCGCCCGGACGCCGCCAGCCCGACCACCATATCGTTAGCACTCACATTTACCGTCTGTAGATCGCTGACGCCCTGCTGTTCGTCATCTTCTGCGCCTTCAATCGACGTCACCAGTGCGGCTGGCCCTCCGGCAATCAGCCCGACCACCACGCCATGCGGTATCCCGAAGGTTGGCGGGCACTCCGAGGCGTCCAGCACGCCCAGACGACCGCTGGTACCGGCTCCGATATAAATCAGACGCCCGCCCGCAGAAAGTGCGGCAGCAGCGGCATCGACGGCTTCAGCCACCTGCGGTAAGGTCAGGTTGACAGCACCCGCCACGGTGGCATCCTGCTGGTTAAATTTGGTAACCATTGCCAGCGTCGACAAATTATCAAGATCGAGCGTCTCGGGATTACGCGTTTCGGATATCAGTGAGCCAAGATTCATCATTTCTTTTTCTACCTGTTTTATTTATCCAGCGATGACTATATCTGCATCCACCGGTTTTAATATCAACCGTCAGCCATTTTAACGTGTTTAATTATGGAAACCCTAGAATGCCGAGTTAGACTGAGTATTCTGTCAGTGATCTTTAGCGATAATGCATGATGACGAACCCGAGTACCTGAGAGGAATAGAGATGAGTTCAATGCTGCGTATCCGTCAGCTTTATCCCAGCCTGGCGATGAATGAACGCCGCCTTGCTGACTATCTGCTGTCGCAGCCGGAGCATGCGCGCCACCTGAGTTCACAGAAGCTGGCTGATGAGTCGGGCGTTAGCCAGTCAAGCGTGGTGAAATTTGCCCAGAAACTTGGCTACAAGGGATTTCCCGCGTTGAAGCTGGCGCTAAGTGAATCGCTGGCGGAAAAAGACGCCATCACCGTACACAACCACATTCTGAGTGACGACGCGCTCAAGGTAGTCGGTGAAAAGCTGTTTACGGAGAAAACATCAGCCCTTCGCGCCACGCTGGATATTAACAGCGAAGAGATGCTGCTGGAGACGCTGCGTCTATTAAGGCAGGCCCGGCGTATTGTGCTGATAGGCGTTGGTGCGTCCGGGCTAGTGGCAAAGGACTTTTCCTGGAAGCTGATGAAAATCGGTATCAGCGCCGTGGCAGAACAGGATATGCACGCGCTGCTAGCCAGCGTGCAGGCATTGAGCGTAGGCGATGTGCTGCTGGCCATCTCCTATACCGGAGAGCGGCGTGAGATTAATCTGGCGGCACAGGAAGCCCGGCGCATCGGTGCTACGGTACTGGCCTTTACCGGCTTCACCCCGAATACCCTGCAACAGTCAGCCAACTATTGCCTGTATACCGTTGCGGAAGAGCAGACCACACGCAGCGCCGCTATCTCCTCGACGACCGCCCAGCTGGCGCTGACCGACCTGCTGTTTATGGCCCTGATCCAGCACGATCAGGAACGCGCCTCCAGCCATATTCGCCACAGCGAAGCATTAGTGAAAAAACTGGTTTGATCGAGGAGTGCGCGTATAATACCCTCGCACTTTATAATGTTAACCAGAGAGAATGATGGCGCTGCTAATAACCCCAAAATGTATCAACTGCGATATGTGCGAGCCGGAATGCCCGAATGAGGCGATTTCGATGGGGGAAGAGTACTACCATATTGATAGCAACCGCTGTACCGAGTGTATCGGCCATTACGATGCCCCAACCTGCCAGCAGGTTTGCCCGATCGATCACACCATTATCACCGATCCCCATCGCATTGAAACCACCGACAGGCTATGGGAAAAATTTGTGCAGCTGCATCCCGCTGGTTAACTCTCGATAATGACCGTGGCACAGGCGTAGTGCCGTTCGTCGGCCAGCGTAACGTGCACATGCGCTACGCCCAGCTTCTGCGCCATCTCTTGCGCATGTTGCAAGAAACGCAGCCCCGGCTTGCCCAGCTCATCGTTATAAACTTCAAACTGATTAAATGCCAGACCGCCACGAATGCCGGTACCAAACGCTTTAGCCGCCGCCTCTTTGACGGCAAAACGCTTGGCAAGAAAACGCACCGGCTGCTGATGTGACTGGTACTGCCGCCATTCACTTTCACTCAGCACGCGTCGTGCCAGGCGGTCACCCGTGCGGGAGATCACTGCGGCGATGCGGTCGATCTCCACGATGTCGCTACCGAGACCAAGAATAGCCATTATTAACGAGCTTCTCGCAGCAGCTGCTTCATCTCTTGTACCGCATCGGCCAGACCACTAAACACCGCGCGGCCAATAATGGCATGGCCAATATTCAGCTCAACCATCTCTGGCAATGCAGCAATTGGCAGCACATTGTGGTAGGTAAGACCGTGACCGGCATTGACCTTCAGACCCTTGCCCGCCGCATATGTCGCCGCTTCAGCAATGCGCGCCAGCTCCGTATCACGCGCGGGTCCCTCCGGGGCTTCGGCATAGGCCCCGGTGTGAATTTCAATATAAGGCGCGCCCGCAGCCACTGCGGCATCGATCTGGCTATGATCGGCATCAATAAACAGCGACACCAGAATCCCTGCGGCGTTAAGCCGCTTAACCGCCGCAGTCACTTTATCCCGCTGACCTGCCACATCAAGGCCGCCTTCGGTGGTCACTTCCTCACGCTTTTCCGGCACCAGACAGCAAAAGTGCGGCTGGATTTCACAGGCAATGTCGACCATCTCATCAGTGACGGCCATTTCCAGATTCATACGCGTTTGAATGGTCTGACGCAGAATGCGCACGTCGCGATCGGTGATATGGCGACGATCCTCACGCAGATGGACAGTAATGCCATCGGCCCCTGCCTGTTCGGAAACAAACGCTGCCTGAACCGGATCGGGATAGTTGGTGCCACGGGCATTACGGACGGTGGCAACGTGATCGATATTGACGCCTAACAACAGCTCTGCCATGGGGATCCTCACATGTTCACAAAAGGTTTTTCCGAGTGTACAACGTTCGCTGCTCTCAAGGGTACGATCGCAGGCTATTCTTCCGCTGCTGGCGCGGCGTCTGCCGGTTTTCTCGGCAGAAACTGACGGAAAAGCTCACTGCTCTTCAGCGGTTTACCGCCAAGCCAGGGTTTCAGGGCAATACGGGTAAAACGCTTGGCTGCGCGCAGGGTATCAGCATCAGGAAATTCGCGTGTTGATAACGCACGCAGCTGGCGACCGGTGAAACTACGGTGTCCTGTCACCAGGCTGGCAATAAAGCCTTTCTCTTCACGGTAGCTGTAGGTCATGCCGTCGGCGATCGCTTCGCCGCTGCCTGCACAGTGCAGAAAATCAACGCCGTAACCCAGATGGCCCAGCATCGACAGCTCAAAGCGCCGCAGCGCCGGTTCGGGTGAAGCGGGATCGGCTGCCAGCGTCTGGATACAGTGCAGGTAGTCGAAGAACAGTTCGCTGAAGGCGGTTTCGTGCTGTAGCACGCGTGAAAGGAGTTCGTTAACGTACAGGCCACAGTAAAGTGCGGTGCCGCCAAGCGGCAGAGCCAGTGAGACCGGCTCCGCAGAGCGCAGGGTTTTCACTTCACCACGGCCGCTCCAACGCACCAGCAGCGGAGTAAAGGGCTGCAACGCGCCTTTCAGGCTGGAGCGTTTGGAGCGGGCGCCCTTCGCCAGCACCCGCACCCGCCCGTGCTGCTCGGAGAAGAGATCAAGCAGCAGGCTGGTTTCGCTCCAGGGACGTCCGTGCAGGACAAATGCGCGTTGCCAGCCTTCCATCAGGATCAGAGGTCGTCGGTATAGCCCAGGCTACGTAAGGCGCGTTCATCATCCGCCCAGCCGGACTTCACTTTTACCCACAGTTCAAGGTGGACTTTCGCCTCGAACATCTCTTCCATATCTCTGCGCGCTTCGATACCGATGGTTTTGATTTTCGCGCCTTTGTTGCCGATCACCATCTTTTTCTGTCCCTCGCGCTCCACGAGGATTAGGCCGTTGATGGTCAGACCGCCACGCTCGTTGGTCAGGAACTGCTCGATCTCAACGGTGACGGAATACGGCAGCTCGGCTCCGAGGAAACGCATCAGCTTTTCACGGATGATTTCAGACGCCATAAAGCGCTGTGAACGATCGGTGATATATTCTTCCGGGAAGTGATGTTCCGCTTCCGGCAGGCGCTTACGCACAATGTTGGCGATGGTATCGACGTTGCTGCCTTTCTCGGCAGAGATCGGCACCACGTCCATAAAGTTCATCTGCTGGCCAAGGAACTGTAAATGCGGCAGCAGGATGCTTTTGTCAGTAATGTTATCGACCTTGTTGATCGCCAATAATACCGGCACCTTGCCATCCTTCAGCTTGTTCAGCACCATTTCATCGTCGGCGGTCCAGCGCGTGCCTTCCACGACGAAGATCACCATTTCGACGTCGCCGATTGAACTGCTTGCCGCACGGTTCATCAGACGGTTGATGGCCCTTTTCTCTTCCATATGCAGGCCGGGTGTATCCACATAGATGGCCTGATATTGCCCTTCGGTATGGATGCCCATAATGCGGTGGCGCGTGGTTTGTGGTTTACGCGAGGTGATGGAAACCTTCTGTCCCAATAACTGGTTCAGCAAGGTGGATTTTCCAACGTTCGGACGGCCTACAATAGCAATAAAGCCGCAATGGGTAGTTTGTTCGCTCATTCAATTCCCAGCTTAATCAGCGCCTGTTCGGCCGCTGCCTGCTCAGCTTTGCGACGGCTGGAGCCGGTTCCCACAACCGGTTCTGCCATGCCGCTTACCTGGCAGTGAATAGTAAATTCCTGATCGTGCGCTTCGCCCCTGACCTGTACCACCAGATAAGATGGCAACGGCAGATGGCGACCCTGCAGAAACTCCTGCAGACGCGTTTTTGGATCCTTTTGTTTATCGCCCGGACTGATCTCATCGAGACGGCTGGCGTACCAGCTGAGGATCAGTTGTTCCACCGTCTGGATGTCGCTATCGAGGAATACCCCGCCAATCAACGCCTCAACGGTATCAGCCAGAATCGATTCACGACGGTAGCCGCCGCTTTTCAACTCACCCGGCCCCAGGCGCAAACACTCGCCCAGGTCAAATTCTCGTGCCATTTCAGCCAGCGTATTACCACGAACCAGCGTGGCGCGCATACGGCTCATATCGCCTTCATCCACGCGAGGGAAGCGTTGATAAAGTGCGTTAGCGATCACGTAACTAAGAATAGAGTCACCAAGAAACTCCAGTCTTTCGTTGTGTTTACTGCTGGCGCTACGGTGAGTCAGTGCCTGCTGTAATAATTCCTGATGAGTAAAAGTGTAGCCCAGCTTTCGCTGCAGCTTGTTAATTACGATGGGATTCATGCGTTACCAATTTCTGAATGCGTCAATTATTCTGCACAGGGAACAGGGCTGAGCCAGTACACCAACACGATCTGTTTCGTGTGCAGTGGCCTGTAAAATGACAGGCCACCCTAAGTCAATGTTAACCCAAGGCTAACATCAATGAATACCGCCAATACGGCTAAGGCGAACGCCAGTTGGCCATTCTCCTTCCTGCTTGTCAAAGCTCATCCAGATAGCGGTGGCTTTGCCGACCAGGTTACGTTCCGGCACGAAGCCCCAATAACGGCTGTCAGCGCTGTTATCGCGGTTATCGCCCATCATAAAGTACATGCCCTGGGGCACGACCCAGCTCGACTGCGGCTGCCCCGGTTGCTGATAGTAAGAACCCGACTGGCTTTGTGCCTGAGTCACCAGCAAAATACGATGAGTGACATCGCCCAGCGTTTCATTACGGGTGGCTAAACGCAGCCCACCCGGCATCGACTCACCCTGCGGCAATTGGTAAAAGCCGTTGCCGACTTCGTTGCCGCTAAACCCACTGAAGGTCTGGATGAAATCACTTTGCTGCACGTCAGAATAGGTCACAGGCAGCGCACTGTCACAGCGTTGACCGTCAGCGCAGGCCGGCTGTACCGATACCGTTTTGCTCTGCGGATCGTAGGTTACGCGATCGCCCGGCAGGCCAACCACGCGCTTAATGTAGTCCAGGCTCGGTTCTTTCGGATATTTAAATACCGCAATGTCGCCACGCTTAGGGTGCCCGGTGGCAATAAGCGTGGTCTGCGTAATCGGATCTTTAATACCGTAGGCATATTTCTCCACCAGGATAAAATCCCCGATCAGCAGTGTTGGCATCATCGATCCTGAAGGGATTTGGAATGGCTCATAAATAAACGAACGCACCACAAATACCACTAACAGAACCGGGAACACCGAGGCGGTGGTTTCAACCCAACCCGGCTGTTTATCCGCTTTGGTTTCTGCCGTGCCCTGTGCCAGTGCCGCAGCGCGTTTCGCACGGCGAGCAGGTGCCCATTTGAATTTGTCGATACACCAAACAATGCCGGTGACAAGCGTTGCTATCGCCAAAATCAGAGCAAACATATTAGCCATTCCCATTTCCTCTCGGCCCGAAACCGGGCTTATTTGCTATCTTTACCGACATGGAGAATAGCAAGGAACGCTTCCTGTGGTAATTCGACATTACCCACCTGCTTCATGCGTTTCTTACCGTCTTTCTGTTTTTGCAGCAGTTTTTTCTTACGACTGACGTCACCGCCATAACACTTGGCAAGCACGTTTTTACGTAGCTGCTTCACCGTTGAGCGGGCGATAATATGATTACCGATTGCCGCCTGTATAGCGATATCAAACTGCTGACGCGGGATCAGATCTTTCATCTTTTCCACCAGCTCACGTCCACGATACTGTGAGTTGTCGCGGTGTGTGATCAACGCCAGTGCATCAACGCGCTCACTGTTAATCAGCACGTCAACACGCACCATGTCAGAGGCCGCGAAGTTTTTAAAATTATAGTCCAGTGACGCATAGCCGCGTGATGTCGACTTCAGGCGGTCAAAGAAGTCGAGTACCACTTCAGCCATCGGGATCTCATAGGTCAACGCCACCTGGTTACCGTGGTAAACCATGTTGGTCTGCACGCCGCGTTTTTCGATGCACAGCGTGATAACGTTACCCAGATACTCCTGCGGCAGCAGCATATGACACTCGGCGATGGGCTCACGCAGCTCTTCGATATTATTGAGCGGCGGTAACTTGCCCGGGCTGTCAACGTAAATGGTCTCGCCTTCGGTGGTCTGAACTTCATACACCACGGTGGGTGCGGTGGTGATCAGTTCAAGATCGTACTCACGCTCCAGGCGCTCCTGAATGATCTCCATATGTAGCAGACCCAGGAAGCCGCAGCGGAAGCCGAAGCCCAGCGCTGTGGAGCTTTCCGGTTCGTAGAACAGTGAGGCATCATTGAGGCTCAATTTGCCCAGCGCATCGCGGAAAGCTTCATAATCATCAGAGCTGATCGGGAACAGGCCGGCATAAACCTGCGGCTTCACCTTTTTGAAGCCGGGTAACGCTTTTTCCGCCGGATGACGTGCCAGCGTCAGGGTATCGCCCACCGGCGCACCGAGGATATCTTTGATGGCGCAGACCAGCCAGCCCACTTCGCCGCAGTTCAATACGTCGGTATCGACGCGTTTTGGCGTGAAGATCCCTAAACGATCGGCGTTATAAATCTGGCCGGTACTCATGACCTTGATTTTTTCGCCCTTGCGCATGGTGCCGTTTTTAATACGCACCAGCGACACCACACCCAGATAGTTATCAAACCAGGAGTCGATGATCAGCGCCTGCAACGGGCTTTCAGGATCGCCTTCCGGTGGCGGAATATCCCGCACCAGACGCTCCAGCACTTCGGGTACGCCAACGCCGGTTTTGGCCGAGCAGCGCACCGCGTCAGTGGCATCAATGCCGACGATATCTTCAATTTCTTGCGATACGCGATCCGGATCGGCCGCCGGCAGGTCGATTTTATTCAGTACCGGTACGACTTCCAGATCCATTTCCATCGCGGTGTAGCAGTTGGCCAGCGTCTGGGCTTCCACGCCCTGCCCGGCATCAACGACCAGCAGTGCGCCTTCGCAGGCCGCCAGCGAACGGGACACTTCATAGGAGAAGTCTACGTGGCCCGGCGTGTCGATAAAATTGAGCTGGTAAGTCTCACCGTCTTTCGCATGGTAATCGAGGGTGACGCTTTGCGCTTTGATAGTAATGCCACGCTCACGCTCTAAATCCATTGAGTCCAGCACCTGGGCAGCCATTTCACGCTCGGTCAGACCGCCGCAGATTTGGATCAGGCGGTCAGAGAGCGTTGACTTGCCGTGGTCAATGTGGGCGATGATTGAAAAGTTTCTTATATGCTTCATTTATATGAATTTTATTCGCAAGTTGAATCGTTCGTTTCTGCGCAGTGGATACGGCTTTGGACATTTCTATCATTGCACCCACCATCAATGTGCCAGCATATTACACTGTTAGCTTCGCTCACGAAAGAATACAAGGCAACAAGCGCATAAACTAAATAGCCACGGGGTTTTACAAAGAAGCGCCGGGTGAGTCTGGTGACAGACACCAGGCGCTTATTGCTCGCGAATGGGCATCCTCTGTTCCACTCGCGTCTTGCCATCTTTAAGAAAATCTCACGACTTATTTAATCGCCTGATCGGCCTCCCGATAGTTGAATTTGGCATCGGAAGATAATGACGTCGGTAGTGTTAGCCTGATTACAGGCACGACCTGGCCGCTTTGCTGATAGAAATCGCGTTGATCGTGCTGAGCATTTTTCAACCCTCCATCAATATAAAAAAAAGCCTGGAGGGGGAGCGCTCCCGATATACCAGGCGACCAGCTGGCCAGCCGGAGCTCATTTTGAATCGTCAGAAATGCATTACCCATCAGGTCTCTGGCCAGTATTGACTGATAAAAATAGTGGCCATTTTCAGACGCACTTTCCTGCGTATCGAAACCACACTGATGCTGCTGTGGATTATGAGCGGTGCTTTTGTAGTGCTGATACCAGTCATGGGCAGTGCGGATGCCCATCGTCCGGCATGAGCGACTCGAATCGGGATAAGAGGCGTGATAGCCGCACCCTTTGTTATCACGGTTCACCGTATCCGCATCCACCGGGAATGAGCACAGTACCTCAATCTGATATTTATCCGACGGAGCCTTATTATGCGGGTAGAAAATCATGCCATTTTTATAGCCATACGCCAGTCGGGTGAACTTTGCATCCTTTCTGAGGTAAGAAAACGACACGCCGCCGCTGACCTGCGACTGCGGGCTGGGGTCCCATGAGTGATAGTGATCCGAAGTGGCGGTTGCGCGTAGCAATACCCCGGAACATAAAAATGCGGGTTTGTTTTCGCTGCCGCAATTTTTTGCGTCGTTATAGTAATTCTCGGTGATCTCGTGAGCCGTTCTGGGTGGTGTCACGACTGATGCAACCTCAGAGGAGAAGGCAAGCGCAGAGGCTGCCAAGAGTAACTTAGCATTGATGGTCATAGGTTTAATTGCCTTTATTGAGATGTTGATGTGTAGCCGCACTGAGCGGTAAAAACGGCGCTGAACACCGACAGACTGAAGGAGTCTGAAGAGTGAATTTCAGGCACAAAAAAGCCCCGGAAGAAGCCGGGGCTGAAAAGCAGGGAGCCAAAAAGCAAAAAGGCCCCGCATTTGCGGAGCCTTTAAGTCGGTGGCGACAATTCAGATACTGAAATCCCACTCTGGGTCGATAATTATCCATTTTTATGCACAATTCAACCTGTTTCGATCAATATTTAACCTTTCAGGCCGTAATTCTGCGAAATTCAGCGGCGGCCAGCCCGGCCTCAACGTCACATTTAGCGATCAGACGCTGATAATGGGGCTTCCAGTTACGCGACCAGGATGACTGGGTTAATCCCGGCACCAGACGTTGAATCGCGCGAAAAACTTGCGCAGACGGCACTGGTCTGAACCCGCGCCCGCCGCAGTACCCGCAGACTTTATCTACCGAGGCCCCCTGCCGTTTCGATACGGCAATATCGCTTACTCTGCCACTGCCGTTACAGCGACAACGAATACTGACCGTCCCTCTGCCGTGACAGTTTGTGCAGCCTTTTCCACCCTGCTGCGATTTGCGACCGGTCGCGTGCGATACGGCATTGCCAGAAGTCAGGTTGACGACGAACTCCGGGATATTCACCCTGTGTCCAAGACAGACTCCGCACGGGCTACGGTCGGCAGCAGAACGTGAGTAATCCTGCCAGGCAAAGATGGCCAAAATCCTCATGCATTGAGCCACTTTACGGCCTGCTGCTTTAGTGAGTAACGGCGAAGCGGTCTTGCTCGCGTAGCACGTCAGTTGATTAATCACCTCTTCACTCGCCTGCTGACTCATGCCCGTCTTACCCAGCCAGACATTGACACCCAAACGCGTTCTGGCCTGACAGATTGCCAGTGCCGCCATCACGTCGGCGGGACTCAGTCTTTCAGTACTGGTCGAGCAGGCGCCGTCAATGATGGCCTGCCCTTTCGGGTTAAAATAATTTAGTGCTTTTTCGATTTTCATTGCCAGCTCCCTACCAAGTATCGACGTACCGGGTACGCTTTCCCCAACCGCACTGAAGAGAATACCTCCAGTTTCGACAGGTTTAATTTATCGATCTCTCTGTATATGCGCCGATCAAAAGTTGAAGCCAGGCAGATAAAATGTATTGTTCTTACGCGGGGTAAGGTGAGGAGAGGCGTGGGAGCAAGCAGAGGGGAATGCGAAACCCCACCCGCGCAGGCTGATGCGCGGGCAGGAGGTCAATCATCAGCTATCGCTGGAAACACGTAACACGTCAGGCGGCAGCGCTACGCTGAGAATAACCGGCTGAAACGAAGCGGAACGCCCCAGCAAACCGGAGATGCCTTTAGCAAGAATAAAACCACCGACGCCGCCCAACAGCGCACCGCTGGCAGCCGCCAAATCGCTGTGAAACAGCATCTGAAACACGCCAGCCAGAGCAAATAATCCGATTAATGGCGTCATATAGACCAAAAAAGCCGAACTGAGCAGGCTGGCTTCAGCAATGCCCAGCTCAATACGTTGACCGGGAATAAGCGGTTCCGAGCTGGCGATTTTCATCACATGCGCATTTTTTGGCCCCAGCTTCTCAAGCATATGGCTGCCGCAGCCCTTACGCGCTGAGCAGCTGTTACAGGAGGTTTTCATCTCGGCGTGCAGCGTAGCAATACCATTCTGCCACGACACCACCGTTGCCCATTCTTTCATCATGGCGCGGTTCCTAAAGTAATACTGTCAGCAATGCGTTTTGCCGTCGCAGGGGGAATTTCACCTACGACGGTAATTTCCGCATTATTACGCACTTCAGTTTGCATAGTACGACGTCCGGTGCGCAACAGCTGGGGCGAACTGGTCTTATCTGCCAGCGTGACGTTAACAGAGAAGGTAAACAGACCGTCGGAGAAGAGACGTGATTCTACCGGGCGGTCAAGTGAAGGGAGCTGACGGCGGCTTTGTGCCACCTCTTTCATCCCTGCCGGCAGCCACCCGGCTTGCCATTTGAAGGTAAAGGTGTTGCCCTTAGGCAGCGATAGCACCGCAGGCAATTTGGCGTTTTCCAGCCCCTGCATCATCTTACTCACACCTTCATCCACGGCAAAGCTCACCACCCGATACTGTTCTAGCGTTTCACCGTCCCGATCGAGCAGATCGGCGCGCAGGGGAAGCCTGGTTTCACTGTCCAGCCAGACAATATAGCCATAGCGAGTGCCGTCACGCGGCACAATACGAATCACCTCACACAGCTGATCGGCAATGCGCATGCGGCCGACCGAGACAAAATCATAGGCCGCAGAAAGCTGGTTGAAATCGGCATAGATCACCGAAGGCAGTGAATCGACGATATGGTCGCCCTGCATGGTGAAAGGCTCCAGACCGGACTCAAAATAGCTGACTTCGTTGCCGCGCTGAATGATTTCCCGGCGTGGGCCATCCATCTGCAACAGCTGGGCAAAGACCTTGTTGTTGATGACGGCGTGGCGATAACGCAGAGACTCAATGCCCAAACGTGAAACGTTAATATAGGCAAGTTCGTAACTGAGAGACTGGCTGGCCTGTTTCATCTGTTGTAACAGCGCCCCGGACTGCACGGGTGCAGCCGGGGCGACAGAAGAGAACATCAGGCTACCAGCCATAAGGCTGACGGCGCACCAAAGCGGCTTCATTGCTACGGCTGCATTCCTAATGACTGATTACCGGGAACCTGTGTAGCAGCCTGCTGCTGGTTGGAACCCTGGCCAAACTGCAACTGTTGCGCGTTCAGGCGACGTTGCAGCTCATAGTCCTGCAACATGGCATTGACGCGCAAGCGCTGATCCTGAACCTGCTGACTAGTATTGTTCAAGCTGGAGTTCATGCTGTCGGTTGGAACACCTAAACTGACCGGCGAAGCCTGTCCCATCATTGGCAGCGTGTTAAACACTGGCGCGTCAGATGAGTGCCCGATAACCGGCTTGTTATATTGCTGTACTCCAACAATCACCGCGAGAGAAACGCAGGCAGCAACGCCGACCTGAGTAATCTGAGCTGCCCACGGACGAACCTTAGCCCAGAACGGCATAGCAGCCACCTGTTCAGGCTGCGGCTGTGCTTCCGGGATCAGTTGGGTGATATTTTTTGCTGGCTCATTTTCGATAGCGGCCGCCACACGAGAAGCGATATCAAAATCGAGCCGAGCCGGGATATCACCACGCAGCGTATCGCGGATCAGATGATAGCTTTCCCAATTTTTTTGCAGTACGACATCACTGGACAACGCTGACATCAGCTCATTGTCAACCGTTTCACCGTCCATCAAAGCGGAAAGTTGTTCTTTCTGCATACCTCAATACCCTTCCTGTGTCCGCTATCGCTAGCGTTGGATAAGTGGTTGAATTTTGTTATCTATAGCCTCACGGGCACGAAAAATACGGGAACGAACCGTACCCACCGGGCAATCCATGATAACGGCTATTTCTTCGTAACTCAGGCCATCGAGTTCACGCAGGGTGATAGCCATACGCAAATCTTCGGGTAATGTCTCAATGGTCCGAAAAACGATCTTTCTCAATTCGTCTGACAACATTAAGTTCTCAGGGTTCGATATTTCTTTTAGCGCCCCTGCACTTTCGAAATTTTCAGCATCGATAGCATCCACATCGCTGGTGGGTGGGCGTCGCCCCTGAGCTACCAGATAATTTTTGGCCGTGTTGACGGCAATCCGATAGAGCCAGGTATAGAAAGCGCTGTCGCCCCGGAATGATTCCAGCGCACGATAGGCTTTTATAAACGACTCTTGTACTACATCTGGTACGTCTCCTGACGGGACATAGCGGGACACCAGACTCGCCACTTTATGCTGATAGCGAACTACCAGTAAGTTAAATGACTTCTGGTCCCCTTTTTGTACCCGTTCAACGAGAACCTGATCCGTTAACTGCTCGCTCATCTGAGGTAAGGTCTCCCCCAATCTTGTTCCACGCGTAAACGAAATCCTGGTGTTGACTCAATCTTTTCGAGCAAGCGTGCGTTATGAGTCGTTGTCATGCGGAAAGTTCCATTACGCCATCATTAAGTGTTGTCATCATCAGAGATAGAGAAACCTGCTGGTTTTTTTGCATTCTCGCCGATTTCTATTCAGGTTGCTGACGAAAGGTATTCGTGTATCAGCCTGATGACGCCCGCAGAGTAACGCAACACGCTTCTTATTTCACCTTATAATCACGCAGCCCGAGCAGCGTTCGCGATAGTAAACGCAATAGCGGGCCGATCCTCGTTCTGGTGCCGCTGCCGAACTGATTCAATTTGCCCTGAAATCTTTTTAGATAGACCTCACGGTACATGAAAATTTTTTTCTGCTTGATTAGCGTGCTATGCTCAGCAAATCACCTGTTTAGTAAATTAAACAAAATGACCAATCCTTCTGATTATCTTTGTGATGTGCTGATCGTTGGTAGCGGTGCCGCAGGGCTTTCGCTGGCGCTGCGTCTGGCGGAAAAACACCAGATTACCGTCCTGAGTAAGGGCCCGGTCAGCGAAGGTTCAACCTTGTATGCCCAGGGAGGCATTGCCGCCGTATTCGCAGATAACGACACTATTGAGTCACATATCGAAGATACTCTGATCGCCGGAGATGGGTTATGCGAACCGGCGACCGCCTCGTTTATCGCCAGCAATGCGCGTCAATGTGTGCAATGGCTGATTAGACAGGGAGTCCTTTTTGACAAGGACAGCACTGACGGCAGTCAGACTGGTTATCATCTTACGCGTGAAGGCGGCCACAGCCAGCGCCGCATTCTGCACAGCGCCGATGCCACCGGTAAAGCCGTGGAAACCACGCTGGTAAACCAGGCGCGAAACCATACCAATATTACCCTTATTGAAGAGAGTAGCGCCATCGACCTGATGGTATCCGACAAAATGGGTCTGCCGGGCGCACGCCGTGTGGTAGGTGCCTGGGTATGGAACCGCCATAGTGAAACGATGACAACCTGCCGGGCTCGCGCAGTCGTACTGGCAACCGGAGGGGCGGCAAACGTTTATCAGTACTCGACTAACCCCGATGTCGCCTCCGGTGACGGTATCGCGATGGCATGGCGTGCAGGCTGTCGGGTGGCTAACCTTGAATTTAACCAGTTCCATCCGACCTGCCTGTTCCATCCCCAGGCGCGCAATTTTCTGCTTAGCGAAGCGCTACGCGGTGAAGGCGCAGTGCTAAAACGCCCTGACGGCAGTCGTTTTATGCCGGATTTCGATCGGCGCGAGGAACTGGCCCCGCGTGATGTTGTGGCGCGCGCTATCGATCATGAAATGAAGCGTCTGGACGCAGAGTGTATGTATCTGGATATCAGCCACCGCCCGGCAGAATCGATCCGCGCCCACTTCCCGACCATATACCAGAAACTCCTGACGCTGGGTCTCGACCTCACCCGCCAGCCGATCCCGATTGTGCCTGCTGCACACTACACCTGCGGCGGCGTGATGGTCGATCGGCAAGGTCGGACGGATATTAACGGACTCTATGCCATCGGAGAAGTGAGCTATACCGGCCTGCACGGCGCTAACCGTTTGGCGTCGAACTCTCTGCTGGAGTGTCTGGTCTATGGCTGGTCAGCAGCTGAAGACATTCAGCGCCATCTGCCTGAACTGGCACCGATCGCCAGCCTTCCCGCCTGGGATGCACGCTGGCTCGATGATTCTGACGAACAGGTGGTGATTCAGCATAACCTGCATGAGCTGCGCTTATTAATGTGGGACTACGTTGGCATCGTTCGTAGCAGCAAACGGCTGGAGCGCGCCTTGCGGCGCATCACCACGCTACAGGCGGAAATCGATCGCTACTATGTGAATTTCCGCCTCTCCAGCGATCTGCTGGAGCTACGCAACCTGGTGCAGGTGGCTGAGCTGATGGTGCGCTGCGCCCTGCAACGCAAAGAGAGCCGGGGCCTGCACTATACGCTCGACTACCCGCAGACAGCGGATGACACACGCCCCACTATCCTGCTACCTGATTCAGCGGAAAAGATAGAAATCGCGCGTCAGGCTACAGTGCGCGTCTGAATACTGCTGGTCTGGCCCACGAATGGTCATACGATCCAGCAGCTGTTCGCCCGGTTTGGGGGACAGCGCCAGCAGAACACGATTAGGCGGCCGCATGTCGTTGTCGGCGATATCGGTGCGAAAACGCAGATGCCAGCCGCGCTGCAATGCCTGTTCCACCAGCTTATTACCCGCCGGTTCGGGCAGGATCACACAGAAAAAACCGTCTTCGTCGATCAGATTTTTGGCACAGCCTAACAGCATCTCATGTGTCAGGCCGCTGGTATAGCGTGCCGCACTCCTTTGTGGCGAAGCGCATTGCGACCCCGGGGAGAAATAAGGGGGATTACTGACGATCAGTGAATAGCGGCGCTCGCAACGCTGGGCCCATTCAACAATATCAGCCTGTTGTACATGTACCCTGCCCGGCCAGGGAGATGCCGCTACATTTTCCTGCGCCTGAATAGCGGCCTCTTCATCAAGCTCTACGGCCTCAATCTGTACCTGCTCGGGAGTCCTCTGCGCCAGCATCAGCGCAATCAGTCCGCTTCCACTGCCAATATCCAGCACACGCTTAGCGTTAGCAACCGGAGCCCAGGCACCAAGCAGCACGCCGTCCGTGCCCACTTTCATCGCACACCGATCGTGAGCGATAAAAAATTGTTTGAAGGTAAATCCATTAGGACGAAGAATAGCTTTATGTGGTGACATTTAACTGACCTGAAAGGGAAACGGCGCTAGCATAGGACAATCGCTAACGAAGGAAAAGTTATTAACCCAACACAAACAGATGAAGATCGCGCTCAATCTGTCTATAATCAGCGCCCCAAACTGAGGTAGACCATGACTGTAACCACTTTTTCCGAACTTGAACTCGACGAGAGCCTACTGCAATCATTGCAGGAGAAAGGCTTCACGCGCCCCACGGCTATTCAGGCCGAGGCCATCCCGCCAGCACTGGAGGGTCGTGACGTTCTGGGTTCGGCACCAACCGGTACAGGCAAGACTGCGGCCTACCTGCTGCCCGCACTGCAACATTTGCTCGACTTCCCGCGTAAGAAGTCCGGCCCGCCGCGCATTCTGATCCTGACGCCAACCCGTGAACTGGCCATGCAGGTCGCAGACCAGGCGCGTGAGTTGGCGAAGCACACGCACCTGGATATTGCCACAATCACCGGTGGCGTGGCCTTTATGAACCATGCTGAAGTGTTTAGCGAAAATCAGGACGTAGTGGTCGCCACGACCGGACGTCTGCTGCAATACATCAAAGAAGAGAACTTTGACTGTCGCGCCGTTGAAACGCTGATCCTCGATGAAGCCGACCGAATGCTGGATATGGGCTTTGCCCAGGATATCGAAACCATTGCGGCAGAAACCCGCTGGCGTAAACAGACGCTGCTGTTCTCCGCCACGCTGGAAGGCGAAGCCATCAAGGATTTTGCCGAGCGTATTCTCAACGAGCCCGTTGAAATTGAAGCCGATCCGGCACGGCGCGAACGTAAAAAAATCCAGCAGTGGTACTACCGTGCGGATGATATCAAGCATAAAACCGCCCTACTCCTGCATCTGCTGAAACAGCCGGAAGTGACGCGTGCGGTGGTGTTTGTGCGTAAGCGTGAGCGTGTGCATGAAGTCTGTGGCTGGCTGCGTGAAGCAGGAATTAGCAACAGCTACCTCGAAGGGGAGCTGGTACAGGCCAAACGCAACGAAGCGATTAAGCGCGTGGTTGACGGCCGGGTGAACGTGCTGGTTGCCACCGATATCGCTGCGCGCGGCATCGACATTGACGATGTCAGCCACGTTTTCAACTTCGACATGCCGGTCACTTCCGATACCTATCTGCACCGCATCGGCCGCACCGGGCGTGCTGGTAAAAAAGGCATCGCTATCTCGCTGGTTGAAGCGCATGACAATCTGCTGTTGGGTAAAATCTGCCGTTACGTTAAAGAACCGATTAAAGCGCGCGTCATTGACGAACTGCGCCCGACCACGCGTGCCCCCAGCGAAAAGCTGAAAGGTAAGCCGTCGAAGAAAGTGCTGGCTAAACGCGTAGAAAAGAAAAATAAACAGAAAGCGGAAGAGAAGCCCCGCGTGAAGGAACGCCACCGCAATATCAAAAATATTGGTAAGCGCCGTAAGCCGTCCACCAGCGACACGGACGCCGCTGAGTAACCCAGCGCTGAATCATCCGCCGTCATCAACGGCCCCCTGACAACGCGTCACGGGGCCGTTTTTTTATTCGTCCTAAACGGCTATAACGAGACTTATCGACGAAAAAGGCGCGGCATGATGAATACCGAGCCTGTTACTTATCATCAGGTGGAGAAAATCCGCTTTAGACTTTTTATCTCAATGTGTTAGATCAAGAAGAAGGATGATGCGTTATTCAGCATCCACGCAATGATTGTTACCGTTTTCGCCTTACAGGCTATCTGTAAAGGTACGGGTAATCACATCACGCTGCTGTTCCGGCGTCAGTGAGTTAAAACGTACCGCATAACCCGAAACGCGGATGGTTAACTGCGGATACTTTTCAGGATTTTTCACCGCCTCTTCTAATGTTTCCCGACTCAGAACGTTGACATTAAGATGCTGCCCGCCTTCCACGCGAACCTGTGGTTTCACGTCTAAGGGAATTTCGCGATACTCAATTTGCCCCAAATCACTGACCGCTACCACCTGATCCTCACTGTACCCGGCTTTAGCACAGACGCAGCGCGCCTGTGCGGTCTCGCTGTCCAGCAGCCAGAATGAATTCTGCAACTGACGATTGGCAGATCGGGTAATTTGAATTCCGGTAATCATATTTTGCCTCCCAGGCAATAACGGCACGGCTCCGAAGGCCAGCGCCGGGTTGATAAATAAATCCCCGATCTGTATACCAGCCGCTGGCAGTTGTCTCATTGATACAAATCAAGCTGCACGCGGCGGTACAAAGGTGCTAAACAGCAACGTTCTGTTTTATATCCTTTTTAAGAGATTGGACGGCGGGTAAACATTCGCAAATTTTCGATTTTTTTTAGTTACTACCCGCCCGCAAAGCGCGATAAGCTACGTCTTTGACAAATAAGGAGAGGGTAATGGTCAATACCATGACCTGGCACGATGTGCTGGCAGAGGAAAAAGAAAAACCTTACTTCAAGAACACATTAGCGATGGTTGCCGCTGAACGAGCGGCCGGTAAGACCGTTTACCCACCACAAAAGGATGTGTTCAACGCCTTCCGCCTGACGGAGTTAGGGGCAGTGAAAGTGGTCATTTTGGGACAAGACCCTTATCACGGAGCTAATCAGGCGCACGGGCTGGCGTTTTCCGTCCTCCCTGGTGTCCCGGTTCCGCCATCACTGGTGAATATGTACAAAGAGCTGATCACCGATATTCCAGGCTTTGAACGGCCAAACCACGGCTTTTTGGAGAGCTGGGCACGCCAGGGGGTGATGCTGCTTAACACGGTACTGACCGTGGAAGCCGGTCAGGCGCATTCACATGCTAAATTTGGCTGGGAGACCTTTACCGATAATGTGATCGCCGCCATCAACCAGCATCGTGAAGGGGTGGTGTTCCTGTTATGGGGATCTCATGCGCAGAAGAAAGGCAGTATTATCGACCGCAAGCGCCACCATGTTCTCCAGGCACCCCATCCTTCACCACTTTCCGCTCATCGTGGTTTTTTCGGCAGCGCTCACTTCTCCAGGACCAATCAGTGGCTCACTGAACACGGTGAGAACCCGATTGACTGGATGCCGCAATTAGCGGCGCAATAGTGTTGTGGTATTCCGGCAGATTGGTGATGACATCGTTTCGCGCCACAGGATCAGACTGAAAACGGGCGATAGCGGTTTTCAGGGCATAAAAATAGCCGCGTGATGCGGCTATCAGGTATGGGACGTCAGGATAGTTAATCCGCAGTCGTCAGGCTGACAGGATTAGCCTTTGCTTTTAGCAACCGCCACCATAGCAGGGCGCAACAGACGACCATTTAGCGTATAGCCGCGCTGCATCACCATCATAACGTGGTTTGGCTCCACCTCTTCGGACTCCATCATCGACATCGCCTGATGGACTTCCGGGTTGAATGGCACGTTGGTGTCACCCACCACTTCCACGCCAAACTTGCGCACGGCACCTAGCAGCGACTTCATCGTCAGGTCGATACCTTCAATCATCGCAGCCAGCTCAGGATTAGTCTTATCCGCCACTTCCAGCGCACGCTCCAGGCTGTCAATCACCGGCAGCAATTCGTTAGAGAATTTTTCAAGGGCGAATTTGTGCGCTTTTTCCACATCCAGCTCGGCACGGCGGCGGATGTTTTCAATTTCTGCCTGGGCGCGCAGCTGCGCGTCGCGCACGCCGCCGAGTGATTCAGCAAGCTGTGCCTCAAGCTGAGCAATGCGCTCATCACGCGGATCCACCGCGTCTGCTGCTGCATCCGCGCCCTGGTTTTGTGTTTGTTCCGTCTCAATTTCGTCTGAGACTTGCTCGTTAGGTGTGTTCTGTTCTTTACTACTCATGAATTTCTCCGCGTTAGTACATATTCATCTCGCTGGTTCGCTTATTATGGGGATCAGAATCGCGGTTTCAAGGGAACCAGTCACATTGTCGGGGGAGTTTACCTCGTAAGGAATGCCAGTAACATGAATAAGCCCTTCAGCTGTATCGGGATCGTCGGTCATCCCCGCCATCCGACCGCGCTCACCACGCATGAAATGCTCTATCGTTGGCTAACGGCGAAAGGCTATCAGGTGATTATCGAGCAGCAGATTGCGCGTGAATTAAAACTGGAAGGGGTGCAGACCGGTACGCTGGCAGAAATCGGCCGCACTGCCGATCTGGCCGTGGTGGTCGGCGGCGATGGCAATATGTTGGGTGCCGCGCGCGTGCTGGCGCGCTACGATATAAAAGTTATCGGTATCAATCGTGGCAACCTCGGGTTTCTCACCGATCTGGACCCGGATAACGCGCAGCAACAGCTGGCCGACGTGCTGGAAGGCGAATATTTCGTTGAAAGCCGCTTTTTGCTGGAAGCTCAGGTATGCCGCCAGTCCGGCACGCCCCGCATCGGTACCGCGATAAATGAAGTGGTGCTACATCCGGGTAAGGTGGCGCATATGATTGAATTCGAAGTGTATATCGATGAGAACTTCGCCTTTTCACAGCGTTCTGACGGCCTGATTATCTCGACGCCTACCGGATCAACGGCCTACTCACTCTCTGCCGGAGGACCGATCCTCACCCCATCGCTGGACGCCATTGCGCTGGTCCCGATGTTTCCGCATACCTTGTCAGCTCGCCCACTGGTGATCAACAGCAGTAGTACCATTCGCCTGCGCTTTTCCCATATGCGCAGCGACCTTGAAATCAGCTGCGACAGTCAGATAGCCCTGCCTATCCAGCAGAGTGAGGATGTACTTATTCGCCGCAGTGATTACCACCTCAACCTGATTCACCCAAAAAATTACAACTATTTCAACACCTTGAGTTCAAAGCTCGGCTGGTCGAAAAAATTATTCTAAAAATGCACATGGCTTATTTACTGTTTATAAAACCAGTATATACTGTATGAAAAACCATATCTGTGTTTTCATACAGGAAGGCAACTATGCTGGCACAACTGACCATCAGTAACTTCGCCATCGTGCGCGAGCTGGAGATCGACTTTCAGCGCGGTATGACGGCCATCACCGGGGAAACCGGTGCGGGTAAATCCATTGCCATCGACGCACTGGGTCTTTGTCTGGGTGGCCGTGCCGAAGCAGATATGGTGCGCCACGGCGCCACGCGTGCTGATATCTGTGCGCGTTTCTCGTTGAAAGATACCCCTGCGGCCCAGCGCTGGTTGAACGACAATCAGCTGGATGACGGCAATGAATGCCTGCTGCGGCGGGTCATTGGCAGCGATGGCCGTTCACGCGGATTTATCAACGGTACCGCCGTGCCGCTTTCCCAGCTGCGCGATCTGGGCCAGTCTTTGATCCAAATCCACGGCCAGCATGCTCATCAGCTGCTGCTCAAATCTGAACATCAGAAAATGCTGCTTGATGCCTATGCCGCAGAGCCTGAACTGCTGCAAAGCATGGGACGGCACTATTCCCAGTGGCATCAGAGCTGCCGCGCTCTTGCCCAGCATCAGCAGCAGTCGCAGGAGCGCGAGGCCAGACGCGAGCTGTTGCACTATCAGCTGAAAGAGCTGAATGAATTTGCCCCAGTCAGTGGCGAATATGAACAGATTGATGAGGAATACAAGCGTCTGGCCAACAGCGGACAGCTGCTTTCCACCAGCCAGCAAACGCTGCTGATGCTGGCAGATGGCGAAGACAACAATCTGCAAAATCAGCTGTATAGCGCACGTCAGCTGATGTGCGAGCTGGTTGAGATGGATGAAAAGCTGAGTGGCGTACTCTCCATGATGGAAGAAGCGGCTATCCAGATTGGCGAAGCGAGTGATGAACTGCGCCACTACTGCGATCGCCTCGATCTTGACCCCAACCGCCTGCACGAGCTGGAGCAACGCCTTTCACGGCAGATCGGACTGGCGCGTAAACATCATATCAGCCCGGAAGAGCTACCGGGCTTTCATCAGCAGCTGCTTGCCGAACAGCAGTTGCTGGACCAGCAGGAAAGCGATCAGGATGAATTAAGCCACGCCCTCAGTGTGCACTATGCCGCCGCCGTGAGCTGTGCAGAGCAGCTGCATCAGCGCCGCGTTCACTTCGCTGATGAACTGAGCGGGTTAATCACTGACAGTATGCATATGCTGTCGATGCCACACGGCCGCTTTACCATCGATATTCAATTCAATCCGGACCACCTGACCGCTGAAGGCGCCGACCGCATTGATTTTCGCGTCAGCACTAACCCGGGACAGGCCGTGCAGCCTTTGGCGAAAGTCGCTTCGGGTGGCGAGTTGTCGCGTATCGCACTGGCGATTCAGGTGATCACCGCGCGCAAAATGGACACGCCAGCGTTGATTTTCGACGAAGTGGATGTCGGGATCAGCGGGCCAACGGCTGCCGTGGTCGGCAAAATGCTGCGCCAGCTGGGTGAGTCGACGCAGGTTATGTGCGTGACCCATCTGCCGCAGGTCGCAGGCTGCGGTCACCAGCACTTCTATGTCAGTAAAGAAACCGATGGTGAAATGACCGAAACCCATATGCAGCCACTGGATAAACGTGCGCGTCTACAGGAACTGGCGCGCCTGCTGGGCGGAAGCGAGGTGACACGTAACACGCTGGCGAACGCCAGGGAGCTTTTAGCGGCCTGACAATTGCACTTTTTTAACGGTTTGTGGTCATATGGTTGCTTCACAGAGGTTTTAAACTGCGGAAAGGTTTATTATCATCGGTAGCTTACGCTGATATTGTTGCTGCCTACTGACAGACCCGGAAAACCTGATGCTATGATGTCAGGGAATTCAGGGGATACGAATATAGCCACAAAGGAATAAACATTGATTATGCGCTGTAAAACGCTGACTGCTGCTGCGGTGGTTCTTCTGATGATGACCGCTGGATGTTCCACTCTGGAGCGAGTGGTTTACCGCCCGGATATCAACCAGGGTAATTACCTGGTTGCCAACGATGTGGCAAAAATACATACCGGAATGACGCAGCAGCAGGTTGCTTACACCCTGGGTACTCCGATGATGCACGACCCGTTTGGTAAAAATGTTTGGTACTACGTCTTCCGTCAGGAACCAGGCCATGAGGCGGTCAAGCAGCAGACGCTGACACTGACTTTTGACACCAACGGCACGCTGACCAACATTGATAACAAGCCAGCTTTAAGCAAAAACCCCGACTAACTCTCCTGCTGACGGCAAGGTCTGAACGGTGTTCAGACCACCCGAAACTGCCCTGACGCTTCACAAAGCTCTGGCATCTGGAGCAAGTGCGGAGAAGTTAAGTCGGTTGCTATCAGTGGGCGGATTCAGGTGAGGCGCGTTATGCGCCTTATTTTTTTGCCGCACGCTCGGCGCGCTGGCGACGCAGATCTTTGGGATCGGCTATCAACGGGCGATATATTTCAACACGATCGCCGCTGTTAACCTCATCATGCAGCTTCACCGGTCGGCTAAAGATGCCCACCTTGTTTTCCTGCAGATCGATCTCCGGGCGCAGCTGAAGCAATCCCGAAGCGCTGATAGCCTGCTCAACGGAGCTGCCTTGCGGGACTTTAACATTGTAGAGATACTGCTTTTCAGGAAGTGCATAGACCACTTCAACAGCGATATCAGGCACTGTAGACCTCTCTGGCACGCTGGGTAAATGCCTGCACCATGCTGCTGGCCAGCTCTTTAAATACCCGCCCAAACGCCAGCTCAACCAACATATTGGTGAACTCAAAATCCAGGTTTAGCTCAACCTTGCAGGCCTCGTCGCTCAACTCGGTAAACCGCCAGCCGCCGCTTAGCTTGCGGAACGGGCCGTCTACCAGCTGCATATCAATGCTCTGGTTGTCAGTCAGCGTGTTGCGCGTGACAAAAGTCTTACTTATCCCTGCCTTAGAGACCTCCACTGCGGCGGTCATCTGCGCGGGACTGGCATCCAGCACCCTGCTTCCGACGCAGCCGGGTAGAAACTGCGGATAACTGTCTACATCATTAACCAGGCGGTACATTTGCTCAGCGCTGAACGGCACCAGTGCAGAACGACTAATCTGGGACATATCGATTCCTGTCATTTCTTATAACCGCTCAATAATACCATCGACAGTTATCAAACAAAAATTCTCTGCTGTGAAGCTTCTGCTAAAATAGCTTTTTTCCCCGCCACTGCGGTGACGGGGGATGCCATTAACCATCGCTTCATGTAAACTAAGTGGCACTATGACAAAGAAAAAAGCACATAAACCCGGTTCCGCTACCATTGCCATGAATAAGCGCGCCCGCCACGAATACTTCATCGAAGAAGAGTTCGAAGCCGGACTTTCGCTACAGGGATGGGAAGTTAAATCTCTCCGTGCCGGCAAGGCCAACATCAGCGACAGTTATATACTGCTACGTGATGGCGAAGCTTTCCTGTTCGGTTCCACCTTCCAGCCGTTGAGCGTTGCATCATCACACATCGTGTGCGATCCGACCCGAAGCCGTAAGCTGCTTTTGAAGCAGCGTGAACTGGATACGCTAATTGGTAAAGCCAATCGTGATGGCTACACCATAGTGGCACTCTCCATGTACTGGAAAAATGCCTGGGCTAAGCTCAAGATAGGCTTAGCAAAAGGTAAGAAAGAACACGACAAACGCGATGACATTAAAGATCGCGAATGGAAATTAGACAAAGCACGTATCATGAAGCACGCCAATCGCTAACACACTGGTGCAAATGCCGCTTTTTATGATATAGTGCACGACAGTACTTGGGGCTGATTCTGGATTCGACAGGATTTGCGAAGCCCTAGGAGCATGCCGAGGGGCGGTTGGCCTCGTTAAAAGCCGCAAAAAAATAGTCGCAAACGACGAAAACTTCGCACCTGCTGCTTTAGCAGCTTAATCAGCTTAATAAACTGAAGGTGTCCTCTCTCCCTAGCCTCCGCTCTTAGGACGGGGATCAAGAGAGGTCAAAACTAAAAGAGATCGCGTGGATGCCTTGCCTGGGGTTGAAGCGTTAAATCTAATCAGGCTAGTTTGTTAGTAGCGTGTCCGTTCGCAGCTAACCGGTGAATGTAATAACTGGACTAAGCATGTAGTGCCGAAGGCGTAGTAATTCTGGACGCGGGTTCAACTCCCGCCAGCTCCACCAAATTCTTCGAAGATGGTTCCAGAGCCATCCATAGAAGTCCTGAAAACCCGCATGGTGTAAGCCTTGCGGGTTTTTTTGTGCCTCCAGTTTATCCCGCATAGTCTGAAATCAACTGATTAAATCCGGACCTTTTAGGCACCTTAGAACGTTTGCCGCTGCTCCGCCCGGCGGCGCCCAATCTGACCTGGTCGATGGGTTTCGTCATGGACGCATTGGCAACCGGTCGCAGGATCAAGCGCCTTAACTACGAGGATGACTTCACGAAGGCATGTCTGACGGTCACCGTTGCCTTTGGGATTTCAGGCGTGCAGGTCACGCGTATTCTGGACAGCATTGCGCTGTTTCGTGGCTATCCTGCGACGATAAGAACTGACCATGGGCCGGAGTTTACCTGCAGAGCACTTAACCAGCGGGCTTATGAGTATGGCGTGGAGCTGCGGCTTATCCAGCCCGGCAAGCCGACACAGAATGGATTTATTGAAAGTTTTATCGGACGCTTTCGCGATGAATGCCTGAATGAGCACGTGTACAGCGACGTCATTCATGCCAGAAAGAACATCAATGACTGGTGTCAGGATTATAACGAATGCCGCCCGCACTCCACGCTGAATTATCAGACGCCTTTTGAATTTGCAGCGGGTTGGAGAAAGGGTCATTCTGATAGTAAAGGATCTGACATTACTCACTGAGCGTTGTATCTAATCCTGGGGGCAGGTCAATGTGATTGAGGCAGCATTAGCACATTCGGATAAAAATGAAGTAAGACGCGCTTATAATCGTTCTACTTATTTAGATAAGAGGTCAGAGTTAATGAATTGGTGGGGTTGTAAAGTTCCCCCTACCAATCCATATTGAAATAAGAAAACTCATACTTAGGAGTATGTTTTGAAAATCCCCCTAAGTATTTCGAAATGCTGTTCACCTAATACTGAAAACTCTTCAATCATTTGCATTAAAGTAGCCCTATCAATAATGAATATGTAAACCCCTTCATCCTTTGATATATTTTTAACTTTTCTGAGAAATCCTTTCTCAGCAGCATTTTCACAGAAAATCAGACCTATCTTTGAAGTACATGCATTAGCTTTTTGAAGAGTACTTTTGATGTGATTTATGTTCAATTTCTTTTCAGGATTTAGTATTTCTATTATTATCGATTCTGAATTAATGTTATAGACCGAAAAATCAAAAAAGAAACCTTTTTTAGCTTCATTTATGAGAGAGAAACTATAGCATTCATCACCCTCACTAATTACTCGAGGATAAAATAAACTAGGATAAAGAATTGAAACTAATATCTTTTTATATGCGCTCGTGTAATTTACAAAATCGCCATTAGTTATGGATGAATTAAGAATATCCAATAGTTCTTTTATAGGGACAATCACGGGATCCTTACCCTGATCTAAATCACTGTGCGCAAGAGGGTTAGGCGGATTACTCTGCAAGCTTTTTTTATATTCTGTTAATGTATCAGGGAATTTAACTAGTTGTTCTTCAATAAAGCTTTTTGTCTGACCATACTTCTCGATAATGCTTTTAGTTGTGACAACTTCTTCCCCTTTAAGAACCTGAACCAATGCCGAACCAGAATTGATGAATTCTTTTTTCATTTCTGGGATAATATGTCTCCTATACAAATCCCTGTGTGAATATATTATTTCATCTCGCGCAAGAATTTTAGGTATAAGAATAACCTCCTCACCTTCATAAATGGGCAAATGGTATTTACCCTTAACCCATTTACTACTATCCTCATCCCAGACCTTAACACCTGAAACTCCTTTAGTTTCCACATTGTAAAATTCACATACATTTTTAGTATACTCTATCAAAAAACCTTTCAAAATATTGCAAATGGAATCGGATATTCGATCATACCCAATTCCTGAAATAGTCAATGCTGTATCTTCAAGGTCAGTTAATATACCTGAATTAGCTGCCTTACTGCCTTTCAGCGATGCCAATATATCTTCAGCTGTTTTTTCACCAAGAGCAGTCCCGGATGATTTTTTTGTTGAGTACCCTAAATGAAATGCATTCGACTCTCTCAAGGATGATAATAAATAACTGGCTTTATTTAAATCACCATGTTTTATAGATGCCATTATATCTGCGAAGTAATCTTGTAAAGCTAGTACTAAGCTTCGCCCCCACTGAGACTTAAGAGCCTTAATCATAGTTGGATCTAAAAAAAGCCTCAAATCGGTATGTAGGGGGATATCAATAAAATCTAGTCCAACTTGTCGGCCATAAATTCCAAAAGCTTCTGAAAATTTCATGAAACACTCCTTTACTATAAAAATAAGAACTTTCTTATTTTTATAGTAAAGGAGTGTTGATCACAAGATCTTATGTATTGCATTGCGATGGCATCCTACATATTTCCTAACTTCAGGGATCCTCCCCTGCGCGCAATGCTACCCCGCTCCGCTACCCCTATCACGCCTATTTATCGTTTATGAAGGCAAGAGGAATCAGCACCCGATGAGTCTGACGGCGTTCGGACAGGTGGTGTCTTAAACGCTGAATGAATACGAGATTGAGTTGCTGATGCGCAAGAGAAAGAACGACATCCAGATCAGCTTGGAGCTAAGTGAAGACGGAGAGGCCGACTGGCTGCCGTGCTGCGGTGCATAAATAATCCAATGAATACCAGCCCCGGCCTTTTTTTTTGAGTCTGACAGAAGAGACCAGGGAGTGTTAAAATGAGGTTTCGGTTTTGCATTTGACCTGCTCAGAAGAGAGTGTACTTATTGAGCTAATATCGACGTAAAGTATGGGCCACCCCACACGCCCATACTTTTTAAATATGTATTTATCCTTCTTTTTTCTACTAAACATGAATATCAAATCTTTAATCAAAACCACTTCCCAGCCAAAAAAGAGCTAATTTAAAATCTAAAAAAACAAAAGTTATAAATTGAATTTCTCTTCCAAAAATGATTATATAACAATAACTTTAACAAAATTCAAAGGTTACTAAATGATATCCAACACAAAACAGGTCAAGAAATCATTAATAGCTATCATTATTGGCATTATCACCATAACAATTAGTGTAGTGGTTACATGGTTAGGAGCATTAAATAGCTTTTTTGATTTGTACAATAACATTACTGATAAATTCTCTCAGCGCCAAGCAGAAGACAATCTGAATGCACTTTATACTGGCTCATCCATAAGATATATAGAATCAGTATTTGGCGTCCCTATACAAGAAAACCATTCCGATGATGGAAAAGTGAATGAATATATTTATTCATTTAAGAAATTCTATCTTCAAGTTATTTATGACGATAAAAATAAAGTAATGTTATACGCAGTAACAAGTAAGGATAAAAATTTTCATCCAAAAATCCCTTATCTTGATGCTACTCTTGGTAATGTCTTTGATAGTTATGGAAAAGATATTGAATATTTCCAGTCCGGGTATTCATCTAAGTTTTATCAGTATGAAGAAGCACACTATTTAGGGAACCCCGGTAATTACAGGCATTTCTATCTTGCTTATAACCCTGCTGGGGTAGAGTACTCTAACTTGAACCCACTCCCAGATATGCACAATGACAATAACTCTCCGCCCAGAAAAAATGATTTAGTTAATTTCAGGTTGCATAACACGCCAAATACATTTGCTGTAGGTGACATCATGGGTTTGCCTAACGGGCCAGAGCTATATTATGGAATTGGAATTAACTATTTTGTAGCACGAGACATACCTGATAAAGACTAGTTTTTCTCGAAGCTTTGATGCAGATCATGAAAGATTACGAGATTGAACTGCCGAAGCGTAAAATAACGAATTGTATCCAGACCGACATGGTATTGAGTGAGAACAGAAAGATTGACCAGATTTCAAGCTTAGATGCATAAGGCATGTGATAAATGCCAAACAGGCCTCGGCCAGATTTTTTACGCCTAAAAGCGAATAGTTTTCACCCTAGGTGAAGAGTACCCACTCAAGCAACTATCACTTAACTTATTGATAATATCAATAAAAAATCGAAAGGGTGAACGCTTTTTCATAAATTCATTTTTAATGAGAACTCTTTCACACTAAAGAGTCACGTTACTATCTTTAATAATTTTAACCGACTACAGAGACTGTCAACCTTTGTAACTTTCTATGCGTAGCCACTAACTATCAACCTGCTGACAAGCCACTGACGAAACGGCATTGGTATAATTTTAGGTATACAGGTCGAAGTTGAATTCACAAAAATTTAAGTACAAAAAATTTCCATAAAAATTCAGATTCCGCCAGCCTTAATAACGGATATACGTCAGAAAACCGCATCAATTCAGCGCTTGCACAGCGCGAGACGTCCATATATGACACACTGAATTTAACCACCAGAACTGCGCTTGTATGCCCAACTCAGTTCAGGTCCCCCAATGAATAAAAGACATTTTGCTGCGGAGCTCAAACAGGAATCTATTCAGTAAGTTGTTGTTCAAAACTCAACTGTCGCTGAAGCAGCCAAAGCTATGGATGTTGCCCTCCCGACAATAACCCGCCAGGTCTGGCAGTTCCGGGATTAACGACAGGGTAAGACACCAAAAACCCCTCCCCTCACCCCGAACAAACTCAAATAAGTGAGTGAAATAAAAAACCACAAGCATCTGAAATATAGAATAAAACAGTCAAAAACACCAACTGATACACATCAATCATAATACCATATCGAAATTATTAGGTTTTTATGTATGATTAACATTTATTTTTCACTTTAGACAAATACCAATGATGCAATTAATCACCCGTTTCACTTCTGGATGGAAAAAAGGTACAGAAGATGATTATAGCTTGTGCTACAGCCTGTACGGTGGCAGCTTTATCACGCATCCAGACGTACTGTTGTTCCTGCAAAACCGTCTGAAGTGTAAACCAACGTACTATGTTAAACGTGACAAAGATGACAATCTATTAGGGGGGTTCTGCACCTGGAACAACAGTTTTGCTGCAACGGGCAGCGAGGCTCAAAAATCGGGCATCGATTTTTATCCCCTTAACCGGGATGAAATCATTTTGCCTTTGCACTCTGATTTAAAAACATCCCTGCCTGTTCGAAGCAAAATACTTTCGTCGTTGAACTGCGATAAAATAAGAAATGCCACTTTACGCTTTAACAGTCAACGCGCTATTTGTTTGGCGAAAGGATGTGGCGAAGATGGCTATTCTGCGTCAACAAAGAGCAGTCGGCGTAGGGAGTTAAAACGTTTCCTCAATGCAGGTGGCCAGTATCTCGACCAGTCTCGATTTTCACCTGAAGAGCTCACGAATATACACTGTGGTCTGTACGAAAAACGCTGGGGACATATGCCGGGGAATAAAAAAGAAATACTCGATATGCTGATGACTTTGCGAGAAATGTTCTTCGGATACGTGTTGCTGTTGGATGGAAAACCCTGTGCATTCCAGCTGATTACTAAGGCAGAGAGTCCCGAATGGATATGTTTTGATTATGTTAATGGTGGATACGACCGGCTGCAAGACTCATTCTGCCCGGGCACTATCGTTACCTGGCTGAATGTTAATTCAGCATACGATTTATGCTCCTCACAGGGTAAGACAATGCGCTACTCATTTGGAAAGCCAACGGCAGACTATAAGGACAGATGGTGCTATCGCTCTCCACTGGGCCGGGTGCTGGCGATATGAGTCTTCATTTATAGTTAGAACAACTGCCTTCAGGCATAATATCTCCTGCGATGATAAAACAAGGATATGTTTATGTTTTTGAAAATTATACTGCCATTATTAATAACTCTTCCCGCTTGTATGATGACGAATGCCTCTGCTGTCACGCCAGACTTTGGTTACAAAGCGCCTGAACCCTCCCCCTCTCCGGCGCCATTAACAGACCCATTCGATCGCAATCAGCACTCCTCTCCCTCACTTCATTGGAAGGTGTCCGAGCCGAAAGCACAAATCAGGATGACTTCTGAATGCAATACTTCTGGTTGCCGTTACCTCCCAAATACCCGTAGGGCATTACCTAAAACGCATCAACTGCGTCAGAATGACCCTTTTTCAGCAGATCACAGCGGGGAGGGTAGTATGGGAATAACATTTGATTTCAGCGATAACAATAATTAGTGCGAACGTAGTATCTTTTCCGATGCAGTCTGAATATCGTCAGTTTTTTTACAATGGCAGGTGATGAAGGGGCTTTAACGAAAAAATGGTTGTCAGAAAAACAGGATGGTCTTCATGCTGTCGGCACAATATTCACATTGTGCCGAAGCAAAAAAACCATCCTGTCAGTCAGCCGCTACCGGGAATATTAAACAGCGGTAAACGTTGAATCTATCGTGCAGCACTGGCAGCAACAGGTGATGGTCGTCCACCCAACTCAGTCTCCCGAAGTCGCCAGTAATTAACCGTTAGCATAGCGCTTCCGCTAAATATCAGCTCGGGCCGTTCGATGGGGAAATAGCGTGAGGTCATCACGCCTGCACCGTCGTTGATAAAGATCTCGATGCTTGAGCTATCAAGTAGGATCTGCAATTTTTCCACCGCCCCGCTCCAGTAACGCCTTTCGTCACCAGGGCTGCTTAATCCCTTACGGCTAAGGGTAATGCCTTCTGGATCGCATTTCAGCCAGAGAGTTTCACCAATGGCTAGCTCAAAGCTACCAGCAACCTGTAGCAGCAGCTCGGCGCTATCTGCGCTGAAGACAGGCAGCGTGTCGGCACGGCCTTCAGCCTGCTGGCCCGCCGTGCGTAACGCCAACAGTTCGCGGGCAGGAACCTGATAAAGTTGTCCTTCGCGCACGCTTAGCTCGCGCGGGCAGCTCATCATGTGCAGCCAGCCGTGCTGTAGGGTCGGTTGCGAAAATTCATCCTGGTCAGGTACGCCCATCCAGCCAACCAGCAGGCGGCGGCCATCGTCGGAAAGGGTCGTTTGGGGGGCATAAAACTCATGTCCATAATCCAGTTCCAGGAAAGGACCGTGTGGATAATCGCCTTTGTTGTAATCCAGTTCGCCCAGCAGATAGCCGCACTGATACTGATTCAGATAGCGACGCTCCTCGGCGTCAACGCCCTGTGGGCAGCTGATTAGCACATCATGTCCGTCAAGATTAAACAGATCGGGGCACTCCCACATGTAGCCAAATGTGCCGGTATCGCGCAGCTGACTACCGGCAATCTCACCCAGCAATGTCCAGGATACCAAATCCGGAGATTTCAGCAGCAGCACCTTGCCCCGTAGCTGGAGGTCCTGCGCAGCCAGCACCATGTACCAACTGTCCTCATGCCGCCAGACCTTAGGATCGCGTATGTGTCCGGTGTAGCCCTGTAGCTGTCCCAGAACCGCCTGTTTATCAAACTCACCCTGCTCATTCTGTCGGGCGATACATTGCCATGCTGTGCGATCGTCATTGTCCAGCATCACGTTACCGGTATAAACCAATACCAGCTGCCCGTGATCATCCACTGCTGAGCCGGAGAAACAGCCATCAATATCGAAGCTTTCGCAGGGTATGAGCGCCACTGGCTCATTCTGCCAGTTGATCAGATCGGCAGAACTCCAGTGTCCCCAAAACTTGGTACTGTGATCGCAGGCCAACGGGTTCCACTGATAAAATAGATGGTAACGACCCTGGAATTGAATGAAGCCGTTCGGATCATTCATCAAGCCGACCACTGGCGAGAGATGCCACTGCGGACGGTGGCGATCGGCAGGATGACGCCGATAACCATTCATTACGGCGTGCAGAGTCTGCTTCAGGAGGTGTTTATCACTCATTGGTCACCCTCTTGGTTGTAGTTAAACAGGAGCGAAATAAAGAACGCAATGCTAAATGCCATTCCCAGGCCTATCAGCTGGTGCACCAGTGAGCTGGCCTGGATAATCGCCAGCCCCGGTAGGCCGGTCAGCCCAACCCCTGTGGCGTAGACTTTATTGTAAACCACCCAGGCACCGCCCACGGCGCCGCCTGCCATCGCGGCGATAAAGGGTTTCACAAAACGTAAATTGACCCCAAATACCGCAGCCTCTACCGACCCAATCATGGCGGAGAAAGCAGCCGGAATGGCAATTTTGCGCACCTTAGAATTACGAGTACGGAACCACACGGCCAGGCAAGCACCGCCCTGGGCGACGTTGGCCATCGACCATATTGGCAGCAGGTAGTTAACGCCGATTGCCGGATTACTTAGCAGCCCGGCCTCAATGGCATGGAAGCTGTTCTGAATACCGGTCATTGCCACCACGGAGTAAAGCCCGCCGAACAACACCCCGGCCATCCATCCGGTATGAGCGATCAGCGTGGTCAGCACGTAGGCAATTCCATCACCGAGCATTCGGCCTGCCGGGCCAATGACCAGCATGGCGACGAAGCCCGAAATAATCAGAGTCAGGAACGGCACAAAGATAATTTCCACCATGTCAGGGACCCCACGGCGCAAACGCTTCTCAATGAAGCTCATAAACCAGACGGTGAGCAGCACCGGGAAAACCGTGCCCTGATAGCCGATCATGGCAATTTGCATGCCGTATAAATCCAGCGTGTGGTAGTTCCCCAGCCCCCCCCAGACGTTAGCCAGCGCCGGATGGGTCAGAATGCCTCCGAGTGTGGCACCTATAAAGGGGTTGCCGCCAAATACCCTTGCGGCGGTAAAACCAATGAGCACCGGCAGGATGATAAAAGCGGATGAGCTGAACATTTCCAGCAGTACATAGATAGGATGATGCGTGTCCAGCCAGGCATAAGTTTTGATCAGACTGAGCAGCCCCATCAGCAGGCCAGAGGCGATAATGGCGGGGATTAAGGGAACGAATACTTTGGAAAGCGTGCTGGCAACGCGATGAAAATAGCCGAGATTTTTTTCAGCATTCTGTGAAGCCTGTTCTTTTTGCGAGGAGTCATCAATCTGGGCCGCGTGAACGAACGCGTCATAAACATCGTTAATCGCGTTACTGCCAAACACCACCTGTACCTGCCCCGCCTTACGAAAGCTGGCTTTTACGCCTTTAACTGCATCTATTGCGTTTAGATCCAGGTTTGACTCATCTTCAAGAATGACCCGAAGTCGGGTCGCACAGTGAATGGCTGAAGAGATATTGTCCTTGCCGCCCATCAGTGGAACCAGCTGCCGGGCTACCTGCCTGTAATCCATAATATTTACCCAAACTTTTATTATTGTAAAATTTTGACGTATATCACAAATAACACTTTCGGCAGGTAATTGTAAACATGTATACGCATTTCACTGTGACCTTTTTTCTGACCAAAGTGGCCAGAATATCTTCAGAAACGGGGCGATAAAATTATCGTCAACCACAGATTAATAATTCCTGAGCGGGTCTGAATCTGGCTCATATCACTGAGAAATATCGGGGTAGATAGTCCAACAGCACCCAGGGTTATCAAGGCCATATGAAGCAATACCCCCTGTTCTCTAGAAAGCTTCTTCATCAGAATTCAGGGGTAAATCGTGGTAAGCCCATATGCTTCTCTTATGCCCAAATATACGGCTGTATCGTCTAGCGTATAGTGGCATTCCAACTAAAGGTCAGGATCATCTGGCGGAGCTGGTCACTCCACAATTCGGCTTTGAGTAAGACAGGATAAGGTTAGTCTAAACGACGAGTCAGTTAACGTTCTGTAGAGAAGGGGAGATTGTCCAAAACTAAAAACCAGCAGAGAACATTTGCCTCTGCTGAGTTGATAGCTTTACTAAGGTGTGGTTAAAATTTCCCTGGTGCTGCTTATTTATGGCAGCCTGACCTAAATAAAGTCAGGTTTTTATTATTTATAAATCAATTTTTGAAGCGAAAATCTTATATCATTATCGGGTTATACAACAACTATACTAAAGTATAGTTTGATACTAAACCTTAGTTTGTTTAGGTTAGTTATTATTTCAAATTGGTATAATTAGATACCAGAGGTATTTCTGTCTGAAAGCAGTACAAATAGCAAGGATCGAAAAATACAAAAAATATCAATAGCATAAACAGGTAATTAAAATTGCACCGATCTGACAACAGAAAAAACCTTAACGAGGATATTTTTATTCCCATCGTCAAATAAAAAACGCTTCCAAATAGTATATTACCGCCCTTTCCACATTGAAACATATAATACATGCCGCGCATGCATGTTATACCCCCTAATCATTAACACTCTGATAACAAAAAGAGAAAGCTGCTTTTTTTGATTTATTAGTCAATTAAACGGCATCGCCATCATTACCGATGAGACCCTTTTATAGTAAAACTTATGACACCCCTAACTTATTGCCATGACAATTTATTCTTACGGTATCACCGCATCAGGATATAAGTAAAAATCAATAAACAAAACAACAGCTTATATAAAAAATGCATTTCACGCACAAAAAAGTTAACGAAACCCCAATCTAATAAATAGATAGACGAAGTGGATAATTAAATCATCAATATATCCCTTGATATTATTAAAACAACAATAAATTTAAAAACACAAAAATTATCACTATAATAATGAGCCGGCATGCTACTTACGAGACTTCACTGATGTTACCGGATGAAATTTATATATTCATACAAAGGTAACGTTATGTTTAACATTTACAGCATTAATTACTCATCAATGAGAAGTGAAAAATCAGAAGATCTCTTTGCATTAAGAAAGAATACTTTCAAAGACAGATTGCAATGGGCCGTAAACTGTTCTGACGGAAAGGAAGTTGATCAGTTTGATAATGAAAAAACAGACTATATTTACGGTGTTGAAAATGGAATGATTATTTGCGGCACACGGATGATTGACATGAAACATGACAACATGTTGAACAGTACATTTTCTTCATTTTTTAAGGACGTTCCCATACCTGATGGTAAGTTTATTGAATCTACACGATTTTTTGTGGATAAAGAAAGAACCCATTCGCTACTGGGGCGCAAATTTCCCGTTACTACGGTTCTGTTTCTCTCACTGATTAACTATGCAAGGCAGCATCACTATGACGGAATTCTGGCTGTCGCCAGTCATCCGATGTTGCATATCATCAGGAGTTCAGGGTGGAATGTCTCACTACTTAAAACGGGCATGTCCGAAAAAGATGAGCCAGTTTATCTGTTACTCGGCCATGTAGACCGAGAAAGCCAGGAGGCGCTAAAAGACAGAATATTCAGAAAAATCAGCACAATGGATGAAAGCACCCTGGACGCCTGGCCGCTGACATCTGAACCTTCAATCTAATCAACTAACCGGTTTAATCAGCTGAAGTTCCACACCAAGACGTATTGCATGCCGGGCATTTGTCACTCCCAGTTTTTTGACGATATTGGACATATGAAACTTAACCGTGCAGGTTTTTATCCCGAGAATCATTCCCGTTTCGTGATAGGTTTTACCCACGCTGGCCCAATAAAGGATTTCGTTTTCTCTGTCCGTGAAGCGAGATTTTTTTTCTGAACGGGACGCATTTTTTTCTGACAATGATGTCAGTGCAAGATACGTTTCATGGACTGACGCGAGGAGTAAAGAGATGTCACCTTTGTTCTTGATGAGAATTTCGGTGGCTTCTGCACTGCATTCAGCAGTAAGCGAAAAAGATAGGGTGACAAGATTATTGTTATAATCATGTAACAGAAAGGTATACCCATTGCTCACGCCAAACTCATGGGCCTTATCGAAAAGTTTGGAGAATCGAAAACCTGAACCAGCCATCAGATTTTCATCCCATGCAAAGGGGGTTAACCGATTCAGCGCCGTGATAACCACCGGATCGGTATACTGCAATCCCTTTTCCTTGTACTGCTTTACCCATTCATCCGGGTAATTTGTTACGCCAAAGATACAGGACATATCTTTTTTGGACAAAACAACGTATGCCCAAATGAACTCTCCTAAATCACCTAATGCCGCTTCCAGTTGCTTGCTGATAATGTCACTAATATTATCTTCAGGTTCCATTAACTGCTTGCTCCTGATAACTAAAATTTATCTGACAGAATATACCAGAAATGTGCATCAAGCCGGAACCACGGAATTTTTAGTGAGTGTAAGGTCAGATTATATGGCTGTTTTGTGCATAATCAGTCGAGTAAAATTACCGAATGCATCATAAAGACCTTAACACGTTACGTTGGAATGCCACGCTAAATGGCAGAGGATTACGTGTTGCAGAACATTCCTACCGGAAATCCGTTTCCCAAGACGTCAGCTGGGCAGTAACGCAAGTATCAATGCCCCATGCCCGCAGCCTGTCTGAACTTATCAGGCCAGTCATCGATATGACTGGATCACAGAAGATACAGACTCATAAGCTCTTGGCGGGTGCGCTGAATTTTTTTAGCGCACGTGAAGGTGGGCAGCACAGGCTACAGGTAAAAGGCTCATGGATAATATCGGTTACCATTACGAACTCCCCTGTGCACACAGCACAAGGCTTCTGTGAGATCATTCCACAACCCACAAAACGTAACAACGTCCACGCACGGGTTAATCCCAGTACGGGTTTTTCTGAGGAATATGGATAGCTCTGTTCAAGATAAAGCCGATAAGCTTTCATCAAGGTTTTAATCGGGCGTTCATTTTCAGTATTCTTCAAATAGAAATAAATATTATAAAATAGTGAGGAATGAATGTTTTGTTCCCAGGCCATAAACCAATCCCCGGAGAAAGGTAGCATCCCTTTTGGCGGAGGGCAGCCGCGTATCTCTTTATATAAACGCAGCAAGCGCCGACGGCTCACAGAGGTTTCTGACTCAAGCACCTGCATTCTTGCTCCCAGAACGATCAGTTCCATCGCTATATTTATTTCATTGATCTCATCCAGCTGGCTTTTATCGATCACTTATGGCTCCTGGGATCGTGGCTTTTCTGCTTATTCAGCGCGTTAATCAAATCAGTTGATAAAAGGATCCCAGTATGAAATTGTTGTAAAGCTTCAATACGTGAGTTTTTGGTTAAATTAACAATGGCAGTATCATCCACACGCAGGCGACAGATCAATTGATTGGTTGCTGCCAGTTTCATTAGCTGAAGCAATGAAAGTCCTTTCAGATTTTCAATCGTCTCTTCAGATAGCCCGAGACGAAACCCCGCTGCAAATTTATCTGTAGCGATTAATTGCTGGCAGAGTAGCAAATATGAAAGATTAATATCATGGATACTTTGTAGATGCTTATCAAAACTAGACATTTCTGATCACCTAAATATCATTTAGTCGGTACTGGTTAGCTTATTACGCAAAAGATTGTCACTTTACCATCGCTGCCGGATTCTGGTTCACAATGCTTTTACCGTTGATATATTGCCCAATTCCCTTGCAAGAAGTTGAAAAATATAATAATTATGTGCTAAGCGTTTTTTAAACTGCAAATAGCTAAAAACGAGGCGAGATACCAAGTACAGTCCTAAAAGACTCCAATCACCACGCGCCCCGGCTCAACACCAAACAACAATTATCATAAAGGCTAAAAATAAAGGAATTATAAAAAGTTAAAAAAATATTAATAAACATTAAAAAACAACACTATTAAATTAGCAATTAATAAAGTACAAAGATGAAAAAACACCCCACCTCATTACCACGAATAGAAACCATTTTTTATAGTAGTCATATAGCGTCAAAAGTGTTGTCATTTAATGGAATGACATTTCACTTAACCAGGTTATCATTGATACCTTCAGCGATTTACTGTGATTACCCGTTCGCTTTTAGAGACAGGCCGTTGATAACCGTCAGGCATGCTTTATCGTTATCTTTTGCTGTGCTGGGGTTCATCTTTGGATACCACCTCATATACCGCTCCCGACAGCAAGTTAAGTTTGTTGGTAAAAATTGATCATTTCGAAAGGAAAAAAAGCATGACGGTAATCATGTCTAATTGATAATGCGACTGACGCACATGCGTTAGCGGGTGGCAGAATGTTCCCATCCGATGCGCCAGCGAGTTGATCAGGACAGTCGGCTGACCAACCCGCAGATTAAGCAGTTCCAGGCCACGGTGAGTGGTAGCAACAGCCTTTATGGCTCAATATAAGGATCGCGCTCTGCCCTGTTTAACCGCCATTCTTGTATCAATATACAAAGCGCGATTATCCCCTGTAGTTATTGTGCCCTTTTGCCAGCTTAATGCTGGCTTTTTTTTAGTATAACGATAAATAAAGATCATCATAGCTAATGGAACCAGGTAATGTATTACAGGTTACCTGATCCCGTCAGTAACCGGGCTGTTGACAGTGAGCAGAATGACATGCAGCAATGTTGGCAGCAGCGGCCTCCCGGTAGTTCAGCTATTTGACGTCACCCCTCACTCTGCCTGACGCAGGCATATTGTTCGTTAGCTCAATCAATTGCAGCAAGGATATGCCCTCTAGATTCTGACGTTTTTGCATGAGTGTCTTTTTTCCACCAGCCCACCATAGTGGTATCGCTTTACTTTAACGGGCTGGGCCGGAACTTCAGTCTTATATCTATATATGGACGATTGCTATCTTTTAAGAGATCGCTCTTCACTGAAAACAGAAATAATTTTAAACACAAGTTGTCGCACATAGCAGATTGTTTTTACTTTCATCTAATAAATTAAAAGTTTCCAGCAAACCTGTCGTATTCCTTCACGAGGGAAATGATGCGTATGTTGATGAAGAATAATAATGATACGCGTAACTAGCAGGACATTTCGCGCAAAACTGTGCATAATAAACGGGTAAATTAACTCTCTATTTAGCCTGTTAACAACATGCCATTTGTCGTCATGTCGACTAACAGATTAATAATAATAAAGCTTAAATGAGCCCACTCAGTATCCCCTGTAAATAACAAGGGATTCACTTTTTGACGAAAAATAGTAATCAACACAGATATTTAATCAATAACTCACTGGCATCCATACAAAGAAGATGAGTTCAAACAATGGATAACAATATTATCATCGGTAATCTTCTCACGATCGACAGACGCACCCGAACACTGTCAAGTGTTCTTGACGGAAAAAACGTCATGCTTCCTGCGTCTGCCTGTCGCTGCCTTATCGCTCTTACGCAGGCAAAAGAGCAGGTGTTATCGCAAGAACAGCTAATGGATATTGGCTGGCGTCATTCCGGCGTAGAGGTCACAGACAACAGCGTACGGGTAATGATTACCAAAATCCGCCGCGCGCTCATCGCCCTTGAAGTGAATGACAGTGTCCAACTGATCGCCGTAACGCGCAGCGGATACCGACTGATTGTGCGCACTGAACAGCCTGCCGCAGAGCTGCGCAATGTATCTGCTGGCAAGCCGTTACACGTCTCGGCGGAGGTAATTTCGCAGCACGTCGGTGCTTTCCGCGCTCATAGCCAGCTGATACGCCGTATGGTGGCAAGCGCAGCGGGGCTGGTTGTGGGCAGCTGTGTGGTCGCGGCTGTCAGCTGGCTGCTGACAATCAAACCCGAGCCGATTAACTATATACGCTGGCACGGTGAGGAAGCCCCGCCTCAGACGGAGGTTTGGGTGCCGGGAAATATCCCAGCAGATAAACAACTCATCGCCCAGACACTGCAACTTTATATACAGTACGCCACCAAGAAAGATGGGGATATTAACCCCAAACATGCCCGTTACCTCTACATAACAACTGAGGAATCCAGCCCTGAACTGGGCCTGATTGCCTGCGTTGCCCCACTGCGGGATTCGGAGAACAACTGTGAATCGTACTCTTTTAAATATCGTTAAATCGCCAATCACATTGTTTTTTATCGGCGGTTTTATACTACCGTTTATGGTCTGTGTACTGAAAGATATGGTCTTTTATCCGCTGAAAACCAACTGTGTTGTCCCTCAGGCCAGATATGATATTAGTGATGACAAAAACTGGACGCTGACACGCGGCATTTATCGTTTTTATCGTGATGGTTTAACCCAGCGCCGTGTGGTTTATACCGGCAGTATCAGCCACTATATCAACGGCGGTAGGCAGCTCTACCCTGTTGCCGTGCTGCGGGAAATCACCGTCAGTAGCAGCGTAAGTAAAAACCAACTGATTAATACCATTATTCACCACAGCAGCAGACTGGGCGACCAAAGCAACAATGATGAAGTCGTCAAATATGTTTTCCCACATATCATCCCGGGTGAAACCAGTACCAACCGGATATATCTGCTGGATGGTAAAGCACTGGCTGTCAGCGCTGAAAACAGTGCGCCCACGCTTTGCGTGAACTGAAAGTTCCCCCCCTTAAATCCGTGTTCGGTCGATTGGCGGGTAATAGTAATATTACGGGTATTCAACGACTCATTAAGTTATCCCGTTAAATACTTTCTGCTTTCTCCGCCCTCGGGTTAGCAGAATGATGTGTTTATTTATTCATTTCCCAGAGGGCATAACCAGCCACACAGCAGGTCGCCATCATCACCATAAACATGATGATAAACAGAGCCGTATATAACATGCTGCCAGAGTTTTTTTAATCTTGTTACGCATTCAGTCAATCCTGTAATTAATGCTCTCGCCAGCGTTGATGAGGATCGGGCAAGCTGCATATTGTAAAACACTTATTCAGCAGGATAATCAGTTGATAAGATTTCATTACTGTTGCTATTTCATCACTTCTGTACCGCACAAGCTCCACCACCGAATGGGTCCTGCTTACGCGCCTCTGCTTTGCACCAAGATTTAATATAAAAATAACTTATGTTATAACGCATTTTTTTGCTGCATGGGAAAAAACGCTCAGGGGTAGTAGCAACAAAAACCCCTCTCTCACCATCAGGCAACCGTTTACGTAATAGCTAAGATCGCCAGAACACCAGATCGTGAAAAAGTTCATGGCATGCAGATTGTTTTGTGACATAAGTCACACTTTAATTGAATTGAAATGAAACTGAATTTGACAAGTGTGAGCGTTCTCTATTTCCTAGAGCACTGATAGCGGCACACTGCCGTAACATTTTCAGCGGGTGTTTTCGTCTAAGCGCCAAACACCTATTTTCGCCCGTAAAATCGGTAACTCGATCTGAACGATGGCTGTCGAACAGGTCACAGAACATATGAAAAAATAATGAAATATAAAATTATGATGGCTGGAGCCCTGGCCGCACTTTCTTATACACAATCCTCAGCCGCAGAAACTGGCAATGCTGCCTATGTTTCTGACTGGTGGCATCAAAGTGTTAATGTGGTCGGCAGCTATCACACACGCTTCGGACCGAAGCTGAATAATGATGTCTATCTTGAATACGAAGCCTTCGCACATAAAGAGTGGTTCGATTTCTACGGCTACATTGATGTGCCAAAATTCTTTGGTACCGGTAACGGTAATGACGTCGGCGCCTGGGATGACGGTTCCCCCTTCTTTATGGAGATCGAACCACGTTTCTCAATTGATAAACTGACCGGCACCAACCTGGGCTTCGGCCCGTTTAAAGAGTGGTATTTCGCCAACAACTACGTTTACGATATGGGTGACAACAAAGGCAGTCGCCAGAATACCTGGTATATGGGTCTGGGCACGGATATCGATACCCATTCAGATATTGGCCTGTCACTTAACGTCTACGCCAAATATCAGTGGGAAAACTACGGCGCTGCTAACGAAGATAGCTGGGACGGTTACCGCTTTAAGGTGAAGTACTTTGTGCCGCTGACCACGTTATGGGGCGGTAATCTGAGCTATATTGGCTTCACCAATTTTGACTGGGGTTCGGATCTTGGCGACAAAGCCAGCCCGGCGCGCACCAGTAACTCCATCGCCTCCAGCCATATTCTTTCTCTCGGCTACGACCACTGGCACTATTCGTTTGTTGCGCGTTACTTCCATAACGGCGGACAGTGGAACGACGGCGTGGTGCAAAACTTCGGCGGCGGTGATTTCAACGTAAAATCAAGCGGCTTCGGCTACTACCTGGTTGTCGGCTATAACTTCTGATCGTTGGCCAGGCAAACGATACCGACGCCAACATGACTAAAAACTCAACGCGTCAATTGGCGCGTTTTTGTTGTCGCGCAGATACCGTTATACTTGGCGGGCAATATCGCATATGAAATCAGGAAGAGTTATGTCTGCAAGGTTTGTCGACTACGATGTTAAATTGCGCCCCCTGGAACGGGAAGATCTGCGTTTTGTCCACCAGCTGGATAACAATGCCAGCGTTATGCGCTACTGGTTTGAAGAGCCGTATGAGGCTTTTGTTGAGCTGTCAGATCTCTATGACAAGCACATTCATGATCAGAGCGAACGGCGCTTTGTCGTGGAACACGGCGGCAGTAATGCCGGACTGGTAGAGCTGGTAGAAATTAATCACATTCACCGTCGGGCGGAGTTCCAGATTATTATCGCCCCAGACCATCAGGGCAAAGGGCTGGCCAGCAAGGCTGTAAAGATGGCAATGGATTATGGTTTCTCCGTGCTGAATCTCTACAAGCTGTACCTGATCGTCGACAAAGAGAACGAAAAGGCGGTTCACATCTATCGCAAGCTGGGCTTCGAGGTAGAAGGCGAATTAATCCACGAATTCTTTATTAACGGTGAATACCGTAACACCATTCGTATGTGTATTTTCCAGCCGCAGTATCTGGAGCGTTTCAAACCCGCACAGGGAATGGTTAAACCGACTGCACAGTAAACAGGCCGGAAATCCGGCCCGGTGAGATTCGCCTACGCCCCACGCGCGCCGACCGGATTCATAATGATCTGCAGGCGCGCTGGCTCAATTTTGTACATTCCCCCGTAGAACGGGTCAACCCCCAGCCAGCCAGGGAAACCGAGCAGCGGAATATTGCCCAGCAGATACCACAGGTTCGGACTCTCTTTCAACGGCAGAGTCTGTGGAATATAGCCAGCCCGCTCCAGCATCACCCGGTACTTTTTCTTACCGAAATAGTCACCGTTGGACTTCGCCAGCGTCACGGTTTTGGGCGTATAGCCCTCTGCTACCGCTCTCCCGTTTTCATCCTGTACCACAAACTTCACTCCCGGAGGCTGGGTTTGCAGCATGACATCCTGAGTTTCGCTGGAGACGATGGTCGCACATCCCGTTAACGTCCACGCTGCCATCAGCGCTGTTATCAGCCGTTTCATGATTATTCCTGCCTGAGTTCAGTGTGCTGACAGTCTAAGCCTGAGCGGATCTGTTTTCATTATTTACCTCCCCATGTCAGCGGGCGAACACAGTGATTAATCGATGCGTTATTCAACCATCAAAGGGAAAGCAATCTGCCATGCCGTGGGCACGCCACCTTTTTAACGCATTTTTCCTTTAAGATACTGGCATTGCTGGCTACTTAACCAAACAAGCGCTCAAGGTAGCGTTCCAGCGCCATCCGGGAGCTGAAGCCGTGGGGAATACCATAGTGGTCGTTGGCCTCGCCAGCCAGATACATCGGAAAACGGACATAGTGATCGCAGGCTTTCATCTCGGAGGCAGCGGTGGCGATCGCCTGGCTTCTCTCTTTTAGCGCCGGGTGGATAACCAGCGCGGTACGACCGAGACGGGCTTCACGGTTGACATACACATAGTCTTCACCGCGCCGATAGCCGTAGGTTTTGGTGGTCACCGCATCCATTTCAAATCCCACTTTTTCCAAAACGCGCGCTACCTCATCAGGTCGTAAATACATGCTTGTTCCTCTCATTCTGTAAACCCGGCAACCTTACACAGGCTTCGCTGCCAGGGCTTTCGGAATAATCCACAAACGCCGACCGTCAGGTGGCGTATCTGAGCTTGTCATATAACTCATAGTCTGTTTCGAGGTAAAGGAACAACATTTTCGACGTGAAGAGTGGCAGTGATTCAACGGTATACCCCATAGCGAATGCGGCATTTTTTAACCAAAAAATTTTTTTTGCGCGCCAAAACCTTGTGCGGCAAGACTTCAGTAGAGAAAATTTATGGAAAATCGTATGGCCTGATCATTGTCCGGTTGCAATCCAGCAATACTATATCTAGTATTTAAGGTGTAAAACAAACCCAATATGATGTGTTTCAGGTAAAGTGGCCGCTCGCTAAGCCAGTGCCAAAATCATCATCCCACCCACCGCGAGGTAAATGCGAATCATGCGCATTATTATTTACACTAAAGACAACTGTGTCCAGTGCAACGCTACTAAAAATGCGATGGACAAAAAAGGCATTGATTACCAACTGATCAATCTCGACCAGGAACCGGCACATGTGGAGACCCTTAAATCACTGGGCTACCGCCAGGTCCCGGTAGTGATGGCCGAACAAGAGCACTGGAGCGGCTTTCGCCCCGACAAAATTCATGCGCTAAGCCATATCACGTCGGTGCGGGGATAACAGCATGGCTACGCTGGTTTACTTCTCCAGCCTGTCTGAAAACACCCATCGTTTTATTGTGCGCCTGAACCTGCCGGCGCGCCGCATTCCGCTGGACGGCGCGCAACAGCTACAGGTCAGTGAGCCCTATATTCTGGTTTTACCCAGCTACGGTGGCGGCACGCGGCATGGGGCAGTCCCTAAACAGGTGATCCAGTTCCTTAATAACGTCAATAATCGTCAGCTGATCCGGGGCGTCATCGCCGCTGGTAACCGCAACTTTGGCGAGGCTTTTTGCCTGGCTGGCGAGATCATTGCGCGAAAATGCCAAGTTCCCTACCTCTATCGCTTTGAGTTAATGGGCACCTCTGACGATATCGCTAACATCTACAAGGGAGTAACCGAATTTTGGCAGCGACAGACAGCACACTCTTAGAGAGCACGGCGGACTATCACGCGCTTAACGCAATGCTCAATTTGTACGACGAAAATGGACATATTCAGTTTGAGAAAGACAAAGAAGCCACGCGTCAGTACTTTATCCAACACGTTATTCCTCATAGCGTTCAGTTCAATTCCATCGCCGAACGTCTACAGTTTCTGGTAGCGGAAGGTTATTACGAAGCTGACGTGTTGAATGCGTATCCGTTTGAGTTTGTCTGCTCGCTGTTCACCGAAGCCACCGCACGCCGCTTTCGCTTTCAGACATTCCTCGGCGCATGGAAGTTTTATACCAGCTACACGCTGAAAACCTTCGATGGCAAGCGCTATCTGGAAGGTTTTACCGAACGCGTATGTATGGTCGCGCTAACATTAGCGAAAGGTGACCAGACGCTGGCGCTGGCGCTTGCGGATGAAATTCTGAGCGGGCGTTTCCAGCCTGCAACCCCCACCTTTCTTAACTGCGGTAAACAGCAGCGCGGCGAGCTGGTTTCCTGCTTCCTGTTGCGTATTGAAGACAATATGGAGTCGATTGGGCGGGCGGTAAATTCGGCGCTACAGCTTTCCAAACGCGGCGGCGGCGTGGCGTTTCTGTTGTCTAACCTGCGTGAGGCCGGTGCGCCAATTAAGCGTATTGAAAACCAGTCTTCCGGCGTGATCCCGGTGATGAAGATGCTGGAAGATGCCTTCTCCTACGCCAACCAGCTTGGGGCGCGTCAGGGGGCTGGGGCGGTCTATCTGCATGCGCACCATCCGGATATCCTGCGTTTCCTGGATACCAAGCGCGAAAACGCCGACGAGAAGATCCGCATCAAAACCCTGTCGCTCGGCGTCGTGATCCCCGATATCACCTTCGAGCTGGCCAAAGACAACCAGCAGATGGCGCTGTTCTCGCCTTACGACGTGGAGCGCATTTATGGTTTACCGTTCGCCGATATCAGCATCAGCGAAAAGTACCATGAGATGCTGACCGATACGCGTATCCGCCGCACTTTTATCAATCCGCGTGAATTTTTCCAGACGCTGGCAGAAATCCAGTTTGAGTCCGGCTACCCCTATATCATGTTTGAAGACACGGTGAACCGTGCTAATCCTGTCCACGGGCGTATCAATATGAGTAACCTGTGCTCGGAAATTTTGCAGGTTAACAGCCCGACCGAATATAACGATGACCTGAGCTATCGCCGTATAGGTAAAGATATTTCCTGTAATCTCGGCTCACTGAATATCGCCCACGCGATGGATTCCGCTGATTTTGCCCGCACGATTGAGATTGCGGTACGCGGGCTGACGGCGGTCTCCGATCAAAGCCATATTCATTCGGTGCCCTCAATCGAACAGGGCAACGCGCAGTCACACGCCATTGGCCTCGGGCAGATGAACCTGCATGGCTACCTGGCGAGGGAAAATATTCAGTACGGTTCAGAAGCGGGCCTGGACTTCACCAATATTTATTTCTATACCGTGACTTACCATGCCCTGCGTACCTCTAACCAACTGGCGCGTGAGCGCGGCACGACCTTTAGTGGCTTTGCTGATTCCCGTTATGCCAGCGGCGAATATTTTAATCAGTATCTGGAGCAGAGCTGGCAACCGCGTACGCCTCGGGTCGCCGCGCTGTTTGCCAATGCCGGGATTGCCATTCCAACCTCGCAGCAGTGGCAGGCGCTGAAAGACGCGGTGATGCAGCACGGACTCTACAATCAGAATTTACAGGCCATTCCCCCTACGGGATCGATCTCCTATATCAACCACGCCACCTCAAGTATTCACCCGATTGTGTCGCGTATTGAGATCCGCAAAGAGGGCAAGACGGGCCGCGTCTATTATCCAGCCCCCTTTATGAATAACGATAATCAGGCGTTTTATCGCGATGCTTATGATATCGGCCCGGAAGCGATTATTGACACCTATGCTGAAGCGACCCGCCACGTCGATCAGGGGCTGTCTCTGACGCTGTTCTTCCGCGATACCGCCACCACGCGCGATATTAACCGTGCGCAAATTTACGCCTGGAAGAAAGGCATTAAAACGCTGTACTACATTCGTCTGCGTCAGATGGCCCTACAGGGTACTGAGGTCGATGGTTGCGTCTCCTGCTCGCTCTGATCCCCTTTTCATCGCGGGCCAGATCCCCTGGCCCGATAACAAGATATCACTATGAAATTAAATAAAATTCATGCTATCAACTGGAACAAAATCGAAGACGACAAAGATCTGGAAGTGTGGAATCGCCTGACCAGCAACTTCTGGCTACCTGAAAAAGTCCCGCTTTCTAACGATATTCCGGCATGGAACTCCCTCAATGCCGATGAGCAACAGCTCACTATTCGCGTGTTTACCGGTCTGACGCTGCTGGATACCATTCAAAATACCCTGGGCGCTCCGGCACTGATGGCCGATGCGCTGACGCCGCACGAGGAAGCGGTGATGTCCAATATCAGCTTTATGGAAGCGGTACACGCACGTTCTTACAGCTCGATTTTTTCGACGCTGTGCCATACCAGCGACGTCGATGCCGCCTACGCCTGGAGCGAAGATAACGCGCCATTGCAGGCTAAAGCGCAGATTATCCTGCAACATTATTACCACGACGACCCGCTGAAAAAGAAAATTGCCAGCGTATTTCTTGAATCGTTTTTGTTCTATTCCGGTTTTTACCTGCCCATGTACTGGTCCAGTCGGGGTAAGCTGACCAACACCGCTGACCTTATCCGTCTGATTATCAAAGATGAGGCGGTTCACGGCTATTATATTGGCTATAAATTTCAGAAAAAATTGGAAAAAGAGACACCACAGCGTAAAGAGGAACTACAGCAGTTTGCCATTGAACTGCTGCTTGAGCTGTATGAAAACGAAGTGGCTTACACCGAAGCGCTGTATGCCGGCGTGGGCTGGCAGGAAGACGTGAAAAAATTCCTGCATTACAATGCCAACAAAGCCCTGATGAATCTCGGTTATGAGGCGTTGTTCCCCTCTGAGATGACCGATGTCAACCCGGCGATCCTCGCCGCGCTGTCGCCCAATGCTGACGAAAACCACGACTTTTTCTCCGGCTCTGGCTCTTCCTACGTGATGGGCAAGGCGGTAGATACAGAAGACGAAGACTGGGACTTCTAAGTACCTGAACAATGGCTGCCACCCACAGTCATTGTTTATATAAGACCATTTTACTCATTTTCTATTTATTAAAAATCCTGTCTATTTTCTGATTCAAATTTAGCCATAATGTGACGGCTATATTGCATCAACAGGCAAACATCACAACAATATCTCGCTCTTCAGAGAGAAGATTCCTGGAGAAATAGATTTTTTTTCCCCTCGCGCAACTCGCCGTCATCCCTTACCCACTCTGACATTAGCCTCACTCACTGCTTAATCAGAGTATTCTAATTGCCGACTAAGGGTTGCCTCAAATTCTCAGTATGCTACGGTATAGACCGATAATATTTAATTACAAAGAAGAGTTAACATAAAAAAATCAACTTTAACCGGGAAAAAAATAAATGCATGGCTATTAAACTCGAAGTTAAGAATTTATATAAAGTTTTTGGAGACAACCCCGATCGCGCGTTTAAATATATTGAAAAAGGGATTGATAAAGAAACATTATTGGAGAAAACAGGTCTGTCTCTTGGCGTGAAAGACGCCAGTCTGGCCATTGAAGAAGGCGAGATTTTTGTCATCATGGGATTATCCGGCTCCGGTAAATCCACTATGGTTCGCCTTCTCAATCGTCTGATTGAACCTACCCGTGGCCAGGTCATCATCGACGGTGAAGATATTGCCCAAATATCTGATAGCGCGTTACGTCAGGTTCGTAGAAATAAAATCAGCATGGTATTCCAGTCATTTGCGTTAATGCCACATATGACGGTATTAAATAATGCTGCATTTGGCATGGAATTAGCCGGCGTGCCGCTGGCAGAACGTCAGGAAAAAGCGCTGGATGCGTTGCGTCAGGTGGGTTTAGATAATTATGCCCACGCTTATCCGGATGAACTTTCCGGTGGCATGCGTCAGCGTGTCGGATTAGCCCGTGCGCTGGCCATTAATCCCGATATATTATTGATGGATGAAGCCTTCTCTGCGCTTGACCCGCTAATTCGCACCGAAATGCAGGATGAATTAGTCAAACTGCAATCGCGCCACCAGCGCACCATCGTCTTTATTTCTCACGACCTTGATGAAGCCATGCGCATTGGCGATCGTATCGCCATCATGCAGGGCGGCGAAGTGGTGCAGGTCGGCACGCCGGATGAGATCCTCAATAATCCCGCTAACGACTATGTGCGCACCTTCTTCCGTGGCGTGGATATCAGTCACGTATTCAGCGCGAAGGATATCGCCCGCCGTAGTGCCGCTGCGCTGATCCGTAAAGCGCCGGGATTAGGCCCGCGTTCAGCCATCAAGCTGTTGCAGGATAATGACCGAGAGTACGGCTATGTGCTGGAAAAACAACGCTTTGTTGGCACCGTCTCCGTCGACTCGCTGAAGGCGGCGCTGGCAGAAGGGGCAGGTCTTGATCAGGCGCTGCTGGACAGTCCACAGGCGATGCCTGCCGATACCACGCTTAACGATTTGCTTTCCCATGTTGCCCAGGCTCCGTGCGCGGTGCCGATCGTCGGTGACGAAGGGCAGTACGTCGGTATTATTTCCAAAGGTATGTTATTGCAAGCATTAGATCGTGATGGAGGCCAGCCATGAGTGAACAAAACAGTAACCCGTGGGAGTCTGCAACCCCGAATCAGAGCGCGCCAGCGGATGTCAGCCAGGCCACTAGCGGCAGCAGCGATCCGTGGGGAGCACCGAATGCCGCCCCAGCCAGCCAGCCCGCCACCGACTCAGCGACCAGCAGCAGCGATGCCTGGGGCACTTCACCCGGTGCTGCACATGATACGGCAGGTAGCAGCGACTGGCTGACTAGCGCTCCGGCACCGCAGGCGGAGCATTTTAGTATCCTTGACCCGTTCCATAAAACCCTGATCCCGCTTGACAGCTGGGTAACCACCGCTATCGACTGGGTGGTCACCCATTTTCGCCCACTGTTTCAGGGGATCCGCCTGCCGGTAGATTATATTCTTAGCGTCTTTCAGCAGCTGCTGTTGGGTATGCCTGCACCGGTGGCGATTATTGTTTTTGCCCTGATCGCCTGGCAGCTCTCCAGCTTCACGATGGGTGTCGCCACGCTGGTATCACTGGTGGCGATTGGTGCCATCGGGGCCTGGTCCCAGGCAATGGTCACGCTGGCGCTGGTGCTCACCTCCCTGCTGTTCTGCATCGTCATTGGTTTGCCGCTGGGTATCTGGCTGGCACGCAGTCAGCGCGCGGCGAAAATCATCCGCCCGCTGCTGGATGCGATGCAGACCACGCCAGCGTTCGTCTACCTGGTGCCGATCGTTATGCTGTTTGGCATCGGTAACGTACCGGGCGTGGTGGTGACGATTATCTTTGCCCTACCGCCGATTGTTCGTCTGACTATCCTCGGCATTAAGCAGGTGCCTGCCGATCTGGTTGAAGCGGCGGAATCCTTCGGTGCCAGTCCGCGTCAGATGCTGTTTAAAGTCCAGCTGCCGCTGGCGATGCCAACCATTATGGCCGGGGTTAATCAGACGCTGATGCTGGCGCTGTCGATGGTGGTCATTGCGTCAATGATCGCCGTAGGCGGCCTCGGTCAGATGGTATTACGCGGTATCGGACGCCTGGATATGGGTCTGGCGACCGTCGGCGGCGTTGGTATCGTTATTCTGGCTATCATTCTTGACCGACTCACGCAGTCCGTGGGCAGAGACAACCGCAGCCGTGGTAACCGTCGCTGGTTTACCAATGGCCCGTTGGGCTTGTTGACCCGCCCCTTTATTAAATAATTCTTTTGGCGGCACGCCACCGTGCCGCCTGCAAAATCGCACAACAAAATATTAAGGAATCACTATGCGCAAGACAGCACTGCTGGCCGCCGCGTTCACCACGCTGGCCGCCGCTCAGGTTTCCGCCGCCGATCTGCCGGGTAAAGGCATTACCGTTAAGCCCGCTCAAAGCACCATTACCGAAGAGACGTTTCAGACGCTGCTGGTAAGCCGGGCGCTGGAAAAACTGGGCTACACCGTTGATGACCCGAGCGAAGTTGATTACAACGTCGCCTTTACCTCGATTGCCGCCGGTGATACCACCTTTATGGCCACCTACTGGAAACCGCTGCACGATGATATGTATCAGGCGGCCGGGGGCGATGCCAAATTCTATCATCAGGGTACCTACGTGCAGGGCGCGGCTCAGGGCTATCTGATCGATAAGAAAACTGCGGACCAATATCACATCACCAATCTCGGGCAGCTGAAAGATCCTAAATTGGCTAAGCTGTTTGATACTAACGATGATGGCAAAGCCGATTTGACCGGCTGCACGCCGGGCTGGGGCTGTGATGATGTGATCACCCACCAGATTAAGGCCTACGGATTAAGTAATACCGTGGTACATAACCAGGGCAACTACTCGGCAATGATCGCCGATACCATGACTCGTTTCAAAGACGGTAAACCGGTGCTCTATTACACCTGGACACCTTACTGGGTCAGTGCCGTGCTGGTGCCGGGTCGCGATGTGGTGTGGTTGCAAGTACCGTTCTCTTCTATGCCGGGCGCACAGAAGAACATCGATACCAAACTGCCAAACGGTGCCAATTACGGCTTCCCGGTTAACACCATGAATATCGTCGCTAACAAAGAGTGGGCGCAGAAAAATCCTGCAGCAGCAAAACTGTTTGCCGAGATGAAACTGCCTTTAGCGGATATCAATGCGCAAAACGCACGTATGCATCAGGGACAGTCTTCAGAAGCGGATATTAACGCGCATGTGAATGGCTGGATAAAAGCACACCAGGCACAGTTCGATGGCTGGGTGAAAGACGCGCTAGCCGCCGGAAAATAACCTGTATTTTGGCTGTCTCCCTCCTCGGGTAACCAGCCGATGCATTTTGGGCTGCCCCTACTCTTTGGTCAGCCCACAGTTCGACGGCGGTGAAGCCGTCGAACTGGTTTGTCCTGTTAATTATCATGTGAGCGAAATAGTTTTTTAGGTTATTATTAGCCTATAAGACATTTCTTACTATGATATTTAATTTTTATGAAACCCCCTCATCAAGCCCTCACACCCGCTTTAGTCGTACTGATGTCTCTGGCTACCGGTCTCTCAGTCGCCTGCAACTATTATGTTCAGCCGCTGCTGGCTACCATTGCCCGTACCTTCGAACTCTCATTCCATCAGGCGGGCTTTATTGTCACCACCGCCCAGCTGGGATATGCCGTCGGGCTGCTGCTGCTGGTTCCGCTGGGGGATATGCTTGAGCGTCGTGGCCTGATTGTCGCGATGAGCCTGCTTGCCGCCGGAGGACTGGTGATCACCGCGATGTCGTCAACGCTGCCGTTTATGCTGTTGGGCACCGCGCTGACCGGGCTGTTTTCCGTCGTCGCGCAAATTCTGGTGCCGCTGGCAGCCACCCTCGCCGTACCGGAAAAACGCGGTAAGGTCGTCGGTACGGTGATGAGCGGTCTGCTGCTCGGGATCCTACTGGCCCGCACCGTAGCAGGCGGGTTGGCAGAGCTTGGCGGCTGGCGCAGCGTCTACTGGATCGCCAGCGCACTGATGGTGTTGATGGCGCTAGCGTTATGGCGCTATTTACCACGTTATAAACAGTCGGTAGCACTGAATTATCGCCAGCTGTTGGGATCCATTTTCACTCTCTTTGCCCGTCATCCTGTTCTGCGCATCCGAGCCATCATCGGTTGCCTGGTGTTTGCAAACTTCAGCGTGCTCTGGACCTCTATGGCATTTCTGCTTTCGTCGCCGCAGTGGAACTATTCAGAAGGCGAAATAGGTTTGCTGGGGCTGGTTGGGGCTGCTGGCGCGCTGGCGGCACGTCATGCCGGAGCATTGGCAGATAAAGGCCTGGCCCGCCTGACCACCAGCGCAGGACTGCTCGTTTTACTGGCTTCATGGGGAGTTATTACCCTGGGCGCTCATTCACTGTTCGCGTTGATTATCGGCATCATCTTGCTCGACCTTGCGGTTCAGGGCGTACATATTACCAATCAGAGCGTGATTTACAGCCATATGCCTGAAGCACGTAACCGCCTCACCGCCGGTTATATGACCAGTTACTTTATTGGCGGGGCGGCGGGATCGCTGTTGTCGGCATCCGCTTTCCAGGCTGCGGGGTGGTATGGCGTCTGTGCGACTGGCGCACTGCTCACCTTATGTAATCTGCTGGTCTGGTGGTACGGCCATCAGTTTGAGGCCAAAACCGAATAATTTTCTCAATTGAAGAAGTTTTTTGGGAACTTTTCGACTATTAAGACATTTCCGACTCTGCTATGGTTAAGATAAATTTATTAAGCATGGTTACTTTTTCAACTGAAACGATTTAGTGGTTGCCGGTTAACCTTGTCTCTTCGCACTGATTTCCCCTTAGAGGGTTCCAAAGCGAATGGTAATGATTGCGCCTTCATCTACGTCTAACTGAAAACGTCATATCAGCCAAATTTTCCTTACCGGATGATGCCGACCTCTTCGGGTTCCGCTGCCCTGTCAGGTTTTTTTACGTTTTACACACAGTATTGTTTATCACGGCTATCAAGTAGCCTGGGTTAGGGAATGACCGTGAAACTAAGGATGACGACTACGCCAATGTGAAAATCTCACCGACGGTAAAGTCGCCTTACCCATTAATCACCATCGTTATTACACCCGTTGCAACTAGTGAGGTTCATTTATAATGGAAAGTTCATTTACTCCCATTGAACAGATGTTGAATTTTCGTGCGAACCGCCAGAAAGATTTCCCATTACAGGAAATTATGCTAACGCGCCTGTGTATGCACATGCAGAGTAAATTGCTGGAAAACCGCAATAAGATGCTGAAGGCACAGGGAATTAATGAGACGCTGTTTATGGCATTGATTACGCTGGATGCGCAGGAAGATCACAGCATTCAGCCGTCAGAGCTGAGCGCTGCCCTCGGCTCTTCACGCACTAACGCCACGCGCATCGCCGATGAACTGGAGAAGCGCGGCTGGATAGAACGTCGCGAAAGCGATAACGATCGCCGCTGCCTGCATCTGCACCTGACGCCAAAAGGCGACGAGTTCCTACGCCAGCTACTGCCACCCCAGCATCAGTGCCTGAAACTTTTATGGTCAGCGTTGAGTGCTTCCGAAAAAACCCAACTGGAAGCGATTACGCGTAAGTTACTGAATCGTATGGACCAAATGGATGAAGAGGAGGTTGTTGCCTCCCTCTCACGCTAATGACCTGATCAATAGCATATTGTGTGACACAACATAAGTCGGGAATCGCTACCTTGTTTCCCGATACATTCCCTTTCGCCAGCGCCAAGCCGCTGGCATTTTTGACCCAAAAGATCGCTACCCTAATGATAGCGGCTACGGTTAGCAAAAAAATTCAGGAGAACACCATGAATGCAAGCGCGGTGGCGCAGGAGCCGCAGCAACCTAAAAAGAAGAAGAAACGCAAAAGCGCGCTGATTTTTCTGGCAGTCCTGTTCGTGATTATTGGCGTGGCTTATCTGACTTACTGGCTACTGGTATTACGTCACTATCAGGAGACGGATGATGCCTATGTGGCAGGAAATCAGGCGCAGGTGATGGCTCAGGTAGCGGGTAGCGTCAATAAAGTGTGGTTTGATGATACGGACTACGTCAAAAAAGGAGATGTGCTGGTCACCCTGGATCGTACCGATGCCGGGCAGGCATTTGAGAAAGCGCAAACGGCGTTAGCCACCAGCGTGCGGCAAACCCATCAGCTGATTATCAACGGCAAACAGTATCAGGCAACGATTGAACAGCGAAAAACGACGTTGCAGCAGGCGCAAGCGGATTTACATCGCCGCGAGCCGTTGGGCGCGTCCAATCTGATCGGTAAAGAAGACCTGCAGCACGCGCGTGATGCGGTGACCACTGCCAAAGCGCAGCTGGATGTGGCGGTGCAGCAGTATAACGCCAATCAGGCGATGATCCTCGATACCACGCTGGAAAATCAGCCTGCGGTGAAAAAGAGCGCCGCCGAGCTGCGCGATGCCTGGCTTGCCCTGCAACGTACCAATGTGGTTAGCCCGATTGATGGCTACGTGTCACGTCGCAGCGTGCAGGTAGGTTCGCAGATTGGCACCACCACCCCCCTGCTGGCTATCGTTCCGGCGAATAATCTGTGGGTAAACGCTAACTTTAAGGAAACCCAACTGGCTGGCGTACGTATCGGTCAGGCCGCAACCGTGGTTAGCGATATTTACGGTGATGACGTGGTCTATCACGGCAAAGTTGTCGGGCTGGATATGGGTACCGGGAGCGCATTCTCACTGCTGCCCGCCCAGAATGCCACCGGCAACTGGATCAAAGTGGTACAGCGCCTGCCGGTACGCATCGCGCTTGATGCGCAGGAAGTGGCGAAACATCCGCTGCGCATTGGTCTGTCGACGCTGGTGAAAGTAGATACCCGCAGCAGTGAAGGTGCCGTTCTTGCCACCAGCGTGCGCAGTGAACCGGCTTACACCAGTGATGCGCTGGCGCTGGATCTGACGCCTGTCAATCAGCTTATCGGCGATATTATTCGCGCTAACGCCAGCTAAATCAACGGGGGGTATATGGCGCGTCAGCCTCTTTCAGGCACACCGCTGGTCTTAATGACTATTGCGCTGTCACTGGCCACGTTTATGCAGGTACTGGACTCTACCATTGCTAACGTGGCCATCCCAACCATTGCCGGTAACCTCGGTGCGTCAAACTCGCAGGGCACCTGGGTTATCACCTCGTTTGGCGTGGCGAATGCCATTTCCATTCCGATCACCGGCTGGCTGGCCAAGCGGATCGGCGAAGTGAAGCTGTTTATGTGGTCTACCATCGCGTTTGTCGTGGCGTCATGGTTGTGCGGCATGTCTGAAAATCTTTCCATGCTGATCTTCTTTCGTGTCATCCAGGGGATCGTTGCCGGGCCACTGATCCCACTGTCGCAAAGTCTGCTATTAAATAATTATCCCCCGGCGAAACGCAGCGTTGCGCTGTCGCTATGGGCGATGACGGTGATTGTTGCCCCCATTTGTGGCCCGATCCTCGGCGGCTGGATCAGTGATAACTACCACTGGGGCTGGATCTTCTTTATCAACGTGCCTATCGGGGTAGCGGTGGTGATCCTGGCTTTACAGACGCTGCGCAATCGCGAAACGGCCACGGTGATCCGCCCTATCGATACCGTGGGCCTGGTGCTGCTGGTGGTTGGTATCGGCTGTTTGCAGGTGATGCTCGATCGCGGTAAAGAGCTGGACTGGTTTAGCTCTACGGAGATTATTACGCTAACCGCTATCGCGGTAGTCGCCTTGGCGGTGCTGCTCGTGTGGGAGCTGACGGATGACCATCCAATCGTGGATTTGTCGCTGTTCAAATCACGCAACTTCACTATTGGCTGCCTATCGATCAGCCTTGCTTACATGCTGTATTTTGGCTCCATCGTACTGTTACCGCAGCTGCTGCAAGAAGTGTACGGCTATACCGCAACCTGGGCAGGTCTGGCTTCGGCCCCGGTAGGCATTATCCCGGTGATCCTGTCGCCGATTATTGGCCGTTTTTCCCATAAGCTGGATATGAGGCGGCTGGTCACCTTTAGCTTCATTATGTATGCGGTATGCTTCTACTGGCGTGCTTATACCTTTGAACCCGGTATGGATTTTGGGGCTTCGGCGTGGCCGCAATTTATCCAGGGGTTTGCCGTGGCGTGCTTCTTTATGCCACTGACCACCATTACCCTTTCAGGATTACCGCCAGAGCGGCTGGCCGCAGCGTCAAGTCTGTCTAACTTTACCCGCACGCTGGCGGGTTCGATTGGTACTTCGATTACCACCACCATGTGGAGCAATCGTGAATCGGTCCACCATAGCCAGCTGGCAGAGTCGGTGACGCCTTACAACGTCAATAGTCAGGAGATATACGCGAAGCTGGAACAGGCGGGGTTGACTCACGAGCAGGCATCGGCCTGGATTGCACAGCAAATCACCCGTCAGGGGTTGATCATTTCAGCCAATGAAATTTTCTGGGCGTCTGCCGGGGTATTTCTTATCCTGCTGGTACTGATCTGGTTTGCCCGGCCACCGTTTTCGGCGGGTGGCGGCGGCGGCGGCGCGCATTAAAAAAGGGCGGATCGCCGATCCGCCCTTCTACAGGGAGCGATGGCTCCCTTTATTGTCGTCGCATTACGCGTTCTGACGCCACCATTCTGCCAGCAGCACGCCGGTTGCTACCGAAACGTTAAGGCTTTCTACGTTGCCAGTGCCGCTGATAGAGACGCTGAGATCGCCCTGCTGTAAAGTGCTGTCCGACAGACCATCGCGTTCCTGCCCCAGCACCAGTACCATTTTGGCCGGCAGCTCCGCCTTTGAAAGCGGTACGCCCTGATGGCTGGAGGTGGTGACAATGGTATAGCCCGCTTTACGGAACGCATCCAGTCCAGCAGCAAAACTCTCACCGCTAATGGCCTGCACATGTTCTGCGCCACCTTCCGCAGTGCGCACCGCAGCCCCTGACTCCAGCAGAGAAGCATCATCCACCAGCAAACCTTTAGCGCCAAAGTGCGCACAGCTACGCATAATGCCACCCAGGTTGTGCGGGTTGCCGATATCTTCCAGCGCCAGCACACAGTCTTTTTGACCGGACTGCGCCAGCCACTCGCTCACCGGCATGCCGACGCGCTTTTTAATCAGGAAACAGACGCCGCCGTGGTGTTCAGTGCCGGATGCCTTCTGTAGCTCGGCGTCATCAACGGTGTGATAAGCCTTACGATTGGCCGCCATCCACTTTAACGCTTCACGGAAGCGTGGCGTGACGCTTTGCACGAACCAGGCGCGCACGATAGATTCCGGGCGACTCTGGAACAATGCCTGGCAGGCATGCTCACCGTAAACGCGCGTCTCTTCCATACGCTGGCGGCGCAGCTGTTCAGGATTGATAAAACTTTTCCCGCTGATACCACCGTGATCGGGTTTGTCATCCGCCGCAGCGGCATTGGGCGCACGGGATACGGTACGCCACGGAGAGTCAGAACGCCCTTCGTCGCGATCGCGCCCGCCACGTGGCTTGCTGTCTGCATTGCGCGCGGGGCGGCGTTCGCCGTCCGGACGATAACCACCTTTACCGGTGCGCGGATTTTTTCCGCTTGTGCTGTTTTCGTCATCGCCGCGAACATACATCACTTTGACCTTACTGCTCTTACCTTTCAATTCGTCGTTCATTTTTCCTCCACCTGGGCTGAGCGCGAAGCGCGCAGATTACCTGATGTCGCAGCGCTTAGCTATTAACTTACGATAAATGCGCCCATATGCTGCCCGCCAGCGGCAACATCTGTGAGAGTTTACCTATTAAACATATTGGACGAACCACGTTGAGCCGCTTATCCCCCCTGCGCATACTATTCGCTATCGACGGAAAACGCAGTAAGCAATCACTTACTCCTGCAATGAGGTGAATAATGAATACGGTTTGCTCATCCTGTCAGGCAACCAACCGGGTGCCGGTCGAACGCGTTACGCACGGTGCTAAATGCGGCCGCTGCGGTGATAATCTGTTTGACGAGCGGGTAACGAATGCCACAGGCGATACGCTGGATAAATATTTGCAGGATGACCTGCCGGTGGTGATCGATTTCTGGGCGCCCTGGTGCGGCCCTTGCGTCAATTTTGCCCCGATCTATGAGACGGTTGCCCGTGAGCGCGGCGGTCAAATACGCTTTTTAAAGGTGAATACCGAGGCGGAACCTTCGCTGAGCGCCCGCTTCCGCATTCGCAGTATTCCGACCATTATGCTGTTTAAACAGGGCGAAGTGGTCGATGTGCTGAGCGGAGCAATGCCAAAAGCGCCCTTCGAAGCCTGGCTGGACGAAAATATCTAAGTTTCTGAGCGGGCAGCGTGGATCAGAATTGGTTAGAATGGCGTTTTTCGCTGATGACTGATGATGACCGATAACGCTGTTCTGCGCCTGCGCGCCTGGCGACTCGCCCGTGCAACGCGCCCCTTCCTTGCCCGGGGCAATCGCATTAGCCGCTGCCAGGGCTGCCTGCTGCCGCAAAAAAACTGCCTGTGCGCGACCATCGTTCCCCAACAGGCGCGCAGCCGTTTTTGCCTGGTGATGTTTGACAGCGAGCCGATGAAGCCGAGCAATACCGGGCGGCTGATTGCCGATATTCTGCCGGAAACGCTGGCGTTTGGCTGGTCACGTACCGAACCGGATGCAGAACTGCTACAGGCTGTACAAAACGCTGATTATCAACCGATGGTGGTTTTTCCTGAATCCTATGCCGATCCCGCACGCCCGGTGCTCAACGCCCCACCGCTTAGCGGCAAGCCGCCGCTGTTTATTATGCTGGACGGCACCTGGACTGAAGCGCGAAAAATGTTCCGCAAAAGCCCGTGGCTGGACTCGCTGCCGGTGATGTCGCTCAAGCTGACACGGCCGTCGAATTATCAACTGCGCATGGCTCATGGCGCTGGCCAGCACTGCACGGCGGAAGTGGCGGCAGAACTGCTATTGCAGGCGGGCGATAGCGCGGCGGGAGAAGGGCTGTTCAGACACTTTGATCTGTTTCGCCAGCGCTATCTGGCTGGCAAACCGCATCACCCACTCCATCAGTCTACAGATAATTAGCCGTCTTCCGCTGCCAATTAGCTGATACACAGCACAGCATTTTCGCCCGTTCCAGAGTAAAATCTAAACATGATTAACTGAAGGAGCGGTGATGAGCCAGCGCGGACTAGAAGCTCTGTTAAGACCGAAATCCATTGCGGTTATTGGTGCCTCCACCCGGCCAGAGCGTGCCGGCTATTTGATGATGCGTAATCTGCTGGCCGGTGGCTTCAGCGGCCCGGTGCTACCGGTCACGCGCAAATATCAGGCGGTATGTGGCGTGCTGACCTGGCCTGATATCGCCAGCCTGCCCCTTTCCCCGGACCTGGCGATTATCTGCACTCACGGGCGGCGTAACCTGGAATTATTATGTGCGCTGGGCAAGCGCGGTTGCAAAGCCTGTATCGTCCTCTCTGCTCCGCGCGACCAGCTACCCGAGCTGAAAGCCTGTGCCAGCCGCTGGCAGATCCGTCTGCTTGGCCCTAACAGTCTTGGCCTGCTGGCCCCCTGGCAAGGGCTGAATGCCAGTTTCTCACCGGTTCCCATCAGGCCAGGAAAGCTGGCCTTTATCTCACAATCGTCTGCGGTTTCTAACACCATTCTTGACTGGGCGCAGCAGCGCCAGCTGGGATTCTCATGGTTTATCGCGCTGGGTGACAGTCTGGATATTGATGCCGATGATCTGCTGGACTTTCTCGCCCGTGATGGGAAAACTAGCGCGATCTTGCTTTATCTGGAACACCTTAGCGATGCGCGGCGTTTTGTTTCTGCCGCACGTAGCGCCTCACGTAATAAGCCGATTGTGGTGATTAAAAGCGGAAGAAGTCCGCAGGCCCAGCGCCTGCTCAATACTCAGGGTGGAATGGATGCCGCCTGGGATGCAGCCATACAACGCGCGGGGTTGCTGCGCGTACAGGATACCCACGAATTGTTCTCGGCGGTTGAAACGCTCAGTTATATGCGCCCACTGCGCGGTGAGCGGCTGATGATCGTCAGTAACGGCGCTGCGCCAGCAGCATTGGCCCTTGATGCGCTGTATGCCCGTAACGGCAAGCTCGCCACCCTGAATGAGCCTTTACTCACCTCATTAACGTCAGTGCTGCCCGCTGGAGACGTTGCGGGTAATCCACTCGACCTCAAAGATGATGCAACGCCAGAGCGTTATTTGCAGGTGCTGTCAATGCTATTCGACAGCCACGATCTTGATGCGCTGTTGATCATACATGCTCCCAGTGCGGTAGCGCCCGCCTCACTCACCGCGCAAAAAATCATTGAGCGGGTAAAACAGCATCCGCGCGCGCGGCAGATCACCTTGCTGACTAACTGGTGCGGCGAATTCTCCTCACAGCAGGCCCGTCTGTTGTTTAATAAAGCAGGAATTCCCACTTACCGTACTCCAGAAGGAACGGTCAGTGCTTTTATGCATATGGTGGAGTATCGCCGCAATCAGAAGCAGCTGCGCGAAACACCGGCACTGCCACCTAATCTCACCGCCAACACCAGCGATGCCCACCGGATAATCCAGCGCGCCCTGGCGGACGGCATGACGTCATTGGATACTCACCAGGTGCAGCCGATTTTGCAGGCATATGGGTTGAACACGCCTCCCACCTGGATTGCTAGCGACAGCTCGCAGGCCATGCAAATTGCCGGGCAAATCGGCTATCCGGTGGCGTTGAAACTGCGCTCGCCGGATATCCCACATAAATCGGAAGTTCAGGGGGTGATGCTGTTCCTGCGCACGGCCGATGAAGTGCAGCAGGCAGCCAATGCAATTGTCGATCGTGCCAGTGCTGCGTGGCCACAGGCACGCATACAGGGACTCTTGGTACAGAGCATGGCAAACCGGGCCGGAGGCCATGAGCTGCGGGTGGTGGTGGAACAGGATCCGTTGTTTGGCCCAGTCATTATGCTCGGTGAGGGAGGTTCCCCCTGGTCGGACGATCGTCAGGCCGCAACCGCCCTGCCGCCGCTTAATATGACGCTGGCGCGCTATCTGGTAAAACAGGCCATCGTCAAGGGTAAAATAGGCGGGCGCAGCGCACTGCATGCGCTGAATCTTGACGGGCTGACCCAGGTGCTGGTTCAGGTATCAAATCTGATTGTGGACTGCCCGGAAATTGTTCGTTTAGAGATCCATCCGCTGTTGGCCAGTGATACCGGGTTTACACTGCTGGACGTCACGCTCCAGCTGGCGCATTTCCACGGCGATGCACAGGCCCGGCTGGCAATACGCCCTTATCCACACGAGCTGGAAGAAACCGTTCAGCTTAAAAATGGCCAGCGCACTCTTTTTCGCCCAATCCTGCCGGAAGACGAGCCGCTGCTTCAGCAGTTTATCTCCCGGGTAACCAAAGAAGATCTTTATTATCGGTACTTTAGTGAGATCAATGAATTCACCCATGAAGATTTGGCGAACATGACGCAAATCGACTACGACCGAGAAATGGCCATCGTTGCGGTGCGACAGTGTGACGATTTGAGTGAGATCATTGGGGTGACTCGCGCCATCTCCGATGCCGATAATGTTGATGCAGAATTTTCTGTGCTGGTGCGATCCGACTTAAAAGGTTTAGGCCTCGGTCGTCGTCTGTTGGAAAAAATGATTATCTATACGCGTCAGCATGGTTTACAGCAGCTGAATGGCATTACCATGCCGGGCAATCAGGGCATGATGTCACTGGCACGCAAGTTAGGATTTGAGATTAATATCCAGCTGGAGGATGGTATCGTCAGCCTTATGCTGCCATTGCAGAAACAGGATGAGGTACGGAAAAGTAAATCTACTACCATCGGGAAAATCTAGTGGTATTATGTGCGGTTAGAGTCTTTTATTCTGTGGTCAAAGGCCATTCCATAAACGGGGAAGCAACGCACTGTGATGTTGACCAAATTTAAACGCAATAAACACCAACAGCACCTTGCTCAGCTGCCAAAAATTCCGCAGTCAGCAGCTGATTTCAGTACGCTTTTCTCACCGTCAGATTTTCGTCAGACGCTACTGGAAAAGATTGCCTCTGCCACCCGTCGTATCTGCATTGTCGCGCTCTACCTGGAAAACGATGAGGGTGGTCGCGCCATCCTCGCTGCGCTTTATGCCGCAAAACAACGTCGCCCGGAGCTGGATATTCGCGTGCTGGTCGACTGGCACCGTGCTCAACGAGGCCGTATCGGGGCTGCTGCTGGGGTCACTAACGCCGACTGGTATTGTGAAATGGCCAGTCAGCATCCCGATGCGAACATTCCCGTTTATGGTGTTCCCGTTAATACGCGTGAAGCGCTCGGTGTACTGCATTTAAAAGGCTCAGTTATTGATGATACCGTGCTGTATACCGGTGCCAGCTTCAATGATGTTTATCTGCATCAGAAAGACAAATACCGCTATGACCGCTATCAGCTGATTGGCAATCAGGTACTTGCCGACACCCTGTTCGACTGGGTCGAAACAAATTTGATTCAGGCTGAAGCCGTGCACCGCCTTAATCGTCTGGAGCGTCCAACCAGCCCGGAAATCAAAAATGAAACCCGCCAGTTCCGCCAAGAGTTGCGCGGCTTTGATTATGAATTCGAAGGTGTTGCCAGCAACGAGGAGCTGTCCGTGACTCCGCTGGTCGGTCTGGGAAAACGCAGCCTGCTCAATAAGACCATTTTCCATCTGATGCCCTGTGCCGAGCACAAGCTGACGATCTGTACCCCTTATTTCAACCTGCCGGCCATTCTGGTACGCAACATTATCTGGCTGCTGCGGCGAGGCAAAGAGGTGGAGATCATCGTCGGAGATAAAACCGCCAACGATTTCTATATTCCTCAAGATCAGCCATTTAAGATCATCAGCGCATTGCCCTATCTGTATGAAATTAACCTGCGGCGTTTTCTCAGTCGGCTGCAATATTACGTCGACAGTGAGCAGTTAACCGTACGTCTGTGGAAGGATGGCGAGAATAGCTATCACCTGAAAGGGTTATGGGTGGATGACGAATGGATGATGGTGACCGGAAATAACCTGAATCCGCGCGCATGGCGTTTGGATCTGGAAAATGCGGTGCTGATCCACGATCCTCTGCAACAGCTGGCCGAACAACGCGATCGGGAACTTAACCTTATCCGCGAACACACTACCCGCGTGCAGCATTTCCACGATTTGGAAAGCATCGCCGATTATCCGGTTAAGGTGCGCAAGCTGATTCGTCGGCTGCGACGTATTCGTATAGATCGGCTTATCAGCCGTATTCTCTGATAAGGTTATCGCTGCCTGTATGCGTATTCTCCTGCTTATCTGCCTGCTGTTTTGTAGCGGCTGCGCTCATATGGCGAAAGATGAGTGGACCGGGCGTGATAAAGCTCAGCATTTCCTCTCTTCCGCTTTTTTTGCCGCAGCGGGGAATGCGTACGGCGACCGTCAGAACTGGGGCCAGGGCCACAGTGCAGGCTTCGGGATTTTATTTTCCCTAAGTCTGGGGGCCGCAAAGGAGCTGTACGACAGCCGCGCGGACGGGACAGGCTGGAGCTGGAAGGATTTTAGCTGGGATATAGCCGGCGCAGCCACCGGCTATGTCTTATGGAATATTGGCCGGTAATTACAGCTTCAGGCCCTGTCCACGCCGATGCAACATCAGCGAGACAAAGAACGCCACCGCCCCCATTCCCGATACGTACCAGAAGAAACTGGTTTCACTGCCCGCAGCTTTCAGAGACAGAGCAACATACTCCGCTGACCCACCAAACAGCGCATTAGCAACCGCATAGGATAATCCGACCCCCAACGCCCTGACTTCCGGTGGAAACATCTCTGCTTTCAGGATCCCACTGATCGAGGTGTAGAAACTGGTGATCACCAATGCCAGCATCACCAGCACAAATGCCATTACAGGACTAGTCACGCTTTGTAGAATGGTCAGAATTGGCACGGTACAAATCGCAGCCAAAGCACCAAAGATTAACATCGAATAGCGTCGACCAATTTTATCCGACAGGGCGCCGATCAATGGCTGAAGCAACATAAAAATAAATAGCGCCCCAGTCATCAGCATACTGGCCGTTTTATGATCCATCGCTGCGGTATTGACCAGATACTTCTGCATATAAGTGGTAAAGGTATAGAAACTAAGGGAGCCTCCGGCGGTGAAGCCGAGAACCATAAGAAAAGCACGGCGATGTTTCCACAGTCCTTTCAGCGACCCGGCATCTTTATGCGCACGAGTTTTATTATCTGAGGTTTCATTTAATGAGCGTCGCAGATAGAGCGCCACCACGGCCAGCAAAGCTCCCAACGCGAACGGAATCCGCCATCCCCAGTCACGTAGCTCTGTATCTGACAACACTTGTTGCAGTACCACTACGGTTAACAGCGCCAGCAACTGTCCTCCAATTAGGGTGACATACTGAAAAGAGGCATAAAACCCTTTTCGTCCCTCTATAGCGACTTCACTCATATAGGTCGCGCTGGTGCCATATTCCCCACCAACGGACAATCCCTGAAACAGACGGGCCAGCAGCAGCAACGCGGGTGCCCAAACGCCAATCGTGTTGTAACCGGGAAGACAGGCAATGACCAGTGAACCAAAACACATCATGCATACCGAGATCAACATGGAGGTTTTGCGTCCATGTTTATCGCCAATATAACCAAAAATCCAGCCACCTATCGGCCTCATTAGGAAACCTGCGGCAAATACCCCCGCCGTCTGTAAGAGTTGGGTCGTTGGATTACCGCTTGGAAAGAATATATGAGCGAAATAAAGTGAGCAGAATGAATAGACATAGAAATCGAACCACTCTACAAGGTTACCTGAAGAGGCACCTACAATGGCCCAGATGCGCTGATGGGTGGTAACCGAGTCTTTTCCCTGCGTATTATGGGTGGTGATGGAGTCTGTCATTAAATACACCTCGTGAATGAGTCCCTGCTTTGCTAAGCACCAAAGGAATTTAATGTATCAGTTATATCAACCGGCTGTTTGTTACGAGATTATTTTAAATCTGTTCGACGCGTATTTTGTGAGCTGGAGCTGACAATTGCTAGAGGGAAGGTGTAAGTAATGGATGTAAATGGAATATTCATAACGCAAAAAGGCCACCCCGAAGGATGGCCTTTTGCTTTATT
>NZ_CAHS01000017.1 GCF_001050515.1 Erwinia piriflorinigrans CFBP 5888
GTAAGCCGTTGTTCCGTGTCGATGGAGGCGCATTATAGGGAGGGTTCGCAGGAACGCAAGTGGAAATCTATAATAACTTACCACCTGCTTTATATTCATACGAAATGCTGTTTTTTAACCCTGTTTAATACGTCCAGGCAACTCTGCGAGGCTATTAAGCACCCAGTCGGCGGCATTCTCACCTTCTACGGTCACCGGTTTGCCGCTACGTACCAGCACCTTCTTACCGACGCCAGCGGCTGCGGCTGCCTGCATATCCTCTTTTTTGTCACCTACCATATAAGAAGCAGACATATCGATGTTCAATTCCTGCTGCGCAGTGAACAGCATGCCCGGCTGTGGTTTACGGCAGTCACAAGATTGCCTTAATACCTCTATAGTGCCGTCAGGATGATGCGGACAGAAATAGATGCCGTCCAGATCGACATCACGGTCTGCCAATGACCAGTCCATCCATTCGGTCAACGTCATAAATTGGTCTTCGCTAAACATTCCTCGTGCAATGCCCGACTGATTGGTGACCAGCACCAGCGCGAAACCCATCTGCTTTAGCTCACGCATCGCCTCAATGACGCCATCTATAAACTCAAAGTTGTCAATTTCAGAGACATAACCATGATCGACATTAATCGTGCCATCACGATCAAGAAAAATTGCGGGGACCTTATCAGTCACGTTGAAACTCCTGCTGCAAAAATTTGCCGTAGAGTATCGCATGATTGCCTTGAAAGAGAGAATGTCCGTTTGAATGACTTCGATTGATTTAGACGTCTGGATGCCTTACCATCCACTCAGTCCCAACATTGCGGGATACGGTTATCATCAACGCCACGGCTTAGCCCTATCACGATAATAAATAAATCAATGATTAAACTTTCAAATATTACCAAAGTGTTCCAGCAAGGTTCACGTACCATCACGGCGCTGTCTGATGTCAGTTTGCATGTGCCCACCGGACAAATTTATGGCGTTATCGGCGCATCGGGTGCAGGTAAAAGTACGCTGATCCGTTGCGTCAATCTGCTGGAGCGCCCAACCTCAGGTCAGGTTCTGGTTGATAATCAGGATCTCACGACGCTTTCAGAATCGCAGCTAACGCTAGCACGCCGTCAGATTGGGATGATTTTCCAACACTTTAATCTGCTTAACTCACGCACCGTTGCCGGAAATGTGGCGCTGCCGCTGGAGCTGGGCAATTTGACGAAAGGGGAAATTAGAACCCGCGTCACCGAGTTGCTGGATTTAGTCGGTCTGGCCGACAAACATGACGCCTGGCCTGCCAATCTTTCCGGCGGTCAGAAACAGCGCGTGGCGATTGCCCGTGCGCTGGCCAGCAATCCTAAAGTGCTGTTATGCGATGAAGCGACCAGCGCTCTGGATCCGGCCACCACACGCTCTATTCTCGAACTATTAAAAGACATTAATCGCCGTCTGGGCATTACCATCCTGCTGATCACGCATGAAATGGACGTGGTGAAACGCATCTGTGATTGTGTTGCCGTTATCAGCAATGGTCAGCTGATTGAGCAGGATACCGTCAGCGAAGTGTTCTCTCATCCTAAAACTCCGTTGGCACAGCAGTTTATTCAGTCAACGCTGCATCTGGATATTCCCGAGGACTATCAGCAGCGCCTGTCGTCCGAAGCCAGCGATACCGCCACACCACTATTACGTCTGGAATTTACCGGACAGTCGGTTGATGCCCCTCTGCTTTCAGAGTCGGCCCGGCGTTTTAACGTTAACAACAATATTATCAGCGCGCAGATGGATTATGCCGGAGGCGTAAAATTCGGCATTATGCTGGCCGAAATTCACGGCGAAGCCGCCAATATTCAGGCCGCCATCACGTTCCTGCAAGAACATCATGTAAAGGTAGAGGTACTGGGTTATGTCTGAGGCAATGATGTGGCTATTGGGTCGCGGCGTTTGGGAAACCCTGATGATGACCTTTGTCTCCGGTTTTTTTGGCTTTGTTCTCGGCCTGCCGGTTGGCGTGCTTCTCTACGTTACCCGTCCCGGACAGATTGTCGCCAATGCCAAACTGTATAGCGTGCTGTCAGCAACGGTGAATATCTTCCGTTCCATCCCTTTTATCATTTTACTGGTATGGATGATCCCCTTCACCAGGATTATCGTTGGCACATCAATCGGGCTACAGGCGGCGATTGTTCCACTTACCGTGGGCGCCGCCCCCTTTATTGCTCGCATGGTTGAGAATGCCCTGCTCGAACTACCCAGCGGTTTGATTGAAGCCTCCCGCGCTATGGGCGCAACCCCGCTGCAAATTATCCGCAAAGTTCTGTTGCCGGAGGCATTACCAGGTCTGGTGAATGCCGCTACTATTACCTTAATCACTCTGGTCGGCTACTCTGCAATGGGCGGTGCCGTCGGGGCAGGTGGTTTGGGTCAGATTGGTTATCAGTATGGCTATATCGGTTACAACGCCACGGTGATGAATACCGTATTAGTTCTGCTGGTTGTTCTGGTGTATTTGATTCAGCTCTGTGGCGATCGCATTGTTCGGGCTGTCAGCCATAAATAAACACAACTGTGATTTCTCTCTATATTAAGGAAGGGATATGTCTTTTAATTTGAAAACATTTGCCGCTGTAGGTGCGCTGATCGGAACCCTGGCTTTGGTAGGCTGCGATCAGAAAGCCAAAGATCCTAATCATATCAAAGTGGGCGTTATCGTTGGCAGTGAGCAGCAGGTTGCTGAAGTTGCAGCGAAAGTGGCCAAAGACAAATATGGCCTGGACGTTGAGTTGGTAACCTTCAATGATTACGTGTTACCTAATGAAGCGTTGAGCAAGGGCGATATCGATGCTAACGCTTTCCAGCACAAACCTTACCTCGATCAGCAGATTAAAGACCGTGGCTATAAGCTGGCTTCTGTCGGCAGTACTTTCGTTTACCCTATCGCCGGATATTCGAAAAAGATCAAGTCTCTGGATGAACTCCAGAACGGTGCCCAAATTGCCATTCCTAACGACCCCACCAATTTGGGTCGCACCCTGCTGCTGCTACAGAAAGTCGGCCTGATCAAACTGAAAGATGGCGTTGGCCTGCTGCCAACGTCACTGGACGTGGTTGAAAACCCGAAAAACCTGAAGCTAGTAGAGCTTGAAGCACCACAGCTACCACGTTCACTGGACGATCAGCAGATTGCCCTGGCGGTGATTAACACCACCTATGCCAGCCAGATCAATCTGACTCCGGCGAAAGACGGCATCTTCGTTGAAGATAAGAACTCACCTTACGTTAACCTCATCGTGGCTCGTGAAGATAACAAAGACGCGGAAAACGTGAAAAAATTCGTTCAGGCTTATCAGTCTGATGAAGTCAATGACGCGGCCAATAAAGTCTTTAACGGCGGCGCAGTAAAAGGCTGGTAACAGCTTAATGCGGGCAGCAGTCGCTGCCCGCAACGCTATTTATTCCTGCTGTATGCCCCTCCTGTACGCTATCTGCTTGTCATTTCTGCTCCAGCTTGCTTCAATAACGCCACTTCCCCGAATGAGGATTTTCCCATGCGTGTTTTACCGCTCTGTTTGTTAGCACTGACGCTGACAGGGTGTTCGTTGCTGACGCGGCCTTATAAACCCGTCACACCTTTTCCAACGTCAACACAAACCGAGTCAACCTCGAAGAAGCCGGCTGTGCATCCTGTTCCGGTAAAACTCTATACGGATCCTGCCGATCTGGTCAGTTTACCCTTCCGCGACCTCGGCGAAGTGTTTGGTGATGATTGCCAAAGCAATACACAAGATTCCCCACCAAACCTGGCCACCGCGCGTAAGCGTATGCAGCTGCGTGCCTCTGGCATGAAAGCCAATGCGGTGCTGGTGCACCAGTGCGAAATCGTCAATGCGACTCAGGGCTGCTTCCGCAAGGCGATATGTCAGGGCTCTGCACTCAAAGTCAGTAAGCCATGAGGGAATTCTCCTTCGCCCAGATTGGCGTGATCCACTCCCCGTGGAAGGAGAAGTTTGCCGTACCGCGTCAGCCCAGGCTGGTCGAAGACGGCGGCGGTGAGCTTCATTTGCAGGCCCCGTACAATCATCCGGATGCGGTAAGAGGTCTGGAAGCGTTTAGCCATCTTTGGCTACTGTTTGTCTTCCACCAGACGATGGATGGCGGCTGGCGTCCTACCGTTCGTCCCCCGCGTTTAGGCGGCAATGCGCGTATGGGCGTTTTCGCCACCCGCTCGACCTTCCGCCCCAACCCGGTGGGGATGTCACTGGTTGAGCTGAGAGGCATTCGCTGCCAAAAGCAGCAGGTCATTTTGCAATTAGGCAGCCTCGACCTGGTAGACGGCACGCCGATTATCGATATCAAACCCTATCTGCCCTTTGCCGAATCACTGCCTGATGCCAGTGCCGGCTTTGCCCAGCAGGCCCCCACTGCCGATATGCCGGTCAGTTTCAGCCCCGGAGCATGGCAGCAGCTGGTGCAATTGCAGCAACGCTATCCATACCTTGAGCGCTTTATCACTCAGGTACTGGCGCAGGACCCTCGCCCCGCGTATCGTAAAGGCGAAGAAGCCGGGCGCGAATACGCCGCATCGCTGCTGGAGTTCAATGTGCGCTGGCACGTTACCCCTTCGGGCAGCGAAGTCATTGCCATAGATCCACGTTAATTTATCACGGCATCTTTTGACTCCACCAACACGCTGCTACACTAGCGCACACACTTTTGGACTCTTTTTCCGTTTATATGGAATCGTAACTCATGCGCACTACTCAATATCTGCTCTCCACCCTGAAGGAGACACCTGCCGACGCTGAAGTGATCAGCCACCAGCTGATGCTGCGTGCCGGGATGATCCGCAAACTGGCATCTGGCCTGTATACCTGGTTGCCAACTGGTCTACGCGTACTGAAGAAAGTGGAAAACATCGTGCGCGAAGAGATGAACAACGCGGGGGCCATTGAAATTTCCATGCCGGTGGTACAACCCGCCGATTTGTGGCAGGAGAGTGGCCGTTGGGAGCAGTACGGCCCGGAACTATTGCGCCTGGTCGATCGTAGCGAGCGTCCTTTTGTGCTCGGCCCAACGCATGAAGAAGTGATTACCGATTTGATCCGTAATGAGCTGAGCTCGTATAAACAGCTGCCGCTTAATCTGTTCCAGATCCAGACTAAATTCCGCGATGAAGTACGCCCACGATTTGGCGTGATGCGTTCGCGTGAATTCATCATGAAAGATGCTTACTCATTCCACACCAGCCAGGGATCCTTACAGGAAACCTACGACGCCATGTACCGCGCTTACAGCCAGAGCTTCAGCCGCATGGGGCTTGATTTCCGTGCCGTGCAGGCAGATACCGGCTCTATTGGCGGCAACGCATCCCACGAATTTCAGGTACTGGCGCAGAGCGGCGAAGACGATATCGTTTTCTCTACCGAATCAGATTACGCAGCCAATATTGAGATGGCCGAGGCTCTGCCACCGGCAGGCGGCCGTGCCGCTGCCACGCAGCAACAGGTACAGTTCGCCACGCCTGAGGCAAAGACCATCGCCGAGCTGGTAGGGCAGTTTAATCTGCCGATCGAAAAAACCGTAAAAACCCTGATGGTCAAGGCGACCAAAGAGAGTGGCCATACGCTGGTTGCTCTGCTGGTGCGCGGCGACCATGAACTGAATGAAATTAAAGCAGAGAAGATCGATATCGTTGCCGCACCGCTGACATTTGCCAGTGAAGAAGAGATCCGCGCACAGGTTAATGCAGGCCCGGGTTCACTCGGCCCCGTTGGCCTGAACATGCCAATTGTGGCCGACCGCACCGTGGCTGCGATGAGTGATTTCAGCGCCGGAGCCAACATTGATGGTCAGCATTTTAGCGGCATTAACTGGGAGCGCGATCTGCCCCTGCCGCGTATCGCAGATATTCGTAATGTGGTTGAAGGCGATGCCAGCCCGGATGGTAGAGGCACGCTGTTGATCAAACGTGGTATCGAAGTCGGTCATATTTTCCAGCTTGGCACTAAATACTCTGAAGCGATGAAAGCCTCAGTACAGGGTGAAGATGGGCGTAATCAGACTTTGACCATGGGATGCTACGGCATTGGTATCACCCGTATCGTAGCTGCGGCGATAGAACAGAACCACGACGAGCGCGGGATTATCTGGTCTCCGGCGTTAGCGCCTTTCCAGGTTGCTATTCTGCCGATGAACATGCAGAAATCGTTCCGTGTCAAAGAGTTGGCGGAAGAGCTTTATCGTCAGCTGCGCGCTAAAGGTATTGACGTGATTCTGGACGATCGTAAAGAGCGCCCGGGCGTGATGTTTGCTGATATGGAGCTGATTGGCGTACCGCACAGTATTGTGATTGGCGAACGTAATCTTGACAACGAAGAGATTGAATATAAATCCCGTCGTGCCGGAGAGAAACGTTTAATTAAAACCCACGAAATCGTTGATTTCCTGGTGGCGGAACTAGCCCAGTAACTTATCAGGCAGACCGCAGCCGTTTCACGCAAAACCCCCTTTCGTTAATGAGCCAACGACTGGGGGTTTATTTATATCTGCAAGGTGACGTTTCTTTGCCCTTTAATCCCTCAAGCTGTCAATGTCTTCCGTGTCGGCCTGCCTGACTACCCTGCCGTTCGACACATCAGACACTCCCCCTTAAAATATCGAAACAATAGCAGTTAAGATATTAAAGATGATTAAAATCATTATAATCCGCGCCGGAATTCTCTCGAATCAATATACTAGCCGCAATTCATACACCACAAATTAGTCGGGAAAGTTAAAATAACATTTTAACTCTCGGCGACTATTCATTAAATCTGAAAGCAGAGAGAAAAATGAAACGCTTCACTGGAATTTGTCTTTTGGCCCTTTTTAAGCCAGCCGACGCTTTAGCCCATGTAAAATGGTTTGTTGATTACGACACGACAAAAGAACCTGTCCCCCTGATGGAAATGATGCAGTCTCCGGAATTTCTGGGACTGTTGTTCTTATCTACGCTGGTTATTTTCCTGACTTCCGTATTAGACAGAAAAATCCCCTCACCGATTGATGTCAGCCGCTGGCAGCCGCGCCTGCACTGTCTTGAAAGCCTGGTGCCTAAGGTGATGCGTTATGGTACTTCGGCATTCTTTCTGACTCTGGCGATATTTTTCCCTAACATCATCCTGACCCCAGAGCTGGTGATAGAAAATCCTGCTTTGGTTTATGTTCACTATCTGATTGCTTTCACTGCGTTTCATCAACGTACCAGCCTGATTGCTGGCGTGGCTATCCTGTTCCTTTATGGCTACGCTATTCAGCTGTATGGATTGTTCCATATGCTCGATTATCTGGTATTTATCGGAACTGGCGTCTATCTGATTATGCAGACGCTGCGCCCGGTAGCGCTACGCGGACTCGCAATAGAACTGGTACGTTTTACTCTCGCCTACTCTTTCCTGTGGGGCGCGATTGAGAAGTTCATGCACCCTGAGCTATTCCACCAGCTACTCACTGAACACAGCTACGTGGCAATGGGGCTTGACTGGTCGTTCTTTATTCGCGCCTGCGGTTTTGTTGAGTTCTGCTGTGCATGGCACATTTATAGCGGCAGGGCGGCGGGTTATGCCGGGATCGGCGTAATGGGCTTCTTTGTCACGGTGGCCGTTATTCCTTTCGGCATGATCGATTTCATCGGCCACTTCCTGTTTATTATCCCACTGGTCGCTATCTTATTTACTCCGCGTAAAAAACCGCTTTGTGCCACCGCGACCTGCAATACTTTTGGCTTTATATTTACGCTTGCGCTGTATATGGGCGTGTCTTATGCCACTTATTATATTTTGCACTTCTATATGCATATGCACTTATTTTCCTGACCTCATCTACGCTATCAGCCGTAGCGCTTAATCACTTAAAAGCCCTGGCGCCCTGATGGCGATCGCTCACAACAACGTCCTGGTTTCACCACCAGGACGTTGTCATTTTCAATGAACGACGATAACGGACTCAATCACCACGAACTTTGCTGCGCAGTGATTTGGTTGACGCTTTACGCGCCTTGCCTTCTAACCGCCTTTTCTTCGATGCCAGCGTCGGACGCGTTGCACGACGGGTTTTCTCCACCGTGGTCAGCTCCAGAATCAGATTCTCAAGACGCTTTAACGCGGCGTCACGATTCATCTCCTGACTGCGATACTCCTGTGCTTTGATAATCACAATCCCTTCCGGAGTGATAAGATGATGACTGACCGCCAGCATGCGCTGCTGGTAAAAGTCCGGCAGGCTGGAGGCGCGAATATCAAAGCGCAGATGGATCGCCGTCGAGCTTTTATTCACATGTTGACCACCAGCACCCTGCGCGCGGATCGCAGTAAGCTCGATTTCAGCATCAGGAATAATGATCCCGCGTGGCAGTACTATCACCTGTTTTTCCCGCCATCCTGCCACTGCTCGAATTGAATTTCCAGATGGTGATCGTCATCAGAAAGCCAGACCGTACCGTCCTGAATCGTCGCCTGAAGGGTCATTGAGCGTGAGGCCATTTGGGCCAGGGCGCTAAGCTGTTCGTCATTCAGATAACGCACCGTCAGATTGGGGTGCTGTGCCAGCTTGCTCTGCTGCTGTTGCCACCACGGCTGGGCTGCTCGTCCGTTATAGGCATACAGCCAGACCTGCTGCGAACGGCTACAGGCCTTTTTGATCCTGCGCTCATCAGGAAGCCCCAGCTCTATCCAGATATCAATACCATTGTGATCGTTGAGCTGCCACACCTCCGGCTCATCTTCAGCGCTCAGTCCGCGCGTGAAGACCAGACGTTCGTTGGCATGTACCATCCAGGCCAGAAGACGCAGCATCATCCTTTCTGCAGTTTCAGAAGGGTGGCGTGCCAGGGTCAGGGTATTGTCAATAAATACGTTACGGTCCATATCCGCGACATTAACCGTGGCTTTATAAATCGTTGCTTTCAGTGCCATAAGGATCCTTATCTCAGTTGCGCACTATTGTAACCCGATGACGCCTTAAATCACCTGATAACGGGCTGATTTCCCCAAAAGGGCTGTGCTATAGTCGGAATATTGCTAGCGAAACGCTCAAGGAGGTGCGGATGCAAAGGTATGGCGAACGAGAACAGGTGCCGTAACAGAAAGCACTCGGTGAGGTAGCAGCCGTTTTGCGCTACTCTCTATCCATCAGGGAACAGGCAGCACCCACTGCCGCAAGTTTATTAGGTGAGCAACTATGTTGACGAATGAAGTGTACAGACCGATCAACTGTGATGATTATGATAATCTGGAGCTCGCCTGCCAGAACAACTGGATGCTGGCGTTGACGTTAAAAAGCGGCGAGCAGCTGCAGGCAAAAGCGAAAGATATGGTGTCCCGTAAGAACGTGGAATATCTCAGTATTGAGGTTGCCGGAGCATGCCAGGAGCTACGTCTCGACCATATATTCAGCTTTAGCCATCCCCAACTCGGTACGGTGGTGGTCAGCGAGCCAGATTAACCCTCATCCAGCGGGTGGATCGACGATCTGCCCGCAGTTCCCGCCTTACCGCCTCCTCGTCCTTGCTCAGGTTTATCGACACCAGTCAATGTGCCAGGTTTTTGCGCCCGGCTGCACACTGCCCTCGTAGGTAACAAATACCCCCAGGGCGGCAATCAAACGATCGCCATAGAAAATTAGCGGAATGCGCTCACGCTGCCACGGCGGGATCCCATGCTCCTGCCACAGTTTTTTCAGCGAGCGGCTACCGACTCGACCAACAATGTGAAAAGCGCCCTGGGCCTGAAAACGCACGCTGACGATCTCTGCCGGCTGCGGATAACGCAGCGCGATCCCCGGTGATCGCGACAAGAGCTGTCCCAGGCCGTCCGGCAGCGTTAACGGTTGCCAGGGCGCAGACCATACCAGCTGGATCGTCCCCATTGGCAGCAGCGGCGGTAGCCAGTAGAGACGACCACGAAAACGCCGGACTTCACTGCTACCGATTCTGAGGCGCGGTTCTGCATCTGCGCGGCTACAGGCGACTTCCTGCCAGATACGCTGCAACGCGTCGCGTGACGGCATACTGCCGTGCTGTCGTGCAATCCAGCGCCGCAGCAGGGCAAAACGCCGGGCATCGCTCATCGTCAGCAGTGGGGTGAAATTCAACGCACCAGACTCATCCACCAGCGCATCAAGCGACTCGGACAGCAGCTCATCAAGCAGGTGCTCCTGCTCACCACACAGCTGCGCACTACGCGCCACCGCGCTGGCAAAATGGGGCCAGCGCTGGTTGAGCAACGGCATCACCTGTAAACGCAGGAAGTTGCGGTCGTAACGCGCATCCTGATTGCTGTCATCCTCAATCCAGTCGAGCTGGTAGCGATGCGCCCAGCTTTCCAGCTGCTGACGGCTTTGCGTCAGCAGTGGACGCAGATGACGACGATCTCCCTGACGCTGTTCCTGCGGCATCGCGGCCAGTCCGGCTGGGCCGCTGCCACGTTTCAACGCCAGCAGCAACGTTTCACTCTGATCGTCCAGATGCTGGGCAGTGAGCAGAGTTTCTCCCGCCTCAAGCTGCTGACGTAGCGCCTTGTAACGCGCCTGACGCGCCGCCGCTTCAATTCCCCCTTCCCGGGCATCGACCTGCACCCTGATCACCACCAGCGGCACCTGCCACTGCGCACACTGCTGCTGGCAGTGTGCCACCCAGCAGTCAGCCCGCGGATTCAACCCATGATGAATGTGAACCGCGCGCAGCTGTAGCTGCGGCCGCCGCTCTCTTAGCTGTACCAGCTGATGCAGCAGTACGCTGGAGTCAAGACCGCCGCTGTAGGCCAGCAACACGGCGTGCTCAGCCGCAAGCGAGTGTTCAAGATAAGCAATGGCAGACATGAGGCTCCTGACAAGAAGAGCCCGGCAACCGCGCCGGGCTTAACCGAAGGGTATTTTAGGCCTGGTACAGCTCTAACGGCAAACCATCCGGGTCATTAAAGAAGGTGAAAAGCCTGCCGGTCAGCGGGTCGCTGCGTACCGCTTCACAACCTATGCCATGATTTTCCAGATAGCGCGTGGCAGCATCAACATCATCGACGCTGAACGCCAGATGGCGTAAACCACAGGCTTCCGGCCGATCGACGCGTGCAGGCGGCACGGGGAATGAGAACAGTTCGATGGTGTAATCGCCATTCAGTGCCAGATCCCCTTTCCATGAATCGCGCTCCTGTCGGTATACCTCGCCCAGCAGGGTAAAGCCGAGGATATCGCAATAAAATGCCTTACTAACCTGATAGTCACTAGCGATAATCGCAACATGATGGACCTTTTTTAATGCTAAAACTGACATATCAGCTCCTGAATAGCACTTACCTGCCAACGTTAAACCGGCTCATTTTCACTATCCGGTTTCAGCACCCGCACCAGATACTGCCCCTCTTCGGTTAGGGTTGCACCATGAATATCGGTTTCAAAGCCGGGATAATGCCTGCCGATGGTACACAGCATCAGTAAGAAATCGAGCACCGGGCGGCTCTCTTCAGTAATCATCTCACCCGGCATCACCAGCGGCACGCCGGGTGGATAAGGCAGGATCATGTTGGCCGATACGCGCCCAACCAGCTGGCTGATATCAACCGTTTCCACATTGCCCTTTACCTGCTGCTGAAACATTTGATGGGGGGTCAACTTCATTTCCGGCAGCATGGCAAAGGCTTGCAGCATCAGGCGTGGCAAATCGTGTTGGCGGATCAGGCTGTGAATGCCCTGTGCCAGGGTCTGAATGCGCATATTGCGGTAGAAGTCAGGGTCCTCTGCGTAGAGGTCTGGCAGCATGTTTTTAACCCGCAGATTAAGATCGTAAGCGCGTTTAAACTCGGTCAGTCCGCGCAGAACGCTCATTGCCTTGGTTTTATCAATGCCAATACTGAAGAGGAACAGCAGGTTATAAGGCCCGGTTTTTTCCACCACCACGCCGCGCTCGTCAAGGAACTTGGCTACCAGCGCCGCCGGAATGCCCTCTTCTGCCATATCGCCCATCTCGCTCATTCCGGGCGTCAGGATCGTCACTTTGATCGGGTCCAAGTACATATGATCGGCATCGGCATCGCGGAAACCGTGCCACTCTTCCCCACCGGGCTGGATCGCCCAACATTCCGGTTCATCAATCCCGTCCGGCTGCCAGATATCGAAGAACCAGCCGTCTGACTCTTCACGCAAGCGCTGGACTTCGCGGCGAAAATGCAGTGCGCGCTCTACCGAACGGTTAATCAGACGTTTACCTGAGTTACCGCGCAGCATGGCCGCCGCCGTTTCGATAGAGGCTACGATGGCGTAGTTCGGCGATGTGGTGGTGTGCATCATATAGGCTTCGTTAAAGGTTTGTTCGTCGTAGTCGCCCTTAATGTGGATCAGCGAAGCCTGTGAGAACGCAGCCAGCAGCTTGTGAGTGGACTGCGTTTCGTAAATCACTTTACCCGGCGTGCGCTCCCCGCTCATGCCGCTCAGTCCCCGATAGATCGGGTGGAAGTTGGTGTAAGGCACCCACGCCGAGTCGAAGTGAATCGACGGCACCTCCAGCGTCTCTTTGATGTACTGCGTGCTGTAGAGCAGTCCATCGTAGGTCGAGTTGGTGATGACGGCATGTACCGGCCAGCCGGCACGCGGCGTTTGCGACACTTTCAGCGCGATGCTCTCTTTACTAAATTCGCGCTTCGGAATACCGCCGAGAATACCCAGCGCATTACGCGTTGGCTTCAGCCAGATGGGGATAATATCGCTCATCATCAGCAGATGGGTCAGGGATTTATGGCAGTTGCGATCTATCAACACGGTACTGCCTGCGGCGGCGGCGTACATCCCGACAATCTTATTTGAGGTGGAGGTGCCATTGGTGACCATATAGCTCTGTTCCGCGCCAAAGGTACGCGCAATGTACTCTTCTGCCTCAAGATGGGGGCCGGTATGGTCAAGCAGCGAACCTAACTCACTGACCGATATAGAGATATCCGCCTTCAGCGTATTGGCACCAAAGAAATCATAAAACAGACTGCCCACCGGGCTTTTCTGGAATGCCGTACCCGCCATATGCCCGGGAGTACAGAAAGTCGTTTTGCCCTCTTTAACGTAGTTAAACAGCGCTTTGGTCAACGGCGGCGTGATGGTATCGATGTATTCATCGGTATATTGACGAATACGCTGGGCGATCTCTTCACCGGCATTGAGCGCATACTCAAAGAACCAGATCGCCATACGCATCTCGTTGATGCCAACATCCATCGTCGAATGGGTATTAATAAATGCGTAGAGCGGCAGATATTCATTCAGCTGGTTGATCTCGCTACAGAGATCGAGACTGTACTCATCCCAGTCAAACACCACGCCACAAATGCGCGGATTATGCTCAATCAGTTTCAGCAAATCCTCGGCACCCTGCGGGTAAACGGTATGAAAACCCTGCTGTTTCAGTGAAACGTCCAGTTCACGGAAAGGCTCGTCTTTGTAGAAGACGTGATGCGGGCCCATGATGGCAATAATATTCATGACATTCTCCTTGATCGTTTTGCCTGCTCTACGCACGGCGTCAGACGGCAAAATAAGGATAGCCGGGCAGCAAGAGCACAGAAACAAAAAGGGCCAGACAGCAAATTGCAGCTGCAAATATCAGATCGAAATCCAACATTCGCAGTTCAATTCTCTGTCTGGCCCTTTATAAAGCAGAATCGGCTATCAGGCGTAACCGTAGCTCATCAGACGTTGATAGCGACGGTCCAGCAGTTCTGCGGTGGTCAGCGTATCCAGCTCGGCCAGATCGGCCAGCAGCTGTGCCTTCATTGACGCGCCAATCGCCAGCGGATCGCGATGCGCACCACCCAACGGCTCCGGGATCACGCTATCAATCAGCTTCAGCTCTTTCAGACGCGGGGCAATAATGCCCATTGCTTCAGCCGCCAGCGGCGCTTTATCTGCACTCTTCCACAGAATAGAAGCGCAGCCTTCCGGTGAAATCACCGAATAGGTGCTGTACTGCAACATATTGACCTTGTCACCCACGCCAATCGCCAGCGCGCCACCGGAACCACCTTCACCGATAACGGTACAAATGACCGGGACTTTCAGGCCGGACATCTCACGCAGATTGCGTGCGATAGCTTCCGACTGACCGCGCTCCTCTGCGCCGACGCCCGGATAGGCACCCGGCGTGTCGATAAAGGTAACGATCGGCATATTGAAACGCTCGGCCATTTCCATCAGGCGCAGTGCCTTACGGTAACCTTCTGGCGCGGGCATACCAAAGTTGCGACGGATTTTCTCTTTGGTTTCCCGCCCTTTCTGATGTCCGATAATCATCACCGGACGATCTTCCAGACGCGCAATACCGCCAACGATAGCTTTATCATCGGCATAAGCGCGATCGCCAGCCAGCTCGTCGAAGTCGGTAAACACGTTGCGCACATAATCCAGCGTATACGGGCGCAGCGGATGACGTGCCAACTTCGCGATCTGCCAGGCACCTAAATCGGAGAAGATTTTACGCGTCAGCTCAACGCTTTTATCGCGCAGACGCTGAACTTCTTCATCCAGATTAATATCCAGTTTTTCATCCTGACGGCCAACCGACTTAAGCGAATCAATTTTCGCTTCAAGCTCTGCGATTGGCTGTTCGAAATCCAGGTAATTAAGACTCATAATAATCCTGTTTTAGTCAAACTCTAGTTCCACCTGCTCCGATCCTATCAACGAGCGCAGATCGTTTAACAAACGATCGCTCGGTGATACGCGCCAGGTTGCACCGAAGCGCAACTTTGCCCGCGCATCCTCTCTCTGATAGTAGAGATGTACCGGAATTGTCCCCGAACGATAAGGCTCAAGGGATTGACGGAGACGGTTTAAAAGCTGGTCATCAATTTGCCTGTCCGTCAGCGAGATAGCAAGCCCGCGCGCATATTTTTCGCGTGCTTCATCGATGTCCATCATATCGCGGGCCATCATTTTAAGCCCGCCATTGAAGTCATCGAAGCTGACTTGCCCACTGACGATCAGGATACGGTCTTTCTCCAGCATATGCTGGAACTTGTCTAACGCATCTGTAAATAACATCACCTCCAGACGACCAGAACGATCGTCCAGCGTGCAGATGCCAATACGGTTACCGCGTTTAGTTACCATCACGCGGGCCGCCACCACCAGACCGGCTGCGGTGGTCATTTTTCCACGCTCGGTCGGGTGCATGTCTTTCAGGCGCTGTCCACCGACATAGCGCTCAATTTCTTTCAGATACTGGTTGATCGGGTGACCGGTCAGGTAAAGCCCTAAGGTTTCCCTTTCACCATCCAGCTGGACCTGTTCCGGCCACGGCTTCACGTCTGAGTAGGACTGCTCCACCTGCTCCGGGGCTTCTGCCAGCACGCCGAACATATCCACCTGACCAATCGCCTCTGCTTTCGCGTGCTGGTCGGCGGCTTTTAGCGCATCCGGCAACGCGCTCATCAAGGCGGCACGGTGCGGGCCTAAACGGTCAAACGCACCGGACATAATCAATTTTTCCAGCATCCGGCGGTTCATTTTTTTGGTGTCGGTGCGCGCGCACAGGTCAAATAGCTCGCGGAAATAACCGCCCTCGTTACGCGCTTCGATAATGGCTTCGATCGGCCCTTCACCCACCCCTTTGATCGCGCCGATACCGTAGACGATTTCACCTTCGTCATTGACGTGGAACTGATACAGGCCGGAATTGATATCCGGCGGCAGCAGCTTCAGCCCCATCCGCCAGCACTCATCCACCAAGCCAACCACCTTCTCGGTGTTGTCCATATCGGCGGTCATTACCGCCGCCATAAACTCCGCCGGATAATGCGCTTTCAGCCACAGCGTCTGATAGGAAACCAGGGCGTAGGCAGCGGAGTGCGATTTGTTAAAACCATACCCGGCGAACTTCTCTACCAGGTCGAAAATTTTGATCGCCAGCTCGCCGTCTATGCCGCGCGATTTCGCCCCGTCCTCAAAGCCGCCACGCTGTTTGGCCATCTCCTCCGGGTTCTTTTTACCCATTGCGCGGCGCAGCATATCAGCCCCGCCCAGGCTGTAACCGGCCAGCACCTGGGCTATCTGCATCACCTGTTCCTGGTAGAGGATAATGCCGTAGGTGGGTTCCAGCACCGGTTTGAGCGACTCGTGCTGCCACTGAATATCCGGGTAGGATATCTCTTCGCGCCCATGCTTACGGTCAATAAAGTTATCCACCATGCCGGACTGTAAAGGCCCCGGACGGAACAGCGCCACCAGCGCGATCATATCCTCAAAACAGTCGGGCTTCAGGCGCTTAATCAAATCCTTCATGCCGCGCGATTCAAGCTGGAATACCGCCGTGGTTTCCGAGCGTTGCAGCATATCGAAACTTTTTTTATCTTCAAGCGGGATCGCAGCGATATCTATCGGCGCTTCACCGCTTTTTGCGCGGCGGGCGTTAATCATCGCCAGCGCCCAATCGATAATAGTCAGCGTGCGCAGACCGAGGAAGTCAAACTTCACCAGCCCGGCATATTCGACATCATTCTTATCAAACTGGGTGACCGGATGGTTGCCGTTTTCATCACAGTACAGGGGGGCAAAATCGGTGATTTGCGTCGGCGCAATCACCACCCCCCCGGCATGCTTACCGGCGTTACGCGTCACGCCTTCCAGCTTGCGCGCCATATCGATCAGCGCTTTAACCTCTTCGTCCGCCTCGTAAATTTGCGGCAGCTGCGGTTCGGCAGCAAAGGCCTTTTCCAGCGTCATCCCCGGATCGGGCGGCACCAGCTTGGAGATGCGGTCCACAAAACCGTATGGGTGCCCCAGCACGCGCCCCACGTCGCGGATTACCGCTTTCGCCGCCATCGTACCGAAAGTGATAATCTGGGACACCGCCTTGCGGCCATACATTTCCGCAACGTGCTCAATCACCAGATCGCGTTTTTCCATGCAGAAGTCGACGTCAAAGTCAGGCATCGAAACACGTTCCGGGTTAAGGAAACGTTCGAACAGCAGGTCAAACTCCAGCGGATCGAGATCGGTGATCTTCAGTGCATAGGCCACCAGCGAACCGGCACCCGAACCACGCCCCGGCCCAACCGGCACATCGTTATCCTTAGACCACTGGATGAACTCCATCACTATCAGGAAGTAGCCGGGGAAGCCCATCTGATTGATCACGTTCAGTTCAATGTCCAGACGTTCATCATAGGCAGGGCGGCATTCAGCACGCACCTTCTCGTCCGGGAACAGGAATGCCAGACGCTCTTCCAGCCCCTGTTTCGACTTCACCACGAGGAAATCTTCCGTGGTCATCTCGCCCGTCGGGAACTGCGGCAGGAAATATTCGCCAAGACGTATCGTGACGTTACAACGCCGGGCAATTTCGACGCTGTTTTCCAACGCTTCGGGAATGTCCGAGAACAGCTCGCACATCTCCTCCTCGCTGCGCAGATACTGCTGCGGGCTGTAATGACGCGGGCGCTTGGGATCGTCAAGGGTGAAGCCGTCGTGGATCGCCACCCGGATCTCATGGGCATCAAAGTCCGATTCGGCAAGGAAACAGACTTCATTGGTGGCGACGACGGGCACGCCCTGCGCCACCGCCAGTTCTATCGCCGCGTGCAGATACGTCTCTTCATCGGGACGCCCAGTGCGGATCAGCTCGAGATAGTAGCGATCGGGAAAATGTTGCTGATAAAAGTTCAGGCACTCGTTCACCTGGGTATGGTTACCGCGCAACAGCATTTTGCCGATATCGCCACGGCGACCGCCGGAGAGCAAGATCAGGCCCTGTTGATGCTCGGCCAGCCAGTCACGATCGATGGTCGGCCCCGCTGGCCCGTATCCCCGCTGGTAAGCACGCGAAATCAGCAGCGTCAGGTTTTGATAGCCCTGGTTATCGGCGGCCAGCACGGTCATTTGCGTCAGCTCGTCGCCCATCGCGTCACTACTGACGTTGAAATCCGCGCCGATAATCGGCTTCATGCCCTGGCCGTGCGCCGTCCCGTAAAACTTCACCAGCCCACACAGGTTGGTAAAATCCGTCATGCCGATGGCCGGCATACCCATTTTTGCCGCGTATTTCACCAACGGGCCCGTTTTCGCCAGCCCATCGATCATCGAATAGTCGCTGTGGACGCGTAAATGAATAAAACGAGGTTCGGCCATCTGTGTTCCTGTTAACGCTAGGGAGAAGAATTACAGCGTGCGGGCAGCCGCAGCGGCCAGCTCGGCATCCAGCATCGCATTGCGTACCGGAGCAAAGCTACGGCGGTGCTGAGGCGTTACGCCAAACTGGGCCAGCTTTTCCATATGAACAGCAGTCGGATAGCCTTTATGCCGGGCAAAGCCATACTGGGGATACTGCTGATCCAGTTCGCACATCTCACGATCGCGCGTGACTTTAGCAATGATTGAAGCGGCGCCTATCTCTTGCACCAGGCTATCCCCTTTCACCACCGCCCGGCTTGGCATCGCCAGATGAGGACAGCGATTGCCGTCAATCAGCACAAAATCCGGCGTCAGATGCAATCCGGCCACCGCACGCTGCATCGCCAGCATGGTGGCATGCAGAATATTAAGCCGGTCAATTTCTTCCGGCTCTGCGCGGCCCAGACTCCAGCTAAGCGCTTTATCTTTGATCTCATCGTACAGTGCCAGCCGACGTTTTTCCGACAGCTTTTTCGAATCCCCCAGCCCGACAATCGGTCGGGTGGGATCGAGGATCACCGCAGCGGTAACCACCGCGCCGACCAGCGGCCCACGGCCCACTTCATCAACCCCGGCAATCAGCCGGGCTTCAGGATAGATAAATTCGCTCATCGACACAGCTCCAGTACCGCCGCCGCCGCCTGTTCATCGGCATTCCAGCGGATCTGATGATGCAGCTCGGCAAAGGTGGCCAGCAGCGTATCACGGGTTTCGCCTTCAGCCAGCAGCGGCTCCAACGCAGCTGCCAGCCGCTGCGGTTGGCAGTCATCCTGCAACAGCTCTGGCACCAGTTCACGGCCGGCCAGCAGGTTGGGCAGTGAAACATAATCCGTTTTCACCAGCCGCTTCGCCAGCCAGAAGGTGAAGGGCTTCATGCGGTAGCCTACCACCATCGGGCATTTTGCCAGCATGCACTCCAGTGCGGCGGTGCCGGAGGCCAACAGAGAGGCATCGCTCGCCTGCATCGCCTGGCGGCCTTTGCCATCCAGTAAATGCATCGGCAAATCCGGTGCCACTTCCGCTTTAATCGCTTCAAACTGCGTGCGGCGGCGCGGATTGACCAGCGGAACGACAATTTCCAGCTGCGGATATTTTTTCCGCAGCAGCATCGCCGTTTTCAGGAAATCAGCGCTCAGCATCTCAACTTCGGCACTGCGGCTGCCGGGCAGCAGCGCCAGGCACAGGGCCTGTGGTGCAATGCCCAACTCGCGGCGCACGGCCTGCTTGTCTGGCTCAATGGGCATCGCATCCGCCATTGTGTGGCCGATAAAGCGACACGGCACGTTGAAACGATCGTAGAACGCTTTTTCAAACGGTAAAAATGCCAGCACCAGGTCGGTGGCTCGGCCAATTTTAAACACGCGCTTTTGACGCCAGGCCCAAACCGAAGGGCTGACGTAATGAATAGTGCGGATGCCCTGCTGCTTCAGCCGCCCTTCCAGAGTAATGTTGAAATCCGGCGCATCAATGCCGACAAAGACATCGGGCTTCAGCGCAATAAAGCGGCGGGTGAGATCGCGGCGGATATGCAGTAGGCGGCGCAGGCGGCCCAGCACTTCAACAATGCCCATGACCGCCAGCTCTTCCATCTCATACCAGGCTTCACACCCTTCGGACTGCATCAGCGGCCCGGCTACGCCAACAAAGCGGGCGTCAGGATGTTTCTCTTTCAGCGCACGGATAAGACCGGCACCAAGAATATCGCCGGAAGTTTCTCCGGCGACAAGGGCAATCGTTAAGGGATGCTTTAGCATAAGTTAACGAATCAAGCCCCTTGTAGAACGGGCAAAGAAATCGTAAAACGGCTGAACTTCCGGATGCGCTTGCGCGATTTCAGCGATCTCCGGTTTAACTTCATCCAGCGTCTTACCACTGCGGTAAAGCAGTTTGTACGCGGCACGGATAGCGTGCAGCGCCTCTTTGCTGAAACCGCGTCGTTGCAGGCCGACAAGGTTGATGCCAAAAGGCGTGGCGTGATTGCCCTGAGCTATTACATACGGTGGGACATCCTGGGCAACGCCAGAACAGCCGCCAACCATAACATGCGCGCCAATAATACAAAACTGATGCACCGCCGTCATACCGCCAATGATCGCAAAATCATCAACGATAACATGCCCCGCCAGAGTCGCATTGTTAGCCAGAATGCAGTGGTTACCGACAACACAATCATGGGCAACATGTGCATTCACCATCAGCAGATTGTCATCGCCGACCCGGGTCACCCCGTCCGATTGTGCCGTGCCACGATGAATGGTGACGCTTTCACGAATACGGTTCCGATCGCCGATTTCAACTCGCGTGGGTTCTCCCGCGTATTTCAGATCCTGATTTGCCTCACCGATCGTAGCAAACTGGTAAACCGTATTATCTTTACCGATACGGGTATGACCATTCACCACGACATGCGATTTCAGCGTCGTGCCTTCGCCAATCGAAACGTTCGCGCCAATAACGCAAAACGGACCAATCTGGACGCCAGCACCAATAACAGCACCTTCTTCAACGATCGAGCTTGGGTGGATAACGGCGGTACTATCAATCACGAATTAAGCCTCCCGGCTGCGAGCACACATCATCGTCGCTTCGCAGACAATTTTACCGTCAACGGTCGCCACGCCTTTGAAGCGCGTCAACCCACGGCGGGTTTTTTCGAAGGTGACTTCCATGATCATTTGATCGCCAGGGACGACCGGGCGCTTGAAGCGCGCTTCGTCAATACCGGCGAAATAATACAGCTCGCCCGGGGCCAGTTTACCGACACTTTTAAAAGCCAGGATCCCGGTGGCCTGGGCCATAGCTTCGAGTATCAGCACGCCTGGGAAAATCGGTTTACCAGGGAAGTGTCCCTGGAAAAACGGTTCATTCACCGAGACGTTTTTTACCGCACGCAAATACTTGCTTTCTTCAAACTCAAGAACCCGATCGACCAACAAAAATGGGTAACGATGCGGTAAAAGTTCAATAATCTCTTCAATCTTCAGAGTATGAGTTTCAGTAGTCAAAATACTCTTCCTGTCCTAAAAATCAGATGGCATCAATAACACGGCCTGCAACAATCTGTCGATCGTCCGCAGGCCGCGAATCATTTCTGTGCGCCAGGCTTTCCCTGCTTCGTAGATTTTATTTATGAAGCCGGACAGCGTTGGTGCATGCTCGCTTAGTCTTGCATGACTTTGCGCTCGATGTTTTTTAAGCGTTTGCTTATTTCATCAATGTGCAGCACCAGTGCCGCAGTTTTGCGCCAGGTTTTGTTGGGCTGTAGCGGGATACCGGAGGAGTAAACTCCTGGCTCGGTAATCGGCCGCATCACCATTCCCATCCCGGTAACGGTCACTTTGTCACAAATTTCCATATGACCGTTTATCACGCTGGCACCGCCAATCATACAATAGCGGCCAATTTTGAGGCTTCCAGCCATGATAACGCCACCTGCCACCGCAGTATTGTCGCCAATCACCACGTTGTGTGCAATCTGGCACTGGTTATCTATGATAACACCATTACCGATTTGGGTGTTATCAAGTGCACCGCGATCGATAGTAGTACAGGCACCAATTTCGACGCGATCGCCAATAATTACCGTACCCAACTGCGGAATTTTCACCCAATTGCCGCGATCGTTGGCATAACCGAAGCCATCAGCGCCAATCACCGTCCCCGATTGAATCAGGCAATCGCGACCAATTTGTACTTCATGATAGACAGAAACGTTAGCCCAAAGACGGCTACCTGCGCCGATATGGGTCTTTTTACCAACAAAGCAACCCGGGCCGATAACCACGTTATCGCCGAGCACCACGTCGGATTCAATCACCGCGTTAGCGCCAATCGAGATGTTGTTACCCAGGCGGGCAGTGGCATCAATAACCGCACTCGCAGCTATATTTGTCGCTGGCTGCGGCGTGCTGTCCAGCAGCTGCGCCATACGGGCATAGGTCAGATAAGGGTTTTTAACCACCAGCGCAGCGCCAGGGAAAAATTCCAGATCCGCTTCCGTCAGCACCACGGCTGAAGCCTGACAGGCAGCGAGCTGCTCGCGGTAGCGGCTGTTCGAAAGAAAAGTTATCTGACCAGGTTGGGCGGATTGCATAGAAGCAATGCCGGAGATGGCGATATCGCCATCTCCGTGCAATTCTGCATCCAACTGCTGGGCTAAATCAGCCAGTCGAATTGAAGACATGACTTATTTAACCTGTTTCAGAACATCAGCAGTGATGTCTTTAGATTTAGCAACGTAAGCTACCGCATTCTGATCGACAACCACATCGTAGCCTTCACTATCGGCAACTTTCTGCACGGCGTCCTGAATACGGCTCAGGATTTTATTACGCTCTTCCATCTGGCGACGACGATTATCCTGCTCGAAAGCCTGCGCTTTAGTTGAGAACGCTTCACGCTGAGCCATTACATCTTTTTCCTGACGACTGCGCTCGCTGGCTTTCATGGTTGAGCCATCACGTTGCAGACGCTGCATTTTTGTTTGCAGATCGCGCTCCATACCCTGAAGCTCAGTTGCACGCCCTTTGAATTCATTTTCCAGCTGTTTCGCAACGGTCGCACGCGCTGGTAACTGTTGGAAAATGCTGGAAACGTTCACCACTGCAATTTTATCAGCAGCCTGAGCGCCAGCGGAAACCGCCAGTGCAAGACTCAGACCTGCGGCACACAACAACTTTTTCACTATAAACTCCTTACCATCAACGTTTGTGTCACGGACACATAGGTTGCGCGTTATCGTGGCCTATTAAATGCCACGATATATCGCGCGATACTCTGTTACTCCGCTTCCTTGCAGAACCGAATTACCAAGTTTTACCAATGTTAAACTGGAACTGTTCGGCTTTATCTCCGTCATACTTTTTGAACGGCTGGGCATACGAGAACACCAGCGGTCCAAGAGGTGACATCCATTGCAGGGCCAAGCCCGCAGACATGCGGATGTTGCCCGGTCTGCTGTAGTCAGGAATACCTGCACTGCTGGTCTCTGCGGTATTGTCCCAGTTGGTATCCCAGACGGTACCCGCATCGACAAACAGGGAGGTACGCACTGAATTGGCATACTTCTCACTGAGGAACGGCGTTGGCGTGATCAGCTCGGCACTGGCAACAGCCATCGCGTTACCGCCAACCGCATCGTCAGAACTACAGATTTTAGTGACGTCGCTGCCAGAACAGTTGGAAGAACCATTGTTGTAGTAGGCTGCTTTCGGACCAATGGTATTGGAGCGGAAGCCGCGTACGGTACTGGAACCACCGGCGTAGAAGTTCTCATAGAACGGCAGCTCTTTACCGCTCAAACCACCGCCATAACCAACGCGACCACGACCTAACAGTACCCAAGAATGATCCTGATCCAGCGGCACATACTGCTGCGTATCCAGCGTCGCTTTGTAGAACGCATTATCCGAGCCAGGTATCGTGACCTTACCATTCAGGTTAGTACGGTTACCCGCCGTAGGGAAGAAACCACGGTCCAGCGTGTTATACGTCCAGCCATAGTTAAAGGTGAAGTCGTCCGTCGAGAAGTCTTCATCCGTGGAAAGTGACGGATTCTTCCCGACAGAACGCAGATAACGCCACATCGCCACCTGCGGCTGCATGTTTGACAGGCTGTTATGTACATAGCCTAATCCCACACGCAAGGTGTTATTTTCGTTGACCGGGAAGCCCAGGGTGCCGTCGAGACCATAACTCTTGTTGGTATAGTCTGACAGGTCGGCATCATCGGCCTTAAAGTCGTTATAGAACAGACGTCCACCGAGACTGACGCCATCAACCGTGAAGTAAGGGTCGGTCAGTGAGAATTCCGCATAGGTCTGGTAATCGTTTTTCGTACCGCTAATGCCAACGGTATTACCGGTACCAAGCCAGTTCTCTTGGGTAATTCCCGCCTGGAAGCTGACGCCGCTCTCCGTACCGTAACCGACGCCGAAGTTCAGCGTACCGGTGTTACGTTCTTTGACTTTATACACCACGTCAACCTGGTCGGGTGAACCAGGCACACGCAGGGTATCGGTATCTACCGTTTCAAAGTAACCCAGACGGTTCAGACGATCTTTGCCCTGCTCAACCAGGTCGCTACCTAACCAGGCACCTTCCATCTGACGCATTTCGCGGCGCAACACGGCGTCTTTCGAGGTATCGTTCCCCTCAAAGCGGACTTTACGCACATAGTAGCGGTTACCTGCATCCACGTTGATATGCAGCTTAACGGTTTTGTTGGCATCATCAATTTCAGTCTGAGTCTGCACGCGCGGATAGGCATAGCCGTAACGGCCCAGCAGTTTCTTGATGTCGTCTTCCGTACGGGTGACTTTCGCTCCGTTATACAACTCACCGGGCTTCACTTTGCTCAGCCCTTCAATTTCAGCGGAGTGTCCGGCCAGGTTGCCGCTTACCGCAACGCCTGAAAGCTTATACTGCTCGCCTTCAGTAATGTTAACGGTGATGTAAATGCCTTTTTTATCCGGCGTCAGGCTAACCTGAGTCGAATCAATATTGAAACGAGCATAGCCGCGATCCAGATAGAAGCTGCGCAAGGTTTCAAGGTCACCGGCCAGTTTCTGCTTCTGATATTTACGATCGCCAACCAGGTTCCACCACGGCACTTCATCACGTAGCTGGAAGCGAGAGATCAGTTCGTCCGAGCTGAAAGCCTTGTTGCCCACCACGTTAATCTGTTGGATTTTGGCAGAAACACCTTCGGTAAACACCAGCTTCAGGTCAACACGGTTACGAGGCAATGGCGTGACGACCGCTTTCACGCTGGCGCTGTATTTGCCGACGCTATAGTAGAAGTCTTCCAGCCCCTTCTCGATTGTGCTGACGGTGGTGCGATCCAGGGCTTCACCTACGCGCACGCCAGAGGCTTCAAGGTTCTGCTTCAGCATATCCTCTTTCACCGCTTTATTGCCGGAAAAAGTGATGCTGGCAATGGTTGGGCGCTCTTTGACCTGAACAATCAGCGTGTTGCCATCTCGCAATACCTGAACGTCTTCAAAATTCCCGGTCGCAAACAGTGCACGGATCGTGTTACTGAGATCTTCATCGGAGACGGTATCTCCAACACGGACGGGCATACTGAGCAATGCCGCACCGACGGCGACTCGCTGCAGGCCATCGAAATGAATGTCCTTCACTACGAATCCATCTGCACCGTATACGGTAGCGCTGCTAAGCAGCAGCGACGCTATGAGCAACTTTTTCATCGCCATCGTTGTTATGCATTCTTCCTAGCTGGTTCTCATGAATCCATTGCCTGTTGGCAAATCAAAAACGTGAGAAATCATTGAATAGCGCAAGCCCCATTAACAGCACCAGCACAATTGAGCCGATGCGATAACTGAAGTCCTGAACTCGCTCGGACAACGGCTTTCCTTTGATTTTTTCAATCAGCAAGAAAAGCAGATGCCCACCATCTAACACCGGCAGTGGGAACAGATTGATAATACCGAGGTTCACGCTAATCAGAGCGAGAAACATCAGATAGTAAATCAAACCATATTCCGCTGACATCCCAGCACCCTGCGCGATCGAAATCGGCCCGCTAAGATTGTTCAGCTTCACATCGCCGACAATCAGTTTGCCCAACATATTCACCGTCAGCTTCATCAGTTGCCAGGTTTTCGCGCTGGCTTCACCGATTGCGGCAAACGGTCCATACTGGCGCACCGTTTTGTATTCATCAGGCAGTGGGATAATACGTGGTATCACCCCGGCAAACCCTTCAGCCTTGTTACGAGGATTGGCTTCTGGCGTCAGCGTCAACTGCACCATACTGCCTGCACGCTCCACCTCGATAGCAATCTTTTTTTCCGGATTATCGCGCACCGTAGTGACAAAACTCTGCCACTGGTTCAAAGGCTGACCACCGACTTTAACGATCCTATCGCCAGCTTGCAAACCCGCCCGACTTGCGGCGGAGTTCTTTTGTACCTCAGCCAACACCGATTCGATGCGCGGCCCACGGGGCTGAATGCCCAAGGATGTCACCGGATCCTGCTTATCTGGCTCAAACTGCCAGTGGCGCAGATTTAGGGTCTTTTCACTGGTCTGCTCGGTGCCAAAAGGTGCAAGAGAAATACGGGTATCATCATCCCCGATTCTTGCCACCAGCGCCATGCGCACAGCATCCCAGTCAGGCGTTTCGATACCGTCAACGGCTTTAAGTTCCATACCGGGGGCAATTTGTGCCTCTGCTGCGGGCGAACCGCTTATTATTTCACCAGTGACAGGACGAACGCCGGGCACGCCGATGATAAACACCAGCCAGTAAGCGAAGATAGCAAAGAGGAAATTAGCCGCCGGGCCGGCGCTCACGATAGCCGCACGTTGCAGCACGGTTTTGTTATTGAATGCCTGATGGCGGACTTCAGGTGGCACGCTGGCAACGCGCTCATCCAGCATCTTGACGTAGCCGCCTAGCGGGATCAGGGCGATAACGTATTCGGTACCCTGCTTGTCAAAGCGCCGCCAAAGTGCTTTACCAAAGCCAATTGAGAAGCGCTCGACCTTGACACCGCAGCGCCGAGCCACCCAGAAATGGCCGAACTCATGCACGGTAATTAAAATTCCCAGTGCAACGATAAAAGCAGCAAAACTCCAGAGTACACTCAGCATTGTGTTTCCCTACAATGTTCCAAAGACCAGCAATAACAGACAGGCAAATACCGGTACTGCCGCAGTCAAACTGTCAATGCGGTCAAGAATACCGCCGTGCCCGGGGATCAGGTTACCGCTGTCCTTAATACCCGCCTCGCGTTTGAACATACTTTCCGTTAAATCACCCAGAACGGACGCCAGTGCGGCAGCAATCGAACAAATCAGCAGGGTGGTGAGCGGGACATGCAGTGGCGCAAATTCGCTGAACAGCCAGCAAATTAGTGCTGAAGTCAGTAGCCCTCCGGCGAAACCTTCCCAGGTTTTTCCCGGGGAGACTTTGGGAGCCAGCTTATGTTTTCCAAACAGTTTGCCAAACATATAGGCCCCGGAATCCGCTCCCCAGACCAGAAACATCAGGTAGAGCAGCCACCAGGCGCCAGCAAAATGGTCTGACTCATAGTGATACTGTCGCAGCGTGAGCATGCCCCAAAAGAACGGCACAATGGTTAATAAACCAAAAATCACGCGTAATGGACGCGAATTGCGCCAAAATGAGGCCGAAGAGGGATAGAACAACACCAGAAGCAGCGCAACCATCCACCAGCCAAGGGCCACCCACAGTGAGTCGCTTATCTGTGGAAGATGTACCGAATGCTGGTAGGCCGGCAGTGTGAAAAGCATAAATGCCAATAGCAGACCACAGAGAAGCGCCAGCCAAACGCGCTGCGAACGGGCAGCAAAACCTGCCAGCTGCCCCCATTCCCATGCGGCCAGCATGCTGATGACTAAAATAGTGATGGCAAACCCTAACGGCGGCAGCAAAAACAGCGCTGCAATGACGATGGGAATCAAAATAAACGCGGTAATCAGGCGTGACTTTAACAAATATTACCCCCAGAGCGCTTATGCGCTACCGGGTGTTGCACCGCCAAAGCGACGCTCTCGTTGTGCAAACGCATTCAGTGCACCTTCAAAAACTTGTTCATCAAAATCAGGCCAAAGAGTATCGGTGAACCAGAACTCTGCATAGGCCACTTGCCACAGCAGGAAGTTACTGATGCGATGCTCTCCCCCGGTCCTTATTACGAGATCTACAGGTGCCATATCATTCAGGCAGAGGTGCGTCCCCAGGGTCTCTTCTTCGATTTGTTCCGGACGAAGAAGCCCTCCCTGCACCTGCTCTGCAATTTTTCTAACCCCGTGGATAATATCCCAACGTCCGCCATAATTCGCAGCAATGTTGAGCGTCAGTCCATTATTTTGTTGCGTCAGCTCTTCAGCACGGCGAATGCGCTCTTGTAGCCGGTTATTGAATCGACTGATATCGCCGATAATTTTCAGCCGGACATTATGCTTATGCAAACTCTTCACTTCGCTGTCGAGTGCCCAGACAAACAGCTCCATCAGCGCCAACACTTCCTGCTGTGGACGATTCCAATTTTCACTGCTGAAGGCATAAAGCGTGAGCGCATCCAGCTTGCGGCTGACCGCGAAACTGACGGCACGGCGAACCGATTTCACTCCCGCTTTATGACCAGAAATGCGCAGCTTGCCCTGGTTTTTTGCCCAGCGGCCGTTGCCATCCATAATGATGGCCACATGGCGGGGGCCTGTCCCCTGCGGGTCATCGGTTTGTAATTGATTTTCGGACGACATAACGCGTAATAATTCCTTGGTTCAGAATTCAACAGCTTCTGAAATATATCACCCGCCCGGCGCAAAAAGGCCGTCATTGCGCGGGTTGACTCCGCCTAACCACGCCATTACCCGTACGGTGGGGCAAGACTATACCACCTCCGTTCAGCGCTCACAAATGGCGGCGTGTTAATTCACGCTGACACGAGCGGCCGCAAAGCGCGGCAGTAAGGATTGCGCCGCTGCCCGAGCTTCGCAGTCAATGGCAATCACCGCATCGACGCTCTGCGGCTCCTGGCAGGACAAGCTCTCAAGCACCGCAATATTTAACGCGGCGATGTCAGTAAAGCGGATTTTTGACGCCAGAAACGCGGCTACCGCAATTTCATTCGCCGCATTCAACGTGGTTGTGGCGGCTTGTCCTGCTTTACTGGCATCAATCGCCAACTTGAGGCAAGGATAACGTGCGTAGTCAGGTTCAGCGAAGGTCATCGCCGACATACGTGTAAAATCAAGTGGTTGTGCACCTGAATTCACTCGTTCTGGCCAAGCCATAGCATGAGCAATTGGCGTACGCATATCCGGCGAACCAAGCTGGGCAATCACACTGCCATCACGGTAGCGAACCATTGAATGGATCACAGACTGCGGATGCAGAATCACTTCCATCTGCGCATCGGTGGCATTAAACAACCAGCGGGCTTCGATATATTCCAGGCCTTTATTCATCATGGTGGCCGAATCGACAGAAATTTTACGTCCCATCGACCAATTCGGATGCGCACACGCCTGGTCTGGCGTCATATGAGGCAATTCCACCAACGGCGTGTCACGAAAAGGGCCACCAGATCCGGTGAGAATAATGCTTTCAATGCCATTTTTCTCCAGAGAAGCGTACCCTAACTGCTGCTGGAGGGAAGCAGGCAAACTCTGAAAAATCGCGTTATGTTCGCTGTCTATTGGTAACAACTGGGCTTTAGAAGCGCTTACCGCCTCGAGAAAAAGACGGCCGCAGGTAACCAGTGATTCTTTATTCGCCAGCAGCACCTGCTTTCCAGCGCGAATAGCCGCCAGGGTAGGCAATAATCCCGCCGCGCCGACGATTGCCGCCATCACCTGGTCGACGTCATCCAGTGCCGCCAGATCGCAGGCTGCCTGCTCACCGCTCAGCACCTCGGTGGCAACATTGAGCTCTTTAAGACGTAGCCGCAGTTCCTCCGCAGCGCGCTTATCCGACATCGCGGCATATGCCGGACGGAACTCCAGGCATTGCCCGGTCATCAGTTCAACGTTGCGCCCGGCAACCAATGCCTTGACGGCAAAGCGCTGCGGGTTGGCGCGTATCACGGCCAGCGTGCTGGTGCCGATAGATCCCGTCGAACCGAGGATGGTCAGTTGCTTCATGCGTTTGCTCAGTATGATGACCCGGCACAACCACCGCTCATCAAGCGTGACGGGTAGCTGCCGGGCAAGTTAACAAATGCAAAACGCCGCCAGACTGCCCTTCATCTGAACGGTAGTCTGTACGGCGTTTAAGCGGAGAGTGACGAACTCAGAAGTCCATCAGCTCCGTTTCTTTATCTGCCAGGGAGGCATCCACTTTTTTAATAAAGGTATCGGTCATTTTCTGCACATCTTCCTGTGCGCGACGGTCGTCGTCTTCACCGATCTCTTTATCTTTCAGCAGTGCTTTCAGCTTATCGTTAGCATCACGGCGTACGTTACGCACGGAAACACGACCCTGCTCAGCTTCGCCGCGCACCACTTTAATCAGATCTTTACGACGTTCTTCGGTCAACGCTGGCAGCGGGACACGAATATCGCTACCTGCTGAACTTGGGTTCAGTCCGAGGTCAGATGTCATAATCGCTTTCTCAACGGCAGCACCGATTGAGCGATCGAAAACGTTGATTTTCAGCGTGCGCGAGTCTTCTACGGTGACGCTGGCCAGCTGGCGCAGTGGCGTAGGAGAACCGTAGTAATCAACCATGATACCGTCGAGAATACTCGGCGAGGCACGGCCAGTACGAATCTTGCTGATGTGGTTTTTGAATGCTTCTACGCATTTTTCCATGCGCGTTTCTGCATCTTTTTTGATGTCGTTAATCACGTTAAAACCCTTGGATTCTGTTTGATCCACCAGCCTCTGCCGGGCAGAAGCCGTTCAAATGCCCATTACTCTTAGATAATTCTGACAGGCAGAATATACCTTATTCTAACCGCAGACTGATATTAATGCGCGATCAGCGTGCCTTCTTTTTCGCCCATCACCACGCGGCGCAGTGCGCCTGGCTTGTTCATATTGAACACACGGATAGGCAGTGAATGGTCGCGGGCCAGAGTAAATGCCGCCAGATCCATCACTTTTAACTCTTTATCCAGCACTTCGGCGTAGGTCAGACGCTCGTGCAGGACAGCATCCGGGTTGCTCACCGGATCGGCAGAGTAGACGCCGTCTACTTTGGTGGCCTTCAGTACCACGTCGGCTTCGATTTCGATGCCGCGCAGGCAGGCTGCGGAGTCAGTGGTAAAGAACGGGTTGCCGGTACCGGCAGAAAAAATAACGACGCGGTTATTACGCAGCAGGCTGATCGCCTCTGCCCAGCTGTAGTTGTCGCAAACGCCGTTAAGTGGGATAGCGGACATCAGGCGGGCGTTGACATAGGCACGATGCAGCGCATCACGCATGGCCAGACCGTTCATCACCGTTGCCAGCATCCCCATATGGTCACCGACAACGCGATTCATACCAGCCTGCGCGAGACCAGCGCCACGGAACAGATTACCACCACCGATCACCACACCCACCTGAATGCCCAGCTCTACCAGCTCTTTCACTTCCTGAGCCATACGATCCAGCACGCTGGCATCGATACCGAAGCCTTCAGCACCTTGCAGTGCTTCACCGCTTAGTTTCAGCAGGATACGTTGATATACGGGTTTTGCATTGGTCGCCATGGTTATTTTCCTGGAAGATATCGTCGAAAAGGGGTGTTAACTGCGTGCGGTATCATCCTAAAAGCAACAAAGAAATACTATTGGGATGAGACTGAAAATGCGCTGCCGGAAGCAGGCAAAAAAGAACCGCCGTTTGGCGGTTCTTGTCAGACCATTAAGACTGCTTAGACATGGCCGCGACTTCTGCCGCGAAATCTGTCTCAGCTTTCTCAATGCCTTCGCCCACTTCAAAGCGGATGAAGCTAGTCACGTCTGCGTTTTTCTCTTTCAGCAGCTGGCCCACGGTCTTGCTTGGGTCGATGACGAAAGGCTGACCGGTCAGAGAGACTTCGCCGGTGAATTTCTTCATGCGGCCTTCAACCATTTTCTCAGCGATTTCTTTTGGCTTGCCGGACTGCATGGCGATGTCCAGCTGAACCTGGTACTCTTTGTCTACCACTTCAGCAGACACGTCTTCTGGCTTAACGAATTCTGGCTTGCTTGCTGCTACGTGCATAGCCAGCTGCTTAACCAGCTCTTCATCTGCCGCAGTCGCGGAGATCAGAACGCCGATACGCGCGCCGTGCAGGTAGCTGCCCAGCACGTCGCCTTCCAGGGAAGCCACGCGGCGAATGTTGATGTTCTCACCAATTTTCGCTACCAGCGCAACGCGCTCTTCTTCGAACTGCGCTTTCAGCACGTCAACATCAGTGATTTTACCGGCAAAAGCCGCATCCAGCACTTTATCAGCGAACGCCTGGAAACCGGCATCTTTCGCCACGAAGTCAGTCTGGCAGTTCACTTCCAGAATCACGCCGTAGTGGCCTTCGATACGGGTTTTGATCACGCCGTCAGCAGCAACGTTGCCTGCTTTTTTCGCCGCTTTGATCGCGCCAGATTTACGCATGTTCTCGATTGCCAGCTCGATGTCGCCATTGGCTTCGGTCAGTGCTTTCTTACAATCCATCATGCCTGCGCCAGTACGCTCACGCAGTTCTTTTACCAGAGCAGCGGTAATGTCAGCCATTCTCTAATCCTCGGTTAGCTTGCATCTGTCAGCAATGCCCGCAGGCCTTCACCACAAATGCTGGTCTCGGGAGAAACATTCTGCCCCGCCGATTGTGACAACCGGCAAAGCGAAGTCAAAAAAATAAAGGGGCCAATTCAGGCCCCTTCGTTACAGATTGATATCTGATTGATAAGGGGCTCTTTAACAGAGCAAGCCTTATTACTCAGCTTCAGCGAAGGTTTCTTCAGCCTGCTGAGCCAGATCCTGTGAACGACCTTCACGTACAGTGGTAGCCACTGCGGTCAGGTACAGGTTAACAGCACGGATCGCATCGTCATTACCTGGGATAATGAAGTCAACGCCGTCTGGATCAGAGTTGGTATCAACGATAGAAAACACTGGGATACCCAGGTTGTTTGCTTCTTTGATAGCGATGTGTTCGTGATCGGCATCGACAACAAACAGTGCATCTGGCAGGCCGCCCATGTCTTTGATACCACCCAGGCTGTTTTCCAGCTTGGCCAGTTCACGAGCGCGCATCAGTGCTTCTTTCTTAGTCAGTTTGTCGAAAGTGCCATCCTGAGACTGAATTTCCAGATCTTTCAGACGTTTGATTGACTGACGAACGGTTTTCCAGTTAGTCAGCATGCCACCCAACCAGCGGTGGTTAACGAAGAACTGGTCGCAGCTCAGAGCTTGCTCTTTTACCGCTTCGCTTGCAGCGCGCTTAGTACCAACAAACAGGATCTTACCTTTACGGGAAGAGATCTTGCTCAGCTCAGCCAGGGCTTCGTTGAACATTGGTACAGTTTTCTCAAGGTTGATGATGTGAACTTTGTTACGAGCACCGAAGATGAATGGCTTCATTTTCGGGTTCCAGTAACGAGTCTGGTGACCAAAGTGAACACCGGCCTGGAGCATGTCGCGCATGGAAACAGTTGCCATGATTACCTCTATAAATAGTTTGGGGTTAAGCCTCCACGTATCCCATACAACCGACCCATCGGTTCTCTCGAACCAGCAAGGCACCCCGGCGTAGGTGTCGATACGTGTGTGTTATTTACACATAGTGAGATTTATGCGTTTCTTTGCAACAATGAAATTCAACGTACAAAGAATCGTCGGCGCGCTTTATACCACAAAGTCGACATTGAAGCCAACTGTTGTTGCTTTTGCCGTCCGTCGTTTCGTGCCGGGCAGCTCAGAGATCAAACTCCAATTGGCAGCGTCCTGGTGGGCTGCTACCATTGCCCTACTCTCATTATTATTGTCGAAAATGACGACAAATGCGGACCAAATGAATGGCAATTTCAATAAAAACCCCTGAAGAGATCGAAAAAATGCGTGTGGCCGGTCGCCTGGCCGCAGAAGTTCTGGAAATGATTGCAGAACACGTGGTTCCCGGCGTCAGCACCGCTGAACTGGACCGCCTTTGTGACGATCATATTGTCAACAAGCAGCACGCAGTTTCCGCCTGCCTCGGCTATCACGGCTTCCCTAAATCCGTGTGCATTTCAGTCAACGAGGTGGTGTGCCACGGCATCCCGAGCGACGATAAAATTCTCAAGGATGGTGATATCGTCAACATCGACGTCACGGTCATTAAAGATGAATATCATGGCGACACCTCCACCATGTTTATCGTCGGCAAGCCGACTATTCAGGGCGAGCGCCTGTGCCGTGTCACGCAAGAAAGCCTGTATCTCGCGTTGCGCATGGTGAAGCCAGGCATCCGCCTGCGCACCCTCGGCCGCGAGATCCAGAAGTTTGTCGAAGCCCAGGACTTCTCGGTAGTGCGCGAGTACTGCGGCCACGGCATTGGCAAGGGCTTCCATGAAGAACCTCAGGTACTGCACTACGATGCTGATGATGGCGGCGTGGTGTTACAGCCGGGCATGGCATTTACCATTGAACCTATGGTCAATGCAGGCGACTACCGCATCCGCAGCATGAAAGATGGCTGGACGGTAAAAACCAAAGATCGTAGCCTGTCTGCACAGTATGAACACACGATTGTGGTGACTGAAAACGGCTGTGAAATCATGACACTGCGTAAAGATGACACCATCCCGGCGGTTCTGACGCACGAAAGCTAACATCCCGCAGGTGGCCAGACAGGGCCGCGTGACATGTTCAGCAATCTTAAGCCGGCCGCCGCCGGCTTTTTTTATCTCTTCGGAGCGGTGAAATGAATAAAGAAGTGACGGAAGTCAGCATCCTGAAGAAACTCACCAAAGCCCCGCGACGCTGGGAAGATGCGGAGTTGAACCGCGATACGCTGCGGCATCATCTTGATACTTTCCAGCAGCATCTCGCCACCGCCTTTGACGCCGGACAGGATGCGGAAAGCCTGATCGCTGCGCGTACTCTGTTTATTGACCGACTGCTGCGCCGCCTGTGGCGTTTTTTTGCCTTTCCTGAAAAAGAGGGCATAGCCCTGGTGGCGGTCGGCGGCTACGGTCGTGGTGAACTGCATCCGCTGTCCGACATTGATATTTTGATCCTCAGCCGCCAGCCCCTTTCCGACAGTGACGCCCAGCGAGCCGGTGAACTGTTGACGTTGATGTGGGATTTAAAGCTGGAGGTGGGCCATAGCGTGCGTACTCTGGAAGAGTGCCTGCTTGAAGGGCTTTCCGACCTCACCGTTGCCACTAATTTGGTCGAGTCACGTATGCTGACCGGCGATTTGGCGCTGTTCCTCGAAATGCAGAAAAACGTATTTAGCGACGGATTCTGGCCATCTGACCGCTTTTTCTCGGCGAAAATCGCTGAACAGCAGGAGCGTCACCAGCGTTACCACGGCACCAGCTACAATCTGGAGCCAGATATTAAAAGCAGCCCCGGCGGCCTGCGCGATATCCACACTCTGCTTTGGGTCGCCCGTCGCCACTTCGGTGCGACCTCGATGACCGAGATGGTCGGCTTTGGTTTTCTCACTGAAGCGGAACGCAACGAGCTGAACGAGTGCCAGAGCTTCCTGTGGCGCATCCGTTTTGCGCTCCATCTCTCCCTGACCCGTTATGACAACCGCCTGCTGTTCGACCGACAGCTCAGCGTTGCTCAGCGCCTGAACTATCAGGGCGAGGGGAATGAGCCGGTGGAACGCATGATGAAGGATTTCTTCCGCGTGACGCACCGCGTTGGCGAACTGAATCAGATGCTGTTACAGCTGTTTGACGAGGCGATTCTGGCACTTGGCGCTGACGAGAAGCCGCGTCCGCTGGATGACGAATTTCAGCTACGCGGCACGCTGATCGACCTGCAAGACGCAACGCTATTTGTCCGCCAGCCGGAAGCGATCATGCGGATGTTTTATGCTATGGCGCGCACGCCGAATATCACCGGTATCTACTCCACCACCCTGCGCCATCTGCGCCATGCACGCCGCCATCTGAAACAGCCGTTGTGTACGATTCCTGAAGCTCGCAAGCTGTTTATGGCGATTCTGCGTCATCCGAGAGCCGTCAGTCAGGCGCTGGTGCCCATGCACCGGCACAGCGTGCTTTCGGCCTATATGCCGCAATGGAGCAGTATCGTCGGCCAGATGCAGTTTGACCTGTTCCATGCTTATACCGTGGATGAACACACTATCCGCGTATTGCAGAAGCTGGAAAGCTTCGCCGATGAAAGCGTGCGTCCACGTCACCCTCTTTGCGTAGAGCTGTGGCCACGCCTGCCCCAGCCGGAGCTGCTGCTGATGGCAGCACTGTTCCATGACATCGCCAAAGGACGCGGAGGCGATCACTCAATCCTCGGCGCACAGGACGCACTTGAATTTGCCGACATGCACGGCCTGAATTCGCGCGAAACGCAGCTGGTTGCCTGGCTGGTGCGCCACCATCTGCTGATGTCGGTGACCGCGCAGCGCCGCGATATCCAGGACCCCGGCGAAATCCAGCAGTTCGCCGAAGTGATGCAAAATGAGAACCGCCTGCGCCATCTGGTCTGCCTGACGGTGGCGGATATTTGCGCAACCAATGAGACCCTGTGGAATAGCTGGAAACAGAGTCTGTTACGGGAGCTATTCTTTGCCACCGAGAAACAGCTGCGCCGTGGTATGGAAAACAGCCCGGATCTGCGTGAGCGTGTGCGCCATCATCGCCTACAGGCGCTGGCATTGCTGCGGATGGATAATATCGATGAAGAGGCGCTGCACCAAATCTGGGGGCGCTGCCGCGCCGACTATTTCCTGCGCCACACGCCTAACCAACTCGCCTGGCATGCTCGCCATCTGGTGGTTCACGATCTTAGCAAGCCGCTGATCCTTGTCAGTCCGCAGGCAACGCGCGGCGGCACCGAAATTTTTATCTGGAGTCCGGACAGGCCGTATCTGTTTGCCGCCGTCGCCGGAGAGCTGGAGCGGCGTAACCTCAGTGTTCATGACGCGCAGATTTTTACCAGCCGCGATGGTATGGCAATGGACACCTTTATCGTACTGGAACCAGACGGCAGCCCGCTGGCGACCGATCGCCATGAGATAACCCGCCAGGCGCTGGAGCAGGTCATTTTTCAGCCCAACTGGCAGCCCCTGCGCAACCGCCGTCAGTCTGCACGTCTCAAGCACTTTAACGTGGAAACCTCGGTGAACTTTCTCCCCACCCACACCGACAGGCGGACCTATCTGGAGCTTGTGGCGCTCGATCGCCCCGGTTTACTGGCTCGCGTGGGTGAAGTCTTCGCCGATTTAGGCGTGTCACTGCATGGCGCACGCATCAGCACCATCGGCGAACGTGTCGAGGACTTGTTTATTCTCGCCGACAGCGAACGGCACGCGCTAAACACAGAATTGCGCGAAGTACTGCAACAACGGTTGACAGAGGCCCTGAATCCAAACGATAAAGTGTGACCCGATTCAATTTTTAACAGCGCCACCCCGCTCCCGCTCCGGTGGGAACGTTTTTTCAACAGCGGTTGGCAAAAACCAGGAAGAGACTAACTATGCAACAGTTACAGAATGTTATTGAAGCGGCCTTCGAGCGCCGGGCTGATATTACCCCGGCCAACGCCGATACGGCGACCCGTGAAGCGGTCAGTCAGGCTATCGCCCTGCTGGACAGCGGCGCTCTGCGCGTCGCCGAGAAGATCGACGGTCAGTGGATCACCCACCAGTGGCTGAAGAAAGCGGTTCTGCTCTCTTTCCGCATCAATGACAATCAGGTAATTGAGGGTGCAGAGAGTCGTTTTTACGACAAGGTACCGATGAAATTTGCCGACTACGATGAAGCACGCTTCAAAAAAGAAGGCTTCCGTGTGGTGCCACCAGCAGCAGTGCGTCAGGGATCGTTTATTGCCCGCAATACCGTACTGATGCCCTCTTATGTCAACATTGGCGCTTACGTCGATGAAGGTTCAATGGTCGATACCTGGGCCACCGTGGGTTCCTGTGCGCAGATTGGTAAGAACGTACACCTGTCAGGCGGCGTCGGCATTGGTGGCGTGCTGGAGCCATTACAGGCGAATCCCACCATTATTGAAGATAACTGCTTTATCGGCGCACGCTCTGAAATCGTAGAAGGCGTCATCGTGGAAGAAGGTTCAGTGATCTCCATGGGCGTCTATATCGGTCAGAGCACTAAAATCTACGATCGCGAAACCGGCGAAGTGCATTACGGCCGCGTTCCGGCGGGTTCGGTCGTGGTGTCCGGCAACCTGCCGTCAAAAGACGGCAGCTACAGCCTGTACTGCGCCGTGATCGTGAAAAAAGTGGACGCTAAAACCTTGGGCAAAACCGGCATCAACGAACTGCTGCGCACTATCGACTAATCTCGTCTGCGGGCTGCTGTGGCGGCCCGCACTCTCCCGTAACGTTAACTTTACAAACCCGCAGATAGCAACCTTTTCCATACCGCGCAGCAAGTGATGCTATTGAGCACAATTTGAGCCATAATCCGCGCCGTTCAGCGCAATGACGCTCTTCCCCCGATTCATTTTCTTCATTTTGCACATATACTCACCAGAGTACGGGACGAGCGGACTGAGCAAAGAGAGGGTGTACAGCGCACATCAGCCGGAACGTCCAGACAGGTACGTATGGACAGCCCGCTGCACAAACCCGTATTTGCGACGCGCAGCCGAAAAGACAATCTCCCGCATAAGGATCACAACCATGTATGACAATTTGAAAGGATTGGGCATTGCTTCACCAGAGGACATTGACCGCTACAGCCTGCGTCAGGAAGCCAACAATGACATCCTGAAAATCTATTTCCGCAAGGATAAAGGCGAATTTTTTGCCAAAAGCGTGAAGTTCAAATACCCACGCCAGCGTAAAACCGTGGTAGCGGATAACGCCAGTCAGGGCTACAAAGAGGTGCAGGAAATCAGCCCTAACCTGCGCTATGTGATTGATGAACTTGATCAGATTTGTCAGCAGGATCGCATCGAAGTCGATCTGAAGCGCAAAATACTGGATGACTTGCGTCATCTGGAAAGCGTGGTATCCAACAAGATCACAGAAATTGAATCCGATCTGGAAAAACTGACCCGCAACGGGCGTTAATTCAGACCAAAAAAACGGTGCCAGGCGGCACCGTTTTGTTATCTGTCATCTATAACCAACACATAACGAATTTTTAGCCGCGACGATTACTGCGTCAGCAGATAGATCGAGCTGTCCCCGCGCTTGATACTCAGTGCCAGTACCGACGGTTTACTGTCGAGAATTTTTCGCAGTTCACCCAGATTAACCACCGGCTGCTGGTTAACCCCAAGAATAATATCATCTTTCCTCAGGCCGATGCGCGCGGCGGCAGAGCCCGGTTTCAGGTCGTCAACCTTAACGCCCTTCACCCCTTTGACATCGTAATTGCTGAGGTCGGCCCCTTCGATACCGGTATAGATGGTGGCGGAATCGACCTTCGCCGCGCTGCTCTGTTGCAGCGCCAGATTAACCGTAATCGGCTTACCGTCGCGGATCAGGCCCAGCTCCATTTTGGTACCTACCGGCAGCGAACCCACCTGAGCACGCAGGGCAGCAAAGCTGGAGATCGGCTTGTTATTGATTGAGACGATCACGTCACCCGCCTGAATGCCGGCCTGGGCCGCTGAAGACTTAGGCAACACCTGGCTGACAAACGCACCGCGCTGCGCATCAACTTTCATCGCTTTCGCCAGCTCGGAGTTCAGTTCGGTGCCGATGATGCCCAGCTCCCCGCGTTTGACCTGGCCGTACTCAACCATCTGAGCGCTCAGGTTTTTCACCATGTTCGACGGAATGGCGAAGCCAATACCGATATTCCCGCCGTCCGGTGCCAGGATCGCGGTATTGATGCCGATCAGTTCACCGTTCAGGTTGACCAGCGCACCGCCAGAGTTACCACGGTTAATCGCGGCGTCAGTCTGGATAAAGTTTTCATAGTTTTCCACATTCAGGCCACTGCGCCCCAGGGCAGAGACAATACCTGAAGTCACGGTTTCGCCAAGACCGTAAGGATTACCGATCGCGACGGTATAATCCCCTACCCGCAGATTATCGGAGTCGGCTATCTTGATGGCGGTCAGATTCTTGGCATCGATCAGCTGAATCAACGCGATATCGGAACGGGGATCTTTACCGATGACTTTCGCATCATATTTACGGCCGTCGCTCAGCTGAACCTGGATTTTTGTCGCATTATCAACAACGTGGTTGTTCGTCACCACATAGCCCTTCGTCGCGTCAATCACCACGCCGGAACCCAGCGCACGGAATTTCTGCTGCGGGCTGTCTGCGCCATCGTTACCGCCGGGCAAGCCGCCCTGGCACAGCGGGGAGCCGAAGAAGGGTGAGCCTTCCTGGCAGAACGGTGAATTACCACCAAAGAACTGTTGGAACTGCTGGAACTGTTGCGACTGCTGCGATTTACGCGGCGTGGCGCCCTCAACGTTGATACTGACCACTGAAGGCATCACCGTTTCCAGCATCGGAGCCAGACTGGGTAATTGTTGCGTCGTCGCGGGAGAGGAAGAGGCGGTTTCAGCCGCGATGGACGTTAAAGGGTTTAACGCCAGACCCAGGCTTAAAGCCAGCGCACTCAATACTAACGTATTCTTTTTCATTAGGCGGATTCTCGAGTAATTAGATGAAGTAACCATCAGGTCGGTTATGCATAATGAGATTGATATATACGCGCTAAGTTCATGTTTCAAGATGAAGAATAAGTAAAAAAATATTGTTCTTCTTTACAAAAGTTAGCGCTTCACCCCTTACTCAACCGCCATCAGGCGCCGATACTCATCCCAGGCATACAAATCTGTCATACCGCTAATGTAATCCTGCAACAGGCGTACGCGATAATAATATTCCCAGATTTCCTCTTCCTGTGGACTTTTATCCAATTGCTTCACGGCTTCGCTGTAAGCCAGACGAAAACGGCTGGAGAGTTTATGAAAAAGTCGTGTTTCAATGGGATAGCCTTTTAAATAATCCTTTTCAGTCAGTTCACTGAACTCTTCACGCGTCAAGAGTAATAACGGACGATAAATATCTAACAGACCACGGATCACCCGATAACCCTGTAATTCCAGCTGTTCGACGTCAGGATGGTTAAATACATGCCGGAAAGCGACTTTTTTGAAAATATCCAGCAGCTGGCTGTGGGGGCTGCCATCTTCCAGCAGCGCTTCGTTAAAGTCCCCGCGATAAACGGCAGGCAAATTATCAATAAAACGACTGGCGGCATGCGGTACCAGTTGTGCCACGGTGTTGACGCGTAAATACATAAAGAACTGGTCTTCACTGTAGCAATGCGTCTGCTCACTGCGTGATTTATCCAGCGCGCTGGTCACCACGGTGGCAAACAGGTCTCCCGGCTGGTGACGGGGCCAAATCTGATAAAGATAGTGATAGAGCTGTTCAACGTTGAACATATTTTTCTCCACCGCATCTTCCAGGTCAGCTACGCAATACGAGATATCGTCGGCGGCCTCCATAATATAGGTCAACGGGAAACGGCAGTGCGGCTGAATATCTAATTGCTCCCGCAGTTTAGCGATATATTCTTCTTCTGCGAGGTAGAACCCTGGCTTTTTCATTAAATAGTTATGGCTGGCGGGGAGGGGATCGGTCAGCCAGGCGGGACGGGTATATTTCAGAATACAGCCGACCTGTGCCCAGGTCAGATTCATTTTCATCAGCGTGTGCACCATGCGGATCGCCTGGGCATTCCCTTCGAAGTGCGCTAAATCCTGCCGCACCTTCGCGCGCAATACGTCCATTTCATCATGCTGATGGTGCAGAACCCGTGTGACGCAGCGGTCTTCACGTCCGCTTTCCGGCAGCCAACCCGCGTCCAGCTGCTGGCAGAACCAGTCATTGATCGCCGACTCACCAAAATGACCAAACGGGGGATTGCCAATATCGTGCATCAAACAGGCCATTTCGACGATACTTTCAAACGGGCCGGTAAGCTGCGCCAGTCCGAGGGTTTCCAGTTGCCCTGTCTCCTGCAAACGCGTCAGCACTTCTTTGGCAATATAGCGCCCGACCTGCTGCACCTCCAGCGAATGAGTCAGCCGGGTACGCACCGCCGCATTGCGCTCCAGCGGGAAAACCTGGGTTTTCTGCTGGAGGCGGCGGATGGCCGCCGAATTGATGATGCGGCCACGATCGCTCTCGAAGATACGCAAAATTTCATGCTCATCTTTCGGCCCCTGGTCAGGCCGATAGCAACGCTGCCAGTTAATTTTGTTGCGAAAGTCGATCGCGGTCATACCTTACTCCCTTTCATTTGAGGCGCGCCGATGGCCGCAGAGCAGATCTCTGTCAGGTTGCCATGATAGACTATGCGCCGAAATGAATGGCAAATTCCACTAATTCAGAGAGTATCCCTATGAAAGCAGGCATTATTGGCGCAATGGAACAGGAAGTGACGCTGCTGCGTGACAAGATTGAAAACCGTCAAACTCTGACGCTGGCAGGCTGCGAAATTTATACCGGCACCTTGAATGGCGTGGAAGTTGCCCTGCTGAAATCGGGCATCGGCAAAGTGTCTGCGGCGCTGGGCACCACTCTGCTGCTGGAGCTGTGCAAGCCGGATGTGGTGATCAACACCGGTTCAGCGGGCGGGCTGGCGGCAACGTTGAAGGTAGGCGACATTGTGGTGTCGGACGAAGTACGCTATCACGATGCCGACGTCACCGCATTTGGTTATGAAGCGGGCCAGATGGCAGGCTGCCCGGCGGCGTTCAAAGCCGACGAGAAGCTGATTACCGCAGTGGAGCAGTGTATTCACCAGCTGGGCCTGCACGCGGTGCGCGGCCTGGTAGTCAGTGGCGATGCCTTTATCAACGGCGCGGCACCGCTGGCACGCATTCGCCACACCTTCCCGCAGGCGATTGCGGTTGAAATGGAAGCAACCGCCATTGGTCATGTCTGCCACCAGTTCGGTACGCCTTTTGTCGTGGTGCGTGCTATCTCAGACGTGGCGGACAAGGAGTCGCATCTCAGCTTTGATGAGTTCCTGGCGGTGGCGGCTAAGCAGTCGTCCCTGTTGGTAGAAAACCTGCTAACCCATCTGGCACAGGGCTAAACGCCCTACCCCCGTGACTACCGTGGCTGGCTTTCGCCGCCACGGCTGGAAGCGCACTCCCCGATAAAATTGCTCAAATTACCACCAAAACTTATCAGGCAGGACTGGCTCATCTTCTTCGAAACCAGTATGATGCGAGCTGCGCAAAAAATGTACGGCCGCTACAATGTTCCGGACCGTCTGACGCGCAAAAAATCACCTTCGAAGTGATTAAAGGTTCACCATAAATAGTCGTTAACTTAACCAGGCGCAGCATAACGCGCAATTAAATACAAAGCTCAGGCTTTTTTACTATAAACACCAGGAACTCCCCGCATGAAAAATGTTTATCTGGCCCTTGGGCTGATGATGACGAGTAATGCTTTTGCAGGTTCAATGTCTGGCAGCATTGGCGTGAAAGTTGTTATCTACTCACAGTGCAGCATTAACGGGAATAATTTGCCTGCCCAGGGCGCGACCACCATTCCCTGTGCAAACGGCTCTCAAGTACAGCCTAAAGTCACGAAAAGCCTGCTGATGCGCGATGCAAAAACCGGCCGAGAAAATAACTTAGTCACCGTAGAATGGTAAAAAAAGGCTTCCTGGTTCATCACGATCAGGAAGCCTTTTTTCAATTAACATTATGCCGTACTCGTCCTACAAGCCCATAAAGAGTGAACGCTGACGCACTCAAATGCTGAACGAAGAGCCACACCCACAGGTGGTTTTGGCATTCGGATTCGTCACGATAAAACGTGAGCCCTCCAACCCTTCCGTATAATCAACCGAACCGCCCACCAGATATTGCAGGCTCATGGGGTCCACCACCAGCGCCACGCCCGATTTTTCAATGGTCATATCACCTTCGTTAACCTTATCGTCAAAGGTAAACCCATACTGAAAACCGCTACAGCCGCCGCCGGTAATATAGACACGCAGCTTCAGGTCGGGATTATTCTCGTCGGAAATCAGATTCTTAACTTTACTGGCCGCAGCATCAGTAAATTGCAGAGGCAGTGCTACATCGTCAGTCATTGCAAACTCCAGTATTCGTACAGGCCGGGTGCCTGACAGGTCATTATTCGACCATAATTGCACCCATTATCTTATAGCCAGGTACAGCAATCAAGCCTTGCCACCCCGAGTGCGCCTGCCAGATAAGACCATAGCACAGCATGACACTTCCTTCGTGGCGAAATAATTGCGACCAAATCGTGCCTGAAACGCCGGTGGCCTTTCGCCGGGCGGTGAAGTTCCCTTAGAATAGGTACGTTTTTATCACGAATTTCAGGAGCGGTTCCATGAGTAAGTCTGAAAACCTGTACGCTCAGGCGCAGCAGTTAATCCCCGGCGGCGTCAACTCGCCGGTGCGAGCCTTTAACGGCGTGGGCGGCGTGCCGCTGTTTATCGAGCGTGCCAACGGGGCTTATCTGTATGACGCAGACGGTAAAGCCTATCTTGACTACGTCGGCTCATGGGGGCCAATGGTGCTGGGCCATAACCATCCGGCCATTCGCAATGCGGTGATCGAGGCGGCCGAACGCGGTCTCAGCTTTGGCGCACCGACCGAGATGGAAGTCAAAATGGCGGCGCTGGTCACCGAACTGGTGCCAACGATGGATATGGTGCGCATGGTGAACTCCGGCACCGAAGCCACCATGAGCGCCATCCGCCTGGCGCGTGGCTTCACGCACCGCGACAAAATCATCAAGTTCGAAGGCTGCTATCACGGCCATGCCGACTGCCTGCTGGTGAAAGCCGGTTCCGGCGCGTTAACCCTCGGCCAGCCGAACTCTCCCGGTGTACCGGCGGATTTCGCCAAACATACGCTGACCTGTACCTTTAATGACCTCACTTCGGTGCGTGCCGCTTTTGAGCAATATCCGCAGGAGATCGCCTGCATTATCGTTGAGCCGGTGGCCGGGAATATGAACTGCGTGCTCCCGCTGCCGGACTTCCTGCCGGGGCTTCGCGCGCTGTGCGATGAATTTGGCGCGCTGCTGATTATCGATGAAGTGATGACCGGCTTCCGCGTGGCGCTGGCTGGCGCTCAGGCCCATTACGGCGTCGAACCGGATCTGACCTGCCTCGGCAAAATCATCGGCGGTGGGATGCCAGTGGGGGCATTTGGTGGTCGTCGCGAAGTGATGGAAGCCCTGGCTCCCGGTGGCCCGGTGTATCAGGCCGGAACGCTGTCGGGGAACCCGATTGCGATGGCAGCGGGCTTTGCCTGTCTGACCGAAGTCTCCCAGCCCGGTACGCACGCTACCCTGACCGAACTCACCAACCAGCTGGCTGATGGCCTGTTAGCGGCAGCGAAAGCAGAAAACATCCCGCTGGTGGTCAACCACGTTGGCGGCATGTTCGGACTGTTCTTCACCGAAGCAAAAAGCGTGACCAGCTATGCAGACGTCACCCGCTGTGACGTCGAGCGCTTTAAACGTTTCTTCCATCTGATGCTGGCAGAAGGCGTTTACCTCGCACCCTCGGCGTTTGAAGCTGGCTTTATGTCGCTGGCACATAGCCCGGCGGATATTCAGCACACTATTGACGCTGCCCGCCGCAGCTTTACCAAACTGTAATCTCACGGGGCGGGCGGCAACAGGCCGTTTCGCCCCGCTGCCTCATACCTTGCGTAGCAGATAGATAAAGTACGGGGCACCAATAAAGGTTGCCAGCAGCCCTGCCGGGATCTGGTCCGGGAACGACAGCATCCGTCCGCACCAGTCCGCCATCACCATCAACCCACCGCCCAATAATGCCGCCATCACCTGCTGTGGCAATGCGCGGCGGAAACCCAGCATCCGCGCCATATGGGGTGCCATCAACCCGACAAAACTTAACGGCCCGATAGTCAGGGTTGCCGCTGCCGTCAATACTGCGGCCAGCAGCAGCAAAGCCAGACGTGACGGCGTTAACGCCATCCCCACCGCGCGTGCGGTAACGCCCCCCAGCGGCAGAATAGTGAGCCAGCGACGACACAGCGGCACCAGCGCCATCAGCACCAGCGCAATCACCAGCGTACGCTGCGCCTGCGCAGCATCAATCGGGTAGGTAGAGCCAGATATCCACGTCATGATGCCCCTCATACGCGGATCGCCGCTGGCCAGCAGCAGCATCATCAGGGTACTGAATGCAGTACTGAGCGCCATTCCGGCCAACAGCATGCGCTCGGGCGAGAAACCACCGCGCCCGGCGACAATAGAAATGATCATTAGCGTTAATCCGGCCCCCAGGCTACCGGCCGGCAGCAGCCAGCCAAACGCATCACCCGGAACGATAAACAGCATGATCACCACGCCAAAAGCCGCACCGGAACTGATGCCCAGGACTTCCGGGCTGGCCATCGGGTTGCCGGTCAGACGCTGCACCACGCAGCCCGCCACGCCCAGCATCATACCGGTTGCCGGCGCGGCCGCCAGACGAGGCCCTCGCCACGGCAATAGCTGCTGCCACAGTTCACCGCTGGCCCATATCCAACCGCCGGCACTGCGCCCCAGGCTCAGCCCGACCGCTAACAGCAACAGCAGAACGCCGCCGCCCAGCAGCGCCCACCACAACACGCGCTGGCGCTCGGTCGGGATCTTGTCCCCCAGATCCAGCGCCGGAGGCTGCGCCGCGCTGCGCAGACGCGGCAACAGCCACAGCAGTAGAGGCGCGCCGATAACCGCAGTCACCGTCCCGGTAGAGATCTCCCCGATGCGATCGGTCAGCGCCAGCACTGACTGATCCGCCAGCCACAGCAGCAACGCGCCAATCAGCGGTGCGATAATCAGCCGACTAGCCAGACGACGAAAGCCGAGCATTTTTGCCAGCAGCGGTGAAAACAGCCCGATAAAACCGATAATACCGGCGGCATTGACCAGCGCGGCACTGATTAATATCGCCAGCGCCAGCGTGGCGATACGCGTCAGCGAAATGGCCAGACCCAGATTTTTTGCCACGCCATCATCCAGCCCCATCAGAGTCATCGGGCGCAGTAACAACAGCGTCAGCAGCAGCCCGCACAGCAGATAAGGCCAGAGAAACGCAACGTTGCTCCAGTCCATCTGATTCAGCGAACCGGTGCTCCAGAGAAACATATTTTGCAGCTGATCGTGATTAAAAATGGCAACGATTTGATTGACCGCACCGCAGTACAGTGACACCACCAGCCCGGCCAGGATCAGCGTCACCGGCGACAGGCGTTTTCCCCAAGCCACGCCAAATACAATCACCCCGACCAGCACCGCGCCGATCGGCGCCGCCAGCGGCTGCGGCACCACATTTGCGGCAGCCCCCCACAGAGTCACCACCGTCACCCCAAGCTGAGCGCCGCTGGCAACGCCAAGCGTTGCTGGCTCGGCCAGCGGATTGCGCAATACCTGTTGGAACAGCAGTCCTGCCAGCCCGAGGCCCGCACCGACTAACAGCGCCAGCGACAGGCGCGGCAGCAGGCTATAGTGAAACACCATCTGAGCAATATTGTTGATATCGGGCGCACTGAGCGCGCTAAACCACTGTTTGACGGGCAGATGTTGTTGCAGATTAAACAGGGTTAACGCCAGCGCCACGACAAACAGCAGCGGCAGCAGCAATAGCGATAAACGAGACTGACGCATCATTTCTCCCCCAGCTCGCGGTCAAGGCAGTGGATAAACTGCATCGCCGATAGCGTGGCACCATAGAACCAGACGCGCGGCACCTGTCGGAAGCGCCGTTCACGCACAAACGGCATTGACTGCCATAGCGGACTGGCGGTGACCTGCTGCATCAAATTCTCATTGCCGTGTTCGAAGCAGATAGCCTCGACATTATGCATATTTGCCAACCTTTCAATGCCGATCACCGCGCTGCCCCAAAAGGTTTTTTCGCCCTGCCAGGCATTTTCCAGCCCGAGATGATCCATCACTTCCTGGAACAGGCCGTTAGCGGTAAACACGATGGCGTGACGCGCATCCAGTATCGACATCAGCAGTAAGGGACGATGGGCACGGCCAGCCAGCCGTGTTTTTACCTGCTGCATCAGCGCATCAAGCTGCGCCAGGTGCGTCTGTGCCTGCGCCACGCGGTCAATACGATTTGCCAGCGCCATCAACGCATGGCGTGCGCTGGTCAACGGTTTATCGCTGCCATCGTTAAAGGTAAAGCCCATATGCGGCGCAATACGCTGTAAGCGCGCGGGAGCAGGCCCGTATCCCTGTGAATAGAGGATCAGCGATGGCTGCATCTGGGTGATCAGTTCAAGATTGGGTTCGGTACGCAGCCCGACATCCACCACCGACGGTGGCAGTTCGGGTTTCCCCACCCACAGGCGGTAGTTATGCAGTTCCGCTGCCCCCAGCGGCATGACGCCCAGCGCCATCAGCAGTTCGAGCGGTAGCCATTCCAGCGCGATAATACGCGGTGCGCTGGCAGCATGTGCAACGCCGGGAAGCCTTACCAGCAGTGGAGAAAAAGCCAGAGCCGTTAACAGACGGCGACGTGGTAAATCCGGCATTACGATATCAATCCTTAGTAAACAAAACTGACCGGAGCACCGCCCTGCGGGTGCGGTAAAATCCCCATCGGGATGCCATAAATCTGTTCCAGCACCGTAGCCTGCATAATATCTGCGGGATCGCCCTGAGCAATCACTTCCCCGGCGCGCAGCGCAACCAGGCTGTCGCAGTAGCGGGCGGCCATATTAATATCGTGCAGCACGGCGATCACCGTCAGGCCGCGTTCGCGACTGAGACGCTGGATCAGCGCCAGCACCTCAACCTGGTGAGCAATATCCAGCGCCGAGGTCGGCTCATCCAGCAGCAGACAGCGGCTATTCTGCGCCACCAGCATGGCAATCCAGGCACGCTGCCGTTCGCCGCCGGACAGGCTGTCCACCAGGCGCTGCGCAAAAGGTTTTAGCCCGACCAGCGCGATAGCCTCATCAACCCGCTGACGATCCTCCGCGCCATAGCGCCCCAACGCACCGTGCCACGGATAGCGGCCAATCGCCACCAGCTCACGCACCGTCATCCCTTCGGCGGCGGGCAGCTGCTGCGGCAAATAGGCCACTTCACGGGCAAACGCCTTGCTGTGCCATGCGCCCAGCGGCTGCTGATTAAGCAACACCTGCCCCGCCGTGGCGCTATGATGGCGGCCCAGCATTTTCAGCAGGGTCGATTTCCCAGAGCCGTTATGGCCGATCAGCCCACAGACTTTTCCGGCCGGAAAGGCCAGCGACAGCGGCTGTAGCAGGGTTCTGCCCGGAACGCTAAAACTGACGTTATCCAGGGTAAAAGAGGTTTCGCTTGCGTGCGGTTGATACATGGTTTTCTTCTGCCAGGCGGGCGCGGCGAACCGCACCCGGTTTGAGAGTTAGAAACGGAAGGTCGCCGTGCCAACAATTTGGCGCTCGGCACCCCAGTAGCAGGCGTAATCACGGTAACAGCTGGCGACATATTGACGATCAAACAGGTTGTTTACGTTGACACCGACTGACGAACCTGGCATGCCGAAACGTCCTAAATCATATTTAATGGCCGCATCAACGATGGAGTAGCTGGCCACGCTAAAATTCTGATTGTTAAGCTCGGTGGTGGTGTACTGTCCCACGCTGTTGCCAACATAACGTATTCCGCTGCCGATAGTCAGGCCGCTCAATGCGGTTTCGTTGAAAGTGTAGTCCCCCCACAGAGAAGCCATATTTCTTGGTACCTGTACCGGCCGTTGTCCCTTCAACTCGCTATCTTCAGTGTATTTCGCATCGGTAAAGGTGTAAGACGCCGTCAGGTTGATATTGGCATTCACCGCTGCTTTCGCTTCCAGTTCCACGCCTCGTGAACGAATTTCGCCGCCCTGGATACTGTAGAATGCGTGCTCAGGATCGGCCGTCAGATTCTTAGTTTTGGTAAGCTGATAAACTGCGGCGGTCATCACCAATGGGCGATCTTTTGGTGCGAACTTCACTCCGGCTTCATATTGTTTGGCACGGGAAGGCTCAAATGCCATTGCACCATAAGCGGCTCCGGCGGTCGGAATAAATGATTCACTGTAACTGGCGTATGGCGCAATACCTTTATCGAATACATAGTTTATGCCGCCACGCCAGGTAAAGGCCTGATCGTTTCGCTTATCCAACGCGTTGCTGCCTGCGGAAGCATTACGATTATAAACCGAGGTCATCGCGTAATCATAACGGCCACCCAGGGTAAATACCCAACGATCCCACGCCATCTGATCCTGCGCATACAGGCCAGTCTGCTGCTGTTTATCCATAGCACTGTTCGCATAGTTTGTTTCCATTGCGTCAGTGTTGTACTGCGGATCCAACAGATTCAGCGAACTACCCAATAGATAGCCGAAGTTGGCGTTGATGTCGTTGCGAGTACGCTGATAGTCAACTCCCAATAACAACGTGTGGCCCATATCTCCAGTCGCGAATGTAGCCTGCGCCTGGGTGTCCACGGCGAACGTTGTCAGCTCTTCTTTAGATAAGGCCGTTGATCTTTGTAAGGTGGTAGTGCCGGGAATAATCCCATAACCGTAAATGCTGCGGTAGTCGGTATTCAGTTTGGCGAAACGCAGATTCTGACGCACGGTCCATGTATCGTTGAACTCATGATCGAAGCTGTACCCTATCATCTGCTGTTTACGGGAAATCTTGTTTTTACCATCGCCCTCGTCAAAATCGGTCGGTAACTTGTGCTGATTGCCATTCGTATCTACCAGCGGAACGACGGTGCCTTCACGCGGCAACCAGCCGTAATAGCCGGTCTCTGGCTGATTCTGGAAATAGCTCAGGAAAGTGAAGTTAGTTTTTTCATCGGGCTGCCAGCTAAAGGAAGGGGCGATGGTGTAGCGCTTCTCTTTATTCATCTGCTGCTGGGCGTCCGCGCTGCGTGCCAGCCCCGTCAGACGGTAAGAGAACTCCCCGCTATCATCCAGCGCACCACCGAAATCAAACCCGGTGGAAAACAGATTGTCGGTCCCCATCTTAAACTGCACTTCACGCAGGGTCTCCGTCGTCGGGCGCTTGCTGACCATCGCCAGCACGCCGCCGGGATTACTCTTTCCATACAGTACCGATACCGGGCCGCGCAGCAGTTCTGCACGCTCCAGGAAATAAGGATCCATATTGAATTCTGAATAGAAATCTGCCGGTAACTTGAGCCCGTCAAGATACTGGTTGGTATTGGTTTCGCTAAAGCCACGGATCGACAGAGCGTCAATCACGTTAGATGCTCCACGGTTACCAACCATGACTCCGGTGGTATAGCCCAGCGCCTCTTTCACTGACGCAGGCTGATGAATATCCATCTCCTGGCGCGTGACCACAGAAACCGACTGCGGATTTTTCTCAATCGGCGTATCCGTTTTAGTGCCGGTTGCGCTGCGTTTAGCCGCAACGGTCGCTGACGGCCCCCAGGCGCTTTCCGCAGACTCGCTGCTGGCGCTGGCATTGACGGACATCGTTTGCTCAGCGGCAACGGCAGATCCGCTGGCCAAAGAGAGAGCAATCAGAAGCGATAGCTTGCCTCTGACTGGGTTAACTGATGAAACACGGGGAGATATTGTGCGCGTACTGGCCATGATCTTTCTCTGGTAAAAGAATTGTTGAATGGGAAACGAAACGATAATTATTCTTATAACGCCGGGATAATATGCGAAACAAAGCGCGATCTGCAAGGAAAAAGCCTTAGCAGGTATAGCCTGCTGCTGGCAGATTGTTGCTGATCGGATCAAACACGATCCTGCCCTGTTTTCCGGGTCATTGCAGGCAATGGCAAAAACGCAGCGGCGCGTTACCGTCGGCTACCGCCCGAAAGGCGGCGAACGCGACACGCCACAGGTCAGTATTGCGGGCAAGTGGCTGGCGGAAGCGGGATTTTCCGTGGGAACCGGCGTGAGCCTGGCGGTGCTGGACGGCTGTCTGCGGATGATCCCCGACAGCCGCGAAGAGATGCGGCTGCGGGCAATGGAGCAGCAGCTGAAGGTGCAGCAGCAGGAGCTGGAGCAGGCTAAACGGCGGATGATCGCCATGCTGGCGTGAAGGGCGGCTGAAGGTAAAGGGCCGGAAGGATCTTTGGGATCGTTTCCGGCTATAATTTAGATATAGGACATTAATCTTTTATAAACATATTCAATGAAGTCATTTGCATACTTTTCTTCTTTATTTCCAAAGAGAACATACACAGATGCAATATCGCTAGTTTTAAAATAAAACTCCTCACCAAAATCAGTATTAGATAAGACTATTTTACCAAGAGCCAAGTTTTTATTTGCAATAGTGTTTTGATAGACTATATCCCCGCCTACCGCTTCATCAAATGGCATGCAGTAAATACTATATATTTCTTCCCCGCATATTTCACCACCCCCGAACTCACCTAAAAACCATTTATAACCTTCTGGCAAGGTAACACCCAGCGCTTGCTCACACTTATCGATCCACTGAGATTCCGGCGCATCTTCTGAACTTCCTAAGTTAACAATATCTTCATGTTTCTTAAGAACATTCAGTAAGTCGTTTCTGTTCATAGATATCCACCCGCTCTATGCATCCAATATTGTGTTCGCCAAGTATTAAACTCGGCCCTGTTAATACCTGATGGTATTGTATTAGGATTTATATGAATCACACCATGATTAACTTTATGGAAGGTTTGACTCATCTCGGCAATAGGGCCTTTTTGAGATTGCAACATATGATGTAAGTTCACGGCATTCCCATCATATCCAACCGGTGCCCGCCCTGTAGCCATTCTGTCAATATTTGTACCTTTAAATACTTTACCTTTATCACGCCAGGTAGTCATTTTATAAGGATCAAACAAATCATCACGCTGATAAACTTTATTACCTTTAAATTGAACCGGTTCATTCGGCCAATGTTCTCTACCCGTTGAGCACTTACTCAAACCAAGAGGATCGATCCACCCATACGGATTCGGCGCATACTGGTATAAGTTCATCCCCCCCGACAGCCCCACCGGATCCTGGGTCGTAAACCTTCCCACTTCAGGCTCGTAGTAACGGAACAGATTATAGTGCAGTCCGCTCTCGTTGTCCTGGTACTGCCCGGCGTAGCGCAGCGGCTGGTCGTAGACTGTCCCCGTGCGTTGTGCCGCTCCGGCGGTGGTCTGGCCCAGCAGCTTGCCAAAGGTATCGTACTGTCCCGACCAACGCAGATTACCCTCTGCATCGGTGACCTCCAGCGGCGCGCTGTTAAGGTCGCTGTTCAGCCAGTAAATATCCGCCTGCGGCCCCTCTCCGGCCTGTTCGATAGCCGCCAGCGGCGTCCACGGGCTTTCCGGGTCGTAACTCCATGTGCGGCGCGTGCCGTTGGCGCGCTGCTCTTGCAGCAGCCGGTAGCCCTGCCACAGAAAACGCGTGGTCTGCGGCGCTTTATCTGCGTAGGTCACCTCTTTACGGCTACGCCTGCCCAGCGCGTCATAGTGATACTGTGCACTGAACTCGCCCTGCGGACCCCAGCCTCGGGCGCGTATCAGGCGGTTATCGGCGTCATAGGTGTAATGCTGCTCGTTGACCCCGTGACGGCGGCTGACCAGATTGCCCCAGGCATCGTAACGGTAGAACAGCCGCTGCCAGTGCGCCAGGCGGTTGTCGCTTAGCGGCTGCGGCGGCAGGTACTGTTCCGGGTCGTCGTGTGGGCTTTTCTCGCCCAGCAGGTTATCGGCGGCATCATACAACAGTCGGCTGCCCGTCTTGCCGGACTTCAGCTCGCGGTGCTGCAACAGGCGACCTTCGGCATCGTAGCCGTAGTGTACTTCACCACGCAGCGCATCGCTGACGCCCGCCAGCTCACCACGCCCGGTATAGCGGAACGCACGCCACAGAATGCCCTCTTCCGGCCGGGTTATCTTGCCGTCACTGAAGGCGCTGCTCTGCCAGCTGCGTCTGCCCAGCGCATCGTAGCGGCGCTGTTGGTGCAGCGCGCCCTGGCTGCGCCCGGTTTCGCGGTGCAGGCGGTCACGGGTAAATTCACTGACCAGCTGCTGGTTAAACTTCAGCGCACTGGCGTGGCCGGAGCCGTAGTGCAGCCATTGCAGGCTGTCGCCCTGCGGCAGCGTCAATGCCTGTAGGTTAGCCAGCGCGTCCCATTGGTAGTGCAGCTCACCATTCACGCCGCGCTCGTACAGCAGGTTGCCTGCCCTATCGTACTTCAGCTCAATGCAGTCCGCTTCAATCCCCAGCTCTGCCCCAGCGGCGGTGGGCGTACGCGTAAGCCGGGTCAGTCTGCCTGCTGCGTCATAGTGATGCTGCCATTCGGCGCTGTCGTTGCCGCGCCATTCCAGCCGCCCCGCCCCGTCAAAGCGGAAGCGGTGCAGGCGATGAGGCGGCGGCGTGAGGCTGTTCTGCGGGCCGGTTTCCCGATGTTCGGCAAGCTGGCCGTCCGTGCCGTAGCGGTACAGGTGGTCGGTGTTGTCCGGGCGGCGTTCGGCGGTCATGCGCCCGGCGGCATCGTAGCTGAACTGATACTCGCCGCCGTTGCCGTTCTCCAGACGCGTCAGCCAGCCGCGCGGGGTGTAGTGATAGTTTCGTGTGCGGTCGATGCGGTCGGTGACGCTGAGCGGCTGACCCAGCAGGTTGTAGCGCCAGCGCGTCTCGCTGCCAAGCGGGTCCTGATGGCGCGCCAGCTGCCCGCGTTCGTTCCAGGCGAAGTGCTCCTCGCTGCCGTCCGCGTGGCGCAGGGTGTGCAAACGCCCGGCAGCATCCCACAGATATTGGGTCAGATGGCCTTCCGCATCGGTACGGTCGGTGAGCTGTCCGTAAACGTCATAGGCATATGCGGTGACGCTGCCGGAACAGTCGGTATAGCGCGTCAGCAGCCCCTGACCGTTCCACTCAAGCCGAGCCACGCCGCCGAGGGCGTCGGTGATACGGGTCGGCAGGCTCTCTTCTTCATCCGGATAGTGATAAAGCGTGGTGTTTTCAGCCGCATCGGTCTGTTTAATCAGGCGTCCGTGGCTGTCCCGCTGCTGGGACTCGCGGCTGCCGTCCGGGTGGGTGACAGAGACCAGACGGTCGCTGTTACGTTCGTACTGGTAAAAGGTTTTGCGCCCGGACGGGTCAGTTTCACTCAGCAGTCGCCCATAGCGATCCCACTCGCTCTGGCGCTGGCCGCCGCCCGGCAACAGCACGCTGCACAGCTCGCCGCGTGCGTAGACAAACGCCAGCCGACGACCGTCATAATCGGTGAACTGCGCCACGCTGTCGTCATCGTCCAGCTGCCAGCTGGCCTGCATACCGTCGTCGCGCACCGCCCGGCGCGTGCCGCCGTTAAAATCGTAGTGCAGCGCCAGCTCTTCCCCGGCGCTGTGCCGCCAACCGGTGACGCGCGGCAGGCCGTCAATCTCCCGCCACAGATATTCGTTCAGCAGCCCGTTGGCATCCTGGTGGCTGGCCATCAGCCCGTCATGCCAGGTGAAACGGCGCGTGACCTCGCCAGCGCGGTTGCTCACGGTGACAAGCTGCCCTTCGTCGTCATAGCCGTAGCTGACCAGCACACGCTCACCGTCCGGGGTATGCAGCAGCACCGCACTCAGGCGGCAATGCCCGGCGGCGGTGGTCAGGTAGCGGCAGCTCAGGCGCTGGCCTGCGCTGTCCACCAGTTCGCTCAGCTGTCCCTGCTCATCGTAAAACAGCGAGGTCGCGTTGCCGCTGGCGTCCGTCAACATGTTTAGCCGGGCGGGATGCTCCCCTTCCAGCGGCGGATAGTGCCAGACCTGTTCACTGACGTCGAACAACTGCCAGCTGCCGTCGGGGTTGTGCATCAGCCAGCACTTCTCCGCCTCGCAGTAGGTTTTGCGGCCGCGCGGCACCATCGGGAACGGGACAAAATCGCCGGACGGCGCGCGCCACACCAGGCCGTCGCCGTAGGGTTGCAGGCTGCTTTCCCAGAACAGGCTCCAGCCGCGCCCCAGCACGCTCTCCGCCGGGTTGCCGCTGCGCCAGTAGCGCTGCCATTCGACCGGCAGGCGCGACGGCAGCACGAAGTCCAGCTCGTCGTCGCCGGAGAGAAACTTCTGCCCGCTGATGATATCCACCGGGCGGGCGATAATGCCCGCAGCGGCGCTGGCGGTCATCAGCGTGCCGAAGCGGCAGGCCACCTGTCCCAACTTGTTGATGCCGGGCAGTTTGCTCAGCAGTTTACCCACCTTGCCCACCTTGCTGAGCGCGCCACCCGCGCCGCCGATCAGCCCGGTAAACAGCAGCGTCAGGTCAGATGCCTTGTATACCCACTCCGGCACCTCGGGTTTTATCGCCAGCGTGGTGACGGTGCCGCCGCCGATGCGCACATTGGACGAGCCTGCCATCACCGTGGCATCACAGTTAGTTTTGTCGCCGACGCGCGCGGCGGGCTGGCCGTTAATAAACACCTTGTCGGAGCCCTGCGCCATCTGCATCGACGGCCCGTCCTTATCGCAGCCCACCTGGCTTACCGTGGCGATGGCCGCCGGTTTACCGTTGATAAACACGTTCGGCGAACCGGTCAGTATCTGACCTGAAGCGGACATGCTGCCCGCCCCGGCCCCGGCAATGCCGTCTCGCGCCGCCGTGGCCGCCTCGCCGGTGAGATAACCCACCGCAAGGCTGGCCCCAATCAGCAATACGCCGACGCCGAGACAGGACGAGGCCAATCCGGCGACAAACAGCGCTCCGGCAGCCACGGATCCGGCGGCGGCAATCAGCCCGCCGACTATCGTACCGCCAATCATTCCGGCCAGCGCCTGGGAATGACCGATGGCGTCACCAACGCGTGCGGCTTCACTCATAATAAATTCCTTTTATCCCTGACTGTTATCCATGGGTGCGCGGTAGCTTGCCAGCACCTGTTGCAGCAGAGCATCATCCTGCGGCGACAGCTTGCGCGGCTGCGCCAGGGTAAATACCAGCACGCGCCCTTCCGCCAGCGCAAACACCGCCTGGCGCTGCCAGATACGTTGGCCGTCACGCAGATAGCTGGCAAACACGCTTTCGCCGGGCAGCTGTTCCTCGCCCAGTGCCGCCGGTTCGCGGCCTTTCAGCACCCAGCCTTTCAGGCTGCGGGACAGGGTATCAAGCTGACGGGTGATGTAGTCCGCTGCAGCTTCATCGGGCTGTAGCGTATCGCGCGAGATATTCAGAGAGGGGGAGGCATCGTCACCGGCCAGCAGCACGTTAACGGTGCGATCGCTGTAACCTTCCGGCAGGGTCACGCTGCCTTCCGTAAAGGTACAACGGGAATAATCGGGCATTACCTGAGTCCTTTTGATAAATGGGGCTTAAGCATCGCATAAGGAAAAGGGAAATTAAATCCTTTAATCGGTTATGTGAACCGCAGCCGATAAGGAGAATAATCCCAGATAAAACAGGTGAAAAGCCGGTTCCCCGGCTTTTCACTCTGCGCGACTTCTGCCATTACTGACCGAACATATCCTTTATCCAGCCAGATACGCCGTTAGCGTCTTTCTGCTGGTCCTGCTGCTGTAACATATGTTGTTGCTGCTGAACCTGCTGCTGTTGTTGCTGACAGAGCGCACTGGCGTCCGTGGTCCACACCGGCAGACGACGCCAGCTGCTGCTGGCGCTGTCGCAGACGAAATTACCGGCAGAGTCGACGTTCATCGGCGCGATATCTTCCGGTGGATTCAGCATCAACGGCAGCGGAGCCTGGTTTTCCAGGTAGCGACGATAAAGCTGCATCGCACCGGTACCGCCGTACAGTTTGGTTGGCTGGTTGTTGTCGCGACCGATCCAGGTGATCGCCACTTCTTTGCCGTCAATACCGGCAAACCAGCTGTCCACCAGGTTGTTGGTCGTACCGGTTTTCCCCGCCAGCGTTGCTTTAGGGTATTTCGCCCCCAGCGCACGCGCCGTACCGTGGTCAACCACCTGCTGCATGCTGTACAGCGTCAGGTACGCCGCCTGGGCTGGCACCGCGCGTTCCGCCTGCGGGAAGCTTTGATACAGCACGCTGCCATCTTCGGCAATCACCGAGCGTAGCGCCGACAGCGGCGCACGGCTGCCGCCGCTGGCAATGGTCTGGAAGGCCTGAGCCACTTCAACCGGAGTCAGGTTCAGCGCCCCCAGCAGCATCGCCGGAACCGGCTGTAGCTGATCTTTCGGCGCGCCAAGCCGGGTCCAGGTATCCACCACCTGCGGCAACCCCAGCGTCATACCAAGATTGACCGTCGGCACGTTCATTGAGTTGGTCAGCGCATCCACCAGCATCACCTGGCCGCTGAAGCGGCGATCGTCGTTCTGCGGTCGCCACACCTGGCCATTCGGCTGTTTCAGCGCCAGCGGATTATCGGCGATCCAGCTGTTCAGGCGATAAACATCCGGCTGGCTCAACGCGGTGAGATAGGTGGCCGGTTTCGCCAGTGAACCGATTGAACGGCGCGCCTGTAGCGCACGGTTATAACCGGCAAACTGCGGATCGGCACCGCCTACCATCGCGCGCACTTCACCGCTGAAACGATCGACCACCACCATCGCGGTTTCCAGATCGTTCAGGCCACGCTGTTTACGCAGCGCCGGGATACCCTCTTCCACTGACTTCTCGGCCGCATCCTGCGATACCGGATCGAGGGTGGTGAAGATTTTCACCCCGGAGAGATCCTTCACTTTATCGCCGAGGCTGGCCTGTAGCTCATTACGCACCATCTGCATAAAGGCGGGCTGCGGGGTGATCACACCGCCTTTCGGCTGCACGCCCAGCGGGCGGGCGCTCAGCATCGTGTACAGCTCCTCGTCGATCACCTTCTGCTGTTGCAGCAGGCGCAGCACCAGGTTACGGCGTTCCAGCGCCAGCTTCGGGTTGCGCCACGGGTTGTAAAGCGATGCCCCTTTCACCATACCGACCAGCAGCGCCTGCTGGTCAAGGCTCAGCTCATCCACCGGACGACCAAAGTAGTAGAGGCTGGCCAGCGGGAAGCCACGGATCTGATCGCTGCCCGCCTGGCCGAGATAGACCTCGTTCAGATAAAGCTCAAGGATACGATCTTTGTTGTAGCGCGCATCCATGATCAGCGCCATATAGGCTTCGTTGGCTTTACGCCACAGCGAACGCTCGTTGGTCAGGAACAGGTTTTTCACCAGCTGCTGGGTCAGGGTACTCCCCCCCTGTACGGCACGTCCGGCGGTGATGTTGGCGAGGAAGGCGCGGCCAATGGAATAGAAACTGATTCCGTCATGCTGATAGAAGTGACGGTCTTCGGTTGCCACCAGCGTATCTACCAGCAGATCCGGGAAACCGGCACGCGGCACAAACAGACGCTGTTCGCCATTTGGCGACTGCAACATGGTAATCAGACGCGGATCGAGGCGGAAAAAGCCAAAATCACGTCCGCTTTCCAGGTTTTTTATCTCGCTCAGGCGGTCGTTACTGAAACTGAGGCGCGCGTGTATTTGCCCTTCTTTGCTGTCGGGGAAATCAAACGGGCGGCGGATCATCTCAATGCTGTTAGCCTGCACGGTAAATTCACCGGGGCGCGTCATGCGCGTTACCTGGCGATACTGTGTTCCTTCCAGCAGTGCGATCATCTCTTTCTTGTTATACGACATGCCCGGCTCAAGACTGACCATGCGCCCGTATACCGTGGCCGGAAGCTGCCAGACCTTGCCATCAATACGGCTGCGGATCTGGCTGTCCAGCCAGAAGCCATAGGCCGCCATCACCACAACGAAAATCAGGAAAAGCTTAATAAACAGGCCTAACCAGCTTCTTTTTTTACGCGCCGGGCGTGCTTTTGCTTTACGTGGCACCGGGGTTATCTCCTCGTCATCCAGGTCATCATCCTGATCGTCATAATCATCATACTGCGGTTCCCTGCGGCGACCTCGCCCCGCTTTGTTACGCGGTGGCTGGGGCGGCTTTCCTTTGCGTCCGATAGGTTCGCGATCGTCAGACATCTGTTTCAGTTCTCCAGGGGCAGGCGTCGGCCGGGCCGACTACTCTCTTCTCACAACGGCCTTTGCGGAACCAGAACCTTCTGAATCGTCCGGTCGCTGCGTGAAATCCGTCAGTCGGGCATATAAATTACGGCGTGGAAAATTTTTTCACCCGCCGTGTGGGTAAGGTATTGGCCGGGTCGTCAGGCCACAGATGCTTAGGATAGCGCCCTTTCATCTCTTTCTGTACTTCGCGCCAGGCACCGGCCCAGAATCCGGCCAGATCGCGGGTGATTTGCAGCGGGCGCTGCGCCGGAGATAACAGCTCCAGCACCAGCGCCACGCGCCCCTGTGCGATGCACGGATTTTGCGCCTCGCCGTACATCTCCTGCAAACGCACCGCCAGCGCCGGAGGCTTATCATGATAATAGCGGATCGGCAGACGACTTCCGGTCGGCACAGTGTAATGAGTTGGCAGCGCACTATCCAGCTGCTGACGCTGGGTCCATGTCAGTAATGGTAATAGAGCGCTGGTCATATCGACCTGGCGCAGCCCTTTTGCATCACGTACGCCCCCCATCGCTGGCAGTAGCCACTGTTCCAGCGAAGCCAGCAGCGCACTCTCGTCGGCAGCAGGCCAGCCGCCTTCCGGCAGCCACTGTGCGGCGCACAGCAGTCGTAGCCGCAGCTGTTCGGCCTGCGGTGTCCAGTTAAGCACCGATAGTCCCTTCTGTCTCACCCAGCGCAGCATCGCCGCATGCAGCTCGTCTTCGTCAGGTTTTGCCAGCGGCTGTGATTTCAGAACCAGCTGACCAATCTGCTCACGTCGCCAGGCGCGTAGAGTGCCCTTTTCCTCATCCCATTCTACCTCGGTTTGTTGCTGTACCAGCGCAGGGCACAGGCGGATAAGCAGGTCGATATCCAGCGGCAGCGCTTGCAGAATGCGTGCATCCGGCTGGGCATTGCCCTGTAACAGGGCGGGTGCAATCAGCCATTTATAGCGTGTCAGGCCATCTTCGCGCTCCAGCGCGGCTCCGCTGCCGTTAGCCAACTGATAGCGCCCTTCTGTACCGCGCCGCCGGGCGATGCGATCAGGAAATGCAGCGGCCAACAGCACGGCCAGCCTTCCTTCATCCATTCTGCCGCCGCTGATATTCAGGCGCTGCTGGAGCTGGCGCGCACGGCGCTGCCACTGCGGCAATCGGCGCTGGAAATCGTCACGCAGATCGACCGATCCCCGCACAGGCTCCTCCAGCATTGCCACCAGCTGCGCCGCCGTGGCGACCGCATCCGCATTATCTCCGGCGGCAATCAGCAGGGCGGCATAACGCGGTTCACTGCCAAGCTCCGCCATTTTGCGACCGCTGGCCGTCAGCCTGCCGTCGCTGTCGGTTGCCCCTAACTGCAACAGCAGCTGTTGGGCGGCGGCAATGGCGGCTGGCGGCGGTGCATCCAGCCAGTTTAGCTGACTGACGTCGTGGCAGCCCCACTGCAACAGATCAAGCCACAGCGCAGAGAGATCGCTGTTAAGCATTTCAGGCTCGCCGTGCGCCGCCGCGCGTTCTGCCTGCTCTTGCGCCAGCAGATGCAGACAAATACCCGGCTCCAGTCGCCCGGCACGCCCGGCGCGCTGGGTCATTGAGGCCTGGCTGACGCGCTGGGTTTGCAGGCGGGTGAGTCCGCTGCGCACGTCGAACAGCGCGCCACGCTCGAGGGTGCTGTCCACCACCAGACGGATGCCTTCAATGGTCAGGCTGGTTTCAGCTATGTTGGTCGCCAGCACTACTTTACGCCGCCCGGCTGGAGAAGGCAGGATCGCCCGGCGTTGTTCCGCCAGCGATAGCGCACCGTACAGTGGGCAGAGATCGACATCGCTGGCGATAAGCCCAGCCAGCTGGGTCTGCACGCGCTGAATTTCCGCCACGCCGGGCAGAAACAGCAGTAGCGATCCCGGCTCTTCGCGCAGCAGCTGGCTGGTCTGACGGGCCACCGCCTCCTCAAATCGTAGGCTGCCGTTTAATGGCTGATAGCGCCGTTCCACCGGCCAGCTGCGTCCGGCCGAGGCGATCAGCGGGGCATTGGGCAGCCATGCGCTTAAACGCGAATTATCCAGCGTTGCCGACATAATCAGCACGCGCAGATCGTCACGCAGCGCGGTCTGCACGTCGAGCAGCAGGCTCAGTGCCAGGTCACCCTGTAGGCTGCGCTCGTGGAATTCGTCGAGGATAACCAGCGACACGTCTTCCAGCATCGGGTCCTGTTGCAGCATGCGCGTCAGTATCCCTTCCGTCACCACCTCCAGCCGGGTATTGGCTCCGCTACGGCTTTCGCCACGCATACGGTAGCCAACGGTTGCGCCCGGTTCTTCACCCAACTGTTCCGCCAGCCGCTGGGCGACATTGCGCGCCGCCAGCCTGCGTGGCTCCAGCAGCAGAATACGCCCGTTAAACCCGGCCAGTTGCAGGATCTGTAATGGCAGCCAGGTGGATTTACCCGCCCCGGTCGGGGCCGCCAGCAGGACCTGGGGTGAAGATTGCAGCGCGGTTAACAGTTCGGGTAATACGGCGCTGACCGGTAATGAACTCACGTTTTGACTCCATAACAACATGGCCTAAATCTGCTGCGCATTGTAGCATTGGCGCGTTTGATTTACCGGAGGAGCGGATGGGCGAAGCAAAACGGCTATTTTTTGGCCTTGAACTGCCGGATAGCTGTAAACAGAGCATTATCCAGTGGCGAGCCCAGACCTTTCCGGCGGAAGCAGGTCGCCCGGTAGCCGCCGATGCCCTGCACCTGACGCTGGCATTCCTCGGCGAGGTCAGTGATGAAAAAGCACGGGCGCTGATGCAGCTGGCCGGGCGCATTCAGCAGCCCTCGTTTTCCCTGACGCTGGATGATGCCGGACACTGGCCGCGTTCCGGCGTGGTATGGCTGGGGCCGCGCCAGGCGCCGCGCGGACTGCTTCAGCTGGCGCAGTTATTACGCTCGCAGGCGGCGCGCAGTGGCTGCGCCCAACCTGCACAATCGTTTCATCCCCATGTCACTATATTGCGCCAGGCTACGCAGTCGGTCGTGCTACCGTCGCACAGCTTTCACGGCTCGCTGCCCGTAGAGCGTTTTGTGCTGTTTCAGTCGCAGTTTACCGGTGGGCGTACCCGCTATAAGGCAATCGCCGCATGGCCACTGTTATAAGGAATGGCGATGAATTTTAGCCCCGTTTTACGCCCCGCGCGGCTGGTGAAACGTTACAAACGCTTTCTGGCGGACGTGGTAACCCCCGAAGGAGACGCGCTGACCATTCACTGCGCCAACACCGGCGCGATGACCGGATGCGCCACGCCGGGCGATACCGTCTGGTACTCCACATCAGACAGCCTGACGCGCAAATATCCGCACAGCTGGGAGCTGACAGAGACGCAGCAGGGCCATTGGATTTGCGTCAATACCTTACGCGCCAATGGGTTAGTGCGTGAGGCGCTGAACGTCGGGCAGATTGCCGAGCTGGCCGGTTACTCAACGCTGCTGCCGGAAGTGAAGTACGGTCACGAAAAAAGCCGTATTGACTTCCTCTTACAGGCAGACAGTCGCCGCAACTGCTATATTGAAGTCAAATCGGTAACATTGTTACAACAGGGCAAAGGATATTTCCCGGATGCGGTGACCACACGCGGGCAGAAGCATCTGCGCGAACTGATTCACATCGCTGAATCTGGCCAGCGTGCGGTGCTGTTTTTCGCCGTGCTGCATTCGGGTATTGATGACGTTTCACCCGCAAGGCATATCGATGTGCGTTATGCCGAATTGCTGGAACAGGCGCGTGAAAAGGGTGTCGAAGTTCTATGTTATAAGGCGCAGTTATCCCCGCAGGGGATTATGCTGCAGGGTGCCCTGAAAGGGGAGTTGTAAAATATCGCGCAATTTGCTTTTATACGGCGCTTATCTCTCTGCCGTTTACCCATTGCTCACTATAAAACGGTGTAGCAGCGGTTTGCAGGCGGACCGCAGGTTGCCAAATACGCTTTTCTTTGCATGGCTGTCAAGGCATGTTGAGGAAAAATTGCTAACATTGACCGCTTCTGTTATTTATAGCGACCTGTTTTTTCCCCTTGTGGGATCGATACCCGGGTATTTGGCGTGCAGGAAAGGGCTTACGCCCCTGCCCCCTGAATATTGAAGGGTGTGTAGTGCGTGTTATCCAGGAGACACAACATGCAAGAAGGGCAAAGCCGTAAAACTTCGTCACTGAGTATTCTCGCCATCGCTGGGGTGGAGCCGTATCAAGAGAAGCCTGGCGAAGAGTATATGAATGAGGCCCAGCTGGGGCACTTCAGGAAAATTCTTGAAGCGTGGCGTAATCAGCTTCGGGATGAAGTCGATCGTACGGTCACACATATGCAGGACGAAGCTGCTAACTTCCCGGATCCGGTAGACCGTGCCGCTCAGGAAGAAGAGTTCAGTCTTGAACTGCGTAACCGCGACCGCGAACGCAAGTTGATCAAAAAGATCGAGAAAACCCTGAAAAAGGTTGAAGACGACGATTTTGGCTACTGCGAATCCTGTGGCGTTGAAATCGGTATCCGTCGTCTTGAAGCGCGTCCTACCGCCGATCTGTGCATCGACTGTAAAACGCTGGCGGAAATCCGCGAAAAGCAGATGGCTGGCTAACGGCCTATAGATTGTGCAGTGAAGCAGGAAACCCCTCCCGTTTGCGCTTCACTGCCCATCTTTCCTCAATATGTCATCATCCTATATCGGGCGTTTTGCCCCATCCCCCTCCGGCGACCTGCATTTTGGTTCACTGATTGCGGCTTTAGGCAGTTATCTTCAGGCGCGCGCGCAGGACGGCATCTGGCGGGTTCGCATCGAAGATATCGACCCACCGCGTGAAGTGCCCGGTGCGGCAACGCGTATTTTGCAACAGCTGGAAAACTACGGCCTTGAGTGGGACGGCGAAGTGCTGTGGCAGTCGCAGCGCTATGAGGCTTATCGCGCCGCCCTTGACCAACTTCAGCAACTGGGGATGAGCTATTACTGCACCTGCTCACGTAGCCGTATTCAGCAGTGCGGCGGGCTGTATGACGGCCACTGCCGGGAACGGCACCGTGGCCCTGATCAGGCCGCCATGCGCCTGAAAGTAGACAACCCAGTACTGGCTTTTCACGACCAGCTGCGCGGCTGCATCCAGGCTGACCCGAAACTGGCGCGGGAAGACTTTATTATTCACCGCCGCGATGGCCTGTTTGCTTACAATCTGGCGGTAGTGGTGGACGATCATTTTCAGGGCATCACTGAAGTCGTTCGTGGTGCGGATTTGATTGAGCCAACGGTGCGGCAAATCGCCCTTTATCAGCAGTTTGGCTGGCTCACGCCGCGCCATTTACATCTGCCGCTGGCAATCAATCACGACGGGAATAAACTGTCGAAGCAAAATCATGCGCCGTCGTTGCCGACGGGCGATGTACGCCCTGTGCTAGTACAGGCACTGCATTTTCTCGGCCAGGCTATAACGGATGAGTGGCGGGACATGACCCCCGCCACGCTGTTACAGCAGGCAATTATCGGTTGGCAGCAGGCTAAAATCCCCAGAAACAACGCCATGCTGACGGATACGACGACTTCGGCATTCTCAAACGGCTCACTCTGAGCTATGATTAGCCGCTGTTTTTATCGACCAGATTTTTTTGTCACTATCGAGGTGTCCCATTTTTACCCGAGTTGCTAATTTTTGCCGAAAAGTCCTCAGTCGCGAAGAAGTCGCACCAACCGAGGTCGCGGAAGTGCGTCAGGTGGCGATCGTCCCGCGTGACAGTCATAACATCTCGCGCAAGGACATCAGTGAAAATGCCCTCAAGGTGCTCTATCGCCTGAATAAAGCGGGATATGAAGCTTACCTGGTTGGCGGCGGCGTGCGCGATTTGCTGCTGGGTAAAAAGCCGAAAGACTTCGATGTGACCACCAACGCCACGCCGGATCAGATGCGTAAGTTATTCCGCAACTGCCGCCTGGTGGGTCGGCGCTTCCGCCTCGCCCATGTGATGTTCGGCCCGGAAATTATCGAGGTCGCCACCTTCCGTGGTCACCACGAAGCTGAACAGCAGGTTTCTGAAGATCGTAACACCTCACAGCGCGACCAGAATGGCATGCTACTGCGGGATAACATTTTCGGTACGATTGAAGATGACGCCCAGCGCCGCGATCTGACGATTAACAGCCTCTATTACAGCGTTGCCGATTTCACGGTTCGTGATTATGTGGGTGGCCTGAGCGATCTGCAACAGGGCATCATCCGCATGATTGGTGACCCGGAAACCCGCTACCGTGAAGATCCGGTACGCATGCTGCGCGTAGTGCGCTTTGCCGCCAAGCTGGATATGAGCATCGCCGCCGAGACCGGGGAACCGATCCCGCGCCTGGCGACCCTGTTGCACGATATTCCCCCGGCGCGTCTGTTCGAAGAGACGCTGAAGTTGCTACAGGCCGGTTATGGTCACAGCACTTACCTCAAGCTGCTTGAATATCAGCTGTTCCAGCCGTTGTTCCCGACGATTACCCGCTACGTTACCGAACAGGGTGACAGTAACATGGAGCGGATGATCCTGCTGGTGCTGAAAAATACCGATACGCGCATCCATAGTCAGATGCGCGTGAATCCGGCCTTCCTGTTTGCCGCAATGTTCTGGTATCCCCAGCTGGAAATGGCACAGAAAATTGCTCAGGAGAGCGGCCTCGTCTATTACGATGCTTTCGCGCTGGCGATGAATGAAGTGCTGGATGAAGCCTGTCGCTCTCTGGCGATCCCTAAACGCATTACCACACTGGTGCGCGATATCTGGCAGCTCCAGCTGCGCCTGTCACGTCGCCACGGTAAACGCGCGTGGAAGCTGATGGAGCATCCTAAGTTCCGCGCCGCCTACGATCTGCTGGCGCTGCGTGCCGAAGTGGAAAATAACCACGAGCTACAGCGTCTGACGACCTGGTGGAGCGAGTTCCAGGTCTCCGCACCGCCGCAGCAGAAGACGATGATGAACACCCTCGGCGACGATCCGGCTCCGCGCCGCCGCACCCGCCGTCCGCGCAAACGCGTACCCGGCAACGCACGTCGCGACAGCAGTAACAGCAATCGCCAGCAATGACCCGCGTTTATCTGGCGTTGGGCAGTAATCTGGCCGACCCGCTGCATCAGGTGCAATCCGCGCTTGATGCGTTGGCGGCGATGCCGGATTGCCGGCTGGTTGCCATCTCTTCGCTGTACCGCACGCCACCTTACGGCCCTGCGGATCAACCCGATTTTCTCAACGCGGCTGTCGCCATCGATACCGGTCTTGACGCTGAAACGCTGCTCGATCATACCCAACGTATTGAGCTGGAGCAGGGGCGCATACGCAAGGCGCACCGCTGGGGGCCACGCACGCTCGACCTTGATATTATGCTGTTCGGTGAGCAGACGCTAAATACGCCTCGCCTGACGGTGCCGCATTACGATATGCATAACCGGGCCTTTATGTTGAAGCCACTGCTGGAGATAGCGCCCGCGCTCTGCCTGCCGGACGGCAGGCGGCTGGCTGATATATTGGCTACCCTCGACAGCAGTGCCATTCGTCCCTGGTGAACCATTATACAGCGGCTATGCACCCCTATTTCATTGCTTTAAACTACGCCAAACAGAAGATTCCTGATGAGGATACGATGAAACCGACTACCGTCTCGACGTTACGCCAGTGGAAACAGCAGGGAGAGAAATTCGCCTCTATCACCGCTTATGATTTTAGTTTTGCCCGCCTGTTTGCCGATGAAGGTATTCAGGTGATGCTGGTAGGCGACTCGCTGGGTATGGTGGTACAGGGCCACGATTCGACGCTGCCGGTGACCGTTGCCGATATTGTTTACCATACCGAAGCGGTGCGCCGTGGGGCACCCGCCGCGCTGCTGCTCGCCGACCTGCCTTTTATGAGTTACAGCACTCCGCAACAGACCTTTGACAGCGCGGCGCAGCTGATGCGTGCTGGCGCAAACATGATCAAACTGGAAGGCGGAAAATGGCTGGCGGAGACGGTTAAACAGCTGACCGAGCGTGCTGTTCCGGTCTGCGGCCATCTCGGTTTGACCCCGCAGTCGGTGAATATTTTCGGCGGTTATAAGGTTCAGGGTCGAGAAGCGGAAGCCGCCGACCGACTGCTGGATGACGCCCTGGCGCTGGAAGCCGCTGGTATGCAGCTGCTGGTGCTGGAGTGCGTACCGACAGCGCTGGCAAAACGCGTGACCGACGCGCTGACCGTGCCGGTGATTGGCATCGGTGCCGGTAATGCCACCGATGGTCAGATCCTGGTGATGCACGATGCCTTTGGGATCACCGGTGGCCATATTCCTAAATTTGCTAAAAACTTCCTCGCCGAAACCGGCGATATTCGCGCCGCAGCGCGTCAATATGCGGAAGAAGTGAAAGCCGGTAGCTACCCGGCAGAAGAACACAGCTTTCAGTAACCGAGGAGTCACAGCGTGCTGATTATTGAAACCCTGCCGATGCTGCGCCGTGAAGTGCGGCGCTGGCGTCAGGATGGCAAACGTGTTGCGCTGGTTCCCACGATGGGAAACCTGCATGACGGGCATATGACGCTGGTCGATGAAGCGCGTGAGCGTGCGGATATCGTTATCGTGTCGATTTTTGTTAATCCGATGCAGTTTGAACGCCCTGACGATCTGGCACGTTATCCGCGCACCCTTCAGCAGGATTGCGAAAAGCTGAATCGCCGTGGCGTCGATCTGGTTTTCTCCCCTGCTCCCGGGGATATTTATCCTCAAGGGCTGGATGAACAGACCTTTGTTGATGTTCCCAGCCTTTCTACGCTGTTAGAAGGTGCCAGCCGCCCCGGTCATTTTCGCGGCGTATCCACCATTGTTAGCAAGCTGTTTAACCTGGTGCAGCCGGATCTCGCCTGCTTTGGTGAAAAAGATTATCAGCAGCTGGCGCTGATCCGCAGAATGGTGGCGGATATGGGCTACGATATTGATATTATCGGCGTGCCCACCGTGCGCGCCAAAGATGGCCTGGCGCTCAGTTCTCGCAACGGCTACCTGACGGCGGAAGAGCGTAAAATCGCCCCTGAACTCAGTAAAGTGATGCAGCAAATCGCTGAACGGCTTATTCAGGGAGAGCGCCATATTGAAGAGACGATTGCTCATGCAGAAAACGCGTTGGCTGAGAAGGGCTTACGGGCCGATGGCCTGGCGATAGTCGATGCCGATACCCTACTGCCGCTGAATGTCGACAGCCAGCGAGCGGTGATTTTAATGGCCGCATGGCTCGGTAAGGCACGTCTGATTGATAATCAGCAGGTCGATCTCACGCAGTAGACAGCAGCGCCGGTTCAGATAATACTGGCGCTAGTTTTTTGAATTGATTGCAGAGTAATGAATGATGAATCGTACTATGTTGCAGGGCAAACTCCACCGGGTGAAAGTGACCCAGGCAGACCTGAATTACGAAGGCTCCTGCGCCATCGACCAGGATTTTCTCGACGCTTCCGGCATTCTGCAATACGAAGCTATCGATATTTATAACGTGAATAACGGCCAGCGTTTCTCTACCTATGCTATCGCCGCCGAACGCGGTTCTAAAATCATCTCAGTGAACGGCGCAGCAGCACGCTGCGCCTGTGAGGGCGACCTGCTGATTATCTGTTCTTACGTGCAGATGTCGGATGAGCAGGCGCGCGCCTGGCAGCCTAAAGTCGCTTATTTCGAAGGTGATAATCAGATGAAACGCGTAGCGAAAGCGGTGCCGGTTCAGGTCGCCTGATCTGATCTGCGCCCTTAACCAGGGCCATATTCAGACAAGGGCCGAACGGTTTTGCCGTCCGGCCCTTGTGATATCATCAGGTACGCAGCCCTCGCCCACGCTGAATTAATCCCCACACTACCGCATAAAACACCAGAATAAACCCCACCAGCACACCGATGGTGAAGCCCAGCGGCACGTCATTGATGCCGAGAAAACCGTAGCGGAAGCCGCTGATCATGTAGACGATCGGATTCAGCTTCGACACCATCTGCCACACCGGCGGCAGCAGCGACAGGGAATAAAACACGCCGCCAAGATAGGTTAACGGTGTCAACACGAAGGTCGGGATCAGGCTGATATCATCAAAGGTTCGGGCAAACACCGCGTTCAGCAGGCCCGCCAGCGAGAACAGTATCGCCGTCAGCAGCAGCGTAACCGCCACCATCAGCCACGAGTGAACGTGAAACGGCACGAAGAACAGCGAGATGGCCGTCACCAGCACGCCAACACAGATCCCCCGGGCCACGCCGCCGCCAACATAGCCAGCAATAATCACATGGGTTGGCACCGGAGCTACCAGCAGCTCCTCAATGTTGCGCTGAAATTTGGCGCTGAAGAATGAGGATGCCACGTTGGCATAGGCATTGGTGATCACCGCCATCATAATCAGCCCCGGCACGATAAACTGCATGTAGCTAAAACCGTGCATTTCACCAATGCGTGAACCGATCAGGTTGCCAAAAATAATAAAGTAGAGCGTCATAGTGATAACCGGCGGTACCAGCGTCTGGATCCAGATACGCGCAAAACGGTTAACTTCCTTGCCCCAGATACTCTTCAGGGCCACCCAGTACAAATGTGTCATGCTTTGTCTCCTTTGCGACCGTTTACCAGGTCAACAAACAGCTCCTCAAGGCGGTTTGCCTTGTTGCGCATACTCAAAACCTGCACGCCCTGATGGCTAAGCTGGCTAAAGACGCTGTTTAAGCCCTGCTCGCGCAGCACTTCGACCTCCAGGGTTGTGGTGTCGGTTAGCCGGTACTGAAAGCCTTCCAGCTTAGGCAGCGGACTTTTTGCTGCCAGATCGAGGATAAAAGTTTCCGATTTCAGTTTAGCCAGCAGCCCCTTCATCGAGGTGTTTTCCACCAGTTCACCATGCTGGATAATGCCGATATTGCGACACAGCATCTCAGCTTCTTCCAGGTAATGCGTGGTGAGAATAATAGTGGTTCCCTGCGCATTCAGTTCTTGCAGGAAGGTCCACATTGAGCGGCGCAGTTCAATATCAACCCCGGCAGTCGGTTCATCCAGGATCAGCAGTTTCGGTTCATGCATCAGGGCGCGGGCAATCATCAGACGGCGCTTCATTCCGCCCGACAGCATACGCGCACGCTCGTGACGTTTGCCCCACAGATCCAACTGCGTCAGGTATTTTTCAGCCCGTTGCAGCGCAACCGCCTTTTCCACGCCGTATAATCCGGCCTGGCTCACCACAATCTGCATGACGGTTTCGAACTGGTTAAAATTGAATTCCTGCGGCACCAGCCCCAGCTGTCGTTTCGCATTAACCACGTCTTTTTGCAGGTCATAACCGAACACCCGCACCTTTCCGGTGGTTTTATTCACCAGCGAGCTGATAATGCCTATAGTGGTCGATTTACCGGCGCCGTTAGGGCCGAGCAGGGCATAGAAATCACCGGCTTCGACGGCAAGGTCAATGCCCTTTAGCGCCTGAACCCCGCCCTGATAGGTTTTGGTTAGCTTTTCAAGTTCCAGTGCATAAGTCATAAGTTAAAAAGTGCCCTGTTTTAGGTATATCCGCAGCGTTTAGAGCAGCAGTGAAATGTGCGGAAGTGGTTTCTCTTCATCACCGATTTGTCGGGATGCAGCTCCCCGCGCCCCTTGTGCAACTCGATTTTCGGTTATTGATTTCTTGTTAGTCGTTTTCAATTATGCTGCGCTGGCCTATATTGTTGCCACGCATTTTGAGCTATTGGTCAACACCCTTATGAAAGATATTAATACCCTTATCAGCAACAATCGCCAGTGGTCCAGACTGCTCAAAGAAGAAGATCCCGGCTTTTTTGAACGCCTTTCTCTGGCGCAAAAGCCTCGATTTCTTTGGATCGGCTGCTCAGACAGCCGCGTACCCGCCGAGCGGCTGACCGGGCTGGAGCCGGGCGAACTGTTCGTTCACCGCAACGTCGCCAACCTGGTTGTCCACACGGATTTAAACTGCCTGTCGGTGGTGCAATACGCGGTTGAAGTGCTGGAAGTGGAACACATTATCATCTGTGGCCACTACGGCTGCGGCGGCGTTCAGGCGGCGTTGGAAAACCCGGAACTGGGGCTGATTGACAACTGGCTGCTGCATATCCGCGATTTATGGTACAAGCATAGCGCGTTATTGGGCGAACTGCCGCCGGAGAAGCGCGTGGACAAGCTCTGTGAGATTAATGTAATCGAACAGGTGTACAACCTGGGTCACTCTACTATCATGCAGTCCGCATGGAAGCGCGGCCAACAGGTTAATCTTCATGGCTGGGTATACGGCATCCAGGATGGCTACCTGCGCGACCTGGAAGTCTCGGCCACCAACCGCGAAACGCTGGAACAGCGATACCGCCACGGCATAGCCAATTTGCTTAACGACCCGGACCTTAACCCGTAATTTGCCTACTGCCGCAAGCATCAGGCTGACCCGAATTCACAAAAGCCGCTTATGTTATAACAGGCCGGAATGTCCGGCCTTAGTCGATCGTGCTGTTGCGCGCCTGACGGGATTATTCGTCCAGCAACACCACTTTGCCCACATACGGCAGATGACGATAGCGCTGGGCGTAATCAATTCCGTAACCCACCACGAATTCATCGGGGATGGCAAAACCCACGTACTCAACCGGCACATCCACCTCACGCCTTGAAGGCTTATCTAGCAGGGTACAGATGGCCATTGATTTTGGCCCACGCAGGCTAAGGATTTCACGTACTTTGCTCAACGTATTACCTGAATCGATAATATCCTCAACGATAAGCACATCCTTACCGCGAATATCTTCGTCCAAATCCTTGAGGATTTTCACATCACGGGAGCTGGTCGTGCTGTTGCCATAGCTGGAAGCGGTCATAAAATCGACTTCGTGGGAAACGTCAATGGCGCGGCAAAGATCGGCCATAAACATAAAGGAGCCGCGTAGCAGGCCCACCAGCACCATATCACTGCCGCTGTCGCGGTAGTGCTCACTGATTTGCAGACCTAATTCGGTAATACGGGAGGCGATCTCAGCTTCGGAGATCATAACTTCAACGGTGTGTTTCATTATTAGCGCTTCGTCGATGGCTTCAGGAAAGCGACAAAGTTTACCACACTTCGTCGTCTTTACGCTCATCGTTGCGCAACAAGACAGAGCCATTGCTCTCAGCAGACATACAGACTGCTATACGTCAAGATAGCCCTATTTCATAGCGCATAATGGTTTAACCTTAGAGCAATTATTCATTTATCACCGCATCTGGCCCTGTGTTAGCTTAGCCACCATAATGATAAAACACGCCTCTCTGGCAGGAGATTTAATGCCTTCCTCACACTCTAAAAAAACGCATATTGGCCAGCGCGAGCTACAGCCTGAAACCCAGATGCTGAATTACGGCTATGACCCGGCGCTATCTGAAGGCGCGGTCAAACCGCCGGTGTTTCTGACCTCAACCTTTATCTTTAACAGTGCTGAAGAAGGGCGTGACTTCTTTGACTATGTGTCCGGGCGACGTGAGCCACCAGCCGGGGAAGGCAACGGGCTGGTTTATTCGCGTTTTAACCATCCCAACAGCGAAATTGTTGAAGACAGACTGGCTATCTATGAACGTACCGAAAGTGCGGCGCTGTTCTCGTCCGGCATGTCAGCTATCGCGACCACACTGCTAACCTTTGTCAGGCCCGGCGATACCATCCTCCATTCGCAGCCGCTGTACGGCGGTAGCGAGACGCTACTCAGTAAAACCTTTGGCAACCTCGGCGTGGCGGCCGTTGGCTTTGCCGATGGGATCGATGAAGCATCGGTGCAGGCGGCGGCAGATAAAGCGATGGCCCAGGGGCGTGTGTCGGCGATCCTGATTGAGTCCCCGGCCAACCCGACCAATAGCCTGGTGGACATTACCTTAATGAAGCGCGTAGCCGATCGTATTGAACAGCAGCAGCAGCACCGTCCGGTCATCGCTTGCGATAATACTCTGCTCGGCCCGGTATTCTCACGGCCGATCGAACATGGCGCGGATATCTCACTTTACTCGCTGACCAAGTATGTGGGTGGACACTCCGATCTTATCGCCGGAGCAGCAATCGGAAACCGGGCGTTGATCCGCCAGGTAAAAGCATTGCGCAGCGCCATCGGCACGCAGCTCGATCCGCACTCCAGTTGGATGATTGGGCGCTCGCTGGAAACCCTTGCGCTGCGCATGGAGCGTGCTAACGACAATGCTGCTGCTGTAGCAGAGTTCCTGCACAGACATCCTCAGGTCGAACAGATCCACTACCTGCCGTTCCTCAGCCCGGACTCAGCGGCAGGAAAAATCTTTAGCGCTCAGTGTAGCGGGGCCGGCTCGACTTTCTCTTTTGATATCCGTGGCGGTCAGGATGCGGCATTCCGCTTTCTCAATAATCTGCAACTGTTCAAGCTGGCGGTCAGCCTGGGGGGTACGGAGTCTCTTGCCAGCCATCCGGCCAGCACCACTCATTCCGGGGTAGCACTGGAAGTCCGTGAACGCATTGGCATTAAATCGACCACCATCCGCTTATCTATTGGTATTGAGAATAAGGATGATCTGATTGAGGATCTGCGGCTGGCGCTGGGCGTGTAACGTTCAACGTCAGCGCGGTCATCGCAAGGTAACATCAGCAGATTGGTGAAAGCCATTGGCTTATCTCGACTCATGATGACATTTCCCTGATGCCCTGTGGGCAGCATACCCACAGGGCTGTGCGCTGGCGCTTGCTTGAAAAGTCAGTATTTAGCGCATACTCCGTAAGCCTGTTTGCAACAAAATTTTTTACATTCAAACCAATAAAAACAGACGTATTTATCACAACCATTTGAATTAAAAAATAGAATTATTATCAGATCCGTTAAATCGTATTATTTTCTCACATTGGATTATTTATCCACCACCATTTTATTGGGAGGCCGACATACTCTTTTCTGAAGGAGAACTGCTTTTCGCATTTAATAAAAGTTTTAGATCCCGGTGAAAGGGCCTACCAAGCAGAAAGAAATGAGAAATGTTTTTGCAACCCACCTTTGAGAGGGCGGATAACTTATGAGCACTCACCGTTTTCTGGCAAATATTTAGCTGTAAACTAATCTCATTTTCTTTTTCCCCTCTAAATAGCTCAAGAATAATATTCATCTCTCTGTTTGTCAGACCTCTTTTTCTTTCAAACTTAGGGTGCCATTTGGCTAAATTCATTTTAAATTTATTAGAAGCCAACTCTGAGAAAAATGATGAACTTAATTTCCTGTCAACCTTGCATAATCCGGGATAAAGCATATCTGTAATAATCTCTTGAAAGACATTCGATGTCAGCATCACCACATCTTCAGGCTTTCTATTTTTTATCATTTTGTCATAAAAAGAAGTCTCATTGCTTGATTTGAAAAAGACCCAGGAGAGCATATCAATGACGAGTATGGCATCCGCACATACGCTTTCTTTCATAAACTGGTCAAAACCTAAGGCTGTCATGGTCAGACTATTTGGATTGGAATACTTCAACCCCAGATAAAAATAGCTATCATCAGTCACTAACACTATTTTTTTGGCCGAGCCTAATCTTTGAGCGTAAATGTCCATAATTCCCTCTTCGATAACAACTTCCATCATTCCATTTAAGCCTCTATCAGAAACCAAAAACAGATCATTTTCAATACCTTAAACCAAAGCCTTTTTGACTTCACAAGTCATTGATCTATTTTGAGCTTATGTTAACGTTACCTCGCTATTTACTGGAAAGGATATCTGTAAATGTTAGGAATCATAATAGTGATCGCCCTGTTATTCACCCTCGCTGTAAGTCTTATTTTACATTTTACTCAGACTAAAAAACGTCAACCATACCTATTAAGAGAGCACCGTAGAAGAAAAAACAAAAAAAGGAGTATATTTGGCAAGCATTGAATTTTCTGGAACAGACAAAACAATAACAACCATAAAATCACCACTAAAAAAATAAAACAATCACAGCGGATAATATAAAAAATCGAATAAGGTTATTATTTTTCGGTTTGAAAAAAACCAAAACCCCGAATTAAGCGCTATCAAATTAAGAACTTTAACCGGGGTTTTTTCTTACTTACATTCATTACAGTTTAACGTGATACTGCAACGAGCCGTATATTGACTGCATTTAATTGTGCGGATTTCGTAGCATCAGAAGCAGTCGCTCAATCTGATATAGAGATGTAAGGGGTAATGATTCTGCTTATCACCCCTGCATTCATATCAAGTGAGGAACCCCATCCTTGTCTGTATCCACCCTCTCTTCACGCTTTTCCCGTGAAGTCACATTCATCCGTTCCTGATGATGGAAGAATAGCGCTCACAGACAGGCTTTTCGGTTACAAATAAAGAGTGGTGCATACTCTTTGAGGGCAGAAAAAAATTAATGTTCTGCCTGGCACATTAAGCTGTAATGCAGAATTTCCCGGAATTGATGAGCAACATGACAAACGGAGATATGTCCCTGATGATATGTAAGGTGCTTTATCAAATCATCAGGGCACGGGGAGGTTCAGATTAGCGGCATATAGGGGTTAAGATTAATAAACCGATTAGGGGCATATTTGTCATAACCGTGATTTCTGCAATACTCTATCATCTGGCTTAATGCACTGACGCCAACTTTGTCGTAAATAGAGTGGAGGTAGTTTTCCACCGTATTGTGAGAAATGTTCAATTTTTTAGCAATTTCTTTCGCGCTTAATGATTGCAGCGCAAAGAAGACCACATCGAACTCCCTGTCGGTGAACAGGTCGGTGGGTTTACCAAATGATAATGATTCAGGACATTTATTATTCTCGAGGTGATACATCGAGTAAATCTCTAACTTTTTAGCCCGCCCCACTACGCCAATCGATTTGCCATCTTTGACCAGCGGTGTGACGTCTGCCAGAAATGGCTGAATCAGCTTTTCCTTGCCGCCATACATAAATGTCATTAGCGTTGGAATCACTTTCTGGCTCTCCATGACATTCCTGTCATTAGCCTGAATGATATCAGCAATCTCTGACCAATAAACCGGACACTCGCTATCAAGTTTTCCTTCGGGATTGAACCCTTTGGGTAATCCGCTGTAGTGAAGTCCGTAGTCATTCATATAAATAAACCTGGACTCATGATCTTTTATGTACCAGAACTCATTACTATGTTCCATATATGAAATCAGAGCATCGAAACTTCTCGATCGGATATCCATATCCTTATTAAGTGAAAACTCCATATAGTTACTCCCCTTATCCATAATTTCCTCTCTGTAACCGTCAGATACGGTGTTTTTTTCATCTTCGGAGGAGGTTACGCCTTGATTTAAGGGATCTCAAGCAGTTCTTTTCTACGCTCTGGCACTCATCACTATCATTAGTTTAACTTATTGAAATATCGATAAACAGAGCGAGAATGGGGTAACAGAAAGCGACAAGCTATTATCATTAATTAGAAATTTTATCAAGGGTGGTTTTTAAGGGTAACACCCCTCTTTTTTTAGTAATAATATCTATATCAGTTTAGAGAAGACAAATTATACATCGTCATACCAGGGACTTAATTTCATAAATAAATTATAAATATCACTCTTCGCTACACTTTATAACCTGTTCTTAATTAAGCGCTATTTCAGCGACGGACCGCAACAATTTCCTATCCTGTTTTCTGCACCATCCGCTACGATCGTTAAGTGCCAAAGCAGTGCAGCAGTCAGTGCGACTACTGTAGATGGCTATGGATTTAAGATTGCCTGTACGACAGTGAACGTCGATTTCGTAACTATTCCACGCTATTTCCCTTTTTAAGCTGCCTGTGCGGCAGTGAACATCAAATGTCCAGCGGCATCTTTTCGCAAATGCCTCTAAGCTGCCTGTGCGGCAGTGAACGTGCAGGCGGTACGCCAGATTGCTGTGCCGTGCTTCTAAGCTGCCTGTGCGGCAGTGAACACGGCCGTTTCACCCGCCGCGTGGATGTCGAGCTTCTAAGCTGCCTGTGCGGCAGTGAACTTAATGGCCGGGCGTGGTGCATTCCACGGAAACTTCTAAGCTGCCTGTGCGGCAGTGAACTCCATCATCGCCCACGGGTTGTTCGTTGAATTCTTCTAAGCTGCCTGTGCGGCAGTGAACAACTTAGCGCTGCAATGTTAGCCCTGATTGCAGCTTCTAAGCTGCCTGTGCGGCAGTGAACCGTTAGTAATACAAACTAACCCGCTATAAAACAAGCTAAAAACCCTGAATCCGCTTTAAAACCCTTTTTTACCACTTACCGCTAACGCCACCTGAAATCAACAGGTTAGCGTTAGCGGAAAAAAAAAAGGGTTAAAACCAGGGCACGGTGGCCGTGGCACTTAGCCCGTAGGAGCTAAAGCTGCCCTCGCAGCGGGCGGACAGCAGCGGGCCATGCTCAATAAACAGCCGCCAGGCGTGACCATTTGAACCACTCTTTATCTGCAAATAGGGTAAATCGCTGCGCTGCTCGTTAACCACGCTGATCCGCTCTGCGGCCTGCGCTTCGTTGAGCCAGCCCTTATTGACCGAGCGGCGGCGCAGGCGTTCAGCACTGCTTTTAACCTGTACACGCCGCACGCTGCGCCACACGGCTTGCGGTGGAACCGGGGCGATATCGGTACAGGAGATATAATCGGTTAACCCCCTGTCCCAACCGCTGTGCTGCAAGGCATGTAAATCATCCTGCGTACCGTGCAGCCGGATGCGGTCGCCCAGCGTCACCTTGACGCCGGGGAAGCTGATACCGATACGGCCATTCGCCGTCTGCCTCAGCACCTGATGCAGGCGCATAAACACCTGTGCCAGCAGTACCGCTTCACCGATCTCCTCATCCACCCGCACGCGAATATCCTGATAGCGATCCATCATGCCCCCTTACTCGCTTTTCTCGCCAAATACGCCACCACGGATTAAAATCGCCATCACGTAGTGCTGCTGCTCCATATCCGGTTGTTTATCTTTGGTCACCCAGTTATCCAGCAGGGTATAAAAATCCATTTTCTTTATCGGCTGACGATAAGCGATTCCCCGGCTGGTCACCGAACCGTAAGGTTCAACGGAGATCGGCCCTACGTCCAGTTCATCCGCGTCCGGATACCAGCTATCGATGGTGCGCAGCGCATTGCCAATCTTCTGCGAGTGAATGGCCGCCGTGTCGTCAATCTGGTAGAGCAGCTTGCTTTTTTTACTGTTGCCATCCAGCACCAGCTCCTGCGAAGGGAATACCTCCTGGCCGTTACCGAGATAGACCTGGGCTTCGACGTTAAACAGCGCAAAGCTGTTGCCGCTCAATCCCTGTTCTATCGCCTGTGCCAGCTCCAGTAAATCGCCCTGCGGCTGGCTGAATGCCAGTAGGCTGTAGTTATGGCCGTCAAACTTCCAGCGCTTTTCGCCGCTGGTTACCTGCACCGCAACACGCCCGGCACCCAGGCGGTTACGCCATAAGAAGCGCCCGTTAGCGATGTTTTCAGCGTAGCGTGCGGCAAGCGTGCTGAAGCCGTGCTGAGCAATATAGCCGTCAATCACCGCCGCCAGCGCCGCCTGATACGCCCTGTCGTTACATACCGCTGGTGTGGCAAGATCGCCCAACACGCGCAGGGTAAAACAGACTTTCAGGCTGTCGCAGTTATAAGGCAACGCGGCCACATCAACCTTCTGAAGATTCGGTTTTTGGATCTCAGCATCCAGTTTTAGCGGATCGCTGGCGATGGCGTTTTTCAGGCGGTTGGAAATAGTGCCGCGTACCGCTTTCTCCTGAATTTTTATCGGCGTCCAGTTTTGCTTATCCTGCCATTTCCCGGCCAGCATAATGGCATCAGAGTTAGATAACTTGCGCTCGAAGGCCAGCACGGAGGCGGTTTTAATAGCTGATTTAGCCATAATTATTTCCTTATAAGGTCAAATTAGTTGTAGTTGATGTCATCATCTTCATCGTCAGGATAATCCTGGTCGCACGCCGTTTGTTCGCCACGGCACAGGTAATAGTCGTCCTGATGGTGATAGCGCCACAGCAGATGGCGTAAATCATCGATGCGGTGCAGCCCGCGCCACTCGCCCACGCCGTACACCGCCTCGGTAAAACGAAACGGCGTTTCCGTATCGCGGCTGTTGGCCACCTCTCCCGGCGGATAGAGCGGCGAGATGGCGCGATAGCCGGTCATCAGCGGCACCAGGTAGCCTGCGCCGGGTTTCGGCTGGTATTGCCACTGCACATTGCTGTCCGCTGGCGTTGCCCCGTCATCCGCCTGCATTTTTAAGGCGGCAAAATCGAGCCATGCATCCAGCATCTCCGCCTGCGGCTGCTGGTCGTGGTGCTGCGCCAGCAGCGCGGAGCGATCCAGTAAGGCGAAACCGGGCAGCAGGCGGCGCATGATTTTGCGCGTCTCGCCGTCATCCTGCGGCCAGCCGCCGATCTGCACCTGGCCGACCGAGGTGACCGTACCGCCAGCCAGCCGTAAGCGCTGACACAGATTAGCCAGCGTTTGCGTTAGCTCTGCCACCCCCTGTTCGCCACCGGCAATGCTGCCGTGACACTCCATCAGCAGTGAAACCGTCATATGCATGCGCCCTTCTTCATTAAAGGCGGCGGTTTTCGCTTCTTTGGTCAACGGATTACGCGTGAGTGCAAACTGGTAGTCGTGCCCTGACGTATAGGCATGTACCTGCTGCTGATGGCAAATCACCCCACAGCCGGACAGAGTGATATTGTGGCTCTGCTGTAGCTTGCGCGATAAGGCATGGGTAAAGCCGAGAAAATGAGTGATGGCCGGAAAGCCCCAGGTCAGGCCGGCAATGGCATTGGCGTTTTCAACCCGCAGATGGCGTAAGACAATCAGCGCGCTCATGGCAGATCCTCCGCAAGGTCTTTTTCCAGCTCGCGCAGCCGCTGCTTAAACAACAGAGCGGTTGAGAAGTGACGGCGTTCCGTCTCGCCCATATTCAGCCTGTCACTGTGTAAATGACGGCTTAGCCAGTGGCCGAAATCACGCGCCACTTCGTTTTTCCAGTCGCCGCCCTCACGTTCGAACTGAAATTCCGTATCATCCTGGCTGCGCCACGGGTCAAGCCACAGCTGCTGCGAACGTTTTAGTACGCAGTCTGGATGCGCGCTCCAGCCACGCAGTTCCGTCTGGTTCTGCACCCCGGCGACATAGTTAAACAGGATATCGATAATTTCATCGGTCATCGCCAGCCGCTGCTGGCGAATGTCCAGCGGCTTGACACGCCGTAAAAAGCGGCCCAGTCGCTGAATGACCGGCCACGCCTGGCGGGAAAAGTCGTTAGAGGAATTAAAGATCGATTTGTGTTGTGACGGCGGGCGGTTCTGGGTTTGCCACACCGGCGGGGCGCAGGGCAATAACCAAACTTTTCCGCCGCGTACGCTGTTTAAATAGGAGATATTCTGCGGCTTGGTGCCGCCGAACTGGGTAATGGCGGTACCCGGAAAAGTCACCAGCGCTTCACCATGCCAGCTTTTGGCTTTCAGCGCCGCTCGCGCCGCTTTGGTCTCTTCACTAAATTTGGTGCTGATAATACGTTGATTCAGGGCATGGGCCAGCGAGGAAGAGAACAGCGGGCTAAGCAGATGATACTGCCCGTCAGCAATGGGAAAGTAGATCTGTTTGGCCAGCTTATGGCTGGCAGGCTGGCGATCAACCAGCACCTGCTTAAATCCGCTTACCCAGCTGGCGCACAGTTCAGGATCATCGGTGAGCGACTCCAGTGCCGAGTAGTCGCCACGTTGCAGGCTGGCAATTAATGAATCCCCTTCCACCTCGCTTTGCAGCAGTTTGGCAACGTCGAGAGCGGCAGCATTGCAGGCGATATCAAGCGCCGACTTTTGCAGGGTTACGGTGGAGAGATACGCTTCATGCTGACCGCTGCCGCTGGTAAATATGCTGCTGCCGCGTGCATCGCTATGGGTAAATTTTACGGCGTGTGTCACCAGCTTGATCTGCCCGGCGCGGCTGGCGGCATCACTAAGCCAGGCCTGCGGCTGGTACTTTTGCTCCAGCTCGGCGCGCTGTTGCTGAAGCTGCTGGCGCAGCACGCTGATTGCATCCTCTGACGCTAACGCGGCCAGTTTTTTCGCGCTCTCTTTATCAAACGCTTCCAGCTTTGCCGTTTTCCGGGCGGCAATATAGCTGGTGATAAAAGACGCCAGGGTTTCTCGCAGCATATGATCTCCTTTGCTATGCATGCACTGAATTAAACTCCAAAATCCCTATAACCTTATGATATTTAAGTTAACATTAATACTGAGGGAATCGATCTGTGAATTACAGGCCAGTATGATGATAGCCAAACTTATGACGACCCAAAGTAAATTTCTAAGCAGCACACTCAACACATCACTCCTAAATTTAAAAAACCTATATTTTTAAGATACTCCAGTCTGAAGCGCAGTGCCACCAAGTTTGCGGAATTTTATGCCCGGCGTGTGGGAAGCTGCTGATTCTGGCTCAGCATGGTTAAAAATCTTGATAGCGGGAAAAGTAATGCTGTACTCTTGCCAGCACTGCTGAACAAGCAGCTTAGAAATAAATTTAAAATATCTATATTTTCCCACTGCCGAACAGGCAGAAACTGATTGATTTTGATAAAAAAACGGCACCCTTACGGATGCCGTTCTCTTTTCTTCAGAGCTTTATTTCTGTTGGCTGATGGGTCTTTAACCAATCCTGTAGCGCCATATCCATCCGCGTTTGCCAGCCCGCGCCCGATGCCTTAAACGCACCGATCACCTCCGGCGTATAGCGCACGCTTACCGCTATCTTTGGCTGTGCTTTTTGCGGACGACCGCGCTTTTTCAACGGCTTCAGTTTCAGCTGCGGATCTTCCAGAAGCATGCTGTCTTCATCATCCGCCACGGCGGCATAAATTTTTGCGTCTTCTTCTGCGCTGGGGAAGACGGTTCCCGGTTTAAGTTTCGGCATAACGCTGAATCTCCTTCCTGGTGGCAAGGCGCAAACTGATTATCCGGTAAACCTCTTCATGCTCGGTGAAACAGACGGAAAAAATTCTATTACCCAGCCTGGCAAGGCCATAGGTTAAACCAATCAACCGGATTTCATCAAAAGGCTGCCGATTATCTTCATATACGACCATTTCATCCCAGTCCAGCAAGGCGCTGTCAGCGAGTGAGTAGCCGTGCTTACGTCTGTTTTTCACATCCTTGTCAGGATCGTAGCAGATATCCATAGATTAATGTACCTACAAAAAAGATAAAGTCAAAATCCCTGTGACCGGCAGCGCATACCGCCTGGCTGGCAATCTACTCCGGCTGAAACACGCCTAATAGCGGATGAAAGTGCCATTCTTCGCTCTCAGGCAGAGTGCGCAGCACGATTTCACCAAAGCGCAGACTGACCTCCTCCAGCTCCATCGTCAGGCTGTCGGCCAGCTGCTGCCAGACCTGCTGATAGTCCGGGGTAATCCAGGCACTGACCCCGGCAGCGAACGTCAGATCGGGATAGGCGATCATGCTCTTTTTGCGCCCGGACGGGCCATCGTCAGGCTGCCAGATTTCTGGCTGATCACCCTCCTCGGCTATCAGCATAAAGTGCATATCTTCAGGCGTTGACTGACGAAACGGCTTACGCCGCTGCATTTCGCCACACCAGCTGGCCTGTTCGCGCCACCATAAGGCCGCACAGTACTCATTCGGCTCTTTCTGCTTTCCCTGCAACTCCACCATCAGTCGCTGGTGTTCCAGATCGGCCAGGTTAGCAAACAATGGACCTTTACCCACTTTTTGCCGGGACTGAATTCGTGGAATCGCGCTGATTGTCTGATACTGCTCTTTGTCGAGGATCTTCTGTAAATCGTGGCTCGCCAGCATATAGCCTTTTTGCTCAAACCCTGGCTTGCAGTAGGTCGGTTTCTGGCTATCCTGCGCCTTTAATGAGCAAATATTCTGCTGCAAAATATGCACATTTTCGCTCTGTGCTTCCTGCTGACGATGGCGCTGTACCCTGCCCGCCAGCTGGATCAGCGATCGCATTGAGCTGGGTTCGGCAATCGCCCAGTCGTAATCGTGATCGCGACCCACTTCCGCTACCGAGGTCGCCAGCACTACAAACAGATGATGCTGTTGCGGATGCTGCTCCATCGCTTCGGCGATCTCCGCCACCTGCCAGATCGCATCGGGCTGATGGCGAGTTAAGGTGGCATCCAACCGCTGTTCAAAATGCGAACGCATCGCCAGCGGGTGCCGACTGTGATAAACACAGTAATGAATATGAGTATCTTCCGCTGCCTCAGTCGCCAGCAGCTGCTGAGCAACGGCCACCAGTGGATTGATATTGGCGAAGCGCACCACGCCTACCGATACCGTTTTGGGCAACTCCTTATGGCGCTGATGGTGAGCATGATGCAGCGTCATCATCGACTGCAAAATGACCTGCGCCATATGGGGGTAAATCGTCGCCTCATCCCGCGCGGGGGGAGCCACCGGCGCTATCCAGCCACGCCTCAGTACCGGCTGTTTAGACAGCCAGCCGACTCGCCTCGCAACAAACTCTTGATGCTTTTGCATAAACTCCTGCGGCAGGCTCGGCTGGGCGGTAAGCACCTTCTCTGCAACATTTTCATCAAACCATGCGCAGCAAATATTGCCGTCAACGGGCAGGCCACAGGCGTGCTGGAAGATCTCGCGCCCGCTGCGGTAAGCGTTAAACAGCGCCAGTACCAGCGCGGGCGCCAGGGTTGCCGAGGAGAGCAGCACGCGCGAACCCAGCATACCTGCCCAGTTCACCAGCCGACACAGCGCGGGCAGATCGTCGATATCAAAATCGTCCGGCTCGTCGAGGACCAGATCCGAGGTTAACAGTCTTAGCATCGGCGCTATCTGCCTGCCGCCGCGTAACCCTTCGGTCGCCCCGATTAAATGATCGATGGTAGTCACCAGCACCGGAGCGCTCAGCAGCTTATTTAACTTAGTATTACCTTTGAGCCAGCGGCTTAAGCCCCCTTCATCAAGGCTGCCGTCGTAGCTGACGTACTGGTTTTCCTCTAGCAACGCCTCTGCTGATTCACTGCCGGTATCGTGCGAAACCGGGCTATCTTTAGCCTGCTGATGCAGCTGGGTCACCGCCTGTGAACCCACCAGTACCGCCAGATCGTCCTGTTCCAGCTTCAATTTTTCCCGCAGCGCATCGCCGGTTTGCAGCGTTAAGGTGCGTAGCCCCAGCGCCACCGCAAAGCGACAGCCTTTTTGTTCGTCGCTCAGCGCATACATAATGCGCGCATTGGCAAAGGTTTTACCGCAGCCGGTCGACGCCATATTAATGCCGAAAAAACCCTGTTGAAAGGCGCTCTCGCGCAGATCGCAGGTCTCCTGCCAGGCATTATCCTGCCAGCGGAACTTCTCATCTGTGCTGCGTTTTTTAAATCCTTTATGACGGGTAATCGCTGGCAGGGTTTTGCGTAAATGCGGCAGGCTACGCGCCAGCAGCAGAGCATTTTGCGCCACGCCGATATTATGCTCGTCCAGCCGCTGCTTCAGGCTGCCGCTGTCGCGGTCGGTATTGGCATACAGCAGACAGTCCGCGTCCTGCCAGCCCGGCGTAGCCGGTTGCGCGGAGTAGACGTGATCGGCCAGCATTAATGCCAGCCGCGCCATATGGCAGCTAAAGCGCTGATTGATATCGATTTGTGCCAGCCACGCTGGCTGAGCCAGCAGGCGCTGTGCCAGCTTGTGCGCTTTGCCACACCAGCGGCCGCTGCGCATCGGCGTCCCCTGCGGGAACTGCCACTGTTCCTGAAGATCGGCGGGTTTCCAGTCCTGATGATGATTGGCGGCGTTCCAAAGCGCATCCAGCTCCCTGATCAGCCAGCCATCGCAGTGTTCCAAGTCAGGCGGTAAATATGAAGCTGACTTTGATAAATCATTCTTTTTCGGGTAAACCGGCATACGGTGATGGGAGAGGATCAGCCACGCCACCACGCGCGCCACTGGCGATAAGGGGGCAAAAGGATTTGTAGTGTCCATCAGACCATCTTTTTCCAGCCCGGTCAGCATCGCCTGCTCATCCTGTGGCTCTATCTCACTAAGGGCAGCAATCCATGTCAGATCGTCACGCCCCGCAACCCAGGCACAGAACAGCCGCAGCGAAACCCACTCATGGCGGTAGGGCTGACAGCCTTTGATCCCTTTTTTCCCAACAAGCATCTGCTGAAACAAGCTGTTGGACTTACCAAAATCATGAAACAACCCGGCAATAGCGGCCAGCAGGCTGACAGCCTCGACGCTGTGCCAGCTGTTTTCATCAGCGCTTTTCAGCACATCGCGCGAGGTGGTATCCGTTGGCACCCCGCCTTGCACGTTAAAACGGCGCAGATTGCCAACAACCCACAGCAGTTCGCTCTGTCCGGTGCTTTTTATCTGGTGGCAGGCCACGGCGGTATTGCGCCGTGCGGTTTTGCGCAGCAGCTTACGCAAGGTCAACAGCCCCTGTTGCGTAATGGCGGTTTGCCAGCAGCGGTCGCCTTTACGTTCGGCAAACTGATCGAGGATACGGCGGCTCTCTTCCAGCGCACGTTTGTTACACTGAGCAATCAATAAAACATTCATTTTCCCACCTGGCTGTGCTGTCGGGCGGTGGCTTCCAGCGCGGCGATCATCGTATCTAACGCTTCAGCATTTTGCAGGCTGGTCAGGCAGCGCTGGCGGAACTCCTGCTCCTCTTCGCCCGCCATTGCGGCAAGAAACGCCTGTGGCAGAATCAACGCGTCCTTAATCAGATCGGCAACGTCAAACACCAGCCCACCACGGCGGGTTTTGCCATGCAGCACCGGCAGCCCGTGCGGCAATCCTATTACCCAGCAGGCGACCGCCGCCAGGCCGTAGGCAAGATAATTGCCATGATCGAGAAAACGGTTGGCCGCATCGCTGCCGCCACCGCGTTTGGCACGGACAAAATCGCCGTAGTTCGCCGCCTGTGCCGCCAGTTTATATAGCGCTTTGGTCATCACCGCTTCAAGAGCCAGCAGATCGGTGCTGTTGTTACAGCGCGCCAAGCCCTGTTCAAAGCGGTCAAGGATCGCCGTTAGCCTGGGTTCGCTAAGAGTAAAATTCTGCTCACGCATCATTTTGCTACCCAGCCATGACTGGCGTATCTGACTGATGCGCACGCGCTGAAACGCAATGGCGGTGCTGAGCCGTTTCTGCTCATCGAACCAGAAGCTGACCCAGTGCTGAAGATATTCAGTGGGGCGGTATTCACTTTGTGAGTTGAGCCACGAGACGTCGACCTCAACTTCATTGGCCGCATACAGCGGCGTTCCGCCGCCGCCGCAAAACCCGACCAGGACCCCGGCGCGGGCAAACTCACGCATAGCCGCCTGGGTTACCGATGTGCCGGTACCCAGCATCACCACCGTGGTATTGGCAATGGGAATATTCCAGTACAGAGACTGTTTACCTTCGTCGGTGACATATTCCACCCGGCCGCCGTTCACCAGCACCCGGCAGTATTGCAGATAATAAATATTGCTGCGTTTTGAGTGCAGAATGGTTTTTAAATCTGAAGGCTTAATCATTTCCATATGGAGCTTCCTTGTGGCAGGGTTATTTGCTTGCTGATATCGGTGAAGTGGTGATATTCCCTGGATTAGTGATGTAGAACATACCATAACGTGTCGAAATCTGCCGCCGCGCACAGGGGCTATATCGGCTATAAATAGTTGGCGGGCATGTCACGGTGTTGAGCTGAAAGTCATAACCTTCCTTTTTTTCTTCACCAACGAATCTACCCCTGCCCCTCATGAACTGGATAGCTATAGTGGTAGTCGTAGCGGTTTTGGCCGATATTGATTCGCATTAACGCTGGCTGAAGCGTTATTTGTCATATCATCGAAAAGCCAAGAGGATTAATTCGCTCTGAAAGTTCCCGTAGTTAAACAGTCTTCGCCTTTTGCCTCTATAATCTTGTCAAAGGTAAAAAAACGGCGCACCTTGTTGTGTGACCATGATTATAATTATTAAAATATTAAGCCAATTGTTGATTACATATGTTGACAAGGAAATTTTCAGTAGTCAGGATTGATTGCTCATATAATGAGGGATTAAATATGAAGACGACAGTCACTTGGATTTTCTTTTTTTTAATATTTTACCTTTCCATGTGGTTTTTCAGTAAGATTTTTTCCAGTGATTTTGATCATGTCGATACAGTATCGTTCTCTATAGTTATGTCCGGAATAATGGCAATTTTTTTTAGTAAAATTAAAAAAAACGTCATCCGTAAATCATAAACACATTTTAAGAGGGATATTTATGAATGAGTTAATTCACATTGAATTGACAGCAGTTTCTGGCGGTGATGATTTTAGCTATGTGGGTTTAGCTGGCGCAGTCGGAGCAGGTGCCGTAACAGGCGCACTGACCGGTGCGGCCTTAGGTGGCATTGGTGCTGGTCCTGGTGCCATAGGTGGTGCGGCTATTGCCGGGGCTGGGTATAGCGCAAATCATTTGGTGCAGGGGGCCATTGATCATGATCCCTCATGGTGGGGATGGGGGTACGCGACCTTATGTGAACAGAAAGGTATGGGAGTAGGGTACAGTTGCTGAAAAGCTATATCCTGTAACTCTTAGCCTACAGAGTAAATAACAGGAACAATAGGCCTGTAATTTCCTTTAAAATACACGGGAGTCCAGAGGGGGGGGTTAGAATAGTTTTTTATATTGCCTTCCACGGCCAAATATTGATTGCTGGAATGGTATATATATTTTTCGGTCCAGAAACCCTCCTGTACTCCAAAACGTAGATCCTCAAACTTATACTTGGTTAATGCTGTTTTCAACCGCTTGTTAACGATAACACTGGAAACGGTTCCTGCTGTCGCTCTGCTCCAAATAATATCAGGGGGGCACATGCGCTGCCTGTACGGTAGTGAACGATAATGGATTTTGCATCAATAGCGGAGTTTTTTAAGCTGCCTGTACGGCAGTGAACGGGTTCCACTTGTTGCTCACTACATTTCGGTACTTCTAAGCTGCCTGTACGGCAGTGACCCCACGCGATTGCGTAGCATATCCACAGGTAGTCTTCTAAGCTGCCTGTACGGCAGTGAACAAGTTACGTTGTGGTTAAGGCCGGAACAGCCGCTTCTAAGCTGCCTGTACGGCAGTGAACAAATGGCAGAGGGTTACCCACCGAGCAGAATACTTCTAAGCTGCCTGTACGGCAGTGAACGTTGGCAAAAATAAACCCATCCATTTCTACAGCTTCTAAGCTGCCTGTACGGCAGTGAACTGGTGGGTATCAGATGCCTGGATTCTCCGGGTCTTCTAAGCTGCCTGTACGGCAGTGAACTCGATTACTCCAGCACTACAGCCACACAATGACTTCTAAGCTGCCTGTACGGCAGTGAACACGGCTACCGACCAAAACCGGCATTTCTCCAACTTCTAAGCTGCCTGTACGGCAGTGAACTTTGCTGGCTAAAGCACCACCCCGATCCCCATCTTCTAAGCTGCCTGTACGGCAGTGAACATAAATGTACTTATATCTTGCTTCAATTTCAGCTTCTAAGCTGCCTGTACGGCAGTGAACGCTTTTTGATGGCGCTTTTTCCGGTGGTGGTGCTTCTAAGCTGCCTGTACGGCAGTGAACAATGCCTACGGTCGTTTGTTATGTATGCCACTCTTCTAAGCTGCCTGTACGGCAGTGAACCTTTATTGCTGCCTCAGCAACACACACTGGAACTTCTAAGCTGCCTGTACGGCAGTGAACTAGTACGGCGGGTCGGTAGCAATCAGATCGATCTTCTAAGCTGCCTGTACGGCAGTGAACGAGAGGTCACCACCTTTAACGGCGTTTCTCCGCTTCTAAGCTGCCTGTACGGCAGTGAACCGTTACTCTACAACGCTAACCTGCTTAGCGCATTCACTTTTTCCCACTTTCACTGTGCTAAACCCTTTTTTTCTCCCTGATAATCTCGCTATATAAATCAATAAGTTGAATACGAGCGAAAAAAAAGGGTCCGCCGGGCGTTAACCATTCCCCGGCAATTCCCCCGGTAGCAACCGCCCACTTTTATCACGCCACGGTAAAGCCCAACATCATCCCGGTATCTTCGTGTTCCAGCAGATGACAGTGGGCCATGTAGGCATTCGCTTTGTCGGCCTGATGGTTAAAACGCAGCAACACCTCGCTGCGGCCCCCTTCGACACGCACCGTATCTTTCCAGCCGCTGCGGTGCGCGGCAGGAGGCTTGCCGTTCTCCGACAGAATGCGGAACTGGGTGCCGTGAATATGGAACGGATGCAGCATCTCATCGCCTTCGCCCGAGATCGTCCACTTCTCATACACGCCCTGCCTGACTTCAAACGACGGTTTATTCATATCAAACGCCACGCCGTTAATCTGATTGCCATTGTGGAAATCAACCTCTTTTTGCGCGGAATGATTGCCGTGATCCATTCCTGCCATCTCTCCGTGATCCATCGCCGGCATTGCGTCTTGATGCGCACCGGCTTTTTTCTCGCTGTCGTGTGCATCCATACTCATGCCGGCCATCGATGCATGACCGTATTTATCCATTAACGCCTGCATACCGCGACGATCCAGCTCCGGGTCCATCATCAGCTGTAGCCGGCGGGTGTTCAGCCCCTGCGATAAGGAGATAGCGGGCAGATCGACCAGCTTATCCGGCAGCGTACCGCTGGCCTGTATCTGCAAAGGAACAATCGACAGTACCGGCAACGGCTGATTAAAGGGCGCCAGCGTCATGCCCATTTGCCGTACCGGCAGGGTTTGCAGGTCAAACGCTTTACCATCAGCCGTATTCACCAGCACTTCATAGCGTTCACCCGGCATCATCGGCAACTCGCTGACCTGCACCGGTTCCCCCAGCAGACCGCCATCACTGGCAATCACATACATCGGGCGTTTATCGCTGGTGGTCAGATTTAGCGAGCGCGCATTGCAGCCGTTCAGCAGGCGCAGTCGTAGCCAGCCGCGCGGAACGCCGTGCTGCGGATAGATCGCCCCGTTAGTCAGCATGGTATCGCCAAACCAGCCCGCCGCCGCGCTCATGATATCCAACTGATAATCGATGCGGCTGCCGTCGGCGCTCAGGCGCTTATCCTGGAGGATCAGCGGGATATCATCGATGCCCCACTGTTTTGGCAACAGCAGCCTGCCGCTTTCCGGGTCGTTAACCAATACCAGCCCGGCCAGCCCCTGCGCTACCTGATAACCGGTGCGGCCATGCTGATGCGGATGGAACCAGCAGGTTGCCGCCGGCTGATCGGGGGTGAAAGTGACGCGGCGGCTACGGTTTGGCTCAATGCGCGCCTGTGGCCCGCCGTCGACATCGCCCGGTAATTCAAGGCCATGCCAGTGTACCGTGGTGGCCTCAGGCAGGCGGTTATGGACGGTGATATTCACCTCTTTGCCGCGTTCCAGTTGGATAGCCGGGCCAAGCAGATTACCGTTATAGCCCCAGGTAGGAACGCGGTTGCCGTGCCAGCTGCTGCTGCCCGTCTGGGCTGTCAGACTGATTTCACTGCGCGCATCGGGGGTCAATAAGGTGGGGATCGGCAATAGCGGTCGCTGCTCTGCCGCCATCAACGTGCGGCTCCAGCCTGTTAGCGCACTGGCTGCGCCCAGCGCGGCGGTGAGTTTGATAAAATCACGACGTTGCATTATCCATTCCTTTTTATGCTGGCGTTAGTGAGCGTCAGCATAAACCCTGCCCCAGCGGGAAGGTCAAGCGTGCAATAAATGTCGTGAGGAGAGGATTCAGGAATTTTCCACGGTAAAAGTGGCTGGTGCCTGACGTGAACTATGCTAACGTCTGATGATGGCAGACGTTAGAGATTAATCATGAAGAAAAGCATCAAAGCTCTTTTACTGTTTGGGCTGTTTGGCTGCTCCTCTTCCAGCTTTGCGATCAGCGAACCGGAAGCAGAAGATTTGGCAGATTTAACCGCAGTATTTGTTTATTTAAAGAATGATTGTGGCTATCAGAACCTTCCCGATAGCCAGATACGCCGCGCGCTGCTCTTTTTTGCCCAGCAAAATCGCTGGGATTTAAGCAACTACACCAGTTTTAATATGAAAGCTCTGGGCGAAGACAGCTATCGTGACCTTAGCGGTATTGCCATTCCTAACGATACTAAATGTAAATCGTTGGCGCGTGACTCCCTGAATCTGCTGGCCTGGGTGAAGTAAGTTCACCTTATCCCTCCTGCCGGGCAGTAGACCGTGCAACTAAGGCGATAAATAGCTATCATACTGCGCCCATTTTCATGAAAAGGAATGCCCATCATGGCGACTAATGAAATGTGGTATGAGACGCTTCATACCGGATTCGGGCAGTATTTTTCTGTCGACAATATCATTTACCGCGAAAAAACCGATCATCAGGATCTGGTGATTTTTGAAAATGCAGCCCTGGGTCGCATTATGGCATTGGACGGCGTGGTGCAAACCACCGAACGCGATGAATTCATCTATCATGAGATGATGACCCACGTTCCCCTGCTGGCTCACGGTGCGCCAAAGCGCGTGCTGATCATCGGTGGCGGAGATGGCGCAATGCTGCGTGAAGTGTGCCGTCATAAAAACATCGAACAGATCACTATGGTTGAAATCGATGCGGGCGTGGTGACGTTTTGCAAGCAGTACCTGCCGAATCATAACGCCGGAGCCTATGATGATGCACGTTTCAAGCTGGTCATTGATGATGGTGTAAACTTCGTTAATCAAACCAGTGATAAATTCGACGTGATTATCTCTGACTGTACCGATCCGATCGGGCCAGGAGAAAGTCTGTTTACTTCGGAGTTTTATCAGGGATGTCGCCGCTGTCTGAATCAGGACGGCATTTTTGTGGCGCAGAACGGCGTTTGTTTCCTGCAACAGGATGAAGCGGTCAACAGCCATCGTAAACTGAGCCACTATTTTGGCGATGTCAGTTTCTACCAGGCTGCGATCCCGACCTACTACGGCGGTATTATGACTTTTGCCTGGGCAAGCGATAACCCTGCGCTGCGACAGCTGGATACGGCCACACTTACCGCGCGCTTCTCTGAAGCAGGCCTGAACTGTCGTTATTACAATCCGGCAATCCATACTGGCAGCTTTGCCCTGCCGCAATATTTGTTAAATGCGCTGGCAGACTAGCCGGGCATTTTAAGGGGGTGAATGAAATTGCAAAAGCTGAAATTACATGGCTTCAACAATCTGACCAAAAGCCTGAGCTTTTGTATCTACGATATCTGCTACGCGAACACAGAAGCTGAACGCGACGGGTATATTGCGTACATTGATGAACAGTACAATGCTAACCGCCTGACCGAAATCCTGAGTGAAACCTGCTCAATTATCGGTGCCAACGTGCTGAATATTGCGCGTCAGGATTATGAACCACAGGGTGCCAGCGTCACCATTTTGGTCAGTGAAGAACCCATTGACCCGCGTGATATCGATACTTCAGAGCATCCAGGCCCGCTGCCGAACTCGGTCGTTGCCCACTTGGATAAAAGCCATATCTGTGTGCATACCTACCCGGAAAGCCACCCCGAGGGCGGTCTTTGTACGTTCCGTGCTGATATCGAAGTGTCCACCTGTGGTGTGATTTCGCCGTTAAAGGCGTTGAACTATTTAATACACCAGCTCGAATCTGACATTGTCACTATCGACTATCGCGTGCGCGGCTTTACCCGTGACGTCAACGGCGTTAAGCATTTTATCGATCATGAAATCAATTCGATTCAGAACTTTATGTCGGAAGATATGAAGTCAATGTATGACATGATGGATGTGAACGTGTATCAGGAAAATATGTTCCACACCAAAATGCTGCTGAAAGAGTTTGATCTTAAACATTACCTGTTTAATACCAAACCGGAAGATCTCAGCGCACAGGAACATAAACGCATTACCGATCTGTTATGGAAAGAGATGCGCGAGATTTATTACGGTCGAAATATACCGGCCATCGGATAATCTCGCCGCAGCACATTGCTACGACCAGGCGGCCGCAAGGCCGCTTTTGTGATTAACCCGCTCAACCAGAGTTCTGACAACGCTCAATTAAGCCGTTCGTCTTTGCTAGCGCCCCAGTAAAAAAGCCCGGTAAGCGGCGATGACCATCAAAAAGTCTTCGACACCACAGAATGACAGACTCTCTTCATCGTAGTAGTTCATCCCCTCTTCCATTTCATCCCCTTCGAACCCAAGCTGATTAGCCCGGATCATCACCTGTTCCTCATCAAGCAACAGCGTATACTCCCGGCCTACCCGCTGCCATTGACGTTCGCTGCCTTTGACTTGGGCTATCGCCGCTTCCACCTCTGCCAGGAGGCCGGTATCGCCATTAACCTCATCATTAAACCAGTGGCCAATAGCCTCATGGCCCATCGACATGCGAACTTTCACCACTCCGGTGACATCTGTTAAAAATTCATATTCCATAGTGCTTTCCTTCCGGCCAACTGACTGCGCACGCTGAAATCATTTTGCGCGTCCGGCTGATGAATACTGAGCGTTAGTGCGCATTATCGCAGCCCGTGGGCGGAAAAGCAGTGCTTTTGCTTCAGACGAAAAAAAACCGGGACTGCGCCCGGTTTTTCAGCAATGACGGGAATTAAACAGCCGTCTGGAAAATCACCGCTTCCGCTTTGTCGGTATACTGCGTCAGCTGGTCAAAGTTCAGATAGCGATAGGTATCCACGGCCGTTTTATCCACCTGATCCATAAACGTCTGATACTCATCTGGCGTAGGCAGTTTACCCAACAGCGACGCCACCGCTGACAGCTCGGCTGATGCCAGGAAAACATTTGCCCCGGTGCCAAGACGATTCGGGAAGTTACGCGTTGAGGTCGACACCACGGTCGCGCCATCCGCCACCCGAGCCTGGTTCCCCATGCAAAGCGAACAACCGGGGATTTCAATACGCGCACCGCTTTTGCCGAACACGCTGTAGTAACCCTCTTCAGTCAACTGCGCCGCATCCATTTTGGTCGGTGGTGCCACCCAAAGACGGGTTGGCAGCTGGCCTTTATGGCTATCCAGCAGCTTACCGGCAGCGCGGAAGTGACCGATGTTGGTCATGCATGAACCAATAAACACTTCGTCGATTTTGGTTCCCTGCACATCAGACAGCAGACGGGCATCGTCCGGATCGTTTGGCGCGCACAGAATTGGCTCTTTGATCTCTGCCAGATCGATGTCGATCACCGCTGCATAATCTGCATCAGCATCGCCTTCCAGCAGCTGAGGATCGGCCAGCCATTTTTCCATGCCCTGAATGCGGCGCTCAATCGTACGGCGGTCGCCGTAACCTTCCGAGATCATCCACTTCAGCAACACGATATTGGAGTTGAGATACTCAATAATCGGATCTTTGCCAAGCTTAATGGTACAGCCTGCGGCAGAGCGCTCTGCGGAAGCGTCAGACAGCTCAAAGGCCTGCTCGACCTTCAGATCCGGCAGTCCTTCGATTTCGAGGATGCGACCAGAGAAGATGTTTTTCTTACCTTTCTTCTCTACGGTCAGCAGGCCTGCTTTGATCGCATACAGCGGAATGGCATGAACCAGATCGCGCAGGGTAATACCCGGCTGCATTTTGCCTTTAAAGCGAACCAATACCGACTCTGGCATATCCAGCGGCATCACGCCGGTCGCAGCGGCGAATGCCACCAAACCAGAACCCGCCGGGAAAGAGATACCGATTGGGAAACGCGTGTGGGAATCACCGCCTGTACCGACGGTATCCGGCAGCAGCATACGGTTCAGCCAGCTATGGATAATGCCATCGCCGGGACGCAGCGACACGCCACCACGGTTCATAATAAAGTCGGGCAGTGTATGGTGAGTGGTCACATCCACAGGCTTAGGATAAGCCGCAGTATGACAGAAAGACTGCATCACCAGATCCGCAGAGAAGCCCAGACAAGCCAGGTCTTTAAGCTCATCGCGGGTCATTGGGCCAGTGGTATCCTGAGAACCTACTGACGTCATTTTAGGCTCACAGTAAGCGCCAGGACGAACGCCCTCAACACCGCAGGCGCGACCGACCATCTTCTGCGCCAGTGAGAAACCACGCGTGCTGGCCGCAACGTCTTTCGCCTGACGGAACACATCGCTGTGCGGCAGGCCTAAAGATTCGCGCGCTTTGGTGGTCAAACCACGGCCGATAATCAGCGGAATACGGCCACCGGCACGGACTTCATCCAATAGCACTTCGGTTTTAAGCTCAAAATTAGCCAGCACTTCGCCGTTTTCGTGATGACGTACTTCGCCTTTATAGGGATAGATATCAATCACATCGCCCATATTCAGACAATCGACGTCGACTTCAATCGGTAACGCACCGGCATCTTCCATCGTGTTAAAGAAAATCGGTGCGATTTTGCCGCCGAGGCACACGCCGCCGCCCTTCTTATTGGGGACATAGGGAATATCATCGCCCATAAACCACAGCACCGAGTTGGTCGCCGATTTACGCGAAGAGCCGGTACCAACCACATCACCCACATAAGCCAGCGGGAAACCTTTTTCTTGTAAGGCATCGATCTGCTTGATGGGGCCTACATTGCCAGCGTCATCGGGTTCGATGCCTTCACGCGCGTTTTTCAGCATTGCCAGCGCGTGCAGTGGAATATCCGGGCGGGACCAGGCATCCGGCGCTGGGGAAAGATCGTCGGTATTGGTCTCGCCGGTCACTTTAAACACGGTGACGGTAATTTTTTCTGCCAGCTTAGGACGTTTCAGGAACCACTCGGCGTCAGCCCACGACTGAATAATTTTTTTGGCGTGTGGGTTGCCCGCTTTCGCTTTATCTTCAACATCATAGAAGTTATCGAACATCAGCAGCGTATGGGAAAGGGATGCAGCAGCAAGCGGGGCCAGTTTTTCATCATCAAGCGCATCGATCAGCGCATGAATGTTATATCCGCCCTGCATGGTACCCAGCAGCTCAATCGCTTTTTCAGGAGTAACCAGAGGAGAAGTCGCTTCACCCTTCGCGACGGCGGCCAGGAAACCGGCTTTGACATACGCCGCTTCGTCAACACCCGGCGGCACTCGATTGATTAACAGATCGGACAGAAATTCTTCTTCGCCCGCAGGAGGGGCTTTTAGCAGTTCAACCAGCGCGGCCATTTGGGAAGCATCTAATGGTTTAGGAACAATCCCCTGGGCTGCACGCTCGGCAACGTGCTTACGGTATTCTTCTAGCACGACGTTCTCCTCGCTCTCATTGTATTTGGCATACCGGGCTACCTCAGTCGCAGCTCACAGTGAGAACAATCCTATGCGTAGGGTAAGGTGCCCGGTTGTGCGGAGGGCAGCATAGCAGGAATTCATCATCTTGTTAATCCGTTTACAAAATGGCAACATCATTCATCCGACTGTTTCCCCGGAAAAACAATCAGCTTGCCAGATACTTAATCCATTTTTTTGAACAAAACATAAAGATTATTCTTATCAATGTCTTAAAAAACGGCAAATGTATCATTCAGAAGCAGGCTGTGCCTTATCCAGTAGCGTGGCAGTGATATAGGATCACCAAAAAACGCTGTCGCACCTGGAAGTCAATATGCCAGTCAATCACCTCTGCCGATTAATTAACGTTCGGCAAGCGAAAAGCCCCCTGTTCAAACGCAAATTCCCACGCAGCTAAACCTGTCAAAAATTTATCACTGCTGCCCGACGGGTAAATTTATGGTATATTTCGACAAGAGGAATACTTCATATTAAATAACTTAATTTTCACAAAGTCACTACGGCTGTTTGCATTTATGAAAATCGATATACAATTTTCCAGGCCATGCCCGAGACTTGCTATTAAAAAGGTCCGACATTGATACTGAAAAAATTCAATCATCAATCACATCAATTCCTCCAATTTTTTAAACACCTTACACAATAGTCATAATTAAGAAAAAATAATCGAGTAACACATGAGTGTCACCCAGAAAAAACAGGGTTGTTACAAGTATTAAAATGATAATCATAAGTGAATTTTCAATACCAGGCTGAAATAACCATTCCCTGAACTACTGCTTTTAACTATAATTAGCAAAACTTATGTTTTCAAGGGAAGCACAAATGCGCGTGTATTTCAAACCCGACAATTGTATTTTGAGCAATGATGAGAGGAGCATCAAAATAACCATTCAGGAAGCGAGGTGCCTGGTGTATTTCGTTAAAAATGAGGGGAAACTCATAAAAAGAGAAACACTCCTGCAAGAGTGCTGGGTTAAACGCGGAGTGACGGTTTCCGATAGTGCTGTCAGGCAAAGTCTTTATCGGTTGAGGCGGGCACTTGAAGATGCCGGACTGCCGACCATGACGTTAACAACTCAGGCGAGAAAAGGCCATATTCTACAAAAAGGAAGCATCACCTTAATCCACTCCGATACAAACATGGACGCTCATATTGATAGTGGCATTAATCATAGCATGGGGAAACTGACAAATCAGGAGACATGCAAGAACATTAAACCTCATCTACCCGTTACAACCCTGTTACCGATTGCTAAATTATTATTGTTATTTATCGTATTGTTCCTTGCCGGATTCTGTTCGCACCAGAAAACAATGTTAACCGATATTAAATATCATCATTCAGAAGAAAAAGAAGGGCGAATCTATTTTTATCGTAAAAATCATACTTCCCCTCAAAGCACTATCGAAAGGATTAATTACTGGTTGAAAAAAAAGCACGTCAATTACGATGATATGAAATTCGTATATCTTAGTAACGCATGGGGGGGTAACACGTCCTTTTACCTTTGCAACAGTGAAATCGGTAGCACGGGTAGTGATTGCACCTCCGTTACGATTATTGGAGAACATCATCCGTGATAAAAATTTACGTTATTTTTGCATCACTTTTCACCTTCGCATGTGGCTGGTTTTTTTTTACGTGGGTATCAACTTACACGATGAAAGACTGCATCTCTAAAAATATCATCATCTATGATGAACCTGACAGATATATTGTCAGCCGCAGCACCTGGTACACTTGGTGGAGTGGCAATGAACACAAATATTCTGCACAGGTACTTATTGATGGCCCACAGGGAAAGTTAGAGAGCTTTTCTTCAGAGAGGGTTATCGAAACTGAGTACCGTTTCAATTTCGACTCAATCAACGTCAGTACCATCAAATCATTCAGAATCGCGGGGCCGTTAATCAACGACCCACGTACAGAGAAGTATATCGACCCACAAGCCAAAGAGGGATTTACCGGGCGTTTATACCTTTTCCGTTATAAAGATAGCTGTATCCTTTCCGGCTTTAAGGGAATCCTGCTTAATCTCTGACTGTAACCGGAATAGCAGGATAATTCTGTCAATACGGTCAGCATGTGACGCTCGCAAACTATCTCACTGATCTTAGAAAGTTTTTCACCGCCCTCTGTTTCTACCAACTTTTCCCCACGCTAAAACGCGCACGGATCCGCGACTTAAAACGGGGGAAATCGGGTTGATACGCGGTCAAATATAAGGGGCAAAGGGCTTAGCAAATATCTTTAATAGAGCGGAAGAGACAATCTGGAGGCGAAAAAAACCCGGTCTGTAAAACCGGGTTATTTTTCTCTTCCGAAGTGGTTGGTGGCCACTTTGAGAAGCGGTGCTGCCTGTACCTGCTAACTGTTTTTGATAGTAATGCTAAGCGCTACGCAGGTCAACATTTCAGCGATTGAAATGATGTCGGTGGCGCGTTTATATTCGTACTTCGTTAGCAATCGTACGTGGTTGCAGCCTCTTTACGTGGGTTTGGGCGCAGATACGCAAGTTTCAAACCCGATCGGCAACAGGTGGTGCTGTCCGGTTTGCTTCCACGCAATGAGTGCTGCCTGTACCTGCTAACAACCGGTACGCGCCGTGAAGGGTAGCCCAAAAGCATTCACCGGCTGCGCGCACTCTCCTTGATGAAGGAGATGCAAGTGATAACGCTGGGAGCAATCCTGCTGATATTGCAAATACTGCACGTCAGTTTGCTGATTATCGTTGCCATTAAGCAACTGACCGGACGCCCATAAGGGTTGAAGGGACTTGAATAAGGCAGGGAGTTAACCGCCCCCTGCCTTTATTCGTGGGCGCTTTCCGGGTTACAGACTACGGCGTGATACACTCTCACGCTCTCTGCCCATTCTTAGCGGAAGCCGTAATGAATACCGATAACCCAATAACCCCGCTGGTGCTGTACGATCGCCCGACTGAACATGTGGTGCGCCTGACGCTGAATCGCCCTGCCCGGCGCAATGCCTATAATGCGCAGATGGTTAGCGAACTGGAGCAGTGGCTGACCTGGTGCGAACGGCAGTCGGCGGTGCGCACGGTGATCCTGACAGGTTGCGGCGAGGCGTTTTGCAGCGGCGCAGATCTGCACGAGGCGTTCACCCACGGCGGTGAGGGGCTGCGTAACTCACGCGGCGGCTATCATCCGCTCCAGCATCTGCCACGGCGCAAAATCTGGATTGCTGCGCTCAATGGTCATGCTATTGGCGGCGGGCTGGAGATGGCGCTGGCGTGCGATTTTATCGTCGCCAGTGAGGACTCCCGTATTGCCCTACCGGAAGTGCGCCACGGGCTGCTGCCGCTGGGCGGGGCCATCAGCCAGCTGGCGGCGCGTCTGCCGCCGAATATTGCCCGTGAGCTGCTGCTGACCGGTGAGACGATGGAGGCCCAGCGCGCGCTGGCACTGGGTTTGTTTAACCAGGTGGTGAATGCAGAACGGCTGGCAGACACTGCGCTGGCGCTGGCTGAACGCCTCAACCAGGCCGCACCGCTGGCGATACAGGCCTGCAATGCCCTGCTGAACCAGGCGCTGGCTGCCGATATCTGTCAGCAGGGCGACAGGGAATTGCAGCAGTTACAGCGCAGCGAGGATTACCAGGAGAGCCTGCGTGCGTTTGCCGAACGCCGCGCCGCGCAGTGGCAGGGGCGCTGATTTACAGCTGCACGCCCTGAAACAATGCGCTCAGCCCCAGCCCGCCAGCGATCCCCAGCATCGCCAGCCCGTAGCCTTCGCTCCGCCGCTGGCTAACCAGCTGGCTGAACAGCCGCGTCACCATGATCGCCCCGGAAGCACCGTATGGATGCCCCAAAGCAATCGCGCCCCCCTGCGGGTTGATCCTGTGTTCATCAATGCCGAGCGCATCTACCGATGCCAGCACCTGGGCGGCAAAGGCTTCATTGAATTCGATCGCCTCAACCCTCTCCAGCGTCAGGCCCGGCTGACGCAGCAGCAGTTTTTGCGTGGCGGGAACCGGGCCGAGGCCGAGTAAATTCGGGTCCACGCCCGCGCTACAGGCATCGGCAAACAGCAGCCCCTGGGTGAAGCCGCACTCCCGCGCCCTGCGTCGGCTCATCACCAGCAGCAGCGCAGCCCCGTCATTCAGCGGGCAGCAGTTACCCGCCGTTACCGAGCCATCGGCGGCAAATCCCGGCGGTAACGCCGCCAGTTGTTCCAGCGAGGTGTCAGGACGCGGACACTCGTCGTTTTCAACCCGCTGGTGGTTAACGTCAAGCGGGACGATCTCCTCACGGAATGCGCCCTGCTGCGCGGCGGCCAGCGCGCGCTGGTGGCTGCGCAGCGCAAAACGATCCTGCCGTTCCCGGCTGATGGCGTACTGACGCGCGACGTTTTCGGCGGCGATGCCCATGTCAGGATCGCCGATCTCATCCGGCGAAAAACGTGCGCGCGGATAAAAACGCGGCATCTGCTTTAGCGTGGCAGGCTTCTCCACCCGCCAGGGCGCGTTGCTGACGCTCTCCACGCCGCCGGCCAGATAGCATTCTCCCGCCCTGGCCTGCACCAGCCGGCAGGCGTTGATCACCGCTTCCAGCCCCGAGCCGCACTGCCTGTCCACCGTCACGGCGGGAACCGTCAGCGGCACGCCCGCCCCCAGCGCCGCCAGCCGCGCAATATTGCCGCCGCCGCCGGTGGCATTGCCGATAATCACCTCATCAATCGCCGCCATACCTGCTGGCAACAGCTTGTTAAACAGGGGGGCCAGCAGCGCCTCCGGCGGCATGCTGGCCAGAGAACCATAAGCCCTGCCGACAGGAGTACGGCAGGCAGCCACGATCACCGGCTGCCAGTCATCCTCAGGCTGATAATTCAGTAAGCTCTGTGCAGCTGCCATCTTTGATCCTCTGTTCCAGCTCGGCGCGTTTGATTTTTCCGCTCGACGTTAGCGGCCAATATTTAATCTGATAGTAGTGACGGGGACGTTTATATTTTGCCAGCAACAGGCGACTTTGCTGCGGCAGCTGGTGGATAACATCGTCACCGGCTTCAATCACCGCCACCATTTTTTTACCCAGATAAGCATCATCGACCGCAATCACCACCGCTTCAGTCACGCCGGGCAGGCTTTTAATCACCGATTCAATTTCAGACAGATAGATATTATTGCCACCGCTGAGGATCATATTTCCCCGGCGGCCAATAAGATGCAGGCGCTGCTGCGCGTCGAGATAACCGATATCGGCAACCGTGGCTCCCCACGGCCGTTTTTTGAAGGCGCTGTCGTCATCGCCCCATAAATAGCCGTCAATAATCTGTTCGCTGGACAACCAGATAGTGCCCGGCTGCCCGGCAGGCAATAATTCACCCTCGTCATTGCGGATGGCGATCTCCGTCGCGGGAAAAGCCTGCCCAACGCTGGCCAGCGATGCGCTGATATGGTCATCATCGAGGGTGGAAACGGCAACAAAGCCCAGCTCGGAGGCACCGTAATACTCCTGCATGACCGCCTGCGGGAACAGCGCCCTGGCCAGACGCCAGTGATTAAGCTCCAGCTTGGCTCCGGCGCTCAGCAGAGAGCGCAAGCCGGGATAATCTGACTGCGCGGCGGCGGCGGCCAGCCCGGCGATCATCGTCGGCACCACCACCAGGCGCTCAATCTGCTGCTGCGCCAATAGCATCAGCACCGCCTGCGGCTGCCAGCGCGCGGTGCTGTAAAAACAGCCGCCCGCATAAAGGGTTTCATTCAGGCAGTAAAGCCCGATACCGTGCGACAGCGGGCCGGGGAACAGCGTCGATGGGGCATCCGCCAGCCGAAAGATCTCCACACCGTTTTCAAAGCTGCAACGCCAGGATCGACGCGAGCGGATAAACGCCTTTGGCAGGCTGGTGGTGCCGGAGGTAAAGCCGATGAGAAACGGCGTTGCCGCCTGCATCTCCGCGCAGAAAGCGCTATCGTCGGCGACCGGCTGCGCATGCTGCCAGCCATCCAGCGCCAGCCAGCGGATCTCCAACCGCTGCGCCAGCGCGATCAGTCGGCGATCCTGGCGTTGCAGCAGCAGCAGGTCCGGTTTCAGGCGATTAAATATGTCGCGCAGATTATCTTCCGGCGTCAGCGGATCGATAACCGCCGCCGTAAACGGCTGCGCGGTCGCCGCCAGCCAGGCAATGGGAAAGGTCGTATCATTGGCGCTGGCGATCGCCACCACGCCTTTGGCTAACGACAGCTGGCAAAGATGCTGATACAGCGCGTTTGAACTTTGCCACAGCTGAAGCCAGCTCAGCGTCTCGCCATCGATATTCAGCGCAACATTATGTGGCTGATTTACCGCATGGCGCTGCACGCGATCCTGTACCGGCATCAGACGCTGGCCTCAATAAATGGCAGGTGCTGGCGCAATGCGGCACGGGTGTTATCCGGGATCGGGCAGGGGTTATTATCCCGTGGATTAACGCATACCCAGATGAGTTTCCCTTCGGCACAAAGCGTGCTTTTATCCGCCAGCAGCAGTTTTATGGCGAAAATCACGCTGCTGTTGCCCAGTTTTTCGACAGCCACCTGCGGCATCACTTCGTCATCCACCGTCAGCGGATGGTGGAACGTTGCCTCACATTTTTTCACATGATAGGCTACGCCAGCGCTCTGTGGACGGAATAATGGCAGCAGATGGTGGCGGCGAAAGGCGTTAACCACCGCGTCTTCAAAGTAATCTAAATAGACCGAATTGTGCACATGACCATTCAAATCAATATCCCGCATTGAGATACGAAACGTTTCGCTGTCGCGCTGCTGCATAAAAAAAGCTCACCTGTAAACCGAGTCACACTGAAGAAAAGATACCATGAAAGCCAGTTTATTCACCAGAGCGATGGTCCGCGAGTTTGGTCATATTGAAGATATCCTGCGGCTTGAACAGGCCGAACTGCCTGAACTCGCCGCCGGGCAGGTACGGGTAAAAATGTCTTTTGCCACCATTAACCCTTCCGATGTGATCACTATTTCCGGTGCCTACCGCTCGCGTATTGCCCTGCCCTTTGTGCCGGGTTTTGAAGGCGTGGGAAGCATCTGCCAAAGTGCCGATCCGACGCTGGCAGTCGGCCAGCGCGTGCTGCCGGTGGGCAGCATGGGGGCCTGGCAAAACTACAAAGACAGCGAGGCACAGTGGTGTTTTACCCTGCCTGATTTCGTCAGCGATCGTCAGGCGGCCACCGGCTACGTCAACCCAATGACCGCGCTGCTGATGCTGAGTGAAGAGCTGAACTTCACCCCCGGTATGCGCATTATTATCAATGCGGCCAATTCAGCTATCGGCAAAATGCTGATCCGCATCGCCAACCATAGGGGGCTGGAGCCGATTGCCATCGTGCGTAAGGCGGAAAACCTCGGGCTGTTTGCCGGTTACGCCACCCAACGGCTGCTGAACAGCAGTGCGCCGGATTATCCCCAGGCGCTGGCCGCTCTGCAACGCAGCGGCGGCGTGGCGGCGATCTTCGACTGTATCGGCGGTGAAGAGTCGCTGACGCTGGCTCAGGCACTGGCCCCCGGCGGGCAGTTTATCCACTATGGCCTGCTGTCGGGCCAGCCAATCCCGCCAGCCTTCTGGCGCAGCCGCCCCGACATTCGTTTTTCCCATTTCCATCTGCGCATGTGGGTACACAGCCACGACAAGGCGGTGGTACAAGACAAAATCGATGAGGTGATGGCGCTGATCCGTGACGGGGTGATTGCCACCGAGGTTGTCGCCGAATATGCGCTGGCGGAAATTGATAAAGCCGTTGCTGCTGTGAAGTCGGGTACGCTGAAAGGCAAGATCTTACTGCGGCTGTAAGCATGGACGGAGCGGAAAAATCCGCTCCGTCCCATTGGCGTTATTCCAGAGTTGGCCAAGCGCGCCGCACCGTGCGTACGATAGCCACCACCAGCACCACTTTCACCAGGTCGCCCGGCAGGAACCCCAACGATGCAACGGCCGCCTGCTTCAGGGAGATGCCCGCCACGGCGGCAATCCACGGGATGCCAATGGCGTAGATCAGCGCCAGCCCGCCCAGCGTAATAATCAGCAGCTCTTTCACCCGCGTCAGGGAACGAAGGCTGCGGCGATAGAGCCAGCCAATCAGCAGCGCCGCCAGCGGCCAGGCGAGAATAAAGCCGCCGCTGGGGCCAATAAAGATGCCAAACCCACCGCGCCCTCCGGCCAGCAGCGGTAGCCCGATGGCCACCAGCAGGTCAAACAGTACCATTGCCAGCGCGCCGCGTTTCGCTCCGGCAATCGCCCCGGCAAACATGCAGCCCATTGACTGGGCGGTGATCGGCACGCCAATTACCGGCAGATTAAATGCCGGGAACAGGCCCAGTGCCGCCGTCATCGCAGCAAACAGCGCGATATACACAATATCTTTGGTGGACATAAATACTCTCTCAGGTTTTACGTTGCGGCTGCGGGTCGTAAGCGCGGGCTTCCAGCGCAGCGGCGATATCATCAGCCATTTTCAAGGTGCGCACAATCACCGGCACGGCGACGGCCAGAATGCTGTTATCCAGTCCACGTGCTCTTTGCGCTTCGCGCACGTCAACCGTAATGGCCGCCAGCACCGGGATAAAACGTAACGCCAGTGCCAACGCCAGGCTGATTTTTGCCGGGTTAATGCGTATATAGCGCAACCAGAACAGCCCTTTTTCCAGCGCCTCAATCATCGCGCTGGTGCGGGTGGTGAGCGTTACCAGCGCCGCCATCAGCATTAACGCCGCCAGGCGCACTATCACCAGCAGGCCGGACTGCCAGCTCACCATCCACCACTGCACGGCAAACAGCAGCAGCAATAGCCACAACAGCGGCTTGAGTTGCAGCAGCAGGGTGCGCACGGGAATATGCGCCAGCGGATAAAACAGCACGATGACCAGCAGTGCAGCAACGGCAAATTCCAGCCGGGGAAAAATAAACAGTAGCGTGCCCAGCGCCGCCAGCGCCATGATCTTGATCCCCGGCGGCAGGCGGTGGATCGCTGAATCTCCCGGCAGGTAATCACTCACCGTCATGACATCATCCTGATATAGGCATTCAGCGCCACGGCGGGGAGATCATCTGCCACCACCTGACCGCCATCAAATACCAGCACGCGGTCAAAATCCTGTAAGAAGTCCAGATCGTGCGACACCACGATAGCGGTTTGCTCCAGTCCGGCAATCGCTTCGGCAATGCGGCGCTTGTTGCGCAGATCGAGCAGCGTGGTCGGTTCGTCAAACACGATATATTGCGGCTCCATCACCAGCACCCCCGAAATCGCCAGCAGCTGCTTTTGTCCACCGCTTAGCAGGTGTGCCGGGTGCTGACGCAGATCCTGCATATCGTAGCGCGCCAGCGCGGCGTCGGTGCGTTCGCGGATCGTCGCTTTCGACAGCCCGAGATTCTTCATGCCGAAAGCCAGATCCTCTTCCACCAGCGGAAAAACAATCTGATTATCCGGGTTCTGAAACACAAACCCCACTTTACGCCGCACCGCTTTGCCGTGCTGGCGGGTATTCAGGCCATCAACCAGCACCTCGCCCTGCTTCGGCAGCAGCAGGCCGTTCAGCAACCGGGCAAAGGTACTTTTGCCGCAGCCATTGCTGCCGACGATGCCGATGCGCTTTTCAGTCAGTTGTAAATTGATGTTGTTGAGTACCTGACGCTCACCGAACGCGTGAGATACTCCCTGTAGTTCCAGCATGAAAGCTCCTGAGTCAGACGGGTTGACGCGGGCGCGGCTGACGCCCGATGGTCAACAGATCGACCACCGCCGCCGGCGACAGCGACATGACAAAATCGACGGCGCGACAGATATCGGCGGTGCTCAGCATCTCGTGCGTTTCCAGGCCGCTACCCTGTGCCATATCGGTATCCACCACGTCCGGGCACAGAGTGGTGACCTTAATCCCCTGCGCGCCCAGCTCGCGGGCAATGGAGCGGCTGTAGCCCACCAGCGCATGTTTGCTGGCGGCATAGCTGGCAACGCTACCATAAGGCTGAACGCCGCTAACTGATGCAAGGTTAAAGATGCGGCCTTCAGACGATTGCAGCAGCCACGGGGTACACAGCTGGCAAAGGTGGTGGATGGCGGTGACGTTGGTCGCCAGCAGCGCGCTGAAGTCGGCCAGCGGGGTTTGCGTTGAACCCGGGCGGAAAATCCCGGCGGCGTTGATCAGCACATCAAGCTGCTGATGCGCTGCCAGCGCCTGCTGAAGCTGTCGTGCCGCCGCCGGATAATCACAGAGATCCAGCGCCAGCGTCTGCACGCGCTGCGCATCAAAGGTAGCGGTCAATGCCGCCAGCCGCTGCGCATCACGCGCCACTAAAATCAGGTGGTAGCCCTGCGCATAAAAATGGCGGGCAAGATGGTGACCGATACCACGGGAGGCACCGGTGATCAGGGCAACTTTCTCGGACACAACGCGCCTTTCAATCGCTATTCAAAGGCTGCAAAGATACGCTATTTTGCCGCAGAAATGCAAAACGGCCCCCGCTGGAGCCGTTATTTTCTACGCCAATCGCGAGTTATTTCTTTTTCGCTTTCGGGTTCGGCAGGTCGGTAATGCTGCCTTCGAAGATTTCCGCCGCCAGGCCAACCGATTCATGCAGGGTTGGGTGCGCGTGGATGGTCAGTGCGATATCTTCCGCATCACAGCCCATTTCGATGGCCAGACCGATTTCACCCAGCAGTTCGCCGCCGTTGGTGCCGACAATCGCACCACCGATAATACGGTGCGTGGTTTTGTCGAAGATAAGCTTGGTCATGCCGTCTGCACAGTCGGAAGCGATAGCGCGACCTGAAGCTGCCCACGGGAAGGTGGACGTTTCATAGCTGATGCCCTTCTCTTTCGCTTCTTTCTCGGTCAGACCAACCCAGGCAACTTCTGGCTCGGTGTAGGCGATGGATGGGATCACTTTCGGATCGAAGTAGTGTTTCTTACCGGAGATCACTTCTGCCGCTACGTGGCCTTCATGCACGCCTTTGTGCGCCAGCATTGGCTGACCGACGATATCGCCGATGGCGAAAATGTGCGGCACGTTGGTACGCATCTGCTTATCCACGCGGATAAAGCCACGGTCGTCCACTTCAACACCGGCTTTGCCCGCGTCCAGACCTTTACCGTTTGGTACACGGCCAATGGCGACCAGCACCGCGTCGTATCGCTGTGGCTCTGACGGCGCTTTTTTGCCTTCCATCGTGACATAGATACCGTCTTCTTTCGCTTCAACGGCAGTCACTTTGGTTTCCAGCATCAGGTTGAACTGCTTGGAAATACGTTTGGTGAAGACTTTCACCACGTCTTTATCCGCAGCAGGGATCACCTGATCAAACATCTCTACCACGTCGATCTGTGAACCCAGCGCGTGATAAACGGTTCCCATTTCCAGGCCGATAATGCCGCCGCCCATCACCAGCAGGCGCTCTGGCACTTCTTTCAGCTCCAGCGCATCGGTGGAATCCCAAACGCGTGGGTCTTCGTGCGGAATAAACGGCAGTTCAATCGGACGTGAACCGGCAGCGATAATCGCATTGTCGAAAGTGATGGTGGTTTTCGAACCATCTTCTGCGGTCACTTCCAGCGTGTTGGCGGCGGTGAATTTACCGAGCCCGTTAACCACGTTCACCTTACGGCCTTTCGCCATTCCGGCCAAACCGCCGGTCAGCTGAGAGATAACTTTCTCTTTCCAGCCGCGAATTTTATCAACGTCAGTCTGCGGCTTGCCGAAGACAATGCCGTGTGCTTCCAGCGCTTTCGCTTCTTCAATCACTTTGGCAACGTGCAGCAAGGCTTTAGAAGGGATACAGCCAACATTCAGACAAACACCGCCCAGGGTGCTGTAGCGCTCAACGATAACGGTCTCCAGACCTAAATCAGCTGCACGGAATGCCGCAGAGTAGCCTGCAGGACCTGCCCCAAGTACCACGACCTGAGTTTTAATTTCTGTACTCATCATGACCTCTTAATTGATAGTCCGGCGGGTCAGACTTTAATTCAACGTCCTTCATCCACCGGGACGCGTTCACCGCAAGAGTTTACAGAATTGTTAATAAACTGCAAACCACGGTGCCACGAATCTTTACAACAAGGCCGGCTTACGCCGGCCTTAATCAATGGTCCTACATCACCAGACGGCGGATGTCGGCCAGGGTGTTATTAATGATGGTTATGAAGCGCGCACCATCCGCACCGTCGATCACCCGGTGGTCGAAGGAGAGTGAAATCGGCATCATCAGACGCGGCATAAACTCTTTACCATTCCACACCGGCTCCATCGCCGACTTGGATACGCCGAGGATAGCCACTTCCGGCGCGTTAACGATTGGCGCAAAGTGGGTGGTGCCCAGGCCGCCAATGCTGGAGATGGTGAAGCAACCGCCCTGCATTTCGCCGGCGGTCAGTTTGCCATCACGCGCTTTTTTGGAGATGGCGGTCAGTTCACGCGACAGCTCAACAATCCCTTTTTTGTTGACGTCTTTGAATACCGGAACCACCAGGCCATTTGGCGTATCAACCGCCACGCCGATGTTGATGTATTTTTTCAGCGTCAGTTTCTGCGCATCTTCGGACAGCGAGCTGTTAAAGCGCGGCATCTGCTCAAGCGCAGCGGCAACGGCTTTCATGATGAACACCACCGGGGTGAACTTCACGTCCAGCTTACGCTTCTCTGCTTCGGCATTCTGCTGTTTGCGGAACGCTTCCAGATCGGTGATATCGGTTTTGTCGAAGTGGGTAACGTGCGGGATCATCACCCAGTTACGGCTCAGGTTAGCACCAGAGATTTTCTGAATGCGGCCCAGCTCCACTTCTTCAACTTCACCAAACTTGCTGTAGTCGATTTTCGGCCACGGCAGCATGCCCGGCATTCCGCCACCGGCAGGCGCCGGGGCTTCGGCGCGGTTCACCGCGTCTTTCACGTAGCTCTGCACGTCTTCTTTCAGAATACGTGATTTACGTCCGGTGCCCTTGACCTTCGCCAGGTTAACGCCGAATTCACGCGCCAGACGGCGGATAACCGGGGTGGCGTGCACGTAGGCGTCGTTTTCAGCAAATTCAGACTTCGCTTCTGCTTTAGCAGGAGCCGCTGCCGGAGCGGCTTTTTCTTCCTGCTTAGCCGCAGCTGGCGCTGGCGCTTCACTCTTAGCCGCCGGAGCAGCGGCTGGAGCCGCGCCCTCGACGTCAAAGACCATCACCAGAGAACCGGTGCTGACTTTATCGCCTGCGCTGATTTTGATCTCTTTAACCGTACCGGCGAAAGGTGCAGGTACTTCCATTGAGGCTTTGTCGCCTTCAACGGTGAGGATTGACTGCTCGGCTTCCACTTTGTCGCCGACTTTCACCATGATCTCGGTGACTTCAACTTCATCGCCGCCGATATCCGGTACGTTCACTTCTTTTGCCGCGCTGGCAGCCGCCGGGGCCGCAGCAGGCGCGGCCGGAGCCGCTTCCTGCTTCTCTTGCGCGGCAGCCGGTGCTGGCGCATCGCCAGCCGCTTCGAAGATCATAACCAGTTTACCGGTTTCAACCCGGTCGCCGGTGGCGATTTTGATCTCTTTCACCACGCCAGCCTGCGGCGAAGGCACTTCCATTGAAGCTTTGTCGCCTTCAACCACCAGTATTGACTGCTCAACTTCTACCGTGTCGCCAACCTTGACCAGGATCTCGGTGACTTCAACTTCGTCTGCCCCGATATCAGGAACATTAATTTCGATAGCCATTACTCTATTACCTCTTATGCCAGACGCGGGTTAACTTTATCAGCATCGATGTCGAATCTGGCGATCGCTTCAGCAACGACTTTCTTATCGATTTCGCCACGTTTAGCCAGTTCACCCAGCGCTGCAACCACTACGTAAGACGCGTCCACTTCGAAGTGGTGACGCAGATTTTCACGACTGTCTGAACGACCGAAACCGTCAGTACCCAGTACGCGATAATCGCTGGCCGGAATAAAGCTGCGCACCTGCTCGGCAAACAGCTTCATGTAGTCGGTAGATGCCACGGCAGGCGCATCATTCATCACCTGAGCGATGTACGGTACGCGGGCTTCCTCGGTTGGGTGCAGCATATTCCAGCGCTCACAATCCTGACCGTCACGCGCCAGTTCGGTGAACGACGTCACGCTGTACACGTCAGAACCGACGCCATAGTCTTTCGCCAGAATCTCTGCCGCTTCACGGACGTGACGCAGAATAGAGCCTGAACCCAGTAGCTGTACTTTGCCTTTGCTACCTTCAATCGTGTCCAGCTTGTAGATACCCTTACGGATACCCTCTTCTGCACCGGCCGGCATAGCAGGCATATGGTAGTTTTCGTTCAGCGTGGTGATGTAGTAGTAAACGTTTTCCTGCGCTTCACCGTACATACGCACCAGGCCATCGTGCATGATAACCGCCACTTCATAGGCGTAGGCCGGATCGTAGGAGATACAGTTCGGGATAGTCAGCGACTGAATGTGGCTGTGGCCATCTTCATGCTGCAAGCCTTCACCGTTCAGGGTGGTACGACCGGAGGTGCCGCCGACCAGGAAGCCGCGCGCCTGCTGGTCACCCGCTGCCCAGCACAGATCGCCGATACGCTGGAAGCCGAACATCGAGTAGTAGATATAGAATGGGATCATTGGCAGATTGTTGGTGCTGTAAGACGTTGCCGCCGCCAGCCAGGATGCGCCTGCCCCCAGTTCGTTGATCCCTTCCTGTAGGATCTGACCTTTCTCATCTTCTTTATAATAAGCAACCTGCTCACGGTCCTGCGGGGTGTACTGCTGGCCGTTCGGGCTGTAAATACCGATCTGACGGAACAGGCCTTCCATCCCGAAGGTACGCGCTTCGTCGGCAATGATTGGCACCAGGCGATCTTTGATCGATGGGTTCTTCAGCATCACGTTCAGGGCGCGCACGAAGGCGATAGTGGTTGAGATCTCTTTGTTCTGCTCATCCAGCAGCTGGCGGAAATCCTCCAGCGCCGGCATTTCCAGCTTCTCGCTGAATTTCGCTTCGCGCGTTGGCAGGTAACCGCCCAGTTTTTCGCGCTGACCGTGCAGATAGTTATGCTCGTCTGACCCTTTTTCGAAGGTCACATACGGCAGTTTTTCGATGTTGGCATCGTCAACCGGCACGTTGAAACGATCGCGGATGTAGCGTACGCCATCCATGTTCATTTTCTTCACCTGGTGGGCAATGTTTTTGCCCTCGGCGGTTTCACCCATACCGTAACCTTTCACGGTATGCGCGAGGATCACCACCGGCTTACCTTTGGTGTCCTGCGCTTTTTTCAGCGCGGCGTAGATTTTCTTCGGATCGTGACCGCCACGGTTCAGTGACCAGATCTCGTCGTCGGTCATATCTTTCACCAGCTCGGCGGTTTCCGGATAGCGACCGAAGAAGTGCTCACGCACGTAGGCACCGCTTTTCGATTTGAAGGTCTGGTAGTCACCGTCAACGGTTTCGTTCATCAGCTGGATCAGTTTGCCGCTGGTATCTTTGCGCAGCAGCTCGTCCCAACGACCGCCCCAGATCACTTTGATCACTTCCCAACCGGCGCCACCAAAGATGCCGTCCAGTTCGTTGATGATCTTGCCGTTACCGGTGACCGGACCGTCCAGGCGCTGTAGGTTACAGTTGATGATGAACACCAGGTTATCCAGTTTTTCACGGGTGGCGATGGTGATCGCCCCTTTGGATTCCGGTTCATCCATCTCGCCGTCGCCGAGGAAGGCGTAAACGGTCTGCGCAGAAGTGTCTTTCAGGCCACGGTGTTCCAGATATTTCAGGAATTTAGCCTGATAGATAGCCCCCAGTGGGCCAAGGCCCATAGAAACGGTCGGGAACTGCCAGAAGTCAGGCATCAGTTTAGGATGCGGGTAAGAGGAGAGGCCTTTACCGTGCACTTCCTGACGGAAGTTGTTCAGCTGGTCTTCGGTCAGACGGCCTTCAAGGAAGGCACGAGCGTATACGCCCGGAGAGATATGGCCCTGGAAGTACACCAGATCGCCGCCGTCTTTTTCGGTGCGCGCACGGAAGAAGTGGTTAAAGCACACTTCATACACGGTGGCAGAAGACTGGAAGGAGGACATATGACCACCCAGTTCCAGATCTTTTTTCGACGCACGCAGAACGGTCATGATCGCATTCCAGCGGATAGCGGAACGGATACGGCGCTCTAAAGAAGCGTTGCCAGGATACTCCGGCTCATCTTCAACGGCAATAGAGTTGATGTAGTTACTGGCGGACGTACCGGCAGCCACATTAACGCCACCTTTACGTGCTCCGCTCAATACCTGGTCGATCAGATACTGCGCACGCTCAACACCTTCTTCACGGATGACCGACTCGATCGCTTCTAACCAGTCGCGAGTTTCAATCGGATCCACGTCATTGTTTAAACGTTCTGACATGGGGGTATTCCTTATCTGTGTCTAATTTCGTTAAATTGTCTGGAACCTGTCTCTCTGTGCTCTTGTTTGCGATAAAGCACAGAGAGACAGGTTCTTGGTGAGTCACATACCGTTTTCGGGTACGCGCCGCGTTATATCTACGCGTTAGTCCTTACGTTGCTGCAAACGGCGCAAGGAGCGTTCTCTACGACTTTGCTCCCGACTTCTGTCCAGCAATACTTCCTCGATAAACGCCAGATGGCGGTGTGAAGCTTCACGCGCCTTTTCCGGCTCGCGTGCCACAATCGCCGTGAAAATACTGGCGCGATGTTCGCTAACCCGCGCCAGGGTTTCACGGCGCGCGTAGAGCATTTCAAAGTTCTGCCTGACGTTCAGTTCCAGCATCGGTCCCATGCTACGCAATAAATGCAGCAGCACGACATTATGTGCCGCTTCTGTGACAGCAATCTGATACTGCATCACGGCATCCGCTTCCGCATCCAGATCGCCATTTTGCTGGGCGGTTTGAATCTGAAAATGACAGTCGCGAATACGTGCCAGATCTTCATCAGTGCCGCGCAGCGCGGCGTAATAGGCAGCAATGCCTTCCAACGCGTGACGCGTTTCTAACAGGTCAAACTGGGATTCAGAATGGCTGGCCAGTAATTCAGCCAGCGGGTCACTAAGACTTTTCCACAGACTCTTCTGCACGAAAGTGCCACCGCCCTGACGGCGTAATAGTAGCCCCTTCGCTTCCAGACGCTGAATAGCTTCACGCAGTGATGGACGGGAGACGTCAAACTGCAATGCCAGCTCACGCTCGGGCAGCAGCTTTTCTCCGGGACGCAGCGTCCCTTCCATAATCAGGGACTCAAGCTGTTGCTCAATAGCATCAGAGAGCTTTGGTTGGCGGATCTTGCTGTAGGCCATCATCCCTTCTCTATACGATTAGCCGAAGTAAATTGGTCATACCAATTTCAAAAAGGTGCCAGTAAACTAACAAAGTATTCACCTGATGTCCATATGGTAACCCGTGGAAACCAGACCTTGCTCTCATACCCTGGCGGCGCTCAGGCATCCTGTTACCGTTATCTCAAGTGGATAAAAAGCCGTGATCTAAAGTTGTTACATAAGATCGTTTTTTTGAATCGAGGCAGCGAGTTAGTGCAAAAATCGCGGTGCGTCATAAGAGAATATTATTCGTCATTCTGGTGGATTTGTGACAAAAGAAGGAGGTCGTGTTATCTGATACACACGCTGTTTTTTTACGCAACCTTACTCATATAATGCGAAACCGGGTGCATTAGCCGGCCCTTACCACTATTCTCTGCGCTGGGATAGCTTCTGACCGATATTTTGCTTATCAGAGACGTAAAGATTTCGATACATTGCAACATCAGGATGAAAAGCACAGCTAATAACTCTGCGGCTTTAGCATGGCAGAGATTGAAAGCCTGACACAGGCACTAATAAGAAAGAGGTTTCTATGGAACAACAGCAGGCCGACACGCTGAAGCGCGGCTTAAAAAATCGCCATATCCAGCTGATTGCGTTGGGGGGAGCCGTCGGAACAGGACTCTTTCTCGGTAGCGCCTCGGTCATCCAATCCGCAGGCCCCGGCGTCATACTTGGCTATGCCCTCGCTGGATTTATTGCCTTCCTGATTATGCGCCAGCTGGGCGAAATGGTGGTGGAAGAGCCGGTCGCCGGTAGCTTTAGCCACTTCGCCTACAAGTACTGGGGTAACTTTGCCGGTTTCGCCTCTGGCTGGAACTACTGGGTGCTGTATGTGCTGGTGGCGATGGCTGAACTGACCGCCGTAGGTAAATATATTCAATTCTGGTACCCGGAAATCCCCACCTGGATGTCTGCTGCCGCCTTCTTCGTGCTGATCAACGCCATCAACCTGACTAACGTGAAGGTTTTTGGCGAGATGGAGTTCTGGTTCGCCATTATTAAAGTGGTGGCGGTGGTCGCCATGATCCTGTTCGGCTGCTGGCTGCTGTTTAGCGGTCACGGTGGGCCACAGGCTACCGTGCGTAACCTGTGGCAACACGGCGGCTTCCTGCCTCATGGATTTACCGGGTTGGTGATGATGATGGCGATCATTATGTTCTCATTCGGCGGCCTGGAGCTGGTCGGAATTACCGCAGCCGAAGCGGATAACCCGGAAACCAGCATCCCCAAAGCCACTAATCAAGTGATTTACCGCATCCTGATTTTCTATGTTGGCTCGCTGACCGTGCTGCTTTCACTGATGCCGTGGACGCGGGTCACCGCCGATACCAGCCCGTTCGTGCTGATCTTCCACGAACTGGGTGATGCGCTGGTAGCTAACGCCCTGAACGTGGTGATCCTCACCGCCGCGCTGTCGGTGTATAACAGCTGCGTTTACTGTAACAGCCGCATGCTGTTTGGCCTCGCGCAGCAGGGCAACGCCCCCAAAGCCCTGCTGAAAGTCGACCGTCGCGGCGTCCCGGTGGTATCCATTTTCTTCTCTGCCGTTGCTACCGCCTTCTGCGTGCTGCTCAACTACCTGATGCCGGGCGAGGCCTTTGGTCTACTGATGGCGCTGGTGGTATCAGCTCTGGTCATCAACTGGGCCATGATCAGCCTGGCACATATGAAATTTCGCCGTAAGAAAGACCACCAGGGGATAAATACCCGCTTCCCGGCGCTGTTCTATCCGTTAGGTAACTGGCTCTGCCTGCTGTTTATGGCGGCGATTCTGGTGCTGATGGCCATCACGCCGGGTATGGCTATCTCCGTCTGGCTGATCCCAGTATGGGTGCTGATCCTTGCGGTAGGTTACTGGGTTAAAACCCGCACCCAGCGCGCTTAATCATCACGCCCGCTTCTGATCCGGCCAGCCCCGCTGGCCGGATTCCTAATCGATGCCAGATTGAAGGCTTTAAATGCATTAAATTAAGAATCTCTGAAGCGGATTGTGGTGGTCGCGTAAGCCTTTAATTTTTTTATTCTTCGCTTTAACGGTGATATTTTCCATATTCATCTTACAGAGACAAATAAGAAAAAACCGCATAAAATAACAATATAACTTACGGAAAATAACGGTACTCACTTAACAGATTTATTTCTATAAACATGCGGCCATCTATTGATAGATTGTTGTTAATCACTTACCTCTTGTCTGCATAATCGTCTGCATAATCACACGTCATGCCATATCCCAAAACTTACCTTATAAATACTCATTGCTGAATATTTTTTGTGATGCATATCTATATTTATAAAAAAAAACCGCTAAAGAATGAACTAATCCGCTATTCTCTGCTTATTAAAACATCAATAAATTATCACTCCTCCTTTAAACTTAAAGGACCATCATGGCTGGCTCTGTTGTCTTGCCTGCAAGTATTGCTGTATATCGGTTTGATGTCCGATGCAGCAGAATGCGGCGTTAAGTAACCTGTTTAAATTGAAATTCAGGTTCTGTCGCTCGCGTGTTATATCCCGATACGTCGGTATATCAGTGACGAAAGGATAATTCCTACTGTTCTTTATCTTTTCATTCCTGGCCACGACGGTTCAGATATCAACGCAGCTCAGATCCCGATTGATAAGTAAGTAATTGCTACTGGGTGATGAGGATAAATGATGATGCGATTAAAAATAAGGGCGATAGTGCTTTTCGCACCGATGGCTTTCACCGCAGTGGCAAATGCGGAAAACGCCTTTTTTACCCCTGAGAAAGTCAGTGTGGATATGGGATTAGGGAGCCTGAGCGGCGAGAGCAAAATGCACGTTTACGATCCACAAATTGGTGGACAAAAGATCTATCAGGCCAACTGGAAATACAACAATGCGGCCATTCTAAAAGGTTCACTTGACTGGGATCTTATGCCGTGGGTATCCGTTGGCGCTGCGGGCTGGACGACTATCGCCAGCCGTGGTGGTAATAGGCATAGTAGCCTTCAGGAAGATGCCAGAGTGGGGCAGTTGGCCACTGAATATGATAATCCGACCCCCTTAAACTACGCCAACCAGTTCGATCTTAATATTAAAGGATGGCTGCTAAACGAACCTGATTACCGCCTGGGCGTTATGGCTGGTTATCAGGAGAGCCGCTACAGCTTTACATCGTTTGGTAACTTTACTGGCTATATTGATCAAGATACAGGCCTCCCGGTTTACAACCCCGTGCACGACGTCGCTTTAAATGGCTATAAGCAGCGGTCTAAAATACCTTACGTTGGCCTGACAGGGAGCTATCGCTACCAACGTTTCGAGTTCGGCGCCACCTTCAAGTATAGTGGCTGGGTACAATCTAATGACCGCGAAGAAAGTTACTTTCAGGAACATACAAGCACAGGTAAGGTTAATAGTCAGAAATACTACTCTCTGGCGGCAAACGCCGGTTACTACGTAACCCCCAACGCGATGCTTTACCTGGAAGGAATCTGGAACCGCACAACCAACAAAATTGGAAACAGAATCACCGATAATCGTCCCGAAGGCACTACAGTTGTAGATGATTTCAGCAGAGGCATTGAGAACTCTAGTTTTATGACCTCGATCGGCCTGAAATACACTTTCTGATACTATTCAGCCGGACTGCCGGTCCGGCTTCTCTGATGTCATTGCACAGTTCGCTACCTACCACCAGCCGGTTTCTGTTTAATAATGAGTCATGCCAGCTTAAAATCCCGCACCCGATATTTCGCAATAATATAGGCAAGCGCTGGAATGTAATTATTTACGCCCACTCAACCAAGCCCGCATAATATTCAATTTATAGTTATTTTATGGCCCGGCATCACTTAAGAAACGTCGTTATTAGAAATCTACCATCAAGGGATTTAAAATTTAAATAAACCCACAAGAAATGATGAAAATAAGATTGTTTTTTATAAAAAATATCGCTAGCCATTCCTTTTCAGTTATGTATTAACCCCTAATCTAAAACACTGGCATCACGTTATTCACCGCCAAGCCATCGAATCTTAAAATCCATTTCAATCACTCTTGCGAATGAAAATAAAATTAGGTCAACCATTATGTAAAAAGACTTAAAACAAATAACGGCATCCACTAACCACCCACAGAGCGGGCATATTTTCAAACTATTTTTAGTAAAAAAGATAACATATCAAATACATCCCCCCACTAATTAATGGAAAAAATATGAAAACCCCAGCAAATCAGCAGCACGGGTACGAATATAGCAGCCAGAAAACACAGGATGAATTCGTTAAACAGCTGGCGAACCAGCCCGGGCTGCACAGCGGCAATACCACCCGCCAGAATTTATGTCGGTTAGGGCTGCATTACCTCTCTTCAACCCCCCTGTCGTTCCAGAGTCAGGGTAACCGCGTCATCTCTGGCAACAAAACCAACCTGACTTCAGCGGTTTATCCTCACCCGCATCACGACCACTGCCCGCACTGGCAGGCTCCCCCCCGGTGCAGGATACGCACAGAGGGTGCACGAAGCGCCCAGCGGGAAAAATCCACCCCGTCGTTGCAGGATCCACATGATAAAATCATATCAATCTCGCCGCTGTCAGCCACTACAGCAAAAAGGGTTAATAACGGTATAACCGGGCTACTCAACCTGATAACCGGCTGCTTGTATCAGACAGACGGATTTATCAATTATTATGACCCGTTAAAAATCCCGATGGCAGAGGCTGCTGTTTTGCGAGTCCCTGTTCAGCACAAGCAAAAGCAGAGAATTATTGCGACGACCAACGAAAAATTCCCGGAGCCTGAACCCCAGTCAAACCCAAAACAGCATATCGATTTTATGGAATCAGCACGGGAAGCACTGGCTCAGAATTATGAAAATTATTATAAAAAATTCCCGTCACTGAAAAATATCGCCGCCACTCTTCTGCAAGAGAAAATAAAGCAGCGCTTTCATTTAAATATTAACCCTGACGAGACTTACTTTGTACACTTCAAGGAACAGGGTAATAACGCTGGTAAAATTACTTTTTTTGAGCCGTTATCAAAGAAAACGCTTACGCAATGTCTTTTTACCAATTTCGACAGTGACTTCTGGGATAACTATGTATGGGTAGATGCGATCAGTGCCATCTATGATGCCTCATATTTACAGAACCATAGCGATAAGTTTGATTTTGCCGACAGAATAAATATCGACGCCACCAAATTTGCCGATCTGGTATGGAGTATTGATTTTTATGGTTATGCTAAAGAAAAACTGGTAGAGCGCTACAGCCACAAAGATGAACAGATCAAACATCTTTTTATCAAATTTATCCATCACCTGGATAGCAGCCAGCTGGATAATGAATCAGCCGGGGATATTCTCAGCGCAGTGGGTTTGACAGAAGATAATAACGTCACCGCCAGACTTTTTGCTATCAACGGATATACCGCCGCGAACGCTTTTGTCTTTAAAAACCGTCACACTTGCCGGGTCACTCTCTACTTCCCCAAAAGTAAGACTAAACTTATCTCCTTCAGAGATGATTTTGAGCTGCGCAGGTGGGTAGTCAATGCCTGTGGAACGCAAGCGGGTCGGGCGGAGATAGCCTCTCACTTTAGCTTTGCTAACAGACAGGATGGCCTTATTTACAAGGGCATTGATACCTGGCTGAACACCCTTAATAACGACAGCAGTTACCTTGACAGAATTATGACAATATCAGCCCCGGTTTCATCCACACTTTTCTTTGCTGAACACCTCAAAGGCATAACGGATAAAGCACTGTCTGATCTCAAGTTACAGGTAAAATCAGATGCCAGAGTCTCTCTTCAGATGTGGGAAGAGGCGATAGACGCATCAAATATTATCCCCAACCCGATATCACCTTTTTTATCCCTCGCCGTGCATATTGGGCATATGATTAGCGCCGTCACCTATAAAGAGAAAATGCAGGAATGGAGCAATATAAAAAACGATGCCGTCAATATTCTCATGATGATATTTTTGGATAAGGTCATATCCTTTCCTGATATGGAAGGATATGAGTTTATAGGATCGATAAAAAAAGTGGATGAGAAAACGGCATTCGAAACACTCCATAAAAGAACGAGTAGAAATGGACTGTCGGTATTCGAGGATGTCAGATATATTTATCATGAACCCACAACTGCTCGTGGTTTGTCAGCTGAAGAAATCGAGCGTATCAGAGCGATTGACGCGTTCTTACCGATAAGAAAAACGGCATTTACTGAAGATATATTGACTCTGAACAGGGACTTGAATAACTATATAAGCCATGATTTACAGGGTTATCCATATGATTTTTTTTGCGGTTTAGGTGACGATACAACCCTGCCTTCTTACATAAAACTTGCCCGCAAAAAATACAGAGTGGCTTTTGCATCCGCAAAGGAGAATCTGGCTATCGCCATAAGCAGGGTTCATGATATTTCTTATGAAAAAGAGATAAAGGAGTACCTTGCCATGTCTCTTAACTCTCACAATGACAAAACACTCAGCGAAGCTATATTCAGACTTAAAGAACAGCTACGGCTTGCCCGTGATTTTCTTAGTGAATCTGAAATAAAAGAGTACGATAATATAGTTATTGTCTCTACAAGGCGTATTACGGACGAGTTCGCCCCGGTTCATTCCCGTAGCAGGATTGAAGACCAAAACCATCTTAAACGTATACCACTGGCTTTCACATTTGTGGAAGACCCGTTACGCAGGATATTTATTATGCTTGACTCCACCGTAGAGAATAACACAGCGGGTAGTTCTATTATGGCGATGAACGTTAACTACCTGGACTCCACTATTCTTCATGAAGCATCCCACCTGGCATCTGACACTTTAGATATCTGTTATAACGAAATACACGAAGAAATATTCCTACCCGGTAACACCCGCGCACTGCGTCGAAAAATAAACGACAAAATAGAAAGTGGCGATATAAAAAATAATATTCACTTTAACAAGTTCATGCGTGAAGCCTATCGGGCATTTGGTATAGACCAGCTTATTGATAGCGAATCTGGATTAAATATCATAAAGACCACCCCAATGCTAAAGTCCAACCTGATAATGGATAATGCTGATACCTTCGTCGCTCATATTAAACGACTGGCAAATATGAATAATAATAAAAAGACCAAAAGAGAGGCTGATGAAGATAATGCCGGTGATGCCGATAAATACCGTTATCTTGGTTTAATATTTATCGCCTCGGCAGAACATTCTGCTAAAAATGCATCATCCAAACTGTACCCGTGAGCACAGTCCGCCGACTGGCATAAAGCCGTTACGCCAGTATTTATCCATCAGCCGCGAAACCACAGCATGTCCGCGTATTAAAGCAGCGTGCCGTAAATCGTCAGTAATGCCACCACTACGACCAATACCAGGGACACTTTTTTGGCCAAAGCTACCGCTACGCGTGGGGTCTCAACTTTATCCATATGAGGATCGCGCACCAGCGAAAAGTGCGCTAACCGGGTCAATACCTGGTACTGTGGAGTATGGCGATCTCCCATTGAGGCAAACCATGCAGGCAGTGCACGCTCACCATGCCCCAGCAATGCATAGGCGACGCCTACCAGCCGCACCGGGAGCCAGTCAACCCAGTGCAAAATGGCATCAACGCCTGACTGAGCGCGGGCCAGAGGCTCTGGCATACGCGCCAGCCAACTCTGCCAGCTGCGAAGAAACGCATACCCCACCAATAGTACAGGCCCCCAGCTGCCACCAACCACGAACCAGAACAACGGGGCCAGATAAAAGCGGTAGTTAATCCATAACAGCGCACTTTGCAGTTCGCGCAGATATTCACGCTCGTCGCAGTCTACTGGCACGCCGTGGATCATCGTTAACTCATCTGCCATCGCATTATGTGCCGCAGTTTCGTTGTGACCGGCCGCTTTCAGATAGGCATGATAGTGTAAACGTACCGAGCCAGCCCCAATACATAACAGCCCTACCAGTATCCAAAACAGCAGTTTAGGTATCCCAAAAAGCAACCCTTTCAATGCCAACAGACAGAGCGCCGCCAGCCCCATAACCACCAACAGCATCAGCAGTGTGCGCGCCAGAGAAAAGTGCTTACGAGCACGGAACAGGGGTATCAAATGATGATCAAGCTGCCAGTGTTCGCCCAGCTTAAATAGACGTTCCCATCCCAGAACCAGTAATAAACTAAATAATGTCATTCCTTAATTCCCGTTGTCTTGGTATGAACGTGAGTTGCCAGGCCAGTGCGAAAACGCAGCCAGTCGAAAGATGGGCCGGGGTCGGTTTTACGCTGTGGGGCAATATTACTGTGCCCGGTAATATGATCTGCCATTAACGGATATTTCTGTACCAGTAATTCAGTTACCGCCTGTAATGCCCGATATTGTGCATCGGTATAAGGCAGCGTATCCGTGCCTTCCAGCTCTATACCAATCGAAAAATCATTGCAGGCTTCGCGCCCCTGATAGCTGGAAATGCCGGCATGCCAGGCCCGCAGGTGAAACGGCACGTACTGTACGATCTCGCCATCACGGCGGATCAGACAGTGCGCAGAGACCTGAAGCCGACAGATCCCGGTAAAATAGGGGTGAACACCGGCATCAAGCTGGCCGGTAAACAGCGCATCAATCCACGGGCCGCCAAACTCCCCGGGTGGCAGGCTGATGTTATGAATGACGAGCAGTGAAGGCGCTTCATCATTCGGTCGCTGATTAACATGCGGCGACGGCACGCGCCGGATGCCCTCAATCCAGCCATCTTGCAGCTGCATACCCTGCTCTCCTCTCTTTTAACGGCAGCAGATTAGCCTGTTTTTTCTGCTTAATCGTGCTTAAGTGACCTGCGTTTTGCTTTTCACCTTATCAACTTGCAGCCGTCTTTGACAGCCGTGGAACCAACTGTGCCAGTAGGATTTCACGCAGACGCTCGGCTGCGGGCGGAATAATCTCTTGCCCCTGATGCAGCACGATCCCCAGTTCAGCCACTTTGGGCAACAAGGGATGGTGCAATATTTGTAGCCCGGCAGGCAGGCCAAATTCACTACGTAATGTCACCCCCAGCCTGGCCGTGGCCGCCGCCCATATTCCACTCAGGCTGCGGCTGGTAAATGCCACACGCCAGGGAATAGCCGCATTATCAAGTGCATCTATCGCACGCATACGAATCAGGCAAGGCGCATCAAATAATAGCAGCGGCAAAGGTTCACCCTGTGCCAGCCATCGCTCAGGCCGCGTCTCTTCACAGCCAATCCAACCCAGGGCAGCCGCCGGTAGTGGCTGCATAAAGCGTGTATTCAGTTCGCCCTGCCAGCACAATGCCAAGTCAAGCTCTCCCTGATGGATCCCTTGCAGCAGCTGCGCATTACCACCAATAGATACTGATACCTGCACCAGTGGATGAGCACGGGAAAACTGGCCGAGCACTTCCGACAACAGCGCCTCGCCAAAATCCTCCTGCAAACCAATACGCACGCTACCGGCAATATTCCGTCCAGCCAATGTGCTGAAAGCCTCATCGTTCAGTGCCAGCAGGCGACGCCCATAGGCCATCAACAGCTCACCATTTTCGGTTAGCTCCAGCCGCCGTCCAGCTTTATGCAAAAGAGGTAAACCGCTTTGTTGCTCCAGTTTTTTCAATTGCGCGCTGACGGCTGAAGTAGAGCGGTTCAGGCGGCGAGCCGCCAATGCAAAGCTTCCCAGTTCCATACCCAGAACAAAACTGCGTAACGCTTCCAGATCAAAAGTTACGGGCCTAAATGACGCCATTAATCATCCTGCTTTTCGGGATTATTGATGCTGAATTATGCGATTTTATAAACTATTTATCAGGATTATGCTGCAACTCTGTTTCAGATAATGGAATTTCACGATGAATCTCTCTCAAAATGAACGCAATTTAATCTGCCGTGTTTTTTCTCTGGTCGGCGCTCCCCAGTGCCTTAAATATTCGGAATACGGGTTATTCGCCAGCGATGAAAATTTTCACCATCCAGCGGAGAAGCAACCATGATTGCCATGCAATATCGCTTCCGCCTGCCCGTCGACTATGACATGAGCATCATTACTACCCGTATTCTGGAAAACGGCCATCAGCTTGATAGCTTTCCAGGACTGTTGCTGAAAGCCTGGTGCTATGCGAGAAGCAGCGACCTGCTTTGTACGGATGAACCGCTTTATGCACCATTTTACCTCTGGCAGGACAGTAGCAGTATGGCAGATTTTCTTACTGGCAGCGGCTTCCGGCGGTTGGTGCAGGATTTCGGCCGTCCACAAATTGACAGCTGGCTGGTGCTGGACTATCGACCAGCCGCTGAACTTTCGCAATCGGCTTTTGCCCGCCGCATCATTACGCCCGTTTTGCCTCGAGAGGATTTGGCACAGTGCCGTTGTTCAAGTGACATCATCGGTGAAAACACGACGCAAATCGTTGCCCTGGATATGCAACATTGGCGGCGGTTAAACTTTCAATTAAGCCCGCTCGCGTTCACTGACCGTGCCGACACTGAGCGTTACCGGGTAGGTCATCTCTCCCTCCCGCATCACATAACGCCGTAGTCCAGGCGCTGGCTGGCAAGGCCAGAATAAACACGTTAGCATGTAGCCTCTTAGTTCCCCGACCTTTCGGAGTTAGATCATGACATCTCGCCGTTACGATGTGGACAGCCGCCGCACCGCGCTGATCGCTCGTCTTGAGGACGATATTCCCCCAAGCGTAGAACAAGCGTTGCATGAGGATTTGGGGGGCGAGATCGACCTCAGTCGCGATATTTCCGCCAGCCTGCTGTCTGCCGATACGCATTCTCATGCAGTGGTAATCACCCGTGAGCCCGGTATTTTTTGCGGTAAGCGCTGGGTTGAAGAAGTGTTCATTCAGCTGGGTAACAAAACGCAACTCACCTGGTTCGTCAATGATGGGGATACCCTGATTGCCAACCAGCCACTTTTTGAAGTGTCTGGCCCCGCTTCACTGCTCCTTACCGCCGAACGCACTGCCCTGAACTTTGTGCAAACGCTCTCTGGCGTGGCGACTGAAGTCAGACGTTATGTCGCACTGCTGGAAGGCACCCGCACCCAGCTGCTGGATACACGCAAAACCGTACCGGGCCTGCGTAGCGCGCTGAAGTATGCCGTATTATGCGGGGGCGGGGCTAATCACCGCCTCGGTCTTTTCGATGCCTTTTTGATCAAAGAAAATCACATTATTGCCTGTGGCTCGATAGCCAAAGCCATAGAAAAAGCCAGCTGGATGCACCCGGATATTCCGGTCGAAGTCGAAGTCGAGTCGCTCGAAGAACTTGAGCAGGCGCTGCAGGCCGGTGCGGATATTGTTATGCTCGACAACTTCACCGTTGAGCAGATGCGAGATGCCGTGAAGCTGAGCGATAACCGCGCCCTGCTTGAAGTCTCCGGCAATGTCACCGATCAAACCCTGCGAACTTTTGCCGAAACTGGCGTGGACTATATATCCGTGGGTGCTCTGACTAAACATATACGGGCCCTCGATTTGTCGATGCGCTTTTGTTAACTCGTCTATCTTGTTTTACCCCAGGCCAGCCATTAGCGCTGGCCTTTTTACCTGAAAAATAGTGTTTTTGCGTGACGGCTTCAGGCAATGAAGTTATGTCATGTAACGAACGCGAATACCTTGCGGCGACCGTCTGAAACTGGGCATTTGCCGCTGGCATAAGCCTGTTGCTCCAAACTATTGTGCTGACCTCTTAACCAACAGGAGGTTTGCCATGACCCACCAACAGGGATTCACCCTTATCGAACTGATGATTGTTATCGCTATCATCGCCATTCTTAGCGCCATCGGTTTGCCCGCCTACCAGAACTATCTGCAAAAGGCCGCACTTACCGATATGCTCCAGACCACCATGCCGTATAAAACGGCCGTCGAACTTTGCGCCATTGAGCGTGGCGGCAGCGGCAATTGCAGTGCAGGAAGCAATGGCGTACCGGCTGAACGCACCTCACGCTATGTTTCAGACCTCAAGGTAAATGCAGGGATCATTACTCTGTCAGGTCAGGAAAGCCTGAAGGGATTGAGCGTCAAGCTTACCCCACAGTGGGACAGCAAGGACGGGCAGTTAAGCTGGCAGCGCAGTTGTGAAAGCGCCTCTGTTGGACTTAAAGAAGCTTGCCAGGACCTGTTCCGTTTTGATGAGGAGAAGTTGCCATGACACCGGCGACACGGCGAGCGGTAGAAGGGATTTGTCAGGCGCATCAGGCCATTATTGTTAACTTCACCGCCGAACGCCTGCATATCGCCGTTGCAGAAACGCCCAGCCATGCACTGATGACAGAGCTACGCTTCGCCGCACACTGCCCTATCGAAGTCGAATGCTGGCCCCGGGCAAGGCTGGAAAAGTTTAACGGTAAGGAAGGGATTTCAACTTCTGCTTCAGCCGAGGGTACGCTGGAGCAGAACGGGACGGCGGTAGAAATCATTAACGCCCTGCTGATACAGGCATTGCAAAAGCGCGCTTCTGATATTCATATCGAGCCGCAGAAAGATGGCCTGCGGCTGCGGTTACGTGTCGACGGCGTGTTACAGCGGTTGCCTTTTGCCGGGGTCGAAAACAGTGCACCGCTGATCGCGCGCCTGAAAATCCTTGCCAGCCTGGATATCGCCGAGCGCCGGGTACCACAGGACGGACAGTTTTCACTGCTGCTGAACGACAATACCGAGTCCTTCCGTCTTTCAACTCTGCCAACACGCTTTGGTGAAAAGGCCGTGGTACGCCTGATGCAAAGCAATAGTAATGCCATCACACTGGAAAACCTCGGGATGCCCAGCGCGCTGTTAAAGCGATATCGCGAGGCGCTGGCTCGCCCTCAAGGGATGATTCTGGTGACCGGCCCCACCGGCAGTGGCAAAACCTTTACGCTCTATAGCGGATTGAGCTGGCTGAATATCGCCACGCGTAACCTGTGCAGCGTGGAGGATCCAGTGGAAATCCCACTGGAGGGAGTCAATCAAACCCAGATCCACGCTAAGTCGGGGTTGGATTTTCACCGTGTATTACGTGCCCTGTTGCGCCAGGATCCCGACGTAATTATGATCGGCGAGATCCGTGATGGTGAAACCGCAGAGATCGCCGTTAAGGCTGCGCAAACGGGGCATCTGGTACTTTCCACTTTGCATACCAACTCGACGACCGAAACGCTGGTGCGTCTGGGGCAGATGGGCGTACCCGGATATCTGCTGGCATCGGCTCTTAAACTGGTCATCGCCCAGCGCCTGGTACGCAAACTTTGCCCCCACTGTCGCCAACCTGGGCAGGCGACATCACACTTCCCCCCGCATATCTGGCCGGGAACCGTGCAAAACTGGCAAGCGGTAGGCTGTGAACGCTGCTTTTCAGGTTTTTATGGCCGTCTGCCGCTGTTTGAGCTACTGCCCATCTCCGCACGCCTGCAAAACGCACTGGCAAAATCGGCACCACCAGAAAAGCTGGCGGAGATTGCGCGCCAGCAGGGAATGAACACGCTATTCGTTGAAGGACTTCACTGCGTCAATCGCGGAGAGACCACGCTGGAGGAGTTAACCCGCGTAGCCGGAGGGAGCGATGAGTAAGCGCTATCTGTTCCGCTGGCAGGCTATTGACGATAAAGGACAACTTCAACAAGGCTTCAGCTTTGCTGTCAGTCCACTACATATAGCGGAAGAGCTGGCTATACAACATCAGGTACCGCTGAAGATTTCGCGTGGTCGTCGCTATAGCTCTCGCCGCTGGCGATGGCAGCAGAAGATCGCATTCTTCCACCAGCTCGCGACGTTGCTGAAAGCAGGAATGCCACTGCCCGGATGTTTACAACTATTGGCGGGCGGACATCCTGAAGCAGGCTGGCAGGCGCTACTCATCCACCTGCACCAGCGGATCAGCGCCGGGGAGCCTTTTTCACAGGCATTGCGCGAGTGGCCCGATATTTTTCCACCGCTGTTTCCAGCGCTGGTTCATATCGGCGAACTCACCGGGGATCTGGACGAATGCTGTCTGCAGCTGGCAATTCAGCAAGAGCAGCAGCAGCAACTTCAGCAAAAAGTACAAAAGGCGCTGCGTTATCCCCTGTTTATCATGGCCGTTGCCCTGCTGGTCAGCATCGGCATGCTGGTTTTTGTCCTGCCAGAGTTTGTCGCCATCTACCAATCGTTTAACGCGCCGCTTCCGGGGTTTACTCAGGCTGTGATTACGCTTTCACAAGTATTACGGCAGCAGGCGCTACTCTTGATGGGCATTTTCACTGCGATATGCCTGCTGTGGAAAACGCAGCGCCGCAAATATCCTGCCTGGCAGCGCTATGAGCAACGCCTGTTGCTCAGGCTACCGCTGGTCGCCACATTGTACAGAGGCAGTCTGTTAAGTCAGATTTTTGCTACCCTTTCCCTGACTCAACGTGCTGGATTGACGCTGCTACACAGTTTGCAGGCAATAGAAAAAACGCTTTCCCCGCTCCTGTGGCGTGAGGCTATCAGTCAATTGCAACAGCATATTGCCGCCGGTTATCCGCTACACCAGGCGCTGAAGTCACACCTGTTATTTACCCCCCTGTGCTATCAGCTAGTCAAGGTTGGTGAAGAGTCGGGTTCGCTGGATACGCTGCTGGCCAGGCTGGCAATATGGCACGAACAGCAAACTCACCAGCTGGCAGACACGCTGGCGGCAACGCTGGAGCCGCTGATGATGATAGTCATTGGGGGTATTGTTGGCACGCTGGTCGTGGCCATGTATTTACCCGTATTCAGGCTGGGGGATGCGCTTGGGTAGTCACCTCTTCCGATCGGAAATGTGCCGGAAGAGGTCAGAAAATTAACGGTTAAAAATGCGGTTTTCCTGCTCATTCACACGGATAAAGGTGGTGCGCTTAGTCAGCTCTTTTAACCGCTCAGCGCCGACATAGGTACAGGCAGAACGCAAACCGCCCAAAATATCACGCGCGGTCAGTTCCACCGGCCCACGCAGCGGTAGCCGAACGGTCTTACCTTCTGCTGCACGATACTGCGCAACGCTGCCAGCATGCCGCTTCATGGCAGATTCGGAACTCATCCCGTAAAACAGCATAAACTGTTCACCATTCTCATCCACCAGCGTTCCCTCACATTCCTCATGGGCTGCCAGCATACCGCCCAGCATAACGAAATCAGCGCCGCCGCCGAATGCTTTAGCCACATCACCAGGGACCGAGCAGCCCCCATCGCTGACAATTTGCCCACCGAGGCCATGCGCAGCATCAGCACACTCAATAACCGCAGAAAGTTGTGGATAGCCGACGCCCGTTTTAACTCGGGTAGTACAAACAGACCCAGGACCGATGCCGACTTTGACCATATCAGCTCCGGAAAGGATAAGCTCCTCGACCATTTCCCCCGTCACCACATTGCCCGCGCAGATGGTCTTATCCGGGAAGGCTTCGCGTGCTCGGCACAGGAAGGCCACAAAATGCTCCGAGTAGCCATTCGCAACGTCTATACAAATGAAGTTAAGCATCGGCGACAGCGCCAGGATTTGCTGTAGCTTGGTAAAATCGGCCTGTGAAGTGCCGGTAGAGACCATCACATGGCGCAGTACGGCTGAAGGTACCCGCTCGATAAATGCACGCCACTGCTCAATGCTGTAGTGCTTATGTACCGCGGTGAGAATATCGAAGGAGGAGAGCGCTTCTGCCATATTAAAGGTGCCAACAGTATCCATGTTGGCCGCGATGATCGGCACGCCGGACCAGGCTATGCCTGAGTGTTTGAAGGTAAACTGGCGTTCCAGCTCTACCTGAGAACGGCTTTGTAACGTTGAACGCTTAGGCCGGATAAGAACGTCTTTAAAACCCAACTTAATATCTTCTTCGATACGCATAACGATTTTCCTGGTTGATGGCGTTTATCCGAATTCGTTCCCTGTATGGGTTTACGCTTTCGTTTACAGGCAAAGGGCCAGCTCCAGTAACGCTATCATACGCACTAAAAACGTGCAGACAAGACTGCGAAATTGGCTTTGTTTACGTTACAATCGTTCAAATTTGCCTGTGAATTTGTCTTGTGATCTGTGCCACATTATTTGTCTTTATTCCGTTAATAATGAGCCAACAAAGCAGCTTGAGCTAAAACCTATGCCCTATACAGTAGCGCTGACCGGTGGTATCGGCAGCGGGAAAAGTACCATTGCTAACATTTTTGCCGGGCTGGGCATCGATATTGTTGATGCCGATGTTATCGCGCGTCAGGTCGTCGAGCCGGGCCAACCCGCTCTGGCAGCCATTCATGAGCATTTTGGCGATGAAATACTGATGCCAGACGGTACTCTGAACCGCGCTATTCTGCGTCAGAAAATATTCAGTTCTGCAGCCGATAAAAATTGGATTAATAATCTGTTACATCCTCTTATCCACAGCAGAACCCGACAGCAGTTAGCATTAGCGCGCTCTCCCTGGTGCTTGTGGGTTGTTCCCCTGCTGGTGGAAAACCGTTTGCAACATCATGCCGATCGTGTGTTGGTGGTAGATGTTGACCGCGCAACCCAAATAGCCAGAACTATTGAACGCGACAATATCAGTCGCCTTCAGGTTGAGCACATCCTTGCTGCCCAGGCCACGCGCGAAGCGCGTCTGGCCGTGGCAGATGACATTATTGATAACTGCGGATTACCGGAAAAGGTGATTGCGCGCGTTGCCGAACTTCATGGGCGCTATCTGGCTTTGGCTGGGGCAACCGATCGGGATTAACAGTATGAGCACAACGGTTCTTTTTGAGCACCCTCTGAATGAAAAAATGCGCACCTGGCTGCGTATTGAATTTTTGCTAAAACAGCTTAGCGCCAGCCAAATCATAGTCGATCATCAGGGAGCTCTGACGTTTTTCCGTAACGCTGCCGAACTGTTGGACGTGTTTGAACGCGGAGAACTGCGTACCGAAATACTCAAAGAGCTGGAACGCCAACAGCAAAAATTGCTTTCATGGGCTGAAGTGCCCGGCGTTGATATGACGCGAATCGAGACGCTCCGCGTGGAGCTAAAAGGCTGCGCAACGTCCTTAATCGCCGCACCACGCATGGGGCAATTGTTGCGCGAAGAACGCCTGATAAGTCTGGTGCGTCAGCGCTTAAATATTCCTGGCGGCTGCTGTAGTTTTGATCTTCCCATACTGCATATCTGGCTGCATATGGAACAACAGCAACGTGACCAGCAGGTCGCTGTCTGGCTTGATTCTTTAGCCCCCATACGTGATGCGCTCACGCGACTCCTCGATCTGATCCGTCAGTCCGGGATATTTCGAACCCACACCAGCCTGAATGGTTTTTTCCAGGATAATGCCGAAGGTGCCGATTTGCTGCGTTTGCAGCTTCGACTGGAGGATGCATTATATCCTCAGGTCTCCGGACATAAGAGTCGTTATGCCATCCGTTTCCTGCCGTTGGACAGTGAACGAGGCGAAGTCCCTGCCCGCTTCAATTTCCAGCTGGCCTGTTGTTAAGGTAAATACCATGAATGATGTAACCTTAGTTAACTGCCCGACCTGCAAAAAGCAGGTAATCTGGGATCAACTCAGTAGCTGGCGTCCGTTTTGCAGTAAACGCTGCCAGCTTATCGACCTGGGGGAATGGGCCGCTGAGGAGAAGCGTATTCCAAGCAGCGGCGATTTCAATGATAGCGATGACTGGAGCGAACAGCCTCTCGATCGCCAATAAACCGCACGCCAGCCAGCCTGTTATTAAATGCCGGCTTTCAGTCTGGCAACAATTTCCGCATTCGCTGGTGGAAATTCTGCGGCGTTGAGTTGATTCTGTGCAACCCAACGCTGCGGCTGTCCTTCACGACCATAGGGTTCGCCATTCCAGCGATCTACGATAAAGAAATGTAGCGTCACACGCAGATCGCTATAGGTATGGTCGACAATATCGTAAGGGGCGACGTTCAGCACTTCTATACCTGTTTCTTCCAATAACTCACGTTTAAGCGCCTGTTCAGGCGTCTCACCTGCTTCAATTTTCCCGCCGGGAAACTCCCACATATTGCCCATATAAGCACTGGCTGAACGCTGTGCTAAAAAAATCTGTTGCTGCTTATCACGAATAATGCCTACTGCTACCTGTAAATGTTTCATCGTCGTTCACTCCAAAAGGTTCAAACCGAATGGCGACAAACTTTATCATCGAAATATGATGCTGTCTCGGCCATCAATGCACTTTCTCCGCCGGAGCCATTGCCGTCAAGGTTGGCATTTTACTCTGCCGCCAATCAGGGATATTTTCAGCAGTATTTGGCATTGCGCTTTAATCACAACCACAGATGTGTTGTACGCTCACTATTGAACGATCGCCAAAAGAGCATTGGGTATCACTTATTTATTCAGTGAGCTATTAAGTCTGGCGCTTAACGCCATTTTTTGCACAACACCTATGCCATCACATTATTTTAACTAATGGAATGTCACCCTTTAAAAAAAGTACTCATGTTATTGATTAGCCGGCATATCATTTTCCAGGTAACAACCTTTATCTTGTCCAGTGATCATAAAGAGACCTGTAAGCGATTAAAAAAACATCGTAGATCTGAACTCACCATAAAATGAACAGCAACAACAGATGTCAACTTATGTAAGCACAGCGGGAAATAAGAAATAACATACGACGTCAAAATAATTTAACACGAATTAATACCTTAAAGACCATTAAATAACCTCGAAAAAACAATTATAAATCAATATTTTACTGATTTATAATGAGGAATTAAACTTATTGCGTGTTGCAAAAAAACTAACAAAACCTCTATGATCCTCATCAAGTTATTGTTTTGAAAAAGCTGATTAAAGAAAACACTATCGTTTATTTAATGTGTTTTTCATGCGATTTTTTCTCTCCAGTATGCCAGCGAAACTTTGCAGATACCGGAGACTTCATAAGGAATAAAGAAAATGTTAAGCGTTGAACAATGCGAAAAAATACTCGACATTGAAAACATTCACTACAGTACGTTTTTCAGCCTGGATTGTCAGATGAACACGCTTGATATTCCCTGTAAGAAACTGACAATATCCCTTAGCGAAACGCAAAAACGTCTCTTAATCTGCCTCACGCAAAAAATAAACAGTAAAAGAGATATCATTAATATTGTCTGGTACGAAAATCATCAATGTGTTCGTGATAATAATTATCACCAATTAGTTTTCCAGACACGCGCGCTTCTGCAGCGTAACCATCTGCCCACCAACATTCTTATTACCGTCCCTTACTACGGTTTAAAAATTAATGAACCTCTGTTAAGAAAAATAGAAGCAGAGGCTATGAATACCGCAGCTCCCCCTCACCTGTTGCAAGACGACATCACGGATAAAAACAATAAACCGTCGTTGAAGAAATGGTTGTTAAATGCAATTCGCTAATCTTTTTATCGCACCATAATATATGGGTTTTAGCATGAACTTATCCACTGACAATGCGCTGATCGCTTATTTAAAGAGAGTTGCATCACCTCATGCACTCTATTTTGTGAGCGTAATACTGCCGCTCGCCGCGCTGACTTATGCGTTTAAGTTCCCCGCGCCTTCACTTCTGCCCCTTCCCGAGGCGCAACAGCTGTCTGCTGAACCCGAACCGGAGAACACTCCGGATGGGTATACCAGGCTTTCGGCCATCTCATTATTTACCGCTCCGCGCAAGGATTTGGCCGTTCAGCAACAGGACGACAGTGATGAGCACCTGTTACAGGCACCGGAGAGCACCCTGCCGTTCAAAGTGACCGGCCTGCTAAGCAGTAACCTTGACTCGCTCTCTATCGCCATCATTCAGCAGAACCAGCAGCAGATCACTCTGAGCATTGGAGACGCGCTGCCTGGCACAACCGCCACCATCGTGCGTATCTTCCCGCAGCGCGTAATTATTAGTCATCAGGGAAGGTATGAAGCCTTAACCATAAAGTGATTACACCGTATTAAATCCAGGACGCCTATGAAACAGATGAACTCCCAACACCCAGCCAGCGCCAGGCGTTTGCCGCTTCTGCTGCTGATTTGCGCGCTATTTTCTTCCTCCGTGCAGGCGGAAGGCTATCAGGCGAGCTTTAAAAATACTGAAATCGAAGAATTTATTAACACCGTCAGTAAATCACTCAATAAAACCATCATTATCGATCCGACGGTTAAAGGAAAAATCAGCGTCCGCAGCTACGAAACACTCGATGCACAACAGTATTACCAGTTTTTTCTCAGCGTACTTGAGGTTTACGGCTACACCGCTATCAGCATGGATAACGGCGTACTCAAAATTATCCCCTCAAAAAGTGCGAAAGGGGCCGCCGTGCCCTTTGTCACCGGCAGAGCCAGCGTTGGCGGCGATGAGATCATTACCCGGGTTGTGCCACTCCAGTTTGTCGCGGCTAAAGACCTGGCACCTTTATTGCGCCAGCTTAACGATGCCGCAGCAGGCAGCGTCGTTCATTACGACCCCAGTAACGTATTATTAATGACGGGCAGAGCTGCGGTAATCAGCCAGCTTATGGCGATTGTCGAAAATATCGATCTGCCCGAGGATATTACGGTTAACACCGTTAAATTGCAGTGGGCATCGGCTCCTCAGGTCGCAGAAATTCTCAATGCCATCAATGGCGATCACAAAACGGCAGGCGGTAATAAATCGTTCGCCAAAGCCGTCCCGGATACGCGTACTAATTCCGTACTGATTACCGGCGACGAGCTGGCACGCCAGCAGCTGATCGACGCGGCCAGAAATCTGGATGAAGAGAAAGACCACAGCAGCAACTCCAGGGTGTTTTATCTTAAACACGCCAAAGCGGAAAACTTGTTAGAGGTTCTGAGCGGCGTAAGCGGCTCCATGCAGGATAAAGCGGAGTCTAAAACCGCCAGCCCTGTCGCGATGTCAAAAGACATTGTGGTAAAGGCCGACACCTATACCAACTCCCTGATTATTAATGCTCCGCCAGACGTGATGGGCGATCTTGAAGAGATCATTAACCGACTCGATATCAGCCGTGCTCAGGTTCAGGTAGAGGCGATCATCGTTGAGGTTCAGGATGCTGATGGGCTGGCGCTGGGCGTTCAGTGGTTTAACAAACACGCAGGGGGAACCCAGTTCCCGGCGGCCGATGCGCCAGCCAGTGACCTGATTAGCCACACCGTTGCCGAAACGCTGGGTAAAGCCAATGGTCTGGCGGCAGGGTTCTATCACGGTAACTGGGCGGGATTATTTAACGCGCTGCAAACCAACAGCCTGAATAATATTCTGGCAACGCCGAGTATTGTGACGCTGGACAATATGGAAGCCGAGTTTACCGTCGGCCAGGACGTACCGATCCTCACCGGTTCACAAACCACCAGCGGCGATGGCGTATTCAACTCGGTCGATCGTAAAAGCGTGGGGATAAAACTGAAGGTGAAACCACAAATCAACAAAGGCGACTCGGTGCTGATGGAGATTGAGCAGGAGGTTTCCAGCGTAGCAGAACAGGGTTCAGCCGATCCGCTGGGGGCAACCTTCAATACCCGCCTGGTGAAAAATGCGGTGCTGGTTGAAAGCGGTAAAACCGTCGTGGTCGGGGGGCTCCTCGATACCACCCACAGCAACGTGGAGAGCAGTGTTCCGCTGCTGGGCAAAATCCCCTTTATCGGTGGGCTGTTCCGTTACACCTCTGATAAAAAAAGTAAACGTAACCTGATGCTGTTTATCCGTCCGACCATTATTCGTCAGCAGGACAGCTTTGATCTGACCAGCGACAGCAAGCTGGAAAACTTTCGCGGGACGCTCGATGGTACTGAAGGCAATAAACGTATCGCGAAAGCCATCGATCAAAATCTGTCTATCAAGCAGAGCAATCAGGCGCTGGAAGAAACACAGAAACAGATCGCTGACTTTTATCGGAAACAGCCGTAATGAGCCAGCCACTCTTTCCCTTCAGCTGGGTACAGCAGCATAGCGTCCTGCTGCTACCCAACGGCGAATCGGCGTCCCTGTGTTTCCATGCGGGTAGCCGGATGACGGCCATTATGGAAGCGCGCCGCCATGCACCAGATGCCAGCCTGGAGCTGCTTTCCGAAGAGGTTTTTCGCCAGAAGATGAGCGATGCCTATCAACAGAATGCGTCTTCTACACAGATGTTTGAGACGCTGGGCAGTGAGTTTGATCTCGATGAACTGGTCGATGGGTTGCCCGAGGATAACGATCTGCTCGACAGCGATGATGGCGCTCCGGTTATTCGCCTGATTAACGCCATCCTGAGTGAGGCGATCAAAGAAGGGGCTTCCGATATTCATATTGAGCCATTCGAAAAGAAGCTGAGCGTACGTTTTCGCATTGACGGCATGTTGCGCACCATTCTGTCGCCACCGGCGCAGCTCAGTCGCTATCTGTTATCGCGTATTAAAGTGATGGCAAAGCTCGATATTGCTGAAAAACGCATCCCGCAGGATGGCCGTATCTCCCTGCGTCTGGGCGGCAGGAATATCGATGTGCGCGTCTCCACCCTGCCTTCACGTCATGGTGAGCGCATCGTGCTGCGTGTGCTGGATAAAAACGGGCTGACGCTGAACCTGGCCGATATCGGCATGTCGCCTTCAGCGCAGCAGGCGATGAATCGCCTGCTGAAAACCCCGCATGGCATTCTGCTGGTGACCGGGCCCACCGGCTCGGGGAAAAGTACCACCCTGTATGCCGGGCTAAAGCTTATCCACAGCGACGATAAAAATATCATGACCATTGAAGATCCGGTGGAGTACGAGCTGGAAGGGATTGGACAAACACAGGTCAACAGTAAAGTGGATATGACCTTTGCCCGTGGTCTACGCGCCATTCTGCGCCAGGACCCGGATATTGTGATGATAGGGGAGATCCGCGACGGTGAAACGGCGCAGATCGCCGTGCAGGCTTCTCTCACCGGGCATCTGGTGCTGTCCACGCTGCACACCAACAGCGCTTTTGGTGCCATTGAGCGCCTGCGTGATATGGGGGTTGAACCCTTCCTGCTCGCCAACTCGCTGATTGGCGTACTGGCCCAGCGCCTGGTACGCCGGCTTTGTCCCGCCTGCCGTCAGCCGGGCAAGGCTACCACGGCTGAACGGGCGCATTTTCCGCACGCCTCGCCATCGGATGTCACGCTGTGGCGCGCGGTAGGCTGCGAACAGTGTAATCAAAACGGCTATCGGGGGCGCATCGGCATCTATGAGCTGTTGACCATTGATGATGCGCTGCGCCAGGCGATCGGCCAAAACAGAAGTGAGCAACAGCTTAGCGAGTTGGTCAACGACGACTATTGCTCTTTGCAGCAGGACGGGCTGCAAAAAGTGCTCACCGGTATGACCACACTCGAAGAGATCCTTCGCGTCACGCGTGAGGCACATTGAGATGCGTTTCCGCTATCAGGCGCTCAATCAGCGTGGCGTCAAGGTTCAGGGAGAAACGGAAGCTGATACGCCACAGCAGGCACGCCAGCTGCTGCGCGAACAGCAGCTACAGCCGCTGCGCTTACAGCCGCTAAAAACCCGCTCCCTGCGCGGCGGCTCCTCATCACGCCGTTCGCTCTCTGCCAGCGAGCGAGTATTAATGACTCGCCAGCTGGCGACGCTGGTTGGCGCCGCATTACCGCTGGAACAGGCGCTGCTGGCGCTGGAGAAACAAACCACCAGGCCTGCGGGCCGCACCATGCTGCACGCTATCCGCCAGAAGGTGCTTGAAGGTGCCTCGCTGGCCGATGCCGTTGGCCTCTATCCCGCGACCTTTCCTCCGCTGTATCAGGCGATGATCGCCGCTGGCGAAGCATCGGGAAAGCTGGATAGCGTGCTGGAGCAACTGGCTGATTACAGTGAAAAAACGCAGCAGATCAAAAGCAAGCTCTCCCAGGCAATGATCTACCCCCTGCTGCTGACGCTGGTTGCCATCAGCGTCATTACCATTTTGTTAACGGCGGTCGTGCCGAGCGTGGTCGAGCAGTTTGTGCATATGAAGCAGGCGCTGCCGCTTTCTACCCGGCTGCTGATGGCCATTAGCGAAATGACGCGTGCTATCGGCCTGCCGGTGCTGCTGGTTATGCTGCTGGCGGGTTTCTGCGCGCGTATCCTGCTGCGCCGCCCCACGCAGCGTATGCGCTGGCACCGCGCCAAACTGCGTCTGCCGCTCATCGGTCGTATTGTCCTCAATCTCAACCTGGCACGCTATGCACGCACGCTCAGTATTCTCACTAACAGCGCCGTCCCGCTGCTGGAAGGCATGCATATTAGCGCCACGGTATTAACCAATCTGTTTATACGCCAACAGCTTCAGCTCGCTGCGGAACGAGTACGTGAGGGGACTACCCTGACGTTGGCGCTGGAACAGACCCAGCTACTGTCACCGATGATGGGCCATATGATCGCCAGCGGTGAAAGCAGCGGTGAACTGGACAGCATGCTGAACAAAGCGGCAGATATTCAGGATAGCGCCTTTATCAGCCAGATGACGATGGCCGTCAGTCTGTTTGAACCCCTGCTGGTGGTGGTGATGGCAGGCGTGGTGCTGTTTATCGTACTGGCCATTTTACAACCCATTTTACAACTCAACAGCCTGATAGGATAAATCACAATGGAACAATCATCTGCACGCCGCCGCCAGCAGGGTGGCTTCACCCTGCTGGAAATTATGGTGGTCATCGTCATCCTCGGTATTCTTGCCAGCCTGGTGATCCCCAGCCTGATGGGCAATAAAGACCGCGCCGATCGCCAGAAAGCCGTTAGCGACATTATTACCCTGGAAAACTCGCTAGACATGTATCGGCTGGGTAACAGCCGCTACCCCACCACGGCACAGGGGCTGAAAGCGCTGGTGAGCAAGCCGACGGCAGAACCGGTGCCGCGTAATTATCGCAGTGATGGTTACGTTCGCCGTTTACCGCAGGACCCGTGGGGCAACGATTACCAGCTTGTCAGCCCAGGTCAGCATAGCGCACTGGATATTTTCTCTGCCGGCCCTGATGGCATACCGCAGACCGCAGACGACGTTTGCAACTGGCAGCCAGAGACAGAAGAGTTGTAATGCGACGCCACGCCGGATTTACCCTACTGGAAGTGATGCTGGTTCTGCTGCTGCTCAGCGGCATTGCGCTGCTCGCCGTGGCGACACTGCCAGCAGCCAGTACCCGCCCAGAGGCAGAAAAACTGCTGGTGATGATGCGCTGGGCCGCTGGTCAGGCACAGCTTGACGGGGCGGTGATCCGTTTGCAGTTACATCCTCACCGGGGCGTTCTGGCACGTCTGGTGCCTGGCGAAAGCAAAGGTGACACCCTTTTTAAGGGCTATCACTGGCAGCCGATCGAAAACCGGCTGGCGCGATATCAGCTGCCGGATAACACCTCTTTCACTCTACGCCAACAGGGAAGAGTGGCGACGCTACCCGCCACGCTGTTGTTTCTTCCCGATGGCGACCAGCCGCCATTTACCCTGCAACTTAGCGGGCCAGACCTCGCCGCCAGTGAAATTGTTTCGGCAGAGGGTGAGATAACGCTGCGGGAGTTACCATGAAACAACGGGGAATGACGCTACTGGAAGTGATGGTCGCGTTGGCGATACTGGCGATTGCCGGGCTGGCATTAATGAAAACGACCGGGGAGCAGGTACGCAACCTGACCCTTCTTGAACAGAAACAGTTTGCTTACTGGGTGGCCGACAATCAGCTGGCTGAACGATACCTGGAACGTACCTGGCCAGCGCAGCAGTGGCTGTACGGCAGTAGCGTCATGGCAGAACAGCGCTGGTTCTGGCGCTGGCGAGGCGTCAGCACCAGCGATGCCAAAATCCGCGCGCTGGAGATTGAGGTACGTTTGGACAAAAACAGTCAACATGCTATCGCCACCTTACACAGCTGGCAGGTAAAAGAATAATGCAGAAACAACGTGGATTCACGCTGATCGAAATGATGCTGGCGCTGGCTATCTTTTCGCTGCTAGGCCTGATGGGGTATCAGATACTGCAAGGGGTGATGCGCAACGATGAGCTGACGCGTCAACATGTCACACGGCTGGAGGAAATGCAGCGCCTGTTCTCACTGCTCGACCGCGATATCTCACACGCCATGATCCCGGCACAGGATGAAACGATTTCAAGCACGCAGCCAGCCTTTGTCAGCAATAAGCCTGAAGCCCTGCTTCAGTTAACTCGCCGTAACGCGACGCTGCCCGGCGCCACACAGCCCCGCTCTACCCTGCAGGCCATCCGCTGGCGTCTGGCAGACCAACAGCTGATACGCGAAACCGTGGAAGACAGCGTGATCACGGCACGCTTTAACGGGATTGAACAGATCACCCTGCGTTACTGGTCGGCGGGAAGATGGCTTCCTCAATGGAACGCCGCCTTTTCACTCCCGCAAGCGATTGAGGTCACCCTGAAGATTGCCGACTACGGCAAGCTGACTCGGGTCATTATATTGAGTGGGGTAGAGTGATGCCGAGATTGCAACGCGGAATGGCTATGCTGGTGGTGCTACTGATGATCGCTATTATGGCATTGCTGGCCACCACCAGTAACCAGTATGGCATGCAGGCATTGACGCGCGCGGAAAGCAGCCAGGCATTCCAACAGAGCAAATGGAACCTGTTGAGCGCTGAACAGTGGTTTCTCAACTCACAGCCGCTGCAAAAACCGCCGTTAACGGTGCGCCAGCGTCAGTTCGGCGAACAGCTTATCCAATTTGAACTGCTGGACCGCCAGGCATGCTTTAACCTCAATGCGCTACTGCCGCAAAGAGTGGCAGACCAAGAACTGCGCATTCCACCGTCGATGGCGCGTCAGATTTTTGTACATATGCTCAGCAATCTGGGCATGGCAAAACCACAGGCTGAAGTCCTGATGCAGCAGGTGATTGCCCTCGTCAAACCCGACCCGCAGGTGAATAAATGGCGTCTGTTCGATGAGATTAGCCAGATAAAACAGCTGCCGTCGGTCACACCCGATCTTTGGCATCAGCTGCACCCCTTACTGTGCGCGATCCCTGAAACTAAGATTGCCGTCAATATTAATGGGTTGACTGACCGTCAGCTGCCTCTGATGCGGGCACTGTTTGCCAACACGCTGTCAATGTCACAGGTCCAGTCTCTGCTGGACTCGCGTCCGCCACAGGGGTGGGCGGATCTCAGCGCATTCACCCACTCCCTCAATATGACAACTATCGCTCCGGCTATCGCCCTGCTGCAAAGCGTACTGGCGATGCGAAGCGAGCGCTATGAACTGCTGATGTGGAGCAATCACCCGACGATATTCGCAGCACTGCGCAGTCGTATCCAACATCAGGATGGACAATACCGGATAACCGCACGTCTTTATGGATTAAGTGAGTAATTAAGATGGCAAAAAAAACACGCAAAAACAGTGGGATAGTCTGTTTTTATTTTAGCGGACGGCCACGCAACAGACTGTGCTGGGAATATCGCAGCGCCGGTGGAGAATATCGCAGCGGCAGCGCGGAAGAGCCGATCCCCGGCGAGAAGCGAGATCGCGTATGGCTGGCGATCCCCGCCGAGCACTGTCTGTTTTATCGCGTAGCCGGTGGCAAAATGCCGACAGAAGCGCTGAAATGGCAGCTGGAGGGAACCGCGCTCGGCGATGTCGACACATTACACATTACCGTGCTGGCGCGTACCGCAGAGGAGAATCATCTGGTGGCCATTGAACCCGCCAGGCTGCGGGCCGCCATCGATGCCGTTAAACGGTGTGGCTTCAGCCCAGACTACGTGCTACCGGATGTATTAATGCTGCCACATGGCCAGGCTTTTCGCCTCGATGAGCAGTGGCTGGCACGCACCGAACCTTTCAGCGGCGTGAGCGTGGCCGTGGCCGATCTGCCGCTGCTGACGACCCACGACAGAACGCTTAGCGAACGCGTTGAGGAACACGAAACGCGCGATCGATTAACGGCAGAAGCTGAAAAAATCAGCCTGCCGTCACTGCTGCACGGTTGTTTTAGCCCTGAGGTAAACTGGCGTAATAGCTTACGCAGCCTGACCGTTGCGCTGTTTTTCTCCGGATGCTGTCTGTCGGCGATCCCGCTTTATCACGCCTGGCAGCTCAACCTGGCCGCCGATCGGGTCAGAGAGCAGACGCTGCTTCACTATCAACACTATTTTCCACAGATGCGACCTGCGAAGCCCGCGCAGGCATTACTTGCACATATCCACCAGAAAGAGACCCATAAGCCTACCGCTGGACTGCTGGTGCTACTGACAGAATGCTCGGCGCTGCTCTCAAATATCAAAGAAATCCCGCTGCAAACGCTGGAGTGGGATGCTAAACGCCAGCAGCTGAGCTTACACTTCGCCAAAGTGATACCGGCGGATAACGAGCTGGTCACGCCTGAGGGCTATCAACTGACCCGACAGGGCAATAACAGCATCACTATTGGCAGGAAAATATGAACAAAAAAATGCGTAATTGCTGGCAAAACAGGCAGCCCCGCGAGCGCTGGCTACTGATATTGTGCCTGATTAGCGCCATCGTCGCCGGATTCTATTTCGTCAGAGAACAGGCCGTTGCCTGGCAGCTGCTGGCGGAGAACCAACTGCAACAACGCCAGCTCGAATGGCAGCAAATCCAGCAGCTGGAAGGCCGGATGCAGGCGGTACTGGCCCGCCAACCGGAAAAAAATCCTGACCTTGCACAGCTGAATAGCTTGTTACCGCCGGGCTTAACCCTGCAACAACCCTCGAACGATAAGTGGGTCGCCGCCAGCGGGCAAGTCTCACTGGCATCGTTACTGAACTCATTGGTGAAACTGGAGCAGCGTTATGCGTTACAGCCATCGCGTTTGCTGATGGAACAGAAAGGGACTCAACTGCAACTGGTTCATATGGAACTCAATCGTGACCGATAGCGGCTTTTACTGGTTGCTGTTAGCCTTGCTGGGGGCCGCAACAGGAAGTCTGCTCAACGTGGTGACATGGCGTCTGCCGCTGATGATCGGTGGGGATGCCCGGCCAGGGTTCAACCTGTGGCTACCGGCTTCACACTGCCCGCAGTGTAAAACGACGGTGCGCTGGCATGACAATATTCCGCTATTGAGCTGGCTGTTGCTCAGGGGCCGCTGCCGCCATTGTCGGCTGCGGATATCGTGCCGCTATCCTCTGACCGAGTTAGCCACGCTACTGCTGACGCTGACGCTCGGCTGGCTGTTTCCTCCCGGCATCTTACTGCTGGCGGTACTGTTGTTTAGCTGGCTGTTACTGGCGTTGGTATTAATCGATGCTGAACATCAACTACTGCCCGATGCGCTGACCATGCCCCTGTTGTGGATCGGCCTGACGGCCAGTCTGTTGGGGTGGCTTCCCCAACCGGGTCTGGCTGCGGCTGTAACCGGGGCAATAGCGGGTTATTTAACCCTGGCGCTGCTGGCGCAGGGTTATCGCCTGCTGTCAGGTAAGGATGCTCTGGGGCTGGGGGATGCTAAATTACTGGCTGCGCTGGGCGCATGGCTGGGTTGGCAGCAGCTCCCGGTACTTCTGCTGCTGGCTTCGATTAGCGGCATTACCTGGGTGTTGTTGGCCCATTTGCTGTTCCGGCGTTCGCTCAACACACCACTGCCTTTCGGTCCCTTTCTTAGCGCCGCAGGATTGATACTGTTGATCTGCGCGAATGGCTATCCGTTTTTCTGAACATACTGAATATCAGGCCACCATGCGGCCTGGTATTCGGGCCTACACATAAGTTATAACGCTGTCTTTAAGCCACTTCCTTGTAGCTTCATCATCACCACTGCCGCTCGCCGTTAACCCCTACGTTTATTTTTGCGCGAACTGGATAAAAGAGACGGCTGCCTGATTTAGCGCAGTGCATTTATCTGACTGCGATGGCCGATCGGCGTCCAACGCACCGATCCGAATGGAAACCTGTTGGGCAAGCTGCTGGCGGAAGCTCTGATCAACCTTCCATCCGCGCTCTTTAGCCAGATCCAGCGCCTTATTCGCTAGTACTGCATCTGCTGGAATATCATCACGATGACAGTTTTGCTTTAACCAGCTGGCGGAAGCCACCAACGAAGAGAGTTGAGCCAACTGGCTGGTTACCGGGACAGCGGCAAGTTTGCCATTATTGTGGCTTTGACAACCGATTAAGGTTAACAACGGCAATAGCAGAGTCGTACTCAGGTTTTTAATATTCATAATCATCACACCAGGTAAAAGAGAGGCAATTATACCTTTGTCAGGATTTGTTGGTGTTTTAATAAGTTGATTTAAGGCTTTATAAGGAAACCTTTAAATAAGAGACCTTCAGAAAACTCAACGCATTGAATATCACCCACAAATCAGGAACATAAAATTATAACGTACTCTAAGCATCATTAAGTACCGCCACAATTCATTCCCCCCTATTCTTCACTGGCTTAGCTGCGCTTTGCAGTCACGGCGAAAGGCACGGATTACCCGGCCTCGATTTTTTTATTTTAGCAACCACGGAATATGTAAAAAAATGAAATTTAGCAAAATCGCTCTTGCCATTACCACCTTATTAGTCAGTGGAAGTGTTTTAGCACACGGTTATATTTCCAGCCCACCGTCTCGTGACACCATGTGCCAGCTGGGGATGAATAAGGGTGAACTCTGTTCTAATGCGCAGTATGAACCGCAAAGCGTGGGTGAATCACCTAAAGGCTTCCCTGCGGTAGGGACTCCACCAGACGGTAAACTGGTCAGTACCGGTAAAGCACTGGGGGCAAATCTTGACGCTCAAACAGCTGAAATGTGGAAAAAAAATAAAATGACCTCAGGTGAAAATGATTTCTCCTGGCATTTCACTGCTTTACATAAAACGAAGAACTGGAAATACTTTATTACCAAGCCTGACTGGAATCCTAATAAGCCACTCACCCGGGATGCCTTTGATTTAGTCCCATTCTGTACCGTTGAAGGCAATCAGCAGCTGCCAGACGCTGCCGATGTTACCCATAAATGTGTGGTGCCGGAACGTAGCGGTTATCATGTTATTTATTCATCTTGGGAAGTTTCTGATACAGCTAATAGCTTCTATAAAGCGATCGACGTGGAATTCGAAGACACCGTTGTTTCTCCGTGGCCAAACAAGGTAGGTGAAGTTAAAGCGTACCAGGATCTTAAAGCCGGTGACAGCGTATCAACACGCGTATTTATGCCTGAAGAAAACGTTAATGAAAGCATGACGATGAAGATCAACAGCGATGCCGAAGGCAAAGCGCATGCCTGGGCTAAAAAGCTGGCAGAAAAAATGAATAAACACTATGGAGAAGATCTGCGTGTCGGTGTGAAAAATGCCGAGGGTGAGGTAGCGCCATCTGCCAGCAACAACGTCATCTATGCTAAAAAAGACAGCAAAATCACCGGTGTTGAAATTGAGGTAGTGAGCAATGAAGGGCTCATACAGACCAAGCTGGAAGTCGATGATGTTAAAAAAGAGTACCCGATTAATAATCAGACTGTGACGTTCGACGTTACGGGGACTTCATCACCTAAATCGGAAGTCACCGCTTCTTTATATACTAAAGGTCAGAAGCAGGCCGACTCCAAGCAACAGATCGTTGACGAAAGCGGTAAGTTTGACCTCGCCATCGAGGGAACAAAAGTGAAGCCGGGCGAGCATACGCTGGTGGTTATTAGCAAATCGCCGAAAGGTCTGATGAAGCAGCAAACCTTCAAAGTCAACTTGACAGAAAATGCAGGTGGTGGTGAGAGTGAAGCTGAATTTACCTATCCTAAAGACATCGGAAAGTACGTGGGCGGAACAACAGTTCTGCAACCTAAAAACGGCAAAGTCTATCAGTGTAAAGACGGTGCGGTAGCTGGCTGGTGTAAAATCTATTCTCAATCCGCTAACCATTATGAGCCAGGCGTAGGTTCCAACTGGCAGGATGCATGGACCGAAGTGGGCGCGGCTAAAAAATCTCACTAAGTTACCCATGAATTTCAATCATCATCTGGTCGCAGTACGGGCCTGAATAAGATGGTTCCCACGCCCTGTCAGCATATGCTGGCAGGGCATTTTTTTTATCCTCCGCATAGATCGCCTACCGTCCCGCCTGCCCCTTGATAGCGGATATTTCAACAATACGGCGGAATGTCTTATGACGACACCCGCTTATCCGCGCTCAATTCCGCACGTTGCCTGGCTTACCTTCTCGCCCTGATTGCCGTATCAGACCGCGCTGCGCCCGGCAGCCTTACCGTTGCAAGCGAAGGAGCTGCTGCTGATAACGGATTGAAAAGCAACCGATTGGCGCGCGCTTAACGGGCAATGCAATCGCAGCGCACCCATTATGGGAGCCTGTCTGATGAAAAAATTCCGGGCAAAACCGATGCGAAATGAACACGGGGCGGGATGATGCGCAGTGAATCAGGCTGGTGAGGTTATGCGGCTTGTCAGCCATATTCCGATAAAAAAAGGGACGAGCCATGCTCGTCCCTGTTTATGCAACGTCGGTGGTATTACGCCAGGCGACCGTGGCACTGCTTATATTTTTTACCTGAACCGCATGGGCAAGGATCGTTACGCCCCACTTTACGCTCTCCGCTCTGTTCAGCCAGCGACTGCGCCGCTTCGGTGTCGGCATCCACATGGCTCAGCTGCTGTTGCTGCGCCAGTCGCTCGGACTCCTGACGGCGCTGCTCTTCCATCTGCTCGACTTCTTCCGGCATCCGCACCTGTACCTTACTCAGGGTGCTGACCACTTCATATTTCAGCGTCTCAAGCATTGCGGCAAACATAGCAAAGGATTCACGCTTGTACTCTTGCTTAGGATCTTTCTGCGCGTAGCCGCGCAGGTGAATACCCTGACGCAGGTAATCCATCGCCGCGAGGTGCTCTTTCCACAGCGAATCCAGCGTTTGCAACATCACGCCCTTCTCGAAGTTGCGCATCATCTCCACGCCAACCACTTCTTCTTTATGCTGATACTGCTCCTGTGCATGCTGCACAATGCGCTCGCGCAGCGTCTCTTCATGCAGATTTGGCTCTGCAACCAGCCAGTCGGCAATCGGCAACGTCAGGTCGAACTCATTGCTCAGACGCTCCTGCAAGCCCGCAATGTCCCACATCTCTTCCATCGACTGCGGTGGAATATAGCTATCGAGGGTGGTTTTGTAGACGTCTTCACGAATGCTGGCAATGGTTTCTGACACGTCGGACACATCCAGCAGTTCGTTACGCTGCGAGTAGATCGCACGGCGCTGATCGTTTGCTACGTCATCGTATTCCAGCAGCTGCTTACGAATGTCAAAGTTGCGGCTTTCCACTTTACGCTGGGCATTGGCAATCGCTTTGGTCACCCACGGGTGCTCAATCGCTTCGCCTGGCTTCATCCCCAGCTTGCGCATCATATTAGTGACGCGATCCGAGGCGAAAATACGCATCAGCGCATCTTCCATCGACAGATAGAAGCGTGAAGATCCGTTGTCACCCTGGCGACCTGAACGGCCACGCAGCTGATTATCAATACGGCGTGATTCGTGGCGTTCAGTACCGATGATATGCAAACCACCGGAGGCCAGTACCGCATCGTGGCGAATTTTCCATGCGGCTTTTATCGCTTCGATCTGTTCAGCGCTGGCGTCTTCAAGCGCAGCAATCTCTGCCTGCCAGCTACCGCCCAGCACAATATCCGTCCCGCGCCCCGCCATGTTGGTGGCGATGGTCACCGCGCCCGGCTGGCCTGCCTGGGAAACAATATCGGCTTCCCGCGCGTGGAACTTGGCATTAAGCACTTCATGCTTGATGCCTGCGCGGGTCAGTTCATTTGACACCACTTCAGATTTCTCAATCGAGATGGTACCGACCAGCACCGGCTGACCGTTTGCGGTGCGCTCACGGATGTCTTCAATGATGGCACCGATCTTCTCCATTTCGGTCATATAGACCAAATCCGACAGGTCTTTACGCACCATTGGACGGTTAGTTGGGATAACGATGGTGTCCAGCTTGTAAATTGAGCTGAATTCGAAGGCTTCAGTATCGGCCGTACCGGTCATACCGGCCAGTTTGTTATACAGACGGAAGTAGTTCTGGAAGGTGATGGAGGCCAGCGTCTGGTTCTCATTCTGAATGTCCACGCCCTCTTTGGCTTCTACCGCCTGGTGCAGGCCATCAGACCAGCGGCGCCCCTGCATAGTACGACCGGTGTGTTCATCAACGATGATTACCTCGCCCTCTTTGACAATGTAGTCAACGTCACGGGTAAACAGCACATGGGCGCGCAGTGCGGCGGTCACATGGTGCATCATCATGATATTGCCCGGCGAGTAGAGTGATTCACCCTCGGCCATGATCCCTTCACTGACCATCAGCTCTTCAACGGCTACCAGCCCACGCTCGGTGAGATGCACCTGACGCGCTTTTTCATCCACCGAGAAGTGGCCTTCTCCCTGGAAGCTGTCGGAATCTTCTTTTTCCTGACGGATCAGGTTAGGGATGATTTTGTTAACCTTGATATACAGTTCTGAACTGTCTTCTGCCGGGCCGGAGATGATCAGCGGCGTACGCGCTTCATCGATCAGGATCGAGTCGACCTCATCCACCAGCGCATAGTTCAGCTTACGCTGTACGCGCTCTTCCGGGCTGAAGGCCATATTATCGCGCAGATAGTCAAAACCGTATTCGTTGTTGGTGCCGTAGGTGATATCTGCCGCATAGGCTTCACGTTTAGCCGGGGCGGGCATGCCCGGCAGGTTGATGCCGATGCTCAAGCCGAGGAACTCAAACAGTGGGCGGTTGTTTTCAGCATCACGCTGGGCCAGATAATCATTGACCGTGACGACGTGAACCCCTTTGCCCGACAGCGCATTGAGGTAAGCAGGCAGCGTGGCGGTCAGCGTTTTACCTTCACCGGTGCGCATCTCCGCAATACAACGATCGTTCAGCACCATACCGCCCAACAGCTGCACATCGAAATGGCGCATGCCGAATAAGCGTTTACTGGCCTCACGCACGGTGGCAAACGCTTCCGGGATCAGGCTTTCCAGCTCTTCGCCTTTCTCAAGACGCGCACGGAATTCAACGGTTTTCGCCTTCAGCTCGTCGTCGGACAACTTGACGAAATCCGCTTCCATTTTATTGATTTGCTCAACGGCTTTGCGCATACGGCGCAGTGTACGGTCATTGCTGCTGCCAAAAATTTTGGTCAATAGTTTAATTAACATAGTAAATAATTTCTCTCAGTCACTGCCACAGGCAGTAAGCACTTAGTATTTAATTTGATAGGACGCGTTTTGTTAACTGAGTACTGAAGATGGTCCGGCGCGGATGCCACAAACCTGGGCCAGCCACAGGGCGATATGGTGTCGCGGAGAGCAGCTTACCTGACGTTGTGCGGTATGGCGAATAATCACCGGAGGTCTGGCTTCATGCGTCAGCAGTATGTTTAACGTATCCAGCAGCGCCAGCTTGTGTGCTTCGAGCGGGGCGACTGCGGCTACCGGTGAAACTGAAGGAGTCAGAGAAAAGGATAAATGGCGGATTACCGTGCGCAGAGCATGCTGGTGCCAGTAGTCAACGCTGAACGAGGAACGTCGGGCACTGTCCTGTAGCATTACCAGGCGGTCAATACGCGTGACGCTGCCGATATTCAGGCTTCGCGACGAGGTTTCTGCTAAGGTAGTCCCATCGTGAGCTGACGCCTGAGGCAGACCAAAGCTCGCCGCGACCATCCCCAACAGGAGATGCGGCCATAAATAGCGTCTGCCAAATTGTCGCCAACGATTTAGAATACCGATCACTGTGTTCCGCCGGAGCTTATCTATGCGCGATAGTCGCCCACAATCTATTGAAAGTTTCTTCGATCAGGCTCAGGAACAGAGCGTACTGCAACATGTGCAGCAGCGCGCCATTGCGCTGAACAAGCTGAATCGCGCAGTTCAGGGCGTGATCCCCTCACAACTGCATCCCTGGTGCCGCGTGGCCAATTTCCGTCAGGGGATTCTGGTGATCGAAACGGCCAATGCCAGCTGGTTGATGCGCTTACGCTATGAACAATCCAGTCTGCTGTCAGCTTTACGAGCGCAAATATTACCATCATTGACGTCAATCGACATCAGGATAAATCCATCGCTGGCGGCAAAAGGTCAGGAAACCGTGCAAGAAAACAGCAGTCGAACGTCAGAAACAGAAAAAGCGCCGTTGAGGCAGCTCAGTGAGGAGAGTGCAGAAGTTTTACGCGGCGTCGCGAGCCAAAGTCCGGAAAAACTGAAAAAGATTTTAGAACGACTGGCCTCGCTGGCCGGAGAGAGTACCTGCTCAACCAGTCGTAATAAGTAGTTCCGGCTTATGCCAGAACCAGATTAGGTGCCCTGAACGTGACCGGCAGTGCCGCTTCATCTTCGAAGGTTGCCCATTCCCACGCTTCTTGCTTAGCCAGAACCGCCTGTAACAGTTTGTTATTCAGCGCATGGCCCGATTTAAAGGCAGTGAACGCGCCGATGATGTTGTGTCCACACATATACAGGTCGCCGATGGCATCCAGCATTTTGTGACGAACAAACTCATCTTCAAATCGCAAACCGTCTTCGTTCAGCACGCGGTAGTCGTCCACTACGATGGCACAGTCAAAGCTGCCGCCAAGAGCCAGCCCACGGGACTGCAACGCTTCGATATCGCGCATAAAACCAAAAGTACGTGCGCGGCTAATCTGACGCGTAAAGGCTTCTGCAGAGAAGTCCATGCGGTAGCGCTGCGTACTGGCGTCAATCGCCGGGTGGTTAAAATCAATGGTGAAATCCAGTGAAAAACCATTATGCGGCGAAAGCTCTGCCCATTTGTCGCCATCTTCAACCCGGACAGGCTGCTTAATGCGAACAAACTTCTTGGCGCTGTTCAGCTCTTCAATGCCTGCATCCATCAGCAGATAAATAAAGGGTGCTGCGCTGCCATCCATAATAGGGATTTCAGGCGCGTTCACTTCCACCACGATATTATCGATACCAAGGCCTGCAAGAGCAGCGTTCAGGTGTTCGACCGTCGAAATCCGTACGTCATGCTCATTTACCAGGCAGGTACACAGCATGGTATCACGCACGGATTTAGCATCAGCCGGGAAATCAACCGGGGGATTCAAGTCAGTGCGGCGATAGATGACCCCGGTATTAGCCGACGCAGGGCGCAGTGTCAGCGTGACTTTCTTGCCGGTATGTAAACCAACACCAGTCGTCTGAACAATACGTTTTAATGTCCGTTGTTTGATCATCTCGTTATCTCGCAATAATTAGCAATACTGCCGACAGCATATGCTACTGGCGGGTAAGTATTTTAACACAAAGAGCGCAGAATCCCAATTCAGGAAATTCCTAGTCTGCCTGTTTACGCAGGAAGGCCGGAATATCCAGATAATCAGGCTCTTTATTCGTTTGTGTGCCCGGTTCATTCACCACTTTCGCTGCGGGCTTCTGTTCCTGCGGCAGCGGTGACATCCCGTGCTGTTGGTAACGATGATCCATCACAGGCTGAGCAGGCTGTTTGTTTGTCACCAGGGTAATTTCTGGGCGCTTATCCATGCCGATACCGGTAGCAACAACGGTCACGCGCAGCTCATCGTTCATCTCTGGGTCCAGAGAGGTGCCGATCACCACCGTGGCGTTGTCCGAGGCGAATGCACGGATAGTGTTACCCACGGTTTCGAACTCATCCAGACGCAGATCGAAACCAGCGGTGATGTTAACCAGCACACCACGCGCGCCGGAGAGATCGATATCTTCCAGTAACGGGCTGGAGATGGCCATTTCAGCCGCTTCTTCCGCACGGTCTTCGCCGCATGCCACACCAGAACCCATCATCGCATAGCCCATTTCGGACATCACGGTGCGCACGTCAGCAAAGTCGACGTTCATCAGGCCCGGGCGGGTAATCAGTTCGGCGATACCCTGCACAGCGCCTTTCAGCACGTCATTCGCCGCGCCAAATGCGTCCAGCAGGGAAATTCCGCGGCCCAGCACTTTGAGCAGCTTATCGTTAGGAATGGTGATCAGCGAATCGACGTGCTTAGACAGCTCGGCAATACCCTGTTCAGCAAACGCCATGCGCTTTTTGCCTTCGAAATTGAAGGGCTTAGTCACCACCGCAACCGTCAGGATGCCAAGATCTTTGGCGACTTCTGCCACCACCGGTGCTGCACCAGTACCAGTACCACCGCCCATGCCTGCGGCGATAAACACCATGTCTGCGCCTTCCAGCGCCTGACGCAGTGCTTCACGGTCTTCTTCAGCCGAGTTGCGGCCCACTTCCGGGTTCGCCCCTGCGCCAAGACCTTTGGTGATACCATTACCGATCTGGATTGTCTGGCCCACTGCGGTTTTGCGCAGCGCCTGAGCATCTGTGTTTACCGCGAAGAACTCAACGCCTTCGATACGTTCACGCACCATATGCTCTACAGCGTTACCGCCGCCGCCGCCGACGCCGATGACTTTAATCACCGCGTCATTGGTTAGTTCCATTGGTTCAAACATAATTTCTCTCCGTTATGTGCCGTTCGCCTGGAGATCGCTCAACATACCTAGCATGATCCCCTTTGGTAAAAATTAAAACTCTTTTCTCAACCAGCTGTTGATTTTCTTAAACCAATTGCCCACTGAGGCTCTCTTTTCTATATCGGCCTCACCATTGAGGTGAGACTCTTTTCCGTAATGCAGTAAGCCGACCGCCGTGGAGTAATAAGGCTCCTGCGCGTAATCCGTTAATCCGGTAATATTCAGCGGCTGCCCGATACGCACCTGGGTGTGGAATACCCGCTGGGCGCAAGCTGCCAGCCCTTCAATCTGCGCCGCGCCGCCGGTTAAAACGATACCGGCCGCGAGGTGATGCTTAACGCCCTGCTGGCGCAACTGCTCCTGTAGCTGAAGGATCTCGTCGTTGACCAGATTCAGCAGTTCGGCGTAGCGTGGCTCAATCACTTCAGCTAGCGTCTGTCGCTGCAGGCTTCGCGGAGGACGCCCCCCCACGCTGGGGACTTCCACATTTTCATCTTTACCGACGATAGAACCGAGCGCACAGCCATGACGCACTTTGATCGCTTCAGCATCAGTGGGTGGTGTACCAAAAGCGTAGGCGATATCGCTGGTTACGACGTTACCCGCATACGGGATCACCTTACTGTGACGCAGAGCACCACCGGTATAGACCGCCATATCCATTGTACCGCCACCGATATCGACCACGCAGACGCCCAGCTCACGCTCGTCTTCAGTCAGCACGGCAAAGCTAGATGCCAGACCGGCAAAAATCAATTGGTCCACCTTCAGACCACAGCGTTCTACCGCTTTAACGATGTTTTTCGCCATGTCGTTATGACAGGTGATCAGGTGTACTTTCGCCTGCATACGCACGCCGGATAAGCCGACCGGATTTTTAATCCCTTCCTGGTAATCAATCGCATATTCCTGCGGGATCACATGGAGGATACGGTGCTCATCACGCACACGCACGGACTTAGCCGTGTGCACCACGTTTTCCACATCTTCCTGGGTTACTTCTTCTTCGGAAATAGGAACCATCCCTATTTCGTTCTGGCAACTGATATGTTTGCCAGATAATGCAAGGTAGACCGAGGAAATCTGGCAGTCCGCCATCAGTTCTGCCTGATCGATGGCGCGCTGTACGCATTTCACTACCGATTCCAGATCGTTGACGCCGCCTTTATCCATACCGCGTGACGGGCAGCTCCCTGCCCCAATGATATTGACCATACCATCAGGCAAGACCTCCCCTACCAGGACGGCAACCTTTGCAGTGCCTATCTCGAGTCCAACTACCAGTTTTCTGTCCGTCGCCTTGATCATTATTGTTTAACCTGTGCCTGATTCTGTTGCTGATTACCGTCAGCCGCCGCCACGGGAGCCGTTTTCCATCCTACTGCCGCGCCAGAGTCGTAACGCAGGTCTACATAGGTAACACGTTTATTCTCAGTCTGCGCCTGCTGTTGCAGGGTTGGGAACAGGTCGATAAAGCGCTGAAGCCGCTTCATATCGTCACTACGCCCTAACTCCAGACGGGTATCGTCCTCTAACACCAGCTGCCATGAACGCCGCGCGGTCATGGATGCCGCTTTCACTTTCAATTTACTGACCGCCAACGCGTCGCTCATCTGACGGTAGCCAGCCAGCACTTCCGACTCACTGCCCTCAGGCCCATACAACATCGGCATACTCTCTTTGCCGATATGGTTGGTGGGAACGCTGAACGATTTACCGTCCGCATCGACCATATGGACATCATTCCAACGCGCCACCGGAACATACTCCACCAGATGAATTTTTAATTCATCCGGCCACTGCTTGCGTACACTGACCTGCTTAATCCACGACAGCCGCTCTATCTGCATCTGGATGATATTGACATCCTGCGACATAAATGTGCCCGGCTCGCCAAGCGATAAAATAGCCCGACGAATGTCGTCATTGGTGGTGAAGTGCTTCTGTCCGGTGACCACCAGCTTCGATAGCGGCAACCGTGAGGCATCATTCATCCACTTCATGACCGCAAACCCGCCCACCAGCATCACGCCGATCACCATCAGCAGGAAAACAATACCGGCAAGACGTGAACCGTTGCTGCGCCCGGTGCGCGCTTTTTCCTGCGCCTCACGTTGACGGACATTCAGAGCTGCCTGAGACATATTAGTCAGCCAGTTCCAGAATGCGTGCTACCAGCTGTGAAAAACTCATGCCGGCCTGTTTTGCCGCCATTGGCACCAGGCTATGGCTGGTCATCCCCGGGGAAGTATTGACCTCCAGCAGGTAAAAATGGCCATCTGCGCCCATCATCACATCAACACGCCCCCAGCCGCTGCAACCCAGCGCACGCCAGGCGGCGATAGTCAGTTCGCGCAGTTCCGTTTCCTGCCCGGCGCTCAACCCTGACGGACAGAAATATTGCGTTTCATCAGACAGGTACTTGGCATCGTAGTCATAGAATTCACTGGCGCTTTGAATACGGATGGATGGCAGAATGTCCGTGCCGATCACGCCCACGGTGTATTCGGGGCCGCTGAGAAACGCTTCCACCAGCACTTCGTCGTCATGGCGGAATGCTTCCACCAGTGCAGCCTGCAACTCAGATGCCTGGTTAACGCGTGAGATCCCGACGCTGGAGCCTTCACGGCTGGGTTTAACGAACAGAGGTAATCCCAGCGCGCTGATATCTGCCATCAGCTGCGTGTCCAGGCCCGCATCCATCTGATCACGGTTAAGCGCCACAAAGGGAGACACCGGTAGCCCACAGCCCTGCCACAGATATTTGCTGCGCAGTTTGTCCATCGTGATGGCAGAAGCCATCACGCCGCTGCCGGTATAGGGGATGTCGAGAAACTCCAGCACGCCCTGCAAGGTACCATCTTCACCACCGCGTCCGTGTAGCGCGATAAAGGCTTTCCCAAAGCCCTCCTCTTTAAGACGCATCACCGGATAATCACGAATATCTATCGCATGTGCGTCAATTCCGGCTTCCTGTAGCCCTTTCAGGACTGCGGCACCCGATAACAGCGAAACGTCACGCTCTGCGGAGGTTCCACCCAGCAATACCGCTACTTTCTCAGCCATGATGTTCCTCATTATTCGTCTGTAACTGCAATTTAACATCGGCGAGGCTGCGGGCAATACGCCCTACGTTTCCAGCACCCTGTACCAAAATCAGATCGTTGCCGGTTAGCTTTGGCAGCAGCATTTCCAGCACTGCCTCGTGGTCGGAGACCAGAATCGGGTCCACTTTGCCGCGACCACGAATGGTGCGGCACAGCGCGCGACTGTCAGCGCCCGGTATCGGCGTCTCACCGGCGGAATAGACATCCAGCATCAGCAGCACGTCGACCTGCGACAGCACGTTGGCGAAATCGTCATACAGATCGCGCGTACGGGTATAGCGATGCGGCTGGAAAATCATCACCAGATTTTTATCCGGCCAGCCCGCACGCGCCGCTTTGATGGTGACGTCAACTTCCGTTGGATGATGGCCGTAATCATCGACCAGCATCGCCGTCCCCGCGCTGCCGTTCACCTGCTCCAGCGGGTATTCGCCGAGGAAATCAAAGCGCCGCCCGGTTCCCTGGAAGCTCTCCAGCGCATTGAGAATGTCTTCATCGTCAATGTTCTCTTCGGTGGCCACCGCCACCGCTGCCGCCGCATTCAGCGCGTTGTGGCGGCCTGGCGCATTAAGCGTCACCTGCATCAGCGGCTTTTCATGGCGTACCAAGGTAAAATGCCCCTGCGCGCCGCGCTGCTGATAGTTTTCAACGCGCACATCGGCATCTTCACTAAAGCCGTAAGTGGTAATCTGACGTCCTACGCGTGGGATCAGCTCGCGGATCACCGCATCATCAACACACAGCACGGCGCGCCCGTAAAACGGCAAATTGTGTAAAAAATTAATAAAGGTTTGCTTTAAATTTTCAAAGTCGCCCTGGTAAGTATCCATATGATCGGCTTCGATATTGGTGACAATCGCCACCATCGGCTGCAAATGCAGGAACGACGCGTCGCTCTCATCGGCTTCAGCAATCAAATAACGGCTGCTTCCCAGGCGTGCATGGGTGCCAGCCGCTTTCACCAGGCCACCGTTCACAAAAGTGGGATCGAGGCCACCTTCAGCGTAAATACTCGACACCATCGCGGTGGTGGTGGTTTTGCCATGCGTCCCGGCAACGGCAATACCGTGACGAAAGCGCATCAGTTCGGCCAGCATCTCCGCACGGCGGATCACCGGGATACGCGCTTCACGTGCGGCAACCACTTCCGGGTTGTCCTGTGAGACGGCGGTGGAAACCACCACCACGCTGGCATCACTGACGTTTTCCGGGCGATGGTTAAAATAGATTGTTGCGCCCAGCGCGCTCAAATGCTGGGTGACCGCGTTAGGCGCCAGGTCCGAACCGCTGATCTCATAACCTTCATTGGCCAACACTTCGGCAATACCGCCCATGCCAGCACCACCGATGCCAACAAAATGGATGTGCCGGACGCGACGCATCTCGGGCACGATAGAACGCAGTTTTGCCAGTTGTTGTGTATTCATCTCTTCTGCCTGCCGGTGTGTTACCACACCTTTTCATTCCGGGGCGGACTTCTCCGCCCCGCGTAAAGTATCTTTAGCGCGCGGCCTTGCTGACTTCAGCAGCAACGCGCTCTGTTGCGTCCGGGATCGCCACCGCGCGGGCTTTTTCAGCCATCGCCAGTAGCGTTGCACGATCCCAGCCAGCCAGCATCGCAGCAACCGCATCGGCGGTAAACTGCGGCTGTTCGTAAATAACAGCAGCTCCGGCCTGCTCCAGCGGCAGGGCATTCCAGTACTGCTGACGATCCTTGTGCTGGAATGGCACAAAAATGGCCGGCAGGCCGGCTGCGGCCACTTCGCTGACGGTCAGCGCACCCGATCGGCACACCACCACATCAGCCCAGGCGTAGGCGCTTGCCATATCGTCGATGAATTCCGACACCCGATGTTGCATCTGGTTCACCTTGATGTAGTCCGAATTCACCTCTTCCAGCGCCCCCTTGCCAACCTGATGCCACAGGCTGATGCCGTCACCCAGCTTCGCCGCCACCTGGGGCATAGTTTGGTTCAGCACGCGTGCGCCCTGACTTCCGCCGATCACCAATACTCTGGTCGGGCCTTCACGCCCGCTCAAACGCACGGACGGTAACGGTAGCGCCAGCACATCGGTACGCACCGGATTACCGACCACTTCTGCATCGGCAAACGCGCCGGGAAAGGCCTGCATCACTTTCGTCGCAATCTTTGCCAGCCATCTGTTGGTTAAGCCAGCAATGCCGTTTTGTTCATGCAGCACCACCGGAATACCGCAGCTCCACGCAGCCAGACCACCAGGGCCGGAAACATAACCACCCATGCCCAGCACCACATCCGGCTTCCAGGCTTTCATAATGGCGCGCGCCTGTCGCCAGGCGTTAAAAATACGCAGCGGTGCCGCCAGTAATGCTTTGATACCTTTACCGCGCAGCCCGCTGATGCGGATAAATTCAATGTCGATACCGTGTTTCGGCACTAAATCCGCTTCCATACGATCAGCGGTTCCAAGCCAGCGCACCTGCCAGCCCTGCGCCATCAGATGGTGTGCTACCGCCAGACCGGGGAAAACGTGCCCACCGGTTCCGCCAGCCATCACCATCAGTCGCTTTCCACTCATCGACTATCCTCGCGTAAACGCCTGGGCTTTTGCCAGGCGCGTTTCATAATCTATACGTAACAAAAATACGATAGCGGTCGACATAATAATCAGACTCGACCCACCGTAACTGATCAGCGGCAACGTCAGACCTTTGGTCGGTAACATGCCCGCTGCGGCACCGACATTAACCAGTGCCTGGAAGCTAAACCAGACGCCAATTGAACAGGCAAGAAACCCGGAAAATCGCTGGTCAAGCTCCAATGCGCGTCGCCCGATGGACATCGCACGAAAAGCGACGAAGAATACCATTAACAACGCTAAAACCACACCGATATAACCCAGTTCTTCACCGATAATCGAGAAGATAAAATCGGTATGCGCTTCCGGCAGATACTCCAGCTTTTGCACCGAGTTACCCAGCCCCTGCCCCCACAATTCACCGCGCCCAAAGGCCATCAGTGACTGCGTCAACTGGTAACCGCTGCCGAACGGATCTTCCCACGGATTCCAGAAAGAGGTCACGCGACGCATACGATAAGGTTCAGCCACAATCAGCAGGCAAACGGCGAAAATCCCGGAGCCGATGATCGCCATAAACTGCCATAGCTTAGCCCCTGCGAGGAACAGCATGGCCAGCGTGGTGACAAACAGCACCACCACCGTACCGAGGTCGGGCTGTGCCAGCAGCAATACCGCCAGCACCACCATCACACCCATCGGCTTACAGAAGCCCCAGAAATTGTTGCGCACCTCTTCAACTTTGCGCACCAGATAGCTGGCGAGGTAACAGAACAGCGACAGCTTAGAAAGCTCAGCAGGCTGAATACGTAGCGGGCCTAACGCAATCCAGCGCGATGCCCCGTTGACCGAGCTACCCACTACCAGCACCACCAGCAGCATCACCACCGTCGCCATCAGCATGACATTGCTGTAGCGCTGCCAGAAATCCATGGGGACACGCAGCGTCACCAGCGCCATGCCGAGCGCCAATAGCAGGTAGAACGCATCGCGCTTGGCAAAATAGAACGGGTCGGCGGATAAGCGCTGCCCCACCGGCATCGATGCCGATGTCACCATAACAAAACCAATGATCGCCAGACCGAACGTCAACCACAGCAGCGTACGGTCGTACAGCACCATCGAGCTGGTATCACTTTCACGCGAGCCCATGACCCAGGATTTCAGGCGTTCTGAAATCCCACCGGCAAGACTGAGACCCGGTATACGCATCAGCCAGCCTCCCGCGCCATTTGGGCAAACAGATCGCCGCGCTGTTCGAAATTCTTAAACTGGTCGAGGCTGGCACAGGCTGGCGACAACAGCACCAGGTCGCCCGACTGTACCCGTGCGGCAATCTGCTGCACCGCTTCAGCCATTGTCTCCGTCTGCACCGCTATCTCCGGTCGCAACGCCGCAAGCTCAGCAGCATCTCGGCCGAAGCAGTAAATCCGGATACGCTCACCCTGCAAGTAACGGGTGAGCGGCGTGAAATCTGCCGACTTGCCGTCCCCGCCCAGCAGCAGCCACAAGATGCCGGATGGATGCAAACCATTAAGCGCCGCTTCGGTGCTGCCAACGTTCGTGGCTTTGGAATCGTTAATCCAGCGCACGCCATTATGTTCATGCACCAGCTGGAAGCGGTGCGGTAAACCGTTGAAGGTGGTTAACGCCTTCAGGCTGGAGGCGCGCGGCAGGCCAACGGCATCCGCCAGCGCCAACGCTGCCAGCGCGTTAGTATAATTATGCTGACCGACCAGGTGCATCTCGTCCGTATTCAGTACTTTTTCGCCCTGCACGCGCAGCCAGGTACTGCCCTGCTGGTGCGTAAGGTGATAATCGCCAACGTCGGCACCAAAGCTGACGCAGCGCTTATCCGCGCCGCGCACCGGCATGGTCATCGCATCATCGGCATTCACCACACAGGCCGTGGCGTTTTCATAGATACGCAGCTTGGCCGCGCGATACTGCTGCATCCCCAGCGGGTAGCGATCCATATGATCCTCGCTGACATTGAGGAGGGTCGCCGCAGCCGCTTTCAGGCTGGTAGTGGTTTCCAGCTGGAAGCTCGACAGTTCCAGCACGTAAAGCTGGGCGGGTTGCTGCAACAGCGTCAGTGCAGGCAGGCCGATATTGCCACCTACGCCAACCTGCCATCCTGCGGCTTTTGCCATCTCGCCGACCAGCGTTGTCACGGTGCTTTTGCCGTTGGAACCGGTGATCGCCACAATCGGTGCCTGCGCTTCGCGACAAAACAGCTCCACATCGCCAATGATTTCCACTCCGGCCTGCGCCGCAGCCAGCAGCGAAGGATGCGCCAGCGCCACGCCGGGGCTGGCAACGATCAGATCGGCATCCAGCAGCCAGTTATCATTCATCGACCCCAGCCAGCGCTCAACGTTTTTCGGCAGCTTTTCCAGCCCCGGCGGCACGACACGGGTATCTATCACGCGTGGCACAACGCCGCGCGCGATAAAGAAATCAACACAGGAGAGGCCGGTCAGCCCCAACCCGATAATGACCACTTTTTTACCCTGATAGTCAGCCATAATTAACGTACCTTCAGCGTTGCCAGGCCAATCAGCACCAGCATCAGTGAAATAATCCAGAAGCGGACAATGACGCGCGGCTCCGGCCAGCCCTTCAATTCATAATGATGGTGGATAGGGGCCATGCGGAAAATGCGCTGCCCGCGTAATTTGAAGGAGCCAACCTGTAGGATCACCGACAGTGTCTCTACCACAAACACCCCGCCCATAATCACCAGCAGAAATTCCTGACGCAGCAGCACGGCGATAGTGCCTAGCGCGCCGCCCAGTGCCAGTGAGCCAACGTCACCCATAAAGACCTGGGCTGGATAGGTGTTGAACCACAGGAAGCCCAGACCGGCACCGACAATGGCGGTGCAGACAATCACCAACTCTCCGGCATGACGCAGATAGGGAATATGCAGATATTCAGCAAACTTCACGTTACCGGTCGCCCAGGCCACCAGGGCAAACCCTGCGGCGACAAACACCGTTGGCATAATGGCCAGGCCATCAAGGCCATCGGTCAGATTCACCGCATTGCTGGTGCCAACAATGACAAAGTAGGCCAGCAGCAGATACAGCAGTCCCAGCTGCGGCATCACATCTTTAAAGAACGGCACCACCAGCTCGGTAGCCGGCGTGTCTTTGCCCACCATATACATCACGAAGGCGACAACCAGCGCAATCGCCGATTGCCAGAAGTACTTCCAGCGCGCAATCAACCCTTTGGTGTCTTTGCGCACCACTTTGCGATAGTCATCCACAAAGCCAACGATGCCGTAACCGACCAGCACAAACAGCACGCACCAGACGTAGGGGTTGGAGGGGTAAGCCCACAGCAGAACCGAAACGGTGATTGAGGTCAGGATCATAATCCCGCCCATCGTCGGCGTCCCGCGCTTGCTGAAGTGCGACTCGGGGCCGTCATTACGCACGACCTGACCAAATGACATTTCCTGAAGACGGGCAATCATACGCGGCCCCATCCACAGGGAAATAAACAGTGCGGTCAGCAGGCTGACAATGGCGCGGAACGTCAGATACGAAAAGACGTTAAAGCCGGAATAAAAAGTGACCAGATGTTCGGCCAGCCAGACTAACATGCGCCTTTCTCCTGTAAAATTTGCACTACCTGTTCCATCGAGGCACTGCGTGAACCTTTAACTAATAAGGTGATATGTTGATGTTGCGCCAGTAGTGCAAGTGCCCGCGCGCCGAGCGCCGCTTTATCAGCAAAGTGCTCGCCGACGCCGCTGGCATCAGAAATTTCGTGGCTGAGTGAGCCGGTGCTCAACACTTTATCAATGGCGGCATGGCGAATCGCCTTGCCCACCTGGCGGTGGCACTCGACGGCTTCTGCCCCCATTTCAGCCATGTCGCCGACGATCATCACGCGGTAGCCGGGCATCTCCGCCAGTACCTGCGCAGCAGCGGTCATCGAACCGACGTTGGCGTTATAACTGTCGTCCAGCAGTAGCTTGTCGGCGCTAAGCGCCAGCGGGAACAGACGCCCCGGCACCGCTTTCAGGGTACTTAACCCCTTGCGCACCGCGCTAAGCGGCGCACCAACCGAAAGCGCCAATGCGCTGGCGGCCAGCGCATTGGCGATATTGTGGCGACCCGGCAGTGGCAGGGTGACATCCACGTCTCCCTGCGGTGAATGCAGGGTAAACTGCGTACCCTGGGCGCTTATCGTCACGTCGCTGGCGTAAAAATCGCTGTCAGATTGCTCTGGGGAAAAGCGCCAGACGGTTTTACCGTGCAGCGCCTGCTGCCAGTGCGGCCAGTCGTTGCTTTCGCCGTTAATAATGGCCGTACCATTGAGCGGCAGACCGCTAAAAATTTCGCCTTTCGCTTTCGCCACGCCAGCCAGTGAGCCAAAACCCTCCAGATGCGCCGCCGCGAGGTTATTGACCAGCGCCGTTTCCGGGCGCACCAGATCGGTGGTGTAAGCAATTTCGCCCTGGTGGTTGGCTCCCAGTTCAATCACCGCATATTGATGCTGCGGATTAAGGCGCAGCAGCGTCAGCGGCACGCCAATATCGTTGTTGAGGTTGCCTGCGGTATACAGCGTCTCGCCGCACTCGCGCAAAATAGCCGCCGTCATCTCTTTTACCGAGGTTTTCCCCGAAGATCCGGTCAGCGCCACGATGCGGGCATCAGACTGCTGACGCACCCATGCCGCCAGTTGCCCCAGCGCAATGCGCGTATCGGCAACCACCACTTGGGATACATCTACTGGTAAGCGCTTACTCACCAACAGGCCTGAACAACCGGCCGTTATGGCATCAACGACAAAATCATGGGCATCAAAACGTTCGCCTTTAAGGGCGATAAACAGGCTGCCCGCCGTCGCTTTACGCGTGTCGGTCGTCACTTCCCCAATGGCACCGTCGCTGCCGTGCAGCGTACCGCCGGTGAGCTGTGCAATGTGCTGTAAAGTCACAGAGATCATGCCAGCACCCCCAGCAGACGGGCGACCGTATCCCGGTCAGAGTAGTCAAAACGTTGATGGCCGATAATCTGGTAATCCTCGTGGCCTTTACCGGCAACCAGCACAATATCGCCTTGCTGTGCCTGCATCACGGTGTTAGTGACCGCTTGCGCACGGCCCATGACAACCCTGGCGCGTCCGGCATCAAGCAGGCCGCTCAAGATATCGCCCACAATCGCCGCCGGATCTTCACTGCGCGGATTGTCGTCGGTGATCACCACCACATCAGCAAACTGTTCGGCAATCGCTCCCATTAGCGGGCGCTTGCCTTTGTCGCGGTCACCGCCGCAGCCAAACAGACACCACAGCCGCCCCTTGCAGTGCAGACGTGCCGCCGCCAGCGCTTTTTCCAGCGCATCGGGAGTATGGGCATAGTCCACCACCACCGTCGGTTTGCCCGGTGCGCTGAATACCTCCATGCGCCCGGTAACGGGTTGCAGCTGGCTGGCGGTAGCCGTTAGTGCGTCCAGCGAATAGTCCAGGGAGAGCAGTGTTGCCAACGCCACCAGCAGATTGCTGACGTTAAATGCGCCCATCAGGCGGCTGTCAATGCTGCCCTCTCCCCAGCTGGAGGAAAAATGCACCCTGGCCCCGCCGTCGTGGTAATCCACCTTTGTCGCTTTCAGCCAGCGGCCATGACAGCCCGGCTGGAGATTATTTTCCATCGTGACGGCCACCGCATCCGGCAGTTTTTCCAGCCAGCGGCGTCCGACTTCATCATCGGCATTAATGATCGCCTGTCCGACCTGATGTTCAGCAAACAGCAACCACTTGGCGGCCTCATAGCGCGCCATATCGCCGTGATAGTCGAGATGATCGCGGCTGAGGTTGGTAAAAGCAGCAGCGGCAAAGGGCAGAGCCGCCACGCGGTGCTGCACCAGGCCGTGCGAAGAGATCTCCATCGCGGCCAGGCTTGCGCCTTTGTCCACCAGCGATGCCAGCAAGTGCTGAATATCCACCGCCGACCCGGTGGTGTTTTCCGCCGGGGCGAGCTGCCCGTAAAGACCGTTACCGACCGTTCCCATCACCGCGCCGGTTTCACCCAGCAGCTGCGCCCACTGCGCCAGCAGCTGGGTAGTGGTTGTTTTGCCATTGGTGCCGGTGACACCAATCAGCTTCAGCTTTTCGCCCGGCTGCTGGTAGAAACGACCGGCCAGTGCCGACAGACGTTGAGAAAGCTGCGCAAGATAAATGACCGGGACGCCGTGCGTCTCGACGATCTGCCCGTCTTCGGCTTCGCCTTCCGCCTCGGCAATGACCGCCGCCACGCCCTGGGCAATCGCCTGGGGAATAAAACGCCGCCCGTCGGCCTCATGGCCCCTGATCGCCACAAACAGATCGCCCGACGCCGCCACACGGCTATCCAGCGTCATTTCGCGCAGCGCGCGCTCCGGTGCACCAGGCACCCACGGAGCCAATAAGTCACGCAGGTTACGATCTGTCACTGAGTCCCTCACTCTTGTTAGTTACCGTCTCGTTCTTATCAATGGTGGGCAACGCATCTGGCTCAATATTCATGGTGCGCAGTACGCCACCCATAATTGCGCCAAACACCGGCGCGGAAACCGCACCGCCGTAATATTTGCCCGACTGGGGATCGTTTATCACTACCACCAGCGCAAAACGCGGTTTGCTGGCAGGGGCGACCCCGGCGGTATAAGCAATGTAGCGGTTGATGAATTTACCGTCTGGCCCGACCTTTTTGGCCGTACCGGTTTTAATAGCAATACGGTATCCCTTAATCGCCGCTTTGACGCCGCCGCCGCCCGGCAGGGCAACGCTTTCCATCATGTGCAGCACCGTGCGTACCAGCGGTTCAGGGAAAACGCGCTGCCCCGCGACCGGTGGATCAACTTTCGTTATCGATAGCGGACGATAAATGCCATAGCTGCCCAGCGTTGCATAAACTCGCGCCAGCTGTAACGGCGTGACCATCAGCCCGTAGCCAAAAGAGAAGGTCGCCCTCTCGATGTCGGCCCACCGTTGTTTCTGCGGATACAGGCCACTGCTCTCGCCAACCAGTCCCAAATTGGTTGCTTTACCTAAGCCAAAGCGTGAGTAGGTGTCCACTAACGCGCTGGAAGGCATCGCTAACGCCAGTCGGGAAACGCCGACGTTCGACGATTTTTGCAGCACTCCGGTCAGAGTCAGTTCGTTATAGCGCGCCACGTCTCTGATTTCATGGCCATTAATTCGGAAAGGAACGGTATTCAGCACGCTACTTTCATGGACTACGCCACGCTGGAGTGCGGTCATCACCACCATTGGCTTCACCGTTGAACCCGGTTCAAACATGTCGGTGATAGCCCGGTTGCGCATCACGTCTTTGGTGACTCCGGTCAGATTATTCGGGTTATAGGCCGGGCTGTTGGCCATCGCCAACACTTCGCCAGTATTAATGTCCAGCAGAACCGCCGTACCTGATTCCGCTTTGTTAAAAGCCACCGCGTTATTAAGTTCGCGGTACACCTGCGCCTGTAGACGTTCATCAATGCTTAAAGCCAGGTTGTGTGCCGCCCGGCTGTCGACCGAGGAGATATCCTCAATCACCCGACCGAAACGGTCCTTACGTACCGTACGTTCGCCTGGCTGTCCGGTCAGCCATTTATCGAAACTTTTCTCAACGCCTTCAATGCCCTGCCCGTCAATATTGGTAAAGCCAATCAGGTGGGAGGTCACCTCTCCAGCCGGATAATAGCGCCGTGACTCCTCGCGCAGGAAGATACCGGGCAGCTTCAGCTTCCTGATGTAGTCACCGATTGCCGGATTGACCTGACGAGCCAGATAGACAAACCGACCATTAGGATTGGTATTCACCCGCGCTGCCAGCTGATCGAGCGGAATCGACAGCGCATCTGACAGGGCTTTCCAGCGGCTGTCGAGGGTGATGCCTCCCTTGTCGTGTAGCTCTTTCGGGTCGGCCCAGATGGCATTCACCGGGACGCTAACAGCCAGCGGGCGACCGGCCCGATCGCTGATCATACCGCGTGACGTTGGGATCGCCTGCACACGTAGTGAACGCATATCCCCTTCACGCACCAGCCGATCGGGATTGATCACCTGTAAATAGGCTACGCGCAGCAGTAGCCCTACCAGCCCGAGAAAAATACAGCCGCACAGCAATGCAAAACGCCAGCTGACAAAGCTGGCCTGATCTTCCGTGCGTTTCGCTTTATGCTTCTGCGATTTTTTTGCGGCTTTCATGAAGTCCGTTTGTCCCTAATTGTGAACCACAATATTTTCCTGCGAAGGATCAACATGCTGCATTTGTATTTTCTCCGTTGCGATACGTTCAACCCGGCTATGATCGCCCAGGGCATTCTCTTCAAGGATCAGATTGCGCCATTCAATGTCTAGCGCGTCACGTTCCAGCACCAGCTGTTCGCGCTGGGCGGTCAGCAACCGCGTTTTATGCGCAGTGGTCACCACCATCAGGGCAGAAATCAACACCGCGATAAAAAGCAACACCGGGAGCTTACCGTGGCGTATCAGATCGCCTCCGATAACCCCCGGCAGGCTATGACGCTCGTTGCCTATCACGAGGCGGTACGCTCTGCGATGCGCAGCACTGAACTGCGCGCGCGCGGGTTATCCGCTACTTCGCTCTCTCCCGGCATCATTTTCCCCAGCGCCTTGAGTTGACGCCCGCCCAGGCGACTGAGCTGCGCTTCCGTCATCGGCAGACCGTGAGGTATCTGCGGCCCGCGACTTTGTTCGCGCATAAAGCGCTTCACGATACGATCTTCCAGCGAATGAAAACTGATGATCGACAGGCGACCACCGGCGGTTAGCGCACTTAGCGCCCCTTTCAGCGCCTGTTCAATCTCTTCCAGCTCGCTATTAACCCAGATACGGATCGCCTGGAAACTGCGTGTTGCCGGGTGTTTAAATTTGTCTTTGACCGGCGTTGCTGCGTAAATCACATCCGCCAACTCTTTTGTGCGAGTCATCGGCTGTTCACGATTACGCTCGACGATGGCACGCGCGATCCGCTTGGCAAAACGCTCTTCACCAAAGGTCTTCAGCACAAAAGCGATATCGCTCTCTTCCGCTTTCAGCAGCCATTCCGCCGCTGACTGACCGCGTGTGGGATCCATACGCATATCCAGCGGCCCGTCACGCATAAAGGAGAAACCGCGCTCGGCATCATCCAACTGCGGAGAAGAGACGCCAAGATCCAACAGGATACCGTCAATTTTGCCCGTCAGTCCGCGTTCTTCGGCATACTCTGCCAGCGCGGAAAACGGGCCATGAATAATAGTGAAACGCGGATCGCTAATTTCAGCGGCGGCGGCAATGGCCTGCGGATCGCGGTCAATCGCGTACAGGCGGCCTTGCTCACCCAGCTGAGAAAGGATCAGGCGCGAGTGTCCCCCGCGACCAAAGGTGCCATCAATATAGATGCCGTCAGACTTAATATTGAGGCCGTTGACCGCCTCATCTAACAGCACCGTGGTATGTTTAAAGGTATCGTGCATAGTTATAACGACAAATCCTGTAACCGCTCAGACAAAGGCTGCTTTGAAGACTGCTCTTCGTCTATATCTTCCCTGACTTGTTGATACCAAGTCTGTTCATCCCACAGTTCAAATTTGTTGAACTGCCCAACCAGCATCACTTGTTTGCTCAGGCGCGCATGCTGACGAAGCGTATTCGCCAGCAGGATACGGCCCGCATTATCCATCTGGCACTCACTGGCATGCCCCAGCAGCAGGCGTTGTACACGGCGCTCCACAGGGTTCATGCTGGAAAGGCGAGACAGTTTTTGTTCAATGATTTCCCATTCAGGGAGGGGGTAAAGCAGCAGGCAAGGTTGGTGGAGGTCAATGGTACACACCATTTGCCCCTGAGATCCCTCGTTCAGCATTTCGCGATAACGCGTTGGCACGGCAAGCCGGCTTTTGCTGTCGAGATTGACTAACGTTGCCCCGCGGAACATGCCAGCCTCACTCCTCTACCCAATTTCACCACTTTATTCCACATTTTCCCACTATAAAGAGTGTACGGAGCAGAGGAAAACATTGTCAAGCCGCAGTGTCGGTCGATTCGCAATATTTCTGCGCACAATAAAATGCGCGCCAGTTAAACAACAGCATGCAACAAGCGCAATGGCAAAAATAAGCTGATGAATACAGGCAGGAATTTTTCTCACTCCGGAAAATTGCTCAAAAATATATCGCTTTTTTCCCCGTAAAACATAGGTAGCCCGCTTTGTAACATAAATTGTATTTTAAGCAAGTCCCTCTTTTTTGCGCGGCACACCAGCCCCGCGCGGGTGCGCTGGGTGCTGGCCTGACAGGATATTAATAAGCGTGATGTTTTATAATTGGGTGATGCGGAGGGTTCTTATTTACATTAATTTATACAGGCGGGCCGATTAAATGAACGGCATCATCGTCTGTCGCCGTTAACACCGGGAAATAAAGGTAAAAAAGAAAAGTAACAGGCAGCTTTCGCTGCCAAAGAATCAGTCTGTTTTGCGATTTAAACGACCGCGCCGATAAAGATTACGGCGAATACGTGTCAGGCCCGCTTTAGGTTTACGCGGTTCATCGAGGCTGGCCAAAACCAACTCCAGTACGCGCTCTGCGACATCGCGATGCTTCTGCCCAACCGACAATACCGGACACTCAAGGAAATCCAGCAGTTCATGATCGCCAAAGGTCGCAATCGCCAGATCCTGCGGTAAGCGCCCTTCGCGGCGCAATGTGACATCCATCACCCCCTGTAGCAACCCGAAAGAAGTGGTAAACAGCGCCTCCGGCATCTCATGCGTGTCGAGATAGCTTTCGAAGAGGGTCGCTGCCGCACTGCGCTCAAAGCTGTTGGCATAGATAAAGTCCGGCTGGCGTTCATCACCTTTCCACCCATCGCGGAAACCCAGCTCACGCAGAAAACTGACCGACAGCTCCGGCAAGGCCCCCATAAATAATACGGATTTCGCCGGCAGCTTGCGCAGTTCCGCAGCCAGTGCCTCCGCGTCTTCCTGATCGGCGCCGACGACGCTGGTAAAATGTTCGCGATCCAGCGCGCGGTCCAGCGCGATAATCGGCAGCGGATCGTTAATCCAGCGCTGATAGAAAGGATGTTCTGGCGGTAATGACGTGGAAACGATAATCGCATCGACCTGACGTTGCAGCAGGTGTTCCACACAGCGCATTTCATTATCAGGCTGATCTTCAGAACAGGCGATAAGTAATTGATAGCCACGCTGACGCGCCTGGCGCTCAAGATAGTTAGCAATCCGCGTATAGCTGGTATTCTCGAGATCGGGAATAACCAGTCCAATCGAACGCGTGCGTCCCGCGCGCAATCCTGCCGCCACCGCATTGGGGTGGTAATTATGTTCGCGCACTACCGCCATCACTTTCTCGACGGTTTTATCGCTAACGCGATACTGCCTGGCCTTGCCATTAATGACATAGCTGGCGGTGGTACGCGAAACCCCTGCGAGGCGCGCAATTTCATCCAGTTTCACAATAACCCCATACTTATATATGGATTAGAATTTGTCACATATAACCGCAGAAAAGTGTGGCGAGCAACTGCTTTTCATCAGCAACCCACGGTTTATAACAAAAATAAAAAAACCCGGCATTACGCCGGGTTAGCTTACATTCATGACAATCAACCCAGGCAATCAGCGCATAATGCGATCGCCGCGAGCCACACCAACGATGCCAGATCGTGCGACTTCAACAATTTCCGCCACGTCACGAACCGTGCCGAGGAAAGCGTCCAGCTTATCACTGGTGCCTGCAAGCTGAACCGTGTAAAGCGATGGCGTGACATCCACGATCTGCCCACGGAAGATATCGGCGCTGCGTTTCACCTCTTCCCGGCCATAACCCGTGGCCTGAATCTTCACCAGCATGATTTCGCGCTCGACAAAGGCTCCCTGTCCGAGTTCGCTCACGCGCAGCACATCGACCAGCTTATGCAGCTGCTTTTCGATCTGCTCGATCACTTTCTCATCACCTACGGTCTGAATCGTCATGCGTGACAGCGTAGGATCGTCCGTCGGTGCCACCGTCAGGCTTTCAATGTTGTAGCCACGCTGGGAAAACAGCCCCACCACACGGGATAATGCGCCGGATTCGTTTTCCAGCAGAACCGATAATACACGACGCATAATTAAGTCCTCTCCGTTTTGCTCAGCCACATTTCATCCATACCGCCACCGCGAATATGCATCGGGTAGACGTGCTCACTGCCATCGACGTTAATGTCGACAAACACCAGGCGATTATTCGCTAACTGTTCCAGTGCCTGTTCCAGTTTCGCTTCCAGCTCATCGGGACGCGTCACAGAGATGCCCACATGGCCGTAAGCTTCTGCCAGGCGTACAAAATCGGGCAGCGATTCCATATAGGATTGCGAGTGGCGACCGGAGTAAATCATGTCCTGCCACTGCTTCACCATACCCAACACCCGGTTATTGAGGTTCAGCACCAGCACCGGAATACCGTATTGCAGCGCGGTTGACAGCTCCTGAATATTCATCTGGATACTGCCGTCACCCGTCACGCACACCACCGTTTCCTCAGGCAGAGCCAGTTTTACCCCGAGGGCCGCCGGCAGACCAAAGCCCATCGTGCCGAGGCCACCAGAGTTGATCCAGCGGCGCGGTTTATCAAACTGATAGTAGAGCGCGGCGAACATCTGATGTTGTCCCACATCGGAAGTCACGTAAGCATCGCCTTTCGTCAGGCGGCAAATGGTTTCAATAACCGCCTGCGGTTTGATCTTGTCACTGGTGCGGTCGAACTCCAGGCAGTGACGGGAACGCCACTGCTCGATGCTCTGCCACCAGTCGCGCAGCGCATCAAAATCTTGCAGGGCCTGATTCTGCGCCAGCAGTTCCAACATCTGTTGCAGAACCTGTTTAGCATCGCCAACGATCGGCACATCGGCAGCAATGGTTTTTGAAATAGACGTCGGGTCAATGTCGATATGCAGCACGGTGGCATTCGGACAATACTTTGCCAGATTGTTGGTGGTACGGTCGTCAAAACGTACGCCAACGGCAAAGATAACGTCGGAATGATGCATGGTCATGTTGGCTTCATAGGTACCGTGCATACCCAGCATACCTAAGCACTGACGGTGAGTACCGGGAAAGGCCCCCAGCCCCATCAGCGATGTGGTAACCGGCACATTCAGCGCTTCGGCCAGCTGGCGCAACTCATCATGGCAGGTGGCATTTATTACCCCGCCTCCGGCATAAATCACCGGATTCTTCGCTGCCAGTAAAGTCTGCAACGCACGCTTGATTTGGCCTTTATGTCCCTGCGTCGTCGGGTTGTAAGAGCGCATACTGACCGCATCAGGCCAGACGTACGGCAGCTTATTCGCCGGATTCATCATATCTTTTGGCAGATCGACCACGACCGGCCCCGGACGACCGCTGGCGGCAAGCCAGAACGCCTTTTTCATCACGGTCGGAATATCTTCCACCCGCTTAACCATAAAACTGTGTTTCACCACCGGGCGAGAGATCCCCACCATATCGCACTCCTGGAAGGCATCGTAGCCAATCAGGGAGGACGGGACCTGGCCGGACAGCACCACCATAGGAATCGAATCCATATACGCCGTAGCGATACCGGTAATCGCATTGGTCGCGCCGGGGCCAGAGGTGACCAGCACTACGCCAACATCGCCGGTAGCACGGGCATAGCCATCGGCCATATGCACCGCGCCCTGCTCGTGGCGCACGAGGATATGATCCACGCCGCCAACGGTTTGCAGAGCGTCATAAATATCAAGGACCGCTCCACCGGGGTAGCCGAATATATGTTTTACGCCCTGATCGATTAACGATCGGACCACCATCTCGGCTCCTGATAACATCTCCATATTTGCCTCCAGGCTTTAAGGTGCTGATTTATCTGTCGCTGAGAGCACAGCTTTGCCAGACAAGGTCAAAACCTGTTTTATGCTTAGATATCGGAACTCAATTTCCAACATCGGGGTACAGGGCTAAGCCCCATTATTGAGGTTATGGCAAATACCATAACCGTAGAAAAGTTGGCAGGCAAACGACAACCCCGGAGAGGGGAGGCAAAAATGCCAGGTAAGGCTCTGCCTCATCCCCCTGTCAGCGGTAATAACACTGAAAATAAAGCACTATAAAAGCGAAATGTACTGCTTTTTACGCATTTTCCAGCGCGATCGTTTTGTTATTAAAACTATGCCACGGCAAAAGAACGGTCAGCCATTCTGGACATCCACTATTTTTGGTTTTATCTGCTAACTTTCAAACAAAAAATAAAATTTTTATCCTGGAGAGAGGCAACCTCCCCTGCCGGGAATCTTCACGCCATGATATGTAAATAACTTAAAAAACAACAAGATGAAAATAAAAAATCAACAAAAAATAGCATGAAACCTGTTTTCAACATTCACTTTCCGCTCTGCATTTTGGCTATTATTCTGCTGCCCGTCCTGTCACCAGAATAAATTTCTTGCACATTCACCCACAGCACATTCATTGTGCGGGCATTTAAGTTGACAGCCCCAACCTTTATCAGGTATCAATATTGTCACTTTGAATTAATAAGGTCTGAACCCATGATTCGTTTCAACCGCCTACTCGGCCTACTACTCAACGCATTCTCAATGCGCGGTAGGCTTGTGGGCGGAATCAATCACTGATTCAGACTTGCAAAACTAAGAAACCCGCGCCGATGCGCGGGTTTTTTTATGCTCGCGGAAACTGGCGAGATACAGACGACAAGGAACCACCCAATGAGCCAACAAGTCATTATTTTCGATACCACTCTGCGCGATGGTGAGCAGGCATTGCAGGCCAGCCTGAGTGTGAAAGAAAAGTTGCAGATTGCCCTGGCGCTGGAGCGTATGGGGGTCGATGTCATGGAGGTCGGCTTCCCTGTCTCTTCCCCCGGCGATTTTGAATCAGTACAAACCATTGCCCGTCAGATTAAGAACAGCCGGGTTTGCGGGCTGGCGCGCTGTGTGGAAAAAGATATCGACGCCGCTTATGAAGCGCTGCGCGTGGCGGATGCTTATCGCATTCACACCTTCCTGGCGACCTCGCCAATGCATATCGCCACCAAACTGCGCAGCACCCTGCCGGAAGTGATTGAACGCGCCGTGAAGATGATCAGGCGCGCACGTAATTATACCGATGACGTGGAGTTCTCCTGCGAAGATGGCGGTCGTACCCCGATTGACGACCTGTGCCGCGTGGTGGAAGCCGCGATTGATGCCGGTGCCACCACCATCAATATCCCGGATACCGTGGGTTATACCTTACCTTACGAATACGCCAATATTTTCAGCGCTCTGCGCGCACGCGTGCCCAATATCGATAAAGCGATTCTGTCGGTGCATACCCATGATGACCTGGGCATGGCCGTCGGTAACGCCTTGGCCGCAGTGAATGCCGGTGCGCGTCAGATAGAAGGCGCGATGAACGGACTGGGTGAACGAGCCGGAAACTGCGCGCTGGAAGAGACCATTATGGCGATTAAAACCCGTGGTCAGCTGATGAACGTGCACACCCGCATCAATCACCAGGAAATTTACCGCACCTGTCAGACCGTCAGCAAAGTTTGCAGTATGCCGATCCCGGCGCATAAAGCGATTATCGGCTCTAACGCCTTTGCTCACTCCTCCGGTATTCATCAGGATGGTGTGCTGAAAAACCGTGAAAACTACGAAATTCTGACGCCGGAATCGATCGGCCTGAAACAGGTGCAGTTGAATCTGACTTCGCGCTCCGGTCGTGCCGCCGTGAAACACCGTATGGAAGAGATGGGCTACGGCGAAACCGAATACAACATGGACAGGCTGTACGATGCGTTCAAGGCGCTGGCCGATAAAAAAGGTCAGGTGTTTGATTATGACCTGGAGGCGCTGGCCTTTATTAATCAGCAGTCGGAAGAGCCGGAATACTTCAGGCTGGATACCTTCAACGTGCAGTCAGGCTCCAGCGTGATTGCCACCGCCACCGTGCAGCTGCGCTGCGGCGATGAACAGAAAACCGAAGCCGCTACCGGAAACGGCCCGGTTGATGCGGTTTATCAGGCGATTAACCGTATGACTGAATTCGATGCCGAACTGATCAGTTATCAACTGACCGCCAAAGGTCACGGCAAAGACGCGCTGGGCCAGGTCGATATTGTGGTGCAGTACAACGGACGCAAATTCCACGGCGTCGGTCTGACGACCGATATCGTCGAATCCTCCGCAAAAGCGATGGTCAACGCGCTGAACACCATCTGGCGCGCACGTCAGGTTGAGCAGGAATTGCAGCGCAAGTCCCAGGTAAAAGATCAGAAGGAAAACGCATAACATGTCCAGTACTTACCACATTGCAGTGTTACCCGGTGACGGCATCGGCCCGGAAGTGATGGCCCAGGCCAGCAAGGTGCTGGACGCCGTGCGCCAGCGTTTCGATCTGCGGATCACCACCAGCGAATACGACGTCGGCGGTATTGCTATCGATCGCCACGGCGTACCGCTGCCGGACAGCACGGTGAAAGGCTGTGAGCAGGCTGATGCCATCCTGTTTGGCTCGGTCGGTGGGCCAAAATGGGAACACCTGCCCCCGGCAGAACAGCCGGAGCGCGGCGCGCTGCTGCCGCTGCGTAAACATTTTAAGCTGTTCAGCAACCTGCGCCCCGCCAGCCTGTACCAGGGGCTGGAAGACTTTTGCCCGCTGCGCCGTGATATCGCCGACCGTGGCTTTGATATTCTGGTGGTGCGCGAGCTGACCGGCGGCATCTACTTCGGCCAGCCGAAAGGCCGTGAAGGCAGCGGCATGCATGAACGCGCCTTTGATACCGAGGTTTATCACCGTTTTGAAATCGAGCGCATTGCGCGTATCGCCTTTGAATCGGCGCGCAAACGCCGTCATAAAGTGACCTCGATTGACAAAGCCAACGTGCTGCAATCCTCCATTCTGTGGCGCGAAATCGTCGGTGAAGTGGCGCGGGACTACCCGGACGTTGAGCTGAACCATATGTATATCGACAACGCCACCATGCAGCTGATCAAAGCGCCGTCACAGTTCGATGTCATGCTGTGTTCTAACCTGTTCGGCGATATCCTGTCGGACGAATGCGCCATGATCACCGGCTCAATGGGGATGCTGCCTTCAGCCAGCCTCAACGAGCAGGGCTTTGGCCTGTTCGAACCGGCAGGCGGCTCCGCGCCGGATATCGCCGGTAAAAACATCGCCAACCCGGTGGCGCAAATTCTGTCACTGGCGCTGCTGCTGCGCTACAGCCTGAACGCGGCCGATGCCGCCGACGCCATTGAGCAGGCCATTAACCGGGCGCTGGAAGAGGGCTATCGTACCGGTGACCTGGCCGGTAACGGCAAGGCCATCGGCACCGATGAAATGGGCAGCGTGATTGCCCGATTTATTCGCGAAGCATAATACGATGAAAACATTGTACGAGAAGCTGTTTGATGCGCATGTCGTGCACGAAGCCAACGGCGAAACGCCGCTGATCTATATCGACCGTCACCTGGTGCATGAGGTGACGTCAGCCCAGGCCTTTGACGGCCTGCGCGCCCACGGTCGTCCGGTGCGCCAACCGTCGAAAACCTTTGCCACCATGGATCACAACGTCTCTACCCAGTCGCGTGATATTAACGCCAGCGGCGAAATGGCGCGTATCCAGATGTCGACGCTGATGAAAAACTGTGAGGCCTTCGGCGTACAGCTGTTTGACCTCAGTCATCAGTTCCAGGGAATTGTGCATGTGATGGGCCCGGAGCAGGGGCTGTCGCTGCCCGGCATGACCATCGTCTGCGGTGATTCGCACACCTCAACTCATGGCGCGCTCGGCGCGCTGGCGTTTGGTATCGGCACCTCAGAAGTGGAACACGTTCTGGCTACCCAGACGCTGAAGCAGTCGCGCGCCAAAACCATGAAAATTGAGGTGCGGGGCCAGACGGCGGCGGGGATCACCGCGAAAGATATCGCGCTGGCGATTATCGGCAAAACCGGCAGCGGTGGCGGTAACGGTCACGTGGTCGAGTTCTGTGGGGCGGCGGTGGCAGCGCTAAGTATGGAAGGCCGCATGACGCTGTGTAATATGGCGATCGAGCTGGGCGCTAAGGCGGGGTTAATCGCGCCGGACGACACCACGTTCAGCTACGTGAAAGGCCGCCGCTATGCCCCGAAAGAGGCCGAATGGCAGCAGGCGGTCGAATACTGGCGCACCCTGCGCACCGATGCTGGCGCACATTTTGACAAGGTGGTGACTATCGATGCGGCCGACATTGCGCCGCAGGTGACTTGGGGCACCAACCCCGGCCAGGTGATCGCCGTCAACGATCCGATCCCTGACCCGGCCTCCTTCAGCGACCCGGCAGAGCGCGCCTCGGCGGAAAAAGCGCTGGCCTATATGGATCTCAAACCCGGCATTCGCCTGACCGATGTCACCATTGATAAGGTGTTTATCGGCTCCTGCACCAACTCGCGCATTGAAGATCTGCGTGCGGCGGCGGCCATCGTTAAAGGGCATAAAATTGCCCAGGGCGTACAGGGTTACGTGGTGCCAGGCTCCGGCCCGGTGAAAACACAGGCGGAAGCGGAAGGGCTGGATCGCATCTTTATTGATGCCGGGTTTGAATGGCGTCTGCCGGGCTGTTCGATGTGTCTGGCAATGAATAATGACCGCCTGCAACCGGGCGAGCGCTGTGCATCGACCAGTAACCGTAACTTTGAAGGCCGTCAGGGACGCGGTGGGCGCACCCATCTGGTCAGTCCGGCGATGGCGGCAGCGGCGGCGATAGCCGGTCACTTTGCCGATATCCGCGAGCTGGCGTAAGGAGTCATTATGGCAAAAAAATTCACTCAACATAGCGGCATCGTGCTGCCGCTGGATGCCGTCAACGTCGATACCGACGCGATTATTCCGAAGCAGTTTTTGCAGATGGTGACGCGCACCGGTTTTGGCCGCAACCTGTTCTACGACTGGCGTTACCTGGATGCCGAAGGGCAGATTGCCAACCCGGATTTCGTGCTGAATAAACCCGAGTTCAGCGGTGCCAGTATCATGCTGACGCGCGAAAACTTTGGCTGTGGTTCATCGCGGGAACATGCCCCCTGGGCGCTGACCGATTACGGCATTCAGGCCATTGTCGGATCGGGTTTTGCGGATATCTTTGCCAATAACTCGTTCAATAATCAGCTGTTGCTGGTGACGTTGAACGAGCAGCAGGTCGATGAGCTGTTTCAGCAGGTTGCAGCCCAACCGGGGATGAGTTTCACCGTCGATCTGGAAAATCAGCAGGTGCGCGTGGGGGATAATATTTACCCGTTCGCCATCGATCCTTTCCGCCGTCACTGCCTGCTCAATGGCCTGGATGCGATTGGCCTGACCCTACAGCATGATGCCGACATCTGCGCCTGGGAGCGGCAGCAGCCGTCATTTTTGCGCTGATCCCCTGCCGGTGCGGGCAGATGACCGCACGCACCAGGTTTTCGCTATCACAGCGGCGGCGATGTCATCTTCCGCGTCTCTCTGACCTGCCAGGATAAGGCGAACGAAACCAGCGCCAGCAGCAATGCCAGCCAGTACACGGCGTGGTGGCCGAAGGTCTGTGCCATCACGCCCTGTAGCACCCCGGCCAGAATCACCCCGGTGGAAATACTGTTGGTAAACAGCGTGGTCGCTGAACCAGGGCGGCCCGGCATCAGATCCTGGAACCAGATCATACCAATTCCGGCAATAATGCCGATAAACACCGCATTAAGCAGTTGAAGCAACATCAATGCCGTGCGGCCATGAAAAAGCACCAATCCGAGATAAAACAGTGCGCCGCAGCCGACGGCCAGCAGCATCATCGGGCGTTTTCCAAAGCGTTTTACGTAACGACCTGCCAGCAGCATCACCGGGATTTCCAGCCCGGCGGCGGTTCCCATCAGCAGACCAGCCAGCTTATCGGGCAGCCCGAGGACACTGCTGATGTACAGCGGCATATCAATCACATACATAGTATTGCAGGTCCACATAAATACCGATGCGATAAACAGCATGCGCACATCGCGGTTCTTCCAGCCGCTAATATCAGTGAGAGGCACCGCAGCGCTGTTCTCCGCACGCGGCACCGAGGGCAGCGTGAACCAGATCAGCCCCACGCAGACGAAAAACAGCAGGGCAGCCACCAGGAACATGGCGGTAAAACCGTAGTTAAGCGCAATGGCAAACGACAGCGGCGGGCCGATAACCCATGCCAGCGACAGCTGCGCACGCATCACCGAACTGAACATCACCGCTTCACGCGCCGAGCTGTCGGCATATTCACGCGCCAGCGCGAAAATCTGCGGCATCGCCACGCTGGCAATCGACGATAACAGCACGCCGGCAATGACCAGCGTCAGATAATGGCGGTTAAAGGCAAACAGCACGGCATTGGCAATCGCCATTATGCAGCAGAACAGGATCAGCATGCGCCGGTCGCCCTGGTTATCCGAGCGCTTGGCCAGCAGCAGGCTGACGATAATCCCCGCGACCGCATTCAGCGTGTAAAACAGCCCAATCCAGAAAGGCTGTACGCCAACCTCGCGGCTAAGAAACAGGCTCAGGGTGGGTGACTGCAATGCGCCAGCGATACCGACCATAAAAGAAACCGCCATAAACGCCAGATAGACAGGATGGATACGACGACTGAAAAGCGCTTTCATGACGGTTGCCTCAACGGACTTAGGTGTTAAACCCAAAGCTTATAAGAAAAATAACGAAAAAAGCCAGCGACCTGTATGCCCGCTGGCTGGTGAAAAGCACCATACTCAGAAATACCCGGTAAAGCGAAAGCTTTTGGGTATGATGTCAGAACGCCATTCAGATGATGAATGCCTCCCGCTCTTCCATCTGTTGCCATTATCGCCGTAATATAGGGTAAGAAAAACAGACAGCTTTTCATACGGAGTTCCCCTTTTATGCCGTCGAAGCGTTTGCAGCAGCAGTTTATCCGGCTCTGGCAGTGCTGCGAGGGTCAGTCGCAGGAAACCACGCTCAGCGATTTGGCGGTGCAGCTCAGCTGTTCACGTCGCCATATGCGTAATCTGCTCAATGCCATGCAGCAGCAGGGCTGGCTGGAGTGGCAGGCAGAGGCCGGGCGCGGTAAACGTTCCGCTCTGACCTTTCACTGCACCGGGCTGGCCCTGCAACAACAGCGCGCGCAGGAGCTGCTGGATCAAGACCGCATTGACCAGCTGGTGCAGCTGGTCGGGGACAAAGGGCGCGTGCGCCAGATGCTGCTCTCGCAGCTTGGCCGCAGCTTTCGTCAGGGCAAGCATATTCTGCGCGTACTCTATTATCGCCCGCTGCTCAATTTGCTGCCCGGCACGCCGCTTCGGCGCTCGGAAACCCATCTGGCGCGGCAGATTTTCAGCGGCCTTGCGCGGATAAATGAGGAAAACGGGGAAATCGAGCCGGATATTGCCCATCACTGGCAGCAGATCGGCCCGCTGCACTGGCGCTTCTTTATTCGTCCGGCCATCCACTTTCACCACGGGCGCGGGCTGGAGATGGATGATGTCACCAGCACGCTGCAACGGCTAACGACCCAGCCGCTGTTCAGCCACTTCTCACGCATCGAATGCTCTGGGCCGTGGACGCTGGATATTCATCTGACTCACCCTGACGGCTGGCTGCCGTGGCTGCTGGCCAGCGTCAGCGCGATGGTCCTGCCAAAGGAGTGGCCTTCACTACGCAACTTCTCCCGTCAGCCGCTAGGTACCGGAGCCTACGCGGTGGAGCGTAACCAGCACAGTCAGCTGCGTATTACCGCCTTTGATGATTATTTCGGTTATCGGGCGCTGATCGACGAGGTCAATATCTGGGTACTGCCGGAGATCAGCGATGAACTGGTCTATTCCGGCGTCAAGCTGCAAAGCGAAAGTCGCGATGAAAAATCAGAAGAGAGTCGTCTTGAAGAGGGCTGCTATTTTCTGCTGTTCGATCAGCGTTCAGAGCATGGGCGCAACGAACAGCTACGGCGCTGGATCAGCACTATTTTTAACCCTATCGCCCTGCTGAATCACAGCGGTATTGCCTATCAACGTTACTGGTTCCCGGCTTACGGACTGCTGCCGCGCTGGCATCACGGCCGCCATATGGCGACGGCGGAAAAACCCAGCGGTTTAACCTCACTGACCATCACCTGGTACAGCGACCATATTGAACACCAGGGCATCGCTAACGCGCTTGGCCCGATCCTCGCCGCACACGGTGTCGAGCTGATAACCCAGGAAATCGACTATGAAAGCTGGCATCGTGGCGATGCGCAGAGCGATCTCTGGCTGGGTAGCGCCAATTTCACGCTGCCGCTGGAGTTTTCCCTGTTCTCCCTGCTGTATGAAATGCCGCTGATCCACCACTGTGTGCCCATTGACTGGCAGGAGACGGCCCAACGATGGCGTGAGCAGACGCTGCCGCTGGCAGACTGGAGCAAACAGCTGATCGACAATCATTATCTGCACCCGCTGTTCCACCACTGGTTACTGCTACACGGCCAGCGCAGTATGCGCGGCGTGCGCATGAATACCCTAGGCTGGTTCGATTTTAAATCGGCCTGGCTTGCCCCACCTGACGAAGAGGCTTTCGTCACAACAGCGAAACCTCTAGAATAAGCCGTTCTCAACGGGGTGCGGAAAACCCTGATGTTGATGCCGGATCGCCTGGCCTGCAAGCAGCACGTTAAAACGCCGTGAGCAGCCATTCAGGCGGTAAAGGACAGTAAACAGCACGTTTTCCGCTGAGAAAAACCCGTCGAACCTGATCCGGATAATACCGGCGTAGGGATTTGAGAGTGTCAACTCACTCAGATCCTTTGCGCATTTCCCATTTTAAGGAACGCAAAGTGTTAAAAAAATGGTTACCTCTGCTGGCGCTGTTCTCCCTGCCTGGCCTCGCGGCCCAAGATACGTTAACTGTCTATACCTATGACTCCTTCGCCGCTGACTGGGGCCCCGGCCCGGCGGTCAAAAAAGCGTTTGAAGCCCACTGCAACTGCGAACTGAAATTCGTGGCGCTGGAAGACGGCGTTTCGCTGCTTAACCGCCTGCGCATGGAGGGCAAAAACAGCAAGGCCGATGTGGTTCTCGGGCTGGACAATAACCTGCTCGACGCCGCTGAAAAAACCGGGCTGTTTGCCGCGTCGAACGTCGATACGGCCGCCAGCACCGTACCCGGCGGCTGGCACAACAGCACCTTTGTTCCCTATGACTACGGCTGGTTCGCCTTTGTCTATGACAAAACCAAACTGCCCAACCCGCCGAAAAGCCTGAAGGAACTGGTGGAAAGCGATCGTCCGCTCAAAGTCATCTACGAAGATCCGCGTACCAGCACGCCGGGATTGGGACTGCTGCTGTGGATGCAGAAGGTGTTCGGCGCTAACAGCCCGCAGGCCTGGCAGCAGCTGAGCAAAAAAACCGTCACCGTCACCAAAGGGTGGAGCGAAGCCTACGGCCTGTTCCTGAAAGGTGAAAGCGATATGGTACTGAGCTACAGCAGCTCTCCGGCTTATCATCTGATTGAAGAGAAGAAAGATCGCTATGCGGCGGCTGATTTTAGCGAAGGGCATTACTTACAGGTTGAGGTCGCCGGACGGCTGAAGGCCAGCAAACGGCCGCAGCTGGCGCAGCAGTTTATGCAGTTCATCCTGACCCAACCGTTCCAGCAGCATATGGCGACCGGCAACTGGATGTACCCGGCGATCAAAACCCCTCTGCCTGACGGTTTTGCCACCCTGACCGTGCCGCAGACCACATTGCAATACAGTCCTGCGGAAGTTGCCAGCCAACGCAGCCAGTGGATCGGTGAATGGCAACGCGCCGTCAGTCGCTGATCCCCGGCGGGCTGCTGCCCGGCGTCCTCGCCGCCCTGCTGCTGACCAGCGTTGCCGTGCTGGCGTTTTTTGCCCTGTGGCAAAACGCGCCGGCCACCGACTGGCGCGGCATCTGGCAGGACAGCTACCTGTGGCACGTACTGCGCTTCTCCTTGTGGCAGGCGCTGCTGTCAGCCTCACTGTCGGTGCTGCCGGCCATCCCGCTGGCACGCGCCCTGTATCGTCGGCGCTTCCCGGGGCGCAGCCTTCTGCTGCGCCTGTGTGCCATGACCCTGGTGCTGCCGGTGCTGGTGGCGGTGTTTGGTATTCTGAGCGTCTATGGACGCACCGGCTGGCTGGCCCAGCTCTGCGCCCTGCTCGGTATCAACTACGCCTTTACCCCCTATGGCCTACAGGGCATTCTGCTGGCTCACGTCTTTTTCAACCTGCCGCTGGCCGCCCGCCTGCTGTTACAGGCGCTACAGCAGATCCCCGCAGAACAGCGCCAGCTTGCCGCGCAGCTAGGATTACGCGGCTGGTCGCATTTTTATATTGTGGAATGGCCGTGGCTGCGGCGGCAGATCCTGCCCGCTGCCGCCCTGATTTTTATGCTGTGCTTTGCCAGCTTTGCCACCGTGCTGTCACTCGGCGGCGGGCCGCAGGCCACCACCATCGAGCTGGCGATTTTCCAGGCGCTGAGCTTTGACTACGATCCGGGGCGCGCTGCCCTGCTGGCGCTGTTACAGATGCTGTGCTGCCTGGCGCTGGTGATGCTGAGCCAGCGCCTGAGCAAAGCCATCCCGGCGGGCAGCAACAGCCTCGGCGACTGGCGCAACCCCCAGGACAGCGGGATGGCACGCGGGCTGGATGCGATGATCATCGCCGCCGCGCTGCTGCTGATCCTGCCGCCGCTGCTGGCGGTGGTTGCCGATGGTCTTAACCAGAGCCTGAGCGGCGTATTACAGCAGCCCGCGCTATGGCTGGCGATGCTGACATCGTTGCGCATTGCCCTTGCGGCGGGCGTCCTGTGCGTACTGCTGACGATGATGTTGCTGTGGAGCAGCCGCGAGCTGCGGCTGAATCAGCGTCCGCGCTGGGGGCAGACGCTGGAGCTGAGCGGCATGCTGATCCTTGCCATGCCGGGCATCGTGCTGGCGACCGGCTTTTTCCTGCTGCTGAATCAGACGGTCGGACTGCCCGAATCAGCGGATGGCATCGTCGCCTTTACCAATGCGCTGATGGCCATCCCCTATGCAATGAAGGTGCTGGAGAACCCGCTGCGCGATATCGCCGAACGTTACAACCGCCTCTGTCAGTCGCTGGATATTCGCGGCTGGAACCGCCTGCGGCTGATTGAGCTGCGCGCGTTGCAGCGTCCGCTGGCCCAGGCGCTGGCCTTTGCCTGCGTGCTGTCGATGGGGGATTTTGGTGCCGTGGCACTGTTTGGTAACCAGGACTTCCGCACGCTGCCGTTCTACCTCTATCAGCAGATTGGCTCTTATCGCAGCAGCGACGGTGCGGTCACCGCTCTGCTGCTGTTACTGCTCTGCCTGCTGCTCTTTACCCTGATTGAAAAACTGCCGGGACGCCATGTTAAGCCTGACTAATCTCACCTATTTATATCATCACCTGCCGATGCGCTTTACCTTCAGCGCCCAGGCCGGTGAACGGCTGGCGATCCTCGGCCCGAGCGGCGCGGGAAAAAGCACGCTGCTCAGCCTGATTGCCGGATTTCTTGCGGCGAAGAGCGGCGATCTGCGGCTTAATGGCGGCGATCATCGCACCACTCCCCCGGCGCAGCGCCCGGTTTCTATGCTGTTCCAGGAAAACAACCTGTTCCCCCATCTGACGGTGGCGCAAAATATCGGCCTCGGACTGCATCCGGGACTGAAGCTTAACCATCAGCAGAAGAATCAGTTACAGGACATCGCGCAGCGCGTCGGGCTGACGGATCACCTCTCGCGCCTGCCGCACCAGCTTTCCGGCGGCCAGCGCCAGCGTGCCGCCCTCGCCCGCTGCCTGGTGCGTCAACAGCCGATCCTGCTGCTGGATGAACCCTTTTCCGCCCTCGACCCGGCGCTACGCCAGGAGATGCTGAAGCTGGTGGACGAGGTCTGTGCCGAACGTGATATGACCCTGCTGATGGTGTCGCACAGCATTGAGGATGCGGCGCGTATCGCCCCGCGCAGCCTGCTGATTGTCGACGGTCGGGTTTACTGGGATGGCAGCACCGCACGGTTGCAGTGCGGTGCGGTGCCGGAAGCGGCGGTGCTGGGGATCGCGTTAAAAGAACACTTGCCACAGCAGGTGGCGGAATAGCGGCATCATCGGATGGAACTGGATGGCAGTAAAACTTGCCACGGCCAACAGCAGCATCAGCGGTGCCAGCCAGCGCAGCCGCGCTGCGGGCAGGTAAGGCGTCGCCCAGTCATCCTGCTTACCGGCACGCAGCCAGCGCCAGCCCAGCCAGCAGCCGAGCCACACCAGCACCGCCACCGCGAGTAACAGCCATTTAAACATGCCGCTGCTGGCATCCTTCGGCACGTCAATCGCCACCCCGGCGAGAATGCCGGGCAACAGGTAGAGCGGCGGCCACAGCAGACAGCCGATAATATTGGGCGGAATAAACTTGCGTACCGGCAGTTCCAGCATCCCCGCCACCAGCGGGATCAGCGGCCGCGTCGGGCCAACAAAACGCCCCACGATAATGGTGAACATGCTGTGCTGATGCAGGGCATGCTCGGTCTTATCCATCAGCTTGTGATGCTTTTGGATAAACGACCAGCGGTGTAGCGGCCCTTTAAACTGCCAGCCAATCAGATAAGAGATCCAGTCCCCCAGCAAACAGCCGATGGTTCCCACCACCCAGGCAGGATACAGACCAATCTGCCCACTGCCGATCAGCGCACCAAACGATGCCATCAGCACCGTCCCCGGCAGCAGCAGCCCGACCAGCGCCAGTGACTCCAGGAAAGTCACCAGTCCGATAGCAAACAGCGACCATGCAAGCGATTGGGTAATTAAATGTTGCAGCCAGGCTTCCATATTGTTCCAAACTGATTAGCAGAACCCCGGATTGTCCAGAGGACGTCGGAAAGCGTCAAGCGCTGATTTTGTCCGACAGGATGGCGGCGGCGGCGTCAGCAAGATAACTGGCCCATAAGCACTGTATAAATAAACATGCTATTATAAGAGATTAACCGTCCGAGGAGGCCGAGTGAGCGACGCGCGCGCAGGATTCTTGTTAACCCGCCACTGGCGAGATACACCCGCAGGCAGTGAAGTAGTGCTGTGGCTGGCAACCGACAGTGGCCCGCAGCAGGTGGTATTACCGCCGCAGGAGTCCGTGGCGTTTATCCCGGCCTGTCAGCAGGAAAAGGCCAGCAGGCTGCTGGCGAGTGAACGCCACTGGCGATTTGCCCCACTGGCGCTAAAAGATTTCCATCAGCGCCCGGTGGTTGGCCTGTACTGCAAACAGCAGCGTCAGCTCCAGCATCTGGAAAAACGGCTGCGCGAAAACGGCATCACGCTGTACGAGGCCGACGTGCGCCCGCCGGAGCGTTTCCTGATGGAGCGCTTTATCACCGCCGCCGTGTGGTTTAGCGGCCAGCCAGACGGGGATCGTCTGATCAATGCCCGCCTCAAGCCGCATCCCGACTATCGTCCCCCGCTGAAATGGGTCTCGCTGGACATTGAAACCACCCGCCACGGCGAGCTGTACTGCATCGGCCTTGAGGGCTGTGGGCAGCGTGACGTCTATATGCTCGGCCCGGAGAATGGCGATGCCAGCCAGCTCGACTTTAATCTGGAATACGTCGCCAGCCGCCCGCAGCTGCTGGAAAAGCTGAACGCCTGGTTTGCCCGTCATGATCCCGACGTGCTGATTGGCTGGAACCTGGTGCAGTTTGACCTGCGCGTACTGCAAAAACATGCTGAACGCTACGGTATCCCGCTACGGCTGGGGCGCGGCCATCACGCCACGCTGGAGTGGCGTGAACATGGCTTTAAGCCCGGCGTGTTCTTCGCCCAGGCCAGCGGCCGCCTGATTATCGACGGCATTGAGGCGCTTAAATCCGCCTTCTGGAATTTTGACTCTTTCAGTCTTGAAGCGGTATCCCGCCAGCTGCTGGGTGAAGGCAAAGCGATCGGTAATCCGTGGCAGCGTATGGAGGAGATCGACCAACGTTTTGCCGAAGATAAACCGGCGTTGGCCCATTACAACCTGAAAGACTGTGAGCTGGTGACGCGCATTTTCCAGCATACCGAGCTGATGCCGTTCCTGCTGGAGCGCGCCTCGGTTAACGGGCTGGCGGTGGATCGTCACGGCGGTTCGGTGGCGGCCTTTGGTCATCTCTATCTGCCGCGTATGCACCGCGCCGGGTTTGTTGCGCCCAACCTTGGCGACGTCGCCCCCCAGGCCAGCCCCGGTGGTTACGTGATGGATTCACGCCCCGGCCTGTATGACTCGGTGCTGGTGCTGGATTATAAAAGCCTGTATCCGTCGATTATCCGCACCTTTCTTATCGATCCGGTTGGTCTGGTGGAGGGAATGGCGCACCCGCAAGAGGCCGATTCCGTCAGCGGCTATCTCGGCGCACGCTTCTCACGAACCACCCACTGTCTGCCAGAGATCGTCAGTCAAATCTGGCAGGGCCGTGAAGCCGCCAAAAAACAGGGCAATAAACCGCTGTCGCAGGCATTGAAAATCATTATGAATGCCTTTTACGGCGTGCTGGGAACCAGCGCCTGCCGTTTTTTCGATCCGCGTCTGGCTTCGTCCATCACGCTTCGCGGCCATGACATCATGCGACAAACGCGTGAACTGATTGAGGCAGAAGGCTACGACGTGATCTATGGCGATACCGACTCGACCTTTGTCTGGCTGAAATCGGCCCATGATGAAGCGGCAGCAGAACAGATTGGTCGCCAGCTGGTGGTGAAAGTCAATCAGTGGTGGCAGCAGCATGTGCAAAGCGAGTATGGCTTGCAGAGTGCGCTGGAGCTGGAGTACGAAACGCACTTTAGCCGCTTCCTGATGCCGACCATTCGCGGGGCCGAACAGGGCAGTAAGAAACGCTATGCCGGATTAATTCGTCGCGGCGACGAAAATCACATGGTGTTTAAAGGGCTGGAAACGGTGCGTACCGACTGGACGCCGCTGGCGCAAAAATTCCAGCAGGAGCTGTACCTGAAAATTTTCACCGGGCAGCCTTACCGGGATTATATCCGTGAAACCGTCCGTCAGCTGCTGGACGGCGAGCTGGATCAGCAGTTGATCTACCGTAAGCGCCTGCGTCGCCCATTGGATGACTATCAGCGCAATGTGCCCCCCCATGTGCGCGCCGCGCGTATTGCCGATGAGCAGAACCAGAAGCTGGGCCGGCCGCTGCAATATCAAAAAGGCGGCCATATACGCTACGTTATTGCCACCTCTGGCCCGGAACCGTTGGAGGCGCGTATCACCCCGCTGGACTACGATCATTACCTGACGCGCCAGCTACAGCCGGTGGCTGACGGCATTTTGCCGTTTATGCAGGATGACTTCGCTACCCTGGTGACCGGGCAGTTAGGCTTGTTTTGACAGGTGACGAACGGGCAGCCTTCCAGTACCATACGAGGCTGCCCGTGAATTTACACCCTCATATCTGAAGCTGCTGCCGTGTTGATATCTTTTTTTATCATTCATCGCCAGGCCAGTTGCCCGGCAGCAGTGCTATTGCCTGAAACACTAGACGAGAATCGAGCCGAATATTTATGCCTTTTACACTTGGTCAACGCTGGATAAGCGATACGGAAAGCGAACTGGGACTGGGAACTGTGGTTGCCGTCGATACGCGCATGGTCACCCTGCTGTTCCCTGCTACGGGCGAAAACCGTCTCTATGCCAGAAATGATTCTCCCATCACCCGCGTGGTGTTCAATCCCGGCGACACCATTACCAGCCATGAAGGCTGGCAGCTGGAAATTGACGAGATAACCACCACCAACGGCGTGGTCAGTTATATCGGTACCCGGCTGGACAACAGCGAAACGGGCGTGGTGCTGCGTGAAGTGATGCTGGACAGTAAGCTTGTATTCGGCAAACCGCAGGATCGCCTGTTCGCCGGGCAGTTGGACCGCATGGACCGCTTCGCCCTGCGTTTTCGCGCGCGCAAATACCAGAGCGAGCAGTATCGCCTGGCCACCAGCGGCCTGCGCGGCATGCGCACCAGCCTGATCCCGCACCAGCTGCATATCGCCCACGATGTCGGACGCCGACATGCGCCACGCGTGCTGCTGGCGGATGAAGTGGGCTTAGGTAAAACCATTGAAGCGGGGATGATCATTCATCAGCAGCTGTTGGCCGGTCGCGCCGAGCGCGTGCTGATCGTGGTGCCGGAAACGCTCCAGCATCAGTGGCTGGTAGAAATGCTGCGCCGCTTCAATCTGCGTTTTGCGCTGTTTGATGACGACCGTTACGCCCAGGCACAGCTCGACAGCGACAACCCGTTTGATACCGAGCAGATGATTATCTGTTCGCTGGACTTTGTGCGCCGCAACAAGCAGCGCCTGGAAAAACTGGCCGATGCCGAGTGGGATTTGATGGTGGTGGATGAAGCGCATCACCTCGTCTGGTCTGAAGACGCACCGAGCCGCGAATACCTGGTTATTGAACAGCTGGCAGAGCAGATCCCCGGCATCCTGCTGCTGACCGCCACCCCGGAACAGCTGGGGATGGAGAGCCATTTCGCTCGTCTGCGTCTGCTCGACCCCAACCGTTTCCACGACTTTGCCCAGTTTGTTGAAGAACAAAAACACTTCAGCCCGATTGCCGATGCGGTGACGATGCTGCTGGCCGACCAGAAAATCGGCAACGATGAGCTGAACCTGCTGAACGATCTGATGGGCGAACAGGACATAGAGCCGCTGCTGCAAACCGCTAACAGCGACCGCGAAGGCAAGCTGGAAGCGCGTCAGGAGCTGATCAGCATGCTGATGGACCGTCACGGTACCAGCCGCGTGCTGTTCCGTAACACCCGTAACGGCGTGAAAGGCTTCCCGAAACGCGAACTGCATCAGATCCGCCTGCCGCTGCCCACGCAGTACCAGACGGCGATTAAAGTGTCCGGCATTATGAGCGCGCGTAAAACCGCCGACGAGCGCGCACAGGATATGCTCTATCCTGAACAGATCTATCAGGAGTTTGAAGGCGACAGCGGCACCTGGTGGAACTTTGACCCGCGTGTCGAATGGCTGATGGGCTATCTGACCGGCAACCGTGACAAAAAGGTGCTGGTGATCTGCGCCAAAGCCGCTACCGCCCTACAGCTGGAGCAGGTCCTGCGCGAGCGTGAAGGCATTCGTGCCGCCGTGTTCCATGAAGGATTGTCGATTATTGAGCGCGATCGTGCTGCGGCATGGTTTGCCTCGGAGGAGGACGGCGCTCAGGTTCTGCTGTGCTCGGAGATCGGTTCTGAAGGGCGTAACTTCCAGTTCGCCAGCCAGATGGTGATGTTTGACCTGCCGTTTAACCCCGACCTGCTGGAGCAGCGTATTGGCCGTCTCGACCGTATCGGTCAGGCGCACGATATTCAGATCCACGTCCCCTACCTGGAAAAAACCGCGCAGGCGGTGCTGGTACAGTGGTATCACGAGGGGCTGGATGCTTTCGAACATACCTGCCCGACCGGGCGTGCCGTTTACGACAGCGTTTACACCCAGCTTATCGAATACCTCGCCGCGCCGGAAAACAGCGAAGGTCTGGAGACGTTTATCCAACAGTGCCGCAAGCAGCACGAGGCGATGAAGGTTCAGCTGGAACAGGGGCGTGACCGCCTGCTGGAACTGAACTCCAACGGCGGCGAGAAGGCCCAGGCGCTGGCGGATAAGATTGCCGAACAGGATAACGATGTTGAACTGGTCAACTTCGCCCTTAACCTGTTCGATATCGTCGGCATCAATCAGGAAGATCGTAGTGATAACCTGATCGTTCTGACGCCCGGCGACCATATGCTGGTGCCGGACTTCCCAGGGCTGCCGGAAGATGGCTGTACAATTACCTTCGACCGCAACCAGGCGCTGTCGCGCGAAGATGCTCAGTACGTGAGCTGGGAGCACCCGATCATCCGCAACGGTCTGGATCTGATCCTTTCCGGCGATACCGGCAGCTGTGCGATTTCCCTGCTGAAAAACAAAGCGCTGCCGGTCGGTACGCTGCTGGTTGAACTGATTTATGTGGTGGAAGCCCAGGCACCGAAGCATCTGCAACTGACCCGCTTCCTGCCGCCAACGCCGATCCGTATGATGGTTGACCGTAAGGGCAACAATTTGGCGGCTAAAGTCGAGTTTGAAAGTTTCAACCGCCAGCTTAATGCGGTAAATCGCCACACCGGCAGCAAGCTGGTGAACGCGGTGCAGTCGGACGTGCATGAGATCATCACCCTGTCGGAAGATCAGGCCGCCGCCGAGGCGCGTAAAGTGATCGATGCTGCCCGTCAGGAAGCTGACGAGAAGCTGAGTGCCGAGCTATCGCGCCTCCAGGCATTGAGCGCGGTCAATCCCAACATCCGTCAGGATGAAATCGACGCGCTGGAAAGCAATCGCCAACAGGTGCTGAGCAATCTCGATGAAGCAGGCTGGCGTCTCGACGCCCTGCGCCTGATCGTCGTTACGCACCAATAAACCCAACGGGGCCAGCGCCCGCTGGCCCTGATAAGGATCTTATGGAACCCTATAATCCCCCGCATGAACCCTGGCTGCACGTCCTCTATCAGGACGAGCACATCATCGTGGTGAATAAACCCAGTGGGCTGCTGTCGGTGCCGGGTCGGCTTGCCGAGTACAAGGACAGCGTGATGACGCGCGTGCAGCGAGATTATCCGGCGGCAGAATCTGTCCATCGCCTGGATATGGCCACCAGCGGCGTAATGGTGGTGGCGTTAACCAAAGCCGCCGAGCGCGAGCTGAAGCGCCAGTTCCGCGAACGCGAACCGCAGAAAACCTATGTGGCACGTGTCTGGGGGCATCCGCAACCGGCAACGGGTTTGGTGGATCTGCCGCTGATTTGCGACTGGCCGAACAGACCTAAGCAGAAAGTGTGTTTTGACAGCGGAAAGTCCGCGCAAACGGAATATCAGGTGCTGGACTATGCCAGTGATAACAGCGCGCGCGTACAGCTAAAACCGATTACCGGACGCTCACACCAGCTGCGCGTGCATATGCTGGCGCTTGGCCACCCGATACTGGGCGATAACTTCTATGCCCATGATGAGGCCAGAGCGATGGCACCACGGCTGCAACTCCATGCCGAAAGCCTGAGCATCACCCATCCGCACTACGGCACGCCGATGACCTTCCGCCAGCCGACGGAGTTTTGATCGGGCTGGTCTCCGGTAAGCCAGCCCGATCGGAGCCCACAAAGCTAAAGGGGCCCAGGCGGCAAGTCAGCCAGCCCGATCACTTAAAGCCCTTTTCGCGTTTGATCAGGTCATAAGCCGCCTGAATCTCCTGCGCTTTCTGCTTCGCCATCTCCATCATCTCTGACGGCAGACCTTTCGCCACCAGCTTGTCCGGGTGATGTTCGCTCATCAGCTTGCGGTAGGCTCGTTTAATGGTGGTGGCATCATCGCTGCTCTTCACCCCAAGCATATTACAGGCGTCTTCCAGCGTAGGGCCGCGCTGCCTCTGGCTGTAGCCGCCCTGGGACGATCCCCCGCCCTGATAGCCGCCGCCAAACTGCTGCCCGCTTTCCATCATGCGCAGAAACTGATCGAACTGCGCGCGCGATATGCCCAGCTCTTCAGCAATCACATACAGCACCTGGCGTTCATTAGGATGCAGTGAACCATCGGCAAATGCCGCCTGGATCTGAATTTCCAGAAACATGCGGATCAGATCAAAACGGCCAAAACAGGCGCTGCGCAGCTCACGCAGCTTATCGCGCAGAGGATAATCTCCCTCTTTACCTTCGCGGAAAGCGCGCTGTGCCGCCGTACGCCCTTCACCGTGCAGCTGCATGCGTTCCATCAGCAGAGATGCCATCTGAATATCAGCATCCGTGACCCGTCCTTTGGATTTGGTCAAATGCCCCATGACCTGAAACGTGGTACGGAAAAAAAGCGCCTGACGCGTTTGCTGATCGGCAAAATAGCCCTGCCTGGCAGGAGATCGCGCTTTATCAATCATGTGCCCGATCAGCAGGCCAATCACCACGCCCCAAAAGCCCGCACCGGACAATAAACCCAGTACCAGCCCTAATACTTTTCCCCAATAGCGCATAAACTCCTCATTAGGCCATGCTGAAGGCTAAATTTTGCATTATCATACCTGTCATTTATCTCATAGCCTATTGGTACGCGGCCAAACAAACCAGAAGTTTACCCGATTCTGTTGCTCATTAAGGCAAAAACTCACGCCTTGGTGCTCGGAAAGATCCAGGGTATTACTAGCGCAACGCAACTGAGTGCGATAGTCTCTGACCGTTTGTCGGCATGATGCCAGTGATTACGGAATTTTCGATACCGCGTATGAAAAAAAGACTACCTACATTGCTGGCCACGCTTATTGGCTCAGCACTCTATAGCCAGCAAGGGCTGGCCGATGACCTCGCATCACAATGTATGCTAGGGGTGCCCAGTTACGACCGTCCACTGGTAGAGGGGAAAAAAACTAACGAGCTGCCGGTGACGATCGGTGCAGAAAACGCCAAAGGCCATTATCCGGACAACACCGTTTTTAGCGGCAATGTTGATATCCAGCACGGCAACAGCCGCCTGCAATCCAACGAAGTTCAGCTGCACCAGAAAATGCTGAGCGGTCAGGCCACGCCAACGCGCACCGTCGATGCATTAGGTAACGTGCACTATGACGATAATCAGGTGATCCTCAAAGGCCCGAAAGCCTGGTCTAATCTGAATACTAAAGACACTAATGTCTGGCAGGGTGACTATCAGATGGTCGGCCGTCAGGGACGTGGTGCCGCTGACCAGATGAAGCTGCGCGATGACAACCGCTACACCATTCTGGAAAACGGAACTTTCACCTCCTGCCTGCCGGGTCAGAACAGCTGGAGCGTGGAAGGTTCTGAGATTATTCACGACCGCGACGAACAGCTGGCGGAAATCTGGAACGCCCGTTTCAAACTGGGATCGGTGCCGATTTTTTACAGCCCCTACCTGCAAATGCCGGTAGGCAATAAGCGTCGTTCAGGCTTCCTGATCCCCAATGCGAATTACAGTAACAACAGCGGCTTCGATTTTATGCTGCCGTATTACTGGAACATCGCGCCACAGGTTGATGCCACCCTGACGCCACACTATATCAGCCGTCGCGGCATGCAATGGCAGAATGAGTTCCGCTATCTGAGCGATGCCGGTACTGGCCTGGTAGAATTTGATTATCTGGGCTCCGACCGCACTTATGAAGATAAACACGCGGAAGATGAATCTTCAAGCCGCTGGCTGTTCCACTGGCAACATTCCGGCGTATACGAACAGAACTGGCGCTTCAATGCCGACTATACCAAAGTCAGCGATCCTTATTATTTTACCGATCTTGATTCGCCATATGGATCGACCACTGACGGCTACGTCACGCAGAAATTCAGCATCGGCTACGCGGAAAGAAACTGGGATGCCACGCTGTCGACCAAACAGTTCCAGATCTTCTCCACCAACGCCAATAACGATGTTTATCGCGCTGAACCTCAGTTCGACTTCAACTATTACCAAAATGACGTCGGACCTTTCGATACGCATCTTTATGGCCAGGCGGTGAAATTCACCAATGTCGATGGGCGTATGCCGGATGCCACGCGTTTGCACCTTGAGCCAACCATCAACCTGCCATTGGCTAACCGCTGGGGCAGTCTGAATACCGAAGCCAAGCTGCTGGCGACCCATTATGAGCAGAACGATGTTGATTATTACAATGCTCAAAACGGTAATAATCAGCTGAAAAACTCGGTCAACCGCGTTATGCCGCAGTTTAAAGTCGATGGCAAGATGGTCTTCGACCGGGATATGGACTGGTCGCCGGGCTACACCCAGACGCTGGAGCCGCGTGTACAGTACCTTTACGTGCCTTATCGCGACCAGAGTCATGTGCGCTCTTATGACTCCACGCTGCTGCAAAGTGACTATACCGGCCTGTTCCGCGATCGCACGTACAGCGGCCTGGATCGTATCGCCTCCGCTAACCAGGTGACGACTGGCGTGACAACACGCATTTTTGATAACGATCTGGTTGAACGTTTTAATGCTTCCGTAGGTCAAATCTACTCGTTCACTCCGGCACGCACCGGGTTGAACGTCACCGATGACGACGACCGGGGTAGCCTGGTGTGGGCGGGTGACAGCTACTGGAAGATCAGCGACCGTTGGGCAGCACGCGGTGGTTTGCAGTATGACACCCGTCTGGATAACGTATCGCAGGGTAATGCCGTGCTGGAGTGGCGTCGTGATGCTGACCGCATGGTGCAGCTGAACTACCGCTACACCAGTGAGGAGTATATCCGGCAGACGTTACCGGACTATAGCAACAATGCGCTGTATCAAAAGGGGATCTCGCAGGTCGGTGCCACCGCCAGCTGGCCAATTGTTGACGCCTGGTCAGTGGTCGGCGCCTGGTATTACGACACCAAGGCTAATCAGCCAGCCGATCAGCTGTTGGGTGTTCAGTACAGCTCCTGCTGCTATGCATTACGCCTGGGCTATGAACGTAAAATTACCGGTTGGGAAAACGACAACAGTAAATACGACAACAAAATCTCGTTCAACATTGAACTGCGTGGCCTCAGCCCAAGCTACGGCTTAGGTACTGGGCAGATGCTGCGTAAGGGCATACTGCCTTATCAACGCGCTTTCTGATGTTGTTTCTTTGGAATGCCAACCCGCAGTGCGGATAGAAGAATGGAAAAAGTATGAAGAACTGGAGAATGCTAATCCTCGGTGCAGCTCTGACAGCCAACACCGCGTTCGCAGCCCCGCAAGTTGTAGATAAAGTTGCCGCCGTCGTTAACAACGGCGTGGTGCTAGAAAGTGATGTTGACAGCATGATGCAGTCCGTGAAAGGTCAGTCAAAGCAGGCTGGTCAGCAGCTGCCGGATGACAAAACCCTGCGTCACCAGATTCTGGAGCGCCTGGTCATGGACAATATCCTGCTACAGAAGGCGAAGCAGGCTGGCCTACAGGTTAGCGATGCCCAGCTCGATCAGGCGATAGGCAACATTGCTCAGCAAAATAAAATGAGCATCGACCAGCTACGCAGCCGCCTGGCGTATGACGGCATGAACTATGCCACCTATCGTGAGCAGATCCGTCAAGAGATGGCGACCTCGGAAGTGCGTAACAACGAAGTTCGCCGTCGTGTCACCATCCTGCCGCAGGAAGTGGATTCTCTTGCAGAACAGCTGGCCTCGCAGAACAGTGCGGGTACGGAGCTGAATATCAGCCACATTCTGTTGCCGCTGCCGGAGAACCCGACGCAGCAGCAGGTTGATGATCAGGAAAACCTGGCGAATCAACTGGTTAGCGAAGCCAAAAGCGGCGCTGATTTTGCGAAGCTGGCGATAGCTAACTCTGCCGATCCCCAGGCGCTAAAAGGCGGCAATATGGGCTGGGGACGTCTCCAGGAGCTGCCTTCTCTGTTTGCTCAGGTGCTGGTGACGGCGAAAAAAGGCGATATCATCGGCCCTGTCCGCTCCGGCGTTGGCTTCCATATCCTGAAAGTTAACGATATGCGCGGTGATAATCAGAGTATTTCGGTGACCGAAGTCCACGCCCGCCACATCCTGCTGAAGCCTTCACCGATCATGACCGACGATCAGGCTCGACAGAAATTGCAGCAGGTCGCCGCCGAGATCAAGAGCGGCAAACTGACCTTTAGCGATGCCGCTAAACAGCTGTCACAAGATCCGGGTTCAGCTAACCAGGGCGGCGATCTCGGCTGGAGCTCGGCTGAAGTATTCGATCCGGCTTTCCGTGATGCCCTGCTGCATCTGAACAAAGGCCAGATCAGCGCCCCAGTTCACTCTTCCTTCGGCTGGCATCTGATTGAGCTGATGGATACCCGCAAGGTGGATAAAACCGACGCGGCAAAAAAAGAGCGAGCTTATCGTCTGTTGTTCAACCGTAAATTCGCGGAAGAAGCTCAGACCTGGATGCAGGAAGAGCGTGCGGCTGCCTACGTGAAGATCCTGGATGCGAATGCTCAGTAAGCAACGCATTGTCATCACCAGCGGAGAACCCGCCGGGATTGGCCCCGATCTCGTGGTTCAACTGGCCCAGCAAGACTGGCCGGTTGAACTGGTGGTGTGTGCTGACCCCGAGCTGCTGCGCAACCGCGCGGCAGCTTTGCGTTTACCCCTTACGCTGCGCGAGTACCAGCCGAACGCCTGCGCCCAGCCGCAGCAGGCCGGTTCACTCACGCTGCTACCGGTGCACCTTGCACAGCCGGTTAACGCCGGTGAGCTGTGCGTGGATAACAGCCACTACGTGCTTGAGACCCTCGCCCGCGCCTGTGACGGTTGCCTGAGCGGTGAGTTCGCCGCACTGATCACCGGCCCGGTGCACAAAGGAGCGATCAATGATGCCGGTATTTCGTTCAGCGGGCATACCGAATTTTTTGCCGAGCGTGCGGGCTGTGAGCGTGTGGTGATGATGCTGGCAACGGAAGAGCTGCGCGTTGCGCTGGCCACCACGCACCTGCCGCTGAAAGACGTGGCGGCCAGTATTACTCGCTCCACGCTCCATGAAGTGATCACTATTCTGCACCGCGACCTGCAAAGCAAGTTTGGCCGGGCCGAGCCACATATTTTTGTTTGTGGTCTTAACCCTCACGCTGGCGAAGGCGGTCATATGGGCCGTGAAGAGATTGATGTGATCATCCCTGCGTTGGACGAACTTCGCCAGCAGGGGATGAAACTGACCGGGCCGCTCCCTGCGGATACGCTGTTTCAGCCCAAATATCTGCAACATGCCGATGCCGTGCTGGCGATGTACCACGATCAGGGGCTTCCGGTGCTAAAATATCAGGGCTTTGGTCGGGCGGTGAATATCACCCTCGGTCTGCCATTTATCCGCACGTCTGTTGACCACGGTACGGCTCTTGAGCTGGCCGGTAGCGGTCAGGCCGATGCGGGCAGCTTTAAGACGGCGCTTAACCTCGCCATTACCATGATTAAGAGCAGTAATGAATAGTCGCGTTCACCAGGGCCACTTCGCCCGCAAACGTTTTGGACAGAACTTCCTTAACGATCAGTATATTATTGACTGTATTGTCAACGCCATCCACCCTCAACGCGGTGAGGCGGTGGTCGAAATCGGCCCGGGTCTCGGCGCACTGACCGAGCCGGTAGGAGAGCGCCTGGATAGCATGACGGTGGTCGAAATCGACCGCGACCTTGCCGCGCGTCTGCAAACCCATCCGTTTCTCGGCCCCAAGCTGACCATATTCCAGCAGGATGCCATGACCTTTGATTTTGCTGCCCTGGCGCAGGAAAAAGGTCAGCCGTTACGCGTTTTTGGTAATTTGCCGTATAACATTTCCACGCCGTTGATGTTCCATCTGTTTAGCTATGTCGGTGCCATTAAAGATATGCACTTCATGCTGCAAAAAGAGGTGGTTAATCGTTTGGTTGCCGGGCCAGGCAGCAAAGCCTATGGTCGTCTGACGGTGATGGCGCAATATTACTGCCAGGTGATCCCGGTACTGGAGGTTCCACCTGAATCGTTCACCCCCGCGCCTAAAGTAGACTCTGCGGTGGTTCGTCTGATGCCTTATGCCCAACTACCGCACCCGGTTGATGATATTCGCGTTTTGAGCCGCATCACCACGGAAGCCTTTGGCAAACGTCGCAAAACGCTCCGCAACAGTCTGGGTCATCTGTTCTCTGTCGACGCACTGACAGAAATGAACATCGATCCAACGCTGCGCGCAGAAAACATCAGCGTTGCGCAATACTGCCAGCTGGCTAACTGGTTAACTGCGCACCCTCAGCCGCAGGAGAAGTAATCATGAACGATACGCCCCGAATCTGTGTTCAGGTACAAAGCACCTATATTGCGTCGCAGTCTGCGCCTGATGAAGAACGCTATGTCTTTGCTTACGCGGTGACCATTCGTAACGTGGGGCGTATTGCTGTGCAACTGATTGGCCGCTACTGGCTAATCACCAACGGTAATGGCCGTGAAACCGAAGTTCAGGGAGAAGGTGTGGTGGGAGAACAGCCGCATATCGAACCCGGCGGCGAGTACCAGTACACCAGCGGTGCCGTTCTGGAAACCCCGATCGGCACCATGCAGGGACACTATCAGATGATCGATGCTGATAGCGAAAACTTCCGTGTTGAAATTCCTGTCTTCCGTCTGGCGATTGCCACCCATATCCACTAATCCGGCTTTGTTTGCATGAGCACTTACTTAATTGGCGATATCCACGGTTGCTACCATGAGTTGCAATCGCTTCTTGATCAGGTGCAATTTAATCCTGAAACCGACCAGCTGTGGTTGACTGGCGATTTGGTGGCTCGTGGGCCAGACTCGTTGGAGGTGCTGCGCTTTGTGCGCGCACTGGGCGACTGCGTTAAGCTGGTTCTGGGAAATCACGATCTGCATCTGCTGGCAGTTTATGCCGGCATTGGTCGCAATAAACCGAAAGATCGCCTTAGCGCTCTGCTGGAAGCAGACGACGTTGATGAGCTGATCAACTGGCTACGTCGCCAGCCGCTGATCCAGGTCGATGAAGAAAAAAAGCTGGTGATGGCACACGCTGGGATCACGCCCCAGTGGGATATCGAGACCGCGCAGATCTGCGCACGCGAGGTTGAAGCGGTACTGAGCAGCGATACCTATCCCCTGTTTCTGAATGCCATGTATGGCGATATGCCAAACAACTGGTCGCCGGAATTGAGCGGACTCGCACGTTTACGCTTCAGCACCAATGCCCTGACGCGTATGCGTTATTGTTTCCCTAACGGTCAGCTGGATATGATTGCCAAAGAGTCACCGGACAGCGCACCACCGCCGCTAAAACCGTGGTTCAATATTCCCGGCCCGGTATCACGCGACTATACCATCGTCTTTGGGCACTGGGCATCGCTGGAGGGTAAAGGGACACCAGAAGGGATTTTTGCTCTTGATACCGGCTGCTGTTGGGGTGGCAGCCTGAGTATGCTGCGTTGGGAAGATAAACAGATGTTTATTGAGGCGTCACAACGAGAAAAAACGCTATAGTCGGGTGGGCCTGAAAACAGGCCCACCCGAATGATTAGCGGCGATCGAGGATCTCAAAGCAGAAACTATGCGAGTTCTTCTCCGAGGCATCGTGAAACTCGCTAAAGGTCGACTGCCACTCGTCCGGCTCGTAGTCCGGGAAATGGGTATCGCCTTCCACTTCCGCATCAATATGCGTCAGATAAAGGCGATCGGCACGCGGCAGCAGCTGCTCATAAATGCGTCCGCCGCCGATCACCATCAGCTCTTCCACCTCTCCGGCCGCCTTCAGCGCATCTTCGATGTTGCTCACCCAGACCACACCTTCAGCCTCACCCTTCTGGCGGCTGATCACAATATTCAGACGGCCCGGCAGTGGGCGACCAATGGATTCCCAGGTACGGCGTCCCATGATCACCGGTTTATTCAGCGTCTGTTTTTTGAACCAGGCCAGGTCGGCTGGCAGGTGCCACGGCATGGCATTTTCCATACCAATGACGCGATCGGCCGCAAGGGCAGCAATCAGGCTAATCATCATATCAAACTCAGCAGGGGATAAAATTGGCGCCATCATACGTAAAGGTGAAACTTTCGTCGATAGCTAAGCAAGAGTAATTAGGTAAAGGTTTAGCATGGTATCGGTTCCCTCACCTTGTGCATGTTTTTCACCGCCTGAATCGCGCGGCATGCTAAACTTTTGCAATCAATTTGCTACAGGCTATCATCATGTTAGAAACCAGCTTATTTGTTGCCACCATTGTGGCGCTCGGGATGCTTTCGCCCGGCCCTGATTTTTTCCTGATCGTAAAAAATGCCGCTCGCTACCGTCGCAGTGCTGCGATGATGAGTGCGCTGGGCGTAAACTGCGCGGTTGCCACCCATATGGCCTACTGTGTCGCCGGTCTGGCGGTGGTGATCACCACCACGCCGTGGCTGTTTATGCTGCTGAAATATGCCGGTGCGGCCTACCTGATTTATATCGGTATCCAGGCGCTGATGTCACGCGGCAACGGTAAAATGAATTTCAACAATGCCACACAGGAAGAGACTTCGCTGAAAAAAGCCTTTTTGCAAGGCTACCTGTGCAATCTGCTTAATCCAAAAGCGACGCTGTTCTTCCTGTCGATCTTCACCCAGGTGCTGAACGTCAATTCAGGCATCAGCGAAAAACTGCTTTATGCGGGGATTATTCTTGGTCTGTCGGCGATCTGGTGGCCATCATTGGTGGTGCTGATGCAAAGCGGGCCGGTACGTCGTGGGCTGACAAAAGCCCAGCGCATTGTGGATAAACTGCTCGGCGGCGTGCTGATTGCGTTGGGGATAAAAGTGGCGCTGTCCTGGCGGTCGTTATTCTTCACCAAAAAGCCCCTCCTGATCCACAGAGAGGGGCTTTTTATTGCCGATGGCCTGTCACTGATTCAACACCAGAACGGGGAGTCCCTTCCCCGCTGCTGGAATTAGCCAGCGATCTGCGCGTGCATCTCCTGCACCGAGATCACCCGATCGGTGGCGCTGGCGTGCAAGGAGTTTGCCGTGGCAAAACCGCCGTTCAGCGTGGTGTCGTAGTGAACCTTGTACTGCAAGGCGCTACGGCGAATCAGCTTCGAGTCTTCAATCGCCTGACGACCCGCGGTGGTATTGACGATGTAAGCGTATTCGCCGTTCTTCAGACGGTCCTGAATATGCGGACGTCCTTCGTGCACCTTATTGACCTGGCGAACCTCAATACCGGCCGCCTTCAGCACCGATGCGGTTCCTGCGGTGGCATCCAGCTCGAAGCCAAACTCCTGTAGGCGACGCGCCAGCTCTACAATACGTTTTTTATCCCCTTCGCGCACCGACAGCAGCGCACGACCGCTTTTCTTCATATTGCTTTGTGCGCCAAGCATCGCCTTGCAGAAGGCTTCGGCGAAGTTACGGCCCACGCCCATCACTTCCCCGGTAGAACGCATTTCCGGGCCGAGGATTGGATCTACGCCCTGGAATTTGTTAAACGGCAGCACCACCTCTTTGACCGAGTAATACGGTGGGATAATCTCTTTGGTCACGCCCTGTGCCGCAAGGGTTTTACCTGCCATCACGCGCGCGGCCACTTTCGCCAACGGCATGCCGGTAGCTTTGGAGACAAACGGTACGGTACGTGCGGCGCGGGGGTTAACCTCAATCAGGTAAACTTCATTATCCTTGACCGCAAACTGCACGTTCATCAGACCGCGCACGCCCAGTTCAAACGCCAGCTTTTTCACCTGCTGACGCATCACGTCTTGGATTTCCGCACTCAGGGTGTAGGCAGGCAGTGAACAAGCCGAGTCGCCGGAGTGTACGCCAGCCTGCTCAATGTGCTCCATGATGCCGCCAATCAGCACCTGTTCGCCATCGCAGATGGCATCGACATCGACTTCCACCGCATCGTCGAGGAAACGATCCAGCAGCACCGGCGCATCATTTGATACCGATACCGCATTGTTGAAGTAGCGCTTCAGGTCGATTTCGTCATAGACGATTTCCATTGCACGGCCGCCCAGCACGTAAGACGGGCGCACCACCAGCGGGTAGCCGATGATCGCGGCTTTCTCTACGGCCATATCAATGGCGGTCACCGTGGCGTTAGCCGGCTGCTTCAGGCCGAGGCGCTCAACCGCCTGCTGGAAACGTTCGCGGTCTTCAGCGCGGTCAATAGCATCCGGGCTGGTGCCGATAACCGGTACGCCAGCGGCTTCCAGCGCACGCGCCAGTTTCAGCGGCGTCTGACCACCGTACTGCACGATCACGCCTTTCGGCTGCTCGATACGCACGATTTCCAGCACGTCTTCCAGCGTGACCGGCTCAAAGTACAGGCGGTCGGACGTGTCATAGTCGGTCGATACGGTTTCCGGGTTGCAGTTGACCATAATGGTTTCAAAACCGTCTTCGCGCAGGGCCAGTGAAGCGTGCACGCAGCAGTAGTCAAACTCAATGCCCTGCCCGATGCGGTTAGGCCCGCCGCCCAGCACCATAATTTTGTCGCGGTCCTGGTGCGGGTTAGCCTCACACTCCTCTTCATACGTCGAGTACATGTAAGCCGTATCGGTGGAAAACTCCGCCGCACAGGTATCCACACGCTTATAAACCGGGTGCAGATTATACTGTTCGCGCAGCTGGCGAATATCAGACTCGGCGACGCCGGCCAGCGTCGACAGACGCGCATCGGCAAAGCCTTTGCGTTTCAGGGTGCGCAGGAAATCGTCGCTCAGGCCACTGATGCCCTGCTGTGCCACCTGCTGCTCCAGCTGCACCAGCTCTTCAATCTGTACCAGGAACCAGCGGTCAACATTGGTCAGTGCAAAGACATCTTCCACCGTCAGTCCGGCACGGAACGCATCGGCGATATACCAGATACGGTCAGAACCTGCGTCCTTCAGCTCACGACGGATGGTGGTCAGCGCTTCGGGATCGTTCAGGTCGACTTTCGGGTCAAAGCCGTTCGCGCCGACTTCCAGACCACGCAATGCTTTCTGCATGGACTCCTGCAACGTTCGGCCAATCGCCATCACTTCACCCACGGATTTCATCTGCGTGGTCAGACGGTCATTGGTACCGGCAAATTTCTCGAAGTTAAAACGTGGGATCTTGGTGACAACATAGTCGATGGACGGCTCAAACGAGGCCGGGGTCAGACCGCCGGTGATATCGTTCATCAGCTCGTCCAGCGTATAGCCCACGGCCAGCTTGGCGGCAATCTTGGCAATCGGGAAGCCGGTGGCTTTCGAGGCCAGCGCCGAAGAGCGCGAGACGCGCGGGTTCATTTCGATGATGATCAAACGGCCATTTTCCGGATTGACCGAGAACTGGACGTTAGAGCCGCCGGTTTCCACGCCGATTTCACGCAGTACCGCCATCGAGGCGTTACGCATGATCTGATACTCTTTGTCAGTCAGCGTCTGTGCTGGCGCAACGGTAATGGAATCGCCGGTGTGTATCCCCATCGCATCGAAGTTTTCGATTGAGCAAACGATGATGCAGTTATCGTTTTTATCACGCACCACCTCCATCTCGTACTCTTTCCAGCCAATCAGCGATTCATCAATCAACAGCTCATTGGTCGGCGACAGGTCAAGACCGCGTTCGCAGATCTCTTCAAACTCTTCGCGATTATAGGCAATGCCGCCGCCGGTGCCACCCATCGTAAAGGAAGGGCGGATAATGCATGGAAAACCGACATCAGCGGCCACCGCCAGCGCTTCTTCCATAGTATGGGCGATACCGGAACGCGCGGTGTCGAGACCGATACTTTTCATCGCCACGTCAAAACGGCGGCGATCTTCTGCTTTATCGATCGCATCAGCGGTAGCGCCGATCATGGTCACGCCGAATTCCGCCAGTACGCCTTGACGTTCCAGTTCCAGCGCACAGTTCAGCGCGGTCTGACCACCCATCGTCGGCAATACCGCATCCGGACGCTCTTTTTCAATAATTTTGCGCACCACTTCCCAGTTAATCGGCTCGATGTAAGTCGCATCGGCCATTTCCGGGTCGGTCATAATGGTCGCGGGGTTGGAGTTTACCAAGATAACGCGGTAACCCTCTTCGCGCAGCGCTTTACACGCCTGCGCACCAGAGTAGTCAAATTCACAGGCCTGGCCGATGACAATCGGGCCAGCACCAAGGATCAGGATACTTTTTATGTCTGTACGTTTTGGCATTTTTTCGCTCCTGATTATTTGGCAGTCGAACGGTGGGCTTCAATCAGTTCGATAAAGTGATCGAACAACGGGGCAGCATCATGCGGGCCGGGGCTGGCTTCCGGGTGCCCCTGGAAGCTGAAGGCCGCTTTATCGGTGCGGTGAATGCCCTGTACCGTGTGGTCAAACAGTGAGGTATGGGTAACGCGCAGATTAGCCGGAAGGTTGCTGTCATCGACGGCAAAACCGTGGTTCTGGGCGGTGATCATCACCGTGTTGTTATCGTGGTCTTTCACCGGATGGTTACCACCGTGGTGGCCGAGTTTCATTTTTACCGTCTGCGCACCGCTGGCCAGCGCCAGTAGCTGATGGCCGAGGCAGATGCCAAAAAGCGGAATATTGGTTTCAAGCAGGCGGTTAATCGCGGTAATCGCGTAGTCGCACGGCTCCGGGTCGCCCGGGCCATTAGAGAGGAACACGCCATCCGGGTTGAGTTTCAGCACGTCTTCGGCGCTGGTTTGTGCGGGGACCACCGTCAGACGGCAGCCGCGATCGACCAGCATCCGCAGGATATTGCGCTTCACGCCGTAGTCGTAAGCCACCACGTGGTACGGCAGGGCACTTTCAGCTTTCGCCTCAGGCCGCTCTTCTTCCAGCGTCCAACTTCCCTGTAACCATGTATAGGCATCCGGTGTGGTCACCTCTTTCGCCAAGTCCATGCCTTTCAGACCGGGAAACGCGCGCGCTTTTTCCAGTGCCACGGCAGCGTCCAGCGCCTCTCCGGCAATAATGCAGCCGTTTTGTGCCCCTTTTTCACGCAGCAGACGGGTCAGTTTGCGTGTATCGATATCGGCAATAGCGACAATGTTGTGGCGAGTCAGATAGTCAGACAGCCCTTCTTCATTGCGATAGTTACTGGCAATCAGCGGTAAATCGCGGATAACCAGACCTGCTGCATGAACCTGAGTCGATTCTGCATCAGCGGAGTTGGTGCCGACATTGCCGATATGGGGATAAGTGAGAGTAACGATTTGGCGAGAATAGGAAGGATCGGTGAGGATTTCTTGATAACCGGTCATTGAAGTGTTGAAAACAACTTCTCCCACTGCCGATCCGGTTGCCCCTATAGCCCGACCGTGGAATTGGGTTCCGTCTTCCAGAACCAAAAGCGCTGACTTAATCAAAACATCCTCCAGGGAATAAACAGTCATATTATCTGCATATTAATTCAGGAACCTAGCCAAAATCAATGCAAAAACTGCCTGACTGCTCAGTTATTGGCAAATTGCGCGCATTCTAATGATAGCCCCTGCTAATGTCTACCCTACAAGGCAGTTTTTCCTCCTTTTTTAACTCACTGAAGCAAAAAGTGGCGAGTTAACGGTAAAAATACCACATATCCCGGTCATAAAACCGATTGCCTGACCATAATGGCGGATTTGAGACGGTTAACGACTCAAAAAGCAGACCAAATGGTCAAAAACAGCAGTTCCTGCAGGATAAACCCTGCGAAAAGTGGTATTTATCATGATTACATCAAAAATAATGCAAGGAGATGTCATTTTATTGACAATAAAAAAGGGCAATAAAATCATTACCCTTTAAATCATCAACTTACAACAAAATAAACCATGTCAATAATTGTACTTACTACTTACAAATCATCCAGGTTTAGCACACTTCTCATATCATAAAGGCCTGATTTATACTCTTTAAGCCACATTGCCGCACGTACTGCGCCTTTAGCAAAGGTCATGCGGCTGGAAGCCTTGTGGCTTATCTCCACGCGCTCGCCAATATCTGCAAACATCGCCGTGTGCTCCCCGACAATATCGCCAGCGCGGACGGTGGCAAAACCAATGGTCTGCGCTTCACGCTCACCGGTGAAACCTTCACGAGCATAAACGGCATGCTGTTTAAGATCCCAGCTCATCGCATCGGCGATGGCTTCTCCCATCGCCAATGCCGTACCGGATGGCGCATCCACTTTATGGCGGTGATGCGCTTCGATAATTTCGATATCCGCATATTCCCCCATCACCTTGGCCGCTTTTTCCACCAGCTTGAGCACCAGATTCACCCCGACGCTGAAGTTGGCGGCAAACACAATGGCGATATCCTGTGCCGCCGCCTCAATGGCGGCTTTACCCGCATCGTCAAAACCGGTAGTACCGATCACCATCGCTTTGTGATGCTGGCGGCAAAACGCCAGATAGTGCAATGTGCCTTCGGGACGCGTGAAGTCGATTAGCACGTCGAAATCGTTAACCACCGCCTCCAGGTCATCAGTGACGGTAACCCCTAATGCGCCACAGCCAGCCAGTTCTCCAGCATCGGTTCCAACCAGCGATGAACCACTGCGCACCAGTGCCGCCCCCAGGCGAGCCCCTTCAGCCAGTTCAGTTGCCTGTATCAGCTGACGCCCCATACGCCCTGCGGCTCCCACAATGGCGACCCGGATTTCTGCATTACTCATAATTATTCATTCCTGACTGGTATCTATTATCTTCATAACATTCACAGGTTAATCATGCGTTAATCCCTGCACCACTATTAACACTCTGCTATAAGAATTTTACGCCAGAGAGAGACGATTATCAGTAAAACAGATTTTGACGAAATGAGGAAAAGGGAATGGTGGAATAAGGCTCATACGCATCCCGTGATGAACCCAATGGGATATGCACAAAAAAAGGGGCGCATAACCTGCGCCCCTGACAAATCAGTCCAGCTGCTTAACCTCTACACGCAGCTCCTTCGGCACTTCGAAAATGATATTTTCTTCACGCCCGATCAGCTCAACGGCATCTACGCCACCCAGCTCGTTCAGTCGCTGGATCACCTGCTGCACCAAAATATCCGGCGCGGACGCACCGGCAGTGACGCCAACGCAGCTCACGCCTTTCACCCACGCTTCCTGAATATCGTCCGCTGAATCAATCAGCCGCGCCAGCTTACCGGCACGCTGAGCCAGTTCCGCCAAACGATTAGAGTTCGATGAATTCCTCGAGCCGACCACCAGCACCACATCGGCATCACGCGCCAGCGTTCTGACCGCCTCCTGGCGATTCGTGGTGGCGTAGCAAATATCGTCTTTGCGCGGGCCGACAATTTTAGGGAAGCGCGCGCGCAGGGCATCAATCACCTCACTGGTATCATCAACCGACAGCGTGGTCTGCGTCATAAAGCACAGGTTATCTTCATTCTTAACCTGTAGCTTCTGCACATCGCCCGGCTGTTCTACCAGATACATGCCCCCTTGCGGGTTATTGTACTGCCCCATCGTGCCTTCGACTTCCGGGTGGCCTGCGTGGCCAATGAGAATCGCCTCGGTGCCTTTACGGCTGGCACGCGCCACTTCCATATGGACTTTGGTGACCAGTGGGCAGGTGGCGTCAAACAGCATCGTCAACTCACGGGCTTTGGCTTCTGCACGCACCGCCTGGGAAACGCCGTGCGCGGAGAAGATCAGAATTGACCCATCCGGCACCTCACCAATCTCTTCAATAAAGATTGCGCCGCGTTCACGCAGGCTGTTGACCACATAGCGATTATGCACCACCTCATGGCGCACGTAGATCGGTGCGCCATACATTTCCAGCGCACGCTCCACAATGCTGATAGCGCGATCAACGCCCGCGCAGAAACCACGCGGATTAGCCAGCAGGATCTGCATTGCTTATCTCCAGTAGCGGATCGATTTCAAGCACGTCGATGTCGAAGTGAATGGTCTGTCCGGCAAGCGGGTGGTTGAAATCGACGGTGATGGAATCGCCGGAGATCTCACGAATCACCCCCGGCATTTCATTGCCATCCATGCCGCTGAACAGCATGATGGCACCGATTTCTGGCTCTCCCGCTTCGACGAAGTCACGGCGTGAAAAATACTGAATCAAATCCGGACTGATGTCGCCAAATGCGTCTTGCGCCTCGAGGGCAAACGCCGCATTGCCCCCCACCGCCAGACCAATCAGGTGGCTTTCCAGCTGCGCTGACAGGCTGCCGTCTCCCAGACGAAACAGTGCCGGCTTGCCGTTATTACGTGTGGACTCCGCCGTGGAACCGTCCGCCAGCTTTAGCGTGAAATGCACCAGCACCGCGCTGTTACTTTGTACAGAATCAGTCATGCAGCTACCCTTTCTGCTTACTGGCCGGGCTGATAAACCCTTCCAGTACGATCAGCGCAGCACCGATACAGATGCCGCAGTCGGCAATGTTAAACGTGGCAAAGTGCCAGTCACCGATATAAAAATCGATGAAGTCTACGACAAAGCCATGATATGCCCGATCGAACAGGTTACCCAACGCGCCGCCTACAATCAGCGCATAGGCGATATTGTTCAATTTGTCACTGGCTTTGCTGCGATACATCATCACCAGTAGCACCACGACAATAGCGACAGCAATACCGGCGAAGAACCAGCGCTGCCAGCCGCCTTTATCGGCGAGGAAACTGAACGCCGCGCCGTAGTTGTGGGCGTAAAAGAGATTAAAGAACGGTATCACCGACATCGACTCGTGCAGCATCAGATTATTCATAATCCACTGCTTGCTGGCGAAATCAATGGCGATCACCACCAGCACCAGCCATAGCCAGCGCAATCCGGTTGAGAGAACGGGTTGACTCATCATGCAAACTTACGCTCTTCACCACTACCGGCGACGTTCGTCACGCAGCGACCGCACATTTCAGCGTGTTCGGCATTCTGACCAATATCGCTGGTGTAGTGCCAGCAGCGCGGACACTTCTCACCTTCTGCTTTACGCAGGGCAATTTTCAGGCCTTTCACCGTTTCACTCTGTTGAGCATCGTCGGGAGCCTGGGCATAATCCGCCACTTCAGCACCCGAGGTCAGCAGCACAAAGCGCAACTCTTCGCCGAGGCTGGTCAGTTTTTCCGCCAGTTGCGCATCGGCATACAGCGTCACGCTGGCTTCCAGCGAACCGCCCACGCGCTTGTCAGCACGCGCCTGCTCGATAACCTTGTTGACTTCACCACGCACTTTCAGCAGTTCAGCCCAGTAGGCATCGTTCATCGGCTGGTTATCCTCCAGGCTGAATAAGCCGTCAAACCACTCTTCGGTAAACACATACTGCGCACGCTTGCCTGGCAGGTAGCCCCAGATTTCATCAGCGGTGAAGGACATGATCGGTGCCATCCAGCGCACCAGCGCTTCAGCAATGTACCACAGCGCGGTCTGGCAGCTGCGACGTGCCAGGCCATCGGCTTTCGCGGTGTACTGGCGGTCTTTGATGATATCCAGATAGAAGGAGCCCATCTCAACCGAGCAGAATTGCATCAGGCGCTGTACCACTTCATGGAAGTCGTAGGCTTCATATGAAGCGACGATATCATTTTGAGCTGCCAGCGCACGTCCAACCGCCCAGCGGTCAACCACCACCATCTCTTCCGGTTTAACCTTGTCGGTTTCAGGATTGAAGCCAGCGAGGTTGGCCAGCAGGAAACGCGCGGTGTTGCGGATGCGGCGATAGCTGTCGGCGGAGCGTTTAAGGATTTCGTCAGAAACGGCGATTTCACCCGAATAATCGGTCGACGCCACCCACAGGCGCAGAATATCGGCACCCAGTTTGTTCATCACATCCTGCGGGCTGATGGTATTGCCCAGCGATTTTGACATCTTGCGGCCCTGACCATCGACGGTGAAGCCGTGAGTCAGTACCTGGCGGTATGGCGCTTTACCTTTCATCGCCGTCGAAATCATCAACGACGACATAAACCAGCCGCGATGCTGGTCAGAACCTTCCAGATACAAATCCGGCGCGTTGCCGCCAAATTCAGGACGCGCATCAACCACTGAATAGCTGGTTGAACCCGAGTCGAACCACACGTCCAGCGTATCCGGCACCTTGATGTAGTTATCGGCATCCGCGCCCATCAGATCGCGGGCATCGAGATCCCACCACGCCTGAATGCCGTCCTGCTCTACGCGCTGGGCCACTTTTTCCATCAGTTCCAGTGAATCCGGGTGCAGCTGCTCGGTATCTTTATGCACGAACAACGCCATCGGCACACCCCAGGTGCGCTGGCGCGAGATGCACCAGTCAGGGCGGTTGGCCACCATCGATTCAATACGCGCCTGGCCCCAGTCCGGGATCCACTGCACGCCTTTAATCTCCTTCAGCGACTGCGCACGCAGCCCCTTCTGGTCCATGCTGATAAACCACTGTGGCGTCGCACGGAAGATAATCGGAGTTTTATGACGCCAGCAGTGCGGGTAGCTGTGAAGCAGTTTTTCAACATGCAGCAGCGCGCCCTTTTCACGCAGCAGTTCAACGATCGGCTCGTTGGCTTTAAACACGTTTACGCCGTCCAGCGTTGGGTAAGTCCCCGGCAGATAGCAGCCGTCTGGCCCCACCGGATTGGCAATTTCAATGCCGTATTTCTGCCCGATCACATAGTCGTCCGGGCCGTGGCCAGGGGCGGTATGAACCGCACCTGTACCGGCCTCCAGCGTCACATGCTCACCAAGAACCACCGGAGAGACGTGAGCTAAGAACGGATGCTGGAAGCCCATCAGTTCCAGTGCCGCGCCCTGTACGTTGCCCAGCACGGTCCATTGCGTCACGCCAACGCGCTTCATCACGCTGTCGACCATATCTTTAGCGAGGATCAGCGCACGGCCATCGATCTGCACCAGCTGATAGTCAAATTCAGGATGCAGTGAGATCGCCCGGTTGGCCGGCATGGTCCACGGCGTGGTGGTCCAGATCACCAGTGAAATCGGGCCATCGACGTGGGCCGCGCCAAATTTAGCCTGTACCGCGTCTTTATCTACGGCATCAAACATCACATCAATAGAAGGAGAGGTTTTGTCGTAATATTCAACCTCCGCTTCCGCCAACGCAGAGCGGCAGTCCAGGCACCAGTGAACCGGCTTGGCGCCTTTATGCAGATGCCCATTGCCGATGATTTTGCCCAGTGCACGGATGATGTTCGCTTCGGTTTTGAAGTCCATCGTCAGGTAAGGGCGATCCCAGTCACCCAGCACGCCCAGACGGATAAAGTCCGCTTTCTGCCCTTCCACCTGTTCGGCGGCGTATTGACGACAGGCCGCACGGAATTCCGCCGCGCTGACTTTATCGCCCGGCTTACCGATAGTCTGTTCTACTTTGTGCTCAATAGGCAGACCGTGGCAGTCCCAGCCCGGGACATAAGGCGAGTCATAGCCCGCCATGCCTTTCGACTTAACAATAATATCTTTCAGAATCTTGTTAACAGAGTGACCAATATGAATGCTGCCGTTAGCGTAAGGAGGGCCATCGTGCAGAATAAAGGTTTTTTTCCCTTTTTTGGCGTCGCGGATGATGCTGTACAGCTTGTCATCATACCAACGTTGCAGCATACCCGGTTCGCGTTTGGCCAGATCGCCACGCATGGGGAACCCCGTTTCCGGCAAATTCAGGGTAGATTTATAGTCACTCATCAGATTCTCGGTTCCGTATGTCGGTTCTGTTTAAACTTAAACCGATGTTTGCTGCCCGAAATAGCCTCGGGCAGTCACAACATCGTTAGCAATTTGTTCTTTCAGTGCGTCGAGCGAGGCAAAACGCTGCTCATTGCGTATCTTATCCAGCAATACCACTTCAATATGACGCCCGTAAAGGTCAATGGTGACGTCCAGCAGATGCACTTCCAGCTGTTGACGTAGCCCGGCAACGGTAGGTCGCGTGCCAATATTGGCCACGCCGGGCAGCGCCCGCTCACCCAGCCCCAGCACGTTCACGGCATAAACCCCTTTTACCGGGGAGACGGTACGCCGAAGCGGTAGGTTAGCCGTCGGGAAACCGATGGTGCGGCCGAGCGCATCACCATGCACCACCCGACCAGAAATACTGAATGGACGCCCCAGCAGCGTTTGCGCCAGCGACAGATTGTCTTCTGCCAGCGCCCGGCGTACCGACGTGCTGCTGATGCGTTTTCCGCTGTCGCAAAACGTCTCGGTGCTGCTGACATCAAAGCCATATTCAACGCCAGCTTTCTGTAATAACAGGAAATCGCCCTGACGACCAGCGCCAAAACGAAAATCATCCCCCACCGCCAGCAGCTGCACGCCGAGCTTATTCACCAGCAGATCGCTGATAAAACTTTGCGCACTGTAAGCGGCAAAATGGCGGTCGAAGCTCACACAGAGTACCGCATCCACACCGGCTTGTTGCAGATAGCGCAGTTTTTCGCGCAGCCTCGTCAACCGGGCGGGCGCGTTTTCGGCGGCGAACAGTTCCAGCGGCTGAGGCTCAAACAGCATGACCATCACCGGCAAATGGCGTTGACGCCCCTCTGCGCACAGCTGTGCCAGTAGTGCCTGGTGCCCACGATGTACGCCATCGAAGTTGCCAATGGTGAGTACGCAGCCACGATGCTGCTCTCTAAGGTTATGTATGCCGCGTATCAACTTCATAACTGGCTCAAATTTGTGGAAATCGGCGGATTATACCTTGTACAGCCCGGAAGGTTAACCCACGAATACCGGCTTTGGTGCTTTCTTCCTGGCATTTCGTTCTGTATGGTGCTCTTCCAGCGCGGGATGATATTTTTCTTGTGATTAAGCTGTATTAGCCGGGACGAAGCTGATAGAATCTTGCGCCATCGAAACGTAACCAAGTGCCTTTGCTTCACCGGCGCTTATTTGCACAAATCCATTGACAACCGAAGGCGAAAAGGGCATATTCCTCGGCCTTTGAATGTCCTCATAGAACTATTTGGGAGTTGGACCTTGGCTAATATCAAATCAGCTAAGAAACGCGCCGTAACGTCTGAGAAGCGTCGTAAGCATAACGCTAGCCGTCGTTCAATGATGCGTACTTTTATCAAGAAAGTATACACAGCTATCGCTACTGGCGATAAAGCGGCTGCGCAGAACGCATTTAACGAAATGCAACCACTTGTGGACCGTCAGGCTGCTAAAGGCCTGATCCACAAAAACAAAGCTGCACGTCATAAAGCAAACTTGACTGCACAGATTAGCAAAATGGCTTAATGCCTGCTTGTTAGTCGAGCTTTGATAAAGAAACCGCCTATCCGGCGGTTTTTTTATTTTTGGGGTATATAAACGTTTGCTGCGCGGCGGTGATGCGGCGTTAAAAAGCGCCTCAAAATGCTCACTTACTTCAGTAAGCTGCGCTTTTTCGTTACTTTTTGCCTTGCCTCACCTTTGCTCGCTACACTCTGTTCGGTGGAAAAAGAGCACTTCAAATACTCACCTACTGCGGCAAGCTGCGCTTTTTCGTTACCTTTTGCCTTGCCTCACCTTTGCTCGCTGCCGTCCATACAATATGGAAAAATCGGTTATACCAGCCAAAACTCGCAGAGCGGGCTACCTCGTCCAACCGTGCAGCCCACCCCGTGCCCTATCTCAGCTTGACTCGCAGCAACGCATAGCCGACCAGCGCGGAGATAATCGAGCCGCTCAGAATGCCGAGCTTAGCCAGCGTCACCAGCTCTTCATGCGCGCCGTCAAACGCCAGAGACGCGATAAATATTGACATGGTAAATCCAATACCGCAGAGCACGCCTACCGCTGCAATATCAATGATGCGGGTATTTTCGGGCAACGCCGCAATTTTCAACTTCACCGCCAGCCAGCAAATCAGGGTGATCCCCAGCGGTTTACCGATAAATAGCCCCAGCATAATCCCCAGCGGTACGGCAGAGAACAGGCCGTTCAAAGAGACTCCGCTCAGGGAAATCCCGGCATTAGCGAATGCAAACAGCGGCAGGATCAGCCAGCTGACCCAGGCATGCAGGCCGTGCGCCAACTCTATTGCTGGCGAGTGACCTTCGTGTTTTTTCAGTGGAATAAACAGGCCAACAATCACCCCGGCCAGCGTGGCATGTACGCCAGATTTGAGTACCGCGACCCACAGCACCATTCCTACAGCCAGATAAACTGAGGTTTTACGCACGCCACACGCATTCAGCACGGCCAAAACCGCAATGGAGGCTGCGGCCACCGCCAGCGAAACCAGTGAAAGATCGCTGGTATAGAAGAAGGCAATAATGACGATCGCACCGAGGTCATCTATCACCGCCAGCGCCATCAGGAACATTTTCAGCGCGGCGGGTACACGGCTTCCCAGCAGGGCAAGGATCCCCAGGGCAAACGCAATATCGGTGGCAGTCGGAATGGCCCAACCGTGGATCGCCTGCGCGTCCTGGTGATTGAATGCGGCATAAATTAACCCCGGTGCCAGCATGCCGCCCAGGGCGGCAATCAGCGGGAACATCGCCCGCTCCCTTCCCTTCAGTGAACCCATCATCAGTTCACGCTTCACTTCCAGGCCGATCATCAGGAAGAAGAGCGCCATCAGCGCATCATTAATCCATAAAAGCAGATCTTTATTGATATCCAGTGCGCCAAAACGGAACTGCACCGGCAGGGTGAGCATCGACTGATAGGCATGCCGGGTGCTGTCGTTATTGGCAAGAAACATGGCAAACGCTGCGGCGACGATCAGTACCACGCCGCCGGTGGCATCATTTTTTAACAGTTTTTTTAGAAACAGGTTCATTACAGACTCCGCTGATTACCCTGGTGATATTGTCCAGATTGCGAACAGCATACGTGTTTAGTCTGTTGGAAAAAAACAGTTTATTTCCAGTGGTGCAGAGATATTCAGAATGGGTTTAAATCAGGGAAGGAGAGACAGAGTCAGGTAACACGAAGCAGGATACAGGTCGGGTTAAAAAGCCGCCTGAGGCGGCTTAGAGACTGTCGCAGAGTTACAGGGAGCAGTACACGCGCGCTTCACGCGGGGTATAGATACCGAAAGTGACTACGCTTAGGAAGCCATTGAAGAAAGTCTGCTGAACTTCAACGCGTTCCACTTTGGCAGCACCACCGCAAATTGCCGCTGCGTCTAACGTTTTCTTCTGGCCGATGCCATACACGAAGAAGTGGTGAGTGGTCACCTGCTTAGGCGCTGCCACCTGATTGTGCTTCATTTGAAAAGTCTGCTGTGCACAGCCGGATAAAAGAACGGCTAAAGTCGTTGCTACCAAAATTTTTTTCATCAAACCCAAGTCCATTAGATAAATTGAAGCGAAATATAATAACAAAATGATTCCAGACGCAACCATTAGTAACAGCATTATTAATTTACTGATACAAAAAGGGGAATTTTGGGTAAGACAGAATAAAAACCGAAAAAAATTGAGGATGACAGAGGTTAGAACCGGTGCGACTCCCTGCCGTGGCAGGGAGTCGCACCGGTATCATTAGCGGGTCAAATCGTCAAAGAACTTCTTCACGCCATCAAAGAACGTTTTAGAACGCGGGCTGTTTTTTTCCCCGGACGGGCCACCAAAGCTCTCATCCAGCTCACGCAGCAGCGTCTTTTGTTTCTCACTCAGGCTGACAGGCGTTTCGACCACTACGCGGCACAGCAGATCGCCCTGCGCACCACCACGTACCGACTTCACACCTTTGCCACGCATGCGGAATAGCTTGCCGGTCTGCGTCTCTGCTGGCACCTTCAGATTGACGCGGCCATCCAGCGTTGGAACTTCAATCTCGCCACCCAGCGCGGCCATCACAAAGTTGATTGGCACTTCGCAGTAGAGATTGTTCTCCTCACGCTCAAAGATGTGGTGCTTACGTACCTGAACCTGCACATACAGATCGCCAGCCGGAGCGCCCTGCTCACCGGCTTCACCTTCACCGTTAAGCCGGATACGATCGCCGGTGTCAACGCCAGCCGGGATTTTCACCGACAGGGTTTTCGACTTCTCTACCCGGCCATGCCCATGACAGGCATTGCACGGATCTTTAATCACTGAGCCGCGTCCGTGACAGGTAGGACACGCCTGCTGCACGGTAAAGAAGCCCTGACGCATCTGCACCTGGCCTGCACCATGACAGGTTGAACAGGTTTGCGGTTTAGTCCCCGCTTTTGCGCCGCTGCCGTGGCAAACACCACACTCTTCCAGCGTAGGGATACGGATCTCTTTGGACACGCCGCGTACCGCTTCTTCCAGCGACAGCTCCATGTTGTAGCGCAAATCAGCACCGCGAGCGGCGCGCTGTTGACGGCGGCCTCCACCAAAAATATCGCCGAATACGTCGCCAAAGATATCGCTGAAGTCAGCACCGCCGCCACCAAATCCGCCGTGACCGCCGCCGCCCATTCCACCCTGTTCAAAGGCCGCATGACCGTACTGATCGTAGGCCGCTCTTTTCTGGCCATCGGTCAGGATCTCATAGGCTTCTTTAATCTCTTTGAATTTGCCTTCAGATTCTTTATCGCCCTGATTGCGGTCAGGATGGAACTTCATTGCCAGACGCTTGTAGGCCTTTTTGATTTCTCGCTCATCCGCCGACTTGGCAACGCCTAAAATCTCGTAATAGTCTCTCTTCGCCATTGTGATTGGTCCTGCCCTTAACATGCGTGCACGGGCGTGGATAAAATCCTACGCCCGTGCTGGTTAATTCCGGTAGCCTGTGCTGGGCTACCGTGCCCGCTCAAGGGCGCTTATTTTTTGCTGTCTTTCACTTCTTCGAATTCAGCGTCGACAACATCATCATCTTTTTTCGCGCTTTCGGAAGCATCAGCGGCACCGCCAGCGGCCTGCTGCTGCTGAGCAAATTCCATCAGCTTAGCGGAGACTTCCATCAGAGCCTGAATCTTGGCTTCGATTTCCGCTTTGTCTTCACCTTTCAGAGCGGTGTTCAGCTCGGCAAGGGCCGCTTCAATTGGCGCTTTGTCTTCTGCTGGCAGTTTATCGCCCGCTTCATCCAGCTGCTTACGCGTGCTGTGCGCAGCCTGGTCGCCCTGGTTACGCGTCTGCACCAGCTCTTCAAACTTGCGGTCAGACTCGGCGTTGGCTTCGGCATCGCGCACCATTTTTTCGATCTCTTCGTCATTCAGACCGGAAGAGGCCTTGATGGTGATCTTCTGCTCTTTACCGCTGTTTTTGTCTTTAGCGGAAACGTGCAGGATACCATCCGCATCGATATCGAAGGTCACTTCAATCTGTGGCATACCGCGTGGCGCGCCCTGGATACCATCAAGGTTGAACTGCCCCAAAGATTTGTTATCCGCAGCACGTTTACGCTCACCCTGCACCACATGGATGGTCACCGCAGACTGGTTATCTTCCGCAGTAGAGAACACCTGGCTGTGCTTGGTTGGGATCGTGGTGTTTTTGGAAATCAGCGATGTCATCACGCCGCCCATGGTTTCGATGCCCAGCGACAGCGGGGTCACGTCCAGCAGCAGAACGTCTTTCACTTCACCTGCCAGTACGCCGCCCTGAACCGCAGCGCCAACGGCAACCGCTTCGTCCGGGTTAACGTCTTTACGTGGCTCTTTACCGAAGAACTCAGCCACTTTCGCCTGCACCATTGGCATACGCGTCTGACCACCGACAAGGATAACGTCGTTGATATCAGATACGGACAGACCCGCATCCTGCAAAGCCACTTTCAGCGGATCGATAGAACGCGTAACCAAATCTTCAACCAGCGATTCCAGTTTGGCACGGGTCACTTTGATGTTCAGGTGCTTAGGACCGGTGGCATCCGCCGTGATGTACGGCAGGTTAACATCGGTCTGCTGCGCTGAAGACAGCTCAATTTTGGCTTTCTCTGCGGCTTCTTTCAGGCGCTGCATGGCCAGCGGATCGTTGTGCAGATCGATACCCTGGTCTTTCTTAAACTCGGCCACAAGGTAGTTAATCATGCGGCTGTCGAAGTCTTCACCACCCAGGTGGGTATCACCATTGGTTGCCAGAACTTCAAAGGTTTTTTCGCCGTCAACTTCATCGATTTCGATGATGGAGATATCGAACGTACCACCGCCCAGGTCATATACCGCGATGGTGCGGTTGCCCTGGCCTTTGTCCAGACCGTAAGCCAGTGCGGCTGCCGTTGGTTCGTTGATGATACGTTTTACATCCAGACCCGCGATACGGCCGGCGTCTTTGGTTGCCTGACGCTGCGCATCGTTAAAGTAGGCGGGTACGGTGATAACCGCTTCGGTCACCGCTTCACCAAGATAATCTTCGGCAGTTTTCTTCATCTTTTTCAGCACTTCGGCTGAAATCTGTGGCGGAGCCACACGCTGGCCTTTCACATCTAACCAGGCATCGCCATTGTCAGCGCCAACGATTTTGAATGGCATGATTTTGATATCACGCTGAACTTCTTCGTCCTGGAAGCGACGGCCGATCAGGCGCTTGATCGCAAACAGGGTATTCTGCGGGTTGGTAACGGCCTGACGTTTAGCAGGCTGACCGACAAGGGTTTCACCATCTTGGGTGTAAGCAATGATCGAAGGCGTGGTACGATCGCCTTCTGCGTTTTCCAGCACGCGCGCCTTGCCGCCATCCATGATGGCAACACATGAGTTGGTTGTACCCAGGTCAATACCAATAATCTTACCCATCTAAACATCTCCCACTTAAAATTTGTATCAATCAGGTTATGAACCATTAAATGTGGGCATCTTTTACAGTTTCAACTGCTCGCCCTACGTTTTTTTTCCAGGTTCTTACTCTTGGATGCCAGATAAGATGGGGCCGGGTAGCTCGGCATCAAGGGGCGGGGTAAAAAAATTTTCACTTCCCGGCAAAATCATCGGCTTCCCAATCCTGTCAGACTGATGCCACGCCGGGCTGCCATCGTTATGCACGGGCTATTGCCCGGCAATCCACTGAGTCCAGATTAGACGGGATCGACTCCTCATCCTTTTTATCAAACCCGTATTTTAAGGATTATCTTATAAAGAACCTCCACAAGCATAAATGATGTCAAGCCAATATCAGTTCATTTATTGTGTACACATGATGAAACATTGATGGCATATATGAGGTACGAAATGACGGCATCACGAGGCTGGTCAAAAGAGCTGGAAGGACTGAGAGGAATAGCCTCTTTGTGGGTTTTACTGGGGCATATTAGTTTGCTGGTCAACTTCCATATAAAGCTCATCTCTTCGCCTGGGATTGGTGTTGACCTGTTTATTCTTCTTTCTGGCTATCTGATGGCGAAAAATTATATCGAGCGCAAAGATAGAGAGCCGTGGAATGAGGCGGAAACAATAAGAAAGTTCTGGATTCGTCGCTTTTTCCGCATCGCCCCGCTTTATTATACGTTATTAGCGGTAGCTATCTGCTTTGGCCCGTGGCTTGGTGAAATGCGAGACGTTATCTCACTCTATTCCCCAGGTTCAGCGACTGAAGCATCGCGATATTCAGATCAGTCTTTATCTAATATTTTTACTCACGTCACCTTTATCTTCGGACTGTTACCTGAATACGGTTTTAACACCGCTCTTCCCGACTGGAGCATTGGTCTGGAGATGCAGTTCTATATGCTATTCCCCTTTATCATGCTGATAGCAGGCCGTTTCGGCTATGCCCGTAGCCTGCTGGCTATCATGTTGCTGTGCATCATTGGGAAGTTTGTTTTCCGCGACTATTATGAAGCGTTTAAAATGCCCTCGTTGATATTAATCAAACTTAATATCTTCCTTTCCGGCATGCTGCTCGCTGAAGCCGTGCGTAGAAAATCCATGCTGTACATTTTACTTGCCCTTGCAGGCCCGGTTGCCAGCGTATTTATCGCCGCTGAAGTGATGAAGCTACAAATAGTGATGGAAGTCCTGATGATATTATTTATGGCGCTCATTCTTTGGCAGCATTCTAAAGGCAGTAAAATGGAATCACTCATTTTCTGGCCACGGAAAGTGCTGAATAATCGTTTTAGTGCCTGGTTGGGCGATGTGTCTTATTCGGTGTATTTGCTTCATCTGCTAATTGTTATTCCGGCAATCGCCCTGCTGCTTACTCATTGGAACTTGAATGAACACAGCCCTGTGATACGTTTCTCCATCGTTGCTGCTGTTGTTATTCCGCCCATTTATCTGTTATCTACCGTGCTTTATCATTTCATTGAGAAAAGTGGAATTCGCCTCGGAAAATCTATTCTGTCCACACGAAATTCCCAGGTCGAAACATCTAAAACCTGACGCTAATAAACGCCTGACAACAAACAGGCAATATAAAATACTGCTCTGCTGAACAGCCCCAAATACGTTAAGGGGCTGTTCAGCCCAATCGGTTTTTTACCGCATGAGAAGGTGATTCAGGCTGAACCTTCAGCTGTTTGTCTCGCGACGAGCGCTTTTCGGGCGAAATGCGACCACTGTCTGCGGGTTGGTCTCGATATAAGGCCCTTCCAGCAGCTGAATGCAGTAAGGCACGCTGGCAAATATTCCCGACACCTGGCTGTTACCCTCCCCATCCTTCAGACCTTCCAGCGTCTCTCTGATCGACTTTGGCTGTCCCGGTAGATTAATCACCAGCGACTGCTTACGTATCACCGCCACCTGGCGTGACAGGATCGCGGTAGGGACAAAGTTAAGGCTGATTTGGCGCATCTGTTCGCCGAAACCGGGCATTTCACGGTCGGCAACGGCCAGCGTGGCATCCGGGGTCACATCGCGCCGCGCCGGGCCGGTTCCGCCGGTAGTCAGAACCAGATGGCAGAAGCGCTCATCCACCAGTTCGCAGATCGCCTGCTCAATCATCGGCTGCTCGTCGGGAACCAGTCGTTTTTCTGTTTCAAATGGCGATAGCAGCGCCTGCCCGAGCCACTCTTCCAGCAGCGGCAAGCCCTGATCCTGATAAATACCATTAGCGGCACGATCGGACACGGAAATCAGTCCTATACGTAATGTGTTCATATGCTCTTCGCTGTGTACAAAAAAGGAATGGAGGAAGGATAAACCATAGTCAAACAGGATGTATAGCGGGGGCGTGTTGTCGCGCCTTCTCCGGTCACTTTCAAAAAGTGACCGGAGTCAGCACGCGCGGGCGGTGCCGCTTATGCTTCAGGAATGCAGGAGATCACAGTAAATCAGCAATCATCTTATCCAGCTTGCCCTGATCAACCGCAAAGTTACGGATGCCTTCAGCCAGTTTCTGTACCGCCATCGGGTCCTGATTATGCTGCCACAGGAATTCAGACTCGGTCATTTTTGCCGGACGCGCTTTCACTTCGCCGCTGTAAGAGAGCTTACGCGCAATGCTGCCTTCGGTTTCAGCCAGCTCTTTCAGCAGAGCCGGGGAAATAGTCAGGCGGTCACAGCCAGCCAGTTCGATAATCTCATCGACATTACGGAAACTGGCTCCCATCACCACGGTCTCATAGCCGTGCTGCTTGTAGTACTGGTAGATTTCACTGACGGAAATGACGCCAGGATCTTCATTGCCCGCGTACTCTTTCTTATCGGTATTGGCTTTGTACCAGTCAAGAATGCGGCCGACAAACGGAGAGATCAGGAAAACGCCCGCTTCGGCACAGGCGCGAGCCTGAGCAAAGGAGAACAGCAGCGTCAGGTTACAGTTGATGCCTTCTTTTTCCAGCTGTTCAGCGGCGCGAATGCCCTGCCAGGTGGAAGCCAGCTTGATCAGGATACGGTCGTTGCTGATGCCAGCATCGTTATACAATTTGATCAGGCTGCGTGCTTTGGCAATGCTGCCCTCGGTATCGTAAGACAGACGGGCATCAACTTCTGTTGAGATACGGCCAGGAACCAGTTTCAGAATCTCCAGACCGATGTTGACGGCCAGACGGTCAGCGGCATAAGAAACCTGCTCGTCTTTGTTACTGCTCTGATCGCGCGCCCACGCCACGGAGGCGTCGATCAGCTTACGGTATTCAGGGATCTGTGCTGCGCTCAGGATCAGAGAAGGATTGGTGGTGGCGTCCTGGGGCTTATAGAGTTTCATCGCCGCAATGTCGCCGGTATCAGCAACAACGGTAGTGACTTGACGCAGGGAAGATAATTTGTCCGTCATGGTTGTCATTCTCATCAAGGTTGGTAGTCGGGGTGTTGAAAATGTCTGTTCCGGATGATAGCACGCGCACCCTGCCATGCAAGCGGCGCCGTTTCCGGTAACACGGCAGGCTAAATTTGCCGCACGAATGCGCTCTTACAGGGCACCTCAGCCTTTATTGCCCGCCGATGGCAGTGATTAGTCACTCTCTGGCGCTTTTTTGTTACAGTAAGCGCTGGAGAATTCTCTGCATAATAAGCGCTTAAACGATAAAAGGACGCGAGCATGTTAATGGTAATTTCCCCGGCCAAAACGCTGGATTTTGCAAGCCCGTTGGCAACCGAACGCTTCACTCAACCGGGACTACTGGCAGAGTCACAAAAGCTGATTAACGTGGCGCGTACCCTCTCTCCCGCTGACATCGCTTCCCTGATGCATATCAGCGATAAGTTGGCCGTGCTCAATGCCGAACGTTTTAACGACTGGCAGCCGGACTTCACACCGGACAATGCGCGTCAGGCGATCCTCGCCTTTAAAGGCGATGTGTATACCGGCTTGCAGGCCGAAACCTTCAGCGAGGATGATTTCACTTTCGCCCAGCAGCATCTGCGCATGCTGTCCGGTTTGTACGGGCTGCTGCGCCCGCTAGATTTGATGCAGGCCTATCGTCTGGAAATGGGGATTAAGCTGGCAAACCCGGCGGGTAAAGATCTCTACAGCTTCTGGGGCGATAAGCTGACCACGGCCCTGAATGAGGCGCTGGCGCAACAGGGCGATAACCTGCTGATTAACCTCGCCTCTGACGAATACTTCAGGTCGATTAAGCCGAAGCAGCTCAAGGGGGATATCATCAAACCGGTGTTCCTTGATGAGAAAAACGGCAAATTTAAGGTTATCAGCTTCTATGCTAAAAAAGCGCGTGGCCTGATGTGCCGCTATATTATTCAGCATCGGCTGACCAAAGTGGAACAGTTGAAAAAGTTTGACGTTGACGGCTATGTCTTTGACGCAGAGGCCGGAGCGGATAATGAGCTGGTATTTAAGCGGCGTGAAATGGCGTAATAACCCAGCAGGGCTGGCCTTTTACGGCAGCCAGCCCTGAAAAAACATTACTTCTTCAGCAGGAACGCACGCAGGTCGGCAAATTCCGCTTTCATGCTGTGTGACAGCAACGGCAGCTCAGCACGCTCGGCCAGTGCATCCGGCAGCGGCAACGTGCGTTGCAGGATCTCTTCCACGCTCTCTTTAAATTTCGCCGGGTGCGCGGTGCCAAGAAACAGACCAAACTCCCCTTCCTGTAAGCCATCGCGCAGCAGACGCCATGCGATAGCCGCATGTGGCTCGGAAAGGTAACCCAGATCGGCCAGCTCACGCATGGTAGCTTTGGTGGTCTCATCGTCCACTGCACCATAGCCGAGGTCCGTTAAGCGCCAGGTTTTACGGCGGAACAGCTCCTCAACGCGCGGCCAGTTATTCGGCTGACTGACGTCCATCGCGTTTGACAGGGTGGCCACGGTGGCGTTTGGCGTCCACTCGCCGTTGGCCAGGAAGCGCGGTACGGTGTCATTGGCGTTGGTGGCTGCGATAAAACGCTTCACCGGCAGGCCGAGAGACTTCGCCAGCAGGCCAGCCGTCAGATCGCCAAAGTTACCGCTGGGCACTGAAATCACCAGCTGATTGCGTTTTTCCTGTGGCAGCTGTGCCACGGCCTCAAAGTAATAGCAAATCTGCGCCAGCAGGCGGCTGATATTGATCGAGTTTGCCGAATTAAGGCCAATGGTTTTTTTCAGCTCTTCATCGTCAAACGCCCGTTTAACCAGTGCCTGGCAGGCATCGAAATCGCCGTCGATAGCGATGGTCTCAATATTGCCGCCGAGGGTACAGAACAGTTTTTCCTGTAGCGGGCTGATCTTGCCCTGTGGATAAAGGATCACCACGCGCACATTTTCCATGCCGTAGAAGGCATGGGCAACGGCGGCGCCGGTATCGCCGGAAGTGGCGGTCAGAATAGTGATCTTCTCGTCCGCGCCGCTGACATAAGAGAGCATCTGCGCCATAAAGCGGCCGCCAAAATCTTTAAACGCCAGCGTCGGGCCGTGGAACAGCTCCAGCGCGGCGATATCGTCAGAGACGTGCACCACCGGTGCCGGGAAGGTAAACGCCGTTTTCAGGCGTTCATTAAGCTGATGCGGGGGAATTTCATCACCGATAAACGCCGAAAGAATTTTGCTGCTACGGGTAACGAAATCCATTTCCAGCATGTCATCGATTTCGGTCAGTTCGAACTCGGGTAACTCCAGCGGGAAGAACAGGCCCTGCTGTTTGCCCAGCCCCTGCTTCACCGCCTGGGCGAAGCTCACCTGCTCGTTGTGATCCTTTAGATTATACAGTTTCATACGTTATCCCAGTTTACGTGCGCCTGCCGTGTCTAAACGGCAAATATGGACGAAGCCTTCATCATTTTGCAGATAGTGCTGGCTCAGCCAGTCTGCCATACGTTTTGCGGTATCCGGCTGATTACAAACGGCAAACAGCGTCGGCCCGGAGCCGGAAATACCGCAGGCCAGCGCGCCAATATCAGCCGCAGCCTGACGAGCCTGTGCAAAGCCCGGTAACAGTTTAGTGCGATAGGGTTCAGCAATCACATCCTGCATCAGTTTCGCGGCAAGCAGAGGCTGTTGCGTGTGGCAGGCGTGAATAAAGCCGCCGAGATAGCGACCGTGGCGAATAATCTCTTCTTTACGATACTGCGCAGGCAGGATGGCGCGCGCTTGTGCCGTCGATACCTTAATGCCCGGATAGGCCATCACCCACAGCCAGTCAGCAAAACCCGGCACCGGCTGGCTGATAATGTCGTTCTCTTCCAGCATCAGCTGCATGCCGCCGAGAAAACAGGGGGCCACATTGTCAAAGTGTACACTGCCGGAGACGCGCCCTTCCAGTTCACCCATCAATTTCAATAGCTCGTTATCATTCAACGGTTTATTGCAATATTCGTTCATCGCCATCAGCCCGGCAACCACCGAGCAGGCGCTGGAGCCGAGGCCAGAGCCAATCGGCATATTTTTTTCCAGCGTGATGGCCACCGGTATACGCTGACCTATCGCGGTGCAGAAACGATCCCAACACTGATAAACGATGTTGTCTTTCGGATCGGCAGGCAGCTTGCTGACGAAACGACCTTCGTTGCGCAGACTGAATTCAGCCGCCGCTTCCACGCTGACACAATCGCCCAACAGAGTGCCATCAACCGGCGACACCGCAGCCCCAAGCACGTCGAAACCCACGCTGACATTGCCAATTGAGGCAGGGGCATAAATTTTAACCATGATTAAACTCCCAACTTCCACGTCAGAGTACGTAACAGATCGGCAAACACGCCCGCCGCAGTGACATCATTACCGGCACCGTAACCACGCAGCACCAGCGGGATCGGCTGGTAATAACGGCTGTAGAACGCCAGCGCATTTTCACCATTTTTCACCTTGTACAGCGGATCGTTGCCGTCAACGGCAATGATTTTAACCTGACAAGCTCCGCCTTCCTCAATCGCGCCGACAAAGCGTAACACCTTACCGGCGTCACGGGCGCGGGCTGTCCTTGCGGCAAAACTGGCGTCCAGCTCCGGCAGACGTGCCATAAACTCTTCGACATCGGCAATGGCGGTGAACTCTTCCGGTAGCACCGCCTCAATCTCAATATCGCTCAGTTCCAGTTGATAACCCGCTTCGCGGGCGAGTATCAATAGCTTACGCGCCACGTCAGTACCGGAAAGGTCATCACGCGGGTCCGGCTCGGTAAAGCCCATTTCACGCGCCATGCGGGTGGCTTCTGACAGCGAAACGCCTTCATCCAGCTTACCGAAGATAAAGGATAATGAACCGGAAAGAATACCGGAGAAACTGATCAGTTCATCCCCGGCATTCAGCAGATTTTGCAGATTTTCAATCACCGGCAGCCCGGCACCCACGTTGGTATCGTACAGGAATTTGCGGCGCGATTTTGCCGCCGCTGCGCGCATCTGCTGATAGTAATTGTACGTGGAGGTGTTTGCCTTTTTATTCGGCGTGACCACATGGAAACCGTCGGCGAGGAAATCGGCGTACTGATCCGCCACCTGCTGGCTGGAAGTACAATCGACAATCACCGGATTAAGCAGGTGATACTCTTGCACCAGGTGATTCAGGCGGCCAAGGTCAAACGGTTCCTCGGCGGTTTTAAGCTGTTCCTGCCAGTTTTCCAGCGGGATGCCGTGAACGTTTGTCAGCAGCACCCGCGAGTTGGCAATACCACAGACACGCAGATCGATATGCTTATTTTTCAACCATTTTTGCTGGCGATGCAGCTGCTCAATCAGTGCTGCGCCCACGCCGCCCACGCCGATAACAAAGACTTCGATCACCTGATCGGTGGCGAACAGCATCTGATGCACCACGCGCACGCCGGTAATCGCCTGAGCGTTATCGACCACCACTGAGATGGAACGCTCGGATGATCCCTGGGCAATGGCGACGATATTGATATTGGCACGGGCCAGCGCCGAGAAAAACTTGGCCGAGATGCCGCGCAGGGTGCGCATACCGTCCCCGACGACCGAAATCACCGCCAGCTGCTCCATCACATCCAGAGGTTCCAGCAGGCCATCTTTTAATTCCAGATAGAACTCTTCTTCCAGCACCCGACGCGCACGCGCCAGATCGCTTTGCGATACGCAGAAGCTGATGCTGTATTCAGAGGAGGATTGAGTGATAAGCACCACTGAAACCCCGCTACGCGACATGGCAGCAAAGACACGTGCCGCCATGCCCACCATCCCCTTCATCCCCGGGCCGGATACGTTGAACATCGCCATATTGTTGAGATTGGTGATGCCTTTAACCGGGTTATCATCATCGCTGCCGTTACCGCCAATCAGCGTGCCCGGTGCCTGCGGATTGCCGGTATTTTTAATCAGACAAGGGATTTGGAACTGGGCGATGGGGGCGATCGTGCGCGGGTGAAGCACTTTAGCGCCGAAATAGGAGAGTTCCATCGCCTCCTGATAGGACATCGATTTGAGCAGCCGTGCATCCGGTACCTGACGCGGGTCACAGGTGTATACGCCGTCAACATCCGTCCAGATTTCGCAACAGTCGGCGCGCAGACAGGCGGCCAGCACCGCCGCAGAGTAATCAGAGCCGTTACGCCCCAGCACCACTAATTCTCCGCGTTCATTACCGGCGGTGAAGCCCGCCATCAGCACCATATCACCGGCCGGGATCTGCCGTGCAGCAATGCGGCGGGTGGACTCGGCAATATCAACGGTCGATTCCAGATAATGGCCAACGGCCAGCAGCTGTTCAACCGGGTTAATCACGCTAACGCCGTGGCCGCGCGCCTGTAACAGCCCTTCCATAATCGCGATGGAGAGCTTTTCACCCCGGCAGATCATCGCTGCATTGACGCTGTCCGGGCACTGCCCCAGCAAGGCAATACCGTGCAGAACCTGTTTCAGCTGGACGAATTCGTGATCGACGATGCTTTTCAGGCGCTCATAAGCAAAGCCTGGCTGCGCGTCTGCCAGACCCCGCAATAACTCCGCGAAGATACGCTCGGCGTCGCTGATATTGGCCGAAGCATCCTGGCCGCTAATGGTTTTTTCAATCATGGCGACAAGATGGTTGGTAATCTTTGCTGGCGCGGACAAGACGGTGGCAACCTGTCCCTGTTGTGCATTGCTTTCCAAAATATCCGCCACGCGCAGAAAACGTTCCGCATTGGCTACCGAGGTTCCACCGAATTTCAGCACTCGCATGTTTAAGCTCTCCTGAATTTTTGCCGAAAAAAAAGCCCGCACTGGTCGGTGCGGGCTTTTTTTAATTTATCCTGTATGCGTCAGCCCGCACCGTTACCTGTGGTAATGGTGGTGGTAATAATGATTGTGGTCATCAGGCTGTATTTACGCATTTTTAAATTTATCATCTGTCTGTCTAAATTCGTCTGCTTCCAGAATTAAAGCAAAGCACGGGCTAAGTCAATTTTTTTATCGGCAGGCTGGCGTAGTGCACCGCTTCATATCTGCGCGGGTTTTCCAGCGACTTGCAGGCGTTCCCGGCAAGCTGGGTCATATTGATAGTCAATCACACTGGCTATGCTTTGTGGAGCAGAACATTCATCTGCCCGTTTTTTCTGCGGCAGGCGGTGAACTGCTTACGTGATATCCCACCGGGTGAACTTTACTTTCATCCGCACGCCCACGAGTCGGGGTAGATTGTGCAACAGACGCCGAACCAATGTAGAAACATCCCGCCATTTTAATTGACTAAAGATTGTCCCCTGAACGGCCCCGACAAAAAACATATTTCAGATGTCATATAAATGTCTTTATCAGAACTGTCTTATTAACCCCGGCGGGATAAGTGAAACATCAACACTTCATTATTAAATTCATATTTATCAATAAGATGCTTTTTATTAAAAGCAGGTAACATTCCTTGTTAGCGCCCTATATTAACCCGCAATGTGGCAAGCCATTTAGCGAGTAAAATCAGTACTTCGGGAAGCATTTTTCACAAAACTGTTAACGTGCTACAATTGGATTGATACAGGTCAGCTAAGCGTGGTTATATCACGTATATAGTTGTAGCCCATATTGTTATGCTGTTGTTAATGCAGTTAAGATAGATGCCCCATTTGCACCAACGGGCATACAAGTACCATCTTGTTGACCGTGCGCACCTTGTTGACGGGAGCAGGATGGTTTTTCAGGAATATCATGCTGTACCGCTGTTGTCATATCCCGGCTCTTCACACCAGGTTTTGCCAGGATAACAGCCGTATGTCCTGTTTCGATTTTGTTGGCAATTTTAGGTAGCGAACACATGCAGACCCCGCACATACTTATCGTTGAAGACGAATTAGTCACTCGTAATACGCTCAAAAGTATTTTTGAAGCCGAAGGCTACATGGTTTATGAAGCTACGGATGGTGCTGAGATGCACCAGATTTTGACCGAGAACGACGTCAATCTGGTGATCATGGACATCAACCTGCCGGGTAAAAATGGCCTGTTGCTGGCACGTGAACTGCGTGAGCAGGCAAACGTGGCTCTGATGTTCCTGACGGGCCGTGATAACGAAGTTGATAAGATCCTCGGCCTGGAAATCGGTGCTGACGACTATATCACCAAACCTTTTAACCCACGCGAGCTCACTATTCGGGCACGCAACCTGCTATCGCGCACCATGAATCTGGCGGCCGTCAGTGACGAGCGTAAACTGGTTGAGAGTTATCGCTTTAACGGTTGGGAACTGGATATTAACAGTCGTTCCCTGGTCAGTCCGCAGGGCGATCACTACAAACTGCCACGTAGTGAATTTCGCGCCATGCTGCATTTCTGTGAGAATCCGGGCAAGATCCAGACGCGTGCCGATCTGTTAAAGAAAATGACCGGTCGTGAACTAAAACCACATGACCGTACCGTTGATGTGACCATTCGCCGCATCCGCAAGCATTTTGAATCAACCCCCGACACGCCGGAAATTATCGCCACGATCCACGGCGAAGGTTACCGTTTCTGTGGTGACCTACAGGACTAGTCTTTGTGGGGCGGACAGCTTTTCTCCGTCCGTCCCATCGCTTTCGCTTTTCATGCCCTTTAAAGCCAGATTATTTACCCCACGGCATAATCGGCACGGCGCTGAGCGCATTTTTAGGTGAACCATCCACCACTTTATCTGAATAACTTAAGTAAATTAAAGCATGGCGATTCTGATCATAGAAACGCACAACCTGCAGCTTTTTGAACACCAGTGAAGTACGCTGGCGGAATACCACCTCCCCTTCAGCTTTACCCTGCGCAATCTTGTCGCTCAATTCAACCGGCCCCACCTGCTGACAGGAGATGGCAGCGTCCGCAGTATCTTCAGCCAGGCCCAGCCCCCCTTTGATACCGCCAGTCTTCGCCCGACTGATATAGCAGGTGACATTTTTCACATCGGGATCGTCGAAGGCTTCAACCACAATCTTATGATCGGGGCCAAACATCTTGAATACGGTATCAACTGAGCCGACCTGCTCAGCCTGCAACGCCGCTGAAAACAGCAGGGTTGAAGTGACTACTAACACTTTTTTCATTGTCATCACGTGACCCATTCAATAAAAATAGATCTCATTGTAAATTATCTCGAAAATAAAGTACGGATAAATATTTTTAATAGATTGCGGCTAATTGTTGTGAGCGACATTCTCCAACAAAAAAAACCTAATATTTTGCTTTGGCAATTGGTGCTACTATTTATCGTCTTTGCTTTCATCGCATTAAACCTGAGTCATATGAGGACGATTTATGGACCAAGCTGGTATCATTCGAGATTTGCTTGTCTGGCTGGAGAGCCACCTTGATCAACCGTTATCTCTCGATAACGTGGCAGCAAAATCAGGTTACTCAAAATGGCATTTACAAAGAATGTTCAAGGACGTCACCGGTCATGCGATTGGCGCATATATCCGTGCCCGCCGCCTGTCTAAAGCAGCAGTGGCTTTACGTCTGACCAGCCGCCCCATCCTGGACATTGCTCTGCAATACCGTTTTGATTCGCAGCAAACTTTTACCCGTGCGTTTAAAAAACAGTTTTCTCAAACGCCGGCCTGGTATCGCCGCTCATCTGACTGGCATGCATTTGGTCTGCGCCCCCCTATCCGCCTCGACAACTATGTGATGCCGGAGCCAACATGGGTTGATCTACCGGAAACCGTGTTAGTCGGTTCGACCCAAAGTTATAGTTGTACGCTGGAGCAAATTTCCAGTTTCCGCGATGAAATGCGCCTACAGTTCTGGCGGCAGTTTTTAACCGAGACGGATACCGTCCCCCCCATATTGTACGGGCTGAATCAGGCGCGCCCAAGCAGTGATAAAGATGATGAGCAGGAGATCCTCTATACCACGGCGGTGCTGTCCGACCACATGTCGAGCAAACTGCATGCTACGCAGACAGTGATGTTGGAAGCGGGTGAATATGTGCAGTTTACCTATAAAGGACTGCGCAGCGGGCTGCAAGATTTTGTCCTGCAAATTTACGGGACCTGTATGCCAACATTAGGGCTCACGCGACGTAAAGGGCAGGATATAGAGCGCTTTTATACCCACGGTGGTAAGAAACGCCCGGAGCCCCCCAAAGAGATTCATTGCGATTATCTGATCCCTATTCGGCGTCAGCCAGCATAAACGCACTACAATATAAAGGGCCAATCATACTGGCCCTTTTTAACACGCCACTTTCAGCATTGCCGTTCTTCAGCGTTGCAGTTCGTCGAGCGCCGTATCATCAAGATGAGCAACGTCACCGGCGGTCTCCACCACCCAGCCTGAGGCCAGCCACGGGCTTTGCTGGTGGTCGACGCGAGAGAGAGAGCAGTTACGCAGGCGCAGACGGCGTTCGGCATTGGCCGGCAGGCCGAGGATGGTGCTCAACAGCACGCCCAGCGCCATACCGTGACTGACAATTAGCGGGCGGCTGCCTTCAGGCAGTGCCAGACAGGCATCCAGTGCCTGGCGCATACGCTGGGCCATTTCGCTCATTGATTCCCCGCCGGGGATACGGCCGTTTTCGGTGCCGTCCACCAGCGCTTTACGCCAGCTCTCTTCTTCCGCACTCAGTGAGTCCAGCTCACGCTTCTCCAGCACGCCCATATCCAGCTCGCGCAGACGAGGATCGAGGACGACAGAGCAGACGCAGGCATCGGCAATGATCTCGGCAGTGCGGCGGGTACGGCCCAGATCGCTGGCGATCACATGAGTAATACCGAGATTTTTCACCCGCATCCCCACCTGATAAGCCTGCTGCTCTCCTTTCGCAGTCAGCGCGCTGTCTGACTGCCCCTGAATGCGGCGCGCCGCATTCCATAACGTTTCTCCGTGGCGAACAAGATAGACCTGTAACATGCGTTTTTCCGTTATACTGCGACAAATTTGCGTAGAGGGTTCAAACAATTATGTACCATGTTGTCGCTGCTACCATCAATCCAGCCAAAATTAAGGCAATTTCTCAGGCTTTCAGCGATATATTCGGAGCAGGATCCTGCCATATTGAGGGCGTCGAGGTCGATAGCGGCGTTGCTGCGCAGCCCATCTCAAATACAGAAACGAGAACTGGCGCACGTCAGCGCGTGATGAATGCACGACAGGTTCGCCCGGAAGCCGACTTTTGGGTCGCCATCGAAGCAGGAATTGAAGAGGATACCGCCTTCGCGTGGATGGTGGTGGAAAACCAAAGGCTGCGCGGCGAGTCGCGCTCTGCCAGCTTTACGCTGCCCGCCATCGTGATGAAAGGCATTCATCAGGGACGCGAACTGGGCGAAGAGATGGCCCGCCTGACCGGCATTGAGAATATCAAACACAAAGGCGGCGCTATTGGCGCTTTTACCGCCGGTCATCTGACGCGCTCAAGCGTCTACCATCAGGCACTGATCCTCGCGCTCTGCCCGTTCCATAACGACATCTATCAGCGCAAGGCGGATGATGAGGATTCAGACCTTATCAGAACCCGTTAACAATTGCGCTTCCAGCCAGTTTTTCAACGCCGGGGGCGCGCTTTTAAGGCTGTTAGAACCGCGAGTGATGGTCGCGATCCCCGCCCCAAGTTCACTCTTCAGCTCGCGCTGGCTCATTTCACCGCGCATCAGTTCTTCAATAATGCGTAAACGCGTCCCCAATGCCTCACGCTCATCCGGTGTCAGCATCAGTTGCAGCAACGGCAGCTGAAGATCGCTCTGACAGGCGCGTTGCAGCAGCGTGACAAAGCGTCGCCAGTCTTCATCAGGCGGTTCGGCGGTAACGGGAACGGATGAGTAATCGGTCATAATGGTAGGCTGCCATACTATTAAGCTAGTACAACAGCATACCATCATCATCTGCTGACTTGAAGCCGCCAGCATACGGCGACCAGTTAGTAACGTTGCTGCCACTCACTATCGGCAAATAGCTTATCCGACCGATCGAGGAAATGGCGATAGTAGGCATCATAGGCCAACACGTTTTTCACATAACCCCGGGTTTCAGAGAACGGAATCGTTTCAATAAACGCCACCACGTCCAGTTTCCCGGCGCTGTTACCCTGCCAGGTACGCACCCGCGAAGGTCCGGCGTTATATGCCGCCGAGGCGAAAATACGGTTCTCACCGAACTGCTGATAGACCGATTCCAGATACTGCGTGCCAATCTGAATATTGGTTTCCGCATCCAGCAGCTGACTACTGTTGCTGTAACCCGCAATGCCAAATTTAGTGACGGTGTGCTGGGCAGTCGCCGGCATCACCTGCATCAGGCCGGAGGCCCCGACCGGCGAACGCACTTTCGGGTTCCAGGCGCTCTCCTGGCGGGCAATGGCCATCGCATAACTGGCTGGGATCGCCTTGCCGCTGATATAGCGCGTAAACTGCGGCTGCCAGGCCAGCGGGAAGCGCTCCTGTAGGCTGTTCCACAGCTTACCGCTGATGGTCGCCTGCACGCTCAAATCCCACCAATTTTGCGACAGCGCGTAACTGGCCAACATTTGCTGCTGGCTACGGCTACGGCTGGAGATCAGATAGCCCCATTCACTGCGCGCCAAATTATCCATGCCCCAGTACATCAGTTCGCGCACGCGGGCGATTTCCGCGCCGCGCGTCAGGCTGCTGTCCACCGCCGGGGCTTTATCCACCTGCAACGGATAGTCAACGCCCAGCTTCTGGGCCGCAACCATCGGGTAGAAACCGCGCTGCTGCATCAGCTTGCGCAGGATGCCGTCGGCTTCTTCTTTGCGCCCCTGTTCAAGCAGCAGATCGGCCTGCCAGTACTGCCATTCGTCTTTCTCCTTTGCTTCAAGCGGCAAGCGGGCAATCCAGGTATTCATTCCGTGGCGGTCATTGTTGCCAAGCGACATCCGCACCCGGCGCTCAACCAGCATGGTGGAATCGCTACGCATCACCACATTATCGCGCCAGCGCGCCTGCTCGCTGGTAATATCGTTGCTCATCAGACGCCAGGCCACCGCCTCTTTCATCTCCTGCACCTGCTGCTCATCCAGTTCTTGCAGCTGCGCCAAACGCGGGATCAGCTGCCGTGCCTGCTCCACATCGCTACGTGCCAGACTGGTAAACGCAATCACGCTGGCCTGGCGAGTGAAGTCAGTCGGCCCGACCGAGGCGGCAAACATCTCTACCGTCTGCGGATTATTTTGCAGAGCCTGCACCGCGTTGGCGATGGTTTGGTAATCTGCGGGGAGCTGCTTCGCCAGCGCGTTGACCAGGCTGGTGTTACCGGCTTTCATCGCCAGGCGAATGCGCTCAAGGACGGTTATCGGGTTTTGCTGCCCGGCCTGCTGCCAGGCGCTGAACAATTTGTCACAGGCGGCAGGCAGTGAGCTGCCCGTCAGCCAGATGGCTTTTGCGCCTTCCCAGGCGACCTGCGGCTGTCCGGTAGAGCCTTTCGCGTAATACCAGTTACAGCGGGCGGCAACCGGCTTAGGCGGCTGCGGGCTGAACACCAACAGCCCGCGCCAATCTTCACGCGCGGCCAGCTGGTTAACAAAACGCGCGGGCAGCGAAGCGACCGGGGGCAACGTCGGGTAGCGCTGAATAAACGCATTCACCGCTAGCCCGGTTTCCTGATCGAGGTTTTGCGCCAGCTGGCGGTACTCAAGATACGGATACAGTGGATAATCTCGCAGGGTGGGCATCAGCTGCTCCACGGTGTCCATCTGTTTGTTATCCCACGCCTGCTTGATCTGCTGGTAGCGGGCGCGCTGTTCGTCAAGTGAATCTGCCCGTACGCTGCCGGTGACCACCGTTAAACAGGCCGCTGCTATCCACCATTGCCACTTATCCACCCTGACTTTCTTCACGTTACCGCCTCGTTTTGTGCTGAACCGCCAAATATGCTTACTTTATGCTAACCAGGAGCGGCCTTTCCTGCCATGCGTACAACAAATATTTACTGAATGACTGTCCTGACATGCTCCATCATTGTTCACACAATGTGCAATAACCGTGCATTACGCCAACGGTTATTCTAAAAACCATATTACTATCAGACAGATAAAAACTGGCACAACCTTTGCTCTGTTGAATTCCATCTTGTATACCAGACGGAATTCATCTTATGGCTGTTACCACCGGGTTTACGTTACAGGACTGGCAACATCATTTTCAGCAGCATCCCGCGCAGGTGCTGCCGACGCTGGACGGATTGCTGACAGAACTTTCCACTGACGACAATGCGTGGCTGTATGTGGCAACCCCTGAACAGCTACGCGCCCAGCTGGAGCCGCTGCTGGCCCGCTGGCAGCAGGACCCGGCCTCGCTACCGCTGTTTGGCGTGCCTTTTGCGGTAAAAGACAATATTGATGTCGCCGACTGGCCGACCAGCGCCGCCTGTCCGGCACTGACTTACCAGGCCCAGGCCGACGCCCATGCGGTGGCAAACTTAAAGGCCGCTGGCGCCGTGGTGATGGGCAAAACCAACCTCGACCAGTACGCCACCGGGCTGGTTGGCACGCGTTCACCCTTTGGTGCGGTGCGTAACACCTTTAATCCGGCTTACGTCAGCGGCGGCTCCAGCTCCGGCTCGGCCTCGGTG
>NZ_CAHS01000018.1 GCF_001050515.1 Erwinia piriflorinigrans CFBP 5888
GGCTAAAATCGGCTACCCGGTGATGCTGAAAAGCACCGCCGGCGGTGGCGGCATTGGCCTGACGCGCTGTGCCGATGATGCCGCGTTGATGGCTGCCTGGGAGAGCGTGCGCCGTCTGGGCGAGCAGTTTTTCAGCGACGCCGGGGTTTTCCTGGAGCGCTGTATCGATCGGGCGCGCCATGTTGAAGTGCAAATCTTCGGCGATGGCCAGGGCAAGGTGGTGGCGCTGGGCGAACGCGACTGTTCGCTACAGCGCCGTAACCAAAAGGTCGTGGAAGAAACCCCGGCGGCCAGTCTGCCCGCCGCCACGCGTCGCGCGCTGCTGGAATCGGCGGTCAGGCTGGGCGAGCTGGTCAACTATCGCAGCGCCGGGACGGTAGAATATATCTACGATGCGGCGCACGATGAATTCTTCTTCCTTGAGGTGAATACCCGCCTACAGGTGGAGCATCCGGTTACCGAATGCGTGACCGGGCTGGATCTGGTGGAGTGCATGTTGCAGGTGGCGGCAGGCGAAGCGCCGGACTGGGAGCGCATGGCGCAGCCGCCACGAGGCGCTTCAATTGAAGTGCGCCTCTACGCCGAAGATCCGCTGAAAAACTTCCAGCCCAGCCCCGGCGTACTTACCGACGTCTGTTTTCCGCCGGATGTCCGTGTCGACAGTGGCGTTGACAGCGGCAGGGAGGGTGACGCCTTCTTC
>NZ_CAHS01000019.1 GCF_001050515.1 Erwinia piriflorinigrans CFBP 5888
GCGTGCCAACCAGCCCGGTGGCGCCGTGGTGATGGGCAAAACCAACCTCGACCAGTACGCCACCGGGCTGGTTGGCACGCGTTCACCCTTTGGTGCGGTGCGTAACACCTTTAATCCGGCTTACGTCAGCGGCGGCTCCAGCTCCGGCTCGGCCTCGGTGACCGCCCGTGGGCTGGTGGCCTTTGCGCTGGGTACTGATACCGCCGGATCGGGGCGCGTTCCGGCCGGATTTAACAATATCGTCGGCCTGAAACCCACCAAAGGCTGGCTTTCCGCCAGCGGCGTCGTCCCGGCCTGCCGCCTGAATGACACCCTATCGGTCTTTGCCCTCAGGGTAGAAGATGCCTTCCTCGTCGCCAGCTGCGCCGCAGGCTATGACACAGAGGATGCCTATTCACGCACCAACCCCGGCCTGGCACCGGCGGCGTTGCCCGCCGCTCCGCGCTTTGCCATCCCCGCCAGCCCGGAGTTCTTTGGCGACAGGCAGGCGCAGGACGCCTGGCAAGCGGCTCTTGATGCGTTAAACGCCAGTGGTGCCACCTTACACCCTATCGACTTCACTCCGTTCCACCAGCTGGCGGAACAGCTCTACGCCGGCCCCTGGGTCGCCGAACGCACCGTGGCGGTCGGCGATATGCTGTCACGCCCCGAAGAGATGGACCCGGTGGTATACAGCATCGTCGCCGGCGGCAATCGTTTCAGCGCGACAGACGCCTGGAAAGCCGAATATCTGCGTGCAGATCTTACGCGCCAGATCCAACACACCCTCAGCCAGTTCGATGCGCTGGTGGTACCCACCTCGCCGACCATCCGCACCCTGGAGGAGATGCGACAGGAACCGGTGCGCTACAACGCGCAGTTCGGCACCTATACCAACTTTACCAATCTCGCCGACCTCAGCGCACTGGCGCTGCCGGGGCCGTTTCGTCGCGATGGTCTGCCCGCTGGCATCACGCTGATCGCCCCGGCCTGGCACGATCGGGCGCTGGCGAGCTTTGGCCTGCGCTGGCAGCAGCAGCTGGCGCTGGATCTCGGCGCGACCGGCAAACCGCAGCCGCAGACTGAAGCTGCGCTGCCCGCCTCGGCGCTGCATGTGCGCGTGGCGGTGGTTGGTGCGCACCTGAGCGGCATGCCGCTCAATCACCAGCTTACCCGGCGTAACGCGGTGCGGGTGGAAGAGACCACCACTGCCGATTGCTATCGCCTGTACGCGCTGGCTAATACCACCCCGGCCAAACCGGGGCTGGCGAAAGCCGCCTCCGGGGCCGCCATCAGCGTTGAGCTGTGGGATATCCCGCTGGCGCGCTTTGGCGAGTTCGTGGCGGAGATCCCGCCGCCGCTGGGCATCGGTACGCTGGAGCTGGCCGACGGCCGCCGGGTAAAAGGCTTTATCTGCGAACCGGCTGCACTGGCGCAGGCCACCGACATCACCGAATTTGGCGGCTGGCGTCGCTGGCTGGCCCGACAGGAGAAAAACCATGTTTAATACCGTACTGATTGCTAACCGTGGTGAAATCGCCTGCCGCGCTCTCCGCACCCTGAAACGCATGGGCATCACCAGCGTGGCGGTGTATTCAGACGCCGACAAAAATGCCCTGCATGTGAAACAGGCCGATATCGCCATCGCCCTCGGCGGTGACAAGGCCAGCGACAGCTATCTGGTTATCGACAAAATCCTTGCTGCTGCCCGTCAGAGCGGCGCACAGGCTATCTGGCCCGGCTACGGCTTTCTGTCAGAGAGCCTGCCGTTTGCCGCCGCCTGCGAAGCGGCAGGCATTGCCTTTGTTGGCCCGGACGCGCAGCAGATCGGCGAGTTCGGCTTAAAACACCGGGCGCGTGAGCTGGCTGCTGCAGCGGGCGTGCCGATGACCCCAGGCACCCCGCTACTGAACTCGCTGGATGAAGCACTGGGCGCGGCGGCTAAAATCGGCTACCCGGTGATGCTGAAAAGCACCGCCGGCGGTGGCGGCATTGGCCTGACGCGCTGTGCCGATGATGCCGCGGTGGTTGGTG
>NZ_CAHS01000020.1 GCF_001050515.1 Erwinia piriflorinigrans CFBP 5888
GCAGGCGAAGCGCCGGACTGGGAGCGCATGGCGCAGCCGCCACGAGGCGCTTCAATTGAAGTGCGCCTCTACGCCGAAGATCCGCTGAAAAACTTCCAGCCCAGCCCCGGCGTACTTACCGACGTCTGTTTTCCGCCGGATGTCCGTGTCGACAGTGGCGTTGACAGCGGCAGCGAGGTTTCCGCCTTCTACGATCCGCTGATCGCCAAGCTGATTGTGCACGGCGAAGATCGCGCGGCGGCGCTGGAAAAAATGCAGACCGCCCTGAATGAAACGCGCCTGCACGGCATTGCCAGCAACCTTGACTATCTGCGCCAGGTCATCGCCAGCGAGGCATTTCGCAGCGGACAGATATGGACCCGCCTGCTGGACAGCTTTACGCCGCACGCCCCGATGGTGGAGGTGCTCCAGCCAGGCACCTGGAGCAGCGTGCAGGATTATCCGGGCCGCCTCGGCTACTGGGATATCGGCGTACCGCCGTCCGGCCCAATGGACGATTACGCGTTTCGCCTCGCCAACCGTATCGTCGGTAATGCCGAAGAGGCCGCCGGGCTGGAGTTTACCTTGCAGGGGCCAACGCTGCGCTTTCACAGCGACACGCTGATCGCCCTGACCGGTGCGCTCTGCCCCGCCACCCTCGACGACGATGCGGTGAGCTGGTGGCAGCCGCTGGCGGTGAAAGCCGGGCAGACGCTGACGCTGGGCCGTATGCAGCAGGGCTGTCGCACTTATCTGGCGGTGCGCAACGGTTTTGACGTGGCGGAATACCTCGGCAGCCGTTCTACCTTCGCCCTCGGTCAGTTTGGCGGCCATGCCGGACGGACGCTGCGCGTGGCCGATATGCTGGCGATCTCGCAGCCGTCACTTGCCGCCTGTACCACGCCAGCGCCGGTGAGCGATCCGCAGCCGCTGCCCGTGGCCGCGCAGCCGGTGTACGGCGATGAGTGGCATATTGGCGTTCTGTATGGCCCGCACGGCGCGCCGGACTTCTTTACTCATCAGTCGATCGACAACTTCTTTGCCGCCGAATGGCAGGTGCATTACAACTCTAACCGCCTCGGCGTACGGCTGGCAGGGCCGAAACCCGGCTGGGCGCGGCTGAACGGCGGTGAAGCCGGGCTGCACCCTTCTAACGTTCACGACTGCGAATATGCCATCGGCGCGGTGAACTTTACCGGCGATTTTCCGGTGATCCTGACGCGCGACGGCCCAAGTCTCGGCGGCTTTGTCTGCCCGGTGACCATCGCCAAAGCTGAGCTGTGGAAAGTCGGCCAGGTTAAACCGGGCGACCGCATTCGTTTCCATCCGATTGGCGTTGAAGAAGCCAGCGCGCTGGAGCAGGCGCAGACGTACACCATTGATACGCTGAAGCCCGGTCAGGTTCCCGCCTTTGCGGCACCTACGCTGGCAGCCGGTGCTAACGGATCGGCCAGCGTACTGGCGGCGATCAAAGCCAGCGCCAGTACGCCAACCGCCATTTACCGCCAGGCGGGGGATAACTATATCCTGCTGGAATACGGCGACAACGTGCTGGATCTGGCCCTGCGCCTGCGCGTCCATCTGCTGATGACCGCCCTGCATAAGGCAGGCCATCCCGGCGTAGAGGAGTTGTCACCGGGGGTTCGCTCGCTGCAAATCCGCTATGACAGCCGCATTATCAGCCAGGAAAAGCTGATGGCGCTGCTGCTTGAACTGGAGAGCGACCTCGGCGACGTCAGCCGGATGCAGGTGCCGTCACGCATCGTCCATTTGCCGCTGGCGTTTGAAGACAGCGCCACCCTGGGCGCCGTCGAGCGCTATCAGCAGACCGTCTGCGCCAGCGCCCCCTGGCTGCCGAATAACGTCGATTTTATCCAGCGCATCAACGGCCTGAGCAGCCGCGAAGCCGTCAGTCGCACCCTGTTTGACGCCAGCTATCTGATCCTCGGTCTGGGTGATGTCTATCTCGGTGCGCCCTGTGCAGTACCGATCGATCCGCGTCACCGTCTGCTGAGTTCAAAGTACAACCCGGCGCGCACCTTTACCGCCGAGGGCACGGTCGGCATCGGCGGCATGTATATGTGCATCTACGGCATGGACTCCCCCGGCGGCTACCAGCTGGTAGGCCGCACCTTGCCAATCTGGAACAAATTCCTGAAAAACGAACAGTTCACCGCCGGAGAACCCTGGCTACTGCGCTTCTTCGACCAGGTGCGTTTCTACCCGGTCAGCGAGGCAGAACTGGAGATGCTGCGCGATGATTTCCGTGAAGGCCGCGCCAGTATTCGCATCGAACAGTCGACGTTTGATTTCGCCGAACATACGCAATTCCTGCACGATAACGCGCCATCCATCGCTGAATTCCGCCAGAAGCAGGCCAGCGCTTTTGAAGCCGAAGTGGCACTGTGGGCGCAGGAGGAGGAGGATGCTGCGCCACTCACCGCCACAGAGACGCTGCCGGCCCCGCTGGAGGAGGAAGGCGGCTGCCTGGTCAGTGCCGATCTCAACGGCAATATCTGGAAAGTGCTGGTGCAGCCGGGCGATGAGGTGGCAGCAGGTCAGCCGCTGATTATTGTCGAGGCGATGAAAATGGAGCTGGCGATCCACGCCCCGCAGGCCGGGCGCGTCAAACGGGTCGTCTGCCAGCCCGGACGCCCGGTTACGCCCGGCGATACGCTGCTGTGGCTGGAATAAGGGGATGTCTATGAGCACATCACCGCAGCCCGGCAATAAAGTTCGCCCGGAGGCGCTGGCCGACCGGGTTTACCTGGCGCTGAAAAACGACATTTTCGATTTCCGTCTGCTGCCGGGGGATCGCTTCAGCGAAAGCGAGATCGCCACCCGCATGGCGGTCAGCCGCACGCCGGTGCGCCAGGCGCTGTTCCGGCTACAGCGTGAAGGCTTTGTCGATGTCGGGTTCCGCAGCGGCTGGCAGGTGCGGCAGTTTGATTTTGCCTGGTTCGAGGAGCTGTACGATCTGCGCATCGTGCTGGAGTGCGAAGCGGTAAAACGCCTGTGCCTGATGCCCCCCGCGCTCAGTGCGGAACTGCTGGAGCCGCTAAGCGCTTTCTGGATAAATCAACCGCGCCTGGAGGATGGCATCACCGTGGCGCAGCACGACGAAGCCTTTCATATCGCGCTGGTCACCACGGCGGGCAATGGTGAAATAGCGCGTATCCACCGCGAACTGACGGAGAAAATACGCATTATCCGCCGCCTTGATTTCACCGATGAGGCGCGGATTGACGCCACTTATCACGAACACGCGCGCATCTTACGCGCGGTACTGAACCAGCAGCATGAGGAAGCGCAGCGCATCCTCACTGACCATATTGCCATCAGCAAGGCCGAGGTGAGGAAAATCACCCTTCACCGCTTGCAGCAGGCAAGGCTACACACCGTTTCGTCCACATAATTTCAGGGGAATACCGATGAAAAGACGTTCACTGCTCAAGGCCTTTGCACTCTCAACCACCGTCGCCGCCATGGGACTGGCGTGGAGCGCGCAGGCTGCTGACACCATCAAAGTAGGCATTATGCATTCGCTGTCAGGTACGATGGCCATCTCCGAAACGCCGCTCAAGGAGGTGGCGCTGATGACCATCGACGAGATCAACGCGCAGGGCGGCGTGCTGGGCAAAAAACTGGAGCCGGTGGTGGTCGATCCCGCCTCCAACTGGCCGCTGTTCGCCGAAAAGGCGCGCCAGCTGCTGACCCAGGACAAAGCGGCGGTGGTGTTTGGCTGCTGGACGTCGGTATCACGCAAATCGGTGCTGCCGGTGTTTGAGGAAATGAACGGCCTGCTGTTCTACCCGGTGCAGTATGAAGGCGAAGAGATGTCGCCCAACGTGTTTTACACCGGAGCCGCGCCAAACCAGCAGGCGATCCCGGCGGTGGAATACCTGATGAGCGACGACGGCGGCAGCGCCAAACGCTTCTTCCTGCTGGGAACCGATTATGTGTACCCGCGCACCACCAACAAAATTCTGCGCGCCTTCCTGCACAGTAAAGGCGTGAAGGACAACGATATTGCCGAGGTCTATACGCCGTTTGGCTACAGCGATTACCAGACCATCGTCGCCAACATCAAAAAATTCTCTGCCACGGGCAAAACGGCGGTGATCTCCACCATCAACGGCGATTCCAACGTCCCCTTCTATAAAGAGCTGGCTAACCAAGGGATCAGGGCCACCGAAGTGCCGGTGGTGGCTTTCTCGGTGGGTGAAGAGGAGCTGCGCGGCATTGATACTAAACCGCTGGTCGGCAACCTGGCCGCCTGGAACTACTTTGAGTCGCTGGATAACCCGACCAATGCCAAATTTGTTGCTGCCTACAAAGCCTGGGCCAAAGCGCACAGGCTGCCGAACGCCGATAACGTAGTGACCAATGACCCGATGGAAGCCACTTACGTCGGCATCCATATGTGGGCGCAGGCGGTGGCAAAAGCAGGGACAACCGATGTGGATAAAGTGCGTGCGGCAATGGCCGGACAGACGTTTACCGCCCCGGACGGCTTCACGCTGACGATGGATAACAGCAACCATCATCTGCATAAACCGGTGATGATCGGCGAAATCGCCGATAACGGCCAGTTCAACGTGGTGTGGCAGAGTGATAAGCCGGTACGCGCCCAGCCGTGGAGCCCGTTTATTGCCGGTAACGACAAAAAGCCTGACCACCCGGTAAAAAGCAGCGATTAATTTCATTAGCCCGGGGCGGGTAATACCGGCCCCTTCTCCCAGTGCGGAGCCCTGATATGACGCGATTTCTGTTATTCCTGCTGCTGTGCCTGCCGTGGCTTGCCCAGGCCGGGCCGGCGGCAGATTTTGCTGCGGCCAGCCGCAGCGCTCAGCTACAGCTCCTGCAACAGTGGGCCGCCGCGCCGCATGCCGCACGCCTGCCGCTGCTGCTGGCGCTGCATCAGGAAAACCTGGTGCTGGACGAGAACAAACGCCCCTTTACGCAAATTAATGGCGTCCTGACGCCGCTGGAAGGCAGCGCCACGGCGGTCAATCCGGTTAAAAAGCTGTTTATTAACAACCGCCTGCGCGTGGCGATAGCCACTACCCTCGCCGCGCACCAGCTGGCAGATCCACTGGCATCCATCCGCCTCAATGCCGCACGCACCCTACAGAGCGATGCCCACCCCGAGTGGCTGGCGCTGCTGCAACAACATCTGACCGGCGAACAGGACCCGGCGGTACGCGCGGTGCTGGCACAGGCCGTTGCCGCGCTGCAACTCGGTGATAGCCATCCGGAGGTGCGCCTTGCTGCGGTCAGGCTGCTGGGGGAGACCAGCGATGCGCAAAGCCAGGCCAGCCTTGAACAGCTGCTACAGCCGGAGCATGAGGCGGATGCCGACGTACGCGCCGCTGCCGCCCATAGTCTGCAAAAAATCCACCATCGCCTGCTGGCCGGAGACCTGCTTGGCCAGGCGTTTAGCGGTTTATCCCTCGGATCGGTGCTGCTGCTGGCGGCCCTGGGGCTGGCGATCACCTACGGCCTGCTTGGCGTGATCAATATGGCGCACGGTGAAATGCTGATGATCGGTGCCTATGCCACCTGGATGGTGCAGCACCTGTTCCAGCGCTTTGCGCCGGAATGGCTGGCATTCTATCCCCTGCTGGCGCTACCAGCGGCGTTCTTTCTCACCGCCGCCATCGGCATGGCGCTGGAGCGCACCATTATTCGCCATCTGTACGGCCGTCCGCTGGAAACCCTGCTCGCCACCTGGGGCATCAGCCTGATGCTTGTCCAGCTGGTGCGCATGCTGTTTGGCGCACAGAACCTGGAAGTGGCCAACCCGGCGTGGCTCTCCGGCGGCTGGCAGGTGCTGCCAAACCTGGTGCTGCCGTATAACCGCCTGGCGGTGATGCTGTTTGTGGTCGGCGTGCTGGTGCTCACCTGGCTGCTGCTGAATAAAACCCGTCTCGGCCTGAACGTGCGCGCGGTAACGCAAAACCGGGCGATGGCCGACTGCTGCGGCGTGGCAACCGGGCGTGTTGATATGCTGGCATTTGGCCTCGGCTCCGGCATTGCCGGGCTGGGCGGCGTGGCGCTGTCGCAGCTGGGTAACGTCGGGCCGGAGCTGGGCCAGGGCTATATTATTGATTCCTTCCTGGTGGTCGTCACCGGCGGCGTCGGCCAGCTGGCAGGCACCGTATTTGCCGCACTTGGCCTCGGTATCCTGAATAAGTTGCTGGAGCCACAAATCGGCGCGGTGCTGGGTAAGATCCTGATTCTGGTGGCGATCGTGTTGTTTATCCAAAAACGGCCGCAGGGGCTGTTCGCGCTGAAAGGGAGGGTAATTGATTGATAACACAACCATTAACGCTGCGCGCCGCGCGGCAAGCGCCGCGCCTTACCGTCGTGCTGGGCACGGTGCTGCTGCTGGCCCTGCTGCTGCTGCCCTTGCTGGCATTGCTGCCGCAGGAGAACCCGCTGGCGATCTCCACCTGGACGCTGACGCTGGTCGGCAAGATCCTGTGCTATGCGATTGTCGCCGTGGCGCTCGACCTGGTGTGGGGCTATGCCGGGCTGCTGTCGCTCGGTCACGGGCTGTTCTTCGCCCTCGGCGGCTATGCGATGGGCATGTATCTGATGCGCCAGGCCGCCGGTGACGGACTGCCCGCCTTTATGTCGTTCCTGTCGTGGAATGAACTGCCGTGGTTCTGGGCAGGCACCCAGCATTTCGCCTGGGCGCTGTGCCTGATCGTACTGGTTCCCGGCGTGCTGGCGCTGCTGTTTGGCTGGTTCGCCTTCCGCTCGAAAATTAAAGGCGTCTACTTCTCAATTATTACCCAGGCATTGACCTATGCGGGCATGCTGCTGTTCTTCCGCAATGAAACCGGCTTCGGCGGCAACAACGGCTTTACCGGTTTTACCACGCTGCTTGGCTTCCCGGTCAGCGCCACCGGGACACGTATCGCGCTGTTTATCGCCACCGTTTTGCTGCTTATAACCAGCCTCGGGGTAGGATTTGCCCTGGCGCGCAGCAAGTTTGGCCGCGTGCTGACGGCGGTGCGCGATGCGGAAAACCGCCTGATGTTCTGCGGCTACGATCCGAAAGGTTTTAAGCTGTTTGTCTGGACGCTGTCTGCCGTGCTCTGTGGACTGGCCGGGGCGCTGTATGTGCCGCAGGTCGGCATTATCAACCCGGGTGAAATGTCGCCAACCAACTCGATTGAGGCCGCCATCTGGGTGGCGCTCGGCGGGCGCGGTACGCTGATTGGGCCTCTGCTGGGCGCGGGCATCGTCAACGGCGCAAAAAGCTGGTTTACCGTTGCCTTCCCCGAGTACTGGCTGTTTTTCCTCGGACTGATGTTTATTCTTGTGACGCTGTGGCTACCGCATGGCGTGATTGGCCTGCTGCGCCGGAGGAAGCATGACTGAACAGCCGTTTACCCAACCTCTTCCGGCGGATCGCCATCGTCAACACAGCGATCCGGTGTTACAGCTGGAAAAGATTAACGTCACCTTTGACGGTTTCAGAGCGCTGACCGATTTGTCATTACAGATTGGCGTGGGCGAACTGCGCTGCGTGATCGGCCCCAACGGCGCGGGAAAAACCACGCTGATGGATGTGATAACCGGAAAAACCCGCCCCGACAGCGGTCGGGTTATTTACGATCAAACCACCGATCTCACCACGCTCTCCACCGTTGAGATCGCCCGCATCGGTATCGGGCGCAAATTCCAGAAGCCGACGGTGTTCGAGGCACTCACGGTGTTTGAAAATCTGGAGATTGCGCTGAAAAGCGATAAATCTGTCTGGGCCTGCCTGCGCGCCAGATTAAACGGGATACAGCGTGACCGCATTGACGAAGTGCTGCAACTGCTGCGCCTCGGCGAACTGCGCCAGCGCCCGGCTGGTCTGTTGTCACACGGCCAGAAGCAGTTTCTCGAAATCGGCATGCTATTGGTGCAGGAGCCGCATCTGCTGCTGCTGGATGAACCGGCAGCAGGCATGACCGACGCGGAAACCGCCTGGAGCGCCGAGCTGTTCCGCCAGCTTGCCGGTAAGCATTCACTGATGGTGGTAGAGCACGATATGGGGTTTGTCGAAACCATCGCCGATCATGTCACGGTGCTGCATCAGGGCCAGGTGCTGGCGCAGGGATCGCTGCGTGAAGTGCAGGAAAATGAGCAGGTTATAGAAGTTTATTTGGGGCGCTAACATGTTACAGGTTACTGAACTGCATCAATATTACGGCGGCAGTCATATTCTGCGCGGCCTATCGTTTGAGGCCAAATTGGGCGAGATAACCTGTCTATTGGGGCGTAACGGCGTGGGGAAAACCACCCTGCTGAAGTGCCTGATGGGGCTGGTGGCGGCAAGATCCGGTAGCCTGAACTGGCAGGAAACATCGATAAATCATCTCAAGCCGCACCAGCGAGTGCAGGCGGGTATCGCCTATGTTCCGCAGGGGCGCGAGATATTTCCGCGTCTGACGGTAGAGGAAAACCTGCTGATGGGGCTGGCGCGTTTCTCCGGCAGCGCGGCTAAGCAGGTGCCGCAGGAGATCTGGCAGCTGTTTCCCGTGCTGCAAGAGATGAAGCAGCGGCGCGGCGGCGACCTGTCCGGCGGCCAGCAGCAGCAGCTGGCGATCGGTCGGGCGCTGGCCTCTCGGCCGCAGCTGCTGATCCTCGATGAACCGACCGAAGGGATCCAGCCCTCGGTGATCAAAGAGATCGGCGCGGTGATCCGCCAGCTGGCCAACCGGGGCGATATGGCAATCCTGCTGGTGGAACAATTTTACGACTTTGCCGCCGGGCTGGCCGATCATTACCTGGTGATGTCACGCGGTGAAATTGTCCAGCGCGGTTCAGGCAGGGATATGGCGAAGGACGACGTCCGTAGTCTGGTGGCCATTTAAACGCGGATGAGCGGATAGCCCCAGAGTTTACGGCGCAATCTTGTTAAAGGTAAACTGCAAAATGCCTGGTACTCACCCGGTCAGCTTTACCTTCTACTCATCCGCGATAAGGGAAGAAATATCATGGAAACCCGGCGTGACAAGCGCATCAACAGGCTGTCCCAGGCATTGCAACGTACCGCTAAAATGCATCTGAAAGAAGCGGCTCAGCTGCTCGGCGTCTCCGAGATGACCATTCGCCGCGATCTGAGTGAAGGTTCGGGGGCTGTGGTTCTGCTCGGCGGCTATATCGTCAGCGATGCGCTTCAGAAGCAGAGTCACTATTTTGTTTCCGACCAGCAGGCGCAGAATGTCGAGCGTAAACGCCTGCTGGGGCAACTGGCGGCGACAATGATCCACGCCGATGAGACGGTCTGGTTTGACTGCGGCACGACCATCCCGTGGATTATCGATGCTATTGACGGCGAGCTGCCCTTTACCGCCGTATGCTGCGCGCTTAACACCTTTCTTGCGCTGAAAGAGAAACCCGCCTGTCGGGTGATCCTGTGCGGCGGAGAGTACCGCCCGGATAATGCGATTTTTACCCCGATCGGCCAGCCGTCACTGATGGAGAGCCTCTGCCCGGACAAAGCCTTTATCTCCGCAGCTGGCATCAGCCTGCAACAGGGGGCCAGCTGCTATAACCTCAACGAGCTGCCGATCAAACATCTGGCGCTACAGCGCTCACGCCAAAAAGTTCTGGTAGCGGACAGCAGCAAATTTGGCCAGGTACTGCCCGCGCGCATTGCCTCCCTCAGCGCCTTTGATCTGTTGATTAGCGATGCGCATCCGCCTGAAGCACTGCCGATTGCGGTTGCCACACCAGGCTGCGACTGAAACCGGATGAAACTCCGCATCTTTATTATGATGCTCCTCGCAGCAATCCATTTTGAGGCCTGACAGCCTGGCAAAAAGTTTTGTAGACTCGCCTTCAAGCTTAGAAAGCGACCTGTCTTAGCATGAGCTGATTGAAATGCTGAAGACCATCATTGATAAACGGACAGTTTTTTTACACTTATATCAAGGAGAAGATGATGAACAGACTAAAACTATCTGAAATGAATAGCGGCGCTAAGCCATCACGACCAGGGCAAGAGGAGGGTTACGGTGGATTAGCAGGCTATGGTATTGGCGGCGGTAGGGATGATGAGATCGATATTAAAATGTCCCGACTGGCAACCGATGTCGAATATATCAGGCATGATGCGGCTGAAATTAAATCAGACGTCAGAGCAATTGATTCCAGACTGATCAACATTGAAACCGGCATCGGTGCGGTTAAATCCGCGCTTAAATCTTCTGCTGCCGTTATCAGTATTGGGTTTGCTCTCTGCGCCTGTGTGTTTGGCAGTTATGTTTTAAAGATACTTGATGCCCTGAATGGCTTAGTGCTGCGTTAATTTTCCTCGCGGCCACCGCCTTACACATTCACCACGTTGAAAGCGTTATGCCGTCTTTCCTGGCAGGGATCCATTCGCATCGGGTAGCTGGCGATTGCTATACTAGGTGCTCAATCAGTGACAGCTGTGATAACGCGCGAAAAAACGCTAAAATCTGGCCCGTCATGTCTGGCCTTCGCACCGCACCTCTGCGTGCTGGCGTTTATCAGCCGCAGCCGACACGGAAATTATTGCGACGCAGATGGAGCATCACCGGCTGGCATACGCCATGCCCAGACTGGAAAAATGCCCAATAAGAAGTTCAGGCTACCTCAGAAACCCGTAAACCAGAGGCTCAAACTAACGTGGCTCAATTCGTTTATAGCATGCACCGCGTGGGCAAAGTCGTCCCGCCGAAGCGTCATATTTTAAAGAACATCTCCCTCAGCTTCTTCCCAGGGGCCAAGATCGGCGTGCTGGGTCTGAACGGTGCGGGTAAATCCACCCTGCTGCGCATTATGGCCGGTATCGATAAGGATATTGAAGGGGAAGCGCGCCCACAGCCGGGAATAAAAATCGGCTATCTGGCGCAGGAACCCCAGCTGAATCTGGAACACAGCGTGCGAGAATCGGTAGAAGAAGCGGTTGCCGAAGTGGTTGGCGCACTGAAACGCCTTGATGAAGTGTACGCTCTGTACGCGGCAGAAGACGCTGACTTCGATAAGCTGGCGAAGGAGCAAGGCGTGCTGGAAGAGATTATCCAGGCGCACGATGGCCACAACCTCAATACCCAGCTGGAGCGTGCTGCCGATGCGCTGCGCCTGCCGGACTGGGATGCGAAAATCGCTAATCTGTCGGGGGGTGAGCGTCGCCGCGTCGCCCTTTGCCGTCTGCTGCTGGAAAAGCCGGACATGCTGCTGCTCGACGAACCGACCAACCACCTGGATGCCGAATCCGTGGCCTGGCTGGAGCGCTTCCTGCACGACTTCGAAGGCACCGTGGTGGCCATTACCCACGACCGTTACTTCCTTGATAACGTTGCTGGCTGGATTTTGGAGCTGGATCGCGGTGAGGGTATTCCGTGGGAAGGTAACTACTCCTCGTGGCTGGAGCAGAAAGATGCGCGTCTGGCCCAGGAAGCCTCTTCCGAAGCCGCTCGTCGTAAATCGATTGAGAAAGAGCTGGAGTGGGTGCGTCAGGGTGCCAAAGGCCGCCAGTCAAAGGGCAAAGCCCGTCTGGCACGCTTTGAAGAGCTGAATAATACCGACTACCAGAAGCGTAACGAGACTAACGAACTGTTTATTCCACCTGGCGCGCGCCTTGGGGATAAAGTTTTAGAAGTCAGCAACCTGCGTAAATCCTACGGCGACCGCCTGCTGATTGACGATCTCAGCTTCTCTGTGCCTAAGGGCGCGATTGTCGGTATTATCGGCCCGAACGGCGCGGGTAAATCTACCCTGTTCCGCATGATGTCCGGTCAGGAACAGCCTGATTCCGGCAGCATCGTGCTGGGAGATACCGTGAAGCTGGCGTCGGTCGATCAGTTCCGCGACAGCATGGATAACAGCAAAACCGTATGGGAAGAAGTTTCCGGCGGGCAGGACATCATGCGCATCGGCAATACCGAAATGCCAAGCCGTGCCTACGTCGGTCGCTTTAACTTTAAAGGGGTCGATCAGGGCAAGCGCGTGGGTGAGTTGTCCGGCGGTGAACGCGGTCGTCTGCATCTGGCTAAGCTGTTACAGGTTGGCGGCAACGTGCTGTTGCTGGATGAACCGACCAACGACCTGGATATCGAAACCCTGCGTGCGCTGGAAAACGCCCTGCTGGAGTTCCCCGGCTGCGCGATGGTTATCTCGCATGACCGCTGGTTCCTTGACCGTATCGCCACCCATATTCTGGATTATCAGGATGAGGGCAAGATCGAGTTCTTCGAAGGTAACTTCACCGAATACGAAGAGTACAAGAAACGCACGCTGGGCGCCGAAGCGCTGGAGCCGAAGCGCATCAAGTACAAGCGTATGATCAAGTAATCCCTGCCGCGGCCTCCCGGAGGTCGCTACGGTGACTGAAGGGTCGATCCAACGAGATCGGCCCTTAGCGATAAAATTCGCGCAATATTTCTGACTGCATGGCGAAATCAATAAAGCGCGACAGCGCCGGTGAGTTCAGCTTGCGGCTTGGATAAACCAGCCACAGCTCATTGCCCTCCACTTCCCACTCCGGCAGCACCTGCACCAGCTTTTCACCGCTTAAAAAACGCGGCAACAGAGTGATGCCACCCGAAGAAAGCGCACACTCGCGCGCATAGACCAGATTATCCGTCATATGGGTAGGTGGCAGCAGCCAGCGGTAATATTCATCGTTGCGCTTTAACAGCCATTCATTCCAGGCACGATGGGCGATACAGCGATGCTCCGACAGCTGGCGGGGATGAGAGAGCGTCGGGTAACCCGCAAGATAACCCGGCGATGCCACCAGCAAACGCCGGCAGTAGCCAATACGCCGACCAATCAGCGATGAATCCTGCGGCCGTCCGGTACGCAGCGCCACGTCAAACCCATCCTGCACCAGATCGCACATCTCATCTGAAATTGAGACTTCCAGCGTCACGTCAGGGTATTTCTGCTGAAAGGCGGTGTTAACCCGAGCAAGCAGGGTCGCGCCAATACCGGCTGGAGAAGTGATGCGCAAGCGCCCGCTGGGATTATCACGCAGTCGTTCAATCGCCAGTCCGGCCCTTTCGCTGGCCTGCAACATCTCCTGACAGTGCACCAGATAACGCTCACCGGCAAAAGTCAGGTTGAGCTGGCGCGTGGTGCGGTTGATCAGCCTGAGTCCCAATGCCTGCTCCAGCTGGCTGATGCGTTGGCTGACGCTGGATTTTGGTAGCCCCGCACGCACGGCGGCCGCCGTGAAGCTGCCGCATTCGGCAACCAAGGCAAACAGGGCCATATCCTGTAACTGTTTAAACACGATTGTTCATCCTGTACGAACACTGAGTGCGTTATTGTCCATCTTATCATCAACCCAATTGTTGCCTACACTGAATATCACCTCATTAAGGAGAGACATCATGACGCATAAAGCCATTGCGATTAACCCGGAAAATCCACAACAGTTTATCGAAATCCAGCGGCCGCAGTTGACCCCCAACGAATACGACCTGCTGGTGGAAGTGAAAGCCGCTTCAGTCAATCCAGTCGATACTAAAGTGCATAAAGGCGCGCAGAAAAACGGTCTGCAACAGCCGCAGGTGCTCGGCTGGGATGCCAGCGGTGTTGTCCTGGCGACAGGCAGCAAGGTTAGCGGTTTTAACGTGGGTGATGAGGTTTTCTATGCCGGTGATATTACCCGCCCCGGTAGTAACGCCACGCATCAGCTGATTGATGCACGTATTACTGGCCACAAGCCAAAAACGCTCAACTGGGCGCAGGCGGCCGCCATCCCACTGACCGCGCTGACCGCATGGGAAGGCTTGTTCGATCGTCTGCATATCGACAGTGAAGGTGAAGGTAAAACCTTACTGATCGTCGGCGGGGCTGGCGGCGTAGGATCGCTGGCTATTCCCTTTGCGAAACTGCATAGCAAGGTGAAAGTGATCGCCACCGCCTCACGCCCGGATTCGGTACAGTGGTGTCTCGATCGCGGTGCTGATCTGGTGATCAACTATCATGATATGCCGGCCGAGTTGGAGAAGCATGGCCTGAAGCAGGTTGACTACATTTTCTGCCTGAACGATACCGATGGTCACTGGCAGGCTATGAGCCAGCTGATTGCGCCACAGGGCCAGATTTGCACTATCGTGGAAAACGCCGGGCCGCTGGATATGGAGCAGCTTAAGCTGAAAAGCGCCGCGCTGCATTTTGAATTTATGTATACCCGCAGCATGTTTACCACCCCGGACATCGCTCGTCAGGGAGAGATCCTTGATGCCACTGCACAGCTGTTGGATCAAGGAAAAATAACCACATCGCTGAGTAAGACCCTGCACGGTTTGAGCGTCGAAACGCTGTCTGAAGCGCACCGCCTGGTGCTTGAAGGCCATATGCGCGGCAAAGTGGTATTAGTGTACTAAGTGCGCCGGTCGATCCTGCCAGCCAGGATCGGCCTGTTCCCTTATCCGGTGCAGCCTAACTCTTTGCGCTGCATTCTCTTTCGAGACACGGTATCAGCTGCCATTGTTAAAGTTATAAGTAAAGGTCGCGCTGAAACGCCAGTCGCGCTTGCTGCTGTCAATCGGCACATCCCCTATCGGACGCGCGGCTTCCAGCGACAGGGCGTAGTGTCGGTTATCGCCGAACGTCACCCCCGCCCCATACGATGCCAGTTTCTGGCTGGCCAGCCCCGACTGATGAAAGGCGGTGCGGGCCGCGTCGACCATCACATAAGGCTGAATGGTTTTCACCCAATCTCCCGTGCTGCGATCGTGCAGATAACGCATCTCAACGTGGCCGCCCATGCCGTAATCCCCCGTGGCATCTGAATCGGGATAACCACGGCCAAAATGGAACGCGCCAAAGGTGAGGCGTTCCGGCTCTGGCAATGAACTGTTGGACCAGTCTCCTTCTATGGCGCTACTCAGACGCCATTTTTGATTAAATACCCAGGCGGCATCACCATTGAAACGCCAGCGGGTAAAAGAGAGATCCGCAGGACTGGTGGTATTGCTGGCACCCAGACCGTTTACCCCCTGACGCACGCTGAAACGCGTACTCCAGCTGGCCTGCTGATACTGATGGCTGCCGGATAGATTCAGCTCGACCGCCGGGTAACGGATTTGCTGATTGATAGCGGGCAAAACAGCCGTCTGCCCACCCTGCTCGGCCTGTAGCGTATAGTCATAGCGCTTATGCACATAGTCCAGCTCTCCGCCCAGGCTCCACTGCTGCTTTGCCGTAAGTAGCAGCGGATAGTTCAGCCCTATTCCGGCGTTGTACAGCACCTCTTTCTCGCGCGCATTGATATTAACGCCATTGGGTTCGGTTAATAGCGTGGTGAAATCCCTGGGGTTTTGGTTGAGATAACTGCCTTTTACCTGTAGCTGTAGGCCATCATCACCCAGATATTGTTGGTAGTTAAGCCCCAGATACGATTCACGAGTCTGCTTATTCAATGGAATGATGGTGGCAATGCCCAATTGCTCACCATAGGGCGTTAATCCGCTTAGCGTGGCGCTCACTAAATCCAGACTTTGCTTTTTGCGCACATCCAGGGTGTTAATCACATTCCAGTTATGGGTACGCTGCGCGTTAACATCCAGATCGGTCGCGCCATAAATATTGTCAGGACTGTTAGCCGTTGCTTTGACTTCAGTATCCGGCGTTCTCGCCATCAGCATACTGTAACGATCGAAGGTATCCTGAGTCAGGGGTTTCTCTGCCATAATCCGTTGTGACAAAGCGCCCAGCCACCGCCCCACCTGTAGGTTATCGCTGTGTATCCGGCTGTGAGCAACATATCCTTCCACCAGGCCGATAGTCAGCACTCCCTGGTGGAAATTATCCGCCGGGATATAGGCATAGGAGAGAGGATAACCATCGCGATGATAGCGTTGCGTAAGGCTGTCCGTCGCTGCCAGTAGCGCCTGAACGGAAACCTTTTTCCCCATCAGCTGATTGAATGGCTGTGTTAACGTTGCCAGCGGATAGCGGGTTCCGCCAATAAAGTGGATACGATCAACGGTGACCTGGGTTTGCAAGGTCATTGCAGGCGTAGAAGCCGCTAATTTAGGTAGCGATCCGGCCGGTGCTAGCGGCTGCGCAGCTTCGGGGGCGGGGACATATCTGGACTGCCGGGTGGGATTATTGGCATCGATGAGCGTTGGCAGCGTTTCGCCCGTACTTTGACCACTGACAACAATGATAACAACAACAACGTTTGATTTTATTTTCAAAATAGTTGTCTCCACTTAACCCATTCCGGGCAAAAAAGCCCCCTGCTGGCAGGGGGCATATAAAGACATTCCGTTGTTATTTTTGCGGCGGGATTAATCCCGAAGTCAGTCCAGATGTTAAGCCGTTCACCGTATTACCAATAACCGGTAAACCAGCGGGTGAAGACGCGCCTGTAGGCGTGGTGACGATATTACCCAGTGACCCACCCACCGCTGTCGATCCTCCAACCGTGGTCATGACATTACCGAGTGGTGCGCTCGCCGCTGCCGTTCCTGTACCACTGAGTGACAGGCTGCCACTGAGCAATCCACCTGATGAGCCATTACCCGACGGGGTGACCAGACCACCTACCTGTGAAACCGCTGCCCCGCTGTTCTGTACAGCCTGACCCACACCGCTTAAAGCAGGTGCGACGGTGCTGATTTGCGTTCCGATGCCGCTCACCGTGTTACCTGCACCGCTAAGCAAACCGCTGGCTGGCGCGCCTAATCCCGTCGCACCACCCACGCCCTGAGTCACGCCCTGTACCTGTCCAACCAGCGGAGTCACCAGGCCAGTTGCGGCAGAGGTAATACCGGATGCGGGCCCCGTTTGCAGACTCTGTGCCAGACCGTTTCCCGTTGAGGTCACCAGTCCCCCGGCCGAGCTGACCAGGCCGCCACCGGTGGCCGTCACGCCAGCAAGCGGCGTGTTAGCCGTTGCAGCGGACAGTGAACTTCCCAGCCCGCTAATACCGGTTCCAAGATTAGCCCCCCCAGTGGCAACCCCGGCGGCGGTCACGCCGATAGCATTAGGATTGCTACCTAACTGGCCGACACCGTTTTGTATGCCACTACCGATGGAGGAAACGGCATGACCTGAGCTATCAAGTATTGTGGCAACGCCCGAGCCAACAATCGGTAGACTGCCAACTGGCGTCTGAGTGGCAATGCTACCAATCTGAGAGCCAATATTGCCGGTCGCCGCCCCCACGCTGTTAAGAATAGTGCCGGTGTTCAACACGCCGGAGCCAGAACCTCCGCCACTGCCCGAGATACCACCACTGCCCGATATACCGCCACTGCCAGATATACCGCCACTGCCCGATATACCGCCACTGCCAGATATACCGCCACCGCCCGATGTACCACCACCGCCCGATGTACCGCCACCGCTCGATGTACCACCACCGCCAGAGTAACTCCCATTAGTGCCACTGCCGGAACTGGCAGCAGCGGTTGGTTTTGCCGTATGGCCCGAACTACCGCCGCCACCACCACTACAGGCAGCCAGGGATAATGCAAGCAGGATTGCCAGCCCAATCTTTCCCGGGCGGCCAGGGTTGCCAGGGCGCATGATATGCCCTCCACAATGAATACGCCTGTTAGCGTACTTTAAGTGTATGCGTTTTTGCATTTAATGCGATGCGGGGATAATGTTTATTTTTTGAGCAACCAGATGATAGCTAAGCCCCTCATTTTCAATGTAGTAGGACGAAGTATCGATATGTAAAAAAAGAGAAAAAATGGATGAAGACTCTGGGGTGGGACTCACTGAGAACGCGATCACAAACGTAAAAATAGCCTCGGATGACCGTTTATCGCCTCTAAACTCTTCGCAGCGGGGGAACAGAAAGGTGACAGTGACAGCCGTGCCACATAACGCCCGGCTTACCAAGCGTTATGTTCACAGACGGCGCGGAGGTACAATTATGCGCCGAGCATCTCTTTTACCAGCTCCACGCAGCGTAGAAAACGTTCATCGTAGTTATCCTGATCCACATGGATATAGCTGATGCCGTTCTCTTCCAGCATGGAAACCAGCAGCGCCTGGAACTCTCGGCGATCCACCGAGCTGCCCAGGCTGCGTAATCCGTCTGCCACCCAGGGCACGTTGTTTTCTACCAGGATCACCAGGTCGAAACGATACTCAGCGATCAGAGCCTGCACAAACGGATGTTCACGCCCTTCATACTTTTTGCAGAACGCCTGGGTGGTGACAAAGTCGGTGTCGACGAATGCCACTTTGTTAGCATATTTCACCGCAAAGTCGATGTATTGCGCCTGGCCGAGAGCGATTTTGTCGTAATCGGAGTACTGCAACGCCATTTCATCGCCGCCCAGATGTGAGAACACGTAATCACGGCCAAATTCCCAGGCGCTGGTGGTATTGAAGATATTAGCCAGCTTATTGACCAGCGTCGACTTGCCGCTCGACTCACCGCCGAGGATCGCCACGGTGCGCACAAAGAACGGCTTTACCTCGGTGGGAATATATTCCCAGTAGCGGAACGGGTCCTGACGGATCTGACCGCCGCTGATATTCATAAATGAACGCTTCGGATCGATCAGCACGGCTTCCACGCCGAGGTGAGCGCGGAACTGCGGCGCATCGGCCTCTTCACTGGTATAGATCAGATCCGGAATAATGCCCCGATCCGCCATAAATTCCTGAATACCACGGCTCCAGACGTCCCAGCCGTGCGGATACGGTTCCATCCCTTCTTCATTAAAGGCGTGAATGCGGATGTTCTTCTGGTATTTGAACGTTTGCAGCAGCCAGCGCAGACGGTCGCTCACCGTTGGCTGCTGCGACATGGCGCTATCTTCAAACAGCTTACGGTCACGCGGCTCGTCGTAACCCATTATAATATGCAGCTCGTCAACCTGGCTACAGGCGCGCTGGATCAGATAAATATGGCCGGTATGCAGCGGGTAGAACTTGCCTACTACCACGCCAATGCTCTTTTCCCGACGCGGAAACTCCAGCCCGAGGAAGCGGTGTAGCGCCTCCAGCTTCTGCGCACTGGGGCTTTTAATCTTGGCATTCAGCAACTGGCTAAGATACCCCTTAGTCATGCCGCTGGCATCGGCCACCTTTTGCAGAGTACAGCCCTGTTGCCGGATAGCGCTTTTCAGATAGTCAAAAGACGACACGTATGCCTCCTGCAGTATCAGCGAACCGTACCGGCCCGCGTCATGTCATTTATAGGTCGTCAAGGATGGCCAGAGCATCGGCCAGCTTCTTCACACCGTACACTTTCATATTTTCCGGCGGCTTCTTCGGCACGTTGGCGGCAGGCACAATCGCACGGCGGAATCCATGTTTGGCCGCTTCAGAAATACGCTCTTGCCCGCTGGGCACCGGGCGTATTTCTCCCGCCAGCCCCACTTCCCCAAAAACGACTAAGTCCTGCGGCAGAGGGCGATCGCGCAGGCTGGAGACCATCGACAGCATCAGCGCCAGGTCGGCGCTGGTTTCCGTCACCTTTACGCCGCCGACCACATTAACAAACACGTCCTGGTCGGCCATTTGCAGGCCGCCGTGGCGATGCAGCACCGCCAGCAGGATCGCCAGACGGTTCTGCTCCAGGCCTACGGCGACGCGCCTGGGATTCCCCATCATGGAGTGATCCACCAGCGCCTGGATCTCGACCAGCAGCGGGCGCGTTCCTTCCCACAGCACCATCACCGAGCTGCCGGAAGTGATTTCATCCCCCCGGCTTAAGAAGATAGCTGACGGGTTGCTGACTTCGCGTAGCCCCTGCTCGGTCATGGCAAACACCCCCAGCTCATTGACCGCACCAAAGCGGTTTTTATGGCTGCGCAGAGTACGAAAGCGCGAGTCAGCGTCGCCATCCAGTAGGACGGAGCAGTCGATACAGTGCTCAAGCACTTTAGGCCCTGCCAGCGAACCATCTTTGGTGACGTGGCCGACCATAACAATAGCCACGCCTTTGGTTTTGGCAAAACGCGTGAGATAGGCGGCGGTTTCACGCACCTGGGCAACGCTGCCTGGCGATGACTGGATATCCGCCATATGCATCACCTGGATCGAGTCGATCACCATCAGCTTAGGCTGCTCCTGCTCGGCGATCAGGCAGATCTGCTCAATGCTGGTTTCCGACAACATATTCAGATTGCCGGTGGGTAATCCCAGCCGATGGGCGCGCATCGCCACCTGTTGCAGCGACTCTTCCCCGGTGACGTACAGGGTTTTCATCCCCTCGGCCAGCTTGCACAGGGTTTGCAGCAACAGGGTACTTTTCCCGGCCCCGGGATTACCGCCGATCAGAATGGCACTGCCCGGCACCACGCCGCCGCCGAGCACGCGGTCGAACTCTTTAAAACCGGTCGAGAAGCGCGGCAATTCATCAAGGCTGATTTCCGACAGCTTCTGCACCCGGCTGGGCCCGGCGCTGCCGGCATAACCCGTCAGGCGTTCATTGCGTGCCACGGTGGGCGAAGCCGCCAGGCGCACTTCGGTGATGGTGTTCCAGGCATGGCAGGCACTGCATTGCCCCTGCCAGCGAGGATAATCTGCGCCGCATTCATTACAAACAAAAGCGCGCTTTACCGCTTTGGCCAAATCTTCCCCTTAACGCTCTTCGTGGATCAGGCTACCGCTGAGAATGCAGAACACGCCCATCAGATCCGCATGGCGGATAATAAATTCGCTCTGTTGATTGACCTTCGGCTTGGCATGGTAAGCAATGCCGAGCGCCGAGGCTTTGATCATCGGCAGATCGTTGGCTCCATCGCCAACGGCAACCGTCTGCTGCGGTGAAATAGCAAAACGCGTCGCCAGCTTCCGCAGGGTATCCGCTTTGTATTGTGCATCGACAATATCGCCCAGCACTTCGCCGGTCAGTTTACCGTCGCGGATTTCCAGCTCGTTGGCCACCGCCGCCGACAGTTGCAGCGTATCACGCAGATATTCGGCAAACCAGGTGAAACCACCGGAGGCTATCGCCACATGCCAGCCCAGCGCCTGAAGCTTTTGCACCAGTGAAGTCAGACCCGGCATCAGCGGCAGCTCATCGCGCACCGTTTTCAGGATATTCGCATCGGCACCTTTCAGCGTTGCCACGCGCTGGCGCAGGCTGGCGGCAAAGTCCAGCTCACCGCGCATCGCGCGCTCTGTCACCTCGGCAACCTGCTCACCGCTGCCCGCCAGCTTGGCTATCTCGTCGATACATTCGATCTCAATCGCCGTCGAGTCCATATCCATCACCAGCAACCCTGGCGTTTTCAGGTGCGGGATGCGGCCCAGCGGGGCAACGTCCAGGCCGGCATCATGCGCCAGGCGGGTCGCCAGCGGCGTGAGTGAACCGGCAAGGCGCACCACCTGATAGTCTTCCACCACCCAGGCGCTGACAATCACCATCGCCGCGCCCAGCTGATGCTGGTAGGCGGTAAGGCAGGCTTTGTCGAGTTGACGCCCGTACAGCAGCCAGCCGCTGCGGCCCGCACGGTAGTCAAGCGGCATCACCTCATCGCCGCTTAAAGAAAGAGGTAATCCCGGCCAGAGAGAGACTTCAGCAGGCAGGTCGCACCAGGTCAGACTATTTGGCATTACAGCTCCTGTAAGGACTTTTACCCCCCGTTATGCGCAAAACAGGGAGAGCATTAAAACCTGGCAAGAGGCTACCCTGTAAGCCCGCCTTCTGGCAACATAAAGCTATCCCTGCCCGACTTCAGGCGGCAGGTATTCATCTGGCAATTTTTAAGGGTCGACATGGCAAAAGCCAAAATCAAGTTTCGCCTGCACCGCACGGTCATCGTACTGATCTGCCTTGCGTTACTGGTTGTACTTATGCAGGGCGCATCATGGTTCAGTTTGAGTCACCAGGCGGCGCGTTCCGAACAGGTAGAGGAGCTGGCGCACACGCTGACCCGCCAGGTGGCCTGGAGTCTGACGCCGCTGATGGATAACCCGGATGACAACCAGCAAAAAATCGTCGACACGCTGACCCAGTTGACCCATGAAAGCCGTGTTCTTGATATTTCACTGTATGATGGCACGGGGAATCTGGTGGCGCACAGCGGTGAAAATATCAATGTGCGCGATCGCCTGGCACTCGACGGACAACGCGCCGGCAGCTATTTCAACCATCAGATTGTCCAGCCGCTGGAGAGCAAAGACGGCCCCGGCGGTTTTCTGCGCGTTACGCTCGACACCCATGTGCTGGTCACCGAGGCCAAACAGGTGGATAACACCACCAATATTCTGCGCCTGATGATGCTGCTGGCGCTGGCTATCGGCATTATTCTCACCCGCACGCTGCTGCGCGACCGCCGCACGCGCTGGCAGCAGTCACCGTTCCTGCTCACCGCCAATAACCCGGTGAAAGAAGATGATGAAGAAGACGGTGATACGGCATCCTCCGAAGCGGACGAAGCGGAAAAAAAAGGCGTCTAGCCGCTACAGGGGATGCCTCAGGCCATACGCGCAATCTGCCCGGCCAGCGCGGGCAGCTGCTGCTGCATCTCCGTCGCCAGCTGCCGGAAGCCCGCACTGAAGGCGCTCTCTGCGCTGATTGATTGCCAGTATTGCCCGGCTATTTTCAGCGCAGTTTGCCACTGGTGCTGGCTTACGCCGTCATCAAGCCGCAGCTCTACGGCGCTGTCGCGCATATAACCGGCGCTGTTCGGCGCGAAGCTCATCGGCAGCATGTCGTATGCTGGCGTCAACTGTAAGCCGTCGTCAGTCAGGAAAAATGACAGATTACCGGCGTGCATATCGCCGTTGGCGATCAGACGACCCAACGCCCACTGCAAGATGCCGCGCTGTGCATCACGCTCGCTCAGGCGTTTCTGCGCTACCAGCTGCCGTAACGCCGCAGGCCAGTGGTGCTGATGACCGATAAACTCTGCCTGCACCGCCTCAAGCGAGACCATACTGCGCCGTCCGTTTTCCCCCACGCGGTCAAAGCGCACCACTTCCAGGAACAGCTGATCGCTGGCCGCTATCACCTCCGCTCGTGCTGCGGCGAGGCCATGTTGCTGCATCAGCCGTAACGCCAGCGCCTCAGCGCGCAACAGGTCGCACCAGCGCTGGCTGTTTTCGTTGGCACGCGCCGGGGTAAATTTGACTAACACATGGGCCAGACTGCCGTCGGACAGCTCGGCCAGGCTGGCAAATTTGGGCTGTTCGCCCCCCGCAGAAGAGCCGGGTTGCTCGCCTGCCAGAACCTGGCTGGCCAACTGGGGATAGCAGGTCGCCTTGTCAGACAGCAACACCGCTGCCGGACGCGGCTGTTGCAGCCACTGCTGATAGCTGTGCTGACCAATCAGCCAACTGCCGGTGACATCGGCCCCCCGGCTGCTCAGTGCCAGCAGACAATGATCGTCGTTCCACTGGCGGATATCTTCCGGCAACCCCAGAAGCCGTGCGCATTCGCGCCCCCATGCCCGTCCGAGAAAGCCCTGTGGGCGCATATCGCTCAGATACCAGGGTAATACGGGATAGGAGTGCCAGCTGGCGCTCGCGTCCTGCACCACGCAGCTTCCCGCTGGCCAGATGCTATAAAGTTGCCCGGCTGTATGAGCCTGACCGGTTATATCTATTTGCCATAATGGAAACTGACTGACCTCGCGCAGCGGTCGCAGCAGGGCATAGCGCGTGGCGCGGGCGCGGCCATATTTCAGCACCTGCGGCTGGGTCTTAATCAGACGGGACAGCGTGGCCTGGCTGATGCTGAGCCGCGCCTGGAGGCTGGCGGCATCCAGCGGCCCCTGTAACAGCAGTGTCGTCAGTTCGCTCATGGTGAATAGATTTATGAATAGATTCGTGAATAGATAATTATCACTTAATTGCTTGTGATAAAAGAAAAATAGTTATAATTAAAGATAAAAATGAATAGATACTGAGTAAAGAAGGCTGGCAGAAACCAGCCTCGAGAAGGAGGAATTACGCTTTATCGCCCAGCAGTACCGACTCCAGCGCGATCTCAATCATCTCGCTAAAGGTGGTCTGACGTTCGGCGGCAGTGGTCTGCTCGTGGGTACGGATATGGTCGGACACGGTGCAGATCGCCAGCGCTTTGGCCCCAAACTCTGCCGCAACGCCGTAAATACCGGCCGCTTCCATTTCCACGCCAAGAATGCCGTATTTCTCCATCACGTCGAACATCTGCGGGTCCGGCGTATAGAACAGATCGGCAGAGAAGATGTTGCCGACGCGGGCTTTTACGCCCAGCGCCTGCGCCGCGTCTACCGCGTTGCGTACCATCTCGAAATCCGCAATCGCGGCGAAATCATGGTCTTTGAAACGCATACGGTTCACTTTAGAATCGGTGCAGGCACCCATACCAATCACTACATCGCGCAGCTTTACGTCAGTGCGCACCGCGCCACACGAGCCAACGCGAATGATCTTCTTCACGCCGAATTCAGTGATCAACTCTTTAGCATAGATTGAGCAGGAAGGGATCCCCATGCCGTGTCCCATTACCGAGATTTTGCGGCCTTTATAGGTGCCGGTATAGCCCAACATGCCGCGCACGTTGTTCACTTCCACCGCATCCTGGAGGAAGGTTTCAGCAATATGTTTAGCGCGCAGCGGATCGCCGGGCATCAGCACCACGTCAGCGAAATCACCCATCTCAGCGTTAATATGAGGCGTAGCCATGTTTAATCCTTATATTGTCAGGCCAGGGGCTGCCTGGCCGATTACGAATAGTGTTAAAGCGCACTTTAACCTTTAGAAGAGCGGTTTGCCGTAAGCCATCGGCGACAGGCCAAAATAGTGGGCGACCGTCTGGCCAATATCGGCAAACGTCTCACGATAGCCATAATCACCCGGCTTTACGCCCGGCCCGAAACAAAGCACCGGAATATGCTCACGGGTGTGCTCGGTTCCGTGCCAGCTGGGGTCGCAACCATGATCCGCCGTGAGGATCAGAATGTCCCCCTCTTTCACCTGCGCCATCAGCTCCGGCAGGCGGCGATCGAAAAGCTCCAGTCCTGCGGCATAGCCTGGGATATCGCGGCGGTGCCCCCACGTCGAATCGAAATCGACGAAATTGGTGAACACAATGCTGTTGTCCGGTGCGCTTTGCATTTCTGCCACCGTGGCGTCAAACAGTGCATCCAGGCCGGTGGCCTTCACCTTTTTGGTGATGCCAACATGGGCATAGATATCGGCAATTTTACCCACGGAGATCACCTCGCCGCCCTGCTCATCAACCAGTTTTTTCAACACGGTCGGTGCCGGGGGTTCTACCGCCAGATCGTGGCGGTTGCCGGTGCGCTCGAAGTGGCCCGGTTTATCGCCAACAAATGGACGTGCAATGACGCGACCAATATTGTAACCGCCTTCGGTCAGCGCCTCGCGGGCGATTTCACAGAGTGCATAGAGGCGTTCAAGGCCGAAAGTCTCTTCGTGACAGGCAATCTGGAATACCGAGTCGGCGGAGGTATAAAAGATCGGTTTTCCGCTCTTCATATGCTCTTCACCAAGCTGGTCAAGGATCACCGTACCGGACGAATGGCAGTTACCGAGATAGCCGGGCAGACCGGCTTTTTCCACCAGCAAATCGAGCAGCTCCTGCGGGAAACTGTTCTCGGTATCGCTAAAGTAACCCCAGTCAAACAGCACCGGAACGCCAGCGATTTCCCAATGACCTGACGGCGTGTCCTTGCCGGAGGAGAGTTCGCTGGCATAAGCGTAAGCGCCGATAATCTCAGCCTTTTCATCCAGGCCCGGTGGAAATTTCCCGCTTGAGGCCTCTGCTGCTTTACCTAAACCTAATGCGGTCAGATTGGGCAGATGGAGCGGGCCTTTACGTCCTTTGTCTGCTTCGCCCCTGAAGCAGGCCTCGGCGATATGCCCGAGGGTATCCGAGCCTTTATCGCCGAATTTTTCGGCGTCTTTGCTGGAGCCGATTCCGAAAGAATCCAGCACCATGATAAATGCACGTTTCATCCTGATCTCCTGCGCTATCCGCGCGATGAGCGTTAAAAATTTGCGATCGGAGTAGAATACCGCTTATTGCGAAATTCTGCGATAAATAACTGGCGTTGAGGCTGGCGGTTCCTGTCCAACCACCACGGCGTGCTGCACTGCCTGCGCGGCCTGCAACCAGCTGGATTCGCTGGCGGCGTGGATTATCGCCAGCGGACGCCCGCCGTCAACCTTATCGCCCGGCTGTACCAGATGGCTAAAGCCCACGCTGTAGTCAATGCTGTCGCTGGCGCGGCGACGACCACCACCCATCGCCACTATCGCCATCCCCAGCGCGCGGGTATCCATCGTGCTGACAATGCCGCTGGTTTTGGCATAAACCGCTTTGCTCAGCATAGGGGCGGGCAGATAGCTGTCGATGCGTTCAATAAAGTCCGTCGGGCCTTTCTGCGCGGCGACCATGCGCGCAAACACCTCGGCAGCAGCACCGTTATCCAGCACGGCGCGCAGCTTCGTCTGCGCTTCATCCACGGACTGCGCCAGCCCGCCGGAGAGCAGCATCTCGCTGCATAACGCCATCGTCACTTCCAGCAGGCGCGGATTACGGTGCGCGCCAGTCAGGAACTGCACCGCTTCGCGCACTTCCAGCGCATTACCGGCGCTGGAAGCCAATGGCTGATTCATATCGGTCAACAGCACGGTGGTTTTACAGCCGGCACCGTTTGCGACGCCAAAAATCGCCTGCGCCAGCGCTTCAGATTGTTCAAGGGTGGGCATCAACGCCCCGGAACCCACCTTCACATCCATCACCAGCGCATCCAGCCCTTCGGCCAGCTTTTTACCGAGGATGGAGGCGGCGATCAGCGGAATTGAGTCTACCGTGGCGGTAATATCACGAATGGCATAAAAACGCTTATCTGCCGGGGCCAGCGAGCGGGTTTGTCCGATAATCGCCACCCCAACCTGTTTAATCATCTCGCGGAACCGGTCGTCCGGCGGGAAAATATCAAAACCGGGAATGGCTTCCAGTTTATCCAGCGTGCCGCCGGTATGGCCCAGCCCACGGCCGGAGATCATCGGCACATAGCCGCCACAGGCGGCTACCATCGGGCCGAGCATCAGCGATGTGACATCGCCAACGCCGCCGGTAGAGTGTTTGTCCACCACCGGGCCATTGAGATCCACCTCCTTCCAATCGAGCACCGAACCGGAATCACGCATCGCCATCGTCAGCGCCACGCGCTCTGGTAGCGTCATATCACGAAACCAGATGGCCATCGATAGCGCAGCAATCTGCCCATCGGACACCTGGTTGTCACGCACTCCGTTGATAAAGAAGCGGATCTCTTCTTCACTTAGCGCATGTCCATCCCGTTTTTTGCGAATAATTTCTTGTGGCAGGAACACAATAACTCCCAGGTCAATGCCATCAATGATGCTGCTCCACGGCGGCGTGATGGCTGTCGCCGCTCAGGGGCGTAAAAACACAGCCCAGGGTTGATCATCAGACAGGTTGTGGATGCGCAAGGGTTAATAGCTGCTGTTGCTGGTCACTCCGCTAAAGCCCGCAGCGGTCAACAGGCTGGCGAGCAGGCTGGAAGCACCAAAACGGAAATGACGCGCATCCGCCCAGTCCGGGCCAAGAATGTCATCGGCTAGTTTCAGGTAGAGCGCCGCATCGTCTGCGGTACGCACACCACCGGCAGGCTTGAAGCCGACCTGTTTCTGTACGCCTTTCGCGACGATGGTGCGCATCATGATCTCAGCAACCGCTGGCGTGGCGTTAACGGATACTTTTCCGGTGGAGGTTTTGATGAAATCAGCCCCGGCATCGATGGCTATTTCAGACGCTTTACGGATCAGCGCCTCCTCTTTCAGCTCACCACTTTCAATAATCACTTTTAGCAGCACGTTTGCATCCAGACAGGCCTGCTTACAGGCTTTTACCAGCTCAAAGCCAATAGTTTCGTTACCGGCGATCAGCGCACGGTACGGGAATACCACGTCCACTTCATCCGCCCCGTAAGCAATTGCCGCACGGGTTTCCGCCAGCGCAATGTCGATATCATCATTACCATGTGGGAAATTGGTCACGGTAGCAATACGGATTTCCGGCGTTCCCTGTTCGCGCAGCGTCTTACGCGCCAGCGGGATAAAACGCGGATAGATACAGATGGCGGCAGTGTTACCGGCCGGGGATTTTGCCTGATGACAAAGGGCGATCACTTTCGCATCGGTATCGTCATCATTCAGGGTGGTAAGATCCATCAATTGCAGGGCGCGCAGCGCCTGAGCTTTGACTTTGGACATGCTTATCTCCAGATAAAAGTCGTCGGGCAGGCGTTAACCAGGAGTAGCAGCGCCTGCGATGTGAAAATGATAACATCCTGTGGTGTGTTATTTTATGGAGAAGTTCACGAAAATAATATGGTGTTTGCAACATTATCATCTAAAACAAGGCAAGGATCACATTGTGATGGCTGAATGAGGGCGAAGCGCGCCAGGCCGCTGACGATATGACAATGTTATAATTATCACATAAAATCAGCAAATCAACGGGTTGCCGATCGGCGTCATTCATATACCAAACAGGTTGTACGTATTCTCACGTAGCGTTTCGGCGATGTGTTGCGGGGATTCGTCGCGCAGGGCGCACAGGGCATGCCAGACATCTTTGACCCGCTCGGGGCGGTTAGGCTGGCCCTGAAACCCCTGTAACGGCATATCGGGGGAGTCAGTTTCCAGCAGCAGCGAGGTGAGCGGCAGGCGGGCAATGGTTTGACGGGTTTTGCTGGCGCGTTGATAGCTGATAGTGCCTCCTACGCCAATCGCATAACCGGCGCGAATAAACGCCAGCGCCTGCTGTTCACTCCCGGCGAAGCCGTGCACCACGCCACGTCTGGGCAGATCGCTACGACGCAGCTGCTGCACCAGCTTGTCATGAGTACGGCGCGAATGCAGGATCACCGGCAGAGCGTAATCCCGTGCCAGGCGCAGCTGCGCATCCAGCAACGCCTGCTGACGTTCAAACTGCGGGTTCTCGATATACAGGTCGAGGCCGATTTCGCCAATGGCCACCAGTTTGGGATGTCGTTGCCGCAGCTGCTGCTCCAGCGCGGCCAGGCTCTGTTCATTATGCTCTGCCACCGCCATCGGATGCAGTCCGAGCGCGGCATACACCGCCGCATGTCGTGTTGCCTGCGCCATCACCCCGGCAAAGCGCGGTGCAGAGACGCCAACGGCAATCACCTTCTCAACCCCGGCTTGAGCCGCCCGCGCCAGACTTGCCTCTTCGTCACCCACAAATGGCGGAAAATCAAAGTGGCAGTGCGTATCGACAAAGTGCGGCATCATGCCAGCGACCCCTTCTCAAAGTGAGTGTCATTGGCCACGGGAGCAGACGGCATGACAATATGCCGATGTAACGGGCTGTCATCGTCACTCAACCACTGGCCAAGCGTGGCAAGGAAGTAACGCCCGCAGCGCCTGCCAAGGTGATAATCCTTATTCAAGGAAGAGACACGACTCCCTAGCGCCATGCTGGACAGCGGATGCGGCGGATAAATTTCAATGATACGCAGATTACCCGGCGGGTTATTGATGAAATCCTGGGTCTGATGATAGCTCTCTTCATGCAGCTGCATAATGTTGATCAGCGGCTGCAATGCACCATCGCTCAGCCAGCGTTCCATTCTTTTCAGCCATTGTGGCGTGTAGGTCATCTGCGACGGCACGGTACGGATCACGACGATGGTTTCAGCCCCGCGCCGCGCCGCCTCTCGCACCGGGATGGCATCACTGATACCGCCGTCCAGATAAGCCACGCCTGAAAGATCGACCCCTAACCGATACAGGCCGGGAATGGCGCTGGAAGCCCGGATAAGGTCATGCCAGTTTTCAGCGGTTGGTGCAAAATAGTCCGGGCTGTAATCGTCACTGCGACAGGCGCACATATAAAATTCGCGCCCGGAGGCAAAGAGCTTCTCTGCGGCGTCGATAGCCAGGGGCAGCTCCTGGCGCGTGATATCAATCAGCCAGTCAAGATCGAGCAGGTGCCCGCCGCGCACAAAACGCAAAGGATCAAAGAACAGTTTACTGGTGGTATAGCGGGTGATCACGCGACGGGCATAACCCGGCTGTGCGCAAACGAAGGCTGAAAGATTTTGCGCACCGGCGGAAGTGCCGAGCATTAGATGGAAGGGATTGAAGTGAGCACGCTGGAACTCATCAAGCACGCCAGCAGTAAAGATACCGCGCTGTCCGCCCCCCTCACACACCAGGGCAAGCTTGCCGGGTGCAAAAGGCTGTATAGCCAGTGGCGCAATATTGCCAGGAGTAATCGGAATATGTATGCCCAAGTCAGGTATCCTCTTAGTATCAGCGCGTAAAGAGGATACCCGTAATCATTGACCGCCGTGGGGCGCTTCTTGCTATTCTTAGCAATGCGCTTGAGCGATGTGACTAGAGCTTCTTACGGCCGGTAAACAGGCTGATCAGGAAGATCACGATACCAACCACAAAGACCACTTTAGCTGCCCATGCTGCGGTACCCGCCAGACCACCAAAACCTAACGCCGCAGCAATCAGCGCGATAACCAGGAAAATAATACCCCAACGAAACATAAGCCTCTCCTTACCAGTAGTGAATTCAGACTGTTTTTTATCGTTCGGCACGCCTCAGGCGTGCCGAACGTTTTTCTTTGCGGGACACTCTGATGGCGACTCGTTACGGAGCCGCCAGCCTGTTACGGCTTAACGCTCAGATCGTTTTTAACGCTTTTAACGCCTTCAATAGCTTTAGCAATGCCTTCGGCGCGTTCAGACTGTGCCTGAGTTTTCACCGAACCGGTCAGCTGTACCACGCCGTTGGTGGTTTCCACTTTCACGTGACGTGAAGCAATGGTGCTGTCACCTAACAGTTTAGCTTTAATTTCGCTGGTAGTGGCCGTATCGCCAGCATAACCGCTCACGCTCTGCTTAGTGCTGTCTTTCACATGCAGTTTATCGCTAACCGATTTCACGCCTTCCACTTTCTTGGCGACCGCAACCGCTTTTTCCGCCTGATCCTGGGTGGTCACAAAACCGTTAAGGGTAACAACGCCGCTGTGAGTCTCGACGGAGATATCGGTGCTTTTGATTGCTTCATCGTCAACCAGCGCCGCTTTCACCTTGGCGGTCACGCCGCTATCGTCCATGTAGCCGCCAACTTTTTTCATTGAGCTATCAAGCTTGGCACCGGCACTGTCCGCGCTTGACTGCGCTTTATGGGTCATCGACTCGTCTGCCACAGCAGAACCGCTTACCAGTACAGAACCTACCATTACTGCCATCAGAGTTTTTGCAATGTTAGTCTTCATTATCGATTCGTTCCTTTTGTCTTAGACAACTCACAACGGTGAGCTTTTCAGCCACAAACGACGTGACTGTAGATGTCGGCATGATGCTAGCCGGTGAACGTTGCAGCAACCGCGCCGCATGTTTTGCGTCCTGTGCCAATTAATATAGTTGGTAATCAGGATTTCACCGGGCATAACAGTGGGATTGATGGATAAAACAGCAAAAAGCAGATTCTTTAGGAGGAGTCTGTAAGCGGGCGGGCCAGGAAAGGCCCGCCGCCGTCAGCAAAAAGCGAAGATTAATGCTCGCGGGTTTTGCGGAACACCACTTCAGGGTAACGTTCCTGCGTAATGTTCAGGTTAACCATTGTCGGAGCAATGTAGGTCAGGTTATTGCCGCCGTCTAAGGCCAGGTTGATCTCATTTTTACGCTGGAATTCGTCAAACTTCTTCACGTCATCGCATTCTACCCAGCGGGCGGTAGAGACGTTGATCGCTTCGTAAATCGCTTCGACGTTGTACTCACTTTTCAGGCGGGCTACCACCACATCAAACTGCAACACACCGACTGCACCAACGATCAAATCATTGTTGTGTACCGGGCGGAACACCTGAACCGCGCCCTCTTCCGACAGCTGTACCAGTCCTTTCAGCAGCTGTTTCTGCTTCAGCGGATCGCGCAGACGGATGCGGCGGAACAGTTCCGGCGCGAAGTTCGGAATGCCGGTGAACTTCATATTTTCGCCCTGGGTAAAGGTATCGCCGATCTGGATAGTGCCGTGGTTATGCAGGCCGATAATATCGCCGGGATACGCCTCTTCAACATGTGAACGGTCACCGGCCATAAAGGTCAGGGCATCGGCAATCACCACGTCTTTACCGGTGCGTACCTGGCGCAGCTTCATGCCTTTTTCGTACTTGCCGGATACCACGCGCATAAATGCCACGCGGTCACGGTGTTTTGGGTCCATATTGGCCTGGATCTTAAACACGAAACCGGTGAATTTCTCATCGGTAGCGGTTACGGTGCGCAGATCGGTGTTACGCGGCATCGGAGAAGGCGCCCACTCCACCAGCCCGTCGAGCATATGGTCAACGCCAAAGTTACCCAGCGCCGTACCGAAGAATACCGGGCTTAACTTGCCGTTCAGGAACGCATCACGGTCAAATTCGTGCGAGGCACCCTGCACCAACTCCAGCTCGTCGCGCAGCTGCGCGGCAAGGTCTTCACCGATGGCAGCATCCAGCTCCGGGTTATCCAACCCTTTTACTACACGCACTTCCTGAATGGTGTGGCCTTTACCGGACTGGTACAGGTAGGTTTCATCTTTATAAAGATGGTAAACGCCTTTGAACAGCTTGCCACAGCCAACCGGCCAGGTGATGGGCGCACAGGCGATTTTCAGTTCGCTTTCTACTTCATCCATGACCTCCATCGGGTCACGGATATCTCGATCCAGCTTGTTCATAAAGGTCAGGATCGGCGTGTCGCGCAGGCGGGTGACTTCCATCAGCTTGCGGGTACGATCCTCAACGCCTTTTGCGGCATCAATCACCATCAGACAGCAGTCCACCGCCGTCAGGGTGCGGTAGGTATCTTCAGAGAAGTCTTCGTGTCCAGGGGTATCCAGCAGGTTTACCAGGCTACCGCGATAGGGAAACTGCATCACCGAGGTTGTGATGGAGATGCCACGCTGCTTCTCCATTTCCATCCAGTCAGATTTAGCGTGCTGGCTGGAACCACGGCCTTTTACCGTACCGGCGGTCTGGATCGCCTGTCCGAACAGCAGCACCTTTTCGGTGATGGTGGTTTTACCGGCGTCCGGATGAGAAATGATGGCAAAAGTGCGGCGGCGTGCCACCTCTTGCATAAAAGGTGCATTTGACATGAAGATTCTTCTGGTTTGGCGCTGTGCCACTCCGTCACGCAGCGTGCGTAGCGGGATCCACAGCCGATTGAACGTTAATGGTCGGCATTTTCGCCGATCCCGGCGCCAGACACAATGCGGAACGGCGCTTAATCCGTGGAAAGACGCCGGTACGCGGTATTCATCCTCCTGGAGCATGAGATCGGTTCGGGCAAAGGACAATCAGGCAACCAGCTTCATCCCCCGCTTTTCTTCGATAAAGCTTATCATCGCATCAAGACGCTCAAACCTTTCTCTGGAAACAATATCCCAACGAGGTTCGTTGGTATTCAGGTAAAAATAATTATCCTCCGTCAGGTCTATAGGGAAATGCAAGATATTGGCCTCTCTGTCCATATATGCCAGAAAGTTTTGGTTACCTCTCCTGACAATGATAAACTGACCGGGAGTTTTCAAATGCCTTGTTGCAGGAGGTGTTGTCCTCACCCTTCTCATATTAGTGACCCCCATTTCAAGCAACAGGTCCGCTTGAACAACCCTTGCCCGGTGTGCCCGAAAACAGTGATAAACTTCACCAGGGTCTTTAAATATCCCGCCAACTTCACCAACGCGAAGATCGTTAACCCGGATACTGACTGCCCCGTTTAAATCAGCCAGACCTGGCACATTTTCGAAGGTATTTGTATGGGCACTCCCTACCAATGCAATCCATTTATTCTGATGATGTAACTGATTTTTATTTATCAGTAAGTGGGAGTAATAATTCATTAATGCCACCCTGTCACTGGTTCCGGTTCCTGACGGGATACCGAAATAACTGACAAATGAATCGATAGCCGTGATACGAATTTTTCTTTTCTGTGCCGTTTGAATCAGCGTCATAAAGGTATAAAATCCAAGTAGATCTGTCTCAGCCATAGTATCCATCTCATTGATGAAACCTTTAAGGCTGACTGACATTTTTCCTGTTTGAAAATAACTATCCAAATCGGCCTGATGCATATCTGTTTGCAGATGCTCGATATAAAGCGTCCTCACACCATTTTTATGAAGAACGTCAATATTTTCAATGATAAACTTTTTACTGGCTATGGATGAGTGAAACTCTCCAATAGCGATGCCGTTATTTTTTTCGTAAATCTTTGATAAGAAAATTTTCGGTTTATCCGTTAACGAAATGGTGGGAATATGACATTTATTAAGATAACTCACTCCTTTTTTGAAAAATCTCTTTGCCTCATCTAACATTTCGTCCGTCTGTTTTCTGAAAACACTGACGATAGTTTCTTCTTCTGCTGTCAGATCATTAGAGTAATAATCTCTATCATTCAAGACTTTTTTATCCATCCTCATGCCAGTCGCCCTTATTTCTGCAGGCATAAGAAAATTTCGATGGTCCATAAACGACAACCTTCTCATGGCTGAATGCAGCTCTGCCACTGACTGGCTGGTTCCTGCACATTCCATCATATTCTCTTCAGGCGTATTGAAGTAATACCCACCTCCATCTCTGCTGGCAGTCACCTCAGCAATTCTTTTTTTTATTAGACCGCCAAAAACACCCCCTAAACTTGGGCCAGTAACTGAAAGTATTTCATCCTGATCTTTAGCCCCTTCATTTTTTAAACTGAAAAGAACATTCTCGTATTTTATATAGAGCCTTCCTTCTGAATTCTCATACAGCCCAGGATGAGACTCTGCGGGCTTAATAGATGAAACATCACCCTCAGGAATGCCATAGCGCTTATTTTCTTTAAAGATAGCTTCCAACTTGGGGGACAGATGCACGCAGCGACCGCCAGGCGAACGCAGTGAACGACAGCTTATATACTTCACTTTCAGCTTTTCAGCATGGTTTATCTTATAATAAAGCTTATCGAAACGGGCAATCTCAATATATATATTATTTTCACCAACGACCTTCATTGACCACGGCTGCTTTCCGGGCATAATCTGATAGAATTTTTCATTCACTTTTAATGCATGTTTTTTGTACCTTGTCACCGAATCTATATAGCGATACAACCCTTTGTTATCGAGGGTCAAATGCATTAACATTTTACTATTTAACATCGGTGAATTGATAAGTAGATACTCAAGGTTGTTTTCAGAAGAAAAACTTCCACCAGGATATTCTATAGTAACTTGGTGGAACTGTTCATCATCGCGGTGATAGTATGCTCCGAATGCTTCACCCGTTTCTGGATTAAACTGTGCATATAGATTTTTCCCGTTTACATCAGGGATGCGTTTTAAAGGGAGTCTCAAGTCCGTGCCGGGGATTGAAGCCACTATGGATTCAGTTGGCAGGGGGAGGGGCTGGCTATCAACAGTGCTTACTGGCGCAACCTTACGCGACAAATAACGTGTTTTACTATCGGTCTCCAGCAGCACCTCTATTTTTTTGTTAAAACTCCTGCTTACGGTGGATAAAAGCTCAAAACCAGGATCGATGCTTCTCATCGCTGTTATCCCTAATGTAAGCATATCAGCTGAGTTGGGCAGACTGACATGTTTAAGGGTGTTTTTAACGACTAATGATAACCCGTTTTTGCCTGCGTTCAGAACGCCACTACGAGCCCCATAAGCAAGCTTCATAGCAAAATGTACGCTCAGATCGGTTGCCATCCCTGTTACTGTGCCAACAGGAAGAGCGTCCATTATGCATGAAGATACTGCCTGAACGGGATCGTTATTAACGACTCCTTCAATGCAGTCATAAAAAGGGATGATATGCTTAACAACATCCCAGATCTTGCCGATCTCTGAGCTATCGTTTCCCGCTTCGAAAAGAGCGTGATAGAGCTTTTCCCGATGTGATGTGCTGAGGAAGTGAACAAGCGATTCAATATCACCGGCTCTGGCAGAAATTTTATGGTGGTCAGTGGTAATTGTATAACCAAAATGAATACCCTTGCTGATAACCGTATTCCCTTCTACCTCATAGTCAGTGCCGAGAAGGTCAGAACCAAGAATACCGGAGTGAATATATTTTCGGATATCCCTGTCGACGCGAATAATTGTGTAAAAATTTTTTTCTACGTTGACTCTTTTAAGAGCATAGATCCTCTCCTCTGTCTCATTAGCCAGGGAAAACAGATCCGTTTTATTTAAAACGATAGAGACATCTGTATCTATTACAACATTATAGGCAAACCACACCGCTCCTTGTTTACTCATACTAAAATACACCGGACGCATTATCACACCCGCAGCAGAAAAAAAATTATATTCATCCTCTGGCAGGGCATTAAACGCTGATTGAATGAGAACTCGATCCAATTCAAAATATTTATCAGCGACATTTAACGTTTGTTTAGTAAACTCATCAATCAAACTATCAGGCGCACTTTTGCAGGGCTTTCTCCATCCCAACAAATAGAACTGCCTGGCTCCGGGTAACGCATTTTCACGGCGCTCCTGTTGATTGCGGATGCCATCGGCTATATCAGGCAACGCCACAAGCTCTTCGGTCGGGCATCCTGATAAAATATCATCAGCCAGCGCTCCCTTACTGCGCCATGTATTGACTGCCGTGCGATAATGATTATAGTGCGCTTTAATCACGTTATTTTTACGGTTTGCAATATATTCCAGAATAGCAGAATAACTCAGATCGTGTACATTCAACACATTGGTGATTTTTTGCGGTGAATGCTTCGCCATAAAGAAAATGGAGGGCAATTCAAAATAACCGAGTTGATCAACGCTAATATTTCCATTAATCGCCACACCCCATATCACCTCACCGACTTTGATGGCATCCTCTGGAGCATAATTCCACTGCCCATTCTCTTGCATAAACTTCGCTCCGGCATAAAGAGAAGCAAACTGCTCACCATATAGCACGAAAGATTCATCTAAAACCGTTGCAAATTTTAAAAATGGCATCTCTTCATTCAGCATTTTATTCCACATAATGGCAAAAGCATTAAAATATCCCCTACTGACATCACTCGCCAGTTTTCCAGTGTAGGAATACAATTTTTCAAATGAGAAATATCCGTTAATCTTGCCGGGAGTATAAGTAGAGGGAGACTTACTGAGCGCTATTTTCCTTGCAATAACGTATCCCGGACTGCCGCCCAGTACATTACTAAAAAACCAGTGGCGGACGGCAGACTTTGCCTGCGCATCGGAAATTGGCTCATTCTCTCTTCCTCCATACAGATCGGCGGCTGCCAGTATTTTCCTGGCTAATAGACACATTCTATCCTCTTGCTCGCCGGAGGAATCTGAATCAACATTCAAAAGATAACCTGATGCGACAGCGAGCATCTTTTGTATGTTAATATCACCATCTTGCAAATAATTTTCATTATAAAGATGCCAGATTATTTTGCTGTTTGCCTCTTTGGTCGTATCGGAAATATCAATATGACGCCTTCCCCTTTTGCCAGCGCCAGCGACTCCACCCGCAGGGATGTTTTCTGCCTCCGGCACGACAGTTGAACCGGATTGGCCTGGGTAAGCGTTGCCGCTGGAGGTGGTGTTATAACGCCACAGATGAGTAGCCAGTGACTCCTTCAGTGTCTCGCCACGGGTAAAATACGGACTATCCGAACTGTTGCCGGCGGTCGTGGTGCGGCGACCCTCGCTGAAATCCTCCTTCTGTGCATTGCTGCCAGCCCTTCTGAAATAATACCCCGCCCCAAAGCCTGTTCCAGTCAGCAAAGCCGCGCCCAGGGCTACCCCGACTTTCCCCTTTAGTAATAGCGGCAGAGTTTGATGTCCATCCTGCATACGTCGGGAATGATTGATGGCTTCAGCTTCGCTGCGCAACTTCTCCCCCATGGCGTGAACCGGTTGCAGCTCAATATCTTGTTCGCAGACGCGGTACACACGCCAAGGCGAACGCTCGCGCAGTGAGCGGTAAACCTGCCTGCCGGTATTCAGGACAGGACAAACCAAATACTTGACGGCCGAATTGCTGACAGACTTCAGCAATTCGATTACTGGCGTTGCCTGCACATCAGGGTGACAGGCGTTTCCGTCAGCACAGAACGGGGTTGTCTGAGGGGCAGTGGGTACATTGATATTTGGCACAATAGGCTCTCCAATGATAGGTGGGATGGAATAACACCTGTCAAGGTAACGGAAGTGCTAAATCAATTTCGATCAATTAACATTTATTGTTGTCACAAAACGCTTTTATTTTTTTAGGTGCTGACTTCAGCCACTTGAATCGATGCGGGGTATCATATTTAACTCCCAAAATAACAATACGTTGCTCTTACTACTGTCATAACGACATTCATTTTGGATGTACGATCACAAATCAGTGCGATTATCCGGAACTATAATTTGGTGAATGAAAGAGGCTTTCTCAATAAATTACGCATTGTCACTACACTAAGTTTTCTCTTTGTCATATAACTGTAAGGCGATGACGGGGATCAACCTGCTTTCTGCTACAGCACCTGAAATTATAATCCATAAAATAAATTTCACTAACGAAGTAGGGCTTATCAAATGCTCATACCAGAATATAAAGAACTGAAAAGAACTGACCGCTATGAAATACTTGCCCTGCTGCGTGAATCAATGAAACAAAGTGGAAGCGTTGAGTTTATGCTCCCCGAACGTGCGTTCAGCTGTCAGTTTTTAAGCATTGATTTGCAACGTTTCACCGTTGCCAACTTGGATGAGTTGAGCATGCTCACCACGCCAGTCGAAGTGGTGATCAAGGGCAACCGGGAACGAATTAGTTTTACCACCAGCCAGTCAGTAGATAAAAGCTCGTTCGGGACTCTTTCCTTTGATTTCCCACAAGAAGTTGTCATTACACAACGCCGCAGCCACCACCGAATAGCGATCCCGGAGCACTATAATTTCTTTTGTGAAGGGCGTTTCCGTGATGGCTTTATTTACAAACTGCGCATTAAAGATCTCTCACTCAAGGGCATCGGACTGCACTACCCTCACCCCCTGCCTGGCTTAACTCGCCCAGGGATTTTATTAACAGGGATGGTAATTATGCTGGGTGAGAAGGAGCAGGATAAGTATATGATAAATATCATACTATCAGGTATTAAGGAAGTCACTGCACTGGATAGTGAAAACAGAAAATATAGTTATCATATCATCTCCTGCCGCTTCCAGAGGCCATCCAAAGCCTTTAACCGAAAGATAGAAGAAATTATAATGCATATTCTTCTTGAACAGAAAAAATTAAAGCGACTTCGCTGAAGACGTCGACTTTGCCATAAATTTCTCCACCTCCTGTTAAATAATCTTATACATGAAGAGACTCACCATGTTTTGCCAAGTGTAGAGCGTATTTACCACGTAGTGATAACAGCATAACCCTACCTCTGGTAAAGTTGTTAATTAAACATCCAAATCAACAGGATATATCAAACGATAGTTTATACCTGTTAATTAATAGCTTTGGAGAAAAATAAATAATCAATGATGCGTGTTGACCGGATTAAATTTATTTTGAACTTACAGGTACTCCCTGACAGCTTTTTCTGTTTCCTGATTTAAAGATAAAGGCAAACTGGCGGGGATAACGATGTTTGTTTCACTGTTTATCCTTCCTTAATCTATGGAGTTAAAATGAAAAGATTGTTGCTGCCTGTCGCTGGCGCGGCGCTGGTTTTTGCAGCTGTTAATGCAGAGGCCGATGTAGTTAATAATGCTGGTGGTACCATTTCGTTAACAGGGAGTATCCTTCAATCCAGCTGTACGGTTGATGCGAACGATCAAACGAAACCGGTCGTGCTGGGAAACTATTCCACTGATACTTTCAAAAAGACAGGTGACCAAACGCCTGACGTCCCCTTTACTATCAAGTTAACGGGCTGTGCGAAGAGCGCCGGTAACTACGGGCTGCGTTTTGATGGTACTACCGTTAATAACAACCCTAATTTATTATCTGCCGGAGTGGGCGAGGCTCTTGGAGTGGGCGTCGAATTTTCGGGTGTAGGTGATAAATTGATCACTTTCAATCAGGCTGCGGATGAAGCAACGTGGCAGCCAGCGTCAAATGCCGCTCCAGGCACACCTGATACCACCACGTTTAACCTGAAAGCGCACTATAAGTCTTTCACGGATAAAGTCACGGCTGGCGATGCAAATGCCACCGTAAAATTCGTCATCGCATACAAGTAATCAGTCATGATCGTGTCTGCCAGGGATGGCACACATTTAGAAGAGTTAATTAATGAAAAAATTATTAAGTGCTGTGCTGTGCTGCTTTTCTCTGAGTGCTGCGGCCGGCATTCAGGTTGATGCAACCCGGGTTATTTATCATGGTAATGCGCAATCCGCATCGTTGAACATCCATAACGATAAACCGGAAACCTATATGGTGCAGACCTGGCTTGACCAGGGCGACGCGACTAAAACACCTCAGGATATCCCCGTGCAGGTGATCCCGCCGGTGTTAAAACTCGCCGGTAATAAAGAAGCAGTACTGCGTTTCATCTATTCGGGTAAGGGACTACCTCAGGATCGTGAATCGCTATTCTGGGTCAACGTGCAGGAAATCCCGCCAACCTCTAGCAAGGAAAACGTGCTACAGATTGCGGTTCGCACGCGTATCAAATTGTTCTATCGCCCCGATGGACTTAATACCACCTTAGAAAAGCAGGCAGAGGCGCTGAAATGGCATCGCCAGGGCAATCAACTGATCGTTGAAAATAGCGGCCCGCTGAATATTACGCTGGGCACGGTGACACTCACCAGCGGCAGCGGTAAAAAACAGACGATCGATGCTGACATGATTAAACCTTTTGATCATGCGACGATGACTCTTCCGGCAGGAACAGAAAATGGTTCACGGATAGGCTTCAGCTATATCAATGACTATGGCGGCAACAGTCAGGTTAACAATATCAGCCTGTAAGCCCACGCGCTTATGCACCGGGACGGATTATTGTCACGGACAGTCAGGCCAATATAATTTGCGACCAGTGGGTGTGGGCTGAATTCCCCCCGCCGGTCGCGGTGTTTCTAAGCCACGATAAATGTGGATAAAAATAAGGATTAATCATCCTGTCATGCTGAATTCCATTTAGCACTGCTCAAACGTCCAAGGTCGAGACTACCATGCCTGGCAACAGGACAGGAGTACGACAATAAATCGTCCCACGGATACTGATATTAATCACTATCCCATCTGTACTGATTAATGGAAATAAAAATGAAAAAAGTTCTGTTACCTCTGACTTGGATAGTGCTGATGCTGGCAAATGCCGGTGCCGAAGCTGGCACTCAACTTGATTTTACCGCCACCGTCGTTCAATCCTGTACGCTAAGTATGAGTAGTAACCCCCTGGTGGTTGATATGGGACGTTACCCCACGTCCTATTTTCCCAGAGCGTCAACCTATAGTCCGAGGAAACCCTTTGAAATACATATATCTGGCTGCGCAAAGAGTAAAATTGCCCTTAAGTGGACCGGAAATATAGCCAATGGAGATCAATACTTATTAGCTGTCAATGGCGCTAAAGGTCTTGGAATTCTGGTTGGAGACCAAGATAAAAACAGGCTGTCTACTTTTACCCAAACCCCACAAGACGATATGTTTATAACCATGCCAGACGACGGCAACTATAATTTTCACATGATCGCATTCTATAAATCCTACTTGGACAGTGTCACCGCAGGCCCGGCGAATGCCAGCGCAACGGTTGAAGTCATTTATGGGTAATCCATCAGTGCAGCCTCCCCCTCTGACGAGGCAGCTTGAGATAAGTCTGCCTGTAGAAATGAATCATTCCCAACCCGCACTGTTTTCTCTGAGTCAAGTAGCCGCCGTTGATGCAATGCCGTTATTTATTCTGATATAACGATATTTATTGATCACTCAATGGCTGGTTTGCTCATCGCAGCGTAGGATGCCGCAATAATTCCGTCTCAATCCGTTAAATAATCTTATTTATACAATCATCACCATGCTGCCAGGGGCAAGTTTTCTACATTGCTATAAAACGCATTCGTCTCTGGCCGCCTTATTGAAGTACTCATTCGCTCGGTAAAATCAATAAGATGCAACCAACGATAGTTTTTACCTGTTAATAAGTTGAGTTGGCTAAATATAAATAATTAATCATGTGCCAAAGTCGGAGTAAATTTATTACCAATAGGGTTTCCTCCGCTGCTTATGTTAACGCGAAAGGAATCTGAAAGAACGTACTCCACCGATGCTGGAATATCTTTATTCATTCTGTTTATTTTGATTGCGGGAAATAAAAATGAGAAATGTTTTCTTACCTCTGACTGGGGTGATGCTGGTGCTGACAGCGACCTGTACTCTGGCCGTCGATACCGTTCAATTCAACGGATTGGTCGAGCAGGCCTGTTCGCTGCAAATAGTGGGGAGTCCCGTGTTCATGGGGAATTACCCCACATCCAAGTTTTCAGCGCGGAACACTACGACAGAGTATAAAAACTTCTCAATAAATATATCCGGCTGTCAAAAAAGCAGAATTGCCCTAAAGTGGGGCGGAAATACAGTCATTAATAACGCCGATTTATTAGCGGTCGATGGCGCTAAAGGCCTGGGCATCAGGATAATTGATCAAAAAACAAACCAGCGGGCTATTTTCAACCAAGATCCTACTGACAACATGTATATAACCATGCCAGACACCGGTATCTATACGTTTAGTCTGTCCGCATTTTACATATCATTCCAAGATAGCGTCACCGCAGGCCCAGCGAATGCCAGCGCGAATGTTGAGCTTGTGTATAACTAATGAATCTGTAACACCTCTGCCACCGGCGGTGAAGGTTTAAATAAGAAAGCCTGAACAAACAATCGGACATTGTGCTGCTGATTGCCGTAGCGGTTATCTGAACTGATGCAATAAAATCCATTCATTACAGAGATTTAAAATCTGGATTATTTATCATCAATGGCCAGAGCTAAAACCTGCTGCCGGTTAGAATACGAAGTGATATTTATCTGTTAAATAAAGGACTCACCCAGAATGTTGAATCATGATTCTGGGTGACCGTGCGGGATTGCATAATATCATCACCGGCAGCAGCAGCGGAAAAAGCAGACTGTTGATGCTGATAACAATAAATCTGTTTACCGCAAGACAATTAACCTGCTACCGCAGATGATAATGTCCCCGATTAAGCTTCAGATATATCGTGATTTGTCGGTAACGAGCGGATCAGGAATATCAACCTGTGAGCGACGGACTGAACGATAATGATGTTAACACTGGAAAAAATTTATATGATCGCTATTGCTGCCATCACTCTCCTCCCTGCCGATGACAGGAAAAAACAAATATCTGCTTTATCCCTTATCGTGGCTGCAATACTTCTGTCATTGAATTCCGCTCCGGTATTAGCTGAAGAGACGTTTAATACCGCATTTATCCACGGAGATGCCTCTGCCGTAAAGGCACTGACCAGCGTCGATAATATTCTACCCGGCACTTACCCTTTTGATATTTTCCTTAATGGTCAGCAGGTGGATCACCGCCAGGTTGAATTTCGCAAGGTCTCTGCCGACAAGCCCGTGCAGATCTGTCTCAGCGCCCAGGAATACCGTGACTACGGTATCCAGCTTGGTGCAGCGCAGAACGAAAAAACAGACTGTGCCGACCTGGCCAGCCAGCTTACCGGCGCTCAGGTTACCTATGATGCGGGTATACAAAAAGTGGACATCTCGGTGCCACAAATTTTTCTTATCCCTATGGCACAAGGCAGCATCCCGACGCGGGTATATGACGAGGGCATCAACGCCGGTTTTATTAATTATAATTTTAGCGCCACCCGTAACCGCAACCGCGCGGACGGCCTGAACAGTGCCAACAACTATTATTATTTGTCCACTAACAGCGGGCTCAATATCGGGCGCTGGCGGCTGCGTAATGATGCCAACTGGCAGAGGCAGTCCACCGGTGGCAGCCACTGGACCCCTGTCGCCAGCTGGGCGGAAACCGATATTGCGCCCTGGCGTTCACGCCTGCAAATAGGCCAGCGTAGCACCAGTAATCAGGTGTTTGACAGCTTTCAATTCCGTGGCGTGCAGCTTACCAGCGTAACTGAAATGCTGCCGGACAGTCTGCGTGGCTATGCGCCGGTAATACGTGGGGTTGCCCGCACCAATGCGCGCATTGAGGTTCGTCAAAATGGCTATACGGTTTACAGTACCAACGTGGCTCCCGGCCCCTTTGCACTGAATGATATTTATCCCAGCGCCACGAGCGGCAATCTGATGGTGACGGTTTTTGAAGCCGATGGCTCAAAGCAAAGTTTCAGCGTCCCGTTTTCTTCCGTCCCTAATATGCTACGTGAGGGGATCTGGGACTATTCACTCACGGCAGGTAAATATCAGAACGGATCGTCAACCTATCAGCCGCGCTTTATCCAGGGCACGCTCTCACACGGTATGAAATACGACATCACGCCATATGGTGGCGTGCTGCTGGCGGATCACTATCGCTCTGCGGTACTGGGGATGGGTAAAAGCCTCGGAAGTTTTGGGGCTGCCTCGTTCGATACCGCCTGGTCAGATACCGATTTACAAAATGGTGATAACAAACAGGGCAACAGTTTCCGCCTGCTGTACGCCAAATCACTGAATGAACTGGGCACCGAATTCCGCATTGCCGGTTACCGTTACTCCACATCAGGCTATTACGATTTCAACGATATGGTGTCCGAGCGAGCCAACTACGAGAACGGTCGCTATCGCAATGAATATAACGATAGCGGTGACAAAGGCAACGGTATCCCAGACTGGGCTAATCAGCAGCACAAATACTATTACACCGGACGCTATAACAACAAACGCCAACGCGTGGAGATGACGGTTAACCAGAATATCGGGCCGGTATCACTTTATACCACCCTTTCTAACCAAGCCTACTGGGGATCTGATCAACGCGACCGCACTCTGCAAGCGGGAGTGAACGGCATGGTCGGAAACGTTAACTACAGCGTTTTCATACAGGACAGCCACAGTAATTACGGTGAAAAGGATCGCAGCATTGCCCTTAACCTTTCGATACCGTTTACGGCATTTAGCGGTAAACAGCTGAGCGCGAATCTCAACCTGTCACACAGCAAGCAGAGCGGCGACAGTATTAGCAGTGGTTTAAGTGGCACGTTGCTTGATGACAACCGTTTGAACTATAGCCTGCAAACCGGTCATTCACACACGGGCGGTGAAACCAGCAGCCTTAACTCAGGCTATATGGGCAGCATGGGGAATATTGATATGGGCTACGCCTGGAGCGACAGCTATCAACAAAGCTCGCTAAACCTGGCGGGTGGCGTACTGGCACACAGTGGCGGCGTCACCCTGAGCCAGCCGCTACAAAATACCATCGTGCTGGTGCAGGCGAAAAATGCCCGGGGCGTGCGGCTGGAGAACCAGCCCGGTGTGGCCATCAACCGGGCGGGCTATGCGGTAATGAACTCTGCCATGCCTTATCGTCATAACCGAATAGCCCTACGTACCGAGGATATTGGGGCCGGGCTGGATATTCCGATGGCGGTCAAAGATATTGTGCCAACCGAAGGTGCGATTAGCTGGGTCACCTTCGAGACACGCAGCGGGCAGAGTTTACTGATCCACCTGCAAAGTGCAGAAAATAATTTGCCCACTATCGGCGCGGCGGTATTTAACGCAGACGGCAGCAATGTCGGCACCGTGGGTACCAACGGCAGTACTTATGTTTCCGGCGTCAGCAGCAATGAGCGGCTACAGGTGAAATGGGGGGAAGGAGCGACACAGCGCTGCTGGATCACCCTGCCGACGATTCAGGCCAGCACGAAAGCGGGCTATCAGGAACTCAGTCTGCCGTGCCAGCCTAAGTAACCGTCCTCCGTAATGAGGGCAGTCATTATTCCCTGCACCCCGGGCGATGCTGTAGCCCGGGTTAATCAGTCAGAAAAAAGTATAAGTTATCCCGATAAGGATTTATTCAATGTATATTACCTTAAGACAAATAAAAACGTATTTCAGTTCTGTCCTGCTGGCGGTGATTTTATGTCTGTTTTCGCAAAGTGCTCTGGCTGATATTCAATGTAAAGCTAAATCATCTGGCTCTGTAGACTATTACACACATCTGGTTCCGACCATTAGATTCCCCACCGATAAATTAACACCGGGAACGGTAATTTGGCGTTCCGATCCGTTAAACATCGCATTATCATGTTTTGGAATCCCATCAGATGTTAATAAAAGAACTATTTTTCTGAAATTTAACCCAGAGAGCGTAATTGGGCAAATTGACAAATCGATTGAGGTAGATGTGAACTATCTCAATGCTGATCTCAAGGTCAGTACACAAGGCCAATTCTCGACTGGTCAAACACTTTTTTGTAGTGCAGGATTCTGCGGCCCAACAGCTATTTCGGTCAATTTTTCTATTATACTCAAAGCAACGGGTCAGACACCACCTGCGGATGGGCATATCAACAACGCTGGGCAATATGCTCTATTTGACATAGGTGTGGAAAATAGTCGCTCCTTATCCTCAGATTATTATGTTTACCTCGGCGGGCTGACAAATATCCAGTTTACCTCCTGTAAACCGCAAATTAACGTGGTGGCAAATAACGGTGCGGGGGTGGATTTTGGTTCTATTCAGGCACACAATGCGCAGGCGGGAAAAACGGAAAAACAGCTCCCGTTCTCCGTTCAGGCGAATTTAACCGATCGCAATGCGGGACAAGACTGCCAGGGTAAGATGATGAATGTCAGCTTTAGTACCACCAATGCTACCAGCGGCACTGATATGATTTTACCCGGTGCCGACAGCGGATTTGGCATTTCCGTCGCCCCCGCCAATGCGCCAAACAGCTTTATTCCGCTAAACACCAACGTAGCGCTGGGTTATGTCAATGGCAGCGTGGCAAAAAATGATTTTATTGCCAGTCTGCGCTGGCTGAATAACGCCCCAAAAACCGGGTTCTTTCGCGCCACGGCAAATGTGGATGTCACGTTTAAATAGCGGATCCAGGTGCTAAGGCTAATAAGGCCGCTCCGGAATCTCACTCGTTTTTTGATCATAGCGAGATCCGCCGCCACCTGGCGGGTCTCGCATCACGTTTTCCACCCTGTTGATTGTCTGCAATAAAATTATTAGGATCCTGATGCTAACGGCAACGAAAACTCAGGTTAAGGGATATTAGATACCGCAGACCTGCGAAATTCAGATAACGAGCTAAACATCACCTGAATTTTCAATGGTGAGTTGTGGACTCTCTTCGTCATTTCAAACATAAAACTCTTTACTAATTTATTAAGGATCTAATTAATGAGAGTTTCCATTCTGGCACTCACCATTGCCTTAACCGTTTCTTTTGCTGCCGTGGCCGATATTGACAATCAATTTTTATACTTGGAAGTTTTACCGGAGATATAGGCTTGGGTAGCCTGAGCGGTAAGATCAAAGAACGGGTTTACGACTCCGATTTCGGTGAACGTAAGATCAGCCAGCTTAACTGGCAATACGATAACGCTGCGATCATTAAAGGTTCTGTTGACTGGGATTTAATGCAAAGGGTATCGATTGGCGCTTCTGGCTGGACAACGATTGCCAGCCGGGGGGTTATATGGACGACACCGACTGGCTGGATGAAAGTCAGGATGCATGGACAGACTACAGCAGTCATCCTGACACCCGCTTAAACTATGCAAACGAATTTGATTTCAATCTAAAAGGATGGTTATTAAAGGAGCCTGATTATCGTTTTGGCGTGATGGCTGGCTATCAGGAAAGCCGCTACAGCTTTACGGCCTCCGGTGGAGCCTACAACTATACTGATGACGAGACCGGCCTCACTGACATTGGGACTTTCCCGTGCAGGAGGGTAGTCATCGGCTACAAGCAGCGTTTTAAAATGCCCTATATCGGCCTTGTCGGCAGCTACCGTTATAAGCGTTTCGAGTTCGGCGGCAGCTTTAAATATAGTGGATGGGTGCGCGCATCCGACAACGATGAACATTACCTGACAAATACAACCTTCAGATCGAATATTAAGAACCCGAATTTTTACTCTGTTGCCGGGAACGCGGGTTATGACTTAATGCCCAATGTAAAAGTCTATGTGGAGGGAGTATGGAACCGCACAAGCAACAAAAAAGACAGTATGTCTGTCAATGATTACGGCACAGGCGAGACATTTAGCATAGAGAACAGCAGCGGTATTGAAAGCGATAACTTTATCACGACAGCCGGCCTGCAGTACTCTTTCTAAGAATGGCGGATGACAGAGATGTTGGCGTGGCAGCAGCAGGAATAGCACGCCGATACGACGACTGACGGGAGATCACTTTTTATCGGAAATACCAAGCAATCGTTTTTCGCAATTCAGATCTTCTAAGGTTTTAATATAAGAGTTAAATATCAACCCGCCTAAAAAAGGCTCCTTCCCTCAGTGAGGTAAGCCTTAAATATCACCTCTTCATCACCCCAGTTATTATACTAATCTTACGGTCACTGGAAGAGAATGGCATTATTATTCGGGATGGTTACACCTGCTCCAAGAAGAAAAATGCACTGCGAGAAATTATAAGGTGGCGCGCCCTCTCCGCTAGGAAAAAGTTCCCACTGGTGGTGGAGTCATGTATTTAAGTGATGCAGAAAAAGACTCTATGCTCGGAAAAAATTAATAAGTTTATTATATTTTTTAAAATCCACTGAAGTATATGGGAATCATATTTTGCATTCTGCAATTGTTATGTTATAACATTGCAATATGATTTGAGCTTGAGGATTTTTTGCATGAGTGTTCTTTGTGTCAATAGTCTGGATATCTGCACTCATAGCGGCCAACTTCTCGTCAACAAAGTGAGCTTCTCTCTTCGCCGTGGTGAGTGTTTGGCAGTGATCGGACCGAACGGAAGTGGTAAGTCAACCTTGTTACGTGCACTGGCAAGTGAGTTCGCGATCAGGAAAGGAAGTATTGTGCTGAATGGCCAGCCGCTGGATCGTTACTCACGGCAGGATAGAGCCAAAAACATCGCATTAGTTGCACAAGACGATCCGGCCGACCCGAGGTTGATGGTTGAAGATTATGTGGCACTTGGTCGAATCCCACACCATCATTGCTGTTCCTATGTTCATCATAGACGTTGCATTGATCAAGCGCTCGCTGATACTGGGCTTGTCTCTTTGCGCAATCGGCTTATAGGTTCGCTATCTGGCGGTGAAAAACAGCGCGCCTCCCTGGCTCGCGCGTTTGCTCAAACTCCCAAGTTGCTATTACTTGATGAACCGACCAATCATCTCGACCCGCTAAGTCGTTCAACCTTGTTGTCACTAGTACGCAGTAAGGGAATTGCGACTATCGCTGTATTGCATGATTTGCCGCTCATTGAACCTTTCTCCGACAGGGTCGTCGTAATGGAAAAAGGCAGAATGGTGACATGCGCCAGACCAAAACATGCGCTGTCCTCGAAAGTAATAAACGCGGTGTTCGGCATGAAAAGTCACACCGTCACCCATCCTATAACCGGGCATCCCATCCTTATTTTTGAGGCATCTTCATGTGTATAATAAGTAAATATTTTATAAAAAATATAATAGAAAAATTACTTTTTTTAATATCGATTATGCTATTTCCCTGCATAAGTTATTCTGCTGACTTTCCCGTAACCGTTGAGAGTTGCGGGCAGCCTCTAACTTTTACTGAAGCACCCCAGCGTGCGGTTATCAACGATTTAAATATGTCAGAAATGGCATTTTCTTTGGGCTTGCAAAACCATATTGTTGGTATCACTGGCGTTAGCGGATGGTACAAAATCACGCCGGATTTTAAGTTAAATCAAGGGAGTATTCCTGAACTGGCAGCTAAGTATCCATCGTTAGAAACTTTATTAGCGGTAACACCCGACCTATTTTTCGCAGGCTGGAATTATGGAATGAAAATCGGCGGTGATGTGACACCACAATCATTAGCCCATTACGGTATAAAAACATTAGTATTGAGCGAAAGCTGCACGTTTGTGGATAAACGTCGTCCCCGAGCGACCATGGACCTGCTTTATGGTGATGAGATGAAATTGGGAGAAATTTTCGGAAAGCGCGAACAAGCCTTAAAATTAGTTGCTTCCTGGAAAGCCAGAGTAGCAGCGGTACAAATGAAGACAGATCAACAAAAACCGCTCAAAGTCTTCGTGTATGACTCAGGTGAGGACAAACCCTTTACCAGCGGTAAATATGCCATGCCAACCGCGATCATCGAGGCTGCCGGTGGCAAAAACATCATGGACAATTTAGATGCCAGTTGGGTCACCACCTCTTGGGAAAGCGTGGCGAATAACCAACCTGACGTGATTATTTTGCTGGATTACCAGACTGGAGGCGGAGCGGAGACATTACAGCATTTTCTGGAATCTCACCCATTGATGAAACAGACGCCAGCAGTGAAGAACCATCATTATGTGAAACTGCAATACACCGAGTTAACGCCGGGACCGTCAAATATCGATGCAGTGGAGAAGATCGCTAATGTTCTCGAACGAACAAAAAGCCATCAAAAATGAGTCATTTTCGCTATTTTCTAATAATTATTATAAGTCTAATTACTTTAATCATTTTGATGTTATTGAGCGTCGTGGTGGGCAGTGTTCCTCTGCCCATTTCGCAGGTTTTGTCATCACTAGGGCTTTACCACGTCCCGGTTCCTGATATGGTCTGTCGCATCGTCTTTGAGCTTCGATTACCGCGAAGTTTATTGGCAGCACTGACAGGTGCTGGTCTGGCGATGGTCGGCGCTTTGCTGCAAACCACCACACGAAACGAACTGGCCGACCCGTTTTTGTTTGGGCTTTCATCCGGCGCATCCGCAGGCGCTGTGGCAGTAATTACCCGATACGGCGACCATTTGGGATCCTGGGGCTTACCTACTTCGGCCTTTGTTGGGGGGATTATTTCCTCAATTTCAGTAATGCTGTTGTTTATACTGCAGCGCGCTAAAGGGGCAGAAAAACTGGTAATTAGCGGCCTGGCGGTTTCGTTCCTGTTTGGCTCTCTGACCAATTATTTGGTTTTTTCAGGCGATCAACGTGCCGCAAGCTCTGTACTTTTTTGGTCTCTCGGGGGGTTAGGATTGGCCAGATGGGACAACATTGGCTTTGCACTGGCCGCCGTGGTGCTACTTTTTGCATTAGTTGCTCTGCGATGGCGATGGCTTGATGCTTTATTGGCTGGTGAGCAAACAGCCGTTTCTCTGGGGATTAACCTTAATCTTCTGCGAATTGAGATTTTCCTCGGCTGTGCACTAGCAACGTCATTATTGGTTTCGTTGACAGGCGTGATAGGGTTCGTTGGCCTAATGGTACCACATCTAGCCCGCCCACTTTGCGGCGTGCGTCATCGGCTATTAGTACCTGTAGTCGCTCTTTTTGGTGCGATTTTGATGTCGGGCGGGGATCTTCTGAGCCGAATATTTATCGCACCTCAGGAGTTACCAATCGGTATCATTACCGCCGGACTTGGTGGTTTTTTTGTGCTAGGACTACTTTTAAAACGATAATAGCCTCCTGTTTATTAAGTTTAAAAGATATAGTTTCGTTTGTTATGAAAAGGAAATTCCGAAGAACTAAAACGAAAAGCCCGGCAGGTTTACCTGATGCTGAGAGAAACGTCTGCGCACGTGCTTTATCAGCTCCCGCTTTTTTGCCAGCTTCAGAGTTTTATTCGGTCACATATTTCAGCGCCCTGCTCTCAAAGCTCAGATCGGCGAACATCTGCTTGAGAACGGCGATGATCTGGTGTCCGGTATAACAGACTTTGCGCATAGTGATCTCCTCATGGGCATTACTAGTATGCCGGATGGTTACAAATGGAGCAGCAGCTGGAGCAGGCTAAAGAGTGGATTATCGAGATACTGGTGTGAAGGACGGCTGAAGGTTAAAGCCGGAAGGATCTGAGGGATCGCTTCCGGCTTTAATTTAATTTTTTCTTATTTTCCCATATACATAGGCAACATTGACCAATACTTCGGCTTTGTTGAATAAATCGAACTTTTGCTGATTTGCAGGATCAGATCACGCATATTCCCGACAACGCAGGCCGTTCCGTGGCAAAGCAAAAGTTCAAAATCACCAACTGGCCCATCTACAACAAAGCCCTTACCAACCGTGGCTCCCTCACTTTCTGGCTGGACAATGAGACGATTCAGGCCTGGTATGAGACGGCTACGCCTTCATCACGCGGAAGACCCCTGCGCTATTCTGAGCTCGCCATCACCACCGTTCTGGTGATTAAACGCGTATTCCGCCTGACCCTGCGGGCTGCGCAGGGTTTTATTGATTCCATTTTTGCCCTGATGAACGTTCCGTTGCGCTGCCCGGATTACACCTGTGTCAGTAAGCGGGAAAAGTCGGTTAATGTCAGTTTCAAAGCACCCACCCGGGGTGAAATCGCACATCTGGTGATTGATTCCAGCGGGCTGAAGGTCTTTGGTGAAGGTGAATGGAAAGTCAAAAAGCACGGCAAAGAGCGCCGTCGTATCTGGCGAAAACTGCATCTGGCTATTGATGGTAAAACACATGAAATCATCTGTGCAGACCTGTCGCTGAACAACGTCACGGACTCAGAAGCCTTCCCGGGTCTTATCCGGCAGACTCACAGAAAAATCAGGGCAGCAGCGGCAGACGGGGCTTACGACACCCGACTCTGTCACGATGAACTGCGGCGTAAGAAAATCAGCGCGCTTATCCCTCCCCGAAAAGGCGCGGGTTACTGGCCCGGTGAATACGCGGACCGTAACCGTGCAGTGGCTAATCAGCGGCTGACCGAGAGTAATGCGCGGTGGAAATGGACAACAGATTAAAACCGTCGCTCGATAGCGGAAACGGCGATGTACCGGGTAAAACGGTTGTTTGGAGGTTCACTGACGCTGCATGACTACGATGGTCAGGTTGCGGAAGCTATGGCCATGGTGCGCGCACTTAACAAAATGACGAAGGCAGGTATGCCTGAAAGCATGCGTATTGCCTGAAAACAAAACCAGCTACAGGGATACGTACCCGAATTCTGATTTATTCAACAAAGCCTTTTGGATCTTTAATATCATTAAACCCACTCACTTCCCAATAGCGCTTTCTATAGATGACCTCAGCTTGCTCTGCGGTCATTTTTTTAGAGCAGGAAGGGTAGGATCTATCCCCAGATCTTCTTTGGCATATTTTTTCCATGTGTTCCATGCAATGCCATGATTTGTTAGCCCTCCTTTATCTGCTGCTCGATTAGAATAACCTCCTTCATGCTTCAAAATAATTGGCGAAAGCTTAGAGAAGTTATCACCTTTGCCAACAGGAGAATTTATTCATTTAGTCGGTGCAGTAGAAGCTTTACTCCCCTTTTTTGCCGGGAACAGCGCCTCCACGGCACTGGTAATATTTGCTTTATGGGATGAACCCGGGGCGGCAGTCGCTGCCGCGCTACCATCATTCAGATTGAGTTTACCGCCGGTATTGATAAAGCCGTCTTTTTCCACGCAGAGATTAAAGCCCTTACCAACAATATTGATCTGGCCGCTGGCGGTCAGTTCAATGGCGCTTTCCCCACACTCAAGACGCAGCGTGGTGCCGGAACCAATCACATAGGTTTCTGCCGCAGCATCGCTTTTCCCTTTACCGGTCAGCAGCTGTTCCCCCCCCTTAATGCCATGTACGCGATCCGTCTCTACCCGGTGCAGCTCACTTTCCCCGACATAATGGCTGTGATTTTTGCCCACGCTGTGGCTGGCGTCATTCTTCACCTGGGTATCCATATTGCGCTCGGCCTGGATCCACACCTGCTCCTCGCCCGCCTTATCCTCGAAGCGCAGCGCGTTGGCGTTGTCCGGCGTGCCGTCCTTCGAGCGGCTCATAAAGCCCATCTGCGTCGCGGCGGCGGGCAGCGCCCACGGCGGCATGCTCGCCTCGTTGTACACGCGGCCGGTGATAATGGGCCGATCCGGATCGCCGTTGATAAAGTCGATCACCACCTCGTCGCCCACGCGCGGGATCTGCACCCCGCCATAGCCCTGGCCTGCCCAGGCGCTGGAGACGCGCACCCAGCACGAGCTGGTATCGTCGCCTTTGGCCAGCCTGTCCCAGTGAAATTTGACCTTGATACGGCCATATTTATCGGTCCAGATCGACTCCCCTTTCGGCCCCACCACCTTCGCCGTCTGCGGCCCGTGGGTGCGCGGCCACGGCGTGTCCGGCGGCGCGCGGAAGGTCACGCCGGAGGGAATAACGCGAATGGCAATGTTGTGTTTTGTCCCGCTGCCACCGTCACCGCTGGCGTACTGATTCTCTTCAAAATCGTAGTACGCCTCCGTGGTCAGGTACTCGCCGTTATCGCTGATAAACGGCGCGTTCAGCACCGTAAAGGTGTTGCCCGGCGCCAGCCCGAGCGCGGTGCCGGCGGCGCTGATCTGCTGGTGCTCCACCTGCCACACCTCCTGACGAATGCGCGCGTAAAACTCGCCGTGCTCGTGGTCAACAAAATGGCCCGGCCAGTCGTAGACGTCGATCGCCCCCGGCTGCGGCGAGGCCGGGTTCTGCCGCGCCTGAAGCATCCACGCGTTCGGCTTGCGGAAGTCGTAGTCGTCGATGCTGTACATTCCCGGCGTGACGCTGTCCTCCAGCGACCACAGGCCGATGCCCTCTTCGCTGGTGCTGCCACCGGACGGCGTGACGTGATAAGGGATCGCCTCATAGCCGCTGAACGGCTGATGCTGCTGCGCCGCGTCCATCAGCACCAGCGTGTGCCCGTCCGCCTCGTGGCGGAAGTAGTAGTAGATCCCCTCCAGCTCCATCAGGCGGCTGATAAAGTTGAAGCTGCTCTCCTGGTACTGCACGCAGTACTCCCAGCTGCGGTAGCTGCCGGTCAGCCGATCTTCGAGTTTGACGTTGTACTCGCCGAGCAGGGTTTTGACGATCTGCGGCACCGTTTGCCCCTGGAAAATACGCAGGTTTTTATCTCGCTTCAGCGGCCACAGATCCGGCTCCATCACCAGGGTGTACACCGCATAGCGCGTGCCGCCCAGCTCCTGGCTGCTGACCGAGACCTTGGTGATTTTGCCGTTCAGATAGCGCGTGCTCAGCAGCCCCAGGGTGGGAATGGAGACGACGATCGGCTGGCCGAGCAGCGCCTTGCGCTCAATGCGCGCGTCGGTGCTTAACAGCTGCACGCTCAGTTCAAATGACTGTGACAGCGCTTCGCGCCCACTCAGACGCCAGAACAGCAGGCCGTCCATCGGCAGCTGCACGGTGATACGGTCAAACATAACTCTCTCCTTAAAGCAGCACCCGCAGGCTGGCGGGCGTGGTCTTTATTCTGTGGCTTTAGCAGCCGGGCGCACGGGGGTTATTTTGATTATCGGCAATAACGGCTGCCTGTTGTATTTGATCTATTTTCAGCACACCATCAGTTTATTCTTATATCTGCAACAGTGAGAATATTAAGGAAAAAACTATTTCTTTAGCGAATAAAAAACCATTAGTGGTGCCAGCATCCGTTAACAATGATAACGGTGGTGCTATGGCCACCGTTATCATTGCCGCCCTTGGTTTACTGGCTAAAATCATCGGCGCGTTGCGCCGTCATCTTCAGATAGCAGCTATCGGCAATAACCGCAGACAGCGTTCCACCTGCTTCCAGAGAGGCAAAAGCATTGCAGTCTAAATCCCTGAATTTTACCCACTGTCGCTGCGCATCAATAAAGTTTTTTTTCACATCAGCACTCATTGTCGAAATAAACTTCCTGTAATTATCATTCAGCCTTTTATCCTGAACGATTATTTCATCCGCAAGACAATTACGCATTGACACTGTCACCCCGCCCGCTTTATCCATACATTGATTATAGCTGTCAGAATAAGCCTGCTCTTTAGCCTGCACGGTAAACGAAAACAGAAGCACAATAAATGCAGCAATAAATAATTTCATTTTACATCCCGTCCGTTAACATTTTAAGCGCACTGTTTTTTTCATCAAGATATCGATTAACTAATCCAGATTTAGTTTTTTCATTTAGCTTAGAAAGGCTATTTACATAGTCTGTTCTGTTGCTGTACAGCTGGTCAATAAATTCCCTGTCAAAATTAACATTATCTACCGGCGTTGTGGCTTTAACTTCATTAACAGCTTGAGTCAGCATTTCCGCCGCTTTACCATGCTGGACAGATGTCGACCATGCAACGTCCTGTACGGCAGCACTCCTTAACGAAAGGTCAACACCCGTATTATCTAAAACTTTTTCAAGTGCTGGCTTAAAGTGTGTTCGCTCAATAAAAGCATGTTGCGCATTGAACATCTCGTCAGGTTGACTGTTAGCAATTTCTTTCCATTTACTCTCAAAAGAGCCGGACTTTTCGGGATTCATACCACTGAACTCTTTACTCCACTTTGCGCCTTCATTTTGCAAAAACTTCTGCACCTGATGTCCACCTTTAGCTGAAGATGCAAGCTGATAAGCACCATAAGACTTACCTCCAGGATCTCCTCTTCCGGATGAGACGGTTGCCGCAGCCTGAGCATATTGGCCTGGACGTCTTCCGGTCTCATATTTCATTGAAAGGTCGCCACGCTGGTGGCTTTCTGTATCCGAAGAAGAAGGTGGCGATTTTTTTACCGCCGCCCCTTGCTTACTCCCCTTTTTTGCCGGGAACAGCGCCTCCACGGCACTGGTAATATTTGCTTTATGGGATGAACCCGGGGCGGCAGTCGCTGCCGCGCTACCATCATTCAGATTGATTTTACCGCCGGTATTAATAAAGCCGTCTTTTTCCA
>NZ_CAHS01000021.1 GCF_001050515.1 Erwinia piriflorinigrans CFBP 5888
GCTTCAGCGGCCACAGATCCGGCTCCATCACCAGGGTGTACACCGCATAGCGCGTGCCGCCCAGCTCCTGACTGCTGACCGAGACTTTGGTGATTTTGCCGTTCAGATAGCGCGTGCTCAGCAGCCCCTGGGTGGGAATGGAGACGACGATCGGCTGGCCGAGCAGCGCCTTGCGCTCAATGCGCGCGTCGGTGCTTAACAGCTGCACGCTCAGTTCAAATGACTGTGACAGCGCTTCGCGCCCACTCAGACGCCAGAACAGCAGGCCGTCCATCGGCAGCTGCACGGTGATACGGTCAAACATAACTCTCTCCTTAAAGCAGCACCCGCAGCATGGCGGGCGCGATTTTTTTTAGCAGCCACTGGCGACGACAGGGCCTGAATAGCGCATATACCTGCTATTTTTTAAATTATTGGGATATAAACGCTAACGTGACAGGGAATGATATCAGAGGGGGAAGTCAACGAATTTGGGGAACCCGGACAGTTCAGATACGCATTATCTTAACGCAGAGTGACCGGGCCAGGCCACTTATCACCTGTCAGTCATTCTGACTCTTTAATAATAGCTATGGTTGACAAAATCAGTTCCAGGCAACGTTTATTCGCTTCATAATGATAATCTATTTCCAGAAACGCTGCTGCACCTCTTCTTACGTAAAAGATGGTTTCAGCGGAAAGTCAAAACCATATTTAATGCTCATTGAAATACCTCAAGTACAGATGATCAGGCCAGCCAGATACCATAAAATATTAATACACTACCTAATGAGACTGCAAACTTAGCGAGTAGCAGAAGCCCGGGAGAAACCCTTTGCGAAAATGATGATATTTCATCATAGCTATGTTCATTATATTTTTGGTGAAATGACATAATATTATTAAAAATTGTACATAGCATAATCACAAGGAATTTTAAACCCAAGATAGAGGTGAGTGCCCCACAGAATTTTATCATAAAAATACCTGCTATTTCTTTAGGAACTGATGGAAATAGTGCAAACACTACCTTTAAAATAAAGGCTAATACAAAAGCACCTAAAATTACAGAAAGAAACATCAGACCAAATTTAATCCATGCCTTCCTGTCAAAGAAGTCATCTCCATTCCAGATATAAAACAACACACTTATCAGAGAAAATATAAAACCAGTTACAAACATATTATTATTAACCTTGGCGGGATATTTAGCAACGGATAGCCCCTGACACAATTCAAAATATCGTTTTATTCAAAAATATGGAGCGCAGATGATTTAAAAATTGATTTTTCATGAAAATAGCCAGTTGAAAAACCACTTTACAAGAACAGTTTACGCACGAATAAATCAAGACAACCAGACGCCATACAACATCAGTGCACTGCCAAATGAAACCACATACTTTGCTAACATCAGTAGCGTTGAGCCAAGTTCCCCTGCCAGTGATGATAATGACTGATAATTACCTTTATTATAACCCAGGTGGAACCCTATGATTTTACCAAACAAAGTGCATAACATGACCACAAGAAATTTCGTTCCCCATAGGCATAAAAAAGATCCTGTTATAGAGACCAGTACCGCTTTCACTGTACTGACCGGCGCAAAAGGCCACACTGAAAGAATAAACTTTAGAATGACCACAACTGCAAAAGTAACTACAAGGATTAAAACCGGCTTCAATGCAAAAAACAACCATTCCTTCTTATTAAAGTCATCCTTCCCATTCCAGATATAAAATAATGATGCAGTTAGAAACAATAAAAAACCAATCCATTTCATTTTAAATTAATCTTATTGAAATCAATTGCCAATTAATACACTTACGTAGACAGCGGTTATAACACTATCAAATTTATCGGCCGACACCTTGTTGGTTTTGTACCTTTTCCTTCGCCTGAAGATGAATAGTCAAAGATCAGCTTAGTGACAACTCTGCGACTGCGTCACCCTTCCGCACCCAGGAATACTGAGTGCGGAAGGGTGTGCTTTAAATTATTCAATACTGATAAAAACGGATTTTCGCAATGACACTTAAAGTTAAAAAAAAAAGGAATAATCAGCTCAACCAGATACCATAAAATGCCAAACCGCCACCCAATGAAACTAAGACTTTTGTCAGTAACAGAAGCCCCGGGGCAAGTCGGTAAGCGAAAGATGATAATTTATCATAGCTTTCAACATTGTATTTTCGATGAAATGCCATAATCCTGCTAAACATCGTGTATGCCATTATAACAACTAACTTCATTCCCAAGACGGAAAAAATAGACATAAAGACTTTCATTAATAAACCACCTGCTATTTTATTAGAGAAAGCAGGTATTAACGCAGTTACACCTTTAAAAATAAAACCCAATATGAAAACACCGATAAAAGCAGCGAGGAATTTCAGAAGAAATTGAAACCACTTACCTTTATTGAAATCATCATTACCATTCCAAACATAATATAACGAACCAACTAAAGATAATAAAAATGCTACAGCGCCCATTTAAACCCCTGAAAAATTCAATCCCCAATTAACACCGTTGTACAGCCACTGCTGCACTTTATCTTGCGTAAAAGAAAATTTCAGCGGAAAGTCAAAACCATATTCAATGCTCATTGAAATACTTCAAATGCAGATGTTCAGGCCAGCCAGATACCATAAAATATTAACACGCTGCCACATGAAACAACACATTTCACCAGAATAAGCAATGACGGGGAAAAAACGTTTGAAAGAGATGAAAACGCTTGGTAATTTTCTGAGTTATATTTTTTATGAAATCTCATGAATCCTAAAAACATCGTACATAACATGACTACAAGGAATTTCATTGCCAGAACAGCCGTAAAGGATGCTCCAACGGCCATAGTTAAAAACTTCGCCGTGGAAACAGTAATGACAGGCCACACCAGCATAATATTTTTTAATGCAAAACCAAATATAATAGTCCCAATAATCACTCCAATAAAACTTAGACCAAATAGCAACCATGATTTTTTACTAAAATGATCTTTCCTATTCCAAATATAAAGCAATGATACAGTTAGAAAGAATAAAAACCCAAGCCATTTCATTTTAACTTAATCTTATTGAAATTAATGACCAAATAACACATTCGGTGGCTATAACACTATCAAATCTTTCGGCTTTCATTTTCATATTGCCCAAAGTGAGGTCGGTGAGGACAAATCCCAACGAAGCGGTATCTGAATCACCATCGCCGGTTTTATCCCCCACGCCGACAGAATCTCTGACAATGATCCCGCCCCCCTGTTACGAACAACTTGATCTGTCGCCTTTTTCCAGTCGATTCCAGTGAAATTTGACTTCTATCCGGGCATATCTATCGCCCCGGATCGACGACAGAGGAACTCCAGGAAAACAGCGCCCGCGTTGCGGCGGGCGAAGGATTAGCTTTGCGGATTTAACAGCCACGCACCTTCGTGTTCGATGGTGATGGTCTGGCTGCGCGTCTGGCGGCCGTTGGAGATGCGGAACTGGTATTCACCCGGTGGCAGTTGCAGGGTGGCAAAACCGTTGGGGGATGGCATCAGCGCTTCGGCCTTGCCGTTGATTTCCACCTGCTCACCGCGTGCCAGCTGTAGCCAGACCTGGGCTACCGGTGCAGGCGGCGGAGCGACCGGGGCCTGTGCCGCTGGCTGCTGCGCCGGAACGGCGGCCGGGGCAGTTGTGGCAACCTCAGCTGCCGGTGCCTGGCTGGTTTGCGGCTGCGTATCGTCACCGCCCGAATTCAGCAGCGCACCCACGCCAATCCCCACCAGCACCCCGGCGGCGATCAGCCCCGGCAGCTTGTAGCGCTGTAGTTTGTTCACCGCAGGCGGCGTGGGTTCTTCATCCTCAACCGCCACCAGCATGGTGCGGGATGCGCCGACTTTAACCTCATGAATGGCGTCGAGATCGGATTCTTTCAGCTCCATCAGTGCTGCCAGCTGGTCAACGGTCTGCGGACGATCTTCCGCCTGTAGCGCCAGCGCCCGGTCGATGGCGGTCAGCAGCGGCAGCGAATAGCCCGCCGGACGGCGCTGCGCTAACGGCTGGTAGTTATCCTCAATGCTGCGCACCACGCTGACCGGCGGCGGCGTACCGACAATCAATGTATGCAGCACCGCGCCCAGCGCGTAAATATCGGTCCAGGTGCCCTGCTCACTTTCATTATCATCGCTGTACTGTTCGATAGGCGCAAAACCCGGCTTGAGCATGGTTTCGGTTTCATCGGACAGGTTGCCAATCGCCTTACGCGCCGAACCAAAGTCCAGCAGCACCGGTACGCCGTTATCCTGAATCTGGATATTATCCAGTGAGATATCGCGGTGCAGGTAGCCTTCCCGGTGAATAGTATTAATGGCACCAAACAGCGGCGGCAGCAGCTTGCGGATCCAGGCTTCATTAATGATTTCCGGGCGCTGCTGTTGCAGGCGCGACAGGGTGGTGCCGCTGTAGAAGGCCGTGCCCATGTAGGCGGTATCGTTCTGCACCCAGAAACGCAGCACATGCAGCAGGTTCGGGTGGGTAAAACGTGCCAGCAGGCGTGCTTCCTGAATAAAGCTGTTCAGCCCGGCATGGAAGGTCTTGCTGAAGTGTTCGCTACGCAGTACCAGCGTCAGGTCGTCGTTGCGCACCGCCAGCGAGGCGGGCATAAATTCTTTGATGGCGATAGTGCGTTCCAGCTGATGATCGCGCGCGCGGTAAACAATGCCAAATCCGCCACCACCAATCACCTGCTCGATTTCAAACTCATTGAATCGGTAGCCAACCGGTAGTGCATTGGGCATCGTCTGGCTGTTATCCTGTTCTGACATAATTGATAACTCTCTGATAGCTAATGGCTTTACGCCTCAAACTGACACTGAAATTCGCCCTGGTGTAACGAGACGCGCAGGCGACGGTATTGTTCGTCGCGCGCGCTGGCAGACAGCAGCATCTGGCTCATTTGCGGCAACAGGGTATTGGTAAGAATGGCGTCGACCATGCGACCGCCGGACTCCACTTCGGTACAGCGCTGAACAATCTGGCTAATCACGCTGTCATCCACTTCGGAGATGATACCGTGATTCTCCTCCAGCCGCCGCTGAATACGCTGCAATTGCAGACGCACAATGTTAGCCAGCACCTCATCACTCAGCGGATAGTAAGGCACCACCAGCAGGCGGCCCAGCAGCGCCGGAGGGAAAACCTCCAGCAGCGGTGGGCGCAGCGCCCCGGCCAGATCCTCCGGCTGCGGCATCAGCTCCGGGTCGGCACACATGGCGCTGATCAGCTGCGTACCGACGTTAGAGGTGAGAATGATGATGGTGTTGCGGAAATCGATATGCCGCCCTTCGCCATCTTCCATCCAGCCCTTATCAAACACCTGGAAGAAAATTTCATGCACGTCCGGGTGCGCCTTTTCAATTTCATCCAGTAGCACCACGCTGTACGGGCGGCGGCGTACCGCTTCGGTCAGGACTCCGCCTTCACCGTAGCCGACATAACCCGGCGGCGCACCTTTCAGGGTGGAAACGGTATGCGCTTCCTGGAACTCACTCATATTGATGGTGATAATATTCTGTTCGCCGCCGTACAGGGTTTCCGCCAGCGCCAGCGCGGTTTCGGTTTTACCCACCCCGGATGGCCCGCACAGCATAAAGACCCCGACCGGCTTGTTAGGATCGTCAAGGCGTGCGCGCGAGGTGCGCACCCGTTTGGCGATCAGGTCAAGCCCGTGGCGCTGACCAATCACCCGCTGATTAAGGGTATCCGCCAGCTTGAGCACCGCATCAATTTCGTTTTTCACCATGCGCCCCAGCGGAATGCCGGTCCAGTCGGCGACCACCGCCGCCACCACGTTGGCATCCACCGCCGCAAACAGCAGCGGGGCTTCGCCCTGAAGTTCACGCAGCTGCTGCTGGCGTTCGCTAAGCGCGCTATGCAGGCTCGTCTGGTCTTCCACCGTCTCTGCACTCAGCTGCCCGCGCAGAGCGATAATGCTATCCACCAGCGCGCGCTCCTGCTGCCAGCGTTCGTTTAGCCTGTCGCGCTGTTCGGCCAGCTCCGCCAGCTGCTGCTCCAACTGCGCCACGCGTCCGGCCTCGCCGATGCCCACTTTCGCTTCACGTCCAGCGATATCGCGCTCAATCTCCAGCGCATGAATGCGATGCAGGCAGTCTTCCAGCTGCGGTGGCTGGGCGCTCTGGCTGACGGCAACGCGCGCGCAGGCGGTATCCAGCAGCGCCACTGCCTTATCCGGCAGCTGACGCGCCGGGATATAGCGATGGGAGAGCTTCACCGCCGCAGAGACCGCCTCATCCAGCAGCAGGACGCGGTGGTGCTGTTCCAGCGGGCTGACGGTACTGCGCAGCATCAGCAGCGCTTTCTCCTCGTCCGGCTCGTGCACCTGCACGGTCTGGAAGCGGCGGGTCAACGCCGGGTCTTTCTCAATATACTTTTTGTACTCCGCCCAGGTGGTGGCACCGATGGTGCGCAGCTGGCCGCGTGCCAGCGCCGGTTTCAGCAGGTTGGCGGCATCGCCAGTACCCTGCTGACCGCCCGCGCCGACCAGAGTGTGGATCTCATCAATAAACAGGACGATCGGCGTCGGGCTGGACTGCACTTCATTAATCAGCGCCTGAAGGCGCGCCTCAGATTCGCCCTTCATCCCGGCTCCGGCCTGCAACATGCCGATATCCAGCAGCCACAGCTGCACCTGCTGCAACGGTTCAGGTACGTCGCCTGCGGCGATACGCAGCGCCAGCCCTTCCACCACCGCCGTTTTGCCTACCCCGGCCTCCCCGGTGAGTAGCGGGTTGTTCTGGCGGCGGCGCATCAGAATATCCACCATCTGGCGGATCTCCTGGTCGCGCCCAGCCACCGGATCGATCTTGCCATCGCGCGCACGCGCCGTCAGATCCTGCGCGTACAGCGCCAGCGTACCCTGCTGCTGTGGGACTTCACCGCCGGTAGTCTGCGGCGCTGCGCTGACCTGTTGTGCCTCTTTGCTGTCGCCAAATACCTGATCAAACTGCTCCAGCAGCACATCAACGCTGATGCGGCTGAACTGCGGCGAGATGCCTTTCAGCAGGTTGGCGAGGTTAAAGGTTTTCAGCAGGCCAATCAGCAGGTGACCACCACGGATCTGCTGTACGCCAAACTTCAGCGAACCGTAAACCCAGGCGCGCTCCACCGCGCTGTCGATATGTTCGGACAGGTCAGAGACCGCGCTGGCTCCGCGCGGTAATCTGTCGAGCGCCGCCACGATATCCCGTGTCAGCGCCTCTTCATCCAGTGAAAAATGGCGGATAAGCTGCTGAAGATCGCCGCCCTGATGCTGCATCAGCTGGTGCAGCCAGTGCACCAGCTCAACATAGGGGTTACCGCGCAGTTTACAAAACGCGGTGGCGCTCTCCAGAGAGGTAAATAACAGCGTATCCAGTTTGCCGAACAGTACGGCGCGGCTGATTTCTGACATGATTGATCTCAGTAGTTAATGTTCTGTTTAAAAACGGCATGATTGCGCAGCGTGCAATCATCATCAGACGGCAGTTTGATAAGCCCGGCGCAAGGTTCACCGCACAATGTTCACCTGCGGCTCCGGGCTAAAGGTGAGATCGCTGCGGTGCTGTGGCGTAGCCGGCTGTCCCAGCCAGCTGCTGTATCCCAGCCGGGATGCACCGCCGAGGGTGACGCCCTGCACATCGGCGGCGTCCAGGATCAGCCGCACCTCCCAGAGAAATTCAATGCCCAGATACTGACGCACCCAGTCGCGCAGCTGCTGCGCCCAGGGTTCGCCGGGCAAAAAACGCTGATAGCGGGTCATGGGCAGAGGCCCGAGATCGAGGCGAAATTTGTGCTGCACATCACGCACCGCCACGCCGAGAAAGGCCGATACGCCGAGGCGCGGTTTACGCCGTCCGGCTCCGAGGCTGGCGCGGTCGCGGCGATCGACCGGCTGCCAGTGGGGCACGTTTTCCACCAGCCGCACCGGAACCTCAAAGTAATGACTGAGGACTTTTTGCAGTCCCTCGGCATCGCGTGCGTGACGGGTCAGATGCCCGGCCAGCGCCAGCCGCGAATGCGGGCTGAGGCTGCCCTGTTTTAGCTGCCCCGGCTGCCCCATGCCGATCAGGCTGGCGAGCCAGCGCTCAAACTGACGTTTTTCCGCCCGGTCCAGCGCCACCGTGGGCTGCGCATCGGCCCATGCGCGGTAAAACAGCAGCGTCAGGCGATGGTGGAACAGGTCGGTAAAGGCGCTAAGGCTGTTGTCCTGATGGTGGTCGCTGCGCTCACGCGCATATTCCGTCAAATGGACAGGCAGCGGGCCGTTAGGGCCAAACAGGCCAAAACTGTAGATTGAGACATCGTGCAGCGCAGTGCCGTCACGCGGCGTCACGCTGGCGATGGCCGCCGGGGCAAAGGCCAGAGACGGCCGCTGGCCGATGCGCAGCGGCTCGTGGCGCGGCAGCGGGGCGCGCCCCAACGGGTAGCGCTGACCGCCCTGTGCATCCAGCCGCCGCAACAGCTGGAACAGATCGTAGCGCCAGGGCGTGGCGCACAGCGCCGTCCAGAAGTCCGGCGGCAGACGATGCAGCCGGTGAATTTTCTCTCCCTGCGCGGCGGGCTGCCGTGTCATATCAGTCTCCTTTTGCCCATGCGTGGAGCCCAATAGCCGACCTCGCCGCGTTGCTGACTGGTCAGCGTCATTTCGGTAAAGGTATTGATCGCCACCAACCGCGAGAACACCCGCTCCAGCACGCTGCCAAGTAACCACGGGCTGCTGCCGGAAAACGCCTGCTCGTCCACCTCCAGCTCAATGCCGATGCCACGGGCAAAGACAATCGGGCCTGGCTCCGGCACGCGCCGGAACACCGGTTTCAGCTGGCAGTGGCGAATGCCGTCGATCTGGCGTGCTGCAGCGGCCTCGGCCAGGTTGGCATACAGGCCAAGCATCTGTCGCAACGCCGCCGCCCCCTGCCCGTCGTCACCATCCATCAGGCTGAGATAGTTCATCTGTAGATGACTGACCAACCGCCAGGCAATTTTCCCCTCCGCCAGCGCCGGACGCGGCGGTGTCGGCCCTTTACGCAGCGTTAGCTGGCGTACCGGGATCGAATCAGGCATCACAAACTGCCCCTGCTGTTGCAGCAGCAGTAACGGCAGATCGCGGCTGGTACACATTACCTCGGCGGTGAGATAGCGCAGATCCTCGTGCCAGGGGGAGTTGTGCTCGTCGACCAGTGACAGAAAGACTTCCGATCCCACATAGCCGGTGCGCGTGCCGAAGCGCTGCGCACGTTCGGACAGGGTGCGCTGTTCGCGCCGCAGCGAGAAGTAAGCCCCGTAGTTGCCGCCGTCATCGCTGAAGGTGCTCCAGAACGGGCGAAATTGCTGCTCCTCGCGCTGGCGCTCGCCGCTGGCGTAGAGCTTCTGCACCGAGTAAATTTCGTAGTCCAGCGGACGGATGTTATCCACCACCAGGTGATATTCGTGCACGCTGTCGCTCAGCTTTTGCCGCTGCGCCACCCGGGGAAACAGGTTAATCACCGGGGTGCAGTGCAGCGCCAGATGGCTGTGGTCAATGACGCGCTCCAGCCCTGGGTTGGCGCTGTCCAGCAGCAAAACGATGTCGAATTCACGCGCCTGCGGGTCACAGGCCTTGAGCAGCGGGCGTAACTGGCTGATGCTGATAAACTGGAAGCGGGCCGGGAAAGCAAAGTACTCCTGCAACAGGCGATAGCCATCAAAGTTGCGCAGATCGTTTGGCAGCAGCGCCTGGTCTGCCGCAAACCCTTCCTGCTGGAGCGCGTCATCACCCAGCGGTGTGCGCTGCGGGTCGCTGCCCACGCTCTGGCAGTAGCCGCCGACATAGTGCTGCATCACCAACTCCAGCAGTTGCAGCGCCTGCATATCCGGCCCGCTGAGGAAGAACATCAGGCTGTCAAAGCTAAGATGGGAAAGCGTGACGCTCTCGTCACAGGCGATACGGATACGCAGGGCGCTGACCGCGCCGCGCTGGCTTAACCCCAGTTCGCCGAGCGGGACATTGGCCGGAATGCCGCCCAGTTCAACGCTGTTAATCCGTACCGGTTGCAGCATCACGTCATGGGCGGTGGTGTAACTACAGGTGACGCCGTTTTGCTTCAGCGCCTGGCTGTCCATCATGGTGCCGCGCGGCACCAGAAATCCGTTGCTGATATCGCCTTTGCGGCTGTCCGGTTGCAGTTCGGCAATCGCCATTGAGGGCGTTGGCGACAGATAGTTCGGCGCAATCATCTCCAGCAGGCGTTGGGAGAAGCGCGGAAACTCGGCATCCATTTTCAGCTGCACGCGGGAGGTCAGAAAGGCAAAGCCCTCCATCAGTCGCTCAACGTAAGGGTCAGCCACCTCGTCGCCGCGCATGCCAAGACGGCCTGCCACCTTTGGATAGCGCCCGGCAAACTCCGCGCCCATTTCGCGCAGATACGCCAGTTCACGGTTGTAATAGTCGAGCTGCTTACTGTCCATGACAATTGACCTTCTTGATTAACCCATATCACGCAGGGCAAAGTGGCCGTTTTCCAGATCCACATCGGTACGAAACAGGAATTCCAGTGGATACGGCACGCACCACAGACGGCCCTTGATCTCAATCGACAGCACGTTGTGCAGGTCGAGCGCGCTGGTGTCAGACACGCAGCGCACCTGTAACCCGGCGGGCAGAATGCGCGGTTCAAAGTTGAGGATCGCCGCGCTTAACTTGCGCTGAATATCCAGCCATTCAATATCCGACATGCGCTGCCCCGCCAGCGGCGACACGCCGAAATTCAGCGTCGAGCGCTGTACATGCGGGAACGGTGACAGATCCTGCTGCGCTTCATTGTTAATGGTATTAAACAGCCATTGCAGGTCGCGCAGTACGTTACGCCGCAGCGCGCTGTGCGAGATCAGCGTGCTGTTCGCCGCTTCGCGCGGATTATCCGGCGCGTTGTCGGTCAGGCGATCGAGCAGCGATGGCTGCATTTTGTCACGAATATTCAGCCCTTCCTGCTGGCGGCGCTGGCGGTAGCCGCCGTGCAGCAATTTATGCCCTTCATCACTGTGCTGGCTCATAAGCCTGGCTCTGCATCGCTAAATGTTAGCGTCTCCATGCCCAGCAGCGGGAATTCGTCGTCGGCGCTGAACCAGCATTTCTGCCCGTGGCCGCTGAACTGCTGGTCATCGCCCGGCAGCGGTTGCCATTCGGTCAACGTGGCCAGCCGGTAGCGATCGTCGGCCTGTTCGGCAAACGGATAGCGTACCGGGATCTGGCACACCTGCTCACTGCCATCCACCAGTCTGACCAGCGTATGCCGCCACACCAGATCGGTAACGCTGGCCGGCGCCTGGAAGCGTATTTCGCTGATGGCGCTGAACGGCAGCCAGCTGTACTGCCCGTTGACGGTAAGTTCGCATATCGGGCCAAGCCGCCCGTCACCGTCGACCAGCCACTCAAAGGCGTGCTGCTCGCCCTGGTGCGCCAGATGACCGGGGTTGAGCTGCGCCGCCTCTAAGGCTGCGGCGCGCAGCTGTTGCGCCTGAGCATTGTCGCCTGCGGTATCGGCCGCCAGCGCTGCCAGCAGTTGCTCCGCCCAACTCCAGGCGTCACCCGGCATACGCGGGGCGGCTTCACCCGCGAATACCGCCGCACGCTGGCGTTCACCGTTAATCGCCTGCTCCAGTAGCGTGACCGTTGGCTGTGCCTGCGGTTTTAATGCCAGCCAGGATTTGAGCTGCGTCAGCGCCCGGCTCCAGTTGCCCGCCAGGCACAGCAGCTGAACAAAACTGGCGCGCAGATCGGCATCGGCAGGCTGGCGTTTTATCTGACTTTCCAGCCGGGACAGGGTTTCAGCCAGCGACTGGCCGTCCATCAGATGTTGTAAAGAGTGCATGGCATGTCCTTAATGCAGAGTACGGAAAGCACCGGCAGCCGGGTCCTGTAGCTGCGGATGCAGCGCGTCCACCAGTTTGATGGTCAGATCGGTGCTATTTTTCAGCAGCGGCGACCACTGGTTACGCACTTCATTCAGGCGTTTTTGCAGGGTGCCGTTATCCGCCGCCTCTGCGGCAGAGATCTGCACCACCAGCATACCGTTCGCCTGCCAGCCGTTCAGTTCGGATGCGTAAGGCAGAACCATCCAACTGTTCGCCAGCTTGCCGTCGTTCAGCACCATGCGCTGATTATTAACCGTCACGATTTGCAGGCTGTTACCCAGCGCCTTGTCATTCAGTCCGGCGACCGGGAAGCCCTGGAGGAAGGTCATCGGCAGATTTTTCGCCGCCCCATGTCCCAGCTGGGTGGTCACGCCCGATCCTTTCAGCCAGCCGTCGCTGCCGCAGCTGACGCCGCCTTTGGCGGGAATAAACAGCGCGCTGGTCTGGCTGCTGCCGCGCCAGTAGGTGCGGAAATGGCAGCCGTCCAACAGGCTAAACTGAACCCACGGCGTGGTATCCGCAGCGGGTGAAAGCTCTTCTGCGGTCGGGGTTGGTGCCACTGCTGGCGTTTGCGCTGGCGGCGTTTCGGCCACCGCCTGCGGCGTAGCAACCGGCTCTTGCGCCGTGGTCACTATCGCCCAGCCCTGCGCTTTGCTGGCACTTCCCGCAGCCAGCTTTTTGCCGCTGTCGTCATTCATCTGCCAGTTAATCTGGTTGAGCGCGGGGCACTGCTTCTGCAAAAAGTTGCCTACCTTTGGCAAATAGTCATCCAGCAGCGCCGGGTCCTTTTTGCCATTGGCCACAATACGCAGCGGCAGTGTGCGCGCGCACCAGCTTTCCGCATTAGTGCTTTTCACGTTATCGATCCAGATATCCAGTTTAAGCGCCGGGGACTGCACCAGCCGAAAATCCTGCGCCCAGGCGCTGGATACCATCGCCAGCGTTAACGCACCTGACAGCCAATATTTCATAAGTTCTTTATCCTGTTTTAATCGCGCAGAGAAATAAATTGTGCCGCTTCCGACAGCGAATGCAGCAGCGTGGTCTCCTGGGGTTCACCCACCCAGACGGCCACCGCGCTGTAGTTGTCCTGCTTGTCGTCCGACTGTTCATCATTCTTTTTAATCATCTGCTGCATTAACGTCAGCCACTCCTGCGGCGTGTTGACCATATGCAGCGACTGCTGCATATGGTGCTGCGACACGCCGTGCCAGAAGCCATCGGTACACAGCAGGAACGCATCGCCATCTTCTATCGGCACCACGTCGCTGTAGCTGGCATCCCTGTCCTCATCGCCCATCCCCAGGGCGAAATAGAGCAGGTTGCCGTTGATGCCGTCGGTCTGATGTCCGGCATCTTTCATCTGCTGCACCAGGCTGTGGTCGGTGGTGACATGATAGAGATAGCCGCGCCGGAACAGATAGAGTCGGCTGTCACCGGCATGCGCCCAGTAGGCAAGCTGGTAATCGCGGTCGATAAACAGACTGACCAGCGTGGTGCCCATGCGGTGGTGGTGCGGATCGGCTTTCTGCCGCTGGCGGATAGCACTATTGGCATCATTAACGTACTGGCGGATCAGCTGCGCGTTAAGGTGCTGCTGACCGTCGAAGCGCTGTAACAGGGTGTCGCGTGCCACGCTGGCGGCGATATCGCCACCGGGCAGGCCCGCCACGCCGTCGCACACCACAAAGCAGGCCGAGCGGTCGCCGACAATATCACCGACCTGATCCTGATTACTGGTGCGCGCTCCCTGATTCGACATTGAGGCTAAGGTGATATTCATCATTCTTCCGATCTGATCTGTGAGTCTTTGTACTGGTTGACTTCCATGTCATAGGCGTGGAGGAAGGCTTCGCCAAACAGCGTATGGAAGTCATCTTCAATCTCGCCAGCGGTTTCACCGTAGCGTTTGCTGAAGTGGTCCCACAATGCCGCTTTGCGGCTGCCCGGCAGCGACAGACGCGAGGTGACGCCCTGCTGGCGCGCCTCCTCTTCCAGCTGCTGCGGGTTAAACGATTGCAGCATGGAGGCGATCAGCGCCCGGATACCGGCGATCATCCCCAGCTGGTGCGCCTGTAAATCGACCAGCGCATCGCGCACCGACTGCTTCGGCGGCATAAAGCCCGGCATGCGGCTGCCAAACATCTGCATCAGCACCGATTTACCGGATGGCAACAGCTTGAACGGGTTGTTGGCCTCGTCGAGGATCACCGTCATTTCAGCTTTTACGCCGCGCTTGAGGATCGAACGCGAAGAGAGCAGCGCCACCGTGCCCTGCGAGAACATGCTGAGCATCTGCCCCAGTTCCTGCATGGCGTGCTGGTCAAAGCGCGGCGTTGGCTGGAGATCCTGAAGGCCCATCCCGCCGATCAGCGCCGCCATCAGGTCGCCATCCAGCATTTCGCCGCCGCTGCCGCTGCTGTGCGCCGTGCTGTTGGCCACCGGGTCGATACTGAGCCGCCCTTTGGGTGGCGGAGTGCTGTTGCGCGCGCGCGCCTGCGGCGTAGGTAACGTAATGCCGCCGTAGTCACCGCTGGCAGAGGGTGCTGCGGGCTGGGCAGAAGGCGCAGGCGGTACGTCAAACAGCGGTGAATCGGCATCAAAGGCGTGCTGCGTTTTGTCATCGCCAAACAGACTGAAATCACTGTCCGGCTGCGGCAGCTCATCTTCCGCAGAGGGTGCTTTTTCCCCGGTGACCGGCGGTGCGGATTCTGGCTGCGGGGGGATAACCGTCTGCTCTGACGCCTGCTGCGGCTTATCCTCTGGCGGCGTCAGCGGCACGGCGCTGCCCATCATCAGACCGAGCGGATCGTCACGATCGACCTGCGGCGCTGCGCCCGCGCCGAACAGCGCCAGCGGGTCCTGCTCATCCTGCCGATTGTCATCCGCGACATGGCTTTTTGCCCCCAGCGGCTGGGACAGCGTGCTGGGGGTTGTGTCATCAAAGATGCTCTCCTGCTTAAACAGCGGATCCTGATTAAACAGGCTATCGGGGGTCGGATCGCGTCGATCGAGGCTTAACGGATCGTTGTTCTGTTCCAGCTGCGCCAGCGGATCGGCCGGATTACGCTCGGCCGCCGCCGGGGCGGTCAATGGGTTGGCCTGGCTTTGCGGCTTGGCTTTGCTGCGGCTGGAGAGGTTATCGGAGATCGAGAACTCCTGAGCCAGGCTGTCCCAGATTTCGCTGGGAATAGCCGCTGGCGCGGCGGCGGCCGGGGCGGGAGCCTGTGGAGCCGCGACCGGCTGCGAGCGCTGCGCTGCGGGTGCTGGCACCGGCTGGCTTAGCGGCTGCGTGGCGGCGCCCAGTTCGCTGACCTGTAGGCGATAGTCATCAATGCCGATGATATCGCCATCCTGTAGCTCGACCTGGCGACCACGCTCCAGCGGAATATCGTTCAGGTGGACGCGCGTCACGTTGCCGCGATTGGTGATATGGCACTCGCCCGTGGCGTTGATATGCACGATAGCCTGTAGGCGTGAAATGGTGCGGTCATCATCCGGCAGCACCAGGTTGTTATCAGCACCACGCCCAATGGTGCCGCCGGGCGGCAGAAAGTCGCAGCTGCCCTGCGGCGGCTGCTGGCCCGGTTTGCTCGTTATAATCGTAAATCGCATAACGTTTTCCTGCTTTTAGGTGGTTACCCGTCTGCATAGGTGATGCAGGGTAATACGGCGGTTAAACTGCGCCGCTCTGGGGGAAAGCGGCGGGGTTTAAGCGCTGGGTTTGGGGCAAAGGTCTTAATCATCATGCTTGCCCTTAAACTCTTTCACCAGGTTATCCAGCTGCTGGCTGTGATAAAAATCAATGCACTTCGCCAGCGTCATCGGTGCGCCTGACTGACTGCCATACTGCTTAGCCAGAAACACCTTACCCAGCTTGCTTACCGCAGTATGTGCTGCCAGGGAATAATCACCAAATTCCAGATAGCCACGGGCAGCGGCGGCGGCATCCTCTTTGATCTCTTTGCTTTGATAGCCCTGAGACAGGCAGGTGCTTAATGCGTATTTTTTCAGATTCGTTTGTGGGTTATATTTATTGCCTGCATACGCGTTACAGCTTGCCTGTAGTGAAAGGATCAGAAAAAAAAGTGATAATAGCTTATTCATTGTGTTCCTTATCGCGCTGTAATGGTCGATCGCTACTCATTTTGAGTTTCTGCTAATTTTTCCATACGTTCTGTCATACTTACAGTCGGCAAATGAGGATCAGAAGTGGGCTATTTTCAGTTTCTACTACGGTGTAATATGGGACATAGCTAATATTATCACTTCAACCCATGAAACACCGTATGAATCTGTATTTATCAAAACTGAATTTTAATAAAACACTCAGATAGCAGCTTGTTCATATTCATCTGGACTTATTTATGTCGTTATATATGCATTACTAAATGGCTATTAATATTTTTATCATTGCTGCATGTCAGAATATAACGTTATTCTCGAGAACAGTTGCAGTGATACAGGTCAAATGCCGGAGAATGAGATGGTGAGTTAATCGTCCTTCTTACCTTCAAACTGTTTCACCAGATTATCCAGCTGCTTGCTATGATAGAAATCGATGCATTTTGCCAGCGTCATCGGCTCACCTGACTGGCTGATATATTGCTTAGCTAGAAAATCCTTACCCAGTTTTCTAACCGCCGTATGTGCCGCAAGGGAATAGTCGCCAAATTCCAGATAGCCTCGAGCGGCAGCCGCGGCATCGTCTTTTACCTCTTTACTCTGATAGCCCTGAGAAACACAGGTACTTAGCGCATAGTTTTTTAAATACTGGCCTGGGGTATAGGCTTCCTTAGCACCAGCTTGGACAGAAAATAATAATGCAACAACCAATGAAATCCATTCTATTTTAAAAACCATATTGAACCCTCATTCGAGATCGGGAAATAACAATGATCGGAGCAAACCGACCCATTCCACAAAGTTGCATGCCCGCTAGCATCACTCCAGCCATTTACTGCAAAAACCAAAATTCCTTTCAGATTTTGAAAATCACCAGGCGTTGGGTTTTTTACTATCTTGTCAGGTTTACCGTATTTTTTATGCATGTATGTCAACAGATCTTTTACACGGTATATGTACCAATTTTTATCACCCCCTGAAACCGTTTTCCAAACGCCTCTTTCGACCTTAGCCCCAGAGTAGTTTAACGTGTAACTCATTCTTATCGCGCAGGCATTAGTAAATCCCTGTGAGGGATCCTGTTCACCTAGAGTGATATTTGCACCGACATTTCCACCTATCTTTTTTCCAACGGATGAAACATCGATATTTATCTCACTGAAGCGCTGCCATGCCTGTAAAAAAGCGGGTCTTATTGCCATAAATTTTCCTTATGAGGCTAAAAGCACTGAAGAAATAAATTGCCCATCCCGTCGTGAATGGGCAATTTGGCTGAATAATTAAGCTTCTTTATTCTCTTTAATATTCCAGCCAGCGCTGCTTTCTGCGCCTTTACCGCCGGAGGTGCTTTGCTCCCAGTACTGCTGTTTCACTTTGGCAGCCTGGAATGCGTAGGTTACGCCCAGAGTATCGTCACCGTCGGAACCGACGAACTGCACGTTGGTGACCAGCACGTCTTCCAGAGTAATACGGGTGTACTCAATCTGAGTGCCGCCCGCTTTACATACGGAGACTTCGACTTTGCCTACGTGCTTACCGCTGGCGCAGTTTTTCAGCAGCGCGGTGACCGCTTTATCGATTTTTGCATTGATGTGCAGATCGTTAAAGTTCACTTTACCGGCACCGCCGCCGCCGCCTACGGACATATTGCCCGGCTGGGTAGCGCCCCAGGAGAAAGAAGTCACATCGATCCAGCCGGTGTGGTTAGAATCTTTAGATTCACCGGTAACACCGTCAACTTTCAAATACATATCAATAGCCATGGTTATCTACTCTCATTAGTTAAGTTATTGCTTTTACCCTGCTTCCTTCAGGAAACCTTTGGGCTTAGATAAAGCACTGATATGGCAAAAGGAAAAATATAAATATTCTATATTTCCCTCTGCCTTGATTCTGAATATCGCGACTCGCGACATATCAGAGAATATAACGATGAATAATATTTTCATTATTCATCGCTAAATTTGCGGGCGATGAGTCTGCCGGATTGGCCAGCAGACCCAGGGCTCATTATTTACTGCGGGGCAGTTATTACGCGTCGTTCGATTTCAGCGATGGCAGTTTAGAGACCAGGCGCAGCGATACGGTCAGGCCTTCCAGCTGGTAGTGTGGACGCAGGAAGAACTTGGCGGCGTAGTAGCCCGGGTTATCTTCGATCTCCTGCACCTGCACCTCGGCAGAAGCCAGCGGCTTGCGTGATTTGGTTTCCTGCGAGGAGTTGGCCGGATCACCGTCAACGTAGTTCATCACCCAGTCGTTCAGCCAGCGTTCCATCTCGTCACGCTCACGGAAGGAGCCAATCTTGTCGCGCACGATGCACTTCAGATAGTGGGCAAAACGACAGCAGGCGAACAGATACGGCAGACGCGCCGCCAGTCGGGCGTTGGCGGTGGCATCGGCATCGTGGTATTCCGCCGGTTTTTGCAGCGACTGTGCGCCGATAAAGGCGGCAAAGTCGGAGTTTTTGCGGTGGACCAGCGGCATAAAGCCGTTTTTCGCCAGCTCGGCTTCACGACGATCGCTGATGGCGATTTCGGTCGGGCATTTCATGTCCACGCCGCCGTCATCGCTCGGGAAGGTGTGACACGGCAGGTTTTCCACCGCGCCGCCGGACTCGACGCCACGGATCGAAGTACACCAGCCAAAATCTTTAAACGAGCGGTTGATATTGGCGGCCATCGCGTAGGCGGCGTTGGTCCAGGTGTAGTTGCCGTGGTTAGCGCCGTCGGTCTGCTCTTCAAAATCGAAGCTGTCCACCGGGTTGGTGCGGATGCCATAAGGCAGGCGCGACAGGAAACGCGGCATCACCAGGCCGAGGTAGCGCGCATCCTCCGATTCACGCAGGCTGCGCCAGGCGGCGTATTCGGTGTTCTGGAAGATTTTGGTCAGGTCGCGCGGGTTGGCCAACTCCTGCCAGGACTCCATCTGCATCACGCCCGGCGCGGTGCCGGTGATAAACGGACAGTGGGCGGCAGAACCGATCCGCGCCATTTCGCTTAGCAGCTCCACGTCCTGCGGGCCGTGATCGAAGTAGTAGTCGCCCACCAGGCAGCCAAAGGGTTCGCCGCCGAACTGGCCGTACTCTTCCTCATAGATCTTCTTAAAGATCGGGCTTTGATCCCAGCTGACGCCTTTATAGCGCTTGAGGGTGCGGCCCAACTCCTGTTTAGAGATGCTCATAAAGCGGATTTTCAGCATCTCGTCGGTTTCGGTGTTGTTGACCAGGTAGCTCAGGCCGCGCCATGCTCCTTCCAGCTGCTGGAAGTCTTCATGGTGGATGATCTGGTTGATTTGCAGGGAGAGCTTCTCGTCGATCTCGGCGATCAGTGCCTGGATGGTGCGGTAAGCATCGTTGGAAACGGTAACGGTATTTTCCAGCGCCTGCTGCGCCAGGGTTTTCACCGCGCTTTCCACCGCCGCGCGCGCCTGGTCGCTTTTCGGCCGGAACTCTTTATTCAGCAGCGCGCTGAACGCGTCCTCGCTGTAGGACTGCTGCTGTAAATCACCGGACTGTTGGGATTGATTGCTCATCGCTTACTCCTTGTTGCCGTGGTCGTCGGCTGCCTTGTCGTCAGCTTTCGGCAGGTGGCTGAGTGATTGCAACAGCGTCGGATCCTGAAGGATTTTGCCAATCAGCTCTTCCGCACCGTTTTTGCCGTCCATATAGGTCAGCAGGTTCGCGAGCTGGGTACGGGCATCCAGCAGCTGGTTAAGCGGCTCAACCTTGCGCGCCACCGCATCCGGCGAGAAGTCTTCCATGCTGTTGAAGGTCAGATCGATGTTCAAACGCCCTTCTCCGGTCAGGGTGTTTTCTGCCTGGAATGCCACGCGTGGCTTGAGCGCCTTCATGCGTTCGTCGAAGTTGTCGACGTCGATTTCAAGGAACTTACGTTCATCGACGCCCGGCTGCGCTTCCAGCGGTTTGCCGACCAGGTCGGACATCACGCCCATCACGAAGGGCAGCTGGATTTTGCGTTCCGCACCATAGATTTCCACGTCGTACTCAATCTGCACGCGTGGCGCGCGGTTACGGGCAATGAATTTTTGCCCACTGGATTTACTGACTGCCATGGTGTTCTCCATTGTGTGTGCGCGTTATAAAATGTTGACGCGGTTAAGACCTGACGATGCAGGCTATGAGTGGTCGCGACGCCCGAAAATTGTCTCCAGCTGGTGTACGCCGTCCGGGGCGAGATCGCGGATTATGTCCATAAAGTCGAGTTCTATCATCCGTTGTACCCGCTCGATCATTAGCGGGGCGGGATGGCTTGGCTCGTGTTGGCTGAAATACTGTTTGACCTTTTCCAGCATCAGCTGCGCATCGCTGCGTGAGCCGAGCTGTACGCTGCGCCAGTCGGCGTGCTGCTGTGCCGTGGGTGCGGCGGCTGGTGCAGGCGTGTCGCTGCTGGCGGCGGTTTCCGCCTGGGGGATCAGGGTACTCAGGTCGGTGGACTGGCAGGCGGCGGCGACGGTATTAATGGTTTTCAGCAGCTGTTCCATTTCTGGCAGCGCCGCTGCGCCCAGCTGTTCAGTCAGGGTTTCGCGGATTGTCAGTAACCGCTCACTTATCTTGACGACGGCATCAATGCCGGGTTGTCCCCCGCGTGCCAGCTCGTCCTGTAGGCGGGCGCGGCCGCCGGGATAGCCGGGGCATTCGGTTTTGCTGCCGTCGAGCAGCGCACAGGCGTCGCGCAGGCTGATTTCATCGGTGGCATAGCGCAGCAGCGGAGCCTGGCGCAGCGCGCTGGTCAGCGCCGAGATGTCACCCAGCGCCGCCAGCGCATTAAGGCGGTAAAATGGATCTTCTACGCCATCTTCTTCCAGTGACGGCCACAGCGGCTGCCAGTAAAGCAGCAGCGCCTGCTGGATCAGTTGCAGGCCGTCGGCGTAGCCGCTCAACCCTTTGAGCTGGGTCCAGGCGCGTGTCAGGGCCAGCATCACGCGCAGGTCTTTGCTGCGCCCCAGCAGATCCAGCGCCAGCCGTTCGACTTTGCTCCAGTCTGCGGGTTCTGCCGGGATAATGGTCTCGCCGAACTGCTGTTCGGCCTTACCGGCACTGGCCTGGTCCATCGCCATGTAGTCGGCGTCATATTCGAGGTTATCCCCACAGGGGCGGTCAGGCGTGATCGGGGCCAGCAGCGCTTCAAGATTCATCGCGTTTCCTTACTCGGTTACTCAAACATCGGAGGATACAGCCCGTTGCGACCGGGCGTTGCGCCCTCCGCCGGGTCGAACAGCATGCTAAACAGCTGGCTGGTAAAGTTGCCGCTGTGCAGATGGGTGTAGAGCGGATAGCCATCGGTGCGGTTAGTCCACCAGAAGCTGGTGTACTGCTGCGGGTTGAAGCAATCGGCCGCCTGCTGCCAGCCCAGCGTATCTTCCTGCTCATCGTAGCCAATCGCTTGCAGAATGCCGGATGCGTCACCTGCCTCCGGTTCCGGCGGGACGGGGATCGCCAGCAGCGCCCCGTCAAGCTGTTCAGCTGAATAACCGTTGCGCACGCCAAGCAGCAGGGTGCGCCCCAGCTGCTGATACCATTCGCCTGCCCGCGCCAGGCGCTGGGGAGACCAGTGCGTCAGGTTATAGCTGAGCAGTGCGCAAACCGGATACTGTCGCCCCACGCTATCGCGCGCGGGCAGCAGGCAGCCCATTTGCACCAGGCGACTGCCGAGCAGCGGCGGAACAACAAAGTTCCATACCGGGGCGCTGGCAAACTGGCGACCGCTGTCCGGGCGCTGCTCTTCGCTCTGCTTCCAGTCCAGCAGCCCCAGCTGGAACCAGTGGCTCCACGCGTTAAACAGCGCATCGGGAAAGCGGCGTTTCAAAAAATCACCGGCACTGGGCAATTTGCCGTACCAGCCAATCGCGGGCGTCTCGCTCATCATCATTTCCTTGCGGCTACGGGCATGCGAACCCGGAAAGCTGAAACGGATTGCGGATGCTGTTCGGAGTGAATTCCAGCGTCACGCGGTGGCCGTCAACGTTAAAGGTGGCCTGACGGCTGAGGCTGCTGCTGCCCGGCGTGAGTTGCGCACGGTCAAAGAAGCGGTTCAGCGCCCAGACGCCGTTAGTCACCAGCGTCGAGGTGGTGCCATTCGCCAGCCCCAGCTGCATACGCACCTGGCTGGTGCCGCCGCTGCCGGGCCAGTTCATCAGCTGTACCGCCTGCGGCCCGTGGCTGTAACGCAGCAGCTGGCCGTCGACATCCAGCGTCAGGTTGAGAATATCGTTATCCATACGCAGCGTGCGCACCGTCACGCGAAACGACGGCGTGGTGGCACCGTTAGCAAAGAAGGCATCACGCACGCTTTGCGCCTGCTGGAAGGGGCGCAGAATGTCTTCACCGCCAATGCCTTTGCCATCAATGCCCGGCGTAAAGCGCCAGGCCGACTGCGTGGTATCCACTTTATTGGCGAGGTTATCGCGGAAGAAGCTGTCCATCAGGCCGCTGCCGGGAGCAAACATGCGCGCCAGGTCATCCGGGGTCACTTCGCTGCGCGCCGAGCGCACCAGCGGATAGCGTCCGGCAATCGCCTGGCGGCAGAAGCCGCCGACTTCACTGCTGATGCGTTTGCGTACGTTTTCCAGTTCACGGCGCTGCGCGTCACTGCTGGCACCGACCGCCAGCGTGGAGAACATGGTTTGCAGCGAACCGGGTAAACGTCCGGCGCTGGCCTGAAGGTGGCTGATGGCATCACCCGCTGGCGGCGGCATGCCGCTGTTGGCGGCATCCTGCACCGCCGTCAGATAGCGATACAGGTCATCGATCTGGCGGATAAAGTCATCAAAGGCAATCGTTTTGCCGCCCTGCTCCAGCGGCTGCGCCAGTTCGATAATCGATGCAAAATGATTGGCCACCGCCTGCTCAGGTACCTGTTCTGCCGCCGCCGCCGTGCTGTTCTGCCGTGAGCGGAACAGCGCCTGTAGGGTGCGTGTGGCGCTGCTATCGGCTTCTGCGTCTTTCTCTTTGCCCGCCTGTTTCTCATCCGTTGGCAGTTTTTCCAGCACCAGATAGCGGCTGAGGTTAATCACCAGTTTACGCAGCGGCGAGTTATTGCTGGAGAGCAGCCGTGCGCTGCTGATGCGCTGGCTGAGATCGGCGCTGTTGTTCAGCTGAATATCCTGAAGCAGGCCGTCCCACTGGCGGATATAGTCGCTGATATACAGCTGACGCACCGCTGCATCGGTTTGCTGCTGGCTCTCACCGCCAGACTGCGCACCCAGCACCCAGCGGTCGTCGTCATGCAGTGCTGCGGTGACCGGCGCGATATGCTTATCCATACTCTGCCAGTAGCCGTCTGGGGTAAACAGACCGGGAATGCCATCGGCAATGGAGCGCCCACTTTTGCGTGAGAACACCAGTTCACTCTGCGGCCCGCCGAGGGAGGCCAGCGATACCGGTTTCAGGCTTTCATCGCGTTCCAGCAGGCGCTTGAGCCGCCCCCAGACGCGCTGTGACAGCGGCATCTGGTTAATCAGCGCCTGCTCGCGCTTTACCAGCGCATCATCCCGTGCATAGGGAGAGGCCTGGATCTGATTTTCCAGCAGCTGGCTAAGATGCCATTCCAGCTGTTTCAGCTGCGCCTGCGTGACGTTCTGCGGCAGGTTGCGTTGCAGGTTGAGCATCAGCCAGGCGTGCAGGAACTTGCCGTCATAGTGCTGCGGCTGATACAGCATCTGATAGGCTTTCAGCGCTTCATAGCTGTAATCTGCATCGCTGCCGTTATCGTTGCGCAACCAGCCGGTGATCAGCTGTGCCACCTGCGGCAGCAGCAGCTGTTTCAGTGATTTCTGATACAGCGCCTGGGTGGCATCGCTGACCTCGGCCCCGCGATACAGCCCCATACGGCGGCTGATCGGCGGTGAGTTCAGGTCAAATTCGCTGCTTTCCGGCAGCTTGAGCAGGCTGTTAAGGAACGGCAGCAGCGCAAACAGATCGCCCTGCTCACTGCCCTGTAGCGCGCTGCTTTGCTGCACCACGTCCGGCACCCGCGCCTGCACCTGTTGCAGATAGCTTTTGTTATTGCCGTAGCTGGTAAACCACAGCAGTGCGCTAATCACCAGCGCGGCGGCAAGCGCGATATAGCCCGACCACAGCAGCGCCCGGTTGCGCAGCTCCCACCAGCGATTGCTGCCCGCCAGCCCGGCTTCGGCAAAAATCACTTTTTGCAGCACGTCTTTCAGGAAGAAACTTTGCCCCTTGTTACCGGGGATCGGCGCGTCTTTGCTGGTCTGGTCCCAACTGCCACTCTGACCGCTGGCCGCATCCTGCTGCGGTAGCTGTAAGGCGCGGTTAAGCTCCCCCATCACCCGGTCAAACGGCAGCCCTTCCTGCGTGCCGCTGGCAAAGTAAATGCCACGCGGTGAGAACTGGGTTTCAAAGTCAGAGCGGGCAAATACCGTGTCCAGGTATTCCGCCAGCAGCGGGCGCAGCGCGGCGAATTCCTGCGGGAACAGGAAACTCTCGGCGCGCGCCTGGCCATCACTCTCTTGCAGTAAGGTGTCCGGTAATCCGGCATCCAGCCGCTGTTGCAGCAGGGCGTACTCCTGGGTAAATGCCGCCTGTAGGTCAAAATCGCCCATCTTTGCCCGTTCCCACGGGAAGGTGAAGCCCCAGATCTGTTCGCGCTGGGCCTTGTCGAATTGGGCAAAGTAGGCGCGGAAGCCTTTCAACAGGTCGGCTTTAGTGACCAGCACATAGACCGGAAAACGAATGCCCAGCTGTTCGTGCAGTTCGGTCAGACGCTGGCGTAGCGCTACCGCCTGCTGCTGCGCGGCCTCCGCCGACTGGGTCAGCAGATCGGAGACGCTGACGGTGACAATCACGCCGTTGATCGGCTGACGACCACGGTATTTGCGCAGCAGGTTGATAAAGCCGTGCCATTCTCCGGCATCCTGCTGCTGCTGGCTCTCTTGGGTGGTATAGCGCCCGGCGGTATCCAGCAGCACCGCTTCGTTGGTAAACCACCAGTCACAGTTACGCGTGCCGCCAATACCGCGCAGCGCGGATTTGCCAAAGCGGTCGGCCAGCGGGAACTGTAGCCCGGAATTGACCAGCGCAGTGGTTTTCCCGGCTCCCGGCGCGCCGATAATCACATACCACGGCAGCTGATAAAGGTACTGACGGCTGAAGCGCTGCGCCCAGAACGGCGAGCGGCGGCCAGCGGCATGGGAAAAGTGTGCTTTTTTCAGCAGCTCGGAGGCTTCATTAAAACGCTCCGCCAGAACCCGATCTTCACTGGTCAGACGCGGATTATCACCGTCCGGCTGTTCGCCAGGGGTGGTTTTCAGGCTGCCCATCAGCTTGCGGTTCAGCCAGGCGTTATACAGGCGCGGCACCAGGTTCCCCAGCGCCCACACCAGATAGAGCAGGCCAATACTGATCTGGCGGTTGACTTCCGGCTCCAGCGGGCGCGAGTCGGCTATCGAAAATACCGGACCAATCACCCAGATAATAAACGACAGCGCGGTAATCCCCACAAAGCCCCACAGCAGGCGATGGGTTAAAACGGCAAACAGCATATTCAACATCGGTTAATTTCCTTGCGCCATGTCGTTCAGCTCGGCCCGGGTGTTTCCCGGTGACACCAGCAGCGTGATTTCTACGCGGCGGTTGCGGGCGCGGTTCTCGGCGCTGTTGTTCGGCGCGAGCGGATTGCTTTCGCCACGCCCCTCCGCTTTGACCCGCTGCGGCTGGGTGAGATGCTGCCGCAGTTGCTCGGTCACCGACTGCGCACGCGCCAGAGAAAGCTCATAGTTAGAGGCGAAGCGCGCACTGCGGATCGGCACGTTATCGCTGTAGCCCACCACCAGGATGCGGCCGCTGACGTTGTTCATGGCGGCAGCAACGCGATCCAGCACCTCGGCGTAGCGGCCACGGACTTCGGTAGAGGCAGAGGTAAACAGGCCATCGCCTTTCAGCGTCACCACGCTGCGGTCAGCCTCGTCGCGCACCGCCACCAGCCCCTGTTCGATTTCGGGCTTGAGGAAGGTTTTCAGATTCACCGCTGCCGGCGGCGGCGGGGCCGGATTGTGAATACTCACTTCCGGTAACGAGGTCTGGTAGACCGAGGCCAGCACCGGACTGGTGTAATCACCTAACCGCCAGTTGAGCAGGATATAGAGCAGGCAGGCGAGGAAGCCCACCACGGCGGTACAGGCCCACAGCGGCACCACCGGACGCCACAGTTGACGCGTCACCGGATGGTCTTCCGGATGCACCGACAGCGGCGGTGCATAGCCTCCGCGTACCGAGCGGATCATCTGCAACAGGCGCTGTCTGATGGTTTCCAGCTGGGAGCGCCCGTTATCCATCACCCGGTAGCGCCCTTCAAAGCCCAGCTGAAGGCAGAAGTTAATCAGTTCCAGCAGGGCGATTTGTTCGCGTGGCGTCTGCGAGAGACGCGCCAGCAGCTGGAAAAACTTCTCGCCACCCCAGGTTTCATTATGAAAGGTGACCAGCAGTCCATTACCAGGCCAGACGCCGCGCCCGCCCCACGGGGTGAGCGCGGCCGCTTCATCGAGTGCGGTACACAGACAGTAACGCGCGCCGATAATCACTTCCCAGGGCAACCCGGTACGCTGGCAATTCATTTCAAACTGGCGGATTTCGTCGACCAGCCGCTGACGCAGTCCGGCGGGATCGGGATGGGAGACCGAATGGCGGATCTGGGGGATCGCGTTCAGCAGCGGGTTGGCGGCGGCGACCAGAGGATTGTGGCTGTTGGCCGCGCCCATACCCGTCTGGGCGGCATCAGAATGTCTTTCCTGTTTCATTATGCTTTAGTCCCTGCTCAGACTGCGTGACTGCGGATTGCCCAGAACTCCATCTCCAGCCCCGGAAACTCACCGGCCAGGTGCAGCGCGAAAGTGCCGGACTTTTCCATCTCTTGCCACAGTTCGCTGCCCTTATCGAGCTGAAAATAGTTGTAGCCGGCGTGCCACGGAATTTGCGGTGGAGCGGCTGGCATGGCCCGCAGCATAATGCCGGGCAGCTGCAACTGAACCAGATCGCGGATTTTGGTCACCGGGGCGACCTTCATCTGCGCCGGGAAGTGAGTTTGTATCGCTTCGGCCGGGACGTTAGCGCGTACCGCCAGCACAAAGCCAAACTCGCGCACCATTGAGGACTCCGGCACCGTCGCCACGTTCAGGCCGTGAGAACGCTCGGTCAGCGGCAGCTGTAGCGCATTCTCTTCCATCACCTGCGACAGCCCCTGACGCAGCAGCAGCACAAGTTTGCTAAAGCAGCCGTCCAGATCGTCATGTTGGTAAGTCGGTAGTGAACCGTCCGGGGTACGCGACGGCATCCAGCTGGTCAATTCAGCCGCAAAGGTTAGCCAGCCGTGGAACAGCGTTTCAGGGTGGATCAGCGGCAAACTTTTCACATGGCTGATATGCCCCAGCTGCTGGTTAATCAGCGTCAGCAGCATAAAGTCGACCATATCGGCGGTGTTAAAGCGCCCCGGCTGCTGTAAACGCTGACCAATCTGCTGACTGCGCTGTGTCAGCAGGCCGTGAATATCGCCAATGTATTCCATCAGCTGCGACTGGTTAATAGCATTGAGCATCGGTGGTATATAGCCACCGTCAAGACGTAGCTGGTTGTCATTGCGCTTTTCACCGATACGCGCCACGCCGATGGCGGTCCATTCGGCGCTCAGTTCGCTTTCCAGCATCAGCCGCAGGCGTAAGCGGCCAAACTGTACCGCCGCCTGACCCACCGCCATCGCGTTAAAATCATCCACTTCGCGCTCAAAGCTGATATAGCGCGCCAGCGAATCGCCCGCTTCACTAAAGATCACCTCTTCACGCCCGCCGCGCCGCGCCGGGAGCGCCAGCACCACACGGGTCTGAGTCAGGTTATCGGGAATAAACAGCGGCGCTGGGGCATCGTCCCTGTTGCGGAAGGCAAAGGCCGTGCCGTCCGGCAGCAGGCCGCTGGCCGAGAGCAGCGCGACTTTACCCTGGCGCAGCATCGACTCATCAAATTCAATATCGTGCAGGCCCCACAGCCAGGGGCGCTGTGCCTGCCCCCAGTCACGCAGCGTGCTTTGCAGGTAGTTTTCACTCTGCTGGAAATGATGCGGGCGCAGAAACATTCCCTCTGTCCAGACTACTTTTTCTGCTTTGCTCATGATGACTCCTGTGTCCGCGCTAATCGCGGGGGTTTATCACACGGACACCGTTGATATCGGCGATGATGTCGGCGCGCAGATTATCTGCATCCCCTTGCCAGAACTGATAAAAATGGCGTTCGGTAGGCAGCGGCACCGGCAGTGAGATACGCCACTTTTTGCCATCAAGCGCCTGATATTCGGCCATAATGCCGATATAGCGCGCTTCCGGGCTGGTCTGCCCAAGCAGTTTTTTGTCAGTTTGTCCCGGCATCAGGAAAAACTGCTCGCTGTTCAACAGGTTTTGCCCCAGCACGCCCTGCGGATGGGTTTGCAGCGAGTAGAAATCGGCCGCCATAAAATCCGCATCTGACTTCAGCAGCAGCACCCGTACTTTCAGGGGAGCCGAATCATTGATCTGAGGATGAGCCTGGAAGACCAGGCTGTACCGGGCGGGGACACTGTGTGAAGACGAAACACAACCTGCCAGCAGGATAGATGCTGCCAGTAAAAACGCCTGAATAATCAGGCGAGAAATCGAAGTTTTGTGCATAGTGATGCTGCCATTAACGTGTTATCAGTCAATGATCCAGGTACCGTTGTTGTTGTTCTGGCAGGCTTTGCTGTCGCCGTTTACCGCAACGCAGGTCTTCTTCTTAGCCGGAGCGCGCACACGTTTACGCCGCTGATCGGCTTTTAACGTCTGATCGTACAGTGCGCTTTTCACGCCAGCGCGCAGCGGCACATAACCAATCAGCTGTTCCTGTCCGGCATCTGCAATGGCAAACCAGTTGTTTTCAACGGAACCCAGCACGGTAAAGGTCTGACCGTTGTCCAGATTGCGTACCAGCTTGCCGCCAAAATCCGGGCGACTCATTACCGAGGCCGCATACAGCGCACGATACTCTTCGTTAACCGGCGTAAAACTTTGCGGCGGCGTGATAGCGTGGCGATAGCTCAGCGTGACGCCGTCAACCGTGCTGGTGACTACCGTGTCATCGGTGATTTTCGGCGCTGGGGCTTTACATCCAACGACGCTCAACACAAACAGCAGGCTTAATGCGATACGAATTTTCACCATAATCCTCTTACGTTTATCAATAATGATGGGGGACGGGCAGATATACCCGCAGTACAACAGCAGAAAAAAAACACAAATCAGTGCCAGAGGAAGAGCCAGGATAATCTGAGCCGCTGCGGCTCATTTCACCCCGGCGAGCGCGATAGCCTCTGGCGGTATCAGCAGCCCGTTTCAGCCTGTCGCGAACGTCATCACTCATATCAGATTTTATCATCTATAACAGATAACGAAATGGTGTCGGCCGGGGGATAAAATGGCAGAAATGATTAATTTCCAGAGATAAAAAAGCCATAAATAAACCGCTAAAAAGTGAGGCCCAACGCAATTTTGGCGATTAATGGCGTAATATTTAGAAATATTCTAAGCGGGCATGAGTGAGTCACGTTGGCATCCACTCGTCAAAACATCACTCATTCTGCTGGCAGGGACAGAACCACCACAGGTGATTCGCGTCATATCACAATGAAAAAAAACGGTCGCCATTGAAAAGAATGATCCATAGCTACCGCATGAGATTGACATTAGTCATCCCGCTGACCAAGAAAATTCATTGTGAATTGTAAGTTTTTCGGCAATTTTACAGACAAAAAACAATAATTCAACGGCCTGCGGCTAAGGTATGTTTATTTAGAAACATTAATGTAATTGCGGGGCGAAAATTCCGGGTAAAAAGTGAATATAGATGGGATTATTCCTATATCACAAGTAAAATTCTTATCATTTGCGCGGTAGTGACCTATCAATAATTAATGTTTGTGAGACAGGAGTTTTCAAAAATTTATTGATAGCAGTGGCCTGAAAAAGTATGGAGAGACAGAAAAGAAGAGGGAATGCCGCAAATAGCTAAAAAGAGCGGCTAAAATGCAGTTTGTTAGAATAAAGTAATGGTTGTTGCTGATTATCAGCATAAGCCACCAAAATATGAAGTTAAGCTTAGCTTATGGATGCGGGCAGAGCGATAAATTGCAGGGCGCTTACACGCCCAATAAAATTTGTAGTTCGTTTAATGAGGAAACCTGCCAGTCGGGATTGATTCCCTGCGGCCTGCTGCGGCCATCGCTGTTCAGCCAGCAGGTTGCCATTCCCGCATTGATGCCGCCGAGAATATCTGAATCCGGATTATCGCCCACCATCAGTACCCGATCCCGTGGCGGGTTAGCCATCTGGTCGAGGGCATAATCAAAAATCGCCGGATGCGGTTTGGCATAACCCACCTGTTCGGAGATCACTATCAGGTCGAAATAACCTGAAAAACCGGTATGTTCAAGGCGTGCCTGCTGCAACGCGGTGAAGCCGTTAGTCATAATGCCGATTTTGACCCGGCCCTTCAGCGCGTCAAGCAGCCCCGCAGCACCGGACAGCGGAGTACAAAGTTCGGCCATTGCCGTCAGAAAGCCGCTGTTAAGCTCATGTGGCTGCACATCCAGCTTCGCGGCCCAGCCCTCAAAACGCTTGTGCTGTAACTGCAAGGCGCTGATGGCACCGTTCTGGTAGTCAACCCATAGCGGCTTGTTAATCGCCTGATAGGCGTCGTAGTCGTCACGATTGAATGCAACATCGTAGCCTTGAAACAGACGTTGTAATCCAGCAAACGCATCAAAGTGAAACAGCGTGTCGTCCGCATCGAATAAAATCCAGTCCCAGTCATTAAGCATCGGTCAGGTTCCCATTAAATAGTCAGCGCCATGATGACCGCATCTTCTTTACCGTTTGTCGTCGGGTAATAATTACGGCGAACAGAGACTTCATTAAAATTAAGCTGCTCATAAAGCGCGATAGCGGGACGATTTGACGCGCGAACCTCCAACCATAATGTCATGACGTTGCGCTGTTCAAGTTCATTAACAAGATGTTGTAACAGTTCACGCCCCAGGCCACGGCGCTGAAACGCCGGATCGACCGCAAGGTTAAATAGCGTTGCTTCATCCAACACCACCTGTGTAATGGCGAAAGCGGCCAGTACGCCGTCAACCGTTAGCCGGAAGTTGAGATAACGTTCGCCCTGGTTGCTGGCAAAGGTCTTTTCTGTCCAGGGAAAAGCATGGCTGCGCCGCTCAATGGCAAACGCGGCATCAAGATCGTTCGGGGTGAGTAAAGAAATCTGATTCATGTTGGCAAATTTGTTGCCAGAGCGACCGTTTGGCCTCGGCATTGTGATAAAGCTCCGCCAGTTCAGGCGAAGCGATTTGAGTTCCGGCTAGGTTAACCGGGGCTTCCAGCCCTAAGCGCCAGCTGTGACAGCGGGCATCATCCGGCAGCATCGCCAGCTGGTCTGGGGTTAGCACCTGTACCTGCGGTTGATGCAGATTCAGGGCGAGCAGTACGTCCGCCACCAGCGGATCGTGCAGCATGGGCGGATTATCCGCCACAATCACCAGGCGGGTTTCAGCAGGTAGCGTGACCGCGATCTCCCCCTGTAGGGCGCGCGGACGACGCAGCGTATACTGCGTTATGCCCATCTGCTGTAATAACCAGTCACGTCTGGTAGACATCGTTTTTTCCTGTCTGAGCGCCCGTTTTCGCCGCTTTGAGCCTAAATAACTGGCGTTGCAGAACGGCGGCAAACGCACTCGCGGCTTTAAGTGCGCCGGACGTATGCTAACAAAGCCGATGATTATGCGCCAACAAACAACTATAATCGCCGCTCTGATTTATAAGGAGCCATCGATGTCCGCATTTACCCCGGCCAGTGAAGTGATACTGCGCCACAGTGATGAATTTACTCAACGCCGCGTGCTGTTTGCTGGCGATTTGCAGGATGACCTGCCCGCCCAACTGGAAACCGCGCTGAGCCGGGTACACACCCAGCAATATCATCACTGGCAGATCCTCAGTCGCGTACTGGGGGAAAATGCCCATTATGGTCTCTTTGCCAGCGCAGAGACGGTAGCCGACTGTGATACCCTGGTCTATTACTGGCCAAAGAACAAGCCGGAAGCGCAGTACCAGCTGCAAAACCTGCTGGCTCTGCTGCCGACCGGCAGCGATATTTTTGTGGTTGGCGAAAATCGCAGCGGTGTGCGTAGCGCTGAACAAATGGTGGCCGATTGGGCGAAGCTGGAAAAAATCGATAGTGCCCGCCGCTGCGGTCTTTATCATGGCCGTCTCGACAGCCATCCTACCTTTGATGCCGACACATTCTGGGATGAATATCCGCTGGGTGAACTGACCGTCAAAACGTTACCCGGGGTGTTCAGTCGCGATGGCCTGGATGTCGGTAGCCAGCTGCTGCTCTCGACCCTCAGGCCGCATATGAAAGGCAAAGTGCTGGATGTCGGCTGCGGTGCCGGGGTGCTTTCCGCCATGCTGGCCAGCTTCTCACCCAAAGTTCGCCTGACATTGACCGATGTTAATGCGGCGGCGATTGCCTCCAGCAAAGCCACCCTGGCGGCCAACCAGCTGGAAGGAGAGGTGTTCGCCAGTAATGTCTACTCCGATATCAGCGGGCGTTTCGATATGATTATCTCTAACCCGCCTTTCCACGACGGCGTGCAGACCAGTCTGGATGCGGCGCAGACGCTGATCCGTGGCGCGGTAAGCCATCTGAATACCGGCGGTGAGTTACGTATTGTTGCTAACGCCTTTTTGCCATACCCGCAGGTGCTGGACGAAGCCTTCGGTAACCATGAAGTGCTGCTGCAAAACGGACGCTTTAAGGTTTATCGTGCGGTAAAAAGCCGACCGCCTAAAAAATAACCCTGCGTATCAGGGCGGATACGTTTTCCGCCCTTGCTGTTTTTCAGGTGATCCCCACCCGCCCGATGCTTTTTACAGCGTTTGCTTAAACCCCAAGAAATAACTGTTGACCTCCCGGGGAAAACCTCTAGAATGCGCCTCCGTGGTTGCGATATAACCTTGTTATGTTGCGGGTATGCGAAGGTGGCGGAATTGGTAGACGCGCTAGCTTCAGGTGTTAGTGTCCTAACGGACGTGAGGGTTCAAGTCCCTCTCTTCGCACCAAAAACCACGATATTCATATTACGCAGCATCTGCGCGAAGGTGGCGGAATTGGTAGACGCGCTAGCTTCAGGTGTTAGTGTCCTAACGGACGTGAGGGTTCAAGTCCCTCTCTTCGCACCAATGCGGTGATATGAATAAGTTCAACAGGACGCGAAGGTGGCGGAATTGGTAGACGCGCTAGCTTCAGGTGTTAGTGTCTTAACGGACGTGAGGGTTCAAGTCCCTCTCTTCGCACCATGTTGAATGCCCCTGATTCCCCCTCTTCCATCGCGCTAAGCCGCAAAAAAATCATCGTTGCCCTTGTTTTTCTCATCCCTGTGCCATTTTTAGTTATATTCCGCTGAAATTCACAGAGATTGCCGCCAATCCGCCCGCCAGAGCCATGCAGGAGGGTAACAGCAGATAGTGCCGCAGACGCTTATGAAACAGCATGATTACCGTTGCCAAAAACGCCACCACCATCAGCAATCGCCATTCGCTAAATGACAGCTCCATCAATGCCAGCAATGGCATCATTGCACAGGGCACCAGTACACCCCAGCCACTATCCAGTCTTTTGCCCAACATCAGACGTTCCCCTACACATATAAATGATAATGATTACCAATATCATATGATAATTATTCTCACTTTTCAGCAAAAATGTTGGGGCATTATCCTTACGGATGACAGTTATGTATTTAAATGATAGATTGACCACGACAATAACTCGGAAAAATCCTAAATCGATAAATTCAAGCTATTCAGCATCTAGATCAGTGGCTTAACGGTGGTAGCACTTTGATATTTCAGGACAGTCACGAGCAAACATAATGAATGTACAAAGCTACGAAGAGTTACTGGACAGCAAGCACCGGCTATCGTTGATGCTATTTCTTTTTCTCAACACCGCAACTGCTACCTTTTGTCTGCTTCGCGTCATTCGCCATGACACATTGACGGTCACCACGCCGACCATCGCCATTATCATCATCAGTGTCGTCACACTGACGTGGATGTTTTTCAAGCCTGTCGCCACCTCTCCGCTATTAAATATCGCTACGGCACTGAGCGGATTCCTCTGGGCCTGGCACATTACTATCCGCTATCAGCAGGCTGATTATCTCGAAAGCGGTTATCTTTTGGTCGCTCTGGTCAGCGTGTTCTTTATCAGCGCGATTGCACTGGGGGATTATCTGCTGCCCTTCTTGCTGCACACCGCACCGACCTCTGTCGCGGTACTGACGCTGGACAAAGGTCAGAGTACGCTGATTATCCTGTTTATTATTGTTCTGCCACTGATTGGTTTTACCCTGCATCATCTGATGATGCGCCAACGAGATAACTTCACCCGGCGCCTTGTCAGGAAGCTTTATGAAGAGAAAGAAACCTACAGTGACCTGAGTATGCTGGACCCGCTCACCGGCCTGTATAACCGACGCGGGCTGAAGAACCGGCTGGAAGATATCATCGGTAACCATACCGGCCATCACTATGTTCTGCTGCTGGATATCGACAATTTCAAATCTTATAACGACAATTACGGCCATGCATTGGGCGATAAGGCACTGATGCGCGTATCAAGGGCCATTCGCGACGCAGTGCGCTCCCGCGATATCGTTACCCGCTATGGCGGAGAAGAATTTCTGGTATTACTGACCAACGTGAACGAAGCCATTGCCGTGAAGCAGGCCGAACGAATTCGCCAGTTCGTTATGAGTCTGGAAATTCCCCACACATTCAACGAAAAGGTGGCGGCTCATGTCACCATCAGCTTGGGTGTTGCGCCGTTAATTGCCGATGATTTTGACAAGGCGCTGGCTCATGCCGATCGCGCATTATATCTGGCAAAGAGTCAAGGGCGTAATACCGTTTTTAGTCTTCATGATGCGGTAAAAAAACCCCTCAGCAAGCCTGTAGATACCCTGTAGCAATCAGCAACATTATCGTGACCTGACGCGATTCCGCCTGATATTTAGCGACTTGACTCATTGATCAATAAACGTTTCCCCATACTCAAAGAGCACTGAACATAATGTAATGGGAGCCAAACTGCTATTTGTGTTGTACGGGCTATGTTCACATGGCCTTCAGATACATACCCGACCGATGTAACGATGGTGCATGCCGTCGGTATTCAGGGTGTCTTTTATGCTGCCACATGATATGCAGCTGTTAAGCTGCTTTGTTCTGATAATCTATGCACCGTTAAAAGCTGGCCGTAGACAGTTTGCGACAACGGGGTCGGGACATGGACGGATGAATCGCCTTCACCGTTGACAAGTGTCAACACTGATAATAGAATCATATTGTCGGAGGCGAATGAAGATACATCCGAACAAGCATATTCAAGCAGCCATTGAATATGCTTTGAGTAAAGGCTGGGTTTGGGTTCCACCGGGCGATTCTGCTCACTGCTTTTGCAAGTTGCGTTGTGGCAATTCAGAAGGTGAACACCGAGATCACAAAATGAGCGTATGGTCGACGCCTAAAAGTGCTGAGAACCATGCCAAGCAAATCAGGCGCAAAGTAAACCACTGCCCTTGATTTTGCCCGGTAAGGGGGGGCGACAACGACCTCTTACCGAATAAGAGAATACTCCGAATACTCAACGAAGAGGTACTATGGCGCTTTATAACTTCACTCTGACACTCTCAGGCGTAACGTATGAGACAGAAGGACTGGAAGACGCGCTGTACGAAAGCGGCTGTGACGATGCGCTGATTTGCGCATATGGAAACTCCGTCTATGTTGAGTTCGACCGCGAAGCTGACTCTCTGGATGAGGCTATCTCATCAGCGGTTGAAAATATCGAGTCAGCCGGTATCGGCGCTATTGTTGAATCTATTGACTCTGCCCTTGTAGGTTTGAGTGACATTGCAGAAATTACGGAAATGTCACGCCAGGCGATAGCGATGCTGAAAGATGGCACTCGCGGCAGCGGCGACTTCCCTTGCCCTCTCCAGCGTATCAAAGGCCAGTCTCCACTTTGGGATTGGGCTAACGTTGCTCAATGGCTATTAAAGAATGGCCGACTGAAAGAGGGCAGCGAGCTTGTTATTAACGCTCACGTACTCAGTAAATGGAACCTTGCGTTGCGAAATAGTGCGTCAAAAGACTTTCAGGAAATCGAATCCATCGCGGCATCACTCATCGAACGACGCCGCAAAACGGTCGCATAGTTCTTTCATACATTTGGTTCATATATATCTAAGGCGAACCACCCGCAGGGTCTGGTCTCCGTGTTGCTCAAGGCTGACCCGAAATCTTGATGCCGCGCGTTTCACGGCCGACGGCGACAATCAGGCAGATAAGCACCGCCACCGCTCCCGCAACGATGGCCATCGCCAGGCCGTAGTTATTACCGTGCGCTTCCGCAATGCCGGATTGCAGAGTGGCATTCACCGAAGCAATCAGGTTGCCCAGCTGGTAGACAAAACCCGGCAGCACCGCACGCGCATTCGCTGGCACCAGTTCGCTCAGGTAGGTCGGCACCACGCCCCACGCGCCCTGCACCATAAACTGCATTAGAAATGCGCCGATACCGATGGCCCAGGAACCGCTGGAGAAGGCCCATAACGGCAAGACCGGCAGTGCCAGTATGGCGGCGATCATGATGGCTTTTTTACGGCCAATCTTCTCTGACAGCACGCCAAAGAAAACCCCGCCCAGCATCGCCGCAATGTTGTAGCAAATAGCAATGATGCTGATGATGTGCGGCTCCAGCCCGTGCTGCACTTTAAGGAAGGTCGGGTAGAGATCCTGCGTACCGTGGCTGAAAAAGTTGAAGCAGGCCATCAACAGCACCAGATAAGCACACAGCTTCCAGTGGCTTTTTATCACCGGCAACAGCGCCACGCTCTCTTTGCGTTGGCGCGCCGCCAGCCATACCGGTGATTCCGGCACTTTAAACCAGATAAACGGCAGCAGCAGGATCGGCAGTGCGCCAATGAGAAACATCCCACGCCAGCCCACCAGCGAATAGCACACCCCAAACACCACTGAAGCCAGCAGATAACCGCAGGGATAGCCCGCCTGAAAGACTCCTGACATTAATCCCCTTGAACGATCGGGAATGGTTTCCATCGCCAGCGACGAGGCCACACCCCATACGCCGCCCATCGCCACTCCATACACCACGCGGAAAAACAGGAACCATGTCAGCGTTGGTGACCAGGCGGACAGCAGCTCAAATAGGGTGAAAGTGATGATATTGACCATCAGGATCGGCCTGCGCCCATACTTTTCCGCCAGGCGGCCAAACAGCAGCGCGCCGACAGGCCGTACCGCCAGCGTCAGCATGATCGCCAGTGAGACATCGGAAATAGGGGTGCTGAAATTAGCGGCGATATCGCTAAGTACAAAAACCAGAAGAAAGAAGTCAAATGCGTCCAGCGTCCAGCTGGCAAAGCTGGCAAACGCCACATTGCGCTGGGTGGAAGTCCAGTTGGTCATTAGGCTGCGTCCTGTCTGAGTGCGGAATGAAATGTTAATGATTTGTTTATAACATGTCAGCACTGACTCACTCCCGGCGCTTATGTCAGTCTTTGCGTCAGCATGTAAATATAAGCGATATTGTGTTACCAGAAGAATCATTAGCCCGGTAACACTATTTCTGTCAGATGCATCACACTCTGGCAGACCGCTTAACCACAATAAAACCAGGTGGCACGATTACTTTGCACCTCACGCGGTAAATTCCAGTACAATCTGACAGATTATTCCTGGTACTGAAAAAGGATCTCCTCAATCCTGCACTCCGCCATTCATCGTCGTTTTGCCGCATGCTCTGCCCTGCTGGCCGTACTGCTGCTGTTTATTGCTCCGGTGATTTCAAAATCACTGGCGCAACACCATGGCGGCAGTGGCGTGATGATGCATCAGGGGATGGAGATGGAGATGACGGCGGATAATACACCGCTGGTCGAGGCAGACTTTGCCGTCAGCAGCACAAAACACGCTCCAGTGCCGATCATGGATGACAGTGCCTGTGGCTACTGCGTGCTGCTGGTGCACCTGCCCCTTGATCTGTTTCCATCGCCGCTGCTGTGGTCATCTTTGCAGGCGGCAGCCGTACCGGACGTGCCGCTGTGCCAGGCCCCGATCGCCCTTTTGACGCCACGTTTCTTTCATCCGCGCGCCCCACCCCGCTGCCATCCGATACCTTAATCCCTTTACATATTGACCTGTGGGCAGCCCACAGAACCGTGTTTATGCCTGTTAAACAGGCGGATGGAAGAACTCATGTCACAGCAACCCTCATCCCGAAGCAGCCTGCTGTTGCTGCTTCGTCGTCTGCATTTTTACATCGGGCTGTTTATCGCCCCGTTTATCTTCATTGCCGCACTCACCGGCACCCTGTATGTCGTTACGCCTCAGTTAGAAAATGCGCTTTATCACCGGCAGCTTTTTACCTCGTCAACCGGCATTGACCAGCCGCTTTCCGCGCAGGTGGCGCGTGCCAGCGAATTTATCGGTAGCAACATGAAGATTGCCGCCGTGCGCCCCGCGCCTCATCAGGGCGACACCACCCGCGTAATGTTTTTCCGTGAGGATCTTGGCCCCTCGGAAACTCGCGCCGTGTTTATCGATCCCAAAACCCTTGAGGTACGCGGAGAGCTAACGGCTTACGGCACCAGCGGCATATTACCCTTTCGAACCTGGCTGGATTACCTGCACCGCAATTTGCTGCTGGGCGATGTGGGCCGCCATTACAGTGAGCTGGCAGCCAGCTGGCTGTGGGTTGCCGCACTGGGTGGTGCGTTGCTGTGGGCGAGCAGCCGCAGAGTGCGCCGGACAGCGTCAGATGAGCAGCGCCTGGGCCGATTTCGTCATTGGCACACGACTCTTGGGCTTCTGCTATTGCTCGGACTCCTGTTTTTCTCTGCAACCGGGCTGACCTGGTCACGCTGGGCCGGAGATAACATCTCACTGATGCGCAGCCATTTTGGCTGGATGACGCCGGGGGTGAATACCTCATTGCAACCTGCACCGGCGATGGTGATGGACGAGCACGCAGAGCACCACGGGCATAGCAGCATGATGCACGATGGTGCGGCGGTTACCCTCAATCCGCTCGAGTTCGATAGCGTATTGCGCGCAGCGCGTGGTGCTGGCATTGATGCGGCGAAGCTGGAGATGCGGCCGTCTTACCGTGCAGATAAAGCCTGGACGGTGAGCGAGACGGACCGCAGCTGGCCGACTCAGGTGGATAGCGTGGCGGTGAACCCACGCAATAATACGATTGTTGATAAGGTGGAGTTTGCTCAGTACGGCCTGCTGGCTAAGCTGACACGCTGGGGCGTCGATGCACATATGGGCGTGCTGTTTGGTGTCGCTAACCAGCTGGTGTTGGCGCTGTTTGGCCTGGGACTGTGCCTAATGATTGCCATCGGTTATCGCATGTGGTGGCTGCGACGCCCGCAGAGAGGGCGGATTTCTCCACTGGATACGCTGCTGGGCTGCTGGCAGCAGTTAGCGCCAGGCTCCCGCCTGCTGCTGCTGATATTGACGGTATTGGTCGCGGTGAGTTTACCCTTAATGGGCGTCAGTCTGCTGGTTCTGCTGGTTATCGATCGCTGGCGCTGGCAGCGGTCGATAAAGTGATCTGCAGTGCGGGCCGGAGATCACCGGCCCGCTCTCATGGTAACGGGGATGACCTACCGCAACGGCAGGGCCAGATTGTGCTCCAGCATGGCCAGCAGCAAGGCGTTGTCCACCGTTTTAAGCACCTGCACCAGGCCGCCCTCCGGCTGGCCGATGCCGACATCAAGCCGCAGCGGTTGACGAAAACGCCATGATTTACCGCGCGTCATGCCTTCGCGCAGCTCCACATTGACAAAGTAGTCTGCCGCAGTCGCGACCTGCTGATTCAGTAACCAGGCGACGACCAACGCATCATGTATCCAGCAACCCGCCAGACGCCGGGTTTGCATGGAATAATCGATCCACGGGCGCAGCGTCTCGGTAACGAAACGCGCCAGCGGCGTATCTATTTGCTCAATGCGGTCGAGATCCTGATGAGTCATCAGCGTTTGGCTGGTGACATCCATCGGTACCAGAGTGATATTCGCGCCGCTGGTCAGTACCTTGTGTGCTGCCTCAGGGTCGATACCAAAATTGGTGTCTTTGATAAAGTCATCCAGCGCAAATACACCGCCCATAATGGCAATTTCCTGCACCGCATCGGCCATGTGCGGGTAACGTTCCAGCGCCAGGGCAACGTTAGTCAATGGGCCAATTGCCACTAAGGTTATCTCACCCGGATGGGCGCAAATAAGCTGCCCTATAGCATCGGCAGCGTCCTCTGGCGGTGGTGCCCAGGGTTGCGGCTGGCGCACTCCCTGCCACAAATGTGCCAGCTGATGACTGTGCACACGCAAATCCAGCGCGGCCCGCCACGGGGCGCTCGGTTCATTCAATGCGGTATCCGCACCTTTGACTACCGGCACCGACAGCCCTAAGCGCTCGATCAGATCTTTTGCTACGCTGTAGCCGATCTCGCTTTGGGTATTCCCCGCCACGGTGGTGATCAGCTCCAGCGAGATCTGCGGCGCGGACAGCGCCAGCGCGATAGCCAGTCCGTCGTCAACGTTGGCTCCCGCAATACCATTCCCCGGATCGCAATCAATAATTAAACGTTTCATCTGTCTTTATCTTTTTATTATCGGGCCAGCTTGCAACCGCAAGACTCGCCAATTTCAAGTTGATGTGAAAACTCACGCAGCATGATTTCTCTTTTGCCGTTCACCAGCATTTTGATGGCGGCCTTTGCCATCTCACGCACCGGCTGACGTACGGTAGTCAGTGATGGCTGGTGATAAGCAGATTGTTCGGTTCCGTTGAAGCACACCAACGCTATCTGTTCCGGAACCCGCACACCGTGCTCATACAACGCACGCGTACAGCCGATGGCCTGCGCTTCGTTGGTGGCAAACAGCGCACGCGGAAGCGTGCCGCTCTCAAGCATGCGTTTTGCCGCCTGGTAGCCTCCCTCCCGGGTGTAAGGCGTGGAAAACACCCATTCCGCACGCTCATGGACGCCATATTCAGCCAGCGCTTCGCGCCACCCATGCAGCCTGTCCTGTGAATTGAGCCTTTCCAGCGGACCGCAGATGATACCGACCTCCTGATAGCCGTGGCTTAACAGATGGGACGTCACCTGACGCGCGGCTTCACGTTCATCTACGCGCAAGACATTGACCTGCAAAGCCGGATCAACCCGATCGAGCATCACGAACGGCGTACCGCTGGCTTGTAAAATATCAATATAAGGATGGCGGTCGACGCTGATATAGGGTAGCCTCCCTCCCGGGTGTAAGGCGTGGAAAACACCCATTCCGCACGCTCATGGACGCCATATTCAGCCAGCGCTTCGCGCCACCCATGCAGCCTGTCCTGTGAATTGAGCCTTTCCAGCGGACCGCAGATGATACCGACCTCCTGATAGCCGTGGCTTAACAGATGGGACGTCACCTGACGCGCGGCTTCACGTTCATCTACGCGCAAGACATTGACCTGCAAAGCCGGATCAACCCGATCGAGCATCACGAACGGCGTACCGCTGGCTTGTAAAATATCAATATAAGGATGGCGGTCGACGCTGATATAGATCAGCCCGTTAATCTGCTGGCTCAAAAGATTATTGATCAGTTGCAGCTCGCGTTGACGGTCGTCGCCAGCATCACCTAACAACATAGCCATATCGTTGGCCAGCGCTTCCTGTTGCAGTTCATGGGCAAGGGAAGCAATAAACGCATTAGCGATGTTTGGCACCACCAGTCCGTATGTTTTGGTGGTTCCCGAAGCTAGCGCACGCGCTACGTTGTTTGGGCGGTAGCCGGTTTTCTTAATGGCAGCCAGTACCCTTTCGCGCGTTGCCGGAGCGACCGGGCGTGGGCCGTTATTCACTACGTAACTGACCACCGCCACCGATGTTCCCGCTTCCTTCGCCACATCAGCTCGGGTGGCGTGCTGCTTAATCTGTTTCGCCAATACTGATCTCCCTTAAATATCAAAACAATAAAGGCCAGAGAAAGTCTCTGGCCCCAATATCCCTGGCGTGTTAATCCGAGGTTATATTGCATCTTCCTCGGCGTTAAGATCGCGCCCGCGCGTTTCCGGCGCCACGAAAGTGGTCAGGAAACCTATCGCCGCCATCACCGCGAAATAGGTGGCAATCGGCCACCAGTGTCCGGTCCACGAGAGAAGCGCTGCTGCCACCATCGGTGCCGTGCCGCCGGAAAGAATCGATCCCAGCTCTTTGGCGGTGGCCATTTTCGTATAGCGATGCTGCACGCCGAACATCTCTACGCCCCACGCCGCCTGCACACCAAAAATCCCCAAAGACGCCAGCCCCATCCCCGTCACGATAGTGGCGATAACAATGGCAGGTTCACGCGAATCGAGCAGCATAAAGGCAGGGAAAGCATAGATGATCAGCAGCAGACAGAACCAGCGGTAGGTAATGCGACGACCGAAACGGTCCGAAAGCCAGCCGGCCAGCGGGATGATCAGGAATCCCAGCAGGGAGGCAATCATGACCGCACTGGTTGCGACCGACTTGTCCACCGCCAATATTTTGACCACGTAGCCGACAATAAACCCCTGAGCGAGATAAGACGGGCCATTCTCTCCAATACGCAGACCAACCATCGTCAGAAAAGCCCGGCTGCGACGCCAAAAACCACGCGTGTCCTGTACCGGAGGCAGGGCAATCCGCGCCCGTGCACGCTGCGCTTCCAGTTCGGCTTTTTTGCGTTCGAATACCGGGGTTTCCTTCAGGTTACGGCGGATCCACAACGCAACCAGCGCAATCAGGGAGCTACACAGGAATGGAATACGCCATCCCCATTCCAACAGGGACTGCTGATCCATCTGCACCACCGCCAGCCACACCAGAGAAGCCAACAGCGTGCCGCTGTTAGAGCCCAGGGCAATGATCGAGGAAACAAGGCCACGTCGCTGTGTCGGAGCATATTCACCCAGTGTCACCGTCCCTCCGGAGAGTTCCGCTCCGGCACCAAAGCCTTGAGTGAAACGCAACAGGACTAAACAGGCGGGTGCCCACAGGCCAATGGAAGCGTAGCTGGGGATAAGACCGATAAGGGTGGTTGAGGCGCCCATCAGGATAATGGTAGAGACCATCACCACTTTGCGCCCCTTGCGATCGCCTAGCCAGCCAAAGAACAAAGCGCCGATCGGCCGGGCAACAAAACCTACTGAAAAGGTAGCAAAAGTGGAAAGCAGTGCCATAGCAGGTGTCGAGGCGGGGAAGAAGACATCGCCAAAAATAATACCGGCGGCCAGCCCATATAGCGCAAAATCGGCATATTCCATCGCGGTGCCAAGCCAGCATGAGAAGGTGGCACGCCAGAAATCTTTACGTCCTTCGCGAGTTTTTAGATGTTCATCCGCCGCAGAATCGGCTGGTGCTGCACTATCCTGAGCAGCATATTGAGGTGTAGACATGAGAAATTCCCTGAGATAAGGAGCACTGTTGGGCACCTTCCCTGGCACACACTCCTCCGCAGAGGAAAACTCACCAGTGACGATGCGCTGTTAAAAAGCTATGACTAAGGATCGTTATAAAGTTCCCTGGTGTTGGAACGCTATATTTGCTTCACGCCGACGGTCTAAAATGACCAGCCGCAAAAGTAACGTAAAGCAAATTTGATCTTGTGGTAGCTGACAACTATCAAGCACCGTGAATTTTCACTACAGGCTTATTGTATCTACGCGTGTAGATAAATCAAGGTACCTTACCAATTAAAGAAGCACTTTTTTGAAATGAAAATCAAAAAAATAAATAAAAACCAGTTAAAACAGAATATTATATCGAATGCAAAAATGAAAATATTTCTTCCATCCGAAAATTAGGCGGATAAACAAAGAAAATTCTTACATGTTGCATCCTTGCATTGCCAATATAACATCGCGTTATGACAAAATGATGACAGAGTGAAGAATGGCAGGCTTATTGGCGCGCATAGCCGCCGCTAAGATAAAAAATAAACCTCAATAATCAGGCGGATAAATATGAGCATCACATTAATGCGCCACGGAAAACCCCATCAACCGCCGTCCGGTCGCCGCTCTGCACAGGCAATGATGCAATGGTGCGATGCCTACGATCTGGCTGAAATTTGCGATCGGCCTCCGGACAGGAGTCTGCGCCTTGCAGGAGAGGCGGATATTATCGTTACCAGTCCGCTGCCGCGTGCACGCTCTTCCCTCGACAAGCTCGGCAAGACGGCAAACATGATTGACGGGCTTTACAGCGAGGTGGCGCTTCCGGCGATACCACTGGCATTTCCCACTCTGCCACCGTTTATATGGCTGCCGCTGCTGCGCGTCATGTGGCTGTTGGGCTACAGCGGAAAGGTGGAATCTTACGCGCAGGCTAAACAGCGCGCGGTACAGGCGGCAGAGCAGCTGACCCAGCTGGCAGAGCACGGCAATGTCTTGCTGATGGGGCATGGCATTATGAATAAACTGATTTCCCGCCAGCTAAGAAAGCTGGGCTGGCGGGGCGAAAAACATGCCAGCAGCCGTTACTGGAGCAGTGCTGTCTACCGCCAAATTCATTCGAGTGGAAGGCAGGCAGACAAAGGTTAATCCGTCGCATTTAATCATCCAGAGCATTGTCCCGGACGCTGAAGGTAGGTGTGAATGGGGACTTGCCAGATAAAGTTTAAGATTCAACTGCTTCCCTGCCAGGTGGCTTTGCCTGAAAATGCATCAAACAGATGTTAAATGCTGGATCGTACCGCGCAGTTACATTATAATTCCGCGCCTCAGGCCCCTTAGCTCAGTTGGTTAGAGCACGCGACTCATAATCGCTTGGTCGCTGGTTCAAGTCCAGCAGGGGCCACCAGAATTTACCTGTTAAATCAGGGCATTAAGCCACTCTTAACCGAGTGGCTTTTTTGTTTCTATCGATCGGTGTCGCAAGGAGTTTAGAGTCTACTTCTTCATAAGATGTCTTGTGGGTTTTGCGTGGGTCAGAAAATCTTCATTAAAATTGATCTGCCTGTCATGGACTGAACGGTAAGCGTCCATTTTTTTGCTATCGAGCTAACTGGACTGACCCCACAGCCGTAGGCATTCACCGGGCTATCTCAATTGATAGCAGCCTTGCGGGCTCTCCTTATCCACACTAAAATCAGTGCAACAAAACGAGGTTATCAACATGACAAAAAAAACAGCACATACTCAGATTACCAGAACTCAAATCTACCGCGCCGTTGCTAGCTCAACCGCGATAGAAACCGGTGTTTCTGTGCAGAAAATTGAGCAGCAACTCAAGCAAAATCAGGCACAGGCGAAAGCCGTCGGCCTCGCCCGCTAATCTGGCAAGATGTCGCTCACCAGTTGCATCATAGGGCTGTAGTTCCCTGATACACCTGCCTGTATTGCCTTGAAGTAAAACGTCTTGTGTTCATCCCATAAGCTGTAATCCAGCAAGCCTTTTCCTGCAAGAACCGACAATACATCACAAAGCAGCCGCGACAGGCGCCCGTTACCTTCTCTGAACGGGTGGATCAAAATAAACTCCACATGGCATTCAGCCAGATAACTTACAGCTCCGGACGAGCCAGCCATTGGCGATGGCCGAAGAGACGGTGAAAATGGTACGCGTGCCGTCGTTAATTTCGACAACGCGCACGCCATGATGATAGTCAGACATCTGATGCACGCCATTAAGTGGGTGAGCTCAGATTGCCCGCTGGGGCGGAGCGGTGCATTCGGCTACGGTTTTGTTTGAGGATGAGCGTGCAACTATCAGGCAATGATCGTTTTACCATCCTGTGGCACTATAAACATTCATCATGAATGAGAGGGAACGAGAATGATTTCAGGAACGGCAGAAAAGCTAGATCCGGGTCGTTATTACACCTTTGAATCAAGATTACCTGAAGGGGTATTTTTTGAGATCCGGCCCCGTAATTTACCAAGAAATGCCAAACCAGTGACGGATGAAACCAGCGGCATGTGTATTGGTTATACGGTAGCTCAGGCACCGGGCTTATGGCAGGTTCATGATATTGAAGGGCATTTTGTCCGTCTTGAAGAGGCTCCGCTTGAATCACCACTGATTGATCCTACTGATATTGCACTGATTGCCTTTGGTGTTTTCCGTATCCTTCGCACGGGCCGTGTATTATTTGAATAAGGTACGCGGGCAGCTATCTCCGCTAAGTTAGGTCAGGGCACAATTTCATTTCTGCGCGGCAGGCTTAAGATTGGTCTTCATGCGCGCAACCTTAAAATGACTGAAACAGCAGCGAAACATATGTATCAACCTAGCCGGTATGTACCTTTGCAAATTCAGGAAAGAACTATCCGATACGGCAGACGCATGCCTGACCCTCGCGGAGGTCAGGGGATGTTCAGGTACGAAACGGAAATTTATAAATTACGCTTCGATAAGCTGCGGCGAGAGTATGTCCACCAGAAGTATAAATTTGAGGTGGTCGTCAGAGAATCTGACTGGACAATATCTCATTTTAAATATTTTTATTAGCTAACAGGAAAGCTTCAATGTTTGATATCAGGAATGAAGAGTTTACTTTCGCCATCGCTCCTTTTGAACGTGTCCCGGACAACGAAGCCGATCCTGTGAACCATCACTGGGACTGGATACAGTCATGGGTGGAATTTTCTGTCAGTGGCCTGAAAGTGCAGTTCAAAACCGAGTTCACCGTTGGAGAGCTGAAAATTCTGAAAAAAGAATTTTCAGCTTTTCATCAGGCTTTGATTAATCAGCAAAAACTGAAGCCGTTTAACTATCAGAGTGATATTCATCAGCTGGATATGATACTGACAAATGAACAGGGTATTGACAGCGTGACCGTCGATTTTATTCTTCGTCCAGAAAATCATGCTGACAGTGTCCAGGTTAAAGGCAGTTTCGGTCTTGATGAAAGCTTTTTCCCCGACATTCTCAAACGGCTGGATGAAATGATTGAGTGGCAGAATTAAGCACTCTGACTTTTCACTTATTTATATAACAATCCACATTCGTTACAACGGGCGGTTGTTTTTCAGGCTGGCCTTTCCGGCCATACAATATCTGGCGCGGCGGCAATATCGGCGACCTGTACTGACTTCATCCACGCGGTGAGAGAAGCGTACTCCGCACCGATGTAATGTCCAGCCTCAGCGGTGTTTACCATGCCTGCATGGTGCTTGTTGGCCCCGCCGCACTACGCCTTTTCACTTTCTGCCGCCTGGATAGTTGCGGTCTGGATGTCGGTTGCCTTCAGCGCACCGTTTTCCGGTTCGTACTCAATTACCGCACCACCGAGGCAAGGGACGATCGCCTGCTCACCCACGGATGGGGCATTCCACGTGCGGGTTTTACCCGCGCGGGTCGTCAGCCAGTGCAGCCAGCCGGTGGTGGTGTTCCCGGTCGCGACGCGGCAAAGCCCGTCGTCAAGATTGACGGCGACAACCGTGCCGATACAGATCAAGTTGCGCAGCAGGCGCTGGATGTCGGGGATTTGTGAGTTCATGATTAAAGAGTGAACTCATTAGGAAGTTAAGGCCAGCGCAAACAGCCCGTTGATGAATGAGTAAAAAAGCAGGCCCATGAAAATGGACGTCACCTCATTCTTTTATCGCTGCTTTTCAAATACAATGCATCAAGATCGGTAATTAAATTATAAAAACCCCGCCTTATCTGGCTGTATTTTAAATTATCGGCATCCTCAACAGGGATTATTGCGTAGTATGGTGGGGATTCCAAGCATCTCAGTCTTAAAAATTGATATTCAAAATTATATGGCAATGCGACTCTGTAATCAGAATCACTTACCTTTATATAAATCGCCTTTTTTAGCAACCTGGAGCGCATATACGTGTCATGACAAAAGAAAGTATCCCGCGCATCCATAGGCATGGTTACATTGAAAACGATCTTCATGGCATTCAACAGATTAACCTGATATATGGAACTCATTGTAATCCAGAAAAAAAAGACGGCATAAACACTGATCTCTTCCCTTTGTTCAGTACCGGCGTAAAGTGGTTTTTCCGGCCTTTCTTTCCCTGAACAAATGAGATCATCCGGCATGAAAAAGACGCGTTATACCGAAGAGCAGATCGCTTTTGCCCTGAAGCAGGCAGATTCATGCACCCAATGCATGAATAGCTTTGATGAATCTGATTATCGGTAATGCCAGGCTTCACTTGTTCTCAGAGCGTGCCCTTGATCGATAGATTTTGCTCACGACGGAAACAGTGACAACAGCCAGAACAATAGAGAAAAGGCCCAAAAAAATAAGTAGTGAAAGCAGAGGATTTAACATTCCCCCTAAGCTTGTGAAATCACTCAACCTCGCGAGCTGCTCGGATGTTAGTGCACGAAGAACAACCTCCGGTATAATTAGAAAGAAAATAATAACAACTGGAACATAAATCAGCGTTTTTTTCGTTTTTCCCATCTTATTTCTTGCCCTTGTTAGCGAACATGATCAAAAATTGGGTAAATGATACAACAAGGACCTAATGTATGTCACAAGCCTATTTGCAATTGAAAATGCAGGCCAATAAGAAATTAGCTATTGCATTAACAAATTCACTTAATGACATCCATGCAGATCATATATCTACTATTGAAAAGATAAAACTGGGTGGGCAGCGGCTCATCAATTATGGTTCATGCCTCGTCCCGAATGAATATTATCGTAGTTCATGCCGCGATACATGGAGAGAAGACAAAAGGTTAGTGCTCGCGTTAGGTGAGATATATGATAGGAACGATGTTGCTTTGGATATGGTTGAAATATATTTCCGTAAAACCTTAACAAAACTTGGAGATAAAAAAAGCAATAACCTTGTGTCTCATATCCAAAATTTGTTAGGTAAAGCAGCAGAACATGCTTCAACCAAAGCCAGCAAGCTGGCTCTGTCATTAACCATTGCCAATTTAGTGCTCGGCAGCACCGATTTCAAAAAAAACCATATAAAACTTGTTAACTCCTTCTCAACATGGTTTGTGAACGGAACAACGCTTTATGCAAAAGCACAAATAGCCGCATCAGCCGCTAACAGGCTTAAATTCCAAGACTATTCATATTATCAGGCCTTATGCAAAGAAAATATTGAAATGCTTTACTTTCTTATTGAATCTAAAATGTCTGAAATAATTTACCAGGTAAATTCTGGAGATAACAACGAAGAAAAAATCGCAGATGCTTTGTATGAGATTTTACGCAAATGAAACGTACAATTTTATGGTTACTCCAGTCATTTTTCTATTTGATACCTGCCGCAATCATTGTGACAGGCGTGTATTTATTTATACGATTCATCCCTGGCTACGCAGCACCTATTAGCATATTATGGGTAATTATCGTTTCTTTAATATATATTAAATACAATAAATGGTATTAATAATATACTAAATAGCTGCGCGGAATAGTAGATCGCTTAGAGGGAACTCTGCCCGGAATGAGCTATGCCGATATCGCACCAATTCCCCGCGACGACTGATACAGAAAGTTATCCATAAAACGCGTGATAAAGATCATGCCCGTAGACTGACGGCCGTGCTGATTCTGTATCGGGGTGAATGTGTCAGTGACGTTGCCAGAGCGCTGGGCTGTGCCCGTTCTTCCGTTGGACGCTGGATAAACTGGTTTACACTTCATGGCATCCACGGTTCGAAATCGCTTCAACCTGGACGCGGACGACGCTGGCCTTTTGGGCATATCTGCGCACTTTACGTCAGTGGATAAAACACTCTCCGGGCGATTTTGGTTATCAACGCTCGCGCCCACACTGCGCATCCGTGACCCGCACAAAGAGGAAAAAATGTCGGCAATTAGCGCAGCACTGACATTTAGGGTATTTCACCGCGAAGGCAATACAGCATAATGATGTAAACATCCTTCCCCATGACTCAAGGAATTTGATAAAACGGAATATGTTAAAAAACCGAAATTAATAAAAAACGGCCACTGTCACTTTTAAGGGAGTTCCCGTTTTCTTTTTCCTACATGATATTTCCGGCTAAATAACCCTGCCGTTTCCGAAAAAAAATGGACGTACAGCAATTTTTCATCCCTGGATATCTATAAACCCTCATATTAACGATATAGCTAAAGTAAGGGATGTAATTTTTTCCGTTCGTAACCCATAGTTATCGTATTATCATCATTTACAATATAAAAATCATATGGATAGGATGTTCTTCGAGGTGCGCCAATTTCTTTACGGAATTTATTTTCTGAAAGGTATTCTTCAGAAAAAAAACCTAAACCGACAGTTCTGGCTTCCTCAAGTAAAAGTGGATAGTCTGTTTGTGGTTCTGGCTGAGAAATGACAACTCTCAGTCGCTCTCCATTTAAATTATGGAAAACGTGGAGTAATTCATGGAACACTACACACGCCTGAAATTCCACCAGATCCATCCCTTGGTCAAAGAAATATTCAACGGCGTCAAAATTGCAGTGAAAGTCGGAACCCGTTCCTCGAAAGTTTTCAGCATCTGTTTTGCAGTGTGGTTCTACCATTAACTCCTCAGAATTGAGAAATATCGCTAGTTTTTTTGATTTGAGTTGAGATGTTAATGCAATACATTTCAAAAGAGTGCGTCCAGTGTTCGTGGACTTGACCTTATCGAGAGCAGTTTCGAGTTGCCGGTAGTTTTTATAGTCAGTCCCGATGAAAGAAAGCTGTTGATTGTTATTAATCCAGTTTACACCAGAAATTTTCACCAGAGACTGTATGTCTGAAGCCGGATCCGAAGATGAGGGCAGATTTAACACAGGTTGTGTCAGTTGAAGGGATGTGGGGCGCATGATGAACTCCAGGAGGAAGCGATACGTGGTGGTTGGCGGTATCTGATATCAAAAAGATAAAAGATCTGGAAGACGAATGAACGCCCACAATGAGTGACTTAACAATCTGACAGCGTAAGAATATCTGTTGATAAATAATCAATCTGGGAACTCAAAAAGGTGGGTCTGCAATCACTCTTGATTGATGTGTACGTCACAACAACTGGGGAAGACTTAGGATACGGGATGAGTAAAACAGGAACCTTCCCGCTGCTTTTTCAAGGAAGGCCCGGAGGAAAGATGGCAATGCAGGGTTACAGGTAAGGATTCATTTTACTGATTAATACATCGCTCCTGATACCATCTACCTGTCCCTTCGGTCAATACTCCCAAAGACTCCAGTGACCTTTGCCCCACGGGTAAAGAGTATCGGGATAATCAGGCTGCGTTCTCCAATGCTCAGGCTACATGTTTATTTTTCGGAAGAAGTCATCATGCATTTCCCATGCAACGCTATTTTTCCATGTATCTATGTTGGATTTGATATATAAATTGCTGAAAGAAACGGGAAGATCAGAATCAATAACAAGCCGTATCAGATTGAAAAGGTTACCAGCCATTTCTTCTCTGGTGGCATTTGCATTGTTCCCCCTTTTATTATTAACCTGAAAAGCCAGATAATCTTTACTGGTAAACCCGACTTCTTTTAAGTTTTTAACAATCGTTTCTACCTGCCCTTCCGGCGTGCTCGATTTTGCACGGAAGATATGCCAGACACCCGAATGCAAACCTGTATCTTTGGATTTTCGGAAATTTTGTGAGAAAGTGGAATCAATAAAAGTTTTTCCTTCCCCTGGTTAATATCTCTTATTTAATAAATCCCCGCATCACAAACCAGACCCTTCACATCTTTACCGGTAATGTTTTTGACAATATAACTACCGCCATACGGGAAACTGATATGTAACTGGCTGGCATTATACACCGTATAACGCTGTTCTTTTTTATCATGAGTCACTTTCGCATCAGCTTCAACCTGTATTCTACCTTCTACCTCGGAAGGTAATTCATATTCTATCATAAAGGAAACGGTTGAGGGCGTGAACTTTGTACATCCATATTCGGAACCCAATTTTTCCGGGGATTGACTATAATCAATGCTAACAACTTCATCCTTCTTAAAATCCCAAGTCTTTTCATTAAATCCCGCGCAGGCAGAACCGCTAACGATAAATGCCAAAGTGGTGACTAAAAGCTGATATTTGAATGCCTTCATTTTATATTCCTTTATAATTGATGGATTGTCATGTTATGGACGACTGTAACTCTTTTATTCTCTGTTATCTGACCGCAACGCTTTATCAACGCGGAGTCGTAAAGTATTCACAGAGTGAGATAATATGACCCGACGATACTGGCTGCGCAAAAAATAAATCGCAGCCCGCAACGCCATCCCTTTTTCCACGCCTCTGCCAGTTTTGCCGGAAACGGTTTAATTACCCGGCGGCGAAAGGCGTTTTTCCCGCGCCCCTTTCACATGCGGCGGCGCCGAGCTGATTTTTGCCGGGCGACTGACCGACCTGACAAAACTTTCGTGGGTGACAAACGTATGCCCACATTCAATATTGGTGCACTGGTTGTAACGCTCTTTGGTTTCCGTTGAAACCTGGAAGCTGCTTCTTGTGTGGGCCGCACGCCCGCACAGTGGACAATTCATCATGTTTTTACCTCTGCCAATGGTTGCTTTGATACCGTACATCATATCGCAAAAAACCAATTTGTGAAGTAATAAATCCATTTATGGTATTTTTAATCGCCTTTCAAGTTCCATACTGGTAGTAAACCCCTTATCGGCCGTCACGTTATGGGTCAGTTTGCTGATAATCCAGGTTTCATCATCTATGGGTGCTTTAAAGCCGCTGACCTTTATCATCATCTCCGTGTACAGCTCGGCGCGCCCTTCGGCCAGCAGCAGCGTGAAGGATGACACGCCACGCCGTATCCGTTCCCATTGCGCTTTCGCCGCCTGTAGCGCATCGTCCCGGTTGGCATAAGTGCGGTTCAGCACCAGCGGGTTTGCACTCTCTCCAACCAGCAACGGATTGCTCTCTTCGCTAGCCTCCGGCGCGGCGGGGGGGATAGCAGTTTGATTTCCCTTCGCCGGCTGGCGTTTCTTTTTTTCCGGTTCGCGCGTGTCCAGCCAGTGAGCGCTTACCCCCGTCCAGCGGGTGCCGCCCTTAATGTCAAAGACGTGACCATCCCCAGCCCGGCGCGTCAGGGCGACGATCGGCAACAGCTTACCGCTGGCGGTTCTGCCCTCCCCCTGGGGCATAAACAGTAAATGACCGTCTTTGATGGCGGCGATCGCCCCATAGCGACTGGCCAGCCGTACCAGAAAACTGCCGTCGCTTTCGTTTGTCTGGTCAATATGATCTATCGGCTTGTCCTTCAGCTCGTCGCTTAGCGCCGGTTTTAGCCCGATCTTGCCAGCAATGTCCTTCACCACCGCGCCCAGCGTGGTTTCATGCCACGTATGCTCGTGCTTTTGACTCAGCGCGCTGCTGAAATCGGCGCTGCGGGCGGTGATGCTCAGGGTGTCCGGCGAGCCTTGCAGCGTGACGGCATCGACAACAAAGCTGCCTTTCGGGCACAGCGCCTGGCCCTTCCAACCCAGCTCAAGATGCAGGACGGCCCCCAGGCGCGGCATGACAATTTGCCCGTCGGCGTCGTCCAGCGTCAGTGTCAGATCGTCAGCGACAAAGCCACGGTTGTCGGTTAAGGTCAAATTTATCAGCCGCTTATCCAGCTCGCTGGTGACATCTTTATCGGCAATGTGGATGCGGAATGCCGGGGTTTTGCTGCCGGATGCGATGGAATGGCTGGTCAGGTTCACGGCAGCAGCCCTCCCACCGTATCGGTGATGTTGCCGATGGCGGCGCTGGCTTTATCCTGCATATTGCTTAACTGGTCGCTCAGGTCGCCAAACAGATCGTTCAGCACATCGTCCACCCGCTTCAGCGTCAGCTTAAACTCAATGCGCCGCGCCTGGCCGCTGGCAGAAAATTCGGTTTTGGTCTGCTCCAGTTCCTCAATGATAAACATGCCGAAAATGGTGCCGCTGCCCTCAATCAGCGGCCAGGCTTTGCCCAGCTCCGCCATCAGCTCCAGCGGCACCAGCGACAGCCTGCCGCCGGTGACTTCAGGCAGCAGGACGCCGCTTAGCGTCAGGGTGTCGTTATCCGCGCCGAGAAACTGCGCCGACGGCCGATGGCTCACCCGGCTGTTTATGCCGTAGCGCCAGCTGCGATGGTATTGCAGCGTCTGATACGGCAGGGTGCTTAGCTTAAATACGTATAAACCCAGTACCATCATCATATGTCATACCCCTCCTGGTCCCGTAGATTGCTCAGCGCCTGCGACCGGGCGCTGCGTTCGCGTTCCGCAAGCTGGCGCGCCACTTCCTGCGCGATGTCCTGCGGGTTCTGCCCCGGCTGCACGTAGATGGCGATCGGCGCATGTGTGGAAATGTTCACTATCGGCGCAGCCCGCGCCGTCTGGCTGCCCTGACCCGCTGCGGCTTTAGCGGGCAGGCTAAGCGGATGCAGCGGCGCGGCGTCTGCCGGGGCGGCGGCAACGCCCATCATCCCCGCCACCACCGAGGCCAGCGCCGCAGTGCGCCTGCGGCTGGTGATGTTCGCCGGGCCGTTGACGATTTCCGGGCCGTTTTCCCCGACGATACCGGTCTGCCCGGCGCGAATATAGCCGCCGCTGTCATACATGCTGAACTGCCCGAAAGGGCCATAATCGGCGGGCGCTACCCAGCCGCCCGGATTGTTAATCGCCCCCTGCTGCTGTTTCAGCACTTGCGCGGGCAGCTTCACCTCTGCCGCCTCTTTTTTGACCAGGCCCAGACTTTCCAGCAGCCCTCTCACGCCACTTCGGATCGAATCGAGCGGGTGGAGAACGATATTCAGCCCCTCCGCCAGTAAAGTACCGAAGTTGCGCCCCATTTCTGCGGCGCTCTGTAACTCCTCAGTGGAGGATTTAACCGGAGTGAGCAGCTCGGTAAACCAGTTCCATACCCCTTTTACCGCGTTGCCGATGGCGTCGAATATCGGCTGGAGCGGGGCAAGCGCCTCGCTGATGGGCGCGGCTGCCGCGCTGAATCCTTCCACCACGCCGCCGAGGAAGGCTTTGATCGGCTCCCAGTAATTCCATATCAGCAGCGCCGCCCCAACCAGCGCAGCCACCAGCAGCCCTACCGGACTTAACAGAAAGCCCAGCACGCCCGAAATACCGTACAGCGCGAGGCGCAACAGGGCTAATGGCCCGGAAGTCAGCGTACTCAACACTTCGCCGGTGATGCTCATCTCGGCGCGCAGCATCGCCATCGGATTTGACGCCATGCCGATCGCCGTTTTTATACCGGACATCCCCGCACGCCATATCTCCATCGGGCTTTTCATCTCGACAATCGACGCCTTGATGCTGGAAAACCCGGCGCGCAGCATCGCCATCGGCGGGGGGGCGGCGGGCGCGCAGCATCGCCATCAGCGGGCCGCCGACGGCTTTCAGGGCATCGCCCATCACTCCGGCCGTGCGGCTCAATGCGTTTTTAGGGCTGTCAAGCAGGCCTTTGTAGCCACTGGTGGCGGCCAGCGCGTTGCGCAGCAACGTCAGCGGCGCATTGGCCAGCCAGCCCAGCGCTTTCCCCGTGCTGCCGACCGCTGCGGTCAACGAGGGCAGCCCTTTTACGCCGATCGTCGACAGGCCGAGGCGCATCGCCGCCAGCGGCCCCAGCACCGCCGCGGCCGCCCCAGCGAGAGTGCCAAGCGCGACGGCCAGTGCCGCTCCCCCCGCCGCCAGTTTCATCAGCGTGCCCGCCAGCTGCGGGTTTTGCTCAACCCACTGGCGCATCGCCACGGTGACTTTCCTGACGTTTTCGAGGATCTCCATCAGCGGCTGGTGCAGGGTTGCGCCCAGGCTGCCGGAGAGGTTGTCCATGCTGGTTTGCACCATCATCCATTCCCCGGCCAGCCCGCCCTGGCCGCTGGCTTTCTGCTGCGCCTGTTTGCTGGCAGCCGCCAGCAGCGCACGTTTCTGGTCTTCCCAGTTATCCTGCGGATTTGCCTGCTGGTTGCGCGCCGCTTCGGCCACCAGCGCGGCATAGCCGGCCGCGCCGTTTTCCACCGGCTGCCGTTCGCTGGCATTTTTGATTGCCGCCAGCAAATCGTCGTAGCGGGCAGTGGGCTGGCCACTTTTATCCAGCAGGCCGCTGACCTCGTTGGTCACGCCCTTCATCGCGCTTTCCATGCTGGCGTCTTGTTTGATCGCCGAAAGAATTGGCGTACCGAGGGACATCCCGGCGGCCTTGCTGCCCGCGCCAAATGCGGCAATGCGATCGCGGACTTCCAGCCTGGCGGCATGCGTATCGCGCGCCGCCCGGAGGCGTGCCTGCTGTGCTTCCGGCGCGGGCAGTGAATGCTGACTGACCGGCAGCAGGTTCTGACTCACGGGCAGTGAATGCTGACTGACCGGCGTCTGACGGGTTTTATCGGCGAGTTGCCGCAGCCGCTGAGCGCTGTTTTGCAGCGCGTCAATAGCCTGGCTGGCCTGCTTCTGTAGCCCAAGCTGCTTCACCGCCTGGCCGTTGCCGGAAGCAAAGGTTTTATACAGCTGCACCGCGTTCTGGTTCGCCTTTTCAAGGCTGGCCCGGATGGTGCCGAGAGCGACCGACAGCGCCTTTGAGCCGTCAGTCGTGGATCGAAATGAGCGGGTGAGCTGGTCAACCGCTTTCTGAATGTCCTGCAAACGCAGGTTGTTATGACTCATTGCTGGCCCCGCTTCGCTGAATCGCTTTATGCCGCCATTCCAGCACTTCGGCTAGCGGCATAACGTCGGTAACGGACGGCGGCCAGTGGAAAATGGTGGCAATATCGGCCACCAGGCAGTCTACGGTCAGGCTGTCGGTAAACCGGCAAGCACCGACTTCTTCAATAAAAAAGTGACCACCTCAATCGACAGCGCGGTGAGGTCGGCCGGATCCAACTCGGCCATCTCCTGTGCGGTCAGGGCCGGGGTGGAGATGCGCGGAATAATGGTCATCATGGCGGCTACGTCCATATCCATGATCGCCTGCAAGCGGGTGCCGCGCAGCGCGCCGGACTGCGGTTTGTGCAGCACGATTTCGCTGATGGTGGTTTTACCGCGCAGAACAGGGGTATCCAGCAGAACAATTTTTTCGTTTGCTTTGTCGCTCATTGTTTTTTTCCTGATTATCGGGATGGCTGGCGCGGGGAGCCGCGCCAGAAAAAGGTTTACAGGCCGAGTGCGTTGCGGTGCGCTTCCATCAGATCAACGCCGCCGACGATTTCCACCATGTTGACCAGGTCGACTTCGTACAGCACTTCGCCGTCGATGGTCAGTTTGGCGTAGCTGTTGGTGCTGGTGACTTTGGTGGTGCTGCTTTCGCCGCTTTTCCACTCGCCGGAATCCAGCTCTTTGTGGCGACCGCGTACCACCAGCTCCACCGCCTGCACTTCGCCGGTATCATCGCGCTGGATGGAGCCGGTAAAGCGCAGCTGGATGCCGTCTACCGTGGCTTTGCCCATCTGCTTAAACAGCAGCAGCTCGGTGCCGCCGATGGTGAATTCCGTGTCCAGCGCGCCGTCATCCAGCCCCATGTCCACGTCCACCGCGCCGGGCATGCCGCCCCCGCGATATTTCTCAAACTTGCGGGTGAATTTCGGCAGCGTCAGAGATTCGGTCAGTCCCTGCCAGTTGTTACCGTCATTGAACAGGTTCAGATGTTTTAACTTGCGTGGTAATGCCATGTTGTCCCCTTACGCACTGACCTGACTGGAGAAATCCAGCAGGTAACGATCGGTGATGCGCTGACGCAGCATCAGGTTTTCCAGCGGCGGCACTGGCGTGAAGTCATAATCAATGGTCAGTTTCCCGGCTTTCAGGGAATCTTTATCGTTGACCGACTCATCCAGCCAGCAGTCCGCGCCGATGATATAGCCCTGGGTTTTCAGGTTACGCAGCTTGGCGCGAATGCCTTCGATAATGTCACGCGCCAGCGACGGGTTAAGCACGCCGTCTACCGCCCACATGTGCGCTTCAGCGATGGTGTCGGCCAAAACCTGCGCGGTGCGGGTGTAGTTTTCAAAGGCGAACAGCGGATCGTCGCTAAGGCAGCGTGAGCCCCAGAAACGGAAGCCGTCTTTGCGGATAAGCGTGGTGACGTCGTTCTGGTTGAGCAGCCCGGCATCAGTTGCCGGATCTTGCAGATCCCAGAACACATCGGCAGAAAGCCCGGTGACGCCGTTCACGCCGACGTTTGACAGGGATTTATGCCAGCCGGTCTGCTGATCAATTTTGGCGCGCAGGCCGAGCGCACGGGCGGTGGCGTAAGCGCTTTCTTCGGCCTTCTTCACGCTGTCAAAGTTGACGAAGTCAGGCCAAATCAGCATCCCTTCGCGCTGACTGAAGTTTTTGCGGTAGGCCAGCGCTTCCGTCACCGTTTTGCAGCCGTGGGCAGCCAGGTAAGCGAAGCCGCGCAGGCTTTGCGCCACACTCAGCAGTTCGGTGGCGACGGCTTGGTTATCCAGCCCCGGCGCGCCGAGGATACGCGGCTTAACGCCGAGCTGTGTCTGGGCAGAAAGCAGCGCTTTGATGCCGGTTTTTTTGCCGTCATCGGTGACGCCACCAATGAGATTAGCGGTGGTTTCCTCTTCGCTTTTCCCTTCAGGAACGCGTACCACCACCGTGACCGGGCTGGCCTGGTCGGCGATGGCCTTCAGCGAACGCGCCAGCGTGCCGGACTCACCGGCTTTACCGCTGGCGGTAAGCACGTCGGTCAACAACACCGGTTTGTTAAGAGGAAAGAGGGTTGCATCGGCATCATCGCCGGTGCAGACCATGCCCACGATAGCGGTGCTGACCGTGGTAATGGGGCGGGTGCCTTCGTTGATTTCAACAACGCGCACGCCGTGGTGATAGTCCTGAGCCATAAGGCAGTTTCTCCGGTTTACTTGGGGTTTGGTTATTGTTGTTTTTTTCCGGCACCGGTTGCACGCGAAGGGCTTTGTTATGCGGCTGATACAATTCGCCGCGCGTTTTCCCCTGCCGTGACGCAGGTTGGCGGCCGACAAAAACGTCGGCTTCAGGCAAAAAAAAGCCCCTGCAACAGGCAGGGGCCGGATTATCTGGCTGCGCAGTTCAGGGTGCGCGGGATTACGTCACCCGATACCAGGCCATCAGTTTGATATTCGCTTCAACAACGTTGAACGCCACATCGCTCCCCATATTTTCCGTTCTGCCGTCGACGAAGTTGTGTCCGTGTGGACCGATGTAGAGATCGTGAGCGTGATCGCCCCCTTCTGAAGTGTCATTACAGTCGTGCATAAGCTGATTATCCGATCCGCTGGACTGGGCCCCCCACTTTCCTCCCGGGCTTCCCCAACCGCTTTGATGGGCATGCCTGCCGCCCGACGAGGTCGTTTTGTTGCCGAGATCGGCTTCCTGTATCGCGCCGGTGACCGACAGCGACAGGGTTGGCAGGTTGTCTCTGGTGAGGATCACGCTGTCGCTGCCACCCATCTGCCCCACGTCTGAGCCATCCGCGCACGCCACGCGCACGGAACGCCCTTCCTCAAGGTAACGCCATGTTGACCAGGGCCATGTGCCATTGGGGTCAACGTGTTGCTGGAAGAAACGCACCGTGCCGATGGGATTATTCTCATCCCAGGCGCGACGGGATTCGCCGGCTATCGCGTCATCTATCGCCATGATGGTTCTGTTATCGGCCGCACGGATTTCCTGGTCAGTGTAGGTTTTTGCCGCGTCCAGTGCGGCGTTGACGTCTTCCCGCGTGGCAATCACGAGTGTCGGATCGACGATCATCTCCACGTTGCTGGTGCTGCTGACAGCGAGTTGGATGCGCACAATTTGCGTGCGGCTGGAGCCGTCTTCTGCCACCGGCTTATAGCTTTCCGGCATATTCCCGATGGCCACACACACGCCATCGTTGGCGAACAGTGCAACCTCGCGCAGCCACCAGCCGCCCGTCTGCGGCGGTATGATTATCTCTGCCAGCACCGTGCCGGGCAGAACCACCTCCAGCTTATTGAGCAGCGAGCGGTAAACTTCGCCAATCAGCGCCGTCTGCGCCGGATCGGGGATTGGCAGTACACCGCCGCCGTCCCCCACCGCCATATGTGTGATATCCATTTTATCACCAGCCGCGATGGCGGCAGCCAGGCGATCTGCTCCGACGTGGGTCAGGGTGGCAAAGTATTTTTTCTGCATAACATCATCCTTTATGTTTTTTTCCCAATAATAATCAACACGTTCTTAACGTTTTACGTGCCGTCACGCACTTTCGTCCGGTCGACGGGCCTGGTCGGGTGAATAGACCGTGACGATATCGCCCGTACAACTGGCCGCTTTGAGATACGCCACGCCCGCAACGATCGCAGAGATAGCAAGCTGCGCGATATGGCGGCTCACCGGTCGTGTATCGCCAATAAGCCGCTCAAGTTCGCTGACCATTGCGGCGTTAATGCCCGTCTCTCCGACGTCAATTTCCAGGCGAAAGGTGCCCGCCGCATCGTCCTCCTGCCACCACTCCCGGAGGATCATGGCATAGCCGAGGTTTTCGATAACGCGCCGCATGGCCGCGACCGTCCCCTTATGCCGATGGATGTAAAATGCATGGATGACCGTCTGGCGTTTCTCCTCTTCACTCCAGCTTTTGTCCCAGCGGTCAACGGAAAACGCCCAAGCCAGATACGGCAGAAATTCGATCGGGCAGCTGGCCGGGTTCCACAGTTCGCGCAGCGGCGTTTGCAAGTCGGAGATGCCGCTACAGCTTGATGCCAGACGGCGCTCAAGCGGCGAGGAGCCGGTAGGTAACAGGCTATTCATTGCGGCCTCCGGTGATGCGGTCTTGCCCGGCGCAGATCGCCTGCACCTTATCCGGCAGCGGCCGTGCGGGGCCGCCCTGTCGGATAGCGGATGGCGGGATAGAAAAGGTTTTGCTCACAAATACACTCCATTGCGTTATTACCGGCGTAAGCGCCGCCGCGAACGGCAGCATGGGGTGCGCAGGCCCGGTCTGTTGTCCCCGCACCTGCACAATCAACCGGGGATATAGTCGGCCTCGAAGGGGATCACTGCACCCGCTGGCCGTTGTCGGATGGCTGACACAATACGCCGCTATAAAAAACGCCCGTTAAGGGCGCTATTGCGGCGGGCGGGCACTTTTTTCAGCGACATCGTTATCTGTGATACCGATGGCCTGAGATAACCATCATCCAAATACCTGAAATTAGGCACTCATCTCATTCTTAATACCCATATCATTATCGTATTCACGCCATTGCTTAAATAATTCGGATGTGTCTTATTAATCAATCATTCCCTTTAATTAAAAAAATAATATTGGTAACTGCATTCTGAAGTTAACCACTGCAAAAATAGCTTCTCACTCTATTTTTGGCGTATGTCTTTCAGCGTCCATATTAACTTCAATTTTATTTTTTTCAGACATAACTGGAATTTTGTCTAAAAAATGAAATATGAGTTTTCCGGAATGCAAAAGTATTCCTCCCATCGATACGGGCAATCACTGCCCTTTCAGGAATAACGACATGTTTATGACCCTCGAAAATGTGATTCAGGAAGGTTTTGGCTTCGTCACCGTTAATCAGGGTGAGGTGGAGCCACTGCCAGACATTGACTACTTTGTACAATTGATAGTCTATGCTGCCAGTAAAAACATTCCGTTGCGCAATAAGCAACCTGTAGATGAAGGTGATGCGCCTCGAAAAAAGGTGATGGAGCATTTGAATGCCGTAAGCCTTTCTGCGTTAGCAGCGTCGGCCTACATTGGAGCAATACAGGATCTGCCTACTCTGGAGCATGTCGCGGGTCGTATCTCTGCATTGCCTCACTTGCTGCGGCACAGTGCTGTACAAACAGCTGGCCAACAATTAAGAAAAGCCACCACCTGCCACCCGGAGAACCTCGCCCATGAGGATCTCCGGATGCGGGTGGGCAAACGGCGTATTCTGAACGGTGAATCCTGGATTGCGGTCGCCCTGGAACAAAAAATCGCACGCCCCACGGCGGTTATCGAACTGAACAGGGAGGTTTTGAACCGGCCGCACGGGGCGATTGTCCTGAACCACCCATTCCACCCCACGCTCGCCCCGTTCATTGCCGCACTGGAGACAATAGTCGTTGAAGGCGCGGCCGGAGAGGAAGCCCACAGCGGCATACCCTGGCAAAGGGTCGCCGGCAAGTACGAAATCATGTGTCCCCGGGCCACTAACCAACTTCAGCGGATAGCCGTCAACGGTGTGGCCGGGAAGGAGGTTCGCAACGGCGTCCCCTGGGAAGAGGTCGCCGAGAAATACGGGATCACGCTCGACGAAGCCATTGTCGATCTTCAAATGATTATTGTCGAAGGTAAGGCCTGGCAGGATGTCCGCAACGGCAAACCCTGCAACATAGTCGCTGAAAAACACGGGATCACAGACCCCGGGGCCCTTTACATACTTCAATATATGGCCATTGATGAGGGTGAGGCGGGAGAGGAGGTCAGGAGCGGCACATCTTGCGACACAGTCGCCCAAAAATGGGGCATCAGCGATGTGATGGCCATTTATCAACTTCAGATGATAGCCGTCAATGGTCTGGCCGGGGAGCGTGTCCGCAACGGCGAACGCTGCAACACGGTCGCCCGGGAATGCGGGATCACGCACGACGAAGCCTTTCTCGAACTTCAGCTAAAGACCGTCGACGGCATGGCTGGGGAGCGTGTGCGCAACGGCGAATACGGGATCGCGGTCGCCGGGGAATACAGAATCAGTCATCCCATAGCCTTGAAAATCCTTGAGACAATGCCCGTCCGCCATCCGCCGTTCGGGCAGTCTACCCGAACGGCGCGCGCTGGGATCTGGTCACAGTGGAACACCCTCGCCTTTACCATTCTCCTTCCCCCCCTGCGCATGATAGCAAACGCTTTTTGGCGTCTCATGGGCAGATAAAGATCTGTCAGCGACATAACGGAGATCGCCCAGGGTGAAAAGAGCACAACAGGCCAGGATAGGTGGGCATGAATATTAAGGAAGAATAAAAGGCAAGTCGGCCTGTTTATCTGCCCTGGACTGCCCTGCTGAATGCAACACGGCATGGCAGATTGATATTAATTGTGAGCCGCCATGCAATTTCGAATTTCCCGCGCTTCCCGACATGTCAATTGCTTTATTTTTGAACATTAAGTGACTAATAATCCAGCATCATTTGGTCGTACCAGTCATTGATGGAATTTTCAGGGGAAGGTTTTTTTCATGCATCGGCTTTCATTCAGGACAGCGGCTCCTTTTCTCGCGGGTGCGCTTTTAAGAAGTGCGCTGCCGACAATGGCCGCCATGCCATCGGATGCCCCCGCTCTGGGGGGTGCGGCTATTGATGCCCGCGAACAGCTGCGCCAGCAGGAGTGAACGCGCGCCCTGCAACAGCAAAATGCCCCGCAGGCCGATGCGCGTCTTTACCCCCGCGAGATTGCGCTGCCCGATTACCCGACCGATGAACGCCCTTGCTTTACCATCGATCGGCTAATCCTGGTCGGGGCGCAGGCCGGGCGCTTTCAGTGGGCACTCGATGCTGCCGCCGATGCCAAAGGCCGCTGTCTGGGCGCTCGGGGCATCGTGCTTGCCATCAATAAGGTGCAAAATACCCTGCTGGTCAAGGGCTATACCACCACCAGAGTGATGGCGCAGGAGCAGGATCTGACCAAAGGCGTACTGACGCTGACGCTACAGCCTGGCCTCATTGGCAATAAAACCCAAAACCGCCTCGATACCGGCACCCTCGGCTGGAGCGACATCCACAACCAGGCGGATTACCGGGCCGAACACAGCGGCGTTGCGCTCAGCACCGGCGGGCCGGTAGGCAGGGAGCTGTTGACCAACATGGCTGGCAGCATGCTGTCGGGGGCCAACAACAGCGGTCATGTCTCGGGGACGACGAAGGCCGCCGTCAGTGAGGGAGCGCTGACGATCCGTGATACCGGCAGGCAGCAGCAGCAGAATGTCGCAGGGTTAAACCGCGATACCGACCACGCCAACGACGGCCGCATCAGCCCGATCTTCAATAAGGAGAAGGAGCAGCAGCGGCTACAGCAGGCGCAGCTGATTGGGGAGATCGGCGGTCAGGCGATGGACAGCATTCTCACCCAGGGCGACATTGCCGGACTGAAGGCGCAGACGGATCCCGCTGCACTGGCGCAGGCCAGGGAGCAGCTGGAAAAAAGCGGCAGGCCGGGCGACGATGCGGCGGTGATGCAGCAGGCGTATAACAATGCCATACGGCACCGGCAGCGACCTGCAAAAGGCGGCGCAGGCGATAACCGGGGCAATGACCGCGCTGGCGGGTAATAACCAGGCCGGAGCGCTAACGGAAAGCGAAAAGTGGCAGGGCGAGAAAAGTAGAAGTGATAGTTCCTGATTTGCCAAGAGATTTTATTTGGTTTAGTAACGATGGTTATGGTATCTGTTATTCCGCACTTATCTTGATGATTTATCTGAAGGTGATGAGGTTGCCTGTAAGCTATTCCTTGAAATCCTGAGAGCAGAAGGCCGAATAGAGCTGAATTCATATTAATTTCAAAAAATACAAAAAGGATAATTTTATGTATATGAAAATAAATTCGCTGGGGTTAGTTATAGCTTCCTTATTAATTTCAGGTTGTAGTTTGAGTTTTAGATCGATACCGGAAGAATATGCTGGTTCCGATGCATCACATATCAGAATACAAGACACGGGTAATACAGTCATTCGTTTTTATAGTAAGGAGGGCAGCTGCTATAAGAAAACTGCTGAAAAACGTCTAACCTCAGCATTAGCTATTATGGGCATACCTACTACAGGCTCAAAGAAAATAGCAGGAATGAAACCATCGGAAAATATAAAAGGAATACTTGTAAAGGAATACAGCATTAAACCCAATCAAACATTAACAGTCACCCACTACTATAAAGAAAACCACACATACGGTTCATTTGATCGTGAACTCTCGGAAAAGTTCTTCCCTCAACCAAATCATGACTACGATATAATAGTCGGTGATTACTCAATCACAATTAAAGATCTTGCCCCTTCGGATAATAAAATTCATACCTGGGATGGCGATTTATGTAAAACAGGTTTATTTGACTAGTTATACCTTAAATCCCGACACTTTATGGTTGGGGTTTTACTTTATAACCAGCCAGTTACGCTGTCTGTCATCCCTCTTCTACGACTCTTCAATCACCTGAATAAACTTGTTGCTTGCGGTTCCTGGCAATGGACGGACTGAGCGCAAACGGTATCACTTATGCGATGGTGCCGTATCTATGGGCGGTGGGGATTGAAAAAAGCAGCTGCCGCCTGTTCCGCCACGCGATGGCTACGCAGATGCTGGAGAACGGCACGGATCTGCGTTGGATATAGGTAATGCCTGGTCACCACAGCGTTGAGTGTACCCACATCGATCCGCAGGATGCAGCACATTCTGTTTATCAGCCTCCCTTCGCCATAGCCAGCGAAGGGAGGCTGTTGAGAGGGAGAGCCACAGAGAGATAGGGAGTGACTTTATTTCCTGGTCTGCGGCTCCGCATCACCGTTAAGCTCGCCGCCAAGCGTCTCAACATACCGTTTTAACGACGGTAAATGCGGGGTGTTGCCCGCTGCTTCCTTCGCGCCTGGCTGCCCGGTTGGCGGTATATTCAGCTCTTCGCGGAGTTTGCTCAAGGCCACTTCCTGGCGCAACTCATCAGCCAGACTCTCTATACGCGTCCGGCTATCAGAGCCACGCTCAGCTAACATTTCATCTAACGTTAACATTACGACTCCTTATTATTCCAGGTGCTTACTGAATTCGGCATCAGCCCGTGTGATCATCTGTTGGTAAATCCCTTTATCGTCAACTCCGCTATTATCAGACGGGCATAAAACGATGGCACGCTGTCTGGTGTCAAAAGCAAAGAAAACGCTGAAAGGTAATCCTGCATGGTCAATCGAGAGTTCTTTCATATTTTTGAACCGGGAACCCGCAACCGTCTCTGCCAGAGGATGTCCGAGAGCTGGCCCCTCTTCATGCAGAATGATAAAAACCGCCAGAATATCTTCCTGGAGCAGTTGATCCTGATTTTCAAACCATTCGTTAAAACAATCCGTTGTTATTACCTGTACCATAATCACCATCCTTATTAATAGGTATCATCATCACCATCCTTAATATTCCTTGTTGGCGATAAAAGAAGCTATCTCTAATGCGCTTTAAGAACAAGGAAAAAAGTGCGGTTTGCTTTTTAGGCGGTTAAATGTGTGATCCACCGCTAATACCCAAGTATCACGTCACAAATAAATCACTGGTTTTTAGAGTGAAATAAAACTCGTACTTTAGGGGAGGTCTTTATTTTAGGTTATTTTTACTTAGAAGCGTAAGTCTATGTATTGTAAATTTTTTTAGCCAATCTTATCTGCAACTACCGACTTCGGTAAGCTAACGCAGAAGTAAGAGGCAATAAAACGCTTTAAATCTGTTTCCGAATAAACCCCAAGATGTATTTTTCAACCTACAAAAAATTAACAGTCAGGAACATAAAGATTTCCGGTTAATCCCCCAACGCCACACAATTAAAAAACGATGGGAAATACATGATAACAATAATCACCAAATAAAAATCGCTCGATACTTTGGTAAGAGCGTTATGGCTGGACGCCGTCGGAATAAACAAAGGAATGGATAATGACAAAAGATTAACCGGTATGGAGAGCAACCGTCAGACTGAAACGTCCCCGCCGCGCGGGGACTTTTTTTTATTTTTCCGGCGCGGCGGGCCAGTCGATATCGGGGGCCAGCGCGGTATTCACCCGCATCAGCAGCACACGATATTGACGCCAGGCGCTGTAGCGAGCCTTTTCCTCGTCAGTCGCCATCCCCAGCTCTGATGCATCCTGCAATGGGCTGATAGTCTCTCCCGCCGCCTTGATCAGCGCATCCTTCTTCGATTGCGCTGCGGCCACATCCGCTGCCTTTTTCAGAGCGGCGTCGGTGACCCATTTTTCCCCGTCCCATTTGTCGTAGCGGGTGGCCGGAGCAAGCGGCGTGGTGCCGTTCGGGTAGTCGCCGGGTGCGGTAACCGGCTGCGGCTGCGCGCTTGCCGTACCCCATACCGTTTCGCCTCGATGGTCGGGCAGATATTCCCAGCCCGCGTTTTTGGCCTTGCGGCAGACGGCAAAGCCCTTTTTGACGGGCGGTGGCGCGTCGGCACACGACCAGGCCGGCAGGCCAATGCCCATCGCCAGATACTCGCTGGATGTCGACAGGTATTCACCCGTTGTGCCGTCATAATGAAATACGGTGAACTCCCCGGCTACGGTGGCGATCTGCTCTTTATTCAGTATGGCCTGGGTCATTATGCTGCCCTCACGATATAGTTAAATGCGATATTGCGCGGGCGGGTTTCCGCGCCCCCCGTCTTTTCCATAAAAATATAGGTATGACAGCGAGATCCTTTTTGAGCGGTGACATCAATGCCTTCGCTGTTCTGATCGGTAAAGGCAATAATATTCTCTGTCGGCGTGCCGTATTCATTCACAAAACGGTGGTTGTGCGAACGCAGTTCGTCGCCCTGCGCAGAAAGCAGCCCACGCACCGCATCCGCCCCCCTGCCATCATCCCAGCCGCGAATAAACTCCCCGCGCAGATCGGGCAGTTTCAGCGAGGGATACGCCCGTGCCAGCTGCGGATACTGCACGGCGGTAAACGCCGAGCCGTTACATTGCAGCCAGCCGACCGGCGGGGTTGCCGTGGGCCACGGCAGCGGCACGCCGACCGGAATATATTTCTCTATTTCTACCGTTTTCAGGTACTGCGCATGCGGGTCCGCCGCCGCCAGGTGCTTCGCCAGCTGGTCGTCGACGTACACGCGCAGCTCCAGCACCTTGTCATCGACGTATTTGCGCGTCGCCAGCACCACCGCCGGGTCGATTTTCAGCGTGATACCTTCCGTACTGCTGACGATCATCACCATACGCACCGTCTGGGTGCGCCCGCTGCCCTCCGCCAGCTGCGGCTTGTAGCTCTCCGGGCAGTTGCCCACCGCAATCAGCGCCCCACTTTCGTCGAACAGCCCGACCTCGCGGATCCACCAGCCGCCCTCGTTTTCCGGGATCACCAGCTCGGCAATAATCTGGCTGCCGTTCTGCGGGTCGATATACAGCGCGTTCAGATCGGCGCGGCGCTTTTCCGCCACCAGTTGGGTTTGCTGCGCGTTGGGGGTGGGCAGCACGCCGCCGCCATCCCCCACCGCCATTTTGCTGATTTTCAGCGGGACGCCAAGCACGGCGGCATTCGCCAGCTTCGCCGCACCGATCTCGGTCAGCAGGGTATAAAATTTTACGCTCATGGATTGACTCTCATATTATCAATAATGTGGATGGCCGCGCCCTCGTAAGCGCCGCCGCTGGAAACAATGGTTTCGGTGATATACGGATAGATGGTCAGCTCCTCGCCGCTGTAGTTGGCCGCGCCGACAAACAGCGGGCCAGAGGTTTGCAGATGGATCGACATCCCCACCAGGTGGCGGCTACAGGGCCGGGCATCGCTAATCAGCCGCTCCAGCTCCTGATACGTTTCCTCAGTGATACCCTGTTCCTGCACGCCGATATCCAGGCGAAACGTGCCCGGTGCTTCCCCGTTCTGCCACCACTCTTTAATGCGGATCAGATAGCCGAACGGCTCCACCACGCGGCGTACGGCGCTGGTTGTGCCCTTATGCTGATGAATGTAGAACGCGTCCTGCACCATGCGGCGCTTGACGCTTTCGCTCCAGCTTTCATCCCAGCGGTCGACGGAAAACGCCCAGGCGAGATACGGCAGAAAGCCCACCGGGCAGGCTGCCGGGTTCCACAGGTCGCGCAGCGGCGTGCGTAAGTCGGAAATGCCGCTACAGCTCTGAGCCAGGCGGCGCTCCAGCGGCGAGGAGCCGGGCGGCAGCAGGCTATTCATCGGTGCCCCCGCCGATCACGCTCCATTCGCTGCACGATGCGGCCTGGGTTTTGTCCAGCACCACGTCCTGCAACGGCTCGGCCAGCTCCACGCGCTGCACCCCCTCCACATGCAGCGCGGCGTAGATGGCACTGCGGCGAATATCGCGCCCCAGCCGCGTCTGGCTGGCGATATATTTTTGCAGGCTGGCTTTCGCCGCCGCCATCACCGGCTCGGCCTCCGGGCCGGGATAGAGGAAAATCGTTGCCTCTACGCGGTAAGGGATAATCTCCGCACTGCGCACCGTCAGGCGGTCGGCCACCGGACGTACGTTCTCGCTGTTCAGCGCCTTATCCACCACCGTCAGCAGGTCATCCGCCGCCGTGCCGTCGCCCTCGCGGCTTAGCACCGTCAGCACCACCTCTGCCGCCGCCGGACTGGTGGCGCTGGCATCGGCCACGCGCCCGTCGGCACTTCTGGCGTGGAACTCGTAGGCCGCCGTTGGCCCGGCCACTGACAACCCCTCAAACGCGGCGGGGATGCGCTGGCGCAGCGCCTCGTCGCTCTCCATCACCGCCGCCAGCGGCGGCACGGCGCTGTCGTCGCCCGGCGTCACCGTCAGGCGCGTCACGTTGTAGTTGGCGGCCAGCTGCTCCAGATCGCTGCCGCCCGCGTAGGCCACCATCACCGCCTTCGCCGCCTCGTTGATGCGCTGGCGCAGCAGGAGTTCGCGGTAAGTGCTCTCCTGCAACAGCTTGACGACCGGCTCGGATTCCAGCGCCAACGTGTCGGCGATCGCCTGCTGCTCTTCCGGCGGGTAAAGCGCAATAAAGGTCGCCTTACGCTCCGCCAGCAGCGCCTCGAAGTCCGGCACATCGACGATCTGCGGTGCCGGGAGTTGTGATAAATCAATCACTGCCATTTTCTGCTCCTGTTGATACGGAAAGGGAAACCGCCGCGCCGTTGCTGCGCTGTCCGGCCAGTTCAACGACCATCGAACCGTCAAAATTGCTGTTGATATGGACGGAGTCCAGCATCAGCCGTGGCTCCCAGCGACAAAGCGCCACGTAAACCGCCGCCATCACCTGGAGGCGCAGACCGGGGTTTTGCGGCTGGTCGATCAGCGTCGACAGCAGGGAGCCGTATTCGCGTCGCGCGATGCGGCTGCCCTGCGGCGTCAGCAGAATGTCGCGCACCGACTGGCGCAGATGTTCGGTATCGTTAATCGCGCGTCCGCTGCGGCGATTCATACCGGTATACAGGCTCATAGCGGGCCTCCAGAGGTATCGCCGCCGGACTTCACGCCCGCGTGCTGGTGCTTATCCAGAATGATGCCGTTGGAGCTGAGCGCCCCGCCCTGCTGGGTCACGCCGCCGGCGATCGCCACCTTGCCGTTGATGCGCATATTGTCTGTCTCCACCACCAGTTCGGCGGTTTTCAGGGTGATATTGTCGGCCGCCTCAATCACCATCGATTTGATGCCCTTGACGTACCAGCGGCCGCTGGCGGGTTCATATTCAAAGCGTCCGCCGTCCGGGTAGTCGGTAACGCTGGCATCGACTGAGGCGGACGGCGGCGGGAAGCGGTTGCTGTAGATCGCCGGAAGTGCAAACGCGGTTTCCAGATTGCCGCCCATGCTCAGTAACACCACCTGCTCGCCGGGGGACGGACACCACCAGGTGCGCGCGCCGCCCGCACGCAGCGTCAGCCAGCTGATCCAGTTTGTTTCCAAATCACCTACCTGCACCCGGCACAGCCATTTCTCCCGGTCAACGTCACTGACGATGCCGGTGCGGATCAGGTTGGTGATAAGACGCATGATTTCAGTCAGTTGTGCGTTCATCGAAGCCCCCTGTCCCGTGGTGAAAAATGTGCGGTCGCCGGAGGCTGCCTGACCGTCCACCTCTCCTCCGCTGGCGGCGGTTCCGGCTGCGCGGCAACCTGTGCGGGCGAGACGTTGCCGTTTACCCGCACCGGTTCGCTCAGTTGCAGACAGAGACGGATCGCACCCTGCGCATCGATGGCAAAGGTAAACAGCTTTTCGCGCAGCTGCGGATGGTTGAGGGCGTCCGGCTGGCTGGCGTTGAGCCACAGTTGCACCGTCGCCATCAGCCAATCCAGCTCGCCGCTGAAGCTGTCGACGGTGACATTCAGCTGGTAGCGGTATTCCCACGACATCGGCCCGGCCTGACTGGCCACCAACGCACCGTTTTCCACCGACATATTCAGCCTGTCGGGATGTTGACTGATTTCGGGCAGTGCGCTATTCAGCGCGTTGCGTAATGATTGTGGCTTGTTCACGTTGTCGCTCCTGGCAGTTAATTAGGGTGTCCACCTTGTCGGCACAGGCCGCCCAGGCCGCCTCGGTTTCATTCAGCATCTCATTCAGATCGCCGTTGGTGCGCGGGGTCGCTCTCTCCAGCCGACACGGCGTCACTGCCGGACAGCCATTGACGGTAAGCTGCACCTCCGGTGAGTGCCGGTCTGTCGCGCAGCCGGATAAGGTCAGCAGGCAAAATAGTGTCTGCCCAGCGGCGTAAATCCTCATTTTCACGTTTTAACTCCTCTGTCCGGCGCTGCTGCTGACGCAACAGCGCGTGGGTGTTTTCCGCCTCCGCATAAAGGCGCGCCTGCTCACGGCCGTTGGTTTCGGTCAGGAGCGACAGGCCGATCAGCTGGGCGTTCTTTTTCGTCAGTGCCTGCGCCTGGTTTTGCAGCGTGACGTTCTGCGCGTCAATGGTGTGGCGGCCCGCATCCAGCCGCCACAGCTGCCAGCCCAGCGTCGCCAGCGCCAGACCCAGCAGGACGATCAGCGCGCGCGTCACTCTCCCTCCTGGGGATTGACTGGCGTGGGGATCTCCTGCGCTTTCCCATCTGTTTCCGCGTCGCTTAAACACCAGGCCATCTCCCTGGCGCGTCGGTTTGCCAGCCCCTGGTTGAACACGCCTTTGACATACGTCCAGCGCGGCAGCTGTCGGCACGCCGCGCGCCAGTTTCTTTCGTTCAGCCGGTCGACGATGTTCGACGGGCAGAGTTTTGTCGTGCCGACGTTGAAAGCCAGTGAGACCAGCGCGTCATAGACCCGCTGCGGCGGCTGCACCGTCAGGCAGCGCGTCAGTTCCGCTTCAACATGCAGTACGTTGGCGATCAGCCCCTCTGCCGCCTGGCGCGGCGTGATGCTGCGGCCCGGCACGACGCCAGTGGTATTGCCGATGCCGTCAGTCCAGACGCCAGCACTGCACTGATACGGCTCCAGGCGGCAGCCTTCGTAGTCAGCCAGCAACTTCAGCCCGTCCGGCGAGATTTTCAGCTGTTGAAACTGCGGCAGCATGGCGGCGATAGCCACCACCACGGCAACCGAGCAACGCTTAACGATTGAAGGATTCATGTTCCTCCCGCGCGATCTGCCCGCTGCGCAGCAGCTGCCAGGATTTGTGTTTGTAATACCAGTTGATGGCGAGCATCAGCACGCCAATTAACATGCCGCAGAGGGTGGAAATATCTTTGAGCGACAGATCGCCCAGCCAGGCCAGCAGCAGCGCGACGCCGTAGGTGATAAAGGCGCTGATTCGGTCAAGGCTCATCATTCAATCCCACAGCCGGACGCTTTGCGCCGTGGTGGCTGCGGCAGCGGCGGTTTCCGGCAGCTCCACCTCCAGGCCGTGCGGTAAAAACGGGCCATGCCCGGCAAGGCCAGGATTGGCCTGCAAAACCAGCGCGGTCACGCCAGCGGTGCGCCCATAGTGACGCCAGCAAAGGGCATCGACCGTGTCATGCTGATGTGCTTGTACTTTCATTAATAAGTTCCCCTTTAAGGTGCGGAACGTGCCGATCGGGTCAGTCAGACGGCACGCTCACGGTGAAAACAACACGCTGATGCCCTATGTTTGCGGGGATAGGGCCAGGGAACAACGAATGCACTTTGTGCCTTCGGGCATACAAGAGGGAGGACTAAAAATGTGGGCGAGCAAGAGGGCAGCGTTGTGAGATGCGCCGCAGATGATGGAATGGGATATGTGAAATCCGCACCACGGGAACCGATGTGGCGCGTTGATTAGGACTTTACCAGCCGGGTAAGCGGTTTGACCTGTTACGGATCTTTATTAAGGAGTATCAAAAACACCACGCGGTGAGAGGGACTCGCCAGCCCTGTTAAGGCGCTGGCGCAAAAAACTCGTTGTATCTGACTATTTCTTTCCCGCATCCATAAGCAAAAATTCATTCAAAATAAGAAGCTCAATGGTTTGTGATTGCAAGGTGAAGCCATTTACCTTAGCGATGATTTTCCTCACCCTTAGCATATTAGTCAAAGTAAATAACACCATGACGAAATAGATTAAAGTTAAGACAAAAAGCAGAATGCCAAACCACAAAAAAGTCGAGTCATGATTAACGTTAAAATATGTATTCAAGAGAAAAAAGGTGGTTATACCGAAAAGGATCGTTATTGCGATAAAAACCAAAATGGTCGCCCACATCCCTTTTTTCATCGAAAGGATGCCATTGCCATATTTATACACACCCCGCAGGGTAAACAAAGACTTGCACTCTTTTTCGCTATCACGATGATGAAGGAAGTAGATAATAATTTTTCTGTTAAGCTCAATATCAAAACTTAACCCGTAATGCCTCATCAGCATTTCCTGACAGTACTTATTTGCCGAGAACAGGGCTATTTTCTCGCTGAAGAGCCACTTTATCGCTTCGGATCGTAATGCAAAAGGATGATTGAAAAAGTTATTCTTTGATATTGCACGCTTAAAAAAAGGGAAAATACTGGTTCCAATTTTTATGATTGTACCGATAATAGAAAAGTTCATTTAGACCCCTATAGTAATATAACGCTTAATTGCTTTTACAAGATAAAATTTTATTCATATCATCAACGACCTCGGCCTGCTGACTTCATGAGAAAAGGTAGAGCTAATGTGTCGTCGCACGTGAGACTCCCCCCTAATGATATATTCTCTATTGGTCATGGTTCCTGGCGCACCCGCCTCCACAATACGATCGACGCCTTCACCTTCTGTTATTTCTCTGGCCTGGAGAAACCAATCACGTTGAAATTTGTAATTAATGATATGGTCAGCATCCATCTCATTGAGTCATTTTTCTTTATCATCATTCGAAGTCAGGGCACTAACGTTGATGTCTGATATTTTCGCAAGCTGCAATGCAAACAATGACACCCCGTACCCAGAATAAGCACCGCTTGGCCTGCTTTCAGCGGTCGCGGTATCAGCAGGCTATTCCATGCGGTCACTGTGGCACAAGGTAGGGCTGCGGCTTCTTCCCACGACAGATGTGGTGGAATGGAGACCAGCGCGGCGAGAGGGTGCCTTTACCAAACAGCATAGACAGATCACGGTAGTTGAGGCTGCACATTGTGACTTTCACCAGAACCGCTCTGCGCGAAGGTTTCGGCTCGTCCTCATGCGTCATTTTGAGCGCGTCTAAACGACCAAAGCTGTTGATACGAAAACATTGCAGCAAAAAATCCTGTGTTTAACATTTGCAGTATTCACTTTAAACGATCCGTAACGTAAGGCAACCAAAATGATAAATTTTTTTAAACAATTGCGTAACTTTGGCTTCAGCAACCTACCGATAACTGATTAGTTAATCTGATAAAATCACCTTTCCTGAAATAACGTAGCTTAGTCAATATATAAGCTGTATTTTTTATAAGTAAGGAAATGAAAAATGTACGTTACCAGCCGTTCTCCATCCACTGTCAGGTTTAATGCCATTATCACCGACAGGCAATATCGATCGTCGATAACGACAATGTCATTTATATCCCCCCCGATCACGAATTCTTTTTTCGCGGAAGCGGACTTTGACTTTTAGTGAACCCGAGTGAATGAAGCGAAGAAACCGACTAAAGAATGGAAGTGCCTGAAGTAACTGAAGCGGCTGGGATCGTGGGGTAAAAACGTTGTTTATGATACATAACTGCCGATTTTTTGGTCTTTGATCTTTTCAACACTCAAATTAAATGACAGGAGCAAAGATTGGCAAAATGCTCCTAATGCTGACACAGTAAAATAACATCGCCATTAGGGTTACTGGCTGAAAAATATAATCTATAAATGGATCGATGGCCGCGCCCGCAGCATACGCCACTCCCCCCGCCCCACGGCTGGATACCCAGAGACCTGCACGCAACACCCTCATCAAAATATCGATGTTCAGGGCGTCAGGATGACTGATAAAAATCCTATTACCTGGCGCCCTGTATAATGACTGCCTGCCCTGACAGGCTTAGAATCGATATTGCCTGTAAGGGTTTCTCACTTCCGCTGTAGTCCTCCCAGACCTGTTGTCGTACTCCCTTAGTTGTAGCTCGCACAGCGGCATTCAGGCGGCGGACGTCATTAAGGCATAAAATACGCCTGTGTCGCTAACGGACATTAAGGGCTGCGTGGGCGCTTTTCTGCTGTGCGCAGAGCACATCTGATTAGCGTAGCAATGCCCTATGTTTTGAAATGACCAAAAGGCTGCCCAGCCTGATGATTGCGTATCCGCTCCATCAGCTCATTAGTGAGTTCTGAAACCCACTGGATAGCGAGCCTTTTTTCTTCTTCATCGCATTCACTAGCTGCGACGAGCTTGATAAAGAAATCAATGCGTTGGAGCTTGACAGACTCCAAAAGATAGTCCTGCATTTTTCCTCCTTATTTAACTACTGTATATTTACACATATGTTTATATAAACAGTATAGAAGGCGCTTTGAAATGTAAAATGTTTTTTAGTGTTCTCATCGATCGTCTGTGACACATATCGATCATTACGTGTTCACTTAAGGTCGTTGAGCTTCCTTCACAGCGGCATGTGTCCATACCATTGCTACAGGTCACGGCAAAACTGTACACCCCTTCACCTGTGGCAGGCATCCTGCCTTCCGATAGCTGCTAATGATGATTGTGACGCAATAACCGGGCGCAAACTATCAAGTATTTAGGAATTATAGTATTTTCGTGACGTCTGTTTTATTTAGAGATATTGATTCCCTGCTCGTACTGTGACTCATTTATTATGTGGTCAAATGCGTCATTTGCTATTTTAGCGAGACTAACGGATATATTCAGCACCTTGTAGATTAAACTAACCAAAAACTCTTATTGATTTCAATAAGAATTTACCAACATTCACTTATTCAGGAGCCGCAATATTATCGCGTGTACTTTTACTTTTTCTAATAAAAAAAGAAACTTCAGAAATAAAGCCATAATTTCTTCGCCACAAGAAAGGAAGAAGAAATGAATTGTAGATAAGGAGTTTATTTTGGATAAAAAATGGCAAAATCAGATACACTCGATGACAGTGTTTAAAGGCCGCGTGAACATAGATTAAAGGTATGGTTCAGCCCTTATCAACCGCCTTCGTGGCGATGCAATACTCTCATGATCCAGAAAGCTATTTTTAACGTTTACACCACCGGGACGACCGCCTAAAATGCCCTGTCACCGACGACACCTAAGGCCTGATAATATTCAGCAACACCCATCGCACCACGTTATTTATTTCCCAAAAATATCAAAAAATTGATAGCTGGCAGACTGGAATAGGGAGAGAAATATACGATGCCTGTAGTTTTCCCAAGAAAAAAGTCTTGGAATAACGTGATTGAATCGCGACGATAAATGGATGCATGCTGAACTGACTTTACGTAATTTTGTTACCACTCATAAAAAAAGAAATGTTACCGTATACACTCGATACACAAACAGGACGAGAGGAATAATTCGGCCGGATCAAAGACCGCGATACTTTAGCGCCGTGAACCGAATCTCTAAACCCCGTATCCTGTTAAAATTTATCTGCCGAGGAAACCTGTCGCGATGATCAAACGCCGGACTGTTTTTCGATTCGATAACTTTGATAAACCTACAAACCTGGATCTGACAAATGATGCGTAAACCAGCGTTCTTTGTGCTGGCTCTCGTCATAGCTGTGCCAGCGCTGACCACAGCCGCGCCTGTCGTTTTCGCCGGCTTTTCCCCCTCAACGGGCCAGAGTGCATTACAGATGGTTTTATGCGCCATCGATGGTGCCAGGCGTAGCGTAGATATCGCAGCTTACAGCTTCACCAGTAAGCCGGTTGCGGCGGCGCTCGTTGCCGCAAAAAATCGCGGGGTGGCTGTCCGGCTCGTGGCCGATAAAAAGGCCAATAGCGACAGATACACCGCCGTTACCTTCCTGATTAATAAAGGTATATCGGTACGTCTCAATGGGAAATACGTCATCATGCATAATAAATTTATGGTCGTTGACGGCGACACGGTACAAACCGGGTCATTTAACTACACCGCCAGTGCGGCGAACCGCAACGCAGAGAACGTGCTTCTTGTTAAGAATGCACCGATGCTGGCGACGGCGTATCAGGGCGAATTTAACCGTCTCTGGGACGAGTCCGACGCGCGGGTCAAGGGGTATTGAAAGCGCCGAGTACAGGGCCTGTGATCGCTCTCCTGACGGTTTTATGGCACTTATCAGATTGACAGCTGAGGATGGCCCGCCGGAATTTATGCCTGCTTTGAGGAAACCGGCAACCTGTTTATTTCAATCGACTGTCAATCGAACAAGAAAGATTTAATCAATGTGATCAAACAAAACTGAACCGTCGCATAATTTCTCTGCTAAATCCACCGTGTCATACTCTTCAATATTACTGAGTACGGCTAAAGTAAAACCCCGGTTTTGCGAGCGCGAAAAATGACTTTCACCGCCAAAAGTCGATCCTTGGTGATTGTAAATGACTCCCGACTTACTTTCTTCCGCCTGCAAGCCAAAGCAATAAGGCTCAAAATCACTAATACACTCGCCATGTTCGCTAATTTCGCTCAGAGGAGATAACATTTTATCGATTAACGCTCTTCCTCCAACCTGTCCTGTTGAAAAATTATTTCCCCACTTCATAAGGTCATTAACAGAGGAATAAACAAGGCTTGCACCAAAAACGTCCCACCGGCTTTCTGAAACCTCATACTGACCTTGTTCCGACTTTATATATCCGGTAACGCGACGGCTGTTATCGCCCCCCTCTACGGCTAAAAATGAGCGACTCATCCCTAACGGCAGAAAGATGTTCTCTTGCAAAAAATCAGCAAATCGCTTACCAGACGCCCTTTCAACTATCTGATAAAGCAGGAAGTAGCCTGTATTACTGTATTCAAACTTTGTCCCTGGGTTGAAAATCAAACCCGACTGTTCACTGAGTCCTTTTAAGATATCATCTTTACTGTAGCGATCATGAAATGATATCCCCTTAGATTCAGCGATATCAAACAGACATGGCAGGCCAGAAGTATGATAAATAAGGTTCAGGATATTAATATCTGCGGCATAATGATTTATTTCTGGAATATATTTCCCTATGGGATCATAAAGATTGAGAGCACCTGCTTTTTCTAAAAGAAGCACACTGAACGCAGTGAATTGTTTCGACACGGAGGCCAGGTCAAAAATGCTGTCCGTCGTGATAAACGCCCCGCTTTCCACATCCTCTACGCCATAACTGAACGCTAAAGATCTGCCATTATCATATTTCACTAATGCAACGGCCCCTGGAGATACACAATCAAAACTTTTCATAACAATCCCAGATAAAAAAATCATCAAAAATTCAAACACAGACGGTTGCTTACCCATAGCAGACATTCCGATGTCACCCGCTCCGTGACATGTTACATGCCTTATTCACTCATCGTAACGCCAGATGCGCAGCAAAGTATCGCACGTTTCCTGCTGATCCCCCTGTCGCGCTTTGGGTTTGACCTGCTTCAGCCTGGCCCGCAGCTCGCGCAGCTCTTTTTTACTCATATGATAAAAATCCGTCACCGACATTGGCCCGTCCGATACATGCATATAAGCTGCTAAGTTGTTTATATTTTCTACAAGGGGACAGTTATTGCCACGAGTCCAAGGGGCGGCAGAACCGCCCTGGTCGGCTGTCGCCTCCTGAACGTCAACAGCCTTACGTACCTTTTTCCACTTCACCGCGTGGGTGCAGATACGCCCCGCCACCAGCGGCGACCAGATGCCGTAAATGCGGATGCCGCAATCGCCGTAGGTGCCGGGTTCGTCGTTCAGCGCGTAGGCGGTGCGGATCAGGTGATTTTTGCGCGGAACCAGTACGCCGCCCTGCTTCATGATGTAGGTGGCAAAGCAGCCGACGTCCGCCGCCGCCAGTACCGCGTCCAGCCGCGCATTGTCCAGCACCGGCGCGCCCGCTTTCTTATCGCCCTGCGTCCTGCCCGCCTGGCCGGCTAACAGGCGCAGCTCGCGGTACGCCTGACGCCCCGGAATACCAAAGAAACGAAACTGTTGTACGCGATGCAGCGATGCCCAGGCGTTAACGTTTTCGGCGTTATCGCGCAGGGATTTGCCGGTTTCTTTGCTGATTTCCCCGGCCAGCCCGCGCCCGTCAATGTTCTTGCTGATGTATTTGGCGATATAGCTGGTTGGCGATCCCTTACGCGGGTTAATCAGTTCTGCCTTGAAGCGCGGCCCGGTGTTGTTCCCCAGCTCCACCCGGTCTTCCCTGATGGCAAATTTACGCAGCAGAGCGCTGATGCTGCGGCGCTCCTTTTTGCGCATAAAGCACAATAAATGCCAGTGTACCGTGCCGTCGTGATGCGGCTCGGCCACGCGCACCCCGTACCAGCGCAGCCCGCGCCTGTGCATCGCCTTGCGGAAGGCGGCGAAAGTATTGACCAGGTAATCGCTGCTCTCGCGCACCGTGGCGCTGCTCCACGTCGGGTTTGGCCTGCCGTTGCTCAGCGTGGCGTGAAAGCGCGACGGGCAGGTGACGGTATAAAATACCGCGCAGTCGACGCGCATTTCGGCAATCAGCTCCAGCCCCTTCACGCAGGCCATCATCTCATTGCGCCGGTGCGCCGGGTTGCTGGCGCTGGCGTTCACCACCTCTTCCATATCCAGCGTGTCGCCGTTTTCACTCACCAGCTCGTGAGCGCGGAAAAACTCCAGCGATTTCCGGCGCTGTTCGCGCTTGTGTATCACCGCTTCATAGCTGACGTAGGGCGATGCTTTTTTGCTGACCAGGCACACGGCGCGCAGCTGCTCCTCGCGCCATTCGCAGCGCGTCTGCCACAGCTTGCGATACCACCAGTCGGCGCACAGCATGCGCGCCAGCGAACCGGGAATAAGCTCATAAGGCACCGGCTTGCGGCGGTGCTTTTTACGCCTCAGCGCTTCAAAGGCGGGCGGAATGACGTCTAGCCGCATCGCTTCAGCCGCCACGCGCTCCCATACCCGGCGGATCTCCTCCGGCTTCACCTCATCGGCGGTAAACAGCGCGTTGCTGGCCTCTTCCAGACAGATGCTCATATGCGCGCTAACAAGGGTCGCCAGGCGCTTAACCCGGTGCTGATCCATTTCCGCCAGTACCAGCAGCCCGTCCAGACCATCACGACTGGCCATAAAGCGGAAAGACGCCGACGCCTGGCTGTCGCGCACGCGATCCAGTCGTTGCAGGCAGGGGGTGATGGTTTCGCGCAGATAGCGTGAGCAGGCTTTGGGTCTGTCCAGCTGCTGGAAATACTCAATGCGCTGCATCAGCGGCTTGCTGATAAAAGAGGGCTGCGCCTGCACGTTGGCGATAATCACGCAATTGGGGTTGGCGCGCTGCCGCTCATGCGCCAGGCTGACGCGGACGATGCGCCTCTCCTGCCCGCTTTCGCGCAGCAGAGGATCGCGTGGTTCATTGTAAAAATAGCGCTGCCAGACCGCATCGTTCAGCGCCTCGCGCCGCAGCCTCTGCTGCTCCTTGCCCTGCGCAATCAGCCTGTCGAGCGCCGACGGCGACGGCGACGACGGCGGGTCGAGATACGGGTTGATCGCCTTTTTTGGCGCATTCCATGGAAAAGCCCAGACGGGGCCACCGGGGGTTAACATGGCGCACCGGGCGCTGAATTTTGCGCGAACCGCGCCGTATTCGCGGCAACCCGCAGCAGGCTCACAGCGCTTTGCTCTGATAGTGCTTACTTTTCAGCTCGCCGATCTCCTGGCAGGTCACGCAGCACTGCACGCCTGGAATGGCATTCTGCCGCGCAGGGGGTATCGGCGCGCAGCATACGACGCACTGTTCACGCGTGACGGTGGCCGGTCTTGTCAGCGCTTTGCGCAGATGGCGCTGCAATTCCTCCTCCACGCGCTGCTGTACCCGATCCATTGCATCGGCCATCAGTTAGCCTCCCGCGACTGGTTGTGCAGGATCTCAACCTCCTGACGCAGCAGGTCGGCAGACTCTGCGCCGTTAAGCGCGTAACGAATAATATGTCGCGCTATTTTCTCCAACCGGGCGGCCATCACTTCGGCGCGGCCCCGGCGCTCGTCCAGACGCACCTCGGCCAGCATCAGCATCAGGCCGTCGTCAGTATGATCGGTATAGGGTATTTCACGGTTTTTCATCATTAAGGTTCCTGAATTCAGGCAATAAAATGCCCGGCGGGTTTACGCCATGTGTTTCTGTTGAAGGTTTAATCCGGCATGGATAGCCGTTTGGGAAATAAGCTCACCACTGCGCGAAAAGCATTCATCGCGACGATCAGCGCCCTTTTTTCGTCAGAGGTCAGCGAAGTGATATTGAGCGAGTGCCGTGCTGTGGGAATTTTTGCCATATAAAAAAGTGCCGCCAGCGCCCGCTCATTCTGTTGATGATGTTTTCCGGCCGGATCGCGCATGGTGTGAATAAAACGTGCCAGTTCAGCATCACTGGTTTCACCAAACGCTTTCGCCCGTAATTCGGCAATATAATTCAGCCCGTCAACCCGTTCGCCGGGACTTAACTGCACCGTCGCCGCCACGCCTTTAATCGCCATCGTTCCCCCTTTTCCCGATCCGGACAGCTCTATCGCCACAGATAAATCGAAAAATATCCAAAATGAGATGTTTACTCCTGCATGGGGATTTCACCGGCCGGGGATGCTTCAATGGGCAGCGCGACCATGTTCACCTCAACCAGGCCGTTCACTCCGGCCTTTTTCCCGATGGGCAGACGGCCTTCGCGGATCGTCTGACGCGCACAGGCTATTTTGTAGCCGGCGCAACGGCAGAATGCGTCCAGAGTAATGTCAGGATCAGACACCACAAGGTTGATGCCTGGATGCATTGAAAGTTGTCGTCTCATGATGCATGATTCCCCAGATGTGTTGTTAAATTCACTATTCGAGACCAGCGTCGCCCGCAGCGACATCACAATTGAGATACTAGGATTACAATAATAATATGTCAAGCCCTGATGAAAACCCAAAAAAGGCAACAAAGTTCAATTTTCCATCTCAACACGGTGGAAAAGAAGCGATTACCCGCATATTGAAAGCCTACGGAATGAACACCCGACAGGCGCTGTGCGACCATCTCGGCGTATCGCAAAGCACGATGGCTAACCGCTGGATGCGCGACAATTTCCCCCATGACTGGCTTATCGCCTGCCATCTGGATACCGGCGCATCGCTGCTGTGGCTCACCACCGGCGAAGGAGAGGCATTCACTGCTGCCGACAGCACTCCCGCATTGACCTTGAAATACATGGAAATCACAAATGGGGATTATTCATCGCCAGACTGGGTCAATTACGATCCCCGTTTAATCCCGGCAGATACGGCTGCACCGCTGCTGGTAAAGTTCGAACAATCGATCTATCTGGTGGATGAGCAGAACGGCGAGATTAATGACGGGCGCTGGCTGATTGAGATCGATGGCTTTAAGAGCATCCGCCACGTTTACCGCCTGCCGGGGGGGAGATTGCGCGTTGAAAACGGCCCTGCCTCTTTTGAATGCCATACCTCGGACATTGCGGTACTCGGCAAGGTAACGGGGAAAACAGAATTCACGGAGTGAAAATGAGTAATGATGCTGCCGGACGGCACGGTCATTCCGGCGCGGTGAAAATTGAAACGATGTCTATGAATCCCCCACAACGAATGGGCTGAAGCAACTGATGTGAGTTGCTTCAGCCCCACATGCCTAAGCCCCTTTCAACATATCAAACACTACGCGGGCAAAACCTCTGGCAAGCTCCGGATTCGACAGGTACTGCATCATCATCTCCTGTTGCGCATCGTTGCTGTCCATAACGGCATCATCATTGCCGATCGCCGCGCTGGATTTGTTTTGGTGAAGAATGCTTCGCAGAAATGCTCAACCTCACTCCACAGGAAAATGCCGCTGGCGCGCAGTTTGTCGAATAACTCGAAGACTAACTGCGGATCGCTGACATCGGTGAGTTCCGCCGTCTGATAATGGGGCTGAAAAGCATCGAAGATAACAGGGATGAGCCGCTATACCGGTGAAGAGCAAGCAGAGCAGATCTTAAAAGTCGTTAGTAAATGGCAACAACGTTGCCTGATGAATGGCGGTTCGCTTTTCAGCAACAAAAATCTCTGGAACTGCCAGTGTCTGGCAGAGATTGAGTGTGATGTGGTTAACAGTCAGTTAAAGCTGGAAGGCAACTTTATATAATGCCTGAAAGAACAGTTGGTCAGCGTCTCGCCGCAGGCAAAACAGCTCACGGCAGAAATGCTTTGGCTGCTGTTTCTTTGCGCCAGCAATATGCTCTAAATCGAAAGTGTAGTGGTTTACTGAATTTGGCCACCCGAACAGAGGTGATATGCTCACCTCAGAACAACACAGGTGCTCCAATGAAAAGAAGAAATTTTAGTCCTGAATTCAAAAGCGAATCCGCTCAGTTGGTTGTTGATCAAAACTACACCGTCTCTGATGCCGCTAAGACTATGGATGTCGGTCTTTCCACGATGACAAAATGGGTCAGGCAACTGCGTGATGAGCGGCAGGGCAAAACACCAAAAGAGATAATTGGAAGGGGTGTTGCGTTGACAGATTGAATCTACAACCGCGCTCTTGATGTCAGACTCCCTGAACAGTTCTCGATAATCGGGAAACTCAGGGCGCTTTATCCTGTGGCCACTCTCTGCCATGTGTTTGGGGTTCATCGCAGCAGCTATAAATACTGGAAAAATCGTCCTGAAAAATCAGACGGCAGACGGGCTGTGTTACGAAGTCAGGTACTTGAGCTACATGGCATCAGCCACGGTTCGGCCGGAGCAAGAAGCATCGCCACAATGGCAACCCAGAGAGGCTATCAGATGGGGCGCTGGCTTGCTGGCCGGCTCATGAAAGAACTGGGGCTGGTCAGTTGCCAGCAGCCGACTCACCGGTATAAGCGTGGCGGTCATGAACACGTTGCTATCCCGAATCACCTTGAGCGACAGTTCGCAGTAACAGAGCCAAACCAGGTGTGGTGTGGTGCGGTGATGTGACCTATATCTGGACAGGCAAACGCTGGGCATACCTCGCTGTTGTTCTCGACCTGTTTGCAAGAAAGCCAGTGGGCCGGGCAATGTCGTTCTCGCCGGACAGCAGACTCACCATGAAAGCACTGGAAGTGGCATGGGAGACTCGCGGTAGGCCCGCAGGAGTGATGTTCCACAGCGATCAGGGCAGTCATTATACGAGCAGGCAGTTCCGGCAGTTACTGTGACGATACCGGATCAAACAGAGTATGAGTCGGCGTGGAAACTGCTGGGATAACAGTCCAATGGAACGCTTCTTCCGGAGCCTGAAGAACGAATGGGTGCCAGTGATGGGTTACGTAAGCTTCAGCGATGCAACTCATGCAATAACGAACTATATCGTTGGATATTACAGCGCGCTCAGACCGCATGAATATAACGGTGGGTTACCACCAAACGAATCGGAAAACCGATACTGGAAAAAATCTAAATCTGTGGCCAGTTTTTGTTGACCACTACACTAGCCGGTTGTATGCGCGTGGTTACCGACTAGGGCCTGAGTTTTTTAAGTGCCGTAAAATCGTGTTGAGGCCAACGCCCATAATGCGGGCGGTTGCCCGGCATCCGACGCCATTCATGGCCATATCAATGATTTTCTGGTGTGTACCGGGCTGAGAGGCGGTGTAAGTGAACTGTAGCTGCCATGTTTTACGGCAGTGAGAGCAGAGATAGCGCTGATGTCCGGCAGTACTTTTACCGTTACGCACCACGCCTTCAGTAGCTGAAAGGGGGGACAACTGATAGAAATGGGAGCCACTGAAGCACCTCAAAAGCACCATCATACACTAAATCAGTAAGTTGGTAGCATTACCAGAAATCACGGGCATAAGCATGAAAGTATTATACCAATTAAGCAACAGCGCCGCATTCAAGATGAATTTAAGAACAGGGAGGTGTTTTTTAAAATTCATATATCAGGGATTCTACAATGATCATTAATTTTTAGGTTAAAATAATATGCATGCATTTTAATTCTGATAACACTATATAATATTTCATCATTTTTTCTAAACAGAGGTAATTTTGGCGGGGTAAGAACCATAAATAAATCGAGAATGCAATCGCTTAATAACTTTTTGCGAGTGATAATAGTTCAACTATCGACATGTAAAGATTTGTTTAATACAGATTTTTCCGCGAAAAAATTATACAAACCAGACTAATTAATTATACACAGGGTTTCATTGGGGTTGATTTCGAATGCTAACTTTACAGCTAAGGTTCTTCCTGCCGCGAGGAATATTTATCACCAATAATTTAATTGGTATACACATTTAAAATCGATGCATAAAAACCCTTCTAAAATTCCATTACCAAAACAAGACAGCTAAATTCTGGCAGGCAGGGCATAAAGCCACCAGAGAACAGAAATCGCGAGCACAGCGGTGTCGCGAAATAGCAGGCCTCTAGCAGCACAGAGTTCTTGGGGCGTTCAGATATACTTACAGTAAAACAGCGGTCTGTTATCGCGCATAAAGAAAATGCCTTCATTAACTCGAAATATTTTAAAATATATAGTGGCGCTGGGAACAGTTAAGAAACCAGGTAATATTTCCTCTGCGACACTATCGTTAACGCTATCCTTTTCTAACTTAATCGTCTTATGTATATGAAACAGCATGCTGCCGTACTCTTCTTCGACATTAAATTCAAACCGCCGGCTAACGGCGCCTGCCAGGCTATTATGCTCATAAACAGGCCCACCAAACATCATTGAACCTTTATTATTCAACACGCTGATACTGGCCACAGCGGGCATACTGAATTCCGGTGTCTCAAGCTTGAAAACAGCCTGACACTCATAGTTTTTTTTATTGTAATTATTAAAACCCCCTGTCCAGTAGAAAATAAAATAACTCACCACAACAACAAAGAGTAGCAATAATATTATATTAATAATTTCAAACCGCAAGCGCATCATTTTTGATTCCTGGCAAAATATTCTGAGATACATGAAATATATTTTTTTTCCTTAATTGAGCAGTATAACGCGGAACTTTTTACCGAACCTTCAAACAAGGTAACGTAAATGCTTTCATAGCCTTTGCATTCCGACGCTTTGATGTTTAAATATTTATTAGTGGTATCAATCCTCCCAGCATCAGGATTGACATAAATTTTGCAATGACTGTCAAGTCTCTTATAAAGAACATAATTTTGAAATGGAATCTCCTGTGAATTTTTTTCACGATTATGATTTATTACACGATATGCTAAACCGATTAGCGCCAGTAACATCACTCCCAGCCATAGCTGAGACCAACGATATTTCTTTCGAGTCAAAGTCGCATTTGCCACTGCATTTGGCAATACAGCCACTTCCGCAATGCTGCTATCCTGTTGACCAGATGTCAGATAGTCGTTATTTTCTGCTGAATCGTGATTACAGTTATCAGCCACATTGCCGGACGTTTCTGTCTGCTCCTCAATTTTTATAATTTCAATAGTCAGAGGTATCAGCAGGCCGGCGCGTTTAACGGTAACTATAATATCTTCATCAGGAAGGAACTCAGCTATTGCTTTACGCAGTGAAGAGATATTCTGATAAAAGGTATTTGCTGATACGTTCAGGCCATGTTCTCTCCATGCAAACGTCATCAGGTCGTATTTAGGAATCGTGGTGCCGTGGTTAAGTAACAGCATCTCTAGACAGCGGGATGCTGTTGAAAACAACGTATGTTCCTTCTGTCCGTTACGGGAACGCAGGAGATGGCTGTCAGAATAGAACTCAATCTCATCACCAATCAGGTAAACTCCTTGACTAGTATCTTCGTTAGGGTCAGTCATTAATTTTCTCTTAAAAATGGGGTTGTACGCCGGAACCGCCGAAATTACCGGCTCAACGAATTAGTCGATTTCTGAAGCATGTTTGACATTTGCTGGCGTGTACTTTTATGGTTCCGTAAATGAGAATCTGCACGAACCATCTATGTGAGACGTTGCAATCGGTGATTTTTCATTCCAAATGGCTATTTCTTTGCTGTACGGTTGATGGGGTCTTACGTACAGGCCGCCAAACGCCAAAATTGTGTGTCATGGAACTTTCGGCGGTTCCGGCATAGAACCCCAAATTAATCGCTCATGACAATATGAGTCTGAAACGGCCAGTGTTGATAGCAATCTGACGCCCTGATTAAGTTTAGACCAGCAAGCAGCAGAAAAAAGTTTGCAACTTTACTGCAGTAATTGCATTGCATAAGTTTATACCCTCCACTGAATTAGTCCTGCGCGATATTTTTTCGATGATAGCGGCTTGGGCTGCTAACCGGGTTTTCTGATGGCAGAAAGCTGGGAAGGGTTGATAGACCCTGTACACGATTCTGTTTAAATGCCTTTTCTCAGAAGTGACCGTCCAGGCGGTTACCGAACTCGATAATAAAGCGACTTATTGCCATACGCCAGTCCCTCAGTGGCATCGTCCATTTTTGTGATGCCGCCTGGATTGTCAGCCCCACCACCTTTTTCACCGAGTCGTCAGTCGGGAACAACTTACGCTTTTTGATGGCATGCCGGATCACGCTGTTTAAAGACTCAATGGCGTTGGTCGTGTAGATGACCTTACAGATGTCTGCCGGGTAAGCGAAGAACGTCGCCAGGTTGGCCCAGTTTACCTGCCAGCTTCGGCTTATCGGCGGATAGCGGCTGTCCCAGGCACTGGCGAACGCTCCCAGCGCCTGCAGCCCAGCCTCTTCTGTGGGGGCTTGGTAGATGGCTTTCAGGTCGCGGGCGACGGCTTTGTAGTCCTTCCAGGAGACGAACCGCAGACTGTTGCGCACCATATGCACGATACACAGCTGGATTCGGGCCTGCGGATACGCTGCATTAATGGCGTCCGGGAAGCCTTTCAGGCCGTCATCGCAGGCAATGAAGATATCGTTCAGGCCACGGTATTTCAGCTCCGTCAGCACATTGAGCCAGAACTTCGCACCCTCGTTTTCGGCCAGCCAGATACCCAGCAGCTCTTTCTGGCCTTCGATGTTGATGCCCAGCGCCAAGAACACGGATTTATTGATGACGCGACTGTCCTGCCGGACTTTCAGCGCAATAAAGTCATTATTAACAATTGGATAGACTGAATCCAGTGGGCGACTTTGCCATTTGGTAACCTGTTCCATAACGGCGTCGGTGACCTTCGATACCAGCGCCGGTGAGACATCCGCGTCATACAGTTCTTTAAACGCCGCCGCTATCTCGCGGGTGGTCATCCCTCTGGCGTACAGTGACAGGATTTGGTTATCCATCACGCTGATGCGGGTCTGGTTTTTCTTCACCAGTTGTGGTTCGAAAGAGCCATCACTATCGCGCGGAGTGCGTAGCTCCAGAGGGCCATCGCCAGTGGTAACGGTCTTTGTGGAATAGCCGTTGAGGGAGTTGGCGCCTGGTTTAGGCTGGTTCTTATCGTAGCCCAGATGGTGGGACATTTCGGCGTTGAGAGCTGCATCGACGCTGATTTTCTTCAGCAGACGATCGAACTGGCTGAGATCTTCAGGGGTTTTGAGATTTTTGGCCAGCTCGTTAGCCAGAGCTTTCAACTGTTTTTCGTCCATAAATCAACCTGCTTTTGTTGTTGGATTGAACATATAAAAATCAGGAAATTACACAAATTTATGTACAGGCTCAGTTGATATCGTCGTCTTTAGCATGTAGTGATTGTCTATGCTAAAGTCACGCAGTATTGACTGCTTCTTAAGTTGAGACAGTGAATAGCCCTTTTAGCTATGGTCAGGCCGTTTGAACGATACTTCACTCCAGCGTAATACGCAGACCAGCCTCACTTTCCAGTGGTACCGTGACCCGGTTGTCCTTTTCGGCCAAACGTGGCTCAATCACCAAATCAAATGTAACCGTCCGCCCGGTCACTGCCTGCCCACCGTTATTCGGAATAATAACACTGCCATCTTCCAGCGCCGCATTCCCGACGCTTACCGAGCGACTTCCTTTATCCGGTGATGCGACTGTCATGCCAGAGAACATACCATCGACCCTCAAATTGCTGGCCTGCAGCTTCAGCCAGCCGCTGCGACCATAACGCACCTGCCCTGCAACGCTGCTGGTACCGTCGATTCTTAAACGAAAGCTTTGCGCATAAGGGCAGGCAACCGTCACTGGCAGGGTGCGCGCTCCCGGCGTTAGTTCACCGGCCCGGCTGGTTTCCTGTAGCTGCCAGCGCGACAGTACGCCATAGTCGATCACCTCCCGCACTGTACGGATAACACACATACTGCGGTCCTCCTCAATGCTGCCGTTCCCAGTGCTTAAACCTGCTTCAGCCGCCACGGCCCCCGCACTCGCCCACATACAAACCAGTATAGTTTTCTTGAACATTTGGCTTTTCTCTTAGCTACAGACGCTGTCTGCGGTTTCATAAAGAACATCCTGCACGGCTTTCTCTGGCAGCTTCAGGCTGAAGCTGCAAAGCGTTTTACCTGAGACCTGTACATCATATTTATCGTGAACAGCGGCATCCGGCACAAAGACAGTGCCGTTTTCACCCGACATGGTGATAAAGGTACCACTCGCGTTAAATACACTTGCCCCATGCGGGATAGTGTCGCCAGTAGCATTTCTGATGGTCGCCAAAATCCGGCGGGTGCGGACCACTGCAAACTCAACTTCAGTGACAGCACCGCGTGCGGCTTCGGTTTGCTGCCAAGCGTTGGCAATATCCACATTCTTTTTCAAGCTGCGGGTATCCACCTGCACCACCGACTTACGAAAGCCGTTTAACCCTGGAATCACCGCGTAGCCGCGGCCGTCGGTCCACGTGGGACCAGCTGGCGTATCAATTTTTACACTGCGTTCATCCCCCACCCGAACAATGCCAAAAGTATCCCCGATCTGATAAGGCGAGGTAGTCACTCCGTTGGCATGAGCCACTATCGCGCCACTGGCACGGGCTGTTAAGGTTGTGGAGCTTTTATCACCTCCGCTCAAACTGCCGGAGAGCTGGCTAACCGGGGTTACCATATCGGCGGTTGCTGTGCCTCTGCGCTGCCCGCTACGCATTTCCCGCTCCGCCGCCAGACTGTAGCCGCGATCCTGGCCGAAGCGTTCGCTCCAGCGCAGGCCGGAACGCGTCTGTCCGTTGCCTTCGTTGATGTAACTGCTTAAGCGCCCTCTGTCTAGCGGTATACTGGTGGTCAGGTAGAACACATTATCTGAACCCGTTCCATCCTGCCGGGTGCTGCGTGCCAAGCTGGCCGACACCATTACATTGCCGAAGGATTTAGACCAGGCGCCACGCACATAGTCGGCTGAACCACCGCCGTAGTTGCTGCTGCGCCCTACCGAAAACGATAAGCTGCCCATGCTGCGCGCATCCCATCCTAGACTTAGGCCACTCTGAATATGGCTCATGCCACGGATCTCGCGCGGTTCCTTTTGCAGCGCATCATAAAGCTCGCGGTAACCTGTGCTCTGCAGGCGCGCGTTGGCTCCCAGCGACAGCCGCTCGGTGGGCGACCAAGTGAGTTCAACCCCGGCCTGCATCCCCTGTTTACTATGGCGATCTTCTCGGCTAAATGTGCTTTGTACTGTCAGCATCCAAGGTCGGAACACCTGGGTATCAAGGTCGAAACTCGCCATCATATAAGGTGACGACGCCAGCAATGAGGTGTTCAGCATTGTAGTTTTCCCCAGCGCAATACCTCCCGAAACAGTTGCCAGCAGAGGCTTACTGGCAATTCCAGACTGATCGGGACGACCAACGCCAAACGACAAACCGGGGGTAGAAAGATTGCCGCGCAGGAAGGCAGAAGCTGGCACCGTAAACTCACGCACGATCTCCCCGCTGCCGGTGACTTTTACCTGCAAATCTGTACGGGTATTCAATAAGCGGAAGCCACGCAGGCTGAACGGCCCTGCGGGCACGGTGGTGCTGTAGAGCAGTACCTGCGCCTGTCGCACCTCAACCACCGACTGGGTTTCGGCAATACCTTCCACCAACGCCGGGCCTTTATCCTGCTGCATCAGGGCATTTTCCGGAAAGAACTGTACGCCAAGCACCTGACCGGCGTTGCTCATGTTAATCTGCCCGGCCTGCATCACTTTGCGCGCCGCCGCCCAGGTTCGCTGGGCCCAAACCCCCTGTCTGTCTATACGATCATCACCGTTAAGGCGGGAGACCTGCTGGCGGCTGCGAATAATCCAATCGGCGACATTGTAGCCAGCCTCGCTGTTAAGCTGGATATACTCGGTTTTCATCCCCCGGCCAGATGAGGTCATATACTGCGTATCGTAGTTAATGAGCGCTGCCTGACCACCGTGGGACCAGTTTCGGTTGGCGGGATCGTCACTCGCCACCAGAAACTGTTCCGGTACCACTAAGATCAGAGAGTTCAGCCCCGGATCTGCGGTGACTTCCGCCTGCGGCCAAAGCGCATCCGGCGCGGTACAGATACCAGTGTTCTGCGATTTTTCGGGACGTACTAACCCGGCCTGACGAATAAAGTCATCATCTACACAGAGCTGACCTGCCTCACCGAAGTTCGCGCGAATACGGCCACGGTCAGCGCCATTGACCGAAAGCACTACGGTCGTCGGCCCCGCTATAAAGCGCGGAGTCTCACTGAACGCCGATGACACCTTCTCATCTACACCGCGAGATTGCAGCATGGCCAAGTCAAACTGGACGAGGCCACCATCCGATTGGGCGCTGGCATTTAGCGCAAACAAAATACAGGAGAGCAGCAGAGATATGTTGCATGTAGGTACCCTGCGTTTCGCGTGAGGTAGCCGGCTCATTCACGATACCCTCAGCCCGCCACCGTTGCCGTGTAGCTGGCAACGCTGAAGCCCCAGGTGGTGGCAGGGTAGAGCGTGACCTGACTGATCGCGATGCCGGTGTCAGACTTGCCTTTAGTCAGCGTCACAGTTTGCCCTGGCAGCAGATAGGCTTCAGGGAGCATCCATTCACCCTTCCCTGGCAAGGTACTCACTTTCTGGGAGAGACGTACAACGTAGGGCGAGGGGTTGGTCACCGTCAGATCGTTTCCGGCTTTGGTCCAGCTCAGCAGCTTCCACGGGGCCTGCTCACGCGCCAGACCGGCCGGGCGTATAATCACCGGCAAATTCTGACGGATAGTCATGCGTACTTCATTCTGATTCTTTTTCTGCGGCGGCACGCCTTCAAACACTACACGTTTAAGGCGCTCGGTTTTCAGGGGAGTGTCATCAGTGATGAGAAAGCGCACACTCTGCACTTTACCCGGCTCAACACGGGCGGCAGGTGGAGTAATGGTCAGCAGGCTGTCCTGATCATCTTTGGTGTTCTGCAGAGTGCTCAGAAGCAATACCGGGAAACTGTCGGTATTTTTCAGGTTAATCGCGCCTTCTCCGTCGCTCTGCTCAACAATAATAACTGAGGTTTCCGGCACAATACCAGTGGCGCTAGCAGCCACGTTAGTGAATAGCAGGCCGAGCGCGGCCGTCCTCAATAAAGAGCTGAAAAACATGGTTTTTCTCCGGGGAAATCAATAAGCGGGAATTAATCCCGCTCGAGGAATAAAAGGAAATGAACAGTGTTACAGGTAAACCAGTTCCAGAGTAGACAAGCCATCCAGGTCAATCGGCTGGGTCAGGTCCAGTTCAGAGGTCTTGTTGATATAGGCCTGTACGCCCAACTTACCGGTCATGTTGGTGAAAGATACCGGAGTAATGGTACCCACTTCAGCCCAGGTCAACTCACGATCGCTAATAGCCATGACGGAGCCTAACTGTGTATTTGCCCATCTACCGCCGCTAATACGCTGAATGGTGTCCACCTTCTTACCATCAGCAGTGGAGCTTGCAGCGTCTATACGAAGGCCATATCCACCAATTTTTTTCTCGCTTGACAGGCCCAGACCCGCAACGCCTACCGAACCAGTAGAACCGAAGAAGCCTTTAAGCGGTGCATTACCAAAGCCAGAGGCACTTTCAGTAACTCCTGCCAGGGTACCCGGGCGACCGTTGGTTGCTTTCAGCGCCAGCTTAACCGGTGCTTCACAGGTAATAGCGAAATCCAACTGTTTCTCCGCCAGCAGAGTATAATCTGTAGCCGACAGGGTATTAGTTGGAATATTGCCGTAATCAATTATCCCGCCACCGGATATGGTAGGCGTGCATGCCACCGGCGCAATTGTACCAATTACTTTTACATCAATGCTTTCGGCCTGCACCATTGTAGAGGTTGCGGCCATCAGGGCCAGAGCGATAATGCTATTTACTGTTTTCATGAATACATATTCCTTTTTTGGTTTTATCCTACGGGCAATAAAATGCCCGCCCGCCAGATTCTGGCAGAATACACTTATGTTTAACGTAGTTGACTACGTTTGTTTTGTGAAAAATTTTATTTTGTCACTGAGTGCCAAAAATTCGACACTGATACTTCTGACACATAGTCATCTGTAGGCATTATCAATGCTTACTTACCGCCTACCTATAATAACCAAATAACTTTCTGGCGGCGCTTATTAAACAAATTTATAGTGATGAGTGATATATTTATTTGATCAATTAAGCTACTTTATGAAAAATTGAGTGTTTTTTGATTTCTTTTTAACCACAATGAGTAACCTGTAAATACTTTTTACTTTATAAACAATGCAATAGGACGAGTTACATAAATAGCACCGCAAGTTACAATTCACCACATGTTAAGTTAAATTATGGTTGCACTTTATCTTTAATTTGTTAAAAAAACACTATTTACGTATGACATTCGGAAACGTTTATCCCGAAAAGGCAGGTTTTGATACTGACAAATGAAGTTCTGGAAAGTAAATCTAGTATAATAGAAATGAAAAATCTCTTAGAAGAAACCCGGTAGTTTTCTTTCGCTGAAAGTACTCATCCGTCTGGAAACCAGCCGCTTTATTTTATTCAAGATTCTGACTGGCAGGCCCCTTGAGTCTGTCACATCTAAAATTACCATAATATTAATTTTGCGAGTGTTATGGATGATCCGGTACGCTCCTGATATAACGTCAGTTCACACTTTATGCTGCGTTATTAATTTTAAAAAGCTCTCCAAGGTCATTGGATTGCAGTGCAGTTCCGGCATTAATTTCTGCGCCAGAAAAACCCAAAATAGCCTTTGTGCAAGAAATATTTATACAGAGAATTATTATTTTTTTCCTAAACAGCTGATCTGGATAGGGGGCAGTTGTTAAACAAAGGCGGGTCAAAGTTCGACTGCTGTTGACATGAAGCATTGCAGCATGTTCATCAGGATGATGACGACCAATACGCTTCAGTGCATTAATGCAGGTAATTTCAATGGCATACTTTTCCATTAACTGACGATATTCAGCGTAACTACCTCCATTATCAAGGTAACGGAAAAGATGTTCTGGCAATAATTCCAGCCCGGTAAAGCCAGAATCGTGAGCGATATGTAACTGTGTAACGGCATTGCTGTGCCAGACAGAGACACCATGTAATGATAATTTCATCTTCCCCCCTGAACTCATGACTTAAGATGTGAACGTCGGATACGCAACTCTCCCTTCTGCCACGTATTATCTTCGGTACTTTTTCCTTCTGTCAGGCGTCCAATCGCTTCCTTCATCAACCGGTCAATACGATGGCTGTAGGTGGTGAGTTGCCAGCCCGGCGCAGCGGCCTCATCGATGTCATCGAACCCCACCACGGCAAGCTGCGTTCTGGGAGCGATTTCGCGCAAAGCAGCCATCGCGCCAAGTGCCAAAATATCATTTTCGCAAAACAGGGCCTCAATACGACCCTGTTCAGGCATCTGCAACAGGTAATGCTGCATTGACTGGTAACCCAGTCGCCGATCGTAATGTTCCGCGTGCAGCTCCAGACCTAAAGTAAAGCCATGCACGGCCAACTCATCCTGAAAACCTTCTTTGCGCAGCAGATGCCCATCTTCTGCACCGGGCCCCGACATATAGCCGAAGTGCTGATGTCCTTGTTCGACCAGCAGCCGCGCAATTACTCGGCCGGCCTGGTAATCGTCGATATTGACGACGGCGATGCCCTGTCCTGTGGTACTTCTGGCTACCTGCACCAGTGGAACGTTATGCGTATCTTCCGCTATTGCAACAAGCTCAGACGTTAACGCCGTAGCCAGAAATAAAATGCCATCAACCTGGAGTTGATAGGCAAGTGCCATAGCCGAACGGTAATTCTCGCCGGTAACGTTAAGCAGTAGCGCCATATAACCCCGGGCCTGCAATTGTCTTGTCACTTCATCCAGCATCAGCATCGAATGCGGATTTTTCAATTCGTCAATGACGACACCAATGAGGTGAGTCTGTTTTTGCGTCAAACTACGTGCCAGCAGATTAGGACGGTAACCCAGCTCTTTAGCGACATTCAGCACGCTTTCACGCGATTTGTCGGAGATCGACGCGCCTTGCGTAAATGCACGCGAAACGGTCCATTTTGATACACCTGCTTTTGCCGCTACATCACTGGCCGTTGCCCTGTGCCGCTTGACTGCTTTTTTGGTCATCTGCCCGCCTCGGATGAACGATGAGTGAATCATTATGGATACTCAAAAATAACCCTGAATAAACTCATGTCAGGCAAGGGCCGCTTGCCTGACAAAGAGAGAGATTATGTTTAACCAATGCACCCGATTGCAAACATTTTGTGATCAAGTATAGATCTTTGCGTAAATACTATTTGACTATTTTCGGCCTGACTCCCACATTCAGCACTATCCCTAAAGATTCAGTTTAGAAGAACTCATACAAAAAGGTGACGATGTTATTAATTTTGCACCCGATTGCAATCGCAGGATTTTAAGGCTATTTCCCGGTTTCAGCCGTCACGTTTCATGAAATAGCGATCGATGCCGGTTTATAACCGCAAGGTCTGCGAAATGCCGCCCCTGGCGCCAGGCAATAAGTGAGAATTCTTAACCAACAGGACTCAACATGAAAAAAACAGTCAGTTTGTGCATGTTACTGATGATGACATTCGCTGGCAGCGTTAAGGCCAAAACCTACGAGATTGGCGTCGCGCTGGCTAATTTTGATCTCAATTTCGTCTCTATTTTACGCGCACAAATGCTCCATGAGCTCAACGCGCAAGGGCTGAAAAGCCAGTTTTCCGATGCAAAAGGCGATGTCGCCTTACAGCTACAGCAGGTAGATGATTTTATTAACCAGGGAGTAGACGCCATTATTCTCAACCCCGTTGATACACAGGGCGTGATGTCTGCAATCAATGCCGCTGAAAAAGCGCAGATCCCACTGATATTCGTCAACCGCAAACCGGAGATCCCTTTACGCGGTGCGATTGCGTATGTCGGCTCAGATTCTGCTACGGGTGGGAAAATGCAGATAGAGGCGCTGGCAAAAGAGATGAATTATCGGGGTAATATCGCGATTTTAATGGGGGCATTATCCAATGAAGAAACGAGGGAGCGCACTCGAGCCGTGGAAGAGTACGTTGCGCAGCACAAGGAGATGAAAATCGTCGAGAAGCAGACGTCGAAATGGCAACGCAATGAGGCAGTTGACGTGGTTTCAACGTGGTTATTGAACGGCGTCCCCATTGACGCCATCGTCGCCAACAACGATGAAATGGCGATTGGGGCCATTATGGCGTTAGATCAGGCGCAGAAAAAAAACATCCTGGTGGCTGGCATAGATGGCACGCCCGATGGATTGCAGTTCATCAAGAATGGCCGAATGGCGGTAACGATTTTCCAGGATGCAAAAGGCCAGGCAATCGGCGCGGTAAAAGTTGCCTATGCGATGCTGGAAAAACAGAAGGTAGATAACTACAACTGGATCCCCTATCAGACGGTGACGAAAGAAAACTTTCAGCAATTTATCGCAACGAACGTAAAGTGATTTTTTCAACTCAAATTGCACCCGAGTGCAAAAATATAAAGGAGCATCTATGTTAAACGGTGAAAAACGCATCCATCGACCTCTGCGCTGGGCAATGATTGGCGGCGGAAGATTCAGTCAGGTTGGCTATAAACACCGCTCCGGCGCGTTACGTGATAATACCGCTTATCAGTTGGTGGCGGGTGCATTTGATATCGACGCCGTGCGTGGGCGTGAGTTTGGCGCCAACCTCGGCATTTCCGCAGCTCGTTGCTACGACAATTATGAGCAACTGTTGGCGGAAGAAGCGAAACGTGAAGACGGCATTGAGGTGGTCACCATTGCCACACCAAACGGTACGCATTACGAAATCACCAAGGCCGCGCTCAACGCCGGTATCCACGTCATCTGCGAAAAGCCGCTTTTTTTTACTACGGAACAAGCGCGGCAGATTAAACAACTGGCTGAATCGAAAGGGTTGGTCGTAGGCGTTACCTACGGTTATTCCGGGCATCCGCTACTTATGCAAATGCGGGCCATGATCGCCAAAGGGGAAATCGGTGATGTACGCATGGTCGAACTACAGTACACCCACGGTTTCAGCGCTAATGATAACGCCGACAAGTTCAGCGATGCACAAAAGTGGCGTGTAGACCCTAAAATTGCTGGGCCCTCTTTCGTTCTCGGAGACATCTCCACCCATACCTTTTATATCTCGCAGCTGGTCCTTCCGGCGTTGAAAATTAGTCGTCTTCTCTGTGACCGACAAAGTTTTATCCCGTCACGCGCGCCGCTGGAAGATAACGCAATGGTGCTGATGCACTACCAAAATGGCGCGGTGGGCCGCATGTGGGCGTCGGCGATCAATGCCGGTTCGATGGACAGCCAAAGTATTCGTGTCATCGGCTCCCGTGCCAGTCTTGAATGGAGCGACTACAACCCCGGTGAGTTGAAGTATGAAGTACAGGGGCAGCCCAATCAGACACTGCATCACGGTATGCCCTATCTCGACGAAAGTGCCCTTGCGGATGAGCGTCTTGGCGCGCTACATACTGAAGGACTGGCTGAGTCATGGGCAAACATCTACCTGAAATTTGCTATTGCCATCGATGCCACGCAGCGCGGGGACAGTAAGACGCTGGAAACGCTGATCTATCCCGATATTGATGCCGGAATAGAAGGTGTGCGCTGGATTGAAAACTGTGTGCGTTCAGCGAACAGCGGCGCGACCTGGGTTAATTACGAATAAGGAAAAAAGATGAAACTCTCTTTCTGTACCGACAGTCTGGGTCATCTGCCGTTTGAAGAGATGCTGGACAAACTGCTGGAACTTGGCGTCACCGGCGTGGAGTTGACCACCGGTGGCTGGTCATCAGCACCACATGTTCGTACCGGGCAACTGCTGGAAAGCGCGGCTAAACGCCAGCAGTTTGCACAGGCGCTGCAAAGCCGTGGCATGTCGATTGCCGCTCTTAATGTCTCCGGCAACCCGCTTGACCCCGGTGAGTTAGGAAAACGTCATAAACAAGATACTGAAAATGCATTGAAGTTAGCGGGCGAACTGGGGGTGAAAAAAATAGTCATGATGAGCGGGCTGCCACCAGCCAGCCCGCACGATACGATACCTAACTGGATAACCTATACCGTCAGTTGGCCGCCAACGCTGAAAGATTGTCTTGATTATCAGTGGAATGAAGTGGCCATTCCCTACTGGCAAGGGCTGGTAAACAGGGCGCGCAGCAATGGGGTCGAAAAATTTGCGCTTGAGAACTTCAGCTCAATGCTGGTCTGGAACCCGGCAACCCTTTTCCGGCTGCGTGATGCAGTGGGGCCAATGGTCGGGATGAACCTTGATCCCAGCCATCTTCTCTGGATGGGGGCCGATCCGATTGCTGCGGCACGCGCACTTGGCACGGCCATCCATCATGTACACGGGAAAGATGTCAGAATAGAGCGCGGGCTGGCCAACATTAATGGTCTTCTGGAGACCAGCCCGATAGAAGATGTGGCAAACCGCGCCTGGAACTATGTGGCCGTCGGTTGCGGCCAGGATCTACAGTGGTGGAAAGAGTTCTTTTCCGTTATCCGCATGATGGGTTATAACGACTGGGTTTCGCTGGAAATGGAAGATTTGACCATGTCGGTAGAGGCTGGCGTGACGTCATCTATTGCCGCCCTGCAACAAACTATCAGTCAGTAATATTTCGTTCTCTGACTACAGCAAGATGCGGTAGTCAGAGAAAAACCCGCCCGATGTGCCAGGGAGCGCCAGTCCAGGGGCTATGGCTTTTAAAGCGGGGCGACAACAACGGTCATGATACCGGATACCGTTCCGGCGGTGACGGTGCCTGTTCCGACCGCAGGCTTCAAGCCGAATACCGTACTGGCCGATGTTATCCCCTTAGTTAACACCACCGGGCCTTGACTAAAATCAAGCACGGTTCCGTCATCCGTTAGACAAAATTGCATAAATGCTTTATCCGTCGCCATGCACATGCTCTTCGTTGGCGTGGCTCCGCCGGGGGTAAAAGTCAAACTGTAACGGCTGGCACCTGAACATGACACGGTGAAATTTAATCTGCTCTGGTAATCATCAAGTAAATCCCCGGGTGCTTTACCGTTAAAAACCGATGCCGGGATATCAGGCAGTGTCACCGTCTCCGGCTGTGATATCGTGCAGGATGAGGTGATATCGGCATACAGCGTCACCGCAGTTGTGACGGCAGGCTGAACAGAGCCGTAACCAGCCGCACGCGTCACCGCCAATAACTGTGCGGCTAACACCAGCGTGGTGCAGAGGTAAGCCAGGTATTTCATTGATTCTTTTCCTAAATGATTCAGGCGGAAAGTCACCGCTGACGGCAGATTATCTGCAACCTGTCTATTCGCGTCATAATTAATGCGGTTCAAAAGTCAGCAGTATTTTCGCTTCGGATCTTCCACCCGTGATGTTTTTTCCTTTTGTGGTGAGAAAGGTGATATTTTTTTCCCTGCGGGCCTCCCATACATAATATTTCTTACCCATATCGAACTTTTTTCCGTCGATGAAGACGCAGTAATTCAGCGACCCAATATTATCGTTGGCACAACCATCCGCAGAAATTGAAGCAGACGTTATGGTTAACGTTCCCCCTCTGCCACTGTTACACTTCAGCGTTGTACCCAGCATCCCTCCGAGATCGTCGATGATCTCTCCTGCCTTTGTCTTTTGCAGCGTGCTCGCCGCGATCCTGCCTAAATAAAGAGAGTTGGCAATATCAATCGTGCAGGATCTTCCTTCCTCTACGATGAAATCCAGAACCCCATGCACCTGCGCCCCTTGGTACATTTTGACGGTCAGCAAGGTTGTAAATCTAAAGGGCTTATCAGTAGTATTGACAAGCCGCATCATGCCTGATGAGGTCACATTCCCCACGTAGCGAGAAACTGGCATAACTGGCATAGGGCAATCCCTCGCGGGGCTCACCTTCCACCACACTTTTCCCACCGCTTGATACTGAATCAGCCTCTGTATGCAGGTGACCCCATCTAAGATCACCCCATCAGCACGGGTTTTCGAAAATTTGGTTTCGAATGTCAGGTTCATTCCCAGGGTAATGCCAGCGGGGAGCACCAGATCCTGGCCAAGTATAAATTCCTCAATGAGCCCATTTTGGGGGGCTGGCTCGCCCGGCATGACAGTCCATGCAGCGCCGAAGAAAGAAGCCGGGATCGCCCTGTTCTCCATCGCCCCGGTCTTTTGAAGATAAGTCACATCCATTTTACCAAAGTTAAAGTTCAACAATGCCCAGGCACCATTGGCGAGCCCCCCCCAGAGCAGAATACCGGCCAAAAAGTACTGACTTTTGCGCGCCAGAGCACGACCGTAGGTTAAAACAAGTACGGCTGTCGCCCCCGGGCGTGCAGCACTGAATAAAGAGTTGGACATCACGTCTCCTGAAATTTGCCGGTCCGCTAAGCAACACATCGGTTAGGGATGCGCCAGCGCAGCCCCTGCCCCTGATTATTGGGGGGCAATCACCAGGGTCACCCCTCCCTTAACCTCTCCCGCCGTCACCCCGGTATGATTTCCAACCTGTGGGGTCACGGTAAATGTTATTGCACCATCTGCTAAGGTTTTCGTTAACGTGGCTTTACCATCTTTGAAATCAATCACCTTGCTATCCTCCGTGAGGCAAAAACGCATAAAGTCGGCGCTCGTTTTTATACAGGGGGTTGTGGTTGCCGCCATCGGGGTCAGGGTAAGGGAATAATGCTCACTGCCGTAACAGGTTGGCGTCATCTTGAAGTTTTTGGGATGACCAATGGTATCGCCGTCATTTTTACCGACAAAATCGGCTGCCGGAATGGCGTCCAGCGTCACCTCTGTTGCCGACAAGGAGATCGCGCATGATGCGGTGACATTAGCCTTTATATTCACCTGAACGGTATTAGAATCTGCGGCATGCACTGCGGTCGCCAGCCCCATCATCACAAACAACCGTGCGCAAAGATAAAACGGGTATTTCATATCGACTTTCCTTAGTGGCGAGCTATAGAGGCTGGTAACGCGTTCAGCTAGCGGCAAACGAGCTGCATTTGAGCCAGCGGAGCCTGCTGTTGTTCTTGTGGGACACGGTAGCTGAGCGTGCATTGCTGCTGCGCCCCGCGCCCCCATTGGGCTGTTAACTCACCTTCAGGTGCCAGCCCGGCCAGGTAAACCTGCCCCTCGTCACTGACGATACCGCTACTCTCGCCGCTACTCGCCAGCGCGCCAAACGGTACGGGCTTACCGTTGAAGGTGAGCGTAAACAGGGCACGTACGCCGCTACGCGTTTTAAAATCTGCCCGTACCAGCGCACCACGGGTCGGCACAACCTGCATCACCGCACCGTCCAACTCCGTACGGTCGTCCAGCGTACTGACATCCAGCGCCACGCGATTTTCCCGGTAGCCGGATGCCCACGGGCGCACCGTATAGCCGCGCCCGTCGGTCTGTAAACCATTGCCGTTTTCCAGCGCTACACCTGCCGCACCGGGGGCCGCCACCAGAATATTGGTATCACCCAGGGGCTGACTGATTGTCAGTCCATCGCGGTGCAATACCATACTGCCGGCAGCGTCATAGCTCAGCTGGCGATAGTTGCTGCTGCTGCTGTATCCCATGCCGACATCTGCCGAGGCACCGCGATAGCTCAGCCTGGCGCTGCTGCTGCTGTCGCCGCGTGAACGCCCCCGCATCAGGTTCCAGTTCAGGCTGCCTGCGTTAAGCAGGGTTCCGCTCAGACCGACCTGCTGCGATATCGCCCCATCGCTACTGTGACTTTCAGTCATGGTGGCGTAAATGGACGGCGCGCCTGTCGGCAGCCACTGCGATAATGGCAGCGACGCAGAAAAGGAAACTGAACTGTCCGCACGACTCATCCCGACATTGCGGTTCTGGCTCATCGACAGGGTGTAGCTCAGCGGGCCAATGGTACTGCTAAATCCAGCCTGCACAGAGCGCGTCACGCCAGAGCGGTTCCAGAAACTCTGCTGACTGCCGGACAGATACAGCGAGCCGAGCGATCCAATCTGCTGGGAAATACTGGCCTGCAAACGTTGTCTTTTACTGTCATACAGGCTGTAGAAATCTATCTCCCGTGGCGGTAACGGACGGCCCTGCGCATCCAGCTGTACTTCTTCACCGTGCCAGCCGCTCATTCTTTTCAGGGTCGTCTCACCCAGGGTGTAGAAACCCCGGGTGGAGTAGCGATAGCCGGTGAGCTGGAAGGTGGTGCCGAGTGAGTTGAGCGAGCGCGCGTAGAGGAAACGCAAAGACTGCCCCCGGTGCTGGCTGTCGTCACTCAGCGTGCTGTTCGCATGGGTAATATCCGCAGACAGTGCGCCAAGTAACCCCATGTTGACGCCCGCCCCTAGCACCGCAGCACGGTAGCTGTCGGCATACTGCACACCGCCGTAGGTCGTCAGCCCCCAGGGAAGCCCGTGAACGAGGGTTCCCTGCATTACCAGCGGCTGGTTATAGTCCTCGCTGCTGCTGCGATAGCTGCCCGCCGTCAGGTCATAGCGGGTGCGCCCTTGACGCACCAGCACCGGAACCGAAGAGTAAGGCACGCTGAAACGGCGTACGCTGCCGTCCGCTTCAGTCACCGTGACCAGCAGATCGCCACTGGCATACATGGGAAAAAGGTCGCTAATGACAAACTCACCCGCACCCACCGTGGTCTGGTACACTTCATAGCCATTTTGCTTTACGCTGATACGCGCGTTAGAGCCGGCAGTTCCACGTATAATCGGGGCATAGCCGCGCAGACTTTCCGGCAGCATCGAATCATCGCTCGCCAGGCGCGCCCCTCTGAAGGCAAAGGAGTCAAACACATCGCCACTGCTGGTGTCATCGCCCAGCGTCAGCTCACTACGCCACGGGATAATGGCGCGGCTCAACGTTGTCGTGCCGTGCTGCCAACGCCGTTCATTACGGTAACGGCTGCGGTTCTCGCTCCAGTTACGGCGGTCACGCAGCCGCCACGGCCCCAGATTAATACCACTGTTCACATTCAAAAAATGACTGCGGCTGTTGCCATAATGCCCGCGACTGTCAGTACCACTCAGGCTGTAGCTGAGCATGGCGGCGGAGACTCCCTCATCCCAACGCTCGGGCGGAATGTCACCGCGTGCGCTCTTGTACAACGCAATCTGCGGAATACTGACGTTCAGGCGCATGTTGCGAAAATCAAACGCCGTCCACGCCTGCGGAATAAAGCTGCCGGGTGACAGGCAATCCCCTTCATCCTGCCCGGCTGGCAGTGGATAGAGCCGTAGGTTGACCCCAAGCGCACTCATATCGCGACCGGTCAGGCAGGCAATAAGACCGGTAGTATCGCGAACCGGCTCTTCATCCTTTATCCCTGCGCCCTCTTTTTTATCGCCGCCGCGTTGCGCGGATATAAAGCGCAGCCTCTGGCTGGTAGAAAGCGTGCCATTCAGCCAGATTTCTACCTCATAAATACCCGGAAGTTGCATCCCCTGTTTTTCAAAAAGGGAGAGGTCGGCCACCGAGTCCTCATCATCGGCGACCAGCCCCGGCGGGAAATAAAGCTCAGCACGTACGGCAGTCATCAACATCAGCAACATCGTCGCGCCCGCAATGACCTCAGGAAATGTCTGTTGCAACCTGATCACGTCCAGTCCTCAACGCAGATCTGATGAATAAATGGAGACTTCACGGGGCGGAGTGGTGGCACCATAGTCATTAATCGTGCTGTAACTGATACGGTCCCCCTGAACCGCCACGTCCAGGCAAGCATCAGATAGCGGAGAGACCATGACGGGATGAAGCTCCTTTTTACCCACTTTTATATCGGTTAGCGTGAGATAGTAGGGTGTTGGATTGGTGATTTTTAGCTTTCCCTCTGCGCGGCTGAAGTGTAATCGTTGCGGTGCATCGTCCGCAGAAGGGGTCAGCCCGGAAGGGCGCACGAACATTTTGATACGTGTGATCGCCGCCAGCACCAGCGCGTTCTGGTTGGCCATCGCCTCCTTGTCGACCGAAGGGACACCTTTCACATTTAAGTAATACAGGCTTTCCCGATCGACAGGCAGCGAATGACCGCTGAAAATCAGCCGTAACAGGTTCTCATCATTTGGGGCGCTGGTGTAAAGCGGTGGGGTGATAACAAAGTCACGGCTTTTATGTCCATCTGGATTTTCTACCCAAGACTGCACCAAAAAGGTCGATTTGTCCGCCGTGTTACGCACTGACACCGTGAGCTGCTTTGCATCCTGCGGATAGATAACACGCGTGGTGTTAAGCATGATCCCCCCAGCGCTGACGGCGGCTGGCAGCAGGCAGAGTGAGGCGAGCAACAAAAGCCTGCGGTAATTGAAACGTAAAGCTGACATTGGCAAAACCTCAAAAAAAAGTCACCATCACCAGGATGATGACTACACGAACAGGTTATTGGTAATGTACGGTGAAGCTCACATTCGCATTAGCCGCTCCGGGAGTGACTTCGGTTGCCTCGCCCAACGCAATGTACTGCGCCTGGAATTTCATATCGCTGTTACGCGCGTTAATTGACTTGGCCATAGTTGGCTGTTCGCCATCGAGCTGTACTGCCTTCCCATCCTGCAAAATCTGGATACCAATGCCTTTTGCTACCGAGCTATTGGCCTGGGAGCCAACCGGGGCCAGTGCCCTGGCATTTCCTGCCAGGGTATTGCCGCTGAAGGTTACCGAGGCTTTGGAATAAGTATCACTGGCGCAACCAATCAGTTTGATGGCGAAATCAACCGGACTGGAGACGGCGTTTTTATCGCTAATATCTGCGGTACGCAGCTGACCTAGTTCCACCGACTGAGATGCCGAACTGTTATCAATCACGCACGGCGTATTAACGACTGAGCCTTGCAGATGCAGAGTTCCACCTAAGTGGGAAACAGGCGGCTTTGTTTCTGTTACATTATCGGCAGCGACCGCTGGGTTAGAGATAGAGACCACAGCAGATAGCGCGAAAACAGCAGAAAAACGTTTTCTATATGTGTGCATTTTAACTCCCAATTTCCTTTATGGGTTGAAGAATTTCAATAATATTTAAACCAAGAAATACCAAGCCATTTTCCTTTGCAGAAAAAATATTTTCGCTTCACACTTCAGACGCAGATTTTCACAGATATTTTTCACCACCCTCTTTTCTATAAGCGAGCGGAATAGTTGAGCCAAATTATCGTTAACAAAAAAATAACCAGCACTCTTGTTCCCTGTTACACAAAAGAACTATTTGGATAGTCACACAGGTAAAAACACATATTAGCACCCTGCAAATGATAACGTAGTCAGAACAATATTCTTGAGAATAGTCAGCATACAAAAACGGCATATTGCAGCCCATCCTAAACAAGGACAGCCCGGATATTATTCCAACATTAATGAATTAAAAAAATAGGAGACAGCGTCATAAGTAAGTTCACAAAAATTTATCCTTAAAACCATAACATTCAATCCATTTCGACTAAGATAATACTTATATTTATTTAATCTGTAAAATTGTTGTTACCATTCTAATTTAGCAAATTGATAGCCAAAGCCTATCCATAACAAGAAAATGATCGTCACATCCTTTTAAATCTGGAATTATCCGAATTTATACGAGTGGTTGTCGCGCAAAATGGAGTAATGATAATTTCATTCACTCCGGCATAGAAAAATCATTATCGTAATGATTTACATATAGTTTTTTAACACACTCGTCATCATTTCGCTATATCAAAAATGACATAACCCGGATACCACAATATTCTTGTCAGAAATGTGATCCGCACGTTATTTAGAAGATAAAAGATATTCGGAAATAAAAGAAAACTATCGAGTACAAAAAAAGAGACAAAGACCTTATAGCAACTATGTTACCCTCCCGACAGGGCTACTCATCATCTTTTCAATATTTTGATATCGAGTATTTAAATTCGGACATGTACCATTACCTTTCCAGAGCTATTATTTGTCAGGAGTTTCAATAAGCCTGTGCTATTTTCGTTAGCGGCGAAAAACCAAATCGTCCGGTTTTGTCTTGTACCGCAGGCGCGATACCGTTGAGCAACCAGGCGTTAAATAACAGGATGTCATCTTGTTATCACGCTTTTAAAGACAGTTTTTTTACCGGCAATGTAATGCCTTTCTTGAAGAAATGAACATGGAAATCAACATGAAAATCAACACGATTAAGACCCAGCCTTCACCTGCTGCGTCAAAAGGGAATATTCTTATTAGTGAGAATTATTATCTTATATTAGCACTACAGTCTCTTTGCCCAGGCTTAATCCCCATCAACCCCGCCACTCCCGATCATTCTCTTTTTCTCCTCCTGAAAAAAACAGACAGCATTAGAGTGTTTGTTGACAGTAAAATTTGCTCTGCTGGGCATCTTGCACTGCTTGAAAATATCGTTGAAAAAGCGGGCAACGCTGAAATCGCTTGGTTACAGACGGACAGAGTTCCCCCTCCACCACTTAAAAATATTCACAAAATTATAGAGATGGATCAGGAAATAAACGCATTCAAAAAAGTCATTCGCAGCAGAAAGATAAAAGACAGGCACAACGCCTGCACCAGCTACACGTTAACCCGGTCAGAAATCAAATTACTGCCTTTTTTTCTGGAAAAAATAGGCAATAAGCAGCTACCGGAACAGTTTAAACACAAGGAAAAAAATTTGCTCAGTCATCGCGCCAACATCGTTAATAAAACCGGTTTTAGCAGCTTTGCTTTTTTGCAGGCGCTGTACACGAGAAATGGGGAAACCTTCTTGAGAATGTATTTAGCAGCCTGATAAGACGACGGCTTATCATAACGGGGGATAATGAATTCATGCCAAAAGAAGCATAGGATAGCAGGATGCTACTGGTCATAAATCCCCCATCAATAATGGAATAAACCATTGATAAAGGTGTCTGCCAGAAGCGTCATAAGGAGAGACATAAATGATCGATGAGAAACATACTGACTGGAACCGTATGGTGCCGGAGCTGACCGTCAGCGATCTTCCGGCATCCCTGCATTTTTATACTGAAGTGCTTGGCTTTACCGTCATCATCAGACGACATCAGCCTGAATTCGCCTATATTGCACTCGGCGAAGCCCAGCTGATGCTGGAAGCATATCATGATCAGGGCTGGAACACGGCAGAGCTCACCCGGCCGTTCGGGCGCGGCGTTAACTTTCAGATAGAGATTGATGACGTCAATCCGGTTCTCGCCAGTCTGCAAGATCGTCATATTCCTCTGTATCGCCAGTTGCGGGACAATTTTTACCACATTGGAACAGCAGAAGTCTGCCAAAGAGAATTTTTAGTGCAGGACCCGGACGGATACCTTCTGCGCTTTAGTCAGTATATTGAATCCCCGCCCTCCTCATCATAGCTTTTATCTTACGTGGCCATGCTGACTCTGCTGGTCACGCCTTGAGGAGGGGCCGAATGGCTCACCAGGCAACGCCTCACGGGAATAACTTACTGCTTCTTTCCATCATGGGGGATCAATGATTCGAGGAAATCCTTCTGCTTTTCATTGAGATCGAGCCTCTTTAACTTCTCAACCAGCTTGTTCGCATCTTGTTGAGCAGGCTGTGGGAGCTTCTTCTCATTACTGTTTGATGCATACACTAAAGAGATAATGATTAGCGCCCATACTAATAAACAAAAGATGAAGAGAGCTATCCATGTCGTCCTTCGAGTCATTTTCATTTTCCATCCCCAAAAAAATAGGCTCCATTAAGACAAATCTCAAGCTGAAATGGTTCCAAACAGAAACAATAACAGTCATATGCGTTATTTTTAGGGTCTATGGTGACTAAATTTAGAGCAAAACACTAAGTTTGTGATAATTAACAGAATATAAACCCGTTCCAATTCTGCAATAACATCGTTCAGCCTTCGCGTTTTGGTATCTGAGGCCGTGGAGCAAAAAAGCAGGACGTCCTGCAAAGAGACCGGTCAGTTTTTTTATGGACGCAATGTGGGAAAAGTGATGGATAAGTACTTAAGGATCGGCAAACCCCGCTCAAAGATGATTTACCGCCGTACCGATCAGCGTCCAGGCATGGTGACGATCGGCGATCAGGCGCTGATGATAATCTGCCAGCCCGGCGGGAGTCAGGGCCTGTAGGATTGCTTCATCGGGCTGGGGCAACGGTTGTTGTGCGGCCAGCCAGCGCTGGCGGCTTGCCTGCTGAAAATCAGCCGCAGTCTGATGTTGCTGCATCAACAGTGCCATTCCCTTTTCATGCAATGTCTCAACGCTGATATCAGTCAGCGCCTCATTAATGTCGACTAAAAATGAGTCAATATGCGCCGAAAGCTCACTCGTGCTCAGATGAGGAGATTGCAAAGCAAACAAGATCCCCGAACGTCCCGCAGCCTGGTAAAAACGGCAGCTGACCACATAACCAATATTTTGCTCGACGCGCAAACGTTGGAAAAATGCAGGTTGATAAATCAGTGCCAGCAGCTGCCAGGCCATAAGGCATTGCACGCTGTTTTCCACCAACGGGCAGAAGCGTAACAGGGCCGCGTCACGGCCGGTGGTCGCTACCTGATATTCAGGCTGCGGCGTTAACGGCTCTGGCAGCGTCTGATGCGGCGGATTAATGCTGCCGGGGAATGCGCTGAGCAGATGCGACAGAGACTGGCAGAGCGTATCATCACCGCCATCCAGTATCGCCTGCCATGCCAGTCGCGGCAGCCGTTGCTCTGCAGCCTGATAATGCGATGAACGCAACAATGCGGGTAAGGCATTGAGCAGTGTACGCACCGCGATATCGTCGCGCTGCGCCTGCTGTTGCTGCTGGTATTCACGCTCACCCTGCACGATCGTCGCCGGGGTTATTCCGCACAGCTGCTGATTTAGCGATGCCAGTATACGTATCATCAACGCCGGACTGCCGCACAGCTGGATCAGCCAATGCCCCTGCTGACAGCTGACGCTCAGATGCCCCCCCTGATGGAGGCAGTCTGCCATCAACGCCCGCAGACGCGACTGTATAATCACTCCCCACGGGGCAGGAAGATCGTCCAGCGGGCTCAACAGCAGTGCGGCACTGCCCTTACCCGCTCGTTGATGGTTCAACGCCACCGGTGCATCCGGCAAAGGTAGCCGCATATCCGTTTGATTATTTTCAAAAAAAACCAAATTGTCAGCAGGCTGATATGGGTTTATCGCCGCGCGCATTTGCGCCGCACAGTTAATGAAGAACCCCTGTACGCGGCACTGCTGCGCCCGCTGCCGTGGGCTAATCCATAACCGGGCCAGATGCGCCGATAACAGCTGCGCCCGCAGCGTGAACCCGTCGTTTTTCTGCGTCTGCGGGGGGGCAAAACCAAAGGCGCGTTCGCGTAGCCGATCCATCGGTGACAGCATAGCAAACTGGCTACAGGCGAGCTGTGCATAGTGCTGGCACCGATCTGCCGTTAGTGTCGCCAGTCGTTGCAACCAGTGACGCACCCAACCTTCAACCTCTGCCGCCTGATTCTCGTCAACCAGCACCAGTTCAAAGCTGACCAGCGTCTGCAAAGCACTTTGATACGGCAACAGCAGCCGCGCGCCATCGCACAGATTGCGCGCGCGCAGTGTCGCCATCAGGCCACCTGCTGCTTCATCCAACAATAGCTGGCGCAGCAACGTCAGCTCGCCGCCGCGTGGCCGATTCAATAAAAATGAAAGACGCAGGCGCGGCGCGCCCGCCAGTTGCAGGCCGATATCGCGCTGCGATGCGTATTGCAGTAACGGCAGCGCGGGCGGTGGCTGACCGGCTGCCGGAAACGCGCTGCCATACTGCCGGGCCAGCTGCCAGAGCGCTTCGGGCGACTGCGGCCCCTGCAACCACAGCGTGATATTCGCCGCATGATAATAACGTCGATGAAACTGCCGTAACGCCAGGCGCAGTGCCGACCCGTCATCGCTAAAACTCGCGGCGTTACCGATATGAAAACGCTGCCACGGATGCGCGGCAAACGCCGTGCTCTGCGCAGCATCACATAGCGTGTCCTGATGCCCTGCCAGCAGGCGGCACTCGGCATCAATAGTGGCGACTTCCTGGTGGATCGCCTGCTCTGCCAGCAGCGGGGCCAGCAGCATATCGCTCAGACGTGCCAGCGCGGATGCCAGCAGCCGTGGGGCGCATTCGAAGAAAAAGGCCGTGCTGCTGCCCTGCGTGGTGGCATTCAGCCGCCCTCCCAGCGCCGGAAGCCATGCCATCAGCCGTTCGTCATCCTCATAAGCACAACTGCCGGCAAACAGCAGATGTTCCAGCAGATGAGCCAGCCCCGGCCAGTTATCGGGTTCATGATGGCTACCGACATCGACCTGTAGCAGCGCCGAAGCATGCACGGCCTGCGCATCGCTAATCAGCGCAACGCGCAAACCGTTTTCGAGTCTTCGGCGCAGCGGTTCCATTCTTCAGCTCTTAAAAATAAGCTGAGAGTTGACCCGTTCAGAGTTCGCACGGTTGCGGAACTGTAGCTGGTTCACCTGAATGTTGGTGCAGTTGGCCTGTTCACGCGCGGCGAGGATGGTGCCGTGATGTTCTGATTTGCTGCATACCGGATCGGCGTTATCCGCATTGCCGGTCAGCATAAACGCCTGGCAGCGACAGCCGCCGAAGTCTTTCTCTTTTTCATCACAGGAGCGGCACGGTTCCGGCATCCAGTCAAAACCGCGATAGCGGTTAAAGCCAAACGAGTTGAACCAGATATCTTGCAGGCTTTGCTCCAACACCGACGGGAACTGGATCGGTAGCTGGCGTGCGCTGTGGCAAGGCAGCGCAGTCCCTTCCGGCGTCACGCTAAGGAAGATGGCCCCCCAGCCGCCCATACAGCCCTTCGGCCGCTCTTCATAATAGTCCGGGGTGACAAACAGCAAATTAGCCAGATTACCGCTGGCGGCCATCTTCTCACGGTAGCGATGAACGACCGCCTCGGCACGTACCAGCTGGTCACGCGTCGGCAACAGCCCTTCGCGATTAAGCTGCGCCCAGCCGTAAAACTGACAGGTCGCCAGCTCGACGTCATCGGCTTCCAGTTCGATACACAGCTCGATAATGCGGTCGAGCTGGTCGATATTGTGGCGATGCAGCACAAAATTCAGCACCATCGGATAACCGTGAGCCTTCACCGCGCGCGCCATCTCCAGCTTTTGCTGAAACGCCTTTTGCGATCCCGCCAACGCGGCATTCAGGGTTTCATCGCTGGCCTGGAAGCTGATCTGAATATGATCCAGCCCCGCTTCGGCAAACGCGTCGATCTTTTTCTGCGTCAGACCGATCCCCGAGGTGATCAGATTGGTATAGAAACCGAGATCGCGTGCGCTGCGGATCAGTTCGGGCAGATCCTTACGCACCAGCGGTTCACCGCCGGAGAAACCGATCTGTACCGCGCCCATCGCCCGCGCCTGTTTAAAGACATCGATCCATTGAGCGGTGGTCAGCTCTTTTTCCTGCTGGGCAAAGTCGAGCGGATTAGAGCAATACGGGCACTGTAACGGGCAGCGGTAGGTCAGCTCGGCCAGTAGCCATAGCGGCGGTTTGAGGTCAGATTCAGAGAGGTTCACGGAAAATTATCCACTTCTGTTCACGCGCAGCGGCAAAGAAATCGGTGACATCATCATCGACGCCGCCCGCCTCCGGGAAACGGGTATTCAGCGCCAGCACGATCTCCGCCAGCGAACGTTTACCATCCACCAGTTCAAGGATCATCGTTGCGCTGTCGTTGAGTTTCGCCATCCCCTCCGGGTAAAGGATCACATGGCAGTTCTGTACTTCTTCCCATTGCAGGCGGTAGCCCCGGCGGAACAGGGGAATGGTTTGATCGAGGCTCACAGCAGCTTTCCTTTATGCCAGACGGGTTGATCGGTCACGGTGTGGTAAGGCGCACGGTTCAGGCTATAGGCCATCGTCATGGCATCCAGCATGCTCCACAGAATATCCAGCTTAAACTGTAGGATCTCCAGCATACGCTGCTGCTTTTCCACGCTGTTGCAGTACTCCAGCGCCAGCTGTAAGCCATGTTCAACGTCGCGTCGCGCCTGGCCAAGTCGACCACGGAAATAACCGTAACCCTCTTGCTCGATCCACGGGTAGTGCTGCGGCCAGCTGTCGAGACGTGACTGATGAATTTCCGGGGCAAACAGTTCGGTCAGTGAGCTACAGGCGGCTTCCTGCCACACCGCACGCCGGGCAAAGGAGACATAAGCATCAACGGCAAAACGCACGCCGGGCAGTACTCGCTGCTCCGACAGCAGCACATCACGATCGAGGCCGACCGCTTCACCGAGGCGCAGCCAGGCTTCGATGCCGCCTTCACTATCGTCATAACCATCATGGTCAAGAATACGCTGCACCCATTTACGCCGTGTTGCCGCATCCGGGCAGTTGGCCATGATCGCCGCGTCTTTCAGCGGAATACGGGTCTGGTAATAAAAGCGGTTCGCCACCCAGCCTTGGATCTGCTCACGCGTTGCTTCGCCATTATGCATAGCGATATGGTACGGGTGATGAATGTGATAGTAAGCGCCGCGTGCGCGCAGCGCCTGTTCAAACTGATGTTGAGTCATTAATGCCGGTTCGGTCATAGTTCTATGCTCATACCGTCGTAGCTGACCTCAATGCCGCGTGCGGTCAGCGCCTGGCGCTCGGCAGAGGATTCATCAAGGATCGGATTGGTATTATTAATATGGATCAGAATCTTACGCGGAGCAGGCAATTCGCCCAATAGCGTCATCAGCCCACGCTCTTCACCCAGCGCCAGGTGGCCCATATCGCGTCCGGTATTGCGCCCAACGCCGGTATCCGCCAGCTCGTTGTCCTGCCACAGCGTACCGTCAATCAGCAAACAGTCGGCCTGCGACATCAGTTCCAACAGCGGCGCGTCAGGCTCACCTAAACCGGGGGCGTACAGCAACCTGCTGCCGCTGGTGGTATCTTCAATCATCAGTGCGATGTTGTGTCCGGGCAGCGGACGCCCGCGAAAGGGCGAATAGGGCGGCGCGTTGCTCAGGATAGGAATAGCGGTGAACCGCAGCGCCGGGCATACCGCAACGGAAAACGGCTGCGCGGGCTGAATAGCATGATGCACCAGCCCACCGTTCCAGTGCTGCAACATGGTGAAGATCGGAAAACCGCTGGTCAGATCCGCGTGCACCTCTGGTGTGCACCACACCTGGTGCGGGCAGCCTTCACGCAGATTCAGTAACCCGGTGCAGTGATCGATCTGGCTGTCGGTCAGAATAATAGAGCCAATCGCCGAACCACGCAGTACGCCAGGTTGATGAAGCTCCGGGTTAGCCGCAATCTGGTGGCAGATATCGGGAGAGGCGTTGCACAGCACCCAGTCACTGCCGTTATCACTGACCGCAATTGAAGACTGGGTACGTGCCGTGGTGGGAATGCTGCCGTTACGCACGCCTTGGCAATTGCGGCAATAGCAGTTCCATTGCGGGAAACCGCCACCGGCCGCAGAGCCGAGAACTTTGATTTTCATGGGTTAACCGGGAAAGTAAATGAAAAAATGCCTGGGTTTAACCACAGGCATCACCGTTTTAACCAGCATTATTCACGTAGTAATAAAGAGAGCGGTTAACGATTAGAGATATATAAGGTCACTTCCAGGCCCAGACGCATATCGATAAAAGTTGGTTTAGTCCACTGCATGATCGGTTCCTCAGGTGTAAAAAAATAAAAGTCGTCAATATCGTTCAAATTGGCATCGTTACCGATTTTAGTAACGTCACGGGACAGATGTTGCACCGATGGTAAATCGATATCAACCCTGTAGTTTGCGCAGTTTATGCTAATTGTACTATTTGGTTCATATATAAGCGGTTATTTTCCCCACGTTTTTCGCAGTATTCGTAGCCAGTTGGTGCGGCATAACTTTTCCAGCAGCGCTTCGCGATAACCTGCACTGCGTAATGCGGCCAGCAGCCTGGGCAATCCGCTGACATCACCGATATCATCCGCAAGGCTAACGCCATCAAAGTCGGAGCCGAAGGCAACGCCATCTTCTCCCAGCTTTTCCAACAGATAATCCAGGTGCTGAACCATCACGCTTAACGGCATATCGCCCCCGCGCTGGCCGTCACGACGCAGAAACGCAGTGCCGAAGTTCAGGCCCACCAGCCCGCCACTATCCGCAATCGCCGCCAGCTGGCTGTCAGTCAGGTTACGCGGCTGCGGGCACAGGGCATGCACGTTAGAATGGCTGGCCACCAGCGGCGCATCGCTCAGCCTGGCGGTATCCAGGAAAGCCTTTTGATTCATATGTGAAACATCGATCATCAGCCGACGCTGGTTGCAGAGGCGGATCAGCTGTTTCCCGGCCGTGGTCAGACCCTCACCGGTATCAGGCGAACCGGGGAACCGGCCATTGACGCCAAAACCAAAGCGATTGGGAAGATTCCAGAACGGCCCGATGCTGCGCAGTCCGGCGTCCACCCAGCGCTCGAGCTGGCTAAAATCGCCATCCAGCGCTTCTGCCCCTTCGATATGCATCACCATCGCCAACACGCCGCTGGCAATACATTGCTCAATTTCGCTGGCGCTGCGGCAGATTTTTGCCTGCCCATTCGACTGCGATGCCAGCTGTTGCAGGATGGCTATCTGGCTTTCAGTGATTGCCAGCGCATCATGACGAAGCGCTTCCTGCTGTGGGTCTCGTCCGTGAAACTTCGCCACGTACTCCGATGGCGGCACAAATACGGCAAAAAGCCCACCGGCAAAACCCCCCTGCCGCATGCGGTGAAAATCGAGATGACCGCCCAGACGCTGATGAAAAAAAGCATCGGCGGGTTTTTGCGGATGATGCAGCCACAGATGCAGCAGGAGATCGTTATGTCCATCGAGGATCGGGGTAAGCGGAGATGAATCGGTCATCAGGTTGCCATTCTCTCAGTCACAAAGCTTTCCATAATATACCCAAAATAATCGAGCTGGCAGAAATAAGGCCACGCAGCGGTGGCCTTGTTTCATTCACTTACGCCAGTTTGACCGGCCAGTGATTCAGCTGGATGCCCCGCTTTTCCGCCTCTGCGCCAAACTCCTGTAGTACCGTAGTCACATCCGGGTCGAGGTATTCCGCATTATCGTGGTCAACGATCACCACGCAGTTTTCCGGGATCTGCGCCAGCAGATTTTTCAAACGCGGGTTATGCATGAAGTTCAGATTTTGCTGGAAGCGCAGAACGTAATGATCGTCATAACGCGTCAGCATCATCGCATTACGCTGGCTTCGCCAGGTGCTGAACAAGATCTGTGTGATAAAACCAATCGCAATCCCTGCCAGCATACCGAAGATCAAGATGCCGCCGATGGTAGCAAGGAACGGCACCGACTGCTGTGCGCCCTGACGAATTTGCGAGACAAAAAGACCCGGTGAGGCCAGTTTATAGCCGGTATATAACAGCACGGCGGCAAGGCTGGCGAGTGGAATCGCATTCAGCAAGCCGCTGAACCACAGTCCGCAAATCAGCAACAACGCACCGTGGATCAGAATCGACAGTTTGCTCTGGGCCCCCGCGCCGACGTTAACCGAACTGCGCACGATCACTGCGGTAATCGGCAGCCCGCCGAGGAAGCCGCACAGCGTATTGCCGATCCCCTGGGCGCGCAGCTCTTTATCCGGCGAGGGTGCTGGATGCTGCATGCGTATCTTCTGTAACGCCTCCTGACTGAGCAAGGTTTCCAGACTGGCGACCAGGGCCAGCGTGGCGGCCACCATATATACCGCCGGGTTTTGCCAGGCCATCCAGTCCGGGCGCTGTAACTCACCGGTCAACGACGCCAGACTGTCAAACGCTGGCAACGAGATGCGCGGAAGGTTGCCCGCTAATTCCGGAAACAGACGCCCGCCGAAAACTGTCGCAACACAGCCAAGTAGCACCGCCATCAGCGGGCCAGGCATCCAGCCCAGCCAGCGGTTTTTTTTCACCGTCGTCGTCGTCCACAGCCAAAGAACTAACAGCCCCCCCAGGGCGACCCCCATCGCGGGTAAGGAGACGTTGAGTGCGCTGCCGGTCAGTAACGAGGCCAGATCGTTTTCACCCGCCGCACCAAGTGCTACCGGGATCTGCTGGATAATCAGCAGGATACCAATAGCCGCCAGCATCCCTTTGATCACACTTCCCGGCACCAGGCTGATAAAGCGCCCGGCACGTATCACGCCCAGCAAAAATTGCAGCGCGCCAGCAACGATCAGCGCCAGAAGTAGCGCGGAGAATGAGCCTAGCGTCTCTATCGCGCCGGTAACAATGGTGACCAGCCCAGCAGCCGGCCCACTGACCGCAAACCTTGAAGGACTGAAAGTCGTCACCACCAGACCGCCGATCACCCCGGTCAGCAGCCCAACGAACGGCGGCAAACCGCTCGCCTGGGCAATCCCAAGACAGAGCGGCAGGGCCACCAGAAATACCACTAAACCAGCGGGGATATCCCGGCGTAAGGTTTGCAGATTCATGTGCTGCCCTCTTCTGATTGTTGCTGAATAAGCTCTTTAAGATGGCCGCTGTGCAGATCGTAAACGCAGCCAAACACATCGAGATCGGCACCTTTACGCCATGCGTTAACCACCGGCACGGTTTTCACCAGCTGGCTAAACTGCGCCAGCACATTGGCTTCAACAAGGCGATTAAGACGAGCCACATCGTCCTCTTGCGCATCAGGCGCAGCCAGATCGGCGGACAACGCTTCACGCAACAGGGTGATGCGCCTTGCCAGCGCAGAATTCTCATCATTTAGTGGGATATCCGGTAAGGTCAGTGCCGCCTGCACGCCGCCGCAACCGTAGTGCCCGCAAAGGACAATGCGTGAAACCTGTAAATATTCGATGGCATACTGCAAAACGCTCATAAAGTTATCGTCATTGCTTACCACCATATTGGCGATATTTCGATGGACGAAGAGTTCACCTGGGTGAGCACCCGTCAGAACTTCCGCCGGCACTCTGCTATCGGAGCAACCAATCCATAATGAATGTGGCTGCTGCCCGTCTACATTTTGCCGGAAATATTGCGGGTCACGCTGCTGTCGCTGCAATGCCCAACTGCGATTTTTCGCTAACAGGGGTTTGAGTGTCCTCAAAATATCATCTCTCTTCCGGAAACAGTTGCTTAGATCACTGAGAAATAAGTTTTAACATCTTAGTGAATAAAAAGTGATTAAGAATACTCTTAAGTTTAAGAGGTATATTTTTTTGAAAAAAATTAACTCATTTTTCAGGGGAGGGGATCACTCCTTTTTTTCTTCGACTAAGCCAGACTCTTTTGGGTGTAACGCAAGAGAAGAAAAGACATTAAAGGCTTGTATTTCATGGAATTACAATCTTATTACCGTCTTGATATTTATTCAAAGGCATTTTTTTGAAACTAAAAAAATATTTTTTAAGGTTTATAAAATCCCGCTTTTAATCTTATTAATTTCATTCTTTGAAAAAATCATTTGCTGCAAAACGCAATTAATTAGTTATCTGTGTTATCAGATAGCGTCAATTATTTAGGATTTATTTAAATAGATTTACATTGATTGATGGAACTGAAAAATATATCCCCCGGTTTTGCTTTACCCCGGTCAAATTTTTTAGCTTTCAGCGTCTCACTCATAACATGCCTGAACAGACTTTAATCAAGCGACAACGGCGGATTTTTATCATGCAGGGGACATCCATTCCCCTGCAACCATCAGCATAGCCGCTTAGCTATACGGCTACGCGCATACCACCGTCAACAAACAGTAAGTGGCCGTTGACAAAATCGGAGGCTTTGGCGGCAAGAAACACGGCGGCCCCAATCAGCTCCTGCGGATCGCCCCAGCGCGCCGCCGGGGTGCGCTGGCATAGCCAGGCCGTAAAGGCTTCATCGTCGGCCAGCGCCTGGGTCATTTCGGTTTTAAAATAGCCAGGAGCAATACCGTTAACCTGAATATTGTGGCGCGCCAGCTCGACGCACATCCCACGCGTCAGCATGGTCACCGCACCTTTTGATGCCGCGTAGGGGGTGATGGTCTCGCGCCCCAGCTCGCTCTGCATTGAGCCAATATTGATAATCTTGCCTCGTCTGCGCGTCACCATTTGCCGCGCCACCGCCTGCGACACCAGGAATACACCCGTCTGATTCACCGCTATCACCTCGTTCCAGTCCTGTTCAGGAAACTCCAAAAACGGGCGACGTCGCTGGATACCGGCGTTATTCACCAATACGTCAATCGGGCCGATTTCCAGCTCAATTTTCTCTATGGCGGCGTCGATCTCATTGGATTGAGTGACGTTAAACGCTACGGCATGCGCTTTGAATCCCTGCTGTTGCAGCTGCGCAGCGGCCGCATCAGCCCCCTGCGGGGTGGTCGCATTCACGATCACTTCGGCCCCGGCCTCGGCCAGTCCTTTTGCTATCAGAAACCCAATGCCACGGCCAGAGCCGGTAATCAGTACCCGTTTGTTGTCGAGTGAGAAAAGAGAGTTCATGGTTATCCTTTAAAAGGTCAGTGGATTGCACTCAGGCTACTTATCTTTTGTTGGCGACACATTGTCTTGCCGCTTTGGCACTCCTGACCTGCTGGAAGTCATATCCACCCGCTCTTTATCGCTGATGGTGCAGAGTGACATGATGATAATCATTGTAGATCTCTGGCCAGATAACGTTTTATTGCGCCTGGTAACCTGATGTTTCAGCAGGAAAAGGGTGGGCCAGATCGCTAAAATGAATGTTATGGGCAACGTGAGGCCGATGCGCTTTCTCGATTGCCTCAATCAGTGGCGTTCATCACAAAGCGCTTAACTCACCTTTCACCCGGCTGATTTGCCCGCTACAGTAGAACTCATCCGACCACTTTGGGATCATCGACCATGAGCGTGTCACTGTTTGCTCCACTGGATCTGGGGTTTACCCAGCTTAAAAACCGTTTTCTGATGGGATCGATGCATACCGGTCTGGAAGAGCACCCGGATGGCCCGGCGCGGCTGGCAGCATTTTATGCGGAGCGCGCGCGCGCCGGGGTCGCTCTGATCGTTACCGGCGGGATTGCGCCTGCGGCGGAAGGCGTTGTCAGCGCGGGAGCATCGGTGCTGAATGCCGCTTCACAGCTCCCGCAGCACCGCCAGGTGACCGATGCGGTGCACCAGGCGGGAGGGAAAATCGCGCTACAGATCCTGCATGCCGGGCGCTACAGTTATCAGCCCACGCTGGTGGCCCCATCCGCATCACAGGCTCCCATCAACCCTTTTCGCCCGCGAGAGCTAAGCCACACGGACATTTTGCGCCTGATCGATGATTACGCACGCTGCGCTGCGCTGGCGCAGCAGGCTGGCTACGATGGCGTGGAGATTATGGGTTCTGAAGGTTATCTGATTAACCAGTTTCTCGCGGCGCATACCAATCAGCGTCGCGATGCGTGGGGCGGTGATGAGATACGCCGCCAGCGTTTTGCACTGGAGATCCTTAAAGCGGTGCGCGCTGCTACCGGGCCGGCGTTTATTATTATCTTCCGCCTGTCAATGCTCGACCTGGTGGCACAGGGCAGCACGCTGGATCAGAATATTCGTCTCGCCAAAGCGCTGGAGCAGCAGGGTGTCACGCTGATCAATACGGGTATCGGCTGGCATGAGGCGCGTATCCCAACGATTGCCACCTCGGTGCCGCGTGCCGCTTTTGCCTGGGTGACGCAGCTCCTCCGGCAGCACGTCAGCATCCCGTTGATTACCACCAACCGTATTAACCATCCTGACGTTGCCCAGGCGCTGCTGGACGAAGGCTGCGCCGATATGGTGTCGATGGCGCGTCCATTCCTCGCCGACGCCGAGTTCGTGCTGAAAGCCAGTCAGGGGCGTAGCGACGAAATTAATACCTGTATCGGCTGTAATCAGGCCTGTCTCGATCGCATTTTCGTCGGTGAACTGACCTCATGCCTGGTCAATCCACGCGCCTGCCACGAAACGGAACTTGTCAGCCGCCCTGCCCGTCAGTTAAAAAATCTGGCGGTGGTCGGAGCGGGGCCTGCCGGACTGGCGTTTGCCGTGAATGCCGCCGCACGCGGACATGCGGTGACGCTGTTTGATGCTCACGCGGAAATCGGCGGCCAGTTCAACATCGCCCGGCAAATTCCCGGCAAAGAGGAGTTCAGCGAAACGTTGCGCTACTTCCGCCGCCAGCTGGAGCTGCATCGCGTCACCCTGCGGCTTAACCACCGGGTCAGTGCACAGGATATGATCGGGTTTGATGAGGTGGTGCTGGCGACCGGGATCGTGCCACGCACGCCCGCTATTCCCGGTATCGATCACCCTTCGGTACTCAGTTATCTTGACGTCATTCGCGATAAAAAACCGGTGGGCAAGCGCGTGGCGATTATTGGTGCCGGTGGGATTGGCTTTGACACGGCAGAATACCTGGCGGTCAGCGGCACCTCGCCCAGCATGGATATCAGCCGCTTTTGCCAGGAATGGGGCATCGATCGCACTTTGAAGCAGCCCGGTGGGCTTCTGCCCGCGCTGCCTCCTGCGTGCGCGCGGCAGATCTGGCTGTTACAGCGTAAAGCGGGCAAACCCGGTGCCGGACTGGCGAAAACCACCGGATGGATCCACCGCGCCAGCCTGCAAATGCATGGTGTGCAGATGTGGGGCGGCGTACAGTATCAGCGCATTGACGATGATGGCCTGCATATTGTGCACAATGGTGAGGTGCAACGGCTGGCGGTCGATAACGTGGTGATCTGCGCCGGGCAGGATACGCAGCGGGAGCTTGAAAAGGATCTGCGGGCTTACCCTCCGCCGCTTCATATCATCGGCGGTGCCGACGTCGCCGCCGAACTGGACGCACGGCGAGCGATTGCGCAGGGAACCCGACTGGGACTGGCGATCTGACGTTGTGCCGGATGAAAAATCCGCGTACTGATACCCTAAAAAGTCTGGCGGCGTCTGGTGCGATCTGCCGCTATTGGCTACCCGCCCGCACAGATCGCGCAGGCGAGCTATCGTCGTAACCGCCATTTTCATCACGGCTATCAGCCGCGATGAAAATGGATTAAAAGGCTCGCCGCTCCCCGTCTGCCTGATTAGGGCATTTTCACCGAGCGCAGTACCACAAACTTCTGATGAGTCGCCACGGTGGTGCAGTTGCCGAACAGCTTCTTCATTTTGTGGTAATAGTCGAGATGGCGGTTGCCGACGATACGCAGCTCGCCTCCGTATTGCAGGCAGCGGCGGGCATCGCGGAACATTTGCCAGGCAATATGATCGGTAACGGCATTCTGCTGATGGAACGGCGGGTTACACAGCACCGCGTGCAGGCGATCCGACGGATAACCGGCCAGCGCGTTGTTCACCCGGAACTCACAGCGTGCCAGGTCATCCGGGCAATTCAGCTCGACGTTCATGCGGCTGGAAGCGACCGCCATATAAGACTCATCAAGGAAGTGTACCTGCGCCAGCGGATTCTGTTGCAGGGCCATCAGGCCAATCACGCCATTCCCACAGCCGAGATCGACGATTTCGCCATTGATGTCGTCCGGCAGATGCTGCATAAAGAAACGTGCGCCGATATCCAGCCCCCCACGAGCAAACACGTTAGCGTGATTGTGGATCTGCCAGGGCGTACCGTCCAGCGGCCAACGGCTGATCACTTCGCTCTCTGACAACTCGGGATGAGTGAAAGTGCCATATATCAGACGCGCCTTTTTCCACGCCAGCGATGTGGTGGTCGGGCCGAGCACTTTTTCAAACAGTTGCAGCGTTGAGGTGTGGATCTCTTTCGCCTTACCGGCCGCAACGATCTGCGTTTCGGGCGTGATCACCGCACGCAGCGCACGCAGCTGCTGTTCAAGCAGCGCGAGCGTTTTTGGCACTTTTATCAGCACCCGCGCCGGAGCCGCTGGCAGTGGGGCGAGGCTGTCAAGTAGCTGCACGTCGCCTTCATCGAGCTGATTCAGCGCCAGGTTCTGCCGGGTAGCCTGCTGGTTCAGCCAGGAGTCGCTGATGCTCCAGACGTCCTCCCCCGCCAGCGCACAGGCCAGCGCGCCGAAAGTGTCATTAAAGATCAGCGTCGGGCCGTCGACCGGCGCATCACCCAGGTGGTTGAGCAGATATTCGTCGGCCGCATCCCACGCCTGCAACGGGCTTTCTTCGCGCATTTGGGGAAAGCGATGCAGCGTCAGCATACGGTTGCTCAGTTCAAGTTGGCTCATGGGATCACCTTAGTGGTAAAATTCCCGCGTTTTATCCCCTAAAACGGGCGTACAGTAAACGTTTTTCTTCACCGGAGTCAGTATGTCGTCGCTTATTTACCTGCAAGGTTATCCCGAATCGCTCCTGTCACAGGTGCGCACGCTGATTGAACAGCAGCGGCTGGCGAAGGTGATAGACCAGCGCTACCCCACCGCGCACGGCATTACCAGCGACAAGGCACTCTACGACTACGCGCTGGATATCAAGAATCAGGCACTGCGCAATGCGCCACCGCTCAATAAGGTCATTTACGACAGCAAAATTAAAGTGATGAAGCACGCGCTGGGGCTGCATACCGCGATATCTCGCGTTCAGGGAAGTAAGCTGAAGGCCAAAGCGGAGATCCGCGTCGCCACCATCTTCAAGCAGGCCCCGGAGGCGTTTCTGCGCATGATCGTGGTCCATGAGCTGGCGCATATTAAAGAGAAGGATCACAACAAGGCGTTTTACCAGCTGTGCTGCCATATGGAACCGCAATATCATCAGCTGGAGTTTGATACCCGCCTGTGGCTGACCGCTCAGGCGCTGGAGGGGCGTGCAGGTTGATCAACAAGGGATCGTTAGCCTGCCTGACACAGGCTAACGTTCTGCCTGTCACTACTACGACGTTAATCTGACCCGGTGTGAAATCATCAGCAGAATGATCGAGAGCAGAGTCACAAAAATAAATGCGCCGATCAGGGTGGTGAAATGAGCAACGAATCCAATGATTGCCGGGCCCATTAATATCCCTGAATAGCCGAGAGAAGAAACCGCAGCAACCGCTAATGCATCGGGCATCTCTTTTTGCAGCCCTGAAGCGGTAAACAGCATCGGAGCAATATTCGCAACGCCCAGGCCAATCAGCAGAAATGCCAAAGCGGTGATAAACAAGGCTTGGCTGGTGATAAGCACGATAAATCCTGATGTGGCCAGCATCGCGCTAGCCATAAAGATCCTTTTAGCGCCGAATCTTGCAATCGCCCTGTCACCTAGCAGGCGTCCCAAAGTCATGGTGATAGCGAAAAGCGTGTAGCCCAGACCGGCCTGACGCACATCAACGTTATGCTGGCTGGTAAGCAGGATGCCGCTCCAGTCCAACATTGAGCCCTCCATCACATAGGCTATGCAACACAACAGCCCCAGTAATAGGACGGTTCCCTTTGGCCACACGAAAAAAGGCGTGTCGCGGCGTTCCGCTTCATCCATCATCCCGGGCCAGGTCAGTAGCATGATAAATCCCAGTAGCGCGATGACCATCATCACCACCTTGAGCGGTGGGATCTCCCAGGACAGCAGCAGGCTGACCGCCGCCGCACCGGCAATGCCTCCCAGGCTGAAAAGTGCATGGAACCCCGACATGATCGGTTTTTGAGCATATTTTTCAGTGATCACCGCATGAATACTGACCACCACATCCATCGCACCGATACCTGCACCAAATAGAAACAGCGCCAGCGCCAGCGAAACCACACTGTTTAATGTCACTAATGCCGGCAGCGTTGCTAACACCAGCAGCAGCGCCAACGTAAAAATGCGGCGACAGCCGAAGCGGGCGGCCAACATGCCGGATAAAGGCATCATTAATAGCGATCCAAAACCAAAAGCTAACAGGATAGCGCCCATCATGCCGTTATCCAGCTGTAGGCGCTCTTTGGTTAATGGGATCAGCGGAGCCCAACTGGCAAGGCTGAAACCGGCCATAAAAAACGCTTTGCGCGTGGCGGCGATGGGTTTATTGATAAGGGAAATAGCTTCTTTGTCAGTCACAAATATATCCTTACACACCACATGGTTAAATGGGGGAACGGTCAGGGTAGTCAGTATAGTTGAGCGAACTCAGCGATGTCGCCCAGTGTGTCAATGACCGCTGTAGCATGTAGATATTGCTGCTGGTCAGAGAGCGCATGGGGCCATGCATAAATCTTCGCAATACCCGCCTGATAAGCAGCAGATATACCCAGGTCAGTGTCTTCAATCACCACTGTTGTCTTCGCATCGGCATTAAGCCTGTCCAGCATCGCCAGATAGGGATCGGGGAACGGCTTGGTGCGCGCAATATCGTCTCCTCCTGTCAGCTGAACTGGCCTGTTCAGCTTAACCAGCGCCAGGTTAGCCAGGCATATATGTCGTGGTGCAGTTGAAACAAAGCCAAAAGCGATGCCCTGCCGTTGCAGCTTATTAATCAGGTCGCTCACGCCAGGGCGCAACACGTCAGGGGTGAGCAACGCTTTATAGGTATCGACCACCCGAGCAATAATAGCGGGCTGCGAGGAAGCATCTATACCGATAAAGCTGAGCGTTTCCTCAAGGCTGAGCCCTATAAGCTGCTGCGGCGTATAAGGCTGTACCTGTTCAGGTATCAGCGTTTCCAGCACGGCAAAGTGCAGCTTTTCACTATCGACAATCACACCGTCGATATCAAAAATGACGGTCAAATCAGTCATGCTCATGCCATTAATCCATGTTACCCAGGCGAATCAACACCTTACAATTTTCTTCCTCCAGCGGGGCCATTGTCTTGTTGGCAATGTCGCAGCCAACCAGGCGGAAAGCATCCTGATAATCGGCAAAGTCGATTTCATGGCTTATCAGACGATCGGCCGGAATAAGCTCGTCACGGATCAGGGTATAGGCTCGTTCAAAGCTATTGTTAAGAGAATCGATCGAACCGATAACTGACAGACTTTTATCGGCAATTTTCAGTACGTCCAGGGTGGCGTGTTTATCCTTTAACGCCACGTTCAACAATTTACCGCCGGGAGCAAGATGCGCAAAAATCAGTTCGGTCAGCTGGCCCGTGGTGTCCACCACCAGGTCAATCTGGCTGTCACGAGAACCGTACTCCTGTTCGAGAGCCTGCTCAAAATCGTCATAGATGCGTGTTGCAGGCGGTAGATTGTTGCGCGCGAACTGATAGCGATGGGGATTCTTTTCCACCATAAACGCCTCAACGCCACGCTGATGCAGGACCCACACATAGAGCATCCCCATTGGCCCGGCACCGGTGACGGCCGCCCGAATATTCGTATGGGTGATGGCCAGTTTATCCACGCCGGTAATTGTGCAGCTTAGCGGTTCGGTAAGCGTCGCCGCCTGCATGCTGACATGATCATCCAGCTTGCGTAAAAAGGCCTCCTTAGCGCGATATTGACCGGCGAAAGCCCCATCATAAGAAACGCCGGCTTCAGTGCCCATTTTCATTTCACAATGGTTGGGGTTACCCGTCTGGCACATACGACATTGCTGACAGGAGTAAGTCGGATTCACCACCACCCTGTCACCCGGTGTAAACCGGGTAACGCTTTCGCCCACGCTGGCCACTACGCCGCTGGTTTCATGCCCGAGGGTGATACCCGTCAGTGCCACGGGATAGTGACCGCTAATAATGCCTACGTCAGTACCACAAATGCCACATACGGCGATATCGACAACCACATCATCAGGTGCACAACACGTCAGCCCAGGGATTTCGGCAATTTCAACCTTCCAGGGTTGAATATACTTTAGTGCCTGCATTATGCGACCTCAGATTGGAAAAAAGGGGATTGCTGCATGTCGCTAAATGTGGCATCCAGCTTGGAGAGAATTTCTTGCAAATGTTCCCGGGTGGAAATCAGAGGAGGACGAACTTTTAGCGCTTTACTTTTTCCGTATCGAGCGCCACGAATAATCAGCCCATGTTTTTCCGCAATATGAATGGCTTCAGCCGCATATTCCATACTGGGAGTATCAAAGCCATACATAAAGCCCACGCCGCGAACGCCGCTAATTTCTGGATACTTCCTTTGCAGAGATAACAGTCCATCGCGTAAAAACCGTTCGCCATTGACGACATTATCAAGAATACCTTCTTCTTCGATAATGTTGATCGTTTCGTTTATGGCGATAAGTGATAATGGATTAGCCCCGGCGGTACTGGAATGTTCAAATGACTCGAGCACGTCTAACTCTTTCCGCATCAGCACACCGCCGGTTGGAATACCTATTCCGCCTGCCCCCTTGGCAAACACGATAATATCGGGGTTAAGTGCCCTGGCATAGCCGCTGGACGCAAAGAAAGTACCGGTTCTGCCAAAGCCAGTCTGCACTTCGTCAGCGATAAGTACGATACCTTTTTTACTACAGAAATCGCGTAGATTACGATAATACGCTTCAGAGAGAACAATATTCCCGCCATTACCCAGTATCGGTTCAACGATCAGGCAAGCAATATTTTCATTAGAGCCACATTGATAAATATCTTCTATATCGGGATAATTTTCATGCGGGTGTGAATCTTCAGCAGCCGACATAACGCTTGCCGGAACGGGAATTTTTAAGGATCCCTCAATGTTTACGTGAAAGTGTTTGAGACGAAATGCATTACCCGAAATCTGGGCGGTCGCCAGAGACTGCCCGTGATGAGCGAGAAAAAGCGACATAACCCCAGAGCGTTTCGTGTACTTCTGCGCCATACGGATCGCACACTCAACGGCTCCAGAGCCGGTAACATCGCGCATCCAGATCCGATCAATATTTTCAGGCGTGTGTTTTATCAGTTTTTCAAGTATGCACTGTGACATGGCGCCCGTATGGACAGAGCTCAAGTGAGCACAGCGGTCGATTTGTGCTTTGAGCTTACTGGCTATCCTGTCATTGGTATAACCAAGCTGCAGGTTGAATGTACCTGAAGCTGCGTCAATATATCTGACGCCATCAATATGTAAATAAACACCATCGCCGACATAGCGAGACATAAGTCTTTCAAAATTATCAGTCATTACATTCCCTTTTTATATATTACCTTATCGGTAAATTCCTGGGTGCAAACTCATTTTTGAGAGATTGCTGGGATGAAAATGATAAATTCATCAAACATCCTGTTCTCTCTTACTGGATCTCTTTAATACCGAGAGCAAGAAATCCCTTAGCCTATTGCATAGAGATATTGGCATAGCCTAACTGGTAAAATAAAACAAATAACATCAAGGCAACTCCTGAAAGGAATTAGCCTGATCCAGGCGGAGTCAGTGATCATTTCGATTTTTTAATTTTTTTTGACCAAGATCAATTAGTGCACATTCCAACCTGCACACAAAAAAAAGAAAAATAGAGATACTTTTCAAATAAAAATCACACATCCAACCCTTCTTATAAGGAAATAACTCAAAAAAAATAATGCCGCTCGGGAAAAAAAGATATATCTAATAGCTATATTTGATATTGATAAATATTATTTAAATAATACTATCACCAAATCAAAACTATCGTCAATACTGATAATAAACACTGTTTAGTTTCATACTAAACTACTACTCAACTAATTATTTTCACTTTGACTAATTAAATAGTCTATGTGGAAACATGCCGCTGTTTTTAAACAAAAAAAATTAAAACCAATTTGATTTTATGACTATCAGAATCAGTATTCCAATTATTATTCTAACGTTGTTCGATTAATTTTTATGGATGAAATTAAGATTTAGCGTCCTTCACTTTCTTATAATGCGAATGATAATAATTCAGCAACAGCTGGACACCTCTCCTTTCGCAAGCTGAATATGCGTGACTTTTCGTTTGAGTGAGCAGAAGAAACCCGAATTTTTTCGCAGCCAGCACGGGTAATGAAAAAGCGCAGTAGCATCAACGCTAAACAGCCCCAATACGACGAACGGCGTGGCAGGGATCTCCGACATCGCTTTCACTTTCGGGGTAATCAATACGCCATCAGATAAAATCCCGCGCCTGCTGGATAAGGCTGGTTTTGGTGAGCGCACCGAGATACTTTTTTTCCTCGGCATTATTCAGCACCGGCAGACGTTCCAGCGTCACCTGTGCGAATGCCTCCCATCCTTCTCTGATCGTCTGATGGGCATAAATAGTGGGGAAATCGCAGTCCATGACGCAGCTAACCGGGGACGTCAAGGTGATCTCCTTATCCAGTATCTTGTGCGAGATATCGTGAATGGATACAGCACCCAGAAACTGCCCCTGGTCGCTTGTCACGTAAACAAAGCGCTCGCGTTTGAGCGAACTGACCGCCAGCGCTTTGCCCACCGAATCCTGGGGCGTCAGCGCCGCGCCGGCAACAATAAACTGTGAAATGACACCGTTATCAAAATCGAACTTGGCATCCGAACGGCTGAAATGGTCGCCAACCACCGCATAAGTGCTGCTGGAATGCAGGCGATAAACCACCATTGAGGCCAGTACGCTGGCGATCATCGCCGGAAACAGCAGGCTGCTATTCAGCGTCATCTCCAGCACCATTAGCATAGCCATCAACGGAGCCTGACTGACTGAAGCCAGCAGTGCGCCCATGCCGATCGCTGCAAACACGGCAACGTTATCCACCGGCAACCCTGCTTTCGCAGCCAGCAGCGCCACGGCGCTCCCCATCAACGCGCCGATTAATAACGCCGGGGTAAATAATCCGCCGACGGTACTGGAGCCAACGGAAATCGCCGTTGCCAACATTTTTAGCAACAGTAACGCTAACAGCATCGGCAGCAGGAAATCGCCTGCCATAATGCGCACGATGACCTCGTAGCCGTTACCAAGGATCTGGCTGCTGCCGATAGCCAGTCCGCCCACCAGCAAGCCACCAAGACCTAAGCGCAACGGCAGGCTGCGCAGGGGAGCAAACAGGCGCTTACTGTGATTTATCATCGCGATCATCGCCCAGCCCAGCAACCCTGCCAGTAGACCAATCGCGATAGTCAGTGCCATGCTTTCTGGTGCCAGTTCAAACTGGCCGTGCGAAAACGAATAGATAGCCGAGCCATGCCCGAGCGACCACATGGTCAGTACCGCCGTGCCGGAAGAGATAATCAGCGGGATCAGTCGCTGCATGGCTGAAATACCAAAGGCAATCTCCGCAACAAATATCGCGGAAGCCAGCGGTGCATGATAAACCGAAGAGAGGCCAGCGGCAGCGGCCATCGCCACCACGTCACTGTTTTTCAGCGCCAGGTTTTTAAACAGCCAGCGCCCCATCAGACTGCCGCTCAGCGCCGATAGCTGCACCATCGGCCCTTCCCGGCCGATGGATGCCCCACTGCTGATACTGGCAAGGGAAGACAGCCCACGGAACAGCGAAGTGCGGGTTGGCACCGCATCCAGCCGGGCGTTAATCACTTCGAGATAATCGCTGCGCAACGTCTGCTTTTGCTCAATCGCGGTAGCGTAGCGCAGGAAGAAACCCGCAATCAGGCCGCCGCAGCCCACAATCAGCGGCCAGCAGTACCAGGGATAAACCGACATCGCCCGGGTGATATCGGTCTGTCCACTGAATAGCAGGCCATCAATCCCTGCTATCGCCTCACGGAAGGCCAGCGTCACCAGCGAGGCCACCAGTCCAACCGGGATAGCCACCAAAATACGGGTCCAGTTTAATGCGTGCCTGCTGTGTAAGCTCATCGGATTCTCTCGGGACGATTTACTTTATCGTGCGAGAGGATAGCGCAAAAATCAAATTACGACGCCACACGGCATATCATCTGTAAATATGTCCAAATATGACTGAACAATATTGACCTTGAGTCTGTAGCGTCCTATCTTTGCTGTTAGCAAAGGGGAGTAACTTCTTCGTCAGTTAATCGTCAATACGACATCCACATGATGTCCGGTTACTGGGCAACCGATAAAAGGTTGTAAGTGAGACCTTGCCGGGAGGCGGGGTTTGCTTATAGCAGCGATAACAGAGTGGCTACCGTCTTCCGACGTTAGCCATTTTTATTTCGCACGGGATATTTTATGAATACTGTCGGTACACCGTTACTCTGGGGCAGCTTCGCTGTCGTTGTCGTGATTATGCTAGCGATTGACCTGCTGTTACAGGGGCGTCGCGGTGCGCACACCATGAGCATGAAACAGGCAGCAGCCTGGTCACTGGTATGGGTGACGCTCTCTCTGTTATTTAACGCCGCCTTCTGGTGGTATCTCACCGGCACCGTCGGGCGCGAAGTCGCCGATACCCAGGCACTCGCCTTCCTCACCGGTTACCTCATCGAAAAAGCGTTGGCGGTCGATAACGTGTTCGTCTGGCTGATGCTGTTCGGTTATTTTGCCGTGCCGGCAGCCTTGCAGCGCCGGGTATTGATCTACGGCGTACTGGGCGCAATTGTGCTGCGTACCATCATGATCTTTGCCGGAAGCTGGCTGGTTACCCAGTTCAGCTGGTTATTATATCTTTTTGGCGCGTTCCTGTTGTTTACCGGGATCAAAATGGCGCTGTCGAAAGAAGATGATAGCGCCATCGGCGATAAACCGCTGGTGCGCTGGCTACGCGGCCGGATGCGTATGACCGATAAAATTGAAGGCGAGCATTTCTTTGTGCGCCAGAACGGCCTGCTGTTCGCCACCCCGCTGCTGCTGGTGCTGATTATGGTTGAGCTAAGCGATGTGATCTTCGCGGTCGACAGTATTCCGGCGATCTTCGCCGTGACGACCGATCCGTTTATCGTGCTGACCTCGAATCTGTTCGCTATTCTTGGTCTACGTGCCATGTACTTCCTGTTAGCGAATGTGGCTGAGCGCTTCTCAATGCTGAAATACGGCCTGTCGGTGATTCTGGTGTTTATCGGGGTGAAAATGCTGATTGTCGATTTCTTCCATATTCCGATCGCGATATCACTCGGCATCGTCGGCGGTATTCTGGCGTTGACGCTTCTCATCAACGCTTGGGTCAACTACCGCCACGATCGCAGGCAAGCCCAGGCCAATACGACGCGTTAATCACTGCGGTTTCATATCAACAGCAGCACGGGCGGGCGAAATACAGGCCCGCCCCCTGTGTACTGACGGATCCGTGGCATTACCCTGCGATGAGGTGTTTTCTGCCGCTCCTTTTGTCACGTCACGCAATTTTCCCTTTCCCTGTCAACGCATTTCCTTATACTTCCCTGCGCAAACATCTCATGCAGCCGACATGTACTGGCAGCAGAACATCGATAACAACAGTGATTTTTAAATTATGAGTAAAGAAAAAAGTGGGCTGATACAGCGCCTTATGCAAGGAAGCCTGGTAACACAAATTATGGTTGGGCTGGTGGCCGGGATCGCTCTCGCCTGGTTATCAAAGAGTCATGCGCTGGCGGTAGGCCTGCTGGGTGAGCTCTTCGTCAACGCTCTGAAAGCGGTCGCGCCACTGCTGGTACTGGTACTGGTTATCTCGTCGATTGCCAATCATCAGCAGGGGCAAAAAACCAATATTCGCCCGATTGTCATGCTCTATCTGCTGAGCACCTTTTTTGCCGCCGTGGTGGCGGTGATCGCTAGCCATCTGCTGCCGCAGAACCTGACGTTGCAAAACGCCAGCAGCGAGATCGTGCCCCCATCCGGTATCCTCGAAGTCCTGCGCGGCCTGTTGATGAGCATGGTCACTAATCCGATTGAGGCGGTAATGAAAGCCAACTATATCGGTATTCTGGTCTGGGCAGTGGGATTGGGCTTCGCTTTTCGCCACAGCAGCGAAAGTACGCGTACCTTCCTTAACGACGCCTCCGATGCGATCACGCGCCTGGTGCGCCTTGTTATCCGCTTCGCACCTGTCGGCATTTTTGGCCTGGTCGCTTCCATTCTTGCCTCAACCGGCTTTGATGCGTTATGGCAATATGCCAGCCTGCTCGGCCTGCTGCTCGGCTGCATGCTGCTGATGGCGCTGGTATTTAACCCGCTGCTGGTATGGTGGCAGATCCGCCGCAACCCCTACCCGCTGGTATTTACCTGCCTGCGTGAAAGCGGGGTCACTGCCTTCTTTACCCGCAGCTCCGCTGCCAATATTCCGGTGAATATGGCGCTGGCGAAAAGGCTGGGCCTGGATGAAGATACCTATACGGTGTCAATACCGATCGGGGCCAATATCAGTATGGCCGGTGCGTCGATTACCATTACCGTGCTGACGCTGGCGGCGGTACATACTTTAGGCATCCAGATAGACACAGGTACTGCCATCCTGCTGAGTCTGGTGGCGTCTGTCTGTGCCTGTGGTGCGTCCGGCGTTGCGGGCGGTTCACTGCTGCTGATCCCGGTAGCCTGCAACATGTTCGGTATCCCAAATGAAATAGCGATGCAGGTGGTCGCGGTCGGCTTTATTATTGGCGTATTGCAGGATTCAGCCGAGACCGCGCTGAACTCTTCAGCGGATATTTTGTTTACCGCCGCAGCCTGTATGGCGGAAGATCGTAAACTGGAACAGAACGCCTGATTGTTCAATTTCCCGCGCGCAAAACACCCTTGAGAGTCAACGTGCTTCCCGGCTAACGGGAGGCACTTCACCACAGCGCAAGTCCCTGTCAAACCGTCGACATGCTGATAAACCGGGTGGCACTTCGCCACGACATGTCGACGTTATTCCCGCATTAAAGCGCCCGCTAATACGTTTGATTGCCACTATTCATGATAAGAAATCGTCGGTGAAAGTGGATATTTTTACTTAAAATACCAATCTCATCCTCAATTCCTAAAAAAATGGCTAAAATAAGCTATCTTCACTCTGTGTGATACTGCGGTGTGGTCAAAATAGGCCTAATTGTGTCAGCCTATGTAAAACTCCTTTCAGACAGCCTTTTTCAACGGTAAAACATCGTGGCTGATGTGTTTCCTGCTGTCTGGCTGCGCATTATTTTGTTACAGTTAGCATGCTTTTTTTACCCATTTGGCGTGAAAAAAAAAGATGTGCTTTTTACGCACCCTACATTTTATCCACCCTAAAACTTGTAAATTGCACCGATAAGACGATCAATTAAGTGTGTAAATTGCCATTAAACGGGTCAATGATGATGTTCAGGACGACTAATGGATATTTTTAAATCTCTTATGCAAGCCCTGTGGCAACAAGATTATGCTGCCCTCGCAGATCCCTCGCTGGTATGGGCGATCTACTTCGTTTTATTTATGATTTTGTTCCTGGAAAATGGTCTGCTGCCCGCCGCTTTTCTGCCGGGCGACAGTTTGCTGATTCTGGTCGGCGTGCTGATTGCTAAAGGCACGATGAACTTTACCCTGACCTTATTTATCCTGACGACTGCCGCCAGCCTCGGATGTTGGGTCAGTTATATTCAGGGAAGATGGCTGGGGAATACGGCCACGGTGCAAAAATGGTTGTCACACCTGCCTGAACATTATCATCAGCGGGCTCATCAGATGTTTCACCGCCACGGCCTTTCTGCGCTGCTGGTGGGCCGTTTTATCGCCTTTGTCCGCACGCTACTGCCGACTATCGCCGGGCTTTCCGGGCTGAGCAATGCGCGTTTTCAGTTTTTCAATTGGGCGAGCGCCTTTCTATGGGTGCTGATTCTGACCGTCATCGGCTTCGCGCTGGGTAAAACGCCCATTTTCCGCCAATATGAAGACCAGCTGATGTTCTGTCTGATGCTATTGCCGCTGGTGCTTCTGGTATTCGGGCTGTTTGGTTCACTGTATGTGTTGTGGCGCAAAAGGCAGTCCGACAATAAGAAAGAAAACTCATGATAACGGCTTTTATGAAAAAGCGTGCTCCACAGCGGCGTCTCACTCTGTGGCTGGCTCTGGCTGCCGTCGCATTATTGGGGCTGGCCATGATGCCAGCCCTGTTTCGCCACGAGAGCGCGCTGCAAATCCGCGCATCTCGTCAGGGAGCGTCCTTGCCAGACGGTTTTTATGTCTACCAGACATTAAGCGCACAGGGTATTCACATCAAGAGCATCACGCCAGAGCAAAACGCTTTGGTGATACGCTTTGAGTCTCTGGAGCAAAGTCACGCGGCAGAGAGAGTCCTGCGAGAGCTGCTGCCGCATGGTTTTGATATCGCACATCATCAAAACCAGGGGGCCACTGGCTGGATAAACCGCATCAGTATGAGAGCACAATCTATCGGCTAACGCTCCGCCCCTCCCCTGTTCGGCGGGGTTGTTGCTAAAAATCACTCCCTGTTTTGAGCTTTCTGCATTTTCTGTCTATGCTTTGTTGTGCATAAATGGTGAAACCCGGTATGAGGAATCAGATATCATTATCCACTGATATCACGCAAAGGAAGGTCATGATTTCGATGAAATTATCACACGTTATTTTCGGCGCAAGCCTGCTTTCTCTGGGTACATTGGCTCACGCTGGCACGCTTTGTCAGCAGAAAGAGCAGAACGTACAACATGAAATTGATATAGCCAAAAAGCATGATAACAAGCATCGTGTCATTGGTTTACAGCAGGCTTTGAACGAGATCCGTGCTAACTGTAACGATGATTTTCTGAGAAAATCTCATCAGGAAAAAATCAGTCAGCACGAGAAAAAAGTGTCTGAACGAGAACGTGAGTTGCAGCAGGAAAAAGCGAAAGGCGGCAACGGCAATAAAATCAAGAAACGCGAAAAGAAACTCGATGAAGCCCGAAACGAGCTGAAGGAAGTACAGGCTGCGCCATATTAAGGTCTCTGCCCGACATCACTAAAATAAAATTTGAGGAGTTTTCAATGTCTAAAGATATCACGTCAGAAAACCTGCGCGCTGAGCTGAAAAGCCTTGCGGATACTCTGGAAGAAGTGCTGAGTTCATCCAGCGAGAAATCCAAATCTGAGCTGGAAAAGCTGCGCAGCAAAGCGCAGAGCGCACTGAACGACACTCGCGCTCGTCTGGGCGACTCGGGTGAACGCATCGCGCAGACCACTCGTGAAGCGGCCGGCCGCGCTGACGTTTACGTGCGTGACAATCCCTGGACCAGCGTCGGTGTCGGTACGGCTGTTGGAGTGGTGTTGGGCGTGCTGCTGACGCGTCGCTAACATGGCCGATCAACCGCAAAGCCACGGCCCCGGCAAAGGGGTCATTAACATCGGGCAGCGCATCATTACAACGCTGGTCGGTATGGTGGAAACCCGTGTCCGACTAGTAGTCGTTGAGCTGGAAGCGGAAAAAGCTAACCTGCTTCAGATGCTGCTGATGGTAGGTCTGACCATGCTGTTTACCGCCTTCGGTCTAATGAGCCTGATGGTGCTGATTATCTGGGCTGTAGATGTTCAGTACCGTCTGATGGCGGTTGCCATTACTACCGGGGTACTTTTCGCACTGGCTCTGATCCTAGGTCTGTGGACGCTGGCAAAATCGCGGCGTTCGACTCTGTTAGGCGCCACCCGTAAGGAGCTGTCGGAAGATCGTAAGCTGCTGGAGGGTGACTAATGAGCCGTAAGCGTGAAGCGCGTAAAGCTGAACTGCTGCGACAAATTCAGCAACAGCGGTTGGATCTGAGCGCCGGGCGTAATGCCTGGCTGGACAGTACGGCACGCTACGATAACGGCTGGATGGCGCTGCTGAGCGCCAAACGCTGGCTGGCGCTGGGCGGCGGAGTAATGGCTATCTGGTCAATGCGCAATCCCCGCTTTATCACACGCTGGGCCAGGCGAGGGTTTGGTGCATGGAGCACCTGGCGCATGGTACGCAATTACCTGCCGCGTCGTTAATGCTTCCCTTTTCAGCCGCGCTCCCCGTGCGGCTGCATCCCCTGCAATTTTATTGAACAACATTGACAGATTATCTCGCTAACAATGTTTTTATAAGCAAACTATTATCTTCAACAACCAACGGCGCTGTGTGCTTAATCTGCTTCAGGTCGTGTCCGGGTTCGGTTGTGCCATCCGCATGACCATCCATATCTTGTTTGGGGATTATCATGAAAAAATTAGAAGATTTCGGTTTATTAGCAGCACGTATCCTGATGCCAATTCTGTTCATCTACGCAGGCTGGGGGAAAATCAGCGATTACGCCGGCACACAGCAATATATGGCCGCGATGGGCGTGCCGGGCTTCTTCCTGCCGCTGACCATTTTACTGGAGTTCGGCGGCGGTCTGGCCATCCTGTTCGGCTTCCTGACGCGCTTTACCGCATTGTTCATCGCAGCATTCACGCTGCTGACGGCATTTATCTTCCATACCGACTTCGCGCAGGGCGTTAACTCGCTGATGTTCATGAAGAACCTGTCGATTGCCGGTGGCTTCCTGCTTCTCGCCATTACTGGTGCTGGCGCGTTCAGTATCGACCGTCTGCTGGGTAAAAAAGGGTAAGTCCGCTACCCTGACCGCATCAGGGCGAGGATGATTAAATCCTCGCCCTTTTTACTATTTGTACCGGGTAGAGGCGTGGAGAAGAACCGCTTTCGGTCAGTCACCAGCCAGCAAAGACCGATAACAGGCACGGCTAAAACATCCGCAGTTTAAAATATGCTACATATTTTGGAGGAATGATGGGACAACTGATTGACGGCGTCTGGCATGACAACTGGTATGACACCGACTCGACGGGTGGGCGTTTTAAGCGTACGCAATCAGCCTTTCGTCACTGGGTTACCGCCGATGGTGAGGCGGGGCCAAGCGGCAAGGCGGGATTTCGTGCCGAGGCCGGGCGTTATCATTTATATGTTTCCCTGGCCTGCCCGTGGGCGCACCGTACGTTGATCATGCGCCAGCTGAAAGGGCTGGAGAACCTGATAAGCGTATCGGTTGTTCATCCGCTGATGCTGGAAAACGGCTGGACCTTTGCTGAAGATTTCCCTGCTGCCACCGGCGACAGCCTGTATCAGAACGAATATCTTTACCAACTCTATCTGCACGCAGACCCGCACTATACCGGCCGAGTTACCGTCCCGGTACTGTGGGATAAGCAGCAGCACACCATTGTCAGTAATGAATCTGCCGATATCATCCGCATGTTTAACAGCGCCTTCGACGGCGTGGGCGCTCGCGCTGGGGATTACTATCCGCCCGAGCTGCGGGCGGAGATTGATGAGCTAAACGGTTGGATCTACGACAGTGTGAATAACGGGGTCTATAAATCGGGCTTCGCCACCAGCCAGGGCGCATATGACGAGGCGGTAACCGCGTTATTTACCTCGCTTGAACGGCTGGAAGCCCTGCTGGGACAGCAGCGCTATCTGACAGGTGACCGACTTAGCGAAGCGGATATCCGTCTGTGGACAACGCTGGTGCGGTTCGATCCGGTGTACGTCACTCACTTCAAGTGCGATCGCCATCGCATCAGCGATTATCTCAATCTGAACGCTTATCTGCGCGACCTTTATCAAACCGCAGAGCTGGCCACGACGGTGAATATCGACCATATCCGCCATCACTACTATTGCAGCCATAAAACCATTAACCCCAGCGGGGTCATTTCACTCGGCCCGGCCTGCCACTGGGATGAACCTCACGGGCGCGACAGGCGCTTTGCCCAATCCTCCGATCCTCTCTGAAGAGGGACATCTTTTAGCATCCGGGGCTATTTTTTACGCGCCCCGGTTTCTCTTCACCCTTTTTTGATCTGGCACAAACTCCCACCCTTCGCATCTACGTATCTTTACTGACGTAGATAGCCAATACGAATAACCTTCCGGGGAGTAAAGCCATGATCAAAACCATTACCGTTTGTCTCGCCGCCGTGATGTTGTGCTATATCGCGTTTGTCGGCCATTACTACTATCAGACATTCTCAACCTTCTCGAACCCCGGAACGACTCACCAGGCCGCTGGAAATCCTCTTCCGTAGTCTTTAGCACTGCTATGGATTAATTCTGGCGTCGGGCCAGCAGTTTAGGGATCTCTCGCAGGCACCAGGCCTTAGCCTCTCCCATGCTGTCGCGCCGCCACGCCATAATAATATCAACCTCAAGCTTATATTCCGGGCTGACTACACGTAAGCGCCCCTCGGCAACGTCTTTCTCAACCATCGTATAGGGCATGGTTCCGACGCCTAACCCCGCCAACAAGGCACGGTGCTTATCTTCGATTGTGCTGACCGTCAGACGTTGCTGCTTGTCGAGGAGCGTCACCGTTAATACCGGTCGCTCGCGCGCGGTATCCGCGACGGCGATGCCACGATATTTCACGCGTGTCGTTTCCGACAGCGGTTCCGGTTCCTGATGAATGGGGTGATCCGGGCTGGCGACATAGACGCTCATCTGGGTAAAAAGTTTACGGGTATTGATCTCCGACGAGGCACGGAAGTGCATATCCGGGGCGATAACAATATCCGCACGCCCCTGCTCCAGTCTCTCCCACGCACCGGCCAGTACCTCTTTCACCAGTGAGAGTTGGGTATTCGCCTTAACGGCCAATTTTTCTACCAGTGGATAGAGCCTTTCGGTGGAGACCAGCGCTTCAGTGGCGATGGTGAGATGGGTTTCCCAACCGCGTGCCAGCGCTTCGGCGTCGGTGGTGAGCTTATCTGCCGCTTCCAGCAGGACGCGGCCGCGCTCAAGCAGCATGCGTCCAACGTTAGTAAATTTTGTGCGGTGACCGGAGCGGTCGAATAGCACCACATCCAGCTCCTCCTCCAGTTTTTGCATGGTATAACTGAGCGCGGAAGGTACTCTGCCGAGTTCATCTGCCGCCGCCGCGAAGCTGCCGCGACGATCGATAGCATCCATAACGCGCAGCGCTTCCAGCGTCAGAGCACGATCTTTAGCCATAGTCATTCTCTGTCAGGAAATTTGAATATAGCCAGCAGATTAACTGGCTAACAATCCGGCGTCCAGAAACTTACCATGTCAGAATACTAAACGGCTGGCACCGCCGCCCCGTAAGGAGAAACGCATGATTGACTGTCGAACCGCTCAGCAGTGTGGCAAAGCGGACTACGGCTGGCTACAGGGGCGCTATACCTTCTCCTTCGGCCACTATTTTGATCCCGAACTCCTGGGTTATGCGTCATTACGCGTACTGAATCAGGAAGTCCTGGCACCTGGCGGCGCTTTGCAGCCGCGAACTTACCCGAAGGTCGACGTGCTCAACCTGATTTTACAGGGCACGGCAGAGTATCGCGACAGCGAAGGCCACCACGTGCAGGCGCAGGCTGGTGAAGTCTTATTGCTGGCTACGCAACCCGGCGTCAGCTATTCCGAGCATAACATCAGCAAAGAGCACAGCCTGACACGCATGCAGCTCTGGCTGGATGCCTGCCCGCATCAGGAAAATGCGCGGGTACAACGGCTGAAGTTAGCCGATTGCCAGCGCTACCGCCTGATTGCCTCGCCTGATGGCAGTGACGACAGCCTGCAACTTCGCCAGCAGGTGTGGATACATCAGGTGATTTTGCAACCGGGTGAGGAATACCGTCTGCCGCTAAACGGACCGCGTGCTTACCTGCAATCCATTCATGGCGCTCTGACGGTTATCCCGCTGTCGCAACAGCAGACTATCCTTAGCTGCGGCGATGGCGCGTTTCTGCGTGATGAGCCGAATATCACCCTGGTGGCAACATCGCCGCTGCGCGTATTGGTGATTGATCTGCCGGTGTGACGCCCTATTTCCCTTGCGGCCGCAGTGTGGCAACCTTAAAACATTAGAGATATTTTATTTTAAAATCATGAATTAAGATGCCCTGCCGATGCCACTACCGGCGCTCCCACCCCTTCTAAACCACGTAAAAAGGAATAAAAAGGGTTGATATGGGTTATAAAAAAATCGATATTAAGAGCACGGCAGCACAATTTTGCGCTGAGAAAACAGAAGGGAAACTGATATGCCTAAGGCAGATAATGTGTTTGTAAACACCAGCGACGAACAATCTTATGAATTAGAAGATTGGCTCTATCGCAATGGTTTTTCCAAAAAGCAAGAAAACGTTGATGCGTTAAAAAAAATCATCAATACAAAGATAAAAAAAGGGATTACCGCGAAAAACATCACTTGGGATGAACTTAATGATGCACTGGAAAGCGATCCGAAGTGGTTTGAGTCGCTCGTGGCGATTGGCAAATAATCGGCTCTGCACAAGCGGTTGTCACCAGACGGGTTCCGCTCGATTAGCGAGCCGCCGCCTTCTCTTTATGGAAAGCGTCGTGGACAGTCATTCATCTTGCCGTTCTGCCTGCAAAAAACAAAACCCCGCCAAAGCGGGGTTTTGTTTTGAATGGTGTGAAGCTGACCGGTAAGCCGCCTTCTCTTCATGGAAAGTGTCGTGGACAGTCATTCCTCTGTTTGTTCTGCCTGCAAAAAACAAAACCCCGCCGAAGCGGGGTTTTGTTTTGAATGGTGTGAAGCTGACCGGTAAGCCGGGTTCTGTCGTGGACAGTCATTCATCTAGGCCAGCAATCGCTCACTGGCTCAAGCAGCCTACCCGGGTTCAGTACGGGCCGTACCTGGTGAACCCCTATTTGGCCTTGCTCCGGGTGGAGTTTACCGTGCCACGAACTGTTGCCAGCCGCGCGGTGCGCTCTTACCGCACCCTTTCACCCTTACCTGATCCCACTTGCGTAGGCCATCGGCGGTTTGCTCTCTGTTGCACTGGTCGTGGGCTTGCGCCCCCCAGGCGTTACCTGGCACCCTGCCCTATGGAGCCCGGACTTTCCTCCCCTTTGTCTGTCTCCCCCGAAGGAGGACGGCAACAAAGCGGCGACTGTCTGGTCAGCTTCGGCGCGAAGTGTATAGGGTTTTCACCTGCTTGTCACTCGCCCTGATGCTCAAGTGCGTACTTATATAAGGCATTTTTCTTCACGCCGTGAATTTCGGCAGTCAGCTGAGCCGCTTTTTTCAGCGGTAGCTCACTTTGCAGCAGGGCCAGGGTGCGCAGCGCTTCAGGCGGCAGAGCCTGTTCTTCTGCGTGGTAGCCTTCCACCATCAGTACCATTTCACCCTTACGGCGATTCTCATCTTCCTGCACCCAGGCCAGCAGTTCGCCGACAGGCGCACCAAAAATGGATTCCCAGGTTTTGGTTATTTCTCGCGCCAGTACCACGTAGCGCTCCGGCCCCAGCACCTTGACCATATCCTGTAAGCTATCGAGCAGACGATGGGTGGATTCGTAGAAAATAAGCGTGCGAGGCTCCTGCTCAAGCGCTTTCAGGGTATCGCAGCGGCCTTTACTTTTGGCCGGTAGAAATCCTTCATAGCAGAAACGGTCAGACGGCAATCCGGCAGCGCTTAATGCGGTAATTGCCGCACAGGCACCGGGTAGCGGCACCACGCGAATGCCTGCCTCCCGGCACAGGCGCACCAGATGGTAGCCCGGATCGTTAATCAGCGGCGTACCGGCATCGGACACCAAGGCGATGCTTTGCCCCTCGCGCAAGCGCGTCAGTAGGACTTCGGCTTTCTGCTGCTCATTATGGTCGTGTAATGCGAACAGACGCGCATTGATGGCGAAATGTTGTAGCAACAGCCCGGTATGACGTGTATCTTCCGCAGCGATCAGATCGACGCTCGCAAGCACCGTCAGTGCCCGCTGGGTGATATCGCCCAGGTTGCCAATCGGTGTGGGAACGATATAGAGCGTGCTGGCAGAAATATCTGCCCGATCGTGTTGTTTCATTGTTTGATCCGCATAGCCGATTTAATATTGAGCATCTTGAAAAAAACATCACTGGATACAGTATGCTTCCTTCGAAAGTAGTTCACCGCAAAGCGGTACGCACCGTGCCGCTTCTGCTGGCCGCCCTGATTTTTGCCGGTTGTACTGGTCAGGCCCCGCAAACGCCTCAAGCGAATGTGCAAGGCGCGGCCAACGGCACTTCTGATTATTATCTGCAGCAGGTACAGCAAAGCTCAGATGATAACAAGGTTGACTGGCAATTACTCGCAATCAGAGCGCTGTTAAACGAAGGTAAGGCTCCTCAAGCCAACGATGCCCTTACGCAGCTGGGCGCGAATCTGAACGCCACCCAGCATCAGGAACAGCTGCTGCTGCTGGCCCAGCTCAATGTTGCCCAGCAAAATTTACCGGGTGCCGCCGATCGGCTGAAACAGGTGGATAGCAGCGCGCTTTCTCAGGATCAGCAGGTTCGTTACTACCAGCTACAGATCGCTGCCGGTCAGGGCCAACCGTCACTTGACGTAGTACGCGCCTGGATAGCCCTGGAACCACTGCAAACGCAGCCAGCGGATAAGCAAAAAAATATCGATAACACCTGGCAGGCGCTACTGCAGATCCCTCAGCAACAAATCAGCACGCTGACGATTAACGCCAATGAAAACGTGCTGCAAGGTTGGTTAGACCTGCTCGGCGTATATAAAAACAACGCCACCTCCCCGGATATGTTGAAATCGGCTATCCAGGACTGGCAAACGCGCTATCCGTATAATCCAGCGGCAAAAATGCTGCCCAGCCCCTTGACCCAGACGCAGAACTTACATCCCGCCTCGATGGGGAAAATCGCGCTGCTGCTGCCGTTAAGCGGACAGGCTCAGGTGTTTGCCAATGCTATCCAGAAAGGTTTCAACGACGCGAAGAACGGCGTGCTGGCTCAGAGTACCGCAGCCCCCTCACCGGCGGTTCCTGGGGTGGTCCCCAGCGATGCAGCCGTCGCCATCAGCCCTTCGGCAACAACGGCAGATAAAGCCGCAGAAGAACCCGCCCCGGCTAACAGCATAACAACCGCCGCGCCGTCGAGCAGTACGCAGGTTCAGGTTTATGACACCAGCACGCAGCCTGTCGAGCAGCTGTTGACCCAGGCACAAAATGATGGCGCTACGCTGGTGGTGGGGCCGCTGCTGAAAAACGATGTCGATAAAATCGTTAATACCCAGACGGCGCTTAACGTGCTGGCGCTGAATGAGCCGGAATCTCTCCAGAACCGTCCGAATATTTGCTATTTTGCGCTTTCTCCTGAAGACGAAGCCCGTGATGCTGCGCATCATATGTGGGAACAGGGAAAACGTGCCCCGCTGCTGCTGGTGCCCCGTACCTCACTCGGCGATCGCGTCAACAAGGCCTTTGCCGCTGAATGGCAAAAGCTCGGCGGCGCGACGGTGCTACAACAGCAGTTTGGTTCTGCCGCCGAGCTGAAACAGGGGATTAACAGCGGCGCGGGTATTCGTCTGAGCGGCACACCGGTGGACGTGCAGCCGCAGCAGCAAGCAGGCGTAACGATTGCGGGTCTGACTATCCCATCACCGTCAACCGATGCTCAAATCGGTGCAGCCAGCAGCAACGGCCATGTCGATTCGGTGTATATTGTTGCGACTCAGGACGAAATGATCCTGATTAAGCCGATGATCGCTATGCGCATCAGCAGCCGTGATAATGTGGGCCTGTACGCCAGCTCACGCAGCTACCAGGCCGGTGCAGGCCCGGACTATCGTCTGGAGCTGGAGGGCTTACAGTTTAGCGATGCACCGCTGTTATCCGGTGCTAACCCGGCGCTGATGCAGCAGGCTGCCAAAGCCTTTAACAATGATTATTCACTGGTTCGCCTTTACGCCATGGGCATTGATGCCTGGACGCTGGCTAACCATTTCAATGAGATGCGTAATCAGCCGGGCTTCCAGGTTAAGGGTGACACCGGTAATTTAAGCGCTAATCAGGACTGTGCCATTAACAGGAAGTTGGTATGGAGCCAGTATCATCAAGGACAGATCGTTTCGGGCACCTGAGCCGACAGCAGCAAGGGGCGAACCGTGAAAATCAGGCTCGCCGCCTGCTGGAAACTTCAGGGTTGCATTTTGTCGCCGCCAACGTGCGCTACCGCATTGGTGAGATCGACCTCATCATGCGGGACAAACAGGTGTGGGTTTTCGTCGAAGTACGCTATCGCCGCAATGCCCTTTTTGGTGGTGCCGCTATCAGCGTAACCCGTAGTAAACAGCTGAAGCTGTTACAGGCGGCAGCCATGTGGCTGCATAGCCGCAGGCAGAGTTTCGATACCACCGACTGTCGTTTTGATGTGGTAGCGATAACCGGCGAACAGGTGGAATGGCTGCCCAATGCGTTTACAGCGGATTAAGTCGCCGCGCAAAACAACCAGGTGAATGACGTGCTGGAAAGAATAAAAGTTTGCTTTACCGAAAGTATTCAGACGCAGATCGCAGCGGCAGAGGCCCTGCCGGACGCAATTTCTCGTGCAGCGATGACCGTGGTTCAGTCGCTGCTTAATGGCAATAAAATTCTCTGCTGCGGCAACGGCACCTCCAGCGCCAATGCCCAGCATTTTGCCGCCAGTATGATTAACCGCTTTGAAACGGAGCGCCCCAGCCTGCCGGCCATCGCCCTCAGCGCTGATAACGTACTGCTAACGGCAATTGGTAACGATCGCCTACATGAAGAGATCTATGCCAAGCAGGTACGGGCTTTGGGCCATACCGGCGATATCCTTCTGGCGATTTCAACACGCGGCAACAGCCGTGATATTGTCAAAGCCGTAGAGGCAGCGGTCACACGTGATATGACGATTGTCGCGCTGACCGGCCACGATGGTGGAGAACTCGCCGGTCTACTGGGGCCGCATGATGTCGAAATCCGTATTCCTTCGCATCGAAGCGCGAGAATTCAGGAAATGCATATGTTAACCGTGAACTGTTTATGCGATTTAATAGACAACACGTTGTTTCCCCACCAGGAACTTTGAAGGAGTTCAGTATGAAGGCACTATCTGCATGTGCAGTGATTCTTACCGCGTTGATGCTACAGGGCTGTGTGGCCGCAGTGGTCGGCAGCGCGGCGGTGGCCACTAAAACCGCCACCGACCCACGTACCGTCGGCACCCAAGTTGATGACGGCACTTTAGAGTTGCGCGTCACTAACGCCCTGTCTAAAGATGAACAGATTAAGCAAACCGCCCATATCGTCGCCACCGCCTATCAGGGCAAGGTGCTGCTGACCGGCCAGGCACCGGATAATGAGCTGGCGTTACGCGCAAAACAGATTGCTGTTGGCGTTGACGGGGCCACCGAGGTGTATAACGAGATCCGTACCGGCAATAAGGTGAGCTTTGGCACCGCCTCGTCCGACACCTGGATAACCACCAAAGTGCGTTCGCAGCTGCTGGGTAGCGATCGGGTGAAATCTTCAAGCGTGAAGGTGACCACCGAAAATGGCGAAGTGTTCCTGCTTGGTCTGGTCACCGATGAAGAAGCCAAAGCGGCAGCGGATATCGCCAGCCGGGTGAACGACGTGAAGCACGTCACCACCGCATTTACTATTCTTAAATAACCATTAACAGGGCGGTCGCCGATCGCCCTTTCACTCTGCGCGGCTCGCTCCACTTTGCTGTCGGCTTAAACAATCCATCGCTACCGCTTTAAAACCGGCAAAATCCTTACTGTCTCTCAACCTCACCCCTGCCCGTTCGCGCAAAAAAGTTACAAACAGATCGTATATCGCTATCGCTTCCTCGTACTCCGTCTTGCCGATCGCCAGCAGGAAAATCACATATGCCGTTTCATCTCCCCATGCCATCCCCTGTGGCGCCAGCACGGTATAGACACAGGTTTTTTTCGCCAGCAGTCCGAGGGAGTGCGGCAGGGCAATACCTTCGCCCAGCATCGTGGTGACGATGGCTTCGCGCTCTTCAACAGATGAGTAAAAGGTTTTATCCACCATTCCTTCCTGCTCAAGCCGATCGCATAGCTGGCGGAACAGTGCTGAACGATCCGCCGGCCTGTCGAGGATCATAAAGTGGCTGGCATCGAAGAATTTCTCCAGCATGTAAGGTCGGGTGCGATCCAACAGCACCAGTTTCCCGAGCTGCTCCAGCTGGTACTCGGTGGGAAACGGTGACATCACGACCACCGGCTTATCCTTATCGCTAAGGCGTACGGTGGAGATAACAAAATCCTCTTCGACGATCCCCTGCAACTCATATTCACGCAGCGAGATAATCCTTTTCACGACAGCCTGCGGGTATCTGCGCCACAGCATGGCCTGGATCATACGCACGGTAGAATTACCGGTATCACACACCAGCAGGATCTGTGGATGACGCTGATAGCCCACATTGTAATGACGCTCCAGCCCGACGCCGATATGCAGTACCAGAAAACCCATTTCATTCTCGCTGATGACCCAGGGCGTATATTTGCTCCAGTTGGATACCGCCGCCAGCGTTACATCCCATGCCAGAGGATAATGCTGTTTGATATTGCTCAACAGAGGGTTGGGAATGTGGATCTGATAGCGCACGCGAGTGATCATCGTTTTGATATGCATCAACAGGTCGGCATGCAGCTGCGGGTCGTTTTGCAGATTGAAGTTATAATGGGTGCAGATGTAACAGAGAATATACCTCACCAGCGAGTCACCATCATCCGCACCGATTGCGCTGACTGCCAGCGCCTCAACCCGGCGCGCCGCGATGTTAACCCGCAAATACGCTTCCTCGGCCGGCGAGATCGCCTTACAAACGACAGAACGCAGCTGATTGATCATATAACAGGCCGCAGCGCGCACCTCATCGTCCACGTCCTCGGCGCTAAAATCCGTCAGTGGATACCCTTCACTGATGCGTCGCACCGCTACCGCACAATAGAGACGCAGATAAAATTCGCCGTCATCTGCCAGACGAATATTAAAGCGTGACAGGCTCTGTTGTAGCAGCGGTTGCAGCCGATCGAGGATGCCGCTGTATAGTCCCTCCACCTTGAGCAACGGGCTGTCGCTATCTTCAGTGGCTATCTGATAAAACAGGTCGGTCAGGCAGGTGCGTATTGCCATCTCGCTGCCGAACAGCTTCATGCCATAGCGCGGCCTGGATTCAATGATCAGCTGATAACGCGCCAGCCGATCCCTGACCTCGGCCATATCACTTTGCAGCGTGGTGCGGCTGACAAACCATTCGTCGGCCAGATCTTCCAGCTTGAGTGAAAAAGCCGAGGTGAGGAAGCGGGTTAACAGATAGTTTATGCGTTCAGCGGAGGTGCGCGGGACGCGCAGAGGAGAAGATGACTGTTGTAAGAGCTGCTGATAGCGCTCCGCGTTAGCAATCTTCAAACGGTAGCCCGCGCCACGGCTGAGTACAAAGCAGGCTGCATAATCCTGTAGCAACTCATTAAGCACGTTAATATCGGTGCGCACCGTGCGCGTAGAAACGTCAAGACGCCGCGCCAGCTCGTCCTGCGGCAGCGTTTCATTTTGCAAGATAGCAAACAGTTGGCCCAGTCGTTGGTTAGGGAATCTCACGAGTTACCCCTTTTCCCGTTGGCGGCTCTGGGGAACGGATACATTCCTCCAGCCTCATTTTTTTCGTGATGAAAAAATAGCCCCGGTAATAACTAGGGCCGGATTCATATCAATCCACCAGCTTCTTGGTTATCGCCAGCAGCCTTGCCACGTCTTCAGGTCGCGTCAGACCCGTGGATTTATCCATTATCGAGCTGTAGATATGCGGGATTATCTTACTGACGCCGGCATCCAGTGCGAACTGCAGGATCGCTGCAAAGTTATTTACATCGATCCCCCCGGTCGGCTCCAGCCAGAAATCCTGTGCGGCGCAGGCGGCAGCCACCGCCTTAAACTCATCAATGGTATGCAGGCCATTCATCGGGAAGTATTTCACCGAACTGCCGCCCATATCCTTCAACAGCGCCACCGCCGTTGCCACCGGAACCACGCCGTCTGCCTCCCTGCCACTGAGCGGGCCGGTAGAGATTTTTACCATGCCGGGTCGCCCCGTGGGTGAGATCAACCCATTGACCACAGTCTGTGACTGCCCAAGCAGCGTGCGCGAGGCCGCCACGCCGGTAAACACCTGGTTAACGTGTTGCGGCTGGATACGGGCGGCGATTGCACTAACCATTGTTGACTGATTCGGATCGCCAGCACCAAGACCCACCGACAACGCATTATCGATTAATGCCGCATATTCGCGCATATCGCTCACCGCACTGTCCACGTCGTCATAATCTTTCGATAATACGCCGACAAGCACATGGCCTTCGGCCGCCTCCCAGATATCACGCGCATTCTGTTTTGAACCGGCCAGTACGTTGAGACATACCCTGCCACGATAGAAATGAGGTGTTAGCGTCATGGGCGTTGATCCCCGGCAATAAGGGCGCGAATACAAGAAAAAACGGTGTGCAGCTGATCAACAGTCACGCTGCGTACGTCGACTTCAACAATCCCTTCATTGGCCTTGTAGCCTCGGAAATAGATAGCGATATCACCGGTTTTCAGTGACTGGACAATCTCACCGGCGGTGCGGCCCAGCTTCGCCTCGTCGAAATGGATTTCCGCCCGCGCAATGTCCCGTCCGGCTGCATCCCACACCACGCGCGCCTCAACACCCGGCAGTTGGTTAAGATGAGCGATAAACGGCGTCATTTTTTCCACCATCTGCCTGCCAGTCACCCTGGCACGCAGCAGATAGTTTTCAATCGCCAGGGTCAGACCGAGGATGCCCTCTTTGCCAACCTTCATCGCCCGGCCAATGCCCTGCGATTGCCTTTTCACCCATTCGACATACTGCGTTTTGCCGACAACCAACCCGCTGGTCGGCCCTTCAATCGCTTTGGCTCCGCTGTAGACAACCAGATCGGCACCGGCGTTAGAGTAAGCCTGTAAATCTTCTTCAGCAGCAGCATCAACGATCAGTGGAACGCCGTGCTGGCGCGCGACGGCTGCCGCTTCTTCAACGCTAAGATGGCTTTTTTGCACGCAGTGGTGCGATTTAATATACAGGATCGCGGCAGTTTGCCCGGTGATCGCCGCTGAAAGCTGCTCCGCTGAGCATTCGTTGGCATAACCCGCTTCCACCAGCCGCCCTCCGCCCAACGCCACCATCGTGCCAACCGGCGCGCCATAGTTTACGTTGTGACCTTTCGGCAACACGATGTCATGAGCAACGGTCAACGGGGCAGCATGGAGATTATCCAGCAGCCAGACATTATCCTTAATAATCAGTGCGGCCACCGACTGGGCGAGACCGGCCGATGCACAGGAAACCACCAGCGCCGCTTCACAGCCGAGTAACCCGGCGATGTAAGCACCGCTTTTATTGACCAAGTCGTTGATTTCAAAATAGTGATTCAGGCCAAATTTCACCGTTTCCACCACATCCGCACTCGGGGTAGAGACACCGAGGATCGTCATGCGCCCGGAGGCATTGATCACCTGCTTCAAGCCATATTTGTCATAAACAGAGGTCATTACGTTTTTTCCCTTCATCGGTCATAAATCCCTGCCCGCCGACCACGGCGACCAGCGGCACCAGCTGTATTGCACCGGGCAGCGCCTGCCCGTCAGAATCACCGAACAGGCAATCGGCCTGATGCAGGTCAAAAATCGTCAAATCGGCGACATAACCCGGCTCGAGACGGCCAATATCTGCCAGGCGCAGCCCGCACGCGGCGTGCACGGTCACACAGTCGATCACCTGCTGTAGGGTCATACCAATATGTAAGAACTTCGACATAACGTGTGCCAGGCTATGTACCGGGCCATGAATACGATTGCGACAATAAATATCTGAACTGATGGTATGCGGCAAAATCCCCTGAGCAATGGCCGCCCGCGCCACCTCAAAACTGAAGCTGGCGCTCCCGTGGCCCACGTCCAGCCGCACGCCACGCTGCAACGCGCGGGTGACCGATGCGCGCAAAGTACCGGAAGGAGACAGAATGCGGTTCGGTTTGCCGTTATAACAGTGAGTGATAATATCGCCAGCGGTCAGTTGATCGGCGATCTCATCAAGATGCGGCGGATCGTTACCGATATGAACCATCAGCGGCAGTTGGCCGTTATTCCGCTGTATGACTTTGGCGCGCTGCAACGGTTTAATACCATTTTGCTCTACCACGCTGCTGCTGATACGGGCCTTGAGGCCAAGAATAAACCCCTGATGCCGCTGCAATGCGGCTTTCACCGCCTGCTCGTCGAGGTTTGCCATATCAGCCAGTTCGTTCTGGGTAAGAATACCGCTGCGGGCAATATTGAGCAGTGCATAGACCCTGGTGCTGGCACTGCGAACCTGCTGAAAGAAGTCATCAATATTGTCGGCTCCGGTGCTGCCCGCATCCACCACCGTCGTCACCCCGCTTTCTATCCCGATGCGGTCAGCTTCATCATGGTAAATCGGCGATGTCGGATAGCAGTGAACATGCGAATCAATCCACCCCGCACTAAGCCAGTAACGCCCAGCCAGATCCCACTCGCGCACTGCCGTGTCAGACAGCATGCCAACGGCGGCAATTTTCCCCTGGTTTATCGCAATATCACTGAGCGAACCGTCGCTAAGACGGGCCTGCCGAATAATCAGATCAAACATGGCCAACTCCTGAGCGCGGAGGCGTCCCGTCCCCGCGCGGGTTAGTTACAGTGCGATAGGGAAGATTGCCCCCAGCAGCATCGCCCCGAGGATAGCCCCACCGGTGATAGGCTTATTCCACAGATAGAACAACAGTGAGCCGACCAGCGAACCCAGTCCAATAGGAATGGACGCACTGATGGCAGACAGAACAATTAACGGCCCGAGAAAACGACCTGCTGCATTGCCCGCCCCCATCATCACGTCAGCGCCATAGGTGGAGTCGCTGTTATTAATGGTAAATTTGCGCGCCAGAATAATCAGGTAGCCGACCATCAGGCCGAGTATCAGCCCGGTAACCAGTGCGGCAGCAAAGTGAGCTATCGGGAAAATAAACCCGCTCCCCAGCAACATCGCCGGCACGCCCAAGCCGATACCGGTCTGGATGGCACCACCAATATCAAGGATCCCGACCAGTGAACCTTCAATAATGCGCGCAAACAGAAAGCTGGCACCAAAGGCGGCTACCGCACCGTAGACGCCCGTTTCCATGCCGGATCGTAGCATCGAGACAAAAGCGACCTCGTTAAATGCGCCCAGCCCGTAGACGTAATACATATGCGTACCGGCAAACACTCCGGCGGAAAGCAGACCAACTAAGATCGGAAACGACCAGTCCGCATACCAGAAACCGCTTTTTGACTCATCCATTGCCATCGTCCTTTTATTTACCGTTCAGGGTGTTGTGGAGCATATCCAGCCAGCCCGGTATACCCAGCTGGAAAGATTGCAGCACCTTCATATCGAATCCACGGAAGAAACCGCTAAGCACAAACAGCAGGATAATGGCTGCCATCATCACTTTCGTCACCCGGTTCCAGCCGCTCTCTTCCACCCCTTTACCGATCAAAATACCCAGCACCAGCCCCGGTACGGCGTTACCCATCATCAGCTGCGCCAGCCCACCAAAAATGGTGGCCCAGAAACCCGACTTTTTGCCTGCATCGATCGCCGCCAGCCAGAACAGTACCGGCATAACGGTATTCACCAGCAGATTAGCCGCAGGAACCAGCACCTTGACCGCAGTGAGCTGTAAAGCTGCGGGCACCGCCGATGCGGTGGAATTAAGAAACGCCACGACGATCATGCCAATGATGCCGCAGGCTATCGCCATTTTCTTCGGGTTGTGCAGGGTCTGTGCCAGGTTGCGGTTTTTCATCATCAGCGCCGCAGCTCCCCAGTTGGGGATGATGCGGTGATCAACATCTTGGGTGAAAGAACCAGCTGCCACCGAAGAGGCCCAGGCATTGAAAAAGAATCCGAGACCGAAGGAGAAGTGAGAAGCCGGATCGCCCTCACAGGAGTTCAGTTCACCGAGTGTACGAAATGCGCCCATGCCCTGTATGGTGGGCGCATGAAACATACGGGCTGCCCCGGCTCCCACTCCCACGCCGACCAGACCGCCAATAATTAACGACTTGAATAATATGATTAAAAACATCCGCTTTTCCTTTTTGTTATCGCCAAACGTTTTTATTTCACGGTGCTGAATTCCACTTTGTCGGTCGCTATCGCGACGACATTGACAACGATCTCCAACTCAACGCCATAAAGCCACTTTTCGCGCGCCAGAAAGAAAAAAAGAAACTTCTCCTTACGCACGCGTTGCCACGCGCGCAGCACCCGCACGTCAACCGGTTCAATACGGAGCAGGACGTTATCGCTGGATTTCAACACCGTGTTTTGCACCTGACTTAGCGCTGCGGCAAAAGCTTTGGCTTTGCTGTCACCTTTACCGCTGACCTTCACCGTGGTGGTGAATTGCTCTTTCATCAGGCTGGCTTCTTCTGCCACGCCACGACCAGCCGCTCACCCAGCTCTTCTTGGTCCATAAAGCCGAAACCCAGCACGATAGCGCCTTCATTGATTGCGGTAACGCCCTCCTCTATGGAACGCATACCGTGTTTCACCTTATAGCCATATTTGTTCTGAGCCGTGATAGCACCCGCACCACCGCTGCCGCAGAAGGAGATACCGAAGTCGGCGTTTTCTGCCTTCATCACGTCTCCCAGCTTCATATCTGCCGCTACTCCCGGCACCACGATGGCATGGCCTCCTGCTTTCTCAATGCCTGCCGCCACTTTCTGTCCCTTTCCCAGACGATCGCCGATAACAACGGTGATTTTAGACATAGTGATCCCCTTAATTTTCGTTTGCTTTGGCGACTTCAAAATGCACCGATAGCAGCCAGGCCTCTTCAACAGGCAGATTGCCAAACAGGTCCAGCACCTGCTGAGCCAGCGCCATCGACTGCGGAGAAATATCTTCAAACAGGTCGGCTTCCACTTCGGGAAGCGCTTCTCCGGTGAGTGAGCGCAGCGCCATCGCCCGTACATGGGAAGCCAACATGTGTTGCTGTACCGAATTGGGCTGAATATTTCTTTCGGCAAACAGCCTGGCAATTTGCGTCATTACTCGTGCAGCCTGTCGTTGAATATCGCTATCCCTTTCTGCCACTACGCTCACCGACGCCGTTCCTTTACTCACCGCCATCCCCCCTTATCCACAATGCAAATAAACTAGCCCGGCAGCGGCTGACTGTGTAGAACGACTTTTTCCGCCACGAAGTGGAAATAAGTGGGTCATGGCTGGGCCATATCGCAAAAGCGTTAAAACGGGCAGAGAAAAAAACGAAATAATGCCTGTCTCCCCGCACGCACCATAAGGATCCACACCCTATAATCGATATTTCGGCGTTTTTCTCAGTGTGCACCGTTATATAAAAGCCTCTTCACTAACATGCTCTTAGAAAAAACTTTATTCTGACAGGTATGCACCTGGCGACGCATGCATCGAGACGTTTTTTTGATAGACACAGCAATCGTTAGTAGGGATTCTCGAAGATCAAACTTTAATCCAGAATTCAGTGATAATAAGTGGAAAAATTTTATCTGTATTTCATAACGGATGGGTGAACCATCCGCGCCCTAACATCACGCCACGATTGGTCAGTTTTTTTGTCAAAAATCAGTGGGGTTAATAATTCTGCGGAGAAGTCGGCCAGGCAGAATAAGACCGGGGAGTACAAGACTAACAGACCACTAAAATATGGTGACAAGACTTGTCTTCCCGCATGGGCTATACATGATGAAGGAAAGAAACCGGTAAATAACATGATAAATGTCTATAACAATAGCAATTATTTTATACCAGACAGCACCGACACGACTACTGAGCTTCCACTCCTTTGTTAGTCAACTTTATGACGCTTTTTTCGTCGGTGGTGGTTAAAAAAACTCTGTTATTTAGCTGATGTGGAGAACTGTTTATAGAAAGCATTTACTGCAACTGTCGGGATCGGCATGTTTAACAAAGAGAACCTTTTCGCTCTCATTGCAGTAAGGTTAAAAAGGAGACGGTTTTCACCGTCGCCTTTTCAGCATATAGAGGTAAGTGGGGAAAATTACTGCCCGGCGATCTTCATTTCGGGTAACAGAACCGATCCGCACTGAATATTGCTGCGCGTTTCAATATCACTCCCTACCGAGACCATATTACGCCACATATCTTTCAGGTTACCCGCTATAGTGATCTCACTCACCGGATACTGAATAACGCCATTTTCTACCCAGAAACCTGAAGCGCCACGCGAATAATCGCCGGTGATCCCACTGACGCCCTGCCCCATCAGTTCTGTCACCAGTAACCCGGTTCCGAGCTGTTTCAGCATGCCATCAAAACTGTGTCCCTGCCCGGCAATGCGCCAGTTATGAATACCGCCTGCATGGCCCGTGCTCTGCAAGCCCAGCTTACGCGCCGAGTAGCTGGTCAGTAGCCAGTTCTGCAACACGCCATCTTTAACGATGTCACGCCGCTGGGTGCGCACCCCTTCGCTGTCGAACGGCGTTGAAGCCAGCCCTTTCAGCAGATGTGGATGTTCTTCAATAGTCAGCCATTCAGGCAAGATCTGTTGACCAAGCGAGTCGAGCAGGAAAGTGGATTTGCGGTACACGCTTCCACCACTGATCGCCCCAACAAGATGACCAAAAAGCCCGGTGGCGACTTCAGCGGCAAACATCACCGGCGCTTTCATCGTCGACAGTTTACGCGGAGACAGGCGCGACAGCGTACGGCGTGCGCACTCTTCACCGACATATTCAGGCGACTTGAGGTCTTCCATCGCCCGGCCAATGGTGTAAGCGTAGTCCCGCTCCATATCACCGTTTTCTTCCGCGATAACGCAGCTGGAGAGTGAGTGGCGGCTGGAGCAATAGCCCTGGATCATGCCGTGGCTGTTGCCAAATACTTTAATGCCGACGTGGCTGTTAAAGCTGCCGCCTTCGGTATTGGTAATACGCTTATCGGATTTTAACGCCGCCTGCTCTGCGCGGGCTGCCAGCTCGATAGCGCGATCGGCGTCGATCTCGCTCGGATGGAACAGATCAAGATCCGGTGTGTCAAACGCCAGCAGTTCAGGATCCGCCACGTCGGCATAGGGATCCGGCGAGGTATAACGCGCAATATCCAGCGCGGCCTGCACGGTGCGCTGAATAGCATCCTGACTGAGGTCTGTTGAAGAAGCGCTACCTTTACGATTCTGGTAATAAACGGTAATGCCCAGCGCGCCATCACTGTTGAATTCAACATTTTCCACGGCGCCGTAGCGTGTGCTGACGCTGATACCGGTCGTTTTAGTGACCGCCACCTCCGCCCCGTCGCTGCTGACGCTTGCCAGTTTGAGCGCTGTCGCTACCGCCTGTTCCAGGATTTTTCGCTGTTCTGCAACTTGGGAGAGTAATTTCATTGACCTACCATATAATTAAAAAAGGGCGGTTTTTCGGCGGCTTAGCCTGCGGTAAAATCGCGCTATGGTGATTACGTTATTTTGAGTCTAACAGACTAAGAGAACAATTTCGCAGTAGCAGCGTAACCTGATAACATTAGCCTCTTTTTTTGGAGCCTGACCATGACCAAGCAGCCTGACGAGTGGCTCGATGAAGTACCCGATAACAATGAAGAAGATGAAGAGATTATCTGGGTCAGTAAGAGTGAAATTAAACGTGATGCCGAAGAACTTAAACGCCTTGGGGCAGAGCTGATTGAACTGGGGAGTAACTCCCTTGACAGGATCCCACTGGATGAAGATCTGCGCAGCGCCATTGAACTGGCGCAGAAGATCAAGAAAGAGGGCCGCCGCCGCCAGTTACAGCTGATTGGTAAGATGCTGCGCTCACGCGACGAAGAACCGATCCGCACCGCACTGGATAAGCTGAAAAACCGTCACAACCAGCAGGTCGCGCTTTTCCACAAGCTTGAGGTGATGCGCGATCGCCTGGTTGAGCAGGGAGATGATGCGGTAGCCGACGTGCTGGCACTCTATCCGGATGCCGATCGCCAGCAGCTGCGTGCAATGATCCGCAACGCGCAGAAAGAGAAAGCGGATAATAAACCGCCTAAAGCCTACCGTCAGATCTTCCAGTATCTGCGCGAGCTGGCCGAAGCCTGATCCCGCGATGCAGGGCGAACCTGAAAGGGGTTCGCCTCTGGCAAAGGCAGGAGCTGCACTGATGGCGTGCGGAGAGGTGTTCCCCACACGCCAGGCACTTTATGCCAGCCGATCCAGCAATTTCTGATGAATCCCGCCAAAGCCGCCGTTACTCATTACCAAAATCGTGTCTCCCGGATGAGCGGTTTTCACGATCGCCTCGACCAGGGTGTCGATATCCGCACTCCAGTGCGCAGGCTGGATGCAGGCGTCTGCCACTTCTGAAACCTGCCACGGAATATGGTGTGGCTGATAGAGAAACACTTCATCTGCACGCCCTAATGCAGGAGCAAGATCGTCCTTACTGATGCCCATTTTCATGGTATTCGAGCGTGGTTCCAGCACCGCCAGAATACGTGCCGTGCCGCCGACTTTACCGCGCAGCGCGGCCAGCGTGGCGTTAATGGCCGTAGGATGATGGGCAAAGTCATCGTAAACCTTAATACCGTTACTTTCGCCACGCAGCTCCAGACGACGACGGGCATTGATAAAATCGTTCAACGCGCGACCGGCATCTTCCGGCTTCACCCCCACGTGACGGGCAGCAGCAATCGCCATCATCCCGTTACGCATGTTGTGCTCGCCAACCAGTGACCAGTTCACCTCCGCCACGCGTTCGCCATCAAGCCACACTTCCCAGTGCGCCGCGTCTGGCGACAGTTTTTTCACCTGCCAGCAGCCGTTTTCCCCCACCGCTTCCTGTTCGCTCCAGCAGCCCATCGACATCACCTGCTTCAGATTTGCATCATTTTCAGGCAGGACAATTTTTCCCTGCCCCGGCACGATACGCACCAGGTGATGGAACTGTTTCTGAATGGCGCGTAAATCGTCGTAGATATCCGCATGATCGAATTCAAGGTTATTCAGGATCAGGGTACGCGGGCAGTAATGTACAAACTTGGCGCGTTTGTCGAAAAACGCACAGTCGTACTCATCAGCTTCAATAACAAAAAACGGGCTTTTTCCTAAATTAGCCGACACCTCGAAGTTTCCCGGAACACCGCCGATGACAAAACCCGGTTCATAGCCGCAGGCTTGTAAAATCCATGCCGCCATGCCCGCCGTGGTGGTTTTGCCGTGGGTTCCGGCCACCGCGATCACCCAGCGGTCACGCAACACGAAATCATGTAGCCATTGTGGGCCGGAAAGATAAGGGATATTCCGTTCCAGTACCGCTTCCACACAGGGATTGCCACGGGTCATGGCATTACCGATAATCACCAGATCCGGTGCAGGATCGAGCTGTGAGGCTTCATAACCCTGTATTAAATCAATGCCCTGCTTTTCCAACAGCGTGCTCATTGGCGGATAGACGTTAGCATCAGAGCCGGTGACTTCATGGCCGAGTGCGCGAGCCAACATCGCCAAACCGCCCATGAAAGTGCCACAGATACCAAGGATATGGATACGCATAAAAGGTCCGTTTGGTGAAAGTTCTGCCCTAGTGTACCGCCCCCATCGTACGGAATAAACGGATTTGCCCTATGTTCTTTATTATTCAATCAGCTAAACTGCAATCGCATATGCATACATTGGCAGTTTGTGAATCAAGCTGCTACTCAATCGCAGATTCAGGAATTGTGTTATGAAAACATTAGGCGAATTTATCGTCGAAAAGCAACACGACTTTCCGCACGCAACCGGTGAACTGACGGCGTTAATCTCCGCCATCAAACTGGGTGCGAAGATCATTCACCGGGATATTAATAAAGCCGGCTTGGTCGACATTCTCGGGGCAAGCGGCGCTGAAAATATTCAGGGCGAGCAGCAGATGAAACTTGACCTGTATGCCAATGAAAAACTGAAAGCCGCATTGAAGGCACGCGGTATCGTCGCCGGTATTGCCTCTGAAGAAGAAGATGAAATTGTTATTTTCGAAGGTGTGGAAAACGGCAAATATGTCGTGCTGATGGACCCTCTCGACGGCTCTTCTAACATTGATGTTAACGTATCAGTGGGCACCATCTTCTCGATTTACCGCCGTATTACCCCGGCGGGTACGCCAGTCACCGAAGAGGACTTCCTACAGCCTGGCAGTCAGCAGGTCGCAGCGGGTTACGTGGTTTACGGATCGTCAACCATGTTGGTTTATACCACCGGTTATGGCGTACATGCCTTTACCTATGACCCGTCGCTGGGGGTGTTTTGCCTGAGCGCGGAGCGTATGACTTTCCCGGCAGTCGGTTACACTTACTCCATTAACGAAGGTAACTATATTCGCTTCCCGCAGGGGGTGAAAAAATACCTTAAATTCTGCCAGGAAGAGGATAAAGCAACCCGCCGTCCCTATACCTCACGCTATATTGGCTCACTGGTGGCAGACTTCCATCGTAATCTGCTCACAGGCGGCATCTATCTCTATCCGAGTACAGCAAGCCACCCGAAAGGTAAGCTGCGTCTGCTGTATGAGTGTAATCCGATGGCTTTCCTTGCCGAGCAGGCCGGTGGTAAAGCCTCTGACGGAAAAAATCGTATTCTCGATCTGGTACCGGAAACGCTGCATCAGCGCTCACCGTTCTTCGTCGGCAACGAGCATATGGTGAATGATACCGAACGTTTCCTGCGTGAGTATCCGGATAACTAAGTACCAGACACCTGTACAGGGCTGACCGTTAAGAAAAGAGTCTCTCTGATAGAAACCGGGCAGACACCAAAGTCTGCCCAGAAGTGAGGGGAATATCAGGCCCCTTGCGTAATCTTAAATACCGCCATATTCTGCATTAGCTGATGGGATTGCTCCTCAAGCGACTGCGTGGCTGCGGCAGCCTCTTCAACCAATGCGGCGTTCTGCTGCGCCACTTCATCCATTTGTGTGATAGCCACATTCACCTGTTCAATACCGTGACTTTGCTCCTGGGATGCGCTGGAAATCTCCTTCATCAACGTCGTCACGCGCATCACTTCGGTTGAGATCTCATCCATCGTTTCACCTGCTTTGGTTGCCATATCGGAACCCTCGTTGACGCGGGTTTGCGACTCGGCAATCAGCGTGCGGATCTCTTTCGCTGCCGTGGCGCTACGCTGGGCAAGATTACGCACTTCGCTGGCAACCACGGCGAAACCGCGTCCCTGCTCCCCGGCACGTGCCGCTTCGACAGAAGCATTCAGCGCCAGAATATTGGTCTGGAACGCAATGCCGTCAATCACGCCAAGAATATCGCCAACGCGTTTCGAACTGTTGGAGATCTCTGACATTTTCCCCATCACATAATTGACCACTTCCGCACCGCGTTCGGCGGTATCTGAAACAGACTGCGCCAGTAAATGTGCCTGCTGTGCATTATCCGCGTTCTGCTTCACCGTGGCCGTCAGCTGTTCCATGCTCGCCGCCGTCTGCTCCAGCGATGCCGCCGACTCTTCGGTGCGTTGCGAGAGATTCAGGTTGCCCGATGTCAGCTCACGGCTACCGATATCAATCTGCATACTGGCATCACGCACCTGACCGACCGAACGTTGAAGAGACTGCTGCATGCTACCGAGCGCAGCATTCAGGCGGCCTATTTCATTTTTACCGCTTTCCGGTACCTGCTGGGTCAGATCGCCCTCTGCGATGTATTCAAGATGTTTAATCGCGTTGTCCAGCGGCTTCAGCAACAGTTCGCGTAAGATCATCCAGGCCAGTGCCACCAGTAGCAACGTCAGTGCGCCGCTCACCAGAATCAGAATGGTCATCATCGACTGATTATAATCCGCCTGCTCCAGACGCGATGCCGTCACTTCGTTTGCATACTGACCAAAGTCGTCAACTGCATCACTGTACTTACCCGCCAGAGGGGAAAGGTTGCCCTCGAGGATCTGATAATAGTCATTGGCGTTCTGCTTTTGCATTGCGGTCATCAGCGGAGTAATACCGTTAGCCACGTAATCCCGGAAGGTTGCGACAACCTTCTCCGCCAGAATACGGCCGTGCTCCGTCACGGTTCCAGCTTCGATGAATTTTTTCAGTTCGTCTTCTGAAGTTACCACATAGCTGAGCGCACGATCGGCCGCTTTGGCCGCCTTATCGGGCTGACCAATATCTAACTGACGCATCGACAGTGCCGCAACGGAACGGGCGCGCAGCAAACTGCCGTTGCTGATATAGAGCGCATTTAACTCAATGCCCTGAATGCGGTTGACGGCATCCAGTGAACGATTCCCCTTCTGTATGGCGGTAATTCCCATTACGCTGACTACCAGTAGCAGCAGCGTCATCAGGCCGAGTAGGGCCAATAGGCCCGAACGTATTGAGATTCTTTTTAGCATGGTCTTTTCCCGATGGTGTTGAGTCTATAAATTCCCAGTATTTAAAATCGACCAAGTTATCGGCAGTCACTACGCGTAACTTTACCTAAAATAGATTATTGCATTCGTTTATCAGCGCGCATTGGTTAACCAGCCTTGATGCCAACACACAGCAGAATGAGTCTTTTAGCCAGCGAGGGAGCCACACCCAACGGCGCTGATGCGGTGGGGAAAATCGTATGCAAAAATAAATAAAAAAAAAGATTAGCCTCATTGATTAACGCAAATTTTGCCCCTCTCTTTACAGCAATTTCGCCACTGCGCCGGAGCATTCTTAAAGCCTGAAAAAGGGGAGTACTTTGACGATGAGATGGCTATAATACCGGGCACTCAACCTAAGATGATTGAAGGAATTTACCATGAGCCTTAACCACGTACCTGCTGGCAAAGACCTGCCAGATGACATCTATGTCGTCATTGAGATCCCTGCGAACGCAGCGCCGATCAAATATGAAGTTGATAAAGAGTCTGGTGCTCTGTTCGTAGATCGCTTTATGGCTACCGCGATGTTCTACCCGTGCAACTACGGTTACATCAACAATACACTCTCGCTGGATGGTGACCCGGTTGACGTGCTGGTGCCAACGCCTTATCCGCTACAGCCGGGTTCTGTGATCCGCTGCCGCCCGGTTGGCGTACTGAAAATGACCGATGAGTCAGGCGAAGATGCTAAAGTGGTTGCCGTTCCGCACAGCAAACTGAGCAAAGAGTATGAGCACATCCAGGATGTGAACGATCTTCCAGAACTGTTGCGCGGCCAGATCAGCCACTTCTTCGAGCAGTATAAAGCGCTGGAAAAAGGCAAGTGGGTTAAAGTTGACGGCTGGGAAGGCGTTGCAGCGGCCAAAGCTGAAATCGTCTCTTCTTTCGAGCGTGCTGCGAAAGCGGAATAAGTCATAACGTACTGCCCTGATGCTGACACGCACCGTGCCAGCATCAGGACGCACGTTTTATCCGAACGCCGTACATAAAAAAACACCGCCTGAATACAATACAGGCGGTGTTTTTTTTAACGGTTATGACGAGGAGATATCTCTTTGCAGCCAGTCGCCGCTTTCGATACGCTCCCTGCCCTTCACCGTTCGCTGATAAACGTACAGCCATGCGCTGCCAAAAGGGGTTGAAACCAGCTCGCGCCGGTACTCCCCACCTTTGGTTCTGAGCGCATCCAGCTCTCCCAAGGTCGAGGCATCAATCCGGTACACCTCACAATGCACCCGCCCATCCCCCATCACAACCCCAGGGTAATGACCCAAACTGTACAGCGCGTAGCCCTCGATCTGATGATCGCCCAGCCACTGCGCGTTGGTCATCCAGTGACTGTTACCTTGTTTACGCCGCAGGCTGCCATAGACAATTATTCGCATGACTAAAACTCAAACTGATAAAGTAAATCCAGTGCCTGATCAACCCCAGACACCGCTTCCAAATAGAGCTTGGGCATCAGGCGATAACGCAGCGTTAATGTCGCCAGTGAATCAAAAATGCCAACACCGTATTTTACCTGTAGACCCGGCAGTACATAGCCGCTGACCTGCACCTTCTGGCTGTCGCCCACTCCGGTCGTGTCCAGCGCCAGATTACTGACACCAAAGGTCTCGCCGATTTTACCCACAACCTGCCCACTTTGTGCAAGCCCCAATCCTACCAGGGCGGAGGTTAATGCGTCGCTATCGCTGCCAGAAGCGCCTAATCCCTGCCCGCGCAGCAGATAGGAGAGCGCTTCCTGCTGAGACTTCGCCGGATCGGAGAAAATTTCAACCTTAGGCTCATCCGCCAGCCCGGTAACACGCACCCCGGCGGTTACATCGTCTTCGGTCGCTTCCGGGTTACGGATCGCCTCTATATTCAGGTACGGCTGATCGGCAGGGCCGGAGAATTGCAGCTCGCCCTTACGCACGATCAGATCCTGACCATAAGCATGGAAGCGCCCGGACGGGATATTAATCTGGCCATTAAGCCCCAGGCCGCGTTTGTCCTGCACCATCTTCAGGTCGCCATTCAGCTTCGCCTTCAGGCCAAAAGCGCTGAGGCGTACATCGTTACCGACATGAATAACCAGATTGCTGTTAATTGGAATAGCGGCAGACTTAGGTGCTATCGGCTTGAGGTTTTTATCCAGCAGCACTTCGTCAGAAGAAACCCCGACGGCACTGGTCGGGACTTCCTGCACGGTAATGCGCGCCCACGGAATATCGACACGGCCTTCAAGATTAAACAGTTGCGGGGTCGCGTCAAACACCAGATCCGGCGATACGTCCATGCGCACCATCGGTGGCACGGTGACGCGTATCTTGTCGCCTTTAGCGGCAATACGCGCTCGCCATGCATCCAGCTTGCTCCAGTCAGCATTACCATTAAGGGCGATCTGCCCCTGCGAGGTCTGAACCAACCCTTCCAGAGTCGAACTCATGCCGTTAAAGGCCATAGTCAGATCGGCAGCGGTCAGATCGACCGGCATAAAACTGCCGTCAACATCGACGTTGCGCAGCCCCAACTCACCAAAGACCTGAGGCTTTTGCAGGTTGCCGCCAAGACGCAGACGTGTATTCAGCTCTCCGGCGATTTTCTCACCCTGCATCAGTGCCGGGTTGAGCATCGCCAGCGACAGACGGGTGATATTGACATTGCCGGACAGCGTGCGTCGCCCCTGCGGATCGGCAATCTGTACGTTACCGTCAAGCTGACCGTTGTTAGCAATACGGATCAGCCAGTCAAGCTGCGCACGGCCGTTTTTCAACGCCGCATTGAGGTTCAGCGTATCAAAAGCGATGGGCAGATTATTGCCCTGAACATCCTGATCGATCTTAACCCCGCGTCCCTTCAAGGCGACACGCCCGACAGGCAGCGCGCCATTGGCGGTCCAGCTGACATCCGCATCACCATTAAATACCCCCGCCAGCTGGGTGGTTTCAGGCATAAACGGTTTGATCATCGCCAGATCAAAGCGGTTAAGCACCACGCGAGCATGGCCGGAAGGTCCGGCTTCCACCGTCTGTGGCACGCACAGCTCGGCGTTCGGGTTCTGCCAGCAGTGTGGCCCAATGCTCACCGTCTGTTTCGCGTTAAGATAATCGAGCGCAATGGCACGGGTTAAGCGCCAGTCCCCTACCGGGGTGGCGAAGCGAGTATTGTTCAGCGTTCCTTGCCAACGCCCGGCTGCGCGGTCAAAAGAGCCATCAAGCGCCAGCTGGCCGGAAACCGGCTCCCCCTGCATATTCAGTTTCAGCTGGTGCTGTTTTTCCGTGCCGCTGGCGTCAAGCTGCAACAGTTTGATCGCCAGCGTATCCTGCTTCAACTGCTCCACGCGCAGATTGACTTTACCCTGCACCTGCTCGCCAGAGCGAATATCGCCGTCCAGCTTGATTCGCCCAATACGCATCGCCTGCCAGCGCAAACCGTTGGCGGTTAAATCCGCCAGCAGCTGCGGCGTTTTCAGGTCGCCACGAGCACGAATCGTCCCCACCGCAACGCCGCCCAACCCTGGCAGGGCGTTATCGAGATGCCTGGCATCAATATCCGCATCAAGATTCAGCTTCTCGCCCAGAGAACCTTTCAGATTGACGTTATTGCGCCCCAGTACCAGTTTTATGCCGGGGATATCCCACTGGTTGTAACTGTTGCCGGATAAAGAACCGTCGGCGCTGACGGCATTATTACGCACGTTGCCTTTCAGCTTCATTTCCGGCACACGCATCTGCCAGCTGCCGCCGTACAGACTGCCTCGGGTGGTGATTTTCCCCTCCAGCTTCGCTGGCCACTCCGGATACTGTTTCGCGGTATTGATACCGGACAGGATCAGTTCGCTGCGCCAGCTGATCGCTTTGCTCCAGTCAACCAGCGCCGTCAAGTCAGTATTGCCCTGCAATGCCGCCACACGCAGCTTGTCGAGGGAGAACTGTTCAACATTGCCTTTGCCATCCAGCGTCAACGTGGCTGGCGGGATCCCCTCACCCAGCAAGGCCGCTTTGAGCGACATCACATAATCCGTGGCTTTGCCGTTAAAACTGAAGTTGACATTGTTGGCCTGGAACTGTGCCGCGCCGTCCAGCGGCCAGCGCAGCTGTGGGCTTTGCAGGCGCATATTGAGCGGCAGGCCGGCAACGGCCAGCTGGCTATCGGCATCAAGCTGCGCGCGCACCGGGCCAGACATATTGAGCGCCAGTTTGAGCGTATCCCGCAGTCCGCCGTCCAGCGTCATTTTAATCTTCTCGCCTTTGAGCGGATCGATGTTGATCGCGCCGTTGAGCGTAAAGTTCATCGGCCAGCGACCGCTGAGCGTCGCCCCGCCCTGCGCGTTGAGCTGCCCCTGGGGAGAATCAACATCAAGCGTTTGCAGCTGGAGCTGATTGTGCTCGGTTTTGGCCTTGAGCAGCAGGCGATTAACGGCAATATCGCTGTCACCGGTGATACGCAGCTGCTCGCCGAGGATCTGTTGCACGTTAACATCAAGCGGTAGGATAAATTCGGGCAGATCGGGCAGCAGCGGTTTGGCAAACAGCGCCTTGAGCGTTTCGCCCAGCGGTGCTTCATTCGCTGCCGGTTGTTCAATCTTCGGCTGTGCTACCTGTTCGTTGGCGACTTTTGCCGCTTTCGGCAGCGCAACCAGCAGCCCCTGAATATGGGTTGGGGTGAGCGTCAACGCCCGCTCCTGCCAGTGCAGGCCGCTGGTGAAATCGGCGAGTGAAATGGCGGTATCGTCGATTTTCACGTTAATGTTATGCAGCGCCAGCCTGCTCAAGGTGAGCGGATACGGCGTGCTGATCTCACCCGTACTGCTCTCCTCTTCCACCGGCGCTTCGGCAGCAGGTGGCATCTGTTTGCTGTCCACCACCACATTCACATCTTTCAACGATAAATCGTTAATGCAGAACGCGCTCTGTTTCAGACAGCCGAGGCGCAGCGCAAGATGGAACTCGCCCGCATTCACCGTAACACCGGGCATTTCATAGCTGACGCCTTTAAGAGTCAGGTTACGCCAGCCACCGTCCACCTGTTGAATACCCAACCCCGGAACCCAGCGGGCCGCCGAATTCAGCGTCAGATGCAGACCGGTGGTGGTGCCAAGCAAAAAGGCAACGCCACCAAGCAGCAACAGGATAAAAATGAGAATGCCAATCAGGCCCTTTTTCCACCACTTCATAGTTCAGGCCCCAATCCAATGTAGAACTGAATATCACGCTTGTCTTGATCGCCAATCGCCCGGGCAATATCGAGTTTTATTGGCCCCACCGGCGACTGCCAGCGCACGCCAACACCGGCACCGGTCTTCACGTTGCTCTGCTTGATGTCGTTGACCGCTTCACCCGAGTCAATGAACACCGCGCTCCACCATTTACCCGTGACGTTGTACTGATACTCAAGCGAGCCGGTCGCCAGCTTCGAGGCACCGGTCAATTTGCCATCCTCATCACGCGGTGAGATACCTTTATACTTGTAGCCGCGAATGCTGCGGTCGCCCCCGGCAAAAAATCGCAGATCCGGCGGTACCTTTTCAAAATTATTGGTTTCAATCCAGCCGAGATTAGCGCGCGCCACGAAACGATGCTTCTCTTCCAGAGTGCGGATCCACACGTTCTGCGCCTGGATAACCGCGAAGTCGACATCCGATCCCCAGGTGGTATCTGAGACATCCAGAGAATAGCGCTGTGAATCGCCCCAGGTCGGCATCAGCCCGCCGCGCGAGCGGGTACGGTTGATACTGACCCCAGGGTAGATCAGCATGGTGGTATTGGTCACTTTGCCTTGGGTAAAGTGATCCAGACTCCAGCGCAGATTAATGGCGCGCTGCCAGCCACTGGAACTGTCCCAGTAACGCGATGCGGCAAGAGTAGAGGAGTCGGATTTGGTATCGTTGAGGTCGGTCCTTTTCAAGCCGCCCTGCAACAGGTAATACTGCTCAAGCGGACTTTTGAGGATCGGCATCTTGTAGCTGAAGTCGAGCTGCTGTTCCGGCGCAGAAATGTTCGCGCTGGTACTGAAACTGTGACCACGATCGTTGACCCAGGGCTTTTTCCACGTGGCTTTAACGCGCGGGCCAACGTCCGTTGAGTAGCCGACGCCGGTTTCAATAGTATTCTCGGTGCGCGGCGAAACGAAGCCGTGCAGCGGCAGCACCTTGCTGGCACGTCCCTTATCAAATTCTGGAACGACCACCACCGAATTAAACCAGCCGGTTGCCGACAGGCGGCGATTCAGTTCAGCCAGATCGCGCGAACTGTAGTTATCGCCTTTTTTGAAAGGCACCAGGTTATTCAGATATTCATGGCGGATTTGTGAACCAGAGAAACTGACGTCACCAAAGCGATAGCGCTGGCCGCTGTCATAGTCGATATCCCAGAATGCCTCGCGCCGCTCGACGGACACGCCCAGCTGGCTTTTACGATAATCGGCGTCGAAGTAGCCTTTACGTAACGCCATATTGCTCAGTGAGCTTTTAAATTTGTCGTAATCGTTGTGATTGAGCACGCTTCCCAGCTTGGGTTTTCCGTCGTTTACCAGCGTGCGGTAATCTTCATCGGTACGCGCGCCGCCACGCAGGATCACCGTTTCTCCGGCAATTTTAACCGGTTCTCCCGGGGATACTTTTGCCAGCAGCAGGGGGCGTTTACCGCCAGCAGGGGGCGGCAGCAGATCGAAATCAATCGTTGGCTCGTAATAACCCAGTGCCTTTAGCCCCTCTTTAACCGCCTCGCTGACGCGAGAACGAAAGCGACCATCGGCAGACACTTCATCACCGGTGATGGTGGACAAACGCGCTCTGACATTTTTTTCCAACTCACCGGACAGTCCTGTCACCTGCAAACGAACATTCGCCGCCTGCGCAACAGGGGCGGCGATCAGCAGACAAGACATGCAATACACATGGATTCGTGGCACGCAAACTCCCATTTTTTATTGCCAGCCCTTAATCCCATAGGCTTAACCTGATAAACAATGTCGAAAACCGATGCCACACGGACTTTTTAGCCGAGGACTCGGTACGGCTAGCCAGCTGGCGCTGAACATAGCAAAAGATTTGCTGTTATTGTGTGCAAAGTCACGGCGCGTTACAACACTGGATTGCAAACGCACGCGATAAACTCCACATCACAAGCATGATGCGTAAGCGCTAAACGCGAGGTTCAGGCCATCAGCGCACCTGCGGCATGGATAACAGGCAGTATAGTGCAGTGTATCGCGCTATCAGCTTCACACAAGTTGAGCCGTCAAAAACGGCCGAATCACACTCTGTTCACTGCCGCAATTGTAAGCGCTCGTCACCACGGCTATAATCTCCGCACGGTCCGCTCCGCGACCTGATACCCTTCTGCTCGGCTATGCGCCGAATCGCAGACATTTTTGGCACGGATAGCCCTGAATCGCTGAACTTTCTGATGTGACATCCGCAGATTCGAATTCTGCGCGCTGCCCAGGCCAAAAATGACAAGTGATTAACCCGGCCCCCTCTGACAGCGCGATCGTCATTCTGATTGCCACAGAGTCCGAGCCTTCATATGGATGTTTTATGTTAGACAGTTTTCTTGTCATCGTACTGCTGATTGCGGTTAGCTCATTTTTCTCTCTTTCAGAGATCTCACTGGCGGCCGCACGCAAAATTAAACTCAAGCTGCTGGCCGATGAGGGCAATATTAATGCTCAACGCGTACTGAAAATGCAGGAAACTCCCGGCATGTTCTTTACCGTGGTGCAGATTGGCCTGAACGCGGTTGCGATCCTTGGCGGTATCGTCGGCGATGCGGCGTTTTCTCCCGCTTTTAAAGCGCTGTTTGAACGCATGTTTGATGCTGAAATGGCAGAACGTCTCAGCTTTATCTGTTCCTTCACCCTGGTGACCAGCCTGTTTATCCTGTTCGCCGACCTGTTTCCCAAGCGCCTCGGGATGATTGCCCCTGAAAGCGTGGCGCTGAAAATCATCAATCCGATGCGTTTTTGCCTGTTTATCTTCCGTCCGCTGGTGTGGTTCTTTAACGGCGGAGCCAATATCATTTTCCGTCTGTTTAAAATCCCGCTGGTGCGCAAAGACGATATTACCTCTGATGATATCTATGCGGTGGTGGAAGCGGGCGCACTGGCTGGCGTGCTGCGCAAGCAGGAGCATGAACTGATTGAAAACGTGTTCGAGCTGGAGTCGCGCACCGTGCCTTCCTCCATGACCTCGCGCGAAAACGTGGTGTGGTTTGACCTGCACGAGGATGAAAGCAGTCTTAAAGAGAAGATTGCGCGCCATCCACATTCAAAGTTTCTCGTCTGCAATGAAGATATTGACCACATCGTCGGCTATGTGGACTCAAAAGAGCTGCTGCTGCGTGTCTTAGGCAACCAGAGTATGGCGTTGAACAGCGGTGTGCAGATCCGCTCGGCGCTTATCGTACCCGATACCCTGACCTTGTCTGAAGCCCTGGAGAGTTTTAAAACCGCCGGAGAAGACTTTGCCGTCATCATGAATGAATATGCGCTGGTGGTGGGTATTATCACGCTCAACGATGTGATGACCACGCTAATGGGCGATTTGGTTGGTCAGGGGCTGGAAGAGCAAATTGTTGCGCGTGATGAGAACTCATGGCTGGTCGAAGGCGGTACGCCGATCGAGGATGTGATGCGTGTGCTACATATTGACGAATTTCCGCAGTCAGGTAACTACGAGACCATTGGCGGCTTTATGATGTTTATGCTGCGCAAAATCCCGAAACGTACTGACTTCGTTAAACTGCACGGCTACAAGTTCGAAGTAGTGGATATTGACAGCTATCGCATCGATCAGCTTCTGGTGACGCGCATTGATGCGCGACCAACCGCAGCCGTATTGCCGAAGGATGCCGAAGAGTCCGCATGACGGTAGCGGCAAGCCATGAAAAAAGGCGCAGATTGCGCCTTTTTGCTTTTTAGTTGAACTCGGTTTGTAGTCGCAAAACCTGTCGGTTCACTTCTGACATCACGCTGTAGTGTTGTTTGTCTTTAATGCGTGGGATCAGAATCTTACCTTTATCAAATTCAAACGCGCCAACGTCCTTGATGTAGAACCTCCCCCGAAACAGTGTCTTAACATATTTAGCGACCTGTAATGGATTATATCGCTGGAAGATCTTCATTATCTTGCTACTCCTGAAATATTAACTACGTCTCGTCGTTGCCAATAGCGGTACGAGTTGATGAAACGCAAAGTACAAAGACTATAGAACATGATTTGCTTGCGATGTTCTAAAAATTGAATTTTTTTACTGTTCTTACATATCATGACAGAAGACTCTGTTACATGAGCTTTATTACACAGTATAAACATTCAATAGATAAGGATTTGTGCGCCATGTTGCAAAGATGTCATAGCGACAGGCAGCATCATGGACAGTTATTATTGCAGTCGTATGACCGATCGAAGATAGCGGAAAGACTAAAAGGGGATGAGGAGAAAAGCGAAGTGGGCTAACCGTTACAGAGGATCAGCCCAGTCACGGCGCAAAATGGCAAGATCAAAAAATCGATACGCGGAACCCCGGATTCAGAAATGACTCACGCGGCGCATAATCGAGAGGTTTTCCCTGCCAGTCATTGACGTGTGCGCCCGCCGCCATCGCCACCGCGTGGCCAGCACCGGTATCCCAGATATTGGTGGGTCCAAAGCGCGGATAGAGCTGCGCTTTCCCCTCTGCCACCAGGCAGAATTTTAATGAAGAGCCAATCGCGGTGGTTTGATGATCGCCAAGATGCTTGAGGTAATCTTCCAGTTCGCTGTCAGCATGTGAACGACTGACCACGACCAACGGCGGTCGCGCATCCTGCACGCGAATGCGGGTTTTATGACCGCCCTCTTCCTTCCAGGCTTTCCCTTCTGCGGCGTAATACATCACGGCCAGCACCGGCGCATAGACCACGCCCAGCACCGGCTTACCCGCGTTGATGAGCGCGATGTTGACCGTAAATTCCCCGTTACGTTTGATAAACTCTTTCGTACCGTCGAGCGGGTCTACCAGCCAGTACTGCTGCCAGCGCTGGCGAACCTCCCAACTCTGCGGATCTTCTTCTGACAGCACCGGAATTGTCGGGGTTAACGCCTGTAGTCCAGAGACAATCACTCCGTGCGCCGCGATATCTGCGGCAGTTACCGGGGAATCATCAGATTTTTGCATCACATCCAGCGGAGCCTGTCCGTCATACACCTGCATAATGGCATCACCTGCATCACGCGCCAGCTGGCAAATTTTTTCTAACACGATCCACCTCCTGAATATTAGGGTGTTTTCATCAGCATAACGCACCTGTGCAGGCGGAGCACGGGATAACGCTATTTTTCGAATAATCATTAGGTTAACGAGATAAAGCTGAACGTCAGTACGATTTGATGCGAAATCCCTCGTGCCACATCACATTTTCCTGCGACCATTACATAAATTTTCATCATACTCTGCGAAGGTTAGAGCTGTTTACTGACGAACATTAAGGGAGAAAACATGTTCAGACCCTGCCTCACGCTAAGCGCACTGCTGGTTAGCCACTCGCTGTATGCGGCCACCGTCGATTTCCGCATTATGGAAACCACTGACCTGCACGCGAATATGATGGACTTTGATTATTACAAAGACAGGCCCACCGATAAGTATGGCCTGGTGCGTACGGCTTCACTGATCAAAACAGCACGGCTGCAGGCAACTAACAGCGTGCTCATTGATAATGGCGATGTGATACAGGGCAGCCCGCTGGGTGACTATATGGCGGCGAAAGGGCTGAAAGATGGGGAAACTCATCCGGTTTATAAAGCAATGAACTCTCTTGACTACAGCGTGGGCAATCTCGGCAATCACGAATTCAATTATGGTCTGGATTACCTGCAAAAGGCGATCCACGGCGCACGCTTTCCCTACATCAACGCCAATATCATTGATGTGAAAAGCGGTAAACCGCTGTTTACGCCCTGGCTGATTAAGCCGGTGACGGTGCGCGATCGCGAGGGCAAAACCCACACGCTAAAGATCGGTTATATTGGCTTTGCACCGCCACAGATTATGACATGGGATCGGGCTAACCTGAGCGGTAAAGTCACGGTGGAGGATATCACCGTCGCGGCTCAGAAATGGGTGCCACACATGCGCCAGCAGGGAGCAGACATTATTGTCGCCATCCCGCATTCCGGCCTGTCCAGTGAACCGTACCACGCGCTGGCGGAGAACTCGGTTTACTATCTCAGCCAGGTGGCCGGGATCGATGCAATCCTGTTTGGCCATGCGCATGCGGTCTTCCCGAGCAGTGATTTCGCCGCCATAAAAGGGGCAGATATTGCAAAGGGGACGCTGAACGGTATTCCGGCAGTGATGCCCGGTATGTGGGGCGATCATCTCGGCATTGTCGACCTGATACTGAATAATGACGCGGGACGCTGGCAGGTGAGCAGCGCACGCGCGGAAGCTCGCCCGGTGTACGATAAGGCGGCTAAGCGGCCGCTGGCAGCGGAAGATCCCGCACTGGCGGAGATTCTGGCACAGGATCATGCTGCCACGCGCGAATTTGTCAGCCAGCCAATTGGTCAGTCGGCAGATGTGATGGCCAGCTACCTGTCGCTGGTTCAGGACGATCCGACGGTGCAAATCGTCAACGATGCCCAGCGCGCCTACGTTGAACACTTTATCCAGGGCGATCCCGACTTGGCAAATCTGCCTGTTCTGGCAGCGGCAGCACCATTTAAGGCCGGTGGGCGCAAAAACGATCCGTCCAGCTATGTGGAGGTGGATAAAGGCCAGCTCACTTTGCGTAATGCTGCCGATCTCTACCTTTATCCCAACACGCTGGTGGTGGTAAAAGTGAGCGGCGAACAGGTCAAACAGTGGCTTGAATGTTCAGCCGGGCAGTTCAATCAGATCGATAGTCATAGCGGTCAACCGCAATCGCTCATCAACTGGGATTTTCGTACCTACAATTTCGACGTGATTGACGGGGTGAATTATCGAATTGATGTGACACAGCCTGCGCGCTATGACGCAGAATGTCGGCTGATTGATAGCAAAGCCTCACGTATCCGCGATCTGACCTGGCAAGGTAAGCCTGTCGACCCGACCGCCACCTTCCTGATTGCCACCAATAACTATCGAGCCTGGGGTGGTCAGTTTGCCGGTACGGGTGAAAAACAGATTGCGTTTGCCTCACCGGATGAGAATCGATCGATTCTGGCAGGCTATATTGCCGCACAAACCCGCGCACACGGAAATGTTAAGGCTCGGGCAGATAACAACTGGCGTCTGGCCGCTATTAACAGCAGCGTCCCGCTGGATATTCGTTTTGAAACCTCACCGGGAGAGAAAGCGGCGGAGTTTATACGCAGCCATACGCGTTATCCCTTGGAATACAAGGGAACAGACCCGATCGGTTTTGCGATTTATCAGCTAAAGCTTTAGCAACAGGGCATTCCGGCGATATACGTCGGCCGGAATGCCTGACATCTTACAGGATGTCTAACAGCTCGACTTCAAACACCAGGGTGCTGAAAGGCGGGATGGAGGCACCGGCACCGCGTTCGCCGTAAGCCAGATTATGTGGGATCACCAGCTGCCATTTGGAACCGACCGGCATCAGGGTTAATGCTTCGATCCAGCCTGGGATCACGCCGCTAACCGGGAATTCAGCCGGTTCGCCACGCTGTACGGAGCTGTCAAACACGCTGCCGTCAATCAGTTTACCGGTGTAGTGCACACGCACACGATCCTGGCGGGATGGGATTGCACCTTCTCCCTGAGTTAACACGCTGAACTGCAGCCCGCTCTCCGTGCTGCTGACGCCTTCGCGCTGCGCATTCTCTTCCAGGAACTTCTGACCTTCCACTGCCAGAGCTTTTTGACGCTCCTGACGAACGGCTTCGGCACGTTCGTGTACTTCACGCAGGGCGCGGTGAACCACATCAACAGGTACCGTCGGGGCGTTCCCTTCAAGCGCATCGCGCAGGCCCGCCAGCAGAGCGTCAGGCTGCAAACCCTGCAAACCAGACTCCTGCAACTGCTGGCCGACCTGTAAACCGATACCGTAACTTGCTTGCGCTTCTACGCTGTCAAAAGAAGGGGTTGTCATGGATTTTCCTTTCATCATTATTAAAACCGAGGACGAAGCATAACAGCGCAGGCAACGGGCGTAAAATCTCATCTTTCCCTGGTGACTTTTCGCGATGAAACGGAAACAATACCTTTCCATTTTCCAGTCGCGAAATGGCTGCCGGGCCGCCACTCTTATTTCAGGTCATCGGTAGTCTGGTCTGCTAAGCGACAAAGTATCAGAGGTAAAAATGGGCCAAATAGCCCGCAGGCAAAGGAAGAGCCGGTTATATTTTGCCAGCCATATCAAAAAATGGATGGCGCGATCTTCGCACCATCAGGAGGCCGTCATGCCAGAAGCATCGCCCGGTTCACGCTCATCGTCATGGTTCAGCCGCCTCTGGCACCTGCCAGAGCAGATAAGCTGGATGGCCCCCCTGCCTCCTTCCCATCGCCGGGGCATCATTGCCGCAGCGCTATTGATACTGCTGGCATTTTTGTGGCCCTCCTCCCCGGAGCAGCGCACGGCACAGCCAGTCACCGCGTTGCAAAGCGGTTCCGTCGTCACGGAAGCCCCGTTACAGGCGCAGCTTACAGACAGCTCACCTTCGGCTGACGCTCGCCAGCCTGATGCAGAAGGCCAATGGCAGGATTACACCGTTGCTTCAGGACAGACTCTGGCACAGCTGTTCCGCGACAATAATCTGCCGGTTAATGATGTGTTTGCGATGGCACAGGTCGAAGGGAATGACAAGCCTCTCAGCACGTTGCACAGCGGTCAGACGGTGAAAGTTCGTCAAAATGCGCAGGGAGTGGTGACCGGGTTAACGCTCGACGGTGCTAACGGCAGTATCTTGTTTAGCCGCCAGCCGGATGGAACCTTTATTCAGGCACAGTAGAAACAAAAACGCCGACCCTGAGGTCGGCGTTTTGTATCGAGCTTTAGCGATTAAGCTTCAGCAACGATATTTACAGTCAGTTTAGCGAAGACTTCGCTGTGAACCTGGAAGTCCACTTCGTGCTCACCGGTAGTACGCAGAACGCCGTTCGGCAGACGCACTTCGCTTTTCGCCACTTCAACGCCAGCTGCAGTCACTGCATCAGCGATGTCGCGGGTACCGATGGAACCGAACAGTTTACCTTCGTCGCCTGATTTAGACGCGAGGGTAACGGTGCCCAGTGCATTGATTTTCTCAGCACGCGCATTAGCTGCAGCGAGAACGTCAGCCACTTTGGCTTCCAGTTCTGCACGACGTGTTTCGAAGAATTCAACGTTTTTCTTAGTAGCAGGAACAGCTTTGCCCTGTGGTACCAGGAAGTTACGAGCGTAGCCCGCTTTAACGTTAACCTGATCACCCAGGCTGCCCAGGTTTGCTACTTTATCAAGCAGAATAACTTGCATTACCTTATCCTCTTAAAGTCGTTAATGGACAGTTGCCGTTACTGATGACGATCAGTGTACGGCAGCAGGGACAGGTAACGCGCGCGCTTGATAGCACGAGCCAGCTGACGCTGGTATTTTGCGCGAGTACCGGTGATACGGCTCGGTACGATCTTACCGCTTTCAGTGATGTAATTTTTCAGCGTTGCGATATCTTTATAATCGATCTCTTGAACGCCTTCCGCTGTGAAACGGCAGAACTTGCGACGACGGAAATAACGTGCCATTTGGCTAGTCTCCAGAATCTATCAATTCAATCTGCTCGGCATGCAGAACCAGTTTGTTCAGGCCATTGCGCCCTTGATGGCTACAAATGAACCCCTGAACAGTAAGCTGCGTGCCGACCGTTATACTTTGAGTAATAGCCTGATGGGCTTTACCGCTGATTATCACCGGCATCCTACACCAGACCTGCCGGTTAAAACCGGCTTCCACCTGCTGTGAACGGTGCTCAAGCACGAACTGGCAGTGTGGAATTCCTGACGGGCTGACTTTTCGCATCGGTGCCTTGCACACGGTGCCAGACAGCGTCAGCCGATTAGCCGTCACGGAAATTACTCTTCAGAATCCCCAGCATCTGCATCATCAGAGGTTTCGTTAGCAAAATCTTCACGACGCTCACGGCGCTCGTCTTTCGCTTTAACCATCGGAGATGCTTCAGTTACCGCGTGCTTAACGCGCATAACCATGCTACGGATAACGGCGTCGTTGAAGCGGAAGTTAGTTTCCAGCTCATCGATCGCTTCCTGCGGAGCTTCCACGTTCAGCAGAACGTAGTGAGCTTTGTGCAGTTTGTTGATCGGGTAAGCCAGCTGACGACGGCCCCAGTCTTCCAGGCGGTGGATCGTACCTTCTGCACCAGTGATGGTGGCAGAGTAGCGCTCGATCATGCCAGGAACCTGTTCGCTTTGGTCAGGATGAACCATAAATACGATTTCGTAATGACGCATCGAATTTGCTCCTTACGGATTATTCAGCCTCCTGTCAGGGTCAGCCGTGGCCCATGGAAGCAAGGAACGTTGTTTGTGTACGGCTGAAAAATTGACGCGTAATCATACTGGCGGGACAGGGGAAACACAAGGTAAAGATCGCGCCCGCTTAAAAAGCGTCGGCAGGGGAAATAAAGAGCGGTTTGAGCGTATCCGTAGGTTAACGCAACGCCAGCGCGGAACGCTGTGCATCGCCGCCCGATAATGGCAGATGGCGTTCAAAAAAAGCGGTAAATGCTGCCAGCGCTGGGGGAGTGATGCGGTGGCCAGTGCCTTCTTCGACCAGATAGGTCAGATTGCGATCCTGGCCACTACACCGCAGAGCCTGCTCTAAACGTACGCTTTCTGCGACCGGTACGACCTCATCGGCATCACCGTGCCACACCAGCAGGGGACGGTTGGCGATATTTGCCAGACGGTGGATCACATCATAATCCACTAGCGGTGCCAGCCGTTGCGCCAGCTGCGTTTCATGCTCGGCAGAAGCCGACACCAGTGGCGGGAACAGGGTGAGTGCCAGCTGGCTGTAATAGCCGGAACCCATCAGGCAGGCGCAACTGTGGAGCTGCGGATAGCGTGCCAGCGCGCCCAGCGCGGTCATTCCCCCCATTGAGGCTCCCGCCACCGCCAGCCGTGTCCCCTCCACTAAATTTTGCTGGCGCAGCGCCTGTTCAATTTGTGGCAACTCATCAATATTGCTACGCAGTATTTCCCAGAAGTGGGCCAACCGCCGATGGTTATCACCATCAAAGCGCGCGCCGTGCATATCTGCATCCGGCAGTACGGCTCGATAGCCAGCCTGCGCCAGTGCCACCGCAAAGTAGCTATACACTTCCTTCGACGAGCTGTAACCATGATAAAACAGCACCGTAGGTAACGCCTGATGGCGCTTGCCGGCAGGGTACGCATGTAAACATTCGATCCCGGCAAAACGTTCGGTATTCAGCTCAATCATGAGATCTCCTGTTTTATCTTCAGCCTGGTCGACGAGTTGCAATAATGACGACGATGTTCGATGTGTTAACGGCAATCCGCTTTTATCGTTCCGCGAAAAGTATTTTACCCGCCCGCCGTTAATGCGTGTAATACCATAACGATATAAGGCATAACGATGCCGCGTCTCTCTGACAAAACGTGGAGTATGGGCGTCAAACTTTCCGTTCAGCGTAGCCGTATGTTTTAACGCTTACGCTGGCACACAGCCACAATGCAGCACAAAGGGTTGCCCATTCCAAAATGACGACACCGGAGATGAGCCGCAAAGGACGCTATCTTAACGAGCGGGTGCTGGCCTTCAACGTATGGACTTAAATAAGCTATCATTCCATTGAGGTGATGATTATGCGCAAAATAACCGCTGTATTGATAACGCTGCTGCTGATGAGCTGCTCTCGGTTTAACCCTGCGCCGCCCCCTGCCCCAACCGCCCAGGCGCAGGAAATCCAGCGTGCGCAGAGTGGTGGCTTGCTGCGTCTCGGAACCGACAGCGTCACGGTTCGTGGTTCGCCGGATGACGCCGAACGCGCGCTGGCGTCGAAAGCGACCGCCGCCGGGGCCAGCTACTACCAGATCCTGTTGGTCAAGGAAACGGTTGAAGCCGGTATGTGGTATGCCTCTGCCATCTTCTATGGCCCGGCACAGAACATTGGCGCTCACCAAGTCAACAAGCAGAATGACGTAATGGGAAGGTAGAGTATCGGGACGCAGAACGCGCCCCGATATATTTATTTCAAGCCGCGCTGGCGCACCGCTTCAAACAGACAAACGCCGGTTGCCACCGAAACGTTGAGCGAAGAGACGCTTCCCGCCATCGGAATGTTAATCAATTCATCGCAATGTTCACGCGTCAGGCGGCGCATCCCCTCACCTTCTGCCCCCATCACCAGCGCCATCGGCCCGGTCATTTTGCTTTGATACAGCGTGTGATCGGCCTCACCAGCAGTGCCCACAATCCAGACGTTCGCATCCTGCAACACGCGCAGGGTACGCGCCAGATTCGTCACACGGATCAGTGGGATATGCTCTGCCGCGCCGCTGGCCACCTTTTTCGCCGTGGCATTAAGCGCAGCAGAACGGTCTTTCGGCACGATAATCGCGTGGACTCCGGCAGCATCGGCGCTGCGCATGCAGGCACCGAGGTTATGCGGATCGGTAACCCCATCCAGGATCAGCAGAAACGGATTATCCAGACTGTTCAGCAGATCAGGCAGATCGCCTTCCTGATACTGACGCCCCGGCTTGACGCGAGCAATAATACCCTGATGAACCGCGCCTTCCGACGTGTTATCCAGCATCTGCTTGTTCGCCACCTGGATAACGATGCCCTGTGCTTCCAACGCTTTCACCAGCGTTTGCAGGCGACGGTCTTCGCGACCTTTCAGGATAAAAACTTCCTGGAAACGCTGTGGATCGCTGTCGAGCAGCGCCTGCACGGCGTGGATACCAAAAACAATTTCACTCATGTTTCACATACTCAAAGGTCATTGATAGCGGCGATCTGACATATCGATCGCCGGATGTTCATGGTTTGCCGTTATGCGTTATGCATCGTCGCTTTTCTTCGCACGTTTGGCACGCGTGGCGGCCGAGATTTTACGGCTTTTGTCCGACGGTTTACGCGACTTTTTCGTTTTTGTCGCCGCTGGGGCGCTATCAGTAGCAGCAGGTTTTTCCGCACGGAAAGCGCTATCCGGTTCAAAATTGGCCCCTTTGCGCGGTGCACGACGGCGGCTGCCGCCATTCTTCGCGGCACCACGCTTTTCGCGCTCGCGCTCAGTTTTCCCTTCGCCACGCGGTTTACGGCTGCTGGATATCAGTGCAAAGTCGATTTTACGCTCGTCCATATGTACGGCATCAACGCGGACTTCCACCGTATCACCCAGACGATAGGTGCGACCGCCGGACTCACCGATCAGACGCTGACCAACGGCGTCAAAGCGGTAATAATCATTATCCAGCGTCGAAACGTGCACCAGTCCATCGATAAACAGATCGGTCAGGCGAACGAAGAAGCCGAAGCCGGTCACGCTGGAGATCACTCCGCTAAAGGTTTCTCCGACCTGGTCCTGCATAAAGTCGCACTTCAGCCAGTCGGCAACGTCACGCGTCGCTTCATCGGCCCGGCGCTCGGTCATTGAGCAGTGCTGGCCAAACTGCAACATCTGCGGCATCTCATAGTGGAAGCCACCGTTTGGTGTGGTATTGCCCTGCAACGTACCCGCCTCTTTCGCCAGCAGATATTTGATGGCACGGTGCAGCAGCAGGTCAGGATAACGGCGGATTGGCGAGGTAAAATGCGCATAGGACGCCAGCGCCAGGCCAAAGTGCCCACGGTTCTCGGGATCGTAGACTGCCTGCTTCATTGAGCGCAGCAACATGGTCTGTAGCATCTCATGATCGGGTCGACCGGCAATCTGATTCAGCAGTTCGGCGTAATCAAGCGGCTGCGGCTTGTCGCCGCCGGGTAGCGTCAGCCCCAGTTCATTCAGCACCGAGCGGAAGCTCTTAATGCTCTCTTCGCCTGGACGGTCATGATCGCGGAAAAGCGCTGGCTCGTTGTTCTTCTCAACAAAGCGTGCGGAAGCGATGTTCGCGAGGATCATACACTCTTCGATCAGCTTGTGCGCATCGTTGCGTACCACCTGCTCAACACGTTCAATACGACGATCGGCGTTAAAAATAAATTTCGCCTCTTCGGTTTCAAACGAAATGCCCCCGCGCTGTTCACGAGATTTTTCCAGCGCCAGATACATACGATGCAACTCTTCCAGGTCTTTCACCAGCGGCTCATAATGCTGACGCAGCTCCTGATCACCCTGCAAGATATTCCATACTTTGTTATAGGTCAGACGGGCAAAGGAATTCATCACCGCTTCGTAATGCTTATAACCGGTCAGTTTACCGGTGGAGGAGATGGTCATCTCGCACACCATACACAGACGGTCAACTTCCGGGTTCAGTGAACACAGGCCGTTAGACAGCACTTCCGGCAGCATTGGCACGACCTGCGAAGGGAAATAGACCGAGGTGCCACGGTTGATAGCCTCGTCATCCAGCGGCGTGCCGGGACGGACATAGTAGCTGACGTCAGCAATGGCCACCCACAAACGCCATCCGCCGCCGCGTTTGCGTTCGCAGAACACCGCGTCATCAAAGTCACGCGCATCTTCGCCGTCAATGGTGACCAGCGGCAGGTCACGCAGATCAACGCGACCACGCGTGGCCTCTTCCGGCACTTCCTCACTCAGATGGGCGATCTGTTTTTCCAGCGCTTCCGGCCAGACGTGGGGAATATCATGCGTGCGCAGCGCCATATCGACGGCCATGCTGGTACCCATGTTATCGCCAAGAACTTCCACGACCTTACCAATGGCTTTGGTGCGGCGGGTTGGGCGCTGGGTCAGCTCGACCACCACCACAAAGCCCATACGCGCGTTCATCAGCTCTTCCGCTGGGATCAGGATATCGAAGCTCAGACGGCTGTCATCCGGCACGACAAAGCCCACGCCAGCATCGGTAAAGTAGCGGCCGACGATTTGGCTTTTACGCGGTTCAACCACGCGAACCATGCGCGCTTCGCGGCGACCTTTACGGTCTGCACCCATCGCCTGCGCGAGGATCACATCCCCGTGCATGCACATTTTCATCTGTTCGGCAGAAAGATAGAGATCGTCTTTGCTGCCTTCAATGCGTAGGAAGCCAAAGCCATCGCGATGGCCTATCACCTTGCCTTTTAACAGGTCCAGCCTTTCCGGCAGCGCATAGCACTGGCGGCGGGTAAAGACCAGCTGTCCATCACGCTCCATCGCACGCAGACGGCGACGCAGCGCCTCAATTTGTTCTTCTCCGCTAATGTCTAATTCTTGCGCCAGCTCTTCACGGCTGGCCGGTTTTTCGCGCTTGTCCAGATGGGCAAGAATGAATTCGCGGCTGGGAATAGGGTTTTCGTATTTTTCAGCTTCTCGTTCCTGAAAAGGATCGTGTGACATCGAGGTTCCTCCGTTGTCAGCTTTGATTGAAGATCATTCAATCAGCAAAATTTGGTAGAGCGGATGGTTGTCTTCAACCAGATCGGCCAGGGTGTATTGGTCCAGCTCACGCAGAAAACTTTGCATCGCTTCATGCAGGGCTGTTTTCAGACGACAGGCTGCGGTGATATGACAAAATTCACTGCTACAGTTCACCAGCTGTAGTGGCTCCAGCGTACGTACCACCTGGCCTATCACAATCTCTGCGGCGGGTTTACCCAAACGGATACCGCCGTTTTTACCACGGAGCGCGGAAACATATCCAGCCCGACTCAGTTGATTGATAATTTTGACCATATGATGGCGTGAAACGCCATAGATTTCGGTGACTTCACTGATACTGGTCATCTGGCCCGCAGGCAGCGAAGCAAGATAGATCAGCGCACGTAAACCATAATCGGTGAAACTGGTTAGCTGCACGGTCACCTCAGGAATACAACGACAGCTGGCGTTGACATCCGCTCAAGAATGTATTTATTAGCTATGATAATAAACCAGCCCCGGTGTAGCAGGCCAATATATTTAAGCAGCGGGAATAAGCGACAACAACAGGCGGGAACGGTAGAGCACCGGTGCTGAATAAGAGCTGGCCGGGCAACGCCCGGCCTGAAACAGAATTATGCGTCAAACGGATCGCGCAGAATCATGGTTTCGCTACGGTCCGGGCCGGTAGAGATGATATCTACCGGCACGCCGGTCACCTCTTCAACACGCTTAATGTAGTCACGCGCGGCCTGTGGCAGACCGTCCAGCGTTTTCACGCCAAACGTCGTTTCGCTCCAGCCTGGCAGCGTCTCGTAGATTGGCTCAATGCCTTCCCAGCCTTCTGCTGCCAGCGGTGTAGTGGTCACTTCGCTGCCATCAGGCATGCGGTAAGCCACACAGATCTTCACCTCTTTCAGGCCGTCCAGCACGTCCAGTTTGGTCATGCAGAAGCCTGACAGTGAGTTGATCTGAACCGCACGGCGCACGGCAACCGCATCCAACCAGCCGGTACGGCGGCGGCGGCCGGTAGTCGCGCCAAACTCGTTACCCTGCTTGCACAGAAACTCGCCGGTTTCATCGAACAGTTCTGTTGGGAACGGGCCTGCGCCGACACGAGTTGAGTAGGCTTTTACAATGCCTAGCACATAATCAACATAACGCGGACCAATACCCGAACCGGTTGCCACACCACCGGCAGTGGTGTTGGAAGATGTCACGTACGGATAGGTACCGTGATCGATATCCAGCAGCGTGCCCTGAGCGCCTTCAAACATGATCAGATCGCCACGCTGACGCGCACCGTCCAGCAGTTCTGAGACATCGACCACCATGCCAGTCAGGATATCGGCAATCGCCATCACGTCTGCCAGCACTTTGTCGTAGTCGACCGCTTCAACTTTGTAATAGTTCACCAGCTGGAAATTGTGATACTCCATCACTTCTTTCAGCTTCGCGGCGAAAGTCTCTTTATTGAACAGATCGCCAACGCGCAGACCACGACGGGCCACTTTATCTTCATAAGCGGGCCCAATACCACGACCGGTTGTACCGATCGCTTTCGCACCGCGTGCTTTTTCACGCGCCACATCCAGCGCCACATGATACTCAAGGATCAGCGGGCAGGCTTCGGAAATGAACAGACGTTCGCGTACCGGGAAACCGCGCTCTTCCAGACCTTTCATCTCTTTCATCAGCGCAGCCGGAGACAGCACAACACCGTTGCCGATGATGCTGGTGACGTTTTCACGCAGAATGCCAGATGGAATTAAGTGGAGGACAGTTTTCTCACCGTTGATGACTAGCGTATGGCCAGCGTTATGGCCTCCCTGGTAGCGTACTACATATTTAGCACGCTCAGTCAGGAGGTCAACAATCTTACCTTTACCTTCGTCACCCCATTGGGTGCCCAGTACGACGACGTTCTTACCCATTTTTCAAAATCACCGATTGCTTAAAAAAGGATTCTACCATCGTCATTTTCCTCTTTCAGCTGTTTTAGCATACGATTGCGCTCTTTTTTACCTGAAGTGCGCTTTGCGCTGCGCCTCGGCTGCCTGTTCACCCAGCTTGAGTACGGGTCAACATGTAGTAGATCACTACGCCAGCGACGACCAGCCCACCGCCTATGCGGCGAAGAAGCCCGTCCGGCATGCGCGCCATACTGATAATGATGCGTCGCCACAGGCGTGGTGACAGCATCGGCCCGACGCCCTCAAGTATCAGCACTAATCCCAGTGCCATCCACACGGTTATATTCATCGTTGTTCGCACCACCGTTATTGACATAAAAAAGGGCCGGAAATTCCGGCCCTTTTGCTGTTATTGCAGATAGTTAACGTGTGGCAGTGGCAGGACTCTTCATAAAGCGGAAGAAGTCGCTATCCGGGCTAAGCACCATCACATCCTGATTGCTCTTGAAGCTGTTATCGTAAGCACGCAGGCTGCGCACGAACGCGTAGAAATCAGGATCTTTGCTGAATGCGTCAGCAAACAGTTTTGCGGCTTCCGCATCACCTTCACCCTGAGTAATCAGCGCCTGACGTCGAGCCTCTGCCAGCGTACGTTCAACTTCATAGTCCGCCTGCGCACGCACTTTCGCCGCTTCTTCCGCACCCTGTGCACGTTGGCTACGGGCAACGGATTCACGCTCGGCACGCATACGCGCATAGATAGCGTCAGAAACTTCGGTCGGCAGGTTAATCTGCTTGATACGCACATCCATAACCTGAATACCCAGCGCAGCCATGCTGTTCGGGTTAATCGCAGGTTCGTTGCCGTTGGTCTCTCTTTCAACACGCTTGGCGACTGATGCGATCGCATCATCAGCGGCTGGCGTCGCCACGTCATCATCCTGACCCGCAGTGCCGGTATTTAGCGCATCACGCACGTCAGTGGTCAAACGACCACGGGAATCGGTGACGATATCTTTGACGTCCAGACGCCCCATCTCCGAGCGCAGACGGTCACTGAACTTACGTTTCAGCAGCACTTCAGCCTGAGAGACATCACCGCCGCCGGTGGCGAGGTAGTAACGGCTGAAATCGCTGATACGCCATTTGATATAGGAATCAACGATCAGGTCTTTCTTCTCTTTAGTGATGAAGCGGTCGGCCTGGTTATCCATCGTCTGGATACGCGCATCAAGTGACTTAACCGACTCCAGGAACGGCACTTTGAAATGCAGACCTGGCGCGTACACCAGCGGTTTATTTTCGTCATCGCGCAGAACTTTGCCGAAGCGCATCACAATACCGCGCTGGCCTTCCTGCACGACAAACAGTGACGCGTACAGCACCACCAGCACAACAATCAATACAACGATTAATGGCTTACGCATCGCTTATTCTCTCCCTTCGCGCTGGGTATCGGAACGCTGAGCATTCACCCTGCGCTGATCCATAATGTCGCCCGGACTGAACGACGAACTGCTGTTAGCGCGTTCGTTGCTGCCGGATGCAGGAGGCAAACGCAGCAGGCTGCTGCTGCCGTCCTGTGAATTTCCGGTTGATGCACCCGCCTGCCCACGCATCAGCTGGTCCAGCGGCAGCACCATCAGATTACTGCCTTTATCGTTAACCAAGACTTTGCGCGTATGACCGAGCACGCGTTCCATGGTTTCGATATACAGACGTTCGCGCGTGATCTGCGGTGCGGCTTTATATTCCGGCAAGATACGTGCAAAGCTATCCACTTCACCCTGTGCTTCCAGGGTGACGCGCGCTTTATAGGCACGAGCCTGTTCCAGGATACCCTGCGCATCACCACGCGCACGCGGCAGCTTATCGTTGGCATAGGCTTCGGCTTCGCGCACCGCCTGCTCACGGTTTTCACGCGCGGCAATCGCATCATCGAAGGATGCTTTCACCGCTTCAGGTGGACGCGCCGTCTGGAAGTTGACGTCCAGCAGGGTAATCCCCATATCGTACGGACGGATCGTTTCCTCCAGCTCGCGCTGCGTTTCGCTTCGAACTACGGTTCGACCTTCGGTCAGAATACGATCCATGGTCGAACGGCCGATTACGCCACGCAGGGCGCTATCGGTGGCCTGACGCAGGCTGTCATCAGCGCTGGTCACGGCAAACAGATAGCGTTCCGGGTTCGTCACGCGGTACTGCACGTTCATTTCAACGCGTACCACATTTTCATCGGAGGTCAGCATAGTGCCTGAAGCGGATAGCTCACGCACTGCCTCGACGTTCACCGCACGCACCTGATCGATAAAGGTCGGTTTCCAGTTCAGACCGGGCTCAACCTGGTGGCTAAATTTCCCGAAGCGCGTCACCACGCCTCGTTCAGCCTCTTTGATGGTATAAAAACCACTGGCAGCCCAGATAACCACCGCAGCCACCGCCACAATGCCCACCAGACGCCCGCCATTTCCTGGATTGCGTTGCGTAGGACCGTTGCCGTCACCGCCTTTTTTACCACCGCCCAGACCGCCAAGCTTACTGCTCAGCTTACGGAAGATATCATCTAAATCAGGTGGCCCTTTATCACGCCCCCCTTTATTTCCCCCAGAGTTGCCGCCTTTATTATTGCTGCTTCCCCACGGGTCGCGGTCCTGTCCGTTATTTCCGGGCTGATTCCACGCCATGTTTATACTCCATTAATTGTGTGTGCGGTGGTACCCCAAAGCGGGATACGCATGTCAGGCAAAATCAGGCTGCGTCCCGCCACTGCGCGCGAACCTCGCTGCCGAAACATAGCCTTGTTAAACAATATAATCCACCAGCTCCGGTTCCTGTTTGCACAGTCGGCGCCAGTCGATGATGGGCATGCGCACCTGCAATCCCAGGCTGCCATCTTCTTCATTCCACTCTTTCTCTATCGCCTGCAGTTGGTAGAAACGACTGCGTAATCGTCCTGCTGCTGGCGGAAGACGTAACTCAAACTGCGCAATTTCGCCAGCCAGACGCTCGGTCAGCGCCTGGAACAGCAGCGGAATGCCCTCCCCGGTTTGCGCGGACAGCCACACCCTGACAGGCAGATTTTCTTCATTACGATCGATACGCGGTACAAAGCCGTCCAGCATATCAATTTTGTTCATCACCAGAAGGCCGGGGATCTCATCGGACTCTATTTCTTCCAGTACCACATTCACCGCATCGATGTTCTCTTCGATCCTCAGATCCGCTGCATCAACGATGTGCAGCAAAAGAGCCGCTTCACGGGTCTCTTGCAGAGTGGCTTTGAACGCCGCCACCAGGTCATGGGGCAAATGACGGATAAAACCTACGGTATCGGCCAGCACTACTTCGCCTACATCGACAACATCGACACGACGTAACGTGGGGTCGAGAGTGGCAAACAGCTGGTCGGCCGCGTAAACCTCCGCCGAGGTTAAGCGGTTAAACAGGGTAGATTTGCCGGCATTGGTATAACCCACCAGCGACACAGTCGGCACATCAGCCTTATTACGTGCTTGTCTGCCCTGCTCGCGCTGTTTTGACACGCGCTCAAGGCGGGAAAGGATCAGGGTGATACGGTTACGCAGTAAACGGCGGTCGGTTTCCAGCTGGGTTTCACCCGGGCCGCGTAGACCAATACCGCCTTTCTGGCGTTCAAGGTGCGTCCAACCGCGCACCAGACGCGTGGCAAGATGGCGCAGCTGTGCCAGTTCAACCTGTAATTTACCTTCGTGGGTACGGGCGCGTTGCGCGAAGATATCCAGGATCAGCCCTGTACGATCGATTACGCGGCACTCACACAGCGCTTCAAGATTTCGCTCCTGCGCCGGGCTCAGGGCATGATCGAACAGCACCACTGAGGCACCGCTTTCTTTTACCGCATCGGCAATTTCAACAGCTTTTCCCTCGCCGACGAAAAACTTAGGGTGAGGCGCTTTACGGCTGCCGGTGACGACACGCAGCGCTTCAACACCGGCGGATGACACCAGAGTTTCAAACTCCTGCAAATCATCCGTATCTTTGTCTTGCGAGAAATAGATGTGCACTAATACGGCCTGCTCACCGGCATCATAACGGTCAAACAAACTTAAAACCTCTCAATACCTTGTTAAACCTGCTGCGCGTTGGCCATACTGCGTCAATATCAGATTCAGGATAAGCGTCCGGTGTAAAGAACGGCATTTAGCACGGCCTTACGCCATATCAGCTGCGCGGCCAGCTAAACCAGACGAAATGTTATTACCACGTCGAGATACTGCCAGGACGGGGACCCGGGACACAAAGACTCCCCGTCATGGAGAAACAGCCACACGAGTTATTCGGCGTCAGCACTGTCTTGCTGAGGCTGAGATGAAGGTGCCTGATTGCTACTACTGTTATGATAGTTGCTGCTGCCGCCACCGGTATTATTGCTGTGATGAGAAACCGGACGGGACGGAACAACGGTAGAAATAGCGTGCTTGTACACCATCTGACTAACCGTGTTTTTCAAAAGAATTACAAACTGGTCAAATGACTCGATCTGGCCCTGCAGTTTGATGCCATTTACTAAATAAATCGAAACCGGAACACGTTCGCGACGCAGTGCGTTCAAGAACGGATCTTGTAATGATTGCCCCTTAGCCATTCTGTCTTTTCCTTATATGCTTGTTGTTTGTAACTTAAGAACCATGCGGCTCGAAATACGACGAAAAAAATTTGCGCAAAGTAAGCACCAATTGTACACAATCACCCAGGCTTCGCACTAAGAACCTGTAACACTCTGCTATACGCAGCATCAGGTTGTTCGCTGTCTAGCCAGTGAAGCTCTTTCCAGCCGCGTAGCCAGGTCATCTGACGCTTGGCCAACTGCCTTGTCGCACAAATTCCTCGATAAACCATGTCGTCGTAGTCAATTTCACCCGATAGATATGACCACATCTGGCGATAACCAACACAACGAATGGAAGGCATTTCCGTATGCAAATCACCTCGTGCAAAGAGAGCCCGAGCCTCCGCTTCAAATCCTGACGCCAGCATCTGATGAAAACGCTGCTCAATCCGCTGATGTATCAGTTCGCGACTTGCAGGTGCGATAGCAAACTGTGAGACATCATAGGGCAGCGCCTCACCCGACGTTTTTGTCAGTTCGGTTAAAGTTTTACCCGAAATAAAAAAAACTTCCAGTGCGCGCGAGAGTCTCTGCGGATCATTCGGATGAATACGATGGGCCGCAACGGGATCTATATCACATAATTGACGGTGCAAGGCTTCCCAACCTGCTTCACCCGCCATCTGCTCTATGCGCTGGCGTACCTCTGGATCCGCCGAGGGCAACGGCGATAATCCTTCCAGTAGCGCCTTGTAGTAAAGCATCGTGCCACCAACAAGCAGCGGAATATTGCCACGCCGGGTAATCTCCGCCATTTCAGCCAGCGCATCGCGACGAAATTCAGCGGCAGAATAGGCCTCCGAAGGGTCGCGGATGTCCAGCAAGCGATGGGGTGCAAGCGCCAACTCCTCTGCGGAGGGTTTAGCGGTGCCAATATCCATACCGCGATAAATCAGCGCTGAGTCAACGCTAATCAGCTCAACCGGCAGCGCCTGGCGTAGTGCAATCGCCAATGCCGTCTTGCCGGAAGCTGTCGGCCCCATCAAAAATATTGCCTTAGGCAGGCCAGCCGTGGATTGTTCACTCATGCTTCAGGGCGTTCATCGCCATTTCAATATCGACGTTTTGCAATAATCCAGAAGGTGGCGATTTCACTAACTTTGGACAAAGCCTTTCGACTTCTGCCAACAGGGTAATCGCCTGCGAGTGATTCCAGTACTGATGCTCAGATGCCGACTGGCGCGCGAACCACTGCGCCAGTTGAGATGCTGTAACATCCTGATGCTGGGCCAAATACCCTAACATTTCTGGAATCAAGTTTTGTAAATTTTGTTGGCGTAACGGTAAAGGCACGGCCCGCAGCATCACATGATGCGCGTCAAACTGTAGGTCAATACCCATCTGATTCAGCAGGTCGCTACAGCGGCTCCCGGCATCACGTTCAGTTTTATCCAGCTTCAACCGCACCGGAATGAGCAGCGGCTGAGGCTTCAACCCCTCACTACCGGGTTCCAGTTGCGCCTGCTTCAGCCAGCGCTCGGCTACCGCCAGCGCCAGCAGCGCCAAACCTTTTTTGCCCTCAAGCAGCGCATACTGTTCCCGAACTACCGTCAGTACGCGGCCAAAGCTGTGCGTATGTGCGCCCAACGGCGGCTCTTGGTTCTTCGTGACGGATGCGGGTGCAGGCAAGGGCTCTTCACTGCGCGCGGACGTTTGCAGCAGCTGTTGATAGACCGCGCCTTCGCGCTTTTGGTATATCGGCTCCTGACGCTGCCCGCTACTGCTGCCGGTTGAAGTCGGACGCGGGACTGCGGCTGGCGTTGGGGTGGCGAAGTGGTTACCTCCCGCCGCCTGGCGGTTTTCCGGCTGCCAGCGTTCGGCCGGCTGAACAGTAGCAATTTCAGGCAGCGTCTCCGCGCCACTTTCCTGTAACACGCTGACCACGCCCTGATAAATAAAGTCATGCACCAGCCGGGACTGATGAAAGCGGACCTCATGTTTGGCTGGATGGACGTTGACGTCCACCTGATGCGGATCGATTTCCAGATAGAGTACATAAGCAGGCTGGTGCCGATCGCCTAACTTGTCCTGGTAGGCCTGACGGATGGCATGATTAATCAGGCGGTCACGCATCATACGCCCATTAACGTAACAGTATTGCAGTTCGCTTAATGCTTTCGAACCGGCCGGATCGGCCACCCAACCGTGCAAACTCAGCTCACTATGCTGCCAGGAAATTTTCAGGGCGTGAGTGAGAAAGGCAGTACCGCAGATGGCGCCAAGACGACGCTCACGCTGGCTGTCATCGCTTACCGCACGATATTGACGTACCAGCTTGCCGTTATGGCTGAGCGATAGGGCAACGTCAAAGCGCACCAGCGCAATGCGCCGGATAATCTCATCAATATGGGTAAATTCGGTTTTCTCGGTGCGCATAAATTTGCGTCGCGCCGGCGTATTATAAAACAGATCGAGCACTTCGAGCGTAGTGCCCACCGGATGCGCAGCAGGCTTAACGGTCACTGCCTGATCGCGCCCTTCCGCATAGGCCTGCCAGGCTTCGTTTTGCGCGTCCGTACGCGAGGTGAGCGTCAGGCGTGATACCGAACTGATACTGGCCAGCGCTTCACCACGAAAGCCGAGGCTGATAATGGCCTCAAGGTCATCCAGACTGGCGATTTTGCTGGTCGCGTGACGCGCTAATGCCATTGCCAGTTCATCTTTAGCGATCCCGCAACCGTTATCACGAATGCGGATCAGTTTCGCGCCGCCCTTTTCAATATCGATATCAATGCGCGTGGCCCCGGCATCCAGGCTGTTTTCCACCAACTCCTTCACCACTGACGCCGGGCGCTCAACCACCTCTCCGGCGGCGATCTGGTTAGCAAGCTGCGGCGGTAAGACCTGAATGGGCATTGAATATCCTTAGTTTATGAAGCGGGTATAATCAGCGTCTGTCCCAGCATCACATTCTGCGACTTCAGCTTATTTGCCCGCTGGACGGCCTGCGGACTGACGCCATAGTGGGCGGCAATTTGCGTCAGTGAGTCACCGCGCACGACTTTATGCCTGACAGACTTAGCACGCTTCACCGCGCTGAGGGGCTGGCTCCCCGCCGGTACTTTCAGGCGCTGCCCGACCCATACCACGTCTTTTTTCAACGTATTCATCGCACGCAGAGTCGTCATGCTGACGCCATAATGTGCAGCGATACCTGACAGCGTCTCTCCAGTTTTCACCACATGGCGCTGGCTGGCAGCGGCAGGCAACGTGCCTGTCGGGGCCGGGTTAATCACGGGTTTAACCGCCGCTGCGGACTGCAACGGTCGGTTTTCCTCCTTTGGGACGGTTTGTAGCGGGTGCGCCAGGAAATAGTTGCGCAAGCCTTTATATATCGACTCGGCAATTTTCTGCTGGTAAGCGCTACTGCCAAGCAGCCGCTCCTCCGAAGGATTACTGATAAAGCCGGTTTCCACCAGCAAAGAAGGAATATCCGGTGAGCGCAGTACGCCCAGGCTGGCGTGTTCCGGTTTACGTTTATGCAGGGCGCCCACACGTTGCAGCTGTGCGATAACCTTTACCGCCACATCATATCCCACTCTCTGCGAGTGGCCGAACTGTAAGTCCAGCACGGCCTGGCTCAGATACGGGTCGGTCTGGCTGTTAGCCAGTAGGTCACCGGCACCGCCCAGCAGCTCAGACTGCTTCTCATGCTGCTCCAGCCAGCCCGCCATTTCGCTATTGGCACGGCGGTTTGACAGCACCCATACTGAAGCACCGGAGGCACTACGATTAGGCGCAGCGTCTGCGTGAATGGATACCAGCAGATTGGCATTCTGCTTACGCGCAACTTCCGAACGGCCCATCACGGAAATAAAATAGTCACCATCACGGGTCATCACCCCTTTAAACATCGGATCGGCATTCAACAGTGCTTTCAGTTTGTGACCGATGGCAATAGTCACATTTTTTTCTTTCAGCCCGCCGCCGCCAATCGCACCGGGATCCTGTCCACCGTGTCCGGCATCAATGGCGACAATTACCGTATCGCTGCTGCTGCGGGCACGGCGCGGACGAGCCACCTCATTACCGCTGCTAACCTTAGTGACGCGATTCGTATCAAACGGGCTTTTCGCCGGGGCGCTAGTCGGGTGCGAAATCACGTTGCCGCTGGCGTTGACAGTGCGGCTCGCCGTAGGTGCGGTCTGGTTGCCAGTGACGGTAAACACCACATTGTAACGGCTGCCATCACGCTGGGTAACCGCGCGGGTTTTGCCACGCCGGGTTAAATCAAAGACCAGGCGAATGCTTTGGCTGTCTTTTGCCTTACTGGCACGAATACGTTTAACGATATTGTTGCCGCTGAAATCCAGCGGCAACCCGCGCACAATGGCGCTTTGCCGAATGTCCAGCACCACGCGTTCGGGATTATGCAGCGGGAAAAAGGCATACACCGGCTGACCGGCAAAGCTCAGGGTAATTTGCGCTTCATTGCTACCGTTAGATACGTTGATATCTGACAGGTTGGCGGCCCCCGATGCAAATGAACAGCAAACGAGAGCCAGCAGAAACCAGCACTTAAAGCGCCTCATCATGCCTCACCTCGTTCAGCGGTCATGCGCTGCACCATCGCCTCACCAACTGGCGAGCAGGCACGTAGCAGCGCTTCGCGGGCGTGGCCCTGATAACTCAGATGCAGTTCCAGATCAGGCTCAGGCAGCACGCCTGTCCCCTGCTGGGGCCACTCAACCAGACACAAACTGTCAGGGCCAAAGTAGTCACGTATGCCCATAAACTCGAGCTCTTCGGGATCGGACAGGCGATAGAGGTCAAAGTGGTACACCCGGCGGTCGGGCAACACATAAGGCTCGACCAGAGTGTAAGTCGGGCTTTTCACGTTGCCCTGGTGGCCAAGCGCCTGCAAGAATCCGCGACTGAAGGTGGTTTTACCTGCTCCCAGGGAACCATACAAATAGAGGGTCGCCGCACCTTCACAGATGCGGGCCAGACTGGCACCCAATTCAAGGGTTGCTGCCTCATCGGGCAGTGCAATTACACAGGTTTTCATGCTTTCGTATTCGGGATCTCAGGATTGACAAACAAATGCAGCTCGGAAAAGAGATCGGTGGCCAACATGCCGCGTGTACCACGACGTTGTGCCACCGCATCAGCTGCCGCGCCATGCACGACACATCCTGCGCAGGCGGCCTCGTACAGTGGGAGCTTTTGCCCCACCAGACTGCCGATGATACCAGATAAAACATCTCCCATTCCCCCACTGGCCATACCGGCGTTACCTACGTCAGCAATCGCTAACTTATCTCCGCCTGCAATCAGCGTACCGGCGCCTTTCAGCACCACTACGCCGCCATAACGCTTGACCAAGCGATGTGCCGCGAGTAAGCGGTCACTCTCAATTTCGTCGGTTTTCACATTCAGCAATCGGGCTGCTTCACCGGGATGGGGCGTAATGATTCGATTTTGACGTTTATCGGGGCTGATTGCCAGCAGGTTAAGCGCGTCGGCATCCCAAAGCATAGGTTTCTGAGAGTGTTCTACTTTTCTGAGCGCCTTTTTACCCCATTCTCCCTGGCCAAGTCCGGGTCCAATCACAATCATATCGGCCCACTCCAGCCCGCTCTCAAGGGTTGCAGCACTGAGTTCTTGTACCATCAGCTCGGGGCGGGCGGTGAGCAGCGGGCCTAAGTTATCTTTGTGAGTGAGTACTCGCACAAGTCCCGATCCGCTGCGCAGCGCTGCTTCTGCCGTCATGCGGATGGCACCGGCGGTGCCGTGGTCTCCACCAACCACCAGAAGGCGACCCTGATCGCCTTTGTGCGATGTTGGACGTCGCGGCGGCAGCCAGTTTGCCAGATGGCTGGGGTTATAGCGCGCCATCGGTGCGGACTGAGTCGTCAACCACGGCTGCAATCCCAGACTGTGATAATGCAGCTGTCCGACAACATCGCGCGCCTTCCCTGTCAGCAGTCCCGGTTTAAGGGCAATAAAAGTAAGAGTATGGGCAGCGTTGATAACTAAACCGGGCGTTGTGCCATTAGCAGCTACTAACCCAGACGGGATATCCAGAGCAAAAACCGGCGCTGCATGCTGGTTAGCCTGACTAATCAGGGTTGCACAGGTCTCTTCCGGCGACCGGTTCAGTCCGGTGCCCAACAGCGCATCGATAATCAAATCTGTCGATTCTGGCCATACGATCGCCGTATCATGAATAACGCCACCCGCAGCCAGCCATGCCTCACGCGCTTGCTGCGCTTCATCCGGCAAGGGTTTACGGCCATCAACGGCGATCAGTGTGACCGCCAACCCGGCTGACTGCGCCAGCCTGGCCACGATATAACCATCGCCGCCGTTATTGCCATGCCCACAGAGGATCAGCCAGTGATGCGCTGTCGGCCACTGCTGGCATAGCAAATTGAAAGCCGCTTCTCCGGCGCGCTGCATCAGTTCAAACAGGGTGATACCGAGAAAGTCGGCCCCCTCTTGCTCGAGCTGCGTTAGCGCCTCTGCTGGCCAGACAGCATCAGGCAGTCCGGCACGCTCTTTTTGCGAGTTCAGGCTATTCATCTCACATCCTCTTGATTTCCATCAACTTGCTTGCACATTAAACCGTCTCATTAAGCACGTTACCCGGGATAGCGACCCGGTAATATATTTACTGACTTGATGAGTGCGCGCAGAAAACGGGTAACCGTAGGAGGTTATACGAATTTACGCCGGGTCGCGATCACCTCAAAGTATTGTCGAACTGGCTCAAAAAGCCTGGCAGAATGAATTTATCTGGAGGTGTGAAATGTGCAGTGAGGAGATAAAATAACTGATGCGTGGTCTTGTCACAGGAAGAGTGGCGTCAAAGAGCAGACTTTTCCACATGCTGTGCATAAAAATAAAAAATCGTTGTCATTCAATCGTCACAGCAAACGCAAGTGATTAAAATAACAAATTGAAATATTTTAAATAAGATAAAAAACAACAATTTATAGATTAAAGCAGGAATTTGCTGACCCAGGCATGATAGCTGGCCGCGAATGAAAGGTGTGGATAACTCTGTTTACAACGATTTTAGAACACGGAAGAATATGCTGTCTAACAGCGAGTAAAGCTGTGGACAATTTTTAGCGATAAGTGAGGAAAATATAATTTGGAGCGGGAAACGAGACTCGAACTCGCGACCCCGACCTTGGCAAGGTCGTGCTCTACCAACTGAGCTATTCCCGCTTAGATATGGTGCTGATTTATTGCGCTAAAAGCTTATAACTAGTTGATTGCTATGACTTTTAACCACCTCTTTTGCAAGAGAGGTCGCTATTATGGACCTGTTTTTTTACGCTGGCAAGGCTTGCGCGAAAAAAAATTTATCCTGACCCGATATTACGTTACGCCAGCAGTTTCTCTGTCGGTTTGCGGCTGACATGGCTGCGGCGGCAAATGAAGCGGGTCATTCCGGGACCGTCTTTCATCACGGTAGTACAGAAACAAAAAAAGAGCCTCACGGCTCTTTTTTTGTAGGTTTGCACATCGAATAAGGCATCTGCAAACCGAATTTTGGAGCGGGAAACGAGACTCGAACTCGCGACCCCGACCTTGGCAAGGTCGTGCTCTACCAACTGAGCTATTCCCGCTTGGGTGGTGCTTTTGGTACTAAATTTGGAGCGGGAAACGAGACTCGAACTCGCGACCCCGACCTTGGCAAGGTCGTGCTCTACCAACTGAGCTATTCCCGCTTAGGCGCAACGATAAAATTCATCACCGTTACGGGTTGCGCATTATACGAGGATTTCTTTTCATCGCAACCCCGTAAATCACAAAACTTCAATTTCACACGCTGACTGCTGATTAAACCAGCGTAATGACGGTTTTAACAGCAAAAAAGGCGATATTATCCCGACAAGCCCACGCCGTTAGTCGGCCTGAGGGGCTGCCAGCTGAATGAAATGTTCACGGTAGTAAGCCAGCTCCGCCACCGACTCACGTATATCATCCAACGCCTGGTGAGTCCCCTGCTTCTTAAAGCCTGGGAGGATCTCCGGTTTCCAGCGACGCGCCAGCTCTTTCAGCGTACTGACATCCAGATATCGGTAGTGGAAGTAGGCTTCCAGCTCCGGCATATATTTGAACAGGAAGCGGCGATCCTGGCCAATACTGTTACCACAAATCGGTGAACTATTAGCAGGAACCCACTGTTTCAGGAACTCGATAGTTGCCAGTTCGGCGGCGCGATCGTTGACCTGACTGGCTTTTACCCGTTCGACCAGACCACTATGAGTATGGGTACGCACGTTCCACTCATCCATCAGTCCAAGCTGCGCGTCGGACTGATGCACGGCAAATACCGGGCCTTCGGCAAGAATATTCAGATCGGCATCCGTCACCAGCGTGGCGATCTCAATAATGCGGTCCTGTTCCGGGTTCAGCCCGGTCATCTCAAGATCAATCCAAATCAGGTTGTTAGCATTTGCGGTCATAGTGTGTCTCGGCGGCATCGTAGTGAATTAAAGTGTATGATAGACGTTTTGCCCTGCCAGGGCGAAATATGCCGAAACGGTGTGAGGAACAGTGAGCAAAAACAAACTATCCAAAGGTCAGCAACGTCGCGTCAGTGCCAACCACGATCGTCGCCTGAAACAGCGTGCTGATAAACCTGAGCCAGATGACAATCTGTTCGGCGAAGTGCGCGATGGCATGGTGATCAGCCGGTTTGGTATGCATGCCGACGTGGAAGATGCGGATGGTTCCGTGCACCGCTGTAATATTCGGCGCACCATTCGCTCATTGGTTACCGGTGACCGCGTGCGCTGGCGACCGGGCGTGGAAGGCGGGGCTACCGTGAAAGGTATTGTGGAAGCGGTACATGAGCGCACTTCGGTGCTGACCCGCCCTGACTTCTACGACGGTGTGAAACCCATCGCCGCCAACATCGATCAGATCGTGATCGTCTCGGCTATTCTGCCGGAGCTGTCGCTCAATATTATCGACCGTTATCTGGTCGCCAGTGAGACCCTGAACGTGGAGCCACTGCTGGTACTGAACAAAACCGACCTGCTCGATGATGAAGGCCGCGAATTTGTTGATGAGCAGATGGAGATCTACCGTCATATCGGTTATCGCGTGCTGATGGTTTCCAGCCACAAAAAAGAGGGCCTGCGCGAACTGGAAGAGGCGCTGGTCGGCCGCGTCAGCATCTTCGCCGGTCAGTCCGGCGTGGGCAAATCCAGCCTGCTGAATGCCCTGTTGGGCCTTGAACTGGGTGGTGAAGAGATCCTGACCAACGATGTTTCCGATGTTTCCGGCCTTGGCCAGCACACCACCACCGCCGCCCGCCTGTACCATTTCCCGCACGGCGGCAATGTTATCGACTCCCCCGGCGTACGTGAATTTGGTTTGTGGCACCTGGAGCCGGAACAAATCACCCGTGGATTTGTCGAATTCCGTGATTACTTAGGCGGTTGTAAGTTCCGCGACTGTAAACATGATACCGATCCGGGCTGCGCCATTCGCGAAGCGGTAGATAAAGGCGAAATCGACGAGTCGCGCTTCGTCAACTACCACCATATTCTGGAAAGTATGTCTGAAGTGCAGGCGAAAACTCGCCGCAGCTTCTCTGCGGACAAAGAGTGACAACCTGCTATCGGGCGAGTCATAGCCTAAAACGGCGGGCGCTGGTACAATCCGCCCACTTCAATTTTTACAGTTTGCTCAAGCCAGGAGGCTAACGTGTTGGATCGTATTAAACTCGGCCTGAACCATTTTTTGCCTAAAAAAGCCCTGACTGAACTGGCCGGTTGGGGAGCCAGCAAACGTGGTGGACGGCTGACCAAAGCCGTAATTGATGTTTTTGTCTGGCACTATAAAGTCGATATGAAAGAGGCGCAGAAGCCCGATACCGCCAGCTATCGTACCTTCAATGATTTCTTCGTCCGCCCACTGCGCGACGAAGCACGCCCGATTGAAACCGATCCTAACCAGCTGGTTCTGCCTGCCGATGGCGCGATCAGCCAGCTTGGCCCTATTCAGGGCGATCAGATTTTTCAGGCTAAGGGCCACACTTACTCACTGGAAGCGCTGCTGGCCGGTAATGTCGCCATGACCGACATGTTCCGCAACGGCGAGTTTGTAACCACTTACCTTGCGCCGCGCGACTATCACCGCGTGCATATGCCTTGTAACGGTATTCTGCGCGAAATGATCTATGTGCCGGGCGATCTCTATTCGGTCAATCCCTTAACGGCACAAAATATTCCCAATCTGTTTGCCCGTAATGAGCGCGTCATCTGCCGCTTTGATACTGAATTTGGCCCGATGGTGCAGATTCTGGTGGGCGCAACCATTGTTGGCAGCATCGAAACCGTTTGGTCGGGAACCGTTACACCACCGCGTGAAGGCGTGATCAAACGCTGGAGCTGGCCGGGTGCCGATGAAGAAGGTGCAGTGGTCTTGCTCAAGGGACAGGAGATGGGCCGCTTCAAACTTGGCTCCACGGTGATTAACCTGTTTGCCGAGGGTAAGGTGAAACTGGCTGAAAACCTGACGGCCGGCAGTCAAACCCGTCTTGGCGCAACGCTCGCCACTGCGCTGCAGAAAGAGAGTGCCGAAGACGTCCTTCATCACCCATAACGGGATCGCCATGTCACGTCTGATTCTGACTCTTTTGTTAGGCTGGAGCTTGCTCCAGCCGGTTTATGCCGTTGGCTTACCGGATTCGTCGCAGATCAAGCAGGAGCTTGAGGAGGCGAAGTCCACCAAAGCCAGCGCCAGTCAGACGGCGACTGTCGAAGCGCTGCAATCCGCATTGAACTGGCTGGATGAACGCCAGCAGTCTCTCGATCGGGCGCGGGATTACCAACAGGTTATCGATAACTTCCCCAAGCTGTCGCGCGAGTTACGCCAGCAGATCGCCACCCCGCCCGACGGCAAAAAACCGCTGCGCAGCAACATGAGCGCGGCCGAGCTCGAACAGGAGATCCTGCAAGGTAGCAGCCAGCTGCTGGAGGAGAGTCGTCAGGTTCAGCAGGAGCAGGATCGCGCCCGAGAAATCAGTGACTCCCTTTCTCAGCTACCACAGCAGCAAACCGAAGCTCGCCGTGCGTTGAGCGATATTGAGCGCCGCCTACAGGGGCAGCCTTCCCCGACTTCCGCCGCAGCCCAGGCACAACGGGCGCAGCGTCAGGCTGAATCCGCCGCACAGAAGGCGCGGGTCGATGAGTTGGAGCTGGCGCAATTATCAGCCAACAATCGCCAGGAGCTGGCGCGCATGCGCGCCGAAGTTCACCAGCGTAAGGCCACCGAACTGGATGACTGGCTACAGGATCTGCGCAACCAGCTAAACAGCCAGCGCCAGCGCGAAGCCGAACTGGCGTTGGAACGTACCGAACAGCTGGCAGAAGACAGCGGCGCGATGCCGCATGGCATTGCTGAACAGTTCCGCATTAATCGTGAGCTGTCCGCCGCGCTGAATCAGCAGGCGCAGCGTATGGATCTGGTCGCTTCTCAACAACGTACCGCCACCAACCAAACCATTCAGGTACGTCAGGCACTGAGTACCATTCGCGAACAGTCGCAGTGGCTGGGCGTGTCGAACGTGCTGGGTGAAGCGCTGCGTGCACAGGTCGCCCGCCTGCCCGAGATGCCAAAACCGCAGCAGCTGGATAACGAAATGGCCCAGCTGCGCGTACAGCGCCTGCATTATGAATCTTTGATGGAGCAGCAGCCGTCGCTGCGGCAGCTTCGCCAGGATGACAACAGTAACCTGACCAACGAGCAGGAACGCATTCTCACTGCGCAGTTAAGAACCCAGCGCGAACTGCTGGCCTCACTGCTTTCCGGCTGCGATACCCTGATTCTGGAAGTGACCAAGCTGAAAGTAGGCAACAGCCAGCTGGTGGATGCGCTCAATGAAGTGAAAGAAGCCACCCACCGTTATCTGTTCTGGACCGCCGACGTCAGTGCGCTGAGCTTCAGTTATCCGATCGATTTGGCCCACGATCTGAAGCGTATGCTATCGCTGGATACTCTCGGCCAGTTGGGGGGAGCCATGGTGATGATGGTCACCAGCCGCGAAACTCTGCTCCCCCTCTTTGCGGCCATTGCGCTGGTCGGCTTTAGCATAAGCTCGCGCCGCCACTTCCGCGCATTTCTGGAACGGGCCTCCAGCAAGGTAGGCAAGGTCACCCAGGATCAGTTCAGTTTGACGATACGCACCGTATTCTGGTCAATCCTGGTGGCGCTGCCGCTACCGGTTCTCTGGGCGGCGCTGGGCTACGGTTTACAGCACGCCTGGCCCTGGCCGATTGCGGTCGCCATCGGCGATGGCGTCACCGCCAGCGTGCCGCTGCTGTGGGCGTTTATGATCTGCAATACCTTTGCCCGTCAGCAAGGACTGTTTATTGTGCACTTCCGCTGGCCGCGCAGCCGCGTGGCGCGTGCAATGCGTTTCTATACGCTGTGCATCGGGCTGGTGGTGCCGCTGATGATGCTGCTGATCGCCTTCGATAATTTACAGGATCGTGAGTTCTCCCCCACCCTCGGCCGCCTGTGTTTTATTCTGATCTGCGGGGCGCTGAGCATGGTGACGGTCAGCCTGAAGCGTGCCGGTATCCCGCTGCATTTGGACAAAGAGGGCAACGGCGAAAACTTTATCAATAACGTGTTGTGGAATGTGATGATCGCCATTCCCATGCTGGCGGCGCTGGCTTCCTGCATTGGCTACCTGGAAACCTCCCAGGCTCTGCTGGCCAGGGTGGAAACCTCGCTGGCTATCTGGTTCCTGCTGCTGGTGATTTACCACATTATTCGGCGCTGGATGCTGATCCAGCGCCGACGCATTGCCTTCGATCGCGCGCGAACACGCCGTGCGGAAATCCTTGCCCAGCGCGCGCGCAGTGAAGAGGAACTGACCGCCCAGCAGACCGCCGCCGATAATATAGAAATCGAAGAACCCGTTATCGATCTGGACGCCATCAGCGCACAGTCACTGCGGCTGGTGCGCTCGATCCTGACGCTAATCGCCCTGGTTTCGGTGATCCTGCTGTGGTCAGAGATCCATTCCGCCTTTGGTTTCCTGGAGAATATCCGCCTGTGGGATGTCAGCACCACCGTCCAGGGGGTCGAGAGCCTGCAACCGATTACGCTGGGATCGGTGATGATCGCCACTCTGGTATTGATCATCACCACCCAGCTGGTACGCAATATGCCCGCGCTGCTGGAACTGGCGCTGTTACAGCACCTCAGCCTGACGCCAGGTACCGGCTACGCCATCACCACCCTGACCAAATATCTGCTGATCCTGATCGGCGGCCTGGCGGGCTTTGCCATGATTGGCATCGACTGGTCCAAATTACAGTGGCTGGTTGCCGGTCTGAGCCTGGGGCTCGGTTTTGGCCTACAGGAGATTTTCGCCAACTTTATGTCGGGTCTGATCCTTCTGTTTGAAAAACCAATCCGCATTGGCGATACCGTGACCATCCGCGATCTGACCGGCAACATCACGCGTATTAATACCCGTGCTACTACCATCACTGACTGGGATCGCAAAGAGATTATCGTGCCGAACAGGGCGTTTATCACCGAGCAGTTTATCAACTGGTCGCTGTCGGATTCCGTTACCCGCGTCGTGCTTAACATTCCGGCTCCGGCAGAAGCCAATAGCGACGAAGTGACCAACCTGCTGTTGACGGCTGCACAGCGCTGTAGCTACGTGCTGGAAACGCCGCAGCCGGAGGCCTTCCTCGTGGATTTACAGCAGGGTATCCAGTTATTTGAACTGCGTATTCACGCCGCCGAGATGGGGCACCGAATGCCGCTGCGTCATGAGCTGCACCAGCTGATCCTCCGTGGCTTCCAGGAGCACGGCCTGGAGATGCCGTTCCCACCGTTCCAGGTGCGTATGGAAACTCTCGGACGTAAAACCCCTGCCAGCAACGGCGCACCGGCGGCACGCAGCTATAAGTCCGGCGGGCTTTAGCACAACGGGCCACGGCATACGCCGTGCAATAGCGGCTCACGACCGACGCACTGCGCGTATCCGATCGTGAGCAGCCAGCTTACCGTGCTAAGCCGCTGCCTGGCAGCTAGCAGCGATCTACCGTAAAGGCGATGACGTCACTCAGTTGTTCAGCCTTCAGCGCCAGCATCACCAAACGGTCAACGCCTAACGCCACGCCGGAGCTTTCCGGCATCCCCGCGCTAAGGGCATCCAGCAGATAAGTATCAATCGGCTGCTGCGGTAACCCGGCGGCGGCACGTTTGCGATTATCCTGCTCAAAACGCTGACGCTGTTCACGGCTGTCGGTCAGTTCACGGAAACCGTTCGCCAGCTCAATGCCCTTAAAGTAGACTTCGAAACGCTCGGCCACACGGTGATCTTCCGGGCTAATTTCAGCCAGCGCGGCCTGGCTCGCCGGGAAGTGATACACAAACGCCGGTTTCTCTTTGCCAATTTCTGGCTCAACGCCGAGCACAAACAGCAGCTGTAGCAGCGTATCGCGGTCTTCTTCGCGATTGGCGAGGTCACCCGCGCCGAGTTTCTCCGCCACTTCGCGCAGCTGGGCTTTATCTGCCGACAGAGGATCAATCTCAAGATGACGCTGAAATGCCTGCTGATAGGACAGGGTTTCTGCCGGCGCACACTCCAGCACCTGCTGCAACAGGTCATCGACCTCATTCATCAGGCGGTACATATCATAGTGCGGGCGATACCACTCCAGCATGGTAAATTCCGGGTTATGATGACGTCCCATCTCTTCATTGCGGAAGCTGCGGCACAGCTGATAAATCGGCCCGCTGCCCGCTGCCAGCAGGCGCTTCATATGGTATTCCGGGCTGGTCATCAGATACAGGTCGATGCCCGCTGCGGCCCCTGGGCCGACAAACCGCGTCTGGAAGGGAAACAGGTGCACATCGGTCACCGTTGCCTGGCTCATCGCCGGAGTTTCCACTTCCAACACGCCACGATCGGCAAAGAAACGCCGGATTTCAGCCATAATCGCCGCACGCTTTAACAGGTTGGCGATCGATGCACTCGGCTGCCAGCTGGCCGTATCGTTCATCTTTTCTACTCCAAAGTCAGTCAGGGGGGGAAGTCTACCTGTCCATGCCGCTGCACACAATTCACAGCAGAATAATTCCCGCAATGGCGGCGGTAAACCGTTCCCGGCAGAGGCAGAGTTGAGGTTTAGGTCTATACTGTAATAATTGATAAATAAAGGAATAATTTCTATGAAGTTGTGGAAAAAGGTCACAGCAATTGCTGGTGCACTGCTCTCTGTAGCCTGTAGCACCACCCCGCCACAGGGCGTGACGCCAGTGGCGAATTTTGACAGCAACCGCTATCTCGGTCGCTGGTACGAAATTGCCCGCTTTAATCACCCTTTTGAACGCGGGCTGGATCATGTCACCGCCAGCTACAGCCAACGCGACGATGGCGGGCTGAAAGTGGTTAATCGCGGCTTTAATTCGAAAAAGCAGCGCTGGCAGGAGAGCACGGGTAAAGCTTACTTTACTGGCCAGAACGATCGCGCCGCGCTGAAAGTCTCTTTCTTCGGCCCTTTTTACGCGGGCTATAACGTGATAGCGCTGGATAAAGATTATCAGCATGCGCTGGTCTGTGGGCCAAATCGCGACTATCTGTGGATGTTATCGCGCACGCCGCAGCTGGATGAGCAGGTTAAGCAGGATCTGATTGAAGAGGCGCGTAGGGCCGGATTTGCGGTAGATCAGCTGATCTGGATCGATCAACGCTAAGCCTGAAGGATAAAGGGCACAGGCCGGTGCGAGGCACCAGCCTGTCAGCAAACTACTGCGTGCTTCTCTGAATCGCCTTACCACCTGCCTCAACATCTTCACCCACGCCACGCGTGGTATTGCAGGCCGTGAGTACGGAAGCGAACACCAGAACAGAAAGCAGAGCAACAATACCTTTCTTCATAGCCTTTTCCTTTTCTTTAGAGTTTAAGCACTGCGTTATAAGCATAGCCACGATCTCTCCGGCTGCTTCGCCGGCAACAAGAAAAGGCAATTTTCAGAATAATGAGGGATATGGATAGAGCCGGGGGTGGGTTGTCAGGCGGGCTGTAATGTAGTGGTTGGGCACAAGGGCCTGCAAAAACAGGCCCCGGTCGTTCAGACTTATTTTACGCGCGAAACGTATTCAGCCGAACGGGTGTCCACTTTAATCACTTCGCCAATCTGCACGAACAGCGGCACTTTCACTACCGCACCGGTAGAGAGGGTCGCTGGCTTACCGCCCGTTCCTGCGGTATCGCCTTTCAGGCCTGGATCGGTATCGGTGATTTCCAGCTCCACGAAGTTCGGTGGCAGAACCTGGATCGGCTTTCCGTTCCACAGCGTGACAATACATTCAGCATTGTCGAGCAGCCATTTCGCCGCATCGCCCACGGTTTTCGCTTCAACAGGATGCTGTTCGAAGGTTTCCGGGTGCATGAAGTGGTAAAAATCACCGTCGTTGTACAGATAGTTCAGGTTAGTATCAACCACGTCTGCGCCTTCAGCGGAGTCGGTAGACTTGAAGGTTTTCTCAACGCGGCTGCCGGTCAGCAGGCGACGCATTTTAACGCGTGCGAAAGCCTGGCCTTTGCCCGGTTTAACAAACTCGCTGGATTCGATGGCATAAGGTTCGCCTTCGAACATGATTTTAAGACCGGGACGGAAATCGTTGCTAGAATAAGTCGCCATAAAGGCCCTCTACAATTTATAACTGGTACTTAGCCAAAAAAATGGCACACATTGTAACCCTAAATACCCCTGAGCGAGAAGAATGGTTACATCAACTTGCTGATGTAATCACTGATCCTGATGAATTACTGCAACTTTTAGCGTTGCAACACCATCCTGAACTGGTTTCAGGCCATGACGCACGGCGTCTTTTCGCCCTGCGCGTGCCCAGAGCGTTTGCTGCGCGTATGCGTAAAGGCGATCCGCAAGATCCGCTGCTGTTGCAGGTGATCACCTCGCGACAGGAGTTTGTCGATGCACCGGGTTACAGTGCCGATCCGCTCGATGAGCAGAGCAGCGTAGTGCCGGGTCTTTTACATAAATATCGTAATCGTGCGCTGTTGCTGGTCAAAGGCGGCTGCGCCGTCAATTGCCGTTACTGCTTTCGTCGCCATTTTCCTTACCAGGAAAACCAGGGGAATAAGCGCAACTGGCAGCAAGCCCTGGAGTATATCCGACAACAGCCAGAACTGGATGAGATTATTTTCTCCGGTGGCGATCCTTTGATGGCGAAAGATCATGAGCTGGACTGGCTGATCGCGCAGCTCGAACAGATCCCACATATTAAGCGCCTGCGTATCCACAGCCGCCTGCCGGTGGTGATCCCCAAACGTATTACCGAAGCCCTGTGTCAGCGTCTGGCACAGTCACGCCTGCAAACGCTGATGGTGACCCATATCAACCATGCGCAGGAGATTGATGACGATCTGCGCCACGGCATGCGCATGCTGAAACGCGCCGGGGTGACCCTGCTCAATCAAAGCGTACTGCTGCGCGATATCAATGACGATGCGGTAACGCTTGCCACTCTGAGCAACGCGCTGTTTGATGCCGGCATTCTGCCCTACTATCTGCACGTGCTGGATAAAGTGCAGGGCGCGGCGCATTTCTATGTCAGTGATGAACGAGCCCGCACCATCATGCGTGAGCTACTGACAAAGGTCTCAGGCTATATGGTGCCGAAGTTGGCGCGTGAAATTGGTGGGGAGCCAAGCAAAACGCCGCTGGATTTACAGCTTCGTCAAGAATAGATGCCATGCGGCGGATCGATAATCCGCCCCAGGGCTGGCCGATAGCGTGTGAATCTGTCCCTTTAAGGGCACTTATAGACCTGGCCGCTCATCTTGCTATCCAGCGGTGCAAAGCTGGACCAAAAGTTCTGGGTTGGGCTGGTGGCACCATAAATCACGTTGCCGCCCATTTGTGCAGCACGGTTGCGCAAATCGTTAGCCGCGCCGCGTAGTGAACTTCCTTCTCCGCCAGAGCCAGACAACCAGTTACTTTGTACCCCAGTCACGTTACCTAACAGCTGGCAGCCGCTGGCAGGCTGCTGGTCAGTAAAGGTCACGCGCTCCCCCGCAGAACTCAGCCGGTGAGAAGAACTACAGCCTGCCAGCAGCAGAGCCGCCACAGAGAGTCCCAGCAAGTTAATCCGCATATTTATCCCCATATTATTATCATCAGTGTCAGGCCAGGGCATCGCCGAAATCATGAAGATTTCCGATCCATCCTTACCCCTTAACCCGCTTATCAGGTTAGCTTTGCGCCACTACTTATACTATTTTCCCCCCAAAAAGAAAAACCCCCAGTCAAAGTCAGGGAGTAAACGGTCACTGTCAGAGATGAAAGATTGCCATCTGGAAACGCAATCGTCGGGCAGAGTACCGATTCAAACTCTCTTGTGGCCAGGGGCAGATATAAAAGCGTCAGAGTTGCAATCGTGCTCTGTTGCTAATCCCGTCAGTGCATGGATTTAGTGCAGCGCGCACCTGAAAGATGCAGGGTTATCACCTGACCTCTTCTTTTTAAGCGCAATCCCTCTTCGGCTTACCCACTGAGACCCAGGTATTTCTGGCATGGTTGTTGCTTTGGTTGTATGTACAAGTAATGACAAGTTAAGTGCCATTTATTTATATAAAACAGCTTACGACCTTGTCTCGGATCAACAACAGTGGTGGGTTCTTTTTCATGGTAGACACATAGCATGGCGGCCCTACTCTGACTGCCGAGTGTCATATATACCGAGATTATTTTCTGGCCAGACTGACCTGCTGACAGGCATCTGTCCCTCTAATCCAGGAGCATTTGATGAAACAATTGTTACTCCGCCGAGTACTGGTGAGTTCACTGATTACTTCCGCCATGATGGGTTCGCTACCCTTGCAAGCTAAAGAGTGGAAATCGATCGTTATCGCTACCGAAGGAAGTTACGAGCCTTGGAATATCACGCTGCCTGGCGGCAAGCTCGGCGGGTTCGAGCCAGAGCTAATGAGCGATCTCTGTCAGAGAATGAAAATCAGCTGTAAGCTGGTGGTGCAAAACTGGGATGGCATGATTGCCGGGCTACAGGCCGGAAAATACGACGTCATCATGGATGCCATTGTCATCACGCCAGATCGCCGAAAAGTGATTGATTTTACTGTTCCCTATGCTTCAACGCCCGCCAGCTTTATCAGTTTAAAAGGGGATCTGCTGCCAAAAGCGGGAAGCTCGGAGCAGATTATCAAACTGCATGACAACCCAAAAGAAATTGAATCGGCGATTGCTGAACTGAAAGCAGCGCTAAAAGGCAAAACTATCGGTATTGCTTCCGGAACGGTTTACACCACATTCATTGACAGATACTTCAAAGATTCCGCAAAGATACGCGAATACAGCACCTCTGCTGATGCCATCCTGGATCTTCAGGCAGAACGAATTGATGCCGTGTTTGATGATGTCACCTTCGCTAATTCCATGCTGAATAAGCCAGAAAATAACAACCTGCAATTTGGTGGCCCTCAGCTCGGCGGGCCGATTTGGGGCGAAGGCGAGGCGCTGGGGATCCGTAAGTCAGACGCTGACCTGAAAGCCAGGCTGGATGAGGCGATTAAAGCCGCACTTGCCGATGGCACGGTGAAAAGACTAAGCGAAAAATGGTTTAAAACCAACGTCACACCGTAGCAGAGGCGAAAATGGTCATTCCTGGATTTGAAGAAAATGGCTGGGGACCGTTAATCCTCAGCGCTGCCCTGACCACGCTGCTGCTGTCGTTTGTGGCAATGATGGTCGGTGCCGTTGCTGGCAGCGGGGTTGCAGCGGCGAAACTGTCTGCGCGACGACCGCTGCGCTGGGCAGGAGACAGCTATTCGGTGCTTTTTCGCGGCATTCCCGAGCTGCTGATTATCTACCTGTTTTACTTTGGAGGCTCCGGGCTGATTACTCAGGTCGGCAAAATTTTTGGGGCCGATGGCTTTATCGAAGTTCCACCTTTTCTTATTGGCGCGGTGGCAATCGGGCTTATCTCTGGCTCCTATCAGGCAGAAGTTTATCGTGCCGGGCGCCTGGCATTGAACAAAGGTGAAATTGAAGCCGCCCAGGCAATAGGGATGTCCAGATGGCGCATCGTTCAGCGTATTATCCTACCGCAGGTATTACGTTATTCACTGCCCGGGCTAGCGAATGTCTGGCAGATGAGCCTGAAAGACTCTGCTCTGGTATCCGTGACTGGGATCGTCGAACTGATGCGCGCAAGCCAGATTGCTGCGGGTTCGACCCGGCAGTACTTCACTTTTTATCTGATTAGCGGCTCCTGCTATCTGGTGTTAACCGTCCTGTCGAACACCGCCTTCAAACGTGCAGAAATACGGCTTAGCAAGTCACACCAGAGTCGTACTGCGGTTCAAAACTAAGGAGTGCCGGATGATTGACTTTGCCTTTCTCATTGAAACGTTTCTCAAGCTGGGTGCTGCCTTGCCAGTGACGCTGGGGTTGTTCTTTTCCTCGTTTTTACTTGGTGCCGTACTGGCGCTGGCCATTCTTGCATTGCGTATAAGCCACCATCCCTTATTGAGCGGCTTTGCCCGTCTGTATGTTCTTGTATTTCGTGGCTCTCCGCTGATGATCCAGCTTTTTTTAATCTATTACGGCCTCGGCCAGTTCGAGGTTGTTCGTCACAGTTTTGTCTGGCCGGTGCTGCGTGAGCCCTTCTTCTGCGCGGTCGTTGCCCTGGCACTCTGTACGGCTTCCTACACGGCGGAAATCTTCCGGGGAGCTTTGCTGGCAGTACCCGCAGGGCAAATTGAAGCAGGAATGGCATGCGGTATGTCACGCTGGCTGCTGCTAAGACGCATTATCGCCCCGGTTATGTTGCGCTATGCCTTACCGGCTTACTCAACTGAAGCGGTTTTGCTAGTGAAATCCACCGCGTTGGCAAGCCTGGTCACCGTCTGGGATGTCACGGGCGTGGCTCAACAAATTATTCAGCGTACCTACCGGACGATGGAAGTTTTTATTTGTGCGGCACTGATTTATCTGATCCTCAATTTCATCATTGTACAAATTTACGCATGGGTTGAACGCCGTATGTCGCCGCGTCTACGGACGGCGGAGGCTGATTTACCTCTGCCCGCCCCCTCTTTGATAGCCGGAGAGAAACATGATTAATTCCAACCCCGTCACGCTCTCAATGCGCGATATCCGCAAATCATTTGGTTCTCTGGAAGTACTGAAAGGAATTTCCCTTGATGCCCATAAAGGTGATGTGATCTCAATCCTGGGCGCAAGCGGCTCTGGGAAGAGCACTTTTTTGCGCTGTATTAACCTGCTGGAGATCCCAGACTCCGGAGCGGTCAGCGTAGCGGGTGAAACCATTGAAATGAAGCGGCACGCCCAGGGCCATCCATTGGCAGCCAACAAAAAACAGGTCGAGATAATGAGGTCTCGTCTCGGCATGGTCTTTCAAAGTTTTAACCTGTGGTCACATATGACGGTGTTACAGAACGTGATTGAAGGCCCCCGTTATGTACTGAAAAAAAACCGCCAGGAGTGTATCGAACGGGCAGAACACATACTTCATCGCGTTGGCCTGCATAATCGCAAGAACTTTTACCCGTCGCAGCTTTCCGGTGGTCAACAACAGCGCGTGGCGATAGCGCGCGCGTTGGCAATGGAGCCGGAGGTCATGTTGTTCGATGAACCCACCTCGGCACTCGACCCAGAGCTGGTAGGGGATGTATTAAAAGTGATGCGCAGTCTTGCCGAAGAAGGGCGCACCATGCTGGTCGTCACGCATGAAATGGGTTTCGCGCGGCATGTCTCTAATCAGGTTGTTTTCATGCACCAGGGCTTAATTGACTGCCAGGGGACACCTGAAGCGATGTTTGGTCAGCAGGGTTCTCCACGTTTCCAGCGGTTTATCTCCAGTCACCGGGCAGGTTGATATGAATCACATCGATACCGTCATCTGGGGTGACGCACCGATGCCCTGGCAGGATGTGGCTAAGGTTGCAAAGAGCGGTGCCGGGCTTCAGCTCAGTCAGAATGCATGGGAACGCATTGATAATGCTCGCGCGGTGGTTAATCTCATCGTTAATGAAAGGAAGACGGCGTACGGCATTAATACCGGGCTTGGCGCTCTATGCAATATCATTCTTGACCCACAACAACTTAGCCAACTGTCGCGCAATACGCTGATGAGCCATGCCTGCGGGGTCGGGCCTGTCTTAACTGATGTGCAGGCGCGGGCGATTATCTGCGCGGCAATCGCCAATTATAGCCACGGTAAGTCGGGCATCTCCGCTGACGTGGTGAGGGGGCTGTTGGCGCTGCTTAATCATCATATTACTCCGCAAATCCCATCGCAGGGTTCCGTTGGCTATCTGACCCATATGGCGCATGTCGGCCTGGCGCTCATAGGTATCGGTGATGTCAGCTACAAAGGAAATATCGTTGCGGCAGCAGACGCCCTGAAGATGGAGGGGCTGAGCGCCGTTTATCTTGGAGCAAAAGAGGGGCTGAGTCTGGTCAACGGTACGCCCTGTATGACCGGGCTATCATGCCTCGCCCTTGATGAAGCGCAAAGACTGCTCGACTGGGCTGATATCACCGGTGCTATGAGTTTTGAAGCCCTCTGCGGCCAGCTGGATGCTTTTGACCCGGAGATACTTGCGCTCAAAGGCAGCGCCGGCGTGCAGTGGGTAGGAGAGCGGCTGAATAATCTGCTGGCGGACAGTGACATTCTGGCATCGGGCAAGGGTATCCGAACGCAGGATGCGTTGAGTCTTCGCTCTATTCCGCAGATCCACGGAGCCTGCCGTGAACAGTTTGGGCATGCCGCCCGACAAATTGAAACTGAACTCAATGCAGCAACGGATAATCCGCTCATCCTCGGCTCACCCGAAAAATGGCGCGTCGTATCACAGGCTAACCCGCATGGAGAATCTGTGGCGATGGCAGCTGACCTGCTTGCCATTGCGTTGGCTGAGATTGGTAGCGTGGCAGAACGCCGTCTTGACAGGCTGGTTAACCCTCTGGTCAGCGGGCTACCGGCTTTTCTGGTCGGGGATCCTGGTGTGAATTCAGGCATGATGATCGCCCAGTATGTTGCGGCATCGATATGTGGTGAAAACCGTCAACTGGCGCAACCGGCGGTGCTGGATAACTACGTAACGTCAGGGCAACAGGAGGATCACCTCAGCATGGGCACCAATTCCGCGCTGAAACTGCTGAAACTGACAGAGAATGTCTGTCAGATCATGGCGATAGAGTACCTTTTGGCCGCGCAGGCGCTGGATTTTCACGATGTGGCAAGAGCAGGCAAAGGAACGGCAAAGGCACATGCTTTGCTACGACTACAGGTCGATACGTGGACGGAAGATCGATGGCTTGCCCCGGAGATAAGTAAAGCGGCGGCAGTGATAAGGAGCCAACGTTTATAACCGACTGATGCTTAGCAAATCCTCGTCCCCCAAAAAGAAAAACCCCCTGTCAAAGACAGAGGGTTTGTTCGGTCAGGTGCCGAGGGGAATTACATCATTCCGCCCATGCCGCCCATACCACCCATGCCGCCGCCAGCACCTAAATCAGGCGCATCGCTTTTAGGCAGGTCGGTTACCATGCATTCGGTGGTGATCATCAGACCCGCAACAGAGGCCGCGTACTGCAGAGCAGAACGGGTCACTTTAGTTGGGTCGAGGATACCGAAGTCGATCATGTTGCCGTACTCTTCGGTCTGTGCGTTATAACCGTAGTTACCTTCACCCGCTTTCACGGCGTTGGTCACTACAGATGGCTCTTCACCGGCGTTAGAGACGATCTGACGCAGTGGGGATTCCATCGCGCGCAGAGCCACTTTGATACCGACGTTCTGATCTTCGTTCTGACCACGCAGCTCGGTCAGTTTTGCCGCAACGCGTACCAGCGCCACGCCACCACCAGCAACAACGCCTTCTTCAACCGCAGCACGGGTTGCGTGCAGGGCATCTTCAACGCGTGCTTTCTTCTCTTTCATTTCAACTTCAGTCGCTGCGCCCACTTTCAGCACGGCTACGCCGCCTGCCAGTTTCGCTACACGCTCCTGCAGCTTTTCACGATCGTAATCAGAAGTCGCTTCTTCGATCTGCTGGCGGATCTGAGTCACGCGGCCAGAAATAGCCACCTCTTCGCCAGTACCATCGATGATGGTGGTGGTGTCTTTGCTGATGACCACACGTTTTGCCTGGCCCATATCTTCCAGACCGGCTTTTTCCAGTTCCATACCGATCTCTTCAGAGATCACGGTACCACCGGTCAGCACGGCGATATCTTGCAGCATCGCTTTACGGCGGTCGCCGAAGCCAGGTGCTTTAACCGCAGCCACTTTCACGATGCCACGCATGGTGTTCACCACCAGGGTAGCCAGCGCTTCGCCTTCAACATCTTCTGCGACGATCAGCAGGGGTTTACCGGCTTTAGCCACCGCTTCCAGAACTGGCAGCAGTTCGCGGATGTTGGAGATTTTTTTATCAGCCAGCAGGATAAACGGAGATTCCAGCTCGATAGAACCGGTTTCAGGCTTGTTGATGAAGTAAGGAGACAGGTAGCCGCGATCGAACTGCATACCTTCAACCACATCCAGCTCGTCCTGCAGGCCGGTGCCTTCTTCAACGGTGATAACGCCTTCTTTGCCCACTTTTTCCATCGCCTGAGCAATCAGTTCGCCCACGGTTTCATCGGAGTTGGCAGAGATAGTGCCTACCTGAGCGATAGCTTTAGAGTCAGAGCAAGGAACAGACAGTTTTTTCAGTTCTTCAACCGCAGCGATAACCGCTTTGTCGATACCGCGCTTCAGGTCCATTGGGTTCATGCCCGCCGCAACGGCTTTCAGACCTTCATTAACAATAGACTGAGCCAGTACGGTGGCAGTGGTAGTACCGTCACCGGCAGCATCGTTGGCTTTAGAAGCAACTTCCTTCACCATCTGTGCGCCCATGTTTTCAAACTTGTCTTCCAGTTCGATTTCACGCGCGACGGAAACACCATCTTTAGTAATGGTCGGTGAACCAAAAGATTTATCCAGTACCACGTTACGGCCTTTCGGGCCCAGGGTCACTTTTACTGCATCTGCCAGTACGTTCACACCGCGCAGCATTTTTACGCGAGCGTCATTACCGAATTTTACGTCTTTAGCTGCCATTTTATCTTTTTCCTTAAATTCGTTACGTTCAGTGAATTACGCGTTAATTACGCTTCAACAATCGCCAGGATGTCGCTTTCTGAAATGATCAGCACTTCCTGGTTGTCGATTTTTTCGGTTTTCGCGCCGTAGCCTTCGCTGAAGATGACCACGTCACCCACTTTCACGTCCAATGGCTTCACATCACCACTTTCAAGGATGCGGCCGTTGCCAACTGCCAGCACTTCGCCACGGGTGGATTTGCCCGCCGCAGAGCCGGTCAGCACGATGCCGCCAGCAGATTTGGATTCAACTTCTTTACGCTTGACGATAACACGATCGTGCAATGGACGAATTTTCATTGTTAGCTCTCCTTTGAGAAGTCCAATCAGTTTGGGATGAAAGCCGGGCTACATTGGCTACCGACCTCGTGACGGATGAGATGCGGCCGTACCGGGAGCCTTTCAAGGGCCAGGGGTGAATTTTTTTATTAACTGTGGCATTTGCCGCTTTTTTAGCCAACAGGGAATGCCGATAGAAAAACGGCGCGCCCGTCAGGTGCGCGCCGTGTCGATTATTGCTGGGGAGGGTTGCCGTCATCGCGCTCAATCCGTTTGACCTCTTTGCGCTCAAACTCACCGTCGACGGTAAATCCGCTATCCGGGCCTGCACCCGGCCCGCGCCACACTTTAAGATACGGCATTAACTTGAGCGTCAAATGCTTCTGTACCGGTGGCAGCAGCAGCAGCAGGCCAATGAAGTCGGTAAAGAAGCCCGGTAGCAGCAGCAGGAAACCCGCCATCACCAGCGATACGCTTTTGATCATCTCGGCCGCCGGGCTTTCGCCCGCATTGAGCTTCTGCTGCATCAGCATAAAGTTCTTCATTCCCTGATTTTTCACCAGCGAAATGCCAATACAGGAGGTGAAAACCACCAGCAGCATCGTCAGCAACACCCCGATGACGTGGGCAACCTGAATGAAGAGAGAAATCTCGATCCACACCAGGGCAAAAATAATTAAGAACGGTAACCAGCGCACCGTATTCTCCTGTATCAATGGCCGCCTCGCGGCATGCACGGCGGCAGAAAATGGCGTTTGTTACGACACACACTATAGAAAGTGGGAGCGTTAACCCGGTTTTTCAACTGATCATGTTGAAATTCATTTGGGAACTTTCATTGTGACCAAGATCACATATGATTGAAACCGTTTGATATGACAGTGAGTTTGAGTGATCCAGCTTCAGGCTTTTGCACCAGGTCAGAATATGATGGTGCTCGGCCCGACACAAAGAGATAAAATGCTACCGCAGGCGACCCAAGACCCACCGGCTGATACCTGCAAAAACAGGCAGTAATATTGTGATGATTTTATCGGTACTCCTTAAAGAAGGTTCTCATGGCTAATAACATTCGTATCGAAGAAGACCTGCTGGGCATGCGTGAAGTTCCCGCAGACGCTTATTACGGTGTTCATACTCTACGTGCGATTGAAAACTTCTATATCAGCAACAGCAAAATCAGCGACATCCCTGAGTTTGTGCGCGGCATGGTGATGGTTAAAAAAGCGGCGGCGCTGGCGAACAAAGAACTACAAACGATCCCGCGCAACGTGGCCAATGCCATTATCAGCGCCTGTGACGAAGTGCTGAACAACGGTAAGTGCATGGATCAGTTCCCGATCGATGTTTATCAGGGCGGCGCGGGCACTTCAGTGAATATGAACACCAATGAAGTGTTGGCGAATATCGGCCTGGAGATCATGGGGCACCAGAAAGGGGAGTACCAGTTCCTCAATCCGAACGATCACGTCAACAAATGCCAGTCCACTAATGATGCCTATCCCACTGGTTTTCGCATCGCGGTTTACAGCTCTATTCTGAAACTCCTCGACGCTATTGCTCAATTAAGTGAAGGCTTCCAACGGAAGGCTGTGGAATTTAATACCATCCTGAAAATGGGTCGCACCCAGTTACAGGATGCAGTGCCAATGACGCTCGGGCAGGAGTTCCACGCCTTTAACGTTTTGTTGAACGAAGAGATCCGTAGCATTTTGCGCACCGCCGAACTGCTGCTGGAGGTCAACCTCGGCGCAACGGCAATCGGTACACGCCTCAACACCCCGGATGGCTATCAGCATCTGGCAGTGGAAAAACTGGCGGAAGTCAGCGGCCTGGCCTGCGTTCCGGCCGAAGACTTGATAGAAGCCACATCCGACTGCGGTGCCTATGTCATGGTACACAGCTCGCTGAAGCGCCTGGCGGTCAAGCTGTCGAAGATCTGTAACGATCTGCGCCTGCTCTCTTCCGGCCCACGCGCTGGCCTGAACGAAATCAACCTGCCTGAATTGCAGGCCGGTTCTTCTATCATGCCCGCCAAGGTTAACCCGGTGGTGCCGGAAGTCGTCAATCAGGTGTGCTTCAAAGTGATCGGCAACGATATCACCGTCACGATGGCGTCGGAAGCGGGCCAGCTTCAGCTAAACGTGATGGAGCCGGTGATTGGCCAGGCGCTGTTTGAATCGATTCATATTCTGACGAACGCCTGCTACAACCTGCTGGAAAAATGCGTCGCCGGTATTACCGCTAACAAAGCGGTGTGTGAAGCCTACGTGTTTAACTCTATCGGTATCGTGACCTATCTCAACCCCTATATTGGTCACCATAATGGCGATATCGTCGGTAAGATCTGCGCCGAAACGGGTAAGAGCGTGCGCGAAGTGGTACTGGAACGCGGTCTGCTGACCGAAAGCGAACTGGACGATATTTTCTCAACGCAGAACCTGATGTTCCCCGTGTATAAAGCCAGGCGCTACACCGATGAAAATGAAAAATAAGACTCAGGAACACTATCTTGCATAACTCATGCGGCAGACGGGTAATTTCCGGACAGCATAGATGATGACAAGACTGGGATGAGCGGGCAAAGCCCGCGCATCTGCGGATTGAAGTATGACAGGTATTTAAGGCGCGTCGGTTCCCACAACGGCGCGCCTTTTTGCTTTTTACAGCGCACAAATCATTAACAGCCCGTTATCAAAAATTTGAGGAATGCAACATGTTAGTACCAGAGCTTATTGTCGTCTTTGTCGCTATCTATTTAGGTAGCAGGCTGGGAGGGATAGGCATTGGCTTCGCTGGTGGTCTCGGGGTACTGATATTAACCCTGGGATTTCAGGTCAAGCCGGGAGCTATCCCCTTTGATGTGATTGAGATCATCATGGCGGTGATCGCCGCCATCGCCGCTATGCAGGTGGCTGGCGGCATGGACTATCTGGTGAGTCTGGCCGAGCGTCTGTTGCGCAGGCATCCGCGCTACATCACCCTGCTCGCTCCGCTGGTAACCTGGCTGATGACTTTGCTGGCAGGAACCGGACATACGGCATTTTCCACCCTGCCGGTCATTGCCGAAGTCGCAAAGGAGCAGGGCGTGCGCCCTTCCCGACCGTTATCGATTGCCGTGATTGCCTCACAGATTGCCATTACCGCATCCCCCATCTCCGCTGCGGTCGTATTTATGGCCGGGATCCTTGAGCCAAAAGGGATTAGCTACCTGATGCTATTGGCCGTAGTCATTCCGTCGACGATGGTTGCCATCTTCATCACCGCAGTCATCACGAATTTCCTGGGCAAAGAGCTGAAAGACGATGCGGTTTTTCAGGCCCGTCTGGCAAAAGGGGAAGTGAGTTTACGGGGAGCAAAACAGTTTAAGGAGAAACCCGGGGCGAAACGTTCGGTGCTGCTTTTGCTGGCAGGCATAGTCGCAGTGGTTCTGTACGCCACCGCCATCAGTGGTACGGTGGGCCTGATCGATAATCCGGTGCTGCCCCGTAACGAAGCCATCGTGGTATTTATGCTGACGGTGGCGATGTTGATCTGCTTTACCTGCAAGATTGATAGCGCAGAGATCCCTAATGCCAGCACCTTTAAGTCAGGTATGAGCGCCTGTGTCTGCGTGCTGGGCGTGGCATGGCTGGGAGATACCTTTGTGAAAGCGCATATCGGCGATATCCAACAGGTTGCGGGCAGTCTGCTGCATGATTATCCGTGGATGCTGGCAATTATCCTGTTTTTTGCATCCACCCTGCTCTATTCACAGGCGGCGACTACCAAAGCGCTGATGCCTGCTGCATTGATGCTGGGCGTCTCACCGACCGTCGCCGTTGCGTCGTTTGCCGCTGTTTCTGCCCTGTTTGTGCTGCCGACTTACCCGACATTACTGGCGGCCGTTGAGATGGATGATACCGGCTCTACGCGTATTGGACGCTTTGTGTTTAATCATTCATTCCTGGTGCCCGGCACGCTGGCGATCGTCCTGTCGGTGGCCTTTGGTTTCCTGCTGGCAGGGATCCTGCTGTAACGGTGCTAAACAGGCCGATCGTACACAGCGGTCGGCCGTGATTTTCACCTATCTTGTTAAACTGACAATTTATGGCCCACTCCGGCTTGGGTGCAACATCCTGAAAACCCCCAGCCGGGCCTGTCGTGCTATTATCCGTGTTCGCAGTATAAGGAATGGCCAGAATCCTGATCTTCGCCATTGCCCGATTCACATGGAGAGAGCACATAACCGTCATGGCACAGCGCATCACGCCTTTTATTTTCCTGCTGTTAACCGCCCTGTTCAACCTGAATGCCAGCGCCGCGCCGTTCGGAAAGAACACCACCAGCCAGTTTGTCACGGTGAACCAAGCTTTTGCATTTGACTTCGCCCAGAAAAATGAGCGTCTTACCCTGAGTTGGCAGATTAAGCCGGGCTATTACCTGTATCAACAGCAGGTCAAAATTAGCCTCCAGGGGGCGACGCTCGCCCAGTGGAACCTGCCCACGGGTGAGCCGCACGAAGATGAATTCTATGGTAAAACGGCGGTTTACACCGACAATCTGACGCTGCCGCTAACCCTGACTCAGGCGGCTGATGGTGCGCAGCTCACGGTGAGCTATCAGGGGTGCGCCGCAGCCGGTTTCTGCTATCCACCGGAAACGCGTCATGTGCCTTTAAACGCCGTTGCGGCGCAGACTTCGCCGGCAAACGCCGCCATGCCAGCCAGTCCGGTTCAGACCAGCGATAAACATTCGCTGCCATTTTCCGCACTCTGGGCGCTGCTGATCGGTATCGGCGTGGCTTTTACTCCCTGCGTACTGCCAATGTATCCGCTGATTTCCGCTATTATCCTCGGCGGTAATCGTCAGTACAGTCTGGGCCGCCTGTTCACACTCGCCATGCTGTATGTACAGGGGATGGCGCTAACCTATACGCTGATGGGCATAGTGGTCGCGGCAGCCGGGCTGCGTTTTCAGGCCGCATTGCAGGCACCTGCCGTGCTGCTCGCGCTCTCGGCACTGTTTATCCTGCTGGCGCTGTCGATGTTTGGTCTGTTCAACCTACAGCTCCCCTCCGCACTGCAAACCCATCTGACCCAGTGGAGTAATCGCCAGCAGGCCGGATCGTTGCCGGGCGTGTTTCTGATGGGGGCACTGGCAGGGCTGATTTGCTCCCCATGCACCACCGCCCCCCTCAGTGCCATCCTGCTGTATATCGCCCAGAGTGGGAATATGCTGGCCGGAGCCGGGACGCTGTATCTGTATGCGCTGGGCATGGGCCTGCCGCTGATCGCCATTACTCTGTTCGGTAATCGTCTTTTACCGAAAAATGGCCCCTGGATGCAGACGGTCAAAGAAGGGTTTGGCTTTGTCATTCTTGCGCTGCCCGTCTTTCTGTTGGAACGCATCGTCGGCGAAAGCTGGGGCCTGCGGATGTGGAGTGGGCTGGGCGTGGCGTTCTTCGGCTGGGCCTTTATCAGTAGCCTGAAGAGCAACCTCGGCTGGCTGCGCGTGCTGCAAATTCTACTATTAGGTGCCATGCTCATCGCTGCCCGCCCATTGCAGGACTGGGCTTTTGGCCATGCGCCTGCCCCGCAAGCCAGCGCCCCAATCAGCTTTCAGCCCGTCACTCATGTTGAGCAACTTAACCAACGGCTGCAAAACAGCGCTGGCAAAATGACCATGCTCGACCTCTACGCTGACTGGTGCGTGGCCTGCAAAGAGTTTGATAAATACACCTTCCGGGATGCCCAGGTACGCGCCGCGCTGGATAATATGCAGCTGTTACAGGCAGATGTTACCGCCAATAACGCCAGCGACAGCGCCCTGCTCCAGCATCTGCACGTTTTGGGCCTGCCGACCATTCTGTTTTTTGCTGCCGATGGACACGAAATTCCCGGTTCACGCGTGACGGGTTTTATGGCCCCTTCGGACTTCCGCATACATTTGCAGAAACTGGCACGGTAAACGACACTAAGATTTGATCGATAAATAAGGAGAACCGCGTGCAGCGTGAACAGGTACTGGAACAGGCTCTAAGCATTTTGGAGCAACATGGACTCGCCGCGACCACTTCTCTGGAGATGATGGCGGATGAACTGGGATACAGCGAACAACAGCTAAAACGTTTCTGGCCGGATCGCGATGCGCTGCTGTATGACGCGCTGCGTTATCACGGTCAGCAGATTGACGCCTGGCGGCGCAAACTGCTGCTGGATGACAGCCTAAGTGCCGAACAAAAGCTGCTGGCGCGCTATCAGGTACTATCGGAAGCGGTAAACAATCAGCGCTATCCCGGCTGTCTGTTTATTGCAGCATGCAGCTTCTATCCACAGCCGGAACACCCTATCCACGAGGTCGCGGAGCTGCAAAAGCAGGCCTCATGGCAATTTACCCACGCACTGCTCTGCGAGCTGGAAACCGATAACCCGCCGCTGGTGGCTCATCAGATGGAGCTGATTCTGGAAGGTTGTCTGTCACGCCTGCTGGTAAAACGTAAAGTACAGGAAGTAGAGACCGCTCGCCGTCTGGCTGAAGATGTATTGAGCATTGCGCTGTGCCGTAAGAACGGTGCGCTGAGCTGAACAGCTTTTATTCCAGACGAATAAAAAGCAGGCAGTTGAGCGGGTTTTAGCGCTTTTTTATGACAAACCCGTTGACGCCGAACGGCCTTTACGGTTTAATGCGCCCCGTTGCCCGGATAGCTCAGTCGGTAGAGCAGGGGATTGAAAATCCCCGTGTCCTTGGTTCGATTCCGAGTCCGGGCACCATCTTCAGAGCCTGTTCGTTAAGAAGTGTATTCCTAACGGGCATGACAGTAACCCGGATGATGTTAGCGCATCATCCGGGTTTTTTCACATCCATCAAAAACCATTGATGGATGTATTTACCCTCCCCTCCTCTTTTTTCCATCTTTATAAAAAAACGCATAGATCTGAATCAAGATTTTACTTAGGACGTATCGAGCTGTTCCAGCACGAACCTCACCTTTTCAATATAACTCTCGACATATTGCAGCGTAACGGCCGGTGTGGAGTGCCCTAACAGATCCTGCGCCATCTATATGACGCATAATCTCCCCACAATCTACAGCGCCAGTGAATAGATTCATTTACGTCCCCCCTCGTAATCAGAGGTGATAAATACCAAACTTACAGAAAACTATAAGCGGGCCTGCCCTCTTTTATGGTCCAAAGTATAATTTTCATTAGTTTCAACGCAAGTGAAAAATAATTCAGAACACACTTGCCATGCGCTTTCCTTAGGCTAATTGTTGCAAAGACATGAATGTAATATTAGTCGTTCTATTAATAATGAAATAACATTAACATGGAGAAACAAATATGAAGGAAATTCTTAAATCATTTTCTTTAGTTGCTTTATCTCTGTTTCATATGGAGCAGGTGCAGATAATTGCGACAAAAAGAGAGAACGATGGATAGAACAAATGAATAAAGCTGACGAAAATCACATGGGGCCTGAGATTGGATCCGATGAATGGTTAACATGTAGATCCCAAAGCCGCTGCCAATATCCATATTTAATCGAGGGAAATCGTTTTACAAGGGAAGCCGAAATTTAACGCAAAGCCATGTTCAGCTTTTGGTTTATCAGAAATCAATGCCAGTTTACAGCATTCTTAATTTCGGTATCCCCTAACACTGACTCTCCAGTATCCGTATTTTGCTATTCAGTGATCCCACATGACTGCACCGCCTGTTTCCTGTGGACTCATTATGTTTCCCAGAGTTGGCGATATATCTGACCACCAATGATTACACGCATTCATTCTGGCACGGCATTTACCCAAAAGTTGCAGGATTAGGTCATGAGATACACCGGGGCTGTAACGATCGGAACTGAACATCCCGCCATTTTCCAGCTGCAACCGAGTGGACGTGGTTATCGCGGCAAGAGGGGCGCGAAATCATCAGGAAAGTAGCGCTGAAAGTAATGTCTTTATGCGCAGGAAGTGCCAAATGTGGCACCGCCAAGTTTGCCAGACAGGTGAATATTGTTATCGCCTGCCAACTACACTCTTTTTTTAATAACCCTGAACAAAATCGAAAGCACTATGGCTATAACCAATACAAAAACGATTAGCATAATATTACTTGCCGAATCCAAACCCCATTCGTAATCGCCTTTTATCAACTGGCTGGATCTTAAAAAATCAAAAAGTTCAGAAGAAGACCAAAGATACAGGCGATTAATTGGTTTTACCCATGCTGTAATGCAGAAGGCCAGTACCAGGAAGAATATCGAGGCAATAATTTTAGACATCACACTTCGCATAATCCGGCTTTCCTTTCACTGACACTTTGCCATAAGCCATCATTCCAGCACGAGATCCGGATACCCTGACCTGCTGTGTGCGGAGTAAAGCCCTTCTGACTTGTTGGAAATCTCTCACCTTAAAGAAGGTTATACATCCCCAGGACTCACCTGAACCATCTGGTCTTAGTAGGTGTAATCTGAACTGGCCACGCTTTACACCATTAACAAATACGCTGTCGGATACGGTTTGTGCGCTGAACAGACCATTCATCATGGTTAGTGTGGTTCACCATATCTTTTATTTCCCGGAGTATTGTGTTGGCTAACCCACACGATGGCATTTTGACTATCCAGTAATCACCTACAGGGATAGAACCTTAATCTGTAACGTAAGAACAGTTTACGTTATTGATAAATTTTTCACGTCCTGAAAGTACTGAAAATGTACCAATTCCGTACACGGTGAGAACAGCCCGCCCGGAACGTCGGGCATCATCATCGTATATCATGCTCATCTGAATCATTCATTATTTTCCATCACAATCCATATACTTAAGAAAGTATACATGTTTACAGAATAGGCGTTCAAACAACCGATCGGGTTGTCAGCAGGAATGCCAGACCTAAAGCGGCGCGACCAAGAGGCATACTACAAATATTTCTTAAACGATGCCGTCACCACCGCCAATACCCCACCAACCAACAGCGCCGAAGGCAGCAGCAGCAGGTTTGGCCACACCGCAGTTGGCCACGCCAGATAGAGCATGCAGGGACCGTACAGCGCCGGTTTGATAAAGCGTTTGGCATGATGGTAAACAAAACTCGACTTATACCCTGCCCCGTAACGGCGCAGATCCCGCCGCACCAGCCCCTCCACCACGCCGGTTATCACAACCAGCAGGAAAAGCGGCAGGCTCAGAAACAGGATCATCACCCGGATAAAGAAAATCAGCATAACCCACACGGTTGCCTGCAGATATTCCCCCAGCCAGCTCACCATTCGCGGGCGTTCACTTAACGAACGCGAGCGGGCGGACGACGTACACCTGCTTATCGACTATCCGGCGGATAATGGGAACCAGCCTGTGCGTTCGCCACCGGGGCCGCGTAATGTGCCCGTCTGGATTCTGGGCGCCAGCCTCGCGGCTCAGATGGGTTGCTTTACCTCCCACTTTCCCCCCTGTAATTTGCAGCAGATCATCCGACATTACCGGGGCAACTTCCATCCGAGTATATATCTGAGCTCGCGATGCGTGATGGCGGGGATTAACATTTTTGCCGTGGATACCTGGGAGAAAGCCGAGTTTATTGCCAGATCGCATCGCAGTTGGGTGGTTAACAGGAATTAAGGACGAGCAGGCCTCCGGCCCCGTCCCGTGAAAGATCACCTGACTGGTATTCCTGATATGCACCTCAAGGCCATAAAGGAGGAACTCGCCTGCACGACAATGGGTAATAAAGAAGAGGTTGGCTTTACGCTACGGCGTTTCCAGGAATACACCGGCGCGGATGAACTCATGATTGACGCACGTATAGCTGTCGCCTGAAATAATTCAGGCCGCTTTTATGTCCCCAAAGGGACGAGACATACCTGATCTCCTTCTTTAGGGGCTTATTTTGGCCATTATTCAGCTTCAACGAAAGCCTGCCTAGTGTGTCATGACGGCAATAGTGACTGAGGGTGTAAAAGGCCTGAAGTACATTCAGGCCTGCGTGAGAGGGAATAGGGGGTGGTACTAACTTTAGCTGTGTTCGTTGGCAGACTTGCCGACAACGTGGCCGGTTTTGTCCGTTGCACCGGAAATAACAGCCAGAATAAGCGCACCAACTGACAGAATAGCACCGGCCCAGTTAGGTGAGTTCAAACCAAAACCGGCGGCAATAACAAGCCCCCCCAGCCACGCACCCAGTGCATTACCCAAGTTAAACAGGCCAATGTTCACGGCGGACGCGAGCGTTGGCGCACCGGCGGCCCGAGCTTTATCCATAACCAGTTTCTGGATAGGAGAAACGGTTGCAAAACCAAAGGCTGCCATCAGGAAAATGCAGATTGCAGACATAATCTGACTGTGGGCGGTGAAGTTGAAGACAAACAGCACCACGGCCTGCGCGGCCAGTGTGAAGTACAGCATGGGCATGAGAGCACGGTCAGCATAACGACCGCCGAGCTGGTTCCCCATAAACAGTCCCAGTCCGAACAGCAGCATAAGCCAAGTAATACTGCTCGCACTGTAACCGGCAAGCTCCGTCATCATCGGTGCAATGTAGGTGATAGAGGTAAAGAACGCGCCCGGGCCAAGGATTGTAATTCCCATTGCAAGCAGCACGTTCACATTACGGAACGCATTAAACTCATGCGCAAAGTTTTGATTTTCTGGGCGCGACTGGTGCGGGATGAGCCACGCAACGCTGATGATAGTGACCACACCGATAACGGCAATGATGCTAAAAGCGGTACGCCAGGACAGATGCTGCCCAATCCAGGTCCCTACAGGTACGCCAATAAGGTTCGCGACCGTGAGCCCCATGAACATGAACGAGATCGCCTGAACGCGTTTCGACGGTGCAACCATCTCCGCTGCAATGATCGATCCAATACCGAAGAAAGCGCCATGGGTCATAGAGGTAACCACCCTTCCAACAATCGCTATGCCCAGAGTCGGGGCAAAAGCTGTGATCAGGTTACCCGCGACGAAAAGCCCCATGAGAAAAACCAGCATGGCTTTTCTAGGGATTTTTGATCCCAGAATAATCAGCGCTGGCGCACCAACAAATACGCCCAGCGCGTAAGAGGTCGCCAGATTTCCTGCAACGGGAATGGAGACACTGAATTCATTTGCGATGACGGGCAACAGGCCAGCGATTATGAATTCAGTGGTTCCAATACCGAATGCACCAATCGCCAGCGCCCAGAGAGCTAATGGCATAATTATGTTCCTGTCAATTAGGTCGAATACCTGTGGAATTTACCGTCCACTGGCATCAGCTGGTGAAAAAGTGACGGAATGTCACCGTTAAATTCTATATGGCAGGAAAAGTGTGATAAACCGCTATTAAATCGTCTTACTGTAAACTTTAAGTCTACACCACCTGACCAAAGTAACCGGTTGCGGCGCGTTTTAGCAGCTCATCAACGATGAGACGCACTTTAGGGATCAGATGCCGGGTTCGTGGCCAGAGCACGTGTAACTCAACGGGCGGTGGAGTGTAGTCAGACAGGACCTGGATCAAATCGCCGGTGTCGATATGCCGGTTCACCATGCTCTCTGGCAACTGGGCAATGCCCATTCCCCCGAGGCAGGCTTTAACAATTGCGTCACCGTCACTGATCTGATGGGCATTACTCGCCGTAAACCGGATTTCACGCCCGCCGGGCGGCACAATTCGCCAGGCAAGCGGAGCCCCCCGTCGGTAGCCCATAATGCAGCGGTGTGCCTTGAGCGCATCGGGCTCAGTCGGCACACCATGATATTTCAGGTAAGCCGGGGTGGCACAAAACATCAGCTGCTGCTTACTGATGCGGCGAGCGATAAGCTCGTCGGTACTCTGAAGCTCCCCCAGACGGAGAACCAGATCGACCCCCTCTTCAACCGGATCGATAAGCCTGTCATTGAACGTTAACGTCAGCCTCAGTTCAGGATATTTTTCGGTCAGGTCAATGAGAAGCGGCATCACCAATTCCCGACCGAACGAGGCAGGCATATCAATCCGAACCACGCCGGAAGGGTTTTCCTGCCGTCGGCTGAGCGTATTTTCTGCGGCATCAAGGATTTCAAGCGCGTTTAGGCAGCTTGCTAGATAAGCCCCTCCATCACTGGTCAGGCTGAGTTTACGGGTTGAGCGATGAAATAACCGCGTACCCAGTCTCTCCTCAAGCCGTGCCACGCTTTTACCAACGGCTGATTTGGTGATCCCCAACTGCTCCGCGGCCTCAGTAAAGCTGCTAGATTTTGCCGTAATGACAAAGTTGGTAATTCCCCGCAGGGAGTCTGCTGAAAACAAAGTACACATAAAGTTAACTTAGCGGCGACTTACAGTACATTTATCAATGTCTGATTCTATACCATGCTTATTCCCGACAGTAAATAAAGCCCCGAAAGCCACCGGTGGCTCCTTCTTTCCCCTCGGGGCATTGAGTCACTCAGCCCCTCGTATCATTAAGGTACCGGAAATCAAATTATGCAGCTTATCAAGCACGACCCCACAGAATATTTTCTTCATGTGAAGTTAAACAAGCCACAGATTACTCAGACAAAGGTAAGCCCCATTGGTCTATCTGGATTTAGGTATAAAACCAAGTGTATTGACGTAAATATCAAAGCTTCTACAAACATCACTTACAGTGATTGTTAGGTGATTCAGACCGTTCAAAATGCAAAGTCTCTTCAGCGGGATGCAGATGATTACAAGTTATCTGAAGGGTACTTTAACTCGAGTCCAGGGCGTTAATGTCCGTTTGTGGCACAGGGGTGCCAGCAACAACGATTTACGACTGCTAATAGTGAGGAGCTGAAGTTCGCACGTAGGTAATGAGGGCATAAAAAACATTGACACATGTCCATACAGGGGGACTGGTCAACTTAACGTCTTCTCAAAACTGCAATTATCTCTCTCGCCAAATATCCGCTTGATACTGACGATTCGGTTTTAATGCTGGTTAATACTGCAACTTCAAGATCTTTAAGCTGTGGCAGAAAATCACTTTTGATGATGCTTACATGCTCGGGGACGCAGCAACGCGTGAGCACCGTTACCGCCATACCGCTTTCAACAGCCGCTATCTGACCAGCAACATAAGGGCTGCTGTAAACTATCCGGTAATTAATTCCACGCCGGGCCATTTCGGTAATGACCATATCTCTTGCTTCACTTCCCTGCTCATAGATGGCAATTGGGAGGGGGTTATTATTCAGAAGGTGGTGTCGTGGCGAGCCTACCCACACGAGCGGTTCGTTAAAAAGGTGTTCCCCGGTCACTCTCCCGTTTCGGGTGACGATAGCCACATCTATCTCGCCCCTTTCTATTTTAGGGATCAGGGATGAAGAGGGTTCGCAGATTAGTGATATTTCAATATTCGGATATTTCTCGCTGAATGAATTTAACACTGGCGGGAGATAACGCATTGCATAGTCGTCCGGGATACCAAAAGTAAGACGACCTCTGACGTCGGAGCCGGACAGAGAACGCATCGCTGAGTGATAGACGGCCACAATATTGCTGGCATGTTGTAGCAGCTCTTCGCCAGTGGGCGTTAGCGTTAGCTTACGGTCTCCTCTTCTGAAAACCTTCCTGCCAAGATTATCCTCAATATTCTTTATATGCATGCTTATGGCCGACTGCGAGCGGCAGAGCACATTCGCTGCATCTGTCATGGAACCCAGGCGGGCTACGGTCAAAAAAGTTTTTAACCAGGCAATTTCGAGGTTTGGCACTTTCATAAAGGCTATTTGATTTTCGAATAGGTGGTAGCTGAATTATTCATTATATTGATACTTTGCGACGACTTACAATCAGCCATTTACAGGACGGCATATGAAAAATGTAAAGTCTTTCGCTTTTGTACATGCATGCACGCTGCTCTTTGGGCTTTCGGCTCTAATAGGCAATAGAGCAGACTCCGGGATTATGACGCTGATATTTGGTCGCGGGGTATTTGCCTTTCTGGCTCTGGCAGCGATTATGCTGGTATTTGTCCGATGTTCGACACGCGCACGCTTGTCGGATATTGGCAGGCTAATGCTTAGCGGTGCACTTCTCGGTCTGCACTGGATCTGCTTCTTTAATGGCGTTAAGCAGGGCGGGATTGCAGTCGGCACGCTCGGTTTTGCATGCTTTCCGGCTTTCGTCACTCTGTTCGAAGCGATAATCGTCCGTCAGCTGCCCTCTGCGACAGACGGTATTATCATCATACTGATAATTTCCGGGTTGTTGGTCATCTCTCACAACAGTGCGGGGAGCGCCATATTCTCTCCGGGCCTTGCGTGGGGCATCGCCGCAGGATTTACTAACGCTATCTTTATTATTTTTAACCGCTACGTCCGGACCAGCGCTACGCCTCTGGAATCCAGTCTGTGGCTATGCGCAGGTTGTACCCTTTTTTCACTTCCTGGAGCACGAGGGCTTTTTCAATCCTCATTCGAGGACCTTGGCATGCTTATGATCCTCGGGATATTCTGCACAGCACTGGCATTCACGCTGCTCATCTTTGGCTCAAGAGATTCCAGCGCTAAAAGCGTATCGTTCATTATTGCCCTGGAGCCGGTCTATGCCATTCTGCTTGCATGGATACTGCTTGCACAACCGGTCAACTTGAGTACAGGTTTTGGCGCAAGCCTGATAGTCGGGGCTGCGATATTATCGACACAATTCAATAAACAGGCGTGAAAGATGCGGCCGCAATTAATAAAGAAGAGAACAGAATGACTGAACAATACTTTTATCCGATCGGCACGCCTGGAATAGCCTGGCAGCGGCAAGAGATAGATGCGTGGCGTAATCAGCAGCGGAAACAGCGTAGTTACGGGGAAATTCTGGCGCTTTTCCGAAAAGCCGCACGTCGTGCCGAGTTGACGATTTACGGGCATTTAAACTACGCATCAGAGAATTATGAGCTAATCGCACTCCGATCGTCTGGTTGGGATAACTCACTTCCGGTGGCACTTATCACCGGCGGAGTGCACGGGTATGAGACCAGTGGCGTTCTCGCACCGTTTCGCTTTCTGCATGAACACACAGATGAATACGTCGGAAGAATAAACCTTTTGATTGCACCTTGCGTCAGCCCGTGGGCTTATGAGCGTATAACCCGGTGGAACTATAACGCTATTGATACCAACCGACAGTTTCGTGTCGGCGGCGAAAGCGCTGAGGCCGATGCGCTCATGGCCCTGGTTGCGCCATGGAAAGAAAAAATCCTCGTGCACGTTGATCTTCACGAAACTACCGACACCGATGAAAGTGAATTCAGCCCCGCTCTGGCCGCTCGAGATGGTGAGATTTATAAGCCTGAGAACATTCCTGATGGCTTTTATCTGGTCAGCGATACGGCTAACTCACGACCTGATTTTCAGAGCGCCATCATCGAGAGCGTCAGCAAAATGACACACATCGCCCCTTCTGGTGAAAACGGGATGCTGCTGGGCTACCCGACCATTGGCCCCGGCGTGGTCGAGTATCCAAACCGAGAGTACGGGCTGTGCTCAACCATCAGTGACGCCAGGTACACCACCACAACCGAGGTGTATCCCGATAACAACAAAACCGATCCTGAAGAATGTATACGTGCGCAGGTCGCTGCTATCAGGGCAGCACTGGATTTTGCCTTGGCAAATCCTTCGTAACACCTGATTTTGAAAGGGGGAGGATCAATTTATTTCTGTAAACTCTCCCCCACGGCATATTCACCCTTCAGACCAGAGCAGGATCGTAAAGAATAAAGCTCCGGCCAAAAGAATGCCGAGGGTTTACAGGGGAAGCAGATCGCAATTACAGGCAGCCCCACCGTCTCCATTTGAGCACCATATCTGGCACACACAATTCCAGTCCGTCATTCCGTCAGAAGTGCACTGCCCTATCGGGTTCGCATTAGCGTAAAAGCAGGAAAATAAAATAGCCAGAGCAAGGATTATTTTTTTCATAACGCTTTCCTTATAGTGGTAAAAATAAAGACCTTACAATAACTAAAGGTTATTAAACTACCATCATCCAGGCAACTGCTTATTCTGGTTTAATGTGAATAACGATAAAAACTGTGAAGCCGATCGGATGAAAAATAGTGAAATAAAAGTGTTTCGCAACTGACTCTGGTTACTATGCTTTTTCGGCAGCATAATCACGGAAAAACCTTTCTCATCAGGTCGCCGTTCTGCGCATTCGATCTTAAGCCTCTCAGAGAACCAGCAGAGTCTGTTGAATGGCTGCTCCGTAGACGGAACGAGCTGGGGCTGAGTGCTGCGTTGGCAACAGGCGGTGACGGCATCGTTCGGTAACAAAAATGCTGAGTCAGCACGGCGGACGGGGTCATAGTCACCTGACAGGCGCTGCCATATTACCCCAGAAATTCACCTCTATTGAATGTGAATTTATTCAATGTTGTATAAAAACAAGACTCAATAAAATGTGAAAAATTGACTGTGGAATTAAAAACGTCATATGATAGCAATCACCTGAATGAATCAGCACAACAATTTACAACAAGGAACTTCCCATGAAAATAGTTGAATCCAAAGAAAAACATGATGAAACCAGAAAATTAATTTCTAATCACCTTAATGAGTATAACTCAAAGTTCATCAATAATCGTTTCGAAGAGGTGTGTTTCTATATTAATGACGATGAAGAGAATCTTATTGCGGGAATAGTTGGTGAAGTTTACGGTTCAGGGATGTACATACAATTACTGTGGGTTGATGAGAAAAAAAGAGGCCTGAGTCTCGGGAAAAAATTACTGGAAAATGCAGAGAGCAAAGCCAGAGAAATAGGGTGTCATTTTATCACGTTAGATACCTTCAATTTTCAGGCACCAGATTATTATTTACGCTGCGGCTTTCAAATATTTGGAGAGCTGGACTGTGGCGAATCCGTAACAAGGTACTATCTTAAAAAAGTATTATAAGTAGCATGTGTTTAAATGAGCAGGGGTGGTGAATCATTTAAACACCACCCATGCCATTAAGATTGGTAACCATCGCGTTACAAGATTTGCAGACGCTATTCTGTCTCTATTTAATTACTATTTATCTTTCTTTCGCGCCGCGCCCGGAGACGCCCCATCGACACAAAACAGCCACACAAAAGGGCGTGCTGCCCTGATACCCTTAGCTGGCGAAGAACCGCAAAACGCCGGTTGTAGATGGTTTTAATGCTCTGATCTTGAACCCGCGCTTGCGTCAACTCTGGTATGCCGACAATCATGTAAATAAGTGCAGTCAATAATAGCGGGGAGAGTTCGGTTCTGAACCGGTTCACCCCAGGTATAAGACAGTCGTGGCGCAGGGTGAGATGGAGCAGCCAGCCTAATCGCTCTGCACGAAGGCGCGCTGGTACCACACGGACATATGCCGCAAGCTCTGATGGCAAACCTGCAAGCTCCAAGAGAGCAAACGCACAGAATGGCGACATATCCGTCACCAGTGCCACTGGAACCGGCCGTCGTGACATCAGTGCCGCCAGCTCCCGAAGAGTTTCTATCTGTGCGGCCAAAATCCCCCGTGGGTGCACCACAACGCCGGTAACGGGATAATCACTCTCTTCCGGTCTGTTACCCAATGCAGTCAGCGCTCTGATTGGAGCGGGGTACGCAAGTAACAAGTGACAGATTGCCTGCCGACTGAACACACAGGCATCCACGACAAGTAACTCTCGGGTGCCTTCTGGAAATACTCCCTCGTACTTCATCATTCTTAATTCCATCTTAGAACTATTGAAACACTGCGACAGGCTTCAAGGCACTCCACCGTGCCGTGTATAAAACAGTCAGAAGACTGACTATTTGGGTCCCTGGTGTTGGCAGAAAAAACTAAAAAAAGGTCTTTTATAATTTTGAACTATCAATTTATGCAAATAAATTAATGCTTTTCGCCAAACAAAGTCAACATAAAAGTTGACAAAAAGAACTCACAAATGGCTCCTTCTCAAGAAAAAAACAATATACTACTGATATATATAGTAAAATTAATATTCAGAAAAGACGTTAGCGATTTACAAATGTATCTTTTAATGTAAACTTTTTTAAGGAATTATTGATAATCATCACATTTATTTATAGAATTGTGTGAGATAGCAGAAAGGAACAACAACTAATGAACGTATCGGGCTCTCAGAGAAAAAACAATATAATCAATAATATAGAATATATAATAAGAAGCCGTGGCGAGACTAAAGTTTCCTTTGCAAATCGTACAGGTGTCACCCGGGCCACCTTATACAAAATATTAGACGGAAAGGTGAACAATGTTCAGCGCTCAACCATCACCCGTATCGCGGACTTCTTCGGGGTCACTTGCGAAGTTATTGAGAATCACAATTTAGAACATATTGAACTTGTAGAAAACACGCTTTCCCCTGACGGAAATAAGAACCCTGCGGCGATCCCAGTGATCCCACAATCTGATTTTCTCTCTAATATCGAAAACCGAATTGGTAGTCTGGTCACTCAATATCCTGTGACGTGGTTTTTTGGTGAGGCATCAAATATGGTTGCATTGTTAGTCGAGGAGAAAATTGACGATTTTTTCTTTCCAGGTGACATCCTGATTATAAAAAGAAAATCCCCACCAAGAGATAATCAGCTTGCCTTATTTTACTCCAGTCAGAATAAAATCTTCGTCAGAGAGAACAATCATCACGTTCTGTATATGACACATGAAGCAGAGTCATTATTGGGTACTGTCATTGAAGAAAGAATTCAGTAAGAACCATACACAAATAAATATTTAAGGATGAGTTAAATATGGGAAAGAACAAAAGATATAAACTGCTTGGTTTTAATCGTTCAAATGTTATTACAGCCAATGTGATGGTCCTTGCTACCGGGAAACATATCAGTATCGGATTGGAAGAACTCGAGGGCAGTGAAATCTCGGATGACTTCAATCAGCATGAATTAAAAGCTCTCTATCGTCGACTCTATGGTGATCCTAAAACTAAAACTTCCTACGATCTGGGCGACAGGCATGAGCGTTCCTGGTATGCCTACTTGATAATAAGTGTTGCACTCACTGTGATTTACATTCTGAGCACTGTCAGTGGTGTAAAGCCCATTATTATTCCTGTGATAAACTTTGTCGTTCCCCCCGCTATATTCTTTTACCCGCTCTCATTTATTCTCGTTGATATTATCAACGAATTCTACGGATTACGAATGGCGAGAAGAACTATTTTTATCTCGTTCATCTCAAACATCCTTTTTGTCACAGGACTATGGGTTACCAGTCTCCTGCCCGGTCTGGCAGAATGGGAACTAAACGCATTTTATAGCGAGTTCGTTCACAGTATTATCGCCGTGCTCTTTGCCTCTTCAGCGGCCTATCTTGTGTCAGAAAATATCAATTCAATGATACTTTGTAAGATAAAAGAGTTAACGAATTCAAGGTATCTTTTTATACGCGTGATTAGCAGTAACATCATCGCGTCGGCTATTGACAGTATTATTTTCTGTACATTAGCCTTTTATAAGGTTCTCAGTGCCGATACCATCAAGAGCATGATTGTATCCATATTCATCATAAAAATTGGGTACGCGCTGGTTGGTGTTGGTCCAATCTATGCTGTACGTGAATTATTCAGAAGATATATCCATAAATAAACTCATTAAAAATCATAAAAGACATAAATATGAAAACTGAAGAAATAACGCTACTGGGTAAAAATACGGGTTATACCCAGCACTATGCCCCTGAACTACTGGAATCCCTGCCACGTTCACGCGGCAGGGATGAAATCAGTGTAAAGCATGGTAGCTTACCCTTCTCGGGCTACGATCTTTGGACAGGCTTTGAAGTTTCCTGGCTGAACGATAAAGGTAAACCCCTTGTGGCAGTTGCAGAATTTTTTATACCGGCAAGCAGCCATAATCTCATTGAATCAAAGTCATTTAAGCTCTATCTGAATAGCTTCAATCAGACAAAATTTACTACGCCTGACAGGGTTGTCGCCACACTTGAAAAAGATTTGTCATTAGCAGCAGGCGGGAACGTAAAGGTTAAGCTCTACACCAACTTCGATGATTATTCTTTCCTCATCGCCCCCCTGCCTGGAGAATGCATCGATCATCTGGATATTGAGATTGATAATTACGTATTTAATCCTGATTATCTCTTTGATTCTGTTTCCGGCGATGTGGTGTCAGAAACGCTCGCTTCAAATCTGTTGAAATCTAATTGTCTCGTTACCAACCAGCCCGACTGGGGAAGCGTTATTATCAGATATGAAGGGAAGAGAATAAATCGTGAAAATTTACTTCGCTACCTTATTTCATTCAGAACGCATAATGAATTTCATGAACAATGCGTTGAACGGATATTCAGTGACATTCGCCATTATTGCAAACCAGACAAACTCACTGTATTTGCACGATATACTCGCAGGGGTGGCCTGGATATTAACCCGTTCAGAAGTAATTTTGAGGAAGACCTGCCCGTAGAGCGATTAATACGCCAATAAGAAAAGTGAACAGTGCGCCTCCTGTGAAGGCGCATGCACTACGCACTACGGCTGTCGTCCTGGCTCAAGCCGGTTCATGATTTCCCGCCCATCGCGAATCAGTTCATCAGTTTGGCTCATAAGATTTCCCTGTTATGGCTTGATTTTCTGATACCTGGGTTGGAATGGCGACAACCAGCAGGCCAGACAGACCAATCGCTACGCCGGCCAGAATATAGAGCGACGAAACAGAAAAAGCAGATACCATCCCGGCCCCCACAGAAGCCCCAATGCCAATAGCCGCATTAAAAAACGAAACGTAAACAGCAGAAGCAGAGAAGGGGCCATCCGTCGCGATGCGTAATACCCACGTCTGGAAACCGACAAAAATGCCTGATACTGCTACTCCCCAGACAATGATCGCAGCCAGAATGGCCGTGCGGGAAAGCGAGCCATCGGCAAGGCCGAGGAAAACCAGCACCGTTGCGATAAGCAGGACGGACAGCGAAACGGTCAACTTCAGATGTTTATCAATTAAGAAGCTGGTCAGAAAATTGCCTGCCAGGCCAGCAATGCCATACACGAACAGGACAAGCGGAATAAGCGATGTTAAGAGGCCGGGCTGCGTATGTAGCCAGGGTTCGATATAGGTGAATGCCGCAAAATGAGAGGTCACTGTCAGTAAGGTCGCGGCATAGATTTTCCATAAGGTGGATGATTTCAGCACGCCTTTGAGGGCGGTAAAACCGATAGCGCTCCTGCTATTAATCTGCGGAATAAAGAGAGTCATGCCGACAAACCCGACCACGCAGAGAAGCGCCATCAGCCAGAAGGCCTGCCGCCAGCCAAAATGAATACCCACATAATTAGCTAACGGTACGCCAAATACGCTGGCTGCTGATACACCGCCGAAAACAATCGATGTCGCTACCCCGATGTATCTTGCCGGAACCATGGCGAAAGCCGTAGCACCAATCATTGCCCAGAAAGCGCCGTGTGCTAACGCACCGAGGATGCGTGCAACAAGAAGCACAGCGTAACTGCTGACCACAGCTGACAATATATTAGACAAAAGAAGTATCAGAGTCAGTGTAAGCAGTAGCCGTTTCTTGGCAATATTGCCAAGAAATAATGATGCGAAGAGCGCGCTAATAGCGCCTGTCCAGGCGTAGAGGGAAACGCTCATTCCGATCGCAGATTCAGTCGTATGCAGTCCGACTGCAATCGGCGTTAGCAAGCCGACGGGAGCCAGCTCCGTGGTTACAATAGTGAATGTGGATATGGCAAGGACAAATAACGCAAGCCATAAGCCGATGGTCATTTGCTGCGGATGGGTTTCCGAATTCATATTTTTACCTCTTTAACGATAATTATCAGACAGCTAATCAACGTGACAAAGATGAGCGTATCTTTCCAAATAAGGCATTTTTATTCCATTAGAAGGGATGAAAAAAAATAATCCCCCGCATATATTCACCAGCAGTTTTATAGAGGGCGAAAACGCAGCATTTTACATCCAACACATTATTTCATGCCATTGAAAGGATATAGACAGATAAAGAATTGCATTACCCGCAGTACAAACAGGAAAACAAATACCGTTGGAATCATTTACTCCACCTTTATCTGAATAATCATTCCACATTAAATTTATCAGAATGAACCTTAAACGGAATTGTTAAATATGTAATACTTTTTTTGTATCAAAACAAAGTCATCATGATATAAATGGCGATGAAAGTCGGCTAAACTGGAGTTTTTCAGCAACATGGAAGGACGCAATGGGAATCGCTACACACTTAATCGGCAATAATTTTCCCAGCGTAAAGCAGCTGCAATGCTTTCTTGCTGTCGCCCATGAACTGAACTTCCGCCGTGCCGCCGATCGCTTGAGAATGACCCAGCCTCCCCTTACCCGACAGATAAAATGCCTGGAGGCTGCTCTGGAGCAGCAGCTGTTCAGCAGGAGCACGCATAAGGTAAATTTGACGGATGCTGGACGAGAACTGGTGAGCAAAGCAGAAAAAATCCTCGCGGAGCTTTACGCGTTAAAATCGAACACCGATCTCAATCACAGCCGTTTGCGTATCGGGCTAACCCGAACGCTTCATTTTTCCTGCATTCATCCACTCGGCAAACAGCTCAGTCAACTGGGTGTGGGGGATGATATTCCTGATATGACGTCGGCCCAGCTCCTACAGTGCCTTTCCAGAAATACACTTGATCTAGTTCTGACAGGTGAACAAGGCACGGGGCACGAGGACAGGGTGCAATACAAGTGGCTTTGCCGCGAACCTCTTCGCCTGGCGATGCCTGCACGACATCCGGCAAGTTTACAGGAAACCGTATCGCTAAAGGAGGTCAGTGATTTACCTCTTTTCTGGTTTTCCAGAAGTGCTAATCCAACCTTTTATGACAAGTGTGAAAGGTATTTTGCAACCCTGGGCGGCATGTTGAAGAGAATAAAAGAGCCTGATGATTCGCTGACCATGCTGACCCACATAGCCGGAGGGAACGGTTTTGCCCTTCTGCCGCAGTCAAAATGCACCTTTCATCAGGAAGGACTCTGCTACAGGAAATTGCCTGAACATGAAGCACAGCAGCTTAATATTGATATCTATGCCGCCACCCGGCTTGATGAAGAACGTTTGTCTGTCCTGAATGCTCTGGATATTTTAAAAGGTGGATGAAATTTTCTTATCCAGGTCGGTCGAAAAACGGACGAAGCATCGCGCAACTTTACCCCTGTTTCCCACTCCTTCATGGGTAAAATATTTGAGCGATATTAGGGACTGGCGGATTAGGATGTGGCCCGATTGATATATAATTACGATATTCGTGCATAAATTCAGTAGCGGCAAGCGCGCCTCCTTTCATATAGGCGTCATTAACCATATACACTGCTGAAACAGGAACCCCCGTAATATTCAGCGTTTCATACATTGCCATTGTGCCATGATATCCTTCAACCGGTTTACCCGTTATCTGCGCAAAACGTGCCGCTACGCTCATTCCGGCAGATGATTGCTCAGCACTGTGGCAAACAAGCATTCTGATACTGGAATAGTGATAGTCGATAATACCATGCTCAAACAACAGTTGATAAAACGAGTCGGCATTTAGCCATGTATTATTATCAGCACGTAATAAGCCTGGTAAGCCATGAGCCACAATGTTTAATCGGGGGATTCCGCTATCCCAATCAATTGCCGTGTAGGTGGCGTGCACGGGCATTGACGGAACATTGGGATGTGGGATGTATCCTTCAAAAGCATGAGAACCAATCACCTTAGGTGATTTAATACCCATCTCCTCGAATCTTGACAAATGCATGTTGGTATTCTGTTCAGCAAAGGCTCTACCAAACTGCATTAACCCAGTCGCCACCCCGGCAATCCCCGTCGCCATTGATACCCAGCCTAGCACGGCCGATGCGCGCGGATTATTGTCTTCCGACACCCCGCTGGCGATGGCGGTCGCATCCGCCACTAAGCCCAACCCTCCTGCGACCAGTGAGGTGGTCGATGCCGCGCCCAGAGCCGCCATCACGCCACCCGCAGCCGCTATTGATGCCCCGGCAGTGAATACCGAGAAGGCCAGCCCCAGTGTTCCCGTCACGATCCCCATTATCCCCTGCCAACTGATGTGCCCAGACGGATCGGTGTTGTTCACCGGGTCACCTGCGCAGTATGCGTAAGCATTAATGCCGCCAGCACCGAACGGGCTTAGGTTGTCCGGGCAGTTAAAACGCATCAGCACAGGATTGTAAGCTCGATAGCCATTACCCAGAGGGTAGCACCCGCTGATCGGATCAGCCCGCTCACCGTTGAAACCCGGCAGCAGATGGGTTGCCTCTCCTTTACCGTACGGTGACCAGAGGTGGTGTTTACCTTCCTTCTGACTGCCTTCATGCGACCATATCAGGCTGTTGTGCCCATCGCTGGCCATCAACGTCAGACTGCTGCCATTGCCCACTCCCAGACAACAATGCCCGTTCTTAATCAGACGGGCTACCTCCCCTTGCTGTACCTCATTGACTCGTTCTGCACCACGGTAATATAGCTGGCGGCTGCTCGTGCCGCTGACGCTCTGACTGATCAGGCGGTTGAGCGCGTCATAGCCATAGCTGCTTTCACCGCTGATGCGGGTTAACCGGCCAATAGCGTCATAGGAGAGTAAGCGGCCTGCCTCATCCCGTGTCATGCGCCCTTCGGCATCATATTCCAGCAGAATCCTCTTCGGGTAGCCAGCCTGGGAGTGCTCTATGGCGGTGAGTTGGGTTGGGTCGGCGCTGTTTCCATAATAATATGTCGCAACATCAATGCCACCGTCTATCAATGGCGTCGTTATCGTCGTCAGATTATTCAGCGCATCATATTTGTACGCCTGTGCGATGATCTGATGACTATACGCATCCTGTGGCAGGCTGGTGCCGCTCACCGTATAGCTTACGAGACGGTTACGGACATCGTAGCCGAAGCGCTCCACTCGTATCACTCCCTTATTCCGTAGAGTCGTCCGACCCGCCATCAGACCATTTGGCAGCCAGCTCTGCATCACTTTTAGCTCGCCATCACTGCTGTCTGTCATTGTTCGGGCAGTTTCCCAACCAAAATCGTCAAATGTCAGCTGGGTGAGCAGCGTAGCCCGCGTGGCGACATTGGTGACCAACTGCCGGTTCAGTCGCCCCAGCGCGTCATACTTCAGGTCTACGGTGAGATCCGCATCTTTAATCGTGGTGATCCGCCCGAACGTGTCCTGTTCACGGGTGGTTTTTTTACCGGCAATGTCCTTGTACTCCAACATTTTTCCTGCCAGCGTACGGGTATAGCCGACGTTACGCGAGAGGCCCCATTGGGTGAAATTTTCTGCCTTCAGGCTACCGGATGGGTTCAGAGAGTAATGTATCCTGGTATCGCCTTCCTCCGCCGTGATCAGACGGCCTGTTGCCGGGTCATAGCTGAACTTCTGCACCACTCCGTCAACCGTCATGCTGCTAACCACGTTTCCCAACTCAGGAATGTGCGTATATTTCACTATTTTCCCTGACGGCAGGGTGACTGAAGAGGGAAGCGGCGCGGCAGCATCGTAGGCGTATAACGTGGTTCGTCCACCGCTTAAGCGCTTGGTCACTCTGCCAAAACCGTCAAACTCCTGCCTCCCAAGCAGCCAGGTCTGTGGATTACCGTCAAGACCTTTGCCCGTCACGCTGATGGTGGCCACCTGGTTGCCAGTCAGGTGAGCGGCATACGTCCGTTTTACCGTACTATTGTCCGCCAGGGTCTGTGTCAGCACGCGCCCGAATGCGTCGTAACTCACTGCTGTTTGATGATTAAGTTCATCCGTATCCAGCCGCATGCGTCCAAGTCCATCCCACTCACGGTGACGCTCACCCTGCGTCTGACCAGCGGTATTCTTACGAGTCTCCGTGAGCGGCAAGCGGCTCCGTTCTTCCAGTACGGTGGTAAATGACCCAGAGTTGAGGTTTTCACCGTTCGCACTGCCCTGTAGCGATACGGTTTGCGTCAGCAGTATTGGGTCACTGACCTGCACAAACTTCGTGCCATCCGTAAAAACCTGCTCACTCGTGCAGCCCCAGCCATCATGTGCAATGACGGTGCCGAGGCGTTGCGGCACGGATGAATGGCTCAGCCAGTCGTTACAGGAACCGGCAACCCTCTCCCCCAGGGGCCCCCAGGTCCGTGATGAGACCTCCAACCACTTCTGCGAGGCATCGTTATCAAAACGTCGACGGCTTGATTCACGGCCTGCCCCGTCAAAAAAGGTTTTCGTCTGGTTGCCCGCCGCATCGATTTCGAGGGTGACCGGGCCTCGGTCTTCAATGGTATATGACCATGTCGTTTTTCGTTCATGTACCATTCCCGGCTGCACGCGGTGGGTTAACACGCGGCCAACCTTATCGTAGGCCCAGGCCACCGTGACGCCTTGCGCATCCGTTTCAGACAGAAGGTGTCCAAGGCGGGTATGGCGCAGGGTCGTGCGGTATGCCGTCAGGTTATCGTGGGAGGTAAAGACCTCAGACTGCTGAATCCCCTGCGGCGTGGATTTGTAGGTGAATGACTGGCGGCGGGTATACGAATCGCTGGCCTCGACGTCGGGTGTCAGGGTGATAATCCGTGTCTTTTCACGAGCGAACGTCAAGCCGTCAGCCACATCACTATAGTAGTCACGGCTGATGAGTATCCGCGCACTGCCCGTGGTTCGCGTGATCGTGTCCGCCACCACGGCATAGCCTTTGCCGTTTATGGCACCCTGCTTTTTCCACGTATTGACCACCAGAGAGAGAGGTTCATCGCCCTTAACGCGAAGCGGAGTGAGCGTTTTACTTTTCAGGTAGCGGGTGAAACCATGCGGGTCCGCCGGACAGACCTTACCTTCCCCTTCGGCCGGGTAATACACATACTCTGTTACGGCGCCATCCGGATCGTCCTGTCGCAGCGGGTTACCCGCCTCATCAAATTGCCAGCGAGTCACGCGCGTGCGCGGCAATGCGCCACTGCCATCATCCCAAGTTACAACCTGCCGGGCGGGCAAGGCATACTGGGCAGGCTGTTCATCGAAGGTCGCGCCCGGAATAGCATGATATTGTGTGGAATACAGGTACGTTTTTCCGGCCCGGTAGGTGCTTTCTGATACCTGAAGATGATAACTATTGTAGCGCCGCGTCACCGTGCTCAGAACGGTGTTACCGTCCATGCCCATCGCTTTTGCCGTAGAGCCATATTGGTAGTCGTTGAGCAGTATCATCAGCATCTCGTCAGTATCAGGCTGCCACTGATTCTGGCCCGCATCCCTGCCGAGATAGTTATGCTCCGTCCACTCCCACTGAGTAATACTGCGTGGCTGCCCGCCTCCCGGGAATATTTTATGCATGTGCACGCAGGGCAGCGCGCTACGGCCTGCAATGTCAGGAAAAGCCATTGCCCTATCAGAGTAATAGTCCACTTTCTCCGTCAGCCCAGTCGGCGATGTGACGCTGGTAATCACCCGGTAATCCTTTCCAGGACCGACATCATCGTAAAGAAATATCCAGATTCGCGGAGTGATATCGGCGTTGCTGGTCACACGGGTCAGATACGCATTGGTAAACTTGAATACGACCTGGTAACCCGATTCGGCATCGCCTGGAAGCACGCTGACCCCCAGTGTGGCAAACATATCATTGGCATGGGATATGGCGCACAGCACCGTTCCATCATCATCCGTTATCCTCTCCAGCCGGGGCGGCGAGTACGACGAGCGCCATGCCAGGTTAAGGCTTCGTCCGTCAGGGGCCGTGATACGGGTTGGAAGAAACACCGCACCGAATAGAGAAAGGCTTTCGATAAGTCCGGATTTGTGAATAACCCGGTAAATGGCGTTGCCGATATTTTCAAAAATAAAATTTTTAAGTTTTTTTTGTTTAACGATCGTTCCACTGCTGCTGATGAGATACTCCTCACCGGTGGAAAGCACCAGCTTGCGGGTAGCGATGCTATAGCGTGTCAGATTCAGGGAAAAACCCTGGCCAAATCCTTCGTTGTCGGATGATAACGGCGAGTATTGCAGCGACAGCGATAGCGCCGGGCCAGCCAGCTTGCAGGAGTGAAGACTAACCAACGGTAGACTGACATTAAAAAGGCCGGTACGCGGATCGACGCCACCCTGCACCGCACTGATAAAGTTACTCGCCTGAGAATAAAAAGAAGGCGATTTCATAAATTAACTCCGTTAGCGAATATGATCGATATCGACCGGGCGCACTGAGTAATAATGGTATGGACTACTTCTGGTTAACTTCGATTTCATGGCTGGTGGGGTTGTAGTGAATACTGAAACTGGCATAATTTCCGTACAGGTCATAAAAATCAAACCAGGGATTAAGGTTATATTGTTGCAGTTTTGTATCGTTGACATGCAGCGCCATATCTCCCGGTAATATCCACTCGTCAGATGCGGAAAAAGAGAAATGAGTCCAACAGAGTGTATTAGGCCGGTCGTTATATTGATACGTCAGAAAAAGATCGTAGTTTGCGATGGAGGTGTTTGCAGACAATATTTCAAACCAGCTGGCCCTGCCATAGAAACCGTTATGACTCTCCCCTGCTGGAAGATCTGATTGATTGGCAATCAGCATATGCTGATCGTTATCATAAACCCAATATTGGGCAATTTTTTCGGGATAATCGGCATCCGTCTGTCCATCTGCGCCGTAGTTATAGACGGTGTAATGGCGTATTTTATATTTTATTGAAATATAAATATTGTCATAATGCGCATCAAAGTTTTTCGACCAGGTGCCATTGTCGCCGGTGTAATGCATGGCGATTCGGGCTTTACCCTGGTCGGTCACTCTGTCCTGAATTAAATCCCCCTTTAAATAACTGACCGGCTGAAAGGCACGTACTGTAACGGAGCTTCTCTCAACCACGGTCGAATTATCTGCGGTGGTAAAATGTTTTCCTCCGTCTGTGTCAATACTGACAGCAATACGCGTGGTACTTATCTCGTCCGTGTAGAAATACAGCGTAATCAGCGTATCGCCGTGTTCCCTGTGGCTGGATTCAGCTGAATACTCACGGGTGAGCACTTCCAGACTGTAATCATTCTCCGTTGCGGTAAAGCACCATCCGGTCGTCCCCTGCCGGGTGAGCAGGTCATCAGACTCAGCATGACGGAGATTCAGCAGAGCGATCCATACCTCCTTCGAAAATTGCAGTATTGACTCAGTATGATCCGCATTCTCTTTTGAAGCCTTAACAATGATCTCTAAAGGCAACTGGTTGCGGCCGTTGGCATAAATAACAGGAGCGTTATTACCGGATACAGCCCGTATAGTCAGGTCAACGCTGGTGATATCTTCTGGTGAGTTATACAGTATACTATTCATCTGACATTCCTTTTCATTAAATCCTGACTCATGAAATATCTCTGGAAAGGAAAAAGCATGACGAATGACCCGACAGATAACAGGTAGAAGCAATAACCTCATTATCTTTTTTAAATTTCACACTGATACTTGAACATCCTTGAAACGCACGCACTGATAAGGTGATAACGTTTGAATTAAACGTGTAATCGACTTTACTGACAGTAAAGTGGTCGCTGTTTTGGTTGTTTTCCAGTAAACCGAGAGTATATTCCTCATCTCCCATGTAGTTTGAAATAACCAGATATTTTTTTAACACGGCTTCTTCAATCTCATTTCTACTCACGGCCACTTCCGTACCATTTTTATCAACAACTCTGAAAATAATATAAAATGTCTTAATTTTTTCGGAATGACCTCTCCCGCCAAATTCATCGATAACAATGAGTTGGCGAACATATTTTACGGTTTCAATAAAGCTCATATCACCTCCTGAATAGTCGATAATGAATTTCGCATAAAGAAGGCCCCTGCCAGACCGCACTCTGTATAATCTGAAGCCGTACTGAAATTTATCGGATAAATATCAAAACTTATCCCACCGTTGCCGAATTCGAAAAGAAGGTGCTCCATCTGGCTGCGGATACCCTGGATCAGGGCATCAACGATCCAACCGCCAAATATCCAGAAAATCTGAGCGACCGTATCATGCCCCTGACAGTTAAAAACTGGCCGCGTGACGCTGACAAGATTCACTCGGCATACGCCGTCAACGACAGACAGTTGCGGAGTATAGGCGGCAGATAAGTTGAAACTGACGTAGCTGCTGTTAAGCACCACATCACAGCGGCCTCGGGCGTTATTAATGTTAAGCCTGCTGTCTACGATTTCCATCTCGAAATAATTAAAGTAAGGCGTGTAGCCATTTATTTTACTCAATGAGATATCACCGTTGTTTCTTATCACATCATTATTCGATAGAAAAAACCGATCGGCGATGGCCCCTTTAAACACTTCCGGTAATGCGGGGAGGACAACATACTTCATAAATAGATGCCGGGATATCATAAACCCGATATTCCCACGTTCACTGACCAGTGATGAGTCAAAAACCAGCTGAAGTTCATCTGTATGGGGAGGGGAAGCGTTGCTTTCTAATATGCCTAAAATGGCCAGACAGCCCAGTTCACCGCTGATTGTTTCATTGTAGGCATACTGACAACGTTGCAACTTCATCCATGAAGCTTCACTTTTTGCCGAAATGCCCAGGATTTTCGCAAAAATAGAGGTTATTTCATTACGCCGGGATACGAGCATCCTCACCATCAACTCGCAAAACAGGATCGGAATAAAAGTATCTTCGCCGGAGAAGCGCTGAGTCATATCGCTGTCCTGCACAACTATACGGCCTCCTCCGCGAATAAACGCCAGCTCAACCCGTAGTTTCGGGCAAAGGCCATCAACAGCAACATTAATGTCCTTGCCAAGGACGGAAGTCTTCATCTTGCCAACGATCAGTGGTGTAATAAGATTAAGCCGCTGCGCATCACCTCCGGCCACTATTTCCCAACCGGCAAACACTCCAGAAATCTGATTACCCGCTTCATCAGACCAGCTGAAATGGCGAAAATCACTGCACGCCGTTGCCTTCAGTTTTTTGTTCAGCTCCCGACAGGACATCGCGCAGACCACATCCCAGTGATACATATCCATGCCGCGCTCCTTATTTTAATTCAAGCCCGATAACAAAGCTGTCGGCCAGCGATGCTGATTTCAGCGTAATATTTTTCATATGGGGCCACACGCTGGTTCCCGTTATTATTGAGGCAAAGTGGTAAAATGAAGGAACGTCATCATACTCGGATTTATAAATAGCTTCAGATATGGCGATAGCCCCGGCTGCCGTACCCGCAATAGCCGCAATAATCGCCGAGGTCAGTTTCACAATATTAAAAATTGTCGGGTTTGACACGGCACCGTTGGCTATATTGCGCGCTACCGTTGTCGCCTCTGCCGTCACCAGCTCTGCCTCCGTGGTATTAACGGAGAACATCACCGCCCCTTCGCTCTCAGCAGCCATTAGGGTGGACGCCGCCCTGGTCGCTATTGCGCCGTAAGCAAGCGTACCCAGAGAAATAACGGCAGCGATTGACGCAATCACCCCCATGGTTATTTCCATCGCCTGCATCCACTTGTCAAATTTAACAGAACAGGATACCTGCGCATCCCCTAACCCCTTCTCATCCGGTACAAAAACTGGCTCTCCCTTAGCGTTTTCCCCCACCTTATACCTGAAATTTTGCTCCAGCCCCATATAGACAGTAACCCCTTCCTGTGGCCGATAGTGCGCCCCCTGAAGAGTGATATGGATATAATCTGACTGCAACGTCAAAATAAAGCCGTCTTTAGGTAGGACAGGTGAAACAGTTTTACCATCGCCCGCATCGAAATCCTGCCATACTATTTCACGCGTATTCGTCAGCGATAGTCCGCTATCGCTGATGGTGAAATCACTTTCTTGGGAATTTTTTATTAAACTGACGGCGGCCTTCAATAAAATGTGTTTCACAAACATGGCCTTGCTGATCACCAGCGCCAGATTTGCACCAAACCTTTTCACCAATCTGAGCGCCGAGATATCAACGGACTGCTGCAACTTGCCGGTATCCGTTCTTCCCTCGATAAGCGTCAAAATGCCGAACCCCGTCGTCTGGCTATCGAGTGAACTGTTGGCGGCATAGCTGTATGCGGAAGGATAAAGCCACTGATAATCACTGTTTTTAGCCCGTAACCCAATCAATATCACTGCAAAAATTTGATTAAATGCGCTCAAATTACTTTTAAACCAGCCGTTAAAAAGTGCAGATAAAATCAGGTTTAGATTATCATTGCTTATCTGCGGGCCGGTGAACTCGAAGCCAGAAATAATCACCTTATTATCTGGATCTGCCACTAACTGATAACAACATGTGTTTTCGTCAACAATATCATTTTCCGTCGCCCAATCGTTAGGTTCTACGTGTTTCCCCTTGAGTGAAAGTTCAATTTCAATATATGACTTATTTTCGCCATCGTTAACATCCAGAACGCGATCCTCATATTTCATCACTCCTTCTGAAATCTCACACTTTATATTAATTTTCCCACCGCTGGCATTCCTGGTAAGCAGCCACCCCCCCATTTTCCGTTGAGCAGAATTTTTTCTCCAAGAATAGTATCGCTGACAAAGAATCCTGTCGGGTGTTTTTTTTCGTTGCTGATAATTTTATTTATGGTATCGAGGTCAGTGATACTGACCACATCCCATCCACTGGTGGATATATCGTACACAGATATTACCTCACGATTAAATCAGATCATACTTTGACACCTGAATATAAATATTCAGCGCCGTAAATGTCATTCTTTAACGCCCAGCAAAGGAGAGTCAACCCCGGACATTTTTTTTCGTTTTTTTAGGGAGCAATAATTAAAAATTGAAAAAAAACTGATATGACCCTATATCCCATTACGCCATCTGTTAAATTATCTCATAATCACTAAATACCTTATTGACTCAGATCGAACCTGCTGAATGAATTGACATATCCTGTGGAGTGTCATTTGTTAACGTTAAATAAACATGAGGCTAAAAATAGTCCTTTGCACGTAGTGTGGCCCAGACGACAAAAAACGCTTTGCAGAACTTACCAATGCAAAACCTTGCATCAGTGAAAAACGACACACATCTGCCACGGAGCCGTAGTCCCTGGTCCGAGGACAACATTTCCATGCTCCGACCTCATTTTCCTGTCATAACGCTCCTGTCTCACCATCCCGCCTCTGCGGCGCGTCGTGCATGACCGCCGATCCCACTCTCGATCCAGTAGTTATGTTTATGACAATTTGTCATAAAAAAAACATTGAATGATAATAGGATTCATTTAGAATCTCATTTACATCGCATTAAGTAAAATGGTGTTAAAAAACCACAGTTAATGTCGGCATTTTGGCGGTTTTGGCAGATAAAAACCCTCCACTGCATTTCCCAGAGGATTTTGCAGGTTCCAGAATATTAGAAATTTTAAACTGACGTTGCACCGTCTGGCGCACAATGCTGTCATTTTCACCTGACAGCAGGGCTTTTTACGCCTTAATAAAGGAACAGGTTATGGTTTCAGGTTCACAAACTTCGCAGGTCGCCGAACGGCATCCGGGCTTTAGCGCTGGCGATCCTCATGATTTCATCTTTAATGACCACCAGCTGTCAGCGTGGGCACGGCAGACGGAACAGGTGCTGGCACTGATGACCGGAACGGTGAAGAACGTAGAAAAACCCTTCAGCGGCATCTTGCCTCATGAGCTGGCCCAGGAATTCAGCGGTGTCAATCTCGACCAGCCGCTGGGTAGCAACGAAGCCGCGTTAGCAGAGCTGCAAAACCTCTATCTACGCGATGCCGTCTGGTTTCACCATCCTAAATACGTGGCGCACCTGAATTGCCCGGTGGTGCTTCCTTCCCTGCTGGCAGAGCAGATTATGGCGACAGTTAACAGTTCGGTGGACACCTGGGATCAGAGCGCCGGCGGGACGTTGATTGAACAGAAGGTGATCGACTGGACGGTCAGCCGCATTGGTTTACCTGTAGGTGCTGATGGCATCTTTACCAGCGGGGGTACCCAGTCCAACCTGATGGCCATGCTGCTGGCTCGTGACAGCTGGTGCGCGGCGCATCATCAAGGCCATCTGATCAAACATCAGGGATTACCTCACGACGCGGCTAAATGGCGTGTCTTCACCTCAAAGCTGAGCCACTTCAGCATCCAAAAGTCAATGGCAATACTGGGCCTGGGCTACGATGCGGTCATCCCGGTCGACTACGATGAACATTACCGCATGGATGCTGCCTGCCTGGAGCAGGAAATTCAGCGCTGTCATCAACAGGGTCTGATCCCGATAGCGGTCGTTGCTACCAGCGGCACCACTGATTTCGGCAGTATCGATCCGCTGGCAGCCATCTCTGACCTGTGCAAACACCACGGCATGTGGATGCATGTGGATGCCGCCTACGGCTGCGGTCTGCTGGTGTCAGAAAATCACCGTCAGCGCCTGGCCGGTATTGAAAAAGCCGACTCGGTGACCGTGGACTACCACAAATCATTCTTCCAGACCGTCAGCTGCGGGGCGTTCTTTGTGCGCGACAAGCACAACCTGAGCCATGTCACCCATCACGCCGATTATCTCAACCCGCTTAGCGCGCAGCAGGAAGGGACACCCAACCTGGTCAATAAAAGCATTCAGACGACGCGCCGTTTTGACGCGCTAAAAATGTGGTTGACGCTGCGCATCTCCGGGCCAACGGCACTGGGTCATGCCTTTGATGACGTTCTGGCACTGACGCAGACCACCCATCAGTTGCTGAAGGCTCATCCAGCGATTGAGGTATTGCATGCTCCAGAACTGACGACACAGATATTCCGTTATGTTCCCCGGCCTGGCTTGAACGATGCGCAGATAGATGACATCAACGCCAATATCCGTAAAGCCGTGTTTCGCTCCGGTCATGCAGTGATTGCCGGCACCAAAGTCAACGGCCGTCAGTATCTGAAATTCACCCTTCTGAACCCCAACACCACAGCGGCTGATATTGAAGACGTGATTGCTCTGATTGTGCATTACGGCCGTGAGCAGGTGCGTGGCCCGGCCGTCACATCGGCTTATCTGTGAGAACCCGCTATGAATAACAACATTTATGATTTTATTGGCATTGGCATTGGGCCATTCAATCTGGGGCTTGCCTGTCTGAGCGAACCGGTTGAAGGACTGAACGGCATTTTTCTCGATCAAAATCCCGGCTTCGACTGGCACACCGGCATGATGCTGGAAAGCGCACATTTACAAACACCTTTTATGGCCGATCTGGTGACGCTGGCCGACCCGACCAGCCCTTATAGCCTGCTCAATTATATGAAGCAGAAAGGAAAACTTTACTCATTCTATATTCGTGAAGATTTTTTCCTGATGCGCAAAGAGTACAACCAGTATTGCCAATGGGCCGCTTCGCGGCTCAGTAATTTGCGCTGGAATACCCGGGTGGAATACGTCAGCTACGACGACAGCCTGCAATGTTACCGTGTGCGTTCGACGGATACCGTGAGCGGTAAGCCGCAAGAATGGCTGGCGCATCATTTGATACTGGGCACCGGGCCAAGCGCCTGGAGTCCCGCCTGTAGCCATCCACATCGCGAACATTTCGTTCACTCCAGCGACTATTTGCTCAACAAAGAAAAATTACAGAAAAAACGTTCCATCACCGTCCTGGGTAGCGGCCAGAGCGCGGCTGAAATCTATTACGATCTGCTCACGGATATCGATCGTTTTGGCTATCAGCTGAACTGGATCACCCGCGCGCCACGTTTCTACCCGCTTGAGTACACCAAACTGACGCTGGAAATGACCTCGCCAGAATGGATCGACTATTTCCACAGTCTGCCCGCGCCGAAGCGCGATGCGCTCAACGCTAACCAAAAAAATCTCTATAAAGGCATCAACAGCAGCCTGATTAATCAGATTTATGATCTGATGTACGTTAAACAGCTGGACGGAAAGCTCGACGTCAACCTCTTTACCCATTCGGAGCTGACCGATATGCGCTGGCTACCGCAGGGCGAATTTGAGCTGATGCTGCATCAGCAGGAACAGGATCGTGCCTTTACGCGTCGAACAGAGGGTCTGGTGATGGCCACGGGCTATCAGTATCGTCCTCCCATGTTTGTGGAAGGCATTCAGCAGCGCATACAGTGGGATGAAAAAGGCCGTTACGACGTACAGCGTAATTACAGCATCGATCGCCATAATCAGGTTTTTGTGCAAAATGCCGAACTGCATACGCACGGCTTTGTGACGCCTGATTTGGGCATGGCTTGCTACCGTAACTCCGTCTTACTGCGCGAAATAACAGGACGAGAGGTCTACCCCGTCGAACGACAGATTGCTTTCCAGACCTTCCCAGCACAATCGGAAATCTGATATGCCCAATTCCGCTCTCTACAGTACGGCCCGACCTGCGGGCCAGTTCACTCTCCGCCCCATGTGCCATGAAGATGCCACAATCGTTCACCGCTGGGTCACACAAGAGTATGCCCGATTCTGGGGAATGCAGAACGACAGCCTTGAACAGGTCGCCACCTTTTACCAGCAGCTGACGGCGGGTAATCCAAATGCCGCGCTCATTGGCTGCTGTAATGACCAGCCGGTTTTCCTGATGGAGTTCTATAAGGCCAGCGAAGATGACATTGGTAAGTTCTATGCCGCACGGCCAGACGACTATGGCATGCATCTACTGATAGCCCCGGCCACCAAACCGGTGAAGCAGTTCAGCTGGCAGGTGTTCTCCGTGGTGATGGACTTTATGTTCAGCCTGCCAGAAGTCAAACGGGTGGTGGTGGAGCCGGACGAACGTAATAGCAAAATTCATCGACTGAACAAGCGCGCTGGCTTTTGCTATCAGCACACCATCGATATGGGGCATAAAACCGCCTGGCTGGCCTTTTGCCAGCGTAAAGATTATCAACAGGCCTTACTGAAGGAATCGCTGAATATGAATAACACCAATACGCTGCTGACGGGCGTCCACCTGAGCGGCGATCGCTGGGATCAGGCTAACCGGCTGCTGATCCGCAAAGCCATCGCCGAATTTGCTCATGAGATGATCGTCACGCCAACGGAATCGGGCAACGGCCGCTACTCGCTTGCCGTGCCGGGCACAGAAACGGAATACCGGTTTAACGCCAGCCACCTGGCGCTGGATCACTGGGAAATCGACGTAACCTCACTGGCTAAACATGAAAACGGTCATCCCCTGCCGCTGGATGCCCTACAATTTATCACTGAATTCAATGAGGTCATCGGTATTCCACAGACGCTGCTGGCCACCTATATGGAAGAGATCAGCAGTACACTGTGCAGCAGCGTATTTAAGTTGCAGAAGAATAACCCGGACAGCCAGGCACTGGTGAGCGCAGATTTTCAAACCGTTGAATCCTCAATGACCGAGGGTCATCCGTGCTTTGTGGCAAACAATGGTCGTATTGGCTTTGACGCACGTGACTATCTGGCTTACGCGCCGGAAGCTGCCACACCGATTAACCTGGTCTGGGTTGCCGTACACCGTCGCAATGCGCATTTCTCCAGCCTGAGTGACCTGGAGTACGAGCGACTGATGCTTGAAGAGCTGGGGCAGTCTACGGTTGAACAGTTTAATGCGCAGCTGACGGAAAAAGGGCTTAGCCGCGACGATTACATTTTTATGCCGGTTCATCCCTGGCAGTGGCAGAATAAACTGCTGACGGTATTTGCGGCGGATATTGCCAATAACGATATTGTCTGGCTCGGCGTGGGTGACGATAGCTATCAGGCACAGCAGTCTATCCGTACCTTCTTCAACCGCAGCCATCCCACCAAGCGCTATGTTAAAACCGCGCTGTCGGTGCTGAATATGGGCTTTATGCGCGGCCTGTCTCCTTACTATATGGCGACCACACCGGCGATTAATGAATGGCTGCAAGGTCTGGTTGCCGGTGATGAGTGGCTACAGCGCTGCGACTTCCGCATTCTGCGCGAGGTGGCGGCAGTGGGTTACCATAACCGCCACTATGAAAAAGCCATCAAAGGTGATTCCGCTTACAAGAAAATGTTTGCCGCACTGTGGCGTGATAATCCGGTTTCAGAGCTGAAATCCGGCCAGCGCCTGATGACGATGGCCTCATTCCTGCACGTTGATCATCACCAGAAAGCCTTGCTGCCCGCACTGATTGCCGATTCCGGCCTTGCCGCTGAAAAGTGGGTGGATCGCTATCTGACCTGCTACCTCAGCCCGCTGCTGCACTGCTTCTACCAACACGATCTGGTGTTTATGCCGCACGGTGAGAATCTGATCCTGCTGCTGGAGAACAACATCCCGGTAAGCGCCTATATGAAAGACATCGGCGAAGAAATCGCGGTGATGAACCCGGATGCCGTGCTGCCGGAAAAAGTGCAGCGCCTGGCGGTGGACGTGCCGGAAAACCTCAAGCTGTTGTCGATCTTTACCGACGTCTTCGACTGCATTTTCCGCTTTATTAGCGCCATTCTGCACCAGTCCGGCACGCTGCCGGAAGAGCAGTTCTGGCAGGCGGTCGCGCGCTGCGTGAAGGAGTATCAGCAGGCCCATCCGCATCTGGCCAGCAAGTTTTCCCGCTACGATATGTTCGCGCCAGAGTTCACCCGCTCCTGCCTTAACCGTCTGCAATTAGCCAACAACCAGCAGATGATTAACCTGTCCGATCCGGCTGAAAACCTGAAATTTGCCGGAACCCTGGTCAACCCGATCGCCCGCTGGCGCTAACCTTCCTCCTGCTTCAGGATAAAAAAAAGCACGACCGCTTAAACGGTCGTGCTGTTTTGCGAGTAGAGATCGCGGGTTAGAAATCGTAACCGACGGTCGCCATCACCGTACGTTCAGCGCCCCAGTAGCAGTATCCGGTGCCATAGCAGGCAGCAACATAGTCACGGCCGGTCAGGTTATTGGCATTCACCTGCACAAAGGCCCCTTTCAGGCTGCTGTTCCAGGCACCCAGATCGGCGCGCACTGAAGCATCCAATAGCGTGACCGAAGGCAGCCGCGTGGTGTTGGCATTATCCGCCCACTGCTTGCCGATGTAACGCACCCCGGCACCTACGCTAAGACCATAGTCAAACTGGTATTTCGCCCAAGCTGAAGCCATCGAATTTGGCGTCACGTACGGCGTATGGCCATCGTTGCCGTCAATGGCATCCTTATAGCGCACGCGGTTCAGCGTGAAGTTAGCAATTGTGCTGAGTCGCGGCGTCAGCTGATTATGCGCTTCCAGTTCAAGGCCTTGTGAATGCACTTTCCCGGCGGGATCATAATAAGAACCGACAACGACGCGGTTACCGACATCTTTCTGCGTCAGATCGTAGACGGCGACAGAGTAGAGGTCAGAAGTGCCAACAGGCTGATATTTCACCCCGGCCTCATACTGTTCAGAGGTGGTAGGTTTCAGCACATTGCCGTCTTGTCCTGGAAGAGACTGCGGCGTAATCGCCTGGCTGTAGCTGGCATAAGGGGAAATACCGTTATCAAACGCATACAGCAGGGCTGCGCGACCGCCGATGTGATCGTCCTGACGACGGAATTTAGTGCCTTTATCAATATTATCGGTCTGGGAAACGATGCGATCGTAGCGCCCGGAGAGATCCAGGTGCCATTTGTCCCACGTCATTTCATCCTGGAGATAAACCCCGGTCTGATAGTAACGACGCTGCGATTTATAGAAGGTGAAGTTGTCATGACTGCCAACAGCCTGACCGGTGAGGGCATTGAGCTTGCTGGCATTACCTTCAGCATCGCTCAGGTCATTCTTGTACTGGTGATACTCGGCCCCCAGCACCATTTTATGTCCCACTTCAGCGGTGGCGAAATCGGCCTCCAACTGGTTATCGATGGCAAAGGCATCTAGCGACGATCGCGATCCTGAATAGTACCGGTTCAACAGATCGGAATTCTCTTTGTTCCAGCCAATCTGATACACCTGATCAAGATCGACGTTAGAGTGTGAATAGCTGGCGTTAGAGCGAACCGCCCAAGTCTCGTTGAAGCGGTGTGAGAACTGCGCGCTGTAGATTTGCTCCCGGCGCTTGTATTGATCGAGCGAGCTGTCGCCGTCATAAAAGCCGGTGCTCAGTTTTCTGCCGTCGTGCGCGGTGATACTGCCTTCACCCGGTACCGCACTGTGGTAACCGCCGGAAGGATCTTTTTGCAGGTAGGCGCGCAGCAGCAGTGACGTATCCTCGTCCGGCTGCCACAGCAGAGACGGTGAAATCGCGTATTTCTCTTCGCGAGTATGATCGTACTGGGTATCACTGTTACGCGTGATACCGGTCAGGCGAAACGCCCACTGGTCGTTAATCGCATTGGTGTAATCAAACGCGGCACCGCTGGTGTTGTTGCTGCCGCCCGTGAGGCGGAAATGGCCTTCCGAAGTAAACTGCGGGCGTTTGGAGGTTTCCATCACCAGCCCGCCCGGCACGGTTTGACCATACAAAGCGGAAGAAGGGCCTTTGATCACGTCGATCCGGTCGAGGAACCACGGATCGACCTGCAAAACATTGTAACTGCCCGGATCGCTCATCAGGCGCAGGCCATCAAGGAATATGTTGTCGACGTCACCGCCGTGGAACCCGCGCAGCGAAACCGTATCATAACGCGTGGCCGCACCCGCGAAGTTGGTAAAGGCTCCGGCGGTATAGTTCAGCGCCTGGTTAACATCCATCGCTCCCTGATCTTCCATCTGCTGACGAGTGACCACGGAAATTGATTGGCCGGTGGTAATCAATGAGCGATCCGTTTTTGTCGCTCCATTGCTGATCTTCGCCGTATAGCCTTCAGTCGGCGTGCTGGATGTTTCTTCAGGCTTAGCGGTAACCACCAGCGTGTCTGCGGCATAACTGATACCGGGCGTAGCAAGTGCTATGCCACAAAGCAGGACGGAACGCTTGAGGCTAAAAGGCATTCTCATTTCAATTCCCTTACAAAGATTGGACTCATCGCTCTTGTTTCGCGGATGGATTCAGAGCAAACAGGCGCGCGTAATGTAAATGTAACCAGTTACACTATGTAAATGAGAATTATTATCTTTTTTAAGGCGTTATTTCAAGTGATTAATTTAATAACTTCCTGAAAAAATGCGGTTGGAAATGATGGCAAACTGTCACTCTCTCTGCTTTTAATCGGATTATTGATTAAGGTTTTTTAAGAAAATAAGAGATGACTTAGTTGGTGCTATATTCGGCAGGACCGTGACTCTCCCACGATTGAAATGAAAACCATTATCATCTATTCTCATGACGTTAATTTTCTGCCATAAAGTGTAACTTTCTATGTCTATCAGCGCGACGCAGCCCCCTGTCGACAGCTTTTCCACGCTTTACCAGACGCATCACCGCTGGCTGAAGTCCTGGCTACAGCATAAGCTGGGCTCGACGTCGGACGCCGAGGATCTGGCACAGGATACCTTTATGCGCGTGCTGCTTGGCGGCGGTGCCACGGAGATCCGTGAACCCAAATCGTTCCTCTGCACGCTGGCCCGCCGGGTGATGGTGGACTTCTGGCGGCGCAACGCGTTGGAGCAGGCTTGGAAAGAAGCCCTCGAACAGTTGCCGGAACAGCAGCTGCCGTCACCGGAAATACAGCATCTGCTGCTGGAAACCCTGCAACAGATTGACGCGATGCTAAGCGGTCTGGGGGACAAGGTACGCGGTGCCTTTTTGCTGTCCCAGCTAGAGGGCCTGACCTACGCACAGATCGCCATGCAGCTAGGGGTGTCGGTCAGCTCGGTGAAGAAATATATGGCGAAAGCCACTGAACACTGCCTGCTGTTTCATCTGTTGCAAGAGTTAGAATAATGAACAGTAGGATCACCGAACAACAGCGTCAGGCGCTGAAAATGGCCGCAAGCTGGTTTGCCACCTTGTGTGCCGGTGACGCCACGCCACAACAGCATGCCCGCTGGCAGCAGTGGCATCAGCAAAACGATATTCATCGCTGGGCCTGGCAGCGGGTGGAATCCCTGCAAAGTCAGCTGCAAAAACTGCCGGGAGATATTGGCTACCGCACATTGAATCAGGCTCATCTGCATACTCAACAGACCCGGCGGCGGGTGCTGAAAAGCATGCTCCTGCTGCTCGGGGTTGGCGGCAGCTGGCAGTTGTGGCGTTCCCCGGCGGCGGTTGGACTGCGTGCTGACTATCACACAATGACGGGTGAAACTCGTCGGCTGACGCTACAGGATGGCTCAACGCTGATGCTGAACACCGCCAGTGCCGTGCAGGTGAGTTACAGCGACAGCCAGCGGCTGATCCATTTAATTCAGGGCGAAATTGCCATTACCACCGCCACCGATGCGCAGGCCAGGCCATTTCTGGTCACCACCCGCCAGGGCATGCTGCGCGCGCTGGGAACCGAGTTTAGCGTTCGTCAATGGGATGGAAGCAGCGGGCTGGCGGTGCAACAGCACGCGGTGGAGGTGAGGTTAAGCGACCGTCCCGACGAACCGCACCGGGTGGATCAGGGACAGATGCTGCGTTTTAGCCAGCAACATTTTGAGCCATTAAGGCCGCTGAATAGCACCAGCTACAGCTGGACTCAGGGGGTACTGAGTGTCAGTAATCGTCGGCTGGCTGAGGTACTTGACGAGGTGGCCCGTTACCGTCCCGGACGGTTGGATTGTGCTGACGACGCGGCTGACCTGCGCGTTAGTGGAACCTGGCCTTTGCAGGATACCGATCGCCTGCTGGCCGTTTTAGCCCAGACATTACCCATTAAAATCCACACCTTTAGCCGTTACTGGGTGCGTGTCAGTAAAAAAATGAAATAAAAATGATAAATATTCTCATTCCCTTTATCCCTTTTGACTCCCTCGTTCGACTCCTTATACAGATAACATAAACATCCTGTAAATGGAGATCGTCATGCCTGATTCCCGCGCACCGCTAAAGCGCGTTTTTAGCAAAACAACACCTTTGGCTTTGGCTATTCACTGCACCTTTGCGCTACCCGTCCTGTTTACCCCGGCCCTGGCGGCGGCGGTAACCCAGGATGCGGTGGCCAGCTATCATATCGCCCCCGGCGATCTGGACAGCGCACTGAATCAGTTTGCCACTGCCTCCGGCATCGCCCTATCGGTGGATGCGTCAGTGACCCAGGGCAAAACCAGCCCGGGTTTGAACGGCAGCTACCCGGTCGATCGCGGGCTTAGCGCCCTGCTTAACGGCAGTGGGCTACAGGCGAAATCGCTGGGGAACAATGCGTTTACGCTTGAGAAACTGCCAGCCGACACCGCCACTGATACGCTGACGGTAGTGGGCGACTGGCTGGCCGATGCGCGGGAAAACGATGTCTTTGAACATGCCGGCGCGCGCGACGTGCTGCGCCGCGAAGACTTTATCAAAACCGGCGCCACCAACGTGCGTGAAGCGCTGAACCGCATTCCCGGCGTGAACGCGCCGGAAAATAACGGCACCGGTAGCCATGACATGGCAATGAACTTTGGCATTCGTGGCCTGAACCCGCGCCTGGCCAGCCGATCTACCGTACTGATGGACGGTATTCCGGTGCCGTTTGCGCCTTACGGCCAGCCACAGCTCTCCCTTGCCCCGGTGTCATTAGGCAATATGGATGCAGTGGACGTGGTGCGCGGCGGCGGCGCGGTACGCTATGGGCCGCAAAGCGTCGGCGGCGTGGTCAATTTTGTCACCCGCGCCATCCCGAAAGATTTTGCGATTGAAGCGGGCATGGAAGGTTTGCTGTCGCCCACCTCCAGCCAGAACGATCCTAAGGGAAGCGGCAACCTGCTAATTGGCGGCACTGCTGACAACGGCCTGGGCGCTGCGCTGCTTTACTCCGGCACGCGCGGCAGCGACTGGCGTGAACACAGCTCGACAAAAATCGATGACGTGATGCTGAAAACCCGCTATGCGCCGAACGAGGTGCACACCTTCAGCAGCTTACTGCAATATTATGAAGGCCGTGCGCAGATGCCGGGCGGCCTGTCACGAGCGGATTACAATGCCGATCGTTTCCAGTCAACCCGCCCTTACGATGAGTTCTGGGGCCGTCGCCAGCTGGCCAGTCTTGGCTATCAGTTCCAGCCTGATACCCAGCACAAGTTCAATATTCTGACTTTCTACACCAACACCTTGCGCAGCGGTTATCTGGATCAGGGCAAAAACCTGACCCTTTCTCCGCGTGAATACTGGGTACGTGGCGTCGAACCGCGCTACAGCCAGAGTTTCACTTGGGGAGAAACCGCTCACGAAGTCGGCGTGGGTTATCGTTATGTGAGTGAGTCTACCCACGAGCTGCGTTACACCAGTAAAGCCAGCAGCGGAAAATTGCCAACCGGCAACAGCCCGTACGATCGTGACACGCAGTCCGGCACCGAAGCGCACGCCTGGTACATTGACGACCGCATTGACGTGGGCAACTGGACGCTCACGCCGGGGATGCGCTACGAGCATATTCAGTCTTATCAGAACAATTTCATCAAGGGTGAAAAGCAGGAAATTGGCTACAATGCCCCGCTGCCCGCGCTTAACGTGCTCTACCATCTGAATGATGAATGGAATCTGTATGCCAATACCGAAGGCTCTTTCGGCACCGTGCAGTACAGCCAGATAGGTAAAGCGGTCAGCAGCGGTAGCGTGGAGCCGGAAAAGGCACGCACCTGGGAGCTGGGTACCCGATTTGATAATCAGGTACTCCAGGCCGAAGCAGGGCTGTTCTTAATCAACTTCAGCAATCAGTATGACTCCAATCAGGTGACCGACAGCGTAACGGCACGCGGAAAAACCCGCCATACCGGGCTGGAGAGCAAGGTACGCTACGATCTTGGAGACTTCTCCCCGTCGCTTGAAAATCTTTCAGTTTCAGCCAGTTATGCTTATGTCAATGCGGTCATCCGTGAACAGGGTAACTACCACGGCAACCAGGTGCCATTTTCACCTAAACATAAGGGGACGGTGGGCATGGATTATCGCACCGGCAGCTGGACCCTTAACCTGAACGGTGAATATCAGTCGGCGCAGTTCGCCGATAACGCCAATACCGTTAAGGAAAGCGCCGATGGCAGTACCGGCCGCATTCCGGGCTTTATGCTGTGGGGCGCACGCGCTAACTACGATTTCGGCCCGCAGTATGCCAACCTGAATATGGCCGTCGGCGTGAAAAACATTTTTGACCATGAGTACTTCACCCGCGCCTACGACGATAACAATAAAGGGATTTATGCCGGTCAGCCGCGCACGGTTTACCTGCAAGGCTCACTGAAGTTCTGATACCCTGACAGACTTGCGGGCTGCCTATGGCGGCCCGCTTTGCTATTTTTTATCACCCGGAGGGATCATGTTGACACGTTTTATCCTCGTCCTGCTTGGCGCTCTGCTGCCGGGGCTGTCCTTTGCACAGGCGGTCACCGTTCAGGACAGTAACGGGAGCTTTACTCTCGAACATCCACCCGCCCGCGTTGTGGTGCTGGAACTCTCCTTTGTCGATGCGCTGGCCGCCGCCGGAGTCAGTCCGACTGGCGTGGCGGACGACAATGACCCGAAGCGCGTTCTGCCCGCCGTACGCGAACGTCTCAAGCCGTGGCAGTCGGTCGGCACCCGCGCTCAGCCCGCTCTGGAAACCATCGCGGCGTTAAAACCGGATCTGATTATTGCCGACAGCGCCCGCCACCAGGGTATTTATCGCCAGCTGTCCAGCATTGCGCCGACTCTGATGCTGAAATCGCGTAATGAAACTTACGCAGAAAACCTGCAATCGGCAGCGATTATCGGCAAAGTACTGGATAAAGATGCAGAAATGCAGCAACGCCTGGCCCTACACCATGAGCGGATGCAGCAATTTGCCAGCCAGCTGCCCAAAGGGATGAAGGTGGTATTTGGCACTTCACGCGAACAGCAGTTCAACCTGCACAGCAGCGAGTCCTACACCGGCAGCGTGCTGACGGCGCTAGGCATGGCGGTTTCTGCCCCTATCAATCAGGCGGCACTCTCCAATATCAGCCTTGAGCAGCTGCTGGCGATCAACCCGGACTGGCTGATTGTGGCCCACTATCGGCAGCAAAGCATCGTACGCGACTGGCAGCAGGACCCGCTGTGGCAGATGCTGACGGCGGCGCAGAAAAATCAGGTTGCTGCGGTTGACAGTAATAGCTGGGCACGTATGCGCGGGATCTTCGCCGCCGAGCAAATTGCCGCCGATCTGGTGGCCATTGTTCATCACCGGCCTCTGACGCCCGCAGAATGATGTCCGGCCGACCGCTTATCGCCTGGATGCTGCCGCTTGCCCTGCTGGCCGGGGTATTCTGGCTGTCGCTGTTCAGCTGGTCGCAGGTGCCGATCGCGCCCTGGCAGGCACTATCGGCCATGCTGCCGGGCAAAGTCAGCGATCTGCCGCAGGCGCTGGTGCTTAATTTACGCCTGCCGCGCAGCCTGGTAGCGATGCTGCTGGGTGCCAGCCTGGCAGTATCCGGCTGTCTGCTGCAAACGCTGACCCGCAACCCGCTGGCCTCCCCGTCTCTGCTGGGGATTAACGCCGGAGCGTCACTGGCGATGGTGGTCGCCAGCGCTTTCGACCCGACATGGGTGGCCGGATACAGCATCGCCCTGCTGGCAGCGCTGGGCGGCGGCCTGAGCTGGGGCGTGGTGATGCTGCTCGGCAGGGGTTGGGACGCCTGCGATCGCAGCCGTCTGATCCTCGGCGGAGTGGCGGTATCCGCACTGTGCGCGGCGCTGACCCGCGCCATCCTGCTGCTGGCGGAAGATCACGCCTGGGGCATACTCCACTGGCTGGCCGGGGGTGTCTCACATGTACGCTGGCGTGAATTCTGGCAGCTGCTGCCCTTCAGCGCCCTACTGCTGCCGCTGGCCTGGCTATTCGCCAGCCGTCTTAACCTGCTCCAGCTGAGCGACGACAGCGCCCGCACCCTCGGCATTCCTCTCCGGCAGCTCCGTCTGCTGGTCAATCTGGTGGTGGTTCTGCTGGTGGGCAGCTGCGTGAGCGTGGCCGGGCCGGTGGCCTTTCTTGGCCTGTTGGTGCCGCATATGGCTCGTGCCTGGATCGGCTGCGACCTGCGCCTCATGCTGCCGATCGCCATGCTGTTTGGTGCTCTGCTGATGCTGCTGGCCGACCTGTTGGCGCGTGCAATGGCCTTTCCAGCCGAACTGCCCGCCGGCGCGGTATTGGCGCTGATCGGTGCGCCCTGCTTTATCTGGCTGGTCAGGAGGCGTACGTGAAGAAACCCGCCTTAACGCTGATCGTCCTGCTGGCGCTGGTGACGATAGTGATGCTGCTTTCCGTGCGCTACGGCAGTGAAACGCTGAGCTTCGCCGATCTGCGGCGGGCGCTACGGCCTGGCGACAGTCACTATTTCGCTCTGGTGGAGTACCGCCTGCCGCGCATCCTGCTGGCGCTGTTGGTGGGGGCCGCGCTGGCGCTCTCCGGGGTACTGGTACAGGGAGTGGTGCGTAATCCGCTGGCTTCACCGGAAATCCTCGGCGTTAATCATGCCGCCGGGCTGATGTCGATCGGTGCGCTGATGCTGTTTCCTGCCCTGCCGGTCATATGGCTACCGCTGCTGGCCTTTATCGGCGCAATGCTGGCCTTTGCCCTGCTGCGGCTGGCGGCGGGCAACAGCTCACCTCTGCGCCTGGCCCTACTCGGCGTGGCCTTAACCGCGTTATATGCCAGCGTTACCGATTATTTAATGTTGTCACATCCGCTGGAGATCAATCAGGCGCTGATGTGGCTCACCGGCAGCCTGTGGGGGCGGGGCTGGACCTTTGTCTGGGTCGCTCTCCCGTGGCTGTTACTGCTGTTACCGCTGGGTATGTTGCTCTGCCGCCAGCTGGATCTGCTGGTGCTGGGAGAAGAGCAGGCCGCCACTCTCGGCGTCAACGTGCGTCGGGGCCAGCGGCTTACCCTGCTGCTGGCGCTGGCGCTGGCGGCTGGCAGCGTCGCGGTCTGCGGGCCGTTGAGCTTTATCGGCCTGCTGGCACCGCATCTTACCCGCCGCCTGGTGGGCGGCCGTCACCACTGGCTGATCCCCGGCGCAATGCTGGTGGGTGCCCTGCTGCTGCTGCTGGCCGACCTACTGGCGCGTACCCTGCACCCTCCGCTGGAACTGCCTGCCGGGATCCTGACGGCCTGTATCGGTGCGCCCTACTTTTTCTGGCTTTTAATGAGAACCCGCTGATGATGCCACTGACCCTGAAAGCGTTGAGTGCCGGATATGCCAATAAGCCCGTTCTGCACTCCCTTTCGCTTCCGCTGCCCGCAGGGCGTATCACCGCACTGCTTGGCCCCAACGGCTGCGGTAAATCGACGCTGCTGCGCTGCTGCGCCCGACTGCTCACTCCGCATCGCGGGCAGGTTTTGCTGGGAGAGGAGAATTTGGCCTCTCTGTCAGCCCGTCAGCTGGGACAGCGCCTGGCGCTGCTGCCACAGCAGCATATGTCTCCCGAAGGCGTCAGTGTGCAGGAGCTGGTCGGCTATGGCCGCAGCCCGTGGCTGAATCTGTTTGGCCGTATGGGTATACGGGATCGCCAGCTGGTTCAGGCCGCGATGGAAGAGACGCAGATCGCTCAACTGGCCTCGCGACGGGTATGCGAACTCTCCGGCGGTCAGCGCCAGCGGGCCTTTCTTGCCATGACGCTGGCGCAGGACACGCCGCTGCTGCTGCTTGACGAGCCCACCACCTGGCTGGACATCAATCATCAAATCGAACTCATGGCCTTGCTGCGCGCGCGGCAGCGGCAGGGAAAAACCGTGGTCGCGGTGTTACACGATCTTAATCAGGCCAGCCGTTACTGTGACCATCTGGTTCTGATGTCCGCAGGTCGCGTGGTGGCCAGCGGCACGCCTGAACAGGTGATGACCCCCGCGCTGCTGCAACAGGTTTTCTCAATCAGGGCAGAGATCCATCCGGACCCGGTATCAGGACGCCCGATGTGTGTGGTGCTGTAAGAGTGATGCCGCCCCGCTATCGACTGGATCACGCTGCGTTTCTCTGTGGAATGATAAACGCTGGCTATACTGATCATGATTGAATTTGCCAGGACAGGATGATTTCGCAATGCTGTCTTAGCCAGCGACATTAAGTAAAATCTCAAACCAGAGAAGGGAATAAAGTATGAAGCGTTTTATGATGGCGGCATCTGTCACTATGTTGGGTTTCTGCTGTGCCGCGAATGCAGCCGTACCTGATAATGCAGCGGTGTATTCGACAGAAAAATCTAAAGGATCAATGTCAATTGGCGGCAAAGATGCCTATACAAAATCCTTTGAAGTGGTGGTTGCCAACCTGTCTGATAAAGACGTCGATTTATCAACACTCTGTCTGAAAGCGGTTGCCCCGGATCACCAGGAGTTTAAGCTGGATACGGTTGACGAAAAACTGACCAAAGGCATGGTAAAAAAAGGGCAGCAGGTCAAAGGCGTGGCGGTATTCGCTTCAGATAATGCGGCCGTTCAGCAGACTGCGCTGATTAAATTGACGGACGACTGTAAATAACAGATTTAGCCAGCATCCTGTTATGCTTTTGATGGTCAGGGAAGCTAATCTCATTTGGCTATTCCTGACCCCATCACCTCTTATCAGATACCCGCCACACCGAACCTCCTGCCAATATGCGTTAAGATAAATCTCACTCCTGTACGGCCACAAACTTGCGTATATAGCGATCTGTTGCTAATTTTTTTAATGGACATTTCTTGTCTTACAGGGAGTAACAGCTGCGAGTGAAATCATCGTTCTGGCGGCCAAAAAGTCTGTTTTATGCCTGCCAATGACAGATATTGCGTTAACAGCTCGCAAATCGGTAACGTTTCATCTTTGTTAAAAAATGCACTCGGGGAAAATACATGTTTACAGATCTTCAGGGAAAAGTCGCAGCGGTAACAGGTTCATCCAGAGGAATTGGTGCTGCACTTGTGACTCGCTTAGTTGAAGAAGGTATGAATGTCGTCATTAATTACCATTCCAACAAAGAAGAAGCGCAGGAATTAGCCGATAAGCTGAACGGCCTGAAATCAGGCAAAGCCATCATATTTGGTGGTGATATCAGTGATGAAAACATTGCTCATAACTTCGTTCATGCGGCGATAGATCATTTCGGCAAGCTGGATTTGCTGATTAATAATGCCGGAATTGAAATTCAAAGCCCGGCGCACAAAATAACCCTGGATGACTGGCGTAAGGTGATTGACGTCAATCTTACCAGCTATTTCCTCACTGCCCGCTCCGCGCTGAATTACTTTTTAGAAAATGACATCAAGGGCAATATTATTAACGTCTCGTCTGTACACGAGATTATTCCCTGGCCGACTTTCGTCAGCTATGCCGCCAGCAAAGGCGGTGTCCACATGCTGACTCAGTCTCTGGCCCTGGAATATGCTGAAAAAGGCATTCGGGTTAATGCGATTGGCCCGGGCGCAATCAACACCCCGATGAACCAGGAAAAAATGGGCGATGAGGCGCTGCGTCTGGAGTTAGAAGAGCTGATCCCGATGAAGTATGTCGCTGAACCAGAGATTGTAGCCAATGTTGCTGCATGGCTGGCCTCCGATCAATCAGCCTATATCACCGGGCAAACCATTTTTGTTGATGGCGGAATGACGCTGTATCCCTCATTCCAGGGTGGAAAAGGTTAATCTCTGACTGAAGTGGCCTGCAATTGGCCACTTCACTTCTTTAGCCGACCGGGCATCTGTCGCCGATGACGAACATCACCACTCACAGATCGTTCAGGCAATCAGTGACGGTTGAAGTCACCTCGCGGATGCGCGACTCGCTGCGACGGTAATAGGTCCATTTACCCACTTTATTCGCTTCCAGCAACCCCGCTTCATAAAGCACCTTGAGACAAAGTGAGGTTGCAGGCTGGGATAAGCCAGCCTTGTCCTGAATCAGGCTGGCACACACACCGTAGCGCTCAAAATCATACAGCTGACTGTAACCGGCAAAGGATTCTGCCGGGTCTTTAAGCCACTTCAGTACCGCCATCCTTGTTGGATTAGCCAGTATTTTTATGGCGCTTTCTGGTGACATGCCGCCTCACAAACGTCAGGAACGATAAACCGGATAGTCAGTATACCCTTTCGCCGTTCCCCCATACAGTGACGAGCCATCAACAGCATTGAGCGGTAATCCCTGCTGCAACCGGGTTGGCAGATCCGGATTGGCGATAAACGTTCTGCCAAAGCCAAACAGGTCTCCCCATCCCTTGAGAAAGACATGTTCCGCTTTTTCACGGGTATAGCGGCCGGAATACATAATCGGTGCACTGAATGTGGCGCGCAGCTCGCGGCGGAAACTGTCGGGCAGATCGGGGCTGTTATCCCAGTCAGCTTCTGCAATAGACAGATAGCCGATTGCCATCTCATCCAGCATTTGCGCCGCCGCGATGTAGGTCGCATGGGGATCTTCTTCGACCAGGCCGAGATATACCCGCTCTTCATCGGTGCTGGTAAACAGCGGAGCAAAACGCACCCCAACTCGCTGGCTGCCGAAAACGTCGCTGACCGCTGCGACAATTTCACCCAGAAAGCGCAGTCGATTCTCCAGCGAGCCGCCGTACTCATCGCTGCGGAAATTAGTATGTTGAGAAATAAACTGGTTGATCAGGTAGCCATTTGCAGCGTGCAGCTCCACGCCATCAAAACCCGCTTCTTGCGCATTGACGGCGGCCTGGCGGTAAAGCCCGACGATCTCTTTCACTTCTGCCGTGGTCAGCGCTCGCGGGGTTTCCGGGGCGGTAAGGATACCTTCACCCGGTGCGGTCTCGATAAAGACCCGCACGCCGGTTGCCGCTACCGCAGAGGGTGCGACCGGCGGCTGTTTCTCCGGCTGTAATTCACTGTGTGAGACCCGGCCAACGTGCCACAGCTGGCAAAATATCACGCCGCCCTCCTGATGCACCGCATCGGTCACTTTTTTCCAGCCGGAGATCTGATCCTCATTGTGGATGCCCGGTGTCCAGGCATAACCCTGACCACGGGGTTCAATTTGCGTCCCTTCGGTAATCATAAATCCTGCACCGGTACGCTGGCGATAATATTCGACCATCATGTCACCCGGAATATTGCCAGGCTGTTCACTGCGGCAGCGCGTGAGTGGAGGAAGAGCAACCCGGTTACGTAGGGCCAGATCGCCAATGTTCAGGGGGCTAAAAAGCGTATTGTGTTTCATAAAAATGACTTCGCGTAGGGTTCAAATGTGGCCCTTATTATATTTATAAATTTAAATGTGTAAATATGATTTTATGCCAGCGATGCTTTCCTGGCATGCATTCACAGGATAGTCAGAGAGGCGGGCGGGAGGTTCTGTGGTTGAGATTCTCTGTTAAATCCGGGTGTTAAGACCGGTTTCTGCCAACGGAGAAACGGCCCGGTCACAGGCGATCTCTCCGCTGACAAGCGCTACGTTTAACGGTTAGCTGAAGGCTTTCAACAGGGTATTTGCTGCCAGTTTGCCCAGCGCATTGGCGGCAAAAGGACTGTCTCCGGTTAACACGTTGCGGTCCTGATGGACAGCACCGGATATATCATTATTGACCAGGGTAAGGCCCATCTCCTTCAGCTGCTCACCGAAGAACCAGGTCAGATGACCGGGCATGTAGCCGATATCTGGCGTCTGCTTATCAGCGCTGTCAGGGAAGGCGCACACGGAATAGCCTTTTAACGGGTTTTCGCCCTTGCTGACGGACAGGAAGGCGGCGGGCCCATGACAGAGTGAAATAAGGTATTTGTCCTGATCCAGGGTCCAGCGGATCGCGGCGGCCACATCTTCACTTTCCGGCAGGCCGATTAACGCACCATGTCCACCCGGAATAAATACGCCGGCATATTCACTGTCCGGGCCGAGATTTTTCACCACGTCAGAGAGTTTGAGCGGCTGACGGAAACTCGCCAGGTAGTCGTCAAATAGTCCGGTTATCGCTTTGTCATCAACCGGCATCGCCCAGTGTTCAAATTTAACCATTTCGCCGGAAAGCGTGGCGACATCAAACTTAAATCCGGCTTGATGCAGATGATACATAGGCAGCAAGGTTTCCACCGGATGATTACCGGTTGAGAATAGCTTGTCGCCGCTGACCGGGAGATAGCGCTCATCTGCGGCTATCACCAGAATCTTTTTATTACCACGGTAAGGGTTCGGATAATCAGCCCCTGACAGGTCAGATACGCGGCTGGTGAACTGATCCAGCGAATAAAGTGAGGGGAAGAAAGCATTATGCTCTGCGGCATCGGGCTGTGGTTTTTTACTTAACTCAGTGCTCATGAAATGCTCCTTGGCATAAATATCCAGAACATAAAGCGTAACTGATAAAGTCATATTTAGCGAAAAACCTCATACATCCGCTGGGGGTAATGTCAACCTACCTAAAATGTCATGCCGGGGGAAAAGGGGAACTTAATGCGTAAAACAGCCCCTTTTTCACGCTGACGGTTACAGCGATGATAGAGATCGTTTTTACTTTTTACTCAGGGCCGTATTCATGATCAAAATGATTGCCGTCGATATGGATGGCACTTTCCTCGACGATAATAAGCACTACAACAAGGCACGGTTTTTAGCGCTTTATCAACAGCTAAGAGAACGTGATATCAAATTTGTGGTCGCAAGCGGCAATCAGTATTACCAGCTAATCAGCTTTTTTCCTGAAATAAGCGGAGAAATTGCCTTTGTTGCCGAAAATGGGGCAAACATCGTCGATAGTGGCAACACGCTGTTTTGTGCCGGGCTAAGCGACGCACACCTGGCCCAGGTACTGACGGTTCTGCACCGCATTCCCTATATTCATGCAGTGGTCTGCGGCCCGCGTAGCGCTTATATGCTTAACGATACCCCGGATGCGCTGCTGACACTAATGTCGAAACACTATCGCCGACTGGAACTGCACCAGAATTTCGAGCGCTTAGATGACACTATCTTTAAATTCTCCCTGAATCTGGCCGATGAAAAGATCCCCGAACTGATGGAACATATTGGTCATACGCTGGATGGCATCGTGACGCCGGTTTCCAGTGGATCTGGCTTTGTTGATTTGATTATCCCCGGTATGCACAAAGCGCACGGCCTGTCGCTGTTACAGAAGCAATGGCAGATTGCCGACCATGAGGTGGTGGCAACAGGCGACAGCGGCAACGATATCGAAATGCTGGCACACGCAGGCTATGGATTTGCCATGGCCAATGCGCACCCGGCCGTCAAGCAGGTGGCACGCTATCACACCGAAAGTAATAACCACGAAGGGGCGCTCAATGTGATCGAGCGGGTGCTGACACAAAGCGCCCCTTTTAACCTTTAGACATCAAGCTGGAGGCGGTCGAGCGATTCCTGCTGGCATTGCTGGTACAGGCTGAACTCATCGGTCACCGGCGCACCCAGCGCCTGTTCGAACGCGGCCTGGCTGGCATGACCGCTGCCGGCGTTATGGCGGTCATCACCAAGGTTAGACTGAAAAATCCCGGCGGCGCTGACCGGGAGAAAATCCTCATAGATAACAGGCTCTGCCACTACCGCCCCACTGGCAATCAGACTTTCCAAATCCTGTTCCGGCGCGGCGGCCACCAGGGGATTGCGCCGGTAGCGATACCAGGCGAGCTGCTGACGGCGCAGTTCGTCGGCATCATCAGGGAAGTCGGCAAATATCGTGCGCAGATGCTGCTGATAGCTGGCGTTGTCGGCAAACTTTCGCTGCGATGCTTTGTGCAGCAGGCGATCGTACAGCTCACGCCCTTTGCGTGTCAGTGCCACGCCGCGCTGTTCAATTTCACCGAAACGGGCGCTGTGCATGCCCTGAAGCTGGTCAGTAAAATCGATCGCTTCGCTCAGCGCCTTAAAGCTGGTCTGGCGCAGCAAAATCGGGCAGCGGCGTGCGGGCGGCCCTTCAATCGTCTCTTTTGGCGTGATGCCATGCTCGGGCATCAGCTGCTGCACGCGGTCAATATCCAGCGTGCGCGGCGTCAGATGATTAATATGCGGCCCACGGAAGCAGACCACGTCGGCAATCAGACGATGCTGTGCCAGCAGCGCGTTATACGTCTTGAGATCGACTGAAGCCTGCCGGTGCCAGCGGAAGGTTTCCAGCGCCTGGCGCACGAAATCATCGGCTTCCTCCTCCTTCAACCCTCCCTGCTGGTGCCAAAGCGCCAGCAGTTCACGCAGACGGCGGGTGAAAATATCACGTTGCGCCAATATCTCGCTGGCCCGCTGGCGCAGAGCGGCATCGTCTATTAACTCCAGGCGCAACAATGAGGTAAATACGCGGAACGGATTGATTTGCAAAGCCCGCTCCGTCACCGGGCGAAAAGCGGTGGAGTGTACCGGCACACCGGCTGCCGACAGATCGTAATAGCCCACGGGAAACATCCCCATCACCGCGAACAGCTGGCGTAACGTGGCCAGCTCCTGTGCAGTCCCCACGCGGATAGCGCCATGGCGTTCAACGCTCAGGCGATTGACCTGCTGCGACCGGTTATCTGCCGCAGGCTGCCCGGCGCTTCCCTGCAATTCCTGCTCATTGACCGTGCGCACCAGCCGTAACAAGGTGCCATATTGAGGAACTTCTGCCTGATACATCGTCGACATCGCTTGCGAAAAGCGGTCGCGAATACGATCCGCGCTGATAAAGCCGTCACTCATTGCTGCTCTCCTGAAAATTGCTGTCAACCTGGCCACAGGCAGAATAGCCACGCGCGTCGCGGCTAAGTGTTAGTTTCGTCACAGATTGTAGAGAGAGGTGCGGGATCTCATTGCAGGCCTCAGGTTTGGCAAGACAAAGAAATAAACCAATACCACAGTATCGGCAAGAAAAAAGGCGAAGTGGTAGCTTCGCCTTCGTTCAGAGTCCCAGCATCCTTAGTGGTTGCGGGTTAGTTGCCGTAAGGCAACGATAATGTGCAGGCAAGCGAGAAAGATATTCAGCGCCAGCAGAACAGCTTCTGCGATTATCACTCGGCACGCTCCGTGTGAGCGAGTATGCACAGCGCTGCAAGTGCCTTTCCATTTCCCCTTGCGACGATGCACCGACTGCTGGAAGGTGCTTGTGCCACTCTTCAGGTGGAGGCAAACCGGACAGCACCACCTGTTTCCCGCCGGGAGTGAAACCTGCCCTTGCCCACCTGAAGAATGACGCCCCGTTCCAACAACGCACAATTATAATACCTTTCGTGATAATTCATTACCGGTCTTATCTTGACCCTGCTCACATAACATACTAATATCACGCTTGCTGGAAGGTGCTTGTGATGACATTCTCGCGGTTGTTACCCGCTACAGCGAGAACAAAAAAAAGAATCTGGCTTTGCCGCCAGATTCTTTTTTTTCGTTGTGTCGATGGTACGGCAGAAATAGTCCAGCGCCGCACTGGTGGGATTAAAGCTGTGGGTACATTTCCAGCAGGCGGCGCGTGACGCCGTTGGTCCAGCCGAAACCATCCTGTAACGGATATTCCCCGCCGCCGCCCAGCAGCGCAGCCTCTCCGCTGATATTGTACTTTTCTACCATCTTGTGGTGCTGCTGCCAGGTGCTGTTGACGGTATGCAGCCAGCGGGAGGCAATCTCCTGCGCCAGCAGCTCATCGCCGTAGCTGTGGAACCCTTTGATCGCCATCCACTGCACGGGCGCCCAACCGTTCGGGCTGTCCCACTGCTCGCCGGTGACATTCATGCTGCACAGTATGCCGCCTGGCGCTAACAGGTGGTCGCGTACCGCTTTGGCAGTACGATTGGCCTGATCAAGGCTGGCCATGCCGACATACACCGGAGTGACGGCAGCGGCAGAGAACGTTGCCTGTTCGCCTTCGCGCCAGTTGTAGTCACGATACAGCCCCGCTGGTGCATCCCACAAATAGCGATCGACAGCCTCACGACGGCGCAACGCCAGCTGCTGGAAACGTTCGGCGGTTGCCAGCTCTCCCTTGCTGGCCGCAAGGCGGGCGATGGTGGTTTCCAGCTTGTAGAGGAACGCATTAAGGTCAACAGGCACAATGCTGGTAGTCTGAATACTTTCCAGGCGACCAGGTTCGCTTAACCAGCGCGAGGTGTAATCCCAGCCCGATGCGGCTCCGGCACGCAGATCGCGGTAAACCTCGCTCGCCGGGCGTGACGAGTGACTTGCCGTCTCCACATCCTCGCGATATGACTCGTCGCGCGGCGTGTCACGATCGTCCCAGTAGCGGTTAAGCACCGACCCATCGTTCAGCATCACCACATGACGATATGCCTGGTTGGGTGCGAGCGTTTCCTGACCGTCCATCCAGAATGCATATTCACTTTTCAGCTGCGGCAGATAGTGTTGAGCCTCATGGACATCGTTCTTTTCGAACAGCTCCACCATCATGGCAAATACCGGCGGCTGCGAACGGCTGAGGTAATAGGTGCGGTTACCGTTCGGAATGTGGCCATACTTATCAATCAACCACGCAAAGTTATCCGCCATGCTATGCATCAGATCGCAGCGTCCCGCAGCGGCAAAGCCGAGCATGCTGAAATAGGAGTCCCAATAATAAACTTCGCTGAAACGCCCGCCGGGCACGACATAGGGCTTCGGCAGCGGCAGCAGCGAAGAGAACTTACGATGTTCTTCCGGCTGACGAGTCAATACCGGCCATAGGCCATCGATGTGCTCTGCCATCGTATTATTGGGATCGGCAACATAGCGGCTATCATGCGCCTCGGGGAGATCGAAATTTTCCAGAACAAATTCCAGCAGGTTGAATTCCTGCTGCTCGCGCTCGAGATAATAGCGAAAAAGAATACGTTCCGGGTCCGTTTTTGGCGCACAGTCGGCAAAGGTTTTACTGTCGCTAAAAATGTGCGACATCTGCACCGCCGTAAACAGCTCCTGATAGCGGTCGGAAGGCGTGAGGATATCTGAAGCCGGCAGCCCACGGATCGTCTCCGGGTGCGGCTCGCCCGCGTTCTCAGGCCCCATTTCATAATCGTCATACCAGGCTTCAAATTCAACAGGGTTATTGTTAATCATCGCTTCATTTTGGTTGAAAGTGATAAAAACCTCCTGATGCCCAGCCTGCGGCAAATTTGTCTGGTGAATAAAAAATTGACGCTACTTATTATAGTCCTGTCATGTGATGACGCAACCTGCCACAGGAATAACGCCCGGTAAGAAGATATTTTTCAGCAATAGCCAAAACCTTCATTGTTACCCTTGCATTCATTGCTGAAATATTTATTAACCCGCCTAAATATTAAAAAATATATTTCATTCATTCGCTAATTAATATGCCAGTTAATAGCGTGAATACAGCCAGTTACCAGGATGATAACTGGCGTATGCCCGGAGAAAGATTTTCCCGGTTGATACGGCATATTCGCCGTGCGCCTTCCCCATCCTTTCTCATAAGGAATATTTTCTGACTGTGATTTACTTCTCACTGCCGGGAAAATACACTAGCGCGCCCCGGTCACTCTGTGAACAGGACAGAATCGCTCTACTGCGCTCAGGCAGAGGCACTTAACCTGAAAGGATGATGTAATGACGCTCGAACTTTGGCTGGCTTATACCGGTGTAATTACCGCGCTGATCGCCATTCCAGGCCCCTCGGCGCTGATCAATATGACCCACGGTCTGCGCTACGGTCGTAAACAGGCGCTGGCAACCGTCGGTGGCGGCGTGCTGGCAGCCATGATACTGATGACGGCCTCAGCGCTGGGGCTGGGGGCCATTCTGGCCGCTTCAACCACCGCCTTTATGGTGCTGAAAATCGTTGGTGCCGCCTATCTGATTTGGCTGGGCATCGCCGCATGGCGCGACAACAGCGAACCTGCGCAGATTAATGCCGCTGAACTTGAAGAAGCACCGGGAGCCATGCGCCTGTTCCGCAAGGGTTTCACGGTGGGTATCAGTAACCCAAAAGATCTGCTGTTCTTTGCCGCGCTGTTCCCGAACTTTATTGATGCCAGCCAGCCCCATGCTTTGCAGTTTGCCACACTGGCGATCACCTGGGCCGTGCTGGATGGCGGCATTATGTTCAGCTACGCCTGCGCGGGTCGTCGCCTGTCGGGCGTCTTTTCTAACGCCCGACGGCTGCGCATCCTCAACCGTTCTACCGGCAGCCTGTTTGTCTTTGCCGGTGGCGCACTGGCCATTTCGGCAAAATAATCACGCATTAGCCTTGATACGACCGCTGGCGCGGGCCCAGGCGAACAGCCCGCCCGCTTCCACCATGCTGGCCAACTCCCCCAGCGGGTCGGTCGCCAGCCGTTCACCGCTTTCCAGCAGCGTGATCGCCTGCTGCCCGATATCGATACTGACCCGATCGCCGGTACGTAAACGCTGGCATAACGGCTCAGCGGCAGCGACCGGCAGTAGCTCTCCGGTGGCCACACAGTTGCGGAAAAAGATACGCGCATACGACCGTGCGATAACTGCCTGCACCCCGGCGGCCCCCAATGCCATCACCGCATGCTCACGCGAAGAACCACAGCCAAAGTTTTTTCCCGCTACGATAATCGGGTAGCCCGAACGCCCGGTCTGTGGATCGACAAACGGCAGCGCCCCTTCCGGCAGACCGCACATGGCAAGCCGTGCAAGCTGGGCATAGCCCTCCGGCGTCGAAGGATTGACCTTCAGGTATTCCGCCGACAGGATCTGGTCGGTATCAATATTGTCGCCAAGGACGTACACCGCCCCACTAATCATCGATTTCATTTTTAAACTCCGCACAGTGCGCCGGGATGGACGATCGCGCCGGTCACCGCCGCAGCGGCCACGGCATAAGGGGAAGCCAGGTAGATATTGGCGCGCTTGTGGCCCATACGTCCGACAAAGTTGCGATTGGTGGTGGAGATCACCGAGATCGGCTGATTAACGCGGCCAAAGGTATCGGCCGGGCCGCCACAGCACGCCGCACAACCGGATTCGGACGACAGCTTCACGCCCGCATCACAGAGGATGTGGTACACCGACTGGCCGTCAATGTCAGTGCTGATTAAACCGTGAAACACCTCTTTTGTGGCGGGGACGGCGAAGGTCGGAATAACCACTTTACGCCCTTTCATAATGCGAGCAGCGGCAATAAAATCGGCCAGCTTGCCACCGGTACAGGAGCCGATATACGCCTGCGAAATCGCCACGTTCTTCAGTGTATCGATTGCCACCACGTTATCCGGCGAGTGCGGTTTAGCCACCAGCGGCTGCATGTGAGTGACATCAATATCCAATACCTGACTGTAACAGGCGTCCGCATCCGGTTTCACCACGCTAAACGGCATGTCGGTGCGCGTGGCAAGATAATCAAGCGTGGCCTGATTCGGCACCATAATGCCGTTTTTAGCGCCGCACTCCACCACCATGTTGCATATGGTCATCCGTTCCTCAACCGACATCGCATCAATCACGCTGCCGCCAAATTCAATGGCCTCATAGGTTGCACCGTCCACCGTCAGCCTGCCTAGCAGAGCGAGGATCAGATCTTTTGCCTGGACAAAAACAGGCAGCAACCCGTGATAGTTAACGCGGATCGTGGCAGGGACTTTCAGCGGGATCTCTCCGATGCCCAACGCACAGGCGGCATCGGTAATACCCAGGCCAATGGCAAAGCAGCCGAATGCTCCGGCGGTGACGGTATGCGAATCCGTTCCCAGCAGGACTTCACCTGGTCGCGTGTGCCCTCCTTCCGCCAGGCCAATATGGCAAACCCCTTTATACTCTGGCGTGCCGACATCGTAGAAATATTTAATCTGCTGTTGGCGGGCGAATTCGCGCATCACGCGAATATTCTGATTAGCCTGCGGGTCAGAAGAATAGACAAAGTGATCCGGGATCATAATAAAGCGTTCTGCATCCCAGACTTTCGCCTGTTCGCCGAACTCTTTTTTAAACACGCTGGCAACTCCCGGCGTACAGGGATCGTGCGACATTAATATATCGACCTTAGCCCAAACAATTTCACCTGGCGTAACGCAATCCCGCCCGCTGGCACGGGCAAGTATTTTCTGACTGATTGTCTGACCCATTAATATTATCTCTGCGTGATAAAGCGATCGTTAAGGATTAATTTATTGGTAATAACCTTACTGCTTTTCACTGCGCAACAAACGGGAAATATGCTAATATCGCCAATTGTTTCTCTCTAAAAACAATCCGGGATAATAATGAGCGATTTTGAAAATCTGCACGGGATGATTATTTTTGCCAAAGTGGTAGAAACGCTCAGCTATACCGAGGCGGCAAAAGCGCTCGGGCTGGCAAAATCTTCGGTCAGTAAGGAGATCTCGGCGCTGGAAGTGCGCCTCGGGGCAAAATTGCTACAGCGCACCACCCGGCGCATTCAGGTGACGGAAGTGGGTATGACTTATTATCACTACTGCTACCGTATTCTGCATGAGGTGAAAAGCGCCGACCTGTTTATCCGCCAGTTCCATGAAGAGCCAACAGGCAGCCTGCGCGTGGTCGCCCCGGTCACCTTTGGCTGTCAGTGCATCGTCCCGGCCCTTAACCGCTTCATTGCCAACAATATTCACGTCAGTGTCGATCTCGATCTCACCGATCGTCCGGTCAACTTTGAAGACGACCATATTGATCTCGCTATCGCCATTACCCGCGATCTTCCCGAACACCGCAACTATCGTCCGCTGATGGATATTGCCTGGGGGCTGTATGCCGCGCCGGACTACCTGATTAACCGCACGCCGGTTAGCAGCCCGGATGATTTACCGCGCCATGAATTTATTTTATTCCGTGGCCCGGCCCATACCATTTCATTGCCGTTTCGCAAAGAGAAGCAGAAAAAGGATATTGAGGTACGCAGTCGTTTTCGCGCCAATAATAGCATCGCCTTGCTCAATTCAGCCGTGGCACAAACCGGCATTGCCTATTTACCCAGTTATATCGCCCGGGAAGCGGTGGAAAGTGGGAAAATTGTGCAGCTATTACCCGAGTGGGAAATGGATATCTATAAATCTTATGTGCTGATGAAAAGCGACAGCTTTATTTCCCCACGGGTACGTTTATTTATTGAAGAATTACAGCGTGCGCTGGATCCAGCCACGGCGAAGCGTTAATTCTTTGCCTTATTCAAAAATAAAACCCCGCCTTAAAATAAAAGGTCGGGGTTTTATCAAAGCAGATTAATCCGCAGTAGGATTAATAGTAGTTACCGTGGCGGTAATCCCAGGTAGTGAAAATGTCGGACATGATTGACATAATTTTATCTACGTCCAATCCTTTACGGATCAGCACCGGGCAAGGAGAGATGTTACGTTCGCCCTTCTGCTCGGGAACCAGCTTACCGTTTTCATCGACCATCGCCACCATCACGCCCTGCTCGTAACGGGTCTTTTCCGATTCGTTCGGCTGGATAGATTTCACATAGTCATTCGCGGCGATGATCAGGTCAGCATGCTGCTCAATGCGCTCGCCGATGCCTTCTACCAGGCCACGGTTGCCTTTGCCTGACGGGTTAGCCGAGCTGGCGAAGGAGAATTTGCCGTGATTTTCCCACAGCTCTTTCGCCAGATTTTCTCCCGGCACGCCGAACTTGATCACAAAGCAGCTGGTCTGGCGGCGGTCCATCATCAGCTCTTTCGAGCCGTCATCAGGAATACGCGCTACGGCTTCTTCTTTCCACGGCAGGATGCAGCCCAACAGTACGTCTTTATCCCAGTGCTGCTGATACAGCGCTTCGATTTCCGGGTTCAGCTGCGCCAGCTCTTTCAGCTGCTCCAGAGAACCACACAGCACCACGCCCGGCTTGTTACGGTTGCGTTGCTTGGCATCAAATTTGCGCTCCAGACCTTTGGCGTCGGAAGTCATGATGATATAGCCCACTTTCGTTGGGCAGACGATCATGCCGCCGTTTGCTGACAGGATCTCAACCGCTTCCGGCTGTAAGCCACCATTCCAGTTAACTACTTTATCGCTCATCGTCCTATCCTTCGCATTCGGTTCAATTTATGTGGGCTATCACCCGTTGAAACCATCCTGCCACAGCCAGTTTTTATCGCAACAATAAACGCAATATCACCACGATTGTTTCCATCAGGAAACAGCCGTTGCGCTATGCGTCAGGTATTAACCTCTCGGCTTTCAGCCGGTCAAACAGCGCAAAGAAAGCATCGCGGGTGGCCTGGTAGCCGGTGAAGCCCGCCTTGCGGCTTTTGCTGATATCGGTAAACACTTCCATTGGCCGTCCAAGATCGGCGTCGGTGTGCCACCAGGAGGCCAGTTTCATTACGTCGGCCTGCTGCAAATCAAAACGCTGAGCGATAGCCTGCCACTGCTGCGGCGCGGCATCCATCCGCCCTTCCAGCGGCTGCATCGCGCCCGGGAAAGGCTGCGCTTCGATGCCGAAGTAGCGGGCAATCTCGCCCCACATCCATTTCCAGCGAAATACATCGCCGTTGACCACGTTGTAGTCCTGATTCTGTGCCGAGGGCGTGGTGGCTGCCCATATCAGCTGATCGGCCAGCAGGTGCGCATCGGTCATGTCAGTCACCCCTTCCCACTGCGCCTGGGAGCCGGGGAAAATAAACGGCTGCCCGCTCTGCTGACACAGGCTGGCATACACCGCCAGCGTCTGCCCCATATTCATCGCGTTACCGACGGCAAAACCGATCACCGTATGTGGACGATGCACGCTCCAGCTAAAACCGTACTTATCGGCGGCGGCGAACACTTCATCTTCCTGGGCATAATAGAAGTTTTCCACCGGCTGACGGCCCTGTTCTTCGCGAAACGGCGTGACCGGAACCGCTCCTTTGCCATACGCATCAAACGGGCCGAGATAGTGTTTCAGCCCGGTGATCAGTGCCACATGGCCACCTTTTAACCTTGTGCCGAGCGCATCGAGCACGTTGCGAACCATCGATCCGTTAACACGGATATTCTCTTTCTCATTTTCCTGACGTGCCCAGGCGCTGAAAAAGACCTTATCGACGGTTATCCCCTGTAAGGCGCTTTTTACCGACGTTTCATCGGTCAGATCGGCAGCCAGCGAGGTGACGCCACTGATAACCGGCGTGCGCCCGCGCGACAAACCATAAACCTGCCAGCCCTGCGCCAGCAGGCGTTCGGCCAGCGCGCTGCCGGTCACGCCACTGACGCCGACAATCAAAGCTCGTTGCTGCATGATGATTCTCCTTTTCGGTTGATAACATCAGCTTAATAGAGAATTAAATTCTCATCTCAGGTATAAATTCACAGTATTAGTGAACAGGAGGAATGAATGCCGACCTCGGAAGATCGTCTCAAGGGGATCACACCCTTCGTCGCCAGCGTGGAGAGCGGCAGCTTCACCGCCGCCGCCGGACGTCTACATCTCACCAGCTCGGCGGTCAGTAAAAGCATCGCCCGGCTGGAGGCACGCCTCGGTTCGCGTCTGTTTGAGCGCACCACACGCAGCCTGGTGCTGACCGATGCCGGACAGGCATTTTATGAGACCTGCGCCCGCGTGCTAAGCGAACTGGCAGAAGCAGAATCGGTGCTGGCCGCACAGCGCAGCCTTCCGGTTGGGCGTCTGCGCGTCGCCGTGCCACATACCTTTGGCCGCCTGCACGTCATGCCGCTGCTTAACGACTTCTGCCGACAGCACCCGGAGATGCAGCTGAATCTGTCATTCTCCGACCGTTTTGTTGACCTGTTTGAAGAAGGCGTGGATATAGCGGTGCGTATCGGCGGCCCAGGCAACTATCCGCCCTCTCTTGGCGTGCGTTATCTCGGCAGCGAGCGGCTGATCTTCTGCGCTGCGCCGGACTATCTGGCGCAGCACGGCACGCCACAATCGCTGACGCAGCTGGAACAGCACCAGGCGATTGTTTACGACCGTATCGATGGCAGTACCAGCCCGTGGCATGTGGCCTCACCGGATGGCCGTATTACCACGCGTACCGTGGCGCACCGCATGGCGCTGGCGGATGGAGAAGCCCAACGATCGGCTGTCGTGGCGGGACTGGGAGTGGCGCAGATGGCAACCTGGCTGATGAAGGAACAGCTGGCGCGGGGTGAGCTGGTGCCGCTTTTACCGCAGCTGAGCGTGCCGGGGTCGCCGCTGTATGTGGTGTGGCCAAGGCGTAAACAGCTGATGCCGAAAGTGGATGCGCTGCTGAATACGCTGGCTAAGCTGAAGGTTGAATAACCCGATCGGGGCGGCGGCAACAAACAAAAAAGGGCGACCATAACGATCGCCCTTTTGCACATCAAGCCGCGCTTTCGCTTTAAGGCGTTAACTTCTCGACATCTACATTGCCCTGGTGATTGACCACCGCTTCGTCTTTACGCACCTTTGCCACATCGCTGGCCGAAACCGTGGAGGCCGCGCTGTTACCCCAGCTGGTGCGGATAAAGTTCACCACGTCGGCGACCTGCTGGTCGTTCAGTCGCCAGCCAAAGGCCGGCATGGTGATGGTCGTTGGCGCACCCTTCATACCCGGCAGCTGAGCGCCGCTTAATACGATATGAATCAGCGAGGTCGGATCGGATGCCAGTACGACTGAATTGCCGCGCAGCTCCGGGAAGAAGCGCTTGTAGCCGCTGCCATCCGTTTTATGACAGGCGGCACAGCTGTCGACATAAACCGACGCCCCGGTTTGACTGTCATCGCCTTTCCACAGCGCTTTCGCCACCGTATCATCCGGCGTGAAACCCACCTGATTCGGATCTTTCGCCCCGAGTGACTTCAGGTAACGGGCGATGGCGGTGGCATCTTCCGGCGTCAGATGTTGCAGGCTGTGTTGTACCACATCAGTCATCCCACCAAACACGGCGGTGTGATCGTTACGCCCCGTCCGCAGGAACTGTACCAGCTGGTCTTCACTCCAGCGACCAAGCCCATCGCCACTGTCACCGCGCAAATTACTGGCGGTCCAGCCGTCAATCGGTGCACTGCTGCCTGACAGATAATCGCTGCCTTCGCCGTCATTCAGCGCTTTTTCCTGCATGGTGATACTGCGCGGCGTGTGGCAAGCCCCGCAGTGCCCCAGCCCTTCAACCAGGTATTGACCGCGTGCCAGCACGGCATCCTGGCCTTTTATCGGCTGGAAGGCTTTCACGTCCGGTGCAAAAATGCCACGCCAGATAGCCAGCGGCCAGCGCATGGAGAGCGGCCAGGGGATATCGCTCTCCTGATTGGCCTGTGCCACCGGCGACACGCCATGCATAAAGTAAGCGTACAGCGCCTGCATATCCTCATCGCTCACCACGGCATAAGAGGGATACGGCATGGCCGGATAGAGCGTATCGCCATTCTTCGCCACGCCGTGACGCACCGCTTTCTGGAAGTCGTCGTAGCTGTAGTCACCAATACCGTTTTGCTTATCCGGCGTGATATTGGTGGAGTAGATGGTGCCGATTGGCGTCACCATCGGCAACCCGCCAGCGAACTCGGCTCCCCCGGCTTTGGTATGGCAGGCAACGCAGTCTCCGGCGCGCGCCAGATACTCACCGCGTTTGATCTGCTCAACTGCGGCATCGTCTGCGGCAGCATTGAACGCCATCATGCCCAGCAACAGGGCAGAGAGTGTGATCTTTTTCATCTGCTTATCCTTATGCCTGCACCAATGGGCCGGGGTTTTTCAAATACTGCTCACGAATCGCCTTCGCCGACCAGTAGGTTAGCGCAGCGACCAAGCCGGTCGGGTTGTAGCCGAGCCCCTGTGGGAAGGCCGAAGCGCCGGGCACAAACACGTTCGGGACATCCCAGCTTTGTAAATAGCGGTTGATCGCGCTGGTTTTCGGATCTTCACCCATGATCGCGCCACCGTTCATATGCGTGGTTTGATAGACGGTGGTATCGAAGTGGGTGCCCGGCATTTTCGGTGAACCGCTAATCATCTTGGGATTCATCGCTTCGGCGATTTTATGCATGCGGTCGTGCATAAACTGCGACATTTTAATGTCGTTATCCTGCCAGTCGAACGTCATGCGCAACAGCGGCTGCCCGTGGATATCCTTGTAATTCGGATCGAGGTCGAGGTAGTTATTGCGGTACGACTGATGCGCGCCGTGGGCATCCATCGACACATGGTGCGTGTAGTGATCCGCCACTGCCGCTTTCCATTTGCTGCCCCAGTTTGGCGTTCCCGGCGGGGTCGGCAGACCGGAGATCGGCTTCACACCGGCCTGATTGACCCACATCGGTGAGCCACCCACGAAGCCATATTTGGCATGGTCGAAGTTATCGGCGTTAAAGTCATCAACCCCGACCCCGGCACCGCCGGCTCCAATAAAGTTATTGGTGAAGACGTCTTTATCGAAGAATGCCTTGATGGTGGAGATGTTCTGGTAGGCAAAGTTACGCCCTACGGTGCCTTCATTGGTCACCGGATCGTAAGGTTTGCCGATGCCGGACAGCAGCATCAGATGCACATTGTGGAACTGGAAGGCTGAGAGGATCACCAGATCCGCAGGCTGTTGGTTTTCACGCCCCAATGCATCAACATAGGTCACGCCGGTGGCGCGTTTCTTGTCATCGGTGAGATTGACGCGTAACACATAAGCATCATTGCGCAGTTCAAACTTCGGCTCCTGACGTAGCGCGGGCAGAACATTGACGTTCGGCGAGGCTTTGGAATACATGTAGCAGGCATAGCCGCTGCAATATCCGCAGAAGTTACACGGCCCCATCTGCGCGCCGTAGGTGTTGGTATACGGGCCGGAGGTATTGGCAGAGGGCAAATCGTAAGGATGATAACCGATACTCTCTGCCGCCTGAGCGAACAGCTGCGCCGAGTAGGTGCGTTTTTGCGCCGGGAGCGGGAAATCGCCGGAACGATCGGCGGCAAACGGATTGCCTTTGCCGCCTTGGCCGACCACCTTACCCTTAATGCTCCACGCCGATCCGGAAGTGCCGAACACTCTCTCCGCCTGGTCGAAGAACGGCTCCAGCTCGGCGTAGCTGACGCCGAAATCCTGGATTGTCATGCCCTGTGGGATAAAGTTTTTACCGTAACGCTCTTCATAGTGGCTGCGCATACGCAGCTCGATCGGATCGACACGGAAATGAACGCCGGACCAGTGCAGACCGGCCCCTCCGGTGCCCGTGCCCGGCAGAAATGCCGCCAGCTGGCGATATGGCTGTGCGGTCTGCGCCGCGTTATGACGAATGGTCACGGTGCTTTTCGACAGATCCTGGAACAGTTTTTTACGGACGTTGTAGGTCAGTTCATCAATGACCTGCGGATAAGCACCGTCAGGATAAGTATCCCGATGCGGGCCGCGCTCCAGCGCCACCACATTCAGGCCCGCCTCGGTCAGCTCTTTCGCCATAATTGCCCCGGCCCAGCCGAAGCCCACAATCACTGCATCTACTTTTTTTTGTACGTTTGCCATGCTTAATCCCTTTCCCCACGAATTGATACCGGCGGCAGCGTGTACCGCTCGCCGCGTTCTACCCAGTCCATAAAGTCGGCGCGCGCACCGGGGAAGTTAATAAGCTTCCAGCCGACCAGCCCCTGGTTACCACCATGTATGGGATCGCTGAAAAAGCCTTCACGGGTATTTTGCAACAGGAAGGTAAAAAAGGTTTTAGCCGGTAGCTGGCGCAGCTCAACGCTGCCTGCTTCCAGCCCCTGCAACAGCGCATCCTGCTGTTCGCCGCTCAGCTGCGCAAATACCTTGCCATGCTGTTGTTTTGCCAGCGCATCGGCATCGGCCAGACCAAGACGATAGATATCACGAGGTGCTAACGGGAGCTGGTAACCGAGCGCCTTATCGGCATCTGGATGAAAAGGGCCTTGCATATACCAGTTAGCCCCGGTGGCGTAGGGCGTGTTCATCTGGCGATCGATATACTCCGGCACACCCGCTTCCAGTGCGCCGGGGCCACGCTCGTCGGCGGGAATAAGTCGCGCGACGGCTGCCTGAATAAATGCGAACTCTTCCGGGGTAAACCAGGTCGGCTGGTATTCACGCGCAGGCTTTGGGCCTGTTGCAGCGGCCTCTTTCGCCACGGCAGGTGCTACCGCAGCCAGACTTCCCAATCCTGCAGAACCTATTGCCATTGCAGGTGCCAGGGTGATGGTTTTCAGCAGAAAGTCCCTGCGAGTACTTCCAGTTTTTTGCTCTGACATGACATTGCCTTCTCACACCAGCAGCGTAGCGCTGGCTAAAATGGGGGGCGGATTATTTTTAGTAATATAAAGTGTAGGGGAAATATAGTCACTGCCTGAAATATTTACCAAAATCACTGTTACCGGTAACAGGCTGGCGTATTGTAACAGTCACGCGCATAAAGCGAGAGGGGAATGAAACAAAATGGCACAAATATTTTAACAATCATGGCTACCGGGCCAATCTCCAGCAATGACCGGCCCGCTATTTCCCGATAAATTAAAACGTCTTGAGGCGATTTTCCGACGGCTGTGGACGGCCAAAATAATAGCCCTGGAACAACGTACAACCTTCGGCTTTCAGACACTGAAACTGCTCGATGCTCTCCACTCCTTCTGCGGTGATCTGAATATCCAGGCTACGGCTCATGCCGGTGATTGCCCGTATAATCGCCAGCGCCTCGCGGCTGTCCTGCATGTCATTAATAAACGATTTATCGATTTTGATCTTGTCGAAGGGGAAAGAACGCAGATAGCTAAGAGAGGAATAACCCGTACCAAAGTCATCCAACGTGATATGCACGCCCAGCGCCTTGAGCTCTCGCAGAATATCGATATTTGTCAGGGTACTGTCCAGCAGCACTGATTCGGTAATTTCCACTTCCAGCCGATGCGGAGCAAGCCCTGACTCTTTGAGAGCGCCTTCTACCACCGCTATCAGCGCACTGTTTTTAAACTGTAACGGCGACAGATTGACCGCCACCATCTGCTCACCAGGCCAGCTTGCGGCTTCGCGGCAGGCTTCATATAACGCATAGGCTCCCAGACTGTGAATTAATCCGGTCTCTTCGGCTATCGGTATAAAATCTAACGGCATAATCACGCCTTTTTTCGGGTGATGCCAGCGCATTAACGCCTCGTAACCGATGACTTCACGGTGCTGGTGGTTGGTGATTGGCTGATAATAGAGCTTCAGCTGGCGGTTAGTCATCGCCTCACGCAGATCGTTCTCGATGATGCGCCGCTTCTGCGCCATATCACCCATCTCTTTGGTGAAATGCTCGAAACGATTACGCCCATTGCGTTTCGCCGCATATAAGGCCATATCCGCGCAGCGCAGCAAATAGTCCGGCGAACTCATCTCATCTTGTGCGATGGCAATACCGATACTCAGCCCGATAGAAAGGTTGTGTCCCTCAACGATAAAGGGTGGACGAATGGTTTCGATCAGACGACGGGCCATCGTTTCAGCCTCGGCATAATGGGACAACGCGGGCAACACGATAGAGAACTCGTCGCCGCCATTACGTGCCAGCGTATCGCGATCGCGCAGCACGCTGCGCAGACGTACCGCCACTGAACAGAGCAAAACATCGCCGATCTGATGGCCGAGCGCATCGTTAACGTTTTTAAAGTTATCCAGATCAAGGCCCAATACTGCCGTCAGGCGCTGTGCGTCGCTGTCTTCGCGCAACGCCTGGGTAAGATACTGGTTGAATAGCACCCGGTTGGGCAGGCTGGTCAGGTTATCGTGGTGCGCCATATGATGGATACGTGCATCCGCCGCACGCCGATCGGTCACATCATCGGCGATCAGCAAGACATAGCTTTGGCGTGCGTCTTTACCGCGTACTATAGACGCACTACAGCTAATTATCCGCTCGCCGCCGGAGGTTTTCAGCTGCCGTTCATTACGCTGAATGCCGCCTTTTCGCTGTGCCGCATCGGAAAGCTGCATGAAGTACGCGCTCATCGCGGCGGTCATACAGTCCAGCGATCTTTTACCAATAAATTCATGCTGTTTGCCCCCCAGCAACCGTTCAGCCTGGCTATTAATCAAAAGGATCTCGCCCGAGACGGCATCTTCGACAATCACGCATGAGGGGATATTGGTAACGATAGAATCGAGAAATTGCGATAGCGATTTCATTTTCTCACTGTTCTGCTCGGCCAAATCTTTAGCCTGGATGATCTGCTGTTCGTACTCGAGCATTTTGGTGCAGTCGCGGGTGATCTTGGCAAAACCGATGAGCTCTCCATCATCGTTTCGAATAGCATCAATCACCACATGTGCCCAGAAAACGCTGCCGTTTTGACGATATCGCCAACCTTTATCTTCGAAGCGACCGGTCAAGGTCGCACGATGCAGATTTTTTTCCGGTAACTTTTGCAGCCTGTCCTGTGCGCTGTAGAAGCAAGAGAAGTGTTGACCAATAATTTCACCGGCAGAATAGCCTTTCGCCTGACAGGCTCCGGCATTCCAACTCACCACCAGCCCCTGTAAATCAAGCATATAAATGGCGTAATCATTCACGCCTTCAACCAGCAGGCGGAACATCTGGTCACGCCGCTGCTGTTCACGCTCCACGCGTTTCTGTTCGGTGCAGTCATGGGTCATTTTCGCGTAGCCCAGCAGCTTGCCGTCATCACCGTATACCGCATCGATGACGACCTGCGCCCAGAAAGCGCTACCATCTTTGCGGTGACGCCAGCCCTCTGTGGCAAAACGACCGGCCTCACGGGCAGCCTGCAAACCGAGTTGAGGTTGACCCAGTAACTGATCCTGCTGGCTGTAGAAACAGCTAAAATGCCTACCAACGATCTCAGCAGGCAGATAGCCTTTAGCGCGCTGCGCGCCACGGCTCCAGCTGGCAACATTCCCGTCCGGCGTCAGCATGTAAACAGCGCAGCTGGCCACATTTTGTACCGACATCTGATACATGACATCTGAGTCTTCAATCATTATTCATTCGCCTGGCGTTGGTGCAACGTCCCTGGGGGGAAATTAGCTCAACGCAAATGCGCCAGTTATTGGCGAAAAATTTACGACCCGCGCCCGTTAAGTTTCGGGATAACTCTCATTCTGCGGATTTAAAGCACGGAGGAATTAGCTGAAAGTTGAAGCTGGTTCACGCAAGTCCAGCAAATTCACCGTAGCTCATCCATTGTTATCGACGTTAATCCTCAAATATTAAGTGTAGATTTAAAATCAGACCTGAAATATCCAAAGCAACTAGAACAAAAGCGTCTCTTTCTGGAATTAAATAGGATTTATTTGACTTATTTGAGCGTTAAATTTTTCCACTAGAAATTATTTAGCGATGGAAATTTATCGATACAACAGGAGAGAGAAAAATCACAGTTAATTGGGGTATAACTTCAGACATTGACTAAGGAGTCCCTATGTTTAGCTCTTTTTTTGCCAAACCCGCGCTGTTTTTCACCAGTGTGGTTATCTGGAGCCTGCTGGCCATTACGCTGTGGTTTGCGGGTGCAGGGACTGAATTCACCCACTTGATGCACTTTTCCTGGTTGCCATCAGGCCCACTACCGGAGAACGCGCTGCGTTTTATCGCCCCCGCCGCTTTGGGGTTTTACAGCTATTACCTGCTGGCTACGCTACTGTTCGCAGCATGTTGGTTTGTGTTCAGTCCGCATCCCTGGCAGCGTTGGTCCATCCTTGGCAGTGCGCTTATCATCTTCGTCACCTGGTTTTCGGTGCAGGTTGGTGTGGCGATAAACAGCTGGTATGACCCGTTTTATGACCTGATACAAAAGGCGATGGCACATCCCAACACCATCAGGATCGAGACGTTTTATCATATGGTTAATGACATCCTCAGCATTGTGCTGATCGCCGTGGTGATCAACGTCATAAATCTGTTTTTTGTCAGCCACTATGTGTTTCGCTGGCGCACCGCTATGAACAATCATTATATGGAACACTGGCAGCGCCTGCGGCAGATCGAAGGGGCAGCACAACGTGTTCAGGAAGACACGATGCGTTTTGCCTCGACGCTGGAGGACATGGGCGTCAGTTTTATCAATGCCATTATGACGCTGATTGCCTTTTTGCCGGTTCTGGTTACGCTGTCAGTACATGTGAAAACCGTGCCGATTCTGGGACAGATCCCTTACGCATTAGTAATTGCGGCAATAGCCTGGTCGCTGTTCGGCACCGGCCTGCTGGCAATTGTCGGCATTAAGCTGCCTGGATTATCGTTCCGTAATCAGCGGGTGGAAGCCGCTTACCGTAAAGAGCTGGTTTATGGAGAAGATAATGCGCAGCGCGCGACACCCGCCACGGTACGCGAACTGTTCGCCAACGTGCGGAAAAACTACTTCCGGCTTTATTTCCATTATCTCTACTTCAACGTCGTGCGCGTTTTTTATCTACAGTTGGATGCACTATTCAGCATATTTGTGCTGTTCCCTTCCATTATTTCAGGGGCAATTACCCTCGGACTGATTACCCAGATTTCCAACGTCTTCGACCAGGTTCGCAGCTCATTCCAATATCTTATCAACTCGTGGACTACTCTGGTGGAACTTATATCCATCTATAAACGCCTGCGCAGCTTTGAGCAGACGCTGGATAATGTGCCGGAGACGACAGATCCGCTCGCGTAGGAGCAATATCTTTGCGAAGAAGCGCGAAAGCCTCTTTGGGTTCATCGTTATTCACGATCGCTATTTTATCTTTAGCGAGCGTGGGCCATCTGGGAAAGATGGTTAAAACAATATGAGTCGCATCATTAGGCCAAAAGAAACTCATCGACTTAATTGTGTTTAATACATTTTTTTTAAAGTCTCAACTTGCTTAAGGGTCTGAAGTGGAATTTTTGTAGCAAATCCGAAATATTTCATTATTTCCGTCGATTTCATCTCCGTGATGACTCTTGCAGCGTTGAGCGCTATGTCACGTAAGTTATTTAAGCAAGTTTGCAGTATTTCATACCTAACAGGATTAACTGTCCTTAAAAGGAGATGCCCTTAAAAATGGCACGGGATCTCCACTACCCTCACAGAAAAGAGCATTTCTGGCGGAAAACCCTTCCCCAACCTGGCCGTGTATTTTATTTTTTGAAATTTATCGGATTATATAAACGCTGATGCTTTATGGCATACCCCTCCTAACACACCATCAAAAAAATGAATATAATCATTTAAATAAAATAAACAAGAATATTGCAATAATCATTCACTCTTTGCGCGTTTTATATAAAAACCCACGGCCAGCATGAAAAAAATTATTAGAGCGATAACCACAACTTCTGACTCATGTGAATTCATGAGCAAATGAAATATTATATTAATTTAACTTAAGAAGTACGCAATAATATATCCGTATTCTTTTATTACGATATAGCTACGCCGTACTAAATAGCCATGTTTTGCCTGCCGGCAAACGGGTTCACCGTCCGGCGGAGAAAGAGTGTTAAGGTTAGAGCAAAGAACAGCCGTGCCGGAGAAAACACTCCGGCGCGGCTAAAGAATAAAATAAACGATCAGGTGACGCCGGGCGGAATAACCATTATTCGCTTAAACAACAAAAGTTCATCAGCGGAATACGCCGATCGCATCAACCAGACGCGTCGCCTGGCGCGTCATACGCCCGGAAGCCTGCGCCCCCTCTTCCACCCTGGCCGCGTTTTGATGAGTAATGTTATCCAGCTCTTCTACCGCCTTGCCGATCTCGTTAATCGCGGTCTCCTGCTCGGCACTGGCGGCACTAATCTGGGCAATCAATGACGATACGTTCTGCACCTGGGAAACAATGTTCTCCATCGTTTTACCGGTTTCATTGACGTGCAGGGTGCCTGACTTCACCTTATCTGCACTATTTTCTAACAGCATTTTGATTTCACTGGCTGCCTTAGCGCTGCGCTGGGCAAGGCTGCGTACTTCTCCTGCGACCACCGCAAAGCCTTTTCCCTGCTCACCCGCTCGGGCTGCTTCCACGGCCGCATTCAGCGCCAGGATATTCGTCTGGAAAGCAATGCCGTCGATCACGCTGGTAATACTGGTAATTTTCCGAGAACTTTCAGTAATTTCAGCCATCATCTTCACCATATCCTCCATCGCGTTTCCGCCCTGAATGGCTGAATGACTGGTATTTGTCGACAGACTGTTAACTTTGGCCGCGGTTTCAGTATTGCTTTTTACCGTTGCGGTCATCTGATTCATGGTGGCCGCCGTTTGCTGAACGTTGGCGGCAGTTTGACCGGTACGGCGGCTCAGTTCACTGTTACTTTGTGCGATAGCATCACTGGCACTCAATACGTTAACCGCCTGCCCACTGACGTCATCCACCAGCCAGCGAAACATCAGTCCCAGCTGGCCGACCGCACGCAACGTCGTGCCAACCTCATCAACCCTGTCCATCTGCTCTACTTTGTGGTCAGCCCCGGTGGCAACACGCAGTGCCTGCTGGCAAATGCGCTCAATCGGCCGGGAAATCTGCATCTCCAGCCAGACGCAGGCCAGCAGCAGCAGCAGCGCCATCCCCGAGGCAAACAGGGCCAAAGCGCCGTGGCTCACCCCTAAACCCCAGACGCCAAGCGTTGCCAGCGGCAGTAGCGTGATTAACACACTGCGAATGCGCCAGCGTAGCGGCAGCGTTTTGAATATGGAGCGCCAGCTCATCAGACCGCTACGGACAATTATCCCTTTATTGAAGCGCAAACCTTTGGCTTTGCCGTTACGGAATTTCTGATACAGCCGTTCGGTGACACGAATTTCCTGCGGACTGGGTTTGGTTCGTACCGACATAAAGCCTTGTACATTACCATTGCGCACGACCGGGATAGCATTGGCCCGCACCCAATAGTGGTCACCATTTTTACGGCGGTTTTTGACCAGGGCGGTCCAGGGTTCCCCCTTTTTTAGCGTCGACCACATATCGGCAAAAGCCTCCGGTGGCATATCCGGATGGCGTACCAAATTGTGTGGCTGACCGCTAATCTCTTCAGGAGTGAAACCACTGACTTCAATAAAGGCATCGTTGGCGTAGGTGATTGCGCTGTTAATGTCGGTGGTAGACATCAGGGTAGCATCATCATCGAAGACATATTCTTGCTGTGTAACGGGAAGATTTTTGCGCATAGGTCACATCCTTTGTAATGGCAGCACGGTAGGTCTGGAGGGGAATGATCAATGATTTTTTTTTATGTTTTCGGCAATAACACGCAGATCTTTAGCGGATATTTTAAATTTTAGTTGGCAGAAAAAAATCAGAAGTGCCCTACGCTATGGTATTTGCAGGCAGGAAAGTCTCGGACTGGCTATCATGATGCGTGTACCTGTTGATCATGATTCTTTAGCGTAATTTATAGTCTATTCGTTTCGAACCAGAGAAAGGAGAGCAGCATAAATGGAGGCGATAAACAGAAGGGTAAAGATGCCGGGACGTGCTGGAGAGGCGAAACGGGCTGGGAAAGAACCCAGCCCGTTCGTTAATCAGATTGAAGGAGCGGCCTTTAGTTTTACCTCATAGGCAGCGGCCTTTTCGGCATCAAACTGGTTTTCCCATTTAGCAATAACCAGCACCGCCAGCGCATTACCTACCACGTTGAGCGCGGTACGCGCCATATCAAGGATACGGTCAACACCAGCGATAAACGCCAGCCCTTCCAGCGGAATACCTACGCTGCCCAGCGTTGCCAGTAACACCACAAAGGAGACGCCAGGTACACCGGCAATGCCTTTCGAGGTCACCATCAGTGTCAGTACCAGTACGATCTCCTGTCCGATCGACAGCTCAATACCATACAGTTGGGCAATAAAGATCGCCGCGATACTTTGGTAGAGCGTCGAACCATCAAGGTTAAACGAGTAGCCGGTTGGCACCACGAAGCTGGTGATCGACTTTGGCGCACCGTAGGCCTCCATCTTTTCCATAATACGTGGCAGCACGGTTTCTGAACTGGCGGTTGAGTATGCAAGGATCAGCTCATCCTTCAGGATGCGTATCAGGGTGGTGATACGCAGCTTGCAGAAGCGTGCAACAGCACCCAGTACCACCAGCCCGAAGAACAGAATGGCGAAATACACCAGCAGAACCAGCTTCGCTAACGGCCACAGTGAAGCAAAGCCGAAGTTGGCTACGGTAACCGAAATCAGTGCGAATACCCCTACCGGTGCGTAGCGCATGATCATATTGGTAACTTTAAACATCGCTTCCGAGGTGGAGCGGAACACCTTCACCAGCGGCTCACGATGTTCTGACGGCAGCGAAGAGAGACCGAGGCCAAACAGCACGGAGAAGAAGATAATAGGCAGCATCTCCCCCTTAGCAATCGCCGCAAAAATATTTTGCGGGATCAGCGACAGGATAGTGGCAACCAGACTGTGCGGCTGTCCCTGTACCTGCGCCGTTGTGGCTTCATATTTAGAGATGTCCACCGTTGCCAGCGTAGACATATCAATGCCTGAACCGGGTTGGAACACGTTCGCCAGAGTAATACCGGCCACAATGGCAATGGTGGTAATCACTTCGAAGTAAAGGATGGTTTTCACGCCAATACGGCCGAGTTTTTTCGCATCACCGACGCCGGCAATGCCGACAATCAGCGTGGAAATCACGATCGGTACGACGATCATTTTAATCAGATGAATAAAGATATCACCTGCCGGACTCAAAATATTAGTGACTAGCCATTCACGATTTTCCGGTTGATTATGCAACACGGCACCAACGGCGATCCCCAGTACTAACGCAATCACTATCTGCCAGGCAAGGCTGAATTTTACTGCTTTCATAACTTGTCTTTTTCCTTAACAAAACCTGCTTTCCGCGTGATGCATACGGAGTGAATGACACTCAAAGGAGGCTGACCGATATCCGGCAATTCACAGGTAATTGATGGGTGGACCTGATTAAAGGCGCGTAATCAGTACCATTTCCGACCGTATGAATGCAACCCTACACGGTATGTGGCTTCTGTGCTCAAATCTGGCAGGGCAAAAATCTGATTACGCCAGGTGAAAATAACCCTTTGTTCTGAAAAGTAATATTTTCACTTAAAAAAGCATAGCTATGCAAAACGCGTCCGTTTCCCGCAGAAACCAAATGGTCTATACGCCTGTTTTTTAAACAGTGCGACTGGGATATTTTCGGAATTTTGTCATGGATCGCCTGTTTTCCACTGCCGCCTTTCAGTACAGCATCCCCGTGATCTACCGCGCAAAAAGAAAACAAAGCTGTCTACAAACCTTCCTTTAACCTTTGGTTGACATATCATCAACATTCTTCAAGGAGGGCAGCCATGAGCCAGTCACATCTTTACCCGATACCCGCTAACATTGCGCAAAATACACTGATTAATCCCCAGCAGTATCAGTCAATGTATCAGCAGTCGATACAGGACCCCGATGCATTTTGGGGAGAGCAAGGCCAGATCCTTGACTGGATAAAACCTTACGTTACGGTTAAAAACACCTCCTTTGCCCCAGGCAATATCTCCATTCGTTGGTATGAGGATGGCACATTAAACCTTGCCGCTAACTGCCTTGACCGACACCTGGCAACCCGGGGCGACCATCCGGCGATTATCTGGGAAGGCGACGATGCCCGCGAAAGCAAAACCATTACCTATCGCGAACTGCATCGTGACGTATGCCGCTTTGCCAATACGCTGAAGGCCCTGGGCATTCATAAAGGCGATGTGGTGGCGATCTATATGCCAATGGTGCCGGAAGCGGCCGTGGCGATGCTGGCTTGCGCGCGCATCGGTGCCGTACATTCGGTTATTTTCGGCGGTTTTTCACCGGAAGCGGTCGCCGGGCGTATTATTGACAGCCATGCCCGCCTGGTGATCACCGCCGACGAAGGCGTGCGTGCCGGGCGCACCATTCCGCTGAAGAAAAACGTCGATGACGCGCTAAATAATCCTGGTGTGACCAGCGTTGACAAGGTGGTTGTTCTCAGGCGCACCGGAAAAGAAACAGCCTGGCAACACGGCCGCGATCTGTGGTGGCACGAGCTGGTGAGCGTTGCCAGCGAACAGCATCAGCCTGAAGAGATGAAGGCGGAAGACCCCTTATTTATCCTGTATACCTCCGGTTCTACCGGTAAGCCAAAGGGCGTGCTGCATACCACGGGCGGTTACCTGGTGTATGCAGCGATCACCTTTAAATATGTTTTTGATTATCAACCACAAGATATCTACTGGTGTACCGCCGATGTCGGTTGGGTCACCGGCCACAGTTATCTGCTGTATGGCCCGCTGGCCTGCGGTGCCACCACCCTGATGTTTGAAGGGGTGCCAAACTGGCCGAAGCCAAGCCGTATGGCTGAAGTGGTGGATAAACACCAGGTGACCATCCTGTATACCGCTCCCACGGCGGTGCGTGCGCTGATGGCCGAAGGGGATAAAGCCATTGCAGGCACCGATCGCTCCAGCCTGCGCATTTTGGGTTCGGTGGGGGAACCGATTAATCCGGAGGCCTGGGAATGGTTCCATCAAAAAATCGGTAACGGTAAATGCCCCATTTCAGATACCTGGTGGCAGACGGAAACGGGCGGATTTATGATCGCTCCCCTACCCGGGGCAACGGCGCTGAAACCCGGTTCGGCAACCCATCCCTTTTTTGGCGTGCAGCCCGCACTGGTCGATAACGAAGGCAATATTCAGGAAGGTGCCAGCGAAGGGAATTTGGTTATCGTTGATTCCTGGCCGGGCCAGGCGCGCACGCTATTTGGCGATCATCAGCGCTTTGAGCAAACCTACTTCTCCACCTTCAAGAACTGCTATTTCAGCGGTGACGGCGCTCGCCGCGATGAGGATGGCTATTACTGGATCACCGGACGCGTCGACGACGTGCTGAATGTTTCCGGCCATCGTCTGGGTACGGCGGAGATCGAGTCTGCGCTGGTTTCACATCCGAAAATCGCTGAAGCAGCGGTCGTCGGCATTCCACACGCGTTGAAAGGCCAGGCTATCTACGCCTACATTACGCTGAACAGCGGTGAAGAACCCTCACCGGAGCTGTATAGCGAAGTACGTGCCTGGGTGCGTAAAGAGATTGGCCCCATTGCCACGCCGGACGTACTGCACTGGACCGATTCATTACCGAAAACCCGCTCGGGGAAAATTATGCGTCGTATTTTGCGCAAAATTGCCACCGGGGATACCAGCAACCTCGGTGATACTTCCACACTGGCCGATCCGGGGGTGGTAGAAAAATTACTTGAAGAAAAACAGTCGATTAAAATGCCCTAACCACAGCAGGGGCCTGCTGGCCTCTGTTGTTTGCCCGTCTTATTACGTCTTAATTTTCAGCGCCATAAATTTATAACAACAATCTGTATCCCAAATCATTGCCTTTGCCGCAGTTCAGGCAGCAGATTCAATCGTGAGGGATATTACCTCTGGAGATGCTGTGATGAACGATGTGCTCTACGAAAGAATTGAGAAAAGCGTACGCTTTAAAGTGCTGGTAAATAAACGACAACGTTTTGCCGCCCTGCTATCCATCATAATGTTAGTTCTTTATGTCGGCTTTATTCTGCTGATCGCCTTCGCGCCCGACTGGCTTGGTACGCCGCTGTATCACGGCACCAGCGTCACGCGCGGCATTCCCATCGGGGTTGGGCTGATCGTCGTCTCATTCCTGCTAACCGGTATTTATGTCTGGCGCGCCAACGGCGAGTTTGACCGTCTGACCCGCGAACTGCTGAATGAGGTAAAAGGATGAACATACATTATCTGTTATCTGTACTGGCGGTGCTGCTGCCGGGGCCGGTACTGGCTGCCGACGCCATTAACGGCGCGGTAGAACGTCAGCCGGTCAATATCGAAGCGATTGTGATGTTCCTGATTTTTGTCGCCATGACGCTGGGCATTACCTGGTGGGCTTCCAGGCGTACCCGTTCACGCAGCGATTACTACACGGCGGGGGGAAATATCACCGGTTTTCAGAACGGCTTGGCTATGGCCGGTGATTTTATGTCTGCCGCCTCGTTTCTCGGCATTTCCGCACTGGTCTATACCTCTGGCTTCGACGGGCTGATCTACTCGCTTGGCTTCCTGGTCGGCTGGCCGATTATTCTGTTCCTGATTGCCGAGCGATTGCGTAATCTTGGCCGCTACACCTTTGCCGATGTGGCCTCGTACCGCCTGAAGCAGATGCCGATCCGCACCCTTTCAGCCTGCGGTTCGCTGGTGGTGGTGGCCCTGTACCTGATTGCGCAGATGGTAGGGGCCGGTAAGCTTATCCAGCTCCTGTTCGGCCTGGATTATCATGTTGCCGTGGTGCTGGTTGGCATACTGATGGTGATGTACGTGCTGTTCGGCGGCATGCTGGCCACCACCTGGGTGCAGATTATCAAGGCCGTGCTGCTGCTGTTCGGGGCCAGTTTTATGGCGATTATGGTGATGAAAAGCGTCGGATTCAGCTTTGATACGCTATTTAGCGAAGCGATGAAAATCCATCCTAAGGGAGTTGCCATTATGCGCCCGGGAGGACTGGTCAACGATCCGATATCTGCGCTTTCACTGGGCCTGGGCCTGATGTTTGGCACGGCTGGCTTGCCGCATATTCTGATGCGTTTCTTCACCGTCAGCGATGCGCGTGAAGCGCGTAAAAGCGTGTTCTACGCCACCGGCCTGATGGGCTATTTCTACTTCCTTACCTTTATCATCGGATTTGGCGCCATTTTACTGGTCGGTGCGAATCCGGCGTTTAAAGACGCCAGCGGGATGCTGCTCGGCGGTAACAATATGGCTGCGGTGCATTTGGCCGATGCGGTCGGCGGCAGTTTGTTCTTAGGCTTTATCTCCGCCGTCGCCTTTGCCACCATTCTTGCGGTCGTGGCTGGCCTGACCCTGGCGGGAGCTTCTGCGGTTTCACACGATCTTTATGCCAGCGTAATGCGCAAAGGTCAGGCCAGTGAGCGTGAAGAGCTACGGGTGTCGAAAATTACCGTCGTGGCGCTCGGCGTGGTGGCGATTCTGCTCGGCATTCTGTTTGAAAAGCAAAACATCGCCTTTATGGTCGGGCTGGCGTTCTCCATCGCGGCAAGCTGTAACTTCCCGATTATTCTGCTGTCAATGTACTGGTCGAAGCTGACCACGCGCGGCGCGATGACGGGGGGCTGGCTGGGTCTGCTAACGGCGGTGATCCTGATGATCCTCGGCCCGACCATATGGGTACAGGTGCTGGGTCATGCCACGCCGATATTCCCGTATGAGTACCCTGCGCTGTTCTCGATGCTAGTGGCGTTTATTGGCACCTGGCTGTTTTCTGTCACCGATAACTCCGCGCAAGGAGCCGAAGAAAGGCTGCGTTTCCGGGCGCAATTTGTGCGTTCACAAACCGGCGTGGGGATAGAAGGCGGGAAAGGGCATTAATCTGTTAACGAGGCTAATCTGGGGCGGCCGTTGACGGCCGCCCTGAGTCAATATCAGAAGTGCAGCGACGCACCCACGTATGGGCCATCGGCCACCACGTTGTCTTTACGGCCATCTTTGCCGTTCAGGGCCATATATTTGTAACCCACGCTAACATCAACCAATGAAATCGGCTGGAAGCTCACGCCCGCCGACGCTTCCTGATAGTTGTCAATATGACTGGAGAACGCGTCCGGTGAATAGAAATACTCACCATACACGTTGAACATTTTGGTCACGGGCACGCGCACGCCGCCGCCTACCGCAATGGCATAGCCATCTTTGCTGTCTTTCGGGTTAGTTGACATGGCTTTAACCGTCGGAGACAGGAATACATCGCCTATCGCCACGTTATAGCCAAGACCGAGAGTAGAAACATTACCGTCATGATCGCTGCGAAGCCAGTCACCGGATAGCGCAAAGCCAGGTGTTGTGGTCCCAAGGCCTGCATGTACGTCGGTATAATCTTTGCCTACGTTCACGCTACCTTCGATAGCCTGAGCAGATCCAACCAGCGCCAACAGCGCCAGAGCGCCCGTTGTCATTGCCACTCTTTTCATTATGTTCTCCTGATTAATTTCGCTTACGCATTGATGCGGCGGCTGTGAAGAGTAAACCAGACGTACAAGAAATAACATGAGAAATCGGAGCAAAATCTTGTCTTTTAGTAACACTACAAAACGATGTGCAGGCAACTGTTTCAACTTATTGCCCACATAATATGGCCAATAGCAGGGGCGATAACCACGGTCACCACCCCGGAAAGCATCATCACCAGACTGGACACCACCCCTTCCTGCTGACCGATTTCATAGGCACGCGCCGTGCCGGCACCATGCGATGCCGCCCCTAATCCGGCCCCTTTCGCCACCCCTTTTTTGATCGCCAACCGCAGAAACAGCAGGTCACCCGTTGCCATACCAAAAACCCCGGTTACCACCACAAATAGCGCCACCAGGTCGGGCTGACCGCCGATCTGCTTCGCCGCTGCCAGTGCAAACGGCGTGGTAATTGAACGTACCGCAAGGCTGCGCTGAATCGCCTCCGGCAATGTCAGCAGACGCGCCAACCACACGGAACTACAGACGGCCACCACGGTTGCGGTGAAAACCCCGGCGCTAAGCGACAGCCAGTGACGTCGAACGATCGCCATATTTTCATAGACGGGTACAGCGAATGCCAGCGTCGCCGGGCCCAGCAGCCACAGCAGCCAGCGGCTTTCGCCGATATAGTCTTGCCAGGAGATATGGGTGAATAGCAGCAATGCCACCAGCACCATTGGCGTCATTACCAGCGGCATCAGCATCAGACGACGCCAGCGGCGATACAGACGCTTATTGCAGTAGTACACCAGCAGAGTCGTCAGCAGGCACAGCATGCTGATAACAACATCACTCATCACGCGGTCCCTCTTTACGCGCCGCCAGCCAGATTTCAAAACGATAAACGCGATCCACCACCAGCGAAGTTGCGGCCAGCACCAACAGAGTACTGATGGCGATCACCAGCAGAATGCGCCACCCTTCTACCCGCAGCAGATCGGCGTAGTTAACCACGGCCACCACCGCCGGAATAAAGAACAACAGCATTTCAGCCAGCAACCAGCTGGCTCCCGCTTTTACCCAGCCGAGCGGCATCACCCGCAGCACAATCATCGTCAGCAGCAATAACATACCAACGATATTGGCGGGCAGTGGCAAATGCAGCCAGGCCACCAGGCGTTCAGAAATCATAAAAATACCGATATACAGCGCGACCTGAAGCGGAACCTGTATGCGGTGCAGCCAGCCGGAAGTCTGCTGATGAATTGCCAATGCCATCTCGTCTTTACTCACAGGGAATGTTGTCCTGCCAGAGAGTATAAAACGTTCACAAAGGGTGAAAAAAATGACTTAATATTATTCAAACTATGCCATACAGGAATAATTATGGACGTTCGCGCCCTGCGCTATTTTGTGGAAGTGGTTCGCCAGCAGAGTTTCACTCGTGCTGCCGAGCAGCTGTACGTCACTCAGCCCACTATCAGCAAGATGCTACGTCAGCTGGAAGATGAGTTGGGCTGTACACTGCTGATCCGTGAGGGCCGTAAATTGCATCTGTCCGATACGGGCCAGGCGGTGTACCAGCGCGGGCTGACCATTCTCCAGGAATTTAAACAGCTGGAGGCAGAGATTGGCGATATTAACCAGCTGAAGACTGGCGAGTTACGTCTGGGCATTCCGCCGATGGTTGGCATGCAGATTGCGGGTTCAATATCGGCATTTCGCCAACGCTACCCCGGCGTGGAGCTGAAGATCGCCGAATTTGGTGGCCTGACGGTACAACAGGCGGTGCTGTCCGGCAGTCTGGATATTGCCATGACCGCCCTGCCGATAGCGGACGATTTGCCGCTGAACTCGCTGGCGCTAATGAGCCATCCGCTTTGCGTCCTGGTGCCGCGAACCGAAGAGTGGTTACGCCGCAGCCATATGCCGATTGGTGAACTGGCCGGGCATCCGATACTCATCTATAACGAAGAATTTTCGCTAAATCGCCAGCTGATGCGGGCCTTCCAGTCCAGCGGTTTCACGCCGCAAATTGCGGTGCGTAGCGGACAGTGGGACTTTTTGGCGGCGATGGTGCAGGCGGGAATGGGGGTTGCCATTTTGCCGGAGCCAATCTGCCAGCGTCTGGATAAGAGCCAGCTGCTGTGGCTACCGCTGGAATCTGACCTGGTCTGGAAACTGGGGTTGATCTGGCGCGAAGGCAGTTATTTGTCACGCAGCGCGCAGGCGTGGATCGGCTGTTGCCGCGAGTTCTGGCCGGGTGAAACGCCACGCCTGTCGATATAAGGCGCTGGCTGGAAAAGGGCAACGGACGATCGCTGAAAAGCGCCGTCCGTTGCACTATCATGCCCGCCCGCTACTCCTCTTTATCAGTCAGCAGCGTCTCCAACAGATCAAGATCGTGCTGTAGTTTGCGCATGGTTTCATTGCTGATTTTCTGCGTGGCGCGCAGATGATACAGTTCGCCACGTTCGGCACGCAGCGCATTGAGGCGGAAGCGGCGTTCGAGATTTTCCGCATACAGCGAGCGTTCGATATCGTCTTTGCCATCAACCCGACGGCGCAGGTTCCCCGATACGCGCAGACTGACCTCTTTCAACAACTCACTGTCGATGTTCTCGTTAGTATCGGCAGCCAGCCGCTCTTCCATCTGATGCAGGCTCTCAATGGCGGTAGCCGCCATTGTCGCGCGCGCGGTTTGTACTTCGCGGCGATGCATGGATTTATCTATCCCTTCCACGCCACGCAGCAGTACGGGCAACACCATCACGCCCACCAGCAGCGAGAACAGGATCACTCCCGTCGCCAGGAAGACCAGCTCATATCGTGCCGGGAAGTCATGACCATTGGTCAACAGCAGAGGGATAGACAGCACACCCGCCAGCGTGATGGCCCCGCGCACGCCCGCAAATGAGGCGATCAGCAGCTCGCGCGTTGAATAGTTAGAAAACTCCATCGGCCGTTTTTTTAGCATCCTGCGGCTGATCAGGCGCATCGTCCACAGCCAGCCAAAGCGCACCACCATCAACGCCACGTAGATCAGCACCACCGAGGCGAACAGCGCCCACAGTTCCACATTCGGATCGGCATTCGCCTGATTTAAGGAGACTTCAAGAATGCCCGGCAGCTGTAGGCCCAGCATCAGGAATACCATGCCGTTAAAGACAAATTCCAGCATCTGCCAAACGCTGTTAGCACGCAGTCGCATGGCCAGCGGAGCCTGGCGGATAATACCGGAACGCGAGATAGTCATACCCGCCGCCACCGCCGCGAGAATACCGGAGACGCCAATATGTTCAGCGATCAGATAAGACGCAAACGGCAGCAGCAGCAGCAGCACCGTCTGCGTTGCCGGGTCATCACCGCTCCAGCGGCTGAACAGGCGCAGTGATTTACCATACAGCCAGCAGATGGCGATACCCGCCAGCAGGCCGCCAATGGCCACCTTAAGAAATTCCAGCGTTGCGCCCGAGACGGTAAACACCATCGTTCCCATCGTCACCGCCACGGCGAATTTCATCGATACCAGACCGGAAGCGTCGTTCATCAGCGCTTCGCCCTGCAAAATAGCCATGATTTTTTTCGGGATACGCCCTTCACCCACAATACCGGAGAGCGCCACGGCATCGGTCGGGGAGAGCACGGCAGCCAGGGCAAAAGCTGGCAACAGCGGAATACCCGGCACCAACCAATAAATCAGATAGCCAATGCCGACCACGGTGATCAGCACCAGCATCAGCGCCAGCCCGAGGATCTCTCGCCCGTGGTGCAAAAACTCGCTGGTTGGCGTTTTCCAGCCATCGGCAAACAGCAACGGTGGAATAAACAGGACTAAAAATAGATTCGGATCAAAGTCAACGTGCAGGCCAAACGTTGGCCAGGCAAGCAGCGCTCCCATCGCAATTTGCACCAGCGGTAGGGGAATTTGAAAGGGAATGATTCGTGCGGCCACGCCTGACAGCGAGACGACCAGTGTCAGGATGAGGATGGTAAAGAAGATTTCCATGTTTTCCTTTCTTATACGTCTTCCAGTGGGATTCAGACAATACGGACATGGCGATGGTCATGCCTACCCGATAGTAAAACAAATTCATCGGGTGTTAAAAACAGGAAGTGCGTTAAGAGGGAAAATTCAGCAGCATCTGAAGCCGGGGCCGCAAGTTGCGACCCCAAGCTGCATCAGATAGCCCATCCACCGGCATAAAATGCCACCAGGGCGATACCAATGATCAGGGTGCCGACATTCAACTTGCGCCACTCGCCAGCAACAATACGGCCAACGATCAGCGATCCGAAACCAAGCATAATCCCGGTAACGATATTGCAGGTCAGCACGATAAATACCGCTGCCAGCAGGCCAGACATCGCATCAACAAAGTCGTTAAAGTCAATTTTAGAGACGTTGCTCAGCATCAACAGCCCTACGTACATCAGCGCGGGTGCGGTGGCATAACCCGGAACCAGGTAGGCCAGGGGTGACAGGAACAGAATCAGCAGGAATAGCACGCCGACCACCACCGCCGTCAGACCGGTTTTGCCGCCCGCTGCCGTACCCGCCGCCGACTCGATATACACCGCAGCAGGAGCCGCGCCCACCAGGCCAGAGAAAATACTGCTCAGTGAGTCGCTGGTCAGCGCCTTTCCGCCGCTAATAATTTGGTTGTTTTTATCTAACAGATTGGCCTGGCCCGCCACGGCGCGGATCGTTCCGGTGGCGTCAAACACTGCCGTCATCACCAGGGCCAAGACGCTTGGCAGCACTGCGGGCTTCAGCGCGCCGAGAATATCGAGGCTCAACACCAGGGAGTTGCCCTGCGCATCACTCAGACTGGGCATCGAAAACAGCCCCTGATAGCGCACGGCGGGATCAAAGATCAGCCCGATGATTGAAATCGCAATGATGGTCAGCAAAATACCGCCGGGAACGCGCAGCTTTTCCAATCCAAAAATCACCGCCAGGCCCAGCAACGTCATCACGATCGGGAAAGAGGGAAAGTGGCCTAATGCCACCGGCAGACCCGGCCCAGGATTTTTTATCACCAGGCCAACACCATCTGCCGCGATCAGCAGGAGAAAAAGCCCAATGCCCACGCCAGTGCCGTGGGCGACACCCATCGGCAGATTACGCAAAATCCAGGCGCGAATACCGGTCGCGGAGATCAGGGTAAACAACACCCCCATCAGGAAAACGGCTCCCAGCGCCACCGGCAAACTAATATGCTGGCCCAGTACCAGACTGAAGGCGGTAAACGCCGTCAGTGACAGCGCACAGCCAATCGCCATCGGCAGATTGGCCCACAGCCCCATCAACAGAGAACCAAAACCGGCAACCAGGCAGGTCGCGACAAAGACTGCGGCTGGCGGAAATCCTGCTTTACCCAACATCGAGGGTACGACGATCACGGAATAGACCATCGCCAGAAAAGTAGTCAGGCCAGCAATCACTTCCTGGCGCACGCTACTGCCACGTGCAGAAATTTTAAACCAGGCGTCTAAAGAGCCGCTGGCGGGTTGAGAAGGAGTAGACATAGTAATCCTCTGAGCTTTCTTATGAATTATAGCGGCGTGGTATCGCGGCAGACCCGCAGCGATAGACGTTTGCATCCCTGGCGCAATATTCACGGGACACATTCCTCACGTCGAGGCGTCACCGGATTAAAGGCAAACGTTTTCTATTTCACGCATAAAAACGCGTATTCAACATTACGCATTATTGTTGCCGCAGGTTAACGCTAAGCCAGAACTGTGGCTGGGGCGATGTGCCGCCAACAGAACTGAGGTTTGCAAGATGACGAGTTTTTGCAGGCAAACGATTATCCAGTGTTTTATGTCGCATTTTCAACACCTGTCCACGCTTAAATGACATTCTCTGGGCATACGCCCGCATCTGCCGTCAGCGTTAACAGATTACCGGGAAAAGCCCCGGTACTCTGCAAGGATTTTCTTATGACCGCTACGCGGTAAGGAAGGGGGCGAAGCATTTTCCGTCAGTGGCTGGGAAACCTTTTAGGAGAGATTAATCTCTCCGCCTTTATCCAGCGCTCGCTGCCAGGCCGCACGCTGTTGCACCTTCTCCAGCCAGGCCTGGATCGCCGGGCTGTCGGCAGCACCACCACGGGCGGAAAACGCCTGTAAGGGAAAGCTCATCTGCACGTCGGCAATGCTGAATCGACTGCCGGCAAACCACTCATGGCTGGCCAAATGCTGCTCGATAAACTGGCGATGTGTAGCCAGCTGGGGATCGATGTAGCCTTTCTGCACCCCTTTACCAAAGGCGCTGCCTATCGGTCGCAACAGCCACGGCACCGGTGCTTTGCCCATACGGCTAAAGATCAGCTTCATCACCAGCAGCGGCATCAACGAACCTTCGGCATAGTGCAGCCAGTAACGCGATTGTATTACCTCTTCATCGTCAAAAAGTTTCAGCCGATGCTCGGTGTCATATTGCGCTTCCAGATACTCCAGAATCGCCCCGGATTCGGCAACAACACGATTTTCATCGGTAATCACCGGGGATTTGCCCAACGGATGGACTTTTTTCAGATCTTCAGGAGCTAACATGCTGGCCTCACGCTGATAGCGTTTGATCTGGTACGGCACTTCCAGCTCTTCCAGCAGCCAAAGTACGCGCTGCGAACGTGAATTGTTCAGATGGTGCACGGTGATCATCATCACTCCTTAATATGGGCAAACAAACCATCAGTATAGGAGTTCAGACGCTTTTCACATCCAGCAGTATTGCCCCTGTCCCCTGTTCACTCAGGCGGTCGTCAGGATTCCGCAGCGGGCAATCCTCCATTGACAGGCAACCGCAGCCGATACAGCCGTCGAGATCGTCTCTTAGGTGGGTCAGCGTTTCAATGCGCCGATCCAGCTCATCGCGCCACTGCTGTGACAGCACCGCCCACTCTCTGGTGGTCATGCGCTTACCGGGAGAATACTGCATCAGGCTATCGCTAATAGTGGCGAGTGGAATGCCGATACGCTGGGCAATTTTAATCACCGCGACGCGGCGCAACACGTCACGGGTATAGCGCCGCTGGTTGCCCGCATTACGATGGCTGCTGATTAATCCTTTGCTTTCATAGAAATGCAGCGTTGATACCGCCACACCGCAGCGCTGCGCCACATCGCCTGGGGTCAGTTCGCGCTTATTAGGATTGTGGGGACTTTTTTTCATTTAGCACTTTACCTCAAGTTAACTTGAGGAATTATACTCACCGACCATCGAGACTGCGAGAGGGATCAATCCGTTTTCGCTAGAGACCTGGGAGAAAAGTGTATGCATGACGACATCATCAACACCCTGACCAACTGGATCGACAACAATCTGGGTAAAACCCTGTCGATAGATGAAGTAGCGGCAAAATCGGGCTACTCGAAGTGGCATCTACAGCGCATGTTCCGCACCGTCACAAAACAAACGCTGGGTGGGTATATACGGGAACGCCGTTTGACGCTGGCTGCCGAAGCGCTGCGCCAGAGCCAACGTCCGGTATTTGATATCGCCATGCAGTATGGCTATGACTCGCAGCAGACCTTCTCCCGGGTATTTCGTCGTCAGTTTTCGCAAACGCCAACAGATTACCGTAACACCATGCGCCGCCAGAGGTTACAACGCAGCAGCTGGAATTTTGACTGTAGTGACTACTCGGTCAATAGCCTGACCCGGCAGCCAAATAACAAAGCCTGCCCGACCTGCAACTGAACCATCACGCTGCCAGTACGCCCTGCGCGACTTCTGGGGGCCGTAGCAAAGAAGCGTTTGTCGACGTCATAAGCCAGACGCCTCTTGGCTGGGCGCTGCCATAGCACTCGCCATCCGCAGGGCTAACCCACTCTCCGGCAGGACACGACGCTGCTTTACGTCATGTCGGCACATCTGCGTTTTCCTACTCCTTGCGGTCCTGCAACCACATATCTCCCATCATCTGATTCAGCCCATTATCCAGCCCGGTGACCATCCCGGCTCCCGGGGTAAACGTTAGCTCGCCAAAATAGATATGTTCTTCATGGATATACCAGTCAACGCGAACATAGTCGAATTCAGCCGCCAGCCGTTGGCTAAGAAACAAAGCGCGCTCAAGTATTTTCCTTTCACCGCTAATCTCAAAACCGGTGTCACGGATTTTATAAAAGCAGTGTTGCAGGTTGTTAACATAGAAGTTCATTGATAGCCCGGAGCTCCCCTCCCGGTTATAGATGACCTGCAATACGTACTCGAAATGACCATTTTTCTTGTTAAACATATGAAATTTATAGTCAACTGCGGCAGATGCACCGTCACCAACGTACTGTTCCACCAGAATTCGCGGTTTGATATAGCGGTAATGGATCTCACGCGCATGGTGAGAAAAATCTTTTTTCAGCCACGCACGACAACGTTCAATCAGGCGCAGTGTCTGAATACGGTCGAGATCCTCCAGCACGATCTCGACCATTCCGGAACCGTGGTTAGGCTTGATCACGGTATTTTTAAGGCTCCCCAGACACAGCAACGTCATCGGGTCGTCGGAGTGATGAATTAATGGGATCAAATATTCTTCGCCGATGGTGCAAGCGATATATTCTCTCACCAGCAACTTATCCGATAAGTTGGCATAACGCATATGATCATCCTTGATATATTTTCGATAAAGAACTTTCTCATTGAACAGCTTTGGCTTTCGTATATTGGGTATTTTCTTGAACGTTTTGAAATAAAAAATCTTATCCTGGTAAAACCAAGGCATCTTTTTGAGCAGGTATATACACCCTTTTCTCATTTCCGCTTTGAAATTTAACATGCTCTAACTCATCTGTAGGTTTTGTAGTTGAGTGATGAAATGTGTATTTTTAAAATAATCCCATTCTTAAAAAAATAATTCATTATCGTCAGGGAAAACAGTTCAGTCATTAATACACTCCAGGCAGCCCCCTTTAATCCCCAGAAGAAAACAAAGCAGTAAGACATCAATAGCCCAACGATCGCCAACAGGATGTTTTTTTTCAGTAAATAATTTAAACCACCCTCTTTTACTATATAGCGCCAGGCTATCGTCCCCAGTGCCGAAAAGCAGGTTGCCAACGACAACAACGTCATCAGATCTGTCGAGGATGCATAGGCTGGCCCGTAAAGGACGTTAATGATGCGGTGCCCCACTAGCGCAATCACAGCAAGCATCAGGAGAGAAACTATCACCACATAACCATAAAGTCGTGAGGCCAGCTTTATCGCCATATGCGGTTTTGCTCTGAAAATATCAGAGAAACCTGATGTAATAATGGCCAACGGAATAAAGATCCATGAAGCCGCCACGGTGCTCGCGGCGTTAAACAGTCCCAGTTCATGAGTCGAGCCTAATCCTGTCAGAAAGAACTGTACCATTTTCACCTGAATAGAAATAAATATGCTGGAGATCGCCAAAGGCAAACCAGAACGTATCAGATAGCGCAGATAAGAGTGATTCTTGCGACGTGAAGTGAAGCTCAGAGCGTGAGTCCGGTAAAAGCACCTGCGCTTAATCAAGTATGGCAATAAGCTGGCGACAATCATCGATAGCGACAACCATACCGGACTGAGTTTATACCAGGCAATGCTAAAGCTGATAACAAAGCTGACTATCAGGCCTGTGACGTTGGCGATGGTATTTAAGCGCGAATTAAGGTGCACATTGTTATAGACGCTGAAAATATCCTGCGTGACAAAAAGAGTAGAAAAAAAAGCAGCCACGGCAAACACGATAAAATCAGCACCCATCATCAGCCAAATATATAGCAGAGCAGGCACTGAAAGTATGAGCAATAACACCATGCGCAATGATTTCACTGAGTTCATCAGCCGCATCCCTTTTTTCTGACAATCACTCATTGTTTTAAAGAGAATAGTCTCAGTACCAAAAATAGCGACAGTCTGAACAATGGAAAAAAGGGATACGGTAATGGCTACTTTCCCAAATATGTCAGGACCGAAAGATTTGGCCACGAATGAGGTAACAAAAATCACGCCGAAAATCGATGCTATTTTCTCGCTCATCATCCATGCGGCATTCAACATCGCACTGTATTTCATTGAAGCATCCTTTGTGTTTCCTGTTTTAAAGCACCACCAATACTTCCGTGTCCACAACTGAATCAACGCTGACTTAAACTCTGACGTAAAGTGAGTAACGAGAGCTGTCTTCCCCCCGGAGCACGAATTTTAACAGGACTGCCCCTCACCGCCGAAGAAGACTATTTTCTAATCGAAAGATAATTTCATGCCCATCATCCGCAGTTATCCCGTGCGATGATAGTCACTTATGGTTTTCACTTAACTCATGAGAACGACATTGAAGTTAGCACATTTTTTTTTAGCTTCCCGCTGGAGTTTTCCTAATTCTTCCTTTTTTACCAACTGATATGAGAGAAAGTTATAGCAAAAGACAGCAATATCAAAAGCCATCAAAACTATTTCTATAAATTTCGGATGAATCCCATAATGTTATTTTACTCATAATCCCCTAACGTAAGACATGACAACCTAATCAACTGATTATTCAGGTCTCGATAATATCTGAAAAAACAGATCCACCTATTAATGTAGTCATTCTTACCCCCGTATTGTTAAGAAAGGTAATGACATTTATGAGAAAGTCTCGATATACCGAAGAGCAAATCACCAGCGCCATTAAAGCTTCTGAAAACGGCACGAGCGTAAAAGATATCTGTGACACATTAAAAATTTCTGCGGCGACCTTGTATAGCTGGAAAAAGAAGTATGCCGGGCTTTCTTCAGAAAATGGACGAAAAATGAAAGACCTGGAGGAAAAACTGCATAATATTGAACGTGAGTTACGGGCTCTCTCATCAGACAAAGAGATGCTACAAAGCGTGCTCAAGCACTTTTTCACCACTAAAGATAAGCGGCAGGCGGTTAATTTTCTCCAGAATATCTATCAAATAGGTACACGCCGCAGCTGTCGCTTGCTGGATATCAGCCGCAGTGTTTACCACTATCCTAACAATGGTGAAAACTGATCGTGGTATCAATGCCAGTATGTCGATGTGTAAACCGATCAAATAAAAATATTCTTATGGCTGATTGAACATTCCCGATCGCCCTTCGTTGCGGAAAATTGCCGATGACTGGTTTAGCACCTGGCTCCGTTACCTGACTGCACCACCGAAAAATCAATAGCATCAACAGGTTCAGCGCGCGTTTATCTTTTTCACCCGGGTAAACGTGCCGCCATCAGCATCGCCATAACTTAACTATTTTTCAACGCTGCGTTGTTACGGTACTTCACACGTAAAGCGGTGGCCGATAAGCCTGATCACCTCGAAATAAGTATTAATCATACTTACCATTTAAGCCAATAACCCTGTCGTTAGTAGGCATTAGAGCTCATGTTACTTATTTTTAGCGATAGGCGATGCCGTCGGTATCCGTATCTTCAGCTGCTCTTTAAATCGTAAATTTGATTTACGGGTGGCATTTACGCACGAAGCACAGCACGAATAGGGGCCTTAACGCATTTCACCCAGGCTTGACAAGTCGCCCCGCGGGGATGCAAAAACGAAGGGATGACGCCCACCAGCCAGCCCTCATAGCCAGCAATGTCGGAAATAATTGACTCCAGCCCAGTCGCCCTTCATCCCTTGTGTGTGACACATTCACGCTGAATGAAATCGCCACCGCTAGCGTGCCGAGCAGACCGTGGCCAGGCACCAGAATAAGCACGAAATATCAAAATTAAACGAAACGCCAATAGATTTGATGTAGCGCGCAGTGTTCCACAGGCGTTGCGGCACCATTTATCTCCACCATGTTCCAATAAACCCCTCCTCATTTACTTTTAGTTTCTCATTAAAACCATGTCTGAAGCACTATTAAACCCACGCAGCGAAAGCGGATTTACGCTGTACTTAGCCCTGGTTACAGGAAGAATCACTCCCGACACGTTGTGGCATTCCCCCACTTATCGGGCCAAATTTTTGCTACGCTCGCTGGTGTTTCCACGGGCCAGCATGCGCCACCTGCATCAGTTGGCGGTGCTGCCGGAAATGCGTCATGCGCTGAATATTCAGGCCACGCTGCCCGGTAAAATACACCGACCTTATCTTTACCTGGGGTTATCCTCCTGCCAGCGCGCGCAGGCTTTAGGCCAGCATTACGCGTTTTTGCAGCAGCTTTCCCGTCACGCATTACGTCAGGCCATGCTGTCGCCGCAGCAAACTGAACTTGTTAGTTTCAGCGGTAAGGACGATACGCATTTCAAGGTGACTCTTGCCTGTAACGGTCGATGTGAACGCGAAGGCGAAGTCAATATGTCCCTCAGCTGTAATGATACGCTGTTGGCGATAGTGACGTTTTCGGTTATTCAGCGTGACGGACAGCGGGTATTACTTATTGGTGGAATGCAGGGCGCACACAGCGAAACGCCTCACGAAACGATCCGCCTGGCGACCCGTTCCTGTTATGGGCTGTTTCCTAAACGTGTGCTGTTAGAGATGGTTTCACTGCTGGCGCGTGCGACGGGGATCGGTGCTATTCAGGCGGTCAGTAATTGTGGGCACACCTATTACAGCCTCCGCTACCGCTACAAAAAGCGCGCCGTATTCCTCGCCAGCTATGATGAATTCTGGCAGTCGCTGAACGCTGAAAAGGTGTCACGCCAGCTGTGGCAACTGCCGCTGGAGTTCGCTCAGAAGACAATGGAGGAGATCCCCAGTAAGAAACGTGCTGAGTATCGCCGCCGTTATGAACTGCTGGAGGATCTGCGCCAGCAGTTCACACGTTTTCACTAACGGGAACTATTGTTCAGAGGATTCCGGCTGGACTTCGTCGATTTTCCAGCCATCGCGCTCGTGGACCAGCGTCACCAGCAGATGCTGCCTGTCGCTGGGATCGCGCCCGAGCGTGACATCACCTGCCGCCCGCTTACCGCTATAGGTAAAACTGCTGACGCTGACGTTATTGACCCAGCCATCACTGTAGTCCTGATCCTGTAGAAAATAGTCGTCATCCATGCCGTCCGGGCTTTTAATCAGCAGGTTAATTTTTTGCAGCAACCGCTGGGTGACATACTCATTTAACAGCGGATCGTGTTCATCGATCGGACTTTCTTCTTTACTCAGCGCCGTCAGATACCAGTTGTAAAAGGCCAGACTGGTGCTCTGAGGATCGTTATTATGCTCCGCCGCCGGCGCCCCAAAGGCGACGATCGCTGTCACCAGCATCAGCAACCACTTTTTCATGCAAACCACTCCGGATAACTCACGTCTTCATCCCCTTATCTATCATGCCTTCTGGTACGCCAGTGATTGTATTGAATTTAGCCGGCTAATCCACCTTCCCCCTCTACTTTGTGACTATTTTTAGTCATCGTTTATCGTAGATTAGGGGTGGACAGCCCCTTATGCAGGCAAACGTTCCGCGAATGCCCCTCGAAAAATCACCTCGCTTCCCGTTCAAGCCCGCTGCCAGGGGTAGTGTGCTCCGGCTAGCCGTCGATATCATGCTAAAGACCCGATTAATCACTTCGCCCCATATCGCGCTCACCTCGGAAATGATGGTGCCAGGGGGTGGGAACTTTCCGTTTCCCGCCGCGCATTTCATAGAATGTGATGGCGTAACCGCCGTTCACACCGGGCTTCAGCGCCAGATAATTGATCCACAGATCCCTGAGCTGCCCCCCGGTATCCTTTACCCGCACCTGAACACGCTTGCTGCTGGCATCGATCGCCAGCAGAGTGCCGTAGCGATCGTTTTGCGCAGCGGCGTCATCGCGGAACGTCAGCTGACGGGTGGTCGCTTCCAGCGTGCCTCTGCCTGTATTGACCACCGAACCCCAGGGACGCAAGTAGTTATTGTATCGCTGCCATTTATCATCGTTTCCTTCGACGTCATGTGCACTCTCCTGTTCTTCAGGCAGGCTATCCAGACGGTGGACTTCCAGCGGAATATCTCCCTTCGCAGCCATAAAGCTTGTGCGGTTTTCAAGCAGATCGTTGCTGCCGAGGTGCTGGTCACCACCGCGATAAAGCAACACACCATCACGATGGGTGAGCACCCCCGCCACTGACAGGTTCAAACAGTGCTGACTATGCAATGTACCGCCCTGGTTATCCAGCGTGCGAGCATTAAGGCTCAACGTTTCTCCACTCTGCACCAGCCCACCCTGATTCAGCAGAGCCAGCGCCGAACCGGCGCGTAAAGTGTCAGAATGAATGTGCAAATCGCCGTTGGCCTGAATATCGAACCCGGCCTGACCGCTGTTATCGAACTGTGCCACATTGAGCGCAAACATTCGGGTGGAGACCAGCTGGCCGGCCCGGTTATTCAGCCTGGTCGCATTGAGCGTCAGCGTATCGCCGCTGTGCAGCTTATCTCGCTGATTATCTAGCGATCCGGCACGATAAACGCCGACGCCCTTACTGTTCAGCCTGCCGTCCGCGTTGTCCAACTGCGCAGCCGCCAGGCTTAGCCCATCGTAGCTGCTGAAGACTCCCCAACGGTTAGCCACCTGCTCTGCGGCGATGTGCTGGTTGCCGTTGCTGCGTATGGCTCCCCTGTCGTTATCCAGTAACCCCATAATGCCCAGCCTGAGTTGCTGTCGGCTGTCCACGGCTCCAGCGGTATTGAGCAGCGACTGCGCGTTAAGCTGTAATCCTTCCCCGCTCTGCACTCTGCCGTGGCGGTTGTCCAGCGCCTGCTTCAAGTCCAGCCGCATCGCCTTCTGACTGTAGAACAGACCGCCCAGCTGGTTATCTGCCCTCTGGGCAGCCACGGTGAGCCTGCCGCCGGACAGTAGCTGCCCATCCCGATTATCCAGATTGCCGCTAAAGGGCTCCCTGGCTGAACCTTTCAGGTTCAGCGGCCCCGTGGCGCTCAATTTTCCACTGCGATTATCGGTGTCTGACACGATGTGGAGATCCAAACCCCCGGCAGACTGCACCACGCCGTTGGCGTTATCCAGTACGGTTGCCGTGATCGCCGCATCCTCCAGGCTTTGGATTCGGCCCTCGCGATTGTTGATGTCGTCACTGACGGCGTCCCAGCCACCTTGACTGCCAATTCGTCCCTGCATATTGAAGATATGTGGCGCATGCAGCCTCTGTGAGCGTTTGCTAAAAATTCGGCCGCTGCCGTTATCCAGCCCGGCGGTGAAGTCCATTTCCAGGCTGTCGAGCGTATTAACGACCCCCTGTGCATTATGCAGATCGGCGGCGTGCACCACGGTACGGCCATTCCCGGTCAGCGTTCCCCCTTGGTTATTCCAGTCGCCTGCCAACCGTAACGAAAGCGCCTGCTGGCTTGACACCATGCCGCGCTGGCGGTTGGTCAACTCCTTGCCCTGCAAGGAGAGGTCGCCTGCGCTTTGCAGCGAGCCGCCGTCATTATCCAGCCTGCTGGTCGTCCCGCCCTGCCAACTCAGACCCTGCTGCGCCGTGATCTTTCCACCCTGATTACTGACATCGCCAATGCTGTTCAGGATCATTTCGCCACCTGATTGCAACCTGCCACCGTCGTTGTTGAAGCGACGGGCTGCCGCATTGACCTGGCTGCCGCCCTGCGCGGCTCCGCCACGGTTCTCCCAGTCGCCATCGGTACGCACAACCAACGCCTCACCGGCCTCAAGCAGACCCTTTGTGTTGTCCAGCGCCAGTTTTATTGTCAGGTTGAGTTCCCGTAGCGCAATGATTTTGCCCAGCAGATTACCCAACCGCTGTGCGGTCAGTTCCAGCCTTTCGCCGCTGATTGCGCCGCTATGATTATCTGCCGCCTCCGAGGCACGAAGCATCAGCCGCTTGCCGGACAGTAGCCTGCCTTGATCATTGTCTATGGCCCGTGCGACAAGTGTCGTCGCGCTTCCTCCCTGTATCGTACCGCCACGGTTATTCACTTCGCCTCGGGTGCGTATATTCATGGCCTCACCGGCAGCCAGCAGCCCTTGCGCATTGTCCAGCGCCTTAACGGCGTACAGGTTCAATCCCTGGAGAGCAATGACGCTGCCCTGCGTATTGGCAAAATAGTGCGTGGTCAGATCGAGTCGCTGTGCACTGATTTCACCCGCGCGATTGTCCAGTCCCTGCCGGGTGGAAAGGTTCAGATCGCCCTGACCGATCAGCTGTCCCTGCACGTTATTGACGTGCTGCGTGGCGATTTGCAGCTGCCCGCCGTTGATGATGCCGGAGCCGTTATTAACGGCCCCCCCGACATTGATGTTCAACAGAGCCCCCGACAGCAGCTCTCCGCGAGCGTTATGAATATCGCCGCCAACGGTCAGATTCAGTGCTAACCGGCTATAGACGCTGCCGTACTGGTTAGCCAGACTGCCGACGTCAAGCGTCAGATCGCCGTTGCTGCCCAGCTCGGCGTCACGATTATCCAGCGCGCCATGCAGCGCGAAACGGCTCTTTCCACTACCTTGTTGAGACCAGATGGCGTTCTGGTTGAACAGCCTGTTCGCATGAATATCCCACTGATTGGCGGTGATCTGCGCCTGCTGCGCCTCGACATTGCCCGTTGTCTTAATGCCAAGTTTTCGGCTGTTCACCTTCGCCTGGCGCAGCACCACACCGCCAGACTGTGCGCTAATCATCGCCCGATCAGCCACCAGCTGGCTCTGACTGATATCAATCCGGCGGCCGCTCAGATTCACGTCTTTGCGACTCAACAAGCTGCCGTTGACACGAATATCCTCCATGCTGGTCAGGGTCAAATCTGCTGTATCTATCAGCTGGTCGTTAGCATCGCTGCCGGACAGCAAATGCCCGCGACTGTGAATACCGCGATTGCCCTTGAGTTGTACGTCACCTGCCGCCGACAGCGTACCGGACTGTTTCAGCGCACCGGTGCGGCTTACAACAGACAACCTGCTGCCGCTGTGCAACTTGCCGTGATGTTCGACATCGTCCCGGGCGGCAAAGCTAATCTCTCCGCCTGCCTGGGTCACCCCCTCCAGGTCTGCGGATTGCCAGACAAGTTTCCCTTCACTGCCAACGCTTAGCGTTTTGCCCGCCTGCAAACGCCCGCCCTGATTGCGAACCCCCACCCCGGCTTCGGTACCGACCATGCGGATATGGCCGCTGTACATGCCGCCCATCTGTCCCATGTCTATCGCCAGCTCGGGTGACTTGCCGTCAGCAGCTTGGGCGATAATGCGCTGACCGTCAGCACTGACATGATTGCGCCCTGCCACCACGGTAAGCTCTTTTTGCGCCCAGATCCCGGCATTCACCTCCACCGCACGCGCCAGCACATCGACATATTCGGTGTCATGGCGTGCGTCGCCATTCAATCCATCGCCTTCAATACGTATCACGCCGCGCTCAACCGCGTGGCCTGCCAGACCGCCATCGGCTTTCAGCTGCGGCTTGCCGGTTGTCAACGTCATACGCCCGGCATTAATCGTGCCGCAACCGCTACACACAATCCCCGCAGGATTGGCGACAATCACCTGCGCACGCTTCCCTGCAACCTCAATAAAACCGCGCAGCTGGCTCGGATCAGGGCTGTTAACCTCATTGAGAATCACTTTTGCCGGAGTGGAATTGAGATTGGGGTTGCCCTGCACCATCCCGACCAACCGGGTTGACGTCGTCACGGCTGAGTTATTGAGAACGATCCCTTTCTGACCAACGTCGAACTGCTGGTACTGGTTATGTGATACGCCAGCCTGATTGGGGGCGGTGATATTGACCTGCGGCACGCCATTATGGGTGGTGATCACCTGCGGACGCTGGCCGGGTGTCGCCGCTCCGTCCGTCACAATGCCATCGGCCGCTGCCGGGCCGGTAAACAGCGCCAGTAACCGCACCAGGCTGCGAACCGTCATTAACGAGCGCGGTTCGCGAATATTACCGTACTGCCCTCGTTGATTAATGCGCCCGGGTGACCGTTTAGCCACTCCCCGCCGCGCTTTGCCAGCGCGGCTAAAGATAAAACGGTAACGGTGTTTAGTCATGATGTTCATCCTTGAAAGAGGGCTGTTATTTCAGTTTTAAGCGCCAGGCGTTGAACAAGTAGGGAGCGTCAAATTTCCATATTGATGCTGAAGCCTAAGACAGCAGATGAAGTGTGGAATGACCGTGGCTTAGCCAGTGGCGTACCGGTAAACAGCTCATAGCGGAGACGGTCCCACAGCGCGCCGCGTACGCCTAATGCACTGCCTGTCAGCTGATGTCCGGCCAGATAGCGGGTGCCCGCACCATCAACACGCCCGTAATCAACAGCGGCGTAAATCTCATGCCCGCGAGCCAACACATCCCATGCCAGCTCGTTACGCCAGAGTATCCCCATTTCACCGGACAGCATCTGTTCCCCGTCAAACCCACGTACCGTGTAACGCCCGGCGATCGCCATGCGATCCTGTGGCGTCAGCGCATAAAGACTCCACTGCCCGCGCAGGCTGGTGAAATAACGCCAGGGCTGGTCGTTCAGGGTGAAGGGCTGATTCAGGCTGATATTACCCAGCGCAACGCCGCTACGAGCGCTACCGCTGTGCGTATCCTCTTCAGGCGCCCGGAGAGCGCCTAATGCGGCGGTACCTCGCCGCCAGTTCAAACCCGCTTCCAGCGAAGCGGAACCCAGGTAGCTGCGCTGACTGAGGCCCAGTTCCCAGCCGGCGGTACGTCGCCGCTGCTGTTCAATATCTATATCATTGACTGCATTAGTAGAGTGACGCCGCCATACGCGCATACTGAGCGTGGTTTTGTGCTGCTGATTGCGAAACAGCAGGCGGGACAACGTGAACTGTACATTGTCACTCTTGCCCCGATAGGTCAGCACCTCGCTGGCGTTGGCGATATTCTGGTAATAGGTGTAGTGGTTGTAGTTGGCGGAAAAACCCCAGTAGCCAACGGGAAAGAAGTAATTCAGGGTATGAGAGCGATTACCGAACGGGCCGGGCTGCAACAGATCCTTACCGATGTTGGCATAGAACAGATCGTTTTGAGCTAAGGGCGCATCCACCGCCAGCGTGGCGGAGCCGAGATAACGGCCGGTGCTCTCAGAACCGCTGTCGTCCAGCCCCAGGTTAAGCCGCACCGGGCGGCTCTCTTTCCAACTTACAGACAGATCGCTGGTCGCATCCTGCTGGCCTGGCACAATGTGGATATCGGCAGTGGCGCTGGGTACGCGGTTGAAATTCTCCAGACCTTGTTCAATCGCCCGCAGATTGAGAATTTCACCCGGCGAGACCGGGATCGCATTCCACAGCCGCGCACGCCAGCCGATCGCATCCTCAAACTGGATATCGCCAATACGGCCGGGCAGCAGGGTCAACGTCAGTCCCCCTTTAGTCAGATCCTGTTCCTGCGCGATCGCTCGGGTTGTGACATAGCCTCTGGCGAGAACCGCGTTCTGTATCTTATTAATCATCAGCAGGATATGTTCGCCGTCCAGGCAAAGACCTTTCTCCTCTTCGGCGGCATCCAGCGCCCATTGAAAGCGGGCGGCGGAATCCCCCTCCAGGCGCAGCGTATTGATGGTAACGCAAGAACGTTCGTTGACGGGATAATCAGGCAATGTCACTTCAGGGCGTGCTGGACGCACATCGCTTTCCGGGGCGTTTTGCTGTTGTAAGAGACGCTCGCGCATCTGTTGACGCTGCTTTTCCTGCGTGTCGAGGATAACCCCCTGCAAAATATCACTTTCGGATATCAACGCAGCCACGGAGGAAAGAGAAAAAATGAGTAAAATGCCGTTAAATACGGGAATAACGATCGTCAACCGTAATAAACGTAATGGTTCAGCTATCAAATTGAAAATCCATTTTCACAAGCGAAACTTAATGTCAGTTTCAATAATTATCCATTCGATCAATTAAAAAGCAAGATAACAATAGTTATTTTGGATTATTGGTATCAATACAAAAATAATCGTAAAAGGAAAGACTCTTTTTTTTCTTTTTACTCCAGCCGGGTCAGGACAAGTGTGAAATTATCTGGAAAAACTTTTATAAACAGCCAGAAAAGGAGATCGCTCAAAGATGCCCCTGCGCCCAACAAGAGCGAAGACAGTGAGCAGGGCGAAAATTTTTCGCATAAATATATTAATGGGACCAGGACAAAACGCACACCGGAAAATGGCGCTTATCGCGATCGCTGAAAGGTATTTATCCTGTAGTTTATTTAATTAAAAAAGCCTCCGATAAATCGGAGGCTTATGATTTATTCTTTACTCAATAATTATAGGGAAACGTCAGAACGGAATATCGTCGTCAAAGTCGATTGGCGGCTCATTATTTGCTGGCGCGCTGTTCTGCTGTGGCTGCTGCTGCGGACGTGCCTGCTGTGTGCCGCCGCTAAACTGATTGCCGCCCTGTGGCTGCTGTGGCTGGCCCCAGCCATTATTGTTGCCGCCGCTCTGACCACCGGCCGGTGCACCGCCGCCCTGGCCTTTCCCGCCCAACATCTGCATGGTGCCACCCACGTTAACGACAACTTCAGTGGTGTACTTTTCAACGCCAGCCTGGTCAGTCCATTTACGGGTTTGCAGTGCGCCTTCAATATAAACCTGAGAACCTTTGCGCAGGTACTCACCGGCCACTTCAGCCAGCTTGCCGAACAAGACCACACGGTGCCATTCGGTTTTTTCTTTGGTTTCACCGGTCTGCTTATCACGCCAGCTTTCGGACGTGGCCAGTGTGATGTTGGCAACGGCGCCGCCATTCGGCATGTAGCGGACTTCCGGATCCTGCCCCAGATTTCCCACTAAAATTACTTTGTTTACGCCTCTGCTGGCCATGATGCTGTCTCCGATTAATGTTCTTCTTAAAGTATACGTGCAAAATTCTATCATGTGACTTGTGATAAAGACACGCTATGACGGCGCAGTTTCAGGCTGCCATCGCAAAGTTGTTATTTTACTCGCTTCATTGCAGGCAGTGATGGAATGAGCATCGCAAAGGTTGTCTACCGGCATAGCACCTGCGGCCAAAACACTGGTTATCCATTCAGGTTTTTTTGTGCCATACTAATTCGTTTCTTTCTGGCCGTGCCAGCCTGGCATGGTGAGGTTTATGCTAATCCGGGGATTGTGAATGGAAAACATCGAAGTACGGGGTGCCCGCACCCACAATTTGAAAAACATTAACCTGACCATTCCGCGCGATAAGCTGATCGTTGTCACCGGGCTGTCAGGTTCAGGCAAATCGTCGCTGGCGTTTGACACGCTTTATGCTGAAGGACAACGACGCTACGTTGAGTCGCTTTCTGCCTATGCGCGTCAGTTTCTTTCGCTAATGGAAAAGCCGGACGTCGACCATATCGAAGGGCTGTCACCGGCGATTTCGATTGAGCAGAAATCCACATCACATAACCCGCGTTCTACCGTCGGGACCATCACCGAAATTCATGATTACCTGCGCCTGCTGTTTGCCCGCGTGGGCGAACCACGCTGCCCGGATCACGACGTCACGCTGGCGGCACAAACCGTCAGCCAGATGGTGGATAACGTGCTTTTACAGCCGGAAGGACGCCGTCTGATGCTGCTGGCCCCTATTGTGAAAGACCGCAAGGGCGAGCACAGCAAAACGCTGGAAAACCTTGCCAGCCAGGGATATATCCGCGCACGTATTGACGGCGAAGTCTGCGATTTGTCAGATCCTCCGAAGCTGGAATTGCAGAAAAAACATACTATCGAGGTCGTGGTCGATCGCTTCAAGGTGCGTGACGATCTGACGCAGCGTCTGGCTGAATCGTTTGAAACCGCGCTGGAACTCTCCGGCGGCAGCGCCGTGGTCGCCGATATGGACGATACCAACGCTGAAGAGCTGCTGTTCTCGGCCAACTTCGCCTGCCCAATTTGTGGTTACAGTATGAACGAGCTGGAACCACGCCTGTTCTCCTTTAACAACCCGGCCGGTGCCTGCCCTACCTGTGACGGGCTGGGAGTACAGCAGTATTTTGATCCCGACCGCGTCGTGCAGAATCCCGAGTTATCGCTATCTGGCGGCGCTATTCGCGGCTGGGATCGTCGTAACTTCTACTATTTCCAGATGCTGCGCTCGCTGGCAGAACATTTGGAATTTGATATTGAAGCACCGTTTAACAGCCTTGACGATCGCTCACGCAAGGTGATCCTGTACGGTTCTGGCAAAGAAAATATCGAATTCAAATACGTTAATGACCGTGGCGATACCTCCGTTCGCCGCCACCCGTTTGAAGGTGTGCTGCACAATATGGAGCGCCGCTACAAAGAGACCGAATCCTCTGCGGTGCGCGAAGAGCTGGCGAAATACATCAGCAACCGCTCCTGTACCAGCTGTCATGGCACGCGCCTGCGCCGTGAAGCGCGTCACGTCTTTGTGGAGAACACCACGCTGCCGACCATTTCGGATATGAGCATCGGCCATGCAATGGCGTTCTTCCAGAATATGAAGCTGAGCGGTCAACGCGCTAAAATCGCCGAAAAAGTGCTGAAAGAGATCGGCGACCGCCTGAAATTCCTCGTTAACGTGGGCCTCAACTATCTGTCAATGTCGCGCTCTGCGGAGACGCTATCCGGCGGTGAAGCACAACGTATCCGCCTGGCCAGCCAGATCGGCGCGGGTTTGGTCGGCGTGATGTACGTGCTGGATGAACCTTCCATTGGTTTGCATCAGCGTGACAACGAGCGCCTGCTGGAAACCCTCGTCCACTTGCGCAATCTCGGTAATACCGTGATCGTGGTAGAGCACGATGAAGATGCCATTCGCGCCGCTGACCACGTTATTGATATCGGTCCCGGTGCCGGGGTGCATGGCGGTCAGATTGTGGCTGAAGGTACGGTCGACGACATTATGGCTGTCGAAGAGTCTCTGACCGGGCAGTTCCTCAGCGGCAAGCGCGGCATTTCCATCCCCAAAGAGCGGGTGAAGGGCGATCCGGCGAAGATATTGAAACTTAGCGGTGCCAGCGGCAACAATCTGAAGGATGTTACCCTGACGCTGCCGGTCGGGCTGTTCACCTGTATTACCGGCGTTTCGGGGTCCGGTAAGTCAACGCTGATCAATGATACCTTGTTCCCGATTGCCCAGCGCCAGCTGAACGGCGCGACGATTGCCGAAGCGGCACCATATCGCGCGATCGCCGGAATGGAGCACTTCGATAAGGTCATCGATATTGATCAAAGTCCTATTGGTCGTACCCCGCGATCCAACCCGGCGACCTATACCGGCATATTCACCCCGGTACGTGAGTTGTTTGCCGGCGTGCCGGAATCACGTACTCGCGGCTATACGCCCGGACGTTTTAGCTTCAACGTGCGTGGCGGGCGGTGTGAAGCCTGTCAGGGAGATGGCGTGATCAAGGTAGAGATGCACTTCCTGCCGGATATCTACGTCCCCTGCGATCAGTGCAAGGGCAAGCGCTATAACCGTGAAACGCTGGAAGTAAAATATAAGGGAAAGAACATTCACGAAGTGCTGGAAATGACGATTGAAGAAGGACGTGAGTTTTTTGATGCCGTCCCGGCGCTGGCACGTAAGCTACAAACCCTTATGGATGTGGGCCTGTCTTATATTCGTCTTGGTCAGTCAGCTACCACGCTGTCCGGCGGTGAAGCGCAACGCGTGAAGCTGGCGCGTGAACTGTCAAAACGGGGTACCGGACAGACGCTGTACATTCTGGATGAACCCACAACTGGTCTGCATTTTGCGGATATCCAGCAGCTGCTGGCAGTCCTTCACCAGTTACGCGACCAGGGCAACAGCATTGTGGTCATTGAACACAACCTTGACGTGATCAAAACTGCTGACTGGATTGTCGACCTCGGCCCGGAGGGCGGCAGCGGTGGCGGAGAGATCCTCGTGTCGGGGACGCCGGAAACCGTTGCGCAGTGTGAACGTTCACACACCGCACGCTTTCTGAAGCCTCTGCTGGCTAACTAACACCATCGCTACAGGGCCAGCCTTGTAGCGGTATGCTCTCACGCGGTCGGGCAATGCCCGGCCTGTTTTTTCGTAAAGAGTTTTTCCCGCTGTTTATCCCTCTTTTATGACCTTTAGCACGCATTCTTGCAGGATCAGGCAAAATTTAGCGAGTTTTGGACATACTCCGATCCCCATTCCCTGACTATGCTTAGTCTTTGCCATTGTGCGGAAAAGGGATGCATTCGCCTGCCCGTTCCGGCAATGATGGCCACTGCGCCACATCATCAATAACTGGAGACACCCATGAATATTACGCACGCTTATGCTGCCAAGGACGCAAAATCTCCGCTGGCTCCTTTTAATTATCAGCCGCGCGAACTGCGCGAACATGATGTGCAGATTGAAGTACTGTATTGCGGCGTCTGCCACTCAGACCTGCACCAGGCGCGTAACGAATGGCACAACACCGTCTTCCCAGTGGTGCCTGGCCATGAAATTGTGGGCCGTGTCACTGCGGTCGGCGCACATGGCCATAAGTATCAAGTCGGCGATCTGGTGGGCGTTGGCTGTATGGTTGACTCCTGTCGTACCTGCGACAGCTGTCAGGAAGACCTTGAACAGTACTGCGAAGAAGGCTTTGTCGGCACTTATAATGGTCAGGATCGCATCAGCGGCGATATCACCTTCGGCGGCTACGCGACTCAGGTGGTCGTGCATGAGGACTTTGTACTGCGTGTACCGACTAACCTCGATCCGGCGGGTACTGCCCCACTGCTGTGCGCAGGCATCACCACCTTCTCTCCACTGCATCACTGGGGCGTCGGCCCGGGTAAAAAAGTCGGTATCGTCGGCCTCGGCGGCCTCGGCCATATGGGCGTGAAAATTGCACATGCGATGGGCGCACACGTCGTACTGTTCACGACCTCACCGTCAAAAATTGACGATGGCAAACGCCTGGGTGCAGACGAGGTCGTGATCTCTAAAGATGCCGACCAGATGGCGCAACATGCCAATAGTTTTGACTTCATTCTGAATACCGTTGCCGCTCCGCACGACCTGAACCCGTTTATTACACTGCTGCGCCGGGATGGCACCATGACGCTGGTTGGCGTCCCTGAACATGACCATCCGTCACCACAGGTGTTCAACCTGGTCTTTAAACGTCGTAGCGTTGCGGGTTCACTGATCGGTGGGATCAAAGAGACGCAGGAGATGTTGGATTTCTGCGGTAAGCACAACATCACCTCCGATATTGAGATGATTAAAATTGACCAGATTAACGATGCCTACGAGCGTATGCTAAAAAGCGACGTTAAGTATCGTTTCGTGATCGATATTGACTCCCTACGCGCCTAATCCACAAATAAACCGCCCCTGAGACAGGGGCGCTGCGAACCCATTCTGGAAAAAAATGAACGCCAGGGTGGGTTTATCTGGATGATTTTACAGTTTATCTCATTACGAAGTCACCAACCCTTCCGACTGATCATAGCCAGAGCCAGGCGGACATACCACTCCCCACCTGCATTCCCTCCCTACAAAATGTGCCAAGCCCCTCCCCAGCCATTCAATAAAACCTCGCCTTTACCTCTCAAAAACAGCGAGCATTTCTCTGCTTTACCAATGCCGAATCAGGTATTAATAACGCACTTCAATAAAAAACAGTGATTAACAGGGTAAATGAGTTTAATTTCTAAATAAAATTGAAGAGTATTATTTTTTTCGCATCCGTTTGCGCAGCAGAAAAATGAGGGGGGGTATAAAATTTGAAAATATAAAACAGTCTAACAAATTTACCATGATGGACATCGAAGCCAAAAAAAATAGTCACGATTTAATCACTTCTCCTTCCCCGCATTAATTGTAACAAATAATTTCCTTTGATTTTTCCCGTCTAAATGAGTTCTGTATTCTAATAATAGTACTTAGACTTTTATAATCATAATTACCCTATGAAATTTAAGAATTTTATTTATCAGGCATGACAAATTAAACACGACTCCTCCGATCGATAGACATTATTTTGATTCGCAAAACCTATTAATAGTCTCTGTTTTAACGGTTTTGACGAATTACCTGTTTTATGTACAATTGCACTCGGTGAACAATAAAGTCACCTGTCAGCAATATTGGCCGTTCGGCAACAAAGATATTTGGTACTTCAGAAAATCTGACCAGCACCCATAGGGTGATTTTTTTAAGTCGGAAAAACTGAGTACTCGCTGCCTGAAATTAAATAATTACCTTGAATTTCGTGGATTAAAGAATAAAAAAACTATCCAAGGATGAAGCTCTATGAGAGATGGAACTGCTTTTTGTGATACTCAATCCAATGTCTTTATTTTTGGCTCTACAGAGACGGTTGGGATAAGAAAACCCTCTTTATTAAGTCGTAGCACCTATGTTGATTTTATAAAAAATAAACTCACTCTATATAACTTTGATAGCAAAAAAACATTATTCTCAACGTCATATATTACTGCTAAAGAAATCCATTCCGTGATGATATTCAGGTTGAGTGTGATGCTGTTTTTCATAATAAAACAGGCAGCAGATCATTATGCCTGCACTTTTTTTCTCCTGTCTTATTCATCCTTAGCCTTAGCAAACTGCCAGATGACTCTCCGTATGAGAAAAATTAGCCCTTCTCTTTCTTACGAAGAACAAGTAGTTAAAACTTAACACAACCAGTCGATGGGCGCTTTTTCCTCAAATGTGCAATCTCCCATGTTATCCAGTAACCGAATCGCACAGAGATAACTAACGATTACGTATGAAAGATAAAAAACGATATTTTAGACACAAACGAAAATAAACTCTTTTTATTTTCTACGAATAAAAGGCATCCGAATAATTAACTGAGCCTGTCAGCATTAACTTGCCACCTGACGGTGGTCTTTCTATGGAGTTATTTTGTGAAAATAATACACCAGCAACACATCTCATCTCGAATAAAACTATTTGCCTGGCTAAATATTGGTGTTCAGTGCGCTTTTCCGCTATCTCTGGCTTTCACGCCAGCGATAGCGGGCGGCCCCGATTCCCCATTGCCCGAAATCGTGCATAAGCAGAATAAGCAGAAAAAGGCGACATCGCAGAAGTCGCCAGAGACGCAGATATACACGCTATCAGCCGGTGAAACCACAGCATCGGTGGCAAAAAAATATCATACGACCCCTGAAGCACTGCGCCAGCTTAACCGGCTGCGTACCTTTGCGCACGGTTTTAATCACCTCCAACCCGGAGACGAACTGGATGTGCCCGTTGCAATCGGAGATAAGAAAAAACCGACCACATCAGCCTTACAAGACGATGCAGAGACGCGTAAAGCAGCCAATATGGCCTCCCGGGCGGGGGCCTTTCTGGCAAATAACCCAAACGGGGAGACGGCTTTATCCTTGGCTCGCGGTCAGGTAAGCGCCGAAGCTAGCGGACAGGTTCAGCAGTGGCTAAACCAATTCGGCACTGCGCGCGTTCAGTTGGATACCGGCGAGCATTTTTCGCTGAAAAACTCTCAACTTGACCTGCTTATCCCTTTTTACGAGCAAAAAGATCGGCTTTTCTTCACGCAGGGCAGCCTGCACCGCACCGATGACCGCACCCAAGCTAACCTCGGCTTCGGGACACGATACTTTACCCCCTCGTATATGCTGGGCAGTAATATCTTCGGTGACTATGATCTCTCCCGCACCCACTCGCGCTTGGGGGCGGGCGTGGAGTACTGGCGCGATTTCCTCAAGCTGTCCGCCAATGGTTACCTGCGCCTTAGCGACTGGCGAGATTCGCCGGATCTGACAGACTATCAGGAGCGTCCGGCCAACGGCTGGGATGTGCGTGCACAGGCCTGGTTTCCAGGGCTGCCGCAGCTGGGGGGTAAGCTGACATTTGAGCAGTATTACGGCAAGGACGTTGCTCTGTTCGGCAAAGAAAACCGCCAGAATAATCCCCACGCCATCGCGGCAGGCGTGAACTTCACTCCCATTCCTCTGCTAACGCTGGGCGCTGAGCATCGCCAGGGACAGTCCGGCAAAAACGACTCGCGGCTTAGCCTGGATTTGACTTATCGACCGGGCGTGTCCTGGCAGCAGCAGATGAATCCGCAGGAGGTTGCCTCAATGCGCAGCCTGTCAGGTAGCCGTTACGACCTGGTCGAGCGCAATAACCACATGGTGCTGCAATACCGCAAACAAGAGTTGATACAACTGCATACGGCAACACGGGTGGTCGGCCAGGCCGGGGAACAGAAGTCGTTAAGCGTATCGGTCGACAGCAAATATGGCTTGGATCGCATCGACTGGTCAGCATCGTCACTGCTGGCCGCTGGGGGAATACTGCAACGTGATGATGCGGGTGGCTGGAGCGTGATACTGCCACCATATCAGTCCGGGGAACAAGCCGCTAACACCTGGACGATAAGCGGTGTCGCGGTGGATAAAAAAGGAAACGTTTCTGCCAGATCCCATACCCAGGTCGTATTAGCACAGCAGGATGTCATTGATGCCAGCATGAGTCCTGTGGCTCCGCAAAAGATTACCTTCCAGGCGGATGGTCAAATGCAGCAGCAGCTGGTTCTCAAGATTAACGATCGTGATGGCAAACCGATTGATGTTGCAGAAAGTGAGATCGGCGTGCTGCGCGAATCGAAACTGCGCACCACCAGCCTCACAGAAATAACGCCATTCACCCGCCGCGCAGCCGGTGAATTCACTGCTACCGTAACGGCCGGCACGCAGCCGGAATCCTTCACCCTCATTCCTTCAGCGCGAAACGTTCGTTTTGCACCGGTCAGCATAGAGGTGACGGCGATCGATGATGTGATCCTGGTGCAAGATCCTATCATCGCCACGCCGACTTCTGCCATCGTGGGAGAAAAAGTGACCTACACTGCCTTGTTGACAGATAAGCAGGGTAATCCTAAAGGAGCAGGTATCCCGGTAAACTGGGCGGCCAATCAAGGCAGCGCTTTAAGTGCACAAACCACCAGTACCGACGAAACTGGCACTGTCGCTGTTGACCTGACCCGCACGGAGCCCGGTTTGGCAAAAGTTAGCCTGACCTTGCCGTCGGGTGAGAAAACAGCCGCACCGGATGTGCCGTTCAGCGCTGATGCTCCGGATGAAAATCGCTCTGAACTGACTCTGGAGCCCTCCGTTATTGCCTCCGGGAAAGGATCGGCCACGCTGACGCTGATCCTACGGGATAAAAACGGCAATACGCTGCCCGGTAACAAGGTCCACGGACAAAGCGATAACAGCTCGGTCAAAATCAGTCACGCAGAGGAAATTGCCGATAAGCCAGGCCACTACCGCATGGAGGTCACCGCCAGCAAACCCGGTAAGGCCATGCTGTCAGTAAACGTCAACGGTAAACCTTTCAGTCAGCCGCAAACGCTGCTAACGATAACTGACGAGAGCATCACACCGGACCTGAACTTTGCGACTTCACAGCAAAACGTGACCTGGACCAAAGACTTCAGTGCCTCGCAGGCGGTGAGTGGTATGCCTGAGGGCGTTGAACAGCAGTGGTCAAGTTCGGATAACAGCGTAGCCACGGTGAATGAAGTCGGTAAGGTGACTTTGCTGAAATCGGGTCAAACGACCATCACGGTGAAAACGTCAGGGAATGACCAGTACCATCCGGCAGAAGCAAGTTATCAGCTGGAGATTGACAAGGCAGATCCGCAACTGCAAGCAGGGGATGGCGGTCCGATTACGGCCAAGTGGGCAGATGGTAAGGTCTGGAGCATCGCGTCAAAATTCGGCAATGCCGACGCAGATAACATCCTGAAAGCGACCTATACCAGTAAAAATATCGAGGTCGTGACGGTGGCAGATAGTGGCGAATTACAGGCCGTAAAACCCGGTAGTACCCGCTTAACGGTAAGTACACCGGAGACAGACCAATTTAAGGCCAATTCTGTTGAAGTCGCCTACCAGCTGGATAAAGGAACCGTCGTCCTCAGCTTTAAAGAGGCTGCAATAAAGACAACGGATGAAGAAACCTTCACACTGCAATTACCCGAAAATACGGTTCCGTCAGATGCCGTTATCACATGGAACTCTGCCGATAAAAACGTACTGAACATATCCAGCGCAGGAAACCTGCTGGGCAAAGTCAGTAAGGGTAAAACGCGACTCACGCTCAGCGTTGCTGCCAGTGACTATTATTCTGCCAGTTCAAACTATTACGATGTCTCGATTTACAGCAAACCCCTCGTGAGCATGGGTACTGTCACCTATATCAGCAAAGGTGTGATGGCAGATAAGGGGGTATGGACGCCTGTGTTTACCGATGACAAGCTTTCTGTCACCTGGAGTACTGATAGTTCAGATGAATTTAGCAAAGCGAAATTCGTCGTGGTTGCTCTCAAAGACAGTAGCGGAAAAAGTTTGGCGCAGAAAACAGTGAATTCCCCTACAGGAAGTATAACGACCACATTCGAGCCTAAACCTCACTTCTGGAATGAAAAACTGCATGTAGAACTGATGTCTCAAGGATATGGCACTCTCACTGACACAGAAAAATCAGCGGGAATAAGCGTAAAAAACATGGAACCCATTGAAATATGGAAAAGTTTCAAAGTGACTTCTGTTCTTACCGCGCACTCAAACAGAGGAAGGGAATCTTCGTGCCGAGCAATCGCGGGACCCGCAGGCACTCAACATTGGGTTTATGCCGACATTAATCGCGTTGAGATAAATTTTGGTGGTCGTACTTTAGTATCACCAATGGGGCTTACCGGGGCGCTGCGGCTCACCGGCAAAAAAACACCAGGGTGGGTCCAACCGACTAAATTGCCGAATAGACTTACTGCTTATTCAGACGCTAGCAGTAAATTCGGTGAGTTAAAAATTGTCCAGGATTGCTGGACAGGTGACGAGGGTTCCTATGATATAGAAGCACACGTTAACTATTACGGTAAAAACTTTATTTACCTGATTGAGCAACCTCATTACTGGAAAGGCAACGGCTCTGGGATAGACAAAACCATCGTTGACAATATGCAAAGGCCTCATATCATTTCGAGGTAACAGCTCATGCTTACAGCATGACACCTCAGGGATGAACGCCTTATAACGGCGACTTTCGCTGCGAAGCGCGCCAGCAATGTACGAAAAAGCATAACACGGGAGGGTCGGTAAAACGGCTCTCCCGCTCCAGTCTTAACGACCACATTCGTTTAGCTCTGCACCTGTTGCAAACACGCATCGACCAGATAGTCAATCTGCTCATCCTTTAGCGAACCATTCAGCAGCACGGTGTCCCAGCCGACGGATTTAAATGTGCGCTCGGCCGTACCTCGCTATGTTGGTCGCGCATCATTTCAGATACCCCATAATTAATCATCTCCCTGTAGCGTGGCAATAATGCGCCTGTCACCGCCGTGGATACGATGCTCACCCAGCCAGATGCCCTGCCAGGTACCGAGCACCAGACGGCCACGACTGACGGGTAGCATCAGCGACGTGCCCAACAGTGAGGATTTGATATGCGCAGGCATATCATCCGCCCCTTCATAATCATGCTGATACGCCGCGTTTTCCGGCACCGCACGCAGAAAATGCTGCTCCATATCGCTGCGCACCGTCGGGTCACAGTTTTCGTTCAACGTTAATGAGGCAGAAGTATGTTGCAGCAGCAGGTGTAACAGTCCTGTCTGGACGTCAGCCAGTCGCCGCAATTCACCAACGATTTCGTCGGTCACCAGATGAAAGCCTCGCGTTTTTGCGTTGAGAGTGAGTGTTTGTTGATACCACATTGTGCTGCTCCTGAACTTAATCGTTTCTTTAAGTGTGCAGTAAGTGGCGAAAAGGTAAACCTGAAAAGATAAAAATGAGAACACCTGCTGGCCGGGTCATCCCGGCCAGCAGTCATTAAATGACGGCAGCGAAAGCTTCCGCCACTTGATAAACGTTATTACGGTTAAGCCCTGCCATGCACACACGGCCACTTGCAATCAGGTAGACGGCAAATTCTTCACGCAGGCGATCTACCTGTGCCGGATTCAGGCCGGTGTAACTGAACATACCGCGCTGCTTCAGCAGATACTCAAAGTTTTTACCCGGCACGGCCTGGCTTAGCGCATCCACCAGCACATGGCGCATTTCCAGAATACGCGCGCGCATCCCCTCCACTTCGGCCAACCAGCTGGCTTTAAGTTCAGGATTATTCAGCACGCGGGATACCACCTGTGCACCAAAGTTTGGCGGGCTTGAGTAGTTACGGCGCACGGTGGCTTTCAGCTGGCCGAGTACGCGAGCAGCCTCATCGCCATCGTGACAGACAACAGACAGGCCGCCGACGCGCTCACCATACAACGAGAAAATTTTAGAGAAGGAGTTACTGACCAATGCAGGCAGGCCCGCTGCGGTTATCGCCCGAATGGCGTAAGCATCCTCTTCCATGCCGGCACCAAAGCCCTGATAAGCGATGTCGAGGAAGGGGATCAGCTCACGGGTTTTCAGCACTGCGGTGACGTCGTCCCACTGCGCATTGGTGAGATCGGCCCCGGTCGGGTTGTGGCAGCACGGATGTAGCAGCACGATGCTTTGTGGCGGCAGATCGTTCAGTTTTTCCAGCAGTGCATCAAATTTCACCCCCTGGGTCTCCGCGTCATACCACGGATAGGTATTTACGGTAAAACCGGCACCGCTAAAGATCGCAACGTGATTTTCCCATGTCGGGTCACTCACCCATACCTGGGATTGAGGGAAATAACATTTCAGGAAGTCAGCCCCCACTTTCAGCGCACCGGAGCCACCCAGCGTCTGGATCGTAGTGATATGCCCAGCTTTCAGCAGCGGATTATCTGCGCCAAACAGCAGCGGGGTCACCGCATTACGGTAAGACGGCAGGCCCTCCATCGGCAGATAGAGTGATGCGCCCGGCGGCTGGGCATTAATCAGCGCTTCAGCAGCAGCGACAGCCTGCATCTGAGGGATCACACCATGTTGGTCGTAATACAGGCCGATGCTCAGATTCACCTTATGCGCACGGTCGTCCTGCTTGAAAGCCTCCATCAGGGAGAGGATCGGATCGCCAGCATAGGCATCAACGTTTTGAAACACGGTGCAAGTCTCCATTAAATAATTTAGTTATGCATACGAGGCCAGCACGGCATCGCGCTGACATCTGCCGGGCTAGACGAAGTAGCGACCGGGCCGATGGTTCATCGCAATGATCAGGTTCAGCACCACGGCACCGATAATCGACGCCGCAAGCATCTCATGCGATACGACAAACAGTGAAGCCATCACGATGCATGTATCCACCGCCATTTGCAGTTTACCGGCGCGAATACCGTAACGATCCTGAAGCCATAACGCCAGAATATTGATGCCGCCAAGACTGGCCTTGTGGCGGAATAACACTATAAACCCAACACCCATCATCACATTTCCAAAAAGTGTCGCATAAAAAGGATCCAGATCGGAAAAATGAATAAATAATGGGTGCAGTTGGCTAAACAGAGACACCAGCGCAACGGAAGAGAACGTTTTCAGCGTAAAGGCAATGCCCATGCGTTTGATCGCCAACCAGTAGAATGGAAGATTGATCAGGAAAAAAGCGAGGCCAAATGGAACCTTGCCCAAATAGCCGATCAGGAAAGCGATGCCTGCGGTCCCTCCAGTCAGCGCGCCAGCCTGTTTCAGCAGCGTGATACCGAATGACACCAGCAGTGTGCCAAAGATGATAGCCAGCACATCTTCAAGCGACGTGTGGGGAATTTTTAGCGGTTGTACTATGTTGTCCATGATCTTGATCCCTGGTTGGTTTGTGACGCTTCCCCTCTGCTTCTGTGTCGCAGGGGTATTCGCTTATTTCCGGAAGCTATTGAATACACAGCCAGTTAATTAGCAAAAATCGCACCGAATCATAGGGGATCATGGAGACTTGAAGGCGCGATAATAGTAACTCATTGAGTAAAATGCACTTTCTCGACTAATTTTGTGCACATTTTTAGAATTACCTCATCATAACGCGCAGAAAACCCTTGCCCGATGCACAATTCCCGCATCGATCCTCCCAGCCAGGCACAAAACGGGGGCGCTACTGCACTCATTCAGCGCAGAAGCGCGCCACCGGCGGACATCAGCCCGTTTTCTTTCAGGCGGCTGAGCACGACAGAGGTTTTCACATGGGCAACGCTCTGATGACCCGCCACCAGCTGGCTGATTAATGCGCTCAGTCCGGCTAAATCGGCCACCGCCACTTTCAGCAGATAGTCGGCATCACCCGTGGTTTTATAGGCGTCGACAATCGCCGACTGCTCTGCCACCATACGGTGAAAACTCTCAACGTATTCCTCCGTGTGGTTAATCAGGCGCACTTCGATCAGCCCGATCATTCCCAGCCCCACCGCATCGGGCGACAGCCGCGCATGATAGCCGAGGATCAGCCCAGCCTGTTCCAGGTTGATGCGACGGCGCGAACACTGCGAGGCCGACAGCCCAACAATGTCGCTCAGTTCCTGGTTGGTCAGGCGACCATTCCCTTCAAGTAACGTCAGTAATTTAAGGTCGAAATCATCAATCTGTGTCATCGTCAATCCACACCGGTTGGAGAGAAGTTATTGATGACAGATAAACGCATTTTTGATCGGGTTGTCCAACACTGATTGCTGATGCCCTGTAGAGGGGGATGCCTGACTTGCCCAGGGAGTCAGGATTGTGCCGGGTCGACCTGTCGTTTGCGGTCAACCCACACACAGGGGGGTTATTCGTCGTCGTACTGCGGGCCAGCGTAATTATCGAAACGTGACCACTGGCCGTTAAAGGTCAGGCGCACGGTGCCGATTGGGCCGTTACGCTGTTTACCGAGGATGATCTCCGCCACACCTTTCAGGTCGCTGTTTTCGTGGTAAACCTCGTCACGGTAGATAAACATGATGAGGTCAGCATCCTGCTCGATAGAGCCAGATTCACGCAGATCTGAGTTAACCGGGCGCTTATCGGCACGTTGTTCCAACGAGCGGTTAAGCTGCGACAGCGCCACCACCGGCACCTGTAGCTCTTTTGCCAGCGCCTTCAGCGAGCGCGAGATCTCGGCGATTTCAAGCGTACGGTTATCAGACAGTGCAGGAACGCGCATCAGCTGTAGGTAGTCGATCATAATCATGCTCAACCCACCGTGTTCACGGAAAATGCGCCGCGCGCGCGAACGCACTTCGGTCGGCGTCAGGCCGGAAGAGTCATCGATAAACATGTTCTTCTTCTCCAGCAGGATACCCATGGTGCTGGAAATACGCGCCCAGTCCTCGTCGTCAAGCTGACCGGTACGGATGCGGGTCTGATCGACGCGTGACAGCGATGCCAGCATACGCATCATGATCTGCTCGCCGGGCATCTCAAGGCTGAAGATCAGCACCGGTTTGTCCTGTAGCATCGCCGCGTTTTCGCACAGGTTCATGGCGAAAGTGGTTTTACCCATCGATGGGCGCGCGGCGACAATGATCAAATCCGAACGCTGCAAACCAGCGGTTTTCTTGTTCAGATCATGATAGCCGGTATCGACACCCGTCACGCCGTCGTGCGGCGTCTGATAAAGCGATTCAATACGCGAGATGGTGGCTTCAAGGATCTCATCGACGCTCTTCGGCCCTTCATCTTTATTGGCGCGGTTTTCGGCAATCTGGAACACGCGTGATTCGGCAAGATCGAGCAGATCTTCACTGCTGCGCCCCTGCGGATCGTATCCGGCGTCAGCGATCTCGTTTGCCACGGCGATCATCTCACGCACCACGGCGCGTTCGCGCACAATATCCGCATAAGCGCCGATATTAGCCGCACTTGGCGTATTTTTTGATAACTCTGCCAGGTAGGCGAAACCGCCAACCATGCTCAGTTCACCTTTGGTTTCCATCGATTCGGACAGGGTGATCAGATCGATCGGCTTACTCTGTTCCAGCAGGCGCTGCATTTCCGCAAAGATCATCCGGTGCGGGCGGCTGAAGAAATCCTTCGCCACTACGCGCTCCGAAACGTTATCCCAGCGTTCGTTATCCAGCATTAAACCGCCCAACACCGACTGTTCTGCTTCCAGCGAATGCGGGGGCAGCTTGAGGCCTTCCATCTGACGGTCACGCGGCTCGCGGTTTTCGTAGGATTTGTTGGTGGGTTTATTTCCTGCCATAGTGATGTGATACCAAAAATCTTGTGGGGGGACGCGCCAGTATACCCGTTTGCAGGGCTGGCGTCCTCCTTCGCATTACGGCGTAATCCCAGGAGTGAAGATGGCAAAACGTATACAAATCAGCCAGCACGGCGCGCCCGAAGTCATGCAGCTGGTCAGTTTCGATCCCGTCGATCCGGCCCCAGGTGAAGTGCAGGTTGAGAATAAAGCAATCGGCATCAACTACATTGATACCTACGTGCGTAGCGGGCTGTACCCGGCGGCGCTGCCCGCAGGATTGGGCACAGAAGCGGCTGGGGGGGTGGTGACGCGCATCGGCGCGGGCGTGAGCGCGGTAAAGCCGGGCGATCGCGTGGTGTACGCTCAGTCGCCGCTCGGGGCTTATAGCGAGGTGCACAACGTACCGGTGGATAAGCTGGCGTTGCTGCCGGATGCCATCTCATTCGAACAGGCGGCCGCTTCCTTCCTCAAGGGGCTGACGGTGCATTATTTGCTGCGTCAGACCTATGTCGTAAAGCCGGATGAAATATTCCTGTTTCATGCGGCTGCCGGCGGCGTCGGCCTGATTGCCTGCCAGTGGGCAAAGGCGCTCGGCGCCCATCTGATTGGCACGGTGGGCTCTGTCGAAAAAGCCCGGCTGGCTGAAAATGCCGGAGCCTGGGCCACCATCAACTACCGCGAAGAGAATATTGCCGAACGCGTCAGTGCGCTGACCCAGGGGAAAAAGCTGCGCGTGGTGTATGACTCGGTAGGCAAAGACACCTGGGAGGCCTCGCTCGACTGCCTGCAACGACGCGGATTGATGGTCAGCTTCGGCAACTCATCTGGCCCGGTGACCGGCGTCAATCTCGGCATTCTTAACCAAAAAGGGTCGCTGTACGTCACCCGCCCGTCGCTAAACGGCTATATCACCACGCGTGAGGCGCTGGCGCAGGCCAGTAATGAGCTGTTCTCGCTGGTAGCCAGTGGGGCGATTAGGGTGGAGGTTCCCGCTGCACAGAAGTTTGCACTGGCGGACGCGCAACGAGCACATCAGGTTCTGGAAGGTCGCGGCACCCAGGGTTCCAGCCTGCTGATCCCGTAAGACAGAAACAATCAGAGCCTCCTGAAAGAGGCCCTGTTGTTTTTCTTTTTTTTTCGCACTGGTTGTAGGGGCAGTGGCTATGAATACGTTTTGATTCAGCGAAAACATCCTGCCAGAATTCATAAGTAAAAAAAATGTTTAAGGGCGAAATCGCGTGAGCAATTTGCCATGATGTGATCCGGGCCGCATAACACCCGCGAAAAATGCCAACAACCCGTTGATACTAGCGGAATAATCCGTCTTTACCTCGCGTATGCGATTTGCGCACAGCGCGATAAAGCCAGACGGCCGCTACCGCCATCACTAACCACGGCAACACTTTAATCACGATCGCAAAAAAACCACCGATAAACATCACCAGTGTGGCGACCAGCAACGCCGCAATAATGCCCAGCAGCGAGATGCCGGTCATCAACAGCATCATAAAGAAGCCAACCACAAACAAAATCTCTGACATAACCCCACGCTCCATAAAAAAGGTTTCTGTTTGGGTTATTACAAGAAGCGTGCCAGACATGCAGAAGTTTAACTCATTGATAAAAAAGGCAGGAATTCACCAGGCATTCCGTGAGCCTGGTGAATTTCATTACTATTTGGTGAGGCTCTGACTATATCAGCTAGCGGTAGCCACTTTATCAGCCACCAGAGACAGGGCCTTTTCCACCACCTCAACCCCCGCCCCGGCTTTGTGGGCATTTTCGCTCAGATAACGACGCCACTGGCGTGCACCGGGGATCCCCTGGAACAGACCGAGCATATGCCGGGTGACATGACCAAGATAAGTCCCGTTAGCCAGTTCGCGCTCAATATAGGGATACATCGAACGAACCACCGCCACCGAATCGATCTCTGGCGACGTACAGCCGAACAGTTCGCGATCTACCTGAGCCAGCAGACCCGGATTTTGATAGGCCTCACGCCCCATCATCACGCCGTCCATATGCTGTAAGTGGATCTTCGCTTCCGCCAGAGACTTCACGCCACCGTTAATGGACAGGGTCAGATGTGGGAAATCGCGCTTCAGCTGGTAAACGCGCGGGTAGTCAAGCGGCGGTATCTCACGGTTTTCTTTTGGGCTAAGTCCGGAAAGCCAGGCTTTTCGGGCGTGAATAATAAACATCTCACAACCGCCCTGTTCAGATACCGTGCGAATAAAATCGCAGAGAAATTCATAGCTGTCCTGGTCATCAATGCCAATACGGGTTTTCACCGTGACCGGGAGTGATGTCACATCGCGCATCGCTTTTATGCCATCCGCGACCAGCTGTGCTTCACCCATCAGGCAAGCGCCGAAGCGACCGTTCTGCACACGGTCTGACGGGCAACCCACGTTGAGGTTAATTTCCTGATAGCCACGCAGTTCCGCCAGTTTGGCGCACTGCGCCAACGCAGCCGGATCGCTGCCACCCAGCTGGAGAGCAACGGGATGCTCTTCGCTACTGAATGCCAGATAATCACCTTTGCCGTGAATAATGGCCCCAGTGGTCACCATTTCGGTATAAAGCAGCGTCTGCCGCGTTAACTGACGATGGAAGTAGCGACAGTGGCGGTCGGTCCAGTCGAGCATCGGTGCAATGGAAAAGCGGTGTGCGGGTAATTTTTCGGTTATCAAAAGCGCGGACTCTGTAATCAGAAAGGGTGTGACGATATTGTGCTCAATGATAACACGGCGGGAAGCGTGGATATAGCGCCGGGTGGAGGCCACCTCCTCCCGGTAACAACCCTCTTTAGAAAGTGAAATTCAGCTGGGCGACCGCCCCCCAGGTATTGTCTTTTCCTATCATTCCTGCGAGGTCGAGATGCACTTTTTTAGCGGGTGAAATCCCGACACCGCCGGTAAACACGTTGGTGTCATTTGACTTCATATCGGCACGGTAGCCGCCGCGCAATTGCAGCCAATCCATCAGGCGGTACTCGGCACCAATACTGGCATACTGACTGTCCTGTTGGATTTTGAAGCGTTTAGTTGGCGTCAGATCGACGTCCAGCGCGGTGGTCAAACGTTCTGTATGGAAGGAAACGCCAGAGGTCACCAGTGGACGGATCTGGTAAGTATCCCGATAGCCGTTAACTTCTTTGGTATCGAGGTTGTGCGCAATCAGGTTCTGTCCACTCAAACCCAAGGTCCAGTTGTCGCCAAGATCGGTTGCTGCGCCGAGATCGAGGTTGAAATCGGTATGCGTATTTTTATATTTTTCGTTAGTGAGATCCGATCTTTTATAGCTGTAAACCGAGGCGCTGTAATTATATAACGTCGTTTTTTGTAGCTTCGGCGTCACGCCTAATGAGAACGGATGACCGCCAATATCGAACTCATGTGCCATCGCGATACCGATATCATAAACGATTGCCGCCCGCCCCAGCGCTGTGGAGGTCAGCTCATCCTGAAAAGAGGGAAATGACGTAGCGTCTGCGATGCCCTGTAGCAAATCGATATCATGTTGGGTGACATCACTGGTGCCATAGGCAGTACCGTAAGCTTTAGTGATAAAGGCAAACGGCAGCGTGTCGTCAGGAACCGTGATGGCGAGCGCCGCACTGGCCTGACCCCAGGCTTTTTCACCGCGAATATCACGCAGGCGATGAGCCAAGTCGCCGCTGGCAGCACGCATCCGGGGAATATCGGCGAAGGTGAAGTTATCCAGCAGGCTTTTGTAACGATCGACGGTATCCGCAATGTCGTCGACCTTATCAATCAGTTTGTCTTTATCACTCATCTGCACTCCGGCTACAGGCAGAATGATACTGATATTGTCCTGTGGTGGTGCTTTGGTGAGAAGTGCGGGGTTCGCCAGCCCCGCTGAACCATAAGAGGAAGAGGCCACGCCAGTTCCCCCCATTGCATCGTTGCGGGCATCAAAATAATTCCCGGCCGCCATCGCACCCGGTGCGACAAATAATAGTGCAGGTAATACTACTGGCGGTGAAAACCTAAATAACTTATTGAATTTTTTGACCATTTAATCTTAATCCACTTTAGAAATGAAAATGCGAATGCCAAATTTGCACAACGTTTTAATGCCGTGATAATGGCCATAAAGGCTGCAATTCATTGCTGTGAATTAAGTGAAGATGAGTGGGCTGATTAGTTCATTGTTCCTTTTAATAATCTGCTATAAAGCATACCGTTAAGCTCCCGGCAGCCTTTTTAGTACCAATCATTTCCAGACCCTGTACAAAGAAGTATCAAGATACTTAAAGCATGTAAATACATTTTGCAGTATTAATTCAACGACAGGACTGAAAAAAGTCGCAGTGAAATTTATTTAAAAATAAAAAATTCATAGAGTTATGATACAACCTGCTGAAAAAAACATTTTCAGGATCGCTGCATTAAGAAGTAAATCAATTTGGCCCTGACGGCTGGCAGGCTCGGCGTTTTATGACAGACGTGATAAAATAACATCCTGATTCTGGCCTGATGAGGAACGATAAATATGACCAGCGCTGAAAAAATTCTGACGCAGGCGGAAGTTATCTGTCAACAACGTAGCGTGCGTTTGACGCCACAGCGTCTCGAAGTTTTGCGTCTGATGAGCGAGCATAACGGCGCGATTAGCGCTTACGATTTGCTGGATTTACTGCGCGCCTCCGAGCCTCAGGCAAAGCCTCCCACTATCTATCGCGCCCTGGATTTCCTGCTGGAGCAAGGCTTTATACATCGCGTCGAGTCGACCAACAGTTACGTAGTCTGTCATCACTTTGAGCAGCCATCCCATACATCGGCGATGCTGATATGCGATCGCTGTGGTCTGGTCACCGAGCAGCGTGCAGAGGGAGTGGAAGATATTCTGAAATCGCTGGCGCTCAAATCAGGTTTTACTCTGGGCCACAGCGTGATTGAAGCGCATGGTTTTTGCCAACCGTGCGGAGAAATCGAGACCTGTATTCATCAGGATGCGTGCCATCACGATCACAGTGTGCAAACGAAAAAACGCGGACGATAAACGAAATCTGACTGGAGGGGGACTGGACGGCACTCTCCTTGTGCCGGGAACGGGCGCTTTTTTACCCGTTAAGGACGGTGGGTTACCAGCGGTGGTCGTGAGCCGTTTCCCAGTCGCTTAACTCTTTCTCGGCCCTTTCCTTTTCATAGCCATAGCGTTCCTGAATCTTACCGACTAACTGATCGCGTTTACCTTCAACAACCGTCAGGTCATCATCGGTCAGCTTGCCCCATTGCTCTTTAACTTTACCTTTAAACTGCTTCCAGTTACCGCCGGCTTCGTGTTTATTCATAATATGTATCCTCTACCTTGGGTTAAACAGCTTGTTAGCTTCATCGTTCGGCTTATAAACAGATAATTATCTGGAAAAAAACCTGACACGGAGATAATTGTAGTAGAGAAATGGCATTGCGGTAGTCAACACACCGGCTACTGAGAGAATAACAAGATAAAAGAGATTAAAATCAATAAAATAGACAGAGTTCCGTCTAAGTAATGAAATGTGTCAATGAGCAAACCAGCTGCCGTTACGCCAGTGCTTGCGCCATATCACCCAAAGCGTCATGCCGCGCAGCAGCAGAAACACGGTTAGCGCCAGCCACAGGCCGTGATTTCCCAGCCACGGCACGCTGAGCAGCGTCAGAGCAAAGCCCAGGGCGGCTATCGCCATGCCGTTACGCATTTCGCTGGCGCGTGTCGCGCCAATAAACATGCCATCCAGCAGATAACAGCCAACGCCCGCTAACGGCATAAGCACCTGCCACCACAGGTAGCGGTCTGCCAGCTGGCGCAGCGGTTCCAGTGACGTCATCAGTGCAACAATCTGCGATCCACATACGGCATAGAGCAGTGAGAATGCCAGCGCCACCAGCAATGCCTGGCGACAGGCGGCGCCCCAGACAGTAAGTAACTGCTTACTATCTCTCGCTCCAAAGGCTTCCCCCGAGCAGGCTTCAACCGCATAGGCAAAGCCATCAAGCGCGTAGGCGGTGAAGGTGAGGAACATCAGCAGTACCGCATTCACCGCCACAACATCGCTCCCTAAGCGCGCCCCCAAAATAGTCAGCGTCGCAAAGCAGATTTGCAGTAACAGTGAACGCAGCATGATATCGCGGTTAAGGCGCAGCAAACGCGCCAGATCCCCACGCCATGCCATAAACATGTTGCGTAACGACAGTCCGCGCATTGCCATCACCCGCCTGACCAACAGCAGCCCAACGATCAGACTGACGTATTCGGCAATGGCCGTCGCCGCTCCTGCGCCCTGCACGCCCCATTTAAGACCCATCACAAACCAAAGCACCAACAGGATGTTGACCAGATTACCCACCACCATCAGGATCACCGGAGCACGAGCGTATTGCACGCCTAACAGCCAGCCAAGCAGCACCAGATTTGCCAGCGTGGCAGGCGCACTGAACCAGCGCACCTGCATAAATAATGCCGCCTGATGTAATACCTGTTCGCTGCCGCCGATCATCCTCAACGCCAGAGGAATAAGCGTCGTTTTCAAGGCGATAAACACCCCTCCCGCCAGCAGAGCCAGCAGAAGTGGCTGCATTAAGGCGCGAGCCAGTGCGGTTTTATCATTAGCGCCAAACGCCTGTGCCGTCAGGCCAGTCGTACTCATGCGTAAAAAGAGCAGCAGCATAAACAGGAAGCTGGTGAGGGTAGTGCCAATCGCCACGCCGCCGAGAAAGGCAGGGCTGTCGAGATGGCCAATAACAGCGGTATCGACCAACCCCAGCAGCGGGACGGTGATATTGGAGAGGATCATGGGCAGCGCCAGCCGCCAGAGATTTTTGTCAGCCGTGGATAATAAACGCATCAACACCTTTGTGTTTTAAGTCGCAGGTACGCCAGCAGTGTGCGTTGCTCCAGCTGTCTCATCCAGAACAGCATGTTCAGATGGCTGCATGACATAGCGCCTTGCTGCAACGCGAAATATCTTGGATTTGTTTTGCAGATTCAGTGAACACACGCGCTGCACCTGCAGCGCGTGTGTTCACTCGAAATCGATATTTACAGCCAGTTGCCGTTGCGGATAACGCCCACGGCAAGCCCTTCGATGGTCAGCGTCTGCTGACGCAGATCGACCACGATTGGCTGAAATTCAGGGTTTTCTGGCAGCAGTTCTACCATGTTGCCATTTTTTTTCAGTCGCTTAACGGTGACTTCATCATCAATACGCGCGACGACAACCTGACCGTTACGCACATCTTCCGTTTTATGTACCGCCAGCAGATCCCCATCCATAATGCCGATGTTTTTCATTGACATACCGCTAACGCGCAGCAAAAAATCTGCGCCGGGCTTAAACAAACCGGGATCGACCTGGTAGTGCCCTTCGATATGTTGTTCTGCCAGCAGCGGCTCACCCGCTGCAACCCGGCCAATCAATGGCAGGCCACCCTCTTCTTCCATCATCAGGCGAATGCCGCGTGAAGCACCGGACACAATCTCAATCACACCTTTACGCGCCAGCGCTTTAAGGTGTTCTTCAGCCGCATTCGGGGAACGGAAACCGAGCTGCGCGGCAATTTCTGCCCGCGTCGGGGGCATACCGGTTTGATTAATGTGGTCGCGAATCAGGTCATAAACCTGCTGCTGCCTTGCCGTTAGTGCTTTCATCCCGCCCCCTGGTTGTTTATACAGTCGACTGTGAGTATATACAGGTATTTCTATATTTAAAACCTAAAGTTGGGCGAAATTCAGCTTGTTGCTATTTCTGCGTGACCCATCACGAATGAGGCACCAACAGCATAATCCAGACAAATACCGCCAGCAGAATGGTTAACAATACGGCGGCAGACCCCATATCTTTTGCCCGTCCGGCAAGGGGGTGGATTTCACTGCCGATGCGGTCAACGACCGCTTCGATGGCACTGTTCAGAATTTCGACGATGATAACCATCACTACGGCACCGACAAGCAATACACGAGTCACCACGTCAACATCAAGAAGAGCGGCAACAACAATGGCGATAATCACCGCCACGGCTTCCTGGCGAAACGCCGCTTCATGCTGCCATGCGGCGCGCAAACCTTTCCATGAATACCCTGCGGCCTTAATAATTCGCGTCAATCCGGTGGCATTATTTGCCATAATGGCGGAGTCCTTTAAAAAGTTTAGTGTCAATGGCAAGGTGTGCGGGTTTTGCAACATCACAGATTCCGCTGGTGCTTTCTGGTATGCTTGCGTCGCTTTGCTAACAAGAGGCTTCGTATTATCTATGTCAGGTTGGCGTAATTTATATTATAACTTATTGAATTTACCAGTTAAATTGCTGGTAAAAAGTAAAGCAATTCCGGCCGAGCCGGTTGCTGAACTCGGGCTTGATACGTCACGCCCTATTATGTATGTACTGCCTTATGATTCAAAGGCCGATCTCCTTGCGCTGCGCGAGCAATGCCGCAAGCAGGAGTTGCCAGATCCGCTGGAACCGCTGGAGATCGACGGCAATCTGCTGCCACGCCACGTATTTATTCATGATGGCCCGCGTGTTTTCCCCTATTTCGTGCCGAATCTGGAGTCGGTCAAGCTGTTCCATGACTATCTGGATCTGCACCGCAACCATCCGGATCTCGATGTGCAGATGGTACCCGTCTCGGTGATGTTTGGACGCGCTCCAGGCCGCGAGGTGCAGGGCAACGAACAGCCGCATCTGCGCGTACTGAACGGCATCCAGAAATTCTTTGCCGTGCTGTGGTTAGGCCGTGACAGTTTTGTGCGGTTCTCACCGATGGTGTCGCTGCGCCACATGGCCACTGAACATGGCACCGACAAAATTATTGCCCAGAAACTGGCGCGCGTCGCGCGCATGCACTTTGCCCGCCAGCGCCTGGCTGCGGTCGGGCCACGCCTGCCGGTACGTCAGGATCTGTTCAATAAACTGTTGCAGTCGAAAGCCATCGCCAAAGCGGTAGAAGATGAGGCGCGCAGCAAAAAGATTTCCCATGAAAAAGCGCAGCAGAATGCGATAGAGCTGATGGAGGAAGTCGCTGCCGACTTCTCTTACGAAGCCATTCGTCTTACCGACCGCATCATGGGTTGGACCTGGAGCAAACTCTACCAGGGGATCAACGTTAACGGCGGCGAACGCGTGCGTCAGCTGGCACAGGACGGCCACGAAATTGTTTATGTGCCCTGCCATCGCAGCCACATGGACTATCTGCTGCTCTCTTACGTGCTTTATCATCAGGGCCTGGTACCGCCGCATATTGCCGCCGGGATTAACCTGAACTTTTGGCCTGCCGGGCCGATCTTCCGTCGCCTCGGGGCGTTCTTTATTCGCCGCACCTTTAAGGGCAACAAACTCTATTCGACGGTGTTCCGGGAATATCTCGGCGAGCTGTTCACCCGTGGTTATTCGGTTGAATATTTCGTTGAAGGTGGGCGCTCACGTACCGGCCGTCTGCTGGAGCCGAAAACCGGCACCCTGTCGATGACCATTCAGGCGATGTTGCGCGGTGGCAATCGCCCTATCACCCTGGTACCGATCTACATCGGTTACGAACATGTGATGGAAGTCGGAACCTACGCCAAAGAACTGCGCGGAGCGACCAAGGAGAAAGAAGGCTTTATGTCGATGGTACGCGGGCTGCGCAAGCTGCGTAACCTCGGTCAGGGCTACGTTAACTTTGGCGAGCCACTCCCGCTGGTCAACTACCTCAACCAGCAGGTGCCAGAGTGGCGTGATGCCATCGATCCGATCGAATCCCAACGTCCGGCATGGTTAACCCCGGCGGTTAACGATATTGCGCAGCAGGTGATGGTGCGCATTAATAACGCCGGCGCGGCAAATGCCATGAACCTGTGTGTTACCGCGTTGCTGGCCTCACGCCAGCGCTCCATGACGCGTGAAAAGCTGATCGAGCAGCTTGACTGCTACGTACAGCTGCTGCGTAACGTGCCTTATTCATCCGACTCTACGGTGCCAGACATGACGCCGGAGGCGCTGTTGGAACACGCGCTCGGCATGAATAAGTTTGAACTGGAGCAGGACAGCATAGGTGAAATCGTCATCCTGCCGCGCGAGCAGGCGGTGTTGATGACCTATTACCGCAATAATATCCACCATATGCTGGTGATGCCGTCGCTGATCGCCGCCATTCTGATGCAGCACCGCGAAGTGAGCCGCAGCGAACTTCTGCGTCAGATGAGCGTGATTTATCCTATGCTCAAGAGCGAACTGTTCCTGCGCTGGGAGGTGCACGAGCTGCCTGACTTACTGGATGCACTGGTTGCCGAAATGGCGCGCCAGGGGCTGTTAATCGCGGAAGAGAAGAGTCTGCGTCTGAGCGCCGCTCGTTTCCACACCCTGCAACTGCTGGCTGCTGGCGTGCGCGAAACCGTGCAGCGTTACGCCATTACTTTTTCAATCCTCAGTGCTGACCCAACGATTAACCGTGGCACGCTGGAGAAAGAGAGTCGGACGATGGCCCAGCGCCTGTCGGTGCTGCACGGCATTAACGCCCCGGAGTTCTTCGACAAAGCGGTATTTACCTCTCTGGTGTTGACTCTGCGTGATGAAGGCTATATCAGCGATTCTGACGATGCGCAGATTGAGCGTACCGGCCAGGTTTATCAGCTGCTGGCTGACCTGGTGACACAGGATGTGAGAATGACCATTGAGAGTGCCGTCGGGCACGAGTGATGGGATGTGACGGTCGGACCGGGGAAGACGGTCCGACCCGATTGATCAGGGCCGGGGGTTTTCCAGCGGCTTTTTTTCAGATACTGAACGCCACGCCAATAAACAGCACTAAACCTACCCAGTTGTTATTCAGAAAAGCCTTAAAGCACAGTTCGCGCTGACGCTGTGCTATCAGCTTCTGCTGATAAATAAACAACGCCCCCGCCGCCAGAACCGTGGCGTAAAAGATGCCATTCAGTGCCAGCTGCCAGCCAACCAGAGCCAGCAGGATCATTGTCGCCAGCTGCAACAGGCCAATAATCAGTTTGTCATAACGCCCAAACAGGATCGCCGTCGATTTCACGCCGATTTTCACGTCGTCGTCGCGGTCAACCATCGCATATTGCGTATCGTAAGCCACCGTCCAGCAAATATTCGCCAAGAACAAGAGCCAGCAGGTTAGCGGCACGCTTTCACTTACCGCCGCCCATGCCATCGGGATCGCCCAGCCAAACGCCGCCCCCAGTACCACCTGTGGCAGATGGGTGTAGCGTTTCATAAATGGGTACATCCAAGCCAAACCCAGGCCGCCCAGCGACAGCCAGATAGTCATGCTGTTCATGGTCAGAACCAGCAGAAAAGAGACGAGTACCAGGCCTGTAAACAGCAGTTTCGCCTCGCGCGATGACACCGCACCGCTCGGCAGCGGCCGCTCACGGGTGCGCTTAACATGGCCGTCAATTTTGCGGTCGGCGAAATCATTCACCACGCAGCCTGCCGCACGCATAAAGAATACGCCCAGCACAAAGACCAGCAGCACCTTAAGCGGCGGAACCTGCATTCCTGCCAGCCACAGCGCCCACAGCGTGGGCCATAGCAGCAGCAGTGAACCAATAGGTTTATCAATACGCATCAGACGGCAGTAAGCCGAGAGTTTGCTCATTTGCTGAATTTTCTCCACGCTAAAGATTCTCTTTTGCCAGGCTTCCGTACAGCGGGGAAGCCGGTAAAAACAGTTCGGTCAGCAACAGCGGTTTGCCCGACAGGCGCAAACGCGAACGTCGGGCCCACAGACCGGCGCTCTGGCCAACGTCGATAAAATCACGGGTTAGGGCTGAGGAGGCAAACAGATAGCGACCCAGCGGCACGCTGCCCAACCGTTGCAGCTTCTGCTCCGGGCCAATCAGCGTCGACTCCGGGACCACCGTGCGCGCCACCAGCCACGGCACCCCGTCGGCACAGAGTTCAATCTCACGCAGCCAGTAGCGGCTCTCCGTCGGCAACAGAGCAACCTCTGCAGCTATTTCCTGTGGGCTAACGAACTCCTCACGTAACAGATTAACCGTTACCCGCTGACAATGGCCTTCAAAACGCCGGGTCATAGAGTCAACTTCCAGCAGCCAGTCAAGCAGGGGGGCGGTAAGCAAGGGTGATGAGTCGGGGAGCCATTCGATCGCGCGTAAGAGCGACAGCGCGTTCTCCGTCATTGCACTTCTCCGTATTACTTTCGTTGCGTCAGTGTAACGCAGACCCTGTTGGCAATCCTATCAGTGCGTGGCAGCTGGTTGAATTATTCACGCTTCAGGCGATTGGTGTTTGCCAGCCACAGGGTGATCACCAAAATCAGAATAGCGATGGCGTAGGCCAGCGTATCAAACGGGTTTTTATGATCGACAATAATCAGGCGAATAATGGCAGTAATGCCGATATAGACGAAGTAGCGCAGTGGGAAGTGATAGCCTGACTGGAAGTACTTGATGATTAAGGCAATAAACTCGAAATAGAGAAAATAGATGACGATGCCATCGATCAGCAAATACGACGAGGTTTGTTCCCCGGTATTGAGCAACACATTGCCAAGATGCAAAGTCTCTTTACCGAGGAAGATAATCAGAATACAGGCAAGGACAATCAGGCCAGCGTTTAACACCATTTGCAGAACAAATGCTAAGCGGATCGCGGGAGTATTGCGCACGGGGGAAGTCATGTTACACCTCAAAAGTCATTGTTATCTGTCGGGGTTCCCGACGGATTACAATATGCTTTAGTGTGATTCAGATCACAAGACATCCCGGCAAGCGTTATGCTGCCCCTCCGCGAATAATGGCGCGCATAAGCTCATCCCTTTATGCCTGACCGTAGCGACTGACGGTCAGGCGTGCATCCTGCCAAAAGGCCGTCTCCCACGTTATCGGTAGCTAGCATCACGATCGCTGGTCATATCATACAGCTGGTATTTACGGCCCAGCATCTGACCACCATCACGCGTCAGCGGCGTCCAGTTCACCTGCGCCCGTCCTCGAGTTGGCGAAACGCTGAACACATCCAGCGGCACGGAAATATAGAAGCCTTTGGTAAAGTCTCCTTCGCCGTACTCTTGCGCCGAAACGTTAGTTTTGGTGGCATAAGCGCCAACAATAATCCCACTGTCAAAGCGCCTCGACACGTCCAGGGTAACGCCCTTATCCCCAGCCAGATATTGACCCGCACTGGCTTTTACCAGCACGTTACGCATAAACCAGGGCTGCCAGTAGCCGGTGATATTGCCCACCTTCGCGTGATAGTCGGTGAACTTCATCATATTGTTCCAGTCACGCTGCCTGACATAGTTAGCATCCACCCCAACCGCCCAGCTGGCGTCAAGCGGGCGATACAGCACTTCGCCACCGGCCCCGCCGAACATCGTTTCCAGATAGCCGCCGTATAACTGACCGTAGAACCCGTTACCCAACTCATGCATATAGTTGACCTGCAAGGTATTCACATACACGTTATTTTCAACGTATTCGCGAATATGGGTACGCACCCGTGGCAGCGTAGAGTCACTCGGCGCACCGTTATAGCTAAATTTGTCGTAGTTATTGGACAGGTTGCCGAACAGGCTGCCGTCCAGCAGCAAACGATCCGTCAGCCAGTAGCTGGCGTTAGCCATGACGCCAACCTGGTAGAGGTAGAAGCTTTCTGGCCCCCCCACCGACTGGTTAAGCACCGGTGACAGATTGTAGTCAAGGCGCTCACGGCGAATATGGGCACCCTGCTCGACATGCTCCGGTTCGATCGGATTAACACGCTGCTGTTGTAACGTCTCTTCGTGCCCAAGTGGGTAACCCGCGAGCTGACGTTGCAGACTGGCGACATCGGTTTGCGTCGTCACCTGCGGCATATTGTTGCGCGTCTGGGTTACGCGTAGCGTATCGATACCGGCCGGCAGACGATTCGCCAGAATCTCATTGGCCCGATCCACGCCGAGCTGGGTATCACGATATTTATCCTGTTCTCCGGTGACATACAGAATACTGCCATCCACCTGCATATTCGGCGCATTCAGCCCGGCGTGATATTTCAGCTGGTACAGTTGTTCTGCGCTCACGGTCGGGTCAAGGAAGCGGCCCTGCGGCTGCGGATTATAGGGGGGTTTAGCGCTATCAATCTGGGTTTGATGCAAATCGTTAAAGTTGGTTCGCAGGGTGAAACCTGCCATCAAGGTGTTACCACGCTCGTAACTGACGTTGACGTCTGCCCAGTCGGTCAGGCGGTAAATAGCGCCGACGTTAACCCTGCTGCTTTGCTTAAGTTTACCAGCAAAGTCATCCTGATAGTCATTGCCTTCGAATTCCGCCTTCAGGCGTAACGGCTGCCACGGGGTCTGATATTCCATCCCGCCAAAAAATGCCGTCGGCCCTTTGAACATCTCGCTGGTGCTCAGGGAACCGGCAGTGCCACCGCCGTTGGTGCGGCGGCAATATTTATTCCCAGCCGAGCAGAACGGATTTTTCACCGTGCCGCTGTTACCAAGATAGCCCCAGCCAAAGCCGAGGGTGAAATCAAACGGCCCCCAGGCTTTGCTGGCCACCAGATACTCACTGTCAAACAGCCCTGTACCGCCCAAGTCGCGCGACCCCACGGAGACCTGCGGTAACCAGTACCCCTCTTCCCAAAGCCGCAGCTTCAGGTCAAAGGCCTTATCCTTGTAGGTTTGGCTACCGGAAAAACTCGAATTGGCACTGTACTCGCGGGTTTTTACGTCGGTATAGCGGATAGTGGCTTCCAGCCACGGAAAAAGCTGCATCGAAGAGGAGTAAAAAAGATACTGATCGTTATAGCGATAGTTAACGCTGAACTCACCATCTTGCGCCATACGCGCACTGGGGACTTGCAATAAACCGACTCCGCCAAAGTCAGACTGTGACGGGCCAATCGGGTCGGGATAAATGTCAGCCCGAACCTGACTGGCACAGGCAACGGAGAACGACAACAGGCTGAGAAGATAACGTTTTTTCATCAGTCAGGGATCCGGTGCGTCAGGACAGAAACGATCTGCGAGTTGAGGTCGGCGTAGGCGCGCGGGAGCGTCCAGGGGGAAAAACCGATAAACAACGTACTGCCCGCCTGCGGCTCAACATGTCGGCGGTTCCAGTACGCGACCGGGATTTCACTTGTTTCACCACCGGGAGAGATCAGCAGCGCGATGCTACGTTCGGCCCCGCTCATAAGCGGATGTGCCGCAAGATATTCCACCGCTGAACGTCCCGCAGCCCACGGCGTTTTTCCCGTTCTTTCCATGACACCCGCCAGCGTTATCGACGTCGGTTCGGCCAGCGTATAGACGCTGTACTCGCCCTGAAGCCGATGATTAGCCTGCGGCCTTACCCGCACCCAGTCGGGGTCCAAGTTAACGAATTGACGGCCGGTCACCTTCAGCGCCGCGATCTGCTGACGGACGTTATCCACCGCCGCTGCCTGTGAGTCGTCACCTTCATGACGCAGCCGATCGCGCCACGTTTGCAAGCGCGCCAGAAGTTGTTGCTGCTGTAGCACCGCGTCTTGCGTCGCCCGCTTTTCGCCGATCACCGTTCCCGGCCACCAGGTTTTCTGCGCCAGTGACGGGTCAGTGACCAACTGTTCCAGATCCGCCAGCTGATTAATGGCAAGCGGCTGCTTCTGTCCGGGATAAAAAATATTCACCTGGCTGTCTGCCTGGGTTTGCAGCGAAAGCGCTGCCATTATTCCTGCGAATAACATTATGTTTTTTTTCATCATATTGCAGGCTTCAGGATGGTAACGTCGATGGAGAGAGAGTCTGCTCCCAGTATTTGCTGTGACTGACGTATCTGCCCGCTGGAGATATCTACCCAGAAGGTGTTACGCCAGGATGCGCCATTTTCCGCCAGCGATACCGCCTCCTGCCAGACGTGGCACGCTACCGACTGACCCGCTAGTGGCAGAACTTCATCTGGCTGCTGAGTAAAGCGTGATACCGCCGTGTCGGCTCGAACTTTGCCGTTTTCCGTCCAGCGGATAATACGGTTCCAGCTCGTCCCCGAGGTGAGATGCAGAGCATCGCGCAGCGGATCGTGTTGCAGATTGCTGACCTGATTGAGGTTCTCAGCCAATCCTAAGGTTTTCACCAGTCGGCCATGCTCTGTCACCAGCATCGCTTTATCTCGCGTGATCCACTTCTGCTGACCGTTCTCGTTGTAGCCCAGCACCACAAAGAGCTGCTGACCACCATTTATCCGCAAATACATACTGGCGTACGGCAGATTGTGTATTTGTTCGTTAGTCATCTGAATATTATCAGCGCCGAAAAAAGCCAGCCTGAACGTTTCACCCATTCCTTTTTGAGTTTGGGTACAGGCCTGGAGCAACAGGCAAAGCAGCAGCAAGGGTAAATTTCGCAACTGTGGGTCCTTGGGCAGATGAGAACAACGCTAAAAATAACCACACGTGAGTGTGGTTATGATTAGTTTTAAATACTTAGGGCGTCGGCGCTACGGTGTTAACAACAGTATTAGAACCACCGCCACTGCTGGACGAGGCCACGGCAACACCCGCCAGAGCGCCAACCACGCCGATACCTACGGCTGTGGTGACCCCGGCCGATATGGCACCGGCACCAACACCAGCACCAATACCGGTTGAACCACCGGCGGTACTACCAACGGCCGCTCCGGCTGGCTCGGCGGCAATAACGCCAGAGGTGCCTGCTAAGTACATTATGGCTGCAGCAGCCCATAAGACTTTTTTCATTACATTCTCCCTTCAATAAATGAATGGATACCAGGACCGGGATGGTTTCTGGCTTCTCCAGTATGTAAAATTAATTCCAGGAAAGCAGCGGGGGACTTGCCGTCACGACGCAATAACCCGTGAATGGATATAAATCCAATAAAGACCAAAATTAACAAATAAATATCCAACAAGAAGATAAAAAGTAAATCATTTCTCCCTTATTTCAAAACTTATTAGTTTTAAAAACTAATAGTAATTTTAAAGGTAAATTTTAATTCCCCAGCGTTAATACAACGATTAACCCTGATAAAAAAACATATTATTCATAGAGATAATTCATTTAAAACCGAATTTTTTATCCATCTATAGCGTTAAATTTTAAGAATTTCCCATTTTAAAAACACCGTTTTTTTGCTTTTTTTAGGAAAACACTCACTCTGCCAACCAATAATTCCAGCATATTTTGGATGAAATTTTGCGTTTGATGGCGATGGGAAAGCTCATTAAGTCGATGGATCGATGTCAATTGGGCTACTAACGGCGGATATTGTTTATAGCCAAAAATAAAAAAGCCCCCATGTAGGGAGGCTCTGATAAAAAGGGGCAGGTCAAAACGCCCCCTGTTTAGCGTATTGTTGATTACCGCCAGGTCTTATAACGGTTAATCAGTCCATTAGTTGAACTGTCATGGCTGCTGACGTCTGCCGCATCCGCCAATTCAGGCAGAATGCGGCTAGCCAGCTGTTTACCCAGCTCAACGCCCCACTGATCGAAGGTAAAGATGTTGAGGATCGCGCCCTGGGTGAAGATCTTATGCTCATACAGGGCGATCAGTGCGCCCAGGCTGTACGGCGTGATATCGCGCAGCAGGATCGAGTTAGTCGGACGATTACCTTCGAACACTTTGTAAGGCACAATGTGTTCAACCGATTGCGCATTCTGCCCGGCGTCTGCAAACTCTTTTTCCACCACCTCACGCGCTTTGCCAAACGCCAGCGCCTCGGTCTGGGCAAAGAAGTTCGACAACAGCTTGCTGTGGTGATCGCCCAGCTTGTTATGCGACACCGCCGGGGCGATAAAGTCACAAGGGATCAGCTTGGTGCCCTGATGGATCAGTTGGTAGAACGCATGCTGACCATTAGTGCCCGGCTCTCCCCAGATAATGGGGCCGGTCTGATAAGAGACCGGATTGCCGGCACGATCGACGTATTTACCGTTGGACTCCATATTGCCCTGCTGGAAATAGGCCGCAAAACGGTGCATATACTGATCGTATGGCAGGATCGCTTCCGTCTCTGCCCCAAAGAAGTTGTTATACCAGATACCGATCAGCGCCAGCAGTATCGGCAGGTTTTTCTCTTCCGGGGTATCTGCAAAATGGCGATCCATCGCGTGCGCACCACTGAGCAGTTTCTCAAAGTTTTCGAAACCGATGGACAGCACGATAGACAGGCCAATCGCTGACCACAGCGAGTAGCGTCCACCGACCCAGTCCCAGAATTCAAACATGTTGTCGGTATCAATGCCGAACTCGCTCACCGCCTTACCGTTCGTCGACAGTGCGGCAAAGTGCTTCGCCACATCCTGCTGCTGGCCGGAGGTCAGGAACCACTCACGCGCGCTGTGAGCATTGGTCATGGTTTCCTGGGTGGTGAACGTTTTTGATGCAACCAGGAACAGCGTGGTTTCCGGGCTAAGCATTTTCAACGTTTCAGCAATGTGAGTACCATCCACGTTAGAGACAAAATGCATTTTGAGATGGTTTTTATACGGGCGCAGTGCTTCAGTCACCATAAACGGGCCGAGGTCAGAGCCACCAATACCAATGTTCACCACATCGGTAATGGCTTTCCCGGTGAAACCTTTCCATTCACCGCTGATGATGCGCTCAGAGAACGCCTTCATCTTCGCCAATACCGCATTCACCTCTGGCATGACGTCTTTGCCGTCCACTACAATCGGCGTATTGCTGCGGTTACGCAGGGCAACATGCAGTACCGCACGATCTTCGGTACGGTTGATCTTCTCACCGGAGAACATCGATTTGATCGCGCCTTGTAAGTCGGTTTCTTTCGCCAGCGCCTGCAATTTTTCCAGCGTTTCACGGGTGATACGGTTTTTCGAGTAATCCACCAGCATCTGATCGTCGAAGGTTGCAGAGAAGGCAGCAAACCGGTTGGCATCATTGGCGAACAGATCGGCGATTTGCACCTCTTTCATCTGCTCAAAATGCTGCTGTAGTGCCTTCCAGGCAGCGGTTTGTGTCGGATTGGTATTTTTCATAGCAACACACTCTTTTTTATTGAGAATTTTCATTCAGACCGGACGATATGTTACCCGTTACGGGACACTGACTCCCCTTTTCCTGTAACAGGTCAGAGCTATCGTCCCATCGCGATTTTGCATTCGGCTGGTGAGAGGCGTTCCCACTAAGCTTTTCAGTATGACTATTCATACCTTGTTAGGACAAAAAATTATAGCCCGAACCGTGCTGATAAAATTGATGCTTCCGGTATAAACGGTCATTTTCTCGCCCAAAATGATTAGTCAGACTGATGCTGAAGGCGACTGGGAAAAAATCAACAATCATCAAACGACAGGCGTTGACAGCAGAGCCATAACCCGATATTTGTATGGCGCAACTTGTGCACCCGTGCGCAAGCCAGAAGAGGCGCGTCGCCCAGGCAGTGTGTTGGAGGAACCGAATCCAGAGATAACACATCAGGGGGAGCGACGCCGAGGTATCAACCACACGGAGTGGGGCGTATCGACCGCAGGGGCTGAATCCTCTGGGTTGTCACCAGCAACGTCCGGTAGTCGGGCGGCAAGGTGGGGCGCTTCTGGGTGACTCGTAGTCGTTTCTTCTACGTCTTCCCCTGGTTATGCCCTTCCCTTGTGCCAAGCTGATGTAATAAATCCTGACACGAAGGTAGTCATCGTAATGTCTCAAAATCTGATCGTGGCGAAATTTGGCGGCACCAGCGTTGCCGACTATACCGCTATGAACCGCAGTGCCGATGTGGTGTTGTCTAACCCCGATGTCCGTCTGGTGGTTCTCTCCGCGTCTGCCGGCGTGACCAATCTGCTGGTTGCGCTGGCTGAAGGCCAGCAGCAGGAACAGCGTACCGCCCTGCTGGATGAAATCCGCCGAATTCAATACGCGATTATCGACCCGCTTAACCAGCCGGAAGTGATCCGCGAGGAAATCGACCGCATTCTCGAAAATATCAGCACCCTCTCTGACGGCGCCGCGCTGGCGACGTCAACCGCATTGACCGATGAGTTGGTTAGCCACGGTGAGCTGATGTCCACCCTGCTGTTTGTTGAAATCCTGCGCCAGCGCGAAGTGGCTGCCGAGTGGTTTGACGTGCGTAAAGTCATGCGTACCAACGATCATTTCGGCCGCGCCGAACCGCAAGCAGCAACCTTACAGGATCTGGTCAACAGCCAGCTGAAGCCACGCACCTCCGACGCGCTGATTGTGACCCAGGGCTTTATCGGTAGCGAAGCACAGGGCCGTACCACCACGTTAGGCCGTGGCGGCAGTGACTATACCGCAGCACTGCTGGGGGAAGCACTGCACGCCAGCCGCATTGATATATGGACCGATGTACCGGGTATTTACACCACCGACCCACGCGTGGTGCCTTCTGCCAAGCGTATCGACGAGATCACCTTTGAAGAAGCGGCCGAAATGGCGACCTTCGGTGCTAAGGTGCTGCACCCGGCCACCCTGTTGCCCGCGGTGCGCAGCGATATCCCGGTGTTTGTCGGCTCCAGCAAAAATCCGTCAGCGGGGGGAACGATGGTGTGTAATGAAACCCGTAATCCGCCGCTGTTCCGCGCCCTCGCGCTGCGCCGCAAGCAGACGCTACTGACGCTGCACAGCCTGAATATGCTGCACGCACGCGGTTTCCTTGCTGAAGTATTTAATATCCTTGCACGTCACAGTATCTCGGTAGACCTGATTACCACGTCTGAAGTGAGCGTGGCACTGACGCTGGATACCACCGGTTCGACCTCGACCGGCGCCAGCCTGTTGACTCAGGCGCTACTGACAGAGCTATCCTCCCTGTGTCGGGTGGAAGTGGAAGAGAACCTGGCGCTGGTGGCGATCATTGGTAATCAACTTTCCAGAGCCTGTGGCGTCGGCAAAGAAGTATTCGGCGTGCTGGAACCGTTTAACCTGCGTATGATCTGTTACGGCGCAAGCAGCTATAACCTCTGCTTCCTGGTACCAGGTAATGATGCAGAGAAGATCGTGCAGACACTGCACCGTAATATCTTTGAATGATACTGAAACCGGGCCTCGCCCGGTTTTTTATTGGGTATAAAAAAGGAAGTCTGACTATGCTCGCCGCCGTTACCCGACTGTTTCCCCTTTGGGCAGTCCTGCTCTCTGCCGTTGCCTGGTATACCCCCGCCACTTTTAGCGCAATGGGCCCTTATGTCCCCTGGTTGCTGATGCTGATTATGTTTGGTATGGGCGTGACGCTGAACGTGGGAGATTTCAAACGCGTTCTGACTCGTCCGGCCCCTGTTATCGCCGGAACATTGTTACATTACCTAGTCATGCCGCTGGCAGCATGGGGCCTCACAAAGCTGTTCCATATGCCCCCGGACCTGTCCGTCGGGATGATCCTTGTGGGCAGCGTCGCCAGCGGTACAGCCTCCAACGTCATGATCTATCTGGCGAAAGGGGATGTAGCCCTTTCTGTCACTATCTCTTCCGTCTCTGCGCTGGTTGGGGTGTTTGCGACCCCGCTGCTGACAAAGTTTTATGTCGATACCCATATCCAGGTGGATGTGGTCGGTATGCTGCTCAGCATTGTGAAAATTGTGGTGATCCCCATCAGTCTCGGCCTGATTATCCACCACACCCTGAACAAGGCCGTAAAACGCGTGGAGCCCTGGCTGCCGGCATTTTCTATGGTCTGTATTTTGCTGATTATCAGCACCGTGGTGGCGGGCAGCCAGAGCTTTATCGGATCGGTGGGCGTGATGGTGATTACCGCCGTGATCCTGCATAACGCCCTGGGTTTACTGGGCGGCTACTGGGGCGGCAAACTGTGCGGTTTCGATGAATCCACCTGCCGTACTCTGGCGCTGGAAGTGGGGATGCAGAACTCTGGCCTTGCCGCAACGCTGGGTAAACTCTATTTCTCGCCGCTGGCTGCCCTGCCGGGCGCTCTATTCTCGGTATGGCATAACCTGTCCGGCTCGCTGCTGGCCGGTTACTGGTCCGGCAAAGTGATGAAGAAAAAATAGCGTCAGGCGATTAATGAAGGGGGGCCATACCCCCCCTACGTTTCCTCAAACAGGCTGTACTGTGGCGAACAATGTGATAGTAACCACTCACTCCTCAACACGTTCTCCATCAGGCTGCTCCAGCACGCTGTAAGCGACGGCACAAAACAGCGAGTTCAAACGCTTCATATCGCCCAGCAGCCCCAAATGCAGCGAACTGGTCTCAATGCTCTGCACATTTTGCTGGTGCAGGCGCTCAACGTGAGCATACGAATAACGGCGGTTGGTGATGCGAAAACGATGTTTGGCGCGGCGCAGTCGTTTCGCGCTGGTGATATCACGAGATAAAAACACCGACAGGCTGAGGCGTAAATGGCTGGTGAGCAGCTCCAGCTGCGTGTCCAGCTCCTGCATGCCCTCCAGCGAAAAGGCACGCCCTGCCGCCAACGATTTATCGGCCACATCTCCGCTCATCCTCTCCAGGATATCCCCGGCCATCTCCAGATTCAGCGCCATTTCAATGGTTTCGGCCCAGCGGCGCGAGTCCTCTTCCGGCAGATCTTCCTTCGGCATTTGCGCAAGATAGAGTTTAATGGCGGTATACAACACATCGACGTCATCATCGAGCTTGCGTATTTCCCGATCTTCATGCCGCTCGCCATGTACCACCCTGCTGAAGGTCGCCAGCATCTGTTCCAGTACATCGCCCATGCGCAGCGTTTCGCGAGCCGCATTCGCCAGCGCCAGCGCCGGGGTATCCAATGATGCACTGTCCAGGTGTCGGGGTTTCAGTCGCAAATCGGTTTCCGCTTCATCGCGGATCAGACGCTGGCAGAGAGTGGCCATCGGTCCGGCAAAAGGCACCATAATCAGGCAGCGGATCAGGTTATAAAACAGATGGAAGAAGATCACTAACTCTTCATTGTTAACCGGCAGTTTCTCCAGCCAGTTCGCCAGCAGGTCGATAAACGGCAGGATCAGCAGTGAGCCGATAAATTTAAACAGCAGGCTGCCGAGCGCCACGCGTTTACCGGCGGCGTTAGAGGCGCTGTTATTCAGCATCGCCAACAGTCCGCTGCCAAGGTTAGCGCCGATCACCAGACATAATGCCACTTTAAAGGAGATCACCCCGGTAGCCGCCAGCGTGGCGGTCAGCAATACCGCTGCCAGACTGGAGTAACTGATAATGGCAAACAATGCGCCGATCAGGGCGTCGAGCATCACATCCCCGGTTAGCGATGAGAACAGCACTTTCACCCCGGCGGCCTGGGTGATCGGCGTGGCAGCGGCAACAATCAGTTGCAGTGCCAGCAGAATTAGCCCCAGGCCAATGCTGGTGCGACCTAACTGACCGGCGCGGGCCTGTTTACGTCCCAGAAAGAAGATCACGCCAAAAAAGATAAATAGCGGTGAAAGCCAGGAGAGATCGAACGTCAGGATACGCGCCATCAACGCAGTCCCCACATCGGCACCGAGAATAATCACTAACGCCGGGGCCAATCCCACCAGTTCCTGCGCCACAAATGAGGTGACCAGCATGGTGGTGGCATTACTGCTTTGTACCAGCGCAGTCACGCCAATACCTGCCAGAAACGCCATAGGTTTTTTTGCCATGCTGCGGCTCAGTACCCGGCGCAAGTCAGCACCAAAGACGCGCATGATCCCCGTACGCACGATATGAGTTCCCCATACCAATAGCGCAACGGCAGCAAAAAGATTAAGCAGAGTTAACACCGATATTGACCTCACTACGGCTGAAACGTTATTCATGCGCGGCGGCAAAAACCGATAGCGCGTGTCGTATTCAGTTTAGTCGATCAAATTAAAAAATCTTTCTTATCAGTGTGATATCACGCAACTTCTCGCAATGTTTGTTTATCCAGCAGCAGGCCCACCCACGATCCCACCGCATGATATTCTGCGGCGCGGTTAAGCACGTCTACCGCCAGCTCCACCTCATGAGCCCTGACCTGATAACGGATCACATTACCCAGCAGGCTGTGGCCGAGGATCTGGGCCGGGATACCCTGCTCCGGCCGACAAAGCCTTAACGATTCCGGACGGATAGCCACCTGTGAACGGAAAGATTCACCGGTTAAGCGCATCGCCTGCTGCACGGTTAACAGGTTGTAATGGCCAATGAAGCCAGCGGCAAACAGATCGACCGGCGCGGTGTACAGCGATTCGGCATTGCCGCTTTGGACGATTTTACCCTTGTTCATCAGGACAATGCGGTCAGACAGCGTTAACGCTTCTTCCTGGTCGTGGGTCACGAACAGCGTGGTCAGCTTCAGCTCTTGCTGGATAAGGCGGATTTGGTCGCGCAGATGACGGCGAATGCGTGCATCCAGCGCCGACAGCGGTTCATCCAGTAGCAGCAGGCGCGGGCGCATGACCAGTGAACGCGCCAGTGCCACACGCTGGCACTGACCACCAGAGAGCTGGTGCGGATAGCGTCTGGCGAAATCGTTCAGCTCAACCAGCTCCAGTACCTCCACCACGCGCCGTTGGATCTCCGCGCCTGGCAGCTTCTGCATCTTCAGGCCGAAAGCCACGTTGCGCTCTACCGTCATGTTAGGGAACAGCGCATAGCTTTGAAATACCATGCCAATGGCACGCTGCTGCGGTGAGAGTGGCACAAGATCCCTGCCCTGCAGTAAAATCTGCCCGCTATCGACCGACGTCAGTCCGGCAATGCAGCGTAATAGCGTCGATTTGCCGCAGCCGCTGGGGCCTAGCAAAGTGACGAACTCCCCTTCGCTGGCGCTAAAGTCGATATCCTGAAACACAGACGTGGGGCCGTAGCTTTTATTCAGGTGAGTCACATTCAGGTAGGACATCGTCAGCCTCTCGTGCGGTTCAGGGTATTCGCCAGCCAGGTGACCAGCAGGACAACAAGGAAATACGCGATAACCAGCGCACTACTGAAATGCCCGCTACTGTTACGCACGTTATACAGATAGACCTGTAAGGTTTCATAGCGGGTGCCGACCAACAGGTTAGCGAACACAAACTCACCTATCAGGAATGAGAACGACAGCAGCAGAGCAATGGTCGCTCCTTTACGTAAATTGGGCAGCACCACCAGCCATGCCGCCTGCCAGGTGCTGGCTCCCAGCAGGTGCGCAGCGTCAACCAGTTCGCGCAGATTAATCGCCTGCATGTTGTTAGCGATTGCGCGATAAATAAACGGCAGCGCCAGAGTGAAATAGCAACCGATAAGTATCCACGGCGTACCGGTCAGCATCAGCGGCGGCGCGGAATAGAGCTGCAACAGCCCAACCGATGAGACAACCGGCGGGACGGCAAACGGCAGTAAAATAAGAATATTCATGACCGCATCGAGCTTGGGGAAGTAGTAAGCAATCACAAACATTGTTGGTAATACCAGTAACAGCGATAGCAACAGGGCACCAAAACAGAGTAACAGCGAACGCCCCAGCGCGAGCAAAAAGCGTGGATCGTGCCACAGCTGCACCATCCATTTTAGCGTCAGGCCATCGGGCAGCATGGATGCCCCCCAGCGTGTGGCCAGCGCATACAACAGTGTTGCCACCAGCGGTAACGCCAGGATAATCAACACTAACCAGATGACGACCCGATGATACAGGTATTCACTTCGCGACATCGCTGTTCTCCGTATTAGCGCACATTCACGTAGCTGGCGCGCAACAGCCACTGATGGATAACGGTAATCAGCGTCATCAACAGCACCAGCAGCATGGCCAGCGCACTCGCCATATGCGGATCGAGGTTGATATCGCCCGCCACCAGCGCGGAAATTCGCACCGGAACGACGTTAACGTTGCCGCTGGTTAACGCGTATAGGGTGGCGTAAGCACCAAGAGCATTAGCCAGCAGGATCACGAAAGTACCCAGTAACGCGGGCGTCAGGATCGGTAAAGCAACATGCCAGCCGTAACGCCAGCGCCCGGCTCCCAGCAGCATGGCGGACTCCTGCCACTCTTTTTTCAGGCCATCAAATGCCGGATAGAGCAGCAGCAAGCCCAGCGGGATTTGAAACCAGGTGTAGACCAAAATGAGACCCGCGCTGGAGTAGAGTCTGAACCCCTCCAGGATTTCGTATTTGCGCATCAACAGCGTCAGACAGCCGTTCAGACCCAGCAGAATGATAAAAGCAAACGCCAGCGGTACGCCGGCAAAATTACTGGTCATATTGGTGAAAGAGAGCAAAAAGCGATGCAGTCTGCCCGCACCTACCTGATGCAGTGAATAGCCCCCCAGCAGGGCGATAATCAGACCATACAGGCTTGACCAGAAGGCGATATTCAGCGAAAAACGAATCGCCTGCTGGTAAAACGGCGACGTCAGTATTTCCCGGTAGTTTGCCCAGCCCCAGGCCTCCGAGGTTTCACTCCAAAAGCTGTTAAGCACCATCCAAACCAGAGGAGCCAACTGAAAAGCGAGATAAAATAGCGCAAAAGGTAGTAGAAACAGCAACGCAATCCCTTTCCTCCTGATCATCTTGCTGCCTCCGCTGACAGCAGCGCCGCGCACAGCGGCTTATCGTGCTTCACGCCCAGGATCTGACACAGCGTGCCGCACAGCTCGGTTTGCAGCGGTGCCGCGTCCGTACATAACGAAAACACCTCGCCAAAGACAAACAGCGGCACCAGAGTCTCCTCTGGCAACGTGCCGCCGTGGCTGCGGTCGTCATTCATCCCATGATCGGCGGTGACCATCACCTGATAGCCCTGCTTCAACCAGCCCGGCATCCAATGTGACAACCAGCCATCAGCCATGCGCGCCCGGTTGCGGTATTGTGCTGAACAAAGCCCGTGCTGATGCCCGGCATCATCAATATTCATGGGATGGATCAACAGAAAGTCGGGCTGATGGTGGATACGCAGACTCTCGGCGTCTTCAAACAGATGGGAATCAGGGTAGCCGTCATCATGATAAAAATGGCCGTACTGGATAGGAAGCTGTGGCGCGTGGGTATGGCGATCGCGCACCGCATCAAACGGTGAGCGATTGTAGAGTTCGCTCACCCAGTGATAAGCCGCTGCTGCCGTCGTCAGTCCACCCTCTCGTGCATAATGGAAGATGCTACGCTGCGTACTTAGGCGGCTGACGCCATTGTGAATAATGCCGCTTTTAACCGGCGTAACCCCGGTAAGAATACATTCATACAGCGGGCGTGAGAGCGAAGGCAGCTCACAACTAAGCTGATAAAACTGCCCATGCCCCTGTGCACATTCAGCATGCAGGTAGCCCATTGCATCGCGCGCGACCTGAAAGTTAAGGCCGTCCAGAACCACCAGAATCGTTTTCATCGCACGCTCTTATTGCTGCATATTAAAAATAACGTTCTCCTGCCACAGGCGGGGCAGCGTTTTCGCGGCCTTATCCCAGGCAGCCGGATCGGCAATCGGGTGGGCATTTTTGTACGCGGCGGCAGGGAGCAATTTAGCCTGCACATCCTGCGGCAACGTCAGATGTTCTGCGCGGATCGGACGCGCATAGCCTCGGGCAAGGTTAATTTGGCCTGCGTCGGAGAATATGTATTCCCGTGTCAGTTTGGCGGCGTTAGGGTGTTGAGCATATTTATTGATGAGGGTGGTGTAACCGGAGGTAATCGATCCATCAGACGGGATCACCACCTCGAAGCGATTGCGGTCAATCTGGTCGCGGTAGTTCAGCCCGTTAAAGTCCCACACTACCGCCACCTGAATTTCACCTTTTTCAAGGTTGGCGATGACCGGGTTGGTCAGTCCGAGTCGCCCTGCTTTCGCCAGCGAACTGAAGAAATCCAGCGCGGGTTGCAGGTTCTTTTCACTGCCGCCCAGCGCATAGCTTGCCGCCAGTACGCCATTCGCCGCCTGTGCCGCCACGCTGACATCACCAATCGTCACCACGTAGCTGCCTTTTTTTAAATCGGCCCAGCTGTGGGGAATGTCTTTGACCTGGTCCTTATTGACAATAAATGCGATGGTGCCGGTGTAGGCTAATGCCCAGTAACCCTCTTTGTCTTTCGCCCAGTCGGGGATCTGATCCCAGGTCGTGGGTTTATAAGGTTGCACCAATCCTTTCTGCACCGCTATCGGGCCGAAAGACGCACCAACATCGCCAATATCTGCACTGGCATAGTTTTTCTCGGCAGCAAACTTCGCCAGTTCCTCGGCTGAGGACATATCGGTATCACTGTGCTTAATCCCATATTGACGGCTGATATCACTCCAGGTGTCTTTCCAGTTAGCCCAACTATCTGGCATGCCAACGCTGTTAACCTGACCTTCAGCGCGGGCGGCCTGTTCTAAATCGGCATTCGCAGCCAGGCTGTCGGTGGGCAATAGCATAACCATAGTCGTGACCGTGGCTAACACGGATGTAAACAACGATTTCATAACGGATGCTCCAGGTTAAAAGTTGAACGGCCTATAGACAAGTACAGCAAATATCGGGCCAATTTAACCTGCGCTAATGACTGTTTTATGACAGTCGCGATTGCCGCTGGACGGGCAAGGGGCCTCAGAACGCATCGGCTACACGCTATGCGCCCTGCCGGTTCATTGCAGGGCTGCGTTGCACCTATTTGAAGCTGTATGGTTTCGAAGCAATAGAAGTGGAATGCATAACAGTCAGCTACCTGTTGCACTTTACTGAAAGTCGCAGAAAATGAGTCGCTGTTTTTAAACCGCTGCCGCAAACCAGGATTAATTAAAATTATGCTTCTTAAAGAATTAAAGAGAACAGCTCCGTGGCCTTTGAACGTCCATCTGATACAACTTTTAGCGAATATTGATCGTGGAGGATCAAAGATCCGCCACGATAGAAACGAGAAAATCGCGTGAGATCAATCGAGCGTTGGATTCATATGGCGCAGATCGAATGGCGTAATCTGATAAACATAGTAATTTAACCAGTTTGAAAAAAGCAGGTTACCGTGACTACGCCAGCTGGCACGCGGCGGCAGCTGCGGATTATCTTGCGGGAAATAGTTAAACGGTACTTCTGGATTTAAGCCAGCCTCATAATCACGGTGATATTCACCCGATAAGGTTAACGCATCATATTCTGGATGTCCGGTCACGAACGCAAGGCGCTTATCCTTGCTGGCGAACAGGTATGCCCCCGTTTGTTCTGACTCGGCAAAGATTTCCAGGTCAGTATAGTCACGGATAATGCCCGTAGGGAAGTCAGCATAACGTGAGTGAGGCGCCAGAAAAGTGTCATCAAAGCCACGGGTCAGCAGAGCATGAGGATGTGAGATTTGGTGATCAAATACGCCAGACAGCTTGCTATCGCGGGTTTGCTTAGGAATGCCATACAGGATATTCAATGCGGCCTGCACCGCCCAACAGACAAACAGCGTGGACGTCACGTGCTCTTTCGCCCAATGTAGTACCTTATGGATTTGTGGCCAGTAGGCAACATCGCAGAAGTCGACCAGACCAAGTGGAGCTCCGGTGACTATCAGCCCATCATAGTTATCATTCTGAATATCTTCGAAATTACGATAAAAATTATTGAGATGTTCAGAAGGAGTATTACGTGATTCGCGCGTATCGATACGCAAAAGCTGGATGTCAATCTGCAACGGCGAGTTAGAAAGCAGACGAAGAAACTGATTCTCTGTTTCGATCTTCTTTGGCATCAGATTAAGTACCAGTACTTTCAAGGGTCGGATCATCTGAGTGCTTGCTCGCGTAGAAGTCATCACAAAGACATTCTCGTTGCGCAAAAAACTCACCGCTGGTAATTCATCAGGTACCCTGATTGGCATCGCCTACTTCCTCATTGCATACGCTTATACGTTTAGACATCCAGACAGCTAAAATAACGTCAGGTGATGCAAATGTCGAGTACTTATCCGATAGTTGAAAATGTTTCATTACGTCGCAGATGATCACAGAATGAGCATGAAAATCTGACGCTTACATCATTCTCATCAAAATTAGGGAAATGTGCGGAAGTATGCGGGTTTTGGTGAACCCTTGAAACGCAAAAAGGCCACCCCGAAGGATGGCCTTTTGCTTTAT
>NZ_CAHS01000022.1 GCF_001050515.1 Erwinia piriflorinigrans CFBP 5888
GGTAAGCCGTTGTTCCGTGTCGATGGAGGCGCATTATAGGGATCCGAATTTATTGCACAAGCCTTTTTACGATCTTTCTTTTTGACTGCTGGGTTTTCACTCTTTTTGCCGATAACTAAGGCAATTCGTACAATTTTAATGCGCTTTTTCCCGATTCATTGATCCTTGATCGTTCACGGCGCTATCCTGCAAAGATCGTTTATATATAGAGAGAGAGCAATGAGCCAAAATATTCGTGCATACAAAGGCGTTCGCCCGCAACTGGGTAACCGGGTGATGATCGATCCCACCAGCGTGGTGATCGGCGATGTCACGCTGGCCGACGACGTCGGCATCTGGCCTTTGGTGGTGATCCGTGGCGACGTTAACCGGATTACTATAGGCAAACGTACCAATATTCAGGATGGTAGCGTACTGCATCTTACCCATAAATCTGCCGACAGTCCTGAAGGTCACCCGCTGGTGATTGGCGAAGATGTTACCGTTGGCCATAAAGCGATGTTACACGGCTGTACTGTTGGTAACCGGGTACTGGTTGGGATGGGTTCAGTTCTGCTTGATGGAGTAATAGTAGAAGATGACGTGATGATTGGTGCCGGCAGCCTGGTATCACCGGGTAAACGCCTGGAGCGTGGCTATCTCTACTTGGGCAGCCCGGCAAGGAAGGTACGTCCGCTGACGGAGGCTGAATTAAGTGGCCTGGTCTATTCCGCCAATAACTATGTCCGTTGGAAAGACGACTATTTGTATGAGGAAAGCCAAACCCAGCCCTGATCATCTTCCTGCTGATGCTGAATCGCCCGTTCCGCCAGTTCTTCCAGCTCCCAGCGATTAAGGCGAAAACAGGCCAGAGCATCCCCTTCTTTATGAAAACGGCGAAGTAACTCTTCGCCGTTAATCGCACAGGTCAACTGAAAACCATTAGCCTGCGCGCTAAAACACACCGCCTGCCTCGCCTCATCCCACCATTCGCGCTCCGGGAACTGAATGGCCTGATTCACGCCCCCATCTCCGCTTTGAGTACAGCGATCGCTGGCGTAATTTCCGGCATTATTCCGTGCCATAGCATAAAGGAATGTGCAGCCTGCCCCACCAGCATCCCTAACCCATCAGCCATTTGGGAAGATCCCTGCCGGCGGCACCATTGCAGGAACGGCGTGTCACCGATCTGATAGAACATGTCATAGCAGCGGGTATGCGCGCTGACCAGTCCGTCTGGAAGATCGGGTATTCCTCCCCCTACTCCGCTTGATGTGGCATTGATCACCAGATCAAACTGCCCTTTAGCGAGTTGCTCTTTGGCCACTGAATCGATACGCCCGCTGTGCTTAAAAAGCTGCGCCAAATCCTCTGCTTTTGCCTGGGTGCGATTAGTCACCGTCAGGCTGCAACCAAAGGAAAGCAGCGGAAGAATCACTCCGCGTGCTGCGCCGCCAGCACCGATCAACAGGATCCGGTCGTCAGGCTTGATCAGATCTAAGCGCTCAAGATCGCTCAACAGGCCGATGCCGTCGGTGTTATCGCCAACTAATCGTCCATCATCCAGCTTCTTGAGCGTATTAACCGCCCCGGACAGCGCCGCACGCTCGGTCAATTCATCGGCAAGCTCATAGGCCTGCTGTTTAAACGGCAGCGTCACATTGGCCCCCCGTCCATCTTTGGCGAAGAACGAACGCGCTACCTGTCCAAATTCATCAAGCGGCGCGCACAGGCTCTCATAAGGATGCGCAATACCCGTTTGATCAGCAAACAGCTGATGAATACGTGGTGATTTACTGTGACTAATCGGATTACCGATGACGACGAAAGACGACATAGTTTCCTCTATTTATCCCTGGCGAATCAGTTCACCGGTTAACACATCGCGGATTTCCGATGGGTTGAGACGACCACCGGTCTCGCCGAGCAGAACCGGAAAATCGCTGCCAAACTGTTCCAGCACCTCTGCGGCATGACGGCAGGGCGGCAACCCGGTCAAATTGGCGCTGGTTGAAACCAGTGGCTTACCAAAAGCATCGCACAAAGCGATGACATCGGGATGATCGCTGACGCGTACAGCCAGAGTACTGAATCGCCCGGTTAACCAGCCCGGTGTGGTACTACGTGCAGGCAATACCCATGTTACCGGGCCAGGCCAGCGAGAGAACATGCGCGCTTTCTGTTCAGTTGAAAGCTGTTCATCCGCAATCCAGGGGATCAGCTGCTGATAATCGGCAGCAATCAGGATCAATCCTTTCTCGACGGGGCGCTGCTTTAACGCCAGCAGCCGCATCACTGCGACTTCACAGTCAGGATCGCAGCCCAAGCCAAAAACCGCTTCGGTTGGATAGGCAATCACTTTCGCCTGAGATAGCTGTTCGACACACTGCGCCAATGAATCAACCACGGGGTTCTTCTTCACTACGGTTTCCTGATATTACGGGTTTGCCACAGGCTTTACTGGCGCAGGAACGCTTTGTTCCTCTCGCCGTTTTCTTCTCAATAAGCAGCGGGAACTGACAAAATTCGCAGACGCCTTCCACCGGGTTGAAATTCACCGCAAACTGGCAGTCAGGGTAACGATCGCAGGCATGAAACGTTTTGCCGTAGCGCGAACGACGCTGAATCAGTTTACCGTTCTGACATTGTGGGCAGGCCAGCGTGGTTTCATCCGGCTTATCGATAGTTTCGGTGTGATCGCATTCAGGGTAATCGTCACAGGCGACAAACATACCGTAGCGCCCCTGACGCAGCACAAGCCCACCACCGCACTGCGGGCAGAGCTGCCCATCGAGCACTTTAATAATGTGCCCTTCAGCCTGGCTTTTCAGCGGTCGAATGAAGTCGCATGCGGGATACTGTGGGCAACCAAGAAAAGCGCCGTGTTTCCCGGAGCGAATAACCAGTTCTGCCCCACACTGGGGGCAGGGTTCATTTTTTCGCGCAGCGAAAAGCGCAGTTTTATTCATAACGTTGTTTACACTAAGGCAATCTTCAGTGCAGCATTCCTTCATTGGCGTCGAAAAGCAGTTCTTCCATTTGTTGATAGGCATTTTCACATCCTGGGATGTTAAACAGCACCATCAACACCACCCATTTCAGATCGTCCAGATCGAACTCAAGGGTATCAAGCGCCATGATACGTTCGATAACCATTTCCCGCGTTTCCAGATTCAGGACCTGAATTTGCTCCAGGAACAGAATAAATCCACGACAGTTGGCATCCAAACGCTGACTCTCTTCCTCGGTATAGATACGCATGGACAGCGGATCGCTAGTCAGCAGAATCGGGGCAACCAGTCCGTCCTGATAGTCTGCCAACTTTTCCAGCCAGTTCAACGCATTATAAATATCTTCACGATGAAAGCCTGCATCAGATAAATCATCAGTTAACTTATCCTGATCCACACGCATTTCTGCCTCATTGTGGATATAGGTTTCAAATAGGTACATTAGTACGTCGAACATGGCTTGCCCTCCTCAATCGGACATAGCCGCCGGGTACAGCTGCGATCCATCCTGCTAACTCCAACTCAAGCAACTTAGCTACGATAGCTGGCACAGGTTGGCCGGCACGTTCAGCGACGACGTCAACAGGTGTAACCTCATCTCCTACGTTAGCCAACACATCGGGAAATGGCAATGAGGGATTGCTATACACCGCTGAATTGTGTGTCTCTGTGGCGGAAACAGGTAACCATGTAAAGTCGTTGTGCATCTCTTCCAGAATATTATCAGGATGCGCTACCAATAATGCCCCCTGCTGGATTAGCCAGTGCGTTCCTTCACTGCCCGGATTGCCCAGCGCTCCGGGCAATGCGTAGACGTCACGGTTCTGTTCCAATGCCAACTTTGCGGTCACCAGTGAACCACTGCGTAAAGTCGCTTCTACCACCAGAACGCCACGGCTCAGGCCGCTGATAATTCGATTGCGACGGGGGAAATGAGCAGGCAACGGTTTAACTGATAGTGGAAACTCAGAAACCAGCGCCCCGCCGCTATCAATGATTTGCTGGGCCAATATTTGATGCTGTCGTGGGTAAATCACCTCCAGCCCACTCCCCAGTACCGCAAGGGTCTTTCCCTCCACTTCCAGCGCCGCACGATGGGCAATGCCATCAATCCCTAATGCCAGTCCGCTGGTTATGGTCAAACCACTCAAGGCCAGTGCCTGACTGAACCAGCTGCCCCACTCACGACCGTAGTGCGAACAGTGGCGGCTGCCAACGATCGCCAACTGCGGTGATGCCAGTAATGTCGGATCGCCCGCGACAAAAAGCATCAAGGGAAAATGACTGATGTTTTTGAGCTGTTCAGGATAGCAGGGGCTATATGGCGTTAAGAAATGATGCAGGGGTGATTCCAGCCAGCGAAAAGTCTGCGCAATGATATGCTCATCGTAATTAAAGAATGCCCGTTGTTGTAAAACAGATAACCCCAATGATGCAAGATGACGCATACCGGGCGTGGTAAAACTCAATAGCTTGCTGATTAAAGCAAGACGCTGTTGACTGTTTATTCCGGACACCCCTGAAAGCCTCAACGCACACTCGACTGGCGACATGATCATCTCCCTGTTTTTGCCTCCCTTCTCCCTGAAGGTTAACGTCTGGAATGCTGTCAATCGTCGCGCGAAATGTCTACAATGAGAGGTATAAATCTTTCAACCCTTGAATACAGATCTGGAAAGTTATGTCCGTTTTGCAGGTATTACATTTTCCTGACGAGCGCCTGCGCATCGTTGCGAAACCCGTTAAAGAAGTGAATGCGAATATTCAGCGTATCGTCGATGATATGTTTGAAACCATGTACGCAGAGGAAGGCATTGGGCTGGCCGCGACACAGGTCGATATCCATCAGCGCATTATCGTTATCGACGTATCAGAGAATCGTGATGAGCGCCTGGTGTTGATCAACCCGGAACTGCTGGAAAAGAGCGGTGAAACGGGTATCGAAGAAGGCTGCCTGTCCATTCCCGAACAGCGTGCGCTGGTTCCCCGTGCCGAGAAAGTTAAAATTCGGGCACTGGATCGTGAAGGGAACAGCTTCGAGCTTGAAGCAGATGACCTGCTGGCCATTTGTATTCAGCATGAGATGGATCACCTGGTCGGCAAGCTGTTCATTGATTATCTGTCGCCAATGAAACGTCAGCGCATCCGTCAGAAGCTGGAAAAACTGTATCGTCAGAGCGCACGCGACTAAGTTCGTTGACTGAAGGGTAAAACGTGTCCGAATCATTGAAAATCATTTTTGCCGGCACCCCCGACTTTGCAGCGCGTCATCTTGACGCGCTGCTCTCTTCCGGGCATCAGGTGCTTGGCGTCTTCACCCAACCCGATCGCCCTGCGGGTCGAGGTAACAAGGTTACCGCAAGCCCGGTAAAACAGCTGGCTGAACAGCACAACATACCTGTCTTTCAACCTCAATCGTTGCGTCTTGAAGAAAATCAGCAGCGGGTCGCCGCACTGAACGCCGACGTGATGGTGGTGGTTGCCTACGGGCTGATACTGCCTAAAATCGTGCTGGAGATGCCGCGCCTCGGCTGCATCAACGTACACGGCTCTCTGCTGCCACGCTGGCGTGGTGCCGCACCGATCCAGCGCTCACTATGGGCAGGTGACGCCGAGACGGGAGTGACCATCATGCAGATGGATGTCGGGCTGGATACCGGCGATATGCTGCACAAGCTGTCCTGTCCGATCGAAGACGCTGATACCAGCGCCACGTTGTACGGTAAATTAGCCGATCTCGGCCCCGCTGGTCTGCTAACCACGCTGGCACAGCTGGCAAGCGGCAGCGCCCGGCCACAGGTGCAGGACGAATCCCTGGTTAGCTACGCGGAAAAACTCAGTAAAGAAGAGGCCCGCCTCGACTGGTCGCTTTCCGCACAGCAGCTGGAACGCTGTATACGTGCCTTTAATCCCTGGCCCGTAAGCTACTTTGTGATTGATGAGCAACCGGTGAAAGTATGGAAAGCTTCCGTGCTGCCTGCTGTCAATGGCCATCAGCCGGGCGAGATCTTGCTGGCCGATAAGCACGGTATTCAAGTTGTCACTGCCGACGGCGTGCTAAATATTGAAGAGTTACAGCCCGCAGGTAAAAAAGCGATGAAGGCTCAAGACCTGCTTAATTCCCGCCGTGAATGGTTTACCCCTGGCAATATTATTGCCTGATACGTTGCCCGGCCACGATGCCGGGCCATCGTCAGAATTGTGAATCCCAATGAAAAAAATGACTAATTTACGCTGCATCGCCGCTCAGACTATTGAGAAGGTTGTCGAACAGGGGCAGTCGCTGAGTCACGTTCTGCCTGCTGCGCAAAAAAGCGTTGGCGACAAAGATGCCGCACTGCTACAGGAACTTTGCTACGGCGTATTGCGTACTCTGCCGCAGCTGGAGTGGATTATCAGCAGGCTGATGTCGCGCCCAATGACCGGCAAACAGCGGGCGATCCATTTCCTGATCATGGTTGGGCTCTACCAGTTGATGTTCACACGCATTCCGTCCCATGCTGCACTGGCAGAAACGGTGGAAGGTGCCGTTGCACTTAAACGCCCGCAGCTGAAAGGACTGATTAACGGCGTTCTGCGCCAGTTCCAGCGTCAGCAGGACGAACTGATGCAACAAATGAACGATGGTGATCAGCAGTATCTACATCCCAAATGGTTGCTGGAACGCCTGAGGCGCGCCTGGCCGGGCCAGTGGCAACGAATTGTGGAGGCTAATAATCAGAGACCGCCGATGTGGCTGCGCGTTAACCGCCAGCACCACAGCCGGGATGCCTGGCTGGCTTTGCTGGAGGAGAGCGGCAAACAGGCTTTTGCTCACCCTCAGCACGGCGATGCGCTACGGCTGGAGTTCCCCTGCGCCGTCGGCCAGCTTCCGGGATTCGACCAGGGCTGGGTCACCGTGCAGGATGCCTCTGCTCAGGGATGCGTGGCGCTGCTCGCTCCCCAAAACGGCGAGGTTATACTCGATCTTTGTGCTGCCCCTGGGGGAAAAACCACCCATATTCTGGAGGCTGCACCGCAGGCAAAGGTATTAGCAGTAGACGTTGATGCCCAACGTTTGGCAAGAGTGACTGAAAATCTACAACGGCTTAATATGCAGGCAGAGGTTAAGCTGGGTGATGGGCGAACACCCGCTGCATGGTGCGATGATACTCAATTCGATCGTATCCTGCTGGATGCTCCCTGCTCAGCCACGGGGGTAATCCGCCGTCATCCGGATATTAAATGGTTACGCCGCGATCGCGATATCGCGGAGCTGGCAGCGCTACAACAGCAAATCTTGGATGCCGTCTGGCCACATCTGAAGCCCGGAGGCACGTTGCTGTACGCAACCTGCTCGGTGCTGCCTGAAGAGAACCATATGCAGATCGGTCAGTTTCTGCAACGTCATGCCAATGCATCGTTGGTTGAAACAGGCGATCTGACCCAACCTGGCATCCAGGTGTTTCCGCAGGCAGATGGCGGTGATGGTTTCTACTACGCGAAATTGGTAAAACAGTAACAGAGGTGGTGCGCTAAACTGCACCACAATCGAAGCAAAACCAACAGACTGAAGCTCAATGAAAATTATCATTCTTGGTGCAGGACAGGTCGGCGGTACGCTTGCTGAAAACCTGGTCGGTGAAAATAACGATATTACTCTGGTGGATACCGATACGCTGCGCCTGCGTCAGTTACAAGATAAGTTCGATCTGCGCGTCGTTCATGGGCACGGCTCTCATCCGCGCGTATTGCGGGAAGCCGGCGCGGAGGATGCGGATATGCTGGTGGCGGTCACCAGCTCCGACGAAACGAATATGGTGGCCTGCCAGGTCGCCTATTCACTGTTCAATACGCCTAATCGTATTGCTCGTATCCGCGCGCCGGATTACATACGCGATGCCGACAGGTTATTTATTCCTGAAGCAGTGCCCATCGACCACCTTATCTCTCCCGAACAGCTGGTAATAGACAATATTTATCGCCTGATTGAATACCCGGGAGCGCTACAGGTGGTTAATTTTGCCGAAGGTAAAGTCAGTCTCGCGGTAGTCAAAGCCTATTACGGCGGCCCGCTGGTGGGCAATGCCCTGTCGGTAATGCGTGAACATATGCCACACATAGATACCCGTGTTGCCGCCATTTTCCGTCAGGATCGTCCAATCCGCCCTCAGGGTTCAACCATTATTGAAGCGGGCGATGAAGTCTTCTTTATCGCAGCCAGTCAGCACATTCGCGCCGTGATGAGTGAGTATCAACGCCTGGAAAAACCTTATAAGCGCATTATGATTGTCGGCGGCGGAAACATTGGATTCGGCCTGGCCCAACGGCTGGAAAAACATTATAGCGTCAAGCTGATCGAACGCGATCAACAGCGTGCAGCAGAGCTGGCTGAAAATTTGCAGAACACGATTGTATTTTACGGCGATGCTTCCGATCAGGAGCTGCTGGCGGAAGAGCACGTCGATCAGATCGATCTGTTTATTGCGATAACCAATGATGATGAAGCCAATATCATGTCCGCGATGCTGGCAAAGCGTATGGGGGCGAAAAAAGCGATGGTGTTAATCCAGCGTCGCGCCTATGTCGACCTTGTGCAGGGTAGTGTGATCGATATTGCCATTTCCCCACAGCAGGCGACGATTTCTGCTCTGCTCGGGCACGTACGTAAAGCTGATATCGTTGGCGTATCTTCTCTACGCCGTGGTGTGGCGGAGGCCATTGAAGCGATTGCACATGGCGAAGAGTCCACCTCAAAAGTCGTTGGTCGCCAGATTGATGATATTAAGCTCCCTCCGGGTACTATCATTGGTGCGGTGGTGCGTGGTGATGATGTTATCATTGCTAATGACAATCTTCGCATTGAGCAGGGCGACCACGTCATTATGTTCCTCACCGACAAGAAGTTCGTGCCTGATGTTGAGAGACTTTTCCAGCCAAGCCCGTTCTTCCTTTAATCCTGGTTTTACCATTTTCACGCCCGGCTGCCATGACGGGAAAGCTAATTGGCACTCAATTCACATTTATTTGTGATCTTCATGGCAAAACGACTATCGTTTGTTAGACTTTAAGAATAATTTAAGGGAAGGAGATAAAAATGAGTATGTTCAAAGAGTTTCGCGATTTCGCTATGCGCGGCAACGTAGTTGATTTGGCAGTCGGTGTTATCATCGGTGCTGCTTTTGGCAAAATCGTCTCCTCATTGGTGGCAAACATCATTATGCCGCCTTTGGGTTTGCTGATTGGTGGCGTTGATTTCAAACAATTTAGCTGGATATTAAAGCCCGCTGATGGTGCAGCACCTGCGGTAGTGATGGAATATGGCGTGTTTTTGCAGACGGTATTTGATTTTGTCATCGTCGCGTTTGCCATTTTTATGGCCATCAAGCTGATGAACAGGCTTTATACGAAGAAAGAGGTTGAGAAGCCTGTGGCAAAACCTTCTGCTGAAGAGACGCTGTTGAGTGAAATCCGTGATTTGCTAAAAGAGCAGAACGGTAAAACTCAGTAATGATTTGGCAGCCAGTAGCCAACGTGATAACAAGATAAATTATTCCATCCCTGTGAGCATTTAGCTGACAGGGTTTTTTATTTCCCCGCATTATGCCTGTCACGTCAAAAAACGCATTGTCAGCTTCGCTGTCATTCTGAACGACGCGATATAACGGTATAAGTCCTCACATATCAGAGACGTCCGTCACCGGATATCCACCGTTGTGGAGGCCGCAGGATCGTGCAATGGCAGAATCGTTCTTCACTTCGCAAAGATAAGAGTTTGTCAGAAAACGGGCCAATAAAACCCAGCGTCTGGCTCTAATAGCTATCTTCCATTACATTATTGATTCCGAAACCGATCCCATTACCACAACCACGTCATAGGCCTCAGTATTGAAGCCTTCGGACAGGTCTCGCCATAAGGACAGAATTGCTGCCAACGATAAGCTCAAACTAAAGGAGTAGTATCATGCCCGTAAATGTTCGTCATGATTTGCCTCGAATGCCCTTCCCACTGACATCTGACAAGCATAACGTTAAAGATGGCTTTCACCACAATAATCAAGATCCTCAACTTCTTACTTCCCGAATCACAACGGTTGATAACAGCAAAGGAGAGAGTCCCTTCAACAGATGCAAGACCCGGTGGCCCCCGGTACGGGTGGCCAGTGAAGAAGATGGTGCAGGGGTTATTTCACTGAATGAGATAATAAGCAAAGGTAAAGCTCTGCGCTTAGAGGCAGAATCATTACATGACTCCGGCGTTACCTCCCCCCTTTCCCGTGGATGGAAAGGGGGGTTTTTTAAACGTTTCCTGGTCGGGGCGGGCATACTGACCGGATCCGGCGTGCTGGGATATCAGTGTTATGCAGGAAGGAAGAGCATCGCTGGACGGAAAGCCAACTTAGCGCAGCTTTATTGCCCAAAGGGGCATCCTATTAATCCGGTCATACCTTTTGATGACAGTAGCGGTATGCGGAACAACCCGTTCAGCAAAGTCGACCTGCACCCTGACAACAAACATGATGGTGTCAGCCCCATGAGTCGACCCACACGACAATCATCAGGCATACATCAAAACTATTTAGCCACACGACAATCGATGGAGAATGATTTTTTAAGGTTAAAAAGTGATACATTTATCTTTAAAATCATGGCGAGAAACCTTTCTTCTCTAAAAAAGATAAATGAACGACATTTTAATTACCTTCAATTGGTTATTAGCAACACGGTTAAAATTGTCGACTCGGCTACAACATCACTTCTGAGGTCATCAAACAGGTATAACAGTGTTCAACCTGTCATTAATGACTACCTTGGCAGGGCGATACTACGCTTTTTCCATGTAAATATTGAAAATATGCAGCCATCTGATTTAAAGAATTACCTTGATGTGAGAGAAATATTTGAAAAGCAAATTAAAGATGAACTTAATAAGCCATTCTTGGTGGATATAAATAATGACAGAGACTTTATCGACAAGTTAATTATAAATTTGGCAAAAATGCGCAACTACCTCGAAAGAGGCAGTGACAGGTACGGCAATAATTTCCTGAACTTTATTTATGTCAAAAAAAACAAAGACACTGAAATTTTTGAAAAAGAAAATTCTCTATCCCCTCTTATAGCAACAATAGGCGATCAAACTTTACCCAAGATAGGATATGATAAACTCGATATTATCATTACAGAAGATTTCTTCAAACTTTGTACAGTGGACGCTTCTAATATTATCATTCACGAATTAGCCCACTACTTTACCAATACTAAAGATCTGTTTGAAATGAAGAGAGAGCCAGATTGCGAAAAAACCTCAGCCACAGCCATTAATCACACATCCATTATTGAGCAACTGATTTTTGCAGAAGACCGTTTACTGAATTTAAAAAAAGATATTGAATCATATATTTTTCATACTTGGGATAGTGTATCAATACAAATTGAAGATATTCTGGTACGTATCCCAAACTATCCTATTGAAGGAATAAAATCTGATCAGATAAAAACATTTTTAAAATATTATCATCATTACCCACAGTTCAGGAAAAATATCAATTATCGTGCCACTGATTATTATTCAAACCTGATAGTCTCTTTAGCCTCACAACAATTTAAGCATGATCGAAAAGTCCCTTTATCGCCGGTCGAAAGACTGAAAGATAGTTGATAGCGTACGTGGATACTTCAGCCGAGAAAAGCGGAAGGCCAGAGGAAAATACACTAATGATGAATTTACCACTGGCCTCCAAGCCTGCTTTCTTGCCATGTTTTTCTTTACGCCGATAGCTGCCCTTGCCCTTATGATTGACTTCAATGCGCTGTTTAAACAAAGGATCGTGTAGCAATGCTTCTATTGCATTATCGCGGATAATGCCCTTTTTGTGTTGGTAGGTAGTCATGAACTCTTCCTGTTAGATGATGACGGTTAGGAATATAGGCCCGAAAAGAGAAAAATTCAATCATCCGTATGAACTAAAGATGTGGATGCCCCTTTCTCCAAAGCATCAAGGATAGAGCAATAGACGCTGCTGTGTGCACTCCCACAACAGGCATCATTCAGTCTCTTCAATGAGCGTTGCATATGTTTTAGCTCTTTGAGCATTGCTGAAACTTCATCAAGTCGTTTCTGCACGATTGATTTTGATTCCTGACAGGTATGATGTTCAGGATCGACACGGATCGACAACAGCTCGCGAATTGCCTCCAGCTTGAAACCCAAATGCCGTGCATAACGAATGAACTTCAGACGCTGCAAATCCTTATCACTATAAAGACGAAAACCGCCTTGCGTTCTCACCTCATGATCCATCATCTGCTGCTTTTCATAAAAGCGGATAGTGTCCGGTGTGACGTTGGCCAGCTTAGCCAGTTGTCCAATGCGATACATTAATCAACCTCATTAAAACGAAGATGTATTTGCTGACTATAGTCGCCTTGCAGAAAATCAGTGCTGATGCCAGCCTGTTTAAGTTTGAGTTCTAGCAGCCTGAGCCGTTTTAGCTGTGGCAAATACTGTTCATCGAGTGGGTTAACGCTGCCTAATAGCTGGTCGAGTTCAACCGCTTCACGACGCATTTCAAGTTCGGGAGGAAGATAGCCTGAATTTTTCAGGATGCGGTAACTCGCACGCAGCTCTTCTGGAACATGTGAGTCATCATCCAGTTTCAATGGATGTCCGGTGCCAGGCAGGTTATCAAGATCGCCCTGGTGCAGGGCTGCAAGGATATGCTTTTCAGCCAGTTGATCGATCAGTGACATGATAGCCTCGCTAAAAGTAGAAATTTCAGCATAGAGCAATTATTGCGTGGTGACGAGAGGAAGGAATTGGGGATATAAAAAAACCCCGCAAGCGGGGTCTTTTTAATGTTGTAACAGATTACTCTGCTACAGCTTCTGCTTGAGCTTCTGGACGATCAACCAGCTCGATGTAAGCCATCGGAGCGTTGTCACCAGCGCGGAAGCCACACTTCAAAATGCGAGTGTAACCACCGGCACGGCTCGCGAAACGCGGGCCCAGCTCGTTAAACAGTTTTGCCACGATCTCGTTATCACGAGTACGGGCGAATGCCAGACGACGATTAGCTACGCTGTCGGTCTTGGCAAGAGTAATCAGCGGCTCAACTACGCGACGCAGCTCTTTCGCTTTTGGCAGGGTCGTCTTGATGATCTCATGACGAACCAAAGAGCCAGCCATGTTGCGGAACATAGCCTGACGATGGCTGCTGTTACGGTTCAGTTGACGACCACTCTTACGATGGCGCATGACCTTATCCTTCTCAGTGAAACCTTAACCTGTGATCGGGTTATTCATCAGCAATGCTAGCTGGCGGCCAGTTTTCCAGGCGCATGCCCAGAGACAGACCACGAGAAGCCAGCACATCTTTAATCTCAGTAAGAGATTTTTTACCAAGGTTAGGTGTTTTAAGCAGCTCAACCTCGGTACGCTGTACCAGATCACCGATGTAGTGGATAGCTTCTGCCTTGAGGCAGTTAGCAGAGCGGACAGTCAATTCCAGATCGTCAACAGGGCGCAGCAAGATCGGATCGAATTCTGGTTTCTCTTCTTTCACTTCCGGCTGACGAACATCACGTAAGTCGACGAAAGCTTCCAGTTGTTCTGCCAGGATGGTAGCCGCACGGCGGATCGCTTCTTCAGGATCGATAGTGCCGTTGGTTTCCATTTCGATGACCAGCTTGTCCAGGTCGGTACGCTGTTCCACACGCGCTGCTTCAACATTGTAGGCAATACGCTCTACAGGGCTATAGCAGGCGTCGACTAACAGACGACCGATCGGGCGCTCATCTTCTTCCGAATGAATTCGGGCAGAAGCCGGCACATAACCACGACCACGCTGAACTTTGATACGCATGCTGATAGCAGCGTTTTCATCGGTCAGATGGCAGATCACGTGCTGCGGCTTGACGATTTCAACATCACCATCATGGGTGATATCGGCTGCAGTCACAGGGCCAATGCCAGATTTATTCAGAGTAAGAATAACTTCATCTTTGCCCTGAACTCTTACCGCTAAACCTTTCAGGTTGAGCAGGATTTCCAGGATATCTTCCTGTACGCCCTCTTTGGTGCTGTACTCATGTAGTACACCATCAATTTCAACCTCGGTCACCGCGCAACCCGGCATTGATGAAAGCAAAATACGGCGCAGCGCGTTACCGAGAGTATGGCCAAAGCCACGCTCTAAAGGCTCAAGGGTCACCTTGGCGTGCGTCGAACTCACTTGTTCGATATCTACCAGGCGTGGTTTTAGAAACTCTGTCACAGAACCCTGCATTGTGTCCTCTCTTTGGTACTAAGCCTTACTTGGAGTAAAGCTCGACGATCAGGTGTTCGTTAATGTCCGCAGACAGATCGGTACGTTCAGGAATACGCTTGAACACACCTTCCATCTTAGTTGCATCAACTTCCAGCCAGGTTGGCTTTTCACGCTGTTCAGCCAGCTCCAGAGCGGCTTTCACGCGAGACTGCTTTTTGGCTTTCTCACGGATGCTAACAACGTCATTCGGAGTTACCTGATAAGAAGCGATGCTAACAACGCGGCCGTTTACCATGATAGATTTGTGGCTAACCAACTGACGTGATTCTGCACGAGTGGCGCCAAAGCCCATACGATAAACTACGTTATCCAGACGACCTTCCAGCAGAGCTAACAGGTTTTCACCGGTATTGCCTTTCAGACGAGCTGCTTCTTTATAATAGTTACGGAACTGACGCTCCAGCACACCGTAGATACGGCGAACTTTCTGCTTTTCACGTAACTGCACGCCATAATCAGACAGACGTGGCTTGCGCGCACCGTGCTGACCAGGAGCTTGTTCAATCTTACACTTGGTATCAATCGCGCGAACGCCAGACTTAAGGAACAGGTCTGTGCCTTCACGACGGCTCAGCTTGAGCTTAGGACCCAAATATCTTGCCATTTTCTTTCTCCAACATTCCTAAAAAACGGGGCGTTATACGCGACGTTTTTTCGGCGGACGACAACCGTTGTGAGGGATCGGAGTCACATCAGTAATATTAGTGATGCGGAAACCAGCAGCGTTCAGAGCACGAATAGTTGATTCGCGGCCTGGACCAGGACCCTTAACCATAACTTCCAAGTTCTTAATACCGTAATCTTTCACGGCCTCTGCGCAACGCTCTGCAGCAACCTGCGCAGCGAACGGCGTAGACTTACGAGAACCACGGAAACCGGAGCCACCGGCTGTTGCCCAACCCAACGCATTACCCTGACGGTCGGTAATAGTAACGATGGTGTTGTTAAAAGACGCATGGACATGAGCCACGCCATCAGAGACTTGCTTTCTTACACGCTTACGTGCACGAACTGGTGCCTTTGCCATTATTCAATCACCCCGATTATTTCTTGATCGGTTTACGCGGACCCTTACGGGTACGTGCGTTGGTCTTGGTACGCTGACCGCGCACTGGAAGACCACGACGATGACGCAAACCACGATAGCAACCAAGGTCCATAAGACGCTTGATGCTCAGGGTGACTTCACGACGCAGATCGCCTTCAACAACAAATTTCGCCACTGCATCACGCAGAATGTCGATTTGCTCTTCAGACAGCTCACTGATCTTAACATTTTCGGCGATACCCGTGGATGCACAGATAGACTGTGAACGGGTTTTACCGATACCGAAGATCGCAGTTAAAGCAATAACGGTATGTTTATGATCAGGAATGTTAATGCCTGCTATACGGGCCACTATGCACTCCTATTTAATTACTTATGCGTCCCATGCCGAAAAGCCCGTTTTCAGGATACTCAAATGGAAACGCATAGACATACAAAAGATTGGCTGGCTAATCTAGCCAGCTCAACCCGACTTTGCAAGAAAAATATGCGATTAAATCAGCCTTGGCGCTGTTTATGCTTAGGCTCGGCACTGCAGATCACACGAACGACACCGTCGCGGCGAATGATTTTGCAGTTACGACATAATTTCTTGACGGAAGCACGAACTTTCATTTTTACTCTCCGTAACTTCTCAAGCGCCTGAATTAACGGCCATAGCCTTTCAGGTTTGCTTTCTTCAATGCAGACTCATACTGACTCGACATCATCAGAGTTTGCACTTGAGCCATAAAGTCCATGATGACAACCACTACTATCAGCAGTGATGTACCGCCGAAGTAGAATGGGACTTTCATCGCATCACGCATGAACTCCGGGATCAGGCAGATAAAGGTAATGTACAAAGCACCGATTAAGGTCAGGCGAGTCATTACTTTATCGATATACTTCGCCGTCTGTTCTCCCGGACGAATACCTGGTACAAATGCACCAGACTTCTTCAGGTTATCTGCTGTTTCACGCGGGTTAAAAACCAACGCTGTGTAGAAGAAACAGAAGAAGATGATTGCAGTCGCATAGAGTAGCACATAAAGCGGCTGGCCAGGCTGTAATGACATAGAAATCGTCGTCAGCCAGTTCCACCCGGTTCCGCCCCCGAACCATGAAGCTATGGTCGCTGGGAACAGAATGATGCTGGAAGCAAAGATAGCAGGGATAACCCCGGCCATGTTCACTTTCAACGGTAAATGTGTGCTCTGCGCAGCATAGACACGACGGCCTTGCTGACGTTTCGCATAGTTCACCACAATGCGGCGTTGACCACGCTCAACGAAAACAACGAAGAAGGTCACTGCAAATACGAGAACTGCAACCAACAGTAACAGGAGGAAGTGCAGGTCGCCTTGCCGCGCTTGCTCGATGGTATGGCCAATGGCCGGCGGCAGACCCGCAACAATACCAGCAAAGATAATGATCGAGATACCGTTGCCGATACCTCGTTCAGTAATTTGCTCGCCCAGCCACATCAGGAACATTGTCCCGGTAACCAAGCTAACAACAGCGGTAAAGTAGAAAGCCAAGCCTGGATTTAACACCAGGCCCTGCATTCCAGGCATATTCGGTAAACCGGTAGCAATACCGATCGACTGGAAAATACCTAATACCAGAGTACCGTAGCGGGTGTACTGGCTGATCTTGCGACGGCCAGCCTCCCCTTCTTTCTTGATTTCAGCTAACGCGGGATGAACCACCGTCAGCAGCTGGATAATAATCGATGCCGAAATATACGGCATGATACCCAGAGCAAAGATAGAAGCACGGCTCAGAGCACCACCAGAGAACATGTTAAACATTTCAATGATGGTGCCACGCTGTTGCTCAAGCAATTTGGCAAGTACAGTGGCATCAATACCAGGAATTGGAATAAAAGAGCCAATACGGAAGACAATCAGCGCACCAATCACAAACAGAAGTCTGCGTTTTAGTTCGCCAAAACCGCCTTTGGCACTTTGAAAATCTAATCCCGGTTGCTTAGCCATCTGCTACTTATTCCTCAATTTTACCGCCAGCAGCTTCGATTGCAGCACGAGCGCCTTTAGTGACACGCAGACCACGAACCGTTACCGGTACAGAAACTTCGCCAGACAGGAACACTTTCGCGAACTCCATCTGAATACCGATAATGTTAGCCGCTTTCAGCGTGTTCAGGTCGACGATGCCGCCTTCAACTTTCGCCAGGTCAGACAGACGAACTTCTGCCGTAACCATTGCTTTACGCGAAGTGAAACCGAATTTCGGCAGACGGCGGTACAGAGGCATCTGGCCGCCTTCAAAACCACGACGTACGCCACCGCCAGAACGTGAGTTCTGACCTTTGTGACCACGACCGCCGGTTTTTCCGAGGCCTGAACCGATACCACGGCCCACGCGTTTCGCAGCGCGCTTTGAGCCGTCGGCCGGAGACAGAGTATTTAAACGCATCTGTTACTCCTCCACTTTAACCATGTAGGAAATCGCGTTAACCATACCGCGTACAGCTGGCGTGTCTTCACGCTCTACGGTGTGGTTAATACGACGCAGACCCAGGCCAAGCAGTGTCGCCTTATGTTTAGGCAGACGACCGATCGAACTACGGGTTTGAGTAATCTTAATAGTCTTAGCCATGGTCATTACCCCAGAATGTCTTCAACGGATTTGCCACGCTTGGCAGCGACCATTTCTGGGGAATTCATGTTAGCCAGGCCATCCAGAGTTGCACGAACCACGTTGATCGGGTTGGTGGAACCGTAGGCTTTAGCCAGAACGTTATGAACCCCAGCAACTTCCAGAACGGCGCGCATTGCACCACCGGCGATAATACCGGTACCTTCTGAAGCTGGCTGCATGAACACGCGAGAACCTGTGTGCACGCCTTTAACAGGGTGCTGCAGGGTGCCGTTGTTCAGCGCGACATTGATCATATTGCGACGAGCTTTTTCCATCGCTTTCTGGATCGCTGCTGGAACTTCACGCGCTTTACCGTAACCAAAACCGATGCGACCATTACCATCACCCACAACAGTCAGAGCTGTGAAGGAGAAAATACGGCCACCTTTAACGGTTTTAGATACGCGATTAACCGCGATCAGCTTTTCCTGCAGTTCGCCAGCTTGTTTTTCGATGTGTGCCATCTTACACCTCTACCTTAGAACTGTAGGCCAGCTTCACGGGCAGCATCTGCCAGTGCCTGGACACGACCATGATATTGGAAACCAGAACGGTCGAAAGAAACACCAGTGATGCCTTTTTCGATTGCGCGTTCAGCAACTGCTTTACCAACAGCAGCAGCAGCGTCTTTGTTTCCAGTGTACTTCAGTTGCTCACCGATTGCTTTTTCTACAGTAGAAGCGGCAACCAGGACTTCAGAACCGTTAGGTGCGATTACCTGTGCGTAAATATGACGCGGGGTACGATGTACCACCAGGCGAGTAGCACCCAGCTCTTTGAGCTTGCGACGTGCGCGGGTCGCACGACGGATACGAGCAGATTTCTTATCCATAGTGTTACCTTACTTCTTCTTAGCCTCTTTGGTACGCACGACTTCGTCGGCGTAACGAACACCCTTGCCTTTATAAGGCTCAGGACGACGGTAGGCGCGAATATCGGCTGCAACCTGACCAATCAGCTGTTTATCAGCGCCTTTCAGCACGATTTCAGTCTGAGTTGGACATTCAGCAGTGATTCCCGCTGGCAGCGCGTGTTCAACGGGGTGAGAGAAGCCCAAGGCTAAACTCACTGCGTTGCCTTTAACGGCTGCACGATAACCTACACCAACCAGCTGCAGCTTCTTAGTGAAGCCTTCGGTAACACCGATAACCATAGCGTTCAGCAGAGCGCGAGAAGTACCTGCCTGCGCCCAAGCGTCCGCAAAACCTTCGCGCGGAGCGAAAGTCAGGGCGTTGTCAGCATGCTTAACTTCTACGGCATTGTTGAGCGTACGAGTCAGCTCGCCGTTCTTACCTTTAATCGAAATTACCTGACCGTCGAGTTTTACCTCTACGCCGGCAGGAATGACGACAGGTGCTTTAGCAACACGAGACATTTATCCTCCGATTAAGCTACGTAGCAGATAATTTCGCCGCCAAGACCAGCCTGGCGTGCTGCACGATCGGTCATAACACCTTTAGAGGTAGAAACAACAGCGATACCCAGTCCAGCCATTACTTTTGGCAGTTCGTCTTTGCGTTTGTAGATACGCAGACCTGGACGGCTTACACGCTGAATGCTCTCTACCACTGCCTTGCCCTGGAAATACTTAAGAGTCAGTTCCAGTTCTGGCTTGGTGTCGCCTTCGATTTTAAATTCTTCAATATAGCCTTCTTCCTTCAGCACGTTGGCAATAGCCAATTTCAGCTTGGAGGAAGGCATGGAGACCGCAACTTTGTTTGCGGATTGACCGTTACGGATACGGGTCAGCATATCCGCGATCGGATCTTGCATGCTCATCTGTCTTTACTCCCGTGATTCAATTGGTAATTACCAGCTAGCCTTTTTCAAGCCAGGTACTTCACCGCGCATGGCGGCTTCACGCAACTTGATACGGCTCAACCCGAATTTGCCCACATAACCATGTGGACGGCCAGTTTGGCGGCAGCGCTTGCGCTGACGGGACGGGCTGGAATCACGCGGCAGAGTTTGCAGCTTGAGAACAGCATTCCAACGATCTTCGTCGGACGAGTTCACGCTAGAAATGATAGCTTTCAGTTCCTCGCGTTTAGCGCGGTACTTGTCAGCCAGTTTCACGCGAACGACTTCGCGTGCTTTCATCGATTGCTTAGCCATCAGTAACCCTGCCTTACTTGCGGAACGGGAAGTTAAAAGCAGCCAACAGTGCGCGGCCTTCATCATCAGATTTCGCAGTAGTGGTGATGGTAATATCCATACCACGAACGCGGTCGACTTTGTCATAGTCGATTTCTGGGAAGATGATCTGCTCACGAACGCCCATGCTGTAGTTACCACGGCCATCGAATGACTTAGCGGACAAGCCACGGAAGTCACGGATACGTGGAACAGCAATAGAAATCAGACGCTCAAAGAACTCCCACATGCGTTCGCCACGCAGAGTTACTTTACAGCCGATCGGATAGCCCTGACGGATTTTGAAGCCTGCAACTGACTTGCGTGCTTTGGTGATAAACGGCTTTTGACCGGAGATTGCTGCCAGATCGGCTGCTGCATTATCCAGCAGTTTCTTGTCAGCGATCGCTTCACCCACACCCATATTCAGGGTGATCTTCTCGACCCGAGGGACTTGCATGACAGAATTGTAGCTAAACTCAGTCATGAGTTTCTTAACTACTTCGTCTTTGTAGTAATCATGCAGTTTCGCCATCGTACTACTCCAAATTACTTGATAGTTTCGCTGTTAGACTTGAAGAAACGGACTTTTTTGCCGTCTTCGAATCTAAAGCCTACACGGTCAGCCTTACCGGTTGCCGAGTTGAAGAGCGCAACGTTAGAAACCTGAATAGCAGCTTCTTTTTCAACGATGCCACCTGGTTGGTTCAGGGCCGGAACCGGCTTCTGATGTTTTTTAACCAGGTTGATACCTTCAACAATGACCTTGCCAGAAGACAGGACATTTTTTACTTTACCGCGCTTACCTTTATCTTTGCCGGTCAGCACGATAACTTCGTCATCGCGACGGATTTTAGCTGCCATTTTTCGCTCCTTAGAGTACTTCTGGTGCCAGAGAGATAATTTTCATGAACTTTTCAGTACGAAGTTCACGAGTTACCGGCCCAAAAATACGCGTTCCGATAGGCTGCTCACTGTTATTGTTTAAAATAACGCATGCATTACCATCGAAGCGAATGACAGAACCGTCCGGGCGACGAACACCCTTCCTGGTGCGCACCACTACCGCTTTCAGCACATCACCCTTCTTAACCTTACCGCGAGGAATTGCTTCCTTGATGGTAATTTTGATGATGTCGCCTACGCCTGCGTAGCGACGGTGCGAGCCACCCAGAACCTTGATACACATTACGCGACGTGCACCGGAGTTGTCGGCGACGTTCAGCATAGTCTGTTCTTGGATCATTTTAGTGCTCCGCTAATGTCAACTACTACTTCGGGACCTGATTCAGGTCGTTTAATAGCCCCATATATTGAGGGCGCAGCATTATAACACTGCTTCTCGCATATGGGTAGAAAAAATAAACGGCTCAGACGAGCCGTTTATTTTATTTTTTAGAGAGGCGAATTCTATTACAGAATCGCTTTCTCTACAACGCGAACCAACGTCCATGACTTAGTCTTGGACAGTGGACGGCATTCGCGGATGATCACCACGTCGCCGATACCACATTCGTTGTTCTCGTCGTGTACGTGCAGTTTGGTCGTACGCTTGATGAATTTCCCGTAGATTGGGTGCTTCACGAAGCGTTCGATAGCAACAACCATGGATTTCTCCATTTTGTCACTAGTCACACGACCTTGCAGAGTACGGATTTTATCGGTCATTACGCACCCGCCTTCTCAGTCAGTAAAGTCTTAACGCGTGCAACATCACGACGCACCTGCTTCAACACATGAGTCTGTTGAAGCTGGCCGGATGCTGCCTGCATGCGCAGGTTGAACTGCTCACGCAGCAGGTTAAGTAGCTCAGTGTTCAGCTCTTCAACGCTTTTTTCACGCAGCTCTGTTGCTTTCATTACATCACCGTCTTAGTTACAAAGGTGGTTTTGATAGGCAGTTTTGCTGCTGCCAGCTTGAATGCTTCACGGGCCAGCTCTTCCGGAACACCGTCCATTTCATACAGGACTTTACCTGGCTGGATCAAGGCAACCCAATACTCCACGTTACCTTTACCTTTACCCATACGCACTTCCAGCGGCTTCTCGGTAATTGGTTTGTCCGGGAATACACGGATCCAAATTTTACCTTGACGCTTAACTGCACGGGTCATAGCACGACGTGCTGCTTCGATCTGACGTGCAGTCAGACGACCACGGCCAACAGCTTTCAGACCGAAAGTACCGAAGCTAACATCCGTACCCTGCGCCAGACCACGGTTGCGGCCTTTATGCACTTTACGGAATTTTGTACGCTTTGGTTGTAACATCAGCGACTCTCCTTACTTACGGCCTTTACGCTGCTGCTTTTTAGGTTGAGCAGCCGGTTCCGGTTGTTCAACAGCAGCCATACCACCCAGGATCTCACCTTTGAAGATCCATACCTTAACGCCGATTACACCATAAGTGGTGTGCGCTTCAGAGGTGTTGTAGTCAATGTCAGCACGCAGGGTGTGCAACGGCACGCGGCCTTCACGGTACCATTCGGTACGCGCGATTTCTGCACCGCCCAGACGGCCACTGACTTCAACTTTGATCCCTTTAGCGCCCAGACGCATTGCGTTCTGTACCGCACGCTTCATAGCACGACGGAACATCACACGACGCTCCAGCTGTGAAGTGATGCTGTCAGCAACCAATTTAGCGTCCAGTTCCGGTTTACGGACTTCGGCGATATTGATCTGTGCAGGAACGCCAGCGATATCCGCTACGACCTTGCGCAGTTTTTCTACATCTTCACCTTTCTTACCGATAACGATGCCGGGACGAGCGGTGTGAATAGTCACACGGATGCTCTTAGCCGGACGCTCGATAACGATACGAGAGACGGATGCTTTAGCCAGTTCTTTAGTCAGGAACTGACGAACTTTAAAGTCGCTGTCCAGGTTGTCAGCGAATTCTTTGGTATTGGCGAACCAGGTAGAGTTCCAGGGTTTAACAATACCCAGGCGAATACCATTAGGATGTACTTTCTGACCCATTGCTAGTCTCCAGAGTCTCAGCGATCGGACACAACCACAGTAATGTGGCTGGTGCGCTTCAGGATGCGATCTGCACGACCTTTTGCACGCGGCATAATGCGCTTCATGCTTGGGCCTTCGTCTACGAAGATTTTCGTGACTTTCAGATCATCAATGTCAGCGCCATCGTTGTGTTCGGCGTTAGCAATGGCAGATTCCAGAACTTTCTTGACCAGTACAGCCGCTTTCTTATTGGTGTAGGTCAAAATGTCCAGAGCCTGCGACACTTTCTTACCGCGTACAAGATCCGCTACCAAGCGAACCTTCTGTGCAGAAGAACGAGCGTGGCGATGTTTAGCGATAGTTTCCATCTCTTCCTCCTGCCTTAGCGTTTCTTGGCTTTTTTATCAGCCGCGTGGCCGCGATAAGTACGAGTCGGAGCAAATTCACCCAGTTTGTGACCGACCATTTCGTCGGAAACAAAGACAGGAACGTGCTGACGACCATTATGGACAGCGATGGTCAAACCGATCATGTTAGGGAAGATCGTTGAACGACGGGACCAGGTGCGCAGTGGCTTCTTGTCTCCGCTTTCCAAAGCTTTCTCTACCTTCTTCAGCAAGTGCAGGTCAATAAAAGGACCTTTCTTGAGAGAACGTGGCATGGCTTATCCTCTAAAATTATTTGCTACGGCGACGTACGATAAATTTATCAGTACGCTTGTTGCTACGGGTCTTCTTACCTTTGGTCTGGAGGCCCCACGGGGATACCGGGTGCTTACCAAAGTTACGACCTTCACCACCACCGTGCGGGTGATCGACTGGGTTCATCGCAGTACCGCGAACGGTAGGACGAACACCACGCCAACGAGCGGCACCGGCTTTACCCAGAACGCGCAGCATATGCTCAGCGTTACCGACTTCGCCCAGGGTTGCGCGGCAGTCAGATTCGACTTTACGCATTTCACCTGAACGCAGACGCAGGGTGACGTAAGAACCTTCACGCGCAACGATCTGCACGTAAGTACCGGCTGAGCGAGCAATCTGGCCGCCTTTACCTGGTTTCATCTCTACGTTATGCACGGTAGAACCGACTGGGATGTTACGCATCGGCAGGGTGTTACCCGCTTTAATCGCAGCATCAACGCCAGACTGAATCTGGTCGCCAGCTTTCAGGCCTTTAGGGGCCAAGATGTAACGGCGTTCACCGTCTTTGTACAGAACCAGTGCGATGTTCGCAGAGCGGTTCGGATCGTACTCAAGACGTTCAACGGTCGCTGGGATACCATCTTTGTTGCGTTTGAAGTCAACAATACGGTAAGCCTGCTTGTGACCACCACCGATATGACGGGTAGTGATACGACCATTGTTGTTACGGCCGCCAGATTTGCTGTTTTTTTCTACCAGCGGGGCAAATGGTTTGCCCTTGTGCAGCTCTAGGTTAACCACTTTAACTACGTGGCGACGACCCGGAGATGTCGGTTTACATTTTACAATTGCCATTGTTCTTCTCCTCCGACTTACTCAGCGCCGCCTGCGAAGTCCAGATTCTGGCCTTCCTTCAGGGTGACGTAAGCTTTTTTCCAGTCGCTACGACGACCAATACGCTGTCCCTGACGCTTAGACTTGCCTTTAACCAGCAAAGTGTTCACGACTTCGACTTCAACTTCGAAAAGTTTCTGTACAGCGGCTTTGATTTCTGCTTTGGTCGCGTCTTTCGCAACTTTGAGAACGATGGTGTTGGTTTTTTCCATCGCAGCAGATGCTTTTTCAGATACGTGCGGCGCGCGCAGTACTTTCAGCAGACGTTCTTCACGGATCATGCCAGCATCTCCTCAACTTGCTTAACTGCGTCAGCAGTCATAACGACTTTGTCGAAGGCGATCAGGCTAACTGGATCGATACCCGCTGCATCACGTACGTCAACCTTGTACAGGTTGCGTGCGGCCAGGAACAGGTTCTCTTCCAGTTCGCCGGTGATGATCAGCACGTCTTCCAGAGCCATGTCTTTCAGTTTCTCTACCAGCAGCTTAGTTTTAGGTGCTTCCAGAGAGAACTGCTCGACAACGATCAGACGATCTTGACGTACCAGTTCGGACAGAATGCTTTTCAGCGCGCCGCGGTACATCTTTTTGTTAACTTTTTGACTGTGATCCTGTGGCTTCGCAGCGAAGGTTACACCACCTGAACGCCAGATTGGGCTCTTTACAGAACCTGCACGCGCACGGCCGGTACCTTTCTGGCGCCAAGGCTTTTTGCCTGAACCAGTAACTTCAGCACGAGTCTTCTGAGCACGAGTACCCTGACGGGCACCTGCTGCATAAGCAACAACAACCTGGTGTACCAGCGCTTCGTTGAAATCACGACCGAAGGTAGTTTCGGAAACAGTCAGCGCGCTTTGCGCGTCTTTCAATACTAATTCCATTGCTATCCCCTTACGCCTTAACAGCTGGTTTAACGATAAGGTCGCTACCGGTAGCACCGGGAACTGCACCTTTAACCAGCAGCAGGTTGCGCTCAGCGTCAACGCGTACCACGTCCAGGCTCTGAACGGTTACACGTTCGTTACCCAGCTGGCCTGCCATTTTCTTGCCTTTGAACACTTTGCCCGGAGTCTGGTTCTGACCGATAGAACCCGGAACGCGGTGAGACAAGGAGTTACCGTGAGTTGCATCCTGAGTACGGAAGTTCCAGCGCTTAACAGTACCGGCAAAACCTTTACCTTTAGATGTTCCAGTCACGTCAACTTTTTTCACGTCAGCGAAAATGTCAACATTAATGCTCTGACCTACGGTGAACTCTGCGCCTTCAGCAGTGCGGAATTCCCACAGACCACGGCCAGCTTCAACGCCAGCTTTAGCAAAATGACCTGCTGCAGGCTTAGTTACACGGTTTGCTTTTTTAGCACCGGTAGTTACCTGGATAGCAGTGTAACCGTCGTTTTCCAGGCCTTTGACCTGAGTAACGCGGTTTGCTTCAATTTCGATCACGGTTACAGGGATAGAAACGCCATCTTCTGTGAAGATACGGGTCATACCCACTTTTTTACCGACTAAACCAATCATTGTTTCAACCTCTCAATCGCTCAATGACCTGATTAACCCAGGCTGATCTGCACGTCTACACCGGCAGCCAGATCCAGACGCATCAGAGCATCAACCGTTTTTTCAGTTGGCTCAACGATGTCAACCAGACGCTTGTGAGTGCGAATTTCATACTGATCGCGCGCATCTTTATTGACGTGCGGGGAGATCAGAACAGTAAAGCGCTCTTTGCGGGTCGGCAGCGGGATAGGACCACGTACCTGCGCACCAGTGCGCTTGGCAGTCTCTACGATTTCCGCAGTTGATTGATCGATCAGACGATGATCAAACGCTTTAAGACGGATACGGATTCTTTGGTTCTGCATGAGACCAGAGCTCCAATTATTTATAAACGAAAAGAATTACTACTCGCATCCATTACGATTGATGGAGGAGTGTAATCGTTGAGCACATAACCCGCATATCGCGAGTATTGTTGACGAGCACTTTCGTACTGGTCTGCAACTCATATCGAGTTGCGCCATACCATATTGGCAGGCCCGCGTATTATACGTACATTTAGAGGTAAAGCAACAGCAATATTGCTCTTATGAAAATGACGCGAAACGGATTTAGTACAGGCAAAAAAAAAGAGCGCCGAGGCGCTCTTTTCTATTTGCTCTGACAGGGGTAAACCTTGTCAGACAGATATCAGCAATTAAGCGATAACTTTAGCAACAACACCCGCACCAACGGTACGGCCACCTTCACGGATGGCGAAACGCAGACCGTCGTCCATCGCGATTGGGTGGATCAGGGTAACAACCATCTGAATGTTGTCGCCTGGCATTACCATCTCAACGCCTTCTGGCAGTTCGATAGTACCGGTCACGTCAGTTGTACGGAAGTAGAACTGTGGACGGTAGCCTTTGAAGAACGGAGTATGACGGCCGCCTTCGTCTTTAGACAGAATATAAACTTCTGACTCGAACTTGGTGTGTGGCTTGATGGTGCCTGGCTTAGCCAGAACCTGTCCACGCTGGATATCTTCGCGCTTGATACCGCGCAGCAGGATACCACAGTTCTCACCCGCACGGCCTTCGTCCAGCAGCTTACGGAACATTTCAACGCCGGTACAGGTTGATTTCACGGTATCTTTGATACCAACGATTTCAACTTCTTCACCAACTTTAACGATACCGCGCTCTACACGACCGGTAACAACAGTACCACGGCCGGAGATGGAGAATACGTCTTCGATTGGCAGCAGGAACGGCTTGTCAATCGCGCGCTCTGGCTCTGGGATGTAGTTATCCAGGTGACCAGCCAGTTCGACGATCTTAGCTTCCCACTCTGCTTCACCTTCCAGCGCTTTCAGCGCAGAACCGTGAACGATTGGGGTGTCGTCGCCAGGGAAGTCGTACTGTGACAGCAGGTCACGTACTTCCATCTCAACCAGCTCCAGCAGCTCTTCATCATCAACCATGTCACACTTGTTCAGGAACACGATGATGAATGGAACGCCAACCTGACGACCCAGCAGGATGTGCTCACGGGTCTGAGGCATTGGGCCGTCAGTCGCAGCAACAACCAGGATCGCGCCGTCCATCTGCGCAGCACCGGTGATCATGTTTTTCACATAGTCGGCGTGGCCTGGGCAGTCAACGTGCGCATAGTGGCGAGACGGGGTGTCATACTCAACGTGAGAAGTGTTGATGGTGATACCACGTGCTTTTTCTTCTGGTGCGTTATCGATCTGGTCGAATGCACGAGCAGAGCCGCCGAAGGTTTTAGCCAGAACGGTGGTGATAGCAGCAGTCAGGGTAGTTTTACCGTGGTCAACATGGCCGATAGTACCTACGTTGACGTGCGGTTTGGAACGTTCAAATTTCTCTTTAGCCACGGCGATATTCCTTACTTTCTGTGCTCACCCTGTGGGAGGTGAGCACGGGATCAATGGTGTAAACCCGAGAACTTATTTGCCACGGGCTTCGATAACGGCCTGAGCGACGTTGTTCGGCGCTTCAGCGTACTTCAGGAACTCCATAGAGTATGAAGCGCGGCCCTGAGTCTGTGAACGCAGGTCAGTTGCATAACCAAACATTTCAGACAGTGGTACCTGAGCACGAACGGTCTTACCGGTAGAAGTATCTTCCATACCTTCGATCATGCCGCGACGACGGTTAAGGTCACCGATTACGTCACCCATGTAGTCTTCTGGCGTTTCGACTTCAACCTTCATCACCGGCTCAAGGAGCACAGGTTTTGCTTTACCGAACGCAGATTTAAAGGCCAGAGAAGCAGCCAGTTTAAACGCCAGCTCGGAGGAGTCAACATCATGGTATGAACCGTAATGCAGACGAACCTTGATATCAACAACAGGGTAGCCAGCCAGAGGACCGGACTTCAGCTGCTCCTGAATACCTTTATCAACGGCTGGGATGAATTCTTTAGGAATCGAACCACCCACGATGTCGTTGACGAACTCGTAACCAGGACCGCCAGCTTCCAGAGGCCCCATATCGATCACAACGTGACCGAACTGACCACGACCACCAGACTGCTTAGCATGCTTACCTTCAACATCCTTGATAGTCTCACGGATGGTTTCACGGTAGGCTACCTGAGGCTTACCAACGTTGGCTTCAACGTTGAACTCACGCTTCATACGGTCAACCAGGATGTCCAGGTGAAGCTCACCCATACCTGCGATGATAGTCTGACCAGATTCTTCGTCAGTCCATACGCGGAATGATGGATCTTCTTTCGCCAGACGGCCCAGAGCCAGACCCATTTTTTCCTGGTCAGCTTTGGTTTTTGGTTCAACCGCAACGGAGATAACCGGCTCAGGGAACTCCATGCGCTCCAGAATGATCACGTTGTTCGGGTCACACAGGGTGTCACCGGTAGTCACGTCTTTCAGACCGATAGCAGCAGCGATGTCGCCTGCGCGAACTTCTTTGATCTCTTCACGTTTGTTAGCATGCATCTGTACGATACGGCCCAGACGCTCACGCTGAGATTTAACCGGGTTCATCACGGTGTCACCGGAGTTAACCACACCAGAGTACACGCGGAAGAAGGTCAGGTTACCTACAAACGGGTCGGTAGCAATTTTGAACGCCAGCGCAGCAAACGGCTCTTTGTCGTCAGAGTGACGCACGGCCGGAGTGTCTTTACCATCGTCCAGGATACCGTTAATCGCGGTAACGTCAGTTGGTGCTGGCAGGTATTCAATGACCGCATCCAGCATCGCCTGCACACCTTTGTTCTTAAAGGCAGAACCACAGGTTACCAGGATAACTTCGTTGTTCAGAACGCGCTGACGCAGAGCAGTTTTGATCTCTTCTTCAGTCAGTTCTTCACCGCCCAGGTATTTCTCCATCAGCTCTTCAGAAGCTTCAGCTGCGGATTCAACCAAGTTCTGGTGCCATTCTTCAGCCAGTTCCTGCATATCAGCTGGGATCTCTTCGTATTCGAAGGTCACACCTGCATCAGCTTCATTCCAGTTGATGGCTTTCATTTTCACCAGGTCAACAACACCGGTGAATTTTTCTTCCGCGCCGATTGCCAACTGAATGGGTACCGGATTAGCCGCCAGGCGAGATTTAATCTGGCTGACAACTTTCAGGAAGTTAGCACCCATACGGTCCATTTTGTTAACGAACGCGATACGAGGGACTTTGTATTTGTTAGCCTGACGCCATACGGTTTCAGACTGTGGCTGCACGCCACCAACAGCACAGTAAACCATCACTGCGCCATCGAGTACACGCATGGAGCGCTCTACTTCGATGGTGAAGTCAACGTGTCCTGGGGTGTCGATGATGTTGACGCGGTGCGGCTCGAACTGCTTAGCCATACCAGACCAGAAAGCGGTAGTAGCAGCAGAGGTAATGGTAATACCACGCTCCTGCTCCTGCGCCATCCAGTCCATGGTTGCTGCGCCATCATGAACTTCACCGATTTTGTGGTTTACACCGGTGTAGAACAGAATACGTTCGGTAGTGGTCGTCTTACCGGCGTCGATGTGTGCGCTGATACCAATGTTACGGTAGCGCGTTATGGGTGTTGTACGAGCCATTTGATTCCTCTGATTCTCGGACGTTCTAAGGCAGTCAAATCCCAGCGGGTTGGCTACTTGAACGCCCGCTGGGTTAATAACAACTACAGAGCTGTTACCAGCGGTAGTGAGCGAACGCCTTGTTGGCTTCGGCCATACGGTGAACGTCTTCACGTTTCTTCACTGCAGTGCCTTTGTTTTCTGCAGCATCAGAAAGTTCGTTCGCCAGGCGCAGAGCCATAGATTTATCACCGCGTTTACGAGCAGCTTCAACGATCCAACGCATTGCCAAGGCATTACGACGAACCGGACGGACTTCAACTGGTACCTGATAAGTAGAACCACCAACGCGACGGGATTTAACTTCCACGGTTGGGCGGACATTGTCCAGGGCTACTTCAAATGCTTCCAGCTCGTTTTTACCAGAACGCTGAGCCAGGGTCTCCAGCGCGTTATAAACGATAGTTTCAGCAGTAGATTTTTTACCATCTACCATCAGGATGTTTACGAATTTGGCCAGCAGCTCTGATCCGAACTTAGGATCTGGCAGAATTTTACGCTGACCAATGACGCGACGACGTGGCATAGGAATACTCCGTTGTTAATTCAGGATTGTCCAAAACTCTATGAGTTTATTATGACATTTAAGTTAAAACGTTTGGCCTTACTTAACGGAGAACCATTAAGCCTTTGGCTTCTTCACGCCGTACTTGGAGCGAGCCTGCTTACGGTCTTTAACACCTGAGCAGTCCAGCGCGCCACGAACGGTGTGGTAACGCACACCTGGCAAGTCTTTTACACGACCGCCACGGATCAGGATCACGGAGTGTTCCTGCAGGTTGTGACCTTCACCACCGATGTAGGAGGTGACTTCAAAACCGTTGGTTAAACGAACACGACATACTTTACGCAGTGCGGAGTTCGGTTTTTTAGGGGTAGTAGTGTATACACGAGTACATACACCACGTTTCTGCGGGCAGGCTTCCAGCGCAGGCACGTTGCTCTTTGCAACTTTGCGTACGCGTGGTTTGCGAACCAGCTGGTTAACTGTTGCCATTAAATAGCTCCTGGGATTTAGCTTTTGCTTCGTAAACACGTAATAAATCGCCTCGTAGAATCACGAGGCCGCAGAATTTTAGGGCTGAGCTGAAAAAGAGTCAAGAAATAACCAGGATTACCGTCGTTACCAGGCCATTTGTTGTGGATTTCGCACCGCCAGCTGAACAAAGTCAGTATAGCCTACCACCGTTACTCTGGATGAAATTTGAGCAAGAAGTCCACGCGCCTCGAGATCTTCCTTCAGCACATACAGATTAATGGGGGCTTTCAGCAGCGCTTCAAGGGCTGCACTCCCTTCCAGTGCGGCAATGACGCCATCCTGTAATAGCAAAACGTCATCCCCGGTCACCAGCAGCCGCAGTATGGCGGAGAGATCGCAGCGAAATGGTGATGTCATCAAGGTATGTAGCATGCTTTCCTCAAAAGGTAATCACCCGGTCATAGTCATTCAACTTTACGCGCAGCGCCTGCGCAGACAGCACTTCGGCTGCCAATACGCGCAGTGCCTCGGCGGCCACACCCCGCTCGGCAAGCGATGCTGCGCAGATATAACAGCGCTCAACGTCATACAGAGGCAAAACGCCGAAGGTGGCGATGTAGTTGCGCGCGAGGACACGCTGCGGTTGTTGGCCGCTGGTTAATTGCAGCACGCCGTCACTGACAAAAAACAGGGCGATCTCATCGCTCAGTGCCGAGGTTGCCAGCACGGCATCCAGACCTTCACGTCCGGCGCTGGAGCCATGTGGTCCCTGAGTAAAAACAAACGCGACAGATGTCATCAGAATTGTACCAATCGGTCGCAGCTAAGCGCGGCTTCAGCCAGCGCACCCAGCCCGGTTAGCTGAAAACCCTCAGCGAGGTTGGCCGCCGCCAGACCAAGATTGGCCGCCTCCTGCTTATCGACCACGCCGCGACGCAATGCCGCAGCCACGCAGACATTGAGTGCCACGGCATGCTGTTGATGCAGTTGCTGCCAGTTGCGGGTCAGGTCGACCTCATCATTGGCGGGAGCATTAAGCTCACTGGCGTTGAGTACGCCTTCACGATAAAAGAAAACGCTCTCCAGAGTATGCCCCTGCGCCACCAGCTCACTGGCAAACAACCAGGCGCTGCTGGCATGCTGCGTACCAAAGGTAGGGCCAGTCACCATCAGGCAAAAACGCATTATTTATCCTGCCCGTGGAAATCATCATTCTTAAACTGGCGGATATAGAGATACACCGTGTGTTTAGAAATATTGAGTCGTTCAGCAACCTGATTGATCGCATCTTTGATATCAAAAATGCCTCTCTCGTACAGATTAAGAACAATTTGCCGGTTCTTGGCATTGTTGGAAACGTTACGATCCGCGCTCACTTCTTCAATCGTAAATTCCATCGCTTGCATCACCAGATCTTCTACCGAGGAAGCGAAGTTGACCGCAGAAGCGACCTCCTGAGTTTCCGGTGGCATAAAAGTGGCCATGATCTGAGAAAACGGCACGTCAAGGTTCATATTGATACACAGCAGGCCAATCACCCGACGATCGCGATTGCGAATAGCGATCGTCACAGACTTCATCAGCACGCCGCTTTTCGCACGGGTGAAGTAGGTTTTCGACACGTTACTGTCCGCACCGGTCATATCATGCAGCATACGCAAAGCCAGATCGGTAATCGGTGAACCGATTTTACGCCCGGTGTGCTCACCATTAGCAATACGCACCGCAGAGCACTTGAGGTCTTCCAGCGAGTGCAGGACGATTTCACAGTGCGAACCGATCAGCATGGCAAGACCATCGACAACGGCTTCGTAGGATTTAAGGATTTCAAAATCGCCGGGCATGAACGGGCGCTGTTCCAACAACTCAGACTCCGCCATCTCTCCGGAAAGAAGTGAATTAGACATGAACGACACCACCCTTTGACAAGAGCCTGTCACGGGGCGCAAGACCAGACTCGTTATTATTAAAATGTACGCAGGGCAGTTTAGCAAATAACGGAAAAGCGTGTATGACCTTTGTATGGAAATACGGCTTAACGCATAAAAGAGGAGTAATCAGAGAAACAGCGGGGAATAAAACCGCCACCCGCAGGTGGCGGTAGCGTCATTATTTCTTCGCTTTCGCGTCGCCAGTAGCGGCAGGTGCAGTCGGTTGTGCCTCGGCATCATTTTTAGCGGCTGGTTTGATATCCAGCAGCTCCACATCAAATACCAGGGTCGAGTTAACCGGAATTCCCGGCACGCCGTTTTTACCGTAAGCCAGGTTTGGAGGGATCACCAGCTTGATCTTACCCCCTTTCTTAACGTGCTTCAGGCCTTCAGTCCAGCCTGGGATAACACCATCCAGACGGAACGACAGCGGCTCGCCACGGGTATAAGAGTTATCAAACTCTTTACCGTCAATCAGGGTGCCTTTGTAGTTAACGACAACTGTGTCACTGTCTTTCGGCACATCACCCGTACCTTCCTTCTCTACCTGGTAAAGCAGGCCGGTTTCGGTTTTCTTCACGCCTTTCTCTTTGGCGAATTTAGCCGCGTAAGCATCACCTTTGCTGGTGTTTTCTGCCGCGTCTTTTTCCATCTTCGCCTGTGCAGCACCCTTCACGCGCGCTTCGAAAGATTGTAGCGTCTGCTCAACTTCCTTGTCAGACAGTTTGCTTTTGCCAGCAAACGCATCCTGAACGCCGGAGATAAGCTGAGATTTGTCCAAAGCGATGCCCAGCTTTTCCTGTTCCTTCAGGGAGTTCTCCATATAGCGCCCCAGAGATGCACCCAGCGCGTAAGCAGATTGCTGGTTATCATCTTTAAATGCGGCATTCTTCGGAGCCTGCTGCTGCGGTGCTGCTGCCGGCGCGGTAGCTTCTGCAGCCATTGCCAGCGGAGCATTCAGCGCAACGGCCATCGTGGTAGCTAACAATGTGACTTTAAACAGTGATTTCATCCATTTCTCCAAAACCGAAGCGTCTCACCCCGGAAATCGTGTGTAGACCTGCGGCCTGTAATATAAACAGTTGCAAGATAACAAAACAATCTCGCCATAAAAATGCGAAGTTAATTTCAGACCGCGAGATGTCCCGAAAGTTTCACCACCAACAATGGTGTCAGCGAAGCAGGTTTTCAACCTCTGCAAGCAAATCTACGCCATATCACCTACTTTCGCCTGCCATTAACCGCTAGAATCAGACAAATCACACCGTCTGGCACTGAACGGGCAGTAATAAGAGGAAATAACATGCAACACACGCAGTGGGAACAAAGGCTGGAGACGTTGGAAAGTAAGCTGGCTTTTCAGGAACATACCATCGAGGAGTTGAACCTGACGGTCGTACAGCATGAACTGGAAATGGCCCGTCTGCGCGAACAAATGCGCCTGCTAACCGATAAGCTGAAAGCCGCCGCACCGTCGATGATTGCTTCCCAGTCGGAAGAGACGCCACCACCGCATTACTGACACAGCATCTGTGCCGGGTCGCCAGCAGGCACTTCATCTGTATACCTTCATCAGGCCCCGTAACTCTTACAAACCGCTCTTGCCGTGGTGTGGGTGGTTTTAACATGGCAGTCAGCCGTTAATTGCACTGACCTGATTAGACCAAAGTCCCGGTCTTACGACCAGGACTTTGTCAGCAATCTAAGGCCACCCGGAGGTGGCCTTATCTATTTTTAGCAAGATATTAGTGGGTGCAGCCGCAACCGCCGGTGCCACAACCATCCTGACCGTGTTCGTGGTCATGATCGTGGTGGTGATCGTTTTCACCGTGAACATGGCCGTGAGCCAGTTCTTCTTCGGTGGCTTCACGGATCCCCATCACTTCGACGTTGAAGTTCAGATTCTGGCCCGCCAGCATATGGTTACCATCAACCACGACGTGCTCATCTTCCACTTCAGTAATTTCAACCGGCACCGGACCCTGATCGGTCTCTGCCAGGAAACGCATGCCAACCTGCAATTCGTCCACGCCCATAAAGACGTCTTTCGGTACGCGCTGAACCAGATTGTCATCATAAGGGCCGTAGGCATCGTTTGAAGCGATATTCACGTCAAATTTGTCGCCGACCACATGATCTTCCAGCGCTTTTTCCAGCCCGGAAATCAGGGAACCATGACCGTGCAGGTAGTCGAGCGGTGCACTGACCGGAGACTCATCAACCAACACACCATCTTCTGTACGCACCTGGTATGCCAGGCTGACCACGAGGTCTTTTGCTACTTTCATGATTACTCCTAACCGTTGAGAGCTTGAGCCCTGAATTTATTGGCTGTATTAAATCAGCCTACAGGGTCTAAGTGGCGCCGATTGTAGCGAATTTCAACGCCGCTGTACGCTACAGCGTAAAAAAAGCTGCGCATTAACGCTACTCAGGATGAAAAATGCCAATGACCTGCTCATGGCTACGCACCTGCTCACGCGCCTGTTTATCGGCTTCGCGCATCTGATGACCGCACTTAACGCACTCGACGACATCCACATTATTTTCCCGCCACAGGGCGAGGGTATCTTTTGCCTGGCACTTTGGGCAGACGGCGCCAGCGATAAAACGTTTACGCATAATAGTTCCAGATTACGGCTCGGGCGAGCGACACACGCTGCCGTCCGTGTAGTGAATTAATCAGCCTCATCCCAGCCGTCAAACTGACGCTTCTCGTGACGCAATTCAGCCTGGAAGATATCCTCCAGCTCGCGGCGCGCTTCTTTAACGCGCGATATTTGCTGACTGTCGCCATGATTCGGCATCAGCTCACGCAGCATACGCATATCCAGACGACGGAAATGTTGCTGGGCACGGAAAGCCTGATGGGGATGCATACCCAACGACATTAACGTTTTGCGCCCCAGTTCCAGGGCACTACTGAAGGTTTCGCGTGAGAACTGGGTCACACCGGCCTGTAGCAGTTCATGGGCTTCCACGCGCCCACGAGCGCGTGCCAGAATTTGCAGATGGGGAAAATGCTGCTGGCACAGGTGGACAATCGCCATCGCATCTTCCGGGCCGTTGCAGGCAATCACCAGCGACTGGGCGGTTTCTGCCCCCGCTGCGCGCAGTAGTTCCAGCTGGGTCGCATCACCGTAATAAACTTTATAGCCATAGCTGCGCATCAGACTGACCGCGCTGATATCGCGCTCCAGCACCGTGATGCGCCTCTCATTCGCCATCAGCAGGCGGGCCACCACCTGGCCGAAACGACCAAAACCGACGACTATCACCTGCGGTTTGTCGTCTTCAACAAACGGCTTCTCCTGGCTGTCATCCACTTCGTTAAAGCGGTGCTTGAGGATTTTATCCACGCCCTGCATCAGCAGCGGTGTGGTCATCATCGACAGCGTGACCGTCACCAGCAACAGCGGCATCTGATCGCCGCTAAACAGGTTAGCGGAAGATGCTGCTGAGAACAGCACGAAGGCGAACTCACCCCCCTGGCTGAGCACGCCGGAAAATTGCAGACGCTCCGAGCTGCGCAGACCGTAAATACGCGCTAACAGGTACAGCACGGCGGTTTTCACCGCGACCAGCAGCACCACGCCAATCAGAATTTCAGCAATGTGGGTATAGAGCACGCCAAGATTCAGCGCCATGCCGACCGAAATGAAGAACAGACCGAGCAACAGCCCTTTAAACGGGTCGATGGCGATTTCCAGCTCGTGGCGATATTCACTTTCCGCCAGCAAAATACCGGCGATAAAGGTACCCAGCGCCATCGACAGTCCGAGGGCATCCATGAACAGCGCAGAGCCTAAGACCAGCAGCAGCGCGGCGGCGGTAAACACTTCGCGCACGCCGGAAGCCGCAATAAAGCGGAAAATCGGCCGCAGCAGGTAACGACCACCCACCAACATTCCGGCGAACGCCAGCACCTTCATGCCAACTTTCATCCAGTCGGTATGGCCGCTGTCACTGCCCGCCAGCAGCGGCACCAGCGCCAGCGCGGGGATCACCGCCAGATCCTGGAACAGCAGCACCGAGAAGCCCAGCTGACCGGACTCATTACGGTTCATCCCCTTATCACGCATCAGTTGCAGCGCCATCGCCGTGGAAGACATCGCCAGGCCAATCCCGCCAATGGTCGCCGCCTGCCATGAAAAATCAGTCAGCCACAATAATCCACCGAGCACGGCCGCACTGAGCAGCACCTGGGCGGCCCCAACACCAAAAATCGAGCGCCGCAGCTCCCACAGTTTTGACGGCTTGAGCTCCAGGCCGATGATAAACATCAGAAACACTACGCCCAGTTCGGAAAAGTGCAGGATCTCCTGCACGTCGCTGATAAAGCCCAAACCCCAGGGACCGATGGCAATACCCGCCAGCAAGTAGCCTAAAACCGCGCCAATGCCGAGGCGAGCGGCAATCGGCACCGCAATCACCGCTGCGAAAAGGTATAACAGCCCTGCGGTCAGCAGGCTTTGTCCTTCCATCTAAATTCCCCCATGCGGCAATGGATTTGCCAGCCAGTCGCCATAGGCGCGGGCATAATTTTGCATCGTTTCAGCGCTCTGACGCCGCGCCCAATAGATAATCATCGGTGTCATCCAGTGCATGCGGCACATCTGCGCCGTCAGCTCAAAAGGCCGCATAATCTCCGACATCGGATAACGATTCAGCCCTTCCTGGTGGTAAGCCGCTTCCGGTTCTCCGGTGGTGATCACGCTGCGCCAGTACTTGCCTTCCAGCTCATTACCGTCCGGCCCACTGGCGAAGCCGCGGGACAGCACGCGATCCAGCCACTCCTTGAGCAACGCGGGACAGCTGTAGGTATAAAGTGGATGCTGAAAAACGATGATTTGATGCTCACGCAGCAGCTGCTGCTCATGGCGAATATCGATAAAAAAATCCGGATAATGTGCATACAGGTCATGCACCGTCACATGTTCAGCCTGTCGGGCCGGCTGAAGCAAAACGCGATTGGCAATTGAATCCTGAGACTCCGGATGGGCATACAACAGCAGGATTTTAGGCGGCTGCGACATCATTCCCCTCCAAATCGTCGTCATGGCGGGTGATTTCCGCTACCATGCTCGACGCACCGGAACACTGGATTCCGAAATACTGATTATGATGGCTTAATTTAACATACTCTGAACTGACGGCGCTTATGATTGTATTCTCCTCGTTACAAATTCGTCGCGGTGTCCGCGTCCTGCTCGACAACGCCACGGCGACAATCAACCCCGGCCAGAAAGTCGGCCTGGTGGGTAAAAACGGCTGCGGTAAATCCACCCTGCTGGCGCTGCTAAAAAACGAGATAAGCGCCGATGCGGGCAGCTTCAGCTATCCAGCAAGCTGGTCGCTGGCGTGGGTTAATCAGGAAACCCCGGCGCTGGATATGCCGGCCATTGAGTATGTTATCGATGGCGACCGCGAATTTCGTCAGCTGGAGTCTGAATTAGCCCATGCCAATGAAATAAACGATGGCCATGCCATTGCCACGCTGCATGGCAAGCTTGATGCGGTACAGGCCTGGACTATTCAGTCACGCGCGTCCAGTCTGCTCGACGGCCTGGGCTTCAGTCAGGAACAGCTACAGCGCCCGGTCAGTGATTTTTCCGGCGGCTGGCGCATGCGTCTGAACCTGGCACAGGCGCTGATCTGCCGATCTGACCTGCTATTGCTCGACGAACCGACCAACCACCTTGACCTGGATGCGGTGATCTGGCTGGAGCGCTGGCTGAAAAGCTATAGCGGCACGCTGATCCTGATTTCGCACGACCGTGACTTCCTCGATCCGGTAGTGGACAAAATTTTACACATTGAGCAGCAGTCCATTTTCGAATACACCGGCAACTACAGCTCATTTGAAATTCAGCGCGCCACCAAGCTGTCGCAGCAACAGTCAATGTTCGAGCATCAGCAGCAAAAAGTGGCGCATCTGCAAGGTTTTATCGACCGCTTTAAAGCCAAAGCCAGTAAGGCAAAACAGGCGCAGAGCCGAATTAAAATGCTGGAGCGTATGGAGCTGATCGCCCCGGCGCATGTTGATAATCCCTTTACTTTCAGCTTCCGTGAGCCGGAGAGCCTGCCAAACCCACTGCTGAAGATGGAGAAAGTCAGTGCCGGTTACGGCGAGCGTAAAATCCTCAACTCGATCAAGTTGAATCTGGTTCCGGGATCGCGCATTGGCCTGCTGGGGCGTAACGGTGCCGGTAAATCAACGCTGATAAAATTACTGGCGGGGGAGCTTGCGCCTTTGCAGGGTGAGGTTGGTCTGGCGAAGGGGATCAAGCTGGGCTACTTCGCGCAGCATCAGCTGGAATTTTTGCGCGCCGATGAGTCGCCGATCCAGCATCTGGTGCGTTTGGCTCCCAAAGTGCTGGAGCAGCAGCTACGCGATTATCTCGGCGGTTTTGGCTTCCAGGGCGACAAGGTGAGCGAAGAGACGCGGCGTTTCTCCGGCGGTGAAAAAGCGCGTCTGGTGCTGGCGCTGATCGTCTGGCAGCGCCCCAACCTGCTGCTGCTGGATGAACCCACCAACCACCTCGACCTGGATATGCGCCAGGCGTTAACCGAGGCGCTGATCGACTTTGAAGGCGCGCTGGTGGTGGTATCACACGACCGTCACCTGCTGCGTTCCACCACTGACGATCTCTACCTGGTGCATGATGGCAAAGTGGAACCCTTTGCCGGCGACTTAGAAGATTACCAGCAGTGGCTGAGCGACCTGCAACGCCAGAGCGCCGCCGATGCCGCGCCGAAAGCGGACAGCGCCAACAGCGCCCAGGCGCGTAAAGATCAGAAGCGACGTGAAGCCGAACTGCGCACTCAAACCCAGCCGCTGCGCAAGCAGCTCGAGAAACTGGAAAAGCAGATGGAAAAGCATAACGCGCAGCTGGCCGAGGCGGAAGGTAAGTTGTCAGACGCAACCCTCTACGAACAGTCGCGTAAAGCCGATCTCACCGCAGCCCTGCAACAGCAGGCGACGGCAAAATCAGCGCTGGAGGAGTGCGAGATGGCGTGGCTGGAAGCGCAGGAGCAGCTGGAAGCCATGCTGGCTTCCTGATGCTTAGCCAGCACGGCTTACCTGCCGTGCTGGTACTCTTCTACTCTGCGGCAACGCCGTCGCAGCTCGCCACGCCACGGATAAAATGATCGTGGTGGTGCGAGACAAGGCGCAAGGCGCTGAGCGAGCGCAGCATACACCAGTATGTGAGCATCGCGAGGCAACGTGGTAACGCCGTCGCAGCCCGCCACGGACATTTTAGTTTAGAAAGGTTTATCGCCCAGAATAGTAGCCCGATGCATAATTCGGCGCTGCGGCAAATAATCCGCATTCGCGTAGTGCTGGGTCACCCGATTATCCCAGATCGCCACATCATCCTGCTGCCAGCGCCAGCGCACCTGAAAATCGGGTTTAGTTATATGGGCAAACAGGAAGTTGAGCAGCGCATCGCTCTCCTTCTCCTTTAGCCCGACCAGGCGCGTGGTAAAGCCTTCGTTGACGAATAACGCTTTTTTGCCGCTAACCGGATGGGTGCGCACCACCGGATGCAGCACCGGCGGGTTTTTCGCCACGGCCTGCTGCCAGCGCTGATGCTCCTCTGCACTGCTGCGATATTTGTACTCCTGGAACGACTTCCTGAAATCATGCTCGCCCTGTAGGCCCTCAAGCAGCGTCTGTAACGGCGCAGATAGCGCCTCCCAGGCGGCAATGCCGCTGGCCCACAGCGTATCTCCCCCGCTAGTGGGCAGCTGCTTTGCGGCGAGGATCGCGCCTGCTGGCGGCGTTTCGATAAAGGTGACGTCGGTGTGCCAGTTGTCGTTATCCGGCGGATTATCGTCGTGGGTATCCAGCACGATAATCTCTTCCACGTCCGGTGCATGAGGATAGACCGGATGGATATGCAGATCGCCAAAGCGCGCCGCCAGCTGGCGCTGCTTCTGTGGCGTCAGCGGCTGATCGCGCAGAAACAGCACCTGATGGCGGATCAGGGCGTGATAAAGCTGTTCAAACTGTGCATCACTGAGCGGACGGCTCAGGTTGATATCACTGACCAGTGCACCGATATGCGGTCCCAGCGCCTGAATGCGGATTCGTTCGTTCATAGTTGTTCTCCATGCCAAGGGGTTAAGCGACGCTGTAAGGCACGCAGCCCCAGCTCAAGCGCAAAAGCAATCAAGGCGATAACCGTGATACCGGCCAGCACCACGTCGGTCGCCAGAAACTCTCCGGCCGACTGCACCATAAAACCCAGTCCACGTGTGGCGGCGATCAGTTCTGCGGCCACCAGCGTCGACCAGCCAACGCCGAGGCCAATACGCACGCCGGTGAGGATCTCCGGCAGCGCTCCGGGCAGCACCACAAACCACAGTACCTGCCAACGGCTGGCTCCCAGCGAACGGGCGGCGCGCAGGCGCACCTGCTGGGCGCTTTTTACCCCGGCGAGCGCCGACATGGCGACAGGGGCGAAGATCGCCAGGTAAATCAGTAAGATTTTTGAGGTTTCGCCAATGCCGAACCAGATAACCATTAGCGGCAGATAGGCCAGCGGCGGCACCGGGCGGTAAAGCTCAATCAGCGGATCGAGGATGCCGCGCAGCGTGGCATTCAGGCCCATTAAAATCCCCACCGGCACGCCAATCACCACCGCAGCCAGCAGGGCAATCACAATGCGCGTCAGGCTGGCGGCAAGATGCTGCCACAGAGTGGCATCCATAAATCCGGTCGGGCTGGCGATGGTCAGCAGCTGATGCCACACCTGCTGCGGCGCTGGCAGAAACAGCGGAGCGATCAGCTGAAGCCGGGTCACCGCCCACCAGACGACCAGCAGCACCAACAGGGTCGCCAGGCTGATGGTCAGCTGGCGCGACAGCGGCCAGCGCAGCTGCCTTTTGCCCTGCGCCATTTTTTCATTAATCAGTGAACTCATGCGAAGACCTCGCGCTGCTGAAACACCCGGCTGAGGACATATTCACGGCGTTCAATAAATGCCGGGTCGGACTTAATCGCCCGGCAGGCTTCTCCGGCCGCAAAGCGGCGGCCAAAATCCAGCGCCAGACGCTCCACGATACGTCCCGGCCCCGGTGACAGCAGGATCAGCTCGCTGGCGAGAAATACCGCTTCTTCAATGTCGTGGGTGATCAGCAGGATCTGTTTGCCGCTGTCACGCCACAGCCGCAGCAGCAGTTCCTGCATCTGTTCACGGGTAAAAGCGTCCAGTGCGCCAAAAGGTTCGTCCAGCAGCAGCAGGCGCGGATCGGCCGCCAGCGCTCTGGCAATACCCACGCGCTGGCGCATTCCGCCGGAAAGCTGCCAGATAAAACGTTTCTCTGCTCCTTCCAGCCCGACTTTTTTCAGCATCTGCTGCGCCACGGCGCGCCGCTCGCTTTTCTCTACCCCGGCCAGCTGTAGGCCAAAGGCGACGTTATCCAGCACGTTGCGCCACGGCAGCAGCCCTTCATGCTGAAAGACCACACCGCGATCGGCACCCGGCCCGGTGACCGGCCGCCCGTCCAGCGTGATGCTGCCAGCGTCAGCCGGGATAAATCCGGCGATCAGGTTCAGCAGCGTAGTTTTGCCACAGCCAGACGGGCCGAGAACCACCACCAGCTCACCACTGTCGATCGACAGGTTGATATCCTGTAATGCCAGCCTTCCGGCATAGCTGGCGCGAAGATGAGAGACTGACAGCATCAGCGTGCTCCTGTTACTGTGCGAGAGGTTTAACGAAACGGTCGGTAACAAAGCTGCGGTAGTCGCTGGCGACCTGCGGCACTTTGCCCTGCTCTTTCAGGAAGTTAGCCGTGTCGACAATCGCCTGATTCACCGGGCCGTTAAGCTGTTCAACCTGCTGTGCTGCGCTAAGATAGGTGTTACCCTGCACCAGCGCGGGCACCTGTGCGCTGGGAACGCCGCTCAGACGCGACAGCTTACCGAGATAGTCATCCTGCTTCAGCCACTGCTGCGGATTATCAAGATAGGTTTTCTGCGCAGCCAGCGCACTGCGGGCAAAAGCGGACACCACGTCAGGATGTTTTGCGGCGAAATCTTTGCGCACCACCCACACATCCAGCGTTGGTGCGCCCCATTTAGCCACCTGGGATGAGTCGGTCAGTACCTTGCCCTGTTTCTCCAGCTGGTTAACGGCGGGTGCCCAGACGTAAGCAGCGTCAATATCGCCGCGCTGCCAGGCGGCGGTAATAGCCGGAGGTTGCAGATTGATGATCTGCACCTGTTCAGGCTTAATGCCCCAGTGTTTCAGCGCGGCCAGCAGGCTGTAATGGGTGGTGGAGATAAAGGGGACGGCGATACGTTTGCCGATCAGGTCTTGCGGATGATTGATCTCTTTTTTCACCACCAGCGCCTCGGAGCTACCGAGCTGCGAGGCCAGCAGGAATACTTCAATCGGCACCTGCTGGCTGGCGGCCACGGCCAGCGGGCTGGAGCCGATATTGCCAATCTGCACATCGCCGGAAGCCAGCGCACGCACCACGCCGGAACCGCTATCGAATTTGCGCCAGTCAACCTTTGCCCCGCTCTCTTTGGCAAAGGTGCCATCGGCCTGCGCCACTTTCGCCGGCTCTGCCGAGGTCTGATAGGCAATGGTGACATCCACCGCCTGTACGCTAAGCGCCGTCAGCGACAGCGCCGCCGCCAACATTGAAACCGCAAATTTAGCCGTCATAACCCGCCCCGATAATAAATGTGACTACTGAATAGTTCCTTTGTAACCGGGTGGGGTCGTTGTAATAAAGTAATTAAAAATTATTCTTTATATCAAAAGTGACTTAGTACTTTTTATGCATTCGATTGCCGGAAATGGCAATAAACGCAGTTAAGTCAAATTTCAGTTTTCTATTGAGCGATCTTCTCCCTTTCGCCATGCCAACCCTGTTTTGCCGGGGTGTTTTTCCTGTTACCTTTAGCCGCATTGCTTATTTCACGCTTCGCATAAGGATTATGACGTGACGGATACCTCCACTGGCATTGAGCCAATCGATAGCACCGCCGTAGCAAAAACGCTGACAGAAGCGGAACAGAAGCAGCTCGCCGAGCTGACAGAACAGATTAATATTAACGATCCGCTGATGGCGATTGGCTATGGTGCCAGCACCATGAACGCGATCTCGCGCTTCGCTGAAATGCTGATGAGTGAAGTGCGGGCAAAAGATGCCGGCGAGATCGGACAGCAAATCACCGACCTGCTGCAAAAAGTCAAAAGTATCGATCCCGAAGTGGTGGGGCAAAAAAAGAGTCTGCTGACCTCGATTCCGCTGCTCGGCAGGCTGTTTAACCGCCTTGAACGTACGGTGCTGGAATATCAGACGCTGACCCAGCAGGTCGATACGCTGACGCAGAAGCTTGAGCAAGCACAGATGGGTCTGCTGCGTAATATCGCCACGCTTGAGCAGCTGTTTCAGCGCAACCGCGATTTCTTCCAGCAGATCAGCCTGCATATTCTGGCGGGTAAACAGAAGTTGCAGCTGATCGAAAGCGGAGAACTCTCCGAGGCAAAGGCCAGTGCGCTGGCCAGTGGAGATGCGATGGAAGCCCAGCGGGTACGCGACCTGGTGGGGGCGATACAGCGCTTTGAACGCCGTCTGCACGACCTGTTGATATCACGCACCATTGCCGTGCAGATGGCCCCTCAAATCCGTCTGATGCAAAGCAACAGCCAGGCGCTGGCGGAGAAAATTCAGAGCAGCATTCTCACCACCATTCCCCTGTGGAAAAGCCAGATAGTGCTGGCCATGTCGCTGCACTCACAGCGTCAGGCAGCGCAGCTGCAAAAACAGGTGGCCGACACCACCAATGAGATGCTAAAGCGCAATGCGGAGCTGTTACAAACCGGCAGCATAGAAACCGCTACCCAGGTAGAACGTTCGGTGGTGGATATCGAAACGCTGCGTGATGTGCAAACCCGCCTGCTGACCACGCTGGAAGATACCCTGACCATCGCGGCGGATGCGCGCAGCCGCCGTCTTGAAGTCGAAAAAGAACTGGTGGGGATGGAGCAGGAGCTAAAACAGCGCGTGCTGGCGACAACCGGTGCTCAGGAACAGCTGAGACAGGGAAAGGTGGAATAACGGATGAGCATCGCCGAATTCAACCGCACCTACGCCGCTGACAATCAGATTAACGCACAGGATAACGCGTTCAGCAAAAGCTATAAGTCTTCCAGACTGGTGAAGCTGTGTGTCCAGATTGCAATGATGTTGCTGGCATTCTGGTTTAGCGATCTTGCCTTTGATATTAGCTGGTCAGCCGAATATGTCAGTAAGGCCACCGCTGATGTCGGTACTAAGGGCGCGGCTCTTATGATGGCATGGACCAGTGGTGGGATGCTGCTGCACCTGTATATCTATCGCCGACGCTGTTTTTACTGGGTTCTGCCGCAAGGCGCTGTATGGCTGGCATTTGGCGACCTCCTCGCCGCACCCTACTGGATGGCCCTCTCCGGTTACCTGCTGGCGGTTTGTGTCCGTTTTAAAGCTTATACCACTTTGCTCATCCTGATAATGATGCTGTCTACCCTTGCCTATAAGGATATCTATTCCGACGTCTCGCACCGCGCATTTTTATACCCCTTTGCTGTGTTATTGGCGCTGGCAATATTTTGGGAAAGAAAGCGGCCTGACCTTAGCAGATTAAGCAAAGCACCCTCACCAGGGCCGGTTGAGCGTTCCTTTGGCGACGCTGAGCGCACACAGCCCACAACAGAAAAACCCACAGAGAAAACGCAATTCAGCGCCTTCTGGCTGGAACTGCACGCGTTAAGTGCACAGCCCAGGCTGCCGGAATTACTGCAAAAGGAACTGGATGAGCTTATCGGCTACGCTGAACTGATTCTGGGCTGCATGCAGAACGATCCGCAGGATGTGAAGCCGGGAAGTGCCTTTTTAGAACGCTATCTGCCGCAGGTGGGCAAGGTGGTTAAACGCGGGCTGGTGCTGTCGGCCCAGGCACAGCTGCATGGCGGGTTGCCGGAGGTGGAAAAAAACTGCCTCCAGGCATTGCAAGCGCTGCGATCCGCCTTTGCCCAGCAGCATTTTCGCCTGCTGGAAAATGACACGCTGGAGTTTGAAACCGATCTCAGCGTGCTGAACAGCCTGCTTAAAACCGACGGCTTTAAGCAGTGACCTTTCAGGGGATTAAGCCGTGTCGACCCGTTGCGGTCGACGCGTCCGTTAGCGCCAAATCAGCAGGACGCAGCCTGCGGTCAGTAAGCCCATAAACAGGTTAAACAGCGTCCAGGCGCGGCGACTGCGTAAAATACGGCCAATCAGCGTGCCAAAAGCCAGCCAGATAAGCCCGGACAGCACGTTGACCAGCGCCATACCGATACTGATAGCCACCACCGAAGTGCGATAGGCCTCCCCCGCCAGGCTAAAGCTGGCAACGGCTCCCAGCGCCATCAGCCACGCTTTGGGGTTGATCAGCTGTAACAGGCCACCCTGCCAGAACGGCATCCGCGCTGCCGGAGCCTTATCGGTGTCCAGCTGTTCATATTCGGCGCTGCCGATTTTCCACGCCAGCCACAGCAGATAAACGCTGCCCGCGACTTTAAGCAACAGATGCAAAGAGGGATAAAGCAGGATCAGTCCGCCGACGCCAAACGCCACCATCAGCAGCATGACCTGCATCCCGATCATGATGCCAATCAGTAAACTGAGAGAGCGCAAGAAACCAAAATTCGCGCCAGAGGCGGTGAGTAACATATTATTAGGGCCTGGCGTAATGGCAGCAACCCAGAGAAAGCCTAACATTGATAAAAACAGACTCAGTTCCATAGAACGGGTGCTCCTCACCCACCGGAAAAATAAACAACCTGATGAAGCTAACAGCGCGCTATGGATCCTACAAGCTCAGACCTTATGATTTTTGGCAGTCCGGCGGGCAATCCGTTTCGCCCGATGACGGGTGCCAGCAATGCGCATCTGCAAACCCTTCTGCCGCGCCTGGTACGCCGCCGCGTGACGCTAAAACCGCACTGGCAGCGCCTGACGCTGCCTGACGGTGATTTTGTTGATCTGGCATGGAGCGAAGACCCGGCCCAGGCGCGCAATAAGCCGCGTGTGGTGCTGTTCCACGGCCTCGAGGGCAGCTTTCACAGCCCTTATGCGCACGGCCTGTTGCAGGCGTGGAAAGCGCGCGGCTGGCTGGGCGTGGTGATGCACTTTCGCGGTTGTAGCGGCGTGCCCAATCGTCTGAACCGCATCTATCACTCTGGCGAAACTGACGATGCCAGCTATTTTTTACAGTGGCTGCGCGCTGAATGGGGCGACGTGCCGACCGCTGCCGTGGGCATCTCGCTGGGCGGTAACATGCTGGCCTGCCTGATGGGCAAACAGGGGAATGACTGCCTGCTGGATGCCGGGGTGGTGGTATCCGCTCCGCTGATGCTGGAGCCCTGTAGTCTGCGGCTGGAGCAAGGCTTTTCCCGCCTCTATCAGCGTTATCTGCTCGGCCTGCTGAAGCAGAATGCGCGGCGTAAACTGCGCGCCTGGCCCGGAACGCTGCCCGTCGACCTGGTGCAGCTCGAATCCATGCGCCAGCTGCGCGAATTTGATAATGCGATCACCGCACGCGCCCACGGCTTTATTGATGCCAGCGATTACTACCGCCGTTGCAGCGCTATGCCGCTGTTGCCGGAGATACGTAAGCCGCTGCTGATCATTCACGCACAGGATGACCCTTTTATGACCCCTGACGTGATCCCCGACCCTGCCCTGCTGCCGTCAAATGTTGAATATCAGCTGACACAGCATGGCGGGCACGTCGGTTTTGTTGGCGGAACGCTGCGTAGCCCACAAATGTGGCTGGAGCAACGCATCCCGCAATGGCTCACTACCTGGCTGGAAAACTGATGATTATTCCCTGGAAAGAACTCGATTCTGCAACGCTTGATAACCTGATTGAAGCCTTTGTCCTGCGTGAGGGCACCGATTACGGCGAACATGAGCGATCGCTGGAACAGAAAGTCGCCGACGTCCGCCGTCAACTCAGCAGCGGCGAAGTCGTGCTGGTGTGGTCTGAACTGCACGAGTCGGTCAATATCATGCCGCGCGGGCATTTCCACGGCTAACCGGCTTTTGCCTGGATTTCAGCGCTGTACCTGCTGCATGGGTGACACAGATCGCCAAATCATGTTACCAATGCAGCCCCACCCGTTTTTTGCAGGGAGTAGTACGCCATGTCGACTCAACATCCGGTTATTGCCGTCACCGGCTCCAGCGGCGCAGGAACCACCACCACCAGCCTGGCATTCAGGAAGATTTTCCAGCAGCTTAACCTGCGTGCAGCAGAAGTTGAGGGAGACAGCTTCCATCGCTTTACCCGCCCGGAAATGGATATGGCGATCCGCAAAGCGCGCGATATGGGCAAGCACATCAGCTATTTTGGCCCGGAAGCCAACGATTTTGGGCTACTTGAGCACACCTTTAGTGAATATGGCCGCAGCGGTAAAGGCAAGTCGCGCAAGTATCTGCATACCTATGATGAGGCCGTCCCCTGGAAACAGGTGCCCGGTACCTTTACGCCGTGGCAGCCGCTGGCGGAACCGACCGATGTGCTGTTTTATGAGGGTTTGCACGGCGGCGTTGTCACACCGCAGCATAACGTGGCGAACCGCGTGGATTTATTGGTTGGCGTGGTGCCCATCGTCAACCTTGAATGGATCCAGAAACTGGTGCGCGATACCAGCGAGCGTGGCCACTCGCGTGAAGCGGTGATGGATTCCGTGGTGCGCTCCATGGAGGATTACATCAACTTTATTACTCCGCAGTTTTCACGCACACATATCAACTTTCAGCGAGTACCGACGGTGGACACCTCCAACCCGTTTGCCGCACGCGGTATCCCTTCGCTGGATGAGAGTTTTGTGGTTATCCACTTTCAGGGGCTGGAAGATATCGATTTCCCTTACCTGCTGGCGATGTTGCAGGGTTCGTTTATCTCACATATCAACACGCTTGTGGTGCCGGGCGGCAAAATGGGGCTGGCGATGGAGCTGATTATGGGGCCACTGGTTAAACGGCTGATCGAAGGAAAGAAAATCGGCTGACGTTCTTTCCTTCACGGCTAAACGGGGATGTGGATCAGCTCAGTTCGATGACTTCATAGCTGTGGCTCATCTCAACCCCTTTGCCCAGCATGATCGCCACCGAGCAGTATTTTTCCGCAGAGAGATCGACCGCACGTGCTACCGCGTTATCTGCCAACGCTTTGCCGCTGACAACAAAATGCAGATTAATATGAGTGAAAATACGCGGGGCCTCTTCGCGACGTTCTGAAGTTAGTTTCACTTCACAGTCAGCGACGTGATGGCGGCCCTTCTGCAGAATGGAAACCACATCAATGGCACTGCACCCTCCGGCCGCCATCAGCACCATCTCCATCGGACTCGGCGCTTTGTCACCCGAATTTCCATCCATCAGCACCTGATGACCAGATGAGGATTCTCCCAAAAACGTCATCCCTTCAACCCATTTGACTCGTGCCTGCATAACAAAATCCTCGAATTCATTCGGTTAGTGCAGGGTACGCCGCAGTCATTAAAACGGCAATGCTCTCTTTTTCTGACTATGCTGAAGCGAGACAACAGAAGACAGCCATCTCAAGCTGTGCTACAAACTGAGCTGTAAAATTTCACCTGCCTCATCGCGTGGTGAAAGCGGAACAACAGCACGCGGCCAGCGCAGAATGAGGGCCAGTGTCTCTTTTTATGGGAACGCTTGACTATTTCAACGCCTGGCAGGGATTCAGCCCCCGTATATTCTACTATTACGTGCGACAGCAAGATCGGTATCACCCTTGCAGCGTGAAAAACAGGATGTATTCAGGCACGATAACAACAGAGGATAACAGCGAATGGTTCTCGGCAAACCGCAAACAGACCCGACTCTAGAATGGTTCCTGTCACATTGCCATATTCACAAATATCCGTCCAAAAGCACGCTGATCCATCAGGGTGAAAAGGCAGAGACCCTTTACTACATCGTCAAAGGCTCTGTGGCAGTGTTGATCAAGGATGAAGAAGGCAAAGAGATGATCCTCTCCTACCTCAACCAGGGAGATTTTATCGGCGAGCTGGGCCTCTTTGAAGAGGGACAGGAGCGCAGTGCTTGGGTACGTGCTAAAGCAGCCTGTGAAGTGGCTGAAATCTCTTACAAAAAATTCCGTCAGCTGATTCAGGTCAATCCTGACATCCTGATGCGCCTCTCTTCACAAATGGCGCGCCGCCTACAGGTGACCTCAGAGAAAGTGGGTAATTTAGCTTTCCTTGATGTGACCGGACGCATCGCCCAGACCCTGCTGAACCTGGCGAAACAGCCTGACGCGATGACGCACCCCGATGGGATGCAGATCAAAATTACCCGTCAGGAGATCGGTCAGATCGTCGGGTGCTCGCGCGAAACGGTGGGTCGTATTCTGAAAATGCTGGAAGATCAAAATCTGATTTCTGCACACGGTAAAACTATCGTCGTTTACGGCACACGTTAACCGCTTCTGAACCCACGGCGCGCCAGCCTCTGTCGCGCCTTTTTTTATTTGGTGCGGCTGATGTGGCGGAGAATCATCTATCAACCTGAAGTGAACTATGCCCTGCGGCAAACGCTGGTGCTGTGTTTACCGGTCGCACTCGGCTGGCTGTTGGGTGATTTACAGAAAGGTCTGCTGTTCTCTCTGGTTCCCGCCTGCTGCAACAATGCCGGGCTGGATACGCCGCACAGACGCTTCTTCAAACGCCTGGTGGTTGGCGGTAGCCTGTTCGCCGGCAGCAGTTTTGTTATCCAGTATGCCGCAGTTCAAGGGGCCCCCCTGCCGCTGATCCTGCTGGCGATGGCGCTGCTGCTGGGAGTCACCGGTGAGATAAGCCCACTGCATGGGCGACTGATGCCCGCTTCGCTGATTGCCGCCATTTTTACCCTGAGCCTCGCGGGCAGAGTGCCGATGTGGCAACCTCCGCTACTGTATATTCTTGGCACTATCTGGTACGGGGTGTTTAACTGGTTTTGGTTCTGGCTGTGGAAAGAGCAGCCGATGCGCGAAACGCTTAGCCTGCTGTATCACGAGCTGGCGGACTACTGCGAGGCAAAATATCGCCATTTAAACCAGTTGAACGATCCCTCAACCGCAATGCCGCCGCTGTTCGCCCGTCAGCAAAAAGCCGTCGACCTCATTACCACCTGTTACCAGCAAATCCATATGCTGGCAGCCAACCGCAACCAGCACTATCAGCCCCTGATGCGCGCTTTCCAGGTGGCGCTGGATTTGCAGGAACATATCGCCGTTAGCCTGCATCAGCCTGAAGACGTCAAGAAACTGGTGAGCCAGAGTCACGCCGAGGCGGTGATCCGCTGGAACGCACAACGCATCGCCGCACGCCTGCGTGAACTGGCCGACGATATTCTGTATCACCGCTTCCCCCAACGCTTCACGATGGAGCGGCCGCTCGAGGCGCTGGAGAAGATTGTCCGCCAGCATCCAGATAACCCGGTGGGTAATTTTTGCTACTATCATTTCAGCCGAATTGGCCGCGTGCTGCGCACCCAACGCCCGCTCTACCGCCGCGATCTGATGGCCGACCGCCAACGCCGTCTGCCGCTGCTGCCAGCGCTGAAGAGTTATCTGTCGCTCAAATCCACCGCTTTGCGAACCGCCGCACGCTACGGAGTGATGCTCACCTTTGCCAGTACGCTGGCGCTGTTTTTAAATATGCCAAAGCCGTACTGGATACTGATGACCGTGATGTTTGTCAGTCTCAACGGCTACAGTGCCACCCGCGTTCGCATTCAGCACCGAGCGCTCGGCACCCTGGCCGGGCTGGCGGTGGCGGCGCTGGCTCTGCGTCTGCATGCCCCTGAATCAATGACGCTGCTGGTGATGCTGGCCATCACCCTGGTGAGTTATCTGATTTTGCGCAATTTCTATGGCTGGGCGACGGTGGGCTTTACGGTGACCACCGTTTATTCTCTTCAGCTTTTGTCGCTGAACGGGGAGGGTTTCTTATTACCGCGTCTGATAGATACGTTGATGGGCTGCCTGATCGCTTTTGGCGGCAATATCTGGCTGTGGCCGCAGTGGCAGAGCGGGCTGCTGCGCCAGAACGCACATGACGCGCTGGAGGCTTATCAGGAAGCGTTGCAGATGTTGTTGGGCAATGAACAGGATGTCAGCAAGCTGGCCAACCAGCGTATCAAGGTTAATCAGGCGCACAACGCACTGTATAACTCCCTGAACCAGGCGATGCAGGAGCCCGGTTTCGATTCCCACTATCTGTCCGATATGAAGCTGTGGGTCACCCACAGCCAGCTTATCGTTGAACATATTAATGCGATGACGATTATGGCGCGGGAGCATACTATGCTGACCTCTTCGCTGGCGGAACGCTACCTTCAGTCCTGCGAGATAGCCCTGCAACGTTGCCAGCAGCGGCTGGAATATGATGGGCCGGGTTCAGAAAACAACGTGCTTGAGGCACCGGATAATTTTCAGCATGGCCCGCTCACTATCCTCGAAGGCCATATCGAGCGCATTCTCGACCACCTTAACACCATGCACACCATTTCATCACTGGCCTGGCGTCAGCGCCCGCATCATGGCCACTGGCTGGTACATCGCTTAGGTAAACGATCATAGCGGCGGCCCCCGCCAGGGTCGCCACCGGGTCAGATTAACGCCGCGTTTACGCCAGCACCTTCTCGACGGCTGCCGCGAAGCGTTTCATACCTTCAGCGATATCGGCAGGTTCAATCACCAGCGAAGGCGCGAAACGCATCACGCCATTGCCAGCCACCAGCACCATCACCCCTTCGGCTGCCGCCGCGTTAAGAATATCGCGTGCGCGATCGGCGTACTGTGGCTTCAGCGCTGCGCCAATCAGCAGCCCCATGCCACGGATTTCGCTGAACAGATCCCTTTGGGCATTTAGCGTCTGTAGCGCATCAACAAACAGTTGCCGCCGTGCGGCCACACCGTCGAGCACTTCCGGCGTATTGATAATATCCAGCGCCGCTTCAGCCACCGCGCAGGCCAGCGGGTTACCACCGTAGGTCGTACCATGTACGCCCGGTGCCATTACCGAAGCAATTTCATGGGTGGTTAACATTGCGCTGACCGGGAAGCCGCCGCCGAGCGCCTTCGCACTGGTCACGATATCCGGCTGCACGCCGTAATGCTCACAGGCAAACAGCTTGCCGCTGCGGCCCATACCGCTCTGCACTTCGTCCAACACCAGCAGCGCATGATGTTCATCACACAGCTGACGCAGTCCCTGCATAAACTCTTGGGTGGCCGGTACTACACCGCCCTCTCCCTGGATCGGCTCAACAACAATCGCGCAGGTATGATCGTCGATAACCGCTTTGACCGCCGCCAGATCGTTAAAGGGAACATGAACGATGTCCGCTGGTTTTGGCCCGAAGCCATCGGAGTATTTTGGCTGCCCACCAACGGAAACGGTAAACAGCGTGCGGCCGTGAAACGCATTGTGAAAGGCAATGATTTTGCTTTTATACGGGCTGTGGCGCTGGGAGGCGTAGTAGCGGGCCAGTTTGAAAGCCGCTTCGTTGGCCTCCGCACCGGAGTTGGCAAAAAATACGCGATCGGCAAAGGTGGCGGCGATCAGTTTGCTCGCCAGACGCAGGGCTGGCTCGTTGGTAAAGACGTTGCTGGTGTGCCACAGGGTTTCTCCCTGGGTTTTTAGCGCCGCAACCAGCGCCGGATGGCAATGCCCTAGCGCGGTAACCGCTATCCCAGCGGAGAAATCGATATACTCTTTGCCCTGCTGATCCCAGATACGACTACCTTTGCCTTTCACCGGCACAAACTGCGCTGGTGCATAAACAGGCAAAATCACCTCATCAAACGTTGCCCGCGTAACCGCCATTTTTTCCTTCGTCATCCATCACCCCACCATTTAGTCTTTTTGTATGCATGAAAATATAGTCATAAAATATGCATAAAAAGTCATAAAGGCAAACATTAATCAGCGTTTAAGAAAATTATCCAACAGTTGATGGCCCTGTTCGCTAAGAATGCTTTCCGGATGGAATTGCACCCCTTCAAGCGGGAGCGTGCGATGGCGAAATCCCATGATTTCGTCAGGCTGTCCGTCATCGCGTCGCGTCCAGGCGGTGAGTTCAAATTCAGCGGGAAGAGTGTCTGCCGCCACAATCAGCGAGTGATAGCGCGTCACCGTCAGCGGATGGTTAAGACCGGAGAATACGCCGCCATCGTTATGTTCAATCGCTGATGTTTTACCGTGCATCACTCTTCGTGCCCGTTCAACGCGCGCACCAAATGCCTGTGCGATGGCCTGATGTCCGAGACAAACGCCGAGGATCGGCAGCTGACCAGCAAAATGACGGATAGCATCAAGAGAGATCCCCGCTTCGTTCGGGGTACAGGGGCCGGGGGAAATCACCAGCTGCCGAGGGGCCAGCGCGGATATATCAGCGAGGGTAATCTCATCGTTGCGCCGCACGCAGACTTCTGCGCCCAATTCAGAAAAATATTGGTAGAGATTCCAGGTGAAGGAGTCGTAATTGTCGATAAGCAGCAGCATGATCGGTCCATTACAACCGGGCCATCAGAGGCTGGCCCGGGCAGAGAAAACTGTCGATGAATTAAGGCAACACTTTAGCCGACAGGATAACAACCGGTGTGACCGGGACATTCTGGTAAGGGCCGAAGGTTTTGGTCTGAACCTGACCAATTTTGTCCGCCACATCCATCCCCTTCACCACTTTACCGAATACCGCATAGCCAAAATCACGCTGGCCATGATCGAGGAAGGCATTATCGGCAACGTTAATAAAGAACTGGCTGGTGGCGCTGTCTTTGTCGGCGGTACGCGCCATAGAAATGGTGCCGCGTTTGTTCAGCAGCCCATTATCTGCCTCATTTTTAATCGGTGCATTTGTCTGCTTCTGCTGCATATCGGCAGTAAACCCACCTCCCTGCAACATAAAGCCGGGGATCACACGATGAAAAATGGTGTTGTTGTAAAAGCCATTATTGACGTAATCCACAAAGTTTTTCACCGAAACCGGTGCTTTCTGGTTATTAAGCTCCAGCTCAATATTGCCTGCTGAAGTGGTCAGCAGGACATGCGCATCGCCCTTAGCGGCAAGAGCGGAGACAGAGATCGAAGACAGGGCGAGAACTGTCGCCACTGCGGTCAAAGTGCGTTTCAACATGAAAGAATCCTTACTGATGGCAACAAATCATAGAATCATCAATGATTGTAAAGAGGCACTCACAAACGCGCCAGCGCTTTACCGTTATTTACCCGGCGTCATATCGAGAGCAAACGTTGTCGTTGGCGTAGAAATGGTGACTTCGATCACGTTATTGATGAAATATGAAAAAAAATATTTCAGCAAAGATTTATGCAGATCACGAATATCGTTAAACTTCCCCCGTCCCACAGGCACTCCGCCTGCAAAATTTCTTTCTCAACAGGTTTCCACTATGACAAATCGCGATCGCATTGGGCTTACCTGGATCAGCTTCTTCTCCTACGCGTTGACCGGTGCAGTGGTTATCGTTACCGGCATGGTACTGGAGAATATTGCTGCTTACTTCCAGCTGCCCGTTGCTCAAATGAGCAATACTTTTACCTTCCTTAACGCCGGTATCCTGCTGGCCGTGTTCCTGAATGCCTGGCTGATGGAAATCGTGCCGCTCAAGCGTCAGATAATCTTTGGTTTTGTGCTGATGGTGCTGGCAATACTCGGCCTGATGAACAGCCATAGCCTGAGCATTTTCTCCCTGTGTATGTTCGTACTCGGGGTCGTCAGTGGCATTACCATGTCCATCGGTACCTTCCTCATTACCCACCTGTATGAAGGACGTCAACGCGGTTCACGCCTGTTGTTTACCGACTCGTTCTTCAGTATGGCCGGTACGCTGTTCCCGATTATTGCCGCCGCTATTCTGGCAAGATCGCTGCCGTGGTACTGGGTGTACGCCTGTATCGGCGTTATTTATGTGGCGATCTTTATTCTTGCGCTGTGCTTCGAATTCCCGCAGCTGGGCAAAAACGCCGCTCAGGGGCAGCCGGTAGTGAAAGAGAAATGGGGCTTGGGCGTCGCGTTGCTCGCCGTGGCCGCATTGTGTTACATCCTCGGCCAGCTGGGCTTTATCGGCTGGGTGCCGCAGTACGCGACTAAAAATATGGGCCTGGACATCACCGAGGCTGGCAGCGTTGTTGGCCATTTCTGGACCGCTTATATGGTAGGTATGTGGGCGTTTAGCGCCATCCTGCGTTTCTTCGATCCGCAGCGTATCGTCACACTGCTGGCGCTGGCCTCGACACTGCTGATGTACTGGTTTATTAACACCACCGATGCCGCCATGCTGAAGTGGATAATCATGGGTCTTGGCTTCTTCTCCAGCGCCATTTACACCACCATCATTACTCTCGGCTCACTACAGACTAAGGTATCCTCACCGAAGCTGGTGAACTTTATCCTGACCTGCGGCACCATCGGTACGATGCTGACCTTTGTGGTCACCGGCCCTATCGTTGATAAAGCCGGGTTCCAGGCGGCACTGACCACCACTAACGGCCTTTATGCCGTGGTCTTCCTGATGTGTCTGCTGCTCGGCTTTGTCAGTAAGCACAAGCAGCATGGGCATATGGACGCGCACTGACGGAACAACCGTGGTGAACTGATGCCAATCGGCAAAAAGAACCGAGTGAAAGCCGCCTGACCGGGCGGCTTGACGATTTCCCTGCGCCTAAGAAAATTTTTGACCAAGGAAATATTACATGATTGTGCCAAAAAGCTGGCAAATGAAATGGCTGATGCCATTCACATTGATAGCCATTTATTTCGTGCATTTCTTGGCGGTTTTGTAAATCTACCCGTGGACTTTTGCTATCTGGGCCGGGATTTTTTAGATACCGAAAATAGAACGATACACTCTTATGACAAAGAAAGAATGGTCAAAATGATAAAGAGTGGTATGGCCTCAAGACAGAACCTTGAAAAGGTAATATGTCTTTTTGTTGACAACTTTATCCAGCGAGTCGATTTTCAAAAAGTAAAGGAGTTGTCTACCAAAGCTGGGGGACATTTCTTGGGTAAAATGGCTTTCAACCAATTGGCTGCTGCTAACATGGGCTATATTCTTTCTTCTAAACTCATCCCCAGATTAGCAGAAGGTATGGCCATAGGAAGTATCCTTTCCGTGGGGCTGCAATGTCTCGTTCTGTGTATGTATTCAGAAACTTAATGACAAGAAACCCCTCTGCTACAATATGTTAAGACGCATGGACGATCTGGATCTCCTTTACTTTATGGTTGCCGAAAAAACCAGACCCTTTGAAGATGCCATCCCGTTATCCTTTACAGATCACAATAAATTCCATCAAACATGCTGCTATTTTTTTGAGAGAATTGATATATGAAGAGAATATTACTGGCCGGATTATCACGAATAATTCAGGGGATTGGTATTGGCGTATGTGGGCTATCATTAATTTATATGGGATGGTTTTTGTTTTTCTCTTACAGTGAATACAAATACTACCTTGCGGTCGTTTCAATTATTGGGCTAATACCCGGTTATTATATTTTTAAGTTCGCTGTACGAAAAATCTATGATAAAAGTCCCAGCGACTGGTGATTCCAGTCGCGATAAATTAGCCATAATATCCGCTTGCTGCACATGCGTTGAGACTGGCAAATACCAATACCGCCTTTTTATCTGCCTCACCCATCCACTCAGCGCCTGAAATCAACCGGTTCACTGCTGTCCAGATGAATCTGACAGGCCGCCGGTTGGGTTTCCGCTATCACCCGTCCATGACGAATGGAATAGCGCACCGGCACCTGACGGCGCAGAGCATCGAACCCACTTTCGGCAGGCAGGACCACCAGGTTCGCGCTGTTGCCAACCTGAATACCGTAATCGGATAGCTGTAAGGTTCTGGCGCTGTGGGTGGTGACCAGATTAATCCCGGCATCCAGCTGCTCATAGCCCATGAGCTGGCAGACGTGCAATCCCATGTGCAGCACCTGCAACATACTGGCCGTGCCGAGCGGATACCAGGGATCGAACACGTCGTCATGGCCGAAGCAGACGTTGATATCCGCCTGCAACATCTCTTTCACTCGGGTGATCCCACGGCGTTTCGGATAGCTGTCGAAACGCCCCTGCAAATGAATATTCACCAGTGGATTCGCAACAAAGTTAATGCCGGACAGCTTCAGCAGGCGAAACAGACGGGAGGTGTAGGCCCCGTTGTAGGAATGCATTGCCGTGGTATGGCTGGCAGTGACGCGCGCCCCCATCTTTTCACGATGCGCCAGCGCGGCCACGGTCTCAACAAAGCGTGACTGCTCATCGTCGATTTCATCGCAGTGTACGTCCACCATACGTTGATATTTCTGAGCCAGCGCAAAGGCTTTGTGCAGCGACTCAACGCCGTATTCGCGGGTAAACTCAAAATGAGGGATCGCCCCCACCACATCTGCCCCCAGCCGTAGCGCCTGCTCCAGCAAGGCTTCGCCGTCCTGATAAGAAAGAATGCCCTCCTGGGGGAATGCGACCAGCTGGATATCCACCCACGGAGCCATCTCTTTTTTCACCTCAAGCATGGCTTTCAGCGCGGTCAGCGTCGGGTCAGACACGTCAATATGGGTACGAACATGCTGGATACCGTTGGCAATCTGCCATTTTAACGTCTGTTTTGCGCGCTGCTTAACATCGTCATGGGTTAACAGCGCCTTGCGTTCCGCCCAACGTTCTATCCCTTCAAACAGCGTACCCGACTGGTTCCATGCAGGTTCACCGGCAGTCTGGGTGGTATCAAGATGGATGTGCGGCTCAATAAAGGGGGGAAAAGCCAGCCCGCCTTCGGCATCCAGGGCAACCCCATCGGCGCACGCAGCCGGCTGCGGCGCAATGCGCGCTATTTTTCCCTGTTGGATCTCAAGCTGCCACAGCCCTTCACGACCGGGCAGGCGAATATGATTAATCCATTTTAATTCTGGCTGCATGGAACACCCTCCGTTATAAATAAGATGGTTTGTTAATCCTGGCAGGTATCACTCAATTCAGCGCCGGGGCGTTAACAGAACGGGCGATTTCGCCTTCTTAAATGATGTCTTTCATACACCACAAGGAAGAAACGATGAAAAAACTGATGATCATTGCCAGCCTGCTGGTCAGCCAGCCGCTGCTGGCCGCTACGCCCGACTATACCCGTCTGGAGGGCACCTGGCAGGTTGACGCCGTACGGGTGAATGACAGCCCGGTACAGGCTGTGGTGGTTAACGACCCACAGTACATGGAGGCAAAAGTGACGTTCTCCGCAGATAACATCGTATGGAACACAGGCACACAGCAGCGCCCCACCGAACCGACTATCGATAACTGCCAGCAGAAGCCCAGGCTAGTGCCAATCAGGAAAAGCGAGGCCGAAAATGGCTATCAGGTAGCAAACGGGTTCAATATCCTGTGCGGTGCCAACCCCTGGGGGCCGGGAACAGGAGCGGTTATGACGCTATCGGAAAACGGCAAGATGACGTTGTACTGGTATGACGGCGCTATTCTGTCACTGAAGAAGGTAAGAGAGTCATCCCGGTAAACCTCTAAATGGCCACCGGGCTGACTCACCGTGGCGGGCCCTGTTTGGGACCCGCCCGTCAAACCACTATGGCTGGGCGACGAAACCGATAGCCTGGTAAACCTTTTTCAGCGTTTCCTGCGCCTGAGCGCGGGCTTTCTCTGCACCGTCACGCATCACCTGCTCAAGGAAAGCCTCATCGTTACGGTAACGGTGATAACGCTCCTGTAATTCGCTCAACATGCCGGACACCGCCTCGGCTACTGCGCCTTTCAGGTGGCCATACATCTGACCAGAGAACTGCTGTTCCAGCGCGGCTATCGGCGTGCCGGTCACGCCCGACAGGATATCCAGCAGGTTGGAAACGCCGGGCTTCTCTTTCGTATCGTAACGTACGACCGGTGGCTCATCACCATCGGTCATCGCACGTTTGATTTTTTTCACCACCGACTTCGGATCTTCCAACAGGCCGATAACGTTATTACGGTTATCATCGGACTTAGACATTTTTTTGGTCGGCTCCAGCAGCGACATCACGCGCGCACCGGATTTCGGAATAAACGGCTCCGGCACCTTGAAGATGTCGCCATACAGCGCGTTAAAACGTGACGCCACATCACGGCTCAGCTCCAGATGCTGTTTCTGGTCTTCACCTACCGGCACCTGGGTGGTCTGATAAAGTAGGATATCGGCTGCCATCAGCACCGGATAGTCAAACAGACCGGCGTTAATGTTCTCTTCATAACGCGCCGACTTGTCCTTGAACTGAGTCATGCGGCTCAGCTCACCGAAATAGGTGTAGCAGTTGAGGATCCAACTAAGCTGGGTATGTTCAGGTACGTGCGACTGCACAAAAATGGTGCTTTTTTGTGGGTCGATACCGCAGGCCAGATAGAGCGCCAGCGTATCCAGCGTGGCCTTGCGCAGCGCCACCGGGTCCTGACGCACGGTGATGGCATGCAGATCGACAATGCAGTAAATGCAGTGGTAATCGTCCTGCATCTGTACCCACTGACGCAGCGCACCCATATAGTTACCAATGGTCAGTTCACCTGAAGGCTGTGCGCCGCTAAATACGATGGGTTTACTCATGTTTCCGTCCTGATAATGACAGCCCGAGAGCGGGCAACAAATCGTTAAAATGATCGAGTGTAAGGTCAGGCTGGCTGGTGACGATTGACTCGCCGTAGTTATAGCCATAAGTCATGCCGATACAGGGACATCCCGCAGCCTGTGCCGCCAGAATATCATTCCGTGAATCGCCGACAAACACTAACTCGCCCGGTAACAGGCCCATCTTGCCAAGCACCAGGAATAACGGTGCCGGATGCGGCTTCTTCGCCACCACATCATCGCCACCGATAACCAGTGAAAAATAGTCAGCAATACCCAGCGATTGCAGCAGCGGTGCAACAAAAGGGGTGGGTTTGTTAGTGACCAGAGCCATAGGCACGGCGCGTTCAGCCAGTGAGGCAAGCGTCTGCTTCACCCCCGGATAGAGCTGGCTACCGCCATCCGCACTGTGCGCGTAATGTTTGTCCAGCAGCTGGCGGCCTTCACGCAATAAATCGGCCTGCGGAGCATGGCCCAGCGCCCAGCTCAGTGCGCGCTCAATAAGAATATCTGCGCCGTTACCAATCCAGGTCGACACGCGCGCAACGCCAGCGGCGGGCAGGTTGAGTTCGATTAACGCACCGTCTACGGCGCTGGTCAAGCCTGGTGCGCTGTCTGTCAGCGTACCATCAAGATCAAAAGCCAGCGCACGGCAATCAGTGAAATGCCCCATGGCGAGATTTCTCCAGTTCAGTACGCATATCATCAATGACTTTCTTGTAGTCGGGATGACCAAAAATAGCCGAACCGGCAACGAACATATCCGCACCTGCGGCTGCAATCTCACCGATATTGTCGGTCTTCACGCCGCCATCCACTTCCAGGCGAATGTCATAGCCGCTCTGGTCAATCCGTTTGCGCACCTGGCGCAGCTTGTCCAGCGTGCCGGGGATAAAGGATTGGCCGCCGAAGCCGGGGTTAACCGACATCAATAAAATGACATCCAGTTTATCCATCACATAGTCGAGGATGCTGAGCGGCGTGGCCGGGTTTAATACCAGACCTGCTTTACAGCCGTGCTCCCTAATCAGTTGCAGCGTACGGTCAACATGCTCTGAAGCTTCCGGATGAAAAGTGATGTAGCTGGCACCGGCTTTAGCAAAATCGGGCACCAGGCGGTCAACCGGCTTCACCATCAGATGGACGTCTATCGGGGCGGTCACGCCATAATCGCGCAGGGCTTTTAACACCATCGGCCCCATAGTGAGATTGGGAACGTAATGATTATCCATCACGTCGAAATGCACGACATCACCGCCTGCAGCCAGCGCCTTAGCAGTATCTTCGCCCAGGCGGGCAAAATCTGCGGAAAGAATTGATGGGGCAATTAAAAACTGTTTCATCCGTTTCTCCCTGTTGTTTATGCCTGCTGTCAGGCTTTCGTCACCGGCCAGTATACAGCGCCAGCAGTTCATTAACCTTACTACGACTATCACCGCTACGGCTGATCGAACGGCGCACTTTAATTTCTTGCAGCTTCGTCGCCCCCTGATACCACTGACGGGTCAGCGGCGTATCGTGGTTAGAGATCAGCACGGTGATATGATTTTCCTGTGCCAGTCGCACGGCCAGCTCGGCAAGATGCTGTTGCTCGCCCATGCTGAAGCTGTTGGTGTGATAAGCGGTAAAGTTAGCTGTCGCAGACAGCGGCGCGTAAGGGGGATCGCAATACACCACTGACCCCTGCCGCGCTTTACCTAGCGTAACATCGTAAGATTCACAGACAAAGGTCGCATGTTGTGCGCGCTCAGCAAACCAGTACAGCTCTGCTTGCGGGAAGTAAGGTTTACGGTAGCGGCCAAAGGGGACGTTAAACTCTCCGCTCAGGTTATAACGACACAAGCCGTTATAACAGTGGCGATTAAGGTACAAAAACAGCAATGCGCGGCGATAGGCGTCGCGGCACTGGTTAAACTCTTTCCGGTAGACGTAGTAGACGTCGGCATCGTTGCTGTCCGGGGTGAAGAGTGAGCACGCGTCGAGGACAAACTCGTCGGTACGTTCTTTGACGATATTGTAGAGATTAATCAGGTCGCTGTTGATGTCAGCCAGAATGTAACGTGGATATTGCGTATTAAGGAATACCGATCCGGCACCGACAAACGGTTCGATCAGGCAGTCTCCTTCCGGAAGATGGCTTTTAATATCATCAAGTAACGGATATTTACCACCAGCCCATTTCAAAAAAGCGCGATTTTTTTTCATGCCGTCGTTAATTACTTACTCATAAGGCTGTGGCTACACCGACAGCATATCTGCGCTTTAAATGCTGCATGCCACAGGCACACACACTTCAGGAAATGCCGGGTTGCCCCGGCAGAATGTTATTTACTCGCTTCGTTTTTGACCTGGCTAAGCGGTTTTACCCACGGCTTCTGGGCACGTACCTCTGACGGTAGTGTCGCAACAGCTCTTTTAGCGTCAGCGGAGGTCGCATAAGAACCACTTACCAGCACATACCACGGCTGGCCATTACGCGTGGTCTTATAAACGTGGAAACTGCCCAGATTTTGCTTTTTGGCCCACGCGTTTAGTGAATCAGCTCGAGATGCGCTGCTTAGCTGAAGCGTAAAATTACCATCCGGTATGCTGCTGCTATGAGTGGCTGGTGCTGCTTTTTTGCCAGAGGAGACGCTTTTTACTGGCGGCGCAGCAGGCTTGCTTTCTTTCACCGTCAGTTTATTCGCCGCAGAATGATGCACTGCGGCTGGTTTCTGCTGAGATGACGGCGCAGCGTGTGGGGTTGGTGCGCTAGCGGTAGCCGAACGAGGCTTTTCGGCACCTGCCGCAACGGTTGCCGCTGTCGTTGGCAGCGAAGTGTTATTGTCCTGTACCGCTGCATCCACCTGACCCTGTTGGGCGCTCAAGGCGTTATTCAGGTCGCCCTGCAATTCGACACGCTGTTGCCCGGAAGGAGTCTGTACTGGCTGAGCCTGAGTGGGCCTGGAAGAGATCGGTGGAGGGGTCGCATCCTGCGTTGAACCTGCCGGACTGTTTTCAGCGGATACCGGCTGACCGGACTGCCCACTCATTGATGAGCTACCGGAAAGGTCAATATTTTTCTCACCGCCACTCCCCGCCGGAGCTTGCACCTGTTGTGCGCCCTGACTGCGGCCTTTATCCGGTGATTTTAGCGCCGATCCAATACCCAGCATTAACAACAGCAGCACCAAAATACCAATACCCATCATCATATGTTGACGGGAGACCGGCAATTTTGGGGTATCAGACGCTTTACGTGACCGCGTCGGGCGGCGGTCACTGGTGTCAGGTTTCAACTCGTCTTCCGGCTTAAACTCGTCCATTTGACCTCCTCCCATAGAGCGGCAATGCCGCCACAGTCCTGTGAACGGCGCATATTTCAGTCATAGCCAGGATGTCTGGCTCAGGTAGGTTAAGGCTACTGGCAATCCCGAATGGATGCCAGAACGATATCATGCGCAACGCCTCTGCGCAGTTCAGCTCTGCCGATTGCCTGCGGAAGCACCAGCCGCAACTCACCAGCCAGTACCTTTTTATCGCGCATCATATGCGGCAAATAATCTTTCGCCGCCATGCTTTCCGGCCCCTTTACAGGTAAACCGGCACGCTGCAATAGAGAGATAATACGGTCGGTATCTTGAGGACTGAACTGCCCGAGACGTTCGGCGGTTCTCGCTGCCATCACCATACCCGCTGCTACCGCTTCGCCATGCAACCAGTTGCCATAGCCCATATGCGCTTCAATCGCATGACCATAAGTATGGCCAAGATTCAGCAATGCGCGCAGTCCATGTTCGTGCTCATCGGCCGCCACCACTTCAGCTTTCAATTCACAGCAGCGTTTAATGCACCAGGACATCGCCGCACCGTCAAGAGCCAGTAGCGCATCGAGATTCTGTTCCAGCCAGTTAAAAAACTCACCGTCGAGAATAATGCCGTACTTAATCACTTCCGCCAGCCCGGAGGACAGCTCGCGCGCCGGCAGGGTCTTCAGGCAATCAAGATCGACCACGACCGCAGCAGGCTGATAGAAAGCACCGATCATATTCTTGCCCAACGGATGATTAACCGCCGTTTTACCACCAACACTTGAGTCCACCTGCGACAGCAGTGTCGTTGGCACCTGGATAAAGCGCACGCCTCGCTGATAGCTGGCAGCAGCAAAGCCGGTTAAATCACCAATGACGCCGCCACCCAGCGCAATGAGGGTGGTATCACGGCCGTGCGGCTTAGCTAACAGTGCCGTAAACACCTGGTCCATGACCGCCAGGGTTTTATATTGCTCACCGTCCGGAAGGATAACCTGATCGACGGCGATGCCCGCGCCCTCAAGCCGGGCACGTAATGTATCAAGATAAAGAGGAGCCAGCGTCTGGTTGGTTACCAGCATAGCCTGTTCGCCCGCTTTAAGCGGCCAAAAAGAAGTCGGATCTGAGAACAACCCGGCGGCGATGGTAATGGGGTAACTGCGTTCCCCAAGAGTTACGGTAATCCGCTCCATGACGCTGTTTCACCTTTTCTGCTGCGCCCACGGATGGGCGACCGGAGTTTTAATCAGCTCTTTTCCAACATATTGATAATCTGATTAGCCACTACCTTCGCACTTTGATCGTCAGTGCGAATGGTGACATCAGCAATCTCGTCATACAGAGGATTGCGTTCATCAGCTAAAGCTTCCAGTACTTCACGTGGTGGAGATTCCACCTGCAACAGCGGGCGCTTTTTGTCGCGCTGAGTGCGCGCCAGCTGTTTTTCGATAGTCGTTTCAAGATAGACAACTACGCCACGAGCGGAGAGACGATTGCGTGTTTCACGCGACTTGACGGAACCGCCACCTGTCGCCAGCACAATGCCCTGCTTTTCAGTGAGTTCATTGATGATTTTTTCTTCGCGATCGCGGAAACCTTCTTCGCCTTCGACGTCAAAAACCCAGCCCACATCCGCTCCGGTACGTCGCTCAATTTCTTGATCGGAATCGAAAAATTCCATATTGAGTTGTTGAGCTAACTGACGCCCAATAGTGCTTTTGCCGGCACCCATAGGCCCAACCAGAAAGATATTGCGTTTCTCTGCCATTTTTTCGGTATTACTAAGACAATTCGTTAATGATACCCCGCCTTAAAGCAGACAGGACATGAACTGAAACCTCATGAGCGATAGTGCGAGAATCAGACTGGAAATTATCTCAACACTGAAGGTGTTTTGGCAACCGATTAAATTACCTTGCCCATTGCGCACGATGTTTTGGCGCGTTTCAGTCCGCTTCATTTATCAGCCGGATGTGGTTGCATCGGCTACGCCGGTTGCGCACGATAAAAAACGGTTAAATAGCATTTGCTGCTGTGGGCACCTGGCCCGTTATTCAAAATCGCTAAACCTTGTAAGCTAATTCCGCCCTTGCGTCAAACGCAACCGTGACCAATTCGGGAAAAAACTGCAGGATTTAGCGTTTGCCGCCAAATTTTATCAATCACTGCGGATCAGGCGCGGCGTGATGAAGATCACCAGTTCACGCCTTTTTTGCTGGCGAACATCATGGCGAAACAGCGCACCCAATAACGGGATATCCCCCAGCCAGGGGACTTTTGTGCTGCCTGTTTCACTCTGCTGCTGGAATATCCCACCCAACGCCAGCGTCTGACCATCCTTCAAGATCACCTGCGTATTAATCTCCTGCTTATCAATAGTCAGTACCTCATTTTCTCCACTCCGCATATTACGTCCTGGGACATTCTGAGAAATGTGCAGTTTCAGTAGGATCCGTCCGTTGGCCTGCACCACGGGGGTCACTTCCATTCCCAGCATCGCTTCTTTGAACTCCATCGTGGTAGAACCGCTATTGCCGGTTGATACTTCGTACGGGATTTCAGTGCCTTGCTTAATACTGGCCGTTTGTTGATGTGACGTGAAAAGCCGTGGGCTGGCGATGATATCGGCCTGGTGTTCACTCTCTAAAGCGCTCAATTCCAGGTCTAACAGGCGACCGTCCAGTTTTGCCAGGGTAAACCCGGCAACCCCTGCGGGTCGCCCCGCAGCGAGATCCACACGCAGCTGGCTGGCACGCAGCGCATCGGCCACCTGCGCTTCGCTACTCAACCCCCAGGTCACTCCCATCTCACGAAGGCTCTCTTCACTGATAGTGACAATTTGTGCCGCCAGCTCAATTTGCTCCAACGGCACGTCCAGCTGGCGTACCCAGCGTTCAGTTTGCGCCAGCGCTTTCTCGGTATCGCGGAGCAAAAGGCTGTTGGTACGGCTGTCCAGAGTGATACTGCCGCGCGCCGACATTAATTTTGCACGTTCACTTTGCAAGCTGGTATTTACCGCTGCTGCATCTGCATGTACCAATGTCAGGCTCCGACTCAACAGCGGCAGCATTTGTTCCTGCGCTTCAAGCCGGGCTGCTACTTTTCGCAGATCCTCCTGTTGCCAGCCTTCGGGAAATACCAATAAAACATTCCCCTGCTGTTCCATACCGAGCTTGCCAAGTTTGACAACCAGTTGCAGGGCCTGCCGCCAGGGAACATCTTTTAGCCGCAGTGAAAGCGTGCCTTCAACGCCGGGAGCCACCATCAGATTAAGCTGCTGGTAGTCTGCCAGCGCCTGTAACACCTGGGCCACGGGGGCATCATCAAACGCCAGGGTTAGCGGGGCCTGCGCTGCTGACAAGGGATTAATTAACACCATCCACAGACAAATCATCCTGAGCATTGTATCGTCCTTTTAGCGCCAACCGCAGCGGCGGCCGGCAATCCTTAAATGGGATAAGCGTGGCGCTGCGCGCATCAATACGGGCTATCCGCCATATTGTTCCGGGCAATAGAGAGTCGGTCTTGAGCCGTAACGCAGCCCCCCCGGAGTCAGTGAGCCAGGCATCATAATTTCCCGAGCGGCCGATCACGCCCAGGATGCGCCAGCCGCTATCCGTACGGGTGAGAGGCTGACAGTGGCCGGCTGGCGCGGGGAAAAAAGGGTCGCGCGCACGACTGTGCAACATCATCAGCGTGAGTAGCGCACAGGCGAATTTAGCTTTCATCAATCAGCTCCATCACAAGACGTAGCTGCGCCTCTTCCCGATTAAGGCTGAACATGGGAAAAGCGGGCACCGGCTGCAACGCAGAGAGATAGTTCAGCAGCCTGGCAAACAGAGGCCATTGCAGGGTGACAGCCAGCTCCCCCCCCTGTTCGGTCGGGCGCCAGTGCACTAATTCTGCGCCGCTGGTACTTAGCAGCTCAGGCAAAGTGAACTTCATCGCTGCCGCTGGCAACAACAACTGTTGTAAACAGACCACCTCCCGCTGCGAAACGGTCAGCGACGGTAATCCTGCCAGCGATCGTAGCTGCTGCTGATACTCCAGGATGTGCTGGTGCAGCTGCTGTTCCTGCTGCTGCTGCTGGCGCTGTGCCGGATATAGCCAGCAGTACCACAAGAGTAGCGTCAGCAGCAGAGTCACCCCGCAGAAGCTGGTCAGACGGAACCACCCCGTCTCCAGCTGCAGCCAAACCAACAGCCAGCGATTATTCATCGCCCGTGACGCCAGGTACGCCTAACAGGGCTTGCAGTGTGAATGTCATTTCACCGCCCTTGACGCGCTCAATCTGCCCCAGCGTGGCCCCCCTGAACAGCGGGTTGGCACTTAGCCCATCGCGTAGCTGGTGTAACGCGCTGATACTGTGAGCGGCTCCTTGCAATTCCATGCTAAGAGGGGTTTTACGCAAGGTGTACAGCCACACGTCTGGTGGAAAATTACGTCCCAGGGTTCGGGCAAAGCTAAGCCACAGATCCCATTGCCGTTGACGGGACTGCTGCTTTTCCCGCTGCCGTTGCAAGCGGGTGGATTGCTGGAGAGCGTCCTGCATCTGTCCGCCCAGAGTGACAGCGCTTTTTAATGCCGTGTTCCACAGCGTCAATGTCATGGCATTCTGCTGATTAAGCCATCGCTGCCACTGGCCATGGCAAAGTCCGACCATCAGTATGAGCACCATACCACCCATCACCAGTCGCCAGACACACCAGCGTTTTTGCAGCTCTGCACGCCGCCAGGGCAGCAAATTGACCCACACCATCAGCAGTCCTCCGGACGCAGCGCCAACCCGGTCGCCAGTGCAAAAGCCCCATCACAGGCCGGTAAAGGTGGCTGATAGCAGCATAAAACGCTCAACGGGGCTAGCGCACGCGTTCCCGCTGGCGGAGCTTCCGTCAGCGCTGAGCTGTACCAAATGGTGCTGCTATGACTCAAAAACCGCTGTTGCAGCTGGGTGAAACTCTTTGCTTCAGCAAACGAGCACCAGCCCCAGGACGGGTCGTTTTGCTGCGGCGCATACCATAGCCAGTGATCGCTTAGCCGATGTACCAGGGCGGCAGAGGGATCCAGCGCCAGTGACCGGGCCAGCGCGTACAATGCTGCCGGGGTTAACTCCAGCACGTCCGGCGTGAGTGACACCTGCTTCAGGCAGCCCAGCCAGCTATTCAAGGCTTCCTGACGAGCAGCCGTCAGGTAAAGTGAGCCTTCTGCATCACCGCTTTTGCGGTAGTCTAAGGCCAGTTCTTCGGGCGCGATGGGGAAAAATCGGCGAGCGGCGGCTACAATATAACGACCACGATCCGGTTCACGTAGCGATGCTGGCGGCGAGGCCAGCTGTCGCTGCATCACCAGCTGTGGCGGGAAGCCAACCCGCAATGAGATGCGGCTGGGTAATTGCTTACGCCAGCGTTGCAGTAATGGCACGATGGCGTCCGGACGTTGCACCAGGCCATTTCTTAACGTATCTTGCGGCAACGTATGCTGCCACCAGTGACGCAGCTGCCAGCCGTTGCGATGGCGCTGGATGCCTAGTGCGCAAAGCTGCCCGTTTTGAATATCCAGCCCGACTTGCCATGTCTTAAAAGCCATTGACGCGATCTCCTTACCGTCAGTTAAAAGGACATATTCAAGGTACTGGCTTGCCTTTATACTACCGCGCGATTGTTTATAAACCGCTCAATCGACTTTAAATGGGAAATATCAGGTGAAGTTCGTAAAGTATTTATTGATCCTTGCAGTGTGTTGCATCTTGCTGGGAGCCGCCTCGATCTATGGTCTGTACAAATATATAGAGCCGCAGCTCCCTGATGTCGCTACGCTGAAAGATGTGCGTTTGCAAACGCCGATGCAGGTCTACAGTGCCGATAATGAGCTTATCGCACAGTACGGTGAGAAACGCCGTATCCCCCTGACGCTGCAAGATATCTCGCCCCTGATGGTGAAAGCGTTTATCGCCACGGAAGATAGCCGTTTCTACGAGCACCACGGCGTCGATCCGATCGGTATTTTCCGTGCCGCCAGCATTGCACTGACATCCGGACATGCCTCACAGGGTGCCAGTACCATTACCCAACAGCTGGCACGTAACTTTTTCCTGAGTCCTGAACGCACGCTGATGCGTAAGATTAAGGAGGCTTTTCTCGCCATCCGTATTGAGCAGACGATGAGCAAGGATGAGATCCTTGAACTGTATCTGAACAAGATCTACCTCGGCTACCGCGCTTACGGCGTGGGGGCAGCGGCCCAGGTTTACTTCGGCAAGAATGTTGACCAGCTGTCGCTCAGCGAAATCGCGATGATCGCAGGCCTACCAAAAGCGCCTTCGACCTTCAACCCCCTCTATTCGCATGACCGTGCGGTAGCGCGCCGTAACACGGTGCTGGCACGTATGCTTGACCAGCAATACATCACCCAGGAGCAGTACAATGAAGCCCGCATGACGCCGCTGGTCGCCAACTATCATGCGCCTGAAATTGCCTTCTCAGCGCCCTGGCTGACCGAGATGGTGCGCCAGGAGATGATCAAGCGCTATGGTGAAAATGCCTATACCGATGGCTACAAGGTTTACACCACCATCTCGCGCAAGCTACAACTGGCGGCACAGGCGGCGGTGCAGGACAATGTGATTGCCTATGATATGCGTCACGGCTATCGCGGGCCGGCCAGCCTGCTGTGGAAACCCGGCGAGCGGGCCTGGAATGATGCGGAGATCGCGAAGAAGCTGAAAACGCTGCCGGTTTACGGCCCGCTGTTCCCGGCGGTGATCACCGCCAGCGGTAACGATGAAGCCAGCGCGATGATGCGCAACGGCAGCAACGTGGCGTTAAATCTTGCCAGCGTGCGCTGGGCACGTCCGTACAAGTCGGATACTTTGCAGGGCGCTACGCCGCGTTCTGTCAGTCAGGTATTGCAGCCGGGCCAGCAGATTTGGCTGCGCCAGGTCGACAATGGCTGGCAGCTGGCACAGGTGCCAGACGTCAACTCCTCGCTGGTCTCGCTCGATCCGCATAACGGATCGGTTCGCGCACTGGTGGGCGGCTTTGACTTCAACCTGAGCAAATTTAACCGTGCAACCCAGTCGTTGCGCCAGGTCGGCTCGAATATCAAGCCGTTCCTGTATACCGCCGCGATGGATCGTGGCCTGACGCTCGCCTCAATTCTCAACGATGTGCCGATTTCGCGGTGGGATGCCGGAGCCGGTGCAGACTGGCGGCCAAAAAACTCTCCGAACACCTATTCAGGCCCTATTCGCCTGCGTCAGGGCTTGGGTGAGTCGAAAAACGTCGTGATGGTGCGCGCAATGCGGGCGATGGGCGTTGACTACGCCGCCGAATATTTGCAGCGCTTTGGCTTCCCCGCACAGAATATTGTGCATACTGAATCACTGGCGCTGGGATCGGCTTCCTTTACGCCGTTACAGATGGTGCGCGGCTACTCGGTGATGGCAAACGGCGGTTTCCTGGTCGACCCTTGGTTTATATCCCGCATCGAAGATGAGATGGGCAATAAGCTGTTTGAGGCCCAGCCGAAAGTGGCCTGCCCGGAGTGCAATTTGCCGGTGATCTACGGAGATACCCAAAAGGCGGTGGCGTTAAGTGAAGACAGCGTTGAAAACGTGGCGGTCTCACAAGAAGGCAACAACGTTGCCACACCACAGCCCCAGCTGGAGCAAGTTCCGCAGCAGCAGAACGGCGAGCAACAGTATGCGCCACACGTGATCAATACACCGCTGTCGTTCCTGATCAAAAGCGCGTTGAATTCGAATATCTTTGGTGAACCTGGCTGGATGGGAACCGGCTGGCGTGCCGGGCGTGACCTGAAGCGGAATGACATCGGAGGTAAAACCGGTACCACCAATAGCTCGAAAGATGCCTGGTTCTCCGGTTACGGGCCGGGAGTGGTGACGTCAGTGTGGATCGGCTTTGACGACCATCGCCGTGACCTGGGGCGTACTACGGCATCTGGTGCAATCAAAGATCAGATTTCTGGCTACGAAGGAGGAGCGAAAAGCGCTCAGCCTGCCTGGGATGATTATATGAAGTCCGCATTGGACGGCGTACCACCTCAGCCGCTCACGCCGCCAGAAGGCGTGGTAACGGTCAAAATCGATCGTAACACTGGCAAACTGGCTAACGGCGGCGGCAACACGCGCGACGAGTACTTTATCAACGGCACCCAGCCGACCGAGTATTCCGTGCATGATGTCGGCACCACGCTGATAGACAATGGCGAAAGCCACGAACTGTTTTAATCACGTAAAAATAGACGGCCCCGGCGATCGCGCAGGGGCCGTCTATCATTCTGAAGCTAACAGGTAACAGCAGATCGCCATCGTCTTATCTGGCAGATGGCTCAGTAGCTCAAACGCCCCTGTCTGACCAGCCATTCACGCACCAGAAACAGAGCGCTGACGTTACGCGCCTCGCGAAAATCGGGTTCTTCCAGCAGCGCCAGCAGATTATTCAGTGGCCAACGTAGCTGCGGCAGTGGCTCCGGCTCATCTCCTTCCAGCTGCTCCGGGTACAAATCTTCCGCCACCACAATATTCATTTGGCTGGAGAAATAAGAGGGTACCGTGGTAAGTTTACCCAGCGTTTGCAGCTGATGTGCGCCAAAACCGACCTCCTCTTTCAACTCGCGATTTGCCGCAACAAACGGTGTCTCGCCAGGATCGATCAGGCCTTTTGGAAAGCCCAGCTCGTAACTTTCCAGCCCGACGGCATACTCCTGAATCAGGATCAGGTGGTTGTCTATAATCGGGACAATCATCACTGCCTCACGACCTGAAGGGCGCATGCGCTCATAGACGCGACGCGCACCGTTACTGAATTCCAGGTCGACCGCTTCGACGGTAAACAGTTTTGATCGCGCCACGGTCTCCACGTTGAGGATGTCAGGTTTCTTTAGTTGTCTGGTCATCATAGCCCCAGCTGAAAGCCGAAAAGTGAATGTCATTCCCCATCATCACCGGGGATAACCGTATCAGGTCGCGTCACGCAACGGTCGCAAAAGCAAAGTGTCGATTTTGAAGCGAACTGCGGGCTATTATGCACTTTCGTCAAACCTGAAAAATAGAGGAAACCGCATTTCCGGGCGAACCCCGCAGCACGGCAAACACCGCGTCTGTTTCCATTTTGCGATAGCCTGCACACAAATCCCATCATCGCACAAATCATTTGGGTCATTTATAACAAATCGTTGTTAACATGAAGGAAAAATTTTGAAAAATGTCAACAAGCCGGTTTATAAATAGGAATAGGACGATATTTTGCAATATAAATGTTTGATAGCCTATACTCCGGCCATGTTATTGAACTATCCTAATTTTATGATTTCTAGTGCTATTTTCAATACACAGTTGATTACCAACGCTATTGAAGCTCGCCACGTCTGGTTTAAATATGACCATAGTCTTATGCGAGAACTATGACAGGAGCATCGTGGCAGGAATGAGGGAAGCATGAGCACAATAGTCATCATATTGGCTGTAATGCTGGCCTGTCTGATAACGGCAGGTTGTTTCTTTTGGTACGCTATGCGGCATCGTCCGCCATTGGCGAAACCACTGCCATTTATCACCCCCCCCCACCGTAAACTGAGCGCGGAAGAGCGCACGGCGATTGAGCACTACGTCAAACAACAGGCGATTCACAGCCACGCCATGCCACTTAGTGGTGCCAGCAGAGCGATTGCGCCGCTGGTACTCACCGCTCAAAGCAAGAATGTTTATCCTGTCACCCGCGCCATTACCCGTTATGGGCTCTCCACGGATGAGCCTTACAAATGGCGCTATTACCTTGATACGGTGGAAGTCCATCTCCCTCCTCTTTGGGAGCAGTACATTGCGGAAGAAAATTACGTTGAGCTGATCAAAACGCAAACCATTCCCTTGGTGATTTCTTTGAACGGGCACTCGCTCACTCAATATCGAATGGAATCTCCAGCTCTGGCATCCTTGTCGCCGGCTCCCAGTCAGAATGCCTCTATCCGCAAGGAAGAAGGGGACAATGTTGAACTGCTCAGCATACGCAAAGAGACCGTTGAAGAGTATGCGCTCAGTCGCCCAGACGGTACTCGCGAAGCGTTTATCATTGGCATCGGGCTATTAGTGCTGTTTATCAGCCTGATTGCTCCGCTGGTTGCTATGCCCTGGCTGACGCTGGTAGGTCTGACGACTATCGGGGTCAGTAGCTGGCTGCTCTACCTGCACCCGAAAGAAAATCATTTTCGAGAAATACACTGCTTGCGGGGTGCGCCAAAGCGCTGGGGATTGTTTGGTGAATCAAATCAAAGCCAGGTCAGTAATATTTCGCTCGGTATTCTCGACCTGCATTACCCGCCCCACTGGCAGAATTACATCGATCGCGATCTTGGTAAAACCACCGAAATCGATATTGATCTTAACCATCAGGTGGTGCGCCAGGGGCGATTCCTGTCGCTGCATGACGAGGTGCGTAATTTCCCCATCCAGCGCTGGCGCAAAAATGTGGTGCTGGCCGCCGCCTCACTGCTGGTACTGGTGCTGCTGATGAGCTGGATCCCGCTCTGCATGCCGCTTAAATTGAGCCTGGCCTGGGTCAAAGGTGCTAAAAGTCTGGAAGTGACACAGGTTAGTCAATTATCCAACGCCTCGCCGCAGGTGGGCGACAGCCTGACCGTGACCGGCACCGGTATGTGTTCCATTCCGGTTAACTACCAAAACAACCGTAGTTACGCCTTTATGCCATTTGATTGCTCGGCCCTCTACTGGAACGAAGCCGAACCGCTGCCACTGCCGCAATCGGATGTTATTGATAAGGCCAGCGCATTGCTGGATACCACCAGACTACAGCTACATCCCTTGAACAATACCGATCCGAAACTGAACCCATATCTGGCAACCGCTATCCAGAAATCGGGCATGACCCTACTGGATGATTTCTCCGATATCGTGCTACGCACCCAGCACTTATGCAGCCAGGATCAGGATTGCATACGGCTAAAGAATGCGCTGGTGAACCTCAGCAATGCGAAAGACTGGCAAACTCTGGTGCGTAACGCGAATTCCGGCGAGCTCAATGGCATGAACGTATTACTGCGTCCGGTCAGCTCGGAGGCGCTGGAAAATCTGGTCAATACGGCGACCTCATCCTTCTTCTATCGTGAAACACGCCGGGCAGCGGAGGCGCTTAACAGCCCACCTCCAGGCGGTTTCCTGATTATCAACGACGAAGGTCGGCCTTTGGTGAAGTACTCGCCTCCGGCAACGTCACTGTTCGATCTGGACGCGCCGGAGCAATGGCCTGAACTGCGGCGGCTGGCAGGCATGTTGCTGCAAACGCCGTTTAGTGCCAGTGGCATAATTACCAGCATCAGCACCGATGCCAACGGCACTCGCCATATAGCCCTGCACGGCGCGCCGGGTAAGATGACGTTATGGCGCTACCTGGGCAGCAGCCTGCTGCTGCTGGCGCTCTGTCTGACCCTGGCGGTGAATAGCTGGCTGGCGCTGCGCCGTATTCACCGCAATCGCATACGCCTGATGGAAATCCACCAGTACTACGAAAAATGTCTCAACCAGACCTTAGGCGATATCAAGCCCGTACGACCACGGTTCTGAGCCAGCCGTATCTGTGCTATTTTTAAAATGGGCAATCGTGCTCACCTACCCGAAATAACCTGAAGACCTGGCGCGTGAGTTATCCACCGCCGGGTGCCTTGATTTATCGCGCATCACCCATACATAGGGATATTCCCAAAGGAATCGATACGATGAGAGATAAACCCAGCGCAGGGGTGCGGCTCGATAAATGGCTTTGGGCCGCACGCTTCTATAAAACTCGCGCCGCTGCGCGTCAAATGATTGAAGGCGGCAAGGTTCATTATAACGGCCAACGCAGCAAACCCAGTAAGCTGGTCGAAGTTGATGCCCGCTTAACGCTGCGCCAGGGCAACGACGAACGTACCGTGGTGGTTGCAGCCATCAGCGATAAACGTGGCTCTGCGCCAGAAGCCCAGCTTTTATACAGCGAGACGGCAGAAAGTATTGAGAAGCGGGAAAAGGTGGCTCTGGCGCGAAAAATGAACGCGCTTAGCATGCCCCATCCTGACCGACGCCCGGACAAAAAAGAGCGTCGTGACCTGATGAAGTTTAAACATTCTGGCGACGAATAACGCCATATCAGAGAGAAATTATATGTCCCAGCAAGACCAGATGCACCGTTACCTGTTTGAAAACCACGCCGTACGTGGCGAACTGGTCACCGTCTCCCAGACATGGAATGAGATCGTTCAGGGCCACGATTACCCACAGCCGGTGCAGCAGATCCTCGGTGAACTGCTGGTCGCCACCAGTCTGTTGACCGCCACCCTGAAATTTGATGGTGACATTACGGTGCAACTACAGGGGGATGGCCCTCTGAATATGGCGGTGATTAACGGCAACAATCGGCAGGAAATGCGCGGCGTGGCTCGGATGCAGGGTGAAATCGCCGAGGGCAGCAGCCTCAAAGAGATGGTCGGCAATGGCTATCTGGTGATCACGATTTCACCTGAAGTCGGTGAACGTTATCAGGGCGTGGTGGGTCTTGAAGGCGATACGCTGGCGGCCTGTCTGGAAGATTACTTTATGCGTTCTGAACAGCTACCGACTCGCCTGTTTATCCGTTCCGGCGAAAGCGAAAAAGGATTAGGCGCGGGCGGTATCCTGCTACAGGTACTGCCTGCTCAGGACGCCAGCCTGGATGATTTTAATCATCTGGCGACGTTAACCGAAACAATTAAAACCGAAGAGCTGCTCGGCCTGCCAGCCCATGATGTTCTGTGGCGACTCTACCACCAGGAAGAAGTGACGCTGTTCGACCCGCAGGCGGTTAGCTTCAAATGTAGCTGTTCACGTCAGCGCTGTGGTGACGTGCTGCGCACGCTGCCACCAGAAGAGGTGGATCAGATGTTGCAGGAAGATGGCCATATCGACATGCACTGCGACTACTGCGGCAATAATTATGTGTATGATGCGGTCGATATTGCCGCTCTGCGCAGTGATTCTGCGGCGAACGACCAGCAGGTCCATTAAACGTCAGGGCTGGATATCCTCCGGCCCGTTTATATCGATTTCCGCCCCCTGTTCCACTTGATTTTTAATACAAAAAAACGCCGCGATATACCGCCAGCACCGACCCTGTTTCCGACAGTAAAACCCCGTATTGCCACTCTTTATGACCGCCCCCCCCGGTACTTTAGTGACATAAGTGTCAATGTTCATCATGCCTTTCACTTAATCACGCGCAGGTTCTCATTTCTTCCGTTTGCCTCTTTTTCTTCAAGCTGACACGTGTACACTGCGCGCCATCTTCACAACCCCCATATGTAAACAGTGGGTTAGCGCGGCAAAGACCTGAAACGCCCCCTACCCTTTATGTGCAGTACAAAAAAACCGAGAAAGGAGCAGTAACATGCGTAATAACGGCCTGACCCCGCAGGAACTCGTCGCTTATGGCATCACTGATACGGTTGAAGTCGTTCATAACCCTGATTATGACATGCTGTTTGAGGAAGAAACCCAGCCCGGTTTAAGCGGCTATGAGCGTGGTATTGTCACGGCGTCGGGCGCTGTCGCAGTGGATACCGGCATTTTTACCGGCCGCTCACCCAAAGATAAATACCTGGTTCGTGATGAAACGACCCGTGACACGCTGTGGTGGAGCGATCAGGGTAAAGGCAAGAATGACAACCAGCCGCTCACACAGGAGACCTGGCAGTCACTTAAATCACTGGTCACACGGCAGCTATCCGGCAAACGCCTGTTTGTCGTCGACACCTGGTGTGGCGCGAACCCCGACAGTCGTTTGAGCGTGCGCTTTATTACCGAAGTGGCCTGGCAGGCACATTTTGTGAAAAACATGTTTATCCGCCCGGACGATGAAAGTCTCGCCAGCTTCGAACCCGACTTCGTGGTGATGAACGGCGCAAAATGCACCAATCCTGACTGGCAATCGCAGGGGCTACATTCGGAAAACTTCGTCGCCTTTAACCTGACGGAGAAAATACAGCTGATTGGCGGCACCTGGTACGGTGGCGAGATGAAGAAAGGGCTGTTTGCCATCATGAATTATCTGCTACCACTGAAGGGCATCGCTTCTATGCACTGCTCTGCCAACGTCGGTAGTGATGGCGATGTCGCGGTCTTCTTTGGTCTCTCCGGTACTGGAAAAACCACGCTATCCACCGACCCACAGCGCCAGCTGATCGGCGACGATGAGCACGGCTGGGATGATGACGGCGTATTCAACTTCGAAGGCGGCTGTTACGCCAAGACCATCAAGCTATCGCCACAGGCGGAGCCGGAGATCTATCAGGCCATCCGCCGCGATGCGTTGTTGGAGAACGTGGTGGTGCGCGACGATGGCTCCGTCGATTACGATGATGGCAGTAAGACCGAGAATACCCGCGTCTCCTATCCGATTGACCATATCGACAATATCGTCAAACCGGTTTCCAAAGCGGGTCATGCGAAAAAAGTGATCTTCCTGACCGCCGATGCTTTCGGCGTGCTGCCGCCGGTTTCTCGCCTGACCGCCGATCAAACTCAGTATCACTTCCTGTCCGGCTTTACCGCCAAGCTGGCCGGCACCGAGCGCGGCGTGACCGAACCGACGCCAACCTTCTCCGCCTGCTTCGGCGCGGCATTCCTGACGCTGCATCCAACACAGTATGCTGAAGTGCTGGTGAAACGCATGCAGGCCGCAGGAGCCGAAGCCTGGCTGGTGAATACCGGCTGGAACGGCAGTGGAAAACGTATGTCGCTGAAAGATACCCGGGCAATTATCAATGCCATTCTTAGCGGTGAGATCGCCCATGCGCAGACTTCAACGCTGCCGATCTTCAATCTGGAAATGCCGGACTCATTGCCTGGCGTAGACAGCAAGCTGCTTGACCCGCGTAACAGCTACACCAGCGAAGCGGCATGGGATGATAAGGCGCGCTCACTGGCACAACGTTTTATCACTAACTTCGATAAGTTTACCGACACGCCTGCCGGTGAGGCCCTGGTTCAGGCTGGGCCTAAGCTCTAAGAAACTGGTCGGCCTGTGATGGGCCGACCCGCTTCTTATATTATGCCACCGGGCCTGCTGGCAGGCTGGCATGCGGAAGCGGCAGATAGGCACGAATACGTAATCCACCCTGTTCACTGCTGTCGATCTCCAGCGCTCCGTGATGGGCATCGATAATACGTTGTACTATCGCCAGCCCGAGTCCGGTGCCGCTAGTACTCCGGGCGCTGTCACCGCGCACAAACGGTTGAAGCAGGTGCTGTAACTGATCCGGTTCAATGCCAGGCCCGTTATCCTCGACCTGGAACCACGCGCGCTGCAACTCACTCCCGGAACTGACTTTTATCCAGCCATTGCCATAGCGCGCGGCATTTACCACCATATTCGCTACCGCACGCTTGATCGCCAGTGGGTTAATATCCAGCATCAGCTCACCGGGCAGCACCGCATTTTCAATCTCACGCTCGTAGCCGCTCTCCGCCGCGACCACCTCACCCAGTACGCTGTTCAGGTCGGCACGTTCAAACTGCATCTCCTGGCCGGTGCGCAGATAGTCAATAAACTGCTCGATAATGGCATTGCACTCTTCGATATCTTTATTGATCGACTCCGCAAGATAACCATCCTGCTCTGCCATCATTTCAGTGGCCAAACGGATGCGTGTCAGCGGGGTACGCAAATCATGGCTCACCCCGGCCATCAACAGAGTACGGTCATCGGCCAGCTGCTTCACGCCGGATGCCATCTGATTAAACGCGCGCGTTACGGAACGCACCTCGGAAGCACCATACTCACGCAGCGGTGGGGGAATATTCCCTTTCCCTACCTGTAACGCCGCATGCTCCAGCTCCACCAGCGGGCGGTTCTGAATACGGATAAACAGCCAGGCACCGCCTATCGCCAGTAGCATTATCGCCAACGTGTAGCGGAACAACGGAGAGAAGTCGCCCTGGTGGATCTCGGTCAGCGGCACACGCACCCAGATATCCGGCGACAGCCAGGTTTTCAGCCAAACCACCGGCGAGTTCTTATTCACCTCAACGCGCACATCAGTCGGGCCGCCAAGCTGCTGTCCCATCTGCTGGCTCAGGAATTCATAGTGCTGCGCCCAGCGCAATCCGCTCTCATCCGCCGCCGCGTTGGTATACAGCGAAATACCTAACTCGCGGTAAATTTCACGACGGAATGCCGGTGGCACCTCCAGTTGGGTGCCATCTTCCAGCTGCAACCGGTCGGTCATCAGCATACGCACTTCATAAGCCAGCACTTTATTGAACTGCTGCAAACTCGGCAAAATCGCAAAGTTCAGTACCACCAGGTAAGTCGTTACCAGGCTGACGAACAGCAAGGTAACGATCAGCAACAGCGTACGGGCAAATGAACTACGGGGAGAGAAGCGGAGTCGCCTCATGCTTTACTGCCGTCCGGGACGAAAACGTAGCCCAGACCCCAGACGGTCTGAATATAGCGAGGATGAGCCGGGTCCTCTTCCACCATACGGCGCAGGCGGGAGATCTGTACATCAATGGAACGTTCCATCGCGCTGTACTCACGACCGCGCGCCAGATTCATCAGCTTGTCACGCGACAGCGGTTCACGCGGGTGGCTTACCAGCGCTTTCAGCACCGCAAACTCACCGCTGGTCAGTGGCATTGGCTCATCTTCCCGGAACATCTCACGCGTACCGAGATTCAGCTTGAATTTGCCGAAGGCAATCACCGCCTCTTCCTGAGAAGGCGCGCCCGGCAGCTCATTGGCCTGACGGCGCAGCACGGCGCGGATACGGGCCAGCAGCTCACGCGGGTTAAACGGTTTGGGGATGTAGTCATCCGCGCCGATTTCCAGCCCGACAATACGGTCAACTTCTTCTCCCTTCGCCGTCACCATGATGATCGGCATCGGGTTGCTCTGGCTGCGCAGACGGCGGCAAATGGACAGGCCATCTTCGCCAGGCAGCATCAGGTCCAGCACCATCAGGTGGAAGGATTCGCGCGTTAACAGGCGATCCATCTGCTCTGCGTTTGCCACGCTGCGCACCTGAAAGCCCTGTTCGGTCAGATAACGTTCCAGCAGTGCGCGCAGACGCATGTCGTCATCGACCACCAGAATTTTGTAGTTTTCTTGCATTTCGCTACTCCCAACGGCGCTATTGCCTGAGTCTGTATTTTCAAAAAAGATGCCTGAATGTAACAGTCAATTATGGTTTATATTGTAGCTGAAATTGTTACAAAGCATATTAAACAGCAGCTTATCTTTCATCAGAGGGGCAAAAACCGTTTAAATGTACCCGCCCCGGCAACGGTATTTTCCATGACAAACAACCAGTAACGTGATGGCAAAATGGGCGACGGCGTATTTGCATCCCTGCACCCAACGCAACACAATAGCGGCAAAACCCGATAAAAGATGGCTGACGATGAAAACCAAACTGATTACACGCGAAGGCTACAATTTGCTCAAGCAGGAACTGGATTTTCTCTGGCGTGAGGATCGCCCGGAGGTAACCAAAAAGGTGACCTGGGCGGCCAGCCTCGGTGACCGCAGTGAAAATGCCGACTACCAGTACAATAAAAAACGCCTGCGTGAGATCGATCGCCGGGTGCGCTATTTGACCAAATGTCTCGAGCAGCTGCGTATTGTCGACTACTCACCGCAGCAGGATGGCAAAGTTTTCTTTGGTGCCTGGGTCGAGGTCGAAAATGAGGACGGCGACATCAAGCGTTTTCGCATCGTCGGTTACGATGAGATTTTTGGCCGTAACGACTATATCTCTATCGACTCGCCGATGGCGCGCGCCCTGCTGAAAAAAGAGGTCGGCGATGCCGCCACCGTCTTTACCCCGGCAGGTGAAGTGCTGTGGTATGTTAACGACATCAGCTACGTAGCACAGCCCTGATACCCAGACCAGCACGCCCCGCCGCCTGCCACTATCCGGTAATCTGAAAGTTAAACCGCGTCTGGCATTATGCGGCGGCAGTCCGTATAACTGGTGCCAATTTCTCAAGCCATAAAGTATCAAAACATGATGAAAGATTCGCTAAGTCGCCTGATTGCAAATGAGTTGCAGGCCAGGGAAGAACAGGTTGAAGCCGCCGTTCGCCTGCTGGACGAAGGAAATACCGTGCCGTTTATCGCACGTTATCGTAAGGAAGTGACCGGTGGGTTAGATGATACCCAGCTGCGCCAGCTGGAGACCCGTTTGGGTTATCTGCGTGAACTGTCCGATCGCCGCCAGTCGATTCTGAAATCGATTGCCGATCAGGGCAAGCTGACCGACGAGCTAACTGACGCCATCAATGCCACGCTCAGTAAAACCGAGCTGGAAGACCTTTATCTGCCGTACAAACAGAAGCGCCGTACGCGCGGGCAGATTGCCATTGAAGCGGGCCTGCAACCGCTGGCCGATACGCTGTGGCAGCAGCCGGAGAATCACCCGGAGCAGCTGGCAGCAGAGTATATCAACACGGATAAAGGCGTTGCTGACAGCAAGGCGGCCCTCGACGGCGCGCGTTATATTCTGATGGAGCGCTTCGCAGAAGATGCGGGGCTGCTGGCTAAAGTGCGCGACTATCTGTGGAAAAATGCCCATCTTGTCTCCCGTGTGGTTGAAGGGAAAGCAGAGGAAGGCGCAAAATTCCGCGACTACTTTGACCATCACGAAGCGTTGTCGACGGTGCCTTCTCACCGTGCGCTGGCGATGTTCCGTGGCCGTAACGAAGGCATCTTACAGCTGGCGCTGAATGCCGACCCGCAGTTCGATGAGCCGCCGCGTGAAAGTCACGGCGAACAGATTATCAGCGATCATCTCAACCTGCGCCTGAATAACGCCCCGGCGGATAGCTGGCGCAAGGCGGTGGTGAGCTGGACCTGGCGTATTAAGGTGCTGCTGCATCTTGAGACCGAGCTGATGGGCAGCGTGCGCGAACGTGCGGAAGATGAAGCGATTAACGTCTTTGCCCGCAACCTGCACGACCTGCTGATGGCGGCCCCGGCCGGGATGCGTGCCACTATGGGCCTCGATCCGGGTCTGCGTACCGGGGTGAAAGTCGCGGTGGTGGATGCAACCGGGAAGGTGGTAGCCACCGATACCATTTATCCGCATACCGGTCAGGCGGCGAAAGCGGCGGCGGCTGTGGCGGCGCTGTGCACGAAACATCAGGTTGAGCTGGTCGCTATCGGCAACGGCACCGCCTCACGCGAGACCGAACGTTTCTACCTCGACGTGCAGAAACAGTTCCCGCAGGTACAGGGGCAAAAGGTGATCGTCAGTGAAGCGGGCGCATCGGTCTATTCCGCTTCCGAGCTGGCCGCGCTGGAGTTCCCTGACCTTGACGTGTCGCTGCGTGGCGCGGTGTCCATCGCCCGTCGTTTACAAGATCCACTCTCCGAGCTGGTGAAAATCGATCCGAAATCGATCGGCGTGGGTCAGTATCAGCATGATGTCAGCCAGAGCCAGCTGGCGAAAAAACTGGATGCGGTGGTGGAAGACTGCGTGAACGGCGTCGGCGTGGATCTTAACACCGCCTCAGTGCCGCTGCTGACCCGGGTAGCTGGCCTGAGCAAAATGATCGCCCAAAATATCGTTAGCTGGCGCGACGAGAATGGCCGCTTCCAGAACCGCCAGCAGCTGCTGAAGGTGGGCCGTCTTGGGCCGAAAGCCTTTGAGCAGTGCGCCGGCTTCCTGCGTATCAGCCAGGGCGATAACCCGCTGGATATTTCAACGGTTCACCCGGAAGCCTATCCGGTGGTCGAGCGCATTCTCGCCGCGACCGAGCAGGCGCTGAACGATCTGATGGGTAATCCTTCGGCCCTGCGCGACCTGAAAGCCGTGGATTTCACCGACGAGCGCTTCGGCGTGCCGACCGTCAGCGACATTATCAAAGAGCTGGAAAAGCCGGGTCGCGATCCGCGCCCTGAGTTTAAAACCGCACAGTTTGCTGACGGCATCGACACCATGAACGACCTGCTGCCTGGGATGGTGCTGGAAGGATCGGTGACCAACGTCACCAACTTTGGTGCCTTTGTCGATATCGGCGTTCATCAGGACGGTCTGGTGCATATCTCCTCGCTGGCCGATAAATTTGTCGATGACCCGCACAAGGTGGTGAAAGCGGGAGATATCGTCAAGGTGAAGGTGATGGAAGTCGACCTGCAACGTAAACGTATTGCCCTGACCATGCGCCTTGACGAGCAGCCGGGTGAAACCAACGCCCGTCGCGGCGGTGCTAATCACGCGGCTAATGAGCGCTCCCGCCCGGCGAAAGCCGGTAACAAGCGCCCTGCCGCCCAGAGCGCGGGAAACAGCGCAATGGGTGATGCGCTGGCAGCCGCCTTCGGCAAGAAAAGCTAATCTCACCGGGCGGGCCTCCCGGCCCGCCCTTTGTCACCCTGCCGCTTTACCCGCCACTCTTGTCAGGTTGTGATTTTATTATCAGCATCTACAGTGAGAAATAATCTGTGGGTTTTCTCCTGTGGGCACCGTCTGTCCCCCTGACAATCAGCGTTGCCGCCGATGCACCTGTAATCTGACGAATAACGGGTAAAGATAATGAGTATTATCAATAAGTTGATAGATGAAATTTACGACTCCACTTTCCCACCGGTACGCCTGCAACAGCTGCATAATCTGATTACCGCTGCCCGCACACGGGCCCACCCGCCGCGCAAAGCGCACTGGGATGAAAAAGACGTGGTGTTGATCACCTACGCGGATCAGTTTCGTGAAGATAATGCCCCCACCCTGACCACCTTCTCACGCTTTTACCGACAGTATTTACAATCCAGCTTTAACCTGGTTCACCTGCTGCCCTTTTTCCCCTCGTCGTCAGACGATGGCTTTGCGGTAATTGACTATCACCAGGTGAATCCACCCTACGGCGGCTGGCAGGAAATCGACGCACTGCATCAGCACACGCGCCTGATGTTTGACTTCGTTTGTAACCATATGTCCGCACACAGCGCCTGGTTTGCCCACTACCTGGCGCAAGATATTGGCTGGGATGACTTTTTTATCAGTCAGCCTCCCACGACTGATTTATCTGTAGTGACCCGCCCACGCACCTCACCTTTACTCACGCCGTTTGTGATGGCAGACGGAGAGACGCGCTTTATCTGGACCACATTCAGCGCCGACCAGGTGGATCTGAATTATGCGAATCCCGACGTGCTGCTCAATATGGTCAAAGTGCTGCTGGATTATTTGCAGCGGGGAGCCGATTATCTGCGGCTGGATGCGGTGGGCTATATGTGGAAGACCCCGGGCACGGCGTGCATCCATCTGGAGAAAACCCACCTGCTGGTGAAGCTGTTCCGCGCCATCATCGATAGGGTGGCAGCGGGGACGGTGCTACTGACCGAAACAAACGTGCCGCATCATGACAATATCCGCTATTTCGGCAACGGCCACGATGAGGCACAGATGGTCTATCAGTTCCCGCTGCCGCCGCTGGTGCTGCACGCCATCCACCGGGGTTCATCATGCGCACTGCGCCAATGGGCATCCTCACTTGACGGCGGTGGCGGTAGCACCACCTTCTTTAATTTTCTTGCTTCTCATGACGGTATCGGCCTGAATCCCCTGCGCGGCATTTTGCCTGAAGGCGAAATTGTTGCGCTGGCGCAAGATCTGGCGCGGGAGGGGGCGCTTATCTCTTGGAAAACGGATCCTGATGGCACCACCAGCCCCTACGAAATTAACGTCACCTGGCTGGACGCGCTAAATAAAGCCCAGGATGACGATGATATTCGCCTGCAACGCTTTTTGCTGGCTCACGGCATACTGCTGGCTTTTCCTGGCGTTCCGGCGGTCTACGTGCAGAGTATCCTTGGCTCGCGCAATGATAGCGAGGGCGTCAGAGTGACCGGACAAAACCGGACGATCAATCGTCAAAAATATGCGCTGTGCGATATCCGCCAGGCGCTGGCCGTGACGGGCTCCTTACGCCAGCGGATCTATACCACACTCAGTCAGCTGATTCAGGTGCGTATTGGTCAGTCTGCATTCCATCCGGACAATCCCATGATCCTTGTTGACAGCGATAATGCGCTGCTGGTGATGCAAAGGCAGGCAAAAAACCCACAGGATACGCTATGGTGCGTGTTTAATGTGAGCGCCAGGCCGGTCAGTTACCGTCTGCCCGAACCGCGTGGGTATCACGATGTGATCAGCGGCGAAAAAATCGAGGGTAATGAGGCGCTGGTGCTGGGCGCATGGCAATTCCGCTGGCTAAAAACCTGAAATCGCTCACTGTTGAGCAGGACAGCGCCAGCATGACGGACATGCCAGCCGCTGCTTGACTAAAGCAACGTGTCGCTAAACGCTATCACCCGTTCGCAGAACGCCTGCGGATGAGAGATAAACGGCGCGTGTGCCGCCCGGTCGATGATATGGCTATGGCTGGTGGGCCAGGCTGCGTCCAGTAGCGGGGCGATTTTGCGCGGCACCAGCCCGTCCAGCGCGCCGTACAGACGCAGCAGCGGCATCGTTAATCCCTGCATCGCCTGGCGCAAATCGGCGGTACGCAGGATCTCCAGACCGCCGTTAAGCACTTCTGCCGTTGGCATGGGTTGATCCAACACCACGCTTTTCAACATGCGGGCATCCTGACGGGCGCTGTCACTTCCCAGCGTTTGCAGCGCGAGAAAACGCTCAACGGTGCGCTGAAAATCCTCACTCAGCTGCTGCTGGAAGCCGCTGAGCGTTTCCGCCTTGATCCCCGGCCATTCAGGCTGCGCGCTGAAGCAGGGCGATGAGGCCACGCTAATCAGCCCGCTCACCCGCTGCGGATGGCTCAAAGCCAGCTGGCTGGCTACCAGCCCACCCAGCGACCAACCGAGCCAGATGGCCCGCTCCGGGGCCTGCGGCAAGATGGCTGCCACCATTTCATCTAATGTCATCGCCGGGAACCCCTGGCTGCGACCGTAGCCGGGCAGGTCCACCAAATGCAGACAAAAATGTGCGCCGAGTCGCGCGCTGATGCTATGCCAAACTGCGGCATTCAGTCCCCATCCGTGCAGCAGCACAAGATGGCGATCTCCTTGCCCGATAGTCTCCCAATGAAGCGCGGTCATGGGTTATGGTCCTGTTTTTGCCAGTGAGATCACCATGCTATCAATACCGGCAGGCTGTTGGCTATGCGCGATGCCGCTGACTTTCGCCATACACGGGCTGTGCAACGTCTGTCTGCGTCTGCTGCTGGTGCGTTCCGCCTGCTGCCAACGCTGCGGCTTACCCTCATACACCGCCAATCATGACTGCGGTCGCTGTCTGCGCCATCCTCCACCGTGGCAACATCTGATTGCCGTATCGCCGTGGCAGCCACCGCTTAGCCAGCTGGTCAACCGGCTGAAGTTTTATCGAGACACCGCACTTGCGGTCATGCTGGCGCGGTTATTACTGCTACGCTGGTTACAGCGGCGTCACGAAACCGGGCTTCGGCGTCCCGATTTACTGCTCACGGTGCCGTTGCATCACCACCGGGCGTGGCGGCGTGGCTATAATCAGTTAGAAGATATGGCGCATCGTCTTGCACACTGGATTCCCTGCCGCTATCTGCCGGATGCTATCAGGCGGGTACGAGCGGCAAAAATCCAGCATCGCCTGGGCGCACGGGCGCGGCGTAAAAATTTACGTGGTGCTTTCCGTCTTGAAACAGCGGTGTGTGGGTACCATATCGCTCTGCTGGATGATGTGGTCACCACGGGCAGTACCGCTGCTGAAATCAGCCGGATTTTACTGGCCAACGGCGCTGCCAGCGTCGAGATATGGTGCCTGTGCCGCACCTTGTAGAGCAGCGGTGATGGGCGTATTATAACCAACGAAATTAGTCAACTATTGAGCAATCGCCATGATCCTAATTACCGACTCTGCACAAGAGCACTTCGCAAAACTGCTGTCAAAGCAGGAAGATGGCACCCAAATTCGCGTATTCGTTATCAATCCGGGTACACCTACCGCCGAGTGCGGCGTCTCCTACTGTCCACCCGATGCAGTAGAAGCAACCGATACTGAACTGAAGTTTGACAAGCTGTCGGCGTTTGTCGATGAGCTGAGCGCCCCTTATCTGCAAGATGCTGAAATCGACTTTGTTACCGACAATCTTGGTTCTCAACTGACGCTGAAAGCACCTAATGCCAAAATGCGTAAAGTCAGTGACGATGCCCCGCTGATTGAGCGCGTAGAGTATCTGTTGCAGGCGCAGATCAACCCGCAGCTGGCCAGCCACGGCGGTAAAGTTTCTCTAATGGAAATCACCGATGAAGGTTACGCTATCCTGCAATTTGGCGGCGGCTGTAACGGCTGTTCAATGGTCGATGTCACCCTGAAGGAAGGCATTGAGAAAGAGATGCTGGCCGCGTTCCCGGAATTGAAAGGCGTACGCGATCTGACCGAGCACCAGCGCGGTGAACACTCGTTCTACTGACAGAGTGTGTATGGGGCCGATATTCTGGCCCCCTTTATGATTTCCCACGTTTGACGCCGCTGCAACATGTCATTTAAGAAATAAATATTAAATATCAAATATCAAATATCAGGCTATTATCGTTGCCACCTTGCGGATTCAGGCTATATCTTTCTGGTGTACAAAACCCCGTCAGGTTGCCTTCCCCATATAGCCCTTCGACAAAGATGATACTATTCTTCGCTGAAAAATAGCCATTCCCAGAATTATTCAGGGATTGTGCATTAACAATGTTAAATTTACTGCCAATAGTACAGTGGAACCCGTCACCGCCATTATTTTGACTGGTGACGTTAAAACCCGACATCACACCAAAAATGTCACATTTAAAACCATCATTAGTATTTTTTTCGCTGACCACATAAGTAATATCAATAAGAGAGTTCCTGTCACTAAGAACACCTATATTATTATTTACGCAGTACGCGCCGTTTGCACCGATAAAACCATTGTATGTTGCATAGATACCGGCCTCATTGAAACTGAAGGTGGAATCATATTCACCAATCTTGTTGCACTCAATGCTGCCGCCCCAGGATAAGACACCATACATGTTGGAGGATGCCGAAACACCATGAGCCCATACGCTACCGCTGGACAGTGCATAATAACCCGCCTTTAAATTGCCATTGGAGATGGCATATTCGCAGGACAAAAAACCGCCAGACTCAGCACAAAATCCAAAACCCAGCCCTTCAGGATCGTGAGCCGTATCGTAAGCTTCAGCACAGGAGACTTTAATACTGGCAGCAAATGCATGATATGCGGCATCACCGGCATAATAAACTTTGATTCCACCGCCCTGCTTACCATCTTTAGGGGCTGTTTCATTCGTGATAAATGCACCGTTCATGGCTCTTATGCCATAATACATTTTTTCAATCACTATTTCCCCGCCTAAGGTAACCATGCTGTTTACCGCTCGGATCCCAGAACCATAGCAATCTTCATTCCATTGCCCCTTACTGATAAAACCGCGCTGTCCCCTGATAGTAAAGCCATTAAGCCATGATACACCACAGCCGTTGCTGAATAGAAAACCATCCACACTGTTGCTGTTATCAACGTTGATAACACATTTAGAAGGATCTGATTCATTACCTCTTATCGTCAGTCGATCTGAATATATCACTTCAGATCGAATGGGAGAGGATATCTCATACTCACCGTCAGATACCCATATATCAACACCCGAAACGATTACCTTACCTTTCAGAAAATCAAGCGCCTGCTGAATAGTGTCATATTGCTCAGGAACCCGAATTGATAATCTGTCATAAATAAAATCATCACTCATATTAACCTCGATAAATTTATCTCCACTGGCTTTCAATAGTGGATTTAGAAATAAGTTTCGTTACCTTGATTTTATGTCCGTACTTTCCCGGCATCAACGTGAATTCACCATCTATTCCGTTATAAAGGGGCCCGTAATAATTTCCCATATCAACAGGTCGCCGTTTACATGATAAGTCTGATTATCTAAAGCAAGAAAATCATTACGCATCCAATCGTCCGCTGTTCAGGTTAGACGTGTATAAAACCGCAAAAAAAAGAATGCACAAAGAGAAAAGCTTTGGATAAACAACCACACAACAAAACAGAGAAATATAATAAAGAAATGTTGTGTGGCAATGAAAACAACGAAAAAACATACCATCAAATTTGTCAGTCATTAATTATCCATTCACCTGTAACCGATCATTGAATAATTTCACTCATATGGTCAGCACTTCAACCCCAATAGAGATCAGGTGAAAAATTATGATGCGTTGCCCAATTTGTAATAAATCAGCACATATTCGGACCAGCAGATATCTGACAGAGCAAACAAAGGAGTCATACTATCAGTGCCAGAACATCACCTGTTCATGCACTTTTAAGACAATTGAGAGCATTTCGAAAATTATTTCATCCCCGCTGCAAACTCAGGAGTCAATGATAAGTCAAGGGGCCAGGTGAGAACCATGAGAATGGCGACTAAAAAAAACGCGTAATTATGACGACAGGCGATAAGCCAGCCGTAGATAGTGTTTTTTTAAATATGGCCATATTTAAAAAAACACACAATACATGAATGGCAGATCGCCATAAAACCCTATGGAGTATTTGGCTTTTATTGATACCAAAAGAAAAGGAGAACCCGGCGCAGGGTTTTTATCTCCATCCTTCGCCGGGCACAAGATGACGACAAACATGACATTAGCCTTTGCGGCGGGCGTTAATGTCCTTGAGCAGACGGTTAATGCTGGCGTCAGCGAACATCACCGCCTGCGTCACGCTAAGCTTGCGTCGCCAGTTAGGATACTGGTCGGTGGTGCCCGGCACATTGACCGGCTTTTCCATATCTAACCAGTCCTCGGGCTGCAAGCCGAGCAGCGCGCTGTCGCTGGCGGCGATAAAACGCTGCATACCGCGATTCAGTCGCGCCGACATGGCCATATTAGCCGCCACTTTACCGCTGCTTTTGGCTACGCACCCCGCACGATGCAGTGCATCCAGCAGCGCCTGCTTTTTCCGCGCCCGGTCGGTAAATAATTCGCCGAGTATCTGTTTATCCGGGTACAGCCCCAGCGTTTCACCCAACGTTAGATCCCCTTCGTTCCAGAAACCGCGCAGCGTGGGCAGGTCGTGGGTTGTGGCGCTGGCCATTGACTGACGTGGCCAGGCGTCAGGTGAACGGTAACGCCCCGACGGCTCCTGTTCAAAATAGAGGACTTTCCAGGAATAGATGCCGCTATCGCGCAGCTTGCTGACGATCTGCGGTGGAACAGTGCCGAGATCTTCACCAATCACCATGCACTGCTGGCGTTCGCTTTCAAGGGCAAGAATGGCGATCAGATCGTCCACCGGGTAGTGAACATAGGCTCCCAAATTGGCGGTTTCATCGTAAGGTATCCACCACAGGCGCAGCAGCGACATCACATGGTCAATACGCAGCGCGCCGCAGTTGATCATATTCGCACGCAGCATATCAATAAAAGGCTGGTAACCCCGCGCGACCAGCACATGCGGATCCATCGGCGGCAGCCCCCAGTTCTGCCCCTGCGGGCCGAGAATATCCGGCGGCGCGCCTATCGATGCATCAAGACGATACAGTTCGCGGTCGCACCAGGTTTCCGCCCCGCCCTGCGCCACGCCAACCGCCAGGTCGCGGTACAGCCCGATCGACATGCGATGCTGCTGGCAGCACTGCCAGCACTCGGCGAACTGGCGGTCGGCCAGCCATTGTAGCCACAGCCAGAAGCGCACCTCATCAGCGTGCTCATCCCGGAACCGCTGCACCGCGTCACTATGGCCGTGCTGCCAGGCTTCCGGCCAGACCGGCCAGCCCCAGCGCTGCGGGTCTTCTTTCAGCATTTGCCCGTGGAGAGCGTCATAGGTGGCCTGGTCGACCAGGCTTTGCCCGCCATCGCGAATAAACTGCTCGAAGTCAAGGCGGGTTGAGTCCTGCTGCTCACGCTGCGAGAACTGCTGCCAGGCGTAGCGCAATCCGTGAATTTTGAGTTCGCCCACCGTGGCATAATCCACCCAATCAGCCTGACGCGCCTTCTCCAGCCGCTGGCGGGTATTTTTCTGCTGCCACCAGCGCTGCCCGGCCTGGCTCTGGTGAAAGTCGGCAACCGCCGCCACGTCGATGTAGATCACGTTAAGCCAGCGGCGCGATGAGGGACTGTATGGGCTGGCGCTTTCCGGGATAGCAGGGTACAAGGCGTGGATCGGGTTAAGCCCGATGAAAGAGCCGCCGCGTACGGCAATGTCACTGACCATGCGTTTCAGATCGCCGAAGTCGCCTATCCCCCAGTTCTGCTCCGAGCGCAGCGTGTAGAGCTGCACAATCGCGCCCCACAGCTTATCTCCTTGCCTGATGACGGCGGGTTCGTGGCAGCGTTGCGGTGCCACAATGATCCGGCATGCCCACTGCTTCTTTCCCTGGCTAAGCAGCAGCTGATGATAGCCATTAGGCAGATTCCTGGGCAGCGTCAACATTTCCCCGGCGGTGACGCTGCCGCTAAACGTCTTACCCCCCTCGCTGTTCAACCGCCATTGATAATCGCCTTTGCCGCCAATCTGTAGTGGCTTAATATGCTTTTGTAGCAACACCTTACAGGGGGGCAGAGGCGCATGGCTGGCTTTTTGCGGCGCAGGCATTGCCGCCAGCAGCTTTTCACATGTCGCCTGACTGACGGCCTGCTCCTGACCGCCAGCATTGATCCAGGTCGTGGCAATCCCGGCCTTTGCAGCGGCCTGTTCAACCTTTTTCGCACTCATCGCCGTGCTCCTCTACCTCTTGGCCTGCCAGATACGCTGCTGATAATCGCCAATTGAGCGGTCAGAGCTGAACATTCCGCTGCGGGCAGTATTCAGGATTGCCGTACGCGTCCAGGCCTCCTGGTCACGGTACAGCGCGTCGACCTGTCGCTGCGCGGCGCAATAGTCGGCGAAATCGGCCAATACCAGCCAGGGATCGCCGCCTTTGCCCAAACTGTGCAGCAGCATATCGAACGCGTGCTTATCGCCGTCGCTGAACAGCCCTTTTTCTAACTCTTTCAGCAGGCCGTCGAGATGCTTGTCCTTCTTACGCAGCTTGAGCGGATCGTAACCCCCAGCCTTTAGCGACTTCACCTGCTCCACCGTATTGCCAAAGATAAAGATATTCTCCGCGCCCACCTGTTCGGCGATCTCAACGTTGGCACCGTCAAGCGTGCCGATAGTCAGTGCGCCGTTCAGTGCCAGCTTCATATTGCCGGTGCCGGAAGCCTCATAGCCGGCGGTAGAAATTTGCTCGGAAAGATCCGCCGCCGGGATCATCAGCTCGGCAGCGGTAATACGATAGTCAGGAATGAACACCACCTTCAGCCTGTCGCCAACCAGCGGATCCTGATTGATCTTCTCCGCCACTTTATTTATGGCGTAGATAATATTTTTCGCCAGGGCGTAGCCCGGCGCAGCCTTGGCACCGAACAGAAAGACGCGCGGCACCACATCCAGCTGCGGGTTGTCGCGCAGCCGCTTATAGAGTGAAAGGATATGCAGCAGGCCGAGATGCTGGCGCTTGTACTCATGCAGGCGCTTAATCTGTACGTCGAACAGCGCCTCCGGGTTGACGACAATACCGGTACGCTCTGCGATATATGCCGCCAGCCGCTGTTTGTTGGCCTGTTTGATCTGGCGATACTGCTGACGAAACGCTTTGTTATCAGCAAATTTCTCCAGTCCCCGCAGCGCATCCAGTTGGTTCACCCACTCAACCTTGAGCGTACTGTCGATAAGCCCCGCCAGCGCCGGGTTGCACTGCTTCAGCCAGCGTCGTGGGGTGATACCGTTGGTGACGTTGTGGAATTTTTCTGGCCACAGCTGGTGATATTCCGGGAACAGGTCTTTTACCACCAAATCCGAATGCAGTGCCGCCACGCCGTTAACGGCAAATCCGCTCACCACGCAGATATTCGCCATGCGCACCTGCTTATCATGTATCAGCGCCAGTTTCGCCCAGATCTTTTCATCACCCGGCCACTGCTTGTCGACCTGTACCTTAAAGCGGCGGTCGATCTCTTTGATCAGGGTAAAATGGCGCGGCAGCAGGCTACGTAGCAGCTTTTTATCCCAGCGCTCAAGCGCTTCCGGCATCAGGGTGTGATTGGTGTAGGCAAAGGTCTTGCTGACGATCGTCCAGGCTTCGTCCCATTCCAGCTGATGCTCATCCAGCAGCACACGCAGCATTTCGGGAATGGCGATCGTAGGATGGGTATCATTCAGCTGGATCACTTCAAAATCGGGCAGCTGCTGGATTGTGCGCCCGGCAAGATGATGACGGCGCAGAATATCCGCTACCGAGCAGGCGCACTGGAAATACTGCTGCATCAGGCGCAGACGCTTACCCTGCTGGTGGTTATCGTTCGGATACAGCACTTTCGTCAACTTCGCGGCATCAATACCCTGATGTTCTGCCTGCAAAAATTTGCCGTCATTAAAGAGGGTGAGGTCGAACGGATGGGCGTGCGTGGCCTGCCACAGGCGCAGCGGCTGTACCACGCCGTTGCGATAGCCGGTTACCGGCAAATCCCAGGCTTCGCCGCGCAGGATAAACGCCGGTTGCCAGCGGAAACCGCCGCTATCGTTCTTCACCACCTCCCCGCCAATGCCAACATCCACGTCCAACGCGGCATTATGGCTAAACCACGGGTAGCGCTCACGCTGCCAGTCATCCGGTGCTTCCTGCTGTTTACCGTTGACAAACGACTGGCGGAACAGGCCGTACTGATAGTTAAGGCCGTAGCCGGTGGCCGACTGCCCCACCGTCGCCATCGAATCGAGATAGCAGGCGGCCAGTCTTCCCAACCCCCCGTTGCCCAGCGCCGGGTCGATCTCTTCTTCCAGCAGTTCACCGAGATCGCGCTGATGACCGGCCAACACTGCCTTCACCTCATCGTACCAACCGAGGTTGAGCAGGTTATTGCCCGTCAGGCGGCCGACCAGAAATTCCATTGAGATATAGTTGACATGACGTTGATTTTTCGCCGTTTTTGCCGCAGGCCGGGCCGCCAGCAGTTCTGCCAGAGCGCTGCTTATCGCCTGCCACCACTGATGTGACGTCATTTCGCTGGCGCTGGCGTAGCCCAGCTGCTGCCAATGGCGGGTCAGGGCTGACTCAAAACGGGTCTTACTGAATTTCTGTTGCGGCATACCGTCCCTCGCGAATAGTTAGGTACAGCTGAAGATGTGAGCACAAACACTTTACAGTTAAGACAGCAAAACGGATAAAAGCTCATTGCGGAAGGCAATGAGCGAAAAAAAAGCGGAAAAAGTCCCTTTTTCCAGGCAGGAAGCCCGGATGGCCTTCACCCACACGCCTGCGCCGGGAGTGGGTGATCAGATGATGGCGTTCGCCTAACACAACTCCAGATGAACGTTATGCAGCTCAATGGTTTTCATCACGCTGGCAGGCGGCATTTGGTCTGTAAACAGGTAGTCAATCAACCCCATATTTCCCAAATTCACCATCGCGTTACGACCAAATTTCGAATGGTCGGCAACCAGCATCACGCAGCGGGAGTTTTCGATAATCGCACGCTTGGTGCGCACTTCGTGATAGTCGAAATCCAGCAGGGAACCGTCCAGATCAATACCGCTAATTCCCAGAATGCCATAATCAAGGCGGAACTGAGAGATATAATCCAGCGTCGCCTCACCCATAATTCCACCGTCGCGGGTGCGCACTTCACCACCGGCAAGGATCAGACGGAAGTCGGGCTTCGCCATCAGCAGCACCGCCACGTTGAGGTTATTGGTTACGATACGCAGATTATTGTGGTTCATTAGCGCATGGGCCACCGCTTCCGGCGTGGTGCCGATATCAATAAACAGCGAAGCGCCATCCGGGATCTGGCTGGCAACCCGTTGGGCGATGCGCGCTTTTTCCAGCGACCACATCATTTTACGATCCTGCCAGGCGCTATTTTCTGATGTGGAAGGTAAGGCCGCACCACCGTGATGGCGCTGAATTCGGTTCTGTTCCGCCAAATCATTTAAGTCGCGGCGAATGGTCTGTGGGCTGACGGCAAAATGCTCCACCAGCTCCTCGGTACTGACATATCCCTGACGCCGCACCAGGTCGATGATGGCGTCATGACGTTGTGTCTGCTTCACAAACTTCCCCTTTTCCCTTTCTCCTGCACGCCACAAGCGGCTGCCCGACATGTGCAGAGACTATCGGCAATTTACCGCCGACGCGTATCGACAAAAGCCATCGCCAGTCCGACCAGCAGGCCGGTGACATGAGCCGCATTGGCTATCGACAGCCCAAACCAGCCGAAATAACCCACCAGCAGCCAGAGAACCGCGAAAGCCATCAGCCCGCGCGGCAAAAAGATGCCGCTGTCGGGATCGCGCTCGCCACGCAGCCAGCTGTAGCCCATCAGGGCATAGACCACCCCGGAAAGCCCGCCAAACAGCACGCCGCTGAATTTCGCCTGCATCCAGCCGCTAAGCAGTGCCGAAATCAGCATGATGACAAATAATTTACCACTGCCGAGGCGTTTTTCCAGCGCGCCGCCGAGATACCAAAACCACATCAGGTTAAACATGATATGCAGCAGGGAAAAGTGCAGTAGCGCATGGCTGAACCAGCGCCACAGTTGATAATGCTGCGTTTCATCCGGCCATGACAGCAGGCTCATCACCGCCTGGTCGCCCATCACCTGCATCAGGATAAATACCAGCACGCAGGCGGCTATCACCGACAGCGACAGCGGCCCTGCGCGGCCACGCAGATTAGCCAGCAGCGAAGTATGCTGATAATGAATGCCGCTATCGGTGGTGCCGGAGTGCCAGCTTGCTGCCTGATAGCGCGCATGATTGGGGTCGCGAATAAACTGATTAAGTTCGTTTTCGACCACGCTAAGCTGCGATTCGTCATCCAGCCACAGCGTATAGCCGTCATCGCGCTCAATGCGTAACCTGATACCACGTGTGGACATATAGTCGACAAACGCCTGCGCCGGGCGAAGATGAGTGAAATGGGTAATGCGCATAATCGAACGGCTTCCTTTATTTCAGTCGGATAGTGTGGGGCAGTATAGCGGCTTCATCCGGCAAGTTGCAGGGTAAACGTCACGCTGCCCCGCACGGCTATCACTGCGCACTAACCTGCTGTGGAAAAGCCATGCGCCAGGCGTCGAAGCCACCATCAATGCTGTAGGCGGCGCTAAAGCCCTGACCTAACAGGTACTGTGCGGCCCCCTTGCTGCTGTTACCGTGATAGCACATAACCAGCACCGGGAGCGACAGATCGCTTTGCGCAAGAAACTGGGGAAGTGATTCATTGCTCAGGTGAAAGGCACCGCTGGCATGTGCGGCGGCAAAGCTTTGTGCATCGCGAATATCGACCAGCAATGCCTTATCGTCTGCCAGTTTCTGCTGCGCCTGCTGGATGTTAATGCACTCAAATTGTTCCATAACGGGTTCTCATCAAAGCGAAATAGCGCCCATTGTAGCCTGAAGCGGGCACACAATAACCCGTACAACGACAGGGTTAAAACGTTTTAATTTGCTAAAAATATGTTACCTGCATCACGCATAATTGTTTTTATCCGGTTAACGCTGGTATCAATGTTGGTTTGCGACTAATATAATGCTCGAAAACGAACATTAGTAACAGATTCCGAATAGCGGAGGAGATGACGTGGAAACCAAAGACCTGATCGTAATCGGCGGCGGCATTAATGGAGCCGGCATCGCGGCTGATGCTGCCGGACGCGGACTGTCGGTGCTGATGCTGGAGGCGCAAGATCTCGCCTGCGCCACCTCCTCCGCCAGTTCAAAACTGATCCACGGCGGCCTGCGCTACCTGGAACACTATGAATTCCGCTTGGTGAGCGAGGCGCTGGCCGAACGCGAAGTGCTGCTGAAAATGGCACCGCATATTGCCTTCCCAATGCGCTTCCTGCTGCCGCACCGCCCCCATCTGCGCCCGGCGTGGATGATCCGCGTTGGCCTGTTCATGTATGATCACTTGGGCAAACGGACCAGCCTGCCAGGCAGTAAAAGCGTGCGTTTTGGCTCAGACTCAGCACTTAAACCTGAAATCGTGCGCGGTTTCGAATATTCTGACTGCTGGGTAGACGATGCTCGTCTGGTCGTGCTTAACGCGCAAGAGGTTGTGAAACGTGGCGGCGAAGTCCGCACCCGCACCCGCGTCACGCGCGCCTGGCGTGAAAATGGCCTGTGGATGGTTGAAGCCGAAGATATCGACAGCGGCAAAACCTTCACATGGCGTGCCAAAGGTCTGGTTAATGCCGCCGGCCCGTGGGTAAAACAGCTGTTTGATGACAGCCTGAAACTCAAGTCGCCGTATGGTATTCGCCTGATCAAGGGCAGCCATATCGTCGTGCCGCGCATTGGCACGCAGAAGCAGGCCTATATTTTACAGAACGAAGATAACCGCATCGTATTTGTTATTCCGTGGATGGATGAGTTTTCGATTATTGGCACCACCGACGTTGAATATAAGGGTGATGCGCATCATGTTAAAATTGACGATAACGAGATCAATTATCTGCTCAAGGTGTTTAACGAACACTTTAAGAAGGATCTGTCCCGCGACGATATCGTCTGGAGCTACTCCGGCGTACGCCCACTGTGTGATGACGAGTCAGACTCCCCACAGGCGATAACCCGCGATTATACGCTGGATGTGCATGACGATGATGGTCAGGCCCCGCTGCTGTCGGTGTTCGGCGGTAAGCTCACCACCTATCGCAAACTGGCAGAACATGCGATGGAGAAATTAAGCAAATACTATCCGCAGGCGGGAGCCGCCTGGACCAAAAGCTGCGTGCTGCCGGGCGGAAACTTTGCCGGCACGCGTGACGATTACGCCATCAGCCTGCGCCGCCGCTTCCCGTTTATCAGCGCCGAGATGGCGCGGCACTATGCGCGTACCTACGGCAGCAACAGCGAACAGTTGCTGAAAGAGGCGACCAGCCTGGCCGACTTGGGTGAACTGTTTGGCCATCATTTCTATGAGGCCGAGCTGCGTTACCTGGTGGAGAATGAGTGGGTTCGCGTCACTGATGATGCTATCTGGCGTCGTACCAAAGAAGGCATGTGGCTGAACGACGCGCAGCAGGCACGCGTTGGTGAATGGCTGGCGCAACACGCCAAACCTCTGCTGTCGCTGGCATCCTGAGGAGATTGGGCGGACCAATACATCAACGGCCGCCCTTTAACCCCGAACACTAGTTATCCAACTTCAACAATTGCTTATTAATCTCTGCTAATTCCACCCCGATCTCCTTTATCATATTGAGATTGTGCTTATTAAGGTAGGCTAATTGAGCATCACGCTCTGCCCCCTCCCCGTAAGTTTCAAGCGTTAACTTAATATTATATTCAATTTTTTGTTGTAATATTTTCAACTCTCCCTCACGTTCCTTTTTCTCATTCACAAGCTCTTCACGTTTATTTTTCAATGGAGCAGTGTCGGGTTGTTCGGCTACATTCAGAGCAGATGATTTTTTTCCTTCTTGGTGTTGAGTAATTGCTCATTGGAATTCCCAGCATTAAGCAGTGTGTCTGATAGTTGAGAGCCGGAGCTGTCTGGTGCGCGGCTTTCCTGGCTGCCAGGCGGAATACTTTTATAGCCTGTTGGTTTAACGTCCATAATAGCCCCTTAAAAAATCTCACGGTAAGATCCTGATATATTATTTCTAGCAAAAAAAAGTAACTCTCCTTAGCGTAAAATTAGTTATTGTGTCTGTCATGCTATTGATATAAAAGAAATAGTACCGTCAAATTGAGCCGGGCACGCTGACAAGGTTAACCTTCGTCAGGTATGGAGCGACTGAGTTAACCCAGTTTCATCCGCATACTTCAGGTATCCACTTTTATCGCACATCTGAAATGTAAAAAAACGGTCGAACTATTTTTTCCCTGTGGTGACCTGTCACCGTGTTAGATTTTTATTGGTATCATCTGCTGCCGGGCTTTCAATCGGGTGTGTTTGCCTGACTTTTCTTCGAGTTATTATATTCAATGATAAGATCCTTGCTCTTGCCATCAAGAACAAGAGGCATGTGAACGAGATAATTTTCGGCCTTCGCCATTATGATGTCGGTTCTTGCTCTTCTCTCTGCAAGAATTTTGTCAATTTTAAGTATCGCCTCACAGCTCTCCTTCGTCTTTATTTGTAAATATTTTTCCTGACCTGCTGGCACTAATTCATCATCACCAGGTACCTTATTACAGCGCTTTTGGAACTCATTTATTTCATCAATAGTCTTACTTATTTTAGATACGTTTTTTTCGCGCATTGCAATGAGGTCGAAGTTTGATTTTGATGACGATTTCAATGGAATACCTCGATCCTCTAACTCCATTTTAATTCGGATGCCCATTAATGAATTTTTATTTATAGCAAATAGCTTCTGTGCAATAGACTGACATTTTGATTCATTGTCAGAAAGCGTATTCCCCTTCAAAAAAACACTCTCTTTTGCATTAGTCATCATTATTGGTGGTTCTTTATTTTCGGTGTAGGTCATTACCCTAATACTTTCCGCTGAGCCATGACTTAAATTATTATTTTTACACAATACGCCTAAAATATTTTCCTTTAATATATTATCGTTTGTTCTTATGGCCTTACTTCTTAATGCGTCACGCAAAGCGTTATTATGCATAATCTTCATGCCAGCAGGAGTATTCTCAACACTTTCTATTTTTTTTAGTATTTTTCTGGCCTCATAACCAGAGATAGTCAACCCTATTTTGTTATAAACATTTAGTACAAGCAGATCTAATTTTGTAATTGACATAATATATCCATAAAAGCACTTATATTACCCAATAATCATTCCTTGTCTTGCAGAAAACGCCACTCACAAATACACCTTATATATTCCATACACTGAACAGTCGGCAGGAAGGAAATACCGACATAAGGAAGCACCGTTAAATATTACCCCGGTGCTTTGAGAAGATTAAAGGAATCTATAACTGAACCGGCTTAATGCCCCAAATTTCATCGGCATATTCCTTGATAGTACGATCTGATGAGAAATAGCCCATATTGGCGATATTATCAATCGCACAGCGCGTCCAGGCGTCCTGGTTGCGGTACAGCTTGTCGACTTTATCCTGAGTATCCACATAGCTGCGATAATCGGCCAGCAGCTGATAGTGGTCGCCCAGATTCACCAGGGAATCAAAGATATTGCGGTAACGCCCCGGCTCCTGCGGGCTGAATACCCCGGTGGCGATTTGATTCAGCACCTGATGCAGCTCGGCATCCTGTTCATAATAGAGATGGGAGTTGTAGCCGTTGCTACGCAGCTCCTCAACCTGCGGTGTGGTATTGCCGAAGATAAAGATATTTTCCTCACCGACATGATCGAGCATCTCGACATTAGCCCCATCCAGCGTACCAATGGTCAACGCCCCGTTGAGCGCAAACTTCATGTTACTGGTGCCCGATGCTTCCGTTCCCGCCAGCGAGATCTGTTCGGACAGGTCTGCCGCAGGAATGATTATCTGCGCCAGGCTGACGCTATAATTAGGAATAAACACCACCTTCAGTTTGCCCTTAACCTGAGGATCGTTATTGATAACCTGCGCAACATCGTTAATCAGATGGATAATGTGCTTCGCCATCTGGTAAGCCGATGCCGCCTTACCCGCAAAAATGTTTACCCTGGGAACCCAGTCGGCATCCGGCTCTGCCTTAATGCGGTTGTATCGGGTGATAACATGCAGCACGTTCAGCAGCTGCCGCTTGTACTCATGAATACGTTTGATCTGCACGTCAAACATCGCCTGCGGATCGATAACAATATCCAGCTTTTGACTGACAAATTCGGCCAGACGCTTTTTATTTTGTAGCTTGGCGTGAGCGACCCGCTCAATAAAGTGTGGAAAATCGATATGCTGCTTTAGCTCGTCCAGCTGACTGAGTTCGGTACGCCAGGTACGGCCAATCGTCTCATCCAGTACGGCAGAGAGCGAAGGATTCGCCAGCGCCAGCCAGCGGCGAGGAGTCACTCCGTTCGTTTTGTTGCAGAAGCGGCCGGGAAACAGTTTGGCAAAGTCAGCAAACAGTGACTGCACCATCAGGTTGGAGTGCAGCTCGGATACACCATTAACCATATGGCTGGCCACCACGGCCAGCCACGCCATACGGATCCGGCGGCCGTTGTTTTCATCAATAATGGAAATACGTGCCAGAAGCTCCCAGTCATCCGGGTATTGCTCCTGAACGCTCTTCAGAAAGAAATCATTAATATCAAAGATGATTTGCAGATGGCGCGGCAGTATCTTACCAATCATATCCACCGGCCAAGTCTCTAGCGCCTCCTGCATCAGGGTATGGTTAGTGTAGGAGAACACCTGACAGGTGACATCGAAAGCATCATCCCAACTGAATTTATGTTCATCGATCAGCAGACGCATCAGTTCGGGGATCGCCAGCACCGGGTGAGTGTCATTAAGGTGCAAAGCAATCTTATCGGCGAGGTTATCGAACGTTTGGTGCATCGTCCAATGGCGGTGGAGAATATCCTGCACCGTGGCCGAGACCAGAAAATACTCCTGCCGCAGTCTTAGCTCACGCCCTGAATAGGTGGAGTCATCCGGATAGAGCACGCGCGATACGTTTTCAGAATGGTTTTTATCCTGCACGGCGGCAAAGTAATCTCCCTGGTTAAATTTCCCCAGGTTGATCTCATTACTCGCCTGTGCGCCCCATAGCCGCAGCGTGTTGGTGGTATCCGTATCGTAACCGGGAATGATCTGGTCGTAAGCTGTCGCCAGCACTTCTTCCGTCTCCAGCCAGCGCGCACGGTTCCCCTCAAGCTGGATACGTCCGCCAAAGCGTACCTTGTAGCGGGTATTAAAACGCTGAAATTCCCACGGGTTACCATATTCCAGCCAGTAGTCAGGCGATTCGGCCTGACGCCCCTCAACAATATTCTGTTTAAACATACCGTATTCATAGCGGATGCCGTAACCACGTCCGGGCAGGCCCAGGGTGGCGAGTGAGTCAAGAAAACAGGCCGCCAGCCGCCCGAGGCCACCATTACCCAAGCCCGGATCGCTCTCTTCCTCAATCAGATCTTCCAGATCGAAGCCCATCTCATTCAGTGCCGCGCGGGTATCCTCATAAATGCCCATCGCCAGCAGCGCATTGGATAAAGTGCGCCCGACCAGGAACTCCATCGACAGATAATAAACCTGCCGCACATCCTGCGATAATTGGGCACGATTCGAGCGTAGCCAGCGTTCAACCATACGGTCGCGTACTGCCAGCAGCGTGGCGTTCAGCCATTCATGTTTATTGGCCAGCGCAGGGTCTTTGCCAAGTGTAAACATCAGCTTATAGGCGATGGAATGCTTAAGTGCATCGACGCTAAGCGTGGGTGAGGCATAGGAGAAAGGAACGTTCATAGCAATATCCCACTTTTGGTTTACAGCAAACGTTGATAGAGATCGCGGTAGGCCACCGCTGCCACCTGCCAGCTAAAATCCATCCCCATCGCCTGGCGCTGAACATAGCGCCATAGCGAGGGACGGGACCAAAGAACGAAAGAACGCCGGATGGCACGCAGTAACGACCAGGCGTTACTGTCTTCGAAGGAAAACCCGCTGGCAATGCCATCGGCCAGATTCTCCAGTGAACAGTCATTCACCGTATCCGCCAGCCCCCCGGTGCGCCGCACCAGTGGCAGCGTGCCGTACTTCAGGGCATACAGCTGCGTCAATCCGCAAGGCTCAAAACGGCTTGGTACTAAAATAATATCGGCCCCTCCCATAATGCGGTGCGAGAACGCTTCGTGATAACCGATTTGTACCCCGACCTGGCCCGGATTTTCCGCCGCCGCCGCCAGAAATCCCTGCTGTAGCTCGGCATCGCCCGCCCCCAATACCACCAGCTGCCCCCCCTGCTCCAGCAGGCCAGGTAGCGCCTCCAGCACCAAATCAAGCCCTTTTTGTCGGGTTAAGCGACTGACTACCGCGAAAATCGGCGCTTTTTCGTCGATTTTCAGTCCCATTGCAATCTGTAACTGGCGTTTGTTTTCCAGCTTGGCGTCCAGCACATCACGGTTATATCGTGCCGATAGCAGCAGGTCGTGCGCCGGATTCCAGATTGCCGGGTCCACCCCATTGAGGATGCCGCTCAGCCGCCCCTCTTGCAGACGCTGGTTGAGCAATCCCTCCATGCCATAGCCGAAATCTGGCTGGGTGATCTCCCTGGCATAGGTCGGGCTGACGGCGGTAACATGATCGGCATAAAACAGTCCGGCCTTGAGATAAGAGATTTGGCCGTGAAACTCCAGACCGTAAACATTGAAAAATGAAGCCGGTAGCTGGATTTGCTCCATGTGACGAGCGCTGAACAGCCCCTGATAGGCCAGGTTGTGCACGGTGAATACCGATTTGGCTGGATGACCGCGAGCCGCAAGATAGGCACAGGCCAGCCCCGCGTGCCAGTCATGCGCGTGTACCACATCCGGCCGCCACCAGTGATCCAACCCGCAGGCCAGTTCACTGCTCATCCACCCCAACAGCGCAAAGCGCAGATAGTTGTCGCTATAGGCATATTGTGATTCATCGTGATAGGGGCTGCCGGGTCGATCGTACAGCCCCGGCGCATCGATCAAATAGATACCCACGCCGTTAAAATGACCAAAATGTAGCTCGACATAACCCGCAAAAGTTTGCAGCTTCGCCACCAGCTGGGTTTGCGTAATCCCTTTTTTCAAATCGGGGAATGCCGGCAGCAATACGCGCGTATCGGTACCTACCGCAATTTGTGCCGCAGGGAGTGCCCCAACCACATCAGCAAGCCCGCCGGTTTTCAGCAGCGGGAAAAGTTCTGAACAGACATGTAACACCTGCATTATTGGCTCCTGTAAAATGCCGGACGCGACCCGTAACAGGCCATGACCGTCCGGTTAACGCCAGCCAAGTTTTGCCAGCATGGTAGTGGTGACTAGCACAATCCCCTCTTCGGAACGATGGAAACGCCGGGCATCATCATCCGGGTTTTCACCAATTACCGTTCCATCAGGCAACACGCAGGCGCGGTCAATCACACAACGACGCAGCCGGCAGGAACGCCCCACCACGACATCCGGCAGTAGTACCGACGACTCAATATTGCAAAAGGAGTTAATACGAACCCGCGAAAACAGCACCGAATTGACCACCACCGAACCGGAAATAATGCAGCCGCCTGACACCAGTGAATTCATCGTCATCCCGTGGCTGCCGGAACGATCCTGAACAAACTTGGCGGGCGGCAGCGGTTCCATATGGGTACGGATAGGCCAGTTACCATCATACATATCCAGTTCTGGCATCACCGAGGCCAGGTCAAGATTGGCTTTCCAGTAAGCCTCCAGCGTGCCGACGTCGCGCCAGTAAGGCTCGGCGGTCTCATCCTGCTGAACGCAGGAAAGAGAGAATGAGTGCGCCAGTGCCTCACCGCTGGCGACAATTTTTGGCAGCAGATCCTGACCAAAATCGTGCGTCGACTGCGGTAGCTGCTGGTCACGCTCCAGCAAATCGAAGAGATATTCAGCATCAAACACATAGATACCCATGCTGGCTAACGCATGCCTGCGGTCACCGGGCATCGACGGCGGGTTGTCAGGTTTCTCAAGGAATTCCACGACCTTGTTATTATCATCCACCTTCATCACGCCAAACGCGCTGGCTTCCTCCAGCGGCACCGGCAGGCAGGCGATGGTGCAGCGTGCGCCGTTCTCAACATGGTCGATCAGCATGCGCGAGTAGTCCATTTTGTAAATGTGATCACCGGCAAGGATAACGATGTACTGCGCACGATAGCGGCGGATGATGTCCAGATTCTGCGTCACCGCATCAGCCGTACCGCGATACCAGTGGTCGGTTGCCAGGCGCTGCTGCGCGGGGAGCAGGTCGACAAACTCGTTCATCTCTTCGTTAAGAAAAGACCATCCACGCTGAATATGCTGCACCAGCGTATGTGACTGGTACTGGGTACAGACCGCAATTCGCCGGATGCCCGAGTTAAGACAGTTAGAGAGTGCAAAATCGATAATGCGGTATTTTCCGCCGAAATGGACCGCCGGTTTTGCGCGTTTGGCGGTCAAATCCTTCAGACGTGTACCGCGGCCACCCGCGAGGATCAGGGCTACAGTTTGTGTCGGCAATTGCCTTGCCAGCATCACAGGGTCGTTCTTCTCTAATTTCACCATGTCTGACTCCTATTATGATTTTTCCTGGAACACGCACACTCCCTGAGCGGCTCCATGCCAGACGGTTAACAGGATCGGGTTATCCTCCCCGGCAAAAGGCGGTATGGCATGCCATTTCCCCGGAGGTAACGCCAGGTCGCACACTTCTTCGGTGGCGTTCAGTGTTAAAAGCCAATGTTTTGATAGCCTGATTTGCAGACGATGCACGCCCTGCTCCCATTCAAGCCTGTTTAGTGGCCGTCCCTGGCCGTTCAGCCATTCCACGCTGCCATCCCCCTCCTGCCACCAGCGATCCTGTTGCAGGGCGGGAATGCGGCGGCGCAAATGAATTAACGCAGCGGTGAAAGAGAACAACCCGCGATCGCCGTGCTTCCAGTCGAGCCACGTCAGCAAATTGTCCTGACAATAGGCATTGTTGTTGCCGTGCTGGCTGTGGCCGTGTTCATCACCCGCCAGCAACATCGGCGTACCCTGTGCCAGCAGCAGAGTGGTCAACAGCGCGTGCACGCTCCGCCGCCGGTGTTCCGTTATCAATAACGGCGCACGTAGCCCTTCCACGCCGTGGTTGTAGCTGAAATTATTTTTGCTGCCGTCACGGTTATCCTCACCGTTAGCCTCGTTATGCTTATGGTCAAAACTGACCAGATCGCGCAGGGTGAAGCCGTCATGGGCAGTAATGTAATTGAGGCTGGCGGAGGGCAGACGCCCCCGCTGTTGGAACAGATCGCTGGAAGCCGCAAAGCGCCGGGCGAAATCGCCGTTAGACAGGTCCCCATGCAGCCAGTAGCGTCTGGCAGTATCGCGGAAGTGGTCATTCCATTCGGCAAACGGCGGTGGAAAGTTTCCCACCTGGTAACCGCCTGGCCCGATATCCCACGGCTCGGCAATGATCTTGCACTGCGCCAACAGCGGGTCGGCGGCTATCGCCTGGAACAGCGGGGCATCGCGGCGGTATTCAGGCGTGCGCCCCATCGTGGTTGCCAGGTCGAAACGGAACCCATCAATATGGCACTCTTCCACCCAGTAGCGCAGGCAGTCGATGGTCGATGCCACCGCTTCCGGGTGAACAAGATTTTGCGTGTTACCACAGCCGGTCCAGTTTTCATAGTTGCCCTGTCCGTCCAACCAGTAGTAGGTTGGATTGTCGATACCGCGCATCGACAGCGTCGGGCCGCTCTCATCCAGCTCGGCGCTGTGGTTAAACACCACATCAAGGATCACTTCGATCCCCGCCTGATGCAGCGTTTTGACCGCCTGCTGAAACTCTTCGCGTGGGTTCTGCCCACAGGCATAGCGAGATTCCAGCGCATAACAGGCCAGCGGGTTATAGCCCCAGTAATTGCTCAGCCCCAGGCGCAGCAGCCGGGGTTCGCTGGCAAAACTGGATACTGGCAACAGCTGGAGGCTGGTGATGCCGAGACGCTGAAAATAGTCAATCAGCACCGGATGCCCAAGTGCAGCATAGGTGCCACGTATCTCTGCCGGGATACCAGGATGCAGCAGGGTCAGACCACGCACATGGGCTTCATAAATCACCGTACTGCCCCAGGCAATACGCGGCCAGCTATCGCCTTCCCAGTCAAAATCATCCGCCAGCACCACGCTTTTCGGTGCCAATGGGCCGCTGTCCAGCGTATCCGGCTGCTGCTCGCCGCATTGAAAACAGGGGTTATCGCTCACATCGCCCTCGATCCCGCGCGCACAGGGGTCCAGCAGCAGCTTCGCCGGGTTAAAACGCAGCCCTTCCTCCGGCTGCCACGGGCCGTGCACCCGATAGCCATATCGCTGACCGGGACGAACGGCGGGCAGATAGCCATGCCAGATATCGTCGCTACGCCCCGGCAGATCGAGCCGCGTCTCAACGCCGTCATCATCATACAGGCATAGTTCGACACGCTCGGCGTAGTGCGCAAACAGGCTAAAGTTAACCCCTTTGCCGTCGTAGCTGGCGCCACGCGGCGTGGGTTGCCCATCCCGTATCGGCATCATTATGCCTCCCGTACCAGCCAGAGCGTTGCCAGCGGCGGCAGAGTCAGACTCAGGGAGTGGCTACGGTTATGGCTGCCCCAGTCATCGGTACTGACCACACCGAGGTTGCCGGTATTGCTGCCGTGATAATGATCGGAATCGGTGTTCAGCACCTCGCGCCAACGCCCTGCCTGTGATACGCCAAAGCGATAGTCGTGGCGAGGTACCGGGGTGAAGTTACTGGCAACAATCAGCTCATTACCGTCACGATCGCGGCGCACAAAGACAAATACTGAATTATCGGCATCATCCACCACCAGCCACTCAAATCCCGCTGGGTCAAAATCCTGCTGATATAACGGGGGATGTGCACGGTAAGTGTGATTAAGGTCGCGCACCAGACGCTGTACACCGTGATGCCAGCCGTCTTCCTCTTCCAGCAAATGCCAGTCCAGGCTGGAATCGTGGTCCCACTCTTTGCCCTGGGCGAATTCGTTGCCCATAAACAGCAGTTTTTTGCCGGGAAAGCCGAACATCCAGCCGTAGTAAGCACGCAGATTGGCAAATTTCTGCCAGGTATCCCCCGACATACGGTCGAGGATCGATCCCTTGCCGTGCACCACTTCATCGTGGGACAGCGACAGCACAAAGTTTTCTGTGTTGCTGTACAGCATGCCAAAGGTCATCAGATTGTGATGATGGCGGCGATAGATCGGGTCGAGCTTCATATAGTCCAGCGTGTCGTGCATCCAGCCGAGATCCCATTTAAACCAGAATCCCAACCCACCCGCTTCCGGCGGGCGTGAAACGCCGTTAAAGTCCGTCGACTCCTCGGCGATGGTAATCGCCCCAGGCGCGACATGGCCAAGCGTGCGGTTGGTATAACGCAGAAAATCAATGGCTTCGAGGTTTTCCCGTCCGCCAAAATGATTCGGAACCCATTCCCCATCGGCACGGCTGTAGTCACGGTAGATCATCGAAGCCACTGCATCCACACGCAGCCCGTCAATGCCAAAGCGCTCGATCCAGTACAGCGCATTGCCCGCCAGATAGTTACTGACTTCGCGGCGACCGAAGTTATAAATCAGCGTATTCCAGTCCTGATGAAAGCCCTCGCGCGGATCGCCGTGCTCATACAGCTCGCTGCCGTCAAACTTTGCCAGGCCGAAGTCATCCGTAGGGAAATGACCGGGCACCCAGTCAAGCAGGACGTTTAGCCCAGCCTGATGAGCCGCAGTAATAAATGCGCGGAAATCATCTCGCGTACCAAAACGGCGGGTAGGCGCGTACATACCCAGCGGCTGGTAACCCCAGCTGCCGTCAAACGGATGCTCATTGACCGGCATCAATTCCAGATGGGTAAAGCCCATCTCTTTGGCATAGGGCACCAGCTGCTCCGCCAGCTCCTGATAACTGAGCCAAAAGTGATTGTCGGTATGCCGTCGCCAGGAACCGAGATGCACTTCATAGATTGAGATCGGGGCATCGAAGCCATTGGCGCGTTGGCGCTCGGGCGATAGCGTTGTCTTCTCCGGGATACCGCAAATCATCGATGCGGTTTGCGGGCGCATCTGCGCTTCAAATGCATAGGGGTCGGCCTTCAGCCGCAGCTGGCCGTAACGATCGATAATTTCGAATTTATATAACTGGCCATTACGCGCCCCAGGAATAAACAGCTCCCACACCCCCAGTTCGCGCCGCAGGCGCATCGGGTGGCGGCGTCCGTCCCAGTAGTTGAACTCACCAACCACGGAAACACGTTGAGCATTAGGTGCCCAGACGGCGAAACGCGTCCCGCTCACACCATCAATCACGCAACCGTGAGCGCCCAGAGTTTCATAGGGACGCAGATGCTTCCCTTCTGCCAATAGCCAGCTGTCCATTTCTGGCAGCAGCGGGCCAAAGCGCCAGGCATCATCGATCAGATTTTGCTGGCCGTGCCAGGTGACGGCCAGCTGATAACGAAACGGATTTTTACGCTTGGGTATCACCGCTTGAAAAAACCCACGCGCATCCAGGCACTCAAGCTGCACGCATTTGTTACCGGTGCGGGTGTCGATCACCCAGACTTCGCTGGCATCTGGCAACAGGGCGCGCACTTCCAGACCGAGGTGAGTTTGGTGCATACCCAAAATGGAAAAGGGATCGGCAAAGTGACCTGAGACAACAGCATTAATGACACGACGATCCACTAGCTCTGACATGGTGTTCTTCCCGTGAAGGTCGGCAGGCAACGGGCGATGCCCGATAGCGGGCATTGCCAATGCACTGTTATTTATTGAGCCTTAAACACGCTGGCAGGGCTGGTAAAACTCCATGAGAAAACCGCCGCAGCGCGCGACAAACTAGCGTTACAAAAAAGAACATTGGGGACGATGGCTTTTTAAGCATAGCCAGTGTAATAGCAATGTTCAGGCTCAAATGAGACAAATATCTCTATTTCAGATTAAGGCGATGGAAGAAGAGAAAGGGGTGGATTGACCGGCAGGTTTTCCCTGCGGGTGAAAGGTTAAAATGGCGCATTGAAAGAGGATCATGGCAGGAAAAACAAGCAGGGGTAACGTATCAATACGGGGGAAATATTCCCCCGCACGAGGCGGGGAAAATACCGCTGGGGTTAATCCACCAGCAGGCGCAGCATACGGCGCAGCGGCTCGGCGGCCCCCCACAACAGCTGGTCGCCTACGGTGAACGCCGAGAGATATTCCGGCCCCATATTCAGTTTTCGCAAACGGCCAACCGGCGTATTCAGCGTACCGGTGACCGCCGCTGGCGTCAGTTCGCGCAGGGTGATGTCACGATCGTTTGGCACAACTTTTACCCACGGATTATGTGCGCCCAGAAGCTGTTCGATTTCCGCCAGCGGCAGATCTTTTTTCAGCTTCAGGGTAAATGCCTGGCTGTGGCAGCGTAGCGCACCCACGCGTACGCACAAACCATCAACCGGGATAGTATCGCTGGTGCGCAGGATTTTGTTGGTTTCAGCCTGACCCTTCCACTCCTCGCGCGTCTGACCATTGTCCAACTGTTTGTCGATCCACGGGATCAGACTGCCGGCCAACGGCACGCCGAAGTTGTCGGTTGGCAGCACGCCGCTACGGCCCATCTCAGTCACCTTGCGCTCAATATCAAGGATGGCAGAAGCCGGATTTTGCAGCTCTTTTGCCACATTGTCGTGCAGCATCCCCATCTGGGTGAGCAGTTCGCGCATATGACGCGCCCCGCCACCGGAAGCCGCCTGATAGGTAGCAACAGAGGCCCACTCCACCAGATTGTTGGCAAACAGGCCGCCCAGCGACATCAGCATCAGACTGACGGTGCAGTTACCGCCAACAAAGGTTTTCACTCCGCGATCCAGACCGTCATGGATCACCTGATGGTTAACCGGGTCGAGGATAATAATCGCATCGTCCGCCATGCGCAGAGTGGAAGCCGCATCAATCCAGTAACCCTGCCAGCCCGCAGCGCGCAGCTTGGGATAGATGTCGCTGGTGTAGTCGCCCCCCTGGCAGGTGATAATGATATCCAGCGCCTTCAGCGCTTCAATATCGCTGGCATCCTGCAAGGTCCCCGCTGACTGCCCGCCAAACGCGGGTGCCGTCTGTCCATGCTGGGAGGTAGAGAAAAACACCGGGCGAATCACATCAAAATCACGTTCTTCGCTCATCCGCTGCATCAGCACGGAACCCACCATGCCGCGCCAGCCTATCAGCCCTACTGTTTTCATGTTAAACCTGCTTCAGGCTACCTGACTTATCAGCAGCGCCTGACCTGTTAGAGTTAAAAAAATCAGAGTTAAACCTTACAAGTTGCAGAAAAAGTGGCAAGTGAATTAATTCGATAAGCCCATTTTTTTTAGCAGCGCTGCTTATAATCACCGGCCTGGTGAGCATGAGCGGCAGCGCCGCCGGGGCTTATGACAACAGCTCAAAGGCCACCATACCGATAATCGCCCCCACGGTGCCGAGGATAGTTTCCATCAGCGTCCAGGTTTTCAGCGTCTGCCCTTCGGTAGCCCCGGTAAAGCGGCCAAACAGCCAGAAACCGGCATCGTTAACGTGGCTAAAAATAATTGAGCCACCGGCAATACAGATCGACAGGGCGGCCATCTGTGCGCCGGAATAGTGCAGCGGCTCAATCACCGGCATAATCAGGCCGACGGCGGTCAGACAGGCAACGGTGGCAGAACCCTGGATGATACGTACCGCTCCCGCCAGCACAAAACATGCCAGCGCTACCGGTAAACCGGCCCCGGTCAGCGCATTGCCCAGTGCCGGGCCAACGCCGGAATCCACCAGCACCTGCTTGAAGACACCACCCGCACCGATAACCAGCAGGATAATACCCGCAGGCTGTAGCGCCGCGCCGCAAATCTGCATCACGCGCTCTTTGTCCATGCCCTGACGATACGCCAGGCCATAAATGGCCACCAGACAGGCCAGCAGAATGGCGGTGAACGGATGTCCAATAACCCCCAGCCACTCGTACAGGCTGGTGCCCGGCGTGGTGAAACGTGCGCCGATGGTCTTTAATCCCACCAGAATCAGCGGGAACAGGATCAGCGACAGGCTGAAGCCAAATGACGGCAGTTTGCTTTCATCAAACTCCGGGTGATCACCTTCAGCAGGCAGACCAAACTTGACGTGCTGACTGATAAAACGGCCAAACAGCGGCCCGGCAATCAGCATCCCCGGAATGGCGGCGCACAGCCCCAGCAGGATCATCCAGCCAAAATCGGCGTGCATCTGCGATGCCAGCAGCATTGGAGCCGGACCAGGCAGCAGGAAGGCCGCAGAGGCAGCCACCCCGGCAAACAGCGGGATAACCAGCTTCACCAGGTTATCCCCCGTGCGGCGCGCCACGGCGAAAGCGATACTGATTAACAAGACCACCGCCACTTCAAAAAATAGCGGCAATGCGCAAATCAGTCCGGCAATCCCCATCGCGTAATGGGCACGACTTTCACCAAAGGTTTTCAGCATGCGGATAGCGATTTGATCAACCGCGCCGGTTTCATGCAGGATTTTGCCGAACATCGCCCCAAGCGCAACGACGATCGCCAGAAAGCCGAGAGTGCCGCCCATGCCTTTTTGCATGGTCTCGGCGATTTTATCCAGCGGCATGCCGGAAAACAGCCCGGCACCGATGGAGACCAGCATCAGCGCCACGAAAGCGTGCATACGCGCTTTCATCACCAAAAACAGCAGCAGCAGCACCGAACCCGCTGCGGTTAAGACCAGCGTTGCAGTACTCATGGTGCCCTGCTTATTTGTGTGATGGCTGTATCAATGGTTTTCAGGGTGGTGGCAACAACCTCATCCAGCGACTGATGAATATCGACCACCCGCACGTCGCTCTCATCGTCACCCGGCTGCTCCAGCGTAGCAAACTGTGTGACCAGCATCTGGGGTTTAAAGAAGTGCCCTCTGCGCGCGCGGAGGCGCGATTCGATGGTATCGAAATCCCCTTTCAGATAAACGAATGAAAGGTTCGGATTCCCCTTACGCAGAATATCGCGATAACTCTTTTTCAGCGCCGAGCAGACAATCAATGAAACGGCATTCGTGCGCTGCATGGCAAACGCGGCATCGTTGATCGCCTGCAACCACGGACGACGGTCGTCATCATTGAGCGGATGACCGGCGGACATTTTTTCAATGTTGACGCGTGGATGCAGGAAGTCACCGTCGAGGAAGGCCGCCTTCAGCTGATAAGCCACCGCATTGGCAACGGCGGACTTGCCGCTACCGGATACGCCCATCAGCACAAACACATGATTGGACGGAGAAGATGTATTCATTATTGTTGCTCCGGCAGAGATGAGCAGCCCATTCAGCTGCATTGTTATCGGTAACATTGTTAGTGCGTGAATGGGTGATGGCAACATTCTTATCGGAAAAAACTGGTAAATGTGAAGGGCGTCAAAAAACAAGCAGAATCAGACAGGAAGTGGCACAAAGGGGTAATACGACCGCACAGCGTGGTTATTTCACCACGCTCCAGTGCCAACCGCTGCCAGCACAGCTATCACGATCGGGACGAGGTCAGATACTTTCGCCAGGACAAAGGGTAAATCCGACATCCACAGGTTGCGGTATCACGCGTTCCCCACGGATGCGCGCAAGCAGCAGCTCCGCCGCCTGATGACCGATACGTTCACGCGGCGTTTGCACCGTGGCCAGTCGGGGGGTCACCACCCGCGCGATATCATGGCCGTGAAATCCGGCGATAGCCATCTGCTGCGGCACGCGCAGCCCCTGACGCTGGCACTCGAACATCGCGCCCACCGCCAGATCGTCATTGGTACAGAACAGGCTGTCGGTTTGCGGATAGCGCTTCTGCGCCTCGCATAGCAGCATGGCCCCGGCGGAAAACGAGGATGCCTCTTCCATCATCACGCTCTTTGGCTCCAGCCCGGCTTCCAGCATAGCGAGACGATAACCCTGCTCTTTCTGCAAGGTGCGCTCGTCGAGGCGAGCACCAAGGTACACCGTGTGCCGATGGCCTTTTTGCAGGATAGCCTGGGTCATCTGCCGCGCCGCCTCCACGTTATCAATCCCTACCGCCATATCAAGAAAGGGCGAGGTACAATCCATTGTCTCCACCACCGGAATCCCGGCGGTTTCAATCATACGCAGGCTGGCAGCGGTGTGGGTGCGTTCGGTGAGGATCAGCCCGTCAATATTCCACGCCAGCAGAGAACGCAGCTGTAGCTCTTCTTTCTCGGCACTGTAGCCAAAGTGGCCCAACATCGTCTGATAACCCGCCCGATCGGTCACGGTTTCAATACCGTGCAGCACGTCGGCAAAGACCTGGTTGGTCAGAGAAGGCAACAGCACGCCAATCGCCCGACTGGTGGCATTGGAAAGCATATCCGGGGCGCGATTGGGAATATAACCGAGTTCATCCAGCGCGGCGGCGATCCTGCTCTGCAACGCGGCAGAGACCTGATCAGGATGACGCAGATAACGGCTAACGGTCATTTTTGTGATGCCGACGCGATCGGCAACATCCTGTAATCCTGGTCTTTTTTTCTTCATTTTCTTCAGCTGGCGGGAACGTGTTGTGCGGAGTGTAACAAAAAGCGGGCAATTGACGTTAACCTGAAGCTAACCGATGAATCAACCTCACAAATTTAGCTTTTAGCACGGGGGAAAAGCGCTACCACGCTGGATAAATCGCTAAAAAAGGGTGCGGCTGAGCGCACCCTCGAAGGGAAAAACACCATTTACACCGCTGGCAGATCAAACACCAGGATTTCAGCAGCGCCATCGGCGGTGAGCGCAAGGGATGGCTCATCCCAAATGGCCAGGGCATCGCTGGTGGTTGCCTGCTGACCGTTAATAGTCACTTCACCTTTCACCACCTGGATCCAGATGCGGCGACCGTCAGCAACATCAATACTGCCCTGCTCGCCCGCCTGCAACGCCCAGCGCGACAGCGTCATATCCTGGTTCACTTTCAGCGATCCCTCACGCGCATCCGGCGAAAGCACAAGCTGACGGCCCTGAGCATCATCAAAACGGCGCTGCTCATAACGCGGCTCAATCCCGCTACGCTCTGGGATAATCCAAATCTGATACAGATGCAGCGGCACGGTTTCGCTGGCGTTGTACTCCGAGTGACGCACGCCGGTACCGGCGCTCATAATCTGAAACTCACCCGCCGGGATCTGCTCTTTGTTGCCCATACTGTCCTGATGCTCAACGGTGCCGGACAGCACATAGGTGAGAATTTCCATATCCTTATGGGGATGTGTACCAAACCCCTTTCCGGCATCGATCACATCTTCGTTAATCACCCGCAGCGCCGAAAAGCCCATAAAATTGGCATCGTAGTAATCCGCGAAAGAGAAGGTGTGATAGCTGTCCAGCCAGCCATGATTAGCATGTCCGCGATCTTGTGCTTTACGTAGATAAATCATATTCCGTTCTCCTCTAGGTTTTCACCCAGTCTGAACCCGGAGCAAGCCGGATGATAGCGGAGAAAACTGTCTTCTCTGTTCAAATTATTCGACGTAACTGGCGGCAGGTTATGAGTGGAATGAGCACAACGGGGGAGTAAATAACGGGCAAAAAAAAGCCAGCACCCGTGCTGGCTAAAAATATTGGAAGCAATGTGAGCAATGTCGTGCTTTTTCAGCGGGTACCGTGTGTCCCTCTGAAAACGCATAGCAATAATAATCATTATCATTCGTATTTGTAAAGTCATTTTATGATTAATTTTTTCTTGCTTTGATGCGGAAAAACCCTGATTTTAAAGAGGATTTCAATAAGCGACGAGTGGCGAGATGAGTGAGATCGTGATTCGACATGTGGTTACCGAAGATGCCGGGGCGCTGCTTGAGCTATATAGCCAGCCAGGCACCCTTGCCGATACGCTACAGCTCCCTCACCCCTCGCTTCAAAAATGGCAGGAGCGCATTAGCAAGATACCAGAGGGGACACATATGCTGGTCGCCTGCATTGAAGATCGCATTGTTGGCCAAGTCACGTTATATATTAATGGGCCAGCGCGCCGCCGCCATACTGCCAGTTTCGGTCTTGGCGTCGATAGTCATCATCGCGGTAAAGGCGTGGCAAAAGCCATGATGTGCGCCATTCTTGATCTGTGTGATAACTGGCTGGGGGTTGATCGCGTTGAACTGACGGTATTTGCCGATAATCAGGCGGCTATCGGGCTGTATGAGCGGTTTGGTTTTGAAACCGAAGGCCGCGCCCGGCGTTTTGCGCTGCGTAACGGCCAGCAGGTTGATGCGCTGTTTATGGCGCGGCTCCGCCCATGATGGTCATGCGGGGAGGTGCTTATTCTCCCCGCCACGGCTAAGATTTAATATCCTGCGGTTAAATCATCAATGGTACGCGGATCGGACGCACCATAGCGCATGCCGTCCGGTGCCAGCATGATGCTCTGGCTGCTGCCCATCGTCGACATCACCTTCACATTCTGCCCCTTTGCAGTCAGCAGTTTCAGCGTATCCGGGCTGAAGCCCTTTTCTACCCGCAGCTGATCCGGCAGCCATTGGTGGTGGAAACGCGGTGCATTGGTGGCTTCGGCAACGTTCATCCCAAAATCGATGCTGTTCACCACCATTTGCAACACGGTGGTGATAATACGGCTACCGCCCGGGCTGCCGGTGACCAGCCAGGTCTTACCGTCTTTGACCACAATGGTCGGCGACATGGAAGAGAGCGGGCGTTTATAGGGCTGCACCGCATTGGCTTCACCACCCACCAGGCCATAGACGTTCGGCGTTCCCGGCTTGGCAGAGAAATCATCCATTTCGTTGTTCAGCAGAATACCGCTGTTACCGGCGACAATACCGCTACCGAAATTGGTGTTCAGCGTATAGGTCACCGCCACCGCATTGCCGTCTTTATCCACCACCGAGAAATGTGTGGTCTGATCGCTTTCATACGGGGCCAGTTTGCCCGGCTTGATCTCAGCGGAAGGGCGCGCTTTAGCCACGTCGATCTGCTGTGCCAGCGATTTCGCATAGGCTTTGCTGGTCAGCGCCTGCATGGGTACCTTGACGAAATCCGGGTCACCGAGGTATTGCGAGCGATCGGCGTAGGCGTATTTTTCCGCCTCGGCCATCACCTGCATCGCATCGGCACTGCCGAAGCCCATTTTGGCCAGGTCAAAGTTTTCCAGAATATTAAGGATCTGCACAATATGCACACCGCCAGAGGACGGCGGCGGCATGGAGAACACCTGATAACCGCGATAGGTTCCGCCAACCGGCTTACGCTCTATGGCGCGATAGTTCGCCAGATCGGTTTTAGCGATCAGCCCGCCGTGCTGTTCCATTTCACCGGCGATCTCGTCGGCAATTTTTCCCTTGTAGAAAGCGTCCGGCCCCTGGCGGGAAATCAGTTCCAGGCTGTGGGCCAGATTGCGCTGCACCAGCTTTTCACCCTGACGATATGGTGTGCCGTCGGCCTTAAAGAAAATGGCCTTGCTGTTGGCATGGCCTAACAGCACCTCTTTACCATAAACATTGAGATCGTCGGCCAGTGAATCATTGACCACAATGCCGTTACGCGCCAGATCCAGCGCGGGCTTGATCAGCTGGCTGAGCGGCAGAGTACCGTACTCTTTATTTGCCAGGGCAAACCCCGCCACGGTACCGGGCACGCCGGAGGCCAGTGGTGAGGTGAGTGATTTTTTGCTGTCTGCGTTACCCGCCGCATCAAGGAACATATTACGGCTGGCGCGTACCGGGGCCATCTCACGGAAATCGATTGAGGTGGTATGGCCGGACGCGGTGCGCAGCAGCATGAACCCGCCACCGCCAAGATTACCCGCCTGCGGATGCGTCACGGCCAGCGCATAGCCAACGGCCACGGCGGCATCAACGGCATTCCCCCCCTGCTGAAGAATTTTCACGCCAACGGCGGTGGCGGTGGCATCCACGGAGGCCACCATGCCGTGCTGCGCCCTGACCGGATGGAAGGTGTCCGTGCCGACGCCATAGGAAACCGGCGCGGCAGCAGGTGCTGCCGCAGTCGTGGCCAGCGCTCCCTGGCTTACCAACAGAGTGATTAACAGCCCCCCTGAAAGGCGCTTTAATGAACTTTGTATCATCATTTTTTATCCTTTATATTTATTTACACTGTGTTTGCCATTGATAAATAAGCATAAAAAAGGATAAAAAGCGAACAATAACGCGAATTGGGAGCGCTCCTGGAGCCAGGGAGTAACAGGTGCATTAAACTGAATGAGTAACACGGAGGAGTGAAAATGAAAATGCAATGGCTCGTCGTTTTTGCCGCCATGCTGCCACTGAGCGGGATGGCCAACATGTTGAATAATGGGAATAATTCGCAGCAGCCGGGGTACAATCCCAGCACTCAGCGGCTACAGCAACAGATGCAGAACCAGCAATCGCGGGAGAAGCTGAAGCTGCAACAGGACCAGCAGCGCCAGCAGCAGGATCTGCAACGTAAAATTCAGGAACAGCGTGACAGCGCCACACGGCGTACGCTGAACTCGCAGCCTAATCAGCAACTGAACACGCCAGCAAATTAAGCAGCGGCGGATCGGTAGTTGCGATCCGCCCCCTTAGTGGAAGTCCGGCCCAATCACATCAATACGATCGGTGCAGATCGCATCAACGCCCCAATGCAGCAGCTCACGCGCACGCTCGGGCCTGTTCACCGTGTACACCAGAATGCGTAAGCCTGCCCGTTTTAACTGGGAGACGCGTTCTGCATTCAGCAACTGATGATTAAGATGGATCGAGGTACAGTCCAGCGCCGTGGTCATCTCCTGCCACTGCGCTTCCCATTGATCCAACAGCAGTCCGCGCGGCAGTTCGGGTGCCGCCTGGCGTGCGGCTTCCAGCGCCTGATAAGAGAATGATGACAGCAGCGGAGCCACCTGTCCCTGCCACATCACCCGCGCGGCCAGCGCCACCGCGCGCCCGGTTTCGCTCTCCAGGCCGCTGGTCGGTTTAATTTCGATATTGGCCATCAGCCGGTGCTGACGGCAGCGGGCTGCTACCTCGGCCAGCAGCGGCAAACGCTCTTCGCTGAACGCCTCGCCAAACCAGCTCCCGGCATCCAGCTGTATCAGCTTGTTCCACGGCAGCTGCCCCGCTACGCCCCAGCCATTGCTGGTACGATCCAGGGTATCATCGTGCAGCAGGAAGATTTCGCCATCCTGCGACAGCTTGGCATCAAACTCGATCATCCTGTGGCCCAGCTGCGCACCAACGTCGATGGCGGCCAGGGTATTTTCCGGTGCCAGTTTGCCGCCGCCGCGATGGGCGACAATCGGTGGGTAGGGCCAGCTCACAGTCATTATTCCATCCGTTGTTGGTTTTCATCAAAAAAGTGCAGCGATCGCGGCGGCAGATGCAGCCACAGGGTGCTGCCCATCGGCGGGCGCAGCGAGTGCGGCAGGCGTACCACCAGCTTACTGCCACCCAGTCTGCCGTGGACGAGATTATCCGCCCCCAGCATTTCCAGCGTCTCTACCACCAGCGGAATACCGCCGTCCTGCTTTGAGGATAGTTCAATATGCTCCGGGCGGATCCCTAACGTCAACCGGCGGTCGGCCCAGCGCGCCTGCGCATCATCCAGCGGCAGGGCGATGCTGTCGCTAAGGGTAAAACATGAACCGTCACGGTTAACCTGACCTTCCAGCAAATTCATTGCTGGCGCACCGATAAAGCTGGCGACAAAGCGCGTCGCCGGACGTTCATAGATTTCGATCGGGGTGCCAAGCTGCTCCAGCACGCCCTTATTCATCACCATCACCCGCTGCGCCAGCGTCATCGCCTCGACCTGATCGTGCGTGACATACAGGCTGGTGGTGTTCAGACGGCGGTGCAGCTGCTGCAATTCAAGGCGCATCTGTACACGCAGGCGCGCATCGAGATTGGACAACGGTTCATCAAACAGGAATACCGCCGGTTCACGCACGATGGCACGCCCCATCGCCACACGCTGCCGCTGCCCGCCGGAGAGTTCGCGTGGACGGCGCTGCAACAGCGCTTCCAGCTCCAGACTACGGGCCGCTTCCAGCACGCGTTTGCGGATCTGCTCTTTGCCCATACCGCGGATTTTCAGGCCCCAGGCCATGTTTTCTTCCACGCTCATATGCGGGTAAAGCGCATAGTTCTGAAACACCATCGCGATACCGCGATCTTTCGGTTCTTCTTCCGTCACGCGCCGCGTGTCGATCCAGATATCGCCACTGGTGACGCGCTCAAGCCCGGCAACCATGCGCAGCAGGGTTGATTTTCCGCAGCCGGACGGGCCGACTATCACCATAAACTCCCCGTCATGGATGGTCACATCCAGCGGCTGAATGACCTGGGTTTTACCGTCCCAGGATTTGGTTACTGCCTGAAGTCTTAGACCCGCCATGCTTATTTCTCACTCTCAACCAGACCGCGCACAAAGGCGCGCTGCATCACAAAAACAATCACCACCGGCGGGATCAGCGTTAACAGCATCGCCGCCATTACCTCATTCCACTGGGTGGGCGAGCCGCTGCTGGAGATCATGCTTTTGATCCCCGCTACCGCCGTACCGAGGGAGGCTTCGTTCACGATCAATAGCGGCCACAGATACTGGTTCCAGCCGTAAATAAAGGTGATCACGAACAGCGCCGCCAGATTCGTTTTCGACAACGGCAGCACCACGTCGCGGAAGAAACGCAGCGGGCCGGCCCCGTCGATACGGGCGGCTTCCATCAGCTCATCTGGCAGCGACATAAAGAACTGACGAAACAGGAAGGTCGCCGTGGCTGAAGCCATCAGCGGCAGGGTTAATCCGCTGTAGCTGTCGAGCATGTTCAGGTCGGCAATCACCTGTACCGTCGGAAATATGCGCACTTCCACCGGCAGCATCAGAGTGATAAAAATCATCCAGAAGAACAGGTTACGCAGCGGGAAGCGGAACCACACCAGCGCGAACGCCGACAGCATCGAGACGCTGATTTTCCCCAGCGTGATGCAAAACGCCATCACCAGGCTGTTCAGCATCAGCACGCTAAACGCCGGGCCGCTGCCGTTAACGCCGTGCTGCCAGATACGGCTGACGTTTTCCCATAAATGCGAGCCGGGGATCAGCGTCATCGGCACCTGATAAACCGCCTGGTTGTCCAGCGTGGCGGCGACAAACGCCACGTAAAGCGGAAACAGAATGACTAAAATAGCCAGAATCAGCAGGGTATGGCTGAAGATATCCAGCCCTCGTCGGTTTTCAATCATTGGTAACGCACCTTACGCTCAACAAAGCGGAACTGAACCACCGTAAGCCCGATAACCAACAGCATCAGCACCACCGACTGCGCCGCCGACGAGGAGAGATCGAGTCCGGCAAAGCCTTCACGGTAAATTTTATAAATCAGGGTGGTGGTCGCCTGTACCGGGCCGCCGCCGGTGATGGCATCGATGACCGGGAAAGTATCAAAGAAGGCATACACCAGGTTGACCACCAGCAGAAAGAAACTGACCGGGGTAATCAGCGGCAGCGACAGGCTGAAGAAGCGGCGTACCGGGCCGGCTCCGTCAATCGCTGCGGCTTCCGTCAGGGATTTGGGGATCGACTGAAGCGCGGCGAAGAAAAACAGGAAGTTATAGCTCATCTGCTGCCAGATAGAGGCCAGCACGATCAGGAACATCGCCTGACCGCTGTTTTGCGCATAGTTCCAGCGGTAGCCAATGTGGTTCAGCAGGTGACTGAACAGGCCAAGTCCAGGGTTAAACAGAAACATCCACAATACCGCTGCCACCACCGGTGCCACCGCATAGGGCAGTAGCAGCAACGTCTGATACGTCTTTTTCAGACGCACGATATAATCGACCAGCGCCGCCAGCAGCAGTGAGAAGCTCATGCCGCATACCGTGACCAGCGTGCTGAATTTCAGCGTGGTCCAGAAGGAGTCGAGGTAGTAATCGTCAGCAAACAGCCGCGTGAAGTTCTCCAGCCCGACGAACGTGCTGGAAATGCCGAACGGATCGATGCTTTGTAGCGAATACCACAACGCTTCGCCAGCTGGCCAGATAAAGAAGATGGCGGTGATCAACAGCTGCGGCAGCACCAGCAAATAAGGCAGCACGCCGCTGCGGAAAACGGGACGGGGTTGGGACATCAAAGTACTCTCGTATCAAAGTCGCAGTGGCGGCCCCGCAGGGGATCGCCACTGGCGGGCGGATAAGTGAAGCGTGGCGTGCGGTTATTTGCTCTGCTGCTCGAAGCGCGACAGCAATTCGTTACCGCGCCTGACGGCGTTATCCAGCGCTGCCTGCGGAGCCTGTTTTCCTGTCCAAACCCCTTCCAGCTCTTCATCCACGATGGTGCGGATTTGTGGCATATTGCCGAGACGCATCCCTTTGGTGTAAGGCAGCGGGTCTTTGTTCAGCATCTGGCGGGTGGCTATATCCGCGCCCGGATGCTGCTGATAGAAGCCCTGTTTGCGGGTCAGATCGTAAGCGGCGGTGGTGATCGGCAGATAGCCGGTCTTCTGGTGCCATTCGGCGGCAATTTCCGGCTGGGCGAGGAACTGCATAAACTCGGCGACGCCTTTATAGGTTGCGGCATCTTTGCCCTTCATCGCCCACAGGCTGGCACCGCCGATAATGGCATTCTGCGGCGCGTTTGCCACGCCGTCATCGTATGGCATCATGCCAACGCCGAAGTTAAATTTGGCGTATTTGCGGATGTCCGCCAGCGAGCCTGAAGAGGCGGTGGTGATGCCGCAGTCGCCGTTATAGAACTTGGCGGTTGGCTCATCTTTGCGCCCGAAGTAGGTGAAATCGCCCTTTTTATTCATCTCTTCCAGCATGGCGATATGGCGCACCTGTAGCGGCTTGTTAAACGCCAGTCGCGCATCGGTGCCGTCAAAACCGTTGTTTTTCGTTGCTACCGGCTGACCATGCCAGGCGCTGAAGTTCTCAATCTGGATCCAGCCCTGCCAGCCGCTGGCATAGCCGCAGGCCATACCCGCTTTACGCAGCGCGGCGGTATCCTGCGCCAGCTGCTGCCAGGTTTTTGGCGGCTGCTCCGGGTCCAGACCGGCTTTTTTAAACGCATCTTTGTTGTAGTACAGCACCGGGGTGGAGCTGTTAAACGGTTGCGAGATCAGCTGCCCGTTGGCATCGCTGTAATAACCCGCCACCGCTGGCACAAACTGCTTAGCATCCAGGGCAATACCGGCGTTTTTGAACACTTCATACACCGGCACAATGGCTTTTGACGCCATCATGGTTGCCGTGCCGACCTCATAGACCTGTAGGATCGCCGGGGCTTTTCCCGTGCGCACCGCCGCAATTCCGGCGGCCAGGCTCTGTTCGTAATTGCCTTTATAGGTAGGAACGATGCGGTAATCAGGGTGCGTTTCATTGAAACGGGTCGCCAGCGAGTTAACTTCTACCCCTAGCTCGCCTTCCATCGAATGCCAGAAAGGAATGTCGGTGGCGGCCAGCGCGCTGGTGCTGAAAGCCAGCCCAACTATCAGGCTAAGTGCATTGTGACGGAATGATAAAGATGGCATGTCGGTTTCCTGTCCACGGTGTTATCAGGCGCGAAGACGCGCATTGCTGTAATTGGCAGGTAACATGACATGGGGAAATGACAGAAATATAACGCTTTTATGACCGCCGGGTGACGACCAACCCTGACCGAACTCACTATTTTCGCACGATTTTTAGCGCTTCGTGGAGCTACGACGCCTCTCTTTATACAGCCTGCCGCCCTATTGTTCCCTGCTAAAAGAGACGACAGGGCGGTAAGCGGATGTGCGCTGAAAACGCGATCCCTTGCCGGATAAAAAATTATTTCAGCTGCTGGTTACGCATCATCGCTTCTCGCAAAATTGCGTTAAGCCTTGTCTGATAGCCTTTGCCAGGTTCTTTAAGCCATTCCAAAACATCGGCATCAATTCTGACTGAAGCATGCTTCTTGACGGGACGATAAAACTGTCCACGCACAGCGTTCTGCCAGGATGAATCATCCAGCGTGCCGACATCGCTGTCATCAATCTGGCTGTCAGGCTGCTCAGACAGTGATTTCAGCTCGGCTTTTCGTTTCTCAGTAAGGGATGGAAGCTCGTTTCGTTTATATCTCACTGTGCTCATAAGTTTTCCTCTCTTTCCGATCGGCTCTGCGAGCGCTGATTATGCGAATGATCTCGGTACCGTCTTCAAAGCGTATCGTATGGGCTACAAGAACCACTAAGCATCCTCTTACAGCTCCGATGGTTTGCCAGCGGTACTCACCATTTTCAAAGCGGTCCTGCACTGAAAGGTGAAAAGGATCCTCAAAAACCAGTGCAGCCTCTTCAAAGCGAATACCGTGCTTGCGTAAATTCGATTCAGCCTTGACTAAATCCCATTCAAAATCCATCTCCATAGGCCTGCCGTGGCAATACTGTTTTGTATATACATAATAGTATATACAAATAACGGCATTTTACCAAGGATACTATCGCGAGATGTGCCATCATGCTCTGGGCTCAAAAAAGGGGCGAAAACAAGCTTTGTTCTATCAATTTGGTGGGGAAAGCAGCAAAGGCACAGTGACGCCTGGCTCCACATTCAACTGGCGCTGTATCCCTGTAGATGGCCTGACAGAGATCACTTTACAATCAGGCCAGTGGTATACAGCAGGAAATCACAGTCAAGCGCAGAGTTGTATTGATCAGATCGATATCGAGGTTCGATAACAACCGTATTGTTAAATCCATACAGATTTCAGTCATAGCCGGGTTCACCCTTTGCACCGCATAACGGGCTCAGGCCAACCCGCCCAATCATCCCCCCAATGAAGCGCTTCTCACCGCTTCATTGGCTAACAGCGCCGCGCCGCTGTCTTCCAGCACCACATGTCCGTTTTCCAGCACATAGCCCCGGTCGGCCAGCTTCAGTGCCTGGTTAGCATTCTGCTCCACCAGGAAAATGGTCATACCCTCCTGGCGCAGCTGTTCGATGGTGTCGAAAATCTGCTGAATGATAATCGGTGCCAGCCCGTGACATCACAAAAACAATCACCACTGACGGGATCGGCCAGTGCTGCGAATGTTTGCAGAAGCTGATCATGATGGCCGCATGGGCTTAATAAAATATATTTTTTCTCTTGACGTTTTACCAATGCAGATTTGATTTTCTGACCTCATAAGCATTTCCATTTGCATGTGTTAGAATAATAAGATGTAAAAACAGGAATCCGGTTATTATGAAATTATACAAATACATGAGTATGAGTACTTTTAATTCTTTCGCAAAATCCCACTCACTCAGGCTTACTAAATCATACTCACAGAATGACCCTTTCGAGTTCAAATTAAGCCAAAACGACCTAGAAAAATTTTTACTTTCGCCTGAGAAACAACATGAGTTTGAAGAGTTCGTAAATATGTCTGGTTGTATTTCCATGAGTGGTGATAAAAGTAACATATACATGTGGTCACATTATTCTGATAATCACAGGGGTGTAATGGCAGAATTCACATTCGATGAAAACGATCCAAAATCATTATTTTTCGGAAATGCCAATGTCTGGCAGGGTAGTCATATCGAGAATCCAACGGGTTTTTACTATGGTCATATAAACTACAAAAAAACAAGACCTTTCCATAATTTTAACGGCGATTTAAATAGAGTTATTGAAACGCTTTATTTTTGCAAATCGGAAGATTGGGATAAGGAATTTGAATATAGGTTTATTATTCCTTTCACAGAGGTGACAGAAATTTTACTAACCAGAAAGGGGATGAATGAAATATCTGAAATCCCGGTAGCTGGTAGATTAATTGAAGAAATTCCTGGTAAAGATGACAATGAGATATATAGGTTTAAAGTAACTGGCCTTAGCATAAGCTACCTACTTGGAACCGGTCAGTGTGATGTCTTGCATAAAATATGGCGACATGAGGGGCCTGATTGCCTGTTTCTTTTAAAAATGGATATTGGAAAATTAAGTGGACTGTACTTTGGTTGCAAAAGCAGCACCGATGATTATTTTCGTGAGAACGATGTAAGCGATTCGGATTATTTTAATGGCAAGTTTTATTCTTTTTTTAATGAAAAAATAAATGGATTTTATCAGGCTTATCCGGATGAAAATGAATTCAGAATTAACTTCAAACCAGCAGAAATCATTGAGAATACTAAATCATAGGTAGTATTTTAGCGTTGTACTGATATTTTTATTAAGACCTTCAGGAAGAGTGACAAGCTCCCCAATCCTAATCTAATGCATGTGCAATAGCCAAAATGCTTCCAAGTTAGCCAGACGTCAGCTGATACTGTGGCGATATTCATACTCACGTAGAAAATTTGCCAGACACCTTGGTAATGCGGCGTTTTTCCAGTAAACAGGCTATTTCCAGCGGGAAAATAGCCATATTATTACCACCGTAAAGAGTGCTGTCGCGCCCCATGCATAGTCGGGCCAGAACATGCCGCCTGACGCAGCGAACCCAATAATGAGCACGGCACAAATGATAATGCTGGCGAGGTATCGTAGCTGCCAGGTCAACCATCTTTTAAAAAAAATTCATCGAATCATCCGCATAATGGTGCTTGTTATCTCTTCATCTGATGAGCGAATACGTATCAGGGGAGGATTTCTGCTAATGATGGGATCTATCAAAAAATACAGCATTTCCAGTTTTTCTGCGTAGAGTATGCTGTAGTAGTACCGTTTTGTTGTTTAAGTCTGTTGGCCGCATCTGCTGCTTTTTGTACGTAAGCGTATAAGCCGGTCAAAGATATTGCTAATGTACTGTATCTTAACAGGACACTGTCTATCGCTGTTTTCATGCTAAATGAGTAACAGGCTGCGGCAATAATAGCAGCACCGATAGTTTGATTCGTCAATGAACCTGACACAAAGGATGCCCCCTTATGCGATAAGGATTTTTTGATGTTCCGGAGGCGTTCTGGTGTCATGTTCTGTAGCAGAAGGTCAACGTAAATCCTGATCATCCGTTCAATGACGTTTCGTTTGCTGAGCAGACCTACAATATTTAGAGAAAAGCGTATATCTTCAGCTTTCTGATTTGCGCAGACGTCTTGATAGTTGCTGGTAAAACAGCTGGCGTAAAAACTTAGTCTGGTCGCGCCAGTCTGAATATTTTTAGCCTGTTCCAGCATTGCATCCCTAACGCCGGCCAACGCTTGTTCCAGTGAAATGCCGATAAAGTTGTCAGCTCGCATTTTGCTACAATTGCTGTGTTTGAGTACATTCCCTGTCCTCTACCTAATGCATTAGCGAATTTTGAGATTCGCGTAGGGGGTTATCTCAGCCTCTATTTTATCAGATCCCTGATATGAGTGCGGGTAAAACATCATAAAGATGATATCTGAAATCGAGAATGTAGCCACCGCTCCCAGCAGGCAATGCATTGCCGTCAGCTGGCTGCGCTTTAGCGAACGAAAGCGCCAGCAACACTTGCATGTGACTCTTCAGGTCAGGGGGCCAGATTACCCTCCCCCTCCCCTTACAGAGATAACGAGCACAAACCCCGCCCAATCATCCCCCCAGATAAGCGCTTCTTACCGCTTCATTGGCTAATAGCGCCGCGCCGCTGTCTTCCAGCACCACATGACCGTTTTCCAGCACATAACCCCGGTCGGCCAGCTTCAGCGCCTGGTTAGCATTCTGCTCCACCAGGAAAATCGTCATGCCTTCCTGGCGCAGCTGTTCGATGGTGTCGAAAATCTGCTGGATGATAATCGGTGCCAGCCCGAGCGAGGGTTCATCCAGCAGCAGCAGGCGCGGCTGGCTCATCAGCGCCCGGCCAATCGCCAACATCTGCTGCTCGCCGCCGGACATGGTTCCGGCACGCTGGACACGGCGCTCATACAGCCGGGGAAACAGCTCATAGACGCGCCGGATACGCTGCTGATACTGCTGGCGTTCGGCAAAGAAACCGCCCATCGCCAGGTTCTCTTCCACCGTCATGCGGGCAAAGACGCGGCGGCCCTCCGGGACAATAGCAATCGCCTCGCGCATAATGCGTGCCGTCTGCCAGTCGGTGATATCCTTACCATCAAAGGTAATCGACCCCTGCGAGGCACGCGGTTCACCGCACAGGGTGCCGAGGATGGTGGTTTTACCCGCCCCGTTAGCGCCTATCAGCGTGACAATTTCGCCCTGACGGATATGCAGGTTGACGTTATGCAGTGCCTGGATTTTGCCGTAGTGGGCGCTGACATTATTCAGCGATAACATTGCATCACTCATGTTATGCCTCCCCCAGATAAGCGCGGATCACATCCGGGTTTTCGCGGATCTCCTCCGGCGTACCGTGGGCCAGCGGCGTGCCCTGATTTACCACGTAGATACGGTCTGAAATACCCATTACCAGTTTCATATCGTGTTCAATTAACAGTATCGAGACCTTGTGTTGCTGGCGCAGCTCGGCGATCAGCTCGTCCAGCTCGTGGGTCTCTTTCGGGTTAAGCCCTGCCGCAGGTTCATCCAGCATCAGGATCTGTGGGCGGGTCACCATGCAGCGGGCAATCTCCAGACGGCGCTGCTGCCCGTAGGCAAGGTTCCCGGCCTGACGGTTGGCCAGCGCCAGCAGCCCGACGCGGTCCAGCCAACTGGCCGCGCGCTCCAGCGCATCGTTTTCCGCCTGGCGGAAGCCGGGCGTTTTCAGCAGGCCGGAGAACACACCGCTTTTCAGGTGCTGATGCTGGGCCACAAGCAGGTTTTCAATCACCGTCATTTCACGAAACAGGCGCACATGCTGAAAGGTACGCACAATGCCCATACGCGCAATCTTCTGCCCCGGTAATCCCGCCAGCTGCTGGTCACCCAGCCGGATGGAGCCGCCCGTCGGGCGATAGAACCCGGTAAGGCAGTTAAACACCGTGGTTTTTCCGGCACCGTTAGGGCCAATCAGCGAGACGATTTCCTGCGGGTGCAGCGCCAGTTCGACGTTATTCACCGCCAGCAGACCGCCAAAGCGCATCTTCAGGCCCTCAACGGCTAACAAAGACTGGCTCATGGCTGTTCTCCCTGCTGCGCCTGTTTCAACTTCAGGTGTGGACGTTTCATCGGCAGCAGCCCCTGCGGACGCCAGATCATCATCAATACCATCAGGCCACCGAGTACCAGCATGCTGTATTCATTAAGATCACGCATCAGCTCACGCGATACCACCAGCAGCACGGCGGCGAGGATCACCGCAAACTGCGAGCCCATTCCGCCCAGTACCACAATCGCCAGCACAAAAGCGGACTCGGCAAAGGTGAAGGACTCCGGGCTGACAAAGCCCTGGCGCGCGGCAAACAGGCTACCGGCGAAACCCGCAAAGGCGGCGCTGATGGTAAAGGCGGTCAGTTTAATCCGCGTCGGGCTAAGGCCCAGCGAGCGACAGGCGATCTCATCCTCGCGCAGCGCTTCCCAGGCGCGGCCCAGCGGCATACGCAGCAGGCGGTTGATCACAAACAGGGTGATGACCACCAGCAGCAGCGCCACCAGATACAGGAAGATGATTCTGTCGCCCGGATCGTACTCCAGACCAAAGAAGTGGTGGAAGGTGTCCCAGCCGCCGTCGCGCACACTGCGGTTGAATTCCAGCCCAAAGAAGGTCGGTTTAGGGATCTGGCTGATGCCGTTTGGCCCACCGGTTATTTCGGTATTGTTGAGCAGCAAAATGCGCACGATTTCACCGAATCCAAGCGTCACAATCGCCAGGTAGTCACCGCGCAGACGCAATACCGGGAAACCGAGCAGCAGGCCAAAGGCCGCCGCGACCAGCCCCGCCAGCGGCAGAGACTGCCAGAACCCCAGGCCGTAGTAGTGATTTAACAGCGCGAAAGTGTAAGCGCCGATGGCATAGAAGCCGCCGTAGCCGAGCACCAGCAGCCCGGAGAGGCCGACCACCACATTCAGTCCCAGCCCCAGCATGACGTAAATCAGCGTCAGGGTGGCAATATCCACCGTGCCGCGTGAGACCAGAAACGGCCACAGCGCTGCGGCAACGATCAGCGCCAGCAGCAGCAGTTTCTGCTTCACCGTTGAACCATCAATCCCCGGCAGCACCAGTGCCGGGCCGGACACTTTTTTCAGACCGCTGTGCAATAATGGGCGCAGCAGCTGGAACAGAAACACCACGCCGCAGCCGAGGGCGATCCAGTTCCAGCGCACCTCTCCGGCGTTATTCACCACCAGACGCGTACCGTCAAGATTGAGGCGCAGCCCCATAAAGAACGCCGCCAGTACCAGCAGCATCAGCGCGGATGCCACGGCGTTAAGCAGATTGAGCTTCTTCATACTTTCTCAACCTCCGGACGCCCAAGTATACCGGTTGGCATCACCAGCAGCACCACAATCAGCAGCGCGAACGACACCACGTCTTTATATTCGGTGCTGAGATAGGCTGAGGTGAGCGCTTCGGCAATGCCGAGGATCAGACCACCCAGCATAGCGCCAGGAATACTGCCGATGCCGCCAAGTACCGCTGCGGTAAAGGCTTTCATCCCGGCCAAAAAGCCGATATAGGGGTTGATCACCCCGTAGAACTGGCCCAGCAGCACCCCGGCCACCGCCGCCATTGCCGCGCCGATAACAAAGGTGAGTGAGATCACGCGGTCGGTGTTGATCCCCAGCAGGCTGGCCATTTTCAGATCTTCGGCGCAGGCACGGCAGGCGCGACCCATACGCGAGTAACGGATAAACAGCGTCAAAGCCAGCATGGCAAGGAAAGTCACCCCCCAAATCACCAGCTGCATGGTGGAGATAGTGGCGGCGAAGCCGTTACTGACGCCCAGCGTCCACTGTCCGGTCACCAGGCTCGGCAGCGCCAAATCACGCGAACCCTGCGTCAGGCTGACGTAGTTTTGTAGGAATATCGACATGCCGATCGCCGAGATCAGGGCGATCAGGCGCTTAGAGGATCGTACCGGCTTATACGCCACGCGCTCAATGCTCCAGCCGTAACAGGAGGCAATCACCACCGCGACCACGAAGCCGCAGCCAATCAGCAGCCAGCTGGTATCAATGCCCATCATCATCAACGCGGCGATGACGATAAACGAGACATAACTGCCGATCATATACACTTCGCCGTGGGCGAAATTGATCATGCCGATGATGCCGTACACCATCGTGTATCCAATGGCGATCAGCGCATAGGTGCTGCCCAACGTGACGCCGTTGAACATTTGTTGCAGGAAGTAGAGAAACTGCTCGGACATACTATCAACCCTTACCTGTCCCCGCTCGGGGGTAACAAAAACGCCCGGCACAGTTCACCGGGCGTTATTGCCAGAAATAACCCGGCTTACTTAACGGCGTCTGAGGAGCCGTCCGCGTGCCATTTAAAGACGCCAAACTCGAAGCCTTTCAGATCGCCCTTCTCGTTCCAGCTCAGGTCGCCCATGACGGTCGGAACCGTTGCGCCTTCTTTAAGGTTCTTCGCAATATCTGCTGGCTCTTCGCTTTTACTCCGCGCCATGCCAGCCGTTAGAGACTGTAATGCGGCATAGGTAGTCCAGACAAACGGCCCGGTTGGGTTTTGCTTTTTCGCTTTCAGCGCATCGACGATGGCCTGGTTCGCCGGAACCTGGTCATAGCGTTTTGGCAGTGTGACCAGCATCCCTTCCGAAGCCGCTCCGGCGATGTTAGACAGCGAGGAGTTACCCACGCCTTCCGGCCCCATAAACTGGGTCTTCAGTCCGGCGGCGCGCGCCTGACGCAGAATTTGCCCCATTTCCGGGTAGTAACCGCCAAAGTAGACGAAATCGACGTTCTCTTTCTTCAGGCGTGCCACCAGCGTTGAGAAGTCTTTATCGCCGGCGGTGATACCCTCAAACAGCACCACGTTGCCGCCCGCTTTCTTCAGGCTGTCCTGCACCGAACGCGCCAGGCCTTCACCGTACTGCTGCTTGTCGTGAACCACGGCAATGCGCTGCGGCTTAACGTCGCTGAGAATATATTTGGCCGCTGTCGGGCCCTGGTCAGAATCCAGACCGGTGGTGCGCATAATCAGTTTATAGCCACGGGAGGTGAGATCAGGCGCGGTCGCGGCTGGCGTAATCATCAGCACGCCTTCATCTTCATAGATGTCTGATGCGGGCTGAGTGGAAGAGGAACACAAATGGCCGATGACATAACGAATGCCGTCATTGATCACCTTGTTGGCGACCGCGACCGCCTGTTTTGGATCGCAGGCATCGTCATACTCCACGCCAACCAGCTTATTGCCGTTCACGCCGCCTCTGGCATTGATATCCGCAATCGCCTGTTTGGCACCGGTGAACTCCATATCACCATATTGCGCCACCGGGCCGGACATGGCGCCAACAATCGCCACTTTGATGTCTTTCGCCAACGCCGCCTGGCTGATAACCAGTGCCATACAGCTTGCCAGTAACGCATGACCTTTAGAGATTTTCATTTTCACTTCCCCACCTGTTGTGTTTGCGCCCTCGGATCCTGAAACCGCAGCGGCGTTGACAACCTGTGTCACTCTGAACATGACGTTCCTGAGATAACGTCATGCCATCTTGCTACGGCGTGGGATCTGTCGGGTTATTTATTATTTGCAGTAAGATCCGTGATAACGCGTTATGTTTTAGTCAGTTAGCACAAAATACCGCATTTATTGTCAATATATCTTTAGTTTCAGGTCATTAAACAGGAATTTTCTGCTGTAAATCAACCTTCATATTCAGTATGCGGTGGATTTTGCAGGATAATCTACTGGCACAAATGAGGGTGTTTTCGCCATCAATCTAGCGTATTATGCTGGTTAAATAGCAACCAATATGAGTTTGCTCGGAAAAGCGGGTTGCCTTCCGCAGATCCCCTCGTTTTCGTACAGAAAACAAAAACGCTCAAGTCTGGTCAACTTCGCTACAATATGCCTTTCTCAGCATCGGGTTATTCAATGAAACTGACGATCGTCCGCCTGCAACAGTTATCTGAACAGGATCGTAGCGATATAAGAAAAATCTGGCCGCAGGCCGATATTGATGCGCTGGCCGCACGGCTGGATGAACATCATCAACTGTATGCCGCACGTTTTAACGATCGCCTGCTTGCAGCGGTCATCGTACTGATATCAGGGACACAGGCACGAATGTCGCAGCTGGAAGTGCGCGAAGTGACCCGCAGACGCGGCGTTGGCCTGTACCTGCTGGAAGATATTCAGGTGCAGAATCCGTACGTTGAGCATTGGTCGATTGCCGCTGATGGCACATCAGCCCCTGCGGTGATTGCCGCCTTTATGCACAGTGCCGGATTCGTTCGCCAAGCGGATGAGTGGGTGTACCGCTGCCAGCAGAAAGGTGTAGTGATGTGATGGACGCCCCTTCCTAAGGTAGGTAAGCCAGAAAGCGTGCCTGTTACAGGAGAAATCGCTCTGGATCTGATTAATTTGATGAAACCATCAATAGACTGAAAAACGCCTTGTGAACATGCTTTAAAAATTCAACAAGTTAGATGTCAGTTTACTTAAAAAGCAAACTGTAACGGATTGGCATATCAGAGCCGACAAATCATCAGCATGGTTAATTATCATATTTATTTAATTGAAAATTTTAGAATGGCATGTTTGCAAGGAATTTGGCGTCAATATAAATACTTTTTATCCTCTCACCACAAAATAAAAAACCATATAACTATAATTACTTAGCTTAAAATGTGGCTAAACGATGATTATAAATATTATAGCTTCGAATATCTGGAGTGTGATAGCGGCACGCTGACATCAATTGACATATATATAACAAACATATAGGTTAGAATTCTTAATATTTACCATGATAAACGCCTTATATTTCATTTTGATGAAATGGCGAAAATATGATGAAGGTACTTGCCATGGAAGCCCGCGCGATAAAATTTCACTCGCCATTATGGATAAGTCGATTAATCTGGGCAGTTAATCTCTGCTCCATAAGTGCCTCAACCTTATGTTATATCTATCTTTCATGGTATGTCTATCACATTACTGGCAATATTATACTTTCGCAGGCAGTGCTCTATGCGCCGATGATCTTACCCGTCATTTTTGTCAATCAGGTGCAGGGTATTGCGGAAAAGTCCTCTCCTCGTCAATTACTCATGATAAGCAATTTGGCCGCAGCCTTTTGCACACTGATTATATTCAGTTTGCTTCATATACTGCCTGTTCTTGCGCTTCTGGGAGGACTATTGATTGGCTCAATTGACGCACTGCAACGGGTGGGTCGTATTGTTGCTATCAAGCATTATTTCAGTGGTGACAAAATTGAAACCACCGTCCCCCTGACGCTAACTGCGCAGTTTATCGCGGGTGGGCTGGCAGGCATGTTGATGGGAAGTATTAAGGGAGAAATGTCACCACAACTGGCGATGTCGATGATTTCGGTGTTGTTCATTATCTCGGTACTGGCATCTTTCCTGTTACCTAAACTTAACCTGCATCAGGAAGACAAAAAGCAAAAAAGGTCACTGAAAACGTTTATTGTCCTGCTTTCGCTAAATGCACCATTAAAAAAAGCATTTCTGAATTTCATCGTTTTCATCACCTTCTTTCAAGGTTTTTTTAATGTATCCCGCGTGACGCTGCCATCGCATATTTTAAACTTACCGGAAAATTTTGTTGGGTACCTTCAGTTAGTCAATAGTGGGGCAGCCCTGAGCGGCGCGGTATTTTACTTCATCTATAACCGAAGAGGAGTAAAATTCAACCCGCTATACATGGCCGTGGCCAGCGCCCTGTTCATGATTATCACATCGCTTGGTATTAATGTTTCAATTAGCTACTTCTCTTACTTTATGTACATATTCTTTTTTGAATTGGCATTTTTCAAATTGCAGTCAGATATTGTTTTGAAGAGTGATGTCAAGGATATGCCTATGATTGCCGCTATGCAATATGCGGGCGTCTATATTGGAATGATCGCCTCAATATTTATTGGATCAGTAGTCACGCAATATTCTCACTTGTATGTCGTTGCCATCATTTATTCAGCCGTATACTTCTTATGCTACATATTACTGAGTAAGGGAAAAATATAGATCAATGCCTGCCTCTCTAGAAAAGGGGATATGACAATAATTCATTAAGGATAAAAACACATGGGCATATTAACGTCGGCTTTTCCGTTCGTAAAATTTATGGTTCTAAGCGTGTTCTGCTCCCAATATCGATGCCAGGATAAGTCAGAGAACACAAGCTCTTTATTAATGAACGTTGGGAAAGAACCAGTATTTTCAGCTCATTGTTATGTGCTGGTGAATGGCTTAAGGCAGAAACCTGTATTGTAAGCTACGGTGATATTTTTTATTCGCACCATCTGGTTGAATCTCTTATCGATAGTTCTGGCGAAATTAATCTTGCCTACGATCCCTGTGCGGTAGAGTTGTGGCAGAAAAGAAATGAAGACCCACTTTCCGATCTGGAAAGTTTCAGGATTGATAATGAAAGAATTTTAGACATTGGCGGGAAAATTAATCGTCTTGAGGAAGTTCAAGGTCAATACATGGGTCTTTTTAAAATCACCCCTAAAGCATGGGGCTGGATTGAAAACTTCATTTCATCACTCAGCGATGATGAGATGGCTAAAATTGACATGACAAACCTTTTTTCTAAACTCATTATTACTGGTCATGAAATATTCGGCACTCAGAACATACACCCCTGGGGAGAGGTTGACACCCCTTCTGATATCGATCTTTATCATAGAATTTACCCAAACGTATGACACATAAACTCAGGAGAGATCCCGGAGTTTTCACCGTATTTCAGGAAGCGGTAAACGAGATGATGTCATTGCCTGTTTTTGATATGTTCATACCAAAATTGGAGACAGGTCAATTATGCAGGATAAAGAAACTCAAGGTACTTGCTGCTGAACTGGCTAAAGGTCTTAAAACCGAAACCGATCTCAATCAGCTTTCCCGTGTGCTGACCAAGCTTAGCATCGAAACTGCACCAAATGGTCAGCTGACTGACCGCCTTAAACACGAGAGAAACGCCCCTAAAAACAAGCCCGAATCCCCCTGCTGGCCGCCAGCTGGCATTGATCTGAAAAACCCGCGATGGCTATCGCGGGTTTTTATAAGATGGAAGCGCTTTTCTTTAATGCTCGGGCAGCGGTAATATTACGCTTCGATAGCCACGCGCAGTTTTTTCATCGCGTTCTTTTCCAGCTGGCGTACACGTTCGGCGGAAACGCCATAACGATCGGCCAACTCCTGCAACGTGGTTTTGTTGTCATCGTCCAGCCAGCGAGCGCGAATGATGTGCTGGCTGCGTTCGTCCAGCCCCTGCATCGCATCGCTCAGCTTCTCGGCCGCGTGATCTTCCCAGTTATCTTCCTCAATGCCGTTAGCAAAGTCAGAGGATTTATCCTGTAGGTAAAGCATTGGTGCCATCGAACGACCTTCGCCCTCGTCATCCGGCGCGGGGTCAAAAGTCATATCCTGTGCGGCCATGCGCGATTCCATTTCACGCACGTCTTTACTGCTGACGCCCAGCTCACGCGCCACCATTTCTACCTCATCCTGGTTGAACCAGCCCAAACGCTGCTTGGCTTTACGCAGGTTAAAGAACAGCTTGCGCTGTGCTTTGGTGGTAGCGACCTTCACGATACGCCAGTTGCGCAGTACGTACTCGTGGATTTCGGCTTTAATCCAGTGCACGGCAAAGGAAACCAGGCGCACACCCACTTCCGGGTTAAAACGGCGCACGGCTTTCATCAGGCCGATGTTACCTTCCTGGATCAGATCTGCCTGCGGCAGTCCGTAACCGGAATAGTTACGAGCGACATGAACAACAAAGCGCAGGTGAGACAGGATCAGCGTCTTAGCTGCATCCAGATCGCCCTGGTAATGCAGCCGTTCAGCCAACGCTTTTTCCTCTTCTGCCGTCAGCATAGGCCGGGCATTAGCCGCCCGGATGTAAGAATCCAGGTTGCCTAAAGGAGCAATAGCTAAAGTTTGCATTTCTTTGGTCATTCAAACCCTCTCTTTGTTATGCATGATTGCGGTGTCAATCCATGAACCGCCCACAAGACTACGTGAACAGACAGCAAAATTAAACACAATCTGTGCTAACGAATTAATCATTTTCTCATTAGTAAGACGCAAAAGTTATCCACAAGTTCAATATTATCGGTGGATATTCTATAAACCGTTCCGTGATGCGCGGCAATCGGCAGAACCACAGGGAAAAGTCACAGCGTTTATAACCTCCCTCTGCGTCGCGGCTTCACGCAGCAGAGGAAGATTATAGCAAAAATCATGAGAAGGGATTACTGCGGCGTAAATCGACGTAAATGTTGTACCGTCGCCAGCCAGGCAGCGACCCAACCAATCATGGCGGAAATCAGCAGTAAAAGCAGGCTTTCATCCCACGCCAGCCCATGGAGAACAAAGGAGGTGCCAAACACCGATGCCACCTGCGTCACCACCGACTCCAGCCTGAACAACAGCGCCGCAGACAGCACCAGTGACAGCAATGCCCCGCTAAAACCGAGTAGCGCTCCACCGTATAAGAACGGCCGCAGAATAAAACCGTCGGTTGCGCCGATCAGCTTTTGCACGTTAATGGTGTCGCGGCGGGCAAAAATGCTCAGGCGCACACTGTTACCAATCACCAGGAACACCGCCGCAATCATCAGAATGCCAATCATTGCCGCCACCTGGCCCACCAGTCCGGTGAGCGCTGCCAGCCGGGCGAACCAACTGTCATCCATCTTCACTTCATCAATACCCTGCACCTTTGACACGCGGTCACGCAGGTTATCCATCGTGGCGGAATTCTGGAAGTTTAGCTTCGGAGTGATAATCGCCACGGCTGGCAGCGGGTTCTGCTCCAGCATGTCCATCGCTCCGCCGAAGCCAGACCAGTTACGAAACTCACCCATCGCCTCTTCACGCGACAGATAGTTGACCTTGTCGACCCCATCCTCTTTTTTCAGCTGCGCCACGACGTTTTCAGCCGCATCGTCATCCAGCGTTTTACTCAGATAAACGGTGAGCTGCGGTGCCGGATACCACTGATCTGCCGCCTGGTTGACGTTTTTCCACACCATATAGCAAACGCTGGGCAGCGTCAGGGAAATAGCAATCACCATGACCGTCAACAGCGTTGCCAGCGGCTGACGCCACAGATCTGACAGCGAACCATGCATCGCGTAGCGCCACTGTTCCTGCCAGCCGCCTTTAAGCGCTTTGCTTTTTGATGGCTGCTTGTGCTTCACCGCTTTTGGCGCGGAAGCGCGAGGATTGCGTTTATTAACCACCATGACCTCCGTGCAAACGCCCCTGGTTTAGCGTCATCTGCCGATAGTTGCGGCTGGCGATAAGCCCCATATCATGGCTGGCCATCAGTACCGTGACGCCGACGCGGTTAAACTCCTCGAACAGGCGCAAAATATCTTCAGACAGCGCCTCATCGAGGTTGCCCGTCGGTTCATCGGCCAGTAACACCGCAGGCTTGTTCACCACCGCGCGGGCAATGCCGACACGCTGCTGCTCACCGCCAGAAAGCTGGATGGGGAAACTTTTTGCTTTATCGAGCAGGCCAACTTTATCCAGCGCCGCAGAAACGCGGCGGCGGATATCTTCACCGCTGGCCCCGGCGATAATCAGCGGAATGGCCACGTTGTCATATACCGAGCGGTCCATCAGCAGATGGTGATCCTGAAAGATCATGCCGATCTGGCGACGCAGGAACGGGACTTCCCGGCCTTTCAGACGACTGATATCATGACCGCCAAACCAGATATGTCCGGCGCTGGGGCGTTCAATGCCACAGATCAGCTTCAACAAGGTACTTTTCCCTGCCCCGGAATGTCCGGTCAGAAACGCCATTTCGCCTGGGCGCAGATGGAAATCCACTCCCTGCAACGCTTGCCGACCGCCGAGATAAGCCTTACTGACTTCTTCAAAGCGAATCATCCTAATTAGTCCTCTCGGGCAAAAAGTGCCTCTATAAAATCGTCAGCCTTGAACGATCGTAAATCTTCAATGCCTTCGCCAACGCCAATGTAGCGAATAGGAATATTGAATTGATCCGCTACCGAGAAGATCACGCCACCTTTTGCCGTGCCGTCCAGCTTGGTCAGGGTGATCCCGGTCAGGCCAACGGCCTCATGGAACAGTTTAGTCTGGCTGATCGCATTCTGTCCGGTGCTGGCATCAATCGTCAGCATCACCTCATGGGGCGCGCTGTCGTCCAGCTTCTTCATCACGCGGGTGATTTTTTTCAGCTCTTCCATCAGGTGCGCTTTATTCTGTAAGCGACCGGCGGTATCGGCGATCAGAACGTCAACATGACGCGCCTTCGCCGCCTGGATGGCATCAAAAATCACCGAAGCGGAATCGGCACCGGTATGCTGTGCCACCACCGGAATATTGTTACGCTGTCCCCACACCTGAAGCTGCTCAACGGCAGCGGCGCGGAAGGTATCACCGGCAGCCAACATCACCGATTTACCTTCGGCCTGGAACTGACGCGCCAGCTTGCCGATGGTGGTGGTTTTCCCGACGCCATTCACGCCGACCATCAGAATTACAAACGGCGTTTTACCGCTGACATCTAACGGCGATTCAACTTTTGCCAGGATTTCAGCCATATCGGTTTTCAGCAATCCATAGAGCGCTTCCGCATCGCGCAGCTGCTTACGGCTGGCCTGACTGGTCAGGTTGCTGATGATACGGCGGGTCGTGTCCACCCCAACGTCGGCAATCAATAACTGTTCTTCCAGTTCTTCAAACAGATCGTCGTCGATTTTCTTGCCACGGAACAGACTGATAAATCCGGAACCGAGGTTAGTACGGGTTTTTACCAGGCTGCGTTTTAGACGGGCAAAGAAGCCTTCTTTGGTCGGGCGTTCCTGCTCCTTTTCTGGCTCTGGCTCTGGCTCTGGCTCTGGCTCTGGCTCTGGCTCTGGCACGATAATGTCGCTTACGGCTTCGGGTTCTACAACAATGGGTTCTTGCGCAACTTCTGCCGCCAGCTCCTTATCAACCGGCTCGGTGGCCAGCGCTAATGCTTCCAGCTGCGCCTCATCAATCGCCTCTGCTTCGCTCTGCTGCGCCGTGGGATACTCTTCAACCACGGTCGCTGGCACAACCACAGGCTCAGTCGTCGGCTCGGGTTCGGCTGGCGGTGCCATCTCTTCCACCGGCTGTTCAGCTACATGCGCGCTATCTGCCTGTTGCTCTGCCGCTTCGCGTTCGGGAGCACTCTCACTCGCGTTATCCGCTTTTGGCGTGTCGGCAGACGGCTGCTGTTCTAACGTTTCTTTTACCTCTTCCTGCTGCGTCTTTTCGTCACGCCCCAGGCCAAGCCAGGAAAAAAAGCCACGTTTTTTATTCTTTGCCATGGTGCAACCACACTCCTCGTGGGAAAAAAGCGTTCTGTCAGGAAAAATAAGCTAATAATTTAACGATTAGTTTCGTAGTCTACCACTTTCTGCAAAGCGCATTACAGCACCCTTTTACGTTTCCTCAACGCGGTTAGCCCGTTAAACTATGCAACAAATTATTAAGAGTTTAGCAAGATGAATAAGAAACCCCGCAGCGGCGCAGCCGGGCAAATACGCATTATTGGTGGTCAGTGGCGTGGCCGCAAGTTACCGGTTCCCGATAGCGCGGGCCTGCGCCCCACGACCGATCGGGTACGTGAAACGCTTTTTAACTGGCTGGCTGCGAATATCCAGCAGGCAAACTGCCTTGACTGTTTTGCCGGCAGCGGCGCGTTGGGCCTGGAAGCGCTGTCGCGCCATGCCGCCAGCGCCACCCTGCTGGAGCTGGAGCGACCGGTGGCGCAGCAGCTGGAAAAAAACCTTGCTACCCTCGGGGCGAAAAACGCACGCGTCATTAATCGCAATACGTTGCAGTTCCTCGCCCAGACGGGTGAGCCATACCATCTGGTATTTGTTGACCCACCGTTTCGTAAAGGGCTGCTTGAACAAACGCTTACGCTGCTGGAGAGCAACGGCTGGTTAGCCGATGAATCCCTGATCTATGTCGAAAGCGAAGTCGAAAACGGCCTGCCGCCGGTGCCAGTAAACTGGCAGCTGCATCGTGAAAAGATCGCAGGCCAGGTGGCTTATCGCCTGTATATTCGTCACACCGAAAACAAGGATAACGCAGATGTTAATTAACGCTGGCCGTCTGTTGATGGTATTCGTCTGGGCTTTTTTGCTGCTAAACGTGGTACACCCCTTCCCGAAACCGCTGACCTATTTTGTTAACGTTGCCCTGTTCTTTATGGTGATCATGCACGGCCTGCAACTGGTACTGATGCGCACCACTCAGCCAGCGGGAGCGGCTAAACTCAGCGGTGTGATGCAGGCCAAAATCTTTTTCTTTGGCGTGTTTGAGCTACTCGCCTGGCAAAAAAAGAACTTACCTAAACGCTAATCGGTTTCGCCGGGCGTAAAACTCACAAAGCGTGTGCCTTTAAACTGCAACTCGCCCTGGGCGCCCTTATCCATTCGATGATAATCCCCGGCGTTAAGTTGCAGTTTGAAGTCACCGGCCTCGTTCAACGGATGAAACCAGGCCTCATAACGCATATCTTCCACAGGGATATGTTCACGCTGGCGTGAACGACGATTGGGAGCCGGATATTCTCGTTTGCTTTTTACTTCTACTATCAGGCTACGCAGCGGCGTGGCATCGTTGACCGCCACCTCACGCCGCTGTTTGATAAACTGACGTGTCGCTAAGATGGCGATAATGACCAATACGAGCAAAAAGATAATGGGCGGCTTCATGGGGTTCATCCTGCTGAATATCAAAGTTGTCGAGTTGCAGAGCGCGCCTGTCAGCATACAAGCGGAGCCATCTGATTGTCACATTGTTGGTCGTTAACCTACACTGGGACAGAATTTGTCGAGTTCTTCATTAACAAGGACAACATATGATCTGGTCTTTCCTTGCCGTTCTCTTTTCCGGCTGGCTGTATGTGGATGCTTCCTATCGCGGCCCGCAGTGGCAGCGCTGGGTATTTAAACCGGTCACCCTGCTGTTAATGCTGGCCTGGGCCTGGCAAGCGCCGGTATTGAAAACCACCGATTACCTGATCCTGGCCGGACTGATAGCCACGCTGGCAGGTGATGCGCTGATGTTGCTGCCAAACAAACGTATGCTGTATGCCATCGGGGCATTTTTCCTGTCACATCTGCTCTACACGCTCTGTTTTGCCAGCCAGATGACGCTTGCCCTGTTCTGGCCCATACCGCTCACGCTGCTGATTATCGGCGCGCTGGTACTGGCTACCGTCTGGACCCGGCTGGAAGAGTTGCGCTGGCCGATCGGTACCTTAATCGGTATGGCGCTGCTGATGGTCTGGCTCAGCACCGAGCAGTATTTTTTCCGCCCGAGCGATAATAGTTTCACCTTAATGGCCGGGGCCGACCTGCTGCTGCTGGGTAATATTGTGTGGATAATCAGCCATTTTCGTCGCCGCTTCAGCGCAGACAGCGCAATTATCGCCGCCTGTTACTTTGCCGGTCACTTTATGATCGTTCGCTCCCTGTGGCTGTAATCGCTAAACGCGCTTGACTCTGGAGTTGACTCCAGAGTGTAAGATGGCTATCGGCGGGTACTGGTGCCCGCCGTTACTGGCCAGGAGGCGTTATGCAGCAGCACTCTTCTTGTGGTTGTGGTCACCACCACGCCCGCAAACAGCACGGATGCGCGACCCGCTCGCGTCCCGTTATCAAAAAAGTCACCGCCATCAGTGCAGACACGCCCTGCTGTGGCGATACCGCCTGTAGTCCGGCCGATCCCCCCGAAGAAGAGGGCGACAGGCGGGCGCAAACCGTCCGCTTTAGCTGGCAGGTGCAGGGCATGGACTGCCCGAGCTGCGCGCAGAAAGTTGAAACCGCCGTCAAAAATCTTGCCAACGTGAGCGCGGCGCGCGTGGTTTTTACCAGCGAAAAACTGCTGGTTGATGCCAGCAATGATGTGCGCAGTCAGGTCGAACAGGCCGTCGCACGCATTGGCTTTCGTCTTCAGCGCAGCGATGCGGCGGCACCCGTCGTTGAAGCCAGTTTCTGGCGGGAAAACCGCAGCGCGATGTTGCTGGCACTGCTGATGGCGGCCAGCTGGCTGCTGGGTATTATCCATCCTGTTGCGGGGACTTTTGCCTTTACCATCACTACGCTGGTTGGCGTCTGGCCGGTTGCGCGTCGCGCTCTGCGCATGATACGCAGCGGCTCACCGTTCAGCATTGAAACCCTGATGAGCGTTGCGGCCATTGGCGCGCTGTTTATCGGCGCGACCGCCGAAGCGGCGATGGTGCTGCTGCTGTTTACGCTCGGCGAAAGGCTGGAGTCATTTGCCGCCGGTCGCGCGCGCAAGGGGGTGACGGCGCTGATGGCCCTGAAACCTGACCAGGCGCTGCGAGTTCGCTCCGGCCAGCGTGAAAGCGTTGCGGTAAGCGACCTGCGGCCGGGTGACGTGATTGAAGTCGCCGCCGGAGGCCGTCTGCCTGCCGATGCAAAGTTGCTGACGCCGTTTGCCAGCTTTGATGAAAGCGCCCTGACCGGGGAATCGGTGCCGGTCGATCGCCAGCGGGATGAAGCTATCGCCGCCGGCAGTATGAGCGTTGATCGCCTGGTACAGCTGGAAGTCATCTCCGAGCCAGGGAACAGCGCGATCGACCGCATCCTGCATCTGATTGAAGAAGCCGGAGAGCGGCGTGCGCCAATCGAGCGCTTCCTCACTCGCTTTAGCCGCATTTATACCCCAATCGTTATGTTGCTGGCGCTGGTCGTGGCGCTGCTGCCTCCGCTGCTGATGGCGGCGGCATGGCAGCCGTGGATCTACAAGGGACTGACGCTGCTGCTGATCGGCTGTCCGTGTGCGCTGGTGATCTCCACTCCGGCGGCGGTCACCTCGGCACTGGCCGCCGCCGCACGCCGTGGCGCGCTGATCAAGGGCGGCGCGGCGCTGGAAAGCCTCGGCAGCGTGCGCACGATTGCTTTCGATAAAACCGGCACTCTGACCGAGGGAAAACCCCAGCTCACCGCCATCGTTGCGCTGGACGGCAGCGATGAAAACTCGCTGCTGGCTATTGCCGCCGCCGTTGAGCAAGGCTCATCGCATCCTTTAGCACGGGCGATCGTCGCGGCGGCCGATGCGCGTCAGCTGGAGATCCCTGCGGCCAGAGACCAGCGTACGCTGCCGGGAAGCGGTATACAGGCAATAGTAAGTGGCCGCTTACTATCCTTAAGTTCACCGCACAGAGTGCCCGGAAATTTATTGGCCCCACAGCGTACCGCAATAGAAGCGCTGGAGAACGGCGGCAATACCGTGGTGATACTGCACGATGAACGGCAAATGCTGGCCACCTTCACCCTGCGCGACACGCTGCGTGCCGATGCCCGTAGTGCGCTGGCAGAGTTGCGGGAGCTGAATATACAGGCCGTAATGCTGACCGGAGACAACCCGCGCGCGGCGGCAGCGATCGCCGCCGAGCTGGGCATTGATTACCGCGCCGGCCTGTTGCCGGAAGATAAGGTCAACGCCATCAGAGCGCTGCATCAACAGCAGGCGGTGGCGATGGTGGGTGACGGCATCAACGATGCGCCAGCGATGAAAGCCGCCACTATCGGTATAGCGATGGGCAGCGGCAGCGATGTTGCGCTGGAAACTGCCGATGCGGCACTCCCTCATAACCGCCTTGCCGGGCTGACAACGATGATCCGCCTGTCGCGCGCCACCCACGCCAATATTCGTCAGAACATCGCGCTGGCACTGGGGCTGAAAGCCCTGTTCCTGATCACCACGCTGCTGGGAATTACCGGATTGTGGCTGGCCGTGCTGGCCGATTCGGGCGCTACAGCGTTAGTGACTGCTAACGCCCTGCGTCTGCTCGGTAAGAGATAACAGGCTACAGCCCTTTCTTCAGCAGATATTGATAGGGCGGCACGTCGATGGCCTGTGCCACCAGCGTATGTTCCATAAAGCGACAAAAGCCGGGAATGTCACGGGTGGTGGCCGGATCGTCGGCGATAATCAGCAGGGTTTCGCCGTTCTGCATATGGCGCACGGTTTTACGCACCATCATCACCGGTTCCGGGCAGCGCAGCCCCTGGGTATCCAGGGTTTGGTCAGGATTAGCGAATGGGTCGCTCATAGTTCTCTCAATCAGGGAAAAGCAAAGTTTGCGCTATTTTACCCCGAGTCAAAGCGGGCGCAACCACTCAGCCCACGATAACGTTTGCGCTTAAATCAACCGTTGCATTGACAGGCTAAATCGGTAATATGCCGCAAAATCGTACATATCCACCCGATTTCGCGTTGCGGCAAGGCATCACGCAGCCGCAGCGTGAAAGATGAAGGACAGGACTGGGTTCCCTCACCCCATAACATACAAAAAGGCTCAATATGCTCGCATTCAGTTCCCGTCAGCGCCTGTACGCGCTGGTCTGGCTATCTTTGTTTCATCTGCTGATCATCCTTTCCAGTAACTACCTGGTGCAGCTACCGGTCACTATTTTCGGTTTGCATACCACCTGGGGTGCTTTCAGCTTCCCGTTTATCTTTCTGGCAACCGACCTGACGGTGCGAATTTTTGGCGCGCAGCTGGCGCGGCGCATTATTCTGGCGGTGATGGTGCCCGCACTGTTTGTCTCCTATGTGGTTTCAGCGCTGTTTTATCAGGGCGAATGGCAGGGCTTTGCGGCACTTGGGCAGATGAACCTGTTTGTGGCGCGTATTGCCTGCGCCAGCTTTATGGCCTATGCGCTCGGTCAGGTGCTGGATATCCAGGTATTTAACCGCCTGCGCCAGAAAGCGACATGGTGGATAGCGCCCGCTGCGGCGATGTTCCTTGGTAATATCAGCGATACGCTGGCCTTCTTCTTTATCGCATTCTATAAAAGCGCCGATCCCTTTATGGCGACGCACTGGGTTGAGATTGCACTGGTGGATTACAGCTTTAAAGTCCTCATCTGTATGCTGTTCTTCCTGCCGGCTTACGGCCTGCTGCTGAATGCGACGTTGAAGCAATTAACAGAGAAATCTAATCGTTCCCAGGTGAATTTCGGCTAGTCTGATACTCTGCATACCTGAAGCACCTACACCGATGGCTTCAGGTAGTGATATTGTCACTACCTGCGGGTTGCTTTTATGCAGCGAATACGTTTGTATCGATGCTTAGCGACATGCGACCAATTTAAAAAGGGACTCTGATGCGTAACTTACTGAAGTATGCCGGAATTGCAGTGCTGGTCACGGGCCTCGCGGCCTGTGATGGCAAAAATGATAAAGTTTCTGATAATCAGGGCGCCAGCAGCAGCCAGTCGGCGCAGAACGTCACGCTGATGAATGGCAAAATGAGCTTTACGTTACCGCCGGGGATGAGTGATAAGAGCGGCAAGCTCGGAACACAAGCCAATAACATGCACGTTTACGCCGATGAGTCAGGCCAGAAGGCGATCATTGTTATCGAAGGCGACAACAGCAGTGAAGGGCTGGATACCCTGGCGAAGCGCCTGGAAGCGCAGCAGCGCAGCCGCGATCCGCAGCTTCAGGTGGTGACCAATAAAACGATCGACGTGAAGGGTCACCCGCTACAGCAGCTGGACAGCGTGATCTCTGCCAACAACCAGTCCTCATGGTCTTCCGTAGTACTGGGCAAAATTGACGGCAGGCTGCTGACCCTGCAAATCACCCTGCCCGCCGATAATCAGCAGCAGGCGCAGACTGAAGCAGAAAGTATTATTAACTCCATCACGCTGAAATAGTCTGCCAGCGTATAAAAGCCGCCTTCACAAACGCTAAAGGCGGCTTTCTGCATGTGATTACAAACCGGCGTGTTGACGAATGTACCGGCGCGCTTTTAGCGCATATTCAAACGGGTTCGCCAGCGCCGGGTCCTGTTCCGCTTCCACCACCATCCAGCCCCGGTAGCCAGCATCGTCGAGGATTTTGAATACCGGATCGAAATTAATCACGCCGTCACCCGGTACGGTGAAGGTTCCTCTCTTTACGCCATCAAGGAATGACAGCCGCTGCGCCTTCACATCTGCCACTATCTCGTCACGCACGTCCTTCAGATGCACGTGATTAATGCGCGCCAGGTGTTTTTCCAGCATGGCCAGCATGGCTTGCTGCGAGCCTTCCGAGTAGTAAGCGTGGCCGGTATCAAATAGCAGGTACACGTCATCATTGGTCTGTGCCATAAAGCGATCCACCTCATCACGGGTTTGGATCGCGGTGCCCATATGATGATGCAGGCCAACGGTCATGCCCTTTTCGGCCGCCAGTTTTGCCAGCTCGTTGTAGCCTTCCACCGTCAGCCGCCACTGTTCATCGCTAAAGTGGGGCTTCTCTTCCAGTACCGCTTTTGAGGTACCCTGAATACTGAAACTCTGCTCAGAACAGCCGATGACTTTAGCGCCCATCGCATGCAGAAAATCACGATGATTGATAAACTCATCAAGGGTTTTTTCTCTGTCGCCGTTAGCAAAAAAGGTACTGAACCAGGCATTGACGATCTCAAGCCCACGGATATCCAGCATCGGCTTCAACACCGCCGGGTCGCGCGGATATTTGCTGCCCACCTCGCTGCCGGTAAAACCCGCCAGCGCCATCTCACTAACAATCTGCTGGAAGCTGTTCTCTTTGCCTAACTCCGGCATGTCATCGTTGGTCCAGCCGATCGGCGCAATCGCCAGTTTGACCTTATTTTTGTCCATTCGTGTTCCCCAGGATTGAGCGTGCGGCATTGGCTGCCGCGCAATTATTTGCACAGCAGCTCGCGTTCGATCAGTTCGCGCGTTTCCACCGCCTGATATTTCATTTTTTCCGGATAACCGAACAGCGAAGAGGCGATAATCGATTCGCCTCCGACCGGATAAGTGCGGTTGGCAAAATCCATCTCACGCAATGTCTGGAACAGCGTTGGGAAGTCCACTTCCCCCTCGCCCACGCCGACATGCTGGTGAACCACGGCGTCAACGCCCGGTGGATTCACGATATAGCGGCAGTGTTTGGTGTGGTTCATGGTGTCAGCGATCAGCACATGCGAGAGATCTGCACCGGCATACTCCAGCATGCTCTTCACATCCCCTTTGCCTTTGTCGTAGAAAAAGGTATGCGGCACGCTATAAAGATATTTGACGTTATCACTGCGAAACGATTTCACCAGATCGGCGGTCTCATTGTTCTCTTCACAGAAGTCCCACGGGTGAGACTGAATTTCAATGCGGATCCCTTCACGCTCGACAATCGGCAGCAGTTCCTCCATTGAGCGATAAAACATCTCTTCACAGATTTCAGGCTCATTCGGGTTGCCGGAAAGCTCGGTATTGATCACCTGCACCCCGGTTTCCACCGCAATTTCAATCATCCGTTTCCAGTTACGCACGGCGGCCTGGCGGCGCGCTTCGTCCGGGCCAGACCAGCGGTACACCACGATATAAGAGGAGATTTCCAGCCCGGTCGCGCGCAGCGCGTTCTTGTACTCGGTGATAATTTCACGGCTGGCTTTCGGATGTTTATAAAATGGGTTGATCTGCGGATGGGGCGACTGCTCAATATATTTGTAACCCCAGTCAGCCACCTGGTGAACCATTTTGGTGATGCCCAAATCTTTAATGACATCAACGTCAAAGGCAATTTTCATCAGAATCTCCGTCATAAAAAGCAGTACGGTGTTTAGCCGTTATCTCACCCGCAAGCGTGTTTAGCGGTAGAACGCCGGACGCTGTGGTAATTCAATCGGCTCAATGCCACCGCTGTCCTGCGCTTTCAGGCAGGCGTCCGCAGCCACAGAGGCGGCATAACCGTCCCAGGCGGATGGCCCGTTCAGTTTTCCGGCGCTGGCGTCATTAATAAAGGCTTGCAGTTCAACGTCATAGGCGGCGATAAAACGATCTTTCCAATCGGTAAGGATCGCCGTCGACAGCCGGGCATCTTTGCGCATCTGTACTGCGGACGGCTCCGGCAGCCTGGCGATGCCGTTTTCACCGACCACTTCACACTGGATGTCGTAGCCGTAGGCGCAGTTGACAAAGATCTCCACGTCAATGCGAATACCTTTGCGGGTTTCGAACAACACCACCTGCGGGTCACGCAGCTTGCCATGTGTATGACGGGTTGAGCGCGGGAACACCACCTGCACCGACTTGTACTCGTCTTCGGTCAGCCAGCGCAGCACGTCCAGCTCGTGGATCAGGGTGTTGGTGATAGCCATATCGGTGGTGTAACTCTCCGGCACGGTGGGATTACGGTGCGCGCAGTGCAGCATCAGCGGTTCGCCAATGTCCCCCTGGCTGATAACGTTTTTCAGCGCCCGATAGCCACTGTCGTAAGGACGCATAAAGCCCACCTGCACCAGACGTTTACCAAACTTGATTTCAGCATCAACAATGCGGCGGCAGCCTTCAGCACTCATTGCCAGCGGTTTTTCGCAGAATACCGGCTTGCCCGCCGCGATGGCAGCCAGGGTAAACTCTTCGTGAGTGGGATCCCAGGAGGTCACCAGCAATGCATCCACATCCGGTGATTTCACCACCTGGTAACCGTCGGCAAATACCTGCGCGTCAATACCGATACGGGCCAGCACCGCTTTAGCCCCTTCCACGTTGATATCAGAGACGGCAACCACCTGCGCTCCCCGCAACACTTTGCTACAGCGGCGGATATGTTCCTGACCGATAGCCCCCGTTCCGATTACACCCAGTCTTAATGTCATGGCCTTTCCTTACGATATAGGAGAAATCAGGCTAACCGAGCCAAGTCGGGTGACGAGGTTAGCGCCCGTTCGATATGAAACACAAACGCCCCAGTGATTAATACTCACGCGCCTGGTCAATATGTTCATTCAGCATCTGCGCGACGGCATCAATGCGCGGCGAGTTAGAGACCTGGGCTCCGCCCACGCGCCACCAGCTGAAATATTTGTGGATCATGGTTTTTGGCAGAACTTTAATATCGATCAGCGTCGATACCGTCTCTTTCTGCGCGGCAATCAGCGCGGCATGCAGCTGCTCAAGCGTGGTCACGCGCCAGGTTTTACAACCGTAGCCCGCCGCGATTGCCGCGAAGTCAACCGGGATCAGCCCACCGTTCAGCTTGCCGCCTTCGATGTCGCGGAAACGGAATTCGGTGGTGAAACTGTCCATACCGTGTTCCATTTGCAGGTTGTTGATACAGCCGTTGGCCATGTTATCCAGCAGGATCACGTTGATTTTTGCGCCCTCCTGAATCGAGGTCACCAGCTCGGAATGCAGCATCATAAAGGAGCCATCCCCCACCAGGGCATACACCTCACGCTGCGGCTCAGCCAGCTTGACGCCCAGTGCGGCATTGACCTCATAGCCCATGCAGGAATAGCCATATTCGACGTGATAGCTGTTGTCATCTTTGGTACGCCACATACGTTGCAGATCGCCCGGCAGGCTGCCCGCCGCCGCCACGATCACCGCATTGCCTGGCAGATGCTCATTGAGCGTTCCCAATACGCTGCTCTGTGTCAGAAAGGAGTTGGTGAGACGGTTAAATTCGGCGTATAGCGCTGAACGGTCGATATTATCGTCAATTTCTGGGATAAAATTGTCACCGCTGTAGACTGCCGAGTAAACACGTTGCGTCTCTTTCAGCAGCCTGCTCTGTGCCTGGGAGACTTTTTCGCCCCAGCCATGCTGAAATCCCGTGGCCGCCAGACGGCCGTTAATCGCATTCAGCGCTTCCCGTGCATCCGCCACCATCTGCACGCCATCCAGTTTACAGGCATCGAAGTGGCTGACGTTGATGTTGAGGTAGCTGGCATCCGGGTGCTGGAAAATCCATTTCGACGCGGTAGTGAAGTCGGTGTAGCGCGTGCCGATACCGATCACCAGATCGGCCTCTTTTGCCAGCAGGTTCGCCGCCAGACAGCCGGTTTCCCCCACGCCGCCGACATTTAGCGGATGATCGGACAGGATCGTGCCTTTACCGGCCTGGGTTTCAGCAAATGGGATCTGATAGCGTTCCACAAAAGCGCGTAAGGCATCGCCTGCGCCGGAGTATTTCACCCCGCCACCGCAGATAATCATTGGCCTTTTCTTCCCGGCAATCAGCGACAGCGCATCAGCCAGCTCTCCTTCGGTCGGCAGACGGCGATCGAGCCGATGTACGCGCTTCTGGAAGAAATAGTCCGGATAATCATAGGCTTCACCCTGAACGTCCTGCGGCAGGGAAAGTGTTACCGCGCCGGTTTCTGCCGGATCGGTCAGTACGCGCATGGCGTTGATACAGGCACTCATCAGCTGCTCAGGTCGGCTGATACGATCCCAGTATTTGCTGACGGCGCGGAAAGCATCGTTGGTGCTGATGCTTAAATCGTGGCTCTGTTCAATCTGTTGCAGCACCGGGTCAGGCTGGCGGCTGGCGAACACATCACCCGGCAGCAGCAGCAAAGGAATGCGGTTAGCGCTGGCGGTGGCGGCGGCAGTCAGCATATTGGCCGCACCCGGCCCAACGGAGGAGGTGCAGGCAATAATCTCGCGGCGCAGCCTCTGTTTGGCAAATCCCGTCGCCGCATGCGCCATGCCCTGTTCATTACGCCCCTGATACACCACCAGATCGCCACTGTCCTGCTCCAGCGCCTGGCCCAAACCCAGCACGTTGCCGTGGCCAAAGATGGCGAAAATACCTTTAACAAACTTGCTTTCCACGCCGTCCACCGACAGATACTGGTTGTCGAGGAATCTGACCAGCGCCTGTGCGGTGGTTAATCTGATTTTGCCCATTTGCTGTTCCTTTCTCTTTTGCCAGCCCTGTTATCAGGTCTGCCGGGTACGCATCAGGTCGCTGCTCTGGATGCCAGGCAACGACAGCGTTAAGTGAAACGTGAGCCGATTATAAACAAATATTTTTTTCACTAAATACCATTACAGAAGAAACATTTCATTTTGCGAGAGAGATCAAATTATGCGCTGCAACCGAGGAAACTTGCCTGCCCGGCAAAGGGCAAATGAAACGATCATCCCCTCTCGCATCAACAACAGAAAAAATCGTTTCATTTCAATATGTTTTCAAGTGTGCGTTTAATCTTAAAAAAGGGCCGGGCACGCCGCAGAAATAGCGTGAAATAACTGACTGACGCCGCGCAACCCCACCAGCCGTCGCAGAGTTTTAACCACCTCACACTTTCGGGGCAATAATTTCATTTCAAATTGAATTTGGAATTTTTATTTCTTATAGTGTTTTATATCGTCGTATCCGTAGCGGCTTGCGCGCCGGGATGCAGGGTGCATATACAGAGGAAACAACAGGTATGGGTACACAACAGAAGCCACTTGATGTGATTTGTATCGGGCGGATCGCCGTCGACCTTTATGGTCAGCAAATCGGTGCTCGTCTTGAGGACGAGACCACCTTTGCCAAGTATCTGGGTGGATCATCCGGCAATGTTGCCTACGGTACGGCGATTCAGGGACTGAAATCCGCGATGCTGGCTCGGGTCGGTGATGAACATATGGGCCGCTTCTTGCGCGAAGAGCTACAGCGCGCTGGCTGCGATACGCAGAGCCTGATCACCGATAAAACGCGCCTGACCGGTCTGGTGATCCTCGGAATAAAGGATCAGGAGACCTTTCCGCTGGTGTTTTACCGCGATAACTGTGCCGATATGGGGCTGGTGCCGGACGATATTCAGGAGGAGTATATCGCCTCTGCACGCGCCGTTGCCGTGACCGGTACTCACCTGTCGCATGCTGATACCCGCGCCGCCGTGTTAAAAGCGTTAGAGATCGCACGCCGCCACGGCCTGCGCAGCGCGCTGGATATTGATTACCGTCCGGTGCTGTGGGGGCTAACCTCTCTGGGCGATGGTGAGACTCGCTTTGTCGAGTCGGCACACGTCACCCAGCAGCTACAGGACGTGTTGCACTACTTCGACCTGGTGGTGGGAACAGAAGAGGAGTTTCATATTGCCGGCGGCAGTACCGACAGTCTGACCGCCCTGAAAAATGTCCGCCAGGCGACGAAAGCCACCCTGGTATGCAAACGTGGGGCGCTGGGCTGTGTGGTGTTCGAAGGCGAGATCCCGGACACCTGGCAGCAGACAAAACTGCACAGCGGGGTGCGTGTTGAAGTGCTGAACGTGCTGGGCGCAGGTGATGCCTTTATGTCCGGCCTGCTGCGCGGCTGGCTTAACGATGAAAGCTGGGAACAGGCCTGCCGTTACGCTAACGCCTGCGGGGCGCTGGTGGTATCACGTCACGGCTGTGCTCCGGCGATGCCGACCAAAGAGGAGCTTGACGACTTCCTCGGACGCCAACAGGCGGTGAAGCGCCCGGATCTCGACGGTCGTTTGAATCACCTGCATCGCGTGACCACCCGGAAGCAGCATTGGCACGAACTCAATATCTTCGCCTTCGACCATCGTAAACAGCTGGTCGATATGGCAGCAGAAGCGGGCGCGGATGAGACGCGCATTCCCCAACTGAAAAATCTGCTGCTACGGGCGGCACGTGAGGCGGCAAAAGAGGCGGGCCTTGATAATGGCCGCTGCGGCATTCTGGCCGATACCACCTATGGTCAGCCCGCCCTGAATGAGATAACCGGCACAGGCTGGTGGATCGCCCGCCCCATTGAATTACCCGGATCGCGTCCGCTGCGTCTGGAACATGGCAATATCGGCTCCCAACTGATCGACTGGCCGCAGGAGCATGTCGTCAAATGCCTGACCTTCTACCATCCGCATGACGACGCAGAGATGCGCCAGGCACAGGATGAACTGCTGCTGGATGTGTGGAAGAGCTGTAACAAGTCCGGGCATGAGCTGCTGCTGGAAGTGATCCTGCCGGAAAGCAGCCCGGATAAAAACGAGCAATACTATGCGCAGATCCTGAACCACTTCTACCAGATGGGCATTAAACCGGACTGGTGGAAGCTGCCACCGTTGTCCCCAGCCAGCTGGCAAGACATTGGCGAACTGATTGAAGAACATGATCCACACTGCCGGGGCATACTGCTTCTGGGCCTGGATGCAGCGGAAGCCAAATTGAAAACCGGTTTTGCCGCTGCTGCCCGCTCACCGTGGGTCAAAGGCTTTGCGGTCGGCCGCACTATCTTTGCCCAGCCTTCGCGGCAATGGCTACAGAACGAACTGGATGATGCCACGCTGATTAAGAGGGTGAAAAACAACTATCTGACGCTTATCGGATACTGGCGTGAGGTACGCCCGTTGCAGTAAAACACCTTTGGCACAGGATATGTGTAAGCAAAATGGGGCAGTTCGTACACGAAGCTGCCCTTATCAGATCATTTCTGCGCCACAATCGACAATTTCGTGAACTATTTCTCATACCGGATGAAATAAAAGCTGCTGGTTTCTTCACCAAGTGAAATTTATCGTTCATCTGATAGAATGACCTACAGCAAATTTTTCTTTTCTTTTAGCGAGTCGCTTAATGGCCAATAATCCTACCCAGCTTTCTCTGTTACAGGACGATATCCGTCATCGCTACGATACCCTGAGTAAGCGCCTGAAGCAGGTGGCACGCTATATTCTGGATAACAGCAATAACATCGCTTTTGATACCGTCGCCTCCATCGCCCAGCAGGCAGACGTACCGCCTTCCACGCTTATCCGCTTTTCCAACGCCTTTGGCTTTAGCGGCTTCAATGAAATGAAGCAGGTGTTTCGTCAGCACCTGATGGAAGAGACGGTCAGCTATACCGAACGAGCACGCCTGTTCCGCCAGACCGCAACGGATGAAGCGCATGCCGCGCCGGAAAGCCCGGCGGAGATCCTCAACGTATTTAGCATGGTGAATGCACAGGCGCTGCAACAGTTGGCGATGCAGATCAATCCAGAACAGCTGGAAAAAGCGGTGAAGCTGCTTGATGGGGCAGACAACATCTACGTCATAGGCCTGCGCCGCTCGTTTAGCGTGGCGTCTTATCTGACCTATGCCCTGCGTCATCTCGAACGCCGTGCCTTTCTGATCGACGGGCTGGGCGGCATGTTTGCCGAGCAGCTGAGTATGGTGAACCCGAAAGACGTGGTGATCGCCATCAGCTACTCGCCTTATGCGAGCGAAGCGATAGAGCTGGTGGAGCTGGGAGCGAAGCGCGGGGCGCAGCAGATAGCGATTACCGATAGCCAGGTCAGCCCATTAGCCGCCTTCAGCGATGTCTGTTTTGTGGTGCGTGAAGCGCAGGTCGACGGCTTCCGTTCCCAGGTGGCTTCGCTGTGTCTGGCACAGACGCTGGCGGTATCACTGGCGCTGAACAACGCAGGCCAGGCGCCAAAAGCATAAAAAACGGGTGAGCCGATCCGGTCACCCGCCATATCACGCCATTCACATCAATTTTAACCGCTGGATGACCGTTTACGCGGATAATCTGCACTGTTTACCCAGGCATGATCCTCTTCCCAGCTGAATTTCCATAGCCGCACCGGCCCGGCCATCACGTTGAGATAATAGTTATCATACCCGGCGATAGTCGCTACCGGATGATAGCCGCGCGGCACGGTGACTACATCGCGGTTATAGGGTGCCATGCACTCATCCAGTGAACGGTCGTCAGTGTAGATGCGCTGCATGGCATAACCCCGTTCCGGATTGAAACGGTGGTAATAAGTCTCTTCCAGATAGGTTTCCTGGTCTGAATCTTCACGATCGTGCTTATGGCTCGGATAAGAACTGGTGTTGCCTTCGTCGGTATACACTTCCACCACCAGCAGACTGTCTGCCGGCTTATCGTCAGGCAAAATATTGTGTACCAGACGCTGGTTGCGCCCGTTGCCGCGCTGCTCAACGCCCACGTCCTGCGGCGCAATAAGACGTGCAGGCAGTTTGCCGGAAACCGCAGGCGCACTGCACACCGCCAGCTCGAGATCGGATTCAGCCAGCACGTCTACCTGTTCATCAGGCGGAATATACACCGAGTAAGGCGGCGTACGTTCGAACGGCGACAGGCGTTTACCGATATGCGGGAATTCAGCCTGACGGGTTTTTACCGATGCCAGGCCCGCAACCAGAACCAGACACAGCTCTTTATCACCGCTTGCCAGTGACAGCGACTGCCCTTTTTTCAACTGGTAAGCGGAAAAACCGACATAGCGCCAACCAGCGCCTTGCGGGGTAATATGCTGGATACGCCCCTGCACATCGGGCGGATTAACTTTGTGCAGCAATGACATAGAAATCAGCTCCTTATCTCACTACAAACGGCGTATAAAGACGGCAATTAGCCGAGCGTTGGCATGCTGAATTCAGAGACGGTTTTCTGACCACTCGGCCAGCGCACCGTGGCCGTCTTCATCCTGGTATAGAAACGCACGCCGTCCGGGCCATGTACGTTCAGCGCACCAAAGACGGACCGTTTCCAGCCGCCAAAACTGTGGAAAGCCATCGGCACCGGAACCGGGACGTTAACACCGACCATTCCCGCCTGCACCTCACGCACAAAATCACGTCCGGTATGGCCATTGCTGGTAAATATGGCGCTGCCGTTACCGAACTCGTGGCTGTTTACCAGCGTCAGCGCGCTTTGATAGTCAGGCGCACGCACGATACTCAGTACCGGCCCGAAGATCTCCTCACGCCAGATAGTCATATCTGTTGTCACATTATCGAACAGCGTACCGCCAACGTAGTAACCATCAGGATGACCTGCAACCTGGATCTCACGCCCGTCGACCACCAGTTTTGCCCCCTCGCTCACCCCTTTATCGATGTAACCCACGACTTTCTTCTGGTGTGCAGCGGAAATAACCGGCCCCATTTCATTTTCATCGTTGCCCCTGTGTATACCCGGCCCCACTCGCAGCGCTTGCACCAACGGCGTCAATGCGGCAATCAGGTTGTCCGCAGTATCATCACCCACCGCGACCACCACCGGCAGCGCCATGCAACGCTCACCGGCTGAACCAAACGCACCGCCCATAATCGCGTTGACGGTGGCATCCAGATCGGCATCCGGCATAACGATGGCATGATTTTTTGCTGCGCCGAATGCCTGCACGCGTTTGCCGTGGGCGCTGGCAGTGGTGTAGATATGCTCAGCGACGGTGGATGAACCGACAAAACTGACCGCCTGAACGCGCGCGTCTTTATACAGCTGTTCAGCGTTTTCATTTGAGCTGTGGATCACGTTAAAAACGCCATCCGGCAGACCCGCTTCGCTTAACAGTTCCGCCATACGCACCGAGGCAGAGGGGTCGAGCGCTGGCGGTTTCAATACGAAGGTGTTACCGCAGGCCAGCGCGATCGGGAACATCCACAATGGCACCATCGCCGGGAAGTTAAACGGGGTGATGCCCGCCACCACTCCCAGTGGCTGCATCAGCGAGTAGCTGTCAACGCCCGTTCCCACGTCAGCCGAATTCTCGCCTTTTATCAGGTGCGGAATACCACAGGCAAACTCCACCACTTCCAGACCACGGGTCAGTTCACCCTGCGCATCTGACCAAACTTTGCCGTGTTCACTGACAATCAGTTCAGCCAGCTCATCGCGGTGCTGTTCCATCAACGTTTTAAAGTTAAACAGAATGCGCGCCCGGCGCAGCGGAGAGGTGCGCGACCAGCTATCAAAGGCATCATGGGCCACCGTGATGGCGTGTGCCACTTCTTCACGGGTGCTTTGCGTCAGTTCACGCACCGGCTTACCGCTTGCCGGATCGTAAATCGGGATGGTTTCGTTGCTGGCGCTCGGAGACGTTTTACCGCCAATAAAATTTCCTGTGATAGTCATGTTCTGGCCTCTTGGATGTGATGTCGGCCAGGCGTTGCCGGTCATGCAGCGTGACTGCCTTACGCCACCGCGACGGACAAAAACCTGATGCGTAAAGAAACAGTACGATAATGGAATAAATTTTTCAAATATCAAAGTTTAGAAAATTTGTTTTTAGCGAAATGGATCGCATTTTTTTATCTCACTCTTGCACAGGGTAAAGCCCGTCATGCACCGGAGGAAAAATTCTGCACCTCAGGCAGCATACTGCCTGGTGTTATGGTCAGAAACTGGGAAAAAAGCGGGCCAAATCCCGTCCTGATAGAGCAAGAAACAGGTATAAGCACGGAAAGAGTGAAAATCTGCGAGACACATCTAAAAATTTAAATTTCATGTTTCACGATATATGAAATAAATGTTTTCCTGTAAGGCACAGATAACCGCTACCCTGGCTGTGCGGGGGAACCGCACCGATCGATGTATGGCGGGTATCACTTTTAACGCGGCCAGCCGACTGAACAGGAAACCTGCTATGGCTATCGATCCATCCCGATTTTGCATTAACCGTAAGATTGCTCCCGCTCTCAGTCTCGAAGCCTTCTTCCAGCTGGTAAGCAGGCTGGATCTGCATAAGATTGAACTACGTAACGATATGAAAAGCGGCAGCGTTACCGATAACCTGAGCCCTCATCAGGTACGCAAACTGGCAGAAGAGTATGAGCTGGACATCGTCACTATCAATGCGCTGTATCCATTTAATCGGATCGATAATGAACTGCTGGATCGTGCCGAAAGCCTGTTACAGACGGCGCAAGCAATCGGTGCCGGTGCGCTGGTGATGTGCCCACTGAATGACGGCACAAAGATTTCCGCTGACGATACGCAAAAGGCGTTGAGCACGCTGGCCCCGCTGTTTGCGCGCTACGGGATCAATGGGCTGGTTGAACCACTGGGCTTTTCGATCAGTTCCCTGCGGTCTGCCGGTCTGGCGCAGCAGCTGATCGCCCAGGCGGGAGTCCCCTTTAAGATACTGGTCGATAGCTTCCATCACCACCTGTATGAAGGCGCGGAGCAGGATTTTGCGCAGGGAATAGATGTTAAGCAGATTGGACTGGTGCACCTGTCAGGGGTGGTTGATAAACGCCCGGTCAATGAACTGACCGATGACCAACGCCTGATGCTGCACCCGGAAGATCGGCTGAAAAGCGTATGCCAGGTACAGCGCCTGGAGGAGATGGGCTACCGTGGCATTTACGCCTTTGAACCCTTTTCCCCGGCGATGGAAAACTGGCAGGCGGCAGATATTGAACGCGAGATCCGCCAGAGCCTCGCGCTATTGCAGGACTAGCCAGCGAAAGAATGTTACCCATGCTGCCTCAACGCAGCATGGGGACATAGCTCTCCTCCCTCCCCTTCCCCCTTACCGATGACCACCATAGCGACGATTCTTAAAGTCACCGAGCCGATTTTCACAGCCGCTACACTTGCTGCGCATACGTTGAAAACGGAGGAGCAATGAATCCATTGCCACAGGAGAAAGTCGGACAGAATATTTTACTGAAGCTTGCCACCCTGGTGGTGATCCTCGCCGGTATCAAGCTGTCAGCCGAAATTGTGGTGCCTTTTTTACTGGCACTGTTTTTTGCTATCGTCATCAACCCACTGGTCAGCGTGCTGATACGCCGTGGAGTACGGCGCGGAATGGCCATTACCCTCGTCATGGTGGTGATGCTGCTGGTTCTGACGCTGCTGGTCATCATGGTGGCCGGTTCGCTACAGGAGTTCAACGAAGTCTATCCGCAGCTACAGGCTCAATCAGCACAGAAGCTCGGCGTGTTGCAGCATCTCGCCGCCCGTTTTCACCTGAATATCTCCAGTTCATCCTTGGCTCAGCGGCTTGACCCCGGCGCGATGATGGATGTTGCCACCACCATGCTTAAACAGTTTTCCGGTGCGATGACGCAGTTGGTGCTGGTGATCATGACGGTGATTTTTATGCTTTTTGAGGTTCATCATCTGCCGTATAAGCTGCGTTATGCGCTAATCAATCCGCAAATCCATATCGCCGGACTGCATAAGGCACTGAAAGGCGTGACGCACTATCTGACGCTGAAAGCACTGATCGGTCTGGTCACCGGGGTTCTGGTATGGCTGGCTCTGCTGGCGCTGGGCATCAAGTTTGCCCTGCTGTGGGGCATCGTGGCCTTTGTACTCAACTTTATTCCTAATATTGGCCCGGTGATTGCGGGAATTCCGCCGATATTACAGGCGCTGTTGCTGAATACGCCGCTGGAGGCCGGGCTGGTCGCCGCCCTATTTGTCAGCATCCATATGCTGCTGGGTAATCTGCTGGAGCCACGGATATTAGGACGCGGACTTGGACTGTCGAGCCTGGTGGTGTTTTTGTCACTCATTTTCTGGGGTTGGCTGCTTGGCCCGGTCGGAATGCTGCTGTCGGTGCCGTTGACCAGCGTGAGTAAAATTCTGATGGAAATCACCCCGGGCGGCAGCAAGCTGGCCATTTTATTAGGCAACGGACGTAAGCGGGCTTAGCCGTGAGCAATGGCTTCGCGCAACCCCTCCGCTAAGCTGCCGTTATTTGATATATATTACGGTCGTCACAGCCGGTAACGCTATACTGCTGTTGACCAGCATTGACGATCGTCGCCTCGGCGCTGTGGCGTGACGATAATTATTGGATAATCAGTGCAGTAATCACCGCCGCTTCGGCCTATTCGTGCGCCGCCGCGCGCTCACAGGGGAACTGCTTGCAAGCATTTGTAAAGCCTAATCATGAGCGTATCTGGCTGGTCGTGGCCGGCCTGCTGCCGCTGCTGCTTTGCCTGTTTTTTACTTTTATTGAAGCGCGTCAGACGGTGGCTCGCCAGCAGGAAATGACCGCAGCTGCACTGTTAAGCCAGGCCGAACACATCAGCGATCTCGCCTGGGATGTGACCGACAGTCTGAAAACACTCGGCAACCGGCCTTGCAAAGATGTCCTCTCTCAATTGCAGAAGCTGGGCGCACTCACCCCCTATTTTCGTTCGGTCGGTCTGACCCAGGATAACACGGTATATTGCTCTTCGGCCTTTGGTGCCAGCCGTGGCCCGGTGGCAGGGATGATCCGCCATTCTCTCCCTTCGTCCGATCAATCGTGGTGGACGCTCTCTCTTGCCGGCACCTTCGGTGTTCAGGATCGTCCTGCGGTGATATTTATGCGCCAGCCATCCGACAGATCAGGCAGCTATGCCGTGGTTGATGGCCAGTATCTGATTGACCTTATGCGGGTGACGGGGCTGAAGCTTGGCTATTACATCACCATGCAGTTCGGCGGAGGCTACCCCATTGCCAACGCAGCTTCCCTAAGCCATCAGCAAGAAAACTGGAAAACCCGTACTTTTACCAGTGGTTCCAGCGATTATCCGATCGCTATCAGCATTTCCGCGCCGCGTACTGAAACACTGCAAAGCTGGCGCCAGACACTGCTCACTTTTATGCCGATGGCGGCGATCCTCTCGGTGTTGTTTGTCGCCGTCACCAATAGCTGGCTGCGACGCAGAAGCTCATACCGCGATGAGTTCCGTCGGGGAATGGCATGTGGTGAGTTTTCGGTACATTATCAGCCGGTTTGTCACCTGGAAAGCGGTCAGTTAGCCGGGGTTGAGGCACTGATGCGCTGGCAGCGTTTCGACGGTAGCTGGGTACGCCCCGATATTTTTATTGCTGCTGCCGAAGCCGAGGGCATGATCGTTCCACTGACACGGCACTTGCTGCAACTGATCGCGAGAGATTGTGCCAGCTGGAAGGTTCCTGCTGGTTTTCATATCGGCATTAACGTGGCGGCGGATCATCTTCAGCACGATGATTTTGTTAAAGACATTCGCGGGTTCTCACAGAGCATCGCCCATCTTCAACCGATCATTACGCTGGAACTGACGGAACGCAGTCTGATTAGCGAAGGCGATCGGGTCGCACATAAGCTGGCTGAGCTGCGCCGTGAAGGCATTCGTGTCGCCATTGATGATTTTGGTACGGGCCACTGTTCCCTGACCTATCTGCAAACCTTCCCGCTGGACTATCTGAAGATAGATAAAAGTTTTGTTGGCGCGATTGAATCAGCCTATGGGGAAACACCTATACTGGACACCATTATTCAGCTGGCACACAAGCTGGCGCTACAGGTGGTGGCAGAGGGAATAGAAACTCCGTTACAGATGAAATACCTCAAAAGTCACGGCGTTGCGTTTATACAGGGTTTTTACTATGCGCGTCCCCTATCCAGCGCTGCGCTGATGGTGTGGATAGAACAAAACCCCCATCCTGCCCCTCCCTTTTCTGACCTGCCATCGGATGTTTCTTAGTGAAATTATGTCAGTACGCGAAGAGACGATATACTGATACCTGGCAGAGTGTGCTGCCGTATTGCATTGGCATGTTGCCAATGCCTGACGATGGTGCATTTTGTCGTTAGTTTTATTCCCCTACATACTCAGGCTGTAAACGCGGCGTCTGAACAATATGACGGGTTTTTAAACAGGAAAACAGATAATGACAGGGTATTTGATATGAAACTACGTAGGAAGCGTGTTAAGCCTATCGGGTTAAAGGACGTCACTATTATTGACGATGCCAGATTACGCAAGGCGATTACAGCTGCCTCATTGGGCAACGCTATGGAGTGGTTCGACTTCGGCGTTTATGGTTTTGTTGCCTATGCACTGGGGCAAGTTTTCTTTCCGGGAGCCGATCCAGGGACACAGATGATTGCCGCACTGGCAACCTTCTCCGTTCCCTTCCTGATCCGTCCATTAGGAGGCCTGTTCTTCGGGTCGTTGGGGGATAAATACGGCCGTCAGAAAATACTGTCGATGACCATTATTATCATGTCGGTCAGTACCTTCTGTATTGGTTTAATTCCGTCTTATGCCTCGATTGGTATCTGGGCGCCGATCCTGCTGCTGCTATGTAAAATGGCACAGGGCTTCTCGGTGGGCGGCGAATATACCGGGGCTTCCATTTTTGTTGCTGAATACTCGCCTGACCGTAAGCGTGGCTTTATGGGCAGCTGGCTGGACTTCGGTTCTATCGCCGGTTTCGTGTTGGGTGCAGGACTGGTGGTCCTGATTTCAGCCGTCATCGGTGAGGCGAAATTCCTTGAATGGGGCTGGCGTATTCCGTTCTTCGTCGCGCTGCCGCTGGGTATCATCGGGCTTTACCTGCGCCACGCGCTGGAAGAAACCCCGGCGTTCCAGCAGCATGTTGACAAGCTGGAGCAGGGCGATCGCGAAGGACTGGCTGACGGTCCAAAAGTCTCGTTTAAAGAGATTGCGACAAAACATTGGAAAAGCCTGTTAGCCTGTGTCGGTCTGGTGATTGCCACCAACGTGACCTACTACATGCTGCTGACCTACATGCCGAGCTACCTGTCGCATAACCTGCATTATTCAGAAGATCACGGCGTGATGATCATCATCGCCATTATGCTGGGGATGCTGTTTGTACAGCCGGTGATGGGCCTGATGAGCGATAAATTTGGGCGTCGCCCGTTTGTGATTATCGGCAGCATCGCGCTACTGACGCTGGCAATACCGTGCTTTATGCTGATCAACAGCGGCGTGATGGGGCTGATTTTTGCCGGACTGCTGATACTGGCGGTGATCCTCAACAGCTTCACCGGGGTGATGGCATCAAGCCTGCCAGCCATGTTCCCAACCCATATCCGCTACAGCGCGCTGGCCAGTGCCTTTAACATCTCCGTACTGATTGCCGGCCTGACGCCGACCGCTGCTGCCTGGCTGGTAGAAGCGACCAGCAATCTGTATATGCCGGCTTACTACCTGATGGTGGTGGCAGTCATTGGCCTGGTGACCGGGATTATGATGAAGGAAACCGCTAATCTGCCGCTGCGTGGCGCAACGCCTGCGGCTTCAGATATGGCGGAGGCTAAAGAGATCCTGCAAGAACATCACGATAATATCGAACAGAAAATCGAAGATATAAACGATCAGATTACCGAGCTGGAAGCGAAGCGCTCCCATCTTATTAATCAGCATCCGCGTATTAACGAATAACCTCTCTAAAGGGGCACGGCACGCTGTGCCCCTGTCAATTCCCTCCTCATGCATTGCCAGCATCTGTACTCATTGCAATAAATTAAAGTGGCAGAATTTTCTCTCATAATTGAACTCGCTGCGCAGAGAACAGGCTTCATTACCTATCTCAATCAACGCGCAGAGAAATAACTCCATATTCATATTTTCTTAACGAACAGGAAATAACCTATCAAGACCTGTTTATTTATATCTTTAAACCATTTTCCTTTTCATCTTCCTGCTGCCACTGAAAAAACCTCTAAATATATTAGCCTGTCACCACAGCCGTAATGAGATACTTTTATTCTCTATTTTTTTCTCTTCAGGCTCATCTCACCTTCTTCACAAGCCATCAATAACCCATTGATTTATATTGACTTAATCACAATATTCGATGAGAGAGATAAACTAAAGAATTTAAAGTTCCCTGATTGAGAAATCCGCTCTAGAATCCCTGTCAATTTTTAAACACCCGTGATTTATAAATGTACCTCGAGTGAAGAAACGTCCTGAAAGGATATTTACCGTGACAATAAATAATCGAAGTCACTATTCATCACGGGACGTTTCACTGGCTAACGGGTTTGCATTGACATTTAGATTATAAGTTTTATCGCAGTTTCATTCGCTACGGTAAATATGGGAAACAGTTAATAGTGGCTGATTTCTTTGGAAAACACTTACGTCATAAATAAAGGAAATATTATGGGGAAAAGTAATTTCGTGCTGGCTTCGGTAGTTTCGTTACTGACTATGGGCGCATTACCCTTGTACGCAAAGGCAGAACCGGCTGCTCCCAAACCAGTGACCGTTGACGGTGGAAAGATCCAGTTCACCGGTTCGGTCGTCTCCGCACCTTGTGTGGTAGACAACGATACCGAGTCGCAGATGGTCAATCTGGGGCAAATTGCCGCCAATTCACTCGGGAAAAAAGGGAGCACAGGCTCACCTGTTGGTTTCAATATCAAGCTGACAGGCTGTGATCTTACCCCTCCCGGCGCGAACCCGACGGAGACAGCAAATTATACCAAAGCCTCAATTGTCTTTAATGGTGCGCCAGCGGGGGATGATTCCACAACACTATCGTTGAACGCAAACGGTAGCGGAGAATCCGTTGCGAAAAACGTGGGCATTCAAATCAGCCAAAATAACGTACCTGTGAAAATTAATGGTTCAACCGCAACGAATTCCAGCAATCTGCATGTCGGGAGCAATCTTATCCCGTTTGCGGCGACTTACGTCGCAACTGGTGACGCAGTGGTAGCCGGTTCCGCCAACGCCGTAGTCAATTTCAGCGTTAACTACGAGTAATCTCAACGAGCACCCTCTGATGTATCGTTCTGCTGTGCATGCCGGTAAGGCATGCACAGATTTATACATAAAATTCTAAAAGGTTATGGTATGTATTTTATTTCAATACGAAATATCTTTTTCTGGGGAATCGCGCTTTTAGCCTTATTCATGTCTCAGTCGTCATCGGCTGGGGGAATAACGCTGACCGGTACGCGCGTCATTTATCCGGAGCAAAGTAAGCAGGTCACCATGTCGCTGCGTAATACCTCTGATAAATCCAGCTTTCTCGTCCAGTCTTGGGTTGAAAATGCAAAGGGTGAAAAAAGCCATGATTTTGTTGTTGCTCCGCCGTTATATGTTAGCGGTCCGAATAACGAAAATACGCTACGCCTGATTTATAACGGGAGTGCTCAAAATAAAGAGCGTGAAACGCTTTACTATTTCAACGTTAAATCTATTCCATCCGTTGATAAGTCGAAGGTTTCTGGTCAAAACGTATTAATGCTGGCAGCAATAACGCGCATTAAACTGTTTTATCGCCCGTCAGGTCTGACGCTACCTGCCGCGCAAGCCCCGGAAAAAATGCGCTTTCAACGCACGGGCAGTGGGGTAACCATTGAAAACCCAACGCCTTATTACCTGACGCTGGCACAGATAACGATTGGTGGTCAAAAAGTCGATGACAGAATGATTGCGCCTCATACCAGTGAGCAGGTCGCCTTAAAAAGCCTTAGCAATAATGAAGTCAAGTTCAGAACGATTAATGACTTTGGTGCTGTCACTGCGGAAATAAAAATCCAGCTACGGCAATAATCATGTGATAGTCCATTTTATACAGATTAAGCCGGTAGGGAACAAGAGTTATCCTGGTCAATAAGATCGGGGCATGCGCCGAAGCGGATAATTTTTCAAGCGCGCTCTGTGGCTGAATCTGTATTGTGTTCAGGGATGGTAAACCCGTGTCGAAAACAAACTTATTACGGCAATTAGTAAGGGAAATGCTTATTACCCGTATGTTATTTCTGGCTCTGCTCATGCTGTGCTCTATTTCTGTGCGGGCCAATGATGAGGTTTATTTCGCGCCAGAGCTTATCGGAAACGATCCCGATAGGGTGGCAGACCTAAGCCGTTTCACTAAAAATGGCCAGCAGATGCCTGGGACGTATCGCGTCTCGATTTTTGTCAATAACCACTATTGGACTGAAAAAGAGCTGGTCTTCACGGCGTATGAAAGCCAGGAAACAGGACAACATCAACCGGGATATGTCAAAGATAATACGGGCCTGCTGGCCTGTCTGACACGCTCAGATTTAGCGGATGCGGGGGTTAACGTTGATGCGTTATCAGCCCTTAACGCAATAAAAGATGAGGCGTGCCTTTCGCCAGGTCAATTTATCAAGAACGCATCCACTTCATTTAATTTTCAAAAGATGCGTCTTGATATCAGCATTCCTCAAGCACATATGCAGCATAAAGCGCAGGGTTATATCTCTCCCGAAAGGTGGGATGAAGGGATAAACGCGCTACTGCTGGATTACAGCTTCAATGGCAATCAGAAGAAGAGTCATAACAGCACGGCCCGCAGCCATTATTTAAACCTGAACACGGGAATAAATATAGGCGCATGGCGATTACGCGACAATCGCAGCTGGAATGCGTATCACAGCCGTGGGATCAGTTACAGCCAATGGCAACACCAGCAAACCTGGGCTGAACGTTCGTTGATCCCTTTGAAAAGTCATGTGCAGCTGGGCGACCTGGCGACAGGGGGAGATATCTTTGACACGGTGAGTTTCAGAGGTGTGCAGATTTCAACCGATGAGAATATGTATCCTGACAGCCTGCGTGGTTTTGCCCCCACAATCAGAGGCAATGCACGCACCAATGCACAGGTTATCGTTCGCCAAAATGGCTATGACGTGTATCAGACTTACGTTCCGCCCGGCGCATTTACGATTAACGATCTGTATGCGGTCAATTCAAGTGGCGACCTGGATGTTTTGATAACCGAAGCGGACGGCAGCACAACGTCTTTTGTGGTTCCTTTCTCTTCGGTGCCCTTGTTGCAACGCGAAGGTCAAACTCAATACTCACTGACTGCGGGACGCTATCAAAACCATAGCCAGGGATATGAGCATCCGGCGTTTTTGCAGGCAACCCTGGTGCGGGGCTTTGCGCATAATATCACCGCCTACACGGGCACGCAGCTTGCGCGTAACTATACCTCTCTCCTCGGCGGGACAGGTCTGAATCTGGGCAGGCTCGGTGCCATTTCGATGGATATTACCCAGGCTAATAGCACGCTAACCAACGGAGATCAATATCAGGGGCGTTCTATGCGTCTTTTGTATGCGCGTTCTTTGAATTCGACAGGAACAGCCTTCCAACTTGCTGGTTACCGATATTCCACTGCGGGTTTTTACACGTTGGAAGAAGCCGCCAGCCAGGAGATGTCCGGCTGGCGCGATCAATCCTGTCACCAGACAGCGTTACAAGATGAACATGCTCCGTTGACCAGAAAACCTTGCGGCAATTATTTTAATTTGCGACAGCATAAAAAAAGCAAAATACAGCTAAATATGTCTCAACAGGTCGGTTCGCTGGGGACGATATTTCTGTCAGGGACAAAAGAAACCTATCGTCATAGTCCTCATGCCAGAAAGTCCCTGCAAACGGGGCTGAACGCCTCATGGGGCAGCGCCAGCTACAGTTTGACGTTCAATTATAACTTTGCGGGCGCATCGCAGCGCCCCGATCGTTCAGCCTACTTTAACGTCTCCTTCCCGTTAAATACGCTGCCGTTTATGTCCAATTCACAAACCTGGGCTAATTACAGTATTAACCGTGATAACAATGGACATATCTCTCATCAGTCGAGCCTGAGCGGGGTGGCTTTTGATGAGAATAAACTTAGCTGGAATATGACCCAGGGCTACAGTGGGCGCAACGGAAATTCAGGAAGCCTTAGCGAGACTTATAAGAGTAGATACGGCAGCAGTAATGCCGGATATAGCTATGGTAAGGATTACCGCCAGATAAGCTATGGCCTTGCAGGAGGGATCATTTTGCACGGTGAAGGGGTGACAGTCGGCCAGACGTTAGGAGATACCAATATCCTGGTCGCCGCACCGGGCATCAAATATACCGCTGTAGAAAATGAAACGGGTATTTCTACTGATTGGCGAGGATACGCAATTAAGCCTTTCGCATCGGCCTATCGCGAAAACCGCGTGGCGCTGGATGCAAAAGATCTGGATTACGGAACCGATGTCGACAATCCGGTTATGCGCGTGGTGCCAACGAAAGGTGCCGTGGTCAAGGCGGCGTTCAATGGCCGAGTGGGCAAAAGCATGTTAGTGACCCTGAGTCATAAAAATAAATTCTTGCCGTTCGGTAGCTTTGTGACCGCAGGAGAAAGCAGCGGCATTGTCGGCGATGACGGGCAGGTCTATCTCTCTGGCATGGCGGTGAGCGGAGAGGGCCTTGCGCGCTGGGGTGGCGAAAACGACCAACAGTGTCACTTTACGTGGCATACGGCAAAAGATTCGGCGAAGAGCGGCATCATTTCATTCAACGCTAACTGTAGATAAGGGAAAAAATGACGTTACTACCGCGTGCAGTAGGCATTTCGGTGGCGGTATTGCTGTTGTCTGGCGCCATCAGCGCCAGGGCCGCCATGGATACGGCAACCATTACCTTGAAAGCCACCGTAAAGGCGAATACCTGTAGCCTTGAAGATCGCGCGCCAACGGTCTTCTTACCCGTCGTTTCAGTCCGCGATTTTGCCGCTGTCAGAGGGACAACATTGGGGAATAAAAAAGTCGCCATACAGCTTAAAGACTGCGATCCGGCGGCGACGCAGGTGAAGGTGACGGCCAAAGGGGTGTCTGACGCAGATGATGGCAGTGCGTTTAAGAATAGCGCCAGTGGCAGTTATGCCGCTTCGGGCGTAGGACTCTATTTTTATACCGCTGATGGCATCCGCCGGTTTTATCCGGACGGTTCTGTATCTGACAGCGCTCGGCTGAGCGCGGGTCAGAATAATACCCTGGTATTTTCCGCCGGTTATGTCTCCACGAGAGATAGCGTTACCCCCGGCAACTTTATGAGCGTCGTCAACCTTGAGTTTGATTATCAGTAATTCAGCAAATAAATAGAGACAAACAGGTCTTCCATGAAACTAAAAATAGTCCGCCATTTTTTTTATGTTCTCCTTTCAATGGCATCTGCCGGTGGTTTATGTGCCGATTACGGTGGCCATATTACCTGGCCTGCATCGCTCACCAGTGCCGCAGGCACCGGGAGGGCAACATTAAACCTGCATGTCCCTAGTCAATCCTCCGCTTCAATCGGCAAGGATAACGTGTGGGTTGCCTGGGGAGCGGATACGTATCAGCTCAACAGGGATTGTATTCGGTGGAGCGGCAACGCCTATATTGATGTGGAGTACAAGCGTAAAGGCGGCGGATGGCTTGGCGGCAGGATGACCGCATTTCCGGCTAATTTTTTCGTCGATAGCGGTCATATTACGGTCGAGGGAAACGTATGGACCGATCTCGATGCGGTCAGAATGAATAGCATTAACTCAAGCGGATTAATCATTGAAAATACCTGTCCGCAAAATGAAGAAATCTGGATCCAGCGTGCCATTTCTATCGGCGAAAATCATTGGGATATGGAGATAAAAGGCACAATTCCCTTTAAGGCACAGTGTACCGTTTCCGTCGACACCCTGGTCGATTTGGGTGATATCAAGTACGGTGATCTGGTGAAATCCCCAGGGGCGTTATTAATGGAAAAAAAAGCAATGCTTCCGGTGAAATGGCACTGTGCGGGTAATAACCTTAACGAGAAAATAACGATAACAACCAATAAGGTATCGAACGGCTGCGTAGGAACGGGCAATGACTCATTACGCTTCTGCCTTTTCCGCGAAAACAGCGCTGTACCGATAGATTTAAGCCAGGGAACCTCTTCATTTGACGCGCCTCAAAATGGAGAGAGCACCCGTATTATGGTGGTTCCCGGCGCGGGAAAAAACCCTCAACCCGGCGAGAGCCAGGGGATAATGACAATCAGGATAGAGCCACAATAAAAACGTGTTATTTCCGCTCTGATACGGCAAGCCAATAAAACATATCAACGATCTCATCATGATCCTTAAATATCAGCATTGAGTTATCCCGACGATAGCGTTTTATTTAGAGAATGACGGGGATCGCCCAAAAAAGAGCGGAAATAACTTATCTTCCATCGCCTTATATGCTTACATTTCACAAGATAATAATCATGATAATTTGCATTATGTCAAAGTTATTTACTGATTAACTTATTGACATAATGTGAGTTAATCTGCAATAAATTTGCTCCTGAAACCACTAAGTCGCCCGCTATTTAACTGTGCTATAATTGCAGGAATAAAATAATAAAACCCTGATATTGACACAATTAATTTAAAACCTGCAAATTTAGGGGAGATGGTTTGAGTAGAAAATTTACGATCAACAAGATAATCACTTTTGAACCCGAAAAAAAAAGCATTTCCGGGAAAAACGCTTCGTTCCCTGTCAGTGCCTCGGCTGCATTATGCCTCGAATTATTGATAATAAATATCGGCGAACTGGTCACTCACGAACAGCTTTATGATTTTGCCTGGCGTCGATTCGGCATGGAGCCAACATCGACGTCTCTTTATCAAAACATTTCTAACCTGCGGCGCGCTCTTAAAAAAAGTGGCCTGAACGAAGAGATCATTCGTACTATGCCACGCAGGGGATTTCTCCTTTCTCCGCTAACGGAAATCGTACGGGAAACCTACTCGCCAGACACTGAGCCTTTGCCGGATCTTACAGCCGCAGATAGCGATGCCCCTGCCGTAAAAGAGGTCGTTTTACCTCAAACCCCCGAGGTCAGTGAGCAACCCGCAAGGCGACGAAATGAAACTGAGAAGACGGATAGCAAAGAAAAAAATATAAAAAAAATGGCCGTTTGTGGCATTGGTCTTATGCTTTTACTTTTGTTGGCATTGTTATACATGAATAAGACGGAAACGCTTGAAAAAAATAGTCTGTTTGTGCCTTTTATGACCAGCGATAATTGTTCTATTTTTGTCAACCGTGACAGTCGATTGAGTTCTGAAGAGATACATAAGTTTATCTCCGTGCTAAATATCTCCTGCCAGGCGAACCGATATTTTTATATCACAACCTATAAAAATGCTGACAGAGCCTCTGTTTTTATCTGTCAGAATCCACTACTGGAAAAAGAGAACTCTTGGTGCCACTCTGACTATTACATAGGAAATATGATTGATGAATAGGCTGCTAGTATTCCCACTGCTGATCGTCGTCATTATTGCCACAGCCGTTATCGTCACTCACCAGCAAAGTAGCGAGCAGAAGATAAACTGCCGGGGAGAGGTTTCCATCAAAAGAAACGCCGACAGGCTGAATCTGGTAGCGGCACAACAGTTAAATGGCGGAGACGGAACCCTGTCTCTCTCTGGAGTCCTGTATGAAGGCCATGATATTGCGGGTTATTTAAGTAAAACGGTCAGTTTTACCTACGATAGGGATGAAGATTTTTATCGGCTGAAGTCTGGGCATATTATCAACTCACCACAAATGACTTTACCTGCTGATAAAGAAAGAGCCTGGCTACCGACCTTTTTTATTGATGAGGGCACTCCCCATACGCTGGAGATAAAGCCTTATGGCAACCATAGCTGGCTGATTTACTCGCATACGGTCCCGCTATTTATCTGTGAAAAAAACCTGTAAATCACACTTCAAGCTATTCATTTTATAGCAGTTTTTTAGCACACCCCGCCGAATAGTGGCTTAACCGTTTGTGTGGCGAGATTTCCGGTTACGCCTCTGAGCCGCTACACTCAATGGCTGAACACAACCGGATAATGAGATATCGATGAAAATTAAAAGCTATGCGGCAATGAAAGCCGGGCAGGCGCTGGAGCTTTATGAGTTTGAAGCCGAAGCGTTATCTGCTGAAGAAGTTGAAGTCGAAGTCGAATACTGCGGTGTTTGCCACTCCGATCTGTCGATGATCGACAATGAATGGGGAATTTCCCGCTATCCGACCATCGCCGGTCATGAAGTGATTGGCCGCGTTTCAGCGCTCGGTGAGGCGGCAAAAGATAAAGGGCTGTCGCTGGGACAGCGCGTTGGTATTGGCTGGACGGCGAAAAGTTGCCAGCATTGTGATGCCTGCATTAACGGTGAGCAGGTCAACTGCCAACAGGGCAGCACCCCGACCGTGCTTAACAACGGTGGCTTCGCCAACAAAATGCGTGCCGACTGGCAATGGGTCATCCCTCTGCCGGAAAGCCTTGATGCCGCGACTGCCGGCCCGCTGCTGTGCGGCGGCATTACGGTATTCAAACCGCTGCTGATGAGCAATATCACCGCCACCAGCCGCGTCGGGGTGATCGGCATTGGCGGTCTGGGTCATATCGCTATCAAGATCCTGCATGCAATGGGAGCGGAGGTGGTCGCGTTTAGCTCTACCCCGCATAAAAAACAGTCCATCCTGGATATGGGTGCCGACGAGGTGATAAATAGCCGTGACCCGGAAGCCCTTAATGCTCAGGCTGGACGTTTCGATCTTATCCTAAGTACCGTCGCCGTGGATCTCGACTGGAAGCCGTACTTTGATGCGCTGGCACCGAAAGGCAAATTCCATACCGTTGGCGCGGTGATGAAACCCTTCCAGGTGGGTGCATTTGATTTGATCTCGGGTGATAAAGCCTTGACCGGCTCATCTACCGGCTCTCCTGGCCAACTGCGCTCGCTGCTCAAGCTGGCATCGCGCCGTGATATCGCGCCACAGGTTGAGTTCTTCCCCATGTCGCAAATCAATCAAGCGCTGGAGCATGTGCGCGAAGGTAAGGCTAACTTCCGCGTGGTGTTAAAAGCGGATTTCTGATTTTACTGTACAGATAATGAGCCAGAGAGGCGCATAAACCTGCATCAAATAAGCATATCCGGCGACCTGCTCTTGGGTCGCCTTCTTCCGGTCGTATGCTGCCGATCAACGGCGAGCATGGCTCACCTCACAGGTTGGAAAAAACGGACTCGTTTTATAGACGGTTCAAGACTATGCAGGCACAGTGCGTTAACGCGCTCTTCTGTTATTTTTCGGCAGCTCGCCATTCTGGATTTTGAGATAGAGAAAACTCAACGAGTGCGCCTGGTATTTGGTTTTCATGTTGTTGAGATGGGAGTAAACCGTTTTATGACTCAGCATCAGTCGCGAAGCCATGTTCGCTACAGGCAAATTTTTAAATACCATTGACCTGATTTTTCTTTCCATATTCGTCAGTAAGATACCCTGGGAGTTATCCTTGTAGTTGATCAGTCCTGTCAGCTTGGCACTATATTGATCTAAGGTGATTTTTTTCCGCGACAACTTCAGTAACTGATAAATAAAATCAGTGATGCACACGTTGGCATCGATAAAAAAATGACTGTCATAGAAATCTGACGGAAACAGTGAACTATTACCGACCACGACAAAATGCTGACCGATAAATAAATTCGAGAAGTTCATTATCTGCTTCAAGGCTTCTTCGGGGTATGTCAGATAGCGCATATCGACAACAACCAGCTTTTCGTGCTCGCGACTCACCTTATTTTCATTTAAAAAAACTGAATTTACTGCAAGTTCGAAATAACGACAGTCACTAATAACATGCATGAGAAAGCCTTCTGCGATTCTTAAAAAAATAAGCCATTGATTAACTTGAAAAGTCAGGCCATATTAAGTTGAGACAGAAGGGCAAACAACCACCCATAAAAAAAATAACAAAATAATAAACAAATGAAGTTTAAGTGATTGTATTTAAAGTGTTTATGGAATTTATTAAAGAGATAAAAATAGATTTTAATATTATTAAAATAATTAGCCTAACCTCTCAAAGCCTCTTCGCCGTTCTTTTCCCTTTACCCACCCTCACCCGAACTCAACACAACTGCATAAGAAAAAATGAAGGCTGGTCAGTTTAGAGGGAAGCGACAGGTTAAAAAAATAAGAGGGGAAACATAGAAGCAATATCTAAAGATAGGTCGCGGGCGGGTATATCAGCCAGGTCGCAACGTGGCGATTCTGGCTGACAATAAAGGTAAAACGAGCAGAGGTTAAAAGCGCGTGAAGCAATAAGGTCTGGGATCAATTATCGGTGTACAGGCGGAAACGATATCCGCCGCCAGCTGTCCGGCAGCCGGGGAAGTTCCGAACCCATGTCCTGAAAAACCGGTTGCCAGCGTCAGTCCCGGCATGCGCGCTACCGGGCCGATCACCGGATTAGAGTCCGGCGTCACGTCAATCACTCCGGCCCAGGCATCGGCAATTTTAGCGTTCTCAAACGCAGGCCAGGCGCTCATCAGATTCGCCATCGCTTCGGCGTTCAACGCTAAATTCGCCGGTGGATCCATCGTGCGTACGCATTCGAACGGTGAGCGTTTATTAGCGGCCCAACGGCGCGGCAGTGCCAAATCGCGCAGGAAATTTTTGCCCAGCGAAATGCGTAAGAAACTACGCTGGGCGCGCAGCTGCGCCAGATAGCGCGATCCAATCAGCAAATGGTCGAGGGTCAGAGAAGCATCCAGCGCGCCACGCTGGGTAATAATAAAGCCACCGTCACAATGCTTGCGGAATGAGAAGTCCGGAGCGCCTACCGCGATATCCGTTGGCCCCTCCATCGGCGTGGTACGTAGCACCGAACAGATCAGTGGCAGCGTGGGAAGCGAGATGCCGAGATTGCCGAGAAAACGCCGTGACCACAGCCCCCCGGCCAGCAGCACCTGTTCACAGCTGATTTCACCTTTTTCTGTGACAACGCCGCTCACCTTGCCGCCGGAGGTCACCAGCGAACGTACCGCACAATTCTCAACTATCGTCACGCCCTTTGCGATTGCCGCGTTGGCAATCGCACTGGCGGCCAGCGTTGGCTCCGCTCGACCATCCGAAGGCGTAAAGATGCCACCAGCCCATGCGCCGCGTCCTCCCGGCACCCGTTGCGCAATTTGATTTGCGCTCAGCAGATGCGAATCCAGACCGAGATGCGCCACTGATTTCAGCCAGCTTTCATGCATCGCCATCTGCGCCGGAGTGCGGGCAATAAACATAATGCCAGCCTGGCGATAGCCAACATCACAACCGGTGCGCTGCGGCATGTCTGCCCACAGGCGGTCAGATGCCTGCGCCAGCGGGATATCTTCGGCTACGCGACTGGTTTTGCGCACCCATCCGAGATTGCGCGAAGACTGCTCCCCCGCAAGACGCCCTTTCTCCAGCAGCACCACGGGGATATTACGTTCAGCCAGCGTCAATGCGGCCGTGAGTCCGACGATCCCGCCGCCAATCACCACAACGGTGGTGGCAGAAGGAAAGGTCGATGCGGTCTGAACCGGATTGATTGCAGGAGCCATAGTGACCTTGTTAATCCATGTTAAAGAGCAAGAGTTATTTTTTGCACGTCTGCCGTTGCCGCCCCGCGCCAGGCCGTCACCTCCAGCTCGACCTTATAAACGGTAGAGCCGAGCGGCGGGCAGGTAACGGTGGTTGCCGGGTCGACGCCGCGAAACTTCTCGCCAATAATCGCCATCACCGTCTGCACGTCCCGTGGGTCCTGAATAAATACCCGTGACATCACCACATCAGCAAGAGAAGCATCAACGGCAGCCAGCGCCTGCGCGATATTGGCAAATACCTGGTGAGTCTGCTCACTGACATCCTCCGGGATAATTTTGGTCTGGGGATGACGCCCGGCGGTATTGGAAACAAAAATCCAGTTATCCACCGCCACGATGCGTGAGTAGCTCGCCTGCTCTTCGAGGACGGAGCCTGTTTTGACTTTAATAATGTGGGTCATCATGTTTTCCTGATGGGTTAGCTTAATACGGGAGATTCCCAGAGATTCAGCTTCACGCCGATGCCTTTTTCCAATGCGTTGCGATATACCACGGTGCCCCAGGCCACGTCCTCAACCGGCATACCACCGACCGACATCATGATGATCTCTTCGTCGTTCAGACGACCGGGAGCATCACCAGCGATAATCTTGCCGATATCTTCCAGCTGTTCATGTGTCATCTTCCCTTCCGCCACCATGTCCATAAAGCGCACGCCGATCACCGGGATAGTATGGTGAGCCGGCTTCGGCACCTCCTCAAACCAGGCATGATAAAGCCCCGTATTGTCGAGCACCTTGCGCACGTCAGCCTGTTCCATGCCCTCGTCAATGTTGCATGACGCCGGCATCGCCAGGAATGCGCCAGGCTTAACCCATTCCCGCTTCACCAACGGATAGGTTGCCGGATCGCCCACTTCACCCGAATTGCAGTAGGTGACAATATCGGAGCCACGTACCACCTCTTCAATGCTGTCGACAATTTCAATCGAGGTGATTTGTGGGTAAGTGACCGTGACCCAAGAGATAAAGGAGTCCAGGCTCTGTTTGCCGCGTCCTTTGACCTTAATGGTGTCGATCTCCGGGCAAACGGCGATAAAAGCGGCAATCACGGTTTTACCCATCACCCCCGGCCCCAGCAGACCAACCACCTTCGAGTCCTTACGTGCCAGATGACGCGCGCCAACGCCGGGTATCGCGCCGGTACGGTACGCCGACAGCAGGTTGGCCGACATATGCGCCAGCGGCGCTCCGGTTTCCACATCATTCAGGGTGAACATCAGAATCGAGCGCGGCAGCCCTCTCTCCCGGTTAGCAATATTAGAGCCGTACCACTTCACCCCGGCGGTACAGAAGCTGCCGCCGAGATAGGCTGGCATCGCCATTAAGCGGCGGTCGGCCGTCGGCTTCGGCATGGTTGGGAACGGGGAGTTTTCCGGGAACGTCACCATCGCGCCGTGCGAGTCATTGTTTGAACCCGCCATGCGGTAGTCCCCCTGCCAGAGCAGGCCAAACATCTCTTCCATCGTGTCCACACAGGCTGGCATATCCGTTACCCCGGCGCGGATCATGTCCTGTTCTGAAAGATAGATAAAATCAATTTTAGTCGAGTCAGACATGCCGATTACCCCGTTAAATGAGTGAGTTACATCTTATTAAACGCTGCGATACGGATTGAAAATAACGCCCGGCAAAGCGGACTGTATTGAAGATTTGCGACACGCGGCGATATCAGCGAATAAAAAATGGCACCCGGATTGCATCACCAGTGAGTCATCTCATTTGCAGGACTCGCCTATGTCACATGCCATGCATCCGCTTCATCGTGCAGAGATCCATCCCGAACAGCCCTGGTTTGTCCTCAGCGCGGCACAGCATTATTCATTGATACCCGGCAACCACCCGGCCATTTCCCACTTCTACAGTTTTCAAGTGGCACCGTCGGCCAGCATGACGCTGGCCGTGCCGGACGGCTGCGTGGATATCATTTTTGATTGTGATGCGGTACGGCCCGTGGCGAGAGTCTGCGGAACCACGCTGGAGGCGCGCAGCGCAGCGCTGTTCTGTAACCATCGCTATTTCGGTGTACGCTTTGCACCCGGCGTGATGCCAGATTTTCTTGATGTGACGGCCTGTGAACTGACCGATGACGAATTTGATTTTTTTGATGTGGTGCCGGACGCGCGTCACGCCTGTGAACAAATCCTGCATACTGCGCTATTTTCGCAGCAGATCGCGCTGTTTAATACCTGGTTTACCCCGCGACTGGTGCGTAAATCCTCGGCGGTCACCCGCTCGGTCATCCAAACAATCATGCAGCATAAGGGAAATATCCGCGTTGAACAGCTGGCGACATTAAGTGGTTATACCTGCCGCACTATCCAGCGCCAGTTTCGCCAGGATACCGGTATGTCCCCAAAGACATTCGGACGTATGATGCGCTGCCAGGCCGCGTTAAATAATCTGCATCTGCCCGGCGACCTGTCCTGCTCCGACCTCGCCCTGGATCTTGGATTCAGCGATCAGTCTCATTTTCTGCGCGAATTCAAAAAACTGGTCAGCACCACGCCGCTGGACTATCAGCGTCGCACGCTGCGGGCAGCCTGGAACGATCGTATTCGTTGTCACTAACGGCGAAAGTGAGCGCCAGCTTATCGCCGATCGGCACCTAAAAAGTGCATGCGTTGCACCACTGCACTGTCCGATTTTTTCTATCCGTGTCCGCCATTGCTGATAAATGATGCCAGTCCGTCTCGTGGCTCAGTAGACCTCTTGCGAGCCTCTTTCACTGACAACTAAGGTGCTGGCAATGAGCAACTCGTCCGGTTTACGAAAAAATTCTCTCGGCTTATTTTCTCTGGTGTTCTTTGTTGTGGCTGCGGCATCTCCCTTGACCGGGGTGGTCGGCGGATTGCCGGTGGCCATTTTTACCGGTAACGGCGGCGGCATTCCCGTCATCTACATTATGGCCTGTGCCATCCTGATGGTTTTCTCGGTGGGATATATCGCAATGAGCCGCCACGTCAGTGATTCGGGCGCTTTTTATACCTATATTTCAAAGGGGCTGGGCGAAAACTGCGGCGCTGCGGCATCTGTCGTGGCGCTGATTGCCTATTTTTCGGTACAGACCGCCGTGGTGGCGATGCTTGGCTTCTTCACCCAGCTCTTTTTGCAGCAGCACCTCGGCGCGCAGGTCCCGTGGTGGCTGCTCAGTATGCTGTTTGTGGTGATTGCCTGGGTGCTGGGCATTAAGCGGGTGGAGGTCGGCGGTAAACTGCTGGGCGTGCTGATGCTGGCAGAGGTGGCGATTGTGTTACTGACTGACGTGATGCTGCTGGTGAAAAAGAACGGGCCGCTGAATATCAGTTCGTTTGAGCCTTCGGTGTTTATGCACGGCAATCTCGGCATCGCTTTTGTGTTCGCTATCGCTTCATTTATCGGCTTTGAGTCAACGGCAATCTACGCGGAAGAGTGCCGCGATCCGCATAAAACCGTACCGCGAGCCACCGTCTGCGCCCTGCTGATTATTACCGCCTTCTTCTGCTTTACCAGCTGGTCGCTGGTGCAGGCCTATGATTTCGACCGGCTGGTGCAAATTGCGCGGCAGGACCCCGGCAATTTCATCTTTGATATTACCCGTCAATATGTTGGCCAGTGGGCGGTCGATACGATGGCGGTACTACTGATCACCAGCCTGTTTGCGGCATCGCTGGCTTTCCACAACAATATTTCACGCTATATTTTCAGTATCAGCCGTGATGGCCTTATCTGGAAAGAACTGTGTAGCACCCACCCGACTAACGGCACGCCGCATAACGCCAGCCACCTCCACAGCGTCATCCTGCTGCTGCTGTTGGCGGGAATGGGCAGCGTTGGCATCGACCCAATGGCGCAGATTTTTGCCTTCGGATCGGCGATTGCGACGCTGTCGATTCTGGTACTCCAAGTGGGGGTATCCGCCGCCGTCATCGTGTTCTTTCGCCGCAAAGCGATACATGATTACAGTGCCTGGCAGGTATTCTGGGCACCGCTGATTGCATTATCCGCGATGTCGATCACCATTATTCTGGTGGTTAACAATTTGCAGCTGCTAAGCGGTAGTGATTCGACACTGGTCAAGCTGATCCCGTGGTTTATCGCTATCTGCTGCGCAGCGGGTTATATGCTGTCAGTGAAGCGCCGGGTGCGTAGCGCGGCCTGAGGGTTGCGGCTGGTCTGGACGTATCAAATGACAAGTTGCGGAAATAACGCGGGTTCCGCTCATCACCCTGTGCTACCCAGCCGCCATCATGTTGGCCCAACATAATCGTTCAGGTTCGTGCTTCAGATCGGTATACCTCACAACGCCTGCGCGCAAGCCCAGGCCGAGCTCCACGCCCACTGGAAATTATAGCCCCCCAGCCAACCGCTGACATCAACCACTTCACCAATGAAGTACAGTCCGGGGACATCGCGTGCTTCCATCGTTTTAGACGACAGCTGGCTGGTGTCGACGCCGCCAAGCGTCACCTCGGCGGTACGATAGCCTTCGGTGCCGTTTGGCTGCACGCGCCACTGGTGCAGGGCGCTGGCCAGTTCAATTTGCTGGCGGCTGTTCAGCTGTTTCAGGGTGCATTCGGGGATCATACCCAGCAGCTGTAGGCACTCAACAAGACGCTTCGGCAGCAGCTTGGCGAGGGTATTCTTCAGGCTTTGATTAGGGTGAGCGCGGCGCTCGTCGTTCAGGAACACATCAATATCCTGCACGGGCGACAGGTTTATCGTAATAAACTCCCCCGGCTGCCAGTAACTGGACAGTTGCAATACTGCCGGCCCCGACAGGCCACGATGGGTAAACAGCAGCGCTTCTTTAAAGACCGTGCCGTCTTCGGCGGCGATCGTCGATGGCACCGACACGCCAGAAAGGGCCTGCAACTGTTCCAACAAAGGTTTATGCAGGGTGAACGGCACCAGTCCGGCGCGGGTCGGGAACACCTTTAAACCAAACTGTTCCGCGACCTTGTAGCCGAACGGCGATGCCCCCAGGCCCGGCATCGACAGGCCCCCGCTGGCGATCACCAGTTTTTCCGCCTGCACCTGTGCGCCGTTCAGCTCCAGCGTATAGCCGATGGCATCGCGCGTGACAGCCAGCACCTCACTACGCAGGCGCAGCATCACCTGCCCGGCTTCACACTCTTTCAACAGTAGATCGGCCACCTGCTGTGCCGAATCATCGCAAAATAGCTGGCCGAGGGTCTTTTCATGCCAGGCGATGCCATGACGGTTAACCAGGTCGATAAAATCCCACTGGGTATAACGCGCCAGCGCAGATTTGCAAAAATGCGGGTTTTGCGACAAATAGGCAGACGGTTCAGTATAGAGGTTGGTGAAATTACAGCGCCCACCGCCAGACATCAAGATCTTACGGCCGGCTTTTTTGCCGTTATCGATCAGCAGCACACGCCGCCCTTTTTGCCCGGCCTCGGCCGCACAAAACAGGCCAGCCGCACCGGCTCCAATTACGATAACGTCAAACTTTTCCACCACACACTCCACGCCAGGCCGTAAAAGCGCTGATTGTAGTGAGTTGGCGGCAGGGATACCAGCTTCATGCCAAAACAGCGACAAAACTTTTTTTTAACTTTATGATTTAAAAATAATTTCATCAGCAATCGTCACTTTACTGACGCATTAATGTCAAAAAAAGTCTATATTTCCCTTTCCCCGGGTGCGGTTTGTCGCTGATAATGCGCCGCGTTCATGTCCTCCAAAATGGCGTAACGCTTATGCTACATCTGTTTGCTGGTCTCGATTTAAATACCGGCCTGTTATTGATACTTGCTCTGTTGTTTGTCTTATTTTATGAGGCCATCAATGGTTTCCACGATACGGCCAACGCGGTAGCTACCGTGATCTACACCCGTGCAATGCGCTCGCAGTTAGCGGTCGTCATGGCGGGAGTTTTCAATTTCTTTGGTGTACTGCTGGGCGGTTTAAGCGTGGCTTACGCGATTGTCCATCTGCTACCCACCGACCTGCTGCTTAACGTCGGATCGGCGCACGGGCTGGCTATGGTCTTTTCCATGCTGCTTGCCGCCATCATCTGGAATCTCGGCACCTGGTATTTTGGCTTACCGGCTTCCAGTTCCCATACCCTGATTGGTGCCATCATTGGTATCGGCCTCACCAACGCGTTGCTGACTGGCACCTCGGTGGTGGATGCGCTGAACATCCCCAAAATGATCGGTATCTTTATGTCGCTGGTTATTTCACCGATCGTTGGCTTAGTCATCGCGGGTGGTCTGGTGTATATCCTGCGTCGCCACTGGAGCGGGAATAAAAAACGTCGGCGTATTCATATGACGCCAGCAGAGCGTGAAAAGCTCGACGGCAAGAAAAAGCCGCCGTTCTGGACGCGTATTGCCCTGATTGTCTCGGCGATTGGCGTCAGCTATTCGCACGGTGCAAACGACGGTCAGAAAGGTATCGGCCTGATTATGCTGGTGCTGATCGGCGTGGCACCCGCTGGTTTCGTGGTCAATATGAACTCCAGCGGTTATGACATCACCCGCACACGCGATGCGGTCAACCACCTGGAACAGTATTACCAGCAGCATGCCTCTTCTCTGAAGCAGGTTATCGAGATGTCTCCCCCTGCGCTGCCGACGCCGGAACAGGTTCCTTCCGCGCCGCATGAGTTCCACTGTGATGCGGCACGCGCGCTGCCTGCTATCCATCTGGCACAGGGGCTGCTGAACAACCTCTCCAGCTATGATGCTCTGAACGTGGAGCAGCGCAGCCAGCTGCGTCGCCTGCTGATGTGCATTTCGGATACCGCAGAAAAAGCGGCCAAGCTGCCGGGAACCTCGTCTGACGACAAACGTTTCCTGACCAAACTGAAGGGCGATCTGCTGAATACCGTTGAGTATGCCCCGATATGGATTATTGTTGCCGTAGCCTTAGCGCTGTCGCTGGGTACAATGGTTGGCTGGCGTCGTGTTGCCACCACCATCGGTGAGAAAATCGGCAAGAGAGGGATGACTTACGCTCAGGGGATGTCTGCGCAGATGACGGCGGCAGTATCGATTGGGGTAGCCAGCTATACCGGGATGCCGGTATCGACGACTCATGTTCTCTCCTCCTCCGTAGCGGGCACCATGCTGGTCGACGGCGGCGGCGTACAGGGACGCACCATCAAGAATATCCTGTTGGCCTGGGTCTTTACCCTGCCGATTTCGATTTTGCTTTCTGGTTGCCTGTACTGGCTGGCGCTGAAACTGATCTGATGTGCAAGAGCGAACGTTAATCGGATGCCAGTCACCCATGTGACTGGCATTTTTTTTTCCCCAATGTCAGTGCCAGATGGCCAGCCCGATCAGGCCGACCGTTACCAACCCACAAAGCGCACTGGTTAACATAAATTGCCCACGAACCCGCTGACAGCGGCGGATAAACTCATCATCGTGGTGATCAAGATAGCGCTGCGCCCAGATATAGCCTATCAGCCGCACCTGCTTACTCGGCTGCCCATGAGAAGTAAAGAATCCGGCCCCATCCACATACTGATAAAGCAGCGGATCGCAGCCACGAAGCACCACCAGCAGTGCACGCAGAGAAGAGTAATAGCGTGCCATATTGATGACACAGACGAAACAAAGAGCCCAGAATAACGAAACGGTGCTGATCATCATCTCCCTCCCGCCCCATTCATCGCACAGATACGTGAAGCACCTGACGATGATACCGCCTACCTTGACTACTGCGCATATTGTTGCAAACCGATTGACGGGAAAAAAGGCGATTGCCACCGTCAATGATCAGTGTAGAAGATCTGTTTATTTTTTTTCCAGCGTGATGTCGCTATCTGCAATCAAATAGTCGGAGGATGATATTGCACTCCCTTGCATAAAGGCTGAGCTACACCACAACAATTGGCAACATTTTCGCTATACTGCCTGTCAGCACTCACCCGCACAGGAGTAAAAATATGTCCTATAAACACATTTTGATTGCCGTCGACCTTTCACCTGAAAGCAAGCTGCTGGTCGACAGAGCCGTATCAATGGCACGCCCCTACAACGCGAAAGTCTCGTTGATCCACGTTGATGTGAACTATTCAGATCTGTATACCGGGCTGATTGACGTTAACCTCGGCGATATGCAGAAGCGGCTGTCCCAAGAGACGCACAGCGCCCTGACCGAGCTGTCGACAAGCGCCGGTTATCCCATTGCAGAAACGTTAAGCGGCAGCGGCGATCTCGGTCAGGTGCTGGTCGATGCGATCAAGCAGTATCAGGTTGATTTAGTGGTTTGCGGCCATCACCAGGATTTCTGGAGCAAGCTGATGTCCTCGGCGCGCCAGCTGATCAACACGATTCATGTTGATATGCTGATCGTCCCACTGAATGACGACGACGACGACTAACCCAGACATGACGGGCCTGTCTCACGGGGTGAGCGGGGCATAGATATCAAATCGGTGACTTTTGGTGGTCACCGCATTTGGCGTATTGATGCCCGCTAACGGCGGCGCGTAGTCCGGGCGCTTCACCACTACGCGCTTCTTCGCCAAAGTCCGCGCGGGCTGCAACAGCCCATCCGCATCGTCATCCGCCCCCACCAGCGACTGGAATACGCGCATCTCTTTTTTCACCAGCGCACTTTTTTGCTTGTGTGGGTACATCGGATCAAGATACACCACGTCCGGCGGCGGCGTGATATCGGTGAGCGCCGACAGGCTGGAAGCGTGCAGCAGCGTCAGCTTGTCGCGCAGCCAGGGGCCGATTTCGGCATCCGCATAGCCACGGCGTAAACCATCATCGAGCAGCGCCGCCACCACCGGGTTGCGTTCTAACATCCGCACACGGCAGCCGAGCGCCGCCAGCACAAAGGCATCGCGCCCCAGCCCCGCCGTGGCATCGACCACATCCGGCAGATAGCCACTTTTGATGCCAACGGCTTTTGCCACCGCTTCGCCCCGGCCACCGCCAAATTTACGTCGATGCGCCATCGCCCCACTGACAAAATCAACAAATATGCCGCCGAGTTTAGGCTCATCACGCTTGCGCAACTCAAGATGCTGTGGCGTCAGAACCAGTGCCATCAGCGCGCTGTCGTCGTGTTCCAGCTGCCAGCGGGCGGCTAAAACAGATAAGGCGCCGTCTCCGGCGCCTGATTCATCTAACAAACAGATGTTCACTGATGACTTATCCTTCGCTGCCCTGTTCTTTAATACCGTAATGTTCCAGCATCGCGTCCAGCTTGGGTTCACGACCTCGGAAACGGCGGAATAGCGCCATTGGCTCTTCGGACCCGCCCCGCGTCAGGATGTTATCCAGGAAGGACTGCCCGGTTTCACGGTTGAAGATCCCCTCCTCTTCGAAGCGCGACCAGGCATCTGCCGCCAGTACATCGGCCCACAAATAGCTGTAGTACCCTGCCGCGTAGCCTCCGGCAAAGATATGGCTAAAGGCATGTGGGAAGCGGCCCCATTCTGGTCCAGGCATCACGGCAACCTGTTTTTTAATCTCTTTCAGCATATCAAGGATCTGCGCACCTTTAGCCGGGTCAAACTCGGCGTGCAGGCGGAAGTCAAACAGGCCGAACTCCAGCTGACGCAGGATAAACAGCGCCGCCTGATAGTTCTTAGCCGCCAGCATTTTGTCCAGCAACTCCTGCGGCAGCGGTTCACCCGTTTCATAATGACCGGAGATAAACGCCAGCGCCTCCGGCTGCCAGCACCAGTTTTCCATAAACTGGCTTGGCAACTCAACGGCATCCCAGGGCACGCCGTTAATACCGGACACGCCCGGGGTTTCAATGCGCGTCAACATATGGTGCAGGCCGTGGCCGAACTCATGGAACAGGGTCGTCACTTCATTATGGGTAAACAGCGCAGGCTTGCCGCTCACCGGGCGGTTAAAGTTGCAGGTCAGGTAGGCGACCGGTTTCTGAAGGCTGCCATCGGCTTTGCGCATCTGGCCTACGCAATCATCCATCCACGCCCCGCCGCGCTTGTTCTCGCGCGCATACAGGTCAAGGTAGAAACTGCCGCGCAGCTCGCCGCTTTCGTCGAACAGGTCGAAGAAACGCACGTCCGCATGGTAAACATCAACATCGTGGCGCTCTTTGGCGGTAATGCCGTAGATGCGTTTCACCACCTCGAACAGGCCGCCCAGCGCACGCTGCTCCGGGAAGTACGGGCGCAGTTGCTCATCGCTGATGGCGTAAAGATGCTGCTTCTGCTTTTCACCAAAATAGGTCAGATCCCAGGGTTGCAGCTCATCAACGCCGTGCTCTTGTTTGGCAAAGGCGCGCAGCTGGGCCAGCTCATGCTCGGCCTGTGGGCGGGCGCGCTTCGCCAGGTCGCTAAGGAAATCGGTCACCTGTGCCGGGTTTTCCGCCATTTTGGTCGCCAGCGATTTGTCGGCGTAAGAGGCAAAACCGAGCAGCTGGGCGAGTTCATGGCGCAGTGCCAGCTCTTCTGCCATCACCGCGCTGTTATCCCACTGACCGGCGTTCGGCCCCTGATCGGAGGCGCGGGTCGAATAGGCGCGATATAGCTCTTCACGCAGCGCCTGGTTGTCGCAGTAGGTCATTACCGGCAGATAGCTTGGAATATCCAGCGTCAGTAACCAGCCATCCTGTTCTTTGGCTTGAGCCTGGGCTTTCGCCGCCGCCAGCGCGCTCTCCGGCATACCGGAAAGCTCACTCTCGTCCACAATCAGTTTGCTCCAGCCCATCGTGGCATCAAGCACGTTGTTACTGTAGGTGGAGCCAAGCTCCGACAGGCGCGCGGCAATTTCGCCATAGCGCTGCTGTTTCTCTTTCGATAGCCCGATCCCGGAAAGCTCAAAGTCACGCAGGGCGTTATCTACCGCTTTTTTCTGCGCAATATCCAAAGGTGCATAGTTATCGCCCTCTTTCAGATCGCGATAAGCCTGATACAGCCCCTCATTTTGACCTACCCAGGTGCTGTATTCAGACAGCAGCGGCAGCGTTTGTTCATAGGCCTGACGCAGTTCCGGGCTGTTTTTTACCGAATTAAGATGGCTGACCGGTGAAAACAGACGGCTGAGATGGTCATCCACTTCCGCTAAAGGCTGCACCAGGTTATCCCAGCTGTAGGGAGCTCCCTGGGCCACCACCTTCTCCACCGCTGCGCGACATTTATCCAGCGCCTCTGTCACGGCAGGCACCACATGTTCAGGTTTAATGGCAGAGAAAGGGGGGAGCGTAAAAGAGGAGAGTAACGGATTGGTCATAGCGCAGTCCTTTAATCATTGTATGGGCAATCCGTTTAACATGGGGGTAAGTGGCGTGAAAATCAATGCTGCGGTGCGTAGGCTACCCTATTCACTGTTTCTGTTGCATTTTAGGCACTTTACGATTTGCCACTTATAAAGGGGCATTGCATACTGCCACGTCCTAAAATCCCCTACGATTTCATTACAAACAGGGAGTGTATCTATGTGGTATGTTTTGGCAGCCTCACTGCTGCTGCTGCCCCTCTATCAGCGCGGCGCAATGATTCTGCTGTTGGTCGCGCTGGGACTGGCTATCAGTAACCAGACATTGTTAGCGCCCGGTATCATCGCACTGGTGTTAATCGGCATTGTCGCCCTTTATTGTCGCTGGCAAAAAAAACCTGGGCCATTTTCTCTGGCCGGGGAGTTTATTCTGGTCGCCTGCGCGGTCGCTCTGATGCTGCATCTTATCCCCGGCTTCCATAATCTGCCGATCGTTTCCGGCGTACAGGCCGGGCCGCAGAGCGCACCGTTTACCTTCTATTACAACTTGGATAAAGCCCTGATCCCGTTTCTACTGCTGGCCGCCCTGCCCGGCCTGTTACAGCGCCCGGCAAAGGCCCCGTCTAACCCGGTGTGGTGGTTGGTTCTGCTGATGTCCATGCCGCTGCTGCTGCTGGCAGCGACCCTTGCCGGGGGGATAAAGGTGGAGCCGCATCTGCCGGAGTGGCTGGGCGCCTTTATGCTGGCCAATCTGTTTTTTGTCTCGATGGCGGAAGAAGCGCTGTTTCGCGGCTATGTTCAGCAGCGACTCAGCAAACTGCTCGGCGATAAGCCAGCCCTGTTGATTGCCGCACTGCTATTCGGCTGTGCGCATTTTTCTGGCGGCCTGCTGCTGGTGCTGTTTGCGACGCTTGCCGGGATAATCTATGGCTTGGCATGGATGTGGAGCGGTCGGCTCTGGGTCGCTACTCTAATGCATTTTTCCTTTAATATGTTGCACCTGCTGTTCTTCACTTATCCGGTGTTACAGCCGCTAGCAAAGTGAATTCTCAGAGGGTTCATTTAATGGCACGAAGTGGATAACGGTTGGAACGGACAGCCTTCAGGCTGCCAAGTATTTTCCACAGCCTTGATAACTTGTGGTGACAAGCCTTAGGGTTTTTCCGACCGCTGCTGTTGACCTTCACTTGGGCCAGGGGATCGACTCCCGCCATATCGTTCTTCTGGCCACACGATGAACTGGCTTTCCGAACCTTTTCATAAGGGATAGCTTCAACGTTAATTAAAGAGGAAATTATCAGCGCAAACTTTATATATTCAGAGTAACGATTCGATGTATCAATATACTGACTGTAATAGCGCCTCATTTATTTCATAAGGCATTGATAAGAATAACCTTCATATATCATCCCCGTACTTCGCAAGCACAGCGTTATATTTATTTACTCTGACAATGATTTTAATCGGCAGTTAATGACGAGACTGATCTGGCTTTGAGCAAGTTTGATGTGATTCTGACTCATGACTTTATTCCTTGATAGATAACATCCTTATCAAAACCTCTCATGAACCCGATGAAATCGTTATTCGACAGGCGAGCTAGAGAAATTTCATCCTGGTATTGATAAAGCGCAGCAAGACCTGACTCACTCAATGCCGTTTTACCTGGCAAAAGCTGAAGAACGGCAGCCCATACGGCGCTCATCCCTGATATAATCCCTCGCCTTAAAAGGTTCTCATGCTTTTCCCTGCATCCGCTGCTGTGCGCCGTTCTGTAGGTAATCCGTGGGGTAATAATTGTGAAAATTGATTCACCATCAATTAAAACCTTATAAAATCAACAGGATAAATAAAAATGCTCAGTTACCGCCACAGTTTTCATGCTGGCAATCACGCCGATGTTCTTAAACACACCGTACAAAGCCTGATTATCAGTTCGCTGAATGAGAAAGATAAACCTTATCTCTATCTCGATACCCACGCCGGAGCCGGGCGCTACCAGCTTAGCGGCGAACATGCGGAGCGCACAGGAGAGTATCTGGAAGGCATCGCCCGTATCTGGCAGCAGGAAAACATACCGGAAGAGCTGGCGGCCTATATCGGCGTGGTTAAAAATCTTAATCCAGGCGGCAAGCTGCGTTATTACCCGGGATCACCGCTGATTGCCCGTTTCCTGCTGCGCGAATTCGACAAATTGCAGCTGACCGAACTGCACTCCAGCGACTATCCACTGCTGCGCAATGAATTTCTGAAAGACGACCGCGCACGCACCGAACGTGCCGACGGCTATCAGCAGATGAAATCCAAACTGCCGCCGCTGTCGCGCCGTGGTTTGATCCTGATCGACCCGCCCTATGAGATGAAAAGCGACTATCAGGACGTGGTTAAAAGCATTCAGGAAGGTTACAAACGTTTTAGCACCGGGGTGTTCGCACTGTGGTATCCGGTGGTTATGCGCCAGCAAATCAAGCGCATGTGTAACGAACTGGAAGCCACCGGCATCCGCCGTATTTTGCAGATAGAGCTGGCGGTACGCCCGGACAGCGATCAGCGCGGCATGACGGCTTCCGGTATGATTGTGATTAATCCGCCGTGGAAGCTGGAGCAGCAGATGAAAAACGTGCTGCCGTGGCTACATAAAGTGCTGGTACCGGCGGGAACTGGCCACACCAAAGTCAGCTGGATTGTGCCGGAATAATCGCTGACGACCGGCGCGGGATCGCATTGCCGATCCCGCGCCGGTTGCGGCCGTCCGCCACGCGTTTTACACGGTAAACAGCGCAAAGTCGTGCGCCATTTCGGTGTGCGGGAATACTGCCCGGCATTCCGCCAGCAAACGCTCATAGTCATGATGCAAATAGCGTGAACTGAGATGCGTAATAATTAATTTTTTTGCCCCACTCTGCTGTGCCACCCGTGCCGCCTGTACCGTCGAAGAGTGACCGCGCCCGTTGGCTTTCTCCTCCATCGCCACTTCCAGCGTGGCTTCATGCACCATGACATCAACCCCGGCAGCCAGCTCAACTGCCGCTGCCGTCGGGGCGGTATCGCCAAAAATCGCCAGACTGCGCCCTTTGATCTTGCTACCCACATAGTCCCAGCCGTTGATAACGCGCCCGTCATCCAACGTCACGCTGCGCCCTTGCTTAAGGTCATAGAAATAAGGCCCCGCCGGGACGCCGTGTGCCGCCAGCTTCGGTGCATCCAGCGCGCCGGGCTTATCGAACTCGTCAATGCGGTAGCCGTAGCACTCTACCGGATGGGTAAGCGGATAGGCGGTGACGCGAAAATGCGCGTCCTGAAACACCTCTCCCGCGCCAATTTCGATAATTTCCAGTGGGAAAGTCAGCCAGGAACCGCTCAGGCTGAGGGTGGTTTCAACGAAGGTTTTTATCCCCGGTGGCCCGTACAGCGTCAAGGGTTCCAGACAGCCATTCATTGAGCGGCTGGTCAGCAGTCCCGGCAGGCCAAAGATATGATCGCCGTGCAGATGGGTGATAAAGATCTTTTCGACCCTGCCGGGCTTGATCGGCGTGCGCAGGATCTGATGCTGCGTACCTTCGCCACAGTCAAACAGCCAGGTCGCATTACGCACGCCCTGCAAATTCAGCGCGATGCTGGTCACGTTACGCTCACGGCTTGGCGTACCGGCCCCGGTTCCTAAAAACTGCAAATGCATAATTAGCAGACTCCGTTAATTGTGTATGCCACCGGAGTTTTTCGCTCCGCCGTTGCCCAGTTTAGCGCACAACGGTCAGAGAGTTGCGTCGCCGCACTGCTCACTGAAATGGCAGGCGGCTTCCTTCCTATCACAATCATAGACGCAATCTTTGCGGGTTTTGCCCGAGTGGCGTTAAACTCTCGGGTAGCTGAATCTTTTCATTTAAATAATTGGGACATTCGATGACCAAACATTATGACTATCTTGCCATCGGCGGCGGCAGCGGCGGTATCGCCTCCATTAACCGTGCGGCTATGTACGGACAGAAATGTGCGCTGATCGAAGCGAAGGATCTCGGCGGCACCTGCGTTAACGTTGGCTGTGTACCGAAAAAAGTGATGTGGCATGCGGCACAGATTGCCGAGGCTATCCACAACTACGGCCCGGACTACGGCTTTGATACCACCGTCAATCAGTTTAACTGGGACGTGCTGGTCAAAAATCGTAGCGCCTATATCGACCGTATCCATACCTCGTACGATAACGTGCTGGGTAAAAATAAGGTGGACGTGATCAAAGGATTTGCGCGCTTTGTTGATGCGCACACCGTTGAGGTGAACGGCGAGAAAATTACCGCCGATCATATTTTGATCGCCACCGGCGGCCGTCCAATTCTGCCAGCCATCCCTGGGGCCGAACACGGCATTAACTCCGACGGTTTCTTCGAGCTGGGATCACTGCCAAAACGGACTGCCGTAGTCGGAGCGGGCTATATCGCGGTTGAGATCGCCGGGGTACTGAACGCGCTGGGTTCTGAAACTCATCTGTACGTGCGTAAACACGCACCGCTGCGCAGTTTCGATCCGCTGATTGTCGAGACGCTGGTTGAAGTGATGAACAGCGAAGGCCCAACGCTGCATACCGAATCCACGCCGGAAGCGGTTGTTAAAAACGCCGACGGCAGCCTGACCCTGAAGTTGGAAAACGGCAAAGAGCAGACCGTCGACTGTCTGGTCTGGGCGATTGGCCGTGAGCCAATGACGGATAACCTGAACCTGGACGTGACCGGCGTGCAGCTGAATGAAAAGGGTTATATCAACGTTGATAAGTATCAAAACACTAACGTGAAGGGCATCTATGCGGTCGGCGATAACACCGGAGCGGTAGAACTGACCCCGGTGGCGGTTGCTGCCGGACGCCGCCTTTCCGAGCGCCTGTTTAACAACAAGCCGGACGAGCATCTGGACTACAGCAATGTACCGACAGTGGTCTTCAGCCACCCGCCGATCGGCACCGTGGGCCTGAACGAGCCGGAAGCGCGTGAGAAATTTGGCGACGACCAGGTGAAAGTGTATCAATCGTCGTTTACCGCGATGTATACCGCCGTCACGCAACATCGCCAGCCGTGCCGGATGAAACTGGTATGCGTAGGTAAAGAAGAGAAGATCGTCGGTATCCACGGCATCGGCTACGGGATGGATGAGATGTTACAGGGCTTCGCGGTGGCGCTGAAAATGGGCGCAACGAAAAAAGACTTTGATAACACGGTAGCGATTCACCCAACCGGGTCGGAAGAGTTTGTCACCATGCGATAATCGCACGCTGTCAATGGCGGAGCGGGTTGGATCTCCAGCCCGCTTTCATCTACGGCGGCGCTGCGCCGATCACAATCCATTGTAAGACGGCATATACCCCGGAAGAAAACTGCTGGGGTTCACCGATAGCTAACGGTCAAAATTCCCTGACGTTGTGCACTGTCAAGCCAGCTCAATTGCGCTCGGGCGCGGTTCTGATTGAATGTGCGTACGTCGCCGCTTGAGACATTGATAGGTTGATGTGCCATTTCCCCCTGGTGAAAACAGTCGCTGGAGACGTTACTCGTTTCGACCTGAATCCGGCAGGCAGGCTCATAAATTTGACCGATGAAGTTGACCTGGCCACTGGCAACGACCGCTCGCTGCTCGCTGGCTAATGCGCCACCCTGCATCACTACCATCATCATTCCTGATAGCAGAAAGCCTTTACACCAGCCCGAAATATTTTTCCCAGACATCATCTAATCCCCCCTATCTGCCCATCAATGCTTGCCGGAAGCGAACTGACGACTTCAGAACCTGCCCGCTATTTGTTCCGGTTTTCCACGTAGCTTTAATACCAGCCAGACAGTTGACGACGAATACACCCCGAGACTTCGAAGGGCCTGTGCACCTGCCGCATCACGCCTGCCTTATTAAGCATACACACAAAACGGGCACGTCATGCACATAAATGAATGAATGTCTGATGTTTAAAACTATTAATTTCTAGCCATTGATTGGCACTAACGGGCTTACAGAGTAATCACATGCTTATTTGAGATAGGATAATGGTTACCTCTATAAACTATAACTCATGAAACATCATGGCGAGTGCCACGATCGGATGAGAGGAACGAACTGGTGACAGTCGATAAGAGGGTCGGAGGGGGGGCTTTTAACGCTTCCATACTCATTTCAGACCACCGTCATGGTAAGTGGGATGAAACCTGTAACCGGTGACGGACGGCATCGCAGACAGTGACTCGCCTTTTAGCGTGATTTCTGCGCGCGTCCGCCGGATCACCAGACGATGTGATCTCTGCTAATAAACTGTCATTCCGTCATTTGAAGGTGACATCGACATTCGCCGAGGCGTTGAATGTCCCTGTTTGAGGTGAATTATTCAGCCAGCGTAGGCTGGCAATGAAATCGTTCTGCACCACGCTGCCATTCACTGAACCCAGCGGCACGCTGGTATTAAACGGAATAAAATTGCCCGGTGTGCTGGCCGTCGAGATCGAGATCCCAAAGCCGCTGTTGGTGCTGGGCAAAATAATATCCGTTCCGCTGACAGGCGAAGTGGTACTGAAGCTGGCAACCAGCACCTGCCCCTGACAATCCTGCCCGGCGTTGGTTAAGTTTGCCACTACCGAGAAGGGCATCTGTTTTTCAACGGTGCCTGCCACCGCTCGGCGTGCCGGAATGGTGCCAAAATTCACCGTGTTGCCATTATTTGCCACGACACTGACCTGCGGGGTACAGGAGATAAAACGAATGTTCCCCAGCCCGGTGACGTAAGCACGAAAATTACTGTTGGGCGTACTGTTCAGGCCATAAAAGCCGTCAACCTGAAACACAGCATATTGGCCTGTATTGTTAATACGGCCGTTAGCCGGTGGAGCGCTACCGGTCGCTTTAATATAAACAGAATAGGTCACGGTCACGGTTAATGATTGCGCCGGCGGTCGGCAGCCCCATCCCCAACTCCAACCCCAAAATCCCCACGCCGCACGACATTCGGTTCCCCGACCAACGTCAGTTCTGCTGCCGGAACTGGGTTTTATATCAATACTGCGCCAGGTGACTCCTACCTCAATTGACGGGTGAATGCCCTGCATCTGGCTGGCCGGGTCCCAATACAGGTAGGCGTTTTCACCTTTTGGATAATTTTCGCTATCCCGGCACTGGAAAGTAGAGGTGTAGCTGGGTGAGCGCCACAGGATGGTGCCTGGCGTTAAGTTTGCGGTTGAAACGCTGATTGCCTGATCCAGAGCGATGACCTGGGAAAGCGATCCGCTTGATGCGTCCGAGCAAGAAAGCGCCAGAGCACTGGGTGAAAACAGACTAAACATCGCCATCATCAATGCGAAGCCGAAGTAGGTTAATCCACGGATAAACTGCGCAACCATAGAAAGCATCCTTTTTATTGAGTCCTGCAGGGGAGATTGAGTTCCTGATAGCCCACCGTCTGGCGGCTCTCTATGGCCGGTAACGTTACCCAGCAGGTTTCTGCGACACTGTCGCCCCATTTAATTTGTAGACGTTCATCGCTGTTGACGCCGGAAACAAAGGTGCTTCCGTTGGTGCCAACGGTGCCCACATTGCTGCCGGTCGCATTAAATACCGCCGCACCCATCGCCGGTGAACGCTCTTCTGTTCCCTGCAAGTGGATTAATAAACTTTGACCGCTGCGCGTCTCAAAGGTAACTCGGGTGATCGCACCGTAGGTCGGCACCACATCTTTAGCGGCCAGCGGTACATCCAGCCCGGCACCAATATCCTCGGTACGCAGGGCAACTCGGTTGTGGCGATAAGGCATAGCTGAAGTCATCACCGCATAACCGGCACGATCGATAGCCACACCGGGCTGGTTCTCCAGACGCACACCACGGGCATTTTTTGCTTCAACCAGCACAAGCGTATTTTGCAAAGGCTGAGACAAGGTGACGCCGCCACCGTGGGCTACCGCGCCTCCCGACAGATTCAGCGTGCCCTGCTGGTAACTCTCACTCTGGGTATAGCCCACTTCGACATTCCCCATGCTGCCCATATAACCCGCATCGGCGGTGCTGGTCTGCCCGCCGCTGCGCGAATGGCCGGTTTGCAGATAATAATTCAGACGATTGTCATCAAGCAGCGTACCACTCACGCCGGTGCTATAGCTGTCGCCACTTTGTTTGCCGTGCGACAGATTCATATTCGCCGTAACCTGCCTGTCGCTGAACACCGTAAAGGGCATTGACAGCGTAAAGGTGATATTGCGATCTTTTTGACCGTAGTTACTGCGCGTGTCCTGTAAAAAGACGCCATAACTTATCTCTTTGACCACGCTGTTCATCCCCAGCTGAAAGGTTCGGTCACGGTTACCACTGCCCCAATAGGTCTGATTGGTGATACTCGAATACAACGAAACCGGTCCAAGATGCTGATTAAGCGTCAGCTCCAGTCGCTGGCGCTTATTGTTATAGCGCTCGGTGTAATAGTACTTGCGCCGATCTTCCGCCCAGCCGGGCACACCTTGAGCGGGCTGCGTATTGTCACTGTATTCATTGCGGTAGCGGCCATTTTCATAGCTCGAGCGTTCACTGACCATGTCACTGAAATCGTAATAACCTGAAGTGGAGTAACGGTAGCCGGCAATCTGTAATTGAGTCCCGAGCGCATTCAGCGACTTCGAATAGAGGAAACGGAAGCTGGCTCCCTGCTGGCGATCGCCATTATATAATTCGGTATCCGACCAGGCGGTATCAAAAGAAGCCGCGCCAAGCATGCCTAAACTTTTCCCCACGCCCAGTACGCCAGAACGGTAGTGATCGGCGACAAGAACGCCACCATAAGGCGTCAAATCATGGCTCATCCCTCGCGAGAGCGTGCCCTGAATAAAACGCGGCTGGTAGTTCGTCGTCCCATCCTGATATTTACCCGCCGTCAGGGCATAGTCCCAGATGCCCTGGCGCAGCATATGTGTGACGGAGGAAAAAGGCACGCTGAAGTCCTGCTTCGCGCCATCGGCTTCAAAAACCGTCACCTGTAGATCGCCGCTTGACGTGCTGGGATAAATATCATTGAGGACAAAAGGCCCTGGGGCCACGTTGGTGCTGTACACCGTATAACCGTTTTGACGAACCTCGATACGTGCGCTGGTGCGGGCGATGCCGCGTATCACCGGGGCATAGCCTCGCAGGCTGTCAGGCAGCAGGTCGGTGACGCTCGAAAGCTGCACGCCTCGAAACTGGAAGCTATCAAATACCGCGTTACTGGTGCTGCGCTGGCCCAACTGGAAACGCGAACGCCAGGGGATGATGTCCGTTTCTGCCCAGCTGGCGATGGGTCGCCAGCGGCTTTTGCCGGACTGCTGCTGCCAGTTAGCATTATTACGTAACCGCCACTGCCCCAGATTTAAGCCACTGTTAGTAGACAAAAAATAATAATTATTATTGCTGTTAAGGCCTGTCGTGCGCGAACGGTTATTGGAGCCACTGAAATTATAGTTAATAAACCCGGCGTCGATTCCGTGGTCGTATAGACGCGGTGAAAGCGAGCCTTGAGCCACCGGCACCAGGTAAATTTGCGGCACCAGGATATCAATTTTCTGCACGCTGGCATCATAGGACAGCTTAGCGCCATCAAGATGACGGGCAAGATCGAAGCAGTCTGACGGGGTTCCTTCGTTCTCATTGAGCTGGACGCCATACGCGAGGTAGTCATGGGCGCTGATACAGACCTGAATCGGTTTTTCCGGCGAGATTTTACGAAAATCTACGGTTTTATGATCCACCCGCTGCCCGTTGAGATAAATATCAAAAGGGTAACTGCCGGGAAGAATATCATCACCGTTGGACAACGCGCTGACAGCCGAGGCATCGCCGTGAATAAAAGACGTATTGAAGGTTTCTTCAGCCGACGCCGACGAGATACCAAGTAATAACAACGTTGAGGCAAGCGTCTGAAGCAGGCGTAATTTCGCGCCCCTTCTACCTGCGGCTGCTCCATATTTCACTGCGAACCACATAAGATATCCCTGTCCAACGCCATCAATCGCCAGGTTCCAGCCGTTACATTACAGGCTGATATCGTTCACCTGGGTATTCCCACCAAAATCGTTGATGTAGGTAAAGTTCAGCCGTTTGGCATTTTCTGCCCCGGCTGGAAGTGGGATGCTGATGCGATCAAAGGCTTTTACCATATCGGCATTGATCTCCCGTTTGTTACCGGCACCCCCTGTCAGGCTGATCACACCAAGCGTAATATTCAGCGGCCCATTATTTTCAACCATCAGCTGATTTCCCTGACGCTGCCATTTCAGCGCGGCAATCTGCTGCGGTAAGGTGGTATTCAGCCCCGTTGGGCGGTAAAACAGTTTGATGCGGGTACGTACTGCAATCTGCAATACATTTTCATTCTTAGGTGCTGGCGGGATCTCTTGTATATTGACCCAGAAAAGGGATTCGCGATCCTGTGGTAATCCATTACCGGAGTAGACAAAGCGCAGCACGGCCTCTTTTTTACCGGCCAGCTTGAGTATCGGCGGGATCACCTGCATAGGCATATTCTGTGGAACTTGACTTTTGTCGCCATAGTCCAGCCAGGTTTGCACCATATAGGTATCAGGCTGATCGTTGTGAATATCCAGTGAAGCCGATTTCGCATTGCCATTGTAAATCACGCGGGTTTGATCGACCTGAATGCCCGCAACAGCATTCAGAGAGAAAAAGCACAAGGTGGCAGCGAATAACTTTCTCATTTATCAACCCTTTTAAAGTGTGCCTTCCCTGGCAGGCACAAAAATGACCGTTTATTTGTACTCGATGGTAAAGCTTGAGCTGGCATTAGCATCACCGGCAGTCACTGCGGTGTTATAGGATTTGTAACGCGCTTTCAGGTTAAACGCGGCGCTGCCGTTAGCACTCTGACTGTCCGTGCTGGCAATAGCGACCCACGGTGAGTTGGCATCGGAGCTCTGGTTAATAGGGAGCGTTTTTTCGTTGTTATCCAGAATTTCGATACCCACGCCAGTGGCGGCGTTAACTGCCAATAAGTTTGGGTTACCAGAGACGGTAGGGCCGTCAAAACGCAGCGTGTAGTTACCGCTTTCACAGTTAGCCAGGTTAATGGTGAAGGCTTTAGAGGCCGTGACATCACCCACTTTTTTGAATGCGCTGGTTGGGTATTTACCGATAAACACTTCTTTGCTGGCATCGCCTGAAGTGACATCGCAGGCAGATTTCACGATAGAGCCAGTAAATTTAACCGTACCGTTAGCGGCCTGAGCATTAGCGGCCATCAGGGTCAGTGCTGCGGCAGCAATAGGTAACAAAATTTTTTTCATTTTCTTCTCCACGAATGACAAATGCATCAATTTTTAAGCGAATGTAAGTGTCCCGACCCGGCCATCCCTTTTCATTCTGTTTTGTAATCAGATACCGCAGACGGCTGTCGAGAAATAACTACCCGCTGGGAATATACCCTGGAGCCCTTCACTGATTGATGCGTAAAATTGCGTTATATGCATTTATTAATAGAGAAAAACAATCAAAGAATACAATCAATTGATTTTAAGAATATTCCTACCTAAATATTTACAAAAAAACAACAAGAAATTTTGCTTTCTCAGGGAGAAAAAATAAAAAAAAACCTGCAAGCAGGCTAAATTATATCGATTTTGGTTAAATCTCACGCACCTCTGCCGATGATGGAAAGGTGAAATACTGGCTGATGAAAACATTAGCGCAGACGCTTGATCCGTTTATCTTCCAGAACGATATCCATCACGATTTCTTCCATTTTGCGCGAAAAATCAGCGGACGGTTTGTGGAACTGACAGGAGAAGATGTGATGTGTACATTCTCTGTCCGCCTCGTCCAGTGACGTAATTTCCTTAATACTTAGCAAATCTAAATCCACCGAAAACTGGCCGAGATCGCCCAATATCAACAACATATTTTTTAATAGCATGCCTGAACGGGTGAGTTCGGGTAGGGGCCGGTCGTAAACCAGCCCGATGCCGTTGCGCGAGAGGTCTTTGACCCGCAGCCTGTGGCTAAAGCCATCGCGGAACCGCCCTTCACAAAAGAAACGATGGCGTTCAGCGATGGTTATTCTGATTTCATTACGACGTTGGGCAAGGGTGATTTCGGCTGGAAAATGAAACGCCAGTCCACCCGGAACGTTTTGTTCAGTAAGCCTTGCGGTAGTAAAACCGATCCTTTCATTACTCCCTTTAATGACGAACTCCAGCGGAGTCGTGATGTCGCGCAGCTCTTCCGTGAAGGCAATGCTAAAACTCTGTAAATCAATATGCAGAAACTGACAACTTAGCGTTCTCTCCTGAAGCGTAAATTCAACGCTGCCACTCGTTTTCATCGCTTCTCGTAGTAAAGCAAGGATTTCGTAACGGTCAGTTTTGGTCGTTCCCCGATAAGATAATGTTGGCATCTGGCCTAATTATTCCTTTATGTGGTTAGCTTTAATATTATAAACACTTAAGTCAAATGTTCCGTTAAAAATATCGCGACCACATCCAGCCGCGTGCCATCATATAAATCGAACGGACCCGTGTTAATAACCATACACGATATGACGAAGCACGTAATAAATATACCGTCTCGATACTGTTGGGTCACGGCGGAAAATACCTACGACGAGACTTTCATCAGGATAAGGCCAGAAATGATTAACGCTGCGGCGATTAATCGCATGGTGCTGGCTGGCTCGCCGAGGAAAAAAATACCCAGCAGAAAAGCGCCGACTGCGCCAATACCGGTCCAGACCGTATAGGCGGTGCCCAGCGGCAGCACGCGCATTGCCCATGCCAGACAGCCGAAACTCACCAGCATGCCAACCATGGTCACCACTGAAGGCCACAATTTTGAGAAACCCTGCGACTCTTTCATGGCGAACGACCAGACAATTTCAAATATACCTGCGATGAACAGGATTAACCACGCCATCACTGACTCCGTAAGTTTAGAAAGCGGGTCGTCCCGTCATATAAATCTGAAAATGTTGAAGTCGTCCTCAACCAGATAAGGCATTGAGTGTAAACCTAATAACAGCATGTAGCACCACAAAGAAAAATCAGCGACTTATTCATCGAATGATTAAGCACTTAGCGGCAAAAATTAACGCGCCGACCGGCGTCACCCCTTCCAACTTTACCGGCATAATTCGTCATATCTGATAAAATTGATCGGTAGGCCGTCATATGACGGCCTGATTTTCTTTATCGGCCTGGCCGCAAAAACTTTTTGAGGTGACAACAATGAGCACATTTAATACTCAGGACGGCACGCAAATTTATTACAAAGACTGGGGCAGCGGTAAGCCGGTGCTGTTCAGCCACGGCTGGCCGTTGGATGCCGACATGTGGGACAGCCAGATGAACTTCCTTGCCGAACGCGGTTACCGCGTTATCGCTTTTGACCGCCGGGGTTTTGGTCGTTCGGATCAGCCGTGGGAAGGTTATAACTATGATACCTTTGCCTCGGATATTAACGATCTGATAAGGCATCTGGACCTGCACGAGGTGACGCTGATTGGCTTCTCAATGGGTGGCGGCGACGTTTCACGCTATATTGGCCGCTATGGCAGCGAACGCGTCAGCGCGCTGGCACTGCTCGGAGCGGTTACGCCAATCTTGGGACAAACCGCCGATCACCCTGAAGGCGTAGAGAAATCGGCGTTTGACGGAATTAGAGCAGGACTCCGTAAGGACAGGGCGCAGTTTATTAGCGATTTCGCCACACCTTTCTATGGGATCAACGCCGGACAAACCGTTTCACAAGGTGTACTGGCGCAGACGCTGAATATCGCGCTGTTAGCCTCGCTGAAGGGGACCATCGACTGTGTTACCGCCTTCGCTGAGACCGATTTCCGTGCGGATATGAATAAAATCGACGTCCCGACGCTGGTGATCCACGGCAGCCACGACCAGGTCGTCCCGTTCGAAACCACCGGCAAACTGGCCGCCACGATGATTAAAAACGCTAAACTCAAAGTGTATGACAACGCTCCGCACGGCTTTGCGGTGACCCATCAGGACCAGCTCAACCAGGATCTGCTGGCGTTTTTACAGCAGAGGTAACGCACAGCACAGCTGCACTGTGCCCCAGCTACGACGGCCGGGGCGCTAACAAATTGACGATACCGTGCGACCCACAAGTTCACAGGCTGGGATAATCAACGCATTTGAGTAAACGGACAATGAAGAAACTGAAAAAGTTCTTCGCTGTCTGCCTCTTGCTATTATCGTTTTTCTGTTGATTAACGGAAGCATGCAAAAGGGAGCAAAGCGGTACGCAGGATACGCACGGGCAACCATCTGAGCCGATTACCTTTATACTGACAGCGAGATTAGGTATACACCACGCGTGTCAGAATATTATTACTTCAAAATTACTGCACTGGATAGTAATCAGCCGTGGTTTAGATCGCTTACGCACTCTTGGTCACACCGCGAAATGTCTTTGCAGTTATGCACCTTATCCAAATACGTTATACCAGCCAAGTTTATTGAAAATAAGCTTATTATTATGATAAATACAGCTGCAAATGATGGTGCGTTGAACAACTCATCCCAGCAAATGGCTACAACAGCCATAAAGACGAAGGAATAATCGCCCTATGGAGCTTAAAGATCTGATTACACCGCTTGTCACCCTTACCGGTGTCTGGCTGGCAGCGCGCTTCACGCTACGCAATGAGATCAGTAAAAAGGCATTAGAGATCCGCACTTCACGCTTGGAGACACTGTCGTCGGAATGCACTCAAGCTCTTTATAACGTCTCTAATTATCTTAATACGTTATGCATGATCGTTGAATCAAAGTACATGTTGTTACACGATAGATATCCACAGAGCTCGGAGTCAGAGCTGCAAGTACCTGCCATTGAGCTTGCAAGTTGGAAGGATGAACTGGATGATTCTGATCGAAAGCTTAAAACAGAGCTGCTCGCTCGCTGTCGCAGCCAGCTGTTATTTCACCATCCCGATGAGAGGATACGATGGGAATATCATGTCACAATGCCTCTAGTGGTCTTGGAGGATTTTTTCTTCATAACTTCACCAACAGGCGCACTGGTTGATATGAAGGGGAAAAGTCGGAGTAAAGCAGAAGCACTGGCTATTACTGCTGACATCAAACACCGTGCCAATGAACAGCTTGGCTATGTACAACAAATGACACGCAGATTTGCAGATGAATTCTATCAGCTCACCCAGCCTCAGAAAACGTTGACGCTGAAGGACTATATTGGACGTGTGCGCGATAAAGTGAAGCATTTTTTCTTTGGCTGATCTCTCTGTGGACCGGTGGCAGGCTGTTCGTAAGAGCCTATCACCTGATATATCCAAGAAAATAGTTTCAACTTATTTTCCCCTCTTGATTAACATGCTTTACGGCATCATCCTTTTCAGCGTGTTGTCTCGCAGGAAATAGTGGTGAAACAGGGCTGCCAGCGCATGCAGACCGATCAGCCAGTAACCGAGCGGCGCCAGGGTTTCGTGCCAGCCAATCAGTGTTTTCGCAAGCTCAGGAGCCGGATTATCTGACACCGGCATGCTTATGCCGAACAGCCACCACTCCTTACCACGAAGATAGCGTGAGCCAATTCCCAGCACGGGCAACACGATAAACAGCAGATAAATGCAGCTATGCACCAGATGCGATAGCCCGGTCTGCCAGCGCGGCGACGGAGGCACGATTGGCGGGGTTTTGTAGCGCGTTCGCAGGTACAGCCGAACCGCCATAATAAGCAATACGCAAAAGCCAGCGCTGAAATGAGTCACAATCACCGCGTTTCTCTGCCAGGTGCCCTTTTCCGCCATCCATCTCAATTCAATGGTTGCATACGCCACGATCAGCAGTAATACAGTCACCCAGTGGAAAATCATTTGCGGCGCTGAATATTTTTTAATCATTATCCTGGTCTCTTAAAATATCGCAGGGTGACATTAGCATGCCTGTTATTACCCGGAAATCAGGATAATTTCCTGCTCATGCTTCTTCATATCGATCCCGGGATAAATCAGAGATTTCTGCATTTTGCTTTTCACAAATCAATCACCAATTCCGGCGTGCGGCTGCGCGAACAGCACAGGGCGATTTGCTGGCTGGTGCAGGCTTTTTCTGCCGCCGATTGTACGGTATCACGGTGATCGGGCTGCCCTGATATCACCGGCGTCAGGCAGGCACCGCAAATGCCCATTTCACAGGAGAGCGGTACGGCAATATCATTCTCCAACAGCACCACGGCGATGCTCTTCTCCGGCGGCACGTAAAACGACTGCCCGCTGCCCTGCAAGGTGAGAGTAAAGCCTTCTCCTTCAGCCGGGCCGTCCAACGCGGTGACTGCGGCAAAAGCTTCGCTGTGGATACGATCCGCTGCCCATCCCTGTTGCAACGCCTGCTGCTGAATGTGGCCCATAAACCCCTGCGGGCCGCACAAATAGAGGCGCTGGCCATCAGGATGCTGTAATGCTGGCGGCAGGGTGCGGCGCGGACTGTGCCCTTCACAACCGGACCACAGCGCCACGCTACCGTGGCGAAAACCCTGCTGCAAACGGCGGCGAAAAGCGATATCACCCCGCTGCCGGACATAGTAGTGCAGCTCGAAACTCTGTCCGCTGGCGTCCAGCTGTTCGGCCATCGCCAGCAGCGGCGTAATGCCAATTCCGCCAGCGATTAATACCGTGTGCTGCGCGGGTTGTAGCGCAAACAGCGAACGTGGCAAAGAGGCCGTCAGGCGCTGACCGGGGCGCAGCTGCTCATGCACCAGGCGCGATCCTCCGCGCGATGCCTCTTCACGCTTGACGCACAGCAGCCAGCTGTCACGCTGCTGTGGATCTCCGGTCAGTGAATACTGGCGGATTAGCCCAGCGGCAAGGTGCAGATCGATATGCGCCCCGGCCTGCCACACGGGCAGCGTACTGCCGTCTGCACTCACCAGCGTCAGTGCCAGGTTATTATTGCCCTGCCGTGCCAGCGCATCTACCACCACTTCAATGGTCTGCATAATGCCCCCTAAACGAGGAAGAAGTCGCCAAAGCCCTGTTTTTTCAGGCCACGACGATAGGCTATTGAGCTGCGGTCAGCAGGAATATGGGCTTCCAGCGTTAAATCAAGCGGCAGCCGCTCCGGGCGCTGGGTCTCCACCATCAGCCTGTCCTCTTCAAATACCCGGTGGTTGAAGGCATGCACCTCTTCTACCGGGATGTGCAGGTCAAAATTGCGGGCAATAGGCGCAAACAGCCGGGTTTTGCGGGCTGATACCGGGGAAGCCGCATTCATAATCACCAGCCTCTCCTGCTGCGGAAAGTGAATAGTCAGGGTAGCGGTAAACGGCAGATGCATCTCAAAGTGGCGCAGCCACTGGAATCCCTCCGGCGCCTGGCGTTCGGAGTCGGCAGAATAGTTACTGACTGAACTCCAGTAATCGACGCTAAAACCATAAGGTGTTTCGACCGGGTTATACGGCGGAACCGCCTGATTTTCCGGGTCAGCAAAGGTTTCCGTATGGATCCACGCAAAATGCGCCACATCCAGGAAGCCCTCCACCTGGCGACCGGCAAATCCGGCCACGTCAAAATGCGGGCAGACAATCTGCTGGAAACCGGCATCTTCCCAGTGCGGCATCACCGGCAGCGACGGCACGGCCCCTTCATCGGGTGCCAGACAGGTCCAGATCAGCCCGTAGCGCTCCTCGGTCGGATAAGTCAGCAGATGCAGCTTCGCCGGGATGGGCTGGTCGGGGCTGGACGGGATGCGATTACAGCGCCCGCCTTCACCAAAGCGCAAACCGTGGTAGGGGCAGATAATCCCCGCCTGGTCATGAAAGCCCAGCGTCAAAGGCACGCCACGGTGCGGGCAGACGTCACGCGCCACCACCACCTGGCCATTAACACGGTAAATCACCAGCTGTTCATCCAGCAGTACCGCTTTTACCGGTGCCTGGCCGATATCAGCGGCAAGCGCCACCGGATGCCAGTGACGTGCCAGGCGTTCCCAGTCATCCGGTTCAAAAGTGCAGTGCGGCGGGGGCGTCATTTTGGCTTTCATGATGGTCACCTGGATTAACGGGCGGTTGTTATCGTTAAGGACATTGTGGATACTCGGAGGTGTTGCAGTCCATCAGAGATAATGCATCCATCCTCTGCAAAAATTCGTACAGGAGCAGCCCGTGGACCCTTTCTCGCGTTTTTCCCACTACTTCGCTGCGGTAGTCACCAGCGGCAGCCTGCGTAAGGCGGCAGAGCAGCTGCATGTTTCTGCCTCGGCGATAAATCGACAGATCCTGCTGGCGGAGGAGATGATGGGCACCCAGCTGTTTGAGCGGCTGCCCGCCGGGCTTAAACTGACCACCGCCGGGGAGCTGCTGTATGACGATATCCGGCGCTGGCAGCGCGAATTCCACCGCACCCGGCAGCGCTTTGATGAACTACAGGGGCTGAAGCGCGGGCACGTCAGCGTGGCGCTGATTGCTGCACTCAATGAAGGCGTGGTGGTGAATGCTCTTGCCGGGGTTGCTGAAGTTTATCCGTGGCTGACCTTCGATCTGGCAGTGCATGACAGCCAGACTATCGTTGGCAGGGTGGTCAGCGCCGAGGTCGATTTTGGCCTGCTGCTGGATCCGGTGGCGCACAGCGGGCTGGAAGTGCGGGCATTCTGCGAAATGCCGATTGGGGTGGTGATGCCTGCCGATCACCCGCTGGCGCGGCAGCCGTCGCTCTCCTTCGGCCAAATCAGCGAAAACCGCCATATTATGCCAACGGCACCGCTGATGGTGCATGAACGCACCGCGATGCTATACGGGCGATACGGTATCACGCCGCAATCCACCATCAGCTGTAACGATATTCGTTTGATCAAATCGCTGGTCTGCGCCGGAGCCGGTCTGGCAGTGTTAAGCCTGCTGGATGTCCGGCAGGAAGTGGCAAGCGGTGAGCTGGCGTTTGTACCTTTGCATGGTCAGCCCGTGCGCCCGCTCACCCTTGCGCTGTGCGTAGCACCCAAACGCCAGCTGTCACGCGCCGCCCAAGTGGTGATCCAGCACTTGAGCCAGGTACTGGAAGATCTCGCCGGGGAGCAACGGTAACATCCGAATAATGCTGATGCGCACGGCGGCAGATCAGTGACGTGCCGCCAGCCATACCGCCCAGGCTTCATCCCAGATGGCGGCGGGCGATCCCACCTTGCCGAGGCCGAACCCGTGACCGCCCTGAGAAATACGCATCATCTGTACCGGCACCCCGTGGCGGCGGCAGGTATCATGCATAATGACGCTGTTTTGCGGATTAGAAGTGGGGTCATCCTCCGCCTGAGCCAGAAACAGCGGGGGAAAGGCACGGGTGACGTAGTTTTGCACCGACCAATACGCTTCGTCTGCCGGGGTTGGGTGATGACCCACCAACGATAAATGGGTATTGGTATGGGTGTAAGGAGGTTCAAGCGTGATCACCGGATAGATCAGCCCCACGCTGTTAGCTTTCGGCACCAGCCGATCGATGGCATCCTGGGGCGGATATGAGGCAAAATCGGGCCGTGCGGCGGCCATGCCCAGCAGGTGACCACCGGCCGAGAAACCGAGCAGATGGACGTTGCCTTCCATTGAATGCACCAGACGGATTGCCCGCTGCGCATCCTGTAACGACACACCTTTGCCATCCTGCCAGTTTTCGCCGGGCAGACGATAGCTAAGCACATAGGCGGTGAAGCCTTTGCTGTTAAGCCAGTGGGCCACCGGCCACCCTTCACGCCCCATGCCGATCCAGCGATATCCCCCTCCGGCGGCGATCAGTACCGCTTTACCGTTTGGCTTTTCCGGCACAAAACGCTGAATGCCCGGGCTGGAGATGTTGGACCAGGAGCCGTTAGCGGAAATACGCAGCGCGCCGTCTGGCCCGCCGCCGCCCGGCGGCGTGTTGGGCCATAGCGGGAAAAAGTTCTGGCTGGCGAACAGGCTGTCAGTATTTATGGCAAACATAAATGCCCCGGTTCCCATTAATAACCGACGGCGACTAATCATGGTGCATATACAGAATTCTCAGCAGGAAACGAGTCGTGAATGCTAAGCAATATAGAAGCCTGGCCCAGTGGCGCGATAGTAAGCATAAGCGCTTAAAAATGCTACTGCCGTCACACTTATTTCATCATCTGGTGGAAGATTATTGACGTCTTCGTGGGTTTGGTTATGCGGGTAAAGCGAGGGGCCAGGGGATATGACGACCCGGAAAGCACCGGGCCGCATGCGGTTACAGCTTCTCTTTGCGTGACATTCTGTCCAGATAGCCCATCACAAATGCCGACAGCACAAACGTCAGGTGAATAATCACATACCACAGCAGTTTGTTATCGGGAATATTACGCGCGTCCATAAACACCCGTAGCAGGTGAATGGAGGAGATGGCAACGATCGACGCCGCGACTTTATTCTTCAACGAGCCGGAATCCATCTTGCCCAGCCAGTTAAGCTTCTCTTTATGCTCGGCGAGATCGAGCTTGGAAACAAAATTCTCATAGCCAGAAAGCATCACCATCACCAGCAGGCCACCGACCAGCGTCAGATCGATCATTGATAGCAGCACCAGTACCATATCGTTTTCCGCCATGCTCAGCACATGCGGCAGCAGATGAAACACCTCCTGGAAAAACTTAATGGCCAGCGCCAGCAGCCCCAGTGACAGGCCAAGATAGATCGGTGCCAGCAGCCAGCGCGAAGCATAAATCAGGTTTTCAACAATACGTTCCATAGCATCCACATGACGATTCAACAGGGCGCATAGTATACCCGAAGAGCGCCGAATTTTTTCAAGCGGACGAAAGTTAAAACGTGGGATCGGATGATTTTTACACGATGATAACACCAGCAGTAACGTCTTAAAGGCGCTATTGGATGCACTGGCGAGCGTCGAACTCGATAATAAAATGACTTATCGCCAGCCGTCAGTTCTGCATCGACCGGCCCTGCTTTTGCAGCGCCGACAGGTTTGCCAGGCAGATGTCATGTTGCACCAGGACATTCGTCGTAAGATCGGTCGATTCTATTCATCCCACAAGTCATTTAGACCCTGTACTTTATATCTTCAGATCTAACTTCCACCAATGGACTTCCTTATTTCAATTAACGACTTTATATATTTATTTTCTTTATCACCTTCGGAAATCTCTTTATTAAGTAATAAAACAAAATTATCGCTGAATCTGTCATTAATTAATGGGTTTGCTCCATTTGATAACAAAAGCTGTATGTGTTCTATCTTACCAGAATATAACGCATTTATTAATGGTGTTCTTTTTAAAGAATCTTGTATATTTAGATCAGCTCTGTAATCAATTAAAACTTTTAATGTCTCAGTATTTTTAGCATTAAAACTTTCGAATATAATTGGCTCATGATGAACTCTGTCCCTGGCATTTGGCGATAACCCTCCATCAAGAATCGCTTTTATCCAAATCCCTTTATCCGCCTGCATCATGGACTCTGCCGGACTGCCTGGCATATTGGGCTGTGGCTGTAAGGGATCTGCGCCTGCTTTAACCAGTTCGGTTATTATCTGCAGTCTCTCCGGCGTGGCCTGATCATAGAGTGAGCTGTTTATTGCCCAGAACAGCAGGGTCATAGACGCTTTCCCCGGCCGGTTTAGCTCTTCTGTGCTCATATCAGGCAAAATTTTTATTATTTCACCCCCGTCTCCTTTTTCAATTTCTTTTGCCAGAGCCAACTGCTTCCCTTCGAAATAATCCTGCGCTTTTAAATCCATACCTTTCTTACACCCCTGCACCATCAATGCTGAAAGTAATATCGTGATTACAACTAGTATTCTTTTCATATGCGGCCCCTGATTGTGGCAATATCCTCGTCTTTCTGGTCTTCAATACAGTCAATCGCTTGGTCAATACCGTGCCTGTCGAGTAATGACCCCTTTCCTCCCGGCAGGGTGTGTTTCATCCCCACGGCATCCGGGATTGCTGACGACACCCCCTCTTTTGCCGACAACAAATTAAGGTTGCCATTGACACTTTTGTAATCTTCTAATAGGTTGACTTCCTGTATTTTCGTCAGCAGCTCACCCTCTACCCGGTAAGCCTGTATGTTCCTGGCGCTGCCAACAAGGTTTCCACCATATTTCTCCACCGTGCCTGCATTTACCCCTGCGGCATTAAATGTCCATGCCGGTTTCCCACTGGCAATAGAAGCAGCAGAAGCCATACCACCACCAAGTGAGTGACCTGATATGTCTATTCCATTTGGTAACTTAGATAATTTCATCCCTATTTTTACAGCCTTCCTATAATAATCGGAATTAAATCCGCTCCCCTGGTTAATATTATTAGTCCAGTCATTGATGTTTTTAATTCCAGAGTAATCCCCTTCGAATAGCACTTTCTTTGCGACATCTCCAATGCCAGCCGAAAGCTCCGGAGCTCTCGATCCTCTGAATACCAGCGTAGGATTCATCTCTGAGCCAAATATCGATTTATCCGGTGAATAGACCCGCGCAAAAAAGTCCGGGTTTTCTGACTGGTCGTAAAGCATCTTAGGGGTTAATCCAAGTGATGACAACGCGTTGTTATCATTGCTGATATCAGTCCAACCCTCAGGAACGTCCGGCATAGATTTCAGGGCATTTATGGCATTGCCCTTAACACCATAGATATTCTGAGCCAGCTTCGCTTTTTCAACGGCAATATTGTTCTCTGCCAGCCTCCGTGCGGCGATCATCGCATCCGGGTAAATGCTACGACTTCCCCGATCGATCAGATATTTCCGCTCCTGCCACCGCTCCGCCTTGGTCATCGGGCGCATGCTGTCCACCGTCGCCACCACGGTGGCCGCTACCGTGGCTATCGCCTGCTGTAATGGAGATTTCTTCGTTAAATTCTGCCGAGAGGGAAGCGTGGTTGGCCTGGGGCGTCTGGCGTAACGGCTGACCATTTCTTCATAGCGCCTGATGATGCACGCTACCGGGTACATCGCAGGAAGGTAGCTTCCCGGATAACGTTGTAATTTTCCTTTTTCATCAATGTAAAATGGGTGCTTCAACGGCGCCCAGACGGCGAAAACCTCGTCAATCGCCAGCAGGCGGCCATGATTAATCTCATCAAAGACTTGCCTCTTCACGCCGGGGTTCTCGGCCAAGCCCAGGACATCTCTGCCCGATTGCCTTTTGCGCATGATGTTATAGCGGCTGCAAATCTACATCTGTGCAGCACCGCCGAACAGATAGTTGCGGTCCAGTTCACTGCGTACGTTTGCCGGGTTGATAATGCGTGAAAAGTTCTCAGGCTCTGTGCTTTCGAAGGAAAAAAATATCAGTTTCATGCTTTCGTTGTTCTCTCTGCATGTATTCATGCCACATCATGATTGCAGCTATCAGGTATTCCGGCAGCCACCGGTGATGGTGTGCCAGGCCCGGGGCTGAAGCAACCGCTGCCGCCTGTCTTTTGTGGACAACCGGTGTTCTTTTGATGCGTTCAACCAGGCTCTGACGCGCTTTTTCTCACCGCAGCATCGCGTTCGGATTGTCGCATATATTCTAGCGCATAACATGCAGGGCAAACTGCACACTGTTCAGGTGGTGATACCGCAGACGATAGCGCCTTATCCGCATTTGTTACCTAAGAGAAGCCTCAGGCAGCAGCCTTTTCCCGTCAGTTGAACAGTTCAGAATCTGAACAGAAAAATACAGTCTGCTTTTTTTTAGAAAAAACAGCGTTCGTATTTAATTACCCGCCAGGATTAGCACGCTTAACCGAAGAAAAAGCATTCCATATACTACCTGTATTCAATCAAAATCGTTCGATTAAAAGAGAGGATGAAGCCGAAATTTATACTCTGGTCTATAAATAAAAAATGGGTGAATATCAAAGCAGAACAAACATTACCCGGTGAGAGTAAATATAAAAATAGGTGAGTAACCTCTCAATATTCAAAATATGCATCATCGGACGCTTTACTTATTCTTCACTCATCTCTATTTTATTCGGCACTGGATATTCATTGACTGGCGAATACATGAAATCAGCAACTTTTAATCTAATCAGCCTGGCACTAACAATGTTTCTGGCTTATACATCAAGCATTCGTTTAATTGGGAATGAAAACTTCCCCGACATTATCCTTATTTTGGTGGTTTTTTTTGGCTTACGCAGTTTGGTCAAAATGTCTCTCTCAAAGGTACTCGATAACTTCACCCACAGTGAATAATTGACCGGAGATTAAAATGAAAGCGTTGAATTTTGGAGAGATAAGTGTCATTTCAGGTGGTGATGGTGGTGCGCCAGCGACGGTAGCAAATGCTGCTAGTGAAATGGTGATTTTAGGAATCATTGCTGGTATTCCTGGCGGCCCTTACGGAATGGTAGCTGGGGGTATTATTGGGGGCTTAGGTGTCGCTATCAGTTCCATGCCAGCACCACCGCCCCCGCACTTTTGCCGCATTGAGCGTGGTTATCAAGTCTGTTTCTAGCAGGTTTCAGAAAATACTATAGGTCATGTGAACGGCATTCGGTTAAAAAAACATTTGCGATTGTTGAGATCCCTTTAACCATATTATTACCCCCCCACAATGACATATTAACAAAAAACAGCTTACTCTCATTTTTATTGAGTTTTACCTTTACCGGTATTGTAATTTCCTTTTATCAAAAGAGTGAGTTTATTAACACAAACTCAACAACAATTAAATTAGTAAGGATATTTTAAAAGGCACATTTTATATACCAACATGAATGAAATTATCAAGGAGCATATACCTTGTTTCGCCAGTTAGCGCTTGATAATCAGAAGATAAAATGGCGCGGCAGGGCGCTCCTTCTCCCCGGCATTCCTTTTTGGATTGTGGCGGGTTTGTCTCTCTTTTTCATTATCGTTTTCCTGACTTTTGTTATCGTCGGCAGCTATAACCGGCGGGTGAATGTGACAGGTGAGATATCCACCTACCCCCGTGCAGCTCACGTCTATTCCGCTGTCCGTGGTGTTGTGGTCAAACAATTCGTTACCGAAGGGGAGCTGATCAAGGCTGGCTCCCCTGTCTATCAAATCGACGTCAGTACAAGCACCCGCAACGGTGTGGTCAGTGACAACCAGCGCAGGGATATTAATAACCAGCTGGCGCGTATCACGCAGATGATTAGTCGGCTGGAAAGCAGCAAGAAAGACACCATCGAGATGCTGGAGAAGCAAAAAGCGCAGTATACCCGCGCATTTCAGCACTCCACCGACATTATCCACCGTGCCCAGGAAGGGACCCGCATCATAAAAGAGAACATGGAGAATTATCGGCAATATCAGGCGAAAGGGCTTATCAATAAAGATCAGCTGACCAACCAGGTGGCGCTCTATTACCAGCAGCAAAGTAGCCTGCTGGGTCTGTCCGGACAAAACGAGCAAAATGCACTGCAAATCACCGCGTTGGAAAGCCAAATCCACATCAAGGCAGCCGATTATGATAATCAGATCTACCAGATGGAGCTGCAACGTTACGAACGACAGAAAGAGCTGCTCAACATCGATGCGGACGGCGCGATCGTCGTGCGTGCGCTGACCGATGGCCACATCGATTCGCTCAGCGTCACGGTCGGGCAAATGGTCAATACGGGCGACAGCCTGTTGCAGCTCACCCCGTACAACGTTGACCATTACTCACTTATCCTCTGGGTACCTAATGACGCCATCCCCTACATCAACGCGGGCGATCGGGTCAATATTCGCTATGAAGCTTTCCCGGCAGAGAAATTCGGCCAGTTCGCTGGCACGGTATCCGTCATCTCAAAAACGCCAGCCTCACCGCAGGAAATGATGACCTGGCAGGGCGCGCCCAGGGATGCACCGACAGCTGCCATCCCGTACTACAAGGTGATCGTCAGGCCAGAAAAGCAGAGTGTTGCGTACAGCGGTAAGCGCCTGAGCCTGGAAAATGGCATGAAGGCGCAAAGCACCCTGTTCCTTGAAAAAAGGAAAATTTATCAATGGATGTTGTCACCTTTCTACGATATGAAACACAGCACAGAGGGGCTGGTCAGTGAGTAAGCTCCGCTTAAAAACATTAATCGGGCAGCTGGACATGCGCTTACGTCGCCGCATCCCGCTAGTCCATCAAACCGAATCTTCGGAGTGCGGACTGGCTTGCCTCGCGATGATCTGCGGACACTTTGGCAAAAACATCGATCTAATAGCATTACGTCGGCAGTTCTGCCTGTCGGCGCGTGGCACTACGCTGTCCGGGCTAATCGGTATCGCCGATCGAATGGGTCTGGCCACGCGCCCGCTATCACTGGATCTCGACGATCTCGGCGCACTTAAACTTCCGTGCATACTGCACTGGGAATTCAACCATTTTGTGGTGCTGGTAAGCATCAGGCGCAACAGGGTGGTACTGCACGACCCGGCTCGCGGGCGGCGGATTGTGAGTCAAGCCGAACTGTCGCAAAGCTTTACCGGCGTGGCGCTCGAGGCATGGCCAGGCAGCGATTTCACCGCCGACACCGTGCGTAGCCGCTTTAGCCTGCGTACGCTGATTGCTCGTGTGCACGGCCTGAGAGGTGTGCTTGGCAAAATATTTTGCCTGTCACTGGTGATCGAAACCATTAATCTGGTGATGCCGATCGGCACACAACTGGTGATGGATCACGCGCTACCTGCCGGAGATCGCGGGCTGCTGACCCTGATCTGTGCCGGATTAATGATGTTCATCCTGTTGCGGGCGTCGGTCAGCATGGTACGCGCCTGGTCTTCTTTGGTGATGTCGACACTGATTAGAGTTCAGTGGCAGTCAGGACTATTCAACCATCTGCTACGTCTGCCGCTGGGTTATTTTGAACGGCGAAAGCTGGGTGACATCCAGTCGCGCTTCGGTTCGCTGGAAGCGCTACGCGGCACGTTCACCGACAGCATCGTCGGTGCCACCATGGACAGCATTATGGTTATCGGCGTGCTGGTGATGATGATTCTGTATGGGGGTTGGCTGAGCGGAATAGTGATCGCCTTTACCACCCTGTACGTGCTGTTGCGCCTGCTGACCTACGGTTATTATCGGCAACTGTCGGAGGAGTCTCTGGTGAGGGGCGCCCGGGCCAGTTCGTATTTTATGGAAACACTGTACGGCATTGCCACGGTCAAGATGCAGGGCATGACGGAACGCCGAAGTATGCACTGGCTCAATCTTGAAATCGACAGTGTAAATACCGGTATTCGGGTCAAAAAAATGGATATGCTGTTTGGTGGTATCAACACTTTTGTTGCAGCCTGTGATCAGGTGGTGATCCTGTGGATCGGCACCAGCCTGGTGATCGACAATCAGATGACCATTGGTATGTTCGTCGCATTTGGCGCTTTTCGCGGGCAGTTCTCTGACCGGATCGGTTCACTGACAGAGTTTTTGCTGCGGCTGCGCATGATGAGCCTGCACAACGAGCGTATTGCCGATATCGCCCTTCACCCGCCGGAGATGCGCAAACCTGACCTCTCCCACAAGGCCGAACTGAAGCCGGCTTCGCTGACTACGCGCGCGCTGATGTTCCGTTATGACAGCCAGTCGCCAGCCATTTTCAGCGATCTGAACATTGCCATTGCACCGGGGGAAAACGTGGCTATCGTCGGGCCGTCCGGGGTGGGGAAAACCACGCTAATGAAGGTTTTGTGTGGATTATTTACGCCCGATAGCGGCGGTATCGAGGTTAACGGTACTGATATTCAGCAATTAGGTATCAATAACTACCATAAGATGATCGCCTGTGTGATGCAGGACGACAAGCTATTCTCCGGTTCTGTGCGCGAGAATATATGCGGTTTTACCGATGAGATGGATGAAGAGTGGATGCAGGAGTGTGCCAGAGCCAGCTACCTGCATGAGGTCATCATACGTATGCCTATGGGATATGAAACGCTTATCGGCGAACCGGGAGAAGGTTTGTCCGGCGGCCAGAGGCAACGCCTGTTCATCGCCCGGGCACTTTATAAAAAACCCGGCATCCTGTTTCTGGATGAGGCGACCAGCTCGCTGGACAGGGAAAGCGAGAATGCAGTGAATCAGGCCATCAAGAGCCTCTGCATCACGCGGGTTATCATCGCTCACCGTGAAACGACAATAGCCTCGGCAGACAGAGTGATAACACTGGTTGGGGGATAAGCGTACCTGATGTGGCTTTCCCCCGTCTGGCACTGTTGTTGCCATTCAACTCAGTGAAACTGGCGATGCCGGATGCGGTAATCGCGTGGGGTGATATGGAAATGTTTTTTAAACACGCGCTGGAAACACTGCTGGGAAGAGAAGCCGAGATCCATTGAGATAGCCATAATACTTTTGGTCGAACTCACCAGGCTTTGCGCGGCCTGTTCAAGGCGGCGGCCACGAATAAAGGTCGCCAGGGTTATGCCCTTTTGCGCCTTAAAAGCGCGTTGTAAATGCCATTTCGAATAGCCTGATTTTGCCGCAACCGCTTCAATATTCAGCCCTTCTTCGATATGGCATTCGATCCAGTCAACAATGACATCAACGATTTCGTTTTTCATTTTACTGCTCCGCGATGTGGGGCATTACCCGCCCTGTCCCTGATATAAATGTAAAAGTCGTATTTTTATTATCTTGATTTTATTGAATTAAACTCGTTATGAAAAAAAACTCGTTAAATATCAATAAAACGTGGAAGGGATGTTATTGGAGTGTTTAAAATAGTTCAAATAGATAATATGAATCTCCTCTAATAGACCGGAGCTATATGTCAGCCATGATGGATCTCAATCTGGTGCGGGTGTTTATCGCAATTTATGAAACCCGCAGCGTCAGTGGAGCCGCCGCACGGCTGTTTATCACCCAGCCTTCGGCCAGCTACGCCTTAGCCCGGCTGCGGGTTGAGACCGATAACGAACTGTTTAAACGCAGTCGCAAAGGGATGCTGCCAACACCGATTGCCAGCCAGCTGTATGACGTCTTTAAGAAATCGCTTAGCGGGATTGAAAAAGCAGTAGCGGATACGCGTAGCTTTTCCCCGGACACATCTTTTCACAGATTTCGTCTCGCCCTCTCCGATCTCGGCGAGCTTTTGCTGCTGCCCCGGCTGGTGAAACACCTGCGTACCGTCGCCCCCAACGTGCGGCTGGAAGTGATCCCGGTGGAGATGCATAAAATGGATGAGTGGCTGCTGACAGGTCATGTCGATGCCGCGCTCTGTAGCCGCAACGAACGCATTTCGCTGGCGCAACGCGACCGCATTATGGATGAACGCTATGTCTGCCTGCTGAACTGCCAACATCCGCGTATTGGCGAAACCCTGACGCTGCCCGCCTGGCTGAATGAGCAGCACATTGTGGTATCGGCCAGCAGCGGGCATTACCTGGTAGAAGAGCGGATTAAAGAGTACGGTTTCGAACGTCGCGTGGCCCTGGAAGTGCCGCACTTTGCCGCGCTGGGCGAACTGATAGCCAGTAGCGAACTGCTGGTGGTGTTGCCCTCCAGCGCGGCGAAAGTCTACGCAGCACGCGGCAATGGACGCATCGTCGAACTGCCCTTTGAGCTGCCTAACCTTGAGGTTTACCTGTATGGTCACCCTGAAATTGGCGATATCACCGCCAAAACCTGGTTCTACAACACCCTTAAAACCGCCTGCCCGCTATTGATGGAACCTTAACATTTGCGACGAGGGCCACGGCTCCAGTAAGCCATAAAGCTGATACATTCAGGGGAGAGGCCGCGCTCGCCAATCAGATAGCGGCGCACCTGTTTCACCGCGCTAGACTCGGCGGCGACCCAGCCATGAAAGCAGGTATCAGCCCCTGCCGCACGATCCCACAGCAGGTCGCCCTCATCACCCTCTGACAGCTCCTGACGCTCCATCGCCGCCGCTGGCAATACCGCATGCTGCCTGACCGCTTTGAGCATCGCTTCACCGTGCGCCGCGCCGCTCTCGTCACGCGGCAGCCAGTGAATGTCAGCAAAGCGATATTGGCTAAGATCGATACAGTCAGCGCGTTTAGGTAGCTCCAGAAACATTTGTAGTGGCGGCGGATTGCGCCATTCCGCCAGCTGCTCAAGGATGGCCTTTGCCGCCGGAAATGCGGTTTCATCAGCAACCACCAGCGCCCGCTCAACGTTGCGTTGCGGGTTCCACTCGTAGCCGCCGCTGTCCGTGGTACAGGCACCGTTTGGCGCGATGATTTGTAAAGGATCGCCCGGCTGCGCTGCCAGCGCCCAGGCAGATGCCGGCCCTTCCGTTCCGTGCATAACAAACTCTACTTCAAACTCGCCAGCCTGCGCATTGACGTGACGCAAGGTGTAAGTGCGCGCTATCGGGCGGAGTTCTGCCGGCATGGCGCAGACGGTTTCCCACCAGGATTTTATGCCACTCAGCGCCGAAGGCGTGCCGTTGCGAGATGGGAACAGCAGCTTGACGCGCTGGTCTGGCGCCTCCATCTTCATCTGGCGCACATCATCACCGCTGAACACGCAGCACAGCATCGAAGGAGAAAGCACCTGCTTACGCGCCAGCACTACGTTGAATAAGCGATATTCCTGAACATCCGCCATCATTCCGCCTTATAAACCTGAAAACCCCGCACGTTGTACCACGCGCCTGAAGGGGCAAAGAATAGCAAAGCCAAATGATAATGAGAATGAGAATGAGGATTCTTTACCCGTGCGCGCTACAGAACCGATTGATCCCCGAGCAAAAAGCGTTCAACGTAGCGGTTTCCCTGTGACCTGTGCGGAGCACACCGATGTCCCTGACCCTCCTGACACGGCTGGCCGATATTCCGGCCAGCCAGTGGGATGCCCTGACGCCGAACGATCAGCCCTTCTTACGCCATGCTTTTCTCAATGCGCTGGAGCAGAGTGGTTCGGTGAGCCGCGCCAACGGCTGGCTGCCGCAGCACCTGCTGTGGATGGAAGATGGCGTTCCACGCGCGGCGCTGCCCGGCTATGCGAAAAGCCATTCGATGGGTGAATACGTGTTCGATCAGGGCTGGGTGGAAGCCTGCCAGCGCGCCGGAGTGCCTTATTATCCGAAATGGCTGTCGGCGGTGCCTTTCAGCCCGGTAAGCGGCGCACGGCTGCTGGGTGATGATGCCGCCGCCGCACGGCTATTGCAGGCGCTGCCCGGTTTTTTGGATGCCGAGCCGCTGCACAGTGCGCACATCAACTTCAGCGATCGGCGCATGCACCCGCTGTTGCAGCAGGACAGGCGCTGGCTGCTGCGTCTTGGCTGCCAGTACCACTGGCACAATCGCGGCTACCGCGATTTTCAGGATTTTCTTGATACCCTCACCTCGCGCAAACGCAAACAGCTACGCAAAGAGCGCCAGCTGGTCGCCAGCCAGGGCGTAGAGTTTATCTGGTATCAGGGGGCGGAACTGCGTGAAGCGCAGTGGGATTTTATCTATGCCTGCTACGCCAATACCTACCGTGTGCGCGGTCGTCAACCTTATCTTAACCGCCTGTTCTTCAGTTTACTGGCAGAGAGTATGCCTGCCGCCATCCGCGTAGTCATCGCCAGCCAGCAGGGCAACCCGCTGGCGATGGCTTTCAGCCTGGTGGACGGCGATACCTTCTATGGCCGCTACTGGGGATGTCTGGAAGAGTATAACCGCCTGCATTTTGAGACCTGTTTTTACCAGGGCATGGAATATGCTATCGCACACGGGCTGGCGCGTTTCGATGCCGGTGCACAGGGCGAGCATAAGCTGATCCGTGGCTTCGAGCCGGTACTGACCGAGTCCTGGCATCTGCTGCGTCACCCGGGCCTGCACGATGCGGTCGCCCGCTTTTTGCACCAGGAGCGCGAAAGCCTCCGCGCCTGGGTGGTTGAGGCGCGTGAAGCGTTACCCTATCGTCTTGCAACACCCTGAAATCAGGTTATGCCCGGCCAGCCGGGCCGGGTTATGACGCCTCGGCGACAAAACCGCCGGTTTGATGTCGCCACAGGCGCGCATACAGTCCGCCGCGTGCCAGCAGCTCACTATGGCTGCCGATTTCAGCAATCCTGCCCTGCTCCAGCACCACCAGTCTGTCCATGCGGGCGATAGTGGAGAGGCGGTGCGCAATGGCGATCACCGTTTTTTCGCCCATCAGGTTTTCCAGGCTCTCCTGGATCGCCGCTTCCACTTCAGAGTCCAGCGCCGACGTGGCTTCATCCATGATCAGAATAGGGGCATCTTTCAACAGCACGCGAGCAATGGCGATACGCTGGCGCTGGCCGCCGGAGAGCTTCACTCCGCGCTCACCGACATGGGCATCCAGACCGGTGCGCCCCTGCGGATCGGACAGCAGCGGAATAAATTCATCCGCTTTCGCCCGGTGGATCGCCTGCTGTAGTTCCTCTTCGCTGGCATTAGGGCGTCCGTACAGCAGGTTGTCACGAATTGAGCGGTGCAGCAGTGAGGTATCCTGAGTGATCATGCCAATCTGCGCACGCAGGCTCTCCTGGCTGATGTCGGCGATGTTCTGCCCGTCGATGGTAATACGCCCACCGTTCAGGTCATAAAGCCGCAGCAGCAGATTGACCAGCGTCGATTTCCCGGCACCGGAAGGGCCAATAAGCCCAATTTTTTCGCCCGGCCGGATGGTCAGTTGCAGGTTGTCGATCACCGTACGCTCGCCGCCGTAGTTGAAGTCAACGGCGTCAAAATGGATCTCGCCCTTTTCCACCCGCAGCGCCGGGGCCTGCGCTTTATCGCTAACGTTGACCGGTTGGGTAATCGTTTTCAGGCCATCCTGCACCATACCGATATTCTCGAAAATACCGTTCACCACCCACATAATCCAGCCGGACATATTAACGATGCGGATCACCAGCCCGGTTGCCAGCGCAATGGCCCCCACGCTGAGCAGCGACTGGGTCCACAGCCATAATGCCAGGCCGGTGGTGCTGACGATCAGCAGGCCGTTCAGCGTGGTGACCACCACGTCCATGCCGGTGACCATCCGCCCCTGGTCGCGGGTTTTTATCGTCTGATCGCCAATCGCCTCACGCGCATTCTGGCGCTCCAGATCGCTATGGGCGAACAGTTTCAGGGTGGTGATATTGGTATAGCCATCGACAATAAAGCCCATCAGACGTGAGCGGGATTCGGAAGAGGCCACCGAGCGCGCTTTGACGCGCGGCACAAAGTAGCGCAGGCAGAGAATATAGCCAACGATCCAGATCAGCAGCGGAATGGTCAGCCGCCAGTCTGCCTCGGCAAACAGCACCAGGGTGGTGATGGCGTAGATCAGTACATGCCACAGCGCATCCACCGCCTGCACCGCCGAATCGCGTAGGGCATTGCCAGTTTGCATTATGCGCTGGGCAATACGCCCGGCAAAATCGTTCTGAAAGAAGTTCAGGCTTTGGCGCAGCACGTAGTTATGATGCTGCCAGCGGATCATGCTGGTCATACCGGGGTTAATCGCCTGGTGAACCAGCAGATCGTGCAGGCCAATAAACAGCGGCCGCAGCAGCAGCGCCACCGCCGCCATCCACAGCAGTTCGCCGCCGTGATCGCTGAAAAAAGTCACGGCAGGGCCGGCATTCACCAGGTCGATAATCCGGCTGAGGTAGCGGAACAGCGCCACTTCGATTAACGATGCAACGAGTCCGATAACCAGCAGCAGCGCGAAGCTCGGCCATACCTGGCGCAGATAAAACAGATAAAAAGCCCAGACGCGGTTAGGCGGTGTGTCGGCCGGGGCATCCTTGAAGATGTCGATGATCCTTTCAAAACGGCGATACGGCATAAGGCAGGCTCACTTGCTGGTCAGTAAACCTACAGCTTAGTGCATGAGTGGCACAGACAGAAGTCGCCCTCCGGTTTATGGTGAAAAATTGTTGCCACGGCAATCGTCAACCACGCCACTATGCCCGGCGGACCGCGTGCCGTTCCTGTCGCAGAAATAACTTCCGCTTCCCCCCTGTTTCCTGGCCATAAAATGCCGATAGTCTTTTTTTCACACAGCCAATCTGGATAAACGTATGAAAATATCGACCCGCCTGATAGCAGGTTATTCCCTGCTGATTTGCATCTTTTTTCTCTGCTCCGCCATCGCCTGGAGTGGCCTGAATAAGGCCCGTCATGGCATGGATGAGGTGGTCAATCAGCAAATGAAAAAAATGGTGCTGGCAAATGAAATGGGCACCGCCTTGAGAAATATGCTGGTCGAAGTCAGAAATATGGCGCTTTTCTCCGACCTGCAGGCGATAGCGTCAGAGGGGGAGCGTTTTCAGCAGCAGAAGTCGGTTTACCTGCAAAAACGTGATGCCCTGGCCGCGATGATCCACGCGCAGCCCTCGACAGAAGAGCTGGAATTACTGGGTCGGGTAAATGATAACGAGAAAACCGCCCTATCGGCGCTGGAAAACGCCGCACGTATGGGCCAGCAGCATCAGCTAGAGGGGTTCGCTGATTATCTGACCCAAGTGGTGCGGCCCCCTCAACAGATTTTGGTCGCCAGTCTGAATAGCCTCACGAGCCTGCAAACCAAAGCGGCTGAAGACAAAGCGCAGGCAGACAGCGAGGCCGCTCAGCATATTTTATTACTGCTTAGCGCACTGATTTTACTCTCCGTGGTGGCAGCGGTCTGTATCTGTCTGTTCACCGTGCGGGTGTTGACGCGCCAGTTGGGTGGCGAGCCACGACAGGCGCAGCAGCTGGCTGCCGCGATTGCCAGTGGCGATCTCACCACATCGATCGTATTACGGCGTCATGACGGCAGCAGCCTGCTTGCCTCGCTGGACGTGATGCAAGAGCGCCTGCGCAGTTTGGTATCTCAGGTTAAGGATGCCTCGGCTTCCGTTGCGCTAGCCTCCGACGAAATAGCCTCGGGCAATACGGAGCTGTCGTCACGGACCGAGCAGCAGGCGGCGGCATTACAGGAAACCGCAGCCAGTATGGAACAGTTGACCGCAACCGTGAAAAGCAATGCCGCCGGGGCCCAGCAGACGGCGCAATCAGCTCGTGAGACCGCTAAAGCGGCGCGCAGCGGCGAGGCTGAAGTACAGCTTATGACTCAAACCATGAGTGACATCTCTCTTAGCGCCGTCAGGGTGCGAGATATCATCAGCGTCATTGAGGGGATAGCCTTCCAGACCAATATTCTGGCATTGAATGCCGCCGTCGAAGCGGCGCGCGCAGGTGAACAGGGCCGTGGATTTGCGGTGGTCGCCGGGGAGGTAAGAACGCTGGCGCAGCGCAGTGCGCTGTCAGCAAAGGAGATCAAAGGACTGATTGAGAGAACGGTAGCACAGGTAGAAAGCGGTGCGACCATCGCCGAGGAAACCGGGAAAAGTATTGTGAACATTGTCGCCAGGGTCGGCGAGCTGGCCACCGCGATGGATGAGATAGCCCTTTCTTCTTCAGAACAGCTACAGGGTATTTCTCAGGTGAGCGTGGCGGTCAGTCAGATGGATGGCGTGACGCAGAATAATGCCGCGCTGGTGGAAGAGTCCTCCTCTGCTTCACAGTCTCTTTCCGCACAGGCACATGCGCTACGCGGGATGGTGGAGCGCTTCAGCGTGTAAACGGCTGCCTGTTGCGCTGCCAGGACGGCGTCATTTTTTCGCACCGTCCTGACGGCTTTACTGACGGGCTATTTGTGTAGCGTATCTGCCCCTTTCACCAGCACCGGTACACGCAGCACCCGGTCGGTCGCGGTCACGTACATCCAGTTACGGTTCTGCGCATCGGTGCACAGCGCCAGATTCGCGGTGGCCTTCGCGGGGATAAGTACTTTCCCTAAGCGCTTCCCTGCCGGTGAGAATACCTGAACGCCATCCTCGCTGCTGGTCCAGACATTGCCTTTGGTATCAACCTTAATGCCATCGGGAACGCCCGGTGAAACCTCTGTAAACACCCGGCCTTCTCCAGTCTGCTGCGCGTTGACCGGATAAACCATAATGCGGTGTTGCAGCGATTTGTTGTTAACATCGTGCCCCAGCTGCGCATCCGACACGTAAAGCAGCTTGCCGTCCGGGGAGAACGCCAGCCCGTTAGGCGTATATAAATCCGGCGTGTTCATCTTCGATAGCTTTTTCACTGCCGGGTCATAGCGATAAACAAATTCCCCTTCAATCTCCGGTTTCCCCGTTCCGTCGCTCTCTTCCTTACTCAGAATGCCGAATTTAGGATCGGTAAACCAGATCGCGCCATCCGGGGCCACGGCGACATCGTTCGGGCTGTGAAAGCGCTTTCCCTGCCATGAATCAATCAGGGTTGTCCAGCTACCGTCATGCTCACGGCGCACAACGGCGCGTTTTCCGTGGGAAGCGGCGATAACTCTCCCTTCTGCGTCAACGGCATGACCATTCTGATAATCAGCCGGGGAAAGCCAGCTTTTCAGGCCGTCCTTCTCTGACCAGCTCATCACCTCGTTGCGCTTCACATCACTATAAATAAGCGTGTCAGGCGCGATGCACGCCGGGCCTTCAACCCATTTGCCGTTATCGGCAATCTTCTGTGCGACGGGATGTTTAGCGATAAGATCATAGAAGCCGGGCTGTTCGGCAATCAGCTTGATATCCGTATCGCCTGCCGTGCTCTGGGCTGAATTAAGCAAAATGATGCTGCCAACGGCACTCAGTAACCAGGGTTTTAAGCTATAAGACATGTCAATCGCTCCTTAATATGCACATGCGCCGCGAGTGCGGGCCTTATCGGCATCAGGTTTAAGTTTAATAATCAGCTGGACGTTTGGCTCATCCCCGACGGTGCGCGTGATATGACCCACGCGGTCATCGCCGGGACGCGGCCGGGATGGGGTATCGGCATTAAACTGCACTTCGCCGGGGCCTTGCACCAGGGTGCTGCCATCTGTCGTTTCAACCGACCACTTGCCCGACAGCGTAATGACCCACTGCGGGCCAGGTGCATGATGCCAGCTGCCAACGTAACCCGGCGGCAACACGGCATAAGCAATGCTTTCAACCTTGTCAGGGGAGATGCCAATCCATTGTGGTGCAGACGGCGGCGCATAGCTTTTATGTTCCAGCCCTTCGAAGCGGCAGTGGCCGATATGCGTTGCGCCTTTATCGTCGGCCCAGACGGTGGCAAATTTGACCGGCGGCTGGGTTTTGCCGTCACTGACGGTGATTTCATGGGAATCGCCCGGGACGGCACGCACCTGAGTACTGGCCCCGGCAGAGGCCATAACGCTAAAACCACAAATAAGTGCCACTCTGCGTAGCATGCTGTTTTTCATTACATTCCCTTAGTTATTAACACCAGAGTCTTATTATAGACAGGTGTATCCTCGCATGCTTTGTAACCCTGGCAGATAGGGTATATGCCTAAAAGGGAGGTATTCAGAGGGTTGAGGGCGGATGATAGTCTGGCGGTGAACTGTCGACTGGTGGTAGCGACGTGTATCAATGCGAGTTGTACATGCAGCACCCTCTTAGTGGGAGCAAACCGGACGGCTCCACCCGTTTCCGGTCGGGAGAATACGTTATCTTTCACCCGCTGGCACTGCACATTTCGAACACGCCTGGTCAGCATATAGGCAGGTCAGATGTGATGCTATATTGACCTGGCAACCAGAAATGCTAGAATTGATTTGCGAGTTGATACATGCAGCACCCGGTTCCTGAGCGCGGTCTCCAACCGTATCCGCAACTGAAAAAAACCTGGTCTTCCAAACCGGGTTTTTTTTCATCTCAAAGATCCCGCTTCCGGCACGGTTCATTTCCTGGCTGCCCCGCCAACACGCAAAGACCCATCTACGCAACGGTTTCCGTATAATCGTCCAGCTCCGGCGGCGTCGTTAACGGCAGAGAGATGACAAAGCGTACCCCGCCCTGCGGCCGGTTTTCCGCGTGAATTTTGCCTTCATGCAGCGTGATAACCGCCTGACAGATCGCCAGACCGAGGCCAACACCCGGCACCGTCGATTCTTTATCACCGCGTGAGAATTTCTCAAAGATCAGCTGTTGCTGGCCCTGCGCAATGCCCGGCCCGCTGTCCCACACTTCCAGTTCCAACTGCTGCGCCACGGCGCGCGCGCGGATACCGATTTGCGCCTTGTCACCGGCATATTTCAGGGCGTTCTCCAGCAGATTAATCAGCACCCGCTCCATCAGCGGGCCGTCAACGTCAATCAGCAGCAGCTCGGAAGGTAGATCCAGTGCAATGCGACGGTCGGCCAGCAGCGGGGCTAACTGACGCAGCGCGCTGCCAATCAGCTCGTCCAACGCCATCCACTCGCGGCGTAAGTTAAAGCCACCAGATTGCAGACGTGCCATATCCAGCAGATTGTTCACCAGCCGGATGGTATTCAGCGTTTGTTCACGCATCGCGCTGGCCTGCGCGGCGTGGGGCGAGTTTGCGCTGGCGAGATCGAGCGTCAGGATCTCCGCCTGGCCAAACAGCACCGTCAGCGGGGTGCGCAGATCGTGCGACAGCGCCGACAGCAGCGCATTGCGCAGCTGTTCGCGCTCGGCTGCCAGCCTTGAGGCGGCTTCACGCTGGCTGAGCGCCATACGTTCCAGCGCGTTAGCGATCAGCACGGTAAAGGTTTCCACCAGCCGCTGCTGCTCCGGGATCATCAGCTGGCGCAGATTAAGAGGTTCCAGAATCAGCAGACCCAGCGTATCGCTGCCGCTTTTCAGTGGCAGCATCTGCCACTGCACGCCCGGCAGGGTATCCGTCCCCGCGCCCGCTGGCTGGCCCTTATCGAAGCTCCAGCGCGCAATCGCCCGGTCCGGCACCGCGCTAAGATGTGCTGCGCCCACCGGTACCAGCTCGCCGTGCTCATCCGGCAGATAAAGCTCACTGCGCGCCTGTAGCGTACTCTCCACGCTGCGCTGTAACGTGGAGGCAATATCGCGCTGTGTCAAAGCACGACTGAGGGCTTTGGCCGTCTCATAAAGATGATGTGCCCGCTGTTCGCGGTAGCGCGCCACCCGGGCCTGATAGCGTACTCCGGCGGTTAAATTCCCGACGATCACCCCCACCGCCAGCATCACGCCAAAAGTCACCAGATACTGCACGTCTGACACCACCATCGTTCCGGTTGGTGCGACTAACACCAAGTCGAAGGCGATGATATTCAGTAACGTTGCCACCACCGATGGCCAGCGACCGTAGCGCAGCGCGACAATCACCACCGCCAGCAGATACACCATCACCAGATTGACTGAATCCACGGCAGGCAGCAGCCAGTGACCGCCCAGCGTCACCAGCATGCATAGCAGCAGGGCGGCGACACAGCCGCGCAGTTGGCTACCTCTTTTACCCTCGCTTCTGTCAACCCGTTCGGCCAGCGAGCTGACGCCGTCCGGCGGCGGGTCATCCAGCGCGACGATCAGAATATCCAAATCCGGGCCGAGTTCGCCGACACGCTCGGCAAAACTTTCACGCCACCAACGCCGGGTAGGTCGACGGCCAATGATAATTTTGCCGAGGTTATGTTCGCGGGCGTAGCGCAGCACCGCGCTGGCCTCGCTCGGATCGGAGAGCGTGGCCGTTTCCGCGCCGAGATCCTGCGCCAGTTGCAGCGTACGCAAAATGCCGCGCCGCCGCGCCTCGGACAGGCGGTACAGGCGCGGCGTTTCGACATACACCGCGTGCCATACGCTGTCGAGCCGCGCCGCCAGCCGCGCCGCGCTGCGTACCAGCTTTTCGCTGCCGCTGTTATCGCCGATGCACAGTAGAATGGCATCACGCGTATGCCATACCTTTTCGCGACCCTGGGTATCACGCCAGGCACGCATCTGTTCATCGACCCGGTCGGCGGTGCGGCGCAGCGCCAGCTCACGCAGGGCGATCAGATTCCCTTTGCGGAAGAAATTTTCGATAGCGCGTTCCGCGCTCTCACCAATATAAACCTTGCCCTCTTTCAACCGCTGGCGCAGATCGTCCGGCGGCAGGTCCACCAGCACCACCTCATCGGCGGCATCGAAAAACGGGTCCGGCACCGTTTCACGCACCCGGATCCCGGTGACGCCGCCCACCACATCATTCAGGCTTTCCAGATGCTGTACGTTGACGGTGGTGATGACATCAATGCCCGCATCCAGCAGCTCGTCGATATCCTGCCAGCGTTTGGGATGGCGCGAACCGGACGTGTTGCTGTGCGCCAGCTCGTCCATCAGGATCACCGCCGGATGGCGCGCCAGCGCGGCGTCAAGGTCAAATTCCGGGCGGCGCTGCGACCCCATCGCCCGCCGTGGTAGCAGCGTCAGTCCGGCCAGCAGCGCCGCCGTTTCCGGCCTATCATGGGTTTCCACCACGCCGACCAGCACCTCCAGCCCCTGAGCGCGCAGACGGCGCGCCTCCTGCAGCATCGACCAGGTTTTCCCCACCCCGGCGCAGGCACCGAAGTAGATTTTCAGCTTGCCGCGATGGCTTTCCGCCGTCTGGCGTAGCAGCGCATCCGGATCGGGGCGCTGGAGTTCGTCGTTCATGGCGCTCCTTTAGCGTGATAATTTATCCAGCGCCAGATTCAGCGTCAGCACATTAACTCCCGGTTCACCGAGGAAAGCTGGGCGTGGCGTGGTGGTATTCTCGTCAATCAAGCGTTCGACGACTTCCAGCGGCAGCCGCCGCGCCGCAGCGACGCGCTCGGCCTGCCAGTACGCCGCCTGCGGTGTAATCTGCGGGTCCAGCCCGCTGGCAGAGGCCGTGACCAAGTCGACCGGCACCTGCTGGCTGGCCTGCGGGTTGGCAGCACGCAGCGCCGCCACGCGCTGGCTCACCGCCTGATCCAGCGCCGGGTTGCTGCCCGCCAGGTTGCTGCCAGAAGACGCCAGCGGGTTATAGGGGCGATCGCTGGTTGCCGATGGTCGCCCCTGGAAATAATCCGCGCGACTGAAGTTCTGGCCGATCAGCGCCGAACCGCGCACGCTCCCCTGCTCCAGCAACAGCGAGCCGTTTGCCTGCTGCGGGAACATCCACTGTGCCAGCGTGGTGGTCAATAAGGGATAGAATACTCCGGTAACCAACGTCAGCAGCAACAATAAAAAGACGGCAGGACGAAGTTGACTCATGGTAGTTCTCCTTATGCCAGACCGGTGACGGTCAGCAGCATATCAATCAGTTTAATACCGAGGAATGGCACCAGCAGCCCACCCACCCCGTAGATCCACAGATTGCGCCGTAGCAGCGCCGCCGCACTGAGCGGCCGGTAGCTCACGCCTTTCAGCGCCAGCGGGATCAAAAACACAATCACCAGCGCGTTGAAAATAACCGCCGACAGGATCGCTGATGCGGGTGAATGCAGCCCCATCACGTTGAGCTGATTGAGCTGCGGATAGGTGGCAGCAAAGGCCGCAGGCAGAATGGCAAAATACTTGGCCACGTCATTGGCGATACTGAAGGTGGTCAGTGAACCACGCGTCATCAGCATCTGTTTACCGATATGCACTACTTCCAGCAGCTTGGTGGGGTTAGAATCCAGATCCACCATGTTGCCCGCCTCTTTTGCCGCCTGGGTGCCGGAATTCATCGCCACCGCCACGTCGGCCTGCGCCAGTGCCGGGGCATCATTGGTGCCATCGCCGGTCATCGCCACCAGCCGACCTTCCGCCTGATACTGGCGGATCAGCGCCAATTTGGCTTCCGGCGTGGCTTCCGACAGAAAGTCATCGACCCCGGCCTCGGCGGCGATCGCCGCAGCGGTCAGCGGGTTGTCCCCGGTGATCATCACGGTTTTGATCCCCATTTTGCGCAGCTCGGCAAAGCGTTCTTTAATCCCGCCTTTGACGATATCCTTCAGCGCCACCACGCCCATCACCCGGTTTCCATCACTGACCACCAGCGGTGTGCCGCCCGCCCGCGCCACCCGATCCACCAGGCTGTTAACCTCGCCAGGGAACTTGCCACCGTTGCTGTCGATATAGCGACGAACCGCGTCCGCCGCCCCTTTGCGGATGGCGCGCTGCTGGACGTTGACCCCACTCATGCGCGTCTGCGCCGAGAATGGGATAAAGGTGGCTCCCATACTGTTAAGGTCGCGTTCACGCAGGTTAAACCTCTGTTTGGCCAGCACCACAATGCTGCGCCCTTCCGGGGTTTCATCGGCCAGTGAAGCCAGCTGGGCAGCATCCGCCAGCTGTTCTTCACTTACGCCAGCGGCGGGCAAAAACTGCGTCGCCTGGCGGTTACCCAGCGTGATGGTGCCGGTTTTATCCAGCAGCAGCACGTCAACGTCCCCTGCCGCCTCTACCGCTCGACCGCTGGTGGCAATCACGTTGGCCCCCAGCATCCGGCTCATGCCCGCCACGCCAATCGCCGACAGCAGGCCGCCGATGGTGGTGGGGATCAGACAGATCAGCAAAGCCACCAGCACGGTGATACTGACCGGGTTACCGCCCCAGGCGGAGAACGGCCAGAGCGTGACGGTAGCCAGCAACAGTACAATGGTCAGCGCCAGCAGCAGGATGGTCAGGGCGATTTCGTTAGGCGTTTTGCGTCTTGTCGCCCCTTCCACCATCGCTATCATGCGGTCAAGGAAGGTTTCTCCCGGATTGACCGTACACTGCACCACCAGCCAGTCGGAAAGGATGCGCGTACCGCCGGTCACCGAGGAGAAGTCGCCGCCGGATTCGCGGATCACCGGGGCAGATTCCCCGGTAATCGCACTCTCATCTACCGAGGCACCGCCCTCCAACACTTCGCCGTCACAGGGGATAATATCGCCCGCTTCCACCAGCACCCAATCTCCCTTGCGCAAGGTGTCAGCGGCCACCGGATAGTGGCTGGTGCCGTACTTCGCCTCGTTCAGCTTTTTGGCAAAGCTGGTTTTGGTCACGCCTTTCAGGCTGTTGGCCTGCGCTTTGCTGCGCCCTTCCGCCAGCGCTTCGGCAAAGTTAGCAAACAGCACGGTAAACCACAGCCAGACTGAAATGGCCACGGTAAATCCGGTATCGCCCGGGGTTTTACCGGCGGCCATCGCGCCAGCCAGCAGCGTGGTAACCACGCTTCCCAGCCACACCACAAACATCACCGGGTTGCGCACCTGTGTACGCGGGTCCAGCTTTTTCAACGCATCGAGCAGCGCGACACGCATCAGCGCCGCGTCAAACAGCGCCAGTTGATTACGACTCATAACGCGATTCTCCGCCCGTTAATGACCGGACATTTGCAGATGTTCCGCCACCGGCCCCAGGGCCAGAGCGGGGATAAAGGTCAGTGCGCCTACCAGCATCACGGTGCCGATAAGCAGGGCAATAAACAGCGTGCCGTGAGTGGGTAGCGTTCCGTTACCGGCGGGCTGGACTTTTTTCACCGCCAGAGAACCGGCAATCGCCAGCACCGGCACGATGATGCCAAAGCGCCCCACCAGCATGCAGAATGCCAGTAGCAGGTTCCAGAATGGCGTGTTGGCACTCAGACCCGCAAAGGCGCTGCCGTTATTATTCGCCGCCGAGGAGAGCGCGTACAGCACCTCGCTGAAGCCGTGGGTGCCGGGATTAAGCATGGCGCTGCGCCCGGCATCGGTCATCATCGCCAGCGCGGCTCCCAACAGCACCAGGGCTGGCGTGACCAGAATCGCCAGCGCGGTCATCTTCATCTCCCAGACGTCGATTTTCTTACCGAGATATTCCGGCGAGCGTCCGATCATCAGCCCGGCGATAAACACCGCCAGCAGCACAAACAGCAGCATGCCGTACAAACCAGAACCGACGCCGCCAAACACCACTTCACCAATCTGCATCAGCCACATTGGCACCATTCCGCCGAGGGCGGTAAACGAGTCGTGCATGGCGTTAACCGCGCCGCAGGATGCCGCCGTGGTGATCACCGCGAACAGGCTAGAGTTCAGAATGCCAAAGCGCGTCTCTTTACCTTCCATATTGGCAGCGCTGTCAGCGCCAAGCGTCATGAAGTGCGGGTTACCCTTTACTTCGGCCCACATCACCACCACCACCGCCGCGACGAACATCAGCGACATGGTCCACAGCAGGGCGTGACCCTGACGCCGATCGCGCACCACATCGCCAAAGGCAAAGCAGAGGGCTGCCGGGATGAGGAAGATCGCCAGCATCTGCACAAAGTTGCTCAGCGCCGTGGGGTTTTCAAACGGATGGGCGGAGTTGGCGTTGAAGAATCCACCGCCGTTGGTGCCGAGCATTTTAATCGCTTCCTGCGAGGCCACCGGCCCCATCGGCAGCGTCTGTTTCGCCCCTTCCAGGGTGGTCAAATCGAGATAGCTGCTCATGTTTTGCAGCACCCCCTGACTGACCAGAATCAACGCCATCAGCAACGACAGCGGCAGCAGGACATACAGCGTGATGCGGGTGATATCGCGCCAGGCGTTACCCAGTTCGCCCAGCGCACGATGAGCAAAACCGCGTATCAGCGCAAAGGCGACGGCAATCCCGGTGGCCGCTGAGAGAAAGTTCTGTACGGTCAGGCCGACCATCTGACTGAAATAGCTCAGGGTGCTTTCACCGGAGTAAGCCTGCCAGTCCGTGTTAGTGATAAAGCTAACGGCAGTGTTCAATGCCAGATCCCAGTGCAGGTTTGGCATCTGTTGAGGATTCAGCGGCAGGCTGGCCTGATTCATCAGAATCAAAAACAGCAGCAGCAGTCCTACGGCGTTAAATAGCAGGATCGCCAGCAGATAACGCAGCCAGCTCATTCCCTGATTTGCCACCCCGCTAACACGCCACAACCCGCGTTCAACGGCGGCAAACCCCGGTAACGGGCGGTCGGCAATCAGATACGCCAGCCCCTTACCCAGCGGACGCGCCAACAGCATCAGCAACAGCAGATAGCTGGCGATCAATAAACTTGCGGTAGCCATCATTAGAATGTCTCCGCATTAATCAGGGCATAGACGAGATAGCCCAACAACATAAACACCATCACAATACCGGTAATCACAGCGATGCTCACAGTACACCTCCAGGGGCGTTTCACATGGCAGATAGTGTTACGATTGGCGTGCAAAGTTGATGTAAAAATGTCGGGCCGGGGCGTAAAAAAAGTATAAAAATGGCGGGGTTTTGATGAAATTTAAGCCAGCCTGCTCCCCTTAATCCCGTTTATCGATGATAAACGGCCCGAACCGATCCTCACGCTAAGTAGCATGAAAATAGCTTAGCACCCTCCTCAGTCATGCGTCTGACGGCAGGAGGGCGCTGGCCATAAAGCCACGCACAGTAAGACACGATTAGTCTTTCTTTTTCTTGTTGGTAATGATAAAAATCTCTACGGCGGCAGCAATGACTATTGTTAGCACGCTGCACAAAAGCCAATAATCGGGAATGACAAAATAGTAAAAAAAAATAATAATATGACAACCACATTAATGCTTAAGTATGAAGTCATATCTTTTAAAAAAGCCTGAAAAAAACTTTTCATTTGAGGCTCTTCTTTTTGATGAGTTTAACTGCGCAACAGTATATTAAAATGGCAATAAAGAAGTAAAGAATTAATAATAAAATAAACAATGAGTCAAATGACTCTTTAAAACCTAAAAATGACAGACACCCTAACAATGAAATAAATACATCAGCATTTCCAAATCTGAATGCTATTTCGAAAGTCAGCACGGACACCACAATAATAAGAACAAAAAACAGGGTAACCTTAAGAATCTTCTTTTTCAAAATGCATTACCTCATGGTACTATAAAGCAAGGTGTTTTTATTATGAAAAGGGTACACTGTAATATATATATATCATCAATAATAAAACTCCGGACTACATCTGAAAGAGATGCTGCAATAGCCCTGAATAAAGCTGTGAACGGCGTAGGCGCTAACAGCTTGGGGACTCTAAATAGCTGCGCGGAATAGTAGATCACTTTGAGGGAACTCAGTCCGGATTGTGCGATCTGATCAATCGCCAAACCAACCCTATCACCAACCGGGCTGAGCGA
>NZ_CAHS01000023.1 GCF_001050515.1 Erwinia piriflorinigrans CFBP 5888
CTTTTGCCAGTCCGTGTTTTCCGCCCGTTCCCGGGCGGTAAACACGGACTGGCAAAAGTGGAGCGCTATTAGACGCAGCTATTTAGTATCCTTCTTAGGAATTTAGTCCTGCGCCCTCGTTATCGTAGTCTTCCGCCAAGTTGATGTACGATTTCGGGGGCGTTTGCTATCTATAGTTCAAACATACACTTATGTGTATCCGCTTGTCGATGGCTCCAATAAAAAATCAATTATTTTTGTTAGCTACCCAAGCCCTATACTCACTTATATTCTTATACTTACCATTTCTTAGTGATGAGGTCTTTTCATAATCTCGCCAGTAACCAAGAAACTCTTCTTCTGAAGTAAATATTGATTTACCCGACACAAAATCATCATAACTCCCCTTGATACTACCTATATTAGTAGTATTACCAGAACCAGCTGAATCACCAGCCATTTTCCATTTATCCTGAAGGAAAACACGAACATCCTTATATGGCTTTGGTATTTTATCTATATCATCTACAGTGTAGACATTTAGTGATGATTTCCTCTGAGCAACCCTAACATATACATAGCCGATAACCAGATTGTCACTATACTCACTGAATGGATATACAATATTTTTTGTTTCATTTCTTATAAAACTTGTATACCCACCAAGCGTAAACCCAAATTTATCACCCTCTTTATTTACATAAGTGGTTTTAACATCTATAGCTATTTTTTTACTAGGTGATCCTTTTTTATGTAATGTGAAGTCAGGATAATGATTTTGCTGCCTTGGCTCTTCGACTTCATAACCAAACTCTTCCGCAACCCGACTAATTATCGGCCTAGAAAAAAGCTCAAAAATAGTACTCAATACTTTAGTATCACTACCTAGAGGATAAATTGTTTTATTATCAGAGATAATACCGCAAACATCATACATTTGGCTCTCACTATTTAACTCAACGATTAACCTTTCACGAATACTCATTTTTTAAAATCCTTTAGAATTTCTTCAAATAAATCAACCGGGGAGACTTCCATGGCAACACATAATTCTATGAACTCTGTGATATCTACGCGTCTTTCCCCTTGCTCTATTTTGGATATATAGGACTGAGGCTTTCCAAGCTTAACTGCTAAATCCTGCTGAGATAGCCCAAGTAAGATTCTGTTTTTCTTCAAAATTTCCTTAGCAGACATAGTATTTCTCTTTTTCTTTTTCTATATTCTGCATCCCAAAACGGGATAACCCAAAATAGGTTGATAATTTCACCTATAGCAGGTATGATTTTGAGGTATTTTTATGAGGTAATTAACGTGAAAGATAAAGTATATGTACCACCTATAAAATCCCAAGGGATTAAAACTAAGTTAGTCCCTTGGATAAAAAACCTAGTCCCCAGCGATTTTAATGGGATATGGATAGAACCATTTATGGGTACTGGCGTAGTTGCTTTTAACGTTAGACCTAAAAAGGCAATCATGTGTGATACAAACCCTCACATAATAGATGTATATAATGATATAAAATCAAAAAAAATAACAAAGGAAAAAATTACATCCTACCTAATAAAAGAAGGTGATAAGCTAAACGATAGCGATGGAGAGTATTATTACGAGGTAAGGGAAAGGTTTAATGAATTTGGCGATAGCTTTGATTTCATATTTTTAAATAGATCCTGTTTTAATGGAATGATTAGGTTTAATAAAAAAGGAGGGTTTAACGTTCCTTTCTGTAAGAAACCAAATAGATTTGCACAATCTTATATAACAAAGATATCTAACCAAGTTAATAGAATATCCGAGATAATATCGAGTGGAGAGTATAATTTTATATGCCAACCGTTTGATAAAACCATTTCGATGGCTGAAAGCAGTGACATTATTTATTGCGACCCTCCTTATATTGGAAGGCACGCTGATTACTTTAACTCTTGGGGTGACAAGGAAGAGAGGTTACTACATGAAAAACTATCTTCTCTTAAATCATATTTTATAATGTCAACTTGGCATCACAACGACTACAGAGAAAATGAATACATTAAAGAATTATGGTGCGAATTTAACATTCTTAAAAAAGAGCATTTCTATCACGTTGGTGCTTCAGAAAAAAACAGGTCCCCAATGATTGAAGCATTAATAACAAACATGAATAAAGACATAATTGCAAAAATAGAAAAAATTGAGAGTAAAATTCTCATATTAGAAGAGTAGATTATAAAAAACCAAAGAAAATTTCTTATCGGTATGTACACATGTATACCATACTCGAATTTACTGGTAACCCTAAAATTTAACAAACCAAGCGCGGATTTTATGCGCCTGGTTTGTTGGATTTTAGGGTTGAGCAAGCAAAGTGCGCTAGGGGGCAGTCGGTAGATAGCGTTTTTAATGCTAATGTACGCATACATTAGCATTAATCAGAAAAAGAGGTAGCCGCCCTCGATTGCACGTATTTAACATAACTCCATACTACGCGCACCGCTAAAACGCCCTCAGAGCAATTCTAGGGCTTAATCCATAAAATCCTACGTCTTACCTTCTCAAAATCGCTCAAAATGGCGTAGATAAATTCTTAGGCTGTGAATCGTTATGCGCCCAAGTGACTGACGACTGATTTCAACGAAGAACCACCGCGAACTAAATAGCTGCGCGGAATAGTAGATCACTTTGAGGGAACTCAGTCCGGATTGTGCGATCTGATCAATCGCCAAACCAACCCTATCACCAACCGGGCTGAGCGATGCCGATCATAGCACCCATACTCCGCACCGAACGACGCCTGATGCAGAAAAATATCCATAAAACGCGCAATAAAAACTATGCCCGCAGGCTGACAGCCTTACTGATGCTACACCGGGGTGACAGGGTCAGCGACGTCGCCAGAACGCTCTGCTGCGCCCGCTCATCCGTGGGACGCTGGATTAACTGGTTTACGTTATCTGGCGTGGAGGGCCTCAGGTCTTTACCTGCCGGACGCGGATGCCGCTGGCCGTTTGAACATATTTGCGAACTGATGCGCGTGCTCGTCAGGTATTCACCCGGTGACTTTGGTTATCAGCGGTCCCGCTGGAGTACCGAACTTATGGCGATAAAAATCAATGAGATAACCGGATTTCGGTTGTATACCGGAACAATCCGGCGCTGGCTTTCTGTCGCCGGACTTGTATGGAGGCGCGCAGCGCCCACTCACCGTATCCGTGACCCAAATAAAGAAGAGAAAATGGCAGCGATAAGCGCATCACTGGCGCAGTGCAGTCAGGAACATCCCGTGTTTTATGAAGATGAGGTGGGTATCCATCTCAATCCAAAAATCGGAGCCGACTGGCAACTCAGGGGGCAACAAAAAAAAGGTCGTCACACCGGGTCAGAATGAAAAATATTATCTGGCGGGAGCTCTGCACAGTGGCACCGGGAAAGTCAGTTACGTGGGCGGAAGCAGTAAAATTTCAGCGTTATTTATCAGCCTGTTAAAGCATCTTAAAGCGGCATACCGGCGGGCAAAAACTATCACACTCATCGTCGATAACTACATTATTCACAAAAGCCGGGAAACGCTGAGCTGGCTGAAAAATAATCCAAAGTTCAGGGTGATTTACCAGCCGGTTTACTCGCCGTGGGTCAATCATGCTGAGCGCCTGTGACAGGCCCTGCACGATACCATCACACGCAATCATCAGTGCCGGTCAATGTGGCAACTGTTGAAAAAAGTGAGGCACTTTATGAAAACAGTCAGCCCGTTCCCGGGCGGTAAACACGGACTGGCAAAAGTGGAGCGCTATTAGACGCAGCTATTTAGACGATGTGAAGGCCGGTGTGGAAAGGGCATCATGGTATAGTTCTTGCCTTTTTGATAAATAAGATGATGTATGTTCTGCACTGAAAGGTGAAGATCGTAGGTTCATTAAAGCAATATTTGAAATTTACAAAAGAAGAGATGTCATCGCTGACATGATTGGGATGTATATCGAAGCAGAATTAAAGACGACGGATCGTTCAGGAATCCAATCTATTGATGAAAAGCTAACTAAAACTCTTGTTGGATATAGTGGTGGAAAACTAACAAAAACAGCTATAGCCAGCAGCCTTTCAATATTAGTTGTAAATTCATTTCATTTTAAAAATGAAGTATTAGTTAGACTGAATAAATACTCTATCACCATTGTTACTGTAGCATCATTTTATGGGAAAGTTCAGGTGGCTGCATTAGCTGCCAGAAGATTGCGCCAGCTGTCATCTGGTTTGTATCAGGTATTCTATTCAAATAATATTGAAATGCTCTATTTCTTAATGAGTGACAGCATTGATAAAGCTTTAATTAACTCTATAGGATTGCGTGGAGAAGAACGGTTCATCTCTATAATGAGAAATCTGGCAAGATGATGTCATCATTGTAAGGCTATTGGTTTACACGTTTTATATACCGATACCTGCTTGTTACCCCATTGTTCATTGAACGAGCTGGATCAGCGATTTCCGATAATTCGGGCGCTCCCCTTAATCCCGTTTATCGATGATAAACGGCCCGAACCTATTTTCACGCTAAGTAGCATGAAAATAGCTTAGCACCCTCCTCAGTCATGCGTCTGACGGCAGGAGGGCGCTGGCCATGTTTTCAGATAAAGGGGTTTAGCGCTTAACCATGACATCGCTACGCGGCAGGCGGGGCGCGGCGGCGCCGGTCACCAGCCACACCGCCAGGATGATCAACAATGCCCCGGCAATAAATCCCTGGGACAGCGTTTCGCCGAGGAACAAATAGCCCCACAGCACGCCAAATGGTGGGATCAAAAAGGTGACAGTAAGCGTACGCAGCGGGCCAATGTCGGCGATCAGACGGAAAAACAGGATATAGGCCCAGGCGGTACAGACCAGCCCCAGCGCCAGAACGCATAGCCAGACGCCGGGATGATGCCAGTCAACCGCTGGCTGCGTGCTTATGGAACCAACAAACAGCGGCAGCATAAAGATAAGGGCTCCCAGCTGGCTGCCGAATGCCACCAGCTTCGCGTCCAGTCCACCACGATCGCCAATCCACTTCTTGGTCATAAAACCAGCCAGCGCATAGCAGGCCGTCGCGATCAGGCAAGCGGCGATACCTAACAGCACCGAATGTGACAGGGCCAGGGTGCCAGAGGTCGTCAGCACGGCAATACCTACCAGCCCCAGCACCACGCCGCCGACCTTTCTCAGGTTCAGGGTTTCGCTGAAAAACAGGCCGCCGATCAGTACGCCCATCAGCGGCGTAGTGGCATTGAGGATCGCCGAGTAGCCAGCCGGTAACCATTTTGCCGCCATGCAGTACATCACCAACGGCACCGCAGAATTAATCACCCCCAGCAACATCGCCAGCAGGGCCTTTCCTTTGAAATTAAAAGGCGTGCGCATCACCAGCAGCAGTGCCAGCAGACCGAGACAGCCAAAGAATACGCGGAAAAAAGCCGTGTTTAACGAACCGAAAACCGGCGTAGCGACACGCATAAACAGAAAGCTGGCACCCCAAATGGCCGCCAATAATAATAACCGGCCCATATCCCCTTGCTTCACGCCACTCTCCCGTCAGATATAAGGTTGTGACAGAAGATATGCCTGCCACTGTTAAGCAATATTTATAGGATACATCTGGTAATCGAAGCAAGCCGTTTTCGGACATGGAACGATAAACGTGTTAACCCCATAAGCAGACTTCAAGTAGGCATTTACAGCTGCTGCTTTTTGTCTGTGAAACCGATTATTCCTTGCCGCTTAATTTCAATCTATTTATGCACTTCGCTACCCAGTTAACAGTATGGGGACAGTATCCTTCACATCTGCTTATCAGAATGGTTAAATTCAGTCATCACCATCGATTGGAGTTTATATGCTGTCCTCACATACCGTTAGTTTGGCTATCCAGCGTAACTGGATCGATCTGTACGAGACGATCTGGAAGCCGGATTTTTTCCCAAAATGGGTTTCAGCGCTCGGCCAGGGTTCACTTGAGCAGGAAGGCAATAGCTGGAAGGGCCAGGGCCCGCATGGCCCGGTTAAAGCACGTTTTACCGAGCACAATGCGTTTTGCATCATGGATCACTATATTGACAGCGGTTACAGCAAAGAAATTTTTATACCTATGCGCATCGTTGCCAATGAAGAAGGTGCACAGGTACTTATTACCGTATTTCGTCAGCCTCTTCTTTCGGATGAAAAATTTGCTCAACAGCTGGAGTCAGCGCAACACGATTTGCAGACACTGCATAGCCTGCTGACGACCTGACAACCAGGCCAGGGATGAACGTGCGTCACACAATGGAAAGGAACTTCAGATGCAGAAAATTATCTTCGATACGGATATCGGCGTCGACGACGCTTTTGCTCTCACTTATGCAGCGCAAAGCGTCGATATTATCGGCATCACCACGGTATTTGGCAACGTCCCGGTGGCACAGGCAGTCAGCAACGCGCGCCTGTGTAGTCACAAAATGGGACTGTATATCCCCGTCTATCGCGGCTGCTCACGGCCGCTTATCCATGCACCCACGCCCCCCGCCTGCGCAATACACGGTAAAGATGGCTTCGGCGACGTATTTGATAATCCGTGGAACGGCGCGGCAGGCAACGCCATTGATTTTATTATTAACAGCGTGCGCCACAGCCCTGACGCTCTGACCCTGGTTGCCGCTGGCCCGTTGACCAATATCGCCCTGGCTATCAATCAGGCGCCGGATATCGTCCCGCAGATCAAGCAACTGGTGATGATGGGAGGGGCATTTGGCACGCAGGGGCGTAGCGGTAATATTACCCCCTATGCCGAATGGAACATGTGGCGAGATCCCCATGCCGCAGATCAGGTGCTCCAGTCAGGGCTACCGATCGTCATGGTGCCGCTGGATGTCACGCTTGAGATTCTGGTCAATAGCGATGAGATCCGCGCACTCAATCAGCCCGTTCTTGAAGCTATCTCACGGCGCTATCTGCAATATAGCCGCGAAAAAAATGGCATTCCGGCCATTGCGCTACACGATACGCTCACCATCGCCTGGCTTAATCATCCCGAGTGGTTTGGCACCACGGAATCTCGGGTACGCGTGACCCCCGAGGGCATCAGCCGGGGTCAAACACTGCGCCAGACAGAAATTTCAACATCCCGTAGCGAACCTTTCGTCGGTAATCGGGCACAGAAGCTCTGCCTCACGGTGCAGGCGCAACGGGTCAAACAGCACCTGCTGAATACTCTGCAAGGTTGATAATCAATTTTTTTGATGTAGATAAACAAATCACTCCGCTATTCAAAAATCGTTAGCAGGCGTACTATTGCTTCCATCGAGGCAAAACGCCTTTAATCCTAATGATTAATGAAGGAATGACACCATGAAAAACATCAAAAAATTTGCTGCTATTATCGTTCTCTCTACCGTATCTTTCGCCGGTTTTGCCCAGAGCGTCACCGCAACCGGTACAACGCTGGATAGCGCCGAAGCGAAAATTGCTGCTCAGGCGCAGCAGGCTGGAGCCTCTTATAAAATCACCGAGGCGAATACCAATAACGGCGTGCATATGACTGCCGAGCTGATTAAGTAACCTGAAGGTTTGGACTCACCGACAGGTGACGCAAAGCGTTTAAACCGTTAAAGACCGCCAATGCGGTCCATAACGGTTAGCTAATCCCATGACGGCAACCTGTCCGTAGGAAAACCCGTAGAAGTCTGTCCTGCACAATGAAATATTCATTTCCAAAATAAACAATCTTGAAAAAAACCTGGGCGCAGGGTGTATCTCCAACCCTGTTCAGGTGCGCCAAATCCCCTTCACACGTGAAATTCTGCACTTTTCCCGGTTAGCATCGAGAATATTGAGAGCAACATCATAAATCAAATATTCCAACATTGAACAAAATAGAATATTAATTTAATTATCTCCCATTCACAATCTGCGGGCCGGTCGCCGCTGGCTACCGTACAACGGTCAAGCCGGTCGATGGTGACGTCCATAAGACAGATACAGATTATCAGAGGAGATCATCATGACTATTTATATCGCTAACGCGCCCTGTAGTTGGGGTGTGGATGACCCGAAAAATCCGTATCTGCCCCCTTATGAAAAAGTGCTTAAAGAGGCGGCACAGGCCGGCTACAAAAGCATTGAGCTTGGCCCGTGGAGCTACCTACCAACCGATCCGACGCGGCTTACCAGCCAACTCAATCAGTATGGCCTGTCGCTGGTAGCCGGTACTCTTTTCGATGACCTGGTGAGCGAGGCCAATTTCCCGGCTATGCTGGAATTAACGCACAACATTTGTCGCCACCTGGCTAAAGTGCCGACGGCGGCCAATGTCCACACTGCTCACTTTCAGGCACCTTATCTGGTGATAATCGATTTTGGTCACCCCGGGCGTGCACGTCTTGCCGGTCAGTATCATCAGGCTGAACGCCTGTCGGACGATGACTGGCAACGCATGATGCGGCACATCACGGAAATCAGCCGTATCGCGCAGGAGCAATATGGCGTACGCCCGGTGATCCATCCACATGCCGGTGGCTGTATCGAATTTGCCGATGAAATTGAGCGGCTGGTTCAGGATATTCCGCACAGCGTGGCGGGCCTGTGTCTCGATACCGGCCATCTCTACTATTCAGCGATGGACCCTGTCGCCTGGCTCGACCGTTACTTCGAACGTCTCGACTACATCCACTTTAAGGATGTCAACGAGGCGGTATTCCGCGACGTTATCGCCCGCAGGCTGGACTTTTTTAGCGCCTGTGCTGAAGGCGTGATGTGCCCCATCGGCAAGGGCGCTATCGACTATCCGGCAGTACGTGTTTTGTTAGCCGAGCGTCATTACCAGGGCTGGGTAACCATTGAACAGGAGCGTGACCCGCGCGATGCCGGGGGCAGCCTGCACGACGTCACCGAAAGCCTGCGTTACCTCAAATCCGTTGGATTTTAATCAAGGAGTCACCCGATGATTAACGGCATTAAACCTCTCAATCGCTCCCTGCGCTGGGGCATGGTGGGCGGCGGCGGCACCAGCCAGATAGGCTATATCCATCGTTCAGCCGCGCTGCGTGATAACACCTTCACGCTGCTGGCAGGCGCGTTTGATATTGATGCTGAGCGCGGTCGAGCGTTTGGCGCGAGTCTCGGCATCGACAGCCGTCGCTGTTATGCGGACTATCAGACGCTGTTCCGTCAGGAAGCGGAGCGCGCCGACGGCATTGAGGCAGTATCGATCGCCACGCCGAACAACACCCACTTTGCTATCTGCAAAGCGGCGCTGGAGTGTGGCCTCCATGTGGTCTGCGAAAAACCCCTGTGCTTCACCACCGCAGAGGCAAAGGAGCTGGCAGCACTCAGCCAAAAACAGAACAAAATTGTTGGCGTAACCTACGGTTACTCTGGTTTCCAGCTTATCCAGCAGGCACGCACGATGATCGCCGAAGGGCTGCTGGGGGATATCCGCATTGTTAATATGTCGTTTTCGCACGGTTTTCATCATGAAGCGGTTGAGCTGGATAATCCGAGCACACGCTGGCGCGTTGACCCGAAGTTTGTCGGGCCAAGTTATGTATTAGGCGACCTGGCGACCCATCCGCTGTTTCTGGCAGAAACCCTGCTTCCGGCGCTGAAAATTAAACGCCTGATGTGCTCACGCCAGAGTTTTGTGAAAACCCGTGCGCCGCTGGAAGATAATGCTTTTGTCCTGATGGAGTACGATAACGGCGCGGTGGGATCGCTGTGGTGTTCAGCGGTCAACAGCGGATCGATGCACGGTCAGAAGATCCGGGTGATCGGCTCCAAAGCCAGCATTGAGTGGTGGGATGAACAGCCAAACCAGCTACGCTATGAAATACAGGGCGAGCCGGTACGCATTCTGGAGCGCGGCATGAACTATCTGGCTCCGCATGTGCTGGAAGAAGATCGCATCAGCGGCGGCCATGCGGAAGGGCTGTTTGAAGCCTGGTCAAACCTGTATCGCCGTTTTGCCATCGCGATGGATGCCACCGACCGTGACGATAGCGCGCTGCTGGCTGACTTCTGGTATCCGGACGTCCACGCGGGCGTAGCGGGCGTACAGTGGGTTGAACGCTGCGTTGAGTCGGCGGATGCGGGCGCAATCTGGGTAGATTTCGCGGGTTAATCGGCGTCAAAAGAGAGGGGCGGTCGACGGCGATCGCCCTCACGCCATACCGTTAAAACCCGGTTCCGATCAACGGCCAGCTTGCTACACGGAAAATTTTCATCAACCGCGCCATTTTCTTCACTATTTTGCGCCGCTCCCGAAGCATAATAACGGTTCACTTCTTCGGAGTCGGTTGCAGATGCCCTTTTCTAACGGTTTTTTACTGAGCCTTTCCCTGTGCCTGGATATTGGCGTTGCCAATATCGCCATGATTACCCTGGCGATGCAGCGTGGCTATTTGCATGGTTTCTGGTTGGGGATCGGCACCTGCGTCGGCGATCTGATCTACGCGATCCTCGCGATGGCAGGCATGACGGTGCTGCTACAGTTCGCCAGCGTGCGCTGGGTTTTATGGATTGGCGGCTCCCTGATGCTGCTGTGGTTTGCCTGGAAAATGGTGCAGAGCGCGCTGCGCCCCTCAACCGAACTGAGCGTGGGTGATATCGGCCAACGGCTGAGCATGCGGCAGAACTTCCTGCGCGGCATTCTACTTGCCGTTTCCTCACCGAGCGCCATCTTATGGTTTGCCGCCGTTGGCGGTGCCTTGATTGCGCGCATGGGCAATGACAGCACGGCGGCATCGGGGTGGTTTCTGGCCGGATTCTTCCTGGCGGGCGTAAGCTGGACGGCATTCCTGTGCGCGGCGGCCAGCATCGGCGGGCGGGTTCTGGGGGCAAAAATGCTGCGTGGCTCATATATCGTTTCCGCGCTGATTTTCTGCTATTTCGCCGCTTACGTGATTATCTCCGGCTACCGCGAGTTTATCGGCTGACGGGGGGGGCAAAGACTGTTGGGGCGTGATGGTATGTTCTGGTGAAGGGATCCGGCAGCATCGGTAGGATGAAGATAGTAAAAAATCACCAAGACATAACTTTTATCACTCATTCGCTTTCAAATATAACCATAAATGGTTATATTATGCTTAATCTATAGCGCACGGTTTTTATGCTGTAAACATCAAGGGAATGTATGGCAAGGATCGCATGGACAAAATCAGCGGCTAAACAATTGCTGAAAATTGACACTCGATACAGAAAACCAATCACGCAGAAGGTGAGCGAACTGACCAGCTTCCCGGACGTGAATCTTGACCTTAAAAAGCTGTTCGGTAATGGCGGTGACTATCGGTTAAGAGTTGGCGACTACAGAATCATTTTCAACTTGATTGACGGGGAACCTGTAGTGATTGAAATAACGCGGATTGCCCGAAGGACCAGCAAAACCTGGTGATTAAGGCATCGGAGATGGCCATGCCTTTTCTCCCCTAATCGATAGAAGTCAAGACTTAAACAAGCCACAGGTTAGCGGTATCAGGAGTTAAAATGGGTGTAATACAGTATGTTTATGATGATAAAGGTGATTGCACCGCCGCCATCATCCCTATAGAACTTTACAAAAAAATGGCCCGGGGTGCCGATCTCGCCGTAGTCTATGAAAGCATCCCCTATGCACGTAGCCAGAGCGATGATGAAACCATTCCCCACGAAGTCATCACTCTCATGGTGGAGAACGACGTCTCGCTCCAAGCAGCATGGCGTATGCACCGTGGCATGTCACAACAGAACGTGGCAGAGGCGTTAGGCGTGAAACAAAGCGCGATTTCCAATATGGAGAAACGCCTGAAACCACAGGCCGCTACGCGTGAAAGGCTGGCTGAACTTTACCATTGCCGCGTTGGGCAACTAACTCTCGACTAAGCACGTAGTGAGCTGAAGCAGCGCAGTCGCCCCGGCCTGACATATTATGGTCGGGGATCCTTCAGGCAACACCGTCGTTTCCCGTTTGAATTAGCCCAGCAGCCCGAGGTGTTCAACCAGGATACTGCTGCCGATACCAATCAATACCACGCCGCCAAAGATTTCTGCCCATTTACCCATTACCGGGCCGAGAAAGCGACCCAGCAGAATCCCCATCGACGCCATAATCATGGTCGAGGCGCCAATCGCCAGCGCGGTAGTCACAATATTGACCTGCAAAAACGCGAGGCCCACACCGACCGCCATCGCATCAAGGCTGGTTGCCACCGCAGTACAGGCCAACAGCCAGAACCCGTGGCTGTTTGGTGCTTCCTCGGGTTTGCACTCTTTCTTGCGTATCCCTTCAGCGATCATACGCGCACCGAGAATAAACAGCAGGCCAAACGCCACCCAGTGATCCCACGCCATCACATACTGGCTGGCGGCGATACCGATCGCCCAACCGACAAGCGGGGTCAGTGCTTCAATCACGCCAAAAATAAGGCCGGTGCGCAGGGCTTCTTTCAACGTTGGACGATGCAGGCTGGCCCCTTTACCGATAGCGGCGGCAAAAGCGTCCATCGACATACCAAAAGCCAGAATCAGGGTTGCGTATAGGTTCATTGTATTTATCCCAGTCTGAGTCGACGGGTACGTTCCAATCGTTAAAATATTGGCTTATGTTGCAATTTTAACCACAAGCCAGCTCAAGTGAGGGGCATCCTAGCACGCGATCATAAATTAAAAAAGACAGTAAAATCATGGATTTGAATATAGCCTCGGCTATACTTTTTAACGAATGCTATTTTTGACGTCAATTCCAAAGCGGAAACTCTAAAAGAATTACCGTGTTACACAAAGAACGGGGTTAAACACCCCTGACGGTATTGGGGGATAATTCACTGAGTCAGCCTGAACGGCCTTATGCTTTTTTTTTTTACCCAAGGCATTCTCTCTTCATGCGAAGCGGAAGCAGGCGATTTGCCCGTTCACCAAGCCGGCCGCCGGGTGCATGCCCTAAGCAACGATTGTTTAAACAATGAACCCAAACCGGGGTTGTCAGCCAGGAGCAGCGGAAAATTCATCCGCGGTTTACGTGCTTAACAACCCCATTGCCAGCGTTGTTTACTGAGCCAGATAACGACTGAGGAAGATAGCCGCTCTTTTGGTCACGACAGGGAGAGAAGCAATTTCCAGCGTCTCATCTAGACCGTGCGCGCCTTTACCCCAGGGGCCAAGACCGTCGATGCTGGCCGAAACAGTTTGCGCAATATACGAAACATCTGAACCACCACGTTCAGCCGCCGGCACAGACTTCAGCTGCGGCCCACCCAGCGCGGTATTGATTGTGCTGAACTGAGCTAAAAGCTGCCTGTTGCCATCGCTCTCCGGCATGGCTGGCATGATGTCTTTGAATGTCAACTGGCTGGAGGTAAGCGGTAACGAGTTGCCTGCAATATCACGCATTTTCTGCTCTGCCTTGTTTTTCTGGTTCCCGGAATAAAAACGCAAGTCGCCATGCACCAGAGTTTGTGCTGCAATAACGGTTTTCTTGCCGCTGGCGTTACCGGTACTTTGCTGTACATCTTCGCTGACAGTCTGTCCGCCAAGAATAAGACCCGGATTAAGCGTTAACCCGGACGCCACGGACGTCTCTGAAAAGGCCGTGCGGAACGCGTTCAATACCCGCGCAGTTTCATAAATGGCACCATCTCCAGACTCTGGCCCGAATACGGTGGATGAATGGCGTGATTTACCCGTACTGGAAAGGTACCATTCGCTCAATCCTCTTCTGTTTGTCACCAGCTGGTCTTCAGCCAGAGAAAACTCGAATCCTAATGCAATATCGCTGCCCTGAGCGGCTTCAAGCAGTGCCTTACGTGAGATTTCGGTGGGTTTCGCCGCCTGCTCCTCATCGCCAGTAAGCACAACGGTAATATTGGCATTTTTTAATTTGCCGGCGTGCTTCAGCGCTTTGAGCGAATATAAGATAGTCACTACGCCACCTTTATCATCGATAACACCAGGCCCGGTCGCGGATTTTTGATCTGCAGAAAGCGTGAATGACTGAAAAGGACTGTTGCCGGGGAAGACCGTATCCAGGTGGCCGATCAGCAAGATCCGCTTCCCTGACCCGCTATGGGTCGCCACTAAACTACCCGCGTGTTTCATGGTTGCGGGCAGGTCGACCCATTTTGTCTTAAAGCCCAGGCTCTCGAATTCAGGCCGCACCATTTCCCCAATTTGTTTCACTCCCTGGATGTTTTCCGTGCCGCTATTGATATTAACCATGTTCTCTAATAATTTGAGCTGGCTTGTTTTATGCCGATCGATGTAATCGACTAAAACCTCTTCATTGGTACTCAACGTTGCACTGGCTACCGGTATGTAATTGACGCCAGACAGCGTTAATAGTAAAAAAAATAATTTCGCTTTCATGTTTCCTCACAGGTTCAATTATTCTGCACCTTACCGAAACATATCGAGCCTGCACGCATTAACAAGCCCTCCGTCTGGCTGGATGGCAGCGGATGGGATTAATTTTTGGCCGCGAGCATAGCCGTTATAGCCGTACGGGTTTACGGCGGTTGACACTTTAAACATTGAAATTAAGATCGGCAATCGGAATAGTCGGTTACCTGGCAGGCACCTGATAAATATGGAATTGCGATGAAAAACCCTTTTGAAACTTTCCTGATGCCCATGAGCACCCTGCTGCTTGGCTTTCTTTCCGCGCTGCTGCTGCCCGCGCCCTGGTTCGGACTGGCGCTAACGCATAAGCTGGTGGAGGTTTTCCATCTGGAGGATGTCGGACAACTGTATACGCTGGTGTTCTGCCTGTGGTTTTTGCTGCTTGGCGCGCTGGAGTATTACGTGATCCGCTTTATCTGGCTGCGGTTTATCCATCCCCATCAATAGAAAGGCGCCAGCAAAAGCCAGCGCCGACAACAATGGCAGAATGACGTGAACTGACAGCCTGTACCGCCAGCTCACGCCCTGCCATCTATTCAGCCGTTAAACACCATTGCCACACCGCCGGCAAAGATCAGCAGCCCGACGAAAAACAGCACGATCGCGGTCACCGCATTATCTTGTTTCATTATTTCTTCTCCTTAGAACCACTGGCCGAAACGGCGCATATAGAGGCGTTTTACGCCCTGAGTCACCAGGCAGTAGCCGAGCAGCGTGGCCAACAGCCACGGGAAGTAGCTCCACGGCAGCGGCACCAGACCAACGGCGTGACCGAGCGGCGAGAACGGGATAAGAATACCCAGCGCCATCACCAGCCCGGTCATCAGCATCACCGGCAATGCGGCACGGCTCTGGATAAACGGAATTTTCTGGGTACGCAGCATATGCACCACCAGCGTCTGCGACAGCAGCCCTTCGACAAACCAGCCGGACTGGAATAACGCCTGTGATTCGACGCTGTTAGCGGCAAAAACGTGCCACATCAGCCAGAATGTGGTGATGTCGAAAATTGACGATGTCGGGCCGATACACAGCATAAAGCGGCCAATATTTTTCGCATTCCACTTACGCGGCTTACGCAGAAATTCTTTATCCATTTTGTCCCACGGCAGCGCCATCTGGGACAGATCGTACATCAGGTTCTGCAACAACAGATGGATCGCCATCATCGGCAGGAACGGAATAAACGCACTGGCGACCAGCACCGAAAAGACATTGCCAAAATTGGAGCTGGCGGTCATGTTCAGGTACTTAATGATATTACCGAAGGTTTCACGGCCCTTAATCACCCCCTGTTCCAGCACCAGCAGGCTTTTCTCCAGCAAAATAATATCTGCCGACTCTTTGGCAATATCGGTCGCGCTATCGACAGAAATACCGATATCCGCCGCGCGCAGTGCCGGAGCATCGTTGATGCCGTCGCCCAGGAAGCCCACGGTGTGACCGTTGCTTTGCAGCATCCGTAACACGCGGGTTTTCTGCTGCGGGCTGAGGCGACAAAATAGCGTTCTTTGCTCCACCAGCCGCGCCAGCTCTTCATCATCGAGGCGCGAAATCTCACTACCGCACAGGGGTTCACCCGGCTCCAGTCCGACGTCACGACAGATTTTCGTGGTGATAACCGCGTTATCGCCGGTTAACACTTTGACCGTGACACCACTTTCATGCAGAGCGGCAATCGCTTCTGCGGCGCTCTCTTTAGGCGGGTCGAGGAACGTCAACATGCCGCTGATGACCAGTTCACGCTCGTCTGCTGCACTAAGCTGCTCTGTAAGCGTGTGCTCACTTACTTGGCGAGAGGCGATGAGCAGTACGCGGAATCCCTGACGGTTGTAGCTTTCCGCCAGCTGCTTCACCTGCTGGCGGGCCGCTTCATCCAGCGGGCGCACCTCGCCCTCGTCCATCCAGTAGGCTGACACCGCCAGCATTTCATCCACAGCCCCTTTGCAGATCAGGGTCTGCTGGTTCTCGTCAGCCACTAGCACTGACAGGCGACGGCGTTCAAAATCAAACGGCAGTTCATCCACCTTGCGAAAACGCCACAGCCCACCAATCGTCACACTGCCCTGACTGAAGGCGAGGATGGCTTTATCCATCAGATTTTTTACCCCGGTCTGATGGCGGCTGTTGAGCCAGGCATATTGCAACACACGCTCATCGCTACGACCGTGCAGGTTGAGATGCTGCGCAAGGATGATCCGATCCTGAGTCAGGGTGCCGGTTTTATCACTGCACAGCACGTCCATCGCGCCAAAGTTCTGGATGGCATTCAGGCGCTTAACCACGACTTTGCGCTTAGACAGCGCAATGGCTCCCTTCGCCAGGTTAGAACTGACGATCATGGGCAGCATTTCCGGCGTCAGGCCAACGGCCACCGCCAGAGCAAACAGCAGCGCATCGCTCCAGTCACCTTTGATGTAGCCGTTTAGCAGCAGCACTATCGGCACCATCACCAGCATAAAGCGGATCAGCAGCCAGCTAACGCTGTTGACGCCTCTGTCAAAAGAGGTTTGTGGGCGGTCGCCTAACAATGAGTGAGCCAGCGAGCCAAACCAGGTGTCGTTACCCGTTGCCACCACCACCGCCGTGGCAGTTCCGCTGGCGACATTGGTTCCCATCAGGCAGATGCCGGGCTGGCTGAGCAGATCCTGTTCATCAAGCGGTTCCGTAAGCGTTTCGCGGTGCGGTCGGCTGGAGGTGTCATATTTTTCGACAGGCAATGCTTCGCCGCTCAAAGCCGCCTGGCTGACGAAAAGATCGCGGGAGGTGAGCAGCCGTACATCAGCTGGGATCATATCCCCGGCGGACAGCATAACGATATCTCCCGGCACCACTTCGGCAAGCGGAACCTCAAGATGTACCGCCTCACGGTCAGCATGGCTACGGCGGACAACGGTAGCCGTGGTGCGTACCAGCGATTTCAGCGCCTCTGCCGCTTTATTTGTGCGGTACTCCTGCCAGAAACGCAGCAGCCCGCTCATGCCGATCATCACCAGCAGGATGGTAACCTTGGTCAGATCGGTCTCCTCACCCTGATGCTGTGGCAACACATAGTCGGTGAAGAAGCTGATCGCGGTCAGCACGATCAGTATCCAGATAAACGGGTTGTTGAAAGCCTGTAGCATTTGCCGCCACGCGGCAGGCGCACGTTCACTGGCAACCTGGTTAGGCCCATGCTGCTGCAAACGTTCGGCCGCATCTTCATAGGTCAGCCCCTGGTACTGGGTATTCAGGCGAGCAAGGGTATTGTCCAGGCTCTGTGTCGCTGCACTGGCAATCGCCAGATCGCGGGCCTTTTTCAGGTTGGCTTTATGCATTTTCATCTGCCAGTTCCTTGAATTAAATGTTTTTTACGTGCAGGCGTAGCACGCCTGCCAAAAGGATTTTTCAAAACGATTCAGAGGGAAGGCGGAGCTGACAGGGTTAAATAACCCGGGTGGCTATCCAAAATAACGAGTGCGGCAGCATAGCGGCGGGTGTGCGCATCCCCCGGCGCTGAGTGTCAGTAACTGGGGATGAGTACACGGTCATTAAGCGCTGCGGCTTTCGGTATCGAGGATAGAGCGCCGCCTCTCTCCAGACGGAGGTTCTTTCATCATGTGCTCCTTATTCGCGTGGTTAAACCGCTACCGCTGGTGCGATCTGCCAGTGCACCGCACTGACGCTCTTTTCCAGACTGATACGGCAGACAATATTTTCTATTTCCCGCTGTGCGGCGGGGAAAGCCATCACTTCAGCGCTCACTTCAAGATGCCCAGGCCGGGCAATGTCGGCGCTATAAAGCGATTGCAGGCGCAGCGCCATGCCGTTGAGCGCCTGCAAAATCAGGGTGCGAACCAACACTTCATCTTCGCTGCCGCAGACGATCTGAATGCGGTAGCGCTGTTCCGTTTCACTGTCTGCGGTGCGAGGTTGCATATTGATGCGCTGGGCCGCCTCACGCAGCAGGATGTTGGCGCAGAGTAATACCAGCGTCGCCAGCGTGGCGTTAGCGAACTGCCCAAGACCGCAAAGCACACCCACCGCTGCGGAGCACCATAGCGTGGCGGCGGTATTCAGCCCGGAGACATTCAGCCCCTGGCGCATAATCACCCCCGCGCCGAGAAAACCGATGCCGGAAACAATCTGCGCCGCAATGCGACCGGGACTGTCTGGCGAAGTACTTACGGAACTGAGAATAAAAATTGCCGCGCCGGTCGCGACCAGCGCATTAGTGCGCAGCCCGGCCATACGCTGACGCCACTGGCGTTCAGCGCCAATAATCGCCCCCAGCGTTACCGCCAGAGCCAGATGCAGGATAAAAGGAGTCCATGCCATTTTCGTTGTCCTCATTGTCGTCTCACGACGGGAATTCAGGTGCGCAGACGCGCACCGCCAGGTTAGAGCGTGCGCTGGCAGCCTGGAGGAAACAGATGATGACGTTGTGGTGTGATCGGTAAATGACGCATAAGCAATCCCATTCTGGCCAGGGCCAGGAGGTTCAGATATCGAAATTCGGGATGCGACAGCTCAGAAGAGATGAAACATAGCCCGCCGTTTTACGGCAGGCTCACAAATGGCGTGCGCCTGCCTGTTATAACGCTTGAGTTACAGGGTGACTGTCCAATTGTGGGCTCCATTTGAGAAAGTGGTCGAATTCTAGCCCCACCGGCAAAGATTGTAAATATTGATAATAGTCACTTTCGTAAACCGTTTATCAACACAGAGAGAATAGTCTCATTTCTTCCCGTCAGAGGATAAGCAGCCTGAATAGCCAAAAATCGCGCAGAGCGATCAATTATTAACCATAAAGTCGCCTGTATTGCTGCCAGCTCACTTTTATTTAGCGCTTTTGCAGTGATTAAAACCAGAAAATAGCGTTTTAACGCTGCCATATAGGTACAAATATGACGTATTGAAAATTATCCTCTTTTCGACCACTACAAGCGGCAGAAGCGGGCTTCTGCACCATTGAATGCAGCCAGGCCTGTGCGTAAGATTCTGTATTCATCGTTTACAAACAGATAAGAATAAACATATGCAAGCCACCATCGCCCCCTCTATCGACGCCGAAGCCCCACCCGTCAACTCACGCGGTAAAGTGATGGTCGCCTCACTGGTCGGAACGGCTATTGAATTCTTCGACTTCTATATTTATGCCACCGCCGCCGTGATCGTTTTCCCACATATCTTCTTCCCACAGGGAGATACCACCGTCGCCACGCTCCAGTCGTTGGCCACTTTCGCTATTGCCTTTGTTGCGCGCCCGATTGGCTCCGCCTTATTCGGCCACTTCGGCGATCGTGCCGGACGCAAAGTGACGCTGGTTGCCTCACTGCTGACGATGGGTATCTCAACCGTTGTTATCGGCCTGCTGCCGGGTTACGACAGTATCGGTGTGTTCGCCCCACTGCTGCTGGCGCTGGCACGTTTCGGTCAGGGGCTCGGACTCGGTGGTGAATGGGGAGGCGCAGCTCTGCTGGCGACCGAAAATGCCCCGGCGAAAAAGCGTGCGCTGTACGGATCGTTCCCGCAGCTCGGTGCGCCTGTCGGCTTCTTCTTTGCCAACGGCACCTTCCTGCTGCTCTCCTGGCTGCTAAGCGAAGAGCAGTTTATGAACTGGGGATGGCGCGTGCCGTTTATCCTTTCTGCCGTACTGGTACTGATTGGCCTGTATGTGCGTGTGTCGCTGCATGAGTCGCCGGTCTTCGCCAAAGTACAAAAAGAGAAAAAACAGGTAAAAATACCGATTGGCACCCTGCTGAGCAAGCATTTGGGCACCACCGTTATCGGTACTTTTATTATGCTGGCGACCTATACGCTTTTCTACATCATGACAGTCTATTCAATGACTTATGGAACCACCCCAGCGCCAAATGGCTTAGGGATCCCGCGTAATACCTTCCTGTGGATGCTGATGCTGGCGGTGATAGGTTTTGGTGTGATGGTGCCGATCGCCGGGCTGCTGGCGGACCGTTTTGGTCGCCGCAAGACGATGATTGTGATTACGCTGCTGATTATCGCTTTCTCATTGATTTTCCCGTCAATGCTGGGTTCCGGTAATCAGGCGCTGATTATGGCCTTTTTGCTGTGCGGCCTGAGCATCATGGGGCTGACCTTTGGCCCAATGGGCGCGCTGCTGCCGGAGCTTTTTCCTACCGAGGTACGTTATACCGGGGCCTCTTTCTCATATAATCTGTCGTCTATTCTGGGTGCTTCCGTAGCACCGTATATTGCTACCTGGTTAGCGCACACATACGGGCTGTTCTACGTGGGGATATACCTGGCGGCGATGGCCTGTCTGACGCTGGTGGCGCTCATCATATGTAAAGAGACGCGCCACGCCTCGCTGTCTGATTAAAACACGGTGACTTCGGGGCAACCGGAAACGGGTGCCCCGACCCATTCAGTGAGTTTTGCGCCCCGTCGTGCCGGGCTTATTTTGCTTTCATCTGCTGTAATACACGGGTGCACTGGTTTTCGTCGTTATCGCTGGGCGAGATCAGCGCCAGTAGCGCGGCGGCCGGCGCCACCACCGTGCCCAGTGCCACGGCAGCGGCACCACGGGCCAGCAGCGAACCGACTTTCACCCCGGCATCCGGGTTTTTAAAGGTGCCGCGCACGTAGAGCGGTGAACGCAGGGTAATAATCCTGATGCCTTTACTCTCCGGGTTAATCGACAGATCCAGACGTTCGTTCGCAAAGTTGGTGCTGCCGGTAACATTGATAATCGCGTTTTCGGTATCGAACACCAACAGACGCGACGAAGCCAGCCCCTGTTTCACCTGCAAATCGGCGGCGGCGCAGTTGATTTTCACTTCATCATCGCCAAACAGTTTGCCCACTACGAAGTTACCGACGTTAAGACCGACTATCTCCATCAGGCTGCGGCTGATAAGACCATCGTTCATCAGCAGTTTTAGGTCGCCATTGCTGGTGGCAAGCAGGTCAGCCACCGAGTTGCCACGCCCATTCAGGCTGGCATCACCGTTTATCTGACCCAGCGCGCTGCGCATAGCGGCTACGTCGGGGAACAGTTGGCGCAGCTTGAGATGACGCGCATGCAGATCGACTCGTCCCTCCATCGGCGACCGATCGCCCTGTAAGCGCACGGTGGCATTGAGGCTACCGCCTGCAATACCGAAACGCAGCGGGTCGAGCAGCAGATCGCCATTTTTAAGGATCAAATGCGTCGACAGATCGCTAATCGGTAGCGAACTGCTGTGCTCAATGCGCTTGCCACGGAAACGCACATCGGCATCCATCGCCTTCCAACTTTGCGTGTCGAATTTGTCATGCGGCAGCACGCGGTCAGCAGGTTGAGTGGACTTTTCGCCGCGCTGCGCTTTGGCCCGTGCCGTTTTCGCGCTGTCTTTACCCGAGTTAACGCCGATCAGTGGCCCAAGATCGGCCATGCGCAGCTGAAGCGACTCCAGCGTCCCCTGCAACTTAGGCCGGGGGTTGCCCTGACTGTAGGCGAGCGAGCCACGAATATCGCTGTCGCCGATATGCCCATTAAAGTTCTCATAGCGGAATACAGCTCCGTCCGGCTGCTGAAAACGCGCTGTCAGATGGCCATCAGTTTCATAGGGCGGCGTATCAGGCAGTAGCACGCCGGTCAGCCCGTAGAGGTTAGCCAGCGTGTCGCCGGAGAAACGCAGACGGAGATCCACCCCACCCAGATTCATCGGGTCCTGCACGGTGCCTGCTACGCGCACGCGGGTGGTGCCATTGCGCACATCGGCCGCAATGGGGAATGGCGTGTTCTGGCTGCGCAGTGACAACATGCCGCCAATTTTGCCCTCACCACTCAATTTTTCATTGTTGTATGTGCCGCTGGCGCGCAGGCCGAAAACAAAGTCGGCCGCGCCTTTTTGCTTATCATCGCCGCCAGCCAGCTGGGCATAAGGCACTGGTTTGCCCAGTGGGTCGACCACCACCTGCACATCGGCTTTATTAATGGCATCACGATAGCGGATGGTTCCGCGATCGAAGGCGATATTATCGAGGCGGAAAGACCATGCGGAGGGAGCCTGACTGTCCTTCGGGTTATCGCTGCTGGCGAGGTCAAACGTCCAGTTATTTTTTCCATCGGCATTCTGCACCAGCTTAGCCTCTGGCTGTTGCAGTTTGATCCACGGCAGGTAAATTTGCTGGCTTAACAGCGCCAGCGGGGAAATGGTCGCGTCTATCCGTCCCAGGTGGATCATGGTGACGTCGGGTACGTTAGGTGGATTACCTAACATGATGTCCTCTGCATGTACCTGCGGCCAGGGCACCCAGCTGCGCCAACCGGGTTCACTGCGGTTACGCTGCCAGCTCACGCCAAGATCGCCACGAATAGCAAACGGGCGGTTGATCTCCGTCGAAACTTTCCGATTGATGGTGGGTTTCAGGCGATTCCAGTCAAACCACGCGACCACCGCAACAATCACCACCACGAGCAATAAAAAAATTCCGCCAATACTGCCTATAACTTTTCCCGTACGCGACATGCATGGTTCTCCTGATAGCTATCCGTCTCTGGTCAAAGCATAGTCGAGACGTCAGTACATGCCATCAGACAAAATGCATTGGCAGGGTATCCAGTCGGTCAAACGGTATGGGGCGGGAGAATAGATAGCCCTGGGCAGCGCAGGCGGGAGAGTGACGCACCTGTTCCCACTCTTCACGGGTTTCGACGCCTTCAACAATCACGCCTTTACAGTAGCGACTAATCAGCACCAGCAACACATCAAACAGATTGCGCCCCTCTTGGCTGGCGCGCAGCAGAATAAACAGCTCACGTGCCAGTTTGATGTAGTCATACTTTAGCTCGGTCAGGGCAGAGAAATTCGCCATACCCGATCCAAAATCATCCAGCCACAGGGGAACGAGTTCCGACATTTGCGTTACGATAAGTTCCTGCGGCAACGAATGGTGTTCCACCAGTTCAAAGCGCACCCACGGGCAGCGTGCAATCAGCTGGCGCACTCTGTCATCGTGGCGAATAGCTAACAGGGTCGCCCCATCGATATTGACCGAGGCAACCAGGTCCTCACTGATAAATTTTCTTTCCCATCTAACCAGCAATTCCAGCTGTTCGGCGATGATGTTCAGGCGCTGCGCGATGCCAAGTTTGGCAAAATAAAGCTCTGGCGACACGTTCTGGCCCGGGGCGGTCGGATGGAACACCGCAGTGAGCAACTCAATGGCCATCAGACTTCCGTTCATCCGATAAATCGGCTGGAAATTATAGGAACGCTGACATTGCTGCCAGTATCTATATTCTCTCAGCAGACCTTGTTCGACGATTGAGGAAGGAAGCCGGTGGCTGAGGCTATTCAGCACCATTAATATGATCCTATATCTGTGAAACCGCCTTCATGCGGCATCCCCTGTTGCAAGTATCGGCAACGTCTTAGAGAACTTTATCCACCATACCGCCACTTTAAACCCGCTCATGGTAATGCAACCGCGCACGTTTCAATCGCCAAAACACGCCTACCTTAGGATGTTTCATCCTTGGTTAGCCGCGTTAACGACAATGAAAACCGATGTTAAATAACCGATCGGATTTATTTAGCGCGCGTTGGCGGCTGATTGAGGCTGAAGCGCGGTTGCGATAATAGCCAGCAGTCCCGCTGCGCATCCAGCACGGCCCCACGCGCTGCGCCGCCCTCGGGTAGCGTCCATGTCGTCTGGCGAATAGCCTGCTGATAACGATCGCTACCCAGCTGATTATCCGCCTGTGATAACAGCGGGATCAGGCGCACGCTGATATGATCTACGCTACGCCACGGTTTACTGCCATCACTAAACGGCGTCATAAAATCGAGCGCATTCAGCAGCGTTACCTGTTGCGTGGTGCGATAGTGCCACAGATCTCCGTCTACGCTATGACGTGCCAGCCCGGCCAGCACCGTCAGCGCCTGCAAATTAAACCCGCTGTAGTGGAAGGAGCGGGTGCCTACTGCTGTTGCAGCAACCGCTTATTCAGCGCCAGTTCGTCGTGATTAAGAAAGGCATACTCCTGCGCGCCCGATGCAAGGCGGCAAAAAACCGCCAGTAGCAGTAGAACGATGTGGCACAGCACAGATTGCATGATTACCCCCGGCAACGACCCTGCAATAAAGCATAGCCTTTGCAGAGCGCTGCGATCGAAACAGGCTGAATCGTGCGCTGGCAAGATCCGAAAGGTAAATGGGATTGAGGAGATGAACTGGCGCAATCAGGGGAGCCGCTGGCGGCTGCCCCTGTATAAACACTCAAGATGCGGGTGTGGCGTTCTCGCTGGTAACGGCTTCCGGGGCGGTAGCAACCGGCGTCATAATCTTCTGCCAGCTTTCCTGCAACATCTTAATATTGGTTTCCGCTTCGCCCTGAGGCTGCATCAGCACCATAGTCACATCCTGCGTAAGCTGCTGGCGTAGCTCCTGATTCAGCATATCCAGCGTCAGGCCGGCCAGAAACTTCTGACGCAGCTTCTGATACTGTTCAGGGGCGATATCCACGACGGCATTCTGCTGCGAACGCAGGCGCTGACTCATCAGTACGTTGGTATCGGTACGCGCATAGGTGGCAAACAGCTTGCCAAGCTCGGCATTTTTCTGCGCCATCAGTGCATCGAACTCATCCTGCGTCAGTCCTTTATCGCGCACGATAACCATCTCTTTGGCCATCAGCTCAAGATTGCTGGTCAGTGCCGCATTGTCGGAATCCATATTGATGGCGCACTGGGCGCGCTGATACAGCACTCGACAGTCGAAGCCAACCTGCATTCCCGGCGTTTTTTTATCGCTCAGCGTTCGCTGCACATGCCAGAACAGCACTTCACGCGCCAGATCGCTCTGCCAGTAACGCAGCAGGCTGGACGATTCGCGAATGGGTGCCCACGGGTTATCCCATACCAGAGACAGACGATCCTGTCCGAGAGCATTGTTAACCAGATTAACCGGTTGTTGCAGCAGAGGAGAGAGGGTTGGCATCACTGCCGGCTGTTCGCGTTTGCCTTGCAGCGGAGAGAACGTTTTATTGATTTGCTCCGCCAGGCTGCGGCTGTCGACGTTGCCCACCACAAACAGCGTCATGGCATCCGGCGTATACCACTGCTTATAAAAGGCGTTGAGCTGGGCAAGATCGACGGGTTGTTTCACGGCGGCAGCCGGGTCGTGCGCCAGCATAGCCGAGCCTTTCAGACGATAACGCCACCAGACATCCTTTGGATTGCCCGGCCACGTTGCGATGGGGTCATCAGCATTAATCGCCGTATCCACTATTTGCTGATTAATGGTCATATCACCTGCCGTTGCCGCCAGCCAGTTCAAGGCTTCCTTGAGCATTTCCGGGCGGTTATTGGGCAGGCTGAGATTATACAACGTCTGGTCGTACGAGATGACAGCCGGTGGCTGTGGGTGCTGCGGATCGATGCTCTGCTGCCAGAGATAACGCTGCTGCACGGGGTTGAGCTTTGCGTTATGCACCAGCGCCAGGCGTGGTAAAAGATGGCTATAGCCTTCCTGCTGGGCGCTTTCCACCATCGATCCGCTATTGACCATCAGGCGGATCTCAACACGGTCACTTGGCCGTTGAGGCGTAGTGAGCAACTGCCAACTGAAACCGTTTTCCAGCTTTCCCTGTTGCCAGGCGGGGTCGGGTTGCAGCGTTTCAGCCTGCACAAAACCGGCTGCTGCCAGCAATATTCCCCCAACCAATAGACGAATTCTGGTGTCCTGCATGTGAACCCCTACTCAATCACTAACTCAAATACATCGCGGGTAAACGACGGCCTGCTGCTATCACGCGATGAGATATACCCGCTCTGTTGCCTGTCGCTCAAATTATTTTGGGTACAACTCAGGAAAGCCGCTGTTTTTTAAGGAACAGCTTCTTAGACCACGTATCGACAAAGATGTCACACAGCGGCATGAAATTTCTTAAAACAGATGGGGTTATTATGCAAATGCCCGCCGTGAGGGCAAGTCACGACGGGCATTTGTCGATGTTTTTCACAAATTAACTGCGGGTTACGTGATTTCAGGCGGTTTTTACGGCATTTTTTCTGTTTACCAGCGTCTCTTTTAGCTGCTTCTCATCCAGCTGACCCACCCACTTAGCCACCACCACGGTCGCCACGCCATTACCGATCAGATTGGTCAGCGCTCGGGCTTCGGACATAAAGCGGTCAATACCGAGGATCAGCGCCAGGCCCGCCACCGGCAGATGCCCCACCGCAGACAGCGTGGCCGCCAGAACGATAAAACCACTGCCGGTCACGCCCGCAGCGCCTTTCGAAGAGAGCAACAGCACCACCAGCAGGGTGATCTGGTGCCAGATATCCATATGGCTATTGGTTGCCTGGGCGATAAAGACAGCCGCCATCGTCAGATAAATCGACGTCCCGTCAAGGTTGAAGGAGTATCCGGTCGGGATAACCAGACCCACCACCGATTTCTTACAGCCCAGGTTCTCCATCTTGGTCAACATGCGTGGCAACGCCGATTCCGATGAGGATGTGCCAAGTACGATCAGCAGCTCTTCTTTGATATAGGCGATAAATTTGAAGATGTTAAAGCCTACCGCACGGGCAATCAGCCCAAGCACCACCACCACAAACAGCAGACAGGTGATATAGAAGCAGACGATCAGCTGGCCGAGCTGAACCAGAGAACCCACCCCGTACTTACCAATGGTGAAAGCCATCGCGCCGAAAGCGCCGATCGGAGCCAGGCGCATAATCATATTGATGATGCCGAAAATAACGTGGGCGAAGCTGTCGATAAAGTTAAATACCAGCGTGCCTTTATCGCCCATGCGGTGCAGCGCAAAGCCGAACAGAATAGCGAACAGCAGCACCTGCAAAATATTGCCGCTGGCAAAAGCACCAATGACGCTGCCGGGGATCACATCCAGCAGGAACGCCACCACGCCCTGCTGTTCCGCCTGATGGGCATACAGCGCCACCGCTTTGGCATCCAGCGTGGCCGGATCAACGTTCATCCCCGCGCCGGGTTGCAGCACGTTGACCACCACCAGACCGATAATCAGGGCAATGGTGCTGACCACCTCAAAATAGAGCAGCGCCACTGCACCGGTGCGCCCGACGGCTTTCATACTTTCCATACCGGCAATCCCCGAGACAACGGTACAGAAGATCACCGGGGCGATAATCATTTTAATCAGCTTAACAAAGCCATCACCCAGCGGTTTCATCTGTGCGCCCAATTCAGGATTGAAATGGCCAAGCAGGACACCGATAGCGATAGCAGCCAATACCTGGAAATAGAGGCTTTTGAACAGAGAGGTTTTCATAGAATTTCCGTTAATCGCTTTAGTTATTATCAGAGGAAAGATAACGCGAAAGTAACACCGGATTAACGGGATAGATATATGGTGCGCGGGGCCGCCACCCGGCATAGCTCATTTTTATGAGCTGAATCACTTCAGTTGAATCTTGTAAAACTAAAGAAAGTAAGGACGTGCGAAAAAAAACCCGCTGCACCCTTCAGGCATTGGACAGATAGCGTCGATTAAACTGCGGCACTGGCAGCGCTTCCGCATAGAGATACCCCTGACCGTAGTGGATACCACAGGCCAGCAGCCGCTCACGCTGCTCTTCGGTTTCGACGCCTTCCGCAATCACGTCCAGCTTAACGATCCCGGCAATCGCCGCCACAATGCGCACCATCGTGTCATCGAAGGGCAGCGCCGCGACAAAACTACGGTCCATCTTCAGTTTGTCTATCGGCAGGGTTTTGAACTGATTGAGCCAGTTAAGGTTGGCATAACCCATGCCAAAATCATCCAGCGCCACGGCAACGCCGGTCTTTTGCAGCTCCTGTAACAGTTGCAGTGCCTGTTCTGGCTCGCCGATCTGGGCAGTTTCAGTAATTTCCACCACCAGGCCGCCGGGGCGAATATCATGGCGCTGGATCAGGGCCTGCAAATGGGTCACCATCGCCGCTTCACGCAGCTGGATAGCGGACAGATTAACGCTCAACGTCAGTTCGCAGCCTCTCTGTTGCCAGAGCGCCAGGATGCGGCAGGACTCTTCAAATACCCAGCGCCCAAGGGCGGTGATCACGCCAATTTCTTCCGCGTTGGCAATTAAATCCCCCGGCAAAGACCAGTTACCATCAGCCTGACGCATACGCAACAGCGCCTCGGCTCCTACCAGTTGGCCGCTGCGCATATCCACCTGCGGCTGTAACCACAGCGAAAACTTTTCCTCTGCCAACCCCTGTAAAATGTCATGTTCCTGGGTTAATCGCTTTTGCGCGCGCTCGGTCTGCAGCACATCAAAAAACAGGACCTGATTTTTCCCCTGGTGGCGCGCCGACATCATCGCCGAGACGGAACGCGCCAGCAGTTCGTCCGCCCTGAAGCCAGCTTCACGTTGCGCGATACCGATGCTGACATTAGGCCGCAGCTGCATGTGCTGGAGCTGCACCGGTTGATTAAGCGCCAGCATCAGGTTACGCGCCAGCCGCAGGGCGCGGAAGGGATTGTTGGCTCGCTTAATCAGCAGTGCAAAATCACCAATGGACAGCTGTGCCAGAACCGTACGATCGTCAATACAGCGACGAATTTTGCCCACCAGCGTCAGCAGCAACGCATTGCGCTGCTCGTCGGTAACCAGGCCATTCGTTTCCAGCAACGTTTCAATACGCACGACCATCACCGTAAACACACCCGTGCTACTCACTGCGCACAGGTGCTGTTCCAGCAAAGCCAGAAATAAGGTTTTGTTCGGCAGATCGCTCAAGGCAAAGCGGGTGCTCTGACGGCTCATCTCATCATACATGGCGCACAGCGCCTGCTGATTGCGATTATAGTTGCGGATGAGAAGACCTATCTCGTCATTACGGTGATACTTAGGCAGTGCCAACTGATGTGTCACCACCTGTTGGGGAGTGAGGTCCTGCAAAGCATTCGCCATATTGCGCAGCGGGCGCACCATCAGTCGATTAATGCACCAACTGATAGAGACTGACAGGATCAGCGCCAATAGCAGATAGGCCGTGACCATTGTCGAGACGGCACTGAGGATAAATTGATAAACACGCCACGAATCCGCCTGCAACACCAAAAATGCCAGTGGTTTCGGGTTAGCCGGTTCGACCGAGTAGAGCGGTACGGTGATCTGCACCGGCAGTTCAAACAGTCGGGCGATAAAGCGAGGTATCGGTTTTTCGACGGCAAACTCGGAATGCAGCGCCTGTAAGCCATTGGGTAATACCACTTCCGCCCGCGCAAGTATCCCGGCCGGCCCCAGAGAATTCAGGATAAATTCGGCCTGCGGGATATCCGCTTTCAATACCGCCTGCGACAGGGGATGACGCACGGTGTGCGCCACGTTTTCCATCTGCTGGGCGTAATCAATCCTGCGCTGCTGCACAAAGTGAAAAAGCTGGATAACGATAAAGATACAGACGGTGACCAGCACAACGCTGGAAATGGTCGCCATCTGCTTAATCTTTAATGAACGACTGACGCGCAAGCAAGCTCTCCGAAGCACTGAATTCGTCATTCAGCGCATTTAGGGCGAAAACAGCCCTGAGTATACCCTAAGGTAACAACTTATTAAGCTAACATGCTTTGCCCGCAGCCCTTTAAGTGTTTTCCTGGACGAAATCATCAGGTTACTCACAGAGTCGCGCAGCGTCATCCAGCGTGGAGAGTCGGGTTCACAGTCTGCTCACATCACCTCAGGCGTCATTAGCGATGTTTAAACGCCAGCCACGCCAACAGCGTCAGACTCGATGAATAATAGTCTTCGCTGGCGCTCGGCGAATCATTGAGATACCCGGTATCACCCAGCGTTAAATCACGTACCGCCAGCAGGCCACCGGCCATATTGTAAGGGGCTTTCTCATTCGTCAGCACATCAAGCCATGCCGGAGTTTGCAGGCGCGGGAACCCCAGCCAGAAATGCTGGAACGGCACCAGACGCAGAGAAGTCGCATCGTACCAGTGCAGGTACAGCGGGATGCGAATCGCATCATAGCTGAAACGCGCGGGCCAGGCGGTGGCCGGAGCCAGCGAGCCGTCGGCGTTTATCACCACCCAGTCCAGCGGCAAAGCGGTGTCGCCAAAGCGCATGTCAGTCAGTAAATCCAGCCCATCTTTAATCAGTTGATTCCACAGTTTTAAATGACTGCGCCTGGCAAAGTCACGCCACGCCGGGAAGACGAAGTAGGAGGGATTCAGCACCACGTAACTGGTTTTATTAAAGCCCTCTGCGCCAGGCAACATCAGGGTGCGGCCGCCAAAGGCGATCACGTTATGAGCGGCAATAGCCTGCTGAATACGGTCCGACTGCTGTAGCCAGCTGGCAACCTGCCACTTTTCACCCGCCAGCAGCAGCGCCCAGGCGATCAGTACATCGCCATCGGCGGCATTATTTTTGTCACTCACCGGGTCATCGACTGCCGGGTCGTATTTCCAGTAGAACAGGCCATTTTGCGGGTTAGTCAGGTTATTTTGCGTCCAACGCCACAGCTTGTCGAAGCTGCTGCGATCGTTGTAATAAACCGCCATCAGCATTGCATAGCCCTGACCTTCCGTGTGGCTGACGTTGCGATTGCCCGTGTCCTGAATGCGCCCGTCGCTGGTCATAAAGCGTGTTTTAAAACTGCTCCAGCCGTCAGCGGCAGCGACCTGGGACATTCCCAGCATCAGCGCCAACAGCATCAGGCCAGTCCTGAACATTGCCATCATCATCCCTCTCAAGCCTGATAACGAAAACGAAGTGACCCGTCATCGGTCTCTTCCTGGGACACCCCAACCTGCTCACTGCCGCCCTGGCTACGCAGCCAGCCCGCATACAGTCCGATCAGCACCGCCCCCATTGCCAGATGCCACTGGCGATGCGGCATAACGCCATCGCCCTCCGGCAGCGCACCGTGATCGATGACGATCGCGTTGTCATAGGGGTGCAGATCGACAAAGCCCCAGTTGAACCGATCCAACACCTTATTGATCCGATCCTCCAGATCGGCCACGGTGCGCGCCTCACCCAGCGGATAACGCAAGGCAAGGTTCTCACCCATCTGGCGCAAAAATGCCTGGCTTTCCAACTCACCCGCATTATCCAGCATGCCGCCGATCATCACGCTCAACAGATCGAACCAGCCCGGATGAGACTGCCGTTGTCGAAAATATTGCAGGGTGCGTTCCTGTCGTAACTGACTCATGCTTATTTGCCTCCCAGCATGTAGCGCAAGTAGAGCTGTGCCGTGCTTTCGTTATAGTCACCAAAAGTGTCATAGCCGAGCTGGCCGCCGATGGTCACGTCTTTGTTAATCTTATAGTCTGCACCAGCATGAATGTTATAGCCGATGCCGCTCTTACTGCTACCGCTGAAATGGGCTTCTTTTGCGTAGCCTGCGGTGACCATCTCTTCCAGCAGCGACTGATAATCGCCGTTATTCGGGAAGTACGCGCTGCTGTTCTGGGTATAGGATTGATAACCGACCGAACCGCCCAATTTAACCCTCAAATCGTCGTAAGTCTGTGAGAAGTCCACCGGCAACGACACGTTGATATAGTCCTGTGGACTGAAGTAGCCGCCCTGGCCAAAACTGAAATTGCTGAGGTTTTTTGAGAAGTTCATCCAGCTGATGTTAATCCCGGTTTTCAGCTCGCGATCGCTAAAGTGAAACGGGCGCACATAAACCCCGGTGTTAGCCATTAATGCATGATTGCTGGCGACGTTTTCACCTTTATAGCTGTAGCCACCGCCCCCGACATAAAAGCCGCTATCACCATCATCGTAGCTCAACAACGCGTTAGCACCGTTTTTGGTGACCTGTCCCCAGCTCTTTCCAGAGTATCGATCCTTCACACCCACATAGGAGAGCAAACTGTCGGTCACCGCACGGCGTTCACCGGTCAGGATCAGCGTCAGATAGTCCGTCAGTTTTGGCGACCATTTAATCCCGCCGACCAGCGTACTCAGATCCTGGCCGAGTGGCGTACTGCCGAGGTCGATACGGTAACTCTCGCCGCTTAACGCCAGGTTCAGTTCCACGCCGGATGCCGTCTGGGAATCTGAGGTATTGCTGCTCGCGCTATCGAGGTTAACTTTACGCGATGAGGCCGCCAGATAATTTTTGAGAGCGGTGTTGTTGTTGATCGCGTTGATATTGCTCAACCCACTGTTGGTGAACGGACTGTAATCTGCCGTGCCGATCCCATTCAGGCTATCCAACGCGGACGCGACATCAGGGTTAGCCGCGTTAAAAGCATCCACGCCGCTCGTATTGCCATTGGCGCTGTCCGTGGCCCGCAACGCTTTAAGGTAATCCTGTTCGTTTTTGATGTTCTGGATCTGATTGGCCACCGCGACGCCAGCGGCCCCGGTCCCCAGACGGCGATAAGCGTCGCCGCTGGCGCTGCCCGCGCTTAGCGTCATCGGTGTGACGGTAAAGTCGACACGCGCATCGCCCAGCGGTGAACTGGACCAGGTGAGCGGCGCTTTGGCTTCATTCAGCTTACTCAAACCATCTTCACCATCGCGACCACGGATCTGTACCCCGGCCTGTGCCCAGGTGCCGCTCTCTGCCTGCAAAGAATCCATCATGGTATCGATCTGGCGTAACGTCTGATTCTCCGTGCTGGCAACCTGCGTACCGCCGCCGCTGACGCCATCAATATTGCGGTAGTCACGCGCATCCGCTGCACGTTGCCACGGCAGGGCATTGCCATAGATCGAAGGAGACGAGCTGGCTGACAGCCTGGTACGGTTGATAAACGGGTTATCCGCCAGCGCCAAACCGCCAATGTCGACACTACCGCCGAGATGACTGCCCTCCAGCCCCAGCATTTTAGCTTTCGCGCTGCGCAGATAGCCCAGCGCCTGGTTGCGGTCGCCGCCGGCTTCTGATACTCGCGCCAGTAGCAACAAACGCGGCGCTGAAGGTTCCCCGCGCAGACCTGCGGCCAGCTCACGCGCTTTCGCCACGTCATTCAGCGCCAACGCGGTATTGATCGCCCCTTCACGCGCCTCCTGACCCGGCATATCCCGCGTCATCAGATAGTTGTAAACCACCGCCGCTTCTTTATTCATTTTGCCGGCCTGATACAGGCGCGCCATCGCAAACATCAGGTCACCGTTCTGCGGATCGTGTTGCAGAGCGCCAATCAGCTTGTCATAGGCGGCGGCATACTGTTTGCGTTCGCGCAGTGCATCCACCTGATTGATCAACGCGCCGTTACGAAGCCCTGCCAGCTGCGCGCTGGTACTGCGTGTCTGCAATTCGGGATCGTTAATAAAACTTTGCGCTTCCGCGCCCAGTCCGGCCCGATCCAGCACCGCCAGCTGTGCCGCATAATCCCCCGCATTGCCCTGTACGCCGCGCTGCATATTGCTACGCACGACCGACACCGCCGTGGAGAGATCGCCAGCCTGCGCCAGGTCTGTCGCCAGGTGGCCAGCATCAATAGGGTTGTGCGGTGGATTAACCGCCAGCGCTCTCAGGGTATTGGCCGCTGCCGCCGTAGCCCCCTGGGCCAGGTAACGCCGGGCCACGACCATCTGCTGGTTAACATTCGCACGCTGCGCCAGATCGCGCATACCCGTGCTCTGATTGCGGGGTGGAATGCGCGACAGCAGGCTTTGCGCCTGCGGCCAGGCATCGTTTTCGCTGGCAAGCAGCGCGGCAGCATAGATTTCATTGCTGCTGGCCCCGGGGCGAAAAGCAGGCTGCATCACGTCAGCCGCTGCGGCCATGTTACCCTGCTGCTGATAGATACGCGCCAGGTCGAGACGTACCCAGCCATCGCCCGGAAAACGCTGCAACCCCTGTTGCAGGATACCCATTGCACGCTGCGCATCCCCTGCCGCCAGCTGCCGTTGTGCTTCGCGCCGCAGAGGATCGCTGGTCTCTACCGGGCGTGGCGTCACGGCCTGACGGACGCTGGCTGGCAGTGACGCCAGCAGGGTGTTGGCTTCAGCGCTACGATTTTGCTGACGCAGCACGTAAAACAGCCCCTCTCGCGCCTGACGGTTAGCCGCATCGCTGGCCAGCACGCTGCGATAGATCGACTCCGCCTGGTCCGGCTGATGATTAAGACGCAGTACGTCAGCGCGGAACAACTTCGCCGCCGTGCCTTTTTCACCTTCCGCCTGCGCCAGCGGCGCGCTCAGACTCAGCGCCTGTGCGCTGTCGCCGGATTTCAACGCCTGTTGCGCGTTAGCTAACTGAGCGTAGAAACGTGCATCGTCTGCCTGCTGCTGATGCTGCTGGCTGTCGTTACCACCGAGTTTCGCCGCACGCTCCAGGTAATCCGCCGCCTGGGAATAGTGACCGCTGCGCTGCGCTGCATAGCCAAGCCCCGCCAGCGCATCCGCATCCTGCGGGTTAGTTTGCAATACCTCGCTGAAGGCGCTCTGCGCACCCGGGATATCGCCACTGTTCAGCGCGCTAAAGCCCTGGCTTTTCTCAGCTGCACCGACATTTTTCCGATAGTAGTCGATCACCTCTTCGTCGCGCGGATGACGCTGCTGGAAATTCTGGTACAACGGCGCGTCAGCGGGCTGGGGGCCAAGCCAAAGCAGCGCCTGACGCAGAGAACGATCGGCATCGGTATTGCCCTCTGCCAACGCTTCCAGCACCTGTAAACCTTCACGCCGGGTGGACTCCTGGTAAGTTAGCGCTTTGCCAAGAGCCAGTTTCGCACCGATATCCTGCGGATGACGGGCAGAGAACTGCCGCAGGTTATCCACCGCCTGCGGCAGCAGGCTGCGGTCACCGGCCATCGTCAGGTAATACTCGGCCGCTACGCTGGCCGGAGGTTCGTTACTGCTGAAAATATTACGCCAGGTTTGCAGCGCCGCAGCGGTGTTGCCGCTGCGTGCCTGTTGACGAGCCAGCGCCAGCTGTGCCGCCGGAAGGGTTCGCAGATGAAGGGCATTATCCAAATCGGCCAGACGTGCTTCCTGCGCCGGAAGCTGACCCAGTCGGGCGCGCCATTTGGCCGCTTCACTGGCATCCCCTTTCTGCTGTGACCAAAGAGCCATCAAATACAGCGCCTGCGCGTTGTTTTCGTCGACCAGCAGGACTTTTTGCAGCACCTCATGCGCTAAATCATCATGGGCTTTCTGATGCCAATAGTTGGCCTGATCGAACAGCGCGCGGAGTGCCGGATTGTCATACGCCGCCCATACCGGTAACGCCACCATCGATAACACCAGGCCGCTGCCAATCGCGTGAAGAGAGTTGTTTTTCATCATTCTTTTTTCTCACCAGAGGCACTCTGTTGATCCCCTGGATGCAGACGACGCCACGCATGGCGCTCCAGCAGAACCCAGGCACTCAAGCCGACAATGGCTGAACAGAACAGCGCCAGCAGTGACAGCAGCACCGCATGCTGGTTGGCATACCACACCACCCTCATGTACCACGGCATTTCCCCACTCGGAAACTGTGCGCTCACGCGGAAGCTGCGAATACCGTTTTCATCGGTGATGATCGCCGTGTCACCCCGGATACCGGCGTTGATCCTCCTCGAGGTCATATCGTTATGCAGACGCGACAGCTGATTGTCATCGGTCGCCACGGTCATCACCACCAGACGGCCGGGATTCCACGGTGAGCGGTAGCTGATAAAACCACGCCACTCCTCGTTAGAAGAGAGATAACGGTCTGCGTCCAGCGTCTGACGATCCCAGTCACCGTTCAGCCAGCCGCGCAGCTTATTCAGCATATCGGGGGCTTTGACGCCAAGCGTATGGTTATTGAGATCATAGGGCGAGTCGGCCAACATCTGCTGGTTAAAAACGCTCTGCCCCAGCGTGGAGACGGCCAAAATATCGCTGTTCTCCAGACGTTCACGCCGTGGGCCGCCGGGCGGGATACCAAACATCACGCTGTTGTGGGACAGCGCCACGCCGGTGGCATTACCGGAACGACCTGCCATATCCAGCAAGGTGCTGATTTCGCCATTAGACGGCTTTTCAGGCAGCATCAGCACGGTTTGCGAATAGTCGGCAAGGCGAGAAAATGGGAAAGATGCGCCGACGAAATAGGCGAGGTTCGGCAGTAGCGTAAAATGACGCGTATGGCTGAGATCGATATAGGAGTCGCCCTCAATGCGGCTCTTGATATTGTTGTTAGCCAGTACGCTACAGGGGGCGTTATCCTTTGGCTTAATATCGAAATAGAGCTGCATCTGGTTGTCACCGTAGATCAGATACGGGTCCAGCCGCAGCGTATAGTGTTCCTGCCGTGCATCGCCACCGAGACGGTGCCAGAGACTCTCCAACAGGCCGACTTTGTTCACCGTCAGGTTGCGCAGGAAGGTGCCGTTCAGCGTGACATTCAGCAGCGAGTTTTCTTCATCAATCCAGCTTTCTGACGGGAAGCGATAGTTGAGATGCACGGGAACGCTGTCACCATCCCACAGGAACAAATCTGGCGCGGCACGGAAATTGACGCGCAGCGCATCATGCCAGATACCGGTGTTCGTCAGGCTCTGATCTTGACGCAGCAGCTCGCTAAGGCGTACCGGGCGATCGGTGTCGATCCAACGCGGCGCATCATACGGCTTGCGCAGCGGTATATTCTGCTGTGCGACCGCCAGTTGGGGCGCGTCCAGTTCCAGTGGTTGCAGCAGACGCCAGGTCGCCTGACGCAGCCCGTCATCATCCTTACCCATCACCAGTAACAGCTTATACGCCGGGTTGTTCGGGTTATCGATAAGTTGCAATGACGGGCCTTCACCGTTGGGCAACGTCAGACTGCCAATTCTTTCGCCGGGATGACCAAAAACTACCCCATCTTGCTCCGGCAGATCTCCACGTATCACCGGGAAGCTGACACCCCGATAATCGGCCTGAATCCCCATCCAGGAGGCAAGTATCGCCGCCGCGCTCACCGTTCCCGGGGTGACATGCTGACCAAAGGTCATCACCACGCTGGCCGGACTCATGCGCAACGAATCGATAAACGGACGCGGGAAATGGCGCAAACTGTTGCCGGTGTTCAACAGTAGCCCTTCCAGCGACAGCCTGGATTGCGGCAGGATCGTCACCTTATTGAGCCGTGCGCTGTCGCGCTCACACATCAGCCTGTCGGCAACATTGATTTTAAAGCTCAGATTGTTGCGGGAAACTACCATCGCCGCCGGGATTTCCAGCTCGTACTCTTCGCTGGCGTTGTCCGTCGCGCTCAGCGGCAGCGTACCCAGCGGCTGACCATTCAGCATCAGTTGCAGCGACACATTGCGCGCCCCCAGCGCCGGCGAGACTTTTAGCAGCAGGTTAAACCGTGCATGAGTGACCACCCGATCGTTCGGAATGGTAAAGATAATACCTGCCTGTAGCTGCCCCCCATTCAGAGTCACCCCTGAAGTTTGCCCCATATCCGCCACGCTAATGGTGCTGGAGATCGGCTGAACTTGCGCGGTCGTCGGCGCAACAGGCGCATCATCGATCATGGCAGGCAGCGGGGGTAGCCCATCTGGCGCGGGTGCAGCGGAACCGACATCCGCCGGAGGAGGAATATCCGCCAACGCGCCGCTGTTCTGGGTCACGCTGGCAGGTTCTGCCTGAGCGCCGCAAAAGGTGAGCGCCGCGCACAGCCACAGTGTGCGCACGATACGTTGCTTCATGCCACACCCTGCTCTTTTATTTGCGCCTGACGTTTTTTCTTCGCCCGGCGGTCTTTCCATGACAGCCAAAACAGTTCAAATACGGTACGAATAATATCCACCAACGAACGCAGCGGATTATCTTTGTATTCCGACGTTTTAAGCCACGCATCCGCACGCGACAGCACCACGCGCACCAGCTCACGCCGCCGTGCAAGCGGCATTTCCTCAAACCGCAGGCGGATCACACCTTCGTGCGCGTCGACATACTGCACCGGCAGCGAGATGGTGGCGGAATACAGGATCACATCTATGGCTTCGATATCATCATTTTCATGACGCCCATCCGGCGCGTGGATCTGTGCACCGCCCATTGAGAGATTGATGGTATGCGTGCGCGAAGAGATGCCGCTGGCGTAGTGCACAACGGCCGGCAGATCGGCATCGATGCGGATAGTTTTGCGCACCTGCCGGGTTTCACGCGCGACGGCGATAGCAGCCATCAGGATGATCAGGCTGAAGGTCGCCCAGCCCACGTTCAGCGCAATCACATAGCGATCGACGCCAAAGTAACCCTGGGCCGTGCCGCGCACGATGCCGCTGACCACGCCAGCAAACAGTAACAGGGCACAAATAACGTGCGGTCGCACAATATTGAAGTCAAAGAAACCAACGTCAAGCAGGCCACCTTTGTCCGTCACGTTAAACTTGCCATGTTTAGGTGAAATCATCGTCAGCAGCGTAGGGATAACCAGATGGAACGCCATCACCGTTTCGTATATCTCACCCCAGAAGCTGGCGCGGAAACGGCCATTCATACGGGCATTGACGTACAGTGACATCACCAGATGCGGCAGCACGTAAGCAAAGATCAGGCTGGCCGATGAGTGAATGATATTGAGATTAAACAGCAGATAAGCCAGCGGCGCGGTGAGGAACACCACACGCGGCAGGCCGAACTGGAAATGCAGCATGGCGTTGAGATAGCACAGCCGCTGCTGCCATTTCAGGCCCCGGCCGAGCAGCGGGTTATCGACGCGAAATATCTGCGTCATGCCACGCGCCCAGCGGGTTCGCTGGATAATATGCAGCCCAAGCCGTTCAGTCGCCAGCCCGGCCGCCAGCGGGATGGCCAGAAAGGCGGTTCCCCAACCCCGGCGCTGCATTTTCAGTGCGGTATGCGCATCCTCGGTCACCGTTTCCACGGCAAAACCGCCGATCTCTTCCAACGCACTGCGGCGAATAACCGCACAGGAACCGCAGAAGAAAGTGGCATTCCAGTTATCGTTACCCTGCTGTACAGGGCCATAGAACAGCGCACCTTCATTTGGGATCTCACGCGCGGCTTTCAGGTTGCGTTCAAAGGGGTCCGGCGAATAAAAGTAGTGTGGCGTCTGTAACAGCGCCAGCTTCGCGTCTTTCAGGAAGGCCCCCACCGTTGCCTGTAAAAAGGTGCGGGTCGCCACATGGTCACAGTCAAATACGCATATCAGCTCACCTTGTGTGATTTGCAATGCGTGGTTCAGGTTACCGGCTTTCGCGTGCCGGTTGTCAGGACGGGTGATGTAGCCAACGCCAGCATCGGCGGCAAAACGCGCAAATTCACTGCGTTTACCGTCATCCAGCAGGTAAATTTTTATCTTATCCTGCGGATAGTCGATGCACTGGGCCGCCAGGACGGTATCACGCACCACGTCGAGACTTTCGTTGTAGCTGGGGACATAGACATCGACCGTTGGCCATAAGCTGACATCATCCGGTAGCGGTTCGATAGTGCGTTTAAGCGGCCAGGAAGTTTGCAAATAACCGAGGATGAGAATAAGCCAGACATACAGCTCGGCAAGAAAGAGTCCGATACCCAGAATCGCTTCTATTTCAGAATTGAAGTGCAGTGTTTCTGTCGCACGCCAGTAAATATAACGGGTCGACATCAGTGTCGACAGCACAGCCATAATCAAAGAGATTTTTTTGCTTTTACTAAAGCCTAATAAAAACAGCAGTGCAATCGAAACCAGCCCAAAAATATATTGTTTTTGGCTACCCATAGGAGCCACGACGATAACAGCAGCCAGCGGGAATAATATCAGCAACAGCAGACAAAACAGGACCTTATTCATAGGTCTTCCTGAATATATGGTTATACCAGGTGGCAAACCTGCCACACGAATTCAAACACCCCGCTCTGGCGATAATCCGAAAATTAACGAGAAATGAGCGGTGCGTGCATTTCCCCATTACCGACGTTGATATTCAGCAACGCCCCCAGGCGTTTGCCGATCAGCTCAATATCAAAAGCGGCGGCAGAGACGGGATTAAATTCAAAAATAGACTGTTGTAATGCATTGGCCTCCGGCACGCTTTCATCGCGGTTCACGACGCCGGTCAACCTGTCGCCGAGGCGCTGCTGCATAAAGGCGGTGACATCGCGGCTGATTTGACGGCGATTATCGATCTGATTAAGCACGAAGTAGTGACCCGCCCGTTGATTCAGCACGCCACCGATCATTTTTTCATTTTCAATCTGCGGCAACAGGGCGAGAGAAGCGGTATCTGCCAGCATCAACACTAAATGCACATCGGCAAGCGCCGCCATCGCTTTCATGGCCGGGCCAGGTCCTGGCGGAAAATCGGCAATAATAACCAGACCGGGATAGTTGAGAACCGCGTGCAAACCCCGGGTAATAAAGTTAGCGTCTTCCGATAAATTTTTTTCAAAATCAAGGCGCTGATCCTCTGTCACCTCACCGTATGGCATGACAAAAATATTGCCATCGGTGGTGAGAATGGACTGGCTCCAGTCAGAGGATTGCGCAGATGTCGCCACAAAACCACGGCCGTCTGACAGCGGCACGCCAAAGTGCAGGCGCAAAGCATTCTGCACATCAAAATCAATAGCCAGCACTTTGCTGCCGTCACGAGCGAGCGCATAGGCCAGGTTGGCCACCAGCGTGGTTTTACCCACCCCGCCTTTAGGAGAGCAGACACAAACTAACGACATAGGGCAATTTTCTCCAGCAGGGGTTTTAACAACGTCTCTTTCGCCATAGCATCCGATGCCGACGCGGCCGGTGAACGGAATAACTGTCTGTAGGCAGGTTTTATCTGCGTGGCAGGCATCTCTGCACCCGTTGCCGCTGCGGGCATCGCAGAGACAGGGTGTGATAGCGGCACCGACTCCAGCTGCTTCAAGAGAGTCAAATTAGATACGGTGGCTTTCTGCGCCACGGGCGGTAACGTTTCAGTACGCGCGACCGCAGAAGTGGTTTCAGGCGGTGGCATGGAAACAGCAATACTGTCCAGCAGCGATGCCCCGGTGATTTTTGCCGCCGTCGGTGAATTGCTGCCCGCCATCGCGGTTTTCTTATCGCGCTTCGGAGCCATAAAAGCGTCAGGCCCCACCGCCTGCGGTACGCCAATTCGCTGGCCGATATGCCACTCAGAGTCGGCATTTTCATTCATCAGCTGCTTAATCACCACCCAGCGGGTGTCGTTGGCATGAAACAGTTGCTCAGACATATCTTTAAAATCAATATTCTTTGCTTTTATTTTTTCTTTAAAACGATGCAGGTCATCATAGCTTTTCATTAGTATGATCGCCTAAGTTTTGAAATTACTCCCCAATGTAACACATTATCGGAATAACCGTAATATAACATGAGATTATTCTTATAAAATGAGTAAAATCTCATACCAATGTTTATTACAAATATGTAACTCGCGGTAATTTATTTAACTAAAACAGGTAATTTTAGACAATGCAAGGAAATAAATAAGACGCAACTCTCTATTTATTTATCATGGGCTTATTGATGATTCAGCATGTTTTCATTCTGATTTCTTTGCTATTTCACGGACTGAAAACCATCGAATATAATCAGGATCTGCCAGTCTATCTTTAATGCGGGGGTTACCACAGGGTTAGAATGATGACGGTTTCTTAAAAATTATCGCGGGAGAGATCAAGTAAGCATTAAAAGCGGCGGCAGACGATAATCAAAGCCGCGCTTTACCCATGAGGTCGAAGATAAGCAACGCAGACTGCCGAAACGTCTGATAAACAGGGGGCAACCCGTGCCCCCTGTTCTGTTCAGGACAGTCGGCCTTCATCCTGCTCGACGGCAAAACAGGCAATCTGCTGCCCACTAAAGTTTTGCAGCTTAGGTTGCAGCTGTACGCAGGTACCAAATCGACGGCGGCAGCGTGCGTTAAACGCGCAGCCCGGCGGTGGATTGAGCGGACTCGGCAGCTCGCCGGTCAGTTTGATGCGCTCGCGGCGTTCATCCGGGTTAAGGCGAGGGGTCGCTGACAGCAACGCCTGTGTATAAGGGTGGCGCGGATTGGCAAAAATCGCCTCCTTGCTGCCCTTTTCCACACAGCGACCCAGATACATCACCATCACTTCATCGGCGATATGCTCCACGACCGACAGATCGTGAGAGATAAAGATGTAGGACAGGCCGAGTTCCTGTTGCAGATCCATCATCAGATTCAGCACCTGCGCACGCACCGAAACGTCGAGTGCCGATACCGGCTCATCGGCAATCAGCACGTCCGGGTCGAGCATTAACCCGCGCGCGATGGCAATACGCTGCCGCTGTCCGCCGGAGAACATATGCGGATAGCGGTCGTAATGCTCGGTTTTCAAACCCACCTTTGCCATCATCTCCAGCGTTTTCTCCCGGCGTTCGGCACGCGTCAGGCTGGTATTAATCACCAAAGGCTCTTCCAGGATCTGGCTGACCTTTTTGCGTGGATTCAGCGAACCGTACGGATTTTGGAAGACGATCTGAATTTTCTGACGGCGCAGTTTCTCGGCCTGCGGATCGGGCTGTAGCAGATCCTGGCCCTGATAAAACAGCTGACCTTCGGTCGGGGTTTCAATCATGGTCAACAGGCGGCCCAGCGTGGATTTCCCGCAGCCGGACTCCCCCACCACCGCCAGCGTTTTACCCCGTTCCAGGTCGAACGAGATGCCATCGAGCGCTTTGACCAGCTGCTGTTGGCCAAACAGCCCTTTTTTCACCGGATAGTGCTTTTTCAGGTCGATGGCCTGCATCAGCAGGGTCGATTTATCATGTTCAGGCTTCATAACAGGGCCTCCCGGCATCGTCCAGAGGGAAATGACATTTGGACTGACGCCCGGCCATATCACGCAGAGGGGGTTCTTCACTACGGCAGCGTGCTTTCGCATACGGGCAGCGAGGATTGAGCAGGCAGCCGTTCGGACGGTCATACTTGCCGGGCACCACGCCAGGCAATGATGCCAGACGCGCTTTATCAGCAGCGAACTCTGGCAGTGCACGCAGCAGCGCCTGGGTATACGGGTGGCGCGGGGCCTTGAAAATATCCAGCGCGTTACCGGTTTCCACCACCTGGCCGGCGTACATCACAATAATATGCTGTGCGGCTTCTGCCACTAGCGCCAGGTCATGGGTGATCAGGATCAGCGCCATATTTTCCTGGCGTTGCAGGTCGAGCAGCAGCTCAATGATCTGCGCCTGGATGGTCACATCCAGCGCGGTGGTCGGCTCATCGGCAATCAGCAGCTTTGGCCGACAGGCAATGGCCATCGCGATCATCACGCGCTGACTCATCCCGCCAGAAAGCTGATGTGGGTAGACCTCCAGTCGGGAAGCCGGGTCTGGGATGCCCACCTGCTCAAGCAGATCGATAGCGCGCTGGCGACGGGTGCGACGATTGCCACCCTGATGCACCTTTATGGCTTCCATAATCTGGTAACCCACGGTGTAACAGGGGTTGAGGCTGGTCATCGGGTCCTGGAAAATCATCGCCACTTCCGAACCCACCAGCTGGCGACGCTCTTTTTCGGAAACGCGTTGCAGGTCACGCTGATCAAATACCAGCTGTTCCGCCATCACCTTACCGGGATAGTCAATCAGCCCCATGATCGCCAGTGAGCTCACGGACTTACCGGAGCCAGACTCTCCAACAATACCCACCACCTGGCCCTGTTCGACCCGGTAGCTGATACGGTCCACGGCGCGGAACGGTGCATTTTCATCACCGAAATGCACCGAAAGCTTATCTACAGTTAATAGTGCCATCTCGCTGCCTACTGTTTGAGTTTCGGATCCAGAGCGTCGCGTAAACCGTCGCCCATCAGGTTAAATGCCAGTACCGTCAGCAGAATCGCCACCCCAGGAAAGGTGACCACCCACCAGGCGCTTTGCGCAAACTGCAATACGTCGGAGAGCATGGTGCCCCACTCCGGCGTAGGCGGCTGCGCGCCCATACCCAGGAAACCCAGCGCGGCCATATCAAGGATGGCGTTGGAAAAACCGAGAGATGCCTGCACGATCAGCGGTGCCAGGCAGTTTGGTAAAATATTGACGAACATCTGGCGCAGCATGCCGGCTCCCGCCACGCGCGATGCCGTGACGTAATCCCGCGTGACTTCGACCAGCACCGCAGCGCGGGTCAGACGGATATAGTGCGGCAGTGCGACAAAGGTCAATGCCAGCGAGGCATTAACAATCGACGGGCCAAAAATAGCCACCAGCACCAGCGCCAGTAACAGGCTTGGCAGCGCCAGCATGATATCCACCAAACGCATAATGGCAGCGTCAACCGCGCCGCCGACGTAACCGGCGATCAGGCCAAAAATCACCCCCATCACCAGCGACAGCACCACCACCAGACAGCCAACCAGTAACGACAGGCGCGCACCGTACATCAGGCGCGACAGCACATCACGACCGACATCATCAGTGCCCAAGACATACTGCCAGCTGCCGCCCTCCTGCCAGGCGGGCGGATGCAGCAGCGCGTCGCGGAACTGCTCTGCGGGCGCATGCGGGGCCAGCACGTTGGCAAAAAGGGCGATTAAGATCATCAAAACCACGTAAACCAGGCCGATAACGGCGCCTTTGTTACGCTTAAAATAGTGCCAGAATTCCTGTAACGGGGTCATCGGCTTGGGTGCAGCGTTGATGCTGCCTGGTTCCATAACAGACATATTGGCCCCTTATTTCTTATGACGGATGCGCGGATTCACCACGCCGTAAAGCAGGTCAACCAGCAGATTGACGAGAATAATCAGCGTCGCCACCATCAGCACCCCGCCCTGAACCACCGGATAGTCGCGGCGCTGGAGTGCATCGATTAACCAGCGCCCGAGGCCCGGCCAGGAGAAGATGGTTTCGGTGAGGATGGCTCCGGCCAGCAGCGTACCGACCTGCAATCCGATCACCGTAACCACCGGCAGCATGGCATTGCGCAATGCATGCACCACGATAACCCGCATTGGCGTCAACCCTTTGGCGCGTGCGGTACGGATATAGTCTTCACCCAGCACTTCCAGCATCGCCGAGCGCGTCATGCGCACAATCACCGCCAGCGGAATGGTTCCCAGCACGATGGCCGGCAGGATCATATGCATCACCGCATCTTTGAAATCGCCGGGTTCGCCCCAAATCAGCGTGTCGATCAGCATAAAGCCGGTTAGCGGCTGACTGTCATCCAGAAATACGGTGTCGGCGATACGCCCGGAGACCGGGGTCAGATTGAGCTGCACCGATACCAGCATGATCAGCATCATGCCCCACCAGAAAATTGGCATTGAGTAGCCGGTCAGGGAGATGCCCACGGCGGTGTGGTCAAAAATGGAGCCGCGTTTGACCGCCGCCAGCACGCCTGCCGGAATACCAACGGCGATGGCAAACAGCATCGCGCAGAAGCCCAGTTCCAGCGTGGCCTTAAAGCGCGGGACAAATTCGTCCCACACCGGCACACGGCTCTTCAGCGACAGGCCCAGATCACCATGCATGACGCCATTGATATAGGTGATGTACTGCTGCCAGAGGGGTTTATCGAGGCCGAGCTGGGCCATCAGCTGGGCGTGGCGTTCGGCGGAGATACCGCGTTCGCCGACCATAATCATCACCGGGTCACCGGGGATCATATGCACAAACGCGAATGTTAACAGGGTGATACCAATAAACGTCGGGATGACAAGTCCCAGGCGTCGGAGTATGAATTGCAGCATATTCCGGATTCTCTTCTGTTTCCTGCCAGCCGTAACCGACAGGATTATTATTGCTCACATCTTGCGCGCGGTGATACCCGTGGGTATGTCCCCGCTCGCGACGCAAATAATGCGCCTTGACGACCGTTTTGCTCACTGGCAAGAAGGGCCGGATATTCCCGGCCCTTTGAAAAAGTGTCTGGCCGTTTTCACACGGCCAACACCTTATTCCCTGATATCGACATTCTCGAAGTGGTGTTTACTTAAGGGATCGACCACGTAGCCAGTGACCTTTGTGCTGACCGGCTCGTACACCGTCGAGTGGGCGATAATCAGCGCAGGCACCTGATCGTGCATCATGACCTGAGCCTGCCTGTAATATTCAATACGCTTGTTGTGATCGGCCTCGGCGCGTGCCGGTTGGATCAGATCTTCAAACGGCTTATAGCACCAGCGTGAATAGTTCGATCCGTCTTTCGCCGCTGCACAGCTAAACAGGGTGGCGAAGAAGTTATCCGGGTCGCCGTTGTCTCCGGTCCAGCCCATCATCACGGTCTGGTGTTCACCGGCTTTGGCACGCTTCAGGTATTCACCCCATTCGTAGGTGACGATTTTGGCCTTCACGCCAATCTTCGCCCAGTCGCTCTGGATCATTTCGGCCATACGGCGCGCATTCGGGTTATACGGACGCTGTACCGGCATCGCCCACAGATCGATAGTAAAGCCATCCGCCATACCCGCTTCTTTCAGCAACGCTTTGGCTTTTTCCGGGTCGTAAGGGTAATCCTGAATCGTGTCGTTATAGCTCCAGATGGTTGGCGGAATGAGGTTTTTCGCCGTCTGGCCCGCACCCTGATAAACCGCTGTGATAATCGCCTTTTTGTTTACCGACATCGTCAGCGCCTGGCGCACCTTCAGATTATCCAGCGGTTTCTTCTCGGTGTTGAACGCCAGGTAACCGACGTTCAGGCCTGGTATCTGCATCAGGTTGATATTTTTATCTTCCTTCATGCGCGCCAGATCCGCCGGATTCGGGTACGGCATCACCTGGCATTCGCCTTTTTGCATTTTGGCGTAGCGCACAGAGGCATCAGGCGTGATGGAGAACACCAGACGGTCTATCTTCGGTTTGTTGCCCCAGTAGTCCGGGTTGGCTTTGTACAGGATGCGCGAATCTTTCTGGTACTGCATCAGCTGGAACGGGCCGGTGCCGACCGGATTCAGATCCAGCTTCTCCGGCGTACCGGCTTTCAGCATATTATCGGCATATTCAGCGGAGAGAATCGACGCGAAGTCCATACCAAGGTCAGCAAGGAACGGCGACTCCGGGCGGTTCAGCTCGAAACGAACGGTGGAATCATCGACTTTAACAATTTTGCTAATCAGTTTAGGCATATCCATGCCTTCAAAGTACTCGTAGCTGCCGCCGGAAACCCCGTGATATTTATTGTTCTTATCCAGCTGGCGCTCGAACGAGAACACCACGTCGTCGGCGTTGACATTGCGCGTAGGTTTAAAATCTTTGGTGGTCTGCCACTTCACGCCCTGGCGCAGATGGAAAGTATAGGTTTTGCCATCGGCGCTAACATCCCATTTCTCCGCCAGACCTGGCTCAATTTCAGTGGTGCCAATTTTAAATTCAACCAGGCGATTGTAGATCGGCACTGAACTGGCGTCATAAGTGGTGCCCGAAGTAAACAGCTGCGGGTTAAAACCTTCTGGAGAACCTTCAGAACAGTAAACCAACGTTTTTGCCTGAACGCCTGTGGCAATCATCAATGCAATGGCGCTGAGACCCACTTTCAGCATCCCGTAGTTAGCCAGGGGAATACGCATATTTAGACTCCAGTAGTGATGTGTGATGTGTGTTGTACGCCGGCCGATAATTTTTTTGGGTGGCCTGTGCGTGGTGCCTTACGGCTACAGTTAAGGTGTAAGAAAGGTGAAGCCCGTCGGCAGGGCAGCATTAAAAAGAGATCATGACCTTTACCTGAAGGCTAAATTTGTCAACAGATTCAGAAAAGGTCAATCAAAAAGGCGGGATGACGTGCATTTAATGTGAATAATATCATCAAATAAAAAAATACTTAATCTCCATTAAGCAGCTTAAAATTTTATTTATAATCCTTAATATAAGTTTATCAGCCAATGTCTTGCCATTAACACAGCACATAACTCTACAAAAAAAGTCTCATATTGCAGGTAAATAAACGCTTAAAACATCATAGGACGATCTTTAGTTCTGCATTTCCAGTTAAAAATAGTGCAATGCTGATATAAGCAGTCAGCCATAAACGGCTTTCAGCTATAAGAAAAATGCAGCGCGAAATAAGTGTTCGATCTCTGTCTGCGTCCGCTATGCATACAGAATTTCCGCCATATTCTGCCCCGCAAGCCGTGCCGGGGCATGTATCATCGGTGGACGTGACGTATTGGTACTCAGAAATGCCAGGTAAGATCGGCACCCACGCTGTTGGTCTGCCGCTTTTCAGCAAGTTGTCCTGACCAGTTGAGGGCCACCGACAGGCTTTTCCCCTCCTGCATGCCAACGCCGAGTTTCATGACCACACCGTCGCGCGACGCGACCGGACTAGTCACCGTAAACGCATTCCCGGTGTTAAAGCGCAGCGTCGTTTCTCCGGCCGTTGGATTATAGCGGTGCTGCCAGCCGGTTTCTGCAAAGACACTGGCATTCAGATCGCGACCCATCTGCCAACGGGTGCCGGTTCGCAGACCTGCTTCAGAAACCAGGGCATGGCTTTCTTCCTTCCCGGCGTTCAGTGCCGCTGCGCCGCCGCTTTCTGCAAAGCCTTCACGAGCCAGACTGCTGTAACTCAGACCAACAAAAGGCTCCAGCGTGGTCGGGCCGCTTAGCAGGTTATAGCCGCCATCGGCGAACAGCTGTGCGGATCGCGCACCGTAGTGGGCGCTATCGCTATCGTGCTGATTACCGAAGTTAACCTGACGGTCCGTGCTAATACGGTGCCACCCAAGCGCACCACCGCCACGCAGCGTTATGGCACCGACCGTGCGGCTACCGTAACCGGCCAGCCAGCCGTTATCACTATTGGCACTGCCAGCGCTGTTGCCATTCAGCGCTGTACGCGTGTAGCCTGCCGCCGCGCCCAGCCGTGCGCCATTGCCAATCGCCCGATCTGCACCGAATATCACGCCATATACCGAGTCGCTGTAGCTGTATGTGCCGCTATCTCCCTGCGCGTGCCCCCAGCTTCCCAACATACGCCCCCAGATCCCCTCATCGTCACTGCTGATATCTGGCGATGTGACTTCCCCCTGCGCCTGACGCAGCCGATCGTTAAGCGTATCCCGCACCTGCCAGCCCTCATCCAGCAGCGCACTGCTGATATCGGCATGGCGCTGCCCCGTCAGTGAACGGAAAGCTGCCTGCGCCTCGGCTGCCGTGGTGCTGGCGAGAATCGATTCGCGCAGCGAATTACCCGCCGGAAGAGAGTCAACGGCAGTGGCCACCGCCCGGGGATTACCGGCATCGGCAACTGAGGCGAACGATGTGTCGTTGCGTCCGGTTGTCAGGGTAACGCTATCGTTATCGTAGGCAAGACGGGTACCGAGGAAGAGGAAATCAGGAGACACGCTGTTGAATCGACCATTAACCCCCTGTTCTGCTGACATAATCTGGAACGTTTTTCCCGTCAGGCTCTCCACCTGCGGCATCGTCAGCAGGTTAGTGGTATTTTCCGCCAACACGGCGACATCCCCCCCATTTAGCAAGATCTTTCCGCCTGAGCGCAGCCGGTCACTGCGGCCATCAGGAGCAACCTCAACGGCGAGATGTGAACCGGGTTGAAAGGTGATATCCCCGTCCGAAGTCAGCGTACCCAACGAATTGCCAGGTGCAACGATCCCCCCTTTACGCACATTAACCGAGCCGGTGTGGCCATTACCGGCCAGGATCCCGCTATCCTGTACCGTGACATCAGAGGTGACAGAACCATTTACCGCAAGGCGACCCTCTTTGACCCAGGTACTTCCGCTATAGGTGCTATTACCGCTCAGAATCAGCGTACCCGCCCCGGTTTTGGTCAAACTGCCGACGAATGTTTTATTGGTAAGCGGATCTCTGCCGTAGTCAGACAACAGCTGCTGCTTTGCCGCTATCACTTTTCTCACTACGTCGACCTGATCCTGATCGAGTTCTAGCGGCTGGTTTGATGATGGATCGTCTATCTTGCCCTGCCGTAAAGCGACGTTCAATTCATCCAACTGTGCCTGCTCAAATTGCCTGCGGGCTACCGTTGCCGTATCGGAGATATTATTGGACCAGGTATCGGTTACCGCTGCCGGCATGCTGACGGCCAGGTTACCCAATAATTGTCCAGGGCCATTCATTGCTTTAGCGACATCAATCAGCCCCCAGCCCGTAATGGCGTTGGGGGTTCCGGTGCTGCCAGCAATAATCTTCGTCAGATAACCATAGGTATGCTGAGCCGAATGATGGTCATAAATGGCGTAGTCGCTGATAGCCCGCCGGGTATCAATGCCCGGTGCTACGACCATCTCCTTCGCGGTGGTCAGTAATACGCTCAGAGCCTGGTCATTTGACAGATAAGGAAAACGCTGCATCACCAGCGCCAGTGGGCCGGAGGCATAAGGTGCGCTGGCTGAAGTGCCATTGAAATAGGGGTTATACCCGCCACCTGGCTTGGTTGTCAGTGCCGCCGTCGGTGCCATCAGACACCAGTAACGCGCCACGCCGCACTGGTTATAGACCTGCTCGCCATGCGGCGAATAGCCGCTTACCGCCAGCCAGCTTGTCTCCAGGTCGGGACGGTACCAGGGCAGTGCCGCCATCATATCCGGGTTCTTTTGCGGGTCGTTGGAGGCGGAAATCACTTCAACGTAGTGATATTTTTCAGCGGCTTCTGCGGTGGCATCAAGCCAGGTCTTTTCACCGGCGGCACTACGCTTGTTAAATAAGGTGTAAGCGTTAATCATCTGGGCCGTATTATCAGTAAGATTTTCTCTGTCAATATTGGAATTCTGCCCCCAGCTCTGATTCACCATGCGTACACCACTGTTACCAAGCGCCGCGAATGCGGCAGTAAAATAGTTATAATCCAGCGTGTTGGAACCCTGCTCCCTGTTGTCATCCGTGCCGTTAGTGTTGGCAACATAGAGCTGCGATGCAAAAGCGATTCCCTGCATGCCTTTCCCATTGCGGGATGCGGCAATAGCACCCGATACCTCGGTGCCGTGGGAATCATTTATCGTAGGATCGTAATTCCCCTTCACTAAAAACGGGTCTCCTTTACTGACCGGGATCTTACTGTTGGATGTATTGGTATAAAACTGATAACCGTTATCCGCATAATTCCCTAATGTGATAACGGTATGTATTCGTGGATCGTTAAATTCTGGATGGGTGGTGTCGATACCTGAATCCAGTACCCCTATCCGAACGCCCTCACCGGTTATCCCCTGGCTGTATGCCGCCTCCGCATGCATGGCATTAGCAGGCCAGCCAGCCCTAAATTCGGCATCCTTGCGCCAGGATATCAACGCGGCAGGACGATCGTTGGTGAATGCGCCAGAAGCCATAAGCCAGGGGGGCTGGCCACAGAGCGCATAGCCTGAATAGATCACAAATGAAAACGTGATGAGTCGTAGCGGCTTATTTTTAGCGAAGTGAGCTGTCTTTATCAGAGTGCAGTGATTCATTTTCATAATATATACCCGGCAAATGGAAGCAATAATTATAAAAAATAGATTCAGATCTGAAATAAACGCCTAACATCGTATGCCGCGCAGCTATTTATGGGGTAATAGTCTTTTTATATAGCTATTTAATTAATTAATAGCGACTCATTTAATCGACAGGGATAGCGCCAATGAATAACCTCAAAAGGGTAAATTTAATATCCTTCAGTGCGTTGTCATAAATAAAAAATGGAGCCTTCCTGTTAATTACTTAAGCATATTGCTTCTTTCTATTCCCGTTTCCCCCCCTGTGACGTGGAGAAGTCAAACCCCGGTCATCGTGAACCGGGGGCAGAAGTGAAATAAGTCAGCAGACGTGAGCGCGCCAGGCGTTACGGAATGGCACACCAGTTATTCGACGGGTTAATCCCCCCATCTGGCGACGTGTAGCCGAGGCAGCCTAAGATTGTGTCAAACAGTTCAACATGGCGGTGAGTTTTACCCGCACGTTGCTGTGCCTGTAGCTGCTCAAAAGCACGCTTATTTTGCCCATCGGCAAGATACTTATCTGACGCCCAAACCATCATCGGTACACGGAACTGCTCAGGCGGTGCCATATTGCGCGGCGTACCGTGCAGGTGCATATTGTCGCTGATCGATTCGCCATGATCGGCGGCATAAAACACAATAGCCTTCTTATCACGCAGCTGGTCAAACACGCTATCCAGCATGGTGTCGATATACAGAATAGAGTTGTCGTAAGCGTTGATCAGCATCTCTTTACTACAGGTATCGTCTACGCCCATGCACTCAGGCTGATAGCGGGCAAACTCGCGTGGATAACGCTGTGAATAGAGATAGTGCGAACCTTTGGTGTGCAGTATCACCAAATGTTTACCTTTGGCATGGTCATCGATCGACGATTTCAGTTCCGGTATCAGCAGCATATCGTCTACCGATTTACCCTGATTACGCTGCTCTGAACCAATCTGCTCGCGGAAGGCGTAACTGTCCGCATCGGTATTGTTATAGAACCAAACCTCGCTCTGCATCGCGTACAGATCGGAGCTGAAGCCCAGCTCCTTCAGCACCGCAAACACGTTCTGCTCTTTAAGCGTACGGGCCGGATTATCATCCGTTCCCCCCTCGCGCACAAACATACAGCGCAACGAGAGCTTGGTGGAGGTATCACACGACTCACCACGGAACGCCACCAGATTCTTCTCTTGCGCCAGCTTCGGCGTGGTATCGCGTTTGTAGCCGAGCAGGCCAATATGATCCCAGCGCGTGGTTTCACCGATCACGAACACCACATAGGTATCATCGATTCCGGCTGGCGCGTGATAAGTAAATTTTTTCGCCGGATCGAGCAGGTTACCGCTATCCATATGTTCGTCGTAACTGGTGTAGGCAAACAGCCCCAGCGCCGACAGCCAGTTAGACGGCAAATAGGAGTGTGCCACCACCCCGCCATAGCTTGGCAGGTCGACATTGGTCTGCTTCTCGTTGGCGCTTTGTGTCTTGTCGAAATAACGGATAGGTAGCCAGACCAGCAGCACGGCCAGCAGTAGCGCAAACAGCGGTTTGATACGCTGCCCCGGCGTTTTCATCTGTTCCAGCAGCGTCATAGGCAGGCGGCTGCGCCAGATGGCGACCAGCGGGAGAAGGCTGATCAGCACCATCCACAGCACAAAGTGGTAACCCACCACCTCTTTCGACAGGTCGGTATCCGTGGTCATTACCGAGGCAATAATGCCGTAGCCGATGACAACATTAAAGAAGGTCATGTAGTAGCTGGCTGCGACGGAGATCACCACCAGCAGGCTGACGGATACGCGCCAGAACAGTTTTCCACCCAGTGACAACAGCCGCAGGAGAAAGAAAGTCAACAGCACCACTGCTACCACTTCAGCCAACGCGGATAGCCATTGCATCATTGCAAACTTAGCGAGGAAGGGGTCAAAGCGGCGATAGAACACCGGTATGTTGAGGAACAGTCCGATATAGAGGGCCAACAGCAGCGACAGCTTTTGCTGGGTACACATTTTAATATAATTCATTCAACCTTAATCCTGACCTAATCTGAACAATTGCTAAACACCATCTGAACGCTAATCAGACCCTGGCTGTGCGTCAGAGTTCACCAGCACAAACGTTTAACCTCAAGAAGGGGTACAACCAGGAGGGAGGCGAGATGACGTTGCAGTAGGGCCAGTTAAACATACTTACGCCTGCACGTCTGTGCTGATAACAGACCACAGGAGCAAATTAGCGATTTATCGTAGAAATGGCGGAATTTTCTGATTAAAACAGGGGAAGTGACAGCAGCCGGGTCAGACAGCCCCGGCTGTATAAGGTAAGGTTGGCTTAGTTGATGATATTCAGCGTCACGTCGATATTGCCACGGGTGGCATTAGAGTAAGGACAGACGATATGTGCCGCGTCCACCAGCTTCTGTGCTTCGGCACTGTCCATGCCCGGCAGATGAATATTCAGCGTAGCTTCAATACCAAACCCGGTAGGTAACGGCCCAATGCCAACTTCACCTGCAATAAAGGCGTCTTTTGGCATGGTGAATTTATCGCGACCGGCAACAAACTTCATCGCGCCGAGGAAGCAGGCCGAATAACCGGCAGCAAACAGCTGCTCCGGGTTGGTCGCTTCGCCACCTGCACCGCCCATCTCTTTCGGTACGCCCAGTTTGATGTCCAGTACGCCGTCTGAGGAAGTCGCACGGCCGTCACGTCCACCGGTGGCTTTTGCTTTTGCGGTATAAACAACTTTTTCTAATGACATAGTGAAGTTCCTTAGTGTGTTTGCTTGCGATTTAATCGCGCGCTATTTATAAGACTATTTACGGCATTTCCCCGGTGTTAGCACACTTAACCATTTAGGTTATCGCGTAGCATTTCAAGCTCGCTTTTCAGCGATTGCAGCTCTGTCAGTTCACAGGCCGAGGCACGGCAGACGGATGCGGGCAGATCCAGCGCCTGCTTGCGCAATGTCCTTCCCTGTTCTGTCAATGTCACCACCACCTGACGTTCATCTTTACGCGAACGATGACGGTTTAACAGGCCTGCCGAGTCAAGGCGTTTCAATAATGGCGTCAACGTGGCTGAATCGAGGTACAGCCGCGTGCCGATCTCAGATACCGTGACATCATCCTGCTCCCACAACACCATCATCACCAGATATTGCGGGTAGGTGATGCCAAGCGGGGCCAGCAACTGCCGATACAACTTATGCAGCGCCAGATTGGCAGAATAAAGCGCGAAGCACAGCTGCTGGTCAAGCAGCAGTGGCGCATTCATCACTTTTTTATCGTCTTTATCGATCATCATGCTAAGATGATAGGTAGTGCACTATATAATAGCAAGCTATTTCTATTATTCGAGGGGTGAGAGAGCATGCAGACTGTGGAAGAACGAGCGCGTCGCTATGCCAGTAAAGCTCATGCCGAAGCCGGACAGCGCCGAAAATTCACTGACGAGCCTTATATCGTGCATCCCGCAGCGGTAGTGGAGCTGGTTCGCAGCATCAGCCACAATGAAGATATGCTGGCTGCGGCGTGGCTGCATGACACTGTCGAAGATACGGCAAGCACCCTTGACGATATTCGTCGTCACTTTGGTGACAATATTGCCAGCCTGGTTGATATGCTCACCAATCGCGGTGACGCAGCAGGTCAGAGCCGCGTGGCGCGCAAAGTCGCCCATTTTCAGCACTCACAGCGCGCCAATCCGCAGGCGCAGACGATCAAACTGGCTGATATTATCGACAATACGCGTTCAATTATTCAGTACGACCCCCAGTTTGCCCGGGTTTATCTGGTTGAAAAACGTGTGCAGATCGCACTGCTCACGGCGGGAAACGCTGCACTGTGGCAGCAGGCTGAACGGATTATTGAGCAGGGCATACGGCAGCTGGAGCAACCACCGCACAATATCCCGGCAGGCTGGTTTAAGCGCCAGGAAGCGAAGTATCGTTAGTCCGGCCAACAGCAGCACGGCGCATCCATTACATGTTCGTTAAGGTTTCTGTCGGTCGCGGTCATGTATAATTTCACAAACTTAACTGCTATCTGAAGGAATTATGCCTAATACTTATCTTATTCTTGCTATATCAATCTGTGCCGAAACGCTTGCCACAACCATGATGAAAGCGTCAGAGGGATTTACCCGACTGATCCCCAGTATTTTTGTTGTGATTGGCTATGCCATTTCATTTTATGGTCTGTCACAGGTTGTGAAAACCATGAACATCGGGATCGCCTATGCCATCTGGGCAGGAATGGGAATATTTCTGGTTTCCATCATGTCATTCTTCATCTATAAACAACGACTCGACTTTCCAGCCATTGCCGGAATGCTGTGCATCGCCGCTGGCATTGTTATTATTCAAATGTTTTCAAAATCTGTCGCTCACTAAGCGAAAAACAGAAGTTGAACTTTGCGCGCGAATCATCATCGCTGGCCCGTGAATAAACTGAAGGTAGCCGTCGCGCAGGCTAAATCTGTGGCGGGAGATATTCCGGCCAATGTGCAGCAGTCCGTTAGCCTGATCGAGCGGGCGGCAGAATTGGGGGCCAAAGTGGTCTTGCTGCCGGAGAAATTTCTCAGTGGCTATGAACCCACATTAATCAAAGCTGACCCCGCCCGCTATGCCATCAGCGCTAACGACGAGCGTCTGAAGCCGATCACGACTCCCCCCTTCACCCTGTCCCCCCACGACAACATCATGTCCGTTTTTGACCTTCTTTATCTCTTCTGCCCCGGCGATGATAGGGTTAACCCCAATCAGGCAGGAGTCCGAAAATGACCGATAGCGTGCTGTTAATCATTGATGCCCAGCAATCCTTCTACCATCGTGGCTACCTCGATACGCCCGAAACCCCGGCCTTTGAGCAGGCGCTAAGCAAGCTGGCAGACGGCTGCCAGGCCAGAGGTATTCCGGTCGTGGATATTCTGCATATAGAAAACGAAGGGGCTTTTGCTGCCGGTTCCGGTCTGGTGAAACGTTTGCCCTTCCTACAGCATCAGGCGGCGGCGACCTTTCGCAAAACCGTGCATAATGCCCTGACCGAATCCGGTCTACAGCAGTGGCTGGAACAGCGCCAGGTGAAGCATGTCATTATTAGCGGCCTGCGCTCGGAGCAGTGCTGTGAAACCACGGCCCGCGTGGCGTCCGATTTTGGCTATCGCGTAACCTATGTGACCGAAGCCACGCTGACGTTTCCGCTCACCCATAACGGTATTACCTTGAGCATCGCCGATTTACGCCACCGTACCGAAAGCGTGCTAATCGACCGTTTCGCCGCTATTCGTCGCGTTGAGGACTGCCTACAGGAGCTGACATAATATGACTATTCCGGTGTGGTTTATCACCCTGCCCGGCGTTATGGCGCTGGATCTGACCGGCCCGGCGGAAACGTTTAAGCTGGCGGGTAATGCCTTTTCTCTGCGCTATATCGGGCCGGATGAAAGCGTTCTGACCTCTACCGGGATGTACATCAGCCGTATCGAACCCCTGCCGGAAACGTTGCCCGCCGGAAGTCTGTTAGTGATACCAGGCGTCAGCGACTCCAGCCTGTGGTTTGACACCCCGCAAGCGCTGGCGGCGCGCAACTGGCTACTGCGCATTCAGCCGATGATCCATGCACGCCAGCTCACGCTGGTGTGTATCTGTTCCGGTTCACTGCTGGCCGCCAGGGCCGGGCTGTTGCACGGCGTGCAGTGCACCACCCACCACGAGGTCATATCTCGCCTGAAGGCAGCAGAACCCCGTGCGATCATCAAAGAAAACCGCATTTTCGTCGAAGATCGCGATATCTGGACCAGCGCCGGGATCACCGCCGGTATCGATCTGTCCCTACATCTGATCGGCCACCTGTGCGGATCTCAGGTGGCGCTGAATATCGCGCGCGAAATGGTGGTCTTTTTCCGCCGTTCGGGGGAAGACCCACAGCTGTCTCCCTGGTTGCGCTATCGTAACCATGTCCACCCTGCCATCCATCGGGCTCAAGATATGATGACGCAGCACCCGGAGCAGCCGTGGTCACTGGAGAAAATTGCCTCGCATGCCCATGTTAGCGCACGCCATCTTACGCGCCTCTTTCGCCAGCATCTGGGGATCAGCGTGCGTGATTACCATCAACAGCTGCGTCTGGCCATTGCCCGGCAGCGGCTCCAGCAAGGTGAAGGCAGTGAAAGAGCGGCGCTGTCAGCCGGGTTCTCTTCCTCACGCCAGCTACGCCGCGCCCTGGAGCGCTGGCAGGCGTGATTTTTTCCGGGCGCAGCCGCAAGAGGCTTTTGTCATCGGTTTTATAACGTTGATTTTCTGTGCTACGGTTACAGGTAACATTGTCACTATCTGTTTCAGATTAAGGATAAGGTTTGCACCGTAACAAAGATAAAAAATCCAACTGGTTACACCTTGGCGCTGGTGCCTTTCACCGCGCACACCAGAGCTGGTACCTGAACCAACTCCACCAGCAGGGAGACAACAGCTGGACACTTTCCCTCGCCAATATTCGCAATAGCAGCACGCAAAAAACGCTGCAACAGCTGGCCAAACAGCAGGGCCGCTACACGCTGGAAATCATCTCTCCCGAAGGCGAAATCGTCTATCAACCGATTGAAGCCGTTGAAAACGTCATCCTGTGGGACGAAGGCCTGAAATCGCTGGTCGACGTGGGTGCCAGTGCAGACACGAAAATTATCTCGTTTACCGTCACCGAGGGGGGTTACTTCCTTGACGATGATGGCGAACTTGACCTGACACACCCGGCGATCCAGTCCGATCTCGCCGAGCAGCAGGAAACCGGCACGCTGTACGGGGCGCTGGTGAAAATTCTGCGTGAACGTATGCGCAAGCAAACCGGCCCGGTGACTTTGCTTAACTGCGATAACCTGCGTGATAACGGCGACAGCGTGGCACGCGGGTTATCACAGTTTGTCAAAGCGAAGGACGATCCGCAGCTGCTGGCGTGGATAGAGCAGAATACCTCCGCCCCTAACGGCATGGTTGACCGCATCACGCCAAAATTTGATGCCGCGCTGTTTGATCGGTTAGCTGAACAGGGTATCGACAACGATGGTGCGCCACTCACTTGCGAAGCCTTCTCGCAGTGGGTACTGGAAGATAAGTTTATTGCCGGTCGCCCGGCGCTGGAAAAGGCCGGTGTGGAGTTTGTTAGCAGCGTTACGCCGTTTGAAGAAGCCAAAATACGCGTCCTGAACGCCAGCCACAGCGGTATTGCCTGGGCCGGTGCGTTACTGGGTAAAAAGTATATTGACCAGAGTCTGCAACCGATTACCAAACGGTGGATGTGCGATTATGTGCTACAGGATGTCGCGGCGGCGTTACAGCCTTGCGATATCGATCTGGCGCATTACGGCGAAACCACGCTAAACCGATTCAGTAACAAATGGGTACGCGATACCACGCAGCGCGTCTCTTCGGACAGTATCGCCAAGCTACAGCAATTTATCGCGCCCACGCTGAAAGCCCGTTACAAACAGGGCGCAACACCGGCGGCAACGCTTATTCTGCCTGCCCTGTGGTTCCGCTTTATGCAGCAGCGTCATGAAGGAACGCTGCCGTTTGATTATGAAGACCGTGCGCTGGATGAGGTGCCATTCGCAGACATCTTCAACGCCGACGACCCACTTCTGGCGTTTACTCAACAGAAGAAATTATTTGGCTCGCTGGCTGGCCGCCCTGAATTGTATCGCGATCTTGCCGCAGCAGTGCATAACGTCGATAAAGGCCTGCAACAGATGCGAGAGAGTGCATGAAAAATCTGCTGATTGTGGCCGCCACCATTGCCCTGGCGCTGTTGTCGATCATCTTCCTTACCCCGTGGCCGGTATGGTTGGGAACCCTGGCAGCTTGGGTCACCACCGGTTCCTTCTGCCTTCAGGTCATGCATATCGTTAAAAATAAGGATACCAGCGGACTCTCTCTGGGGATGTGGGCCGCGCTATTTTTTGGGGTTTCCTGCTGGACGTGGTACGGCCACCGCATGCACGATGTTCCGGTGATGGCCGCTAACGGTATCACCGCAATACTGGCCCTGACGGTAATTATCCTCAAACTGTGGCACGAGCGCCCGACGCGTAACCCAAACCCTCGTAGGCTGGTGCGTACGCCGGGAGTGATCCTCAATCCACGCATCAGTCGTCTGCGTCCGCTGGTGACGCCGGGAATGCGCCGCCGGGATAAAAAACGTCAGCTAACCAAATGATATTTATCGATGCGTTTCAGTCCGGTCGCCAGTAGCAGACTGCCCAGCAGAGTAAGAGTAAACACCAGCGGGATATCCAGCAGAGGATGTTGGGTGTTATCCAGCCGATGGGTGCGCATAAAGTGGATAAACAGCGCATGGAAGCCGTAGATCGGTAACGAATAGCGTGAAATCAGCGCAAATAACGGATTAACGCGCTGGTTAAGGGTATTTTTGAACAGCACCAGCAGACTGACGGCGGCAATAAACACCGCCGGGCCGCAATAGAGATACCAGGTATCGGCAAAGGCCCCGTTTATCGCAAACTGTCGCTTAGTGCCGAATGCGATCAAACCGACACAGAGTACAAAACTTCCCCCAGCCAGCCCGCTAACGCCGCGCTTCTGCGTATCCATCATCCCTATCGCCCGCCCCATCAGCGCATATAGCAGGTAGTAAATCGTATCGCCGCTGATATACAGATTCACCGGCAGCCAGTGAAAACGGGCGATGGAACCGTCGACGGTATTAGGATTGGCGAGGATCGCCAGCACCAGCGTCACCGCCGCCAGATAGCCAGCGCGCACCAGTTTGACCTGAATTAAGGGCGAAAACAGATAGATAACGATAATCGCAAAAAAGAACCACAGGTGATAGAACACCGGTTTTTGCAGCAAATGTCTGACGGAGATCGCCTCGTTAATCGGCGTTAACAGCGTGATGTAGAGCAGCGCTACCGCGCTGTAAAACAGCAGGCACAGTACAATGCGCAGGAAATGCCGCTTCTGTACGCTGCGCTCGCCAAAGAATAAGAAGCCAGAAATCATAAAGAAAAGCGGTACGCAAACGCGTGAGGCGGAATTCAGCAGGTTGGAGAGATCCCAGCTGCGCTCGCCTACCGCCATACCGGTCGTGACATACCAGGTGGTGGTGTGGATCATAATCACCATCAGACAGGCGACGGCGCGTAAGTTCTCTACCCAGGCGATTTTGTGCGACATCTCATCCTCTTCATCCGATTAAACCTGCCTCAAGGCAAAATTCAGGGTAGCCAGTCGGTCAGCCTTCAACAAGTCGTAAACGCGAAATTAGGAGCAGGATGAAGACGCGTGGTGCCACGCTGAAACTTAGAGATGCGCCGCCAGCCATTTTGCGCAGCAGGCCGCAACTGCAGATACCATTTTGGTAATCCCCCCGGTCAAAGGGTATACTAACGCCCACTTTTTATAACTACTCGTATCGCGTGCGAAATCAACATGCAAAAGTTTGATACCAAGACCTTCCAGGGACTGATCCTGACCTTACAGGATTACTGGGCTCGCCAGGGCTGCACTATTATCCAACCGCTGGATATGGAAGTCGGCGCGGGAACCTCCCACCCGATGACCTGCCTGCGTGCGCTCGGCCCGGAGCCGACTGCGGTCGCCTATGTGCAGCCTTCCCGCCGACCGACCGACGGCCGTTATGGTGAAAACCCGAACCGCCTACAGCACTACTACCAGTTTCAGGTGATCATCAAACCTTCGCCGGACAATATTCAGGAGCTGTATCTCGGCTCTCTGAAAGAGCTGGGCATGGATCCCACTATTCACGATATCCGCTTTGTGGAAGATAACTGGGAAAACCCAACGCTGGGTGCCTGGGGGCTGGGCTGGGAAGTGTGGCTGAACGGCATGGAAGTGACGCAGTTCACCTATTTCCAGCAGGTTGGCGGTCTGGAGTGCAAGCCGGTTACCGGTGAGATCACCTACGGTCTGGAACGCCTGGCGATGTATATCCAAGGCGTCGACAGCGTTTACGATCTGGTGTGGAGCGACGGCCCGCTGGGTAAAACCACCTACGGCGACGTGTTCCACCAGAATGAAGTCGAGCAGTCGACCTACAACTTTGAATACGCCGACGTCGACTTCCTCTTTACCTGCTTTGAGCAGTACGAGAAAGAGGCGCAGAGCCTGCTGGCGCTGGAAAAACCGCTGCCGCTGCCTGCCTATGAACGTATTTTGAAAGCGGCGCACAGCTTCAACCTGCTTGATGCGCGCAAAGCGATCTCCGTCACCGAGCGTCAGCGCTATATTCTGCGTATTCGCACCCTGACCAAAGCGGTAGCTGAGGCTTACTATGCCTCCCGCGAGGCACTGGGCTTCCCGATGTGCAATAACAAGAAATAAGAGGCAGCCATGACTGATAAAACTTTTCTGGTGGAAATCGGCACCGAAGAACTGCCTCCAAAAGCGCTGCGCAGCCTGGCCGAATCCTTTGCCGCCAATCTGACCGCCGAGCTGGACGCTGCGGGCCTCGCCCACGGTGAAGTGAGCTGGTTTGCCGCCCCGCGCCGCCTGGCGCTGAAAGTCGCTAATCTGGGCGCCGCACAGCCAGATCGCGAAGTGGAAAAACGCGGCCCGGCAATTCAGGCGGCATTTGATGCTAACGGCGTAGCCACCAAAGCCGCTGAAGGCTGGGCACGCGGCTGTGGTATCACCGTCGACCAGGCTGAGCGCCTGAGCACCGATAAAGGCGAATGGCTGATGTACCGCGCCCGGGTAACCGGTGAACGCACCCAGGTACTGCTGCCCGCGATGATTGCCACTTCGCTGGCAAAACTGCCGATCCCGAAACTGATGCGTTGGGGCGCGTCCGAGGTGCAGTTCGTACGCCCGGCCCACACCGTAACGCTGCTGCTGGGCGATGAGCTGATCCCGGCCAAGATTCTCGGTATTGATTCGGCACGTACTATTCGCGGCCACCGCTTTATGGGCGAGCCGGAATTCACCATCGACCATGCCGACCAGTACCCGCAGATCCTGCTGGAACGCGGCAAAGTGCAGGCGGACTACGCAGCACGTAAAGCCCTAATCAAAGCGGATGCCGAAGCGGCAGCCGCGAAAATTGGCGGTGTTGCCGACCTGAGCGAAAGCCTGCTGGAAGAGGTCACCTCGCTGGTCGAGTGGCCGGTCGTACTGACGGCGAAGTTTGAAGAGAAGTTCCTCGCGGTTCCTGCCGAAGCGCTGGTGTACACCATGAAGGGCGATCAGAAATACTTCCCGGTGTATGACAAGGCGGGCAAGCTGCTGCCGAACTTTATCTTTGTCACCAACATCGAGTCGAAAGACCCGCAGCAGATTATCTCCGGCAATGAGAAGGTGGTGCGTCCACGTCTTGCGGACGCCGAGTTCTTCTTTAACAGCGACCGCAAGCGCCGTCTGGAAGATAACCTGCCGCGTCTGGAAACCGTGCTGTTCCAGAAAGAGCTGGGCACTCTGCGTGCGAAAACTGACCGCATTCAGGCGCTGGCCGGCTGGGTTGCGGCGCAGATTGGCGCTGACGTGAATCACGCCACGCGCGCTGGCCTGCTCTCCAAATGTGACCTGATGACCAATATGGTGTTCGAGTTCACCGACACGCAGGGCGTGATGGGTATGCACTACGCGCGTCACGACGGCGAATCAGAAGACGTGGCGGTGGCCCTTAACGAGCAGTATCAGCCGCGCTTTGCCGGTGATGAGCTGCCTTCTAACCCGGTGGCCTGTGCGCTGGCGATTGCTGACAAGATGGATACCCTGGCGGGTATCTTCGGGATTGGTCAGCATCCCAAAGGCGATAAAGACCCGTTTGCACTGCGCCGTGCTGCGCTTGGCGTGCTGCGTATCATCGTCGAGAAAAATCTGCCGCTGGATCTGCAAACCCTGACCGAAGAAGCGGTGCGTCTGTATGGCAATAAGCTGTCTAACGCGAAAGCGGTGGATGAAGTGATCGACTTTATGCTGGGCCGTTTCCGCACCTGGTATCAGGAAGAGGGCCACAGCGTCGATACCCTTCAGGCGGTGCTGGCACGTCGTCCAACGCGTCCGGCCGACTTCGATGCACGCATGAAGGCAGTATCCCACTTCCGTACGCTGGAGCAGGCGGCGAGCCTGGCCGCAGCCAATAAACGCGTCTCCAATATTCTCGCTAAGGCTACCGAACCGCTGAATGATAGCGTTCAGGCATCGCTGCTGAAAGAGAATGAAGAGATCAAACTGGCGACCTATGTCACCGCACTGAGCAGCAAACTACAGCCATACTTCGCCGAAGGGCGTTACCAGGATGCGCTGATTGAGCTGGCGCAGCTGCGTGAAGCGGTTGACAACTTCTTCGACAAGGTGATGGTCAACGCTGAAGACAAAGAGGTACGTATCAACCGCCTGACGCTGCTGGCCAAGCTGCGCGAGCTGTTCCTCCAGGTGGCCGATATCTCACTGCTGCAATAATCTGGCGTGGTCAGCGGCGGAACCGCGCAGGCCCGCCACCACCCGCATCAGAATGATACGCTAACAAACGGGCGGCTAAATTTAGCCGCCCGCTGCGCTTTCTGACACTTCATCTTACCCTTCCCCCATTGCCCACCGCGCGTCATTCCCCTACCCTGTGCGGTTTTTGCCAACCAGGTTAAGACATTATGCAATCACATGGCTTTGCTGCTAAAGCAGCTAACACCCCGCTGGAACCCTTCGAATTTACACGCCGGGAGCTGCAGGCTGGCGATGTACTTATCGATATTCACTATTGCGGCGTCTGTCATTCCGATCTTCATATGGCGCGTAACGAATGGGATGTCAGCCAGTTCCCACTGGTGCCAGGCCACGAAATCGTCGGGCGCGTACTGCGCACAGGCAGTGACGTCAGCACCTTCAAAGCCGGGGACCTGGTCGGTGTCGGCGTAATGGTCGACTCCTGTGGTCACTGCGGACAGTGCCACAATGGCGAAGAGCAGTATTGTGAGACCGGTTTTACCGCCACTTATAACGGCGAAGAGAAATTTATTGGCGGTAAAACCTTCGGCGGCTACTCCGACAGCATCGTGGTTAACAGCAAATTTGTTGTCGCGGTGCCGGAAAATCTGCCGCTGAATGCCGTCGCCCCGCTGCTGTGCGCAGGTGTTACCACCTGGTCACCGCTGAAATACTGGAACGTGCAGCCGGGCCAGCGTGTTGGCGTCATTGGTCTGGGTGGACTGGGCCATATGGCGGTTAAGCTGGCGGCCGCGCTGGGTGCCGAGGTGGTACTGTTTACCACCTCCCCCGCCAAAGCAGCCGATGCCCTGCGGCTCGGGGCCAGCCAGGTGGTGATCTCAAAAGATGCACAACAGATGGCCAGCGTGAAAAACAGCCTGGATATGATCCTCGATTGTGTTGCTGCGCCGCACGATCTCGACCCGTACCTGAGCTCGTTGAAGACTAACGGTCATCTGGTGCTGGTTGGCATCCCTGATGCGCCACATAAGTCACCGGACGTGACGCCGATGGTGTTTAAGCGCCTGAGCATCTCGGGGACTTCCATCGGAAGCATCAAGGAAACGCAGCAGATGCTGGATTTCTGTGGGCAACACAATATTGTGTCTGACGTTGAAGTGATCCGCCTGGATGAAGTGGAACAGGCGTTTGAACGCATGCTGAAAGGGGATGTGAAATACCGCTTTGTTATTGATATGAAAGCCGTTAAGTGACCCTTTAAACACAAAAACCCGCCTGATGGCGGGTTCCTTTTTCTAGTTCAGCAGATCTCTGCTGAGATACGGATTCGACTTAATCAACTGCATTAGCTTCTGTGTACTGCGCGAAGGCTTGCTTCGTTTCGCTTCCCAGCTCTTTACCGACGAAACGCTCACGCCTAATACCTGGGCAAACTCATCAATCTGCAAACCGGTAATTTCCCGAATTCGTTGCGACTCAGGCATCGCCATATTGTCCTTTAAGGCAATCACCGCCGGCATCCCGTCGCGGGTTAACACTATCTGCTCCAGACTGAACAGCAGTTCGGACATTGGATCATTAGTCTCCATAAGTACACCTCAACAAACTCACTTAATGTGAACAACCAGAGAGGTAGAACCTGAAAATCAGGTTCTGAATACTGGCGGATATCTGCCACAAGGACACTTTACAGGCAGTAAAATGGGAAACGCCAGGATTCTAAGTATGAGATCATTTCAGGAACTTTGATCGATCTTTCAGATTTTTTCTCCCTGCGACTACCGCCGCAGGGGGGAAAACAGCATAAAAATGAAGATGCGCAGAGACACCTATCCATAAAAATTGATTTCGACTATTCTCTACGCAAGATATTGAGCAGACAAAACCGACAGGTATTCGTTAACAGGAGTTAATTTCTTATGACGACAGGATTATCACGCATCTGGACGCGTGCGCTGGTGCCATTTATGGCACTGTTTCTGGTGATACAGTTGACCGGCTGCGGCGATAAAGAAGCCGATCAGCGCAAGGCATTTATCGATTTTCTACAGAATACGGTGATGCGCAGCGGTGAGCATTTACCCAGCCTGAGCGAAGATCAGAAGCAAAAATTTGGCAATTATGTCAGCGATTACGCCATTCTTTACGGCTTTGCCCAACAGATTAACCGGGCAGTCGATTCTGGTCTCAAACCCGTGGTCAATGAGCTTGCTGCGATTCGCACACCGCAAGACTACCTGACACACCGTGAGATGCTGCGTCAGGCGAGCGGATCACTTGGCGTGCTCGGCCAGCAGATTCAAACGGCTAAAAATCAGGCAGACAGCAGCAAATCAACCTTGAAGCAGCCGGAAGATCTGAAAACGGTGTACGACAATGTGTTCGACAAAGTGGTGACCCAGCCCGCCGCATCACTGACACCGCTGCTTCCCGTATTACAAACGCTGAGCCAGGACGCGGTACAGGCCGGTGATTTTCTTCAGCAGCAGGGAACAAACGTCAGCTTTAACGGCCCGGCGATTCAGTTCCCGACCCAGCAGCAGGCCACGCAGTACAATACGTTGATGAGTAATTTGAGCACCAACGTTCAGGCCTTATCTCAGGCGCAGCGCTTGCTACAGGGTGACGCTAACTAAACGCCACAAACGCAGAGGGGCAACAACGTTGCCCCTTCGAGATTGACCTCGCGTTAAGCGTATTCAGCCGCATCACAACCAGCCTACTTTTCAGCTTTAATGCCACTGGTGTATCCCTTTTTTAAAGCTCTTCTTATAGCCCAAGCTAAACAGAATTTCTTTTCTTGCCAGGATTATCAATGTAATCCGCATGACTTTATGTTTCTCCGGGCCGAGGCAGGTGAAAGGGGTAATATTTTTTGTGAAATAAATCACATTATAAATATAAAAGACGAAAATATAATTGTGACTAAAGTCACAAAACAAAGCCATTTGCGGACGTTTTTTCGACAGCTATTTTTTTACGTCTCTATATTTCGTGATTAAGGTCACTAAATAATATCATCCCACCCCCACAACTTAGTGATACACGTCACATTTAATCCCCTGACTACGCAAGCGTCATATTCGCATGATAGAGTCAGCCGACTTACAGTGACACCAGCGGCCCGCGCCGTAACGTCTCATACAAAAATCAGCGTGCTCTCTGATTGGGTTAGCGCGTACTTATAAGAGGTGGGTTTATATGTCCTCATCAGATATTAAGATCAAGGTTCAAAGCTTTGGTCGTTTTCTGAGTAATATGGTCATGCCAAATATCGGCGCGTTTATCGCCTGGGGTATCATTACCGCGCTATTTATCCCAACCGGATGGCTGCCCAACGCCACGCTGGCGCAACTGGTCGCACCGATGATTACCTATCTGCTGCCGCTACTGATCGGTTATACCGGTGGGCGTCTGGTTGGCGGCGATCGCGGGGGCGTAGTGGGTGCAATCACCACGATGGGCGTTATTGCCGGAGCCGATATGCCGATGTTCCTCGGATCGATGATTGCCGGTCCTTTGGGCGGCTGGGCAATCAAAACCTTCGATCGCCGGATTGATGGCAAGATCAAAAGCGGGTTCGAAATGCTGGTGAACAACTTCTCTGCCGGGATTATCGGCATGCTGTTGGCCATTCTCGCATTTCTGGCGATTGGTCCACTGGTTCAGGGTCTGTCCCATCTTCTCGCCGCTGGCGTCAATCTGATGGTACAGAATAATCTGCTGCCACTGACCTCTGTATTCGTCGAACCGGCAAAGATTCTGTTCCTGAATAACGCGATCAATCACGGTATCTTTTCGCCGCTGGGTATCCAGCAGGCAAGCGAAGCCGGTAAATCGATTTTCTTCCTGATTGAAGCTAACCCAGGCCCGGGCATGGGTGTGCTGATGGCCTATATGTTCTTTGGGCGTGGCAACGCCAAGCAGTCAGCGGGTGGAGCCGCAATTATCCACTTCTTCGGGGGTATCCACGAAATCTACTTCCCATACGTGCTGATGAACCCTCGTCTGATTATCGCCGTGATCCTCGGTGGTATGACCGGCGTCTTTACCCTGACACTGTTAAACGGCGGCCTGGTTTCCCCGGCTTCACCGGGGTCGATTCTTGCCGTACTGGCGATGACGCCCAAAGGGGCTTACTTCGCTAACATCGCGGCAATTGCGGCGGCCTTTGCGGTCTCCTTTGTAGTCGCGGCTATTCTGCTGAAAACCAGCAAAGTGAAGGAGTCTGACGACATTGAAGCGGCAACACGCCGCATGCAGGAGATGAAGTCTCAGTCCAAAGGTACGTCTGCATCGGCCGTCGCAGGGCCCGATGACCTGCAAGGCGATCTGAGCCACGTACGCAAAATCATTGTGGCCTGCGATGCCGGCATGGGCTCCAGCGCAATGGGTGCGGGCGTACTGCGTAAGAAGGTAATCGAAGCGGGCCTGACTCATATTTCTGTGACGAACAGCGCAATCAACAGCCTGCCGGGGGATGTTGACTTGGTGATCACCCACCGCGATCTGACTGAGCGGGCGATGCGCCAGGCACCTCATGCCCAGCATATTTCTCTGACAAACTTCCTTGATAGCGGGCTGTATAATGATTTGACGGAACGCCTGATGAAAGCAGACCGCACTGCCGGACATCTTGAGAAAGTCAGCGCGGTGCTCAATGACAGCTTTGATGAAAACCAGCAGAACCTGTTCAAACTCAGCGCCAGTAACGTTTTTCTGAACAATCATGCCACCCATAAAGAACAGGCGATTCGCTTTGCCGGTGAGCAGCTGGTGAAAGGCGGCTATGTAGAGGCAGAGTACGTGGAGGCAATGCTGGCGCGTGAGAAACTGACGCCAACCTACCTGGGTGAATCTATCGCCGTACCACACGGAACGGTCGAAGCGAAAGATCGCGTGCTGAAAACCGGCATCGTATTCTGCCAATACCCCGCCGGAGTTCACTTTGGTGAGGAACCTGACGACATCGCTCGTCTGGTGATTGGTATTGCTGCGCGCAATAACGAGCATATCCAGGTCATTACCAGCCTGACGAATGCGCTGGACGATGACAGTGTGATTGCACGCCTGGCAACCACGGCTGATGTACAGGAAGTTCTGCAACTCTTGTCCGGTAAAGCCAGCACCTGAGGCGGTTTGCCACTATACCTTTGAGGAGCTGGGATGCGCGCCCAGCGTCATTTTGGCTCCGGGGATACCGGAGCCTTGCATCATTGATACGGGAATATTTATGAAAGCGTTACATTTTGGTGCCGGTAATATCGGCCGTGGCTTTATTGGCAAACTGCTGGCCGATGCCGGAGTTCAGCTCACTTTTGCTGACGTCAACCAGGCCGTTCTGGATGCTCTGAACGCCCGTGGCACCTATCCGGTTCATGTGGTGGGTGAGCAGGCGCAGATTGAGAGGGTGACTGGGGTCAATGCCGTGCACAGCACCAGCGAAGAGATTACCGCGCTGATTGCAGAGGTTGATATCGTTACCACGGCGGTTGGCCCACACATTCTGCAACGCGTTGCCGGTGGCATTGCGAAAGGCATTGCCAAACGCAGCGATAGCGCTAATTCCCGTCCGCTAAATATTATTGCCTGTGAAAATATGGTGCGTGGTACCACGCAACTTAAAGCGCATGTGCTACAGGCCCTGCCCGAACGGTATCACGCCTGGCTGGAAGAGCATGTCGGCTTTGTCGACTCTGCGGTCGATCGCATCGTTCCACCGTCTGCGGCAGACAGCAGCGATCCGCTGGAAGTCACGGTAGAAACCTTCAGCGAGTGGATTGTTGATAAAACTCAATTCAAAGGCGAGTTGCCAACGATCCCGGGCATGGAACTGACTGATAACCTGATGGCGTTTGTCGAACGTAAACTGTTTACGCTTAATACCGGTCACGCAATTGCCGCCTACCTCGGGCAGCTCGCCGGCCATAAAACCATTCGCGAAGCGATTCTGGATACAAAAGTTCGGGCGGTCGTGCAGGGAGCGATGGAAGAAAGCGGTGCAGTGCTGATCAAACGCTATGGTTTTGCGGCGGATAAACATGCCGCTTACATCGAGAAAATCCTCAACCGCTTCGAAAACCCGTATCTGAATGATGATGTCGAACGCGTGGGCCGCCAGCCGCTGCGCAAGCTGAGTGCGGGCGACCGCCTGATTAAACCGACTCTGGGTACCCTGGAGTATCATCTGCCGAATGACAATCTGGTCACCGGCATTGCGGCCGCACTGCATTATCGTAACGATCGGGACCCGCAGGCGCTTGAACTTGCCGCCCTGCTATCCCGTCAGGATGTTGCCACTACGCTGGCTCAAATTTCAGGCCTGGACAGGGACAGCGATGTCGTTAGGGCGGTAGTGAAAGCCTCGAACGCGCTGGCTTAATTCGGTGCAGCGCTCATCAGGGACGAACAAGGCACAGCCAGCGCCGTGCCCGTGCAAAAAAATGTTGCGCTATGAATGATATACAGCCTTTGATCAGACAACCCCAGGCTTTTGAAAATCGGGTACTTGAGCGTCTGAATGCTGGACGCTCGGTGAGGTGCCTGCTGATCGCGGCCGTCGACATGCTGGCAGAAGCGGTTGATATGCTGGTGGGACAGGTATTTCGCAAAGATGATTATGCGGTCAAATATGCCGTGGAGCCTCTGCTACAGGGTGATGGCCCGCTGGGTGAGCTGTCAGTTCGTCTGAAGCTGATTTATGGGCTGGGGGTGATTAATCGCAACGAATATGAAGACTGCGATCGCCTGATGGCACTGCACGAAGCGCTGAACCATGACGGAAACGAATACCCTTTCACTGACGATAAGATCGTCGGGCCGGTCAGTGCATTGCACTGCGTCGGTACGTTACCCGCATGCCCCGACCTTCCTGGCCATGATAGCGAACTGCGTGCAATGCAGCAGCAACGGTATCAGCAGGTGGTGCGCTCCACGATGGTGCTGTCGCTGACTGCGCTCATTTCACTTCTGAGTTTGAAGCGAGCTTTCAAAAAGTGACCGACTCCTTTCCCTCTTTACCCCGCTTTCGTGTATCCTTTGCGGTAATGAATGAATTTAATGGTTGAACGTGATGAAAGAACAAGTACAGACAGAAATTAAAGAGCTCAGTGACAAACTGGATGCGCTAAATCACAAAGAACCGGCCCTGCTGGCCTCGGGTGACAGTGAGAAACTGGGTGAGCTGCTTAAAGAGAAAGATAAACTAGAAGCAGAAATTGAGCGCCTGCGTGGTGTGCGCGCCGAGAAGTTGAGCAAAGAAGCACAACAGTTGCAGAAACTGCCGTTCAGCCGCGCAATCACTAAAAAAGAGCAGGCCAATATGGGTGCGCTAAAAAAAAGCGTGCGCGGATTAGTGATTGTTCACCCCACCACCGCACTGGGACGAGAGATGAACCTGAAAGAGATGACCGGCTTCGCAAAAACCTCGTTTTAAGCCATCTCTTTCTTGTCACGTTGCAAGCAGGATGCTGTCATCCTGCTTTTCATGTTTCTTCCAGCACATTCCCCCCTCGCAAAAACGTCAACCGGACGGCAGCGCTTCATTCTCAATACGGGTCTCTTCTGTATGCTGGCATTAACCTTTATTAAAATCGTTAATCATCATAAAAGGGTTAAACAGAACCTGTAACCGTTTCACAGGCGGTACAACTAAGGTCCGCCATCTGTTCGTCGCTGATTGAGCAATATCTTTAAACCCCCTCCCTCTTTCGTAACACCAATCACAAGCAATAATAATGATATTAAAGAATGAGAAATCGTGTTATTTCACATCGATATTTAGTATCGAAAAAAAATCAATATTACAAAATCGCGATTTATTTAGCAGATTAAACCCCTTAAAGCCAAATCAAATATCGTAATAACCAATGCGGCAAACTTTTATATCATCATCAGATTATTTTCAATATAATATTTTAGCAAGACACTATGCAGGAGTTTCGTGGCGGCAATCAATCACCGCCTCTTTTTAGGGATATATTCAGGTAATTTTCTATGAAAAAAAACAATGTTACGATTGTCATTAATGATCCTAATCGGTTCTATTTTGAAGGATTAAAAATTAGTGTTTACGAAAACTTTTTGAAACAAGGAATAAACGCAAACTATACTGAATCCGCATTTAATAGTCGGGCTAAAATCATCTTTCTGGCAGAAGAGTCTTTATCTGTAGCGAATATTCACTATCTGAACCGCCGTATGTCGATGCGACCGCTATGCGTTTTTATCATTAAAAATACCCCCGGTACAGATGATGCCCCTGATATCAGAATGGACAGCATTCATCATTATGCGATCATTTATCGCAATCAGTCAGTTGAAAGTATGCTGTCGGTGGTCAACACGCAAATGGAACAGCTGAATAATTTTCGTGCCATGCCTTCCCCTTCCGGGGTTAATCGTTCCAATAACAACTTAACTCGCCGTGAAACCGAAATACTGCGTTACCTGGCGCGAGGCATTACCAATGGTGGTGTCGCACGCTTCCTGAATATCAGTGAAAAGACCGTCAGTGCGCACAAACGAAACATTATGTCGAAACTCAATATGGTTCGGCCAGCAGAGCTTAGCTACTGGTTAATTCAGGAAGGGTGGTGTGAAGCGCTGCGCAGCGGTTAACCTGACTAACAATGATAAAACCTGGCGTTACTGATACCGCTTTAATTTTGGCGTATCCTGCCAGAAAATACGCCATCGCTGAACAACTGATAAAGTTAACTCTTGAAAGATCCCGTCTTGTTCCAATACAAGCTTTTGCTGTTTTCTTTTCTAAATGAGGTGATAAAACCTTCTTGCTCAAGTTTAATTAATATGTGTCTGGCGTTATATATACTAAGTTCCGATCTGTTTGCAATATCTCTGGTACTGGCAGAAACTGAGGGGGAATGATTAGAGTCATGCTCTTCAAAGAATTCATTTATCGCTCTTATGACTTTATCTACAGACATTTTCCGCTTAGTGTTTTTGATGCGGCTCTCACACATTGTACTGCTCCTTTTTTTATAGCCGGCTCCTGCCGAATGAGTGTGTAAATCCTCAAAATTGTAAAGACTTATCAAACCAATGATAATACGCAAAACAGTAAAAAAAAACTTAATCTCAATTATTAAAAATTATTAGCATTAACACCCTATTCAAGATGCTTTTTAAACATAAAGTATTTTAGAACAATAAAAACATCAAAAATATTAAATTAATAACCTGAAAAGCAACACCCTTATTCTTTTTCGACGAAATAAATAACACAGTCAGCGCTCATTTTAACAATATTAAGATAAAAAGCCGCCCTACCCCTTTTACGATAAAACGATGAGATAACAAAAAAAACTTGCCGACGGAAAAATTTACATTATCAATTCCATTTTGCCAGCTCAAAGGATCGGGAGAACATAACATCACCTTATCCGGCAACAACTTCAGCAATTATAATGGAGTAACAGAATGTCTTATTGTCACAGTCCACCAGCTTGAGGCTATAACAGATATTTACGGGCCGTCACGCCAACGTTATCATCGCCAAAGGAAAAGCCTTGTTATTGCTATGGAGAAAAAAGTCCGTATCTGAAATAAAAAAAGGATAGAAAAAAAAATGGCTTACCCATGCAGCAGGTAAGCCATTAGATAAGAAGGTCACTACCCTTGGCTATTTTTTTGCGTACTTCTCTTCCAGGCTGGCAAACCACGGGGCTATAAAGTCGGTAGAACTCCCCCAACCCGGAATAATTTTGTTTAGCGTGGCAACGTTCACCGCCCCGCTCTGGGTAGCCAGATCTGCCTGTGAGATAGCAGATGCCTTGAACTGATAGCTGCTGGGCGTCTGCTCACCCCCTATTTTATTGGCAATAAGGCGCATATTCGTTGCTCCAATGAGCTTACTGTCAACCGCAACGGTCTGCTTCCAGGGGCTGTTTTTCTCATGCATCAGCTGCAAATCCTGATTGGATACATCAATGCTATAGAGCTTGATTTCAGTACGTCCGTTCTCCTGCAAAGCTTTATAAGCACCCTGGGCAAATGCATCCCATGAACCCCAGATCGCGTCAATCCTGCCTTTGGGATATTTCGCCAGAATAGCGCCAATTTTGTTGGCCGTGTCGCCCTGCACATCAGAGGAGACCGCGCCAATCGACTCCAGCTGATGTATACCAGGATTCGCTTTCAGCACTTTCTCATAAACCACCTGACGACGTTCCATCGCCGGGAACCCCGCAACCCACAGTTTTACGATGTTCGCCTTACCATTGCTGTCTTTAACCAGCTGGTCAAGGGAAAGCTGTGCCAGTGAAGCATCATCCTGTGCCGTCACCGTCACGCCATCGATCGCCTGGTTGACCGGCGTATCAAATACCGCCACTTTGATCCCCGCTTCGGAGATGCGTTTCACCAGTGCGGTTGAGTAAGGGTCTTTGCCATGAGACAGGATAATACCGTCATATTTCTGGCTAATTGCCTGATTAACAAAGTCCTGGAAGCGGGCATCGTCTCCGTTGCTCAGAAAGGTGCTGACTTTAAAGCCCAGCTTGCGACCTTCCTGAACGGCTCCGGCGACAAACTGCGTCGTATTATCATCGGAACCGAGGTTACGAATAACCGCAACACGTACCGGGCCAGCGTGGTTAGCTATCGCAGCAGGTACAGCCGTATCGGCAGCAAAGACAGGTAATGTCGCGAACAGGCTCAAGGCCAGTAGAGACGGTGTGAATTTTTTCATTTTTAATAACCCTGTTTAAAAGTTACGAACCTGGGGCGCGCTGGACATAAGTGATTGCCAGCGCAACGGCCAGCACCAAGCCTTTGATAATATCCATCGCGTAGTAGGGGACTGACAGCATCACCAGGCCGTTTTGTAAAACGCCCAAAATCACTGCACCGAGTAATGTTCCCAGCGCGTTAGGTTTGCCCGCTCCGGCGAGCGATAAGCCGATCCATGCGGCGGCAACGGCATCCATCAGATAACCCCCGCCGGCATTCACCTGTGATGAACCAATGCGTGAAGCCAGCAAAATGCCGCCAAGCCCGGCCAGCAACGCCGAAATCACATAGGCCAGCACGCGATAGCGCTGTGTTCGGATACCGGAAAGCCGCGCGGCTTCAGGATTACCGCCGATGGCATACATGCGACGGCCATGTTTGGTCAACGACAGCAGTAGCTGTGCCACCACCGTCACCACCAGCATAACGATAACGATAATAGGCACCTGCCCGAGCTGTGAAAATACCGCCGGGATCGCCCCCTCAGCCATATCCCCGCTCGGCAGCACCATATTCTCGGTAATCGATCCGCCATAGCTGTACGTCATCGCCACGCCCTGTACCACAAAAAGGCTGGCAAGTGTGGCAAGCATATCGGGGATCTTCAGCACCACGATCATAAAGGCGTTAAACAGGCCAACCAGCGTGCACAACAGCAGAGTCAGAGCGATAGCCTCAGTCGACCCAAAGCCGTACCAGACAAACAGCGAGATAACCAGCGAGTTAGCCAACGAGGCGGTAGAGCCAACCGAAAGGTCAAAACCGCCAATAGTCAGAGATATCGATACACCAATCGCTATCACCGTCACGATGGCAATTGAACGCAAAATATTGATGATGTTAGTGGGTTCAAGGAAGGTATCCGACGCGATACCGAAACCGCCGATCAGCGCGACAACCGTCAGTAACATTCCCCACTTATAGAGAAAATCAAAGAGTTGATGACGTGCGGACGGGGCCGCTTTCAGGGAAAGTTCTTTGCTGCTCACGCAGGTGTTCCTCCGGTAGAATAAAGTAAAAGCGTCTCTTCATCAGCGCCATCGGCGGCTATTTCCGCCACAATTCGACCATCCCACAGTACGCAGATGCGGTCGCACAGGCCAATCAGCTCGGCAAATTCACCCGAGGCATAGATTACCCCTTTGCCCTCGCGTGCCAGCCCGTCAATCAGGGTAAACAGATCGGTTTTAGCCTTGATATCCACACCTTTGGTCGGTTCGTCAAAAATCAGGATATCCGCATCGTTACGCAGCCATTTTCCGATGGCGACTTTTTGCTGATTGCCACCTGACAGGTGACGCAGAGTTTGCCTCGGCCCGGTGGTACGGATACCCAGCCGCGCAACCACCTCTTCCGCCCAGCGCCATGCCTGGCGATGACCGAACAGGCCCCAGCGCGAAAAGCTGTTATCTGCGCTCACGCTAAGGTTCATCATCACCGACTCGGCAATAAAAATGCCCTCTTTGCGGCGCTCTTCGGGGATCAACGCCATACGGTTTTTCACCGCCATATGGGGAGATGAGGGTTTCCACGGCTGGTCGTGCAGCTCAGCGTGCTGTACGCGGCTGCGGCTGGCACCAAATAGTGCCTTGCACAGCTCGGTCTTACCCGCTCCGGCCAGCCCGGCAATACCGAGGATCTCGCCTTTGCGCAGAGTCAGGTTAATCTCCTTCAGCAGCTTCTCGTCGTGCAGCCCGGCAATATGCAGCAGTTTTTCCGCGCTTAACGGCAGACGGCGCGGTGGATAGATGTCATCCAGCGGGTGGCCCAGCATCTTCTCAATAATTTGTTCCCCACTCAGCCCTTGCATCGGGCCACTCTCGACACGTTCACCATCGCGTAGCACCGTCAGCCGGTCACAGATTGCTTTAATTTCATGAATGCGGTGAGAAATAAACACCACGCCGATCCCCTGATTTTGTAGCTGGCGCACCACGGCAAACAGTCTGGCGCTTTCATGCTGGTCAAGGGGAGCGGTGGGTTCGTCGAGAATAAGGAAACGGCAGTGATGCGACAGCGCACGCGCCAGCAGGATCTGCTGCTTTTCAGCCAGCGAGCAGCGATCCACCCGACGTCGAACGTCTATCTGCACATCAAGCTGTGACAGTAGCGCCCGCGCCTGACGGCGCATCTCGCCCCAGCTGAAGAGATGCCCCTTCTCCGCCAGCCGATCCAACATAATATTCTCCGCCACACTCAGACCGGGTACCAGCGCCACATCCACCTCCTGCTGTACCAAGTGAATGCCCAGCAACCTGGCATCACGCGGGCTACGGATCGTCACCGGCTGGCCGTCTAGCCAGATCTCTCCGCTATAGTGTTCATGCGCGCCAGAAAGCACCGCCATTAGCGTCGATTTCCCGGCACCGTTAGCCCCCGTCAACGCATGTACAGAATGCCCTTCAAGGGTCAGATCGACGGATTTAAGCGCCGCAAAATCGCCAAAGGAGAGGGAAATTTGGCGCATATCAAGGCGATTTATCGCGGTCATGGGCATGTTTTCTCTGGCTAAAAAAGTGGACGAACCGCATTTTTGAATGGATTGTTACGGCAAGCAACAAACGAAAAGAGATAAGCTAGCACAAGTTATTATTAGCCATCCAGACGTCCATTAAATACAGTTTTAAGCGCTGGTGAAAGGTCTTTAATGAGAGGAAAACAGCGGAATTAGGTTGAAAACAGCACGGTTATGCTGCTCTTTTGCCGTGGAATGAATGAAAAAATAACCAGATGAGCCAGGGAGATAGATGCATTTATACGGTTAGCAGGCAAAAAAAACCGGCGAACGGGTCGCCGGTTATTATCGTGGATAGCTTATTTAGCGGCGGCGAAGTTCGCTGCTGCCTGATCCCAGTTCACGACGTCCCAGAACGCCTTGATATAGTCAGGGCGCTTATTCTGGTATTTCAGGTAGTAAGCGTGTTCCCACACGTCCAGACCGATGACAGGGGTGCCGGATGCGCCAGAAATGGTTTCTCCCATCAGCGGGCTGTCCTGGTTAGCAGTAGAAACCACCGCCAGCTTATCGCCTTTTTTCACCAGCCACGCCCAGCCAGAACCGAAACGGGTCGTTGCCGCTTTTTCGAATTCTGCTTTGAAAGCGTCAACGCTACCAAAATCTTTCTCAATGGCTGCTTTCAGATCGCCACCCAGAGTGGTACCGGTTTTCAAACCTTTCCAGAAGAAGCTGTGATTAGCATGGCCGCCTGCGTTATTACGCAGTGGGCCTTTCTTATCAGCCGGCAGCTGGTCCAGTTTAGCAATCAGCTCTTCAACCGGCAGGTTGGCGAACTCAGTCCCTTCCAGCGCGGCATTGGCATTGTTCACGTAGGCCTGGTGGTGTTTAGTATGATGGATTTCCATCGTCTGCTTGTCGAAATGGGGTTCCAGTGCATCGTATGCATAAGGCAGGGATGGCAATGTATAGCTCATATTCTTCACTCCAGTATGGTAGGGCGGCGCCGTAAGTCGCTCTTGAGCGCCAAGTAAGCAGTCAAATCATTATAGTTAAATAAACCAACGGTAAAAGGGTTATCAATGCCCCGACTTTTATAAGGGTATCTGTGGCAATCCGTGTGGTAACGCCTTTATCACTTTTACCGACCAGGTTATCTCTAAATGATCTAAGCCGCTTTTAACGGCTCAAAACGGCCAGCGACTTGTCGAGCGCTCCCACCAGCCAGTCGATATCGCTCTCCTGGAACGCTAACGGCGGACGCAGCTTCAGCACATTACCGTACGGGCCGGCAACCGAGGTCAGCACGCGATTTTCGCGCAGCATTTCGGTGACATCCAGCGCCAGCTGCTTGTCCGGCGTCCTGCTGGTTTTGTCTTTAACCAACTCAAAGCCAATAAACAGGCCGGAACCACGCACATCGCCCACGCATTCATATTTCTCTTTCAGCGTCATCAGCTCTGACATTAATTTCGCCCCGACAACGCGGCTATGCTCCTGTAGCCCTTCTTCTTTAATAACGTTCAGCACCGCCTGCGCCGCCGCCATCGCTACCGGGTTGCCGCCGAAGGTGTTGAAATAAGGAATATCATCGCTGAATGCCGCCAGCACATCGCTTTTTGCCAGCAGCCCGGACACCGGGATGCCATTACCCATCGGCTTGCCGGTGGTAATAATATCCGGCACCACGCCATGTCGGGCAAAACCCCAGAACGCTTCACCGGTGCGGGCAAAACCGGGCTGTACTTCATCGGCAATAAAAATGCCGCCGTTGCGATGCACCACGTCGATAGCCTGCTGAAGGAATCCTTTTGGCCCCGGCAGCACGCCGTCGGAGGAGAAAATAGCATCGGCAAGAAAACCGGCAAATTTAATCCCGTGCGCGGCCAAATCATCTATTTGCCGCTGAATCTGATCGGCAAACCAGGCACCGAGATCCGGCGCATCAACGCGGTAGCGATCCGGTGGCGGCACCAGGCGCGTGGTGGCAGCCAGCGGCTGCCCGCTGCCCAGCGCCGGAGACACGCCGGAGGTCAGGTCGCTGGTGCCATGATAAGACTCTTGCGTGACGATGATCCCGCTGCCGCCGCTGTAAGCCCTTGCCACGCGGATCGCCAGGTCATTGGCTTCCGATCCGGTACACATATACATCGCGCGATCGATTTCAGCGGGCGCAGTCGCCAGCAGCTGTTCCGAGTAGTCGAGGATCGTTTCATGCAGATAGCGGGTATGGGTGTTGAGCTGATTCATCTGCTGGCACACCGCATCAATCACCGCCGGATGGCAGTGACCAATGCTGGCTACGTTGTTGTACGCATCAAGGTATTTGTCCCCGGCGGCATCCCACAGATACTGGCCCTTACCACGCACCAGGTGAACCGGTTTACGATAGAACAGGCGATAAGACTCGCCCAGCACTTTGCTGCGTTTATCCGTCAGCTTGCGCACATCAGCGCTCAGGGCTTCAGCATGCTCGGCGCGAAAACTGTTGGTATCCATAATGGTTGAACGTGTAGCCATGATCACTCCCGTTGCAGAATTGAGGTTTGCCTGGCGGCAGGCAGTCAGCACTGTCTGACTTCATCATGGCAAATTTTTAGACAAATGCAACAAAATACACAAGTACAATAAAATACACATGCAGGTCGGCGCATTGTCAGTTAGGCTATGACAGTGAGTTATTGGACAGGAAATCAGAATGATGTTGCAGGAAACACGCTTACACCGCATCCGGGCGCTGCTCAGCACGTTAAGCCGGGTCAGTACCGAACAAATCATAAAAGAGCTGGGCATTTCGCGCGAAACTGCCAGGCGCGATATTATTGAACTGGAAGCACAGGGGCTGGCTAAGCGTGTCCACGGCGGGCTGGTGGCGCTGGATGCCGCTCCCGAACCGCCGCTCAGGGTGCGCAGTACGGTGATGGCGAAAGAGAAACGGGCCATTGCACGCGCCGCAGCCCGGCTGTTGCTGCCCGGCCAGACCGTATTTCTTGATGCCGGCAGTACCACCACCATGCTCGCCGAAGAATTGCGTACGATGTCTGGCCTGACGGTCATCACCAACAGCCTGAATGCCGCATTAAAACTCTCTGCGGCACAAGAGCATGAAACGCTGAACAATCAGGTGATCCTGCTGGGAGGCTGCATGCAGGCCGGTGCGCAGGAGACACGCGGAGAACTAACCGTCGGTGAAATCTTTCGCTATCGCGCCGATGTCGCACTGCTCTCTCCGGTCGGCATCGAGCAAAACCACGGTGCCAGCAGCTTCCATCCCTATGAAGCCGCCATTGCCGGCGCGATGACCCGTCAGGCCAGCCGCCTGATTCTGTTAGCGGATCGCAGCAAACTCGGCATCAGCAGCCGCATGAACTACGCCAGCATCCGCCAGGTCAGCACGCTGGTGACCGACAGCAATGCGGCTACGTTATCGGCTTTTATTGCCCTTGAGCAGGTTCTGCCACAGGTGATTCTGGCTTAGTTCAGCCGCTGCGGATGCGTGTATATCGTTGCGCGCCCCGGTTTACTGAAGCCCACCAGCGTCACATTGCTGCGTTCTGCCACCTCCACCGCCAGGCGGGTAGCGGCAGAGACGGCGAACAGGATCTCCACCCCGCACATGGCGGCTTTCTGCACCATCTCATAGCTGGCACGGCTGGAGACCAGCAGCGCGCCGTCCGCTCTGGCCCATTCGGCCCTGCTGCGGATGCCGAGCAGCTTATCCAGCGCCACATGGCGGCCAACATCCTCGCAACCGGCACGGAGCTGTCCATCCGGGTCTATCCATGCCGCCGCGTGGGTACAGCCGGTCAACTGCCCGACCGGCTGGAAATTTTTTAGCTGGCGCAGTGCGCTGTCCAGCTGATTAAGATCAAAATGCTGGGTAAACGGCAGCGGTTGCAGCGGCTTGCCAATCTCCGCCAACTGTTCCACGCCACAAACACCGCAGCCGGTGCGCCCGGTCATGGCTCGCCGCCGTTCCTTTAACGCCATAAAACGACGGCTGGATAGCTCAATCTGGACTTCAATGCCGTTACAGACCGACACAATATCCATCGCGTAAATATCACCAGGTACCACGATAATCCCTTCCGACAACGAAAAACCGACAGCAAATGCGGCTAAATCTTTCGGCGTGGCCATCATCACGACATGAGAGATGCCGTTATAGACCAGCGCCACCGGCACCTCTTCTGCCAGCCAGTCCGCTTGCGCCAGCTGTCGTGCATCACGCTGCCACACCATCGCCTGCTGCACGCCGGTCGGTTTTTCACTCTGGTTTTCACTTTCGTGCTGTTTGTCATTCACGCAATGTCACTCATTCTGTACGCCACATATCGCTGTGGCTTAGCTGTAAACATGGCCGCATAAAAACCGCCTTGTCTCAATTGTGAACCTCCGATGTCTGAGCCGCAAAATTTTTCAGCGGCATCAAGTCAGTACGGTTATTGTGCCCGTTCGCCGGCGAAAAAATGCTAAGAATGACGCGCAGAGATGCGGCGAAAATTCAGGAAAACGAGAGATCTGGCGCTGTCTGGGCTACCATCTTAAACAGAATTGCGTATCCTTATTGACGACTGTTCTTTTCATCCCGGCGCTCTCACTTTGCGACCACATCAGGACGATATCCTGTCGGACAAAAGAAAATGCCACTGTCCGGTATTTCCGCAGCGTAAGTGCACGGCAAAACGGCATAAATAACTGAAAAAGGTCTCTGATGACGATTCTTATTATCCCGCAGGACCCGTCGGAGAAAGGCGACCCGCTCGTGGTGGACACCCTACCGCCATTGCTTTTCCCCCGTCTGAAAAATTCTTACAGCCGCCGTGCCGCGCGTCTTCGCCAGCTGGCGGCAAAAAATCCATTGGGCGACTACCTGCGTTTTGCTGCGGTGATTGCCAGCGCGCAGGAGATCGTCCTGTACGACCATCCGCTACGGATGGATCTGCGTCCTCGCCTGGAAGAGAGCGCCCGCACCGGCAAGCCGCCGCTTGAAATCAACACCCTGCCACGCGATGCGCACTGGCAGCGGCTGCTGCATTCACTGATTGCCGAGCTGAAGCCGGAAATGAGCGGGCAGGCGCTTTCGGTGCTGGAAAACCTGGAGAAATCGTCATCTGTCGAGCTGGAAGCGATGGCCAGCGCGCTGTTTGCCAATGAGTTCGTTCGGGTTAGCAGTGATAAAGCACCGTTTATCTGGGCCGCTTTGTCTGTCTATTGGGCGCAGATGGCGGCGCTTATTCCGGGTAAGGCGTATGTCAAAGCCGGTGAACAGCGCCAGTTCTGCCCGGTATGTGCCAGCGTGCCGGTTTCCAGCATGGTACATGTGGACGGCGTGCGTTACCTGCACTGCAATCTGTGCGAAAGCGAGTGGCATGTGGCGGATGCCAAATGCAGCAACTGCGAACAAACGCGCGATCTTCACTACTGGTCGCTTGATAGCGCGGCGATCAAGGCTGAAAGCTGCGGCGACTGCGGTACCTGGCTGAAACTGCTGTATCAGGAAAAAGATCCGGCGGTCGAGGCGGTTGCTGATGACCTGGCATCGCTTATCCTTGATGCACGCATGGAGCAGGAAGGTTTTGCCCGTAGCAGTCTGAATCCTTTTCTATTCCCCGGGGAATGAACCATGAAGCTAATTGGAAATTATACCAGTCCTTATGTACGCAAAATTTCGGTGCTCCTGCTGGAAAAAGGGATCGCTTTTGAGTTTGTTAATCTGTCTCCGTGGACAGAAGAAAGCCATGTCAAAGACTACAACCCGTTAGGCAAGGTTCCGGCGCTGGTCACCGACGCGGGGGACACCTGGTATAACTCGCCGATTATCGCCGCCTGGCTGGAACTGCAACATCCTCAACCCGCCTTTCTTCCCGCCGATCCCCTGTCGGCGCTGGCGGTGCGCCAGCTGGAAACGCTGGCCGATGGGGTATGTGATGCGGCGCTGCTTATCGTGCGGGAACAGCAAAAAGCCCCCGGTCAACAGTGCGCAGAGGAGATGCTGCGCCAGCGCGACAAGATCAAACGCGGGCTGGATGCGCTGGAAGCCGCAGCCGTAGAGGGCAAAGGATTGAACGGCACGCAGATCACTCTGGCTGATATCGCCACCGTCTGCATGCTGGGCTATCTCAATTTCCGTAGAGTGGCACCCAACTGGTGCGTGGGCCATCCGCAGTTGGTGGCACTGGCAACAACCCTGTTCCAGCGTGACAGCTTTGCGCGTACCGAGCCGCCTGTCAGCTGAATCCATGCAAGATTGCGATACGAGGAACGATACATGCAACGTTGCGGCTGGGTGTCTGACGATCCGCTGTATATTGCCTACCACGACAGTGAATGGGGCGTACCCCACACCGAGACTCAGGCATTATTTGAGATGATCTGTCTGGAAGGTCAGGTCGCCGGACTCTCCTGGCTTACGGTTTTGAAAAAACGTGAGCACTACCGCCGACTGTTTCATCATTTTGACGTTCAGGCGGTTGCTAAGATGGATGAGGCGGATATCGACAGATTGATGCAGGAGCGCGGTATTATCCGCCATCGAGGAAAAATCACCGCCATTATTGCTAACGCCCGCGCCCTGCTGGCGATGGAAGCGGCTGGAGAACCCTTTAAGACGTTTATCTGGGGCTTCGTCGATCATCAGCCGCAAATCAGTCGTTTTAGCGACTATCGCCACACGCCGACAACCAGCGCAGCTTCTGATAAACTGTCAAAAGCATTGAAAAAACGCGGCTTTAAATTTGTCGGCCCCACCACCTGCTACTCATTTATGCAGGCCTGCGGGCTGCTTTGTGAGCATGTCATCGGCTGTTTTTGCCATCCCGATAACAGAAAGTAGCCTTTGCTAACGAAAGGAGGAATTGGCCTGGCCTGTTTCTCCGGTGGCCTGTACCCTCATCAGTCGCGTCGACTGACACTTCCGCCCGCTGCTGTGACAGGAAATCCCTATCAATAAAACCATATTCCCGTGAAAAAATCGCAGCGGGCAGATCGGGTATCGGTGTAAAAAGATAATGTCGGCCAACCAGATGTGAAGGTATCTCTGCCTTTCAGTGCCAGAGATATGAAGCCGAAACCTGACCTGACACGGCAGTTATGATAGTCTCGATCAATTATTAAACCCTGGGAGCAACATGAACCGTAAAGCAGCCAAAGCCACTATCAGCGATGTTGCTAAAGCCGCTAATACCGGAAAAACCAGCGTTTCCCGCTATCTTAACGGCGAGCTAAGTGCCCTCTCTATCGATCTAAAAACGCGCATTGAAAGCGCTATCTCCCAACTTAACTATCTGCCCAGCCAGATGGCGCGAGGTTTGAAACGCGGCCGTACTCGCTTAATTGGTCTGATTATCGCCGATATCACCAATCCCTATTCAATCAATATCATGAGCGGTATTGAAGCGGCCTGTCGCGCCAACGGCTTCACTCTGCTGATGTGTAATACCAATAATGAAATCGATCTGGAACAGCATTACCTGAATCTGCTGAACAGCTACCAGGTGGAAGGGATTGTGGTTAACGCGGTAGGGATGCGCGAAGAGGCGCTGAGTCAGCTACAGCAGTCACAGCTGCCAATGGTGTTAATCGACCGCAAAATTGCCGATTTTCATTGTGACGTTATTGGGCTGGATAACCATGCTGCGGCGTGGCAGGCAACCGAACATTTGCTGGCCCGGGACTATCGGGCGCTGCTGTTTATCAGCGAACCGTTGGGCCTGGTCAATACCCGGCTGGAGCGCGCGCACAGCTTTCGACAATGTATGGCGCAGCAGCCAGATCGGGTCGCCGAGGTGGCCGAAGTCGCATCGGGTGACAGTCAGCGGCTGGAGCAGGTGCTGCACGAGTTTCATCAACGCCATCACGCTGCACCCTGCGCGGTGATGGTGGTCAATGGTGCACTGACGCTACAGGTGGCCCGCGCGTTGCGCCGTCTGAACCTCAACTGGGGAGAGCACATCGGCCTACTGGGCTTCGATGAACTGGACTGGGCCGAGCTGGCGGGCGTTGGCATCACCACTTTGAAACAGCCAACCTGGCAGATGGGCTACTCCGCGCTTGAACAGGTACTGAAGCGCATCGAAGGCGATGATGCTCCGGTGCAGGAACAGCTGTTTAGCGGTGAACTGATTGTGCGCGGCTCGACGGCGGGGAGCAATGAACCTGTTGAATAAGAAGCCAGATACTTATCTCCTCATCTTTTTTATATTTCCTTTTTGAATTAGATGCGAAGAAAGCTGCGGTATACGGATTGTACGACCAGTCGATCGGCCTGCTTGGTATACCATCATGCTGGGCTAATGCCGCAATTTCTAAAAAATCTCTGTGTAGCCATTCAGTAAAAGTTGTAGTCAAAAGGCTATTAATGTTGGTCCCCCCAATAGCAATAATATACAGGATGCTAAATCCAGTTTTGCCGTTTACCAGATATCCTCTCGGCCACCACCTTTTTCTCACTATCATTTTAAGAAAAATCCCTACCTCAAAATGGTGACATCGTGAGCGTCATCATAAGTTACATCTCTGTCTCTTTCATTTGGAACCGGTTCCATCTACCCTTTTCTCATGTAAATGGAGGGATCATGAAGAGAGATGTGATTGTCGTTACCGCTGCCTACGGTCAGCACCAGGTGAGTGCGCTGGGCGGCCAGCAGGCGCTGTTGCCGATTATTGCCGCCGCCGGGGCCGATGGCGTGGAGATCCGCCGTGAACTGTTTACCCCGCAGCAGCTGACGCAGTTGCCGCAGCTGGCACAGGCAATCGTGGATTCACGGCTGGCGGCGTTTTATTCGGTGCCGGAAGCGCTATTTATGTCGGATGGTTCGCTTAATCCGCAGCTGGATCGCCACTTCGCTGAAGCGCAGCAGCTTAACGCGCGCATGCTGAAATACTCCCTCGGTCATTTCCAGCCGGGCTTTGACGGTAGCGAACTGCGTGACAAGCTGGCGGGAAAAACAGTACGGCTGGTGGTGGAAAACGATCAGACCGACTGCGGCAGACTGCATGCCCTTGAGCGCTTTTTCCATACCGGTGAAGAGAATCGCATCATTAACGGCATGACTTTCGATATCGGCAATTGGCTATGGGTCGGTGACCAGCCACTCGTCGCCGCCGACGCTCTGAGCCGCCATGTTCACTATATCCATGTGAAAGCCGCTGCGCCGCACGGAGATGGCTGGCGAGCGTTAGCTCTGGACCAGGCCGATAATTTGTGGCGTGAAACGCTGGCGTTGCTGCCTGCTGATGTGCCGCGTGCCATTGAGTTTCCGCTGGAAGGCCCCGACCTGGTCGCCATTACCCGGCATTATGTTGACCTGCTGCGCGAGGTATAAATCATGACTATTGCGACCAACGGCATGCTGGATGCCGTCACCATTGGCGAAGCGATGGCAATGTTTGTTGCTAATGAACCTGGCAATCTCGCCAGCGCCAACCATTTTACCAAACGCATCGCGGGTGCTGAGCTGAATGTGGCCATCGGGCTGGCGCGCCTCGGTCTGAAAGTGGGCTGGGTCAGCCGCATTGGTGACGACTCCTTTGGGCAATTCACCTGCCAGCAACTGGATCGGGAGGGCGTGGATCGTCGCCTGGTGACGCAGGATCAACGTTACCCCACCGGCTTTCAGCTGAAATCAAAAGTTAACGATGGTTCCGATCCGCTGGTGGAGTATTTCCGCAAAGGCTCCGCCGCCAGCCATCTTTCTCCGGCAGATTTTGATCGTGACTACTTTGGCAGCGCGCGCCATTTGCATCTTAGCGGCGTGGCGGCGGCGATTTCCGATGACTCACTGGCCCTGTCGCTTTATGCTGCACGCGAAATGAAAGCGATGGGAAAGACCATCTCCTTCGATCCCAATCTGCGTCCGGTGCTGTGGCCAAGCGAGCAGGAGATGATCAGGCAGCTGAATAATCTGGCGCAGTATGCCGACTGGGTGCTGCCCGGCATTAGCGAAGGGAAAATCCTTACCGGTTATCACCAGCCGGAAGCTATTGCCGATTTTTATCTGGCGATGGGCGTCAAAGCGGTGGTCATTAAAACCGGCTGCGACGGTGCCTGGTACAAAACCGCTGAAGGTGACAGCGGCCAGGTCGCCGCAGTGAAAACCGATAACGTCATTGATACCGTTGGAGCCGGTGATGGCTTTGCCGTTGGCGTTATCAGCGCCCTGCTGGAAGGAAAATCGTTACCCGCAGCCGTACTGCGCGGCAACAAGATCGGATCGCTGGCGATTCAGGCCATCGGCGACAGCGAAGGGTTGCCAACGCGCGCCGTTTTAGGTGATTTCTAAGCGACAGCCCTGACCGGAACATAACAAAACCGCATCGCCCCACCCTACAAGAGAATGTGGCTACCGAGGAAGAACTATGAGCAATCAGACAATCGCGCCAAAACGCTGGTGGTATATCATGCCCATCGTGTTTATCAGCTACAGCCTGGCGTACCTGGATCGTGCTAATTTCAGCTTCGCCTCCGCAGCGGGGATTAACGAAGACCTCGGTATCACCAAAGGCGTATCATCGCTGCTGGGCGCACTGTTCTTTCTTGGCTATTTCTTTTTTCAGATCCCCGGTGCCATCTACGCCGAACGGCGCAGCGTTAAAAAGCTGGTGTTCTGGTGCCTGATATTATGGGGCATTTGCGCCACGCTAACCGGGTTGGTGAGTAATATTCCGATGCTGGCCGCAATCCGCTTCACGCTGGGTGTAGTGGAAGCGGCGGTGATGCCGGCCATGCTGATTTATATCAGCAACTGGTTCGTTAAATCAGAGCGCTCACGCGCCAATACCTTCCTGATGCTGGGTAATCCGGTCACCGTGCTGTGGATGTCGGTGGTCTCCGGCTATTTGATTAATGCCTTCGGCTGGCGCGAGATGTTTATTATTGAGGGCTTCCCGGCGGTGATCTGGGCAGTGGCCTGGTGGTTCCTGGTACAGGATAAACCGGCGCAGGCGAAATGGCTGAGCGATAGTGAAAAAGCCGCGCTACAGGCGCAGCTGGAGAAAGAGCAGGAAAACCTGAAGGCGGTACGCAATTACTCCGAAGCCTTCAAATCGCGCAACGTCATTATTCTCTGCACGCAATATTTTTGCTGGAGCATCGGCGTGTACGGCTTTGTGCTGTGGCTGCCTTCCATCCTGCGTAACGGCACGCAAATGGGAATGGTCGAGGCAGGCTGGCTCTCTTCAGTTCCCTATCTGGCCGCCACGGTGGCGATGATTATCGTCTCCTGGGCTTCGGATAAGTTACAAAACCGCAAACTGTTTGTCTGGCCGTTACTGCTGTTAGGCGCGCTGGCGTTTATCGCATCGTACTTGGTCGGATCTGGCAATTTCTGGCTGTCCTATGCGCTGTTGGTGATCGCCGGGGCCGCAATGTATGCCCCCTACGGCCCGTTCTTTGCCATTATCCCGGAAATGCTGCCGCGCAACGTTGCCGGTGGCGCGATGGCGCTGATCAACGCGATGGGCGCGCTGGGGTCATTCCTCGGCTCCTGGGTGGTAGGTTATCTGAACGGGGCGACCGGCAGCCCGGCTGTATCCTACATATTTATGGGGGGAGCACTGCTGGTGGCGGTTTGTCTGACGCTGATCGTCAAACCGACGCAGGACAAGCATTCACCCCTTCCTCGTGGTGCGCTATCGCCAAAATGATCACGCTGACTTATTAACCTCTTAACAGGGAAAATCACATGAAACCTTCCGTGGTGCTGTATAAATCGTTACCCGAAGACCTGCGTAAGCGTCTGGATGAATACTGTGACGTGACCGAAATCTGCGGGTTAACTCCGGAAAATATCGCCGAACATGCGGAAACTTTCAGCCAGGCAGAAGGTATCCTCGGTTCTGGCGGTAAAGTTGACGCAGAGTTTTTACGCAAGGCACCAAAGCTGCGCGTGGCATCCAGCATTTCCGTCGGCTATGACAATTTTGACGTGGCGGCGTTAAACGATCGCGGCGTGCTGCTGATGCACACGCCCACGGTACTGACCGAAACCGTCGCTGATACCATGATGGCGCTGGTACTCAGTAGCGCACGTCGAGTGGTGGAGATGGCGGAACGCGTTAAATCCGGCGAGTGGCGCGGCAGCATCTCCTCTGACTGGTTCGGCATTGACGTGCACCATAAAAAGCTCGGCATCCTCGGCATGGGGCGCATCGGGCTGGCGCTGGCACAGCGTGCTCACCTCGGTTTCAGCATGCCAATCCTCTATAACGCCCGTCAGCATCATGAGGAAGCCGAACAGCGTTTTGATGCTCAGTACTGCGACCTGGATACGCTGCTGGCAGAGTCAGATTTTCTCTGCATCAGCCTGCCGCTCACGGAGCAGACTCACCATCTGATTGGCCGCGAGCAGCTGAAGAAAATGAAGCCCGGCGCGATACTGATCAATGCCGGCCGCGGCCCGGTGGTTGACGAGCAGGCGCTGATTGCCGCGCTGAAGGATGGCACCCTGCATGCTGCAGGGCTGGATGTGTTTGAGCAGGAGCCGCTGCCAGTTAGCTCGGAGCTGCTGGCGCTGCGCAACGTGGTGGCGCTGCCGCATATTGGATCCGCCACCCATGAAACGCGCTACGGTATGGCGAAAGATGCGGTGGATAACCTGATTGCCGCACTGAACGGTAAGGTTGAGAAAAACTGCGTTAACCCACGTTAACCGGAGGGCGATCGTCGTCGTTTTGCGCCTGTCCAGCACCGCCCACGGGTCAAAAGGTCGCCATCGCGACCTTTTGCTTTTATCGCCCTGACCGGACGCGGGATGTATCGACCCTTTACCCGCAATGCCAATGACTCAAAGGGTAAAACGGGGATCAGGCCATCGCGATTTGATCGGTACGAACAGGGATATTAAGGAAATTGGCTAAGGTTTCTTCGTCGGGAGGGAAGTATTGTAAACGACATTTTTTCCAACGTGATAACCATCGACTCCAGATATATTTAAATGACCTTTTTCGTCGGTTGTCACACTTCCTCCTTTTTTCGCCACTTTTTTAGCACCTGGATAAGTGCGCGGGGGCTCGGGGCTACGGGCAGCCACCCCGCTGCTGACAGAGGCTTCACGAGAATGATGTCCGAATGTCACCTTCCTTGAGCTCATTACCGTGATATGACGCTTTATTTCCGCAGGCGTGTTTTCCGCCGCTGTTAACGACTCATTTACGTTTTTTTTGCTGCTCTTGCCAACTTGAGCTTTATCGTCCTGGCTCACGGATGAAAAGCTGCTTACCGATGAATCCTGGGGTATTTTTTCTATGCCACTCATGTTTCACCTCCTGTAAATGCACGGATGAAAGAAAATCACTTTCAATCTACACCAGGCTTTGTATACCTGACATACACCACACGGGTTAAGGCCAGGCATCGGCAACCGGCATCCTTACGTTGCCAGCCTGGCTGGAGGTTTACGCCTGTGGCTACTCTTTAGCTATCGGCGTTTCATCTACCGACACGGTTTCATCACCCTGAATCTGACGCACGCGCTGTTCCACTTTCTGCACCGCACCAGCGTCTTTGAGCAGCGTGTAGGTCAGAGTGAACTCGGTGCTCTGCCCCGGTTGCAGCTGCTTCACCCGCCCCTGCTCTTTCTCAATGGTGACCGGATAGGCATAGTTGGTCCCAGGCTCGATGCCAGTGACATAACCTTGCTTCAGCGTATCGGTGTTTTTCCACATGGTCAGTCGCGGCAGCTGACGAGTATCAAATTCGATCGATGCCCCTTTATCCCCTTTACTGTTAATCACTGCCGCCACGGTTTTGCCGCTGCTGTCCGCTTTCGGCGTCAGGTTAAACACCATTTCATCGAAATCTTGGGTTGGGGCACCATAGCGATCCCAGCCATCCAGCCCTTTTTTCGCATAGTCGTTAAACGGTGAGACCGACTTTAGTGGGGCAATAAAGCGCGCGTCCTTTTCAAGGATCGGCGTACCAAAATTGCTGTGGTAGATAATCTGGTAATCGTGGGGATAATCGGCCTGATTGGTTAACACGTCATGTACGGTGAATGAATCAGAACCGGGCACATAGCGCAGCTCGGTCCAGGTTTCGAGTTTGGCTTTTTTAAAGGTGGTTTCTTTGAGCAGGCCGCGAATACGGATTTCATGCGGAGCGCTGTCGTCCACCGTCACTTCTACCTTTGATGCCGGAGTGTTTCCCGCCTTACCGTGCAGGGTGTAAAGCACCCCGTCTTTACTGACCGGATGACCGGTCCACTCAAAGCCACAGCGCACCATCATTTCGTTAAAGCCTTCCAGCCATCCCAGCCCGTTGCGGCTTTCCAGGTTCATATAGGCCGGGTTGACCACTTCCTGAACCGGAGAATCCCAGCCGAGGCGAACGCCGTGGCCATTAACATGCAGCAGATCCATACCACGGCTTGGGCTAAGGGCGATAGTCAAACCGTTCTGACTGGTTAAGGTCAGTACCTTGCTGCCCTCCTGCTTACCGCCATGCAGGACTTTTTGCTGAATGCTGAAGCGCTCCCCCGACAGTTTCAGCTGCTGGCTGTCTACCTGCCAGTTTCCTTTTTCAGTTCCGCTTTCCGTATCGGTCAACAGCCAGTTTTGCGCTGATGCCTGACCGCTGATAACCGCCATCACTATCCCTGCCAGAACTCTTTTTTTCATTTTTTATGCCTTTAGCTGAATTGATTTAGCTTTAACCGGGCTAAGACTACAAACCGCAGCAGGATAAAACCGTGACAACCATCACCACCCGGTTTTTTGCTTTTATCAACTTCATAAAACGCGTGGTGCATCACTCATTTTTGAGTAATTTTCTTTGTTACATGAATAATGTGCGATGGTTATCAGTTTGCCCCTGAGGGAAAAAACGATTCAGTCCGTAATAACACCCTGTACTCAGCGATCTCCTGTTCCTGTTATTGCATCACACGGGTGCTGACGTTAAGGTGGTTCCCTTACAGAAATAACAAGTGATTAACAGGGTATGAGCTTTTCAGCATTTGGTGAAAAATTTACGCGCCATTCAGGTATTGCACGTCTGATGGAAGATATGGGTGAAGGGCTACGAACCCCCGGGGCAGTGATGCTGGGCGGCGGAAATCCCGCGCACATCCCAGAGATGGACGACTATTTCCACCAGTTGCTGCAACAGATGCATGATGAAGGAAAGCTGACGGAAGCCCTGTGCAATTATGATGGCCCGCGCGGCAAAAGTTCGCTGCTGGATTCTTTGTCTGCGCTGCTGCGTGAGCATTTCGGCTGGCAGATCGCACCGGAAAATATCGCGTTAACCAATGGCAGCCAGAGTGCCTTCTTCTATCTGTTCAACCTCTACGCCGGTCGCCGCCAGGATGGCAGCAAGAAACGCGTACTGTTTCCGCTGGCCCCGGAGTATCTGGGCTACGCCGATGCGGGGCTGGATGAAGACCTGTTTGTCTCAACGCGGCCAAATATCGAAATGCTGCCGGAAGGGCAGTTTAAATACCACGTCGACTTTGAACATCTCCATATTGGCGAGGATACCGGGCTGATCTGCGTTTCACGCCCGACCAACCCCACCGGAAATGTCATTACTGACGAGGAGCTGATAAAGCTGGACGCCCTGGCACAGCAACATGATATTCCGCTGCTGATCGACAACGCCTACGGCGTGCCATTTCCCGGCATCATCTTCAGCGAAGTACGCCCCCTGTGGAACCCGAATACCATCCTGTGTATGAGCCTGTCAAAGCTCGGCCTGCCCGGATCGCGCTGCGGCATTATTATCGCCGATGAAAAGGTCATTTCGGCAATTGGTAATATGAACGGCATTATCAGTCTGGCCCCCGGCAGCATCGGCCCGGCTATCGCCAACGAGATGATCCAGCGCGGCGATCTGCTGCGGCTGTCAGAACAGGTGATAAAACCGTTTTATCAGCAGCGCGTTAACCAGACTATCGCCGTTATTCGCCGCTATTTAACGCCAGATCGCTGCCTGATCCATAAACCTGAAGGCGCTATTTTCCTCTGGCTATGGTTCAGGGATCTGCCTGTCACCACGGAAGTGCTGTATCAGCGCCTGAAACAGCGCGGCGTATTGATGGTGCCTGGGCAGTTCTTCTTCCCTGGGCTGGAGCAGGAGTGGCCGCACACGCATCAGTGTATGCGTATGAACTATGTGCCGGACAGCGACAAGATTGAGCGCGGAATTGCCATTCTGGCTGAAGAGATTGAGCGGGCGCACCGCGAAGGGTAATAGCGGGGCCGCCATCCGGCGGCCCGCGTAGATGACTTACTTCAGAATGTCGATACGGCGAGGCTGGTTGGCTTCGGGCACCACGCGCTCAAGATCGATATAGAGTAAACCATTCTCCAGCCGCGCACTGCGCACATGCACATGTTCAGCCAACTGGAATTTGCGCTCAAAGTTGCGCTCGGCGATGCCCTGGTACAACCAGGTTCGCTCCTGCTGTTCGTCAGGGTGTGAACCCCGTACGCTCAGCAGATTGTCGTGGGAGGTTATATCCAGTTCACTTTCGGCGAATCCCGCCACGGCAATGGTAATACGGTAGTGATTCTCGGCCACCAGCTCAACGTTATACGGGGGGTAACCGCCATTGTTTCCCTGATTCTGACTGGTTTCCAGCAGGTTGATCAGACGGTCAAAACCAATGGATGAACGGTAAAGCGGGGCAAGGTCAAAATTACGCATTTTTAGCTCCTGATATTCAGCGAGTGATTGATTTCGGAAACCGACCCTCCACAATGGACGGGTGGCCGCTACAGAAAACACTGCCCTGTCGGCACAGGTTTTGCTGGGCGTATAGGTAAAATGGTGATGTCTGCTACGCTTTCAAGGGGATCGATGCGGTTTTTTTAACTTGAACGCAGCGTATGTTTTACACTCAAGGATAACTCACCGGCATGGCAAACCAGCCACCAACACGGAGTGGAGAGGGAACTCTTCTCCCGTAAGCTGGCAATCATGCTAAGCCGGACTTGTCGTGACTAAAGGGATCATAAAGATGAAAGCATTTCAGTGTTGCCACATTGCCGGCGTTTTGGCCTGTTTGTCTCTGGTTATCACCAGCGGCTGCTCAAGTATGATGGCGCACACCGGCCCGAATACGGGCTACTATCCCGGAACGCGAGCCAGCGCAGCCGTTCTGACCGATAAGAACAGCAGCTGGGTCATGTGGCCAATGGCGGCGATCGACCTGCCTTTCTCCGCCGTACTCGATACGCTGCTGTTGCCGGTCGATTATGTGACTTCTGGCGATCACGATTCGCCTGGCGAACGCGTGCGCCGTAGCGAGCAGGCTAACCACACGGACGCGGTGATGACGCAGACGATCGCTCCGGCTGCGGCTAGTCAACCTGCGCCGTAAATATCTGACGGTAATCAGCGCAGTCGCGCATAAATGCCACCCGCCTTCCATCCGGGGAAAACACCACCGCATCGGCGACCGGGGGCACGTCTCTGCGGTCGCCGATTTCGCGCAGCGTTCCGCTGGCAACGTCGCAGAGGGTAATGCTGTTGTCATACACAAATGCCAGACGGCGACCGTCGGGATGCCAGCTAAACGCTGACTGAATATCACTGGCGCAGCGCGTCACCTGACGGGGCGCCCCTCCCAGCGGCGAAACGGTCCATAGCTGTACCCATCCCGCGTCATCCTTCATCAGAAACGCAATTGCGCTTCCGTCGGGCGAACTGCGCAACCAGTGGCGTGGCGTTGTCGCCAGACCAGGATAAGCTCTTTGGTCTGTATAAGTCAGGCGCTTCTGTTTGACTCCGGCGGGTGGTGCAGGCAACGTCATCGTCGTTCCTTCCAGTGGCGCTTCACCCGGCACGGCATAATCCGCGTTTTTCTCCGGCAGGTCGACGATAAACACTTCTGCCACTTTCTCCCCGCTGGCGGAGAGCGTGTCGCCGATAAACGCCAGCGCCCAGCGTTGGCGGCTGCCATCGGCACGCAGATAGCCCTGGTTGCCCACCCAGCCTTCTTCATAAGCGCGGTTAATGTCGTCGCTGCCCGGCTGCGGCGTGGCCGTGGTGCGGCTGACCAGCACGCAATAGTGGCTGCCGTCGTATTCTCGCGGATGTGTTTTTGGCGGACAGACCGCACGCAGCGGTAGCGCGATCCCCACGTTGCGCAAATCCTGCTTCACATCCCACTCATGCATCACATGATCGTTATAGGTAAAGCTCAGACGCGATCCGTCCGGGCTGAAGACATGCACATGGGAACCCCCGCGCAGCGCACCGGCGGTATAGGGCGGAGTGATATCACAGGCGTCAAGATTCTCGGCTCTGCCCTGTCGCACGATGACGCCACGGCGATGGTGAAAGTCATAGCGCCAGTGGTTGTCCGGGTGTTCCGGGCCGTGAATAAACACATAGCGCGGCGGCAGATCGGGGCTGGCAGTGACCACACCAACATGGGCACCGTCGCGTGCCTGATACAGCACCTCGGTGTTGCCACTGTCGATATCAACCCGCTCAATGGTCAGCCCGGTAAAAGAGGCCCCGTTGGGGCGCACATCGTAAACCAGCCACTGACTGTCGGCGGTCCAGACGTTAATATTGGTAAGCTGATGATGGCGCGGCGCAAAAGTAAGCTGCTTTTCTTTCATCGGAAACACCCTTAGCACAGTTTTGCTAAGGGTAATCCATTCATGGCAATGATGGTATCAGTCAGCGATGCGGCGGATTAAAGGACGAACTTCTCAATCGCCCAGGCAACACCGTCTTCTGCGTTGGTTTTGGTGACAAACTGCGCCACGGCTTTCACCTTTTCAATGCCATTGCCCATCGCCACGCCGGTACCGGCATATTCCAGCATCGCCAGGTCGTTTTCCTGATCGCCAATCGCCATCACCTCGTTGCTGGAAAGTTTCAGTCGCTCTGCCAGCAGCCGTACGCCCGCCCCTTTATTCACCCGCTTGTCGAGAATTTCGAGGTAGTAAGGCGAACTTTTCATAATGGTATAGCGCTGTAACGCTTCGTGCGGAATGCGGGCAATGGCCGCGTCCAGCAGTTCAGGAGGATCGATCATCATCACCTTCGGGAAGGTCAGGTTGCGATCCATTTCACTGACGCTGCGGTGGCGCAGGGGGATACCGGTCATCCACGACTCATGGACGGTATACTCGCTGATATCCTTATTGGGGGTGAACAGCTCGGTTTTGCTTAACGCCTGGAAATGCACGCCCAGCGAACGTGACAGCTGTTCAAAGTAGAGATAATCCTCGAAGGTGAGCGCCACTTCCGCCACACATTCGCCGTCAGCCGCCTGCTGCACCAGCGCGCCATTATTCGTAATGCAGTACTGACCTTTCTGCTGCAAGCCCAGCTCCTGCAAATAGCGCTGTACGCCAATAAACGGCCGTCCGGTGGCAAGGACAACCGCAACGCCTTTATCACGCGCCGTCTGAATCGCCTGCTTCACCCGTGGCGTCACCTCATGCTGCGGATTAAGCAGCGTGCCGTCCATATCAATCGCAATCAGTTTAATCGCCATACCATCCTCGTTCGCTAACAGTGTCTCTTCATGCTAGCGCGATTCAGCTCACATTGACCAGCCGGAGTGTGCGAAAGCTTGATGCAGCAATCATCTGCTCAATTGAGAGAGCGCAGTGTCTGTTACTATCAGCATCCGTCACTGAAAATCGACAGGGGTTACTCTGCTATGAATGGGTTACTGGATATCCTCGCCGATGTTCTCATTTTTTGGCCAACAGGTAAGGGTAAACAAAGACGTGGGAATGCAGACGTGAGGAAGCTGCCCTTTCGTAAAATACCTGACCTGTCGCAGAAAAAAAATCCACCGAAGGGGAAGCAAAGCCGGGAATGAAGGGAGATATTGCGTGGGTGAGGTAACCTTATCAGACCTGAAGTGACGCGATCTGCGGGTAACCAACGGAGCAATCCGGCAACGCTGGCGTTGCCGGATTTTCCCGAACGGGATCAGATATCGATATTGGCGGCGCGCAGGGCGTTTTCTTCAATAAAGGCGCGACGAGGTTCTACCGCATCACCCATCAGCGTGGTGAACAGCTGATCGGCTGCAACGGCGTCTCTAATGGTGACGCGCAGCATACGGCGGCTGTCCGGGTCCATCGTGGTTTCCCACAGCTGCTCCGGGTTCATTTCCCCCAAACCTTTGTAGCGCTGAACCGACAGACCACGGCGCGACTCTTTGCCTAACCAGTCAATCGCCTGCTCAAAGCTGGCAATCGGCTGACGACGTTCGCCACGCTCAATATATGCATCCTCTTCAATCAGGCCACGCAGCTGTTCGCCAAGCGCACAGATTTTGCGGTATTCGCCACCGAGGACAAATTCGTTATCCAGCGGATAATCGGTATCCACACCGTGCGTGCGCACGCGCAATACCGGCTCAAAGAGATGCAGTTCGCGATTCTCACGCACCACGCCGCTGTAGCTGCTGCCGTGCTGATCGTTATCGTTAAGATACTTCACCAAGCCGTCCAGCCAGTTCTGTACCGGCGCTTCTGCCGATACGTCACTCAGCGTAGCGTGATAAATCAGCGCATTCAGCAGCGCCATCGGATAGCGGCGCTCCATACGTTTGATCATCTTGCGCGTGCTGTTGAACTCCGACACCAGGTCTTCCAGTGGCTTGCCGCCCAGCGCCGGTGCGCTATCATTGGCGTGCAGGGTGGCACCATCAAGCGCGATGGCAATTTGGTACTGATCCATCGCCTCATCATCTTTGATGTACTGTTCCTGCTTGCCTTTTTTCACCTTGTACAGCGGCGGCTGCGCAATATAGACATGGCCGCGCTCGATGATTTCCGGCATCTGGCGATAGAAGAAGGTCAGCAGCAGGGTACGGATATGTGAGCCATCAACGTCCGCATCGGTCATGATAATAATGCTGTGATAGCGCAGTTTGTCCGGGTTGTATTCGTCGCGACCAATGCCACAGCCCAGTGCGGTAATCAGCGTTGCCACTTCCTGCGAAGCCAGCATTTTGTCGAAGCGCGCTTTCTCCACGTTGAGAATTTTACCTTTCAACGGCAGGATGGCCTGATTTTTACGGTTGCGGCCCTGTTTGGCAGAACCACCGGCGGAGTCACCCTCCACCAGGTAGATTTCAGACAGCGCCGGGTCACGCTCCTGGCAGTCGGCCAGCTTGCCCGGCAGCCCAGCCAAGTCCAGCGCGCCTTTACGACGGGTCATTTCGCGCGCACGGCGTGCCGCTTCACGCGCGCGGGCCGCATCAATAATTTTTCCGACCACGATTTTCGCATCGCCCGGATGTTCCAGCAGGTATTCAGCCAGCAATTCATTCATCTGCTGTTCAACCGCCGACTTCACCTCAGAAGAGACCAGTTTGTCTTTGGTCTGTGAGGAGAATTTTGGATCGGGTACTTTGACCGATACCACCGCAATCAGACCTTCACGCGCATCGTCACCGGTAGCGCTGACTTTGGCCTTCTTGCTGTAACCTTCTTTATCCATATAGGCGTTCAGGGTACGCGTCATGGCGGCGCGGAAGCCCGCCAGGTGCGTGCCGCCGTCGCGCTGCGGAATATTGTTGGTAAAGCAGTAGATATTTTCCTGGAAACCGTCGTTCCATTGCAGCGCCACTTCCACACCGATACCGTCTTTCTCAGTGGAGAAATAGAACACGTTGGGGTGGATCGGGGTTTTGTTTTTGTTCAGATACTCAACGAACGCTTTGATACCGCCTTCGTAGTGATAATGGTCGTTTTTACCGTCACGCTTATCTTCCAGCTTGATGGAGACGCCAGAGTTCAGGAACGACAGCTCACGCAGGCGTTTTGCCAGAATCTCGTATTCAAATTCGACAACGTTGGTAAACGTCTGATGGCTTGGCCAGAAACGCACGCGCGTTCCGGTCAGATCGGTTTCGCCGGTGACGTTCAGCGCGGCCTGTGGTACGCCGTGCACATAGATCTGCTGGTGGACTTTACCTTCACGACGAATGGTCAGTTCCAGTTTTTCCGACAGGGCGTTAACCACGGAAACACCCACGCCATGCAGGCCGCCGGAAACTTTATAGGAGTTATCATCAAACTTACCGCCGGCATGCAGCACGGTCATGATCACTTCAGCGGCAGAGATACCCTCTTCTTCGTGAATACCGGTAGGGATACCACGGCCGTCATCCTGTACCGATACAGAGTTATCGGCATGAATAGTGACAAGAATATCGGAGCAGTGACCGGCGAGGGCTTCGTCAATGGCGTTATCCACGACCTCAAATACCATGTGATGCAGACCGGTGCCGTCATCCGTATCGCCGATATACATACCCGGGCGCTTGCGTACCGCATCCAGCCCCTTGAGAACTTTGATACTGGAGGAGTCATAAGAATTCGACATCAACTTTTCTCGCTCGTTTAATCTTCAGGTTGAACCGCTATTTTACCTTGTTCTACGTGGAACATCTTGCCCTTTTCGTCAGTCATGTCGAAGACGTGCTCCGCAGCAATGGCACTGACAAAAACCTGGGCCTGAGTGGCTTTTAAGCGCGCTGCCAACAGGTGGCGGCGCGTTTCATCCAGCTCAGAGGCAAAATCATCTATCAGATACAGGCAACGTCGCCCGTTCTGTCGGGTGAGAAACTCACCCTGCGCCAGCCTCAGGGCGCACATCAGCAGCTTTAACTGGCCGCGTGACAGCAAATCTTCCACCGGCGTACCCTCAGCACGAATGCGGAAATCCGCTTTGTGCGGGCCGCTGGCGGTATAGGTGAGCGCGCGATCGCGCTCAAAGTTGCGTTCCAGCAGCTCGGCGTAATGACTCTCTTTATCCCAGCCGCGCTGGAAAGAGAAGCTCAGCTGAAACTCCGGCAGAAACTGTGCACAGGTGGCATTGATATCCGCCGCAATGGCTTCGCTATAGGCTGCACGCCACTGACTTATCTGCTCCGCCAGCGGCGCCAGCTCCTGATCCCAGGCGCGGATCTGCTGGTAGCGCGAGACCTGGCGCAGCGCGGCATTGCGCTGCTTCAGCAATCGACGCAAATTGCTCCAGGCATGAAAAAAACCCGGTTCGTTATGAAAACAGCCCCAGTCGATATAGGCCCGGCGATATTTCGGCCCGCCGTTCAGCAGGGTAAAGCCTTCCGGCGTAATCAGCTGCATGGGCAACATCTGCGCCAGCTCGGCGACTTTATGGCCGTCGCTGCCGTCGATACGCACCTTACTGTCACCGGCGCGGTTTTTCGTCAGCCCGACGGAGGTTTCACGTTCAGCGCCGGCAATACGCCCGTGTAACACAAAAGCATCCTGCTCATGACGGATCACCCGGCCAGCCTGCAAGCTGCGGAACGCCCGGCCGTGGCCGAGAGTATAAATCGCTTCCAGCACGCTGGTTTTACCGCTGCCGTTCGGCCCGACAAGGAAGTTAAATCCCGGGGCCAGCGCCAGGTCCGCGTTTTCGATATTACGGAAGTCTTTGATAAGCAGGCGGGTTAAAGCCATAGCGGAGGAAATCCCAAAACAGGCGATGGTACACCATCGCCTTGTTTTTTATTGACTGCGTTGACGACAGGCCAGGAAATTACAATCTCATCGGCATGACGACATAGGCGGCAGATTGACTGGCCGCATCCTCGATCTGCACGCTGGAAACGGAATCGGTCAGCAGCAGACGCACATTTTCGCACTTCAGCGCGTTTAACACGTCCAGTACATAGCTGACGTTGAAACCGATTTCGAGATCGGTGCCGCCATAGGTGACATCCAGCATCTCTTCCGCTTCTTCCTGCTCCGGGTTGTTAGCGGTAATTTTTAACTGATTTTCGCTAATATACAGGCGAACGCCACGGAACTTCTCGTTTGAGAGGATCGCCGCACGGGAAAAAGCCTGCTTTAACAGATCGCAACTGGCATCGAGAGTCTTATCCGGGTTCTTCGGCAATACGCGGCGATAATCAGGGAAACGACCGTCTACCAGCTTGGAAGTGAAGATAAAGTCACCCACGTGCGCACGAATGTTATTGCTGCCGATCTGCACCTGCAACAGGCTGTCACCGCCGTCCAGCAGGCGTACCAGCTCAATGACGCCTTTACGCGGTACGATCACCGAATGGCTCGGCAGCGACTGTCCCACCGGCATGGAACAGACCGCCAGACGATGACCATCGGTGGCGACGGTGCGTAGCTCGTCACCTTCGGTCTCAAACAGCATCCCGTTCAGATAATAACGCACGTCCTGATGCGCCATAGAGAACTGGGTGGCTTCGATCAGGCGCTTCATGGTGGCCTGCGGCAAGGTGAACTCGACCTCGCTCTGCCAGTCATCGAGATTCGGGAAATCGCTGGCTGGCAGAGTAGACAGAGAAAAACGGCTGCGACCGGAGCGCACCAGCATTCTTTCGCCTTCCAGTATCACCGCGATTTCGGCCCCTTCCGGCAGGCCACGGCAGATATCAAAAAACTTGCGCGCGGGCACGGTGGTAGCGCCTGGCTGATGATCCTGCGTCAGCGCAACGCGGGCCACCATTTCCATTTCCAAATCGGTACCGGTCAGCAGCAGCGTGCCTTCCGTTACCTGTAACAACAGGTTGCCAAGAATAGGCAGCGTTGGACGACCACCCAGCGGGCTACTTACCTGCTGTAATGGCTTGAGTAACAGCTCACGTTCTACAGTAAATTTCATAGTCAGGAAGATAATGTTCTGATTAGATTTGAGAAATCTTCTTTAATGTCGTGACTTTCTTCACGCAGCTGCTCGATTTTACGGCAGGCATGTAGCACCGTGGTATGATCACGACCCCCGAAAGCATCACCGATTTCCGGCAGACTGTGGTTGGTCAATTCTTTGGCCATCGCCATCGCCATCTGGCGTGGGCGGGCCACCGAGCGCGAACGGCGCTTCGACAGCAGATCGGCCACCTTAATTTTATAATATTCGGCCACCGTCTTCTGAATATTATCGATGGTAACCAGCTTCTCCTGTAGCGCCAGCAGATCGCGCAACGCTTCCCGCACGAAATCGATGGTAATGGCACGACCGGTGAAGTTGGCATTGGCGATCACACGATTCAGCGCCCCTTCCAGTTCACGCACGTTCGAGCGCAGGCGTTTAGCAATAAAGAAGGCCACTTCACCCGGCAGACGAATATCATTTTCATCGGCTTTCTTCATCAGGATCGCGACGCGGGTTTCCAGCTCCGGTGGCTCGATCGCCACCGTCAATCCCCAACCAAAGCGCGATTTCAGGCGATCTTCCACGCCATTGATCTCTTTCGGATAACGATCCGAGGTCAGGATGATCTGCTGATTACCTTCCAGCAGGGCATTGAAGGTGTGGAAAAACTCTTCCTGCGATCGCTCTTTATTAGCAAAGAACTGAATATCATCGATCAGCAGCGCATCAACCGAGCGATAGTAGCGTTTGAACTCTTCTATCGCGTTATTCTGCAACGCCTTAACCATGTCCTGCACAAAACGCTCGGAGTGCATATAGACCACTTTCGCGTTAGGTTTGCGCGCCATAATCCCGTTACCCACCGCATGTAACAGGTGAGTTTTACCGAGACCGGTGCCGCCATAAAGGAACAGGGGGTTATACGCCCCGCCGGGATTATCAGCCACCTGACGTGCCGCCGCGCGCGCCAGCTGGTTTGATTTACCCTCAACGAAGTTGTCGAAATTATGCTTGGTATTGACGTTTGAGCGGTAAGAAAGCTCTGCCAGAGCAGGCACGTTATCCCAGCTTGGACGAGTCGGTGCCGGGCGGCTCACCACACCGGGTGCGCTGGTATGCGCACTGGCCATCACCGGCTGACTGACAGTCTGAGAGACGGGCTTGCTGCCGACTTCAAAACGCAGCAAAGGCACATTTGCCCCGCAGAACTCATTGAGCAAGGCATTGATATTATTCAGGTATTTATCCCTAACCCAGTCGAGCACAAAACGGTTTGGTGCATACAAGGCCAGCGTATTGTCGTTCAGCTCGGCCTGCAAGGGGCGTATCCACATGCTGAATTCGGTGGCAGGTAGTTCATCCTGCAGGCGGGCAAGACACTGTTGCCAAAGCGTAAGTGACACGGCGGACTCCACTCGAAAAAGTTCGATAAGTAACAAAGGTACTGAAGCGATAATTTCATCATTGTTGACGCATGCCGAAGAGACGCATGCGAACCGCTATCCGCGGTTACTCCGCCCGTACCCGATATCTGTGGTGCTTTCGAGAACGATCGACCCGGAGGATCTCTAGCGGAAGGGCGGATCATAGCGTAAAGCGCGGCAGAGATCTTCACTTTCTACACAGTTTTGATCCAATTTATCCACAGGTGCGGATCGTGAGGATAAGTTTACGCCACCTTGCGCAAAAGGCACTCTGCATCGTCTTCAATATGTGAAATTAATCGGTTCGGCTCGCTAAGATGGCCAAAATGACGTCGACGGATCGCGTTAAGATCCTGCGCGATCCTTGCGCTTTTTAGCGGACGCCGTATAATTCTTGCCCCGGCATGTGCGCCATAGCCCTTTTGGATGATTTTTCGGTTCACTACGGGTAATCAGGATGCGCTTTACACACGAAGTAAATTGACTCTGGACTGTACAATTATTACAATCCCGCCTCTTTATTAAAGACACACTGAGGCGTCGGTCGTTTTTTCGGGCCAGATACGCGTCACAAGTGAAATTTTTCAAGTTTAGGTAGAAATCGCCATGAAACGCACTTTTCAACCGTCCGTACTGAAGCGCAACCGTTCACACGGTTTCCGTGCTCGTATGGCAAATAAAAATGGTCGTCAGGTTCTGGCACGTCGTCGTGCTAAAGGCCGTTCTCGTCTGACCGTTTCTAAGTAATAAAAGCTAACCGCTGAGTGGTTAAGCTCGCATTTCCCAGGGAGTTACGTTTGTTAACTCCCACTCACTTCACTTTCGTCTTCCAGCAGCCACAACGGGCTGGCACGCCGCAAATTACTATTCTCGGCCGCCTGAACGCGCTGGGGTATCCCCGCATCGGTCTCACCGTCGCGAAAAAACATGTTAAACGCGCGCATGAACGCAATCGGATCAAGCGATTGACCCGAGAAAGCTTTCGCCTGCGTCAACATGAACTTCCGTCGATGGATTTTGTGATCGTAGCGAAAAAGGGCATTGGTGAGCTGGACAACCATGCACTGACGGAAGCGTTGGAGAAATTATGGCGTCGCCATTGTCGCCTGGCTCGCGGCTCTTAATCGGGCTGATACGCGTCTATCAACGCGTTATCAGTCCGCTGTTAGGACCCCACTGCCGTTTTCATCCCAGCTGTTCGCAATACGGTATTGAAGCATTGCGTCGGTTCGGGATGGTAAAAGGGAGTTGGTTGGCGATGAAACGCATATTAAAATGCCACCCCTTGAACCCGGGTGGCGACGATCCGGTGCCGCCACACAACCATTGATACCAGAGAACATTAACGATGGATTCGCAACGCAATCTCTTCCTCATCGCTTTTCTGTTCGTGTCTTTTATGATCTGGCAAGCCTGGCAGACGGATAACGCTCCGCAGCCACTGCAAACCCAGACCACACAGAACACGACCAGCGCAGCAGGTGATGCCGCCAATCAGGGTGTACCTGCCAGCGGCCAGGGCAAAACGATCACCGTTAAGACCGATGTCCTGTCTTTAAACATCAATACGCGCGGTGGCGACATTGATCAGGCTCAGCTGCTGACCTACCCGGACAAACTGGGCTCGGACCAGCCTTTCCTGCTGCTGGAATCCACCCCAGGCTTCCTGTATCAGGCGCAGAGCGGCCTGACCGGTCGTAACGGCCCGGATAACCCAGCCAACGGCGCACGTCCTCTTTATACCAGCGGCCAGGATCATTTCGAACTGGCTAATGGCCAGAGCGAGTTGCGTATCCCGCTGACCTTTACTGCTGAAAATGGCGTCACCTACACCAAGACTTTCGTCCTGAAGCGCGGTGAGTATGCTATCAGCGTTGATTATCAGATCAACAACACCACCCAGCAGCCGCTGGAAGTATCGATGTTTGGTCAGCTGAAGCAGACAATCGATCTGCCGAAGCATCGCGATACCGGCAGCAGCAACTTTGCCCTGCATACTTTCCGTGGTGCGGCTTACTCCAGCAGTGAGACCAACTACGAGAAGTACAAATTCGACAAAATCAGCGATAACGAAAACCTCAGCGCCACCACCAACAATGGTTGGGTCGCGATGCTGCAACAGTATTTCGCCACCGCATGGGTTCCGCAGACTGCGGGCAGCAACTCCCTTTACACCAGCAATCTGGGTAATGGCATTGCCGCTATCGGTTATAAATCTGCACCGGTGATCGTTGCCGCAGGTTCCCAGCAGCAGCTGGCAGCCACGCTATGGGTTGGCCCGGAAATTCAGGACAAAATGGCGGCGGTTGCGCCACATCTTGATCTGACCGTGGATTATGGCTGGCTGTGGTTTATCTCGCAGCCGCTATTTAAGCTGCTGAAATTCCTGCACGGCTTTATCGGTAACTGGGGCTTCTCAATTATCGTTATCACCTTTATCGTGCGCGGCATCATGTATCCGCTGACCAAAGCGCAGTACACCTCAATGGCAAAAATGCGCATGCTTCAGCCTAAAATTCAGGCAATGCGTGAGCGTTTAGGTGATGATAAGCAGCGTATGAGCCAGGAAATGATGGCGCTGTACAAGGCAGAGAAAGTGAACCCGCTGGGCGGCTGTCTGCCGCTGGTTATCCAAATGCCGATCTTCCTTGCCCTCTATTACATGCTGATGGGCTCGGTGGAACTGCGTCATGCGCCGTTTGCTCTGTGGATCCATGACCTTGCTGCACAAGACCCGTACTACATCCTGCCGATCCTGATGGGCGTGACGATGTTCTTCATTCAGAAGATGTCTCCGACCACCGTGACCGACCCGATGCAGCAGAAGATCATGACCTTTATGCCGGTGATTTTCACCGTCTTCTTCCTGTGGTTCCCGTCAGGTCTGGTGCTGTACTACATCGTCAGCAACCTGGTCACCATCCTTCAGCAGCAGCTGATTTATCGCGGGTTGGAAAAACGTGGCCTGCATAGCCGCGACAAGAAAAAGGCGTAATTCGGCAACGAATCACCGCAATCCGTGCTAAAACCAGGCACGATGTCTATTATAAGGCGGTCAATTGACCGCCTTATTTTTTTGCATGAAAAGAGAATTCAACATGAACCATAGCGATACCATCGTCGCTCAGGCGACGCCGCCGGGGCGTGGCGGCGTCGGCATCCTGCGTGTTTCCGGCAGCCAGGCCGCCGGGGTTGCGCAGCTACTGCTGGGTAAACTGCCAAAACCGCGCTACGCCGACTATCTGCCGTTCCGCGATGCGGACGGTAGCACCCTCGATCAGGGAATTGCGCTGTGGTTTCCCGGCCCGAACTCCTTTACCGGCGAGGACGTGCTGGAATTGCAGGGCCACGGTGGGCCGGTGATCCTCGATCTGCTGCTGAAGCGCATCCTGTCACTACCCGGGCTACGTATTGCTAACCCTGGTGAGTTCTCCGAGCGCGCTTTCCTCAATGACAAGTTAGACCTGGCCCAGGCAGAGGCCATTGCCGACCTGATAGATGCCAGTTCAGAACAGGCGGCACGCTCAGCGGTCAACTCATTACAGGGCGTTTTCTCCACCCGCGTTAACCATCTTGTGGAAGCACTCACTCACCTGCGGATATACGTGGAAGCGGCGATCGACTTCCCAGATGAAGAAATCGACTTCCTGTCGGATGGCAAAATAGAGGCGCAACTTCACCAGGTCATTACCGATCTCAACGCAGTGCGCGGTGAAGCACGCCAGGGGAGCCTGCTGCGTGAAGGGATGAAAGTGGTGATTGCCGGGCGGCCCAACGCGGGGAAATCCAGCCTGCTGAACGCGCTCGCCGGGCGCGAAGCCGCCATTGTCACCGATATTGCAGGGACAACGCGTGATGTGCTGCGTGAACATATCCATATCGATGGTATGCCGCTGCATATCATTGATACCGCCGGACTGCGCGAAGCCAGCGATGAAGTCGAACGCATTGGTATTGAGCGTGCGTGGCATGAGATTGAACAGGCGGATCATGTACTGTTTATGGTCGATGGAACCACCACGGATGCCACCGATCCCGCAGAGATTTGGCCTGACTTTATTGCCCGGCTGCCGGAGACATTACCGGTTACCGTGGTACGCAATAAAGCGGATATCACAGGTGAAACAAGGGGCGTTGAAGAAGTAAATGGTCACTCACTTATCCGCCTGTCGGCACGTACCGGCGAAGGGATTGAAAACCTGCGCGACCATTTAAAATCAAGCATGGGCTTTTCCGGCAATATGGAGGGAGGCTTCCTGGCCCGTCGCCGCCATTTGCAGGCTCTCGAGTTAGCGGCTACTCACCTGGATCAGGGAAAACATCAGCTGCTGGCCGCCTGGGCTGGGGAGTTGCTGGCGGAAGAACTGCGTCTGGCGCAGCAGGCACTCAGTGAGATCACCGGCGAATTCAGCTCCGACGATCTGCTGGGGCGGATTTTCTCCAGTTTCTGTATTGGAAAATAAGCGTACCGGTGGGATAAGCGCTATCCCACCGGAAAACGAAAATCGTGAGATGCCTAAAATCTGAAAATACGCCAATACATGGAATCCAGATGAAAAAAGTTCGGAAAATTCCTACAATCACTGGGATGATTATCCGACCATTTTCATGGAGCGACAGATGGCAAGTCATTTTGCACGCTGGGCACTCGCCCAAAGCAGACCTAAGGTTCACCGCATCCCGCAACAAATCATTGAAAATGCTTCGCTTTTTAATGAGAGACGGCGTACGCGCTTTCTGGCAGCCCGCACCCTGCTCGCTGAACTGATGTTCAAGATCTATGGCATCCCGAAACTTCCCGGCATGATTGCCAGCAGCAACGGCCGCCCACGTTTTTCTGACCCTGACTTACCTGACTTCAGCTTTGCCTATGCCGGAAATGTGGTTGGGGTACTGTTAGCCGAGGAAGGAGAACATGCCGGGCTGGATATAGAGATGGTTCGGGCGCACAGTCGGCAAACGCTGGAAAGCCATTTTGAGTATCTCTCCTCGGGGGAAAAAGCGTGGATCCATGCGCAGAATGACGCCATTGAGGCTTCAACTCAACTGTGGACGCTGCGTCAAAGCATTCTCAAGATGACCGATGAAGGTGTCAATAGTGAAGGCTCACTTCAGCTGCATCCCGCATCTGGCAGGCTTCGTTCCGTCAACAGACCGGGCATTCAGGCTTTCTGTGACGTTGAACCTTTACTGGTCTGGTCCTGTGCGCTTTCGCCGGGGGATGAGAGATTAAGTTTGTGGGAATATAACGAAGATAACGGCCTGGAGCCGCTGCGAGAGATTAACCTGCGTGCGCAAAATATGGGGCCCTGCACGCTGCGCCTGACCAGCCTGCCGGTAGAAAGATAGCGACATCACCGCAGAGAATGCGGGTGGCATAGCCACCCGCACGGATTAATGCGCGTCAATAAACACAATTTTTGCGACAAAAAGCAGCGCCACCACCACGACACAGGGGCTGATTTCGCGCCAGCGCCCGGTGCCCAGTTTCATCACGCAATAAGAGATGAACCCCAGCGCGATACCTTCAGTAATTGAAAAACTGAATGGCATCATCACCGCAGTGACAAAGGCCGGCACCGCTTCGGTCAGATCGTCCCATTTCACGCGCGCCAGGCTCGATGTCATCAACACACCCACATAGATTAACGCGCCAGCCGCCGCATAGGCAGGCACCATAGCGGCCAGTGGAGAGAGGAACATTACCAGAAGGAACAACAGGCCGGTCACTACCGCCATCAAGCCCGTGCGGCCTCCAATGGATACGCCGGAAGAGCTTTCGATATAGGCCGTCACCGAAGACGTTCCGATAAATGAACCTGCCACAGAGCTGATACTGTCGACATACAGCGCCTGTTTCATGCGCGGGAAAGTGCCTTTTTCATCACTCAAGCCCGCTTTATCCGTCACGCCAATAAGCGTGCCAGAAGAGTCGAACAGGTTAACCAGCATAAAGGAGAAGATGATCCCCGCCATTCCTACATTTAGCGAGTCCTTCAGATTAACCTGGCCCAGCACCGACGTGACAGCAGGGGGTGCGGAGAAAATACCGGTGAACTTAACATCGCCAATGGCCAGTCCAATTGCCGTCGTGACGACAATCGATACCAGAACCGCCGCATGAATATTACGTGATGCCAGAACGGCGATAATAAAGAAGCCCAGCGCGCCCAACAGCACGCTATGCGATGTCAAATTACCAACGGTCACCAGCGTGGCTTCACTTGGCACGATGATGCCCGTATTCTTCAGCCCCATCAGGGCGATAAACAGACCAATACCGGCCGTGATCCCTACGCGCAGGCTTAACGGGATATTCGCTATCATCCAGTAACGCACGCGGAACAGGGTCAGCAGCAGCAGGCCCACGGCTCCCCAGAAGATGGCCCCCATGCCGACCTGCCAGGAAATGCCCATCGCCCCAACCACCACGAAAGCAAAGAAGGCGTTTAGCCCCATTGCCGGAGCCAGCGCGACGGGCAGATTGGCTACCAGCCCCATCAGAATACTGCCGAACGCGGCTATCAGGCAGGTCGTGACAAACACCGCCCGGGTATCCATGCCCGCCACGCCGAGGATCTGCGGGTTAACGAAGACGATGTATACCATTGTCAGAAAAGTGGTAAATCCGGCAATCACCTCGGTACGCACGGTGGTGCCATGTTCCTGTAGTTTAAAAATCCGTTGTAACAGACCGGGATTCGTCATTATGTGATTCCAAAACGGAGAAAAGTTGTCGACGGTTATCCTAACTCATTAATGCGATTTTGGGATGTTGATAACCCGGTTTTTTCGCAACCGATTGCGCTGCGGACGCACCTTATGACGACCACCAAAGGTGAGCGCGATGGCCCGAGGGGAGAGGGATGAAAGCCAGAACAGCGGTCTGACATCCAGAACGAAAGGCTGAAGTTGGCAGGCCGGGAAACCGGCCTGAGCTCAATTTTCGGATGGCTGCCTCATTTTGAGTCGGGTTTATTCTGTTTAACCTCTTTCAGGTGCCGCAGAACGGTTTCAAGGCTCACGCCGAGTTGACGCGCAATATCTCTCTCTTCTAAACCTTCTTTATTCATATCACTTACCGTTCCCTGCATATCGGGTCTGGAACCTGCATAGTAGAAATGAAGCTGGAAGGTTTTCAGACAACTCTGGCAACGATAGCGTTGTATACCTGAAGCGGAACGTCCATTACGACGTATCCTGACTTTTTCTTTACAACGCGGACAGGAAATAACTCCCATGACCATACATATCACTCCTGGTGCGAAACGTTAACGATAAAAAAACAGCATGAACTATCCTTCCTTCACTTTTCTAAAAAAGAATGAAAAGACGGGAAATAGCTATCTCCAAAATAATTAAATATCCGTTAAGGCGCTAAAAATATTATCAATATGAGACAGACACTAACCTGTGCACGTAAAGCGTTATCAGCAATGACGCATAGTAGGCCGCGCTATCTTATTCTCCACCCTGATAAGACGGTGGCCGATCCATAAAATGGAATATTGGCACATCTGCCGAACGACATCAGAATAGTTAAACTTTGCCGTAAATAACAATATTTTACAATAATAACCATATCTTCACTTGTTGTAAAAAACAAAAAACGCGAAAAGGGCGAGAAAACGCGTGAGTCAGAGTTAAATAAAAACTCATGGCATAAATAAATAAAAAAACCTCGAATGCTATATTTATTCGGAATAATAGGTCGCATAAAAAAGTAATGCGATTATTTGAATTCTGCCAAAAAACAGTAAGATAAAGGCTTATTTCAGAAGTCAAATAAGGACGAAATAAAACAGGAATTTCCTTACTCCTTTTTTATTTAACACCGACTTCGCAAGGAGTGGACGGGGTTGGTATCCATCAGGCAACAATATGGCAGGCCAAATATGGCGGGGGATCGCGGAGATGGATAGGGACAGTGTTGCTGTGCTGAACCTGTCAGCACAGGAAAGGCAGCGATCGTTGCTTTAACCGGCGTCACCCTGCGCCTGGCGGCAGAAGGCGTTGACAGGGTAAGTTTGCAGATGTCAGGTATTCAAACGAAAAGGCCAGGGAAAGCACGGCGTGCCGCAGAGATCGGCACGCCAGAGAGAGTCAGGCGGGGTTGCTGCCGTGGCCATCACCCGCCAGCAGTTTATCCAGCTGGTCGCCGCCGACATGGCGGAAATCATGGCCTTTAATAAAGTAAAAGATAATCTCGCAAATGTTCTGACAACGGTCGCCGATACGCTCAATGGCGCGGGCGCAGAACAGGGCCGTCAGCACGCTTGGGATGGTTCGTGGATCTTCCATCATATAGGTCATCAGCTGGCGAACAATGCCCTCATACTCCTGATCAACCTTTCTATCCTCGCGGTAAATCTCTATCGCCGCGTTAAGATCCATACGCGCGAAAGCATCCAGCACGTCGTGCAGCATTTGAATGGTATGACGTCCCAGTGACTCCAGGCTCACCAGCAGAGGCTGATGCTGCTGGGAAAACTTCTCCAGCGCGGTGCGGCTAATCTTCTCCGCCACATCGCCAATGCGCTCCAGTTCAGAGATGGTTTTGATGATCGCCATCACCAGACGCAGGTCGCTGGCCGTTGGCTGGCGCTTGGCGATGATGCGCACGCAGGCTTCATCAATATCCACTTCCATCATATTGACCTGCTGGTCACCTTCGATCACCTTATTGGCCAGCTCTGCATCCTGATTGTGCATCGCGACGATCGCATCCGTTAACTGCTGTTCCACCATGCCGCCCATGGTCAACACTTGGGTGCGGATGTGCTCCAGCTCGGCGTTGAACTGGCCGGAGATATGTTTGTTCAGATTCAGGCTATCCATTATTTTCTCCCGCCATATCAACCGTAGCGACCGGTGATATAGTCTTCAGTCTGCTTCCGTTGTGGGGTGGTGAACAGCATATCGGTCTCGCTGTACTCAATCAGTTCGCCGAGGTACATAAACGCCGTACGGTCGGAGCAACGGGCTGCCTGTTGCATATTATGAGTCACGATCACCACCGTGTAATCCTGTTTTAGTTCGGTAATCAGCTCTTCGATGCGCCCGGTTGAAATCGGGTCGAGCGCCGAACAGGGCTCATCCAGCAGTAGAACTTCCGGACGGATCGCGACACCGCGCGCGATGCAAAGACGCTGCTGCTGACCACCGGAAAGACTGTAACCACTCTGATGCAGCTTATCTTTGGTTTCCGTCCACAGCGCCGCTTTCGTTAGCGCCCACTGCACACGTTCATCCATATCGGCACGCGACAGCTTTTCAAACAGGCGCACGCCGAAAGCGATATTGTCATAAATTGACATCGGGAACGGCGTTGGCTTCTGGAACACCATTCCTACGCGCGCACGCAGCAGAGCAATATCCTGGCTGGCGGTCAAAATATTTTCACCATCCAGCAATATCTCCCCTTCCGCCCGCTGATCGGGATACAGCGAAAACATCTTATTAAAGGTGCGCAACAGGGTGGATTTGCCACAGCCGGATGGCCCGATAAACGCCGTCACCTGATTCTTGGCAATATCCAGATTGATGTTTTTCAGCGCATGGAATTTTCCGTAATAGAAATTCAAATCGCGAACCTGAATTGTCTGTGCGGAAGTATTATCAACCATTTTTATCTCACTTAGTCCGCGCCGTCTGCGATGCACGGCTCAATTAATGTTTGCTTTTGGCGAAGACAACGCGTGCCAGAATGTTCAGTAACAGCACGCACAGAGTAATAATCAGCACGCCCGCCCAGGCCAGACTCTGCCATTCGGCAAACGGGCTCATGGCGAACTTGAAGATAGTCACCGGCAGGTTAGCCAGCGGCTGCATCATGTCGGTGCTCCAGAACTGATTCGACAGCGAGGTAAACAGCAGCGGAGCCGTTTCCCCGGCAATACGGGCTATCGCCAGCAACACGCCGGTCAAAATTCCAGAGACCGATGCTTTCAGGGTAATAGCCGAAATCATCTTCCATTTCGGCGTTCCCAGCGCGTAGGCCGCCTCACGCAGGCTGTCCGGTACCAGCTTCAACATATTTTCAGTGGTACGGATAACAATCGGGATCTGTAACAGCGCCAACGCGATCATCCCGGCCCAGCCGGAAAAGTGCTGCATCTGGGCCACCACCACGGTGTACACAAACAGCCCGACCACAATCGAAGGGGCCGACAGCAGAATATCGTTGATAAAGCGGATCGTTTCGGCCAGCCAGGACTTGCGCCCGTATTCGGCCAGGTAGATGCCCGCCATAATGCCAAGCGGCGTACCGACCGCCGTGGCCCAGAAGATCAGCAGGCCGCTGCCCGCCAGGGCATTGGCCAGACCGCCGCCTGCCGTATTCGGCGGCGGCGTGTTTTCGGTAAACAGCGCCAGCGACATACCATCCATGCCGCGCGTTACGGTAGAAAACAGGATCCAAACCAGCCAAAACAGACCAAAGGCCATCGTTAGTAATGACAGAGTGAGGGCAATGCGGTTTTTCAGCCGCCGCCATGCCTGCATTTTACGGCGTGAGGCGAGCAACGCATCGTGCGCCTGTAGTTCAATGGTGGTCATGAGCGTGCTCCTTCACTTTTCGCCAGGCGCAGGATCATCAGTTTGGAACAGGCCAACACGATAAAGGTGATGACAAACAGGATCAGCCCCAGTTCCATCAGCGCGGCGGTATGCACGCCGGACTCAGCTTCGGCAAATTCGTTAGCCAGCGCCGAGGTAATGCTGTTGCCGGGCATAAACAGTGAGGCGCTGTCGAGCTGGTAGGTGTTACCAATAATAAAGGTGACCGCCATCGTTTCACCCAGCGCACGCCCCAGCCCCAACATCACCCCGCCAATCACCCCGTTTTTGGTGAACGGCAGAACAATCCGCCAGATAACTTCCCAGGTGGTGCATCCAATGCCGTAAGCCGACTCTTTCATCATCACCGGCGTCTGTTCGAATACGTCACGCATCACCGAAGCGATATAAGGAATAATCATTATCGCCAAGATAATCCCGGCGGCGAGAATACCGATACCAAAAGCCGGGCCGGAGAACAACGCACCGACAATCGGCACGTTGGCCAGCACCTCGCCGACCGGCTGCTGGAACCAGGTGGCAAACAGCGGAGCAAAAATAAACAGCCCCCACATGCCATAGACAATGCTGGGGATAGCCGCCAGCAGTTCGATGGCAACGCCCAGCGGACGGCGCAGCCAGCCCGGAGCCAGTTCAGTCAGGAATAGGGCGATGCCAAAACTGACCGGAACGGCGATCAGCAGGGCAATAATCGAGGTGACGACAGTGCCGTAGATCGGCACCAGCGCACCAAACTGTTCGTTCGGCGCATCCCACTCTTTATTCCACAGGAACGAGAAGCCAAATTTCTGAATGCTCGGCCATGAGGAGATCAGCAGGGAAACGATGATGCCGCCGAGCAGCAACAGCACAATCAGCGCAGCCAGTTTCACCAGCGCGCTGAAGATGATGTCGCCCTGTTTCCCAGGGGCCTTAAATGTCGGCTTGGTTGCAGCCATAGAATTCTCGAGTCGGTTACAGCTGATACATCGCGGGCAAGGCAAGCCTTGCCCGCACGGGTTACCTGCGCCACATTTAATGTGGCGTTTTAAGCAATTAGTACAACGCGTTACCTGAGCTGTCTTTCACGTTGGTTTTCCAGGCGGCGCGAATTTGTTCTACCACAGAATCCGGCAGTGACGCGTAGTCGAGAGCCGTGGTGGTTTTGCCGCCGTTTTTGTAAGCCCAGTCAAAGAACTTCAGCACCGCTGCGCCTTTCTCTGCATTAGCCTGCTCTTTATGTACCAGAATAAAGGTGGTTGAAGTGATTGGCCACGCATTGTCCCCTTTCTGGTAGGTCAGATCCTGCGCGAACGAGGTGCTCCAGTCAGCGCCTTTAGCCGCATCACTGAAGCTTTTTTCGCTCGGTGCAATCGCTTTACCATCCGCATCGACCAGTTTGGTATAAGCAAGGCTGTTCTGTTTCGCATACGCGTATTCGACATAACCGATAGAGCCGGGCAGACGTTGTACGAATGCGGCCACGCCGTCATTGCCCTTACCACCCAAGCCTACCGGCCAGTTAACGGTACTGCCTTTCCCAACTTTGCTGCTCCAGTCTTCGTTCACTTTAGACAGATAGCTGGTGAAGACAAATGACGTACCGGAACCATCAGCGCGGCGCACCACGTTGATATTAGAATCTGGCAGCTTCACGCCCGGGTTCAGTTTAGCGATCGCCGGATCGTTCCACTTCTTGATGGTGCCGAGGTAGATATCACCCACGGTTTTACCATCCAGCGTGAGCTGACCGGATTGAATACCCGGGATATTCACCGCCAGTACCACCCCACCGATCACCGTCGGGAACTGGAACAGGCCATTTTTGGCTAAATCTTCATCTTTCATCGGCGCATCTGATGCGCCGAAATCGACGGTTTTAGCAATAATTTGCTTCACGCCGCCGGAAGAACCGATACCCTGATAGTTAACCTGGCTACCCGTAGCGGTGTTGTACTCTGCCGCCCACTTATTATAAACCGGTGCCGGGAAGGTGCCGCCAGCACCGGTCAGATTGGTTGCCGCCATCGCAGATACGGCGCTCAGAGAAAGGGTTAACGCAACGCATTGAGCCAGGGTTTTGTGCATCAAAGTCATATTCCCTCCACGGGATAATAAAGTCAGGTCGGTTACCGTGTTCGTATGATTAATTATTGCTGCTGAAGGCAAAATAGGACAGTTTGGTGACAGTAAAATGTCGCTAATATGACAGATTTATGACAGACAGCGGCAGCCAGGGTGGCATCTGGAAAAGTTGGCCGCCCGACGGCGGATTCGGGCTGGCTCTGTTATCGCTACGAAAATGAGATCGCTGACCAAAGCATGCGCCAGGATCCGTCAAAAACGGCTTACCTTTAGCGTACCTCATCCCCTTTAAGCCCCAGTTGGTAAGCGGGCGGCCCCGGTAACATCGGCTGCGCCTCTCCCCTGACCCAGGCGGGGAAACTATCCATCCACCAGCGGCTCAGCGGGTGGCCACTTTGCCCTGAAGGCAGACTCAATATGGCCTGAGACTCTTCACCAGGGGAGACCACCATCCGCTCTGAAGCGCCGAAACGCGGGCGGTTGACATGAATAACATTGTTGTCACCGGAAAGCGCGACTGACGGAGAGCGCAGATAATGCCCGACTACCGGTAACGCTTTTGCCAGCGGATGCGCATAGTCACTGCGATTTATCTCTCCCCAACGTGTTTTACCCGAATCCCGTTTTTTCCAGCTATCTGCCAGGGTGGAGCGGGTCCACGCCTGCCAATCCGCTGAACCGGGCGGCACCCATTTTTCGGCGTTCATCAGCGCCAGCATCGTTTCATCCCACCGTGGGTTTGCCCGACGGTAGTACGCCTGCGGCCACTGTTGAGAAAGCGTGTTGTCCAGACCGCCAAAGATGCTGGCGTACATATCGTCGCGCCATTGGGCGATCAGCGCATACCCCGTAGAATCCGCGTCAGCATGACCATTCCATTGGCGAAGCAGGCTGCGCATCTGCTCATAGGCCGGATCTTCACCCTGTTGAGGATTGGCTAAACTTTTTAGCAGCCAATCGCGCCAAACGGCAGCCAGCGGCGCCTCATCATTCAACTGTAGGCGGTACATTTGCTTTTCATCCGCGTCCGTTTGCTTTGTCAGCCGTTGAGTAATGGCACTGGCGCGCACGCCGATATCGGCCCCCCCGTCGCCAAGCCTCTCTCCTTGCCGATCAAACAGCAGACGGTTATTGGCGGTCACAATCATGCCATCCGCAGGGTTGATGGCTTGAGGATGTGCCGCCGCTGGCAGCGGCTGCCAGCGGTTTTCAGCGGACGCACGCACAGGGGAACGCGTCTGTTCCCCTGCCGTCGAACGATCTGCCAACGTACCTGCCAGCGTCCAGCCAATATTGCCCTGACTATCTGCGACCAGCAGGTTTTGCGCCGGGATGCCGGCCTGTTTACCGGCGGCTAATGCCGACGGCACCGATTCGGCGTCATCCAGCATGGCCAGGTTGAGATTCAGCGCACCCGGTAACTGCAATACCCAGTGCATCGCCATATCACCGCGTGGCGTGGTAACAACTGGCCCCCACTGACTGCTGCGCAGGGTAAGCGTTTGCGACTTACCCTGATTGACCCGCAGCATTTCCGTGTGCGTCTCTGTTTTCATCGTCTTATCGGCGACAACCCAGTCAAACGTATCGACGTAGCTGTTGGTAAAACCCCAGGCAATATGGCCATTACTGCCGCTCAGTAACAGGGGTAAGCCCGGCAGTGTAATCCCCGTCAGGCTTCTTTTTTGTGTGCTCTGGTTAATCCGGGCCTGATACCAGATACCGGGCAACCCCAGCCCCAGGTGCATATCATTGGCCAGAATGGCCTTACCGTTGCGGCTTAATAACCAGCCATTACTGCCTTTCATGCCTTCGTCGGGTAGCGCGGATGCTGAATCGACGTGCGCCTGTCCCCACCATGCGGGTGCGGAGGTGGGGATGGCGGCAGCGGCAGGGACGCTGCCTGCCAGCGGCCTGTCCCATCGGCTGGCTTCAGGCAGCAGGAAGGCCTGTTGCTGCGCGTTGTTGTCAGCAATCCAGCCGCGCGCATATTCACGGCCCGCCTGATTACCCTGGAGATCAAAATACATCGCGGCAATGACCAGCAGGCTATCCTCTTCATGCCAGGGTTGCGGCGAGGTGCGCAGAACCCAGTACTCAAAGGGTCTGCTTTGCAGGGCATGCAGGCCGGCATTAACCCCGGCGGTATAGCCCGTCAGACGCTGCCGCTGGCTGGCGGGCAATTGTGACAGGGCATGACGCGCCTGGGCGCGCAGCTGAAAAATTCGCCTCTGGCGGTCAAGGGTCAGACCACTTTTACCCACCAGCTCTGCCAGCTCTCCTGCTGCACTACGGCGCAGCAGATCCATTTGGAAAAAACGGTCCTGGGCATGGAGAAACCCGAGCGCGAACCAGGCCTGCTGACTGTTGCTGGCCGAAATATCCGGCACCCCTCGCGGGTCTCGCTGGATCGTCGCCTGCCCGTTTAGCCCGGAAACCCGCTGGGTTCCCTCACGCTGCGGCAAACTCTGATACAGCGCCACGCCAGCCACCGCGCCCGCTAACACCACCAGCACGGCAATGACACCCATCGTCATCAGCGCGATTTTTCCCGTACGGCGCAAAATTTTTACCATAACCCTCTGATTCCTTTTTTCAGGCGAATAGCACCAGCGATGCCGAACATAACAACAACAGCGCGCAGATCACCTCTAATACGCGACGCCCGCGACCAGGCCCTTTATTGATCTTGCGTGCCAGCGTCGCGCTGGCGAGGGTATAACCCAGCAATACCGGATACTCCAGTACGATAGCCAGCAGCCCCAGCAGCAGTATCGCCCATCCACCCTGACCTTGTGCGCTGCCGATAAATACCGGCAACAGCGCACAAAAGAACAGTAGCGATTTGGGGTTGGAGAGTTGCAGCAGAAGACTTTCACGGAACAGCCCGCTCAACCCCTGTTGCGGGTTTGCGCGGGTTCTGACCGCAGCGGTTTGCGAAGAAAACCACAGCCGTTTCACCGCCAGCCATACCAGATACAGTGCGCCGGCATAGCGTAGCGCCGTATACATCGTGGGCCATGCCATCAGCAACGCCCCCAGTCCGATAGCGGAAAGCAGGCAGTAGATGGCATTACCGCTTAACACCCCCAGCACGGAGACCTGCGCCCGCAGCCATCCTTGCGTAAAAGCGTGACTGGTGACTTGCATCACCGCAGGGCCCGGCGTCAGGTTGAGCGCCAGGTTAGTCGAAATAAACGTGAACAGCATGCCTGATTCAATCATCATACGGACGCCCCTCTGTCTGTGGTGAAGCTAAACCCGTGAGTGATGGGATAGCGTCGTTCGCGAGAAAGCGCCATGTCGCTGATTTTTGTCCCTGGGGCTGCCTGACGGCGCTTATACTCCGCCCCTTCCAGTAACGCGGCCACCCGGCGAATATCCGCAGGCTCGAACCCTTTGGCGGCAATATCTCTGTCGGTCAGGTTCTCTTCAATCAGCATATGCAGCAAGGCATCCAGCACCTCATAAGGTGGCAGGCTGTCGCTGTCCTGCTGACCGGGTTTCAGCTCCGCACTGGGGGCTTTGGTGAGGATCGTCTGCGGGATGACGTCTAACCCCTGCATGCGGCCACTTAACGGCAGATGCTGGTTACGCCAGTGACACAGGGCATACACCTGGGTTTTATAGACGTCTTTCAGCGGATTAAATCCACCGCACATATCGCCATAGAGGGTGCAATACCCCACGGCGACCTCCGATTTATTTCCGGTCGAAAGCAGCAGGGCCTGCCACTGATTGGACAATGCCATCAGCAGCGTTCCCCGGCTGCGCGCCTGAATATTTTGCCCGGTGAGATCCTTTATCGGCTCGTCCACCAGTAAATCTGACAGCGTCTGTTCAAGCGCCGTGTGCGCCCCGGCTATCGGCAACAGGCTAAGCCCGATAGCGCAACGTTGTGCCAGCTCGCGGGCATCGTCCAGGCTGCCCTGGCTGCTGTAACGTGAGGGCAGCATCACCGCCCGTACCTGCTGCGCGCCCAGCGCATCGGCGGCGAGAACCGCAACCAGCGCGGAGTCGATACCGCCGGAAAGCCCCAACAGCACCTGTGAAAAGCCGTTTTTTCTGACGTAATCCCGCAGCCCCCACATCAGGGCCGTATAGATTTCGCCCAGGCTATCAATCTGTTCAGCACGCAGGGGCTGCCCGTTGACCGGTTGGCCTGTTTTCACCTCCAGCCGTAGTGAATAATGCGTTTCCTGCCAGGCTGGCCAGCGCTCGGTCACCTCGCCCTGGGCATTCACGACGCAGCCACCGCCGTCAAAAACCAGCTCATCCTGGCCGCCGAGCAAATTGAAATAGACCACGGGAAGCCCGGTCTCAGCGGCTCTTTGCCGCAGCACCTGTAGGCGTTGACCATATTTGTTCTGCGTCCAGGGGCTGGCGTTGAGTGAGATCAGGATCGTCGCCCCTGCCTGTTTTAACGTCTGCGACACTTCAGGGAGCCAGACGTCCTCGCAGATCATGACACCTAACAGCTGTCCGCGAAACGCCACCGGGCAAGGCTCATTGCCAGAGGCAAACCAGCGCAACTCATCAAAAACACCGTAGGTCGGCAGCTGATACTTGGCGGTAACCTGAACAATTTCGCCGCGTTCAATCAGCAGCGCGCCATTGATCAGTCTCCCCTGATAAAACCAGGGCGTTGTGAGCATCAGCGCGGTGTGCATCGTCGCCGAAACGGCAACAAGATGTTCGACGGTGCGTTCCGTCTGCTGCATAAAAGCGTGCCGCAGCACTAAATCTTCTGCCGGATACCCCGACAGCGCCATTTCCGGCAAAAATAAGAGATCGACGCCACGTAATTCAGCCTCACGCCAGGCGTGCAAAATCCGCTGGCTGTTGCCCCCGACATCACCCACTCGGCTGTTAAGCACACAGAACTCAAAACACAAATCGTCAGTCATAAAGAGATCTCCCTTACGGCAGGCAACGGAAAAAGAGTGAACAGCGTTGAGATAAGCGCATCGGGGTGCTGTTGCAGAAAAAAGTGACCGCCGGGCAAAACCGCGCTCTGAAATGAGGCGCTGGTGCAATCACGCCATGCCTGCATGCCTGCGGAGGTGGTTAATACATCATCCTGACCAGACAAGGCGATAATCGGGCAATTCACTCTGTCTGCACCTGGGGCAACCCCGCCATCAAGCAGGCGGTAATCACTCTGAATGGCGGGGGCAAACCAGGCCATAAGCTCCTGTGACGCCAGAATTTCTGGCGGCGTGCCGCCCAGTTCAGCAAGGTATGACGTCAGCGCGGGCAGATCGAACGTCGCCACGTTGCGCGAAGGCAGCTGCTGATGCGGCGCATTGATGGCACACACCACCAATGCTGCCACGCGGCGCCGTTGACGCTGCAACTGACGCGCGGCTTCAAAAGCCACCAGCGCGCCCATGCTGTAACCCAGCAGCATGACGGGCTGGTCATCGGTAAGGGTTTCTACCGCCTCATGCGCGAGTTGGCTCAGAGAGGTTGAGAAATCCTCGCTCTGACGGCTGCCGCGACCGGGATAAACAAACTGTTTCAGCGGCAGTGTGTCCGGCCAGGCTGAAGCCAGCGCAGAAAAGGCATTATCGCTGCTCCCCGCATAGCCAAAAGCGAGACATGTCATCATTCAACCCGCTCCTGTGCCAGTTGTGCGGCGAGGCGGCGACGCAATACCTTACGCTGGATTTTACCGATGGAGGTGCGCGGGATCTGGCCCGTCTCGGCGGGAAACAGCCGCCAGTGCAGCGGCGTGCCCAGTTCTGACAGCCTGATCTCCATCCTGCGCATCACGCTTTCTGCCGAACTGCCCGGCTGACAAACGAAGTAGATGCCAACCGTCTCCCCTGACTGGCAAACGCCCGTATAGCCGGCACGGACTCCGGGAATACGTTCCAACTCAGCTTCCAGCTGATAACCGGGGATCGGCAGGCCTGCAATGCCATCACCATCGCGATCGGTAATAAACAGCCGCCCCTGATGGAGCAAAGCGCGATCGCCGGTGACAAACCAGCCATCCTCAAGGAAACAGTCCTCTGCCTCACCGTTGAAATAACCACGCGTCACCGAAGGCCCACGAACCTGTAAATCACCCACTTGCCCCTCGTCGACAATTTCACCATCCCTATCGGTAATGCGCACACTCGCCGCCGGGATAGGTAAGCCGAGATCGACATAACCGTTATATTCACCCCCGTCTCCCGCTGACCAGGTCAGCCCTGAGCAGGTTTCCGACATGCCAAACGCGGGCCGCAGCGCCGAAGACTTCAGGCCCTGGGCGGCGAAACGGCTGGCACAGCGCTTCATTTGATCGCTGATACTCTCCCCGGCATTCACCAGAAAACGCAGCGAGCTAAAATCCCAGTCGGCTGCCGCTTCCATCTGGGACAGCTCGCTGAAAACGTGATTAGGCACCCAGCTCACCGTCGCCCGGCATGCGGCGGTTTCCCGTGGAAAACGCGCCAGATCTTCTCTGACCCAGGGCGTTGCCAGATGTATCTGCTGCGCGGCGCAGCAAACCGGCACAATGCCAAGAAACACAACCGCCCCAACATGATCCATCGGCATCCAGTTAAGAAACACGTCACGTTCGCTAAAATCATTCATTTGCGCAGTACCGGCCGCCATCGAAAGCAGCGCCCGCACGCTCTGAGTGACCAACTTCGGCTGACCGGTCGAGCCAGAGGTGGGAAAAATAATGGCCAAATCGTCCCCTTGTCCGACATAAGAACAGGGATCGTGGCGCGGGGTTAGCTGGTGGAATGGCGCGGCGGCAATAACCTGCATGGCGGCTTCTGGCATCTGCTGCTGGATCAGCTGAAATTGTGTTAAATCAGCCCCTGAGCCAATCATGGCGGTGGGACGAATCAAAGCCAGCGCGGCAAGCGATGCTTTTAACGCCGAAGGCTCCACGGGCCAGGGGACGCCTGCCGCCACCGGAACCGCCACCGCTCCCAGTAACAGGCAGCCCCATAATGCCAGCACGAAATCTCCCGGATCGGCCAGACGCAGTAGCACCCGGTCACCCGCGCTGATGCCCTTTTCCGCCAATACGTGGCTGACCGCCAGCGCCTGCGGATAAAATTCCGCGTAGCTCCATGCCCGACGTTGACCCGCAGCGTTGACGGTGGTCACGCCTTTTTCACTCTGCTGTGCGGCTCGTAACAGTGCCTGATGCAAAGAGGTGATATGCCACAGGGGGTGATGGGCTGCGGCACCCGATATCAGCGCTTGATTCATAGAAGATGCTCCAGCAGAAGGGCGTTGTCAGTTAAGGGCGAGACCATGTGCGTTCGCAGCCATTGCAAAGCATCACCGTCGGGTAATATGAGCGTGCAGGTATCCGCAGAGAATGGCAGCTCATCAACGGGTAATCGCCACTCCCGTTTCCAGGTGAAATCCACCCCTTCATCCGGTGACAAAGTGACATGGCGAAAATAGTGATCTTGATGTAATAACGCCAACTCATCCAGCGGCTGGTGAATGGTTTGCCTTGCTCCCTGCCGATAGAGCGCATTGCGATCGAACAGCAACCCATAGGGCGCAAAATTGATGCCGGCCTGGCGAGCATTCAGCAGCAGCCTGGCGGCCTGAATAAGCGGCGTTTCACTGAAAGCAATGCAGCGCCGTTTGCCATAGATATAGGCGGGTTGTTCACCGTGAAGCCTGCCGCGCTGCAGAAGATGAAGCAGATCGCCCAATGGCGTTTCCCCTCTCCCCGGCTTGATCCACCAGATGAGTTTGTTGCTGAGATCGGCGCGTAACCAGTTAATCATTGGCATCCTCTTGCAGTACAGATGGTTTGACTTTCCCCGACCAGTGCGGAAACTCCACCCACACCATTACCACGACAAATACGGCGCAGAGCGCCCAGCCGGTTGCCACCAGCCCAAGCCAGTCAGACAACAGCCCCCCTGCGACAATGGCTAATACCATGCCCAATGTTGACACTGAGAGCGCGCTGGAAGAGACCGCCGCCATTGCCGAAGCCGGACACTGCACGATCATATTCTTCTGGCATAAGGTGAAGGCAATTTCGAAGATAAACAGGTAGAGCGCGTAGGCCGACAGGCTAAGCCAGACCACGGGAGTCAATAAGGAGAGTTGCATCAACATGACGCTGATCAGCGCCAGCAGCCAGGGTTGATGACGCCAACTCTGGCTTTCACCCTGCATTATCAGCGCCACCGTGACCGCGCCAGCAAAAAAACTGACGCTGGCAATCGCCTGTAACAGCATCACGCCCCGCTCGCCCATATCCAGCAGCCTGATCGGCAGAAGGGTACGCGCGACATTGTGAAATCCCTGTAGCAGGGCGGTGGTGACAATCACCCAGACGAACTGACGCCGCAACTGCGGCTGCGCGCGTAACGCGTCAATCGCCGGGCGCAGCGCACTGCCATGCGCGACGGGCGCAGAGGCCTGCTGGCTATTGACGTGGCGCGATAAAAATCCATAAAGGGTGCCGGAGATAAGAAAAGTGCAGCTGTCGATTACCGCTATCCAACCCAGCGAGATCTGCTCAATCAGCGCCGCGCCCAGTAGCGAACCCAGGGCGATACCGATAAACGTACCGGTGCCAAACAGCGAAGCCGCGCGCCCCAGTAGCGGCGCCGGAACGCAGTGTTTGAGCGCGACGACGCGAGCCGCTTTGCTGATACTTTCGCTCAGACCACGCAGCGCCAGCAGCACAAATATCAGCCAGAGATGTTGATAGCCGAGGCCAATTAGCAGAGAAACGATCCCACCGGCCCATTCGCTACCGGCGGCCAGTCTGGCTGCGGGTATGCGCGACAGCAGACGACTCACCAGAGGAGCGGAAATAATCACCGCCCCCCACTGCACCGAAAATACCGCCGAAGCGAGGAAGTTACTGCCCGTCATACGCCAGATATAGACCGACAGTGACAGCATCAGTAAAAAATTACCGACGGTGCTGACCAGCGCCGCCGACCAGATAATCTGTAGTCCGCGATGGCGTAAAGTTTGAGCCAGAGTAGTCATTTCTCGCTCTCCTCCAGCGGGGCCAGCTGGTAGGCAGAGGGATTGACCTGGTACTGCTGTAACTGCTGCTGTAGCTGTTGTGCTATCCACGGGCAAAAAAGAGCCAGCAGCTGTTGCTGATCGGCAAGACGCGAATCGGGTTGTATCGCCCAGCGCATCGCCTGGCGACACCAGTCCGCCTGCTGCGGATAATGTCGGCTAAAGACGTCGCAGCATAGAAACAGGTCACGGGTATAGCAGCGTTGCTGTTCCATCGTCAGCTCGAAAGCAGCACGTACCACGGCTTTCATTATCCACTCACAAAGCAGCCGGGGTTTGCCACGCCATTCTGGCTGTGTCAGGCGCTGCTGATACTCCCGGAGACGCTGCGTCAACCAGAGCGCTTCCCCCATGATGGTCACCCCCGGCCGATAGGGTCGCAGCTGGCTGGCATAATCCTCGCCATACAACAGCAAAGACTGCGTTTTGATGAAAAAGGGCCACACGCCCAAATAGTTACCCTGCACCTCATGCTGCTGGCAGGTGGTAAATTCCAGCTCGGTTAACCCCGGCATCAGGCGCAGTAACTCAGCCGCCAGTGCGCGGTCAGCGGCGAGATGAACATCACGCGCCGGTTCAGCCAGCACGGCAAAAGCATCGAGGTCTGACAACCCTGGCACAAAGGTTCCCCTGGCTATCGAGCCGCGCAAATAGACGGCTCGCAGGGTATCGGGAAACCAGTGTTGAAATGCGCCGACCACGCATTCAGCAAAGCCGGGCGGCAGATAGGCCGCATCCGTGTCATTAATAATGTTGCCGTGCTTATCGAGGGGGAAAAAACGCCCCGGGGTGTGGGCGTCAACGGTTCGCATGGCGTGCGTCCTCCTCATCCAGCTTAGTGAAGGTGGCGATCACCGTCTGCGTGGCCGCGATGGCCGCAGGCCAGCCGTTAAACAGCGCGGTCAGTTCCAGCGCATTGACCAGCTGATCGCGTTGCCAGCCATGCTTTAGCGCGGCGGCGGTGCAAAACTCCAACATGGCGGGAGGCGTCGCGCTACCGCATGCCAGCACCAGCGCCAGCAACGTCCGCGTTTTATCATCAATTCCCTGCCCTTCAGCAAAAAAGGCTCCCAGCTCTTCCATGAAATGCTGTTTAAATGCCGGAGCCTGTAGGCGCATGCCGTGCAACAGACCATGCTGATGACCTAATGGCAGCTCCAGTTTCTCGATCGCCTTCATCCCCTGCATAAGCCGCTGATTGTCAATCTCATTCATTGATTATTCCTTGAGTTCTGCTGCGGAGTTCGCCGTTGACGAACCTGGGAGAGCGCGTGCCGCCGCCGGGCGGCGTTATCGTTGATAACAGGGGTTGCAGTGACGACAGACTGGCCCTGTGCCATAAACTGGCTGAGCGAGCGGATAGTGGGATGGGCAAAGAGATCGACCACCGCCAGCGGCTGACACAGCACCCCGGCGATACGCTCACTGGCCTGCACCATCATCAGGGAGTTCGCCCCCATTTCAAAAAAGTTGGTTTCGCAGTCCGGCAGTTCCGGCAACCCCAGCAGCTGCTGCCAAACCCCGGCGATAGCCAGCTCGTCCGGGCTCTTCATCGCTGCCTTTTTCTCCGCCTGGAGCGGCAGTTTCTGCGGCAGACGGCGGCGATCCACCTTACCGCTGGCCGTCACAGGAAGCTCTGGTAACAGCGTAAAGCGGGAAGGCACCATATAAGCGGGCAGCTTTGCCATCAGCGCCCGTTTTATCGCTTCTGGCTGCACGGCTCCCGGCGCATCTTCCGTCATCCAGGCGGCCAGGATCGGGTAACGTTCATCGCCGATGAGGTTAACCGCGCAGTGGCGGACCCCCGGCAGCTGTCCGATACAGGCATCGATCTCGCCCAGTTCAATACGATTGCCGCGCAGTTTGACCTGAAAATCCTTCCGGCCGGAGAAGGTCAGTACGCCATCACTGCGCCAGCGACCGATATCACCGCTGCGGTAAAAGCGCTGGCGTTGACCATCGGGCAACGTGCGCCAGACAAAGGCTTCAGGTGAACGTTGCCCCAAATAGCCCGGCGACAGCCCAGCGCCGGAGATGCAGATCTCGCCCAGCGCGCCCTGCGGCTGAAGTTGCCCCCGGTCGTCCATAATCATAATCAGCGTATTCGGGTTGCTGCGGCCTAATGGCACGGTCAGTGCGGCTTCATCATGCGCGCTTGCCACATGGGTGGCGCTGGTCATGGTCGCCTCGGTTGGGCCGTACTGATTGATAACGGTTAACTCGTCGCCGAAAGCACGCCACACCGCGCTCAAATCGTCACCGCGTAACCGTTCACCGTTCAGCATCAGCACGCGCAGACTGAGAGGGGGGATCGGCTCGACCAGTAGCGCACGCAGCAAGGTGGGCACCAGGGACAAGATATGAGTGACGCGCTGCTCTGCCATCAGCGCAAGAATACGGCCGGGATGCGTCACCGTCGTTTCATCCGGCAGAACGGCACAGGCACCGGATGCGAGGGTAGCAAACTGATCGCGCACGGCCGGATCGAAACTGAATGACGTCAGTTGCAGCACCCGATCGCCCTCGCCCAGCCCCAGCCGCCGAACAAGGAACTGCAAATCATGTGCAACACCGGCATGCAGGATAGGAACGCCTTTGGGTATCCCGGTAGAACCGGAGGTATACATCAGGTAACAGCGCTGGCTGGACGCCACCACCAACTCCACCGCCGTCGATGGCTGTCCCTGTGCCAGCGCGTCGATATGTGCCGGGTCAATATACAGGGCAGGACGCGCCTGCTGCCGAACCAGCTGCTGACGCTCGGTTGGCCAGAGCGGGTCAATGGGTAAATAGTAGCCCCCCGCTTTTAGCACGCCATACAGCAGTGCGATACGTGCTGCGCCTCGCGGCAGACACACCGCGACGCACGCCCCCGGCGCTAATCCGGCGGCGATCAAACCATGAGCCAGCTGGTTTGCCCAGGCATCCAGCTCGTCATAGTTGAGGCTGCCCCCCTGCCATATCAGCGCCGTCGCGCGGGGCGTGCGCTTAGCCTGTGCTTCAAACAGGCCGTGCAGCGTGGCCGTATCATCAAGGGTCGGATCGGGGTGGAATATCTGCTGCTGGTGTGCCGCAAACGACGATGGCGTCACCAGGCTGATACGCTGACTGACCTGCATGGGCGCAGCTACCATGCTGGCGAGGGTTTGCTGCCAGGATTGCGTCAGCTGCAACAGCGTGTTTTCACCAAACAGCGCGCTGCGGTAGGCGATATAGCCACTAAACGTCTCACCGCCGGTATGAAAGTGGACATTGAGATCGTATTTAGCCTGCTGGGTCAGCATGGGACAGGCGGTGACGTCCAGCCCGTCGAGGCTCAACGTCTCCAGGCTGGCGGGGTCAGACACCACCTGAATTTGAAACAGCGGGGTAATATGCAGATCGCGTAACGGATTCACTGCGTCAACAATCTCTTCGAAAGGCAATGCCGCACCCGACATGGCGCGATCGAAAGCGGCGCTCACCGCTTTAACGATATCCGTTACCGACTGCGCATCATCACAGCTGACGCGTACCGGAACATTATTCAGCAGCGGCCCAATAACCGCAGCGCTTTCAGGATCGTCACGCATGGCGATCGGCACACCAATGATTAAATCCTGCTGATGACTGTAGCGCTGCAACAGCATAAACCAGCTGGTCAGTAACACGATAAACGGCGTCACTCCCCACTGACGAGCCTGCTGTTTCACCTGTCGCCACTGCGCCGGGGAAAGGGCTAACGCCTGTATCCCGGCGCGCTGGTCGCCATTGGTATCAGGAAAATCCATCGGGAAGCGCGAGGTCTGTGGCGCATCGGCCAGCCAACGCTGCCACTGCTGACGCAGTTCGGGAAAATCTCTGTGGCGCTGCTGCGCCAGCTGGAAAAACTGGGGCGCAGGTTGTGCAGGCAGCGCATCTTGCCAGGCCAGGCGTAAATCTTCCAGCAACAGCGGCAGAGAAAGGCCATCAGCGGCAATATGGTGAAGATTGACCAACAGATAATGCCGCTGAGGCGCGGTGTTGACTAAGGCAAAGCGAATAAAACGATGCTGTGCTAAATCAAGCGGCCGATCGTGGAAAGCCTGACGAAATGCCGGGAAATCACTTTCTGCCAGCTGACAGATTTCCAGTTCAATGGCCCCATCCAGGGGATCAAGATAGTAATAAGGTTCCCGGGCATTGACCGCCAGTCGGCTCCCCAGAATCGTATGACGGTCGACCACCGCCGCGAGGGCAAGCCGCAGTCGTTCCACCGGCAAAATTCCGCTTATTTTCCAGGCGGCACACATGGAGTAATCGCTGCCCGCACCGTTCAGACGCCAGAGAAACCACAGTCGCTGCTGCATGGCCGTCAGAGGATGAGCCGTGGCGGGATCTTCCTGCAATGCCTCACCGGGCGCGGTTAGTTGCGGTGATAATGATGCCAGCACGCGCGCATAATCATCAAGATGCGGGTTCTGCATCAGCATACCGCTGGTGGCGGGAAGATCCAGTTGACGACGCACCTGGCGTGTGACCTCCATTCCCAGCAGGGAATGACCGCCGCAGGCAAAGAAATTGGCCTGGCTGTCATCAATTTCGCACCCCAGTAGCGCCTGCCAAATGTGTGCGATGCGCTGTTCCAGCCCCGGTTGAGGATGACGGACACCCGACGCCGCCTGTGAAGCAGGCAACGTTTGCGGTAAAGCATTACGATCTATTTTGCCACTGCGGGTTAGCGGCATTTGCGTTAGCGCGATATAACGTCGCGGCACCTGATAATGCGCCAGCCGGAGCGTTAGCGCCTGCCAGAGCGCCTCTTCCGTTACCCCCTCATGCCGGGTGCAATAGAAGGCAGCGAGTATCGCATTGCCCTGTCCATCTTTGCGTAATGCGACGGCACAGGCTTCCACCAGGTTGCTTGCCAGTAATGCCGCTTCAATCTCATCGATCTCAATGCGGTAACCATTAAGTTTGATCTGACGGTCGTTGCGCCCCAGATAGTAAAGCAGTCCGTCCTCGCGCAGCTCCACGCCATCGCCTGTCAGATAGCGGGTTTGATTGATGCCGCCGCCCCCGGCAAGAAACTGCTTATCCGTTAAATCGCTGCGGCGATAATAGCCGAGTCCGACACTGTCGCCGTCGATCAACAGTTCGCCGCTGATACCCACCGGCAGCGGCTGGTGATGATGGTCGACGACAGAAAGCAGTGCACCGGCTATCCCCTGGCCTAGCGGGATCGGCTCAGACTGCTCCGTGAGGGGATGCGCCAACAGATGCCATGCCACCACGTCGGCACACTCCGTCGGCCCATAGCTGTTGATAAAACGGCAGGGCGTGGCGCGCTCGGCCTGCCATTGCAGTAAGGGGGCCAGCAGTATCGGCTCACCGCCCAGCACCACGTAACGCAGGCTGTCCAGCGCACGATAATGTTGCTCTTTCGCTTCCATCAACAGTGAGTTAAACGCGGTGGGCGTACAGTTGATCACCGTCACCCGATGCTGGATCATCGCCTCGAGCACCGCCTGAGGTTCAAACAGGTCCATACAGGGAAACAGCACCTGCCCCCCGGACATCAGCGGTGCAAACAAATTTTTCTGCGTCAGGTCAAAAGAGGTATTGCTGATAATCAGCGCCCGCATCGGCCCATCGCCAACCGCCTGCTGATACCAGTTCAACAGACGTGAAATTCCGCCACGATGTACCACGGCGGCCTTGGGTCGCCCGGTAGAGCCGGAGGTAAAAATCAGCCAGCCCGCATCGCTGAGTAAGCCCGTTGTCGCAGTCCATTGATCATCGCGCTCGCCCTGCGGCAATGATCGTTCATCAAGCACCAGCGCCAGTCCGGCATCCTCAATCATGCCCTGTAACCTGGCGGCGGGCTGATGTCCATCCAGTGGCACATAGGCCGCGCCGGCCGCCCACACCGCCAGTGTCGCCGCCAGAGATTGCGGCCCCGGCGGCAAACAGATACCCACCGTACTGCCTGAGGTGATCCCCTGCTGCTGCAACCAGCGCGCGATAAATCCGACTCTTGACCAGAGACGAGCGTATGACCATCGTTCGCTTCCCCGGGCAATGGCGATAGCCTCCGGGGTTCGGCGCACCTGTTGGGCAATCTGTGTAAGCGGATCTGCGGCTGGCAGCGCCACGCTACTACTGGCAGGGTGGTTGCCGAGACGCAGATCTTGTAATAAGGCGTCCGGGTTCTGCACAGCCTGGTGTAAAAGCCGTAGCCAGGCGGCGGCGATAATGCCGGTATCGGCACTCAACGCCCCACGGCGATACTCAAACAGACACTGTGGTTGTGCGCCTGGCAGGACGGTCAGCATCAGATCAAACTTAGCCTGACGCGGTTGGTAGCGCAGTAAACTGACATCCACCCCCGGCAGCGCCAGAGCGCCTTCGCTCTCCAGGCTGAACATCACCTGGCTGGAGAGATGCGGATGGTCGGACTGTAATTGATGATAAGACGCGTGGCTAAACGCCTGACTCTCCAGCGTCTGACTGGAGAGAGCGGCAACCAGCTCGCGCAGCGTCTGTTGTGGCTGCGTGACCGCACGGCTGAACAGGGTATTCACCAGAAAACCCACGCGCTGGCCGTCATCAGGGGCGTGACGATTGGCGTAAGGCGTGAGAATAACGGTATCAGATTTACCGTACAGCTTTCCCAGCAGAAGGTGGAAGCTGGCGTTTAACCAGTGGTGCAGGCTGATGCCGCTCTCAGCAGCCAGCCCGGCAAGACGTGACCATAACAGGCCGTCAATGGGGAGCGCGAGATGGTCGGCCTGCTGCGAACCTGTGGGTTCAGGGGGAAACACCATCGGTTCCGGCGCATTCTGTAGCAAAGATCCCCACCAGCTATTGGCTTCCTCGGTTGACAGCGGCGGGCGATAGACGGCAAAAGAGGCATCGGCAGGCGGTGTGCCTTGATAGCGCAAAGCGATCCCCTCCAGTAAGAGGCCAATACTCCAGCCATCCACGGCGCTGTGATGAAATGCCAGCAGCAGCAGATGACGGTTTGTAGCCTGTTTAATCAGCTGCGCTCTCATCGGCGGGTCAACGCTCAGGTCAAATTCGGGCGCGGCAAGGCTGTCCAGCCATGCCTGCGGCGTGCCTTCCGGCGCAACCTGGGGAGTTATCGGCTCCACGCTCTTTCCCGTGCGCTGCGTCAGTCCGTTCGCCGTTTCCGCCAGCCGGATGCGCAGCGCGGGATGCCGGGCTATCTCATCATTCAATGCCTGGCAAAACCGTGCGGTATCCAGTTCGCCGTCCAGCTGTAACCCCAGGGCCAAGTGATACGCATCTCCACCATGCTGCTGCTGCCATAACCACAGTCGCGTCTGCCCTTCCGTGGCGGGAATATCGTCTGCCTCTCCCGTCAGCAATGCCAACAGCGGCTGCTTGTGTATTTTCAACTGCGCTTTCAGCGCATCATCCAGCACGCCTTTCGCCGCCCGGATACGCAATTCTCCCTGGTGATGTTGCAGCGAGACGCCCAGATCCGAGAGTTGCTGATAAAACGCCAACGTTGTTTTCATAGGGAAATTTCCTCGATATCTTCGTCGGCTGACGCACTCTGCAACCAGCAAGCCAACGCCTCCGCCTGCTCGCCCAGCACGGGGTGACGCAGCAGCAGGGCCAAAGGGATGTCGCTCTCAAAATGGTGACAGAGTTGCTGACGCAGACGTATGGCCAGCAGAGAGTTACCGCCAAGAGAGATAAAGTGAGCGTCCCTGGTCTGCGGACGCTGTCCCAGAACCTGTTGCCATATCTCTGCCAGCTGCTTCTCATCTTCGCGCTGCGGCACCTGTTGGCGGGTGATATTGGCGAGCGGCGCAGGAAGAGCATGCCGGTCAACTTTACCGTTAGGGGTCTGCGGCAAGGCAGGCATGGCCAGCCAGGCGGAGGGGATCATCCAGGGCGGTAGACGCTGTAACAAATGATGGCGTAACTGACTGATACCGGGATCGCCGTCAGCAGCAACATACCAAGCGGCCAGCTGTGGCTCTCCCGTGGCATCTTGCACCACCCCGACCACCGCCTGCTGAACAGAAGCTATCTGTAGCAGGCTTTTCTCCACCTCGGTGGTTTCAATGCGGTAACCGTGCAGCTTAATTTGATGATCGAGACGTCCAAGATAGACCAGCCTGCCGTCAGGTAATCTGCGCACGCGATCGCCGGTGCGATAGGCGCGATTTTCCAGATGACGTAGCGCGGGCGGTACGATAAATGCCGTCGCGTTCAGTTCGGGCCGTTGCAGATACCCGAGCGACAGCTTATCCCCCGCCAGCCAGAGTTCTCCGGGCATATTTTCGGCTACCGGCTGCTGGTTGCCGTCGAGCAGATAGGCGCGAGTGCCCGGCAACGGGCTACCGATCGTTTCCTCACCACCAGCATAACGGCGGGCGCAGGTGGAATAGACGGTGTCCTCAGTAGGCCCGTACAGATCCAACAAACGCGGTAACGCCACGCTATGCAGCAAACGCTCGACCAGCGTCTGGCGGAACGGTTCGCCCGCGACCAGGGCAACCTGCACGCCAGCAGGAAAAGCGTTAGCCTGTAATAACGCCTCAACGGCAGAGGGTACGGTGTTGAGCAGGGAAATGTGCTGGGGTTGTTCAATCAGGTCGAGGATACGCCCGACCAGCACACAACAGGTTCCCAGACAAAGCGGCACGAAGATCTCAAACACCGACAGGTCAAAGCAGATGGACGTGGAAGCCAATACGCGCGCGCGCTCGGTGAGGCTCAGGCTCTCCTCCGCCCATGCCAGCAGGGAGGAGATATTGCGCTGCGTGACCTGCACGCCTTTTGGCCTTCCGGTTGAACCAGAGGTATAAAGCACATAGGCCAGCGCATCCGCAGACACTGCGGCCAGCGGTCTTATAACGTCAGGGCGCAGCTGCTCTGGAGTGATAACATGATGGTCAGGGAACAATGACACATCGTGCGCCAGCACAACACGACATTGGCTATCCTGCATCATCATATTGAGACGCTCGGGCGGATAGCTCAGATCCATCGGCACGTAGCAGCCGCCGGAGGCATGAATAGCCAGCATGGCAGCAAGAAGATGGCGATCGCGCGTCATGGCTAAAGCGATACGCTCACCGGGCTGAATGTGCTGGCGTTCGAGTAACGCCGCGTAACCTTCCGCCAGCGCGCAGAGCTGTGCATAGCTGCAAACGCCCGATACATCTTCAACCGCCGGAGAATGGGGCTGACGCGTCACCTGGCGAAGAAAACGGCTCACCGTATCTTCCACCTGGCGTTGACATGCCGCAGGGCGTGTCAGTAATCCTGACGCGGCCTGTTCGGCGACCGTCAGATAGCCGACTTGAGCAACGGGGAGATCGGGCTGCGCCAGCGCGGAATCCAGCCACTGTTGCAAATGCGCCAGCAGTCGCTGTGCGCTATGGATATCCGCACGCGCGGGATCAAATTCCAGCTCCAGGACTATCTGCCCCTGCGCCGGAAAAGCCAGCAGTGACCATGCTTTTTGCGCGGCCAGCGCAGGCACAAACGGCAACGCCTCGCTGCCATCGCTTTGACAGGCAAAGACCGCGTGATAAAGGCTGTTGCGCTGCGGCTGATGCTGACGCACCTGTTGCAGCAGGGAGACATAAGGCAAAAAACGATGCTGCAACAGCCGCCGCGTTGCGCTGCCAGCCTGCTGGATCAGTTCATTCAGGCTGATATGCGCACTCAAATCCAGCGGCAACGGCAACATATTGACCGCATTGGTCAACCAGCGCGACTGCTGCGGTTCCCTGACCGATACCGGAACCCCCAGCGCTATCTGCGTCTCGCCGCTGTAACGCGCCAGCATAGCCGCAAAGCCAGCGGCCAGCAGCACGTGCAGCGTGACCCCTTGCTGCTGTGCGTATTGTCTTAACGCCGCCGTTTGTTGGCTGGTCAGGGCGTGTCGCACATTGGCGATTGCGGCGGGTTTTGCCGGTACGGGCAGGCCAAGATCCAGTTGTTCAGGCGTGGCAAGTAACGCCTTGAGCCACACGGCATCAGCCTGCCGGTCGGGGTTGGCAAGCTGTTGCAGGCCCGCCAGCATATGCGGCAGCGGCACTGCCGCAGGGGGGAAATATCCCCCCTGCAATAGCTGACGCAAATCGCTTAACAGCGTCTGTCCCGCCTGGTGATCGATCGCCGCGTGATGCACCACGATGACCAGCTCACTACGCCGTTCGCTCTGGCACAGCAACGCACAACGCCAGGGCAATTCATCCGATAAATCAAATGGCCTGGCGCGATACGCCTGTAACCAGCTCAGACGCTCACAGGGGTTGCCGTTAGCCAAATCGACCTGTTCCAGCTGCACGCCAGGCCCGCTCAGCCAACCCGTTTCGGTTAAGGTGGCACAAAGCTGCGGATGCGCCGCCCCCAGTTCGTCCAGTGCCTGCTGTACCCGTTGCGCTGACGTCGCCGCAGGAATAGCCAGCACGGTAGCCAGATTATAGAAAGGGGCTTCAGGCTGGGTTTGTTGATGTAGCCAGATCGCCTGCTGCCAGGGCGTCGGCATCAGGCTCGAGCCGGGTTGCAGATCGTTATTCACCGGCGGGACGATCGCCAGGTCGTTTATCTGGCGATCCAGAACCTCAAGCGTCATATCGTCCAGCAGCCATTCCAGCGGGATTTTTCGCCGACTCAGCTGCTCCAGCAGGGTATGCAGTTCCAGCCGCAGCAGTGAATCAACCCCCAGCGTATTCAGGGTATTACCCGGCTGCGCGTTGAGTCCTTTTTGGCTCAATAGCCGGTAGAGCGGCGAGTCCGGGCGCGGCTGCTCACCGGCAGGCGCACCTGCTGCTGAAATATCCCCCGCCTGCCACTGACTCTGCATATAACGTCGGCGTAATTTACCGCTCGACGTTTTTGCCACACTTCCGGGCTTCACCACCACCAGCTGTGCCAGCATCAGGCCATGCTGCTGGGCGATCGCGCCGCGCACGCGCTGCAACGCTTTGGCCGCATCAAAACGCCGCAGGGCATCCCGCCGGACTTCCTGCACGACCACCAGTTGATCATCAGCCATAAAGGCCACGCCATTGCCGGGGATGAACTCGCCGCAGGTCTGCTGTACGGTGAATTCAATATCTTGCGGGTAGTGATTACGCCCGCGAATAATCAGCAGCTCTTTTAAGCGCCCGGTGACATACAGTTGGCCTTGATGCATAAAGCCCAGATCGCCAGTACGCAGCGCAGGTTTAGCTTCGCCGTCCGACGGCACTAACAGTTCGGCATTGGCCTGCGGTGCATTCCAGTAGCCGGTTGTCACGCTGTCGCCACGCAGCCAGATTTCCCCCACCTCCCCATCGGTACAGCGCGTCAACCGTTCCGGGTGGGTAATCAGCACTTCAGTGCCGCCCCACAGCTGCCCGCTGCTGACCAGCGTGGTTGCCGCCTCTTCTTTTTCTGCTGGCTGGGCTTTTCCGGCGCTGAGCCGTTCGCTGCTGACGCGCAACGTGACCGCAGGCTGGCCCGCGCGATGACCCGAAACAAACAGCGTGGCTTCCGCAAGCCCGTAACAGGGATAGAGCGATCCGGCAGCAAAACCGTAAGGGGCATAGGCAGACTGAAAACGGCTCAGGGTATCGCTGCGGATCGGCTCCGCGCCGTTATAAGCCACCTGCCATCGAGAAAGATCAAGCCCTTCGCGTTCAGCCTCACTGACTTTGTTCACGCACAGGATGTAAGCGAAATCGGGGCCTCCGGTGCAGGTTGCCCCGCACGCAGCGATCAGCCGCAGCCAGCGAATGGGCTTTTGCAGAAAGGCCATTGGCGGCATTAACCAACAGCTGACGCCGAGATACAGCGGCTGCATCACGTTACCAATCAATCCCATATCGTGAAACAGGGGGAGCCAGCTGGCAAATACCGTATGATCGCCATTTCCCATGCCTTCGCGGATCGCCGCCTGGTTACTCATCAGGTTGCGATGGGTAATCACCACGCCTTTAGGATCTCCCGTCGAACCCGACGAGTACTGCAAAAAGGCGATGTCCTCCTCCCCCAGATCCGGCGACTGCCAACGGCTGATATTGGCATCGCGCGCCTGTTCAATACACAGCAGGTCAAAGCGGTTTCCCGCCTCCCGCTCGACATCTTCCAACGTTTCCTGGTTGGTCAAAATGGTTTTCGCCATGCTGCTGGCGATCAGTTTTTCCAGCCGATCGCTTTTCGACCGATTTGTGCCGGGCGGATAGGCCGATACGGCAATCGTACCGGCATACAGGCAGCCAAAAAAAGCCACGATAAAATCAATACCGGAGCGGAACTGTAGCAGCACAGGCTGACGACTCAGCCCCAGTTGTTGCAGGATGATGGCGACCTTTCGGGCCTGCCTGTCCAGCTCGGCGTAACTGAGGGTCGTGCTAACAGTTTCGCCATCGGCCAGATAGTGGAAGGCGATATGTTCGGGCCGGGTGCGCGCCCAAAACTGAATAACATGATGAAAGCAGGGAAATTGCTCAACGGAAGACGCCATATTTATCCCTCCAGACTGCCAAACTGACGACGGAAGGCGCTGATGGCATCCGCAGGCACTCGCCAGGCGCCGCAGTGGAGATTCGCCGCCTGATAACCGCGCTCTACCAGCGCCTGATAATGCGTGACGGCATGCAGGGGTTCCACCATGCCCAGCGTGGTGGGGTAGTCGAATTTAGCGGAAAGCAGGCCAGACAGAATACATCCGGTAATGTGGTGAGCGTTGTCATCATCAGCCGGGTACTGAAGCGCCCATTCCAGTGCTTTAGGCACGTAAATGCGATGCTCTATTTCTGTCGGCGCGCGTAAGGCTCCCCCTTCGGTAAAAAGAATGTCGCCTTGGGTGGTCAGACGATCGATGGCGCTGGCAACGTCAAAGCAGTGCGGATCGGAATCATCGACGATTAGCGTACCCGGCCGCAGGCGCGAGACATCCACCACATTGGGCACATTGGTTGCGCCCACCAGGGTGGTGGCTGCATAAACTTCATCCGGGCAGACACGCTGCGACGGCGCAAAACGCAGTTCTCCTTCGAAGTGCAACTCTTCGCGCAGATGGCGCATCAGCCGCGTCAGCTCTTCACTTCGCGTATAAAGATCGCACAGCGTCAGTCTGCGCGGATGCGGCAGCACGCGCAGCATCAGCGACAGCGTGGCCGTTCCCACCGAACCCAGTCCGATAAAGCTCAGATCCTCATCCGCCAGGTGACGCCCGGCAGTTTGCAGCAGCTTTTGCAGTGATAACACCACGGCCGAGGTGGTCGTTGCATGTCCGGTGGTGATGCGCGGCTGCCCGGGTTGATGTCGAATGGCAGCCCCATAACCTGTTGCCGAGGGGATCAGTCCGGTCAGTGACACCGCTTTTGCGCCCAACGTGCGGGCAATATTCAGGCTCTGTTCGACCAGCCGCACCACATCCTGGCTCTGCGAATAAATTTGCCCATAGGTGCGCGGCAGGGTCAGCGTCGCAATACGTCCTTCAGCAAGTTGGCGCACATTACTCAACAGCGGTAGGTCACCGCAGATCCCATGCGTGACGTCACGTAAGGAGAAACCTTCCCCAACCACCCGATCGTTCAGGCAGGTAATCGATACCGCATCAACGGGCTGTTCTTCTCCTACGGCGAACAGCGTCAGCAGCGGGCGCTGATCCAGCGTGAGCCAGTGAGCAGGGTGTGTTTCCAGCGTTTCCTGGATCTCATTGCTGCTACGGGCTCGCCTGGCCAGGTGCGCGAGCAGCTTATTTTTTGCTTCTGGCGTCAAAGTAGAAAATGTTGAAGAGGCATCAGACATATCAGTTTACCTTTGGCTGGCTGGGGTGGCGGGGATAAGTTCACTGAGCAGTGTCAGGCTGGCGAGCGTGACATCAGTAGGAAGACCAAAATCAATCAGGCAGGCAATTTCTCCCACCCCCATAGCATTCAGGCTATGGATCAGACGACGGCATTTATCTACCGGCCCAAACAGCGCCGCCTGTTCGAAATAGCGTTCAAAGGCAAATTCAAGGAATTGTTGTTTATTAGCGTGGACGCTCTGTCGGGTATCCGCATCCACCAGAGTGTCGTACTGGCGAATATAGCCTTCGAGATAATGCAGCATCGGCTCACGAACTCTCTCTTTTGCCCGTGCAATATCGTTATCAAGATAGGTGTGGATCATGACGGTCACGATACCGCTTTGCGCATCGTGACCCGAGCGCTGCCGGGCTTGCCGATAGTTATCAATATTTTCTTCCAGCAGGCTAAGCGAGTTGCCCATCATGCAGAGGACGTGACAACCCAGCTCTCCGGCTTTGATCCAGCCCTCGGGGGAGCTACAGGTTAGCCAGTAGCGCAGCTCTGGCTGTATCGGTCTCGGCCATGTTCGTACCTCGATACTTTCGCCATCAACACCCGGTACGCTGACCGCTTCTCCTCGCCACAAACGCTGCATCTGCTCCATGCCGTCCGCCACGCGCTGACGCCGGTCAGGCCATGCTTCAGGCCGCATGGCAAAGTCACTGCGATGCCAACCGCTGGCCAGCGCCAGCGCGACCCGCCCCCCGGACAGGTTATCGACCACCGACCACTCTTCGACAATGCGCAGCGGATTATGTAAAGGGACAACCACACTGCCCGCACGCAACTCCAGTTTTTCAGTGCGTACGGCCAGCGCGGCCGCTAACACAGACGGGTTGGGATAGAGTCCACCAAAGGGAGTGAAATGGCGCTCGGGTATCCAGATAGCCTTGAATCCTTGCCGATCGCCAAACTCGGCACAGCGGAACAGCTGCTCATATTTATTGTCGCGGTTCTCTTCATCACTGGCGGAAAAGAAGAACAGGCTGAAGTCCATGTTCCCCACCGTTTCAGGCTGCGTCTGCTGCTGGCGGCGCTGGCTACGTAAACGCAGCTGCTCACGCTGCGCGGGCGTCAATGCGGCCAGCTTTTCTTTAATAAATTCATTCATCCGGCGCGACCCTGCTCTTCCTGTAACAAGGATTCCAGCTCTTCTTCTGAAAGTTCACTGAGTAAAAGATTGAGCTCATCCTCATCAACGCTGCTAAATAAACGCTGCTCGACCAGACGCGTAAGATCGCCGATAGTGGCAGCATTAAGCAGCTCGGTAAGATGAATTTCGCAACCAAAGCGGGCGTTAACCTTGCTGATAATCTGCAGTGCCCAAAGTGAATTACCCCCGAGATCGAAAAAGTTATCGTCAGGCGTGATGGCCGTTACGGCTAAAACCTCCTGCCAGATGGCGGTAATCTGCTGCTGGATATCGTTGTCGATCTCTGGGCTGGGGAGTGCGGATGTATTCATGCTGTTGCTCCTGGCAGAAGGGGGGGATACAGGATCTGCCTGAGGGGCAGTAAGCTGACGAAACAAGGCGTTAATCTCTTCTCCACTCTGGAAATGCTCTCCATCCAACGTCAGTCTGACACCGCGTTCTGCCAGTAACTGACTCAGGACGGTCATATCTGCAACCGGATGGGGTTTCACCCAGTGGTCGTGGCGTTCAAAGGCATAGCCAGGCAGTTGATAGCGTTGCAGGTCGATGTGCGTACCGATCAGCGCGGGCAGATCCAGGCTAACTCCCTTTAACCAAAGCTCACCCGCCGCCTGAAGCAGCGCAACGGCTGACAAGGTGGTGCGCGAAGCATGTGGCTGGCTACCGATCACCGGAACATCCACAACGCCTGCCCCTTGTGCTATCGAAGCCAGTACGGTGCCGGGGCCACACTCTAGAAACAGCTCGGCCCCCTGGTCGACAGCCGTTGCCAGCCCACGGGCAAACTGCACCGGCTGGCGAATATGGTCGGCCCAGTAACGGGCAGAACAAGCCTGCTCGTCGGTGAGTAACTCTCCACTGAGGTTTGAAATAATCGGTATCGACGGAGGCTGTCGGGGCGTGGCGTGGAGAGCCTGGGCAAAGGCTTCGGCGGCAGGTGCCATTGAGGCCGTATGGAAAGCATGTGAAGTCCGCAGCCGACGGCAGCCGATCCCTTGTGATTCAAGCTGCTGCTCAAATAACGCCAGTTCAGCCTCATCTCCCCCGACCACGCAGGCTTTTGGCTGGTTGATAACGGCAATTTCAAGCCCCGGCGTGAGCAGGGATTGCAGGCTGTTGGCATCCAAATCGACCGAGAGCATGCGTCCTGGTTTTGCCGCCTGCATCAGGCGACCCCGCAAACAGACAAGGCGTACGGCATCATCGAGGGAAAAAATCCCGGAGAGGCAGGCTGCCACCCACTCCCCAATGCTGTGACCTATCAGCAATGCGGGTTCCACGCCGTGCTGTCGCCACCATTGGGCCAATGCCCAGCCGGTAGCGAAAAGCACAGGCTGGGCGTTAGCCGTTGCCTGTAGCGTGTCAGCATCTGATTCGAGTAATGCCATCAGATCTACCCCTTCCCGCTGCATACTTTGCGCAACCCGATCCAGCCAGTGACGGTAAGCGGCATTTTGACGGTACAAGCCCAGCGTCATCTGCGGATGTTGTGAGCCTTGTCCGGGGAACATTAAAACACTCTTTTCTCTCTGCCCCGGAGTGGGAATGACCCCGGAAACGGTCACGGCCTGCAATTTTTTTACTGCCTGACCGATCTCTTCAGCGGCTACCGCAAGGCGGTAGGGAAAATGGTTGCGGGTCAACGCCAGCGTCGCCGCCAGGCCGGGTAAGTCGGCATCTTTGCGGTTGACCAGAACGGATGCCAGTTGTTGACACTGAGCCACCAGCGACGACGCCGTTTTTGCCGAAACCAGCAACAGCGATGGCTGCGGGTTGACTTCAGGCCGGGGCGTGTTTTCTGGCGGCTGTTGCAGGATAAGATGGACATTCGTACCGCCAATACCAAAGCTGCTCACTGCCGCCTGACGAACGGGAAACTGTGACGGCCAGCGCTCTTCCTGGTGGGGGATACGGAACGGTGACTGCGCTAATTTAAGCGCCGGGTGCGGCGTTTCACACTGCGAAAGAGGGGGAATAATACCGTCACGCACTGCACAGCAGGTTTTGATCAGCCCGATGACGCCTGCCGCAGCCCCGGCATGACCAATATTGGCTTTTATCGAACCCAGCGCACAAAACCCGGTACGGTCAGTATGCGATGACCATGCCTTTTTCAGTGCGCTAATTTCAATGGAGTCGCCTAACTGGGTTCCCGTGCCATGCGTTTCCAGATAGCCCACGTTGTTGACGTCAACATCGCTTACCGCCAGCGCATCGCTGATAACCCTCGTCTGACCACTGACGCCCGGTGCCGCATACCCCACCTTATCGTTGCCGTCGCTATTTACCGCGCTGCCGAGGATCACGCCGTGAATCGCGTTACCATCACGTTCAGCGTCCTCCAGCCGTTTCAGGGCCACCACGGCAACGCCAGCACCATCAATGGTGCCGTTCGCCCGTTGTGAAAACGGCCGACAGAATCCATCCGGAGATAAAAATCCGCCGGGTACGGCTAATTGTGATTCTGGCGCAAAGACAGGGATCGCCGCACCGCCCGCCAGGGCAATATCACATTCCCACGTCAGTAAGCTGTTACAGGCGAGATGGACGGCAAGAAGAGATGTCGAACAGGCGGTATTCACGCTGATAGCAGGCCCGCCTAATCCAAGTCGATAGGCCAGGAGCGTGGCGGCACTGTCCTTTCTGTTCATCATTTGCAGATAATCGGCCCCCAACGCAGCCAGATGTCGCGGGCTATGCTGAAGGTGCTGTTCAAGATAACGGGAATGGCGAGTACCGGCAAAAATCCCCGTGCGCAGGCGCTGCTGCTGTTCGCACCCCCCGGCCTGCTCAAGTACCAGCCAGGCCTGCTCCATAAGCATACGCAGTTGGGGATCCAGAGCTTCTGCTTCAATATCGCTGTAGCCAAAAAACGCCGCATCAAACCATTGTGGGTTATTCAGGAGCGGACGCCGGTGCACCCAGGTTTCACCGGGTTTTTCCTCAACGGTGGGGGCGAAGGAGGGGATCGATATTTTTCCTGAACGGATATTCTGCCAAAGAACATCCACATTTCCTGCATCGGGGAAAACGCCCTGCATGCCAACAATCGCTATGCTCATCACAGCCACCAAGTATTTTATTTATAACAACGTAAGACCTGATATAAACAGGCCTGTTTATAAACATCTTATTTCCTGGGAGTGCGAAAAGTCCTAATTAAAAACTAGGAAAGCATTTAAAAATAATGAATTATAATATAATAAAATCGCTGATAAAATAATTTACCCGCGTTTGTAAAGCAATGTCAATAGAATTGAAACAAAAATGCAAGACATAGAAAAATCATATGGAAAAGTGTGGTAAATCAGATCTACCCCATTACGAAAAAATCACCGATTACCGCAAAATCAGCATCTATTTTTACTATTGCGGAAAGTAAATATCGTTTTTACTTATAGTTCAATCACCGATCTTTAGTCTCTTTTCAAAACACACCGCATCCTGCACCCCCCTATAAACACCATAATTTTCAATAACATGAAACCCATTATTGAGATAGAAACCAATCGCATTCTGGTTTATTTTTCTGGTCTCCAACCAAATGCGTTGGTATCCGTCATCCCTGGCTTTCTCCTCAAGGATATTAAGCACTTCTTTTCCTGTGCCTTTTCCTGCGGGCAATGAAAACATTCTCTTTACTTCACAAGTCACTGGATCTAATTGACGATAGCCCCCACAGCCGACAGGCTCCCCATCTTTCAATGCTAATAAGAATAATCCCCCAGTCTGGGAGAAGGTGGCAAGATCTGCATTAATGCTGCCATCACTGCCCGTCATCCCCTTTAACGTATGATTCAATCTAGCGATAAGGTCTTTTACACGCTCGTCTTCAGACGGTTGTGGAATAGATTCAATCTCAATAACCATTTAATCCTCCTGCTCTTATTCAACATACCGGTGTCGTGTTTGACAGGCCATTCGGCGACAGGAGTGAAAACCTGAAGCTGACGCTGCTATCACTATAGTTTATCAGAAAGGTATACACCTGATTGTCACTATACCAGCTTTATCTGATGAGTTTATTTCCAAGAAACTTAACTGGAAGTCATCGTCAATAACTGAAAGATGTTCAACTCATAATACAACAAACTTATCGACTAAACTTTCGTCATGAATAATTAAAAACACATATTTGATACAAAAGACATGTCCTGAAAACCACACAACACAACAAGAGTGATTTAGATAAATAAAAGGTTATTAATATAAACACCTTCAATGAGAAGGCATCCAAAATAACCAATGAGGTAATACATGTCTGAATTAAATTATACACCTACTCCGTGGACTCGTGCCGACGCATTAAAAGTTAATGAGGATGATCCGACCACAACTCAACCTCTTGTTGATGTCGAATTCCCGGTAATGAGTGACGAGGTATTTATTTGGGATACAATGCCATTACGAGACCTCCACGGTGATATTGTCTCAGTCAATGGCTGGTGTGTTATTTTTACGCTGACAGCGGATCGCAACCCTAATAGCCCGGAATTCCAGGATGAAAATGGCAACTACGATATTAAACGTGACTGGGAAGACAGGCATGGCCACGCACGTATTTGTTATTGGTATTCACGCACCGGTAAAGACTGGATCTTTGGCGGTCGGGTAATGGCTGAAGGTGTTTCGCCAACGACTCGTGAATGGGCGGGTACGCCAATCCTGTTAAACGATAAAGGCGATATTGACCTTTATTATACCTGTGTCACCCCAGGTGCGACCATTGCCAAAGTTCGCGGTAAAATTGTCACTTCTGATGAGGGTGTAAGCCTGGAAGATTTTTTACATGTGAAGTCACTTTTCTCTGCCGACGGTAAGATTTACCAGACAGAAGAACAGAACGCCTTCTGGAACTTCCGTGACCCTAGTCCGTTTATTGACAGAAAAGATGGCAAGCTATATATGCTGTTTGAAGGGAACGTGGCGGGGGTGCGAGGTTCGCACGAAATTACCCAAAATGAGATGGGTAACGTACCCCCAGGTTACGAAGATGTCGGTGGGTCAAAATATCAGGTCGGCTGTATTGGTCTGGCTGTTGCCAAAGATTTATCGGGAGATGAGTGGGAAATCCTGCCTCCGCTCGTTACTGCCGTTGGCGTAAACGATCAGACTGAACGCCCGCACTTTGTCTTCCAGGATGGCAAATACTATCTGTTCACCATTAGCCATAAGTACACTTATGCCGATAATCTGACCGGCCCTGACGGCGTATATGGTTTTGTCAGTGATCATCTCACCGGCCCATATACTCCGATGAACAGCTCTGGCCTGGTTTTGGGTAATCCATCCTCACAACCTTTCCAGACATATTCACACTATGTCATGCCGAATGGATTGGTTACCTCCTTTATTGACAGTGTGCCTTGGGGAGAAAAAGACTACCGTATTGGTGGCACTGAAGCACCGACCGTGAAAATTCTATTGAAAGGCGATCGTTCATTTGTTGTTGATAGCTTCGACTATGGATATATTCCGGCAATGAAAGACATTATCGTAAAATAACCCTATAAACCAATGTCAGTCAGCTAATGCTGACTGACATTTTCATAATGGGCGCAGTGTATCTTTGCTTCGCTATGATGTTTAGTCTCTTTCCGGGAGTTCATATGATGTACTGGTTAAATATTAATATATTAGAGGTGGTGAAATCTTGGTGGCGTGGTGACGTTCCCATCGGTGGTGTATTAATGGCCGTGGGCATGTCCGTCCTGCGCATGAAATACTCGGGAGAATCGCAAGGGAATACGATAATAGAGGGGTTACTCTGTGGTGCTTTAACACTCACTACGGTTTCAGCAATGAATTTTTTCCACATTCCCAGAGATATGACGGTCGCTATCGGTGGCTTTATTGGTTTTGTTGGCGTAAAAAAAATCAGCAACTACCTGTCTCTGTACCTCAGCTCACGCATTAAAAAGCAGTAAAAATAACGGCTTAAGCGATGTCATTGGTGGTCCACACCACCGCTTGCACAATCTTCAGCCAGCCATGAACTGTGCTCCTAAATCCCTTTGGCATCTCCTCCTCCCCGAGTATCATTAACGCCTTAAATCGCAAAGAATTGACGGAGATCGGACGCATGGTGCGAGATATTGCCCCCGGATATTGCATTGTGGAACACCCCGGCACTCTGGATTTCCAAGCCAGATTGCTGTTCAGAGATACGCGTTCGCAGGCTGCCAGCCTGTTTATGAAACTGAATGCCGATACGCAGTGGCTGATGCCCGGACAGATACTGATTGTTTCCGACCCCAATGCACCAGTAACACCCCAAATACTGCACAGACTGAGACAGGCAAAGCAGAAAACCAATATGGCTTTCGTTGGTGTCGGTGCAGAGGAGGCCAGCTTTCTTCAGAAGCATTTCGGCATGATTGCCGGGTTGACCAGCGCAGGAGATCAAATCTTCAGTATGGGGGGTGATATTGGGGAGAAATACTTTTCCGCGATAGAACAGACACTGAGAAAAATTGAGGTCAGCTATCAGAACCAGTACCTGACTCAGGGTACGCTTGTTAGCCAGCAGTTTTTTGTTGAACGTAACCAGCTTTTCAACCAGTTAAAAACGCTGGTAAATAAACCCCTCGTGAAGTCACTTATCCGCCATTCGATAAAATTTAAACCCTACGAAGATATGCGCAGGGCACTAAATCTTTCCAGCCGTTCTATTGTTCATGAGTGGTCCACAGTGGGCATCAACGGCATCCCCGGTTATTCTAATTTTGTTGGCAATGCGGCTAAAGCGGCTCGCTTTCTTAAATATGGCGGTTATATCGGCATCGGTTTTTCTTTCGCCGGCACTACGAACGATGTTGTTAATGCCTGCACCACGGGTAGAGAAAATGAGTGCGGGAAATTTGCATTTAAGGAGTATACAAAATTCACGTTAAGCACAGCAGCGGGAATTGGTTCCGGAACGGTAGGTGCATCTGCTGGTTTGGCTGCATGTGCTGCCATAGGCATCGTCACAGCAGGAGCAGGTGGTGTTGCATGTGCAGTAGTGGGTTCAATGGCTGGTGGCTACGTTGGAAGCAAGGCAGCTGAATTTGGTGTGGATATGATATTTCAAGATTATGGTAAGTAAGATGATTGCTAATTATGGTTCTTTGGTCATTGTCATTGTCGGTGTCATCTGTTTCATTGCATCGATAGTATGGTATGCATTTAACAGAAAAAAATATTACACTTTATTATCTCTGTTCCAGAAGGAATATATATTTCCAACACCTTATTCATTTCATTGCCTTGTTGGTTTTTTTGGAGCCGCGCCAATCGTATACTTTTTCTTAGGGTTAAAAAGAGAAAAAAAGATCCTGTTTGTAAAAAGGGATGATAAAGCGTATAGCTTTTTTGATAACAAAAACGTTGAGTTAACTAAATGGATGCCCACCTTTTATTACTTATGGAATATTAGCATGGCATGCTGCTCATTTGTTATTATTTACGGTATAGTCATGCATATTAAATTAAAATACTTCTTATGATGGGTTTATCATATCTTAAATACGGCCTCAATACGGGGGCTGGCGCAATATTCTGAAAAAAAGCCCGGTACGCTGTTTTAACAGCTACCGGGCTTTTTGCGTTAACCGTGGCTTTTCAGCCGTTCCCGTTAACGATTGACCATCACTCCACCGTCACCGATTTCGCCAGGTTGCGCGGCTGATCCACGTCAGTACCTTTAATCAGCGCCACATGGTAGCTGAGCAGCTGTAGCGGTACGGTGTAGAAGATAGGTGCAATCACCTCTTCAACATGCGGCAGCGGGATAATGCGCATCCCTTCGCTGTTAGCAAAACCGGCATCCGCATCGGCGAAGACATACAGCAGGCCGCCACGGGCGCGCACTTCTTCGATATTCGACTTCAGCTTTTCCAGCAGCTCATTGTTCGGCGCAACCACAATCACCGGCATATCGGCATCGATCAGCGCCAGCGGGCCATGTTTCAGCTCACCAGCGGCGTAGGCTTCGGCGTGAATATAGGAGATCTCTTTCAGCTTCAGCGCCCCTTCCATCGCAATCGGATACTGATCGCCACGACCGAGGAACAGCGCGTGATGTTTGTCAGAGAAATCCTCTGCCAGGGATGCAATCAGTTCATCCTGTGACAGCATCTGCTCAATACGGCTCGGCAGCGCCTGTAGGGAGTGAACAATATCCTGTTCCACCTGTGGATTAATGCCTTTGAGACGGCCAATTTTTGCCACCAGCATCAGCAGTACGGTGAGCTGGGTAGTGAAGGCTTTGGTCGACGCGACGCCGATTTCCGTACCCGCCTTAGTCATCAACGCCAGGTCCGATTCACGCACCAGGGAGGAGCCAGCCACGTTACAGATAGCCAGCGATCCCAGATAACCCAGCTCTTTCGACAGACGCAGTGCCGCCAGCGTATCGGCAGTTTCACCGGACTGGGAAAGGGTGATCAGCAGGCTGTTTTTCCGCACCGCAGATTTACGGTAGCGGAATTCTGAAGCAATCTCCACGTCGCACGGCACGTTCGCCAGTGACTCAAACCAGTAGCGCGAAACCATGCCCGAGTTGTATGAGGTGCCACAGGCGACAATTTGAATATGCTCGACGCTTGCCAGCAGCGAATCAGCGTTCACGCCCAGCTCCGAGAGATCGACGGCTCCGTGGCTAAAGCGACCGCTAAGCGTGTTTTTAATCGCTACCGGCTGCTCGTAAATCTCTTTCTGCATGTAGTGGCGGTAAACGCCTTTATCGCCAGCATCGTACTGCGTATTCGATTCGATTTCGCGACGCTGCACAACATCACCGCTGCAATCGACAATCATCACATCACGGCGGGTAATTTGCGCAATATCGCCTTCTTCCAGATAGATAAAACGGCGCGTGACCGGCAGCAGTGCAACCTGGTCAGAGGCGATAAAGTTTTCACCCACGCCACGACCAATCACCAGCGGACTGCCGGAGCGCGCAGCAACCAGCGTAGACGGATCGCGGCTGTCCAGAATAACCATGCCGTAAGCACCGCGCAGCTGCGGGATAACACGCTGCACCACGTCAAGCAGTGAGCCGCCGTTTTGCTGCTCCCAATTCACCAGATGCGCGACCACTTCGGTATCGGTCTCGGAGGTAAAGGTATATCCGCGCCCGATCATCAGCTCGCGCAGCGGCTCATGATTTTCAATAATGCCGTTGTGAACAATGATTATGTCGCCGGAAATATGCGGATGGGCATTACCCTCCGACGGCTCTCCGTGCGTGGCCCAGCGCGTGTGCGCAATGCCTGTTCCCCCCGACAGCGTCGTATTTTCCGCTGCGGCAGCCAGGTTGCTCACCTTGCCAACGCGGCGCAGGCGGGTAGCCTGACCGTTAGCGTCAACAACGGCCAGACCGGCAGAGTCATAGCCTCGATATTCCAGACGACGCAGCCCTTCCAGCAGTATTTCTGCAATATCACGCTGCGCTACAGCACCAACAATTCCACACATAGTAGTTTTCCTGACATGATGACAGATTAGCCATCAGCGTTGTCTTCTGACCTGATTATTCCGGTATATTCCGGTTCCCCGAGCCTTGTAGAGAGTGGGGATTATTTTTATCTTTACTGCGGGTTTCGGGCTGTGGCAAACCACAACCTGAAGAAGCTTACTTTTTCTTTTGCGGGCGTTGCCAGCTGGCGTTCAGCTGCTGCTCTTTACGATTGTAGACCAGTCCGGCAGCCGGAACATTTCTCATAATGGTGGTACCGGCAGCAATAGTGACGCCCGCCGCCACGCTAACCGGCGCGATCAGCTGGGTATCTGAACCGACAAACACATCATCACCGATAATCGTTTTCGATTTATTAACGCCATCATAGTTACAGGTAATGGTGCCGGCACCAATATTAACATTAGCACCGATTTCCGCATCGCCAAGATAACTGAGATGACCGGCTTTGGAGCCTTTACCGAGCCGCGCTTTTTTCATTTCGACAAAGTTACCGACGTGTGCCCCTTCTGCCAGCTCGCTACCGGGGCGCAGGCGGGCGAACGGCCCAACGCTGCACTCGTCAGCCAGCCGTGCATCTTCAATCACGCTATACGGACTGATGATGCAGTCATCGGCAATCACGCTGTTTTTAATCACGCAGCCGCTGCCGATTTTCACCCGGTTGCCGAGTTTGACGTGGCCTTCAATAATGACGTTGGTATCAATGACCACATCACGACCGTGTTCCAGCGTGCCGCGTAAGTCGAAACGTGCGGGGTCCTGTAACATCACGCCGGACAGCAGCAGTTTTTCTGCCTGCTCAGCCTGGTAAACACGCTCAAGCGTTGCCAGCTGCAAACGGTTGTTTACCCCGTCAGTTTCAGTGGTGCGCGCCGGATGCACTGCCTCAATCTGGCGGCCTTCCTGGTGAGCGAGTGCAATAATATCGGTGATGTAGTATTCACCTTGCGCATTGTTATTGGTCAGTTTGCTCAGCCAGCGCTTCAAATCCGCGCCACCCGCCAGCAGGATACCGGTGTTGATTTCGCCGATCGCCAGCTGCTCAGGTGCGGCATCCTTCTGCTCGACGATGCCAACCACCCGGTCGTTTTCACGGATGATACGGCCATAGCCGGTCGGATTATCAAGGTTGACCGTTAGCAGGCCAATACCGCCATCGGGTTTGACTTCCTGTAGACGGCGCAGCGTTTCGCTGGATATCAGCGGCACATCGCCGTACAGCATTAGAATGTCTTCATCATCAGCAAAATAAGGCGCGGCCTGCTGCATCGCATGCCCCGTGCCCAACTGTTCCGCCTGTAGCACCCAGTTCAGGGACCGATCGTTGAGGGCCGTTTTCAGCAGCTCCCCCCCGTGCCCGTAAACCAGATTGACGCGCTGCGCATTCAGCTTCCTGGCCGCGTCTATCACGTGCTGCACCATCGGTTTCCCTGCCAGTAAATGCAGCACTTTCGGCAGGTCGGAATACATGCGGGTTCCTTTGCCAGCGGCAAGGATCACTACGCTCATCGGGCGGTTTGACATAGACATCCTGACTAATCTTTTATGAAATGAAAGTTAAGCGGTTTACCCCGTCAAATACTACATATTTTTCGGAAAAAAACATCTCAAGTCGCTAGCGGCTCATATATTCTGGCGCACCTGCCGTTGGTTATCAGGGTTGCGGCCGCCGGAATATGCGGCGGGCAAAAACCATAAAAAAAGCCAGTCAGTTTCCTGACTGGCTTTCTACTACTTAAACCTGAGTTACATCGCGTTTTTGGTCAACTCGATCACACGCAGTTTGGCGATCGCTTTAGCCAGTTCCGCAGACGCCACCGCGAAGTCAACATCACCGTGAGAGCTGTTCATATGCGCTTCGGCTTTGCGCTTCGCTTCCAGAGCACGCGCTTCATCAAGATCGCTGCCACGGATCGCCGTGTCAGCCAGAACGGTAACCGCACCAGGCTGCACTTCCAGCACGCCGCCGGAGAGGTAAATCACCTCTTCATCACCGTGCTGCTTAACGATGCGGATCATACCAGGCTTAATGGCGGTCAGGAGCGGGGCGTGGTTCGGGCGAATACCCAACTCACCTTCGCTACCTGATACCTGGATGCTTTGCACAGTACCGGAGAACATCTGCAGTTCTGCGCTGACAACGTCCAGGTGAAAAGTCATGGCCATAGTTAACCTCCAGGGAAACTATCCCCTTTCACCTTCAGGCTGCATCTGGGTTGGCTTACTCGGTCATCCGCATCACCCGTTCGAGTAACATGCAGATTCACGCTTTTGCTGCCCTTAATGCAGCCCGAATGATTCAGGGCTGTCTGATTACAGTTTCTTCGCTTTTTCCACGGCTTCTTCGATGGAACCCACCATGTAGAAAGCCTGCTCTGGCAGATGGTCGAACTCGCCGTCCATGATGCCTTTAAAGCCACGGATGGTATCTTTCAGAGACACGTATTTACCTGGAGAACCGGTAAACACTTCTGCCACGAAGAACGGCTGGGACAGGAAGCGCTGCATCTTACGCGAGCGTGCTACCACCAGTTTGTCTTCTTCTGACAGCTCGTCCATCCCCAGGATGGCAATGATGTCTTTCAGTTCCTGATAACGTTGCAGCAGTGACTGAACGCCACGCGCAGTGTCATAGTGTTCCTGACCAACAACCAGCGGATCCAGCTGACGGCTGGTGGAATCCAGCGGGTCAACTGCCGGGTAGATACCCAGAGAAGCGATCTGACGGCTCAATACCACGGTTGCATCTAAGTGAGCAAAGGTGGTGGCTGGCGACGGGTCAGTCAAGTCATCCGCAGGAACGTAAACGGCCTGTACGGAGGTGATTGAACCGGTTTTGGTTGAGGTGATACGTTCCTGCAGAACGCCCATCTCTTCCGCCAGCGTTGGCTGATAACCTACCGCAGAAGGCATACGACCCAGCAGAGCAGATACTTCAGTACCGGCCAGGGTGTAACGATAGATGTTATCGATGAACAGCAGTACGTCACGACCTTCGTCACGGAACTTTTCAGCCATGGTCAGACCGGTCAGCGCAACACGCAGACGGTTACCCGGCGGCTCGTTCATCTGGCCATAGACCAGAGAAACTTTGTCGATAACGTTGGAGTCGGTCATTTCGTGGTAGAAGTCGTTACCTTCACGGGTACGCTCACCCACACCGGCAAATACCGAGAAACCTGAGTGCTCAGCCGCAATGTTACGGATCAGCTCCATCATGTTGACGGTTTTACCGACACCCGCACCACCGAACAAGCCAACTTTACCGCCCTTGGCGAACGGACACATCAGGTCGATAACCTTGATGCCGGTTTCCAGCAGATCCTGAGAGTTCGACTGATCTTCGTAAGAAGGAGCAGAGCGGTGAATCGCCCAACGCTCTTCTTCGCCGATGTCGCCTTTCATATCGATTGGTTCACCCAGCACGTTCATGATACGGCCAAGCGTTGCAGTACCTACCGGTACTTCAATTGGGTGCTGAAGGTCAACGGTTTCCAGACCACGTTTAAGGCCGTCTGAAGAACCCATGGCGATGGTACGAACCACGCCACCGCCCAACTGCTGCTGAACTTCCAGCACCAGACGAGCATCACCATTTTTAACCTCAAGGGCGCTGTACACTTGTGGTACTGCGTCCTGAGGGAACTCGACGTCAACCACGGCGCCGATTACCTGGACAATCTTTCCAGTAGCCATCTTGAATCCTCTACCTAATTCATTTCTACCCGACGTTTATGAAGCCGCAGCGGGGTTAGCGGTACCCGATCACCTGAATTGCTTACCAGGTAAACGCGTCATGGCTCACCCCTTTACCGCCAGCTTCATCGCCTGAGCAGTACCTGGTTAAACCGCGGAGGCCCCCGAGACGATCTCGGTAAGTTCCTGGGTGATGCTGGCCTGACGAGCTTTGTTGTATACCAACTGCAGCTCTTTGATCAGGTTTCCGCCGTTATCGGTTGCGGCTTTCATCGCCACCATTCGCGCGGCCTGCTCGCTGGCCAGGTTTTCAACAACACCCTGGTAAACCTGAGACTCGACGTAGCGACGCAGTAACGTGTCCAGCAGCGCTTTCGGATCGGGTTCATACAGATAGTCCCAGGTACTCTTCTTCACAACGCCTTCCGCATCATCTGCTGGCGGTAACGGCAGCAGCTGTACGATCTGTGGAGACTGAGACATGGTGTTGATAAATTTGTTGCTGACAATGTACAGCTTGTCGATTCGGCCTTCATCGTATGCTTGAAGCATCACTTTGACCGGGCCAATCAGGTCGGACAGCGCGGGTTTATCGCCCATGCCATTGACCTGAGCAACGACGTTGCCACCGACAGAGCCGAAGAATGACATCCCTTTAGAACCGATTATCGCCAGATCGCTCTCGACGCCTTTATCAGACCAGGATTTCATATCCGTCAGCACTCGCTTGAACAGGTTAATGTTCAAACCACCACAAAGCCCGCGGTCGGTAGATACGACCAGATAGCCGACGCGCTTAACGTCACGCTCATCCAGGTAAGGGTGCTTGTATTCCAGATTACCTAACGCAATGTGACCAATCACTTTGCGCATGGTCTCTGCATAAGGACGGCTGGCCGCCATGCGTTCTTGCGATTTACGCATTTTGGAGGCGGCGACCATTTCCATCGCTTTGGTGATCTTCTGCGTGTTTTGCACGCTGCCGATCTTACTACGTATCTCTTTTGCGCCGGCCATAAGCTTCTCCTCAAAGCCTTGCGGCCTGCCCCCTAAGGGACAAGCCGCCAGACATTACCAGGACTGGGTTGCTTTAAACGTTTCGAGGAGGCCTTTCAGCTTCTCTTCGATTTCGCCGTTATAGTTACCAGACTGGTTGATATCAGCCATCAGCTCTGCATGATCGCGATCCGCATAAGCCAGCAGTGCCGCTTCGAAGCTACCGATTTTCGCCAATTCGACGTCATTCAGGAAGCCACGCTCGGCGGCAAACAGCACCAGACCCTGTTGCGCTACGGACATTGGCGCATACTGTTTCTGTTTCAGCAGCTCGGTCACTTTCTGACCGTGGCTCAGCTGTTTGCGGGTTGCTTCATCCAGATCGGAAGCGAACTGAGAGAACGCTGCCAGCTCACGATACTGTGCCAGCGCGGTACGAATACCACCGGACAGTTTCTTGATGATCTTAGTCTGAGCAGCACCACCCACACGAGAAACGGAGATACCCGGGTTAACCGCCGGACGAATACCGGAGTTAAACAGGTTGGTTTCCAGGAAGATCTGACCATCGGTAATCGAGATTACGTTGGTTGGAACGAACGCAGAAACGTCACCCGCTTGGGTTTCGATGATCGGCAGAGCCGTCAGTGAACCGGTTTTACCTTTGACTTCACCGTTGGTGAAACGCTCAACATAGTCGGCGCTCACGCGGGAAGCACGCTCCAGCAGACGGGAGTGGAGGTAGAACACGTCCCCTGGGAACGCTTCACGGCCCGGTGGACGGCGCAGCAGCAGAGAAACCTGACGGTAAGCAACAGCCTGTTTGGACAGGTCATCGTATACGATCAGCGCGTCTTCACCACGGTCACGGAAATATTCGCCCATCGCACAACCGGCATAAGGAGCCAGGTATTGCAGCGCGGCAGATTCAGATGCGGTCGCAACCACGACGATGGTATTAGCCAGCGCGTTGTGTTCTTCCAGCTTGCGTACCACGTTAGCGATGGTAGAGGCTTTCTGGCCGATGGCCACGTACACACATTTAATGCCGGAATCGCGCTGGTTGATGATCGCATCGATCGCCATCGCGGTTTTACCGGTCTGACGGTCACCGATGATCAGCTCACGCTGGCCACGGCCGATTGGAATCATCGCATCAACAGATTTGTAGCCGGTCTGTACTGGCTGATCGACAGACTGTCTGTCGATAACGCCAGGAGCAATCACTTCGATCGGTGAGAAACCGTCGTTGTCGATAGCGCCTTTACCGTCGATAGGTGCACCCAGGGTGTTCACCACACGGCCCAGCAGGCCACGGCCAACCGGCACTTCGAGGATACGGCCAGTACACTTCACCGTCATGCCTTCGGCGAGGTCAGCGTATGGACCCATCACCACTGCACCTACGGAGTCGCGCTCCAGGTTCAGTGCGATAGCGTAACGGTTGCCCGGCAGGGCAATCATCTCACCCTGCATCACATCGGCCAGGCCGTGTACGCGGATGATGCCGTCACTTACAGAAACGATAGTACCTTCGTTGTGAGCTTCGCTCACTACATTGAACTGAGCAATGCGCTGCTTGATCAGTTCGCTGATTTCGGTGGAATTCAGTTGCATATGCTCCAGTCCCCTTAAGACTGCAAGACGTCTGCGAGGCGTTCAAGACGACCGCGTACGCTGCCGTCAATGACCATATCACCCGCACGGATGATTACGCCTGCCATTACAGACTTATCAATTTTGCAATTCAGCTTAACTTTGCGTGACAGACGTTTTTCCATCGCGGCGCTGATTTTAGCCAGCTGTTCGTCACTCAGTGTTGTGGAAGAAATAACCTCAACCTCTGCGGTCGCATCATGTGCGGCACGCAGTTGGATGAACTGTTCCAGAACAGCGGTAAGCGTGGGTAAACGTCCGTTTTCAGCCATCACCTTAATCAGGTTCTGACCGGCTTCGTCGAGTTGGTCACCACAAATCGCGATGAATGTTTCAGACAACGCTTCCGGCGCCAGTGCGCCGGAAAGAAGATCTGTCATCTGTTCATTGCTTGCCACCGAGGCGGCAAACGCCAGCATCTGCTGCCAGCGATCGACACTTTGATGCTCAACAGCAAAGTCAAAAGCTGCTTTGGCGTAGGGGCGAGCTACAGTAGTAAATTCAGACATCAGCCCCTCCCTCCTTACAGTTCAGCGACCAGTTTATCTACGATGTCGCTGTTAGCAGCTTCATCCACGGAACGTTCAATGATTTTCTCGGCGCCGGCAACAGCCAGCATCGCGACCTGCTTGCGCAACTCTTCACGTGCACGTTTGCGTTCGGCATCAATTTCAGCCTGCGCCTGGGTGACGATCTTGTTACGTTCTTGCTCAGCCTCTGCCTTAGCGTCGTCCAGGATCTGAGCGCGGCGTTTGTTCGCCTGCTCGATAATGACCTGAGCGTCATCTTTGGCTTTTTTCAGCTGATCGGTCGCACTCGCCTGCGCGAGATCCAAATCTTTCTTGGCACGTTCAGCGGAAGCAAGGCCGTCGGCAACTTCTTTCTGGCGCTTTTCGATAGCAGCCATAAGCGGCGGCCATACGTACTTCATGCAGAACGCTACAAACAGGATGAACGCGATAGCCTGGCCGAGGATTGTTGCGTTAATGTTCACAGCACAATGCCTCTTGTTAAGTTAACTTTTTCTGCCGCTGTAAATCACGGCGGCAGAAGCCGTTCATCGCATCCACTGACGCAGTGCGATGAACAATCGGTTTACTACGCGACAGCAAACATCACGTACAGACCCAGACCAACAGCGATCATCGGGATTGCATCCACCAGACCCATTACAACAAAGAACTGCGTACGCAGCAGAGGGATCAGATCCGGCTGGCGCGCGGCGCCTTCCAAGAATTTACCTCCGAGGATGCCGATACCGATCGCAGCACCGATTGCCGCCAGGCCCATCATCACAGCGGCAGCCATGTACAGCAGATCCATATTCAGGTTTTCCATGACAGTCTCCAGTTTGTTTCAGTTAAAACGCAGTAGTGTTGAGAAAAATATCAATGTTCTTCAGATGCCATCGACAGATAGACAATCGTTAAGACCATGAAAATGAAAGCCTGTAGCGAAATGATCAGGATGTGGAAAATGGCCCAAGGCACACTCAGAATCCACTGTGACCACCACGGCAACAGACCGGCAATCAGGATAAAAATCAATTCACCCGCATACATATTTCCGAACAGTCGCAGACCCAGAGATACCGGTTTGGACAGCAGGCTCACGCCTTCCAGAATCAGGTTGATCGGAATGAAAATCGGGTGATTGAAGGGTTGCAGAGTCAGCTCTTTACTAAAGCCGCCAATGCCTTTCATCTTGATGCTGTAGAACAGAATCAAAACAAATACGCCAAGCGCCATCGACAGCGTGATATTCACGTCGGCAGAAGGCACCACACGCAACGCTGGCAGCCCGAAGATGTGCTCACCGATATACGGCAGCAAATCAATAGGCAGCAGGTCCATGAAGTTCATCAGGAACACCCAGACGAAAATCGTCAGAGCCAGCGGAGCGATAACTTTGCTTTTGCCGTGGTACATATCGCGCACGTTGTTATCAACGAAACCGATAACCAGTTCGATAGCGGCCTGTAATTTGCCCGGCACGCCGCTGGTCGCTGATTTCGCTACCTGGCGAAACAGCACCAGGAACACCAGCCCCAGTACCACAGAGAAAAACATGGAGTCGATATTTAATACCCAGAACGTCGCCGGAGCGTCGTGCGGATTCACTAGCTCGAAGGTACGCAGATCAAGCTGAAGGTTATTCAGATGATGACCTATGTATTCTTGCGGCGTAGAGATTTCTCCTGCAGCCATGATGCCTCTTACCCTTTGTTGTTAATTACAGCCGGAGCGACGATTTGCACCATCAGCACCGATAACCAGGCCAGTCCCAGCGGCGTAAACACCGCCTTAAACACACCCAGCGCCACGATAAGAACGAGAACAGTAACAATGACCTTTAGCGCTTCACCTAGCGCAAAAGTCCAGGCAAGCCGCCCTGTTACTTCATGCCCCGCCTGGTGACGCCAGGCAAAAATCATAAACAACACGTTTGGCAGCCAGGCTGCCAGCCCACCGGCAAAGGCGGATACACCCCAGGTCAAATCTTTAAAAAAGGAAAACAGCACACCGATTACGACGAAGGTCACCAGCTGTAGCAACAGCACGGTCCGAGCAAATTTCACTTTGTAAAGGGACACTGACATGATGTTGAAACTCCCCTGCCCGGCTTGGGGTATGCCGCGTGTCGCATTAATTGCCTTAGCTCGTCAGAGTAAGGCGTCAAAAACCGTGCAAATTATACGGTGCGCACCTGTGATTTCAATCGATAAGTAGTGAAAAGGTGAACAATTATTTAATTTTCTTTCTGACGGCCTTTTTTCGAAAAGCCTGAACAGCGGCAATAGGTGATTTTTTTTCTGCAACTCGCGACATTCCTTGCGCATAAAGCGTGGCCAAGATCACAAATCCGCAATATTAAGATGGATTAATGAACGATAAGCTCACGAAAAAATCGTATCACCCATCCTGAAAAGCCAACAAAATCATAAAATTAAAATACTTTTTTATAAAAATGCCCTTTTGTTTCGATTAAAAGCGGCTGTTGACTTCTGTAGCAACTATTTAACACAGCAAAACCCATTAGTTAGGGCAGGTTAATGACAGCTTTATATTTTCATTGGTGACTATAAGCCAACGAAAGCGATTAAAAAAATGAATAAAGTGATAATCGAATGTAAAAAACAGGTTAAATGTAACAGTAGAATGCAAATAATTTCGGTCAGTGAGCAAAAGATGAGAGCCATTTCACAGCAGAATTATTTAAAAAAAAACGCTCCCTCTCCAAAAAAAAACAAAAATCGCTGAATAATGGGTGAAAATCAGGCCCTTCAGCACGGAGTAACAGGCTAAAGGGCGATGATTAATGGCTTATAAATTCGTCAGATGGTCGCAATGACCACCAGATGGCGCTCACCTTCCAGCTGTGGAACAATGAGCGGGCTAACTTTTTCGACCCTGAAACCAGCTGGCAGCGCGGCGATTTCATCCCCTGGCAGCACGCCTTTTAAGGCATAAAAACGTCCCTGCTGCCCCGGTAAATGGTGGCACCAGCTGACCATATCATTGAGTGAGGCAAATGCGCGGCTGATAACACCATCAAACGGCGGTTCGCCTGCAAAGTCTTCTACCCTGCTCTGTACCGGCGTGATGTTGTCCAGTTTCAGCTCGTGTTGAACCTGTTTCAGGAAGCGTACGCGCTTACCCAGGCTATCCAGCAGGGTGAAGTGCGCCTGGGGACGCACAATGGCCAGCGGTACGCCCGGCAGTCCAGGGCCAGTGCCGACGTCAATAAAACGCTCGCCGGCCAGGTGTGGCTCCACCACAATGCTGTCGAGAATATGCCTTACCAGCATCTGCTGCGGATCTCGCACCGAAGTCAGGTTGTAGGCTTTATTCCACTTGTGCAGCATTTCCACATAACCGACCAGCTGCTGTTTCTGTCGATCGGACAGGGAAATCCCTGCCGTTTTAAGTAATGCCGAAAGTTGATTAATCATGCACTTTTACGCAACAGGCCCTGTTTTTTAAGATAAATAAGCAGAATAGAGATCGCCGCAGGCGTGATGCCTGAGATACGCGAAGCCTGGCCAATTGAACTCGGTTTACTGTCGTTGAGCTTAGCGATCGACTCATTGGAAAGTCCGCTAACCTGCTGATAATCGAGATTGCTTGGCAGCAGGGTATTTTCATTGCGCAGCTGTCTGTCGATCTCTTCCTGCTGGCGGGCAATGTAACCCTCATATTTGACCTGGATCTCAACCTGCTCTGCCGCCTGCGTATCTGCCAGAGCAGGCGCGAAATGGGGCAGCGTCATCAGTTGCAGATAGGTCATTTCCGGGCGACGCAACAGATCTTCGCCGCTGGCCTCTTTGGTCAGGGCTGCACTGATGACGGCGTTAACTTCAGTCACGCATTCGGATTTAGGATGCACCCAGATATCACGCAGGCGCTGGCGCTCTTGTTCAATACTTTCCAGCTTCTCATTGAAGCGCGCCCAGCGGGCATCATCGACCAGGCCCAGCTCGCGACCCGCTTCGGTTAAGCGCAGATCGGCGTTGTCTTCACGGAGCATCAGACGATATTCAGCACGCGAAGTGAACATGCGGTACGGCTCTTTGGTACCAAGAGTACAGAGATCGTCTACCAGCACCCCGAGGTAAGCCTGGTCACGACGTGGTGCCCAGCTCTCTTTGTCCGCAGAAAGACGACCGGCATTCAATCCGGCTAACAGCCCCTGTGCGGCCGCTTCTTCGTAACCGGTGGTGCCGTTTATCTGTCCGGCAAAGAACAGACCCTGGATATATTTACTTTCCAGCGTCGGTTTAAGATCGCGCGGATCGAAATAATCATATTCGATAGCGTAACCAGGGCGAATGATTTTCGCATTTTCCATGCCGTGCATGGAACGAACAATTTGCATCTGTACATCAAACGGCAGACTGGTGGAGATACCGTTTGGATAAATTTCGTTGCTGGTCAGTCCTTCCGGCTCGAGGAAGATCTGGTGTGCATTACGATCGGCAAAGCGCATCACTTTGTCTTCGATCGATGGGCAGTAGCGTGGGCCGATACCTTCAATCACGCCAGCATACATCGGGCTGCGATCGAGGTTGTTACGGATCACCTCATGGGTTTTCTCATTGGTGTAGGTGATGTAGCAAGGCACCTGCTGTGGATGCTGGCTCGCACTTCCCATGAAGGAGAAGACCGGTAAGGGGGTATCGCCATGTTGAGGGGCCAGCACGCTGAAATCGATTGTGCGGGCGTCAATACGCGGAGGCGTTCCGGTTTTCAGACGACCTACGCGTAGCGGTAGTTCACGCAAACGGCGTGACAGTGGGATCGATGGTGGATCTCCGGCACGACCACCGCTGTAGTTATCCATGCCGATATGAATTTTGCCATCGAGGAAGGTTCCTACGGTCAGCACCACGGCTTTTGCACGGAACTTCAGGCCCATCTGGGTGACTGCGCCCACCACACGATCGTTTTCCACCAGCAGATCTTCAACCGCCTGCTGGAAGATCATCAGATTAGGTTGATTCTCCAGTGCGGTGCGAACGGCCTGACGGTATAACACGCGATCGGCTTGAGCACGGGTGGCACGGACGGCAGGCCCTTTGCTGGCGTTTAGTATCCTAAACTGAATACCTGCCTGGTCGATGGCATGGCCCATTAGCCCGCCCAGTGCATCCACTTCTTTAACCAGATGTCCTTTCCCAATGCCACCAATTGCCGGATTACAGGACATCTGTCCCAGCGTGTCGATGTTGTGGGTTAATAACAGGGTTTGTTGACCCATACGAGCAGCGGCCATAGCGGCTTCTGTCCCCGCATGACCACCACCGATCACGATGACGTCAAAAGGATCTGGATAAAACATGGTACTGCACCTCGCGGCTTGTGCGAATTAAGGGATGTTGCTGAGGGCGTGGATTCTACTCAACTTTAGACGATGGGGAAAGCGTCGGGATCTTCGTGTATTAAAAAGAAGATCTTTTTTATTTAGAGATCTCTTTATTAGATCTTCTATTAGGATCGACGATCTCTGTGGATAAGCGCTTTTTACCAATGACGATCAACGCGTTACTGACGATCACTAACTGTGAACGATCGGTGATCCCGATCCGTATAAGCTGGGATCAAAATGGCATGTTATGCACAGGCTTAGCCAGGCTACCAAGTTGTTATTGGGATAAACACCGGTTTTCACCCGGTAGTTAGCCATGTTATCCACAGAGAATGGGATGAAAAACCGGCAAAAAAGAGCAATATTTACAAAACTCTTAGCCATAAAAGGCAATTCAGGGGATCGGAAAGACGATCGCTGACCGATCCTCACCGCT
>NZ_CAHS01000024.1 GCF_001050515.1 Erwinia piriflorinigrans CFBP 5888
TTTGCACAGCCGCAGGCTGCCCGCCAGGGCGGGGCACAGGGACAAAAACGTCGGGAACGTTTTTGAACGACGCTTGCGTCGGCCCGAAGGGCGAGTCTCATGGATGAGACGAGTAGTCTGCGAGTGAACCCCTCTCTCACCACCATATTTAAAGAGAAAGCCCGAATTCACGTTCGGGCTTTTTTTTATGTCCGTTCTGCGGGAGGGAATATCTCCTAATCGATCTCCAGCGCCGCCTTAATGGTATAGAACAGATCCGTCTGGTCAGTCAGCCCCACGACATTCGCCGCATGTGGCCCATAGGCAGCAATGCGCAGCTGGGTGCCAGTATGCCCCTGTGATTCTTCTTCCGAATTGCCATAGCTGATGGTCATAGGGCTGCCATCTTTAGTGACCAGCGTCTGCGTCAGACCAGGTGCCTTACTGTCGTTAGAGATAATCTGGCTGGAGTGAGCGTGGTCGGCGGTGACGATCACCAGCGTGTTACCGTCCTTACGGGCAAACTCCAGCGCCTTTTGCACCGCTTCATCCAAATCGACCGTTTCGCCGATCTGCCCACACGGATTCGCCGCGTGATCCTGCTTATCAATTGAGGCACCTTCAACCTGTAGGAAGAAGCCCTGCGGATGAGCGCTCAGTAGCGTAATGGCTTTTTCGGTCATCTGCGCGAGGGTCGGCGTAGATGCCGGACGTTCGACGTTAACTTCACAGCTAATCGGTTTACCGTCAAGATTACCGTGATAGCTGGCCTTTGGCCCTTTCCAACGCACCGGCATATTGCCGTCGGCAAACAGCCCCAGCACCGGTTTCTCATGGCTGGCGTTCCCCAGCGAATTCATGCCGTCCAAGTCGCTGACCAGCTGATAGCCGCGCAGCTTCGCCTGCTCTGTCAGAGTCTTACCCTGCCATTCGCCGCCGCGTGCCGTCTCCGCAAAGGTTTTTCCGCCCCCACCGAAAGTGACGTCTGCACGCGCATTCAACAGCTGCTCGGCTATCGATCCTTTTCCGCCATTCTCCAGGGCATTGGTTGCACACAGCTCGCTGGTTTTCACCGGGCCATAGCATTTACGTGAAATCACATGGGCAATCTGCGCCGCAGGCGTCGCGTCTTCCAGCTCGGCGGTAGAGACATTCCCGGTCGCTCTGCCTGCGGCTTTCGCCAGCTCAAGCAGAGTGGGATGATCCTTGCCAGTCACATCGACCCCAATAGCCCCGTTGTAGGATTTGACCCCGGTAGCCCAGGCGGTAGCCGATGCTGCGGAATCGGTGACGTAGTCAGGTTTATGCGTTTTCTTATCCAATGCATAGTGGGTGTACTGCCCGGTGAGCGGCAGCGCGTCGATGCCTTTAAAGAAACCGCCCGCCCCTTCAGCATAGTTACGTGCTGCGGTGATCTCCGAGTCACCCATACCATCACCAATCAACAAAATGACATTTTTCGCCCTGCTGTTGCTTAAAGCAGCCTTGATCGCTGCAGTCTGATCGCTGTCAAGACGACGAGCGCCGCCCGGCTGGGTAATATCGCCCTGGGCGGCACGGTGCCAGGTTGCAATATCGGCAACGGCAGAAGAGCAGATCAGTGAGCTTAGGATTGAAAGGGCAAAGACTTTATGTTTCATACCAGCGATCTCCATAAATAAATTTTGCAAAATATTTCAGGAGGCAAGTTTGCGATACAACTGTTTCATTTTCATGTCAGACAGATGACCAGAAGATGGCAACGAGATACGACGGCCTACCCGATATTCTGGTTGCTTACGAGTTAGGCAAACGCCCGCTCGGTAGGAAAATACTGCTTGACCCACTCACCGCTACTGCCTATAGTAGCGCCCCGTCAGCCCCAGCGGTTGATAGAAACAATATGGTGAGGTGTCCGAGTGGCTGAAGGAGCACGCCTGGAAAGTGTGTATACGGCAACGTATCGAGGGTTCGAACCCCTCTCTCACCACCATATTTGAAGAGAATGCCTGAGCGAAAGTTCAGGCATTTTTTT
>NZ_CAHS01000025.1 GCF_001050515.1 Erwinia piriflorinigrans CFBP 5888
CGGGCAGGTAGCGTGCGAGGTCACCGGCGCGGTACATGCGTGCGCCGGGAAGCGGGCTGAACGGGTCGGGCAGGAAGCGCTCCGCGCTCAGTTCGGGGCGGTTCAGGTAGCCGCGTGCCACCCCGGCACCGCCGACGTACAGCTCACCGGTGGTGCCGGTCGGCACCGGCTGCTGCCGTTCGTCCAGCAGATAGAGGCGTAAATCGGCGATGCGCTGGCCAACCGGGCTGTGCGTCAGTTCGGTATCGGCGCGGGTCAGCAGGTGCCAGGTCACGTGTACGGTGGTCTCGGTGATGCCGTACATATTGACCAGCCGTGGCGCATCCTCCGCGTGGCGTTGATACCATTCGCGCAGGCTGGCGGTTTCCAGCGCCTCGCCGCCGAAAATCACCCAGCGCAGCTGATGGCTCAGGCCGCTGTCGGCTTCGGCGCGGGCAAAGGCCCTGAACGCCGAGGGCGTTTGGTTAAGTACCGTGACCCGGTGCTCGCACACCAGGCGCACGAAGTCGGGGGCGGAACGGGTGACCGCCGCCGGGACGATCACCAGCCGTCCGCCGTAGTACCACGCGCCCCAGATCTCCCAGACGGAGAAGTCAAACGAGAAGGAGTGGAACAGGCACCAGGTATCGCGCTCGCTGAAGCTGAAGGTTGGCGCGGTGGCGTGGAACAGGCGATCCACCTGGCGGTGTTCGACCATCACGCCCTTCGGCTGGCCGGTGGAGCCGGAGGTGTAAATGACGTAGGCGAGATGGTGCGGGGCGACGGCGCAGCCGGGGTTTTCCGCCGGCCATGCGTCGTCGTCGGACGCGCGCTCCAGCGCGATGGCGCTGAGCGCGGTGTCGCCGAGGGCGGCGCGTCCGGCCTCATCGGCCAGCAGCAGCGCGGGGCGCGCATCGTCGAGAATATACGCCAGGCGCTCTCCGGCATAGGCGGGGTCGAGCGGCAGGTAAGCGGCACCGGCCTTGAGGATCGCCAGCAGGCCGATCATCAGCTGCGGCGAACGGTCGGCGCACAGGGCCACCAGGTTGTCGGGCTGCACGCCTTCGGCCAGCAGGCGGTGGGCAAGGCGGTTGGCGCGGGCGTTAAGCTCGCCGTAGCTGAGCGTACCGCCATCCCAGGCCAGCGCCACGGCGTGCGGGCTGCGGGCGGCATGCTGCTCAAGGCGCTGATGCAGGCAGCGCGTGCCGGGGTCGGCCGGGGTGACGTTGGCGTCCAGCAGCAGCCGGCGGCGCTCTTCCGGCGGCAGGATGTTCAGATGGCGAACGGGGGTTTCTGGCGACTGCTGTAGCGCCGCAAGCAGCGACAGCATCGCCTGCTGCATCAGGGCGCAGATGCGTTCCGGCGGCACGTCCGCCACGCTCTGGGCGGTAAGTCCCAGCGAACGATCGTTGTCCTCGACTGAAAGCACGAACGGATAGTTGGTGCGTTCTTCCATAGTCAGAATATCAACCCCGTTAATCAGCGGCTGCGTGACGTCGGTGTCGTTGTGACGGTAGTTCAGCAGGGCGCTGAACAGCGGAGCCGGGGCGGCAATACCGCTACAGCGCTGCGCCAGCGCCAGCGAGGCATGTTCATGGCCCAGCAGACGGCTCAGGGCGGCGTGCGTCTCCTGTACCGCTTCACGCGTTCCGCGCTGGTCAATATTCAGCCGCAGCGGCAGCGTGTTAACAAACAGACCGAGGATGCGGTCCGCTTCCGGCCCTGCCTGCAGGCGACCGAGCAGCACGGTGCCGAACACCACCTGGCTATTGCCGCTGGCGTGCGCCAGCGAGGTGGCACAGGCTGGCCAGGCTGACGCCAAGCTGGCGCGCCTGCTCACGCAGGCCACGGTTCAGGGTATCCGGCAGCGCGAGGTGCGCTTCACGTACGCCCTGACCGTCGGCATGCACGTCGCTTAGCCCGAAGGGCAGCGTGGGCGTGTCGATATCGCCGAGCATGGTACGGAAGAACTGCTCATGTTCCTGCTGACTGACGCCAAGGCGGGCCTGGGCGATCAGGTTACGGTAAGGCGTTGGTGACGGCAGGCTGTCTGCGCGACCGGTGCAGAAAGCGACAATCTCTTCCTGCTGGATCGCCAGCGCGGCATGGTCGCCGATCAGGTGATGCCACAGCTGCAGCGCGTACCAGCGGCCGTCACCGTCGCGCGCGGCGATCAGGCGCAGCAGCGGGGCCTGGCCGAGATCCAGACGATAGTGGCGCGGATGGAAGCGTGCCAGCA